>CAZBRT010000007.1:0-1649 GCA_964494625.1 uncultured Flavobacteriaceae bacterium | reverse complement strand
CTAGATGCGGCAGCGTTCTTCAGTCACGGTCAGCGAGCGTCTAGGCTGTTCGTTCATTTGCGGTCACGGATGAACATGCGCCCTCTTAAAAAGCGGAGAAAGCAGAAAACTACTATCGTAGGGTTGCCGGTTAGTCCCGGCTAAACATCGGTGGGTTTGCTGATCGGCGTCGATCTATGATTTGTCAGAGGAGGATGCTCTGAAACGAGCTTCCCATCTGGCCCCCAGTGTCGTGACAATCAATACATGCAGAAAGTGACGCCCGATAATTGACGCATCGCGTGAGTCCGCTTAAATTTGTTTGTGATCGCTTACTAACCAAAGAGGCGCCCCGTGCGCAAGTCAGCAAAACTCCGCAAGGCCGAGATCGTGGCCACCGTGCTCGATCTGACCGACCGGATCGGGCCGGACCGGGTGACGACAGGCGCCGTCGCGTCGCAGATCGGCGTCACGCAGGCGGCGCTGTTTCGGCATTTTCCGACCAAGGCGGCGCTGTGGCAGGCCGTGGCCGAGCATGTCGCCGAGCGGATGACAACGGCCTGGGACGAAGCTCTCAACCTCGGCAACGCGCCGGTTATCCGGTTGCGCGCACTGATTGCCGCGCAATTCGCGCAGATCGCTGCGACCCCCGCCCTGCCGATGCTGCTGTTCTCACGTGAACTGAACGTCACCAATGCGGAACTGCGCGCCACGTTTCACGGCAGGCTCACGGCCTTTCGTGGCCTGCTTGCGCGGGAGGTCGGCGCCGGGCAGCAGGCGGGCGTGCTTTGGGACGACGTCGCCGCAAACGATGTGGCGGTGCTGCTGACCGCACTCGTGCAGGGGGTGGCAATCCGCTGGGCGCTCGGCGCGCGCGATTTCAACCTTCGCGAGGAGGGATTGCGGCTGTTCGACGTGCAATGCCGGCTTCTGGCTGTGCGAGGAGAATAGACGATGCGGCGCATCTCGTTGTTGGGCGTGGTGCTGGCGGCCGCCGTTGGGGTCGGCTTCCTGTTCTTCACGGAGCGCCCGCTGACGGTGACGGTCGTTCAGCCCGTACACGATGTGACCCTTCGCATCTACGGGCTCGGCACCGTCGAGGCGCGCATCCTCAGCCGTGTCGGCTTCGAGGTGGGCGCCGCGCTGACCCGGCTTTCCGCCGATGCTGGGGACAGCGTGACTAAAGGGCAGGAGCTTGCCGTCCTTCACTCCGCCGAGCAGGAAGCGCGCGTTGCCCGCGCGGACGCAGCGGTGACGGCCAATGAGGCCAATCTTGCCAAGGCCACCGCAGCCGTGGTGCGCGCCCGTGCCGTTCTGGCCGAGCGCGAAGCGGCGAACCGCCGTCAGCAAGGGTTGGTACAGCGTGATATCGCGTCGGTCCAACGCGCCGAGGAAGCGCAACGCGACGAGGATGTGGCCCGCGCCGATCTGGCCGTGGCCGAGGCTGATGTGGCAGTGATCCGGGCACAGAGCCTTGACGCGGCTGCCGCACTGCGGCAGGAGGAAGCCGTTCTCACCCATCACCGGCTGCTTGCGCCCTATGACGCACTGATCGTCGCGCGCCATGCCGAGCCGGGCACAGTGGTGAAGGCCGGCGATGCGATCTTCACCCTGATCGACCCGGCCACCATCTGGATCCAGGCGTACGTCGACGAAGAACGTGCCGGCCA
>CAZBRT010000006.1:3018-4595 GCA_964494625.1 uncultured Flavobacteriaceae bacterium | reverse complement strand
TCGACAGGACTGCGGCCGAGGCCGGGATCGAGGCAATGCGCCAGGCGCTGTCGGCCATGAAACACCCCCGCTTTGCCCTGAACCCGCAGAGCGACGCCGCTGATGCCAGGCTGATCGTGCTGGACGAGGTGTCGATGGTGGGCGAGGAGATGGCGCGTGACCTGATGAGTTTCGGCAAGCCGATCCTGGTGCTGGGCGATCCCGGCCAGTTGCCCCCCATCAAGGGTGAAGGTGCCTTCACTCGCGACGCGCCCGACGTGATGCTAACTGAGATCCACCGCCAGGCGGCCGAAAGCGCCATCATCCGGCTGGCCACCATGGCGCGGATGGGTGAACCCATCGGATTCGGCACTTACGACTCTTTCGTTGCAAAGCTGCGCAAAGGCGACATCACCCCGGATCAGGCGCTGCGCGGCGGGCAGTTGATCTGTGGCCTGAACGCGACGCGGCTGCAGTTGAACAATTCCATGCGCGCGGCAGCGGGTTTCGGCGGAACATTCCTGCCCACTGGCGCGGCCGAGAAGATTATCTGCCTGAAAAACCAGAACGACCTCGGGCTGATCAACGGCATGTTCCTGACGCTGGAAGGCATCGTCGACGAAGGCAGTCTCTATTTCTCGGCGATCGTCCATGATGAAGATGGTCGCCGGGTCGGGCCAGTTGATCGCGATGGCCGACCGGGCCGTTTGCGCGTCTACAAGGGGCATTTCGAGGATCATATCGCCAATGACCCGAAACGTCATGACCGCGACTGGAAGGACAAGCGACTGCTGACCGAGGCCACCTTCGGTTGGGCAATCACGGCTCACAAGGCGCAGGGATCGCAATGGGAGAACGTAATCGTCTGGGACGACGGGATGGGCCGCACCGATCTGGACCGCCGCCGATGGCTTTATACCGCGATCACCCGGGCCGAGCGCGGCCTGGTGCTACTGGCCTGAAGGGGACGCGATGATCGACCTGAACGATGTCGCCACCTCCACCCCCCGCCATGACCTGGCGGCGGTGCGTGACCGGTTGGCCATCACGGCCAACGACTGGCTGCCGCGACTGTTCCCGGAGGCACAGCTTGCCCGCGACCGGCGTGCGCTGCGCTGCGCCGATCTTTCGGGCCGGGCCCCGCGCAAGGACGGATCCTGCACCATCCATCTCGACGGGCCCTATGCCGGCTGGGGCTTCGACTATGCCACCGGCGAGCGTGCGGGCCCGATCGACCTGATCGCACAGGCAACCGGCCTCTCTGACGCCGCACTTTTCGACGAGGCGGCGCGCATCGCGGGCATGGACCATCCGGCACCTCGGTCCGCACTGCGCCCCAAGCCCGATCATTCCGCCGAGATCGCCAGGCTTGTCGCTGGCGCAGTCCCGTTGGCGGGCTCCGTGGGTGAGGACTACCTCCGCGCGCGCGGGCTATCGGACCCTGCCTCGCCGGATCTGATGTTCCATCCCGACCTTGCAGACTTCGAGACCAAGCGTGGCTGGCCGGGGTTGATCGCGCTGGCGCGGTTCGCGAATGGTGATCGGGCGCCCGGCATCCATCGCACTTTTCTTCTGGACGACGGCAGCGCCAAGGCCCC
>CAZBRT010000006.1:0-2918 GCA_964494625.1 uncultured Flavobacteriaceae bacterium | reverse complement strand
GGGCGCCCGGCATCCATCGCACTTTTCTTCTGGACGACGGCAGCGCCAAGGCCCCAGCAGGCAAGAAGATGCTGGGTTCTGTTGCGGACGCCGCGGTGCGTCTGTTCGCCATTCGGGACGACGGCCATCTTGGCGTTGCCGAAGGCATCGAAACGGCCCTTGCGGCGCACGACCTTTTCGGCACGCAGGTCTGGGCGACCCTTTCGGCCGATGGGCTGGCACGTTTTCGCTGGCCCGACGGCACGAGGCGCATCACCATCTATGCTGATGCAGGCGATGCAGGGCGTCAGGCCGCCGCGACCCTGTCGGATCGGCTGAACCGGGCCGACATTCCGAATGAAATCGTCCTGCCCCTCCATGGCGATGATTTCAACGACGATCTGATGCGCGGGGCCCGTGCCGAGGACTATCGCGCCGGGCAGGACGTCCCCGCGATCAGTGAGATGGCAGGGGCAGAAGGCCTCCCTGTTTGTGACAATCCCATTGAGGCTCTCGTCGCCTCCGCCGATGCGTTGACCAATCCGCCCGACATCACGGGCCTCGGCCAGCTGCTTGGCCGCATTGCGCTGGCGCGGCTGGACCCGCTGCCTGCGCGCCAGATCCTGGCGCGAATAAAGACTGCGACCGGCATTCCCATGGCGATTCTGGAAAAGCAGCTTCTTGAACTCGGTCGCCGCGTGAACGCCAGTGGCGATCCAAACGCACGGATCGCCAAACCGGCCTGGTTCAACCGACTGCGTCAGGACATGGCAGGTACACCCGAACGCAACGAGGCCAATGTCATCATTGCCCTGACCTCCGATATCGCCTTCGCAGGAGTTCTGGCCTTCGACGACTTCGCGCAGGCAATCGTTGTGCGGCAACCGCTGCCATGGGATGGCGCAACCGGCCCGTTTCCCCGCGCGTGGGAGGATGCGGACGAAGTTCGCACCGCCGAATGGCTGCAGCTGCGCGGCGTCAACGTCGCCCCAATGGTGGTCGGACGCGCCATTGGAGCGGTGGCACGCGATCATCGCATTCACCCGGTGCGGGACTGGCTGGATCACCTGCGCTGGGATGGCACGCCCCGGATCGAGACCTGGACCAGCGCCTATCTCGGGGCCGAACCCACTGCCTTCCATCACACCGTTGGTGCGCTGTGGCTGATTTCGGCCATCGCCCGCATCTTCCGACCGGGCGTCAAGGCCGACCACATGCTGATCCTTGAAGGCCCGCAAGGCGCGCGCAAATCCACCGCACTCAAGGTGCTGGCGGGCGAGGAATGGTTCACCGACGAACTGCCCGAGCTGGGGTCAAAGGACGCGGCGATCCACATGCAGGGCATCTGGATCGTGGAAATCGCAGAACTCGACGCCATAGGCCGCGCAGAAGTGTCCCGCATCAAGGCGTTCCTGACCCGCACCACCGACCGTTTCCGCCCGCCTTACGGCCGCTATACCGTAGAGGTGCCACGCCAATGCGTCTTCGCTGGCACGGTCAACCCCGACACCTATCTACGCGACGAGACCGGCAACCGCCGCTTCTGGCCGCTCCGCTGCGGCACCATCGACATCGCGGCTCTGGCCCGCGACCGCGACCAGCTCTGGGCCGAGGCTGTCCATCGTTTCCGCGAAGGCGCGATCTGGTGGATCGACGATGCGGATCTGCTGGCAGAGGCCCGAACCGAACAAGAATCCCGGTATCAGGGTGACGCATGGGACGCGCGCATCGACAGATGGCTCACCCACGACACCCGCAGCGTCAATCGCGGCCACGCGGGGTATGAGGATTGGCAGGAAGAAGAGATCGAGCGGGTCGATCCGATCCGCGACGTGTCCGTGGGCGAAATTCTCGAAGGGGCCCTTGGAATTGAACCTGCGAAATGGACGAAGATCGATCAGATGCGGGTCGGTGCGTGGCTGAAATCTCGGCATTGGGAGCGGTATCGTCGCCGGACGGGCGAGGCCCGCGAATGGCGCTATCGCAGGCCAGAACGAAGGGACTGACAGAATTGCAGCCAGCCGACGACAGGGGGCATCCGCGAGGGTGCCCCTTTTCGTTTTGCCGTGGCCCCACCTTCCGATCTGTCCCCACCTTGGTGGGGAAGTTGGGACAGAAAAAGTCCATCAATATCAATCGTGTCCCCACTGGCCCCACCTGGGCCACCAACTCCTGTTCCTTTCCCATAGGAATTATGGGGCCACGCTAGTCCCTCCCTTCTTCATGCATCGGAAAGAAAGAGGTGGGACCAGGTAGGGCCAGTGGGGACAGCATTGATTTTCAACGCACTTTTCTGGCCCCACTATCGATTGAGGTGGGACCAAGTGGGGCCAGCGAACCAAAGCGCCAGCATTGCGGATTTTTCTTGATTGCGCCCGTCTGCCGTGATTCCATCAGCGTGACCAAAGCCGAAGGCCCACTGCCTGTGAGCCTTCAACATGAACCAGACGATCTCCATGCCGGACCTGCGCCCCCAACCGGGGCGAGTTTCCGGTTCATGCATCCTCGCCCTCGATCTGGGCACTACGACCGGCTGGGCCTTGCGCGGCCACGACGGTCTGATCACCAGCGGCACCGCAACTTTCCGTCCCGGCCGCTTCGATGGTGGCGGTATGCGCTATCTGCGCTTCACCAACTGGCTGGGCGAAATCGACCGTCTCTCGGGCCCGATCTCAGCCATCTGGTTTGAAGAGGTGCGGCGGCACGCGGGCACCGATGCGGCTCACATCTATGGCGGACTGATGGCGACACTGACGGCTTTTGCCGAACTGCGAGGCGTGCCTTATCAGGGCGTGCCTGTCGGCACCATCAAGCGACATGCCACTGGCAAGGGGAATGCGCCGAAAGAGGCCATGATCGCGGCGGCCAAGGCCAAAGGGTTTTTGCCCGCAGACGACAACGAAGCCGACGCCATCGCCATCCTGCTTTGGGCCATCGAG
>CAZBRT010000005.1:0-78620 GCA_964494625.1 uncultured Flavobacteriaceae bacterium | reverse complement strand
GCGAGGGCGGCCGCACCGTCGGTGCAGGCGTCGTCGCGAAGATCATCAAGTAAGGGATGGCCATGCAGGCGCAAAATATCCGCATCCGGCTCAAGGCCTTCGATCACCGCATCCTGGATTCGTCCACGCGGGAAATCGTGAATACGGCCAAGCGCACAGGTGCAAAGGTCCGCGGTCCCATTCCGCTGCCCACACGCATCGAAAAGTTCACGGTGAACCGTTCGGTGCATGCGGACAAGAAGAGTCGCGAGCAGTTCGAAATCCGCACGCACAAGCGTGTACTCGACATTGTTGACTGGAATCCGCAAACAGTGGACGCGCTGATGAAGCTCGACCTTGCGGCCGGCGTCGATGTCGAGATCAAGCTCTGAGGGTTTGCCCATGCGGTCCGGTGTGATCGTCCAAAAACTGGGAATGACCCGCGTCTTTACAGACGACGGAAAGCATGTCCCCGTAACCGTGCTGAAGCTCGACAACTGCCAGGTTGTCGCGCAACGCACTGTCGAAAAAGACGGCTATGTGGCCGTGCAGCTTGGCGCCGGGGTGACAAAGCCCGCGCGCGTTTCCAAGCCTGTGCGCGGTCATTTCGCCAAGGCCCATGTCGAGCCCAAGCGCAAGGTCATGGAGTTCCGTGTCAGCAAGGACAATCTCCTTGCCGTCGGCGATGAGCTGACAGCGGACCACTTCGTGGCTGGCCAGAAGGTTGATGTTTCGGGCATCACCATCGGTCGCGGTTTCCAGGGCGTCATGAAGCGGCACAACTTTGCCGGTCTTGAAGCCTCGCACGGCGTTTCGGTTTCGCACCGTTCACACGGTTCGACCGGTCAGCGCCAGGACCCCGGCAAGGTGTTCAAGGGCAAGAAGATGGCCGGCCACATGGGCCAGGTGCTCGTCACCACCCAGAACGTGGAAGTCGTCCGCACTGATGCCGAACGCGGCATCATCATGGTGCGCGGTGCGGTTCCCGGTTCCAAGGGCGGCTGGGTTGCCGTGCGCGATGCGGTGAAGGAAGCGCTTCCGAAGGACGCCCCCAAGCCGGGCGCAGTCCGCAAGTCTGCGAACAAGGACGCGTAACGACATGAAGGCGACCGTCAAATCACTTACGGGCACTGACGCCGGCACGATCGAGCTCAAGGACGATATTTTCGGCCTTGAACCCCGCGCCGACATCCTGCACCGCGTTGTCAATTGGCAGCTGGCCAAGCGCCGTGCGGGTACGCACAAGACGCTGACCCGCGCCGAGGTCAACAAGACGAAGAAGAAGTCGGTGAAGCAGAAGGGTTCGGGCGGTGCCCGTCACGGTGCGCGCAACGTGCCGCAGTACCGCGGCGGTGGACGTGCCATGGGCCCGGTCGTGCGCAGCCATGCCTATGACCTGCCCAAGAAGGTCCGTGCGCTTGGCCTCCGGCTCGCGCTCTCGGCCAAGCATCGGGACAACAAGCTGATCATCGTGGACGTGGCCACCGTGCCCGCGCCCAAGACGAAGGAAGTTGCCGCTGCCTTCAAGAAGCTCGGCCTTGCCTCGGTCTGTGTCGTTGACGGCGCGTTCGACGCCGGCTTTGAGCGCGCCGCGCGCAACATCGTCAATGTGACGCTGCTGCCGACGGTTGGTCTCAATGTCTATGACATCCTGCGCCGCGACACGCTGGTCCTGACGCGCGACGCCGTCACCAAGATCGAGGAGCGTCTGTCATGACCGCGCTCAAGCATTATTCGACGATCCTTTCGCCGGTCATCACGGAAAAGTCCACGTCGGCTTCGGAGAACAACCAGGTTGTCTTCCGCGTGCCGCTCAAGGCGACGAAGCCCGAGATCAAGGAAGCCGTGGAAGCCCTCTTCAAGGTAAAGGTCAAGGCGGTGAACACGCTGCGCCAGAAGGGCAAGCTCAAGCGCTTCAAGGGCATCGTCAGCCGTCGCAACGAAACCAAAAAAGCGGTCGTGACCCTGATGCAGGGCCATTCGATCGACGTGACCACGGGGCTCTGAACCATGGCCTTGAAAACATATAATCCCGTTACGCCAGGCATGCGCCAGCTGGTGCTGGTGGACCGTTCGGCCCTCCACAAGGGCGGACCGCTCAAGGCGTTGACGGAAGGCCAGTCCGAAAAGGGCGGGCGCAACAACACCGGGCGCATCACGCAGCGCTGGCGCGGCGGCGGGCACAAGCGCGCCTATCGCGTCATCGACTTCAAGCGCAACAAGTTCGACATGCCGGCCAAGGTCGAGCGTCTCGAATATGACCCGAACCGTTCGGGCTTCATTGCGCTCGTGAAGTACACGGACGGCACGTTCGCCTATATTCTCGCGCCGCAGCGCCTTGCGCCGGGCGACGAGGTTGTGTCGGGCGCGCGCGTCGACGTGAAGCCGGGCAATGCGATGCCGCTGGGTGCGATGCCCGTCGGTTCCTTGGTCCACAATATCGAAGTGAAGCCGGGTGCCGGCGGCAAGCTGGCGCGTTCGGCCGGCAATTACGCACAGTATATCGGCCGCGATCAGGGCTATGCGCTTCTGCGCCTGTCGTCGGGTGAAACGCGCAAGGTGCTGCTCACCTGCATGGCGACGGTCGGTGCGGTGTCGAACCCCGATCACACCAACGTCTCGATCGGCAAAGCCGGCCGCAACCGCTGGCTCGGCAAGAAGCCGAGCGTGCGCGGTGTTGCCATGAACCCGATTGACCATCCCCATGGCGGTGGCGAAGGCCGCACGTCAGGTGGCCGTCACCCGGTTACCCCGTGGGGCAAGGGCACCAAGGGTACCAAGACCCGCACCAACAAGCGGACCTCGAAATACATCGTGCGCACGCGCCACGAGAAGAAAGCCAAGCGGTAAGGAAGCGCACTCATGTCGCGTTCAGTCTGGAAAGGCCCGTTTGTGGACGGCTATCTGCTCAAGAAGGCAGAGACGGCACGTTCATCAGGGCGCAAGGATGTCATCAAGATCTGGAGCCGCCGCTCCACGGTCATGCCGCAGTTTGTCGGCCTGACCTTCGGTGTGCACAATGGCCAGAAGCACATCCCGGTCCTCGTGTCGGAAGACATGGTCGGCCACAAGTTCGGCGAGTTTGCGCCGACACGCACCTTCTACGGACACTCGTCCGACAAGAAGGCCGCGCCCAAGAAGTCCGGCGGCAAGTAAGGACACAAGGGACATGAGCAAGCCAAAGACCAAACGCCGTCTGCCGGACAATGAAGTCCGTGCCAAAGGGACCATGCTGCGCATCTCCGACCGCAAGCTGAACCTTGTGGCCGAGACGATCCGCGGCAAGAAGGCCGCCGACGCGCTGGCGGAACTTTCCTTCTCGCCCAAGCGCATCGCGCAGTCGGTGAAGAAGATCCTGCAATCGGCGATCGCCAACGCCGAGAACAACCATGATCTCGATGTGGACAGCCTCGTCGTCTCCGAAGCTTTTGTCGGCAAGAACATGGTCCTGAAGCGCTTCCATGCGCGCGGCCGTGGCCGCGGCGCGCGGGTGCTCAAGCCGTTCTCGGAAATCACGATCGTCGTGCGTCAGCCCAACGAAGAGGCCGCCTGATATGGGTCAGAAAACCAACGCTGTCGGCCTGCGGCTCGGCATCAACCGCACCTGGGATTCCCGGTGGTTCGCCAAGTCGGGCGAGTACGGAACGATGCTGCATGAGGACCTCAAGATCCGCGCGCATCTGTCGGAGAAGCTCAAGGCTGCCGGTGTCGCCCGCATCCTGATCGAGCGCCCGCACAGGAAGTGCCGCGTGACCATCCATTCCGCCCGCCCCGGTGTCGTCATCGGCAAGAAGGGTGCGGACATCGAGAAGCTGCGTTCGGAACTGACGAAGTTCACGTCGGCCGAAGTCGTCCTCAACATCGTTGAAATCCGCAAGCCGGAGATCGATGCGCGTCTGGTGGCCGAAGGGCTTGCCCAGCAGCTGGAGCGCCGCGTGTCGTTCCGCCGCGCGATGAAGCGCTCTGTGCAGTCGGCCATGCGCCTTGGCGCGCTTGGCATCCGCATCAATTGCAGCGGCCGTCTTGGCGGTGCCGAGATCGCGCGTATCGAGTGGTACCGCGAAGGTCGCGTGCCGCTGCACACGCTGCGCGCCGACATCGACTTTGGCCGCGCGACCGCCCACACCGCGATGGGCACTTGCGGCGTGAAGGTCTGGATCTTCAAGGGCGAGATCCTGGAGCACGACCCGATGGCGCAGGACAAGCGCCTTTCTGAGCAGATCGACGGCGGCCAGCGTCCGCGTCCCGCCCAGGCGGCGTGAGACCGAACGGACAATCGCCACCGAGGAGCATGAATTGACATGATGCAACCCAAACGCACCAAGTTCCGCAAGGCCCACAAGGGCCGGATCTACGGGAACGCCAAATCCGGGACGTCGCTGACAGTCGGCGAGTACGGCCTGAAGGCGCTTGAGCCCGAGCGCATCACCGCGCGCCAGATCGAAGCTGCCCGCAAGGCCTTCGTGCGCGCCATGAAGCGTCAGGGCCGTTACTGGATCCGCGTGTTCCCGGACGTGCCGGTGTCGAAGAAGCCGGCCGAAGTCCGCATGGGTTCGGGCAAAGGCAACGTTGAGTTTTGGGTGGCGCGCGTCAAGCCGGGGCGCATCATCTTTGAAGTCGATGGTGTGAAGGAAGAAGTTGCGCGTGAAGCGATGGCGCTGGCTGCGGCCAAGCTGCCGATCGCGTGCAAATTCGTCCGCCGCGCCGCCATTTGACGGGAGCAGGGAACATGAAAGCCGAAGACGTGCGCCGCATGAGCGCCGATCAGCTGAAGGAAGAGCTGGGAAAGCTGCGCAAGGAGCAGTTCAACCTGCGGTTCCAGCGCGCGACCGGCCAGCTGGAACGCACAGCGCGCGTGCGCGACGTGCGCCGTGACATTGCCCGCATCATGACCGAACTCAAGGTCAAGGTTGCGGCCAAGAGCCCCGCCGCCTGAAGAACGCATAACGAGGAAGAGCAAAAAAATGCCCCGTCGAATCCTTCAGGGAGTGGTGGTCAGCGACAAGAACGCGAAGACGGTCGTCGTCCGCGTGGAGCGCCGCTTTGTCCATCCGATGCTCGGCAAGACCGTGCGTCGTTCGAAGAAGTATCACGCCCATGACGAAAAGGCCGAGTGCAAGGCCGGTGATGTCGTGCGCATCCAGGAATGCCGCCCCCTGTCGCGGCTGAAGCGTTGGGAGGTTGTGGGCAAGGCGGTCTGACGCCTGAACCTGCAATTCCTCCAGGAGAGCCACTCATGATCCAGTCAACCAGCCATCTCGAGGTCGCCGACAATTCCGGCGCCAAGCGCGTGATGTGCATCAAGGTGCTCGGCGGTTCGCGCCGGCGCTATGCCTCCGTCGGCGACATCATTGTCGTGTCGGTGAAGGACGCCATTCCGCGCGGCCGCGTGAAAAAGGGCGAAGTGATGAAGGCCGTCATCGTGCGTACCGCGCATCCCGTGCGCCGCCCGGACGGTTCGGTCATCCGCTTCGACCGCAACGCTGCCGTGCTCATCAACAACCAGGGCGAGCCGGTCGGCACGCGCATTTTCGGGCCAGTGACCCGTGAGCTGCGCGCCAAGAACCACATGAAGATCGTGTCGCTCGCGCCGGAGGTGCTGTGATGCAGAAGATCCGCAAGGGCGACCGGGTGATCGTTACCACCGGCCGCGACAAGGGCAAGAAGGGTGAAGTGCTGCGCGTCTATCCGGACGACAGCCGGGTGCTCGTGCAGGGCATCAACATGATCAAGCGCCACCAGAAGCAGACGGCCAAGCAGTCGGGCGGCATCATCCAGAAGGAAGCGCCGATCCACGTTTCCAACGTCGCCCATGTTGACCCCAAGACCGGCGTCGCCACGCGCGTCGGCTTCAAGGTGCTGAATGACGGCCGCAAGGTGCGCGTTGCGCGCAAGTCGGGAGAAGTGATCGATGTCTGACGCCAAGGAAAAGCCGAAGAAGGGCAAAGCCGAGGCCGCCGATGGCGCCGAGGCGAAGGTGAAGAAGGCCGACGCCAAAGCCGCGAAGGGCGAGGGCAAGGCTGCCAAGGCCAAGGGTGACCAGGACAAGTCCGACAAGAAGTCGGGCGCGGGCGCGCCCCTGCCGGACATGTCGGGCTACAAGCCGCGCATGAAGCAGCGCTATCAGGATGTCATCCTGCCCGCGCTGATGGAGAAGTTCGGCTACAAGAACAAGATCGAAGTCCCGCGCGTCGAGAAGATCGTCATCAACATGGGCGTCGGCGAGACGACCGTGGACACGAAGAAGATCCAGTCCGCGCTGCGCGACATGACCGCGATTGCCGGCCAGAAGCCGGTCATCACCAAGGCCAAGACCGCGATCTCGAACTTCAAGGTGCGTGAAGGCATGCCGATCGGCGTGAAGGTCACGCTGCGCCGTGAGCGCATGTACGAGTTCATTGACCGCCTGATCACGATGGCGCTGCCGCGCGTGCGCGACTTCCGTGGCCTGAACGGCAAGAGCTTTGACGGCCGTGGCAATTACTCGCTGGGTCTCAAGGAGCACATCGTGTTCCCCGAGATCGACTTCGACAAGGTTGAGCAGGTGTGGGGCATGGACATCACCGTCTGCACCTCCGCCAGTTCTGACGACGAGGCGCGCGAGCTGCTTCGCGGCTTCCAATTCCCGTTTATTGCCTGAAACCGGGCATCGCCTGAAACCGGGTCATACAGAAGGACACGAAATGGCCAAGGTCAGTTCCATTGAACGCAACAACAAGCGCAAGCGCCTCACCGCGCAATACGCCGGCAAGCGCAAGAAGCTCAAGGCAATTGCCGAGAACGAGTCATTGCCGCTGGAGGAGCGCTTTGCCGCGCGCCTCAAGCTTGCCAAGCTGCCGCGCAATTCGTCGAAGGTGCGTATCCGCAACCGCTGCGAAGTGACGGGCCGTCCGCGCGCCTATTACCGCAAGCTGAAAATGTCGCGTATCTCGCTGCGTGACCTGGCCTCGATGGGTCAGGTTCCGGGCATGGTCAAGTCGAGCTGGTAAGGGGAGGGCAAAGCAATGGCAATGACTGATCCCCTGGGTGATATGATCACCCGCATCCGCAACGCGCAGCTGCGCGGCCTGTCAAAGGTTGCAACGCCGGCTTCCACTTTGCGTGGCCGCGTCCTCGATGTGCTTGCCTCGGAAGGCTATATCCGCGGCTATGCCGAGATCGAGCATGCCGGCGGCAAGAAGGAGTTCGAGATCGAACTCAAGTATTACGACGGCCGTCCGGTCATCCGCGAAATCTCGCGCGTGTCCAAGCCCGGCCGCCGCGTCTACACAGGCGTCAAGGACATCAAGCCGGTGCGCAATGGCCTTGGCATCACCATCATCTCGACCCCGCAGGGCGTCATGTCAGACACCGTCGCGCGCGACAAGAATGTCGGCGGCGAAGTGCTCTGTCAGGTGTTCTGAGGCGAGACGGGAAGGACCGGAGAAACACATGTCCCGTATTGGCAAGAAACCAGTGACGCTGCCCAAGGGCGTCACGGCCGACGTGAAAGGCCAGGACGTCAAGGTAAAGGGGCCCAAGGGCGAACTTTCCTGCCGTCTGGTCGATGAAGTGCTGGTCTCGCTTGAAGGCGGCGCCGTGGTCGTGAAGACGCGCGACGAGTCACAGCGCGCGCGCGCGATGTGGGGCATGTCGCGGACCCTGGTCGCGAACATGATCAAGGGCGTTGCGGATGGCTATCGCGAGAACCTGGAAATCACGGGCGTCGGCTTCAAGGCGGCAGTGCAGGGCAAGAACCTGCAGCTCCAGCTTGGCTATTCGCATGACGTGATTTTCCCGATTCCTGCCGGCGTGGCCATTGTCTGCGAAAAGCCGACGATGATCGCGATCTCGGGCATCGACAAGCAGCTGGTGGGCCAGACGGCCGCCAAGATCCGCGGCTGGCGTGAGCCGGAACCGTACAAGGGTAAAGGCATCCGCTATGCGGGCGAGCGCATCCTGCGCAAGGAAGGCAAGAAGAAGTAACGCGCCATGACCAAAACCGCAGAACTTTTCGAGCGCCGCAAGCGCCGCACGCGTTTCAAGCTGCGCCAGACCAGTGGCGGGCGTCCGCGCCTGTCGGTCTTCCGCTCATCGCAACACATCTATGCCCAGGTCATTGATGACCTGAGCGGTGTCACTGTCGCATCGGCCTCGACCATCGAGCCCGACATGCGCAAGGACACGAAGGGAGGCAACAAGGACGCTGCCGTCCGCGTTGGCAAGCTCATCGCCGAGCGCGCCATCAAGGCCGGCATCAGCGACGTCGTGTTCGACCGCGGCGGTTATCTTTTCCACGGGCGCGTGAAAGCGCTCGCCGACGCGGCCCGCGAGGCCGGTCTCAAATTCTGACGAGGTAAAGCGTGGCCCGTGAACGCAACGACCGTCCCGAGCGCGACAGCGAACTGACCGAGCGCCTGGTCCATATCAACCGCGTCGCCAAGGTGGTGAAGGGCGGCAAGCGCTTCGGCTTTGCTGCGCTCGTCATCGTGGGCGACCAGAAAGGCCGTGTCGGCTTTGGCCATGGCAAGGCACGCGAAGTGCCGGAAGCCATGCGCAAGGCGACCGAAGCAGCCAAGCGTGCGATGGTGCGCATTCCGCTCAAGGAAGGCCGCACGATCCATCACGACGTGCGCGGCCATCATGGCGCGGGAAAGGTGATCCTTCGTCCGGCGCCGGTCGGCACCGGCATCATCGCCGGCGGCCCGATGCGCGCGGTGTTCGAAGCGCTGGGCCTGCACGACATCGTGGCGAAGTCGGTCGGCACATCGAACGCGTACAACATGGTGCGCGCGACGTTCCACGCGCTCACCGAAGAATCGTCGCCCCGCATGATCGCTGCCAAGCGCGGCAAGAGCGTGTCGGACCTGATGACACGCCGTGGCCCCGCTGCTGAAGCGGCGGCAACCGAGTAAGAAGGAGACGCCCCATGGCGGCCAAGAAGATGATCCGTTTGCGCCAGGTGAAAAGTCCCATTCGCCGGGTGAAGGAGCAGGAGGCGACCCTCAAGGGTCTTCGCCTCAACAAGCTCCAGCGCACGAGTGAAATTGAAGATACTCCCGCCGTTCGCGGCATGATCCGCGCCGTCCAGCACCTCATCGTGGTCGAGGGCTGAGGCAGCGTCCTGAATTCGAGGCAGAAGTCATGAAAATCAACCAGCTTGCCCCCAGCTCGGGCTCTCACAAGCGCTCCAAGCGTCTTGGCCGCGGTCCCGGTTCGGGCAAAGGCAAGACCTCGGGCAAGGGCGTGAAGGGTCAGAAGGCGCGCGCCGGCGTGTCGATCCACGGCTTTGAAGGCGGCCAGATGCCGCTGCACATGCGCATGCCAAAGCGCGGTTTCAACAACATCTTTGCCCGCGATCTCGCGCAGGTGAACCTGAACCGCATCGAAGCAGCCGTGGCCGATGGCCGCCTGAAGGCCGATGGCGTGATCGGATCGGACGCGTTGCGCGCCGCCGGTCTCGTGCGCGGCGGCAAGGACGGCATCCGCCTCCTTGCAAAAGGCGGTGCGAAGACCAAACTCAATCTGGAAGTCACTGGTGCATCGGCTGGTGCCGTCGAAGCCGTGAAGGCTGCCGGCGGTTCGGTCAAGGTGCTTGGCCTCAAGGCAAAGCCCAAGAACAAGGGCCGTCCCGACAAGAAGGGCAAGCGCGAGCTGCGCCGTGAAAAGTCAGTGGAACGCCGCACGGCGATGCGTACGCCTGCCCGGACGGCGGGCTGAGTTTTGCGGCCATCGGCGGCACTGGTGATCGTCACCTTCTGCCGGAACGTGGAGAGATGACATGGCTTCGGCCGCAGAACAGCTTGCCGCCAATCTGAACTTCTCGGCCTTCTCGAAGGCGACCGAGCTCAAGCAGCGCATCTGGTTCACACTGGGTGCGCTGGTTGTTTACCGGCTTGGCACCTACATCCCGATGCCGGGCATTGATGCCAGCGCGCTGGCGCAGTTCTTCGGACAGCAGGGCTCGCTGTTCGACATGCTGAACATGCTGGCAGGTGGTGCGGTTGCGCGCATGGCGATCTTCGCGCTCAACATCATGCCTTATGTCACGGCGTCGATCATCGTCCAGCTGATGACGACCGTTTCGCCCACGCTCGAGAAACTCAAGAAAGAGGGCGAGCAGGGCCGCAAGCAGATCAACCAGTACACGCGTTATGGTACGGTCATCCTGGCCGCCGTGCAGGCTTTCGGCATTGCCATCGGGCTTGAGGGATCACCGGGCGTGGTTGCCGATCCCGGTCTTTTCTTCCGCATTTCCACCGTCATCACATTGACGGGCGGCACCGTGTTCCTGATGTGGCTCGGCGAACAGATCACCGCGCGCGGCGTTGGCAACGGCATCTCGCTCATCATCTTTGCAGGCATCGTGGCGGAACTGCCGCGCGCCATCTTCCAGATGTTCGAGCAGGGCGCACGCGGCGCCATTCCGTTCACCACCATCTTCATCGTGTTTGCGATGTTTGCGGCGATTGTCGTCTTCATCGTCTTCATGGAGCGCGCCCAGCGCCGCCTCCTGGTGCAGTATCCCAAGCGCCAGGTGGGCAACAAGATGGTGGGTGGCGAAGCCTCGCACCTGCCGCTCAAGCTCAACATGGCGGGCGTCATTCCGCCGATCTTTGCGTCCTCATTGCTCATTTTGCCGACAACGATCCTGCAGTTCAACGCGGCGAGTGCACCCGAGTGGCTGCAGACGCTGTCAACCTGGCTGCGCCACGGCGAGCCGCTCTATATGGGCCTTTACGGCGCAGGCATTCTTTTCTTCTGCTTCTTCTATACCGCGATCGTGTTCAATCCTGCGGATACGGCCGAAAATTTGCGCAAGCAGGGCGGGTTCATTCCGGGCTACCGGCCCGGCAAGCGCACGGCTGAATACATCGATCATGTGCTGACGCGGCTGACCGTCATCGGCGCGATCTACATCACCATCGTCTGCCTCTTCCCCGAGTTCCTGATTGCGGAATACGGCATCTCCTATCTTTTCGGCGGCACATCGCTCCTGATCGCTGTCAGCGTCACCATGGATACGGTCGCGCAGATCCAGAGCCATTTGCTGGCCCATCAGTATGAAGGCCTCATCCGCAAGTCGCGGCTGAAGGGTTCGCGCAGATGATGCTGATTTTTCTCGGACCGCCGGGAGCGGGGAAGGGAACCCAGGCCAAACGCATCGAAGAGCGCCACGGCCTGCGGCAGCTTTCGACCGGAGACATGCTGCGCGCGGCCCGTGCAGCCGGCACGCCGGTCGGGCTTGAAGCCAAAGCATTCATGGATCGCGGTGATCTGGTGCCGGACCGCGTGGTGATCGGCGCAGTCGAGGAGCGGATCAAGAGTCCTGATTGCGCGCGTGGCGTGATCTTTGACGGGTTTCCCCGCAACGTGGCCCAGGCCGAAGCGCTCGACGCCATGCTGGCGCGACTGGGCAAAAGGCTCGACGCGGTTATCCAGTTGAAAGTCGATGACGCGGTTCTGGTTGCGCGCCAGGCTACCCGCGTGAAGGAAACCCGCGCGGCCGGCCAACCGGTGCGTGAAGACGACAAGCCGGAAGTACTGGAGCACCGCCTGAAAGTTTACCATGGCCAGACAGCGCCCCTGATCGCCTATTACCAGGCGCGCGGCATGTTGAAGGTCGTGGACGGCATGGCGACGATGGATTCGGTGACGGCGGCGATCGAAGCGCAGCTCGGCAAGTAACCCGTTGATCCGGCGCATGAATTAAATACCCCCGACGGGCGGGAAGATGAATTGACTGGCGCGGACGAATCCGTATAGTCCGCGCCTCTTTGCCAGGCCCGCAATTTTGTTGCGAGCCCAACAGGCGGTTCCGCTGGGCCGCCGGGATCGCGCGTTCCTTATCCGCGCACCGGCCACCGGCGTACCCGCTCATGCTTTCTGACGGGAGAAAAAGTCCGTGGCACGTATTGCAGGCGTCAACATTCCGACTGCCAAGCGGGTGCATATTGCGCTCCGCTACATCCATGGCATTGGCCCGACCAATGCCCGCGAAATCTGCAAGAAGCTGGGCATCGAGGACGCGCGCCGCGTGAACCAGCTTTCGGATTCGGAAGTCATCCAGATCCGCGACGTGATTGATCGCGAGTTCCTCGTCGAAGGCGATCTGCGCCGCGAGAATTCGATGAACATCAAGCGCCTGATGGACCTTGGCTGCTATCGCGGCCTGCGTCACCGCAAGAGCCTGCCGGTCCGCGGCCAGCGCACGCACACGAATGCGCGCACGCGCAAGGGTCCGGCCAAGGCGATCGCCGGCAAGAAGAAGTAATCATCCATTCCGCGAATTGGGGGCGCGCATTCCCGCGCCCCGCACTGGAGTTTGAGCCATGGTCGAGAAAAAGGCCCGCGTCCGCAAAAAGGAACGCAAGAACATCACATCGGGCGTTGCCCATGTGGTGGCCTCGTTCAACAACACGATGATCACGATCACGGATGCGCAGGGCAACACGGTTGCCTGGTCGTCGGCCGGCATGATGGGCTTCAAGGGTTCACGCAAATCGACACCCTATGCCGCCCAGGTTGCCGCTGAAGATGCCGGCAAAAAAGCCGCCGAGCACGGCGTGCGCATTCTGGAAGTTGAAGTGTCCGGTCCCGGTTCGGGCCGCGAGTCAGCGCTGCGCGCCCTTCAGGCCGCCGGCATGACCATCACCTCGATCCGCGATGTGACACCGATCCCCCACAATGGCTGCCGTCCGCCCAAGCGCCGTCGCGTGTAACGAACAAGTCCGGCTCAACTCCCGTACCCCCCGCATTCCTCTCCCGACGGAGACTTCCATGATTCAGGCCAATTGGCAGAACCTCATCAAGCCGAACAAGCTTCAGGTTGAAGCGTCCGGCGAGATGAAGCGCCGCGCGACCGTGACGGCGGAGCCGCTGGAGCGCGGTTTCGGCATGACGCTCGGCAATGCGCTGCGCCGCGTGCTGATGTCTTCGCTTCAGGGTGCTGCGATCACCGCCATCCAGATCGACGGCGTGCTGCACGAGTTCTCGTCGATCCCCGGCGTGCGTGAAGACGTGACCGACATCGTGCTCAACGTGAAGAACCTTGCGCTGCGCATGCATTCGGACGGCCCCAAGCGCATGACGCTGCGCGCGACTGGTCCCGGAGAAGTGCGCGCGAACCAGATTTCGCCCATCGCCGATGTCGAAATCCTGAACCCCGACATGGTGATCTGCACGCTCGACCAAGGCGCGTCGATCCGCATCGAGTTCACGGTTGCCACCGGCAAAGGTTATGTCGCCGCCGACCGCAACCGCCCGGAAGATGCGCCTATCGGCCTCATCCCGGTGGACAGCCTTTTTACACCGGTCAAGCGCGTCTCCTATCGCGTGGAGAACACGCGCGAAGGCCAGATCCTCGACTATGACAAGCTGACGATGCAGGTGGAAACGAACGGCTCCATCACGGCGGAAACCGCTGTGGCGCTGGCCGCGCGCATCCTGCAGGACCAGCTCCAGACCTTCATCAACTTTGAAGAGCCGCGTGAGCAGAAGAAGGAAGAGTCCAAGCCCGACCTCGCCTTCAATCCCGCGCTTCTCAAGAAGGTGGACGAGCTGGAATTGTCGGTTCGTTCGGCGAACTGCCTGAAGAACGACAACATCGTCTATATCGGCGACCTGATCCAGAAGACGGAGTCCGAAATGCTGCGGACACCGAATTTCGGGCGCAAGTCGCTGAACGAGATCAAGGAAGTTCTCGCGCATATGGGCCTGCATCTCGGCATGGAAGTGCCGGGCTGGCCGCCCGAGAACATTGAAGACCTCGCGAAGCGTTACGAAGACCACTACTGAGACCTTGAGAGCAGGAGAGGCGCCATGCGCCATGCCGTCAAAGGCCGCAAACTCGGCCGTACATCATCCCACCGCACTGCCATGTTCGCCAACATGGCCGTCGCGCTGATCAAGCATGAGCAGATCCGCACGACACTGCCCAAGGCAAAAGAACTGCGCCCCTGGGTGGAGCGTCTGGTGACGCTCGCCAAGCGGGGCAAGGGTTCGCTGCACTCGCGGCGCCTGCTGCTGGCGCGCATCAAGGACGAGACGGCGGTCGAGAAGATGATCGCCACGCTCGCCAAGCGCTATGAGACACGCGCAGGCGGCTATACGCGGGTACTCAAGGCGGGTCACCGCTTTGGCGATGCCGCGCCGATGGCCTATATCGAGTTCGTCGAGCGTGATGCGGCCGCCAAGGGTCTGGACAGCGGCCCCAAGCAGAACGCCGAAGGCGGCGACGAAGCCCGCGCCTGATCACGGTTTTATTCCACAGCAACAGGGCCTCCCCGGCGGGAGGCCCTTTTGTTATGGTTAGCAGGCGAGAGCCGCCGGAAACCGGGCAGGCGCGGATCGGGCAGGCCATGCTAGGCTTTGCCTGTCGGGGTAAAGCCAAAGAGGCAATTTGCCGTGTTGGGGGCCGCGTTGGGGCTTCTTGTTTCGGTTGGCATTGGTGCTGCGCTGCTTGCCGTCTGGTGGTTGACGGGCGGCTTGGGATTTTCTTTGCGCGCTGCGTGGCCCAAACACCCGCGGCAGCCGTCTGCATCCGTCCCGCGCTCGCGCGCACAGATCGCGGTGTCGTTTGCGCCCGTGGTGCGCAGGGTCGCGCCCGCGGTCGTCAATGTTTACGCGCGCAAGCGTGCCCGCAACGGTCCGGAAGAACCCTTCTTCAACCGCTTCTTTGGCGAACCGGGGCAGCGCGAACAGAACGCGCTGGGCTCGGGGGTGATCGTGCGCGATGACGGCATCATCGTCACCAACAACCATGTCATCGCGGGCGGCGACGAGTTGATCGTGGTGATGGCGGACCGCCGCGAATTCGAGGCGGAAGTTATCCTTGCCGACGAACGCACTGACCTTGCCGTGTTGCGCATTGATCCCAAGGGCGCGCGTCTTCCCTTCGTGCCGTTCCGCGACAGTGACGCGCTGGCCGTCGGCGACCTGGTGCTGGCCATCGGCAATCCCTTCGGCGTCGGCCAGACGACGACCATGGGCATCGTGTCGGCGCTCGCCCGCACGCAGATCGGCATTTCGGACTACCAATTCTTCATCCAGACGGATGCAGCGATCAATCCGGGCAATTCGGGCGGCGCGCTGGTGACGATTGACGGCAAGCTTGCCGGGATCAATACGGCCATCTTTTCGCGCACCGGCGGTTCCATCGGCATCGGCTTTGCCATTCCGTCCAACATGGTGCGCTTTGTGGTCGAGGGTGCGGTCGATGGCGGGCGGCTGAAGCGCGCCTGGCTGGGTGCGACCGCGCAGGCGATCACGCGCGAACTGGCGGCTTCGCTGTCGCTGGATCGTCCGATGGGTGTGTTGGTGCAGGAGGTCTATCGCGACAGTCCGGCCGCTGCCTCAGGGCTGCAGAAGGGCGATGTGATCCTTTCTGTCGATGGCTTTGAGGTGCTTGATCCGCAAGGTCTGCGCTTCCGCATCGCGACGAAGGGCGTGGGCAAAGCGGTTGCGATTGTCTGGCTGCGGCAGGGCGTGCGCATGAGCGCGAATGTCACGCTGGCCGGGCCGCCGGAAGATCCGCCGCGCAATGTGACCTTTGTTGAGGGGCGCAGTCCCCTGACGGGTGCGACCATTGCCAATCTCTCGCCCGCCTTTGCGGATGAACTGCGCATCGATATCACCGAGGGGGTGGTCGTGCTTTCGACCGAGCGGGGGTCGCCGGCCAGCCGCCTGCGCATCCGCCCCGGCGACATTGTGGTGGAAGTCAACGGCCGCAAGGTTGAAAGTGTCGATCCGCTGGTCGAGTTTATGGCCATGCGGGTTGACCGCTGGCACATCGTCCTGCGCCGCGCCGGTCAGCTTTACTCTCTCGACGTGCGGAGCTGACAGGGCCAATGGCCAATCTCTTCGAGGCCGCCGGCATGGGGGCTGATGTCAATCGTCCGCTGGCCGACCGGCTGCGGCCGACGCGGCTTGCCGATGTCGTCGGGCAGGACCATCTGGTCGCGGCAGATGCGCCTTTGGGGCGGATGGTGGCTTCGGGGCGCGTTGCCTCCATCATCCTCTGGGGGCCGCCGGGCACGGGCAAGACCACGCTGGCACGGCTGATGGCTGGTGCGGGCAAGCTCCATTTCGAGCAAATGTCGGCGGTCTTTTCGGGCGTTGCCGATCTCAAGAAGTGTTTTGATGCGGCGCGTGCACGGCGACAGACGGGGCAGGGCACGCTCCTGTTCGTGGATGAAATCCACCGCTTCAACCGCAGCCAGCAGGATGCGTTTCTGCCGGTGATGGAAGACGGCACGATCGTGCTCATCGGCGCGACAACGGAAAACCCGTCCTTTGCGCTCAACGCCGCCTTGCTGTCGCGTGCCAAGGTGCTTGTGCTGCGCCGCCTTGATGATGCCGCGCTCGATCTTCTGCTGCAGAGGGCCGAGGAAGCGTCTGGCAAGAAGTTGCCCGTGGACGGGGAGGCGCGGCAGGCCTTGCGCGCGATGGCCGATGGTGACGGGCGGTATCTTCTGACCCTTGCCGAGGAACTCCTGTCGCTGGACGTTTCTGCGCCGCTGGATGTGGCAGCTCTTGCCGAAACGGTGCAACGCCGCGCCGCCCATTACGACAAGGATCGCGAGGAGCATTACAATCTCATCTCGGCGCTCCACAAATCGGTGCGCGGGTCGGATGCGGATGCCGCACTCTATTGGCTCGCGCGCATGCTGGTGGGCGGCGAGGATCCGCTTTTCATCGCGCGGCGGCTGGTGCGCATGGCGATTGAGGATATCGGCCTTGCCGACCCCGAAGCGCTGCATCAGGCCTTGGCGGCAAAAGACGCCTTTGATTTTCTCGGCAGTCCCGAAGGCGAACTGGCGCTCGCGCAGGCCGCGATCTATCTTGCGACCGCGCCCAAGTCGAACGCAGCCTATCTTGCGATGAATGCGGCATCGGCACAGGCCCGCGCCACCGGTTCCTTGATGCCGCCTGCCACCATCCTGAATGCGCCGACGCAGCTGATGAAGTCGCTCGGCTATGGCAAGGACTACCAATACGACCCTGATACCCCGCATGGATTCTCGGGCCAGAATTACTTTCCCGATGGCATGGCGCGCGAGACCTTCTATAACCCGCGCGAGGCCGGTTTTGAGCGCGAAGTGCGCAAGCGGCTCGACTATTGGTCCAAGCTGAGGCAGCGCATGGAAGCGGCGCAAAAGACATCATGATGCTCTGGCTCTCGATCGGCGCGGGCGGTGCCGTGGGCGCTATGGCCCGCTATGGCGTGGCCGGTGCGGTGACGCGCCTGATCGGCCCCGCCTTTCCGTGGGGTACGCTGGCCGTGAATGTAATTGGCGGCCTCGCGATGGGCCTTCTCGTGGGGATCATGGCGGCCAAGTGGTCGCCTTCCGCCGAGATGCGCGCATTTCTGACGACCGGGATATTGGGCGGCTTCACCACCTTCTCGGCCTTTTCGCTTGAGGCTTGGCTTCTGATCGACCGGCATGATTACGGCGCGGCAGCATTTTACGTCGCGGCCTCGGTGCTGCTTTCGATCGGCGCATTGGCCTTGGGTCTTTATCTTGTACGGGTGATGACCTCATGAGCCGCGTCCAGACACTGACCGTCGGTTCGGACGACGCGGGTTCACGGCTGGACCGGTGGTTCCGCCGCCATTTTCCGGGCCTGAAGCATGCGCATCTGGAAAAGTTGCTGCGCACGGGACAGGTGCGCATCGATGGCGCGCGTGCCGAGGCTTCCACCCGCGTCAGCCTCGGGCAAGCGATCCGCGTGCCACCGCTGCCCGATAATGTGACATCGCCCGTGGCCGAGCAACCGCGCCCTGCAACCGACATCCGCGCGGGCGACGAGGCTTTCATCCAGAGCCTTGTGCTGCACAAGGATGATGCGGTGATGGTCATCAACAAGCCCCATGGACTTGCAACGCAAGGCGGACCGGGCATCACCCGCCATCTTGACGGCATGCTGGACTTCCTGCGCTTCGGCAAGAGCCAGCGTCCGCGCCTTGTTCACCGCCTTGACCGCGATACAAGCGGTGTCCTCGTTCTCGCACGCACCGTGCCGGCGGCCGCCGCGTTGTCGGAGGCTTTTCGCGCACGCGAAACCCGCAAGGTCTATTGGGCACTGGTGGCGGGCGTGCCCAAGCCGCACAACGGCACGATCAAGCTGGCGCTGGCCAAGATCGCGCGCGGCCCCGGCCGCAGCGACGAGCACATGATCCCCGTCAAGCGGGGCGAGGCGCATTTCGAAGAGGCCAAGCACGCGATCACGCATTATGCGCTGATGGGCCGCGCCGCGAGTGAGGTCTCATGGCTTGCCATGATGCCGGTGACAGGCCGCACGCATCAATTGCGTGCGCATGCCGCGGCCATCGGCACACCCATCATCGGCGACAAGAAATACGGCGGCGATGCCTCGAAGCTGACCGGCGCTGTCGAGAACAAGCTCCATCTTCATGCAAGGCGGATCGTGATGAACAATCCGGCGGGCGGCGTGATCGACGTGACGGCGCCCCTGCCGCCGCACATGCGCCATACATGGGCGCTGTTCGGATTTGATGCCAATGACCGCAGCGACCCCTTCCCGGAGTTCGACGAATGACATTGCGCACCCCAACGCGGCCGCCCTTCATCCAGCACTGGCGCGATATCCTGTCGCCCAAGCCCGCACTGCATCCTTTCACGAAGGAGAAGATGGGGCGCATGGCGTCCTACGCCACCATTTGCGAGCTGATGCGGCTTGGCATCCATGTCGATGTGCTGGAGCCGGGCTGGCGCAGTTCCAACCCGCATGCGGAGCGCGACGAGGAAGAGTTCGTGTTTGTGCTGGAAGGAACCCCCGATCTTTGGAGCGACGGCTATCTCTACCGCATGTCGCCGGGTGAGGCGGCAGGATGGCCCGGCCGTGACGGGCAGGCGCATTGCCTTATCAACAATTCGGACATGCCGGTCGTGCTGGTGACGGTGGGTGAGGCGTCGCGCTACAATTCCAAAATCCACTTCCCGGTCAATCCGGAGATGGAACCGTGGCTGAAGCGCATGGGCAAGCTCTGGCTTGATGCGCCCCGACGCAAGCTTGGACCCCATGACGGATTTTCGGACACCATGCGCGGCAAAGAGCCCGCGCCGAAGGGTTCGGTCAAGAAGGCGCGGCCGTCGTGCGTCGTGCGCTGGCAGGATCACGAGCAAAAAGACGAGCAGCATTATCCCGGCGACAGCGAGTTGCTCACCATGGGTTCGCCGCTTGCGCAATTGATGGGTCTCACCCGCATTGGCATCTGGCACGAGCGCCTGCTCCCGGGCCGTCGCTCAAGCTGGCCGCATGCCGAATATGACGAGGAGGAGTTTGTCTTCGTGATCGAGGGCAAGCCCGATGTCTGGCTGGATGGCGTGCTGCATCCGCTTCAGGCGGGTGACGGGGTCGGGTTTCCCGACCGCACCGGCATCGCACATGTCTTCCTCAACAATTCGGATGCGGATGTGCGTCTTCTGGTCGTGGGTGAGGCATCACGCCAGCGTTCCAAAATCCACTATCCGCTGCATGCGAAGCGCAATGCGGAAGTTGGTGACCGGCACTGGAAGGATGTGCCCAAGCGCAAACTTGGGACCCACGACGCCATCCCCCGGGCAGGAACGCGCAAGGCGTGAGCGGCAAGCGTACACTCCGACGCTTCTACACAGCCGTGTCGGTCGTGGCGGCGGGTGACGGCTTTTCCATCACGCTTGACGGCAGGAAGGTAAAGACACCGGAGCGGGCAGACCTCACGCTGCCATCACGCGCATTGGCTGAGGCGGTCGCCGCCGAATGGGAGGCGCAGGGCGAGGCGATGGAACCGCATGAGATGCGTCTCACTGGTCTTGCCAACGCGGCCATTGACCGGATCGGCGCAAAACCGGCCCATTTCATCGATCAGCTTTGCCAATTTCTGGCGCATGACCTTGTCTGCTATCACGCCGCATGGCCCCAGACGCTGGCAGAGCGGCAGGCCGCAGCATGGCTGCCTTGGCTTGCATGGTTGAAGTCGCGCCACGGCATTGCGCTTGTCCATGGCGCAGGTGTTGAACCCATCGTGCAGGATCAGGCGGCGCTTGATGCGCTGCGCCCCGTGCTGACGCCGCTGGACCGCTACAGGCTGACGGGAACCTATGCGCTGGCCACAGCGCTGCAATCGGTCACGCTGGCGCTGGCGGTTCTGGATGGCGCGCTTGATGCGGCTGAGGCCTTTGCTGTCTCGCGCCTTGACGAGGCCCATCAGACGGCACAGTGGGGGCAGGATGACGAGGCGCGGGCGCGTGCCCAAGCGATCCTGGAAGACACAATTGCGGCAGCCCGCTTTCTGGCCCTGTCTTCGGCACTGGGCCGCTAGGGTCAGCGCCCCTGCGCGCGTTATTGCGCGGCTTTCCGAATTGTGCATTGTGACTTGAGGGTGACAGGCTAACGCCTTGGACCAGCACGATTCCGCTTGGTCCGGGTGAATTGCTTGGGTGCTGGCTTTTGGCGGATTGGGGCGGCTGCCACGCGCGGTCGGGCGAATGCATGAAAGACGTGCTGCGGGAACTTGAGCGTCGCCGGGAA
This sequence comes from uncultured Flavobacteriaceae bacterium, assembly GCA_964494625.1. Lineage (GTDB taxonomy): Bacteria > Pseudomonadota > Alphaproteobacteria > Micropepsales > Micropepsaceae > UBA2784. The sequence goes on along the minus strand of CAZBRT010000005.1, from coordinate 58,127 downwards.
GAAGCCCGGCTGGGTGGCGGACAAAAGCGCATCGATGCGCAACACCAGCGCGGCAAGCTGACGGCGCGCGAACGCATCGACCTTCTGCTCGACGAAGGCAGCTTTGAGGAGTTCGACATGTTCGTCGAACACCGCAACACCGATTTCGGCGCCGACAAGAACCGCATCCCCGGCGATGGTGTTGTGACCGGCTGGGGCACGATCAACGGCCGGCTTGTTTATCTCTATGCCAAGGACTTTACCGTCTTTGGCGGCTCGCTTTCTGAAACCCATGCCCAGAAGATCGTGAAGATCCAGGAACTCGCGCTGCGCATGGGCGCGCCGGTGATCGGGCTTCTGGATGCGGGCGGCGCGCGCATTCAGGAGGGTGTGGCGTCGCTGGCGGGCTATGGCGAGGTCTTCCAGCGCAACGTGCTGGCCTCGGGCGTCATTCCGCAGATCAGCGTCATCATGGGGCCGTGCGCGGGCGGCGATGTTTACTCGCCGGCCATGACCGACTTTATCTTCATGGTGCGCGACACGTCCTACATGTTCATCACCGGGCCTGATGTCGTGCGCACGGTGACGCAGGAAGTCGTCACGCCCGAGGAACTGGGTGGGGCCAAGGTCCACACCTCGAAATCGTCGGTCGCCGATGGCGCCTATGAGAACGATGTCATCTGCCTGCAGCAGATGCGGCGCTTCTTCGATTTCCTGCCGCTCAACAATCGTGCGCCCGTGCCTGAACGCCCCAGCTTTGACGATTGGGAGCGCGATGAACCCTCGCTCGACACGTTGATCCCGCAGAACGCGAACAAGCCCTACGACATGAAGGAATTGATCCTCAAGGTCGTGGACGAGGGCGACTTCTTCGAGACGCAGGAAAACTTCGCCAAGAACATCATCACCGGCCTTGCCCGCATGGAAGGCAGCACGGTCGGCATCGTGGCCAACCAGCCGATGGTGCTGGCCGGCGTGCTCGACAACGATGCCAGCCGCAAGGCCGCGCGCTTTGTGCGCTTCTGCGATTGCTTCAACATCCCGATTGTCACGTTTGTGGACGTGCCGGGGTTCCTGCCGGGCCTTGCGCAGGAGCACAGCGGCATCATCAAGCACGGCGCCAAATTGCTGTTCGCCTTTACCGAGGCAACAGTGCCGAAAGTCACCGTCATCACGCGCAAGGCCTATGGCGGTGCCTATGACGTGATGGCATCAAAGCACATGCGCGCCGATGTGAATTATGCCTGGCCAACCGCGCAAATCGCGGTCATGGGCGCGAAAGGCGCGGTCGAGATCATCTTCCGGCAGGACATCGGTGACGCCGAAAAGATCGCCGCGCGCACGAAGGAATACGAGGACCGCTTCCTCAATCCCTTCATCGCGGCGCAACGCGGTTATATCGACGAGGTCATCAAGCCGTCACGCACGCGCTGGCGTGTGGCCCGGGCGCTGCGGATGCTCAAGAACAAGCAAGTGTCGAACCCGTGGAAGAAGCACGACAACATTCCGCTATGAGGGGCCGCTGTGATGTCGCAGCTTCCTGAAACACCAGCTACGTGAAGGCCCCGGAAGGCATGTTCAAGAAAATCCTGATTGCCAATCGCGGTGAAATCGCCTGCCGGGTCATCAAGACCGCGCGGCGCATGGGCATCAAGACGGCTGCCGTTTACTCGGATGCGGATGCCGATGCGCTGCATGTCGAGATGGCCGATGAGGCCGTGCATCTGGGTCCGCCGCCCGCCGCACAGTCCTATTTGCTGGCCGACAAGATTGTTGCGGCGTGCAAGGCGACCGGGGCCGAGGCGGTTCATCCCGGCTACGGCTTCCTTTCGGAGCGCACGTCCTTTGCCGAAGCGCTCAAGGCGGCAGGCGTTGCCTTCATCGGACCCAATCCGCATGCGATTGCGGCCATGGGTGACAAGATCGAGTCCAAGAAACTCGCCGCTGCCGCCAAGGTGAACACGGTTCCCGGTTTCATCGGCGAGATCAAAGGCGTCGACCACGCCATCGAGATTGCCCAGGGCATCGGCTATCCGGTGATGGTGAAGGCGTCGGCTGGTGGCGGCGGCAAGGGCCTGCGCATCGTCTTTGACGCCGAAGAAATGAAACAGGCCGTGCAATCGGCGATGAACGAGGCACGTGCGTCATTCGGTGATGACCGCATCTTCATCGAGAAATTTGTTGACCAGCCGCGGCACATCGAAATCCAGGTGCTGGGCGACAAGCACGGCAATTGCATCTATCTGGCCGAGCGCGAATGTTCCATCCAGCGCCGCCACCAGAAAGTGATCGAGGAGGCGCCGTCGCCGTTCCTTGATGCAGCAACGCGCAAGGCCATGGGCGAGCAGGCTGTGCAGCTTTCAAAGGCCGTCGGCTATGACAGCGCGGGCACGGTCGAGTTCATCGTCGATGGCAACCGCAACTTCTATTTCCTCGAGATGAACACCCGCCTGCAGGTGGAGCATCCGGTCACCGAACTGATCACCGGGGTCGATCTGGTCGAGCAGATGATCCGGGTTGCCTATGGCGAGAAGCTGGCGATTGCGCAGAAGGACGTGAAGATCAACGGCTGGGCGGTCGAGACACGCATCTATGCAGAAGACCCTTACCGCAACTTCCTGCCGTCGATCGGTCGCCTTGTGCGCTACCGCCCGCCCGCAGAGGGGCATTCGGCTTCGGGCACCATCCGCAATGACACGGGTGTCTTTGAGGGCGGCGAGATCTCGATGTTTTACGATCCGATGATCGCCAAGCTGTGCACCCATGCAGCGACCCGCATCGAGGCCATCCGCCTGCAGATCGATGCGCTGGACCGCTTCTACATCGATGGCATCCAGCACAACGTGCCGTTCCTTGCAGCCGTGATGGAGAACAAGCGCTTCCAGGACGGGCGCCTGACGACCGGCTTCATCAAGGAGGAGTTTCCTGAGGGCTTTCAGGGCATCGCGCTGCCGCATTCCGCCCTTGAAAAACTTGCCGCTGTCGCGGTGTTTGCGCATGCGCGCGACAATTCTCGCTCGCGCCATGTCTCGGGGCGCACGCTTCCGGAGACCGCCTATCCCGCCGATTGGGTCATCGTGGTGGACGGCAAGGAGCATCCGCTTACCGTGTCATTCGACCGCGAGGATGGACCCATCAAGATCGAGTTTGGTGACGCGTCGAACGGCGGCAGCGGCTTTACGCACAGCTTTGTCGTCGAGAGCGCATGGGCGCCGGGTGAGCCTGTGTTCATGGGTCGCATCGGCGGCGAGGATTTCGTGGCGCAGGTCGCACGCACGCAAGGCGGGTTCCGCCTGCAGCATCGCGGCGCCAGTGTGAAGGCAGCCGTCTATCGCCCGCGCGAGGCGGCGTTGGCGCGGCTGATGCCGGAGAAACTGCCGCCCGATACGTCAAAGCAGCTTCTGTGTCCGATGCCGGGTCTGGTTGTCTCCATCAACGTGGCCGTCGATCAGGAGGTCAAGGCGGGCGAAACGCTGGCCGTGGTCGAAGCCATGAAGATGGAAAACGTGCTGCGCGCCGAGCGCGATGTGACCGTGAAAAGGATCGCCGCCAAGAAGGGCGACAGTCTTTCGGTTGACGCGATCATCATGGAATTTGGCTGAATTGTTCCGGAGTCTTAAGGCGCGAGCAGCCCGAGGCTTTCCAGATGATTGAGCGCCGCCTCCATCAGCGGGTCACGTCCGGTGATGTAGTCGGCAAAACCCATTTTTGCGGCAATTTGCGGCGTCAGATCGCTGACAGCGACCGGCGTAAAGATGTCGGGCCAATAGCAGGTCAGGGGATCGGTGCAGGCGCGCGTCAGGTCGTGGCGTGCGGTCGCATAGCGCACGCAGATGCGCGAATTCGGCAGGCACATCGTGTTGCCCTCGCCATGGAAGACGAGGCCTTCGGAGGGCTCACCACCAATCGCCACAAATGCAGAGCCAGCCGCCTGCTTCAGATGCGCAAGGCCGATCAGCGCATCGCCCCGTATCGCAGAAGATTGCAGCGCAATGATGGGTGCGCCTTGGGCCGCAAAGCCGGGAAGCTTCTGCAGGAAAACGCGCGCGGGGTCGGTCATCGCGGTTGCAAAACGCAGATCAACGATGACGAAGGGCGGCTTTTCGCGCGCGAACTTTTCACCCAGCGCATTCAGCGCCATCACGAAGGCGGTTGAATCCTCGGGCAGCAGGCGCACATAGGCGCCCTTGGCGACAGGCGCAGCGAAGACGGGCAAAGCAGGCTCATGCGCCCAGAGCACGCCTTGGGGCAGCGCGCTGTTCAACTGCCAACCTTGCAAGGCCGGACCGGCGAGCAGGGAGAGCACCCCGATCCGTCCGTCGTCGGCATGAGGCGCCACTGCATCAATCCAGCGTGTCACCTCGCCGGTCGCGGGATCGCTGAAGGTCATCGTGAGACCATCGCTGCCGGGTGCAAGGGTTGCCGCAGACAGGAGATCGGGTGACTCCAGCATCTGCAGCGCAGCTGCACGTGCTGCATCACCGCGCCCGCTGACATAACGCAGAAGCTGGTTCAGAAGATCATCGATAGGCCGCTCATGGATGCGCAGCAGGCGGCGGCCCAAAAGATCCTCGCGCCCCGCCTGGGCCTGCACAACGAAAATGCCATCGGGAAAAAGTGCCAGCCGCACGGGCAGCCGGTTGAAGCGCTGCGCGCGCACGATGATGTCAGGCCGCGTCTGGCTGTTGCCCGAGAGGGCGACGAGTTCAGCAACGCCCAGCTCCAACTCCGCGCGGGTCATGCGGCCTGCGCGCTCTTTCAGGAGGTCAAGCAGCGCTTCGGCCTTTGCGCGCGCTGCGGTGTCATAGCTCTCGTCATAGGAAAGGAAGAGCCGCAGCACGTGAATGTCCTGCGCCTGCGATTGGGCGAGGTCCTGCGGCGGCGGCAATTGTGCGGACGGCGGCGATGGCCGGAAGCGCGCGTCCAGCGCAAGCCCCCAGGCACCCCATGCAATGCCGGCAAGCACCGCAACAAGGATCACCAAACGCAACAGCCAATTCAGGAACCCCACGATACTTCCCCGCTCAATTGGCCGCAGCGCCTTCAGTCTCGGCCATCGGCATCGCCCCATCCATCAGGGGCCAAGCAAACACTTCCTCGAAGGCTGCGCGCAAGGCCACATCGGCGTCATACATGGTTACCGGATGGCCAAGTGCGGCAAGGCTGGTCACGCCATGCCCGCGAATACCGCAGGGAATGATCCCCGCGAAATGTGAAAGGTCGGGGTCAACGTTGAAACTGATGCCGTGGTACGAGATGCCTCGTCGCACCCTGATGCCCAAAGCGGCGATCTTGTCTTCGCGGCCATCGGCGCCGACCACCCAGATGCCGACGCGGCCCTCGCGCCGCTCGCCCTTCACGTTGAAAGCGGCGAGTGCGGTGATGAGCCATTCCTCCAGATCATGGACAAAGCGCCGAATGTCGGGGACACCACCGCCATGGCGCCTGGTATTGAGCATCACATAGGCCACGCGCTGGCCGGGTCCGTGATAGGTGAATTGTCCGCCGCGCCCGGTGCGGTACACGGGAAAACTGCCGGGATCGACGAGATCATCGTCTTTCGCAGATGTGCCCGCCGTGTAAAGCGGCGGATGTTCCAGAAGCCAGATTGTTTCCGGTGCCAGCCCTGCTGCAATGGCGGCCACGCGGGATTCCATGGCCGCGACAGCATCCGGATAGGAAATGCGGTCTCGGGCGACGGTCCAGATGACGTGGCCGGGCGTGGTCTTCGTCGGGGTCATGCGCGTTATTTACCAGACATTAGCCATCAGCGCTTAGCGTCTCAGTTCAGGTTGGATACACGAAGATTGGGGCGGGCATGTCGGCTTTCCAGAACGTCAAGGTCGAGATTTCAGCGGTGATCGGGAAGTCGGTCATTCCGATGCAGCAATTGCTGCGCATGGGCCGTGGTGCCGTCATCGAGCTTGATGCCAATCAGAGCGACGAAGTCTGGCTTCTGGCCAATAACCGCCCGTTCGCCCGCGGCGAGATCCATATTGACGGCGAGAAAATCTCGATCTCGGTGACGCGCACGTTGCCGGCATTTGAATAACTTCTATTATCGTGAAATAATGAATCTCACATATCATGTTGCATAATTCATGTTGCGAGGTCATATTCCGGTGAAATAACCGGAGTCCGCGTCTTGCTGCCTGTCAGCCTTGATCTCTCCAAACTTGCCATTGCGGTCGTCGGAAACGGCCCGCAGACGCTCAAGCGCGTCCGGGCGCTGGATGCGGCAGGGGTCGAAAGACTGACCGTCTTTGCGCCGCTACCCGCCCCAGACCTTTTCGGAGCGGCTGGCGGGCGCCTGGTGCGGCGCCTCCCAACACGGGAGGAGCTTGGTCATTTCCGCATTGTCTTTGTCGGCGACTTGGCTGTCGGGGACGCTGCTTCCATCGCTGAGGCCGTGCGCGCCCAAGGTGGGCTCGTCAATGTCGAGGATATCTTGCCGCTTTGTGACTTCCACATGCCGGCGATCGTGCGGCGTGGCGATCTGGTGATCTCGGTCTCGACCGGGGGAAAGTCGCCGGCATTGGCCCAGGCGATCAAGGCTGACATCGAAAGTCGCTACGCTGACAACTGGGACGCGCGCCTTCAGGAACTGGCCGATGCGCGCGCGCGCTGGAAGGCCGAAGGGCTTTTGCCCGCCGACATCGCCGAGCGTTCGCGAGCCCATATCGCTGAAGCGGGATGGCTGTCGTGAACAAGCCGGAACCTGCATCGGTTGCGCTGGAGGAGGGTGCTGCCACAATCCTGCGCCCACGCTTGCGTCCGCCGCCCCCGCCGCCGCCGCGCATTTTTGACCGGGACGAGCAGCGCTTGGTTGATCCGGCGCAGCAGGCGGAGCTTGATGATTTGCGCGCACGCTTTGGCCATCTGCGCGATGAAGCGCTCATCGCCGCAATGGCGCGTGAAGCCTTTGCGGGCAAGGTTGCCGTCGTCTCGTCGTTCGGGTCGGAGTCGGTCGTGCTTCTGCACCTGATGGCGAGAGTTGATCCGGCCATCCCCGTCATCTTCCTCAATACCGGCAAATTGTTCGGTGAGACGCTGCGCTATCGCGACCGTTTGCAGGATCAGTTGGGCCTCACCGACATACGCTCGCTGCGCCCGCATCCCGCTGACGAGAAGCGTGATGATCCCGAAGGCGATCTGTGGAGCCGCGATCCCGACAAATGCTGCAACTTCCGCAAAGTCATTCCCTTGCAGAAGGCGATGGAGCCGTTTCGTGCCGAGTTGACCGGCCGCAAGCGCTTCCAGACCGCGACGCGCCAGAAGATGCAGGTCATCGAAATCGCGGGCGGGCGGTTCAAGATCAATCCGCTCGCGGATTGGAGCATCGAGGCGCTTGATTCCCATATTGAGACGCACCGCCTGCCGCGCCACCCCCTCGTGGCCGACGGGTTTCTTTCCATCGGCTGCATGCCCTGCACCCAGCGCGTCCAGCCGGGCGAGGACTACAGGTCGGGCCGCTGGGCGGGTCTGGCGAAGGACGAATGCGGCATCCATGACAATGTCGCGGGCGACGGCATCTGACCTAACCCCTTTTGCATGAACGCAATTCAACATGACAAGCGGCCCTTCACAAGGCAGGATTGATCTGTTACACGCACCCCTCCCGTCGCCGGGGATTGCGGTCGTGGCGGAATGGTAGACGCACTAGCTTGAGGTGCTAGCGGGGCAACCCTTGGAAGTTCGAGTCTTCTCGACCGCACCATGTTCATGAAAAAAAACCACATCACTGCCGTCGTTTTTTCCGTGCTGGCGACCCTTGCCACGGTGCCCGCCCTTGCGGGTACATGGCGCGAGGGGCCATCGCTCGAAACACCCAAGGCGCATCTCGGCGCCATCGCGCTGGGCGGGCGGCTTTATGTGGCGGGCGGCTCCGGCATTGCCGACCCGCGCGCCGATTTTGAATCCATCGGCTCAGGTGACGAGAATTGGGCGCCGGAATTGTCGCTGCCCAACGGCCTTCAGCAATTTGCCATGGCGACCGATGGCCGGACCATCGTGGTGATGGGCGGCTTTGAAGCGGGCAAGGCCGATGCAACCGCAACCGTCTGGGTCTATGACCCTGAGCGTTCGGCCTGGTCCGGGCGCACGCCCATGCCCGCACCCCGCGCGGGCCATTCCGCTGTTGCCATTGGCGGCATCCTCTATGTGTTCGGCGGCATCGGCAGCAATGCGGATGACGTCTGGTCCTATGACATCGAAGCCGATCAATGGACGACCGAGGGACTTGGCAAGCTGCCTGTGCCCCGCGCCTCCATGGCTGCGGCCACCGATGGCGAGCGAATCTATCTCGCTGGGGGCCAGATTGTCGGCGGAGCTGCAACAGCGCGCGTCGACGTCTTCAATCCGCTGACCGGCGAATGGTCATCGCTTGGCGATTTACCGCGGGCGCGTTCGGGTGCTGCGGCCGCGGTCATCAACGGCCAGCTCCACATCGTGGGCGGCACGTCGGTGAAAGATATGGAAACCTATTCGCGGCACGACGTTCTCAATCTTTCCGGCGGCGGCTGGCAATCAGCAGAACCGATGCCGACCGCGCGTCACAGCCTTGCCTCAGCGGTGATCGACGGCAATTGGTACCTCATCGGCGGCGGCGCGGGGGCGGGCGTTTTTTCCGTCTTCACAGCCAGCGACGCAGTTGAAATCTGGCAGCCGTAAGCTAGAGCTTCTCCCTGACACGAATTTGGCGCGATGCCTTCGGGCATCAAGGCGCCTCCCTTCAGGGTAATCCCATGATCCCCAACAGGCTGGCCGCGTTCGATTTCGGCCTTGGCGAAACCGCCGACATGATCCGCGACACGGTGCGCGGATTTGCGGCCGCCGAGATCGCACCGCGTGCCGAAGAAATCGACAAGTCCAACAATTTCCCCCGCGATCTCTGGCCGAAGCTTGGCGCGCTGGGCGTGCTCGGTATCACCGTCGGCGAGGAGTGGGGCGGTGCGGGGCTTGGCTATCTTGAGCATGTCGTGGCGATGGAAGAAATCAGCCGCGGCTCGGGCTCTGTCGGACTTTCCTATGGCGCGCATTCAAACCTTTGCGTGAACCAGCTGCATCGCAACGGCACGCCGGAGCAGAAACGCCATTACATGCCGAAGCTTCTTTCGGGCGAGCATGTCGGTGCCTTGGCCATGAGCGAGCCCGGTGCCGGCTCGGATGTCGTCGGCATGCGCACGCGCGCGGAAAAGCGGGGCGACCACTACGTGCTCAACGGCTCCAAATTCTGGATCACCAACGGGCCGGATGCCGACATGGTGATCGTCTATGCCAAGACCGATCCGCAGGCGGGCCCGCGCGGCATTTCGGCCTTCATTGTCGAAAAGGGCATGAAGGGGTTTGTCGCTGCGCCCAAGCTCGACAAGCTGGGGATGCGCGGTTCGGGCACGAGCGAACTTGTGTTCACCGATTGTGAAGTTCCGGAAGAAAATCTCGTGGGGCGCCTCAATGGCGGCGTTGGCGTGCTGATGAGCGGCCTTGATTACGAGCGGCTGGTTCTGTCGGCGGGTCCCATCGGCCTTATGCAGGCGGCGATGGATGTCGTCATTCCCTATATCCACGAGCGCAAGCAGTTCGGCCAAAGCATCGGTTCGTTCCAGCTGATGCAGGGCAAGATCGCCGACATGTACACGCGCATGAATGCGGCGCGTGCCTATGTCTATGCGGTTGCCAGGGCGGCGGATGCAGGGCGTACCACGCGCAAGGACGCGGCGGGTGCGATCCTCTTTGCTGCAGAAACGGCAACTTCCATGGCGCTGGATGCCATCCAGGTGCTGGGCGGCAACGGCTATATCAATGACTATCCCACGGGCCGCCTGCTTCGGGACGCAAAGCTCTATGAGATCGGGGCTGGAACCTCGGAAATCCGCCGCTGGCTGATCGGGCGCGAAATTTTCGAGGAAACAGCGTAAGATTCCAAGGCTGGAGTATTATGGCGTTCCTTGGGGGAGGGGTCGGCATGGATCAGCTGTTCGAGAATTTCTGGTTCGAGTTGTTGAAGAGCTTCGTCTATGGCGTAGTTCTGGCAGCACTTGGTCATGTCGCCGTCACTTTCTGGCGCTCACTCAAAGGTGAAATGGCGGCGATCCCCCGGTTGCGGCAGCAGTTGGCGGAACTTTTCAAGCTGCAGCGTGACGGAGAGACGGGACATGCTGCCTTTGGTCCCTGGCTCATAACCCGGGACCTCATCCGCATCGCCATTTTCGTTTCCGCAATCGCTGCAGTCGGTCTCATAGTCTCTGAAATTCTGATGATGGTGGTGACAAGCGACCAGACATTGCGGCGGCTCGACCAATGGGGAACGATCACGCTTCGCACGACCCCGATTCCGGTGCCGGTCTTTGCCGTTGCATTCCTTGCGGCCTTTTTTCTCAACTATGTGCGCGCCACAGGCAGAGTGATCGGCGCAGCGACGGTGTTCATCTTCGGCGCGGCAATTGTGGCATGCTTTGCCCTTGCCATCCGCTGGGCGCCCTTCCAAACTGAGGGACAGTACGACTTCAGGATGCTGCACGAATTTCTGGGTGGACTGACGCTGACGTCGCTGTCATTCGGCGAGGGGAACTGGTTTCTGCCCCTGCTGCATCTCTCCGTGCCGGCTGTCGCGCTGATCATTTCATTGATGCTGACCTTTGCCGTTGTCAGGCGCAGCATGACTCTGCTGCCCGACATCTGGCGGCACGCATTGCGTGGTTCGCGCGCGCTTGGCTTCGGCATCTGGCTGATCGGCGCCTTTTCCGCCACAGGCCTCTACTTCATGATGCGGGTGCATAGTGACTGGATCAGCAACCTGTTCGGGTATATGGACGGGCGCACATCGATGCCGAACCTTGTCATCTTTCTGGTTGCAACCTTGATCGTCCTTTGGCTATCGGGGCGGCGGGCGAACCAGAGTTCATCCTGGATCACGTAACAGCGGGCATATCGTCATGACATCCCCCCTCTACATCCTCTCCGCCGCACGCACGCCGATGGGCGGGTTTCAGGGCGAGCTGTCGCCGCACAGCGCGCCGCAATTGGGCGCGATGGCGATTGCCGAGGCGGTGAAACGGTCCGGTATCGGCGCGGCATCCATCGAAGAAGCCTATATGGGCAATGTGCTGCCCGCGGGCGTGGGGCAGGCGCCCGCGCGGCAGGCGGCAATCCATGGCGGGCTTGCAAATTCGGTTCCGTGCACGACGGTTTCAAAAGTCTGCGGCTCGGGCATGAAGGCGATCATGATCGGCGCGGACCGCATCGCTGCTGGTCACGGAGGTGTTGTGGTCGCTGGCGGCATGGAATCCATGTCGAATGCGCCTTATTTGTTGCCCAAGGCGCGCGGCGGCTATCGCCTGGGCCATGGCGAGATCAAGGACCACATGTTTCTTGACGGTCTTGAAGACGCCTATGAGGGCCGCCTGATGGGAACCTATGCCGAGGATGCCGCGCGGCATTACCAGTTCACGCGCGAGGCGCAGGATGCCTATGCGATGGCGTCACTCAGCCGCGCGCAAGCCGCAACCACATCGGGTGCCTTTGCAGCCGAAATCGTCGCTGTGCCCGCCGGTGGCAAGAAAGCGGGCGAGTTTGTTGCGCAGGACGAGCAACCCCGTAAAGCCGATGCCGCGAAAATCCCGACGCTCAAACCTGCCTTTGCCAAAGACGGCACAGTGACGGCGGCGAACTCCTCATCGATTTCGGATGGTGCGGCCGCGCTTGTTCTGGCATCGGCGGCGGCGGCGAACGCGAAGGGTCTCGCGCCGCTTGCGCGCATCGTTGCGCAGGCGTCGCACGCTGCAGAGCCGCGCTGGTTCACGACCGCACCGGTCGGGGCAATCCGCAAGGTGCTCGACAAAGCAGGTTGGAAATTGTCGGACGTTGATTTGTTCGAGATCAACGAGGCCTTTGCCAATGTCGCGATGATCGCGTTGCGCGACCTTTCGCTCTCGCATGAAAACGTGAACGTGAATGGCGGCGCGTGCGCGCTGGGCCATCCCATCGGTGCTTCGGGTGCGCGCATCGTGGTCACGTTGCTCCACGCGCTAAAGGCACGCGGCGGCAGACGCGGCATTGCCAGCCTTTGCATCGGCGGCGGCGAAGCAACCGCGCTGGCGGTGGAGCTTGTTTAACCTGCCATCCTGAGCTTGCGGAAGATTATCGGCGCGATCAGCGTGATGAAGAGGCCGATGAACCCCAAAAGCACGAGTTGCGCCCAGAAGAGGGGCACGCCCGCGCCGGTGGCTGCCTTGATCGCCGTGGGCAATCCCGCCGCCACCAGGCCTGCGCCGATCACCGCGCCGACAAGGGCAATGATCCAGTTCGGGTGGCGTTTGAAGGCCACGCGTCTGCGGTCGTAAAGCACACCCGCCCACCAGCCGGCCATGAAGGTGACGATGGCTGCCGTGCCCTGCGGCCCGCGTTCCAGCGGCCACACGACCAAGAGCACGGGCACGACCGACAGGACAATGGAAATCTGGACGATGCCCGGCAATTGATGCCACGGGCCGAACAGGCGCGAGAAGAGGAGGGCGGCAACCGGCAGCGTGGCCAAGCCAAGAACCGTGCCGCTCAGCACATCCTCCACATCGTGGACGCCCAGATAGATGCGCGAGAGCCCGACCAGCACAACAATCAAGGCTGCGGCGATCCATGCCCAGCTGCGCTTCAACTCCCACGCCAGCCAGAACCACATGGCGGCCGCGACCTGGGCGTGACCGGAGGGCATGCCGAAACTGTCTGTCGTGCGCGGATCGACGGCAAGTTCGATGGCGGGCCGCGGGTCCTGGAACAGGTCCTTGAGAAACGCGTTGAGCACGGCTGTCACCATGATGATGACGGCCAGCCGCGTGAACAGGGCCTTGTCCCACAGCCAATAGCCGAGCGGCAGGAACAGCATGAAAAATGTCGTGTAACCGAGTTCGGTGACCACATTGAAGAATGCGGTGAGCCCTTCAGAGCGCCACGCTACCGCCCAGCTGATATCGTGCAGCCAATTTTCCATTGCTTCCCCCCGAAAGCCGATTGCACATGGCTGCTTTCCGGTTGCAACCGGCCACGCCCCATGGTTGCCTCAGTCGATCCCAAGGGCTGGTCGATGGCAAGAGTAAAGCCTTGGCCTGACTGTGTTTCCGACATGATCCAATGCTGACCTCAAGCTGACCCCAATCTGACCCCAATCTGACTGATGCCCCGGCTGACATCTGCCATTGCCCCCCAGTCCGATGCCTTCCGGCGCAATGCCGAGAACTCCGCCGCGCTCGAGGCGGAGCTGGAGGCGCGACTGGCTGTCGCCGCCCTGGGCGGTGACGAGCGTTCGCGTGCGCGGCATGTATCGCGCGGAAAGCTCCTGCCGCGCGACCGGGTGGGCGGGCTTATAGATCCCGGTTCGCCGTTCCTTGAACTCTCGCCGCTTGCCGCCCATGGCATGTATGAGGGCGACATTCACGGCGCCTCCATCATCACCGGCATTGGCCGGGTGGAGGGACAGGAATGCGTGATCGTGTGCAATGACGCCACGATCAAGGGCGGCACCTATTACCCCGTGACCGTCAAGAAGCATTTGCGGGCGCAGGAAATCGCGCGTGAGAACAATCTGCCGTGCATCTATCTGGTCGATTCAGGCGGCGCAAACCTGCCCAATCAGGCGGAGATATTTCCCGACCGCGAACATTTCGGCCGCATCTTCTTCAATCAGGCCACAATGTCGTCAGCCGGCATTCCCCAGATTGCGGTCGTCATGGGTTCCTGCACGGCGGGCGGCGCCTATGTGCCCGCGATGTCGGACGAGACGGTAATCGTGCGCAATCAGGGCACGATCTTTCTCGGCGGCCCGCCATTGGTGAAGGCGGCGACCGGCGAAGTGGTGACGGCCGAAGATCTTGGCGGCGCCGATGTGCACTCGCGCGTGAGCGGCGTCACCGATCACATGGCGGCGAATGACGCACAGGCGCTGGCCATCGCGCGCCGCATCGTGCGCAATCTCAACCGCCGCAAACCCGAAAGCGTGGTGATGCGCGCGCCGATCAGGCCCATCTTCGATCCCGCCGAGCTTTCCGGCATCATTCCGCCGACGCTTTCAGCGCAATATGACGTGCGCGAAGTGATCGCGCGGATTGTCGACGACAGCGAGTTTGACGAATTCAAGAAGCTCTATGGTACAACCATCGTCACGGGCTTTGCGCATCTTTACGGCATGCCGGTCGGCATCGTGGCCAATAACGGCATCCTGTTCTCGGAATCGGCGCTCAAGGCAGCCCACTTCATCGAGCTTTGCGCGCAACGCGGCATTCCGCTTCTTTTCCTGCAGAACATCTCGGGCTTCATGGTCGGGCGCAAATACGAGACCGGCGGCATTGCCAAAGACGGCGCCAAGATGGTGACGGCGGTTGCGTGCGCGCGGGTTCCCAAGATCACGCTCATCATCGGCGGATCGTTCGGCGCGGGCAATTACGGCATGTGCGGCCGGGCCTATTCGCCGCGCTTCATGTTCTCGTGGCCCAATGCCCGCATTTCAGTGATGGGCGGCGAACAGGCGGCAAGCGTGCTGGCGACCGTCAAGCGCGAGGGCATGGAACAGCGCGGCGAGAGCTGGAGTGCTGCCGACGAAGAAGCCTTCAGGGCGCCGGTGCGCGCGCGCTACGAAGAGGAGGGCAGCCCCTATTTCGCGACTGCGCGGCTTTGGGATGATGGTATCATCCGCCCGCACGACACGCGGCGCGTTCTGGGGCTTGCCTTTTCTGCAACGCTGAATGCGCCCATCGAGAAGACGCAGTTCGGCGTCTTCCGCATGTGAACATGGATGCAACGGGGGATTGCCATGGAGTTGGTGAACGAGATTCTTGATTTCCTGCAGACCGGCTTTGCCAGCATCAACAAGATGCAGGGGCTCATCATCGCCGCTGTTGCCGCTTTCCTGATGCCCTCGTGGCGGCGGCTTCTTTACATCGCCGCGGGTGCCGTGATCGTGCATGTGGTGATTGACACGCTTCTGCCCGTGCTTGCGCGCAATGCCGCCTTCCGCCTGCCCGAACTTCTGGAGCCTTCCTATTGGCGCTATCTGGGTCTGCTGTTCGTGGGCTATGTCTGTGTCATTGCCGTTTTCTTTGCCGTCAAGCGCGTGGTTCTGAAGCGCTGAGAAAGAGCCAACCATGAGTGATGCATCAACTGCCGCCGAACCGCTGGTTCACTTCGAGACGACGCGCGACAGCGTTGCCGTTGTCACGCTGAACCGGCCCGAAGTGCACAACGCTTTCAATCCCGATGTCATCGACATGCTGTCGGACATTTTTGAGGATCTGCGGGTGGCCGAGGGTGTCCGCGTGGTGCTGATCGCGGGTGCGGGGAAAAGCTTTTCGGCAGGCGCTGATCTTGCGTGGATGCGCGCCGCCGCCGACTGGACGCCCAAAGAGAACCGGGCGGATGCAGGCGACCTTGCCAAGATGCTGGCGAAGTTGCGCGCGCTGCCGCAACCGACCATCGCGCTGGTTCACGGGCCTGCCGTTGCCGGCGGCATGGGGCTGGTCGCGGCATGCGACATCGCATTGGCAACACGCGATGCGGTGTTCGGTCTTTCCGAGGTCCGGCTGGGGCTCATCCCCGCAGTCATCTCGCCCTATGTGATCGAGGCTATCGGCACGCGTGCGGCCCGCCGCTATTTCCTGACGGGTGAGCGCTTTGGCGCCGATGAGGCCTTCCGGCTGGGCCTTGTCCATGCAGTGGCGCCGGATCGTCAGGCCATGGCGGACCTTTCGGAGAAGATCGTGGCGGCCATCCTTGATGGCGCGCCCGAGGCGATCCACGAAGCCAAAAAGCTGATCGATCTTGTGACGTCACAGCCGATTGCTGACGTGCGCGATGAAACATCGCGTCTGATCGCCGAGCGGCGCGCCAGCGACGAAGCGAAGGAGGGGCTTTCCGCCTTCCTTGAAAAGCGCAAGCCATCCTGGGCAAAGGGCTGATGTTCCGCACGCTCTTGATCGCCAATCGCGGAGAGATTGCCTGCCGTGTCATCCGCACGGCGCGCCGCATGGGTATTGCGACAATTGCCGTCTATTCAGACGCGGATGCGGGTGCGGTTCATGTCGGAATGGCGGACCGCGCTGTCCATATCGGCGGGGCAGAGGCGCGCGCGTCCTATCTGCGCGGCGATGCGATCATCAAGGCAGCCAAGGACATGGGCGCCGATGCGATCCATCCGGGCTATGGCTTTCTCTCCGAAAACGCGGCCTTTGCCGAAGCCTGTGCCAAGGCGGGGATCATCTTTGTGGGGCCGCCGCCCGATGCGATCCGCGCCATGGGCCTGAAAGACGCCGCCAAGGCCTTGATGGCGAAATCCGGCGTGCCGGTCGTGCCCGGCTATCACGGCGAAAATCAGGATGCGGGTTTTCTGGCGGGGGAAGCGGGGAAGATCGGCTATCCGGTTCTCATCAAGGCGGTGGCGGGCGGTGGCGGCAAGGGCATGCGCCGTGTGGATGCGCCGGAGGCATTTGCTGCTGCCCTGCAATCCTGCAAGCGCGAGGCCGCGTCATCGTTTGGCGATGACCGTGTGCTGATCGAAAAATACATCACGCGCCCGCGACACATCGAAATCCAGGTCTTTGCCGACAGCCACGGCAATGCGATCCATCTTTTCGAGCGCGATTGTTCGGTGCAGCGCCGCCACCAGAAAGTGCTGGAGGAGGCGCCCGCGCCCGGCATGCCGGAAGCCATGCGTTCCCTGATGGGCGCCGCTGCCGTGAAGGCGGCAGCGGCCATTGCCTATCAGGGTGCGGGAACGGTCGAGTTCATTGCCGATGCGTCCGACGGCCTGAAGCCGGACCGCTTCTGGTTCATGGAAATGAATACGCGGCTGCAGGTTGAGCATCCCGTAACCGAGATGATCACCGGGCTTGATCTGGTCGAATGGCAGTTGCGCGTGGCGGCGGGAGAGAAGCTGCCGCTTTCACAGGACGCCATCACGAAGAAGGGCCATGCGATCGAGGCGCGGCTTTATGCGGAGGACCCGGTGAAGGGCTTCCTGCCCTCCATCGGTACATTGCACCGGCTGCGCCTGCCGGAAAACATGGCGCATGTGCGGATCGACGGCGGCGTGCGCGAGGGCGATGCCGTCTCGATGTTCTATGACCCGATGATCGCCAAGGTCATTGCCTGGGGCGAAACGCGGGCACGTGCGCTCGCCCGCCTGTCGCGCGCGATGCGTCAGGTCGAGATTGCCGGCGTGCGTACCAATGCGGCCTTCATTGACGCGGCCCTGCATCATCGCGACTTTGCCGCGGGCGATGTCGATACGGGTTTCATCGACCGCAACCTTGCAGCCCTTATGCCACCGGAACCTGCTCTGCCTGCCGACGCCGCCATTCTGGCCGCGCTTTTTGTCGTTCACGAGCGGCAGGCGGCCACGCCGCGCGGCACCTCGCCGTGGGATATCGCCGACGGGTTTCGCGTCGGCGGTATCTCGACTGAAACATTGGCGCTCGAACATGCGGGCAAGGCGCTGCCGGTCATCATCACGCGCGCAAAAGGCGTCATGCGCGCCGCCGCAGCCGGGCGGGAAGTGGACGTGTCAGCTGACATCACAAGCGACGGCACGATTGCCGCCGTGCTGGGTGGCGTGCGCCTGAAAGCGGCGGCCACGCGCATCGGCCACGACATCGTCGTCATGCAAAGCGGCGCGGCGTTTCATTTCGTGCTGCCCGACGCGCTCTCCATGGATGACACTGGCAGCACGGGCGCCGACCGCATTCTTGCGCCCATGCCCGGCAAGATCATTCAGGTGATGGCGGAAAAGGGCGCGAAGGTTTCGCGCGGCATGCCACTGGTGACGCTTGAAGCCATGAAAATGGAGCACACGCTGACCGCGCCAGCCGATGGCGTGATTGCCGAAGTGCTGGCCGCTGTGGGTGCTCAGGTAACGGAAGGCGCGTTGCTGGTGCGGCTGGAAGCGGCATGACGCTTCATCTGCTCAAACTCTGTGTCGGCGCAGAGAGCCTTGCCGACCTTAATGCCTGGGTGAAGGAAAAGGCCAAAGCCGCGCGCGCCAAAGGCAAGAAGCCGGAGATCATCCACTTGACCCGCCAGACGCCCAAGCGCGACAGCGACATTCTCGACGGCGGTTCGCTCTATTGGGTCATCAAGGGTGTGATCGCCGCGCGGCAGCCCATCATCGCGTTGCGCCCCTCGGTGAAGCAGGGCGTTCCCGCGTGCGCCATCGTGATGGCGCCCAAGGTCATCCCGGTTGCGGGCCGCCCGCACCGGCCGTTCCAGGGATGGCGCTATCTTTCGGCCAAGGACGCGCCGCCTGATCTGAAGGGCTCTGACCGCAATTTGCCCGAAGCGTTGCGAGCAGAACTGGCGAGTTTGGGGTTGTTGTAGGGCATTTTGAGGCGGCCTACATCACCCCGGCAATGATGATCTCGGGCTCAACATTGCCTTGCGCTAGGTGTATTGTTGTCGAACTGGGGCCAATCCTTGGAACGCGACCGCCATGACTAGTAGATCAGCCAGTCGCATAATCGGTGTGCTGACAGCCGCTCTCTTTGCCCTTCCATGTGCCAACGCGCAAACGTCACCGTCACTGGATGATCTGCTTGGTGTTTGCAGGGATGTCAGCGGCGAAATCGAACCATCCCGAGCGATTTCCGCCTGCACCACTGTCATCGAGACAGCAACACCGAACTGGCACACGCTCCAAGATGCCCGCTTCAATCGGGGCAATGCCTACTACGCTCTAGGCGACTTCGATGATGCATTGGCAGACTACAACGAGGTAGTGCGTCTTAATCCTCGCGCAGCAGGTGCCATCATCAATCGGGGCCTTGTCTATGCTCAGCAGGGCAAGCTTGATCGCGCGATCACCGAGTTCACTACAGCAATTGCGCTCGATCCATCATATTTCAGCCCCCGCTACAGCCGGGGAGTTGCCTACTACATGCAGAACAATTTCGAGCTTGCCTTGGCCGACCTTGACGAGACGATTCGACTTAAGCCGGATGACGCCAGAGCCTATGGCGCTCGAGGCAACGTTCATTTTTCGATGGAGCGTCATGATCTTGCAATTGCGGACTACGCTGAGGCGATCCGCATTGAGCCTCAAGATCACCGCAGCTTCCTCAATCGGGGAGCGGTGCATCTTGTCTTGAGAAACGATTCAGAGGCGATCTCCGACTTTACTGAAGCTCTCAGATTGGCGCCCGGCGAAGAGGAAGCCTTGCGCCACCGTGCGGCTGCCTATTTGAGGTTGGAGCGTTGGCAAGAGTCGCTTGAAGACTTCAATGGCGCGATCAGGACTCAAGACGCAGGCGCATTCGACCACTTTGGCCGAGGCATTGCGCTTTTGAGACTCGGGCATGCGCAAGAGGGCCAGACTGAAATTGAACGTGCGACGGCGCTCAATCCTGGCATTGTCGATGAGTATGCCCAGATGGGCCTGACACCGTAGGGCGGCAAAGAGCAAATGGCAGGGCCGGATTTGATCCCGTACAAGTTTCAGGACCTGGAACGATTGCTGCTCTTCGTTGAGCAACAATTTGGTTCCGAAGCGAAAATTGTCGATGTGAACAAATACGCTGAGCTGTTCCGGACTTTCGTACTTCGCTTCTCATTTCGCGATCTTGTGTTTCACGTCAAAAGCGATAGGGGTATCTATGAGATAGACGTTTCAAAAGTTGGAGGCGACGGCAGGGCAATTTGGTTGTGCCGTGCGCTCCCGGAACTCAAACTTCCAGAAACAATAGGAGAAACTCAGGGCGTTGAAGGTGAGCTGTCACTGATCCTTGGTAGTGACTTCTTCCTCGACAAAATCCGATCTGTGCTCGTCGCTAAAGCGGACTAAAGGCCGTTACATGTTGGATTGATGAGATTTTGAGCGCACAAATGGCCATATCGGCACTCACTTGAAAGCTTCCCTGGCCGAAACAATTCTGACCCTCTTGCAGCCAAAGACGCCCCGCCTGATCTGAAGGGCTCTGACCGCAATTTGCCCGAAGCCCTGCGCGCGGAACTGGCGAGTTTGGGGTTGCTGTGAACTTCGGTGACCGTGAATTTCGGTGACAGTGCACTTAATTCGGGGAGTTAAGTGCACTGTCACCGAAATAGGGTCCGAAATAGGGTCTCGGTCAAGTCATCAGCGGCCGGAAATCGAAGCGGAAGCCGATCAGAAGACCATCCGCTACCAGCGCCCAGATGAAGTCGCCCAGTTTCACCGTCTTGTCGACCTCCCGCACGACGAAGCGGAAGTCGAGCATGCCATTCTCTCCTGTCTCGATAATCTCTTTGTCCTCAATCTCGGGGCGCAGGTTTTTCGTCTCGAGTATCGCGCGATGATAGCCACCCTCGCGAATGATCGGCAGGGCCTCCATCCGAAAGTAGCGAGACCTGAGAAGGAGGAACGTCTCGACACAGGTCAATGTGCCATCTTCAGCCCAATCGAGGATCATGGTTCCGTCAATCGTGACGCCGCCGCCACCTGTTCCACCCCGAAACGGACTCGGCCCATTCATGTCGAAGCAGCCGATGCCCCCATCTACGTAGCGCCCAAACATAGAACTATAGAAATCGACCGGCTCGAAGCGGCACTTGATCCCCAAAAATTCGTTTTCCTTTGGCATGTGCAACCTGCTGGTGAGGAACCTCGCGGACGCCTGAAATGACCTGCCTCACGCCCTTCGCCATCTCAGCGGTTTGCGACTTTCACGCGCGCGAAATGGCCGGGATGATTGACGTTTTCAACCTCGATCATCTTGCGGGCCATTGCGCCTCCGATGCGGTCACATCGCCAGATTATCAATCAGCCGCGTCTTGCCCAGATGGGCTGCGGCCAGCACGCGGGCAGGGCCGTCCAGCCTGGTAATGCGGGCAAGGGTAGCGGCGTCGCGGATCGCCACATAGTCAACTTTCTGGAAGCCGGCGGCGAGAAGGGCTTCCTCCCCCATTTTCTCGGCTTCGCGCAGGTCCATGCCCTTGCGCGCGGCCTTGGCGACCTCGGCCAGCACCCGGTTCATGGCGGCGGCGGTCGCACGCTCCTCCGCCGAGAGATAGGCGTTGCGCGATGACATCGCGAGACCATCGGCTTCGCGCACGGTGAAGCCGGGCAGGATTTCCACCGGCAGATTGAGATCGGCCACCAGACGCTTGATGACCAGAAGCTGCTGATAATCCTTCTCGCCGAAAACCGCGAAGTCGGGAGCAACCTGCGTGAGGAGTTTGGTCACGACCGTTGCCACGCCGCCAAAGAAATGCGGGCGGAAATCGGTTTCAAGCTCTTCGGAGGGGCCGCCTACGGCAACCGAGGTCGCAAAGCCCTTGGGGTACATTTCAGCAGCGGCGGGCACGAACAGAAGGTCGCAGGCCTCGGCCATCCGCAGCCTGGTCGCGTCATCCTCTTCGGTTCGCGGGTAGCGATTGAAATCTTCTGTCGGCGCGAACTGGGCCGGGTTTACAAAAATGCTGACAACGACAAAGGCGTCGCGCGCGCGCGCAATGCGGGCCAGCGATACGTGTCCCTCGTGCAGGGCGCCCATGGTCGGCACAAAGCCGATTTTCCGGTGGGCCAGACGGGCCTGCGCGATCTGGCGGCGCAGCTCGTGGACCGTGCGGGCCACCGGGATACCGGCAAGGCTTGGCAAGGCGGCGGGCTTGATCGGTGGCGACATCGGGGAGGTGCCTTCTCGCGCTGACCATCGGCCGCATCTATGGCATTGCAACATGGGCTTGTCACCCTTGCGGAGGCCGCGTGTTTTGGCCATGTATGCGCCCATGCGACATGACCCGATACGCCAGCGCCTTGCGGACCTCCACCTCGCGCCCGAGGGTCCGCTGGTTGAGCGTTTGATCGCGGAAGCCCGCCTCTCGCCCACACAGCAAGGCAAGGTGGCAGGGCTCGCGCGCCAGCTTGTGGCCGAGGTGCGCGCCAACAAGCACGAGCGCGGCACGCTGGACGCCTTCCTGCAGGAATACGCGCTGACGAGCGAGGAGGGCGTTGCCCTCATGTGTCTTGCCGAGGCGTTCCTGCGCGTGCCGGATGCGGACACGGCCGACCTTCTCATCAAGGACAAGATCGGCGGCGCCGACTGGCGCGCCCATCGCGGCAAGTCGGACAGCATGTTCGTCAATGCCTCGACCTGGGGGTTGATGCTGACGGGCCGCATCGTCAGCTGGGGTGAAGCGGACAAGCGTTTGGGCGGCATCTTGCGCAAGCTTGTGCAGCGCTCGGGCGAGCCGGTGATCCGGCAGGCCGTTGCCTATGCCATGCGCATCATGGGCGGGCAGTTTGTTCTGGGACGCACGATCCGCGAAGCGCTGTCGCGCGCGCGCGATGCCGAAAAGCGCGGGTTCCGCCACTCCTTCGACATGCTGGGCGAGGCGGCCTATACGCGTGCGGATGCTGCGCGCTATCTCCAGTCCTATCGCGATGCAATGGGCGAAATGGCCAAGGCGGCAGGACCGCGCGGCGCCGATCAGGCAGTAACAGCGCGTCCGTCGATCTCGATCAAGCTCTCGGCCCTTCATCCGCGTTACGAATGGGTGCAGCGCGATCAGGTGATGCGGGATCTCCTGCCGCAACTGGTTGAACTGGCGGTGTCGGCCAAAGAAATGTTCATCGGGCTTACCATTGATGCCGAGGAAGCCGACCGCCTGGACCTCATGCTCGACATTGTTGAGGCGCTTTCGCTGCATCCTGCACTTGCCGGCTGGGATGGGCTTGGCCTTGCCGTTCAGGCCTATCAAAAGCGCGCCACATTGGTCGTTGACTGGCTGATTGATCTGGCGGCGCGCGCGCGGCGCAACATTCCGGTGCGCCTTGTCAAAGGCGCCTATTGGGACAGCGAGATCAAGCGCGCGCAGGAGCAGGGGCTTTCCGGCTATCCCGTCTTCACCCGCAAGACGGCGACCGATGTTTCGTATCTTGCATGTGCCAAGCGCTTGCTGGCGGCGCCGGGGACGATCTATCCGCAATTTGCAACGCATAATGCCCACACGCTGGCTGCGGTCCGCATGCTGGCCGAAGGCAATGCGCCGCCACACAGTGCAACGGGCGGCAATCCGCAGCGTTACGAATTCCAGCGCCTGCACGGCATGGGCGTTGCCCTTTATGACCGGGTGACAGGGCCGGACCGTATGGGCGAGGCCTGCCGCATCTATGCGCCGGTCGGCACGCATGAGGACCTGCTTGCCTATCTCGTGCGCCGCCTGCTTGAGAACGGTGCCAATACAAGTTTTGTCAATCGCCTCGCCGACGAAGACGCGCCGATTGATGCCATCATCGCTGATCCGATCGAGCACCTCGCCATGACCGATCCCAAACCGCATCCGAGAATTCCCGAGCCGCGCGCGATCTATGCGCCGCGCAAGGCTGCCAAGGGGATCGTGCTCAGCGATCCGGCGCAGTCTGGGCCGCTTCTGGCAGCGATGGAAGAAAGCTTGAAGGGCCCCCAAATCGCGGCGCCTGTCATTGATGGCGTGGCCGTGAAAGGCACCGCCATTGAAGTGCGCGATCCGTCCGACCGCCGCCGCGTGGTCGGTTCTGTCATTCTCGCGCGCCGCGAAGATGCGGCCATGGCCGTTGCCAGTGCGGCCAAACATCAAGACGCCTGGGACCGGCTGGGTGGCGCCAAGCGTGCCGCCATCCTTGAGAAGGCTGCCGACCTCATGGAAGCGCGGATGCCGCATCTGATGGCATTGTGCGTGCGCGAGGCGGGCAAATCCATTCCCAACGCTCAGGCCGACGTGCGCGAGGCCATCGACTTCCTGCGCTATTATGCGCAAGAGGCCCGCGCGCATTTCGAGGCGCCGATGCTGATGCCCGGACCTACGGGCGAACGCAACGAGCTGAGCCTGCATGGCCGGGGCGTCTTTGCCTGCATCGCGCCCTGGAATTTTCCGGTTGCGATTTTCGCGGGCCAGATCGCTGCAGCACTTGCTGCCGGCAACAGCGTCGTCGCCAAACCCGCCGAGCAGACACCATTGGCCGCGGCCGCCGTCATCCGCGTGCTGCATGATGCCGGTGTTCCGGGGTCGGTGCTTCACTTCCTGCCGGGAGAAGGCGCGGAAGTGGGCGCGGCCCTTGTCTCAAATCCCATGGTGTCAGGGGTTGCCTTTACCGGCTCGACCGAAACGGCCCGCATCATCGCGCGCACGCTCGCCGGTCGCGACGGACCGATTGCAACGCTGATTGCGGAAACCGGCGGCCTCAACGCCATGATCGTCGATTCCACCGCATTGCCCGAGCAGGTGGTGCGCGATGTGACCGCTTCGGCTTTCGACAGCGCCGGTCAGCGTTGTTCGGCCCTGCGCGTGCTCTTTCTGCAGGAGGATATCGCGCCGCGCGTGCTTGATCTTCTCGCCGGGGCGCTGGCCGATCTTGTGATCGCCGATCCCATGGCGCTTTCAACCGACATCGGTCCGGTGATCGACGAGGCGGCTTTGGCCATGCTGAACGCACATGCTGCGCGCATGGAAAAGGAAGGACGGCTCATCCGCGCCGCCAGGCTTGGGGCAGGCACGGAGAATGGCCATTTCTTTGCGCCGCGCGCCTATGCGATCCCCTCGCTGTCGGTCCTGCCCCACGAGATTTTCGGGCCGATCCTTCATGTCATCACCTGGAAGGCGGGCGAACTTTCCCAAGTCTGCGACCAGATCAATGCCAGCGGCTATGGTCTGACGCTGGGTATCCATACGCGCATCGAGGAAACGGCGGCCTTCATCGCCGGGCGGGCGCGGGTCGGGAACCTTTATGTCAACCGCAACCAGATCGGCGCGGTTGTGGGCGTGCAGCCCTTTGGCGGCGAAGGTCTTTCGGGGACCGGTCCCAAGGCGGGCGGGCCCCATTATCTGCCGCGCTTTGCCGTGGAGCGGACGCTCACGACCAATACGACTGCCTCCGGGGGGAACGCCTCACTTCTTTCAATGAGCGGGGACGGCTAGGCTCCCGGCCACAGGGATTCGCCCGGCATGGGGCCTTATGGGGCCATGTCGGGGCCATGTTGGTGGCAGGTTGGGGCGTCATGGTGGTCAACTCGTTTTTTCCGCAAGGTCCGACGCCCGTTTCCGGGCGGCCCTATATCCTTTCGATCGGCAACGAGAAGGGCGGCACGGGCAAATCGACCACAGCCATGCACATCGCCGTCTCGCTGATGCGCATGGGCAAGGCGGTTGCCATCATCGACCTCGACGGTCGCCAGCGCAGTCTCATGCGCTACATGGAAAACCGGCGGCAATGGGTTGAACGGACAGGGCAAAGCGTGCCGCAGCCACTCAGCATTGTGGTCGAGCGTTCGAAGCACCGCAGTTCTGACGAGGGCGAAGCCGACGAACGCATGCGCTTTGAGGAGGCGCTTGCCGCCGCCTGGAAAAGCGACTTCATCCTGATCGACACGCCGGGCGCCGACACGTTCCTGGCCCGTCAGGGGCACGAGGCTGCCGACACGCTGGTGACGCCCATCAACGACAGCTTTGTCGATTTCGACCTGATGGGCACGATTGATCCCGTCTCGTTCAAGGTCACGCGCCCCAGCCTCTATGCCGAGATGGTCTGGGAAAGCCGCAAGCGCCGGGCGATGGAGCGGCGCACGCCGCTCGACTGGGTGGTGCTGCGCAACCGCATCTCCGGGGTCGACGCCCGCAACAAGAGGCGGGTCGGTGACGTGCTTCAGGCGCTTTCGACGCGCATCGGCTTCCGCATCGCGCCGGGCTTTGGCGAGCGCGTGATCTATCGCGAATTGTTCCCGCTGGGGCTGACACTCATGGACCTGACCGACGTGAACCCCGGGTTCAAGGTTTCGGTCAGCCATGTCGCCGCGCGGCAAGAGGTGCGGGAGTTGATGGCCGCGCTCAAACTGCCGGGCACCGTTCCGGCCGAAACCGTGCGCGCGGAAGAACCGACCGCCAGCACCAGCGATGAGAAATTGCCACTCTTTGCCCAGACATCGTGAAAGGACCCGCTCATTGGCGGTGACAGCAAATGAGCGATGACGGCAACGATCCCAATCGGCACAACCGGAACGACCCGTACCGGGGCTTTGCAGGCAGCGGAGCCCTTAGCGCGCTTCTGATTTTTCTTGTGATCCTTTTCATCGGCAATCTGGGCGGCTCCTCCCGCATCAGCATGTCGTTCATCCTCTTGATTGGCGGGATTTTCGCCATCCATTTTTTTGTCCGTTCGTCCGCCCGAAACGCGAAGGCCCGGAGCGATGCAGACGAGGGCGACAGCGCGCAGGGCACACGCATCTTCCGCTCGACCTGGCTCGAGATCAGGGAGTTTGGACAAGGCGGCGATCTGACCGGCAACGTGCTGGACGGCAATTTCGCCGGCCGGACGCTCGGCAAGCTGAGTGACCGAGAGCTTATCGTGCTCCTCGACCAGTTTGGCCGCGAGGACCGGTTTACCGAGAAAGCCCTTCGCGCGTGGATCGCGCATGCTCGGCCGCATCTTGAAGAGGCGACGGCGGTTCCGCATGTATCGAATGTGCCGCCCGTGCCAAAGTCGCCGGTGTCGCGGCCACAGGCGGGTCAGTCACAGGCGCCTCAACCAGAAGCGCCTGCGCAGGAAGGCCAGCGCTGGCGTCCAGCTTCAACGACACAGGCCGGCACGCTTGCGCGCAATGCACCTGTGCCGGAAAGAACGCGCGACGTCGCGCCCGTCCGGATCCAGGGGCCAGAAAGCCTTGAGGGCATGACGCGCGGACAGGCGTACTCGGTCCTGGGTATCCTTGAAACGAACGATCCCGCGCGCATCCGGAACGCCTATGAGCGCGCCGTCAAACTGGCGGGCGGTGCATCGGGCGGATCAACGAAAACACTGGCGCGGATCAAGCTGGCGCAGCGCGTCTTGCTGGGCGAGTGATTATTCGCCGCCGTCGGAGAAGGGCAGGCAGGAGAGGCCCGCGTCCGTCAACGCGGCGCAGACCTTGCGGGCACCGCCCAGATCAAACGAGCGGTACCGTGCGCGATAAAGCGTCTGACCCTCGCGATTGGTGACGGCAGCGACCACTTGCTGGCGGTCCGACAAGAGGCCACCCGAACGCGCCTTTGCATCGACCAGCACGGCTTCCGCCTGCTCGCGTGAGCTGAAGGCGCCAACCTGAACGCCCCAATCGCCGGTGCGCAGCACGGCCTCGCCGATGACAGGCGACGTTACTGCGGCAACATTTGTCACCGGACCGCCATCACCTTCGGCGGTGTCTTCAACGCCCGGCGCTGCTTCCTCGACTGCGGCCACGGCGACGCCCTCGGCCACGTCCTCGGCCGGCTTGCGCACGGGAACAATTGCCGCAACTTCCGCTGCAACCGGTTCGGGGGCGGCTTCAGGTTCGCTTTCCGCCATGTCAGCAAGGACTTCGGCCGTGGTTTCCTCGCCAGCAACAGGTGCGGGATCCGGTTCGGCAGCGGCAATGGCGACAGGCACATCACCCGGCTTGGCAACCGGAACGGGGATCGCATCGCGTGGCGAAGGCACCGCGTCATAAAGCGCGACAAGTTCGGGCTCGGCCTCCATGCGGCGGAACACGCTGTCGAGCATGCCGCGCATGTCAGCGTCGCGCTCCTTTGCGGTGGCGCCGCCCAGGATGACGCCGATCACGCGGCGGCCATTGCGCTCAACCGATGACGTCAGGTTGAAACCCGATGCGCGCGTGTAGCCCGTCTTGATGCCGTTCGTGCCGGGAAAATCCGTCACCAGCTTGTTGTGCGTGTCATAGAGCACACCGCCATAGGTGAAGCTCTCTTCGCTGAAATAGTGGAAGTACTGCGGAAAATCCTTCATCAGCGCGCGCGCAAGGATCGCCATGTCGCGCGCGGATGTGCGCTGGCGCGGATGCGGCAGGCCTGACGCATTGAAGAATGTCGTGTGCGTCATGCCGAGCTTGCGGGCACGCTGTGTCATCAGGCGGGCGAAGCGTTCTTCGGTGCCGCCAATTCCCTCGGCGATCACCACGGCGACGTCATTGGCCGAGCGGATAATGAGGGCACGCACGGCATCTTCCGCCGTGATCGTGTTGCCGACTTCAAGGTCCAGCTTGGTCGGGTCCTGCGAAACGGCATAGGCCGAAGCGCGGAAGCGCGTGCGCAGATTGATCTCGCCACTCTCCAGGCGCTCGAACAGCAAATAGAGCGTCATCATCTTGGTGAGCGACGCGGGGATGCGCGATTCATTTCCGTTGCTGGTATAGAGGACCTCGCCGGTCTCGGCGTCCATCACCAATGCGGCATCGTTGGCGTCGGCGCTGGCTGTGGAAACCGACGGAGGCAGGGCGGCCAACGCCAATCCCAGCGCAAGCATGAGCGCGGGCGCGCGTGCGGCAATCATGGCAAGCACGCCTGCCACCGAACGGTGCAGTGCATGCGAGGCCATTCGCCCCCTGCAAGCGAGTCGCATCATGCGGCTCTTCCGCCCCCTCTTAGCGTTCACCCGAAAGCAACAACGTCACAGCAACCAGGAGCAGGCTCACGAAAGCAAGCCCGTCCCCGGCCATCGCAATGCCGGACGCGGGAATCAGTGTGCCAGAAGTCAGGTGGATTGATAAGCCAAACATGGAGATAACCAAAAAAGGCGGGTTCGGGCCGTTTATCTCTTGCCGCGGCACCGACCCGGACAATCGCCCTGTCATCGCGGGCACCCCGATCTTACAGGCGCGAGGCTTGCCCACTCGTAAACTTGGCCCGCACATAAACGCGTCAATTGAAACGTTTGAAAACGTGGGGAAAGCGTGGGGTGGCGGACGGCCCCAGGACCTGCCACCATGCTGCATTGCACAAATCGATGAGTCAGGGATGGATATGACCGGAAACGGGTTTTGGCTCCAGCTGGGCCGGGAGAGTTTTTATGCGGCCCAGGACAATGTCGCGCATCTTCTGGAACTTGCTGATGGCTTGATCCACGCGAAAAGCGGCAGCGATGCCGTGGGCAACTGGCTGGAATATTGGGACAAGACCGCGACTTCCGTGGCAGTGTTGATTCACAAGGTCGGCAGCGCAGGATGTGATTGAGATGATCGCTTTCGAGAAGCTGAAACTGAAGGCGAGCCCAAACCAGTATCTGGTTGCGCCGCAAGGCTTTTGTCCACTTGCCAAGCCGCACAGGATTGCCCCGGTTTTCAAAGTCTCCGCTGCCAATCTGCGTGAGGCTTTTCTTGGCATCGCCAAAGCGGAGCCCCGCGTCACAAGCGGCGCGAGCGAACAGGCGCTGGACCAGCATGATCTTGTCCAGCGGTCGGCCCTTCTGGGCTTCGCCGATGATGTAACCGTGCGCTTCATTGCCCTGTCACCGGCAACCTCTACGCTTGCCATCTACAGCCGCAGCCGGATGGGCTGGTCGGACATGGGGGTCAACCGCAAGCGGATTGACCTTTGGCTGGCGAAACTGGCGGCAAAGCTTGGCTGAACGCGACTGCGGGCCGGGCGTTTACCGCAGAAACAGGGAGCGGCTTTGAATCGGCCGGAAAGTTCCTATTTAATCAGAGTCGCAGGCAGATGTTTGCGGCGGTGTGCGAGAGATCCTGAATTCGATGACGACCCGCAAGGGACAGAATGGCGCCGGCGGCGCGGATGACGACGGCCAGGGCACGGGAGGCGACACCGGCACCGGTCTTGTCACCAAGACCAAGCCGAAAACCAAGCGGCCGAGCCTCTACAAGGTGCTGCTGCTGAACGACGACTACACGCCGATGGAGTTTGTCGTCCATATTCTGGAGCGGTTCTTTGCCAAGAGCCGGGAAGAAGCGGTCGAGATCATGCTGCATGTCCACCGGCACGGTGTCGGGATATGCGGCGTCTTCACCTTCGAGGTCGCCGAAACCAAGGTGGCCCAGGTGGTGGAGTTTGCACGGCGGCACCAGCATCCGTTGCAGTGCACGATGGAGAAGGAGTAACGGAATTGCCTTCGTTCTCACGCGCCCTTGAGGAAACGCTGCGCCGCGCCATCCGCGCCGCCAGCGAACGCAGCCATGAGTTTGCCACGCTGGAGCATCTCCTGCTCTCGCTGTGCGATGACCGTGACGCCGCCGGTGTGATGAAGGCCTGCAATGCCGACCTTGATGCGCTGAAGCGCGCGCTTGTCCAGTACATCGACAATGACCTTTCGGCGCTGGCGACCTCCGACGGCAACGATGCCAAGCCGACCACCGGTTTCCAGCGTGTCGTGCAGCGCGCGGTCATCCACGTGCAAAGCTCTGGCCGCGAGGAAGTCACAGGCGCCAATGTGCTGGTCGCGATCTTTGCCGAGCGCGAAAGCCACGCCGCCTATTTCCTGCAGGAACAGAACATGACGCGGCTGGATGCCGTGAACTATATCAGCCATGGCATCGCCAAGCGGCCGGGCCTGTCGGAAAACCGGCCGGTGCGCGGCGCGGAAGACGATGCAGAGGCCGCCGAAAAACCTGCTGCCAAGCAGGGTCACGACGCGCTTGACGCCTATTGCGTCAATCTCAACAAGAAGGCGCAGTCCGGCAAGGTCGATCCCCTGATCGGCCGCGAAGCGGAGGTGGAGCGCACGATCCAGATCCTCTGCCGCCGCCAGAAGAACAATCCGCTCTATGTCGGTGATCCCGGCGTGGGCAAGACAGCGATTGCGGAAGGCCTCGCCCGCAAGATCACCAAGGGCGAGGTGCCGGAGGTTCTGCGCGGCTGCACCATCTTCTCGCTCGACATGGGCTCGCTGCTTGCGGGCACACGCTACCGCGGCGATTTCGAGGAGCGCCTGAAGAACGTCATCAAGGAAGTCGAGGGGTTCAAGGGCGCGATCCTGTTCATCGACGAGATCCACACGATCATCGGGGCGGGTGCCACTTCGGGCGGGGCGATGGATGCGTCCAACCTGCTCAAGCCCGCACTGCAATCCGGCACGCTGCGCTGCATCGGCTCGACGACCTACAAGGAATACCGCCAGCATTTCGAAAAGGACCGTGCGCTGGTGCGACGGTTCCAGAAGATCGACGTGAACGAGCCTTCGGTGCCCGACACGATCAAGATCCTCAAGGGCCTCAAGCCCTATTTCGAGGAATTCCATCGCGTGCGCTACACGGCCGAGGCGATCAAGGCGTCGGTCGAATTGTCTGCCAAGTACATCAATGACCGCAAATTGCCCGACAAGGCCATCGACGTGCTGGATGAAACGGGTGCGGCGCAGATGCTGGTGACCGAGTCGCGGCGCAAGAAAGTCATCGGTGTGCGCGAGGTCGAGGACGTGATCGCCAAGATGGCGCGCATTCCCGCCAAGTCTGTCTCCAAGTCCGATACCGAGGCGCTGCGCGACCTTTCGGGGAATTTGCGCCGGGTGGTGTTCGGCCAGGATGACGCCATCGAAGCTCTGGCGGCTGCAATCAAGCTCGCCCGCGCAGGCTTGCGCGAGCCGGAAAAGCCGATCGGCTGTTACCTGTTCTCCGGTCCCACGGGTGTCGGCAAGACGGAAGTCGCGCGCCAGCTCGCCAAGATCATGGGCGTCGAGCTGCTGCGCTTCGACATGTCGGAATATATGGAGCGCCACGCGGTCAGCCGCCTCATCGGCGCGCCGCCCGGCTATGTCGGCTTTGACCAGGGCGGGCTTCTGACGGATGGCGTCGACCAGCATCCCCATGTCGTGCTGCTGCTCGACGAGATCGAGAAGGCGCATCCTGACATCTTCAACATCCTGTTGCAGGTAATGGATCACGGCAAGCTGACTGACCATAACGGCAAGAAAATCGACTTCCGCAATGTCATCCTCATCATGACAACGAATGCGGGCGCGTCGGATGCGGCCAAGGATTCCATCGGCTTCGGCCGCGGCAAGCGGGAAGGCGAGGACGAAGAGGCGATCAAACGCCTGTTCACGCCGGAGTTCCGCAACCGCCTTGACGCCGTGATCCCGTTTGCGTCGCTGCCGAAGGAGATCATCGCGCAGGTCGTGGAGAAGTTCGTGATGCAGCTGGAAGCGCAGCTTTCCGACCGCAACATCACATTTGAGCTGATGCCGGACGCGACCGCCTGGCTCGTCAAGCAGGGCTATGATCCCCTGTTCGGCGCGCGGCCGATGGCGCGCGTCATCCAGGACCAGATCAAGAAGCCGCTGGCCGACGAGATCCTGTTTGGCCGACTGGCCAAGGGCGGCGTGGTCAAGGTCATGCTTGATCCCTCGGGCGAGAAGCTCGCCTTTGAGTTCATTCCCTTGCCGCCCGCGCCGCCCAAGGCAAAGACGGCACCGAGTGAAGGCGTGGCGCCTTCAGAACCGGAGTTTGTGGAGTAGCTCCTCGCGGGATTGCATCGGCTTCGTGTGTCGTTCGACAAGCGCTCACCATGAGGAAGGCAGTGATTGGCACAGGTGCCATTCACTTTCCTCCTCGTCCTGAGCCTTCGTCGAAGGACGCACGGAGCGGGTGCAATCCGAACCTCTGAGCAAAACGAGAAAGGCCGCCCCTTTGACGGGGGCGGCCTTTCCATTGCTGGCCAAAGGGGCCGAAGCGGATCGGTCAGCTTGTGTCAGCGATGGCCTTCACAAGCGAGGTACCAGGTCCGGCTTGAGCCTTTCGGCGCATGACAATGAGACACTGGATCACCTCCTTTCGATGGGTTGACGACGCGAAGAGCGTATCAGCGATTTTCCGGAATGCAATCCCGGCCGACCAATTTTGCCGCCAGCCTTAACCAAGGGCCGCGCGGATTTTTTCGGCCATGGCAGCCAGTTTTTCCGGGGCTTCCATCTTGTGGGCATGCATCGCGAGGTCGGCACCATGCCAGCGCGGAATGATGTGGCAGTGGAGATGGAAAACGGTCTGGCCCGCCTCACGCCCGTTCAACTGGGCGATCATGATGCCGGGTGCGCCGGTTGCCTTTTTTACGGCCATAGCGACGCGCATTGTTGTCTCCAGAAGTGGCCCGGCGAATTCGGCGGGCAGGGCGAAGAGATCAGCGGCAGGGCATTTCGGCACGACCAGCGTGTGGCCCTCGGCCTGGGGCATGATGTCCATGAAGGAGAGTGTCTTCTCGTCCTCGAACACTTTGTGCATGGGCAGTTCGCCGCGCAGGATGCGGGCAAAGATGTTGTTGGGGTCGTAGGTCACGGCAGGCCTCCGGACTCGTTCGTGGGAGCCTCATTTTTCCTGAAAGGCGTGTGGGTGGAAAGGATGCTGATGTCCTCCGCCACCGCCTTGCGTTCTTCCTTGAGGTAGCGCGCCACAGCATCGCGCAGTCGCTCATCGGCGATGAAGTGCGCGCTGTAAACCGGCACGGGCTCATAGCCGCGCGCGAGCTTGTGCATGCCTTGCGCGCCCGCTTCGACGCGCGCGAGGCCGTTCGCCAGCGCAAAATCGATGGCCTGATGGTAGCAGGTCTCGAAATGCAGGAAGGGGTGGTGCTCGATTGCACCCCAATAGCGGCCATAGATCGCATCACCGCCGATGAGGTTGAGGGCACCCGCAATCGGACGCCTGGCGCGCGCGGCCAGGATCAGGAGTACGCTCTCGCCCATCGCGGCGCCCAGCAGCGAAAAGAAGGCGCGGGTGAGATAAGGCGATCCCCATTTCCGGTTGCCCGTATCCATGTAGAAGGCGAAGAAATGATCCCAGTCGGTCTCGGTGATTTCCTTGCCGCGCTTCCAGACGAAGCTGATGTCGTTCTCCAACGCCCGTGCGCGCTCGCGGCGCAGGTTCTTGCGCTTGTCGTGTGACAGCGTGGCGAGGAAGGTGCCGAAATCACTGTAGCCGCGATTGATGAAGTGGAATTGCTGGTCCATGCGCTTGAGGAAACCGGCAGGCGCCAGCGCGTTCAATTCGTCCTCCGGCAAGAAATTGACATGAAGCGAGGAAAGCCCGTTTTCCCGCGTGAGGTCGATGAGCGCGTCTGCCAGAAATGCACGCGCTTGCGCGTCATGCGCCATCAGCCTTGGGCCGGTTACCGGCGTGAACGGCACCGCGCAGAGGAGCTTTGGATAATATTCGCGGCCCGCCCGTTCCCAGGCTTCTGCCCAGCCCTGGTCGAACACGTATTCGCCGCGCGAGTGGGACTTGAGATAGAGCGGTGCTGCCGCAACGAGCCTGCCGTCTTTGTCGCGGACCGACGCATGGGCGCCACGCCAGCCTGTCCGCACTGTCGCCGAGCCGGATTGCTCAAGCGCCAGGAGAAACGCATGCGCCACAAAGGGATTGAAGCGCGCCGGATCAGGATTGGCGAGCGCGTCCCATTCCGCCGGCTTGATGGCGGAAACCGATTCTGCTGTCGCAAAGACGCAGGCGCCGCTCACGCGATCTCAAAGATGGCTTCAACTTCAACGGCAACATTGCGGGGCAGTGAGCCTGCGCCTACGGCTGCGCGTGCGTGGCGCCCGGCATCCCCGAACACGGCGACGAAGAGGTCGCTGGCGCCATTGACGACTTCGGGATGCTGGCCGAAGCCCTCATGCGCGTTGACGAAGCCGGTCAATTTCACGACGCGGCGCACGCGATCAAGGTTGCCGCCGCAGGCGTCGCGCAATTGGGCGATCAGGTTGACGGCGCAGAGCTTTGCTGCATCCTTGCCCTCATCGACTGTGAACTCGCGGCCGACGCGGCCGACATATTCAAGGCCGTTCGGCCCCAATGTGATCTGGCCCGAAACGAAAACCAGATTGCCGCTCACCACATAAGGCACATAGCTCGCGACCGGCTTCGGCGGTGTGGGCAGGGCTATTCCAAGATCCTTCAACTTCGCGTCAATACGGCCGGTCATGGGTTCTCCCTTGTAGGGCAACGGCGCGTTGCCCGCTGCCGTGCGTTGATGCATAAGCTAGGGCGTATTTCAGCCAAGGCCAAGTCCGGCCGCCTCATTTGCCCCCTGATGATGACCCGTCAACTTGATGCCGATGATGCCTGTCCTGCACGCGACGGCTATTTCATGCCCGCCGAGTGGGCGCCGCATTCGCGCACCTGGATGCAATGGCCGACACGGGTTGCGCCCTTTGGCGGGCCTGATGGGCTGTTGCGGGCGCAGCAGGCCTATGCAGTGATTGCCCGCACCATTCGCCGCTTTGAGCCGGTGACCATGGTCGTCTCGCCCCATGACGCAGCAGAGGCGCAGCTCGCCTGCGGCCCCTTGGTCGATCTTGCCGAGTTTCCCATTGACGATTCGTGGGCACGCGACAGCGGCCCCACCTTTGTGGTCAACGGCAAGGGTGGCCTTGCGGGTGTCCACTGGCGCTTCAACGCCTGGGGCAACAAGTACCATCCGCACGCCAATGATGCCGCCATCGGCGCCAGCATTGTCGATGTCGCCGATGTGCCCATCTATCGTGCGCCTCTGGTGCTTGAAGGCGGTGCCATCCATGTTGATGGCGCAGGCACGATGATCACCACAGAGCAGTGCCTCCTGAACGAGAACCGCAATCCGGAACTCAGCCGGCAGCAGATCGAGGCGCGGCTGGCGCTCTATCTCGGCATCCTCAAGATCATCTGGCTGGGTGATGGACTGAAGCACGATGAAACCGATGGCCATGTGGACAATGTGGCGTGCTTTGCGCGGCCGGGCACGGTCCTTCTCAACATGCCGACGGACAAGTCGGACGAGAATTATCCCGCCATGGCCGACAATCTGGCGCGGCTGGCACACTCACTTGACGCGCATGGACGCAAGCTTGAAATCATCGAACTGCCGCAACCAAAGAAGGTCCGCCTGCGCCATGACGGCACCCGGCTGGAGACCACCTACATCAATTTCTATGCCTGCAACGGTGCGATCATCGCGCCGGCCTTTGATGATCCGATGGACGAGCGCGCACGGCGCATCCTTGCGGATGTGTTTCCGGGGCGCGAGATCGTGCAGGTCGATGCGCTGCCCGTGCTGGAAGGCGGCGGCGGCATCCATTGCATCACCCAGCAGCAGCCCAAGCCGATCACTTCCTGAGGACGGATTTTCCCATGCGCCGCGTGACTGTTGCCGCCACACAAATGTCGATGGATTGGGATCTGGCGGGCAATGTGCGCCGGGCCGAGGGGCTGGTGCGGCAGGCGGCAGCCAAAGGCGCCAACATCATCCTTCTGCCGGAGTTTTTCGAGACGCCATATTTTTGCAGTGAGCAGGTGGTTGACCACTTTGCCCTTGCCAAACCCTTTGAAGGCAATCCGCTGATTGAACGCTTTTCAATGCTGGCGAAGGAACTCGGCGTTGTCCTGCCGCTCAGCTTCTTCGAGAAGGCGGGGCAGGCGCATTTCAATTCGCTCGCCATGATCGATGCGGACGGCACCGTGCAGGGGCGCTATCGCAAGTCGCACATTCCCGACGGGCCGGGCTATCAGGAAAAATACTATTTCAATCCCGGTGACAGCGGCTTTCGCGTGTTCGCCACGCGCTTTGGCAAGATTGGTGCCGGCATTTGCTGGGACCAGTGGTTTCCTGAATGCGCGCGCGCGATGGCCTTGCTGGGCGCCGAAATCCTTTTCTACCCGACGGCCATCGGCAGCGAGCCGCCGCCTGCGCCACCGGTTGATAGCCGCCACCATTGGCGCCGCACCATGCAGGGACATGCCGCCGCCAATGTCATGCCGCTGGTCGCGTCGAACCGCATCGGCGTGGAGCGCGGCCAGTTCACCGATGTCGAGCTCACATTCTACGGCACCGGGTTCATCGCCGATCATTCTGGCGGCATCGTTTGTGATCTGGACAAGCTCAACGGGGATGGCGTCATCACCGCCACCTTTGACCTGGACGAGATTGCGCGGGCGCGTACCTCCTGGGGCCTCTTCCGTGACCGCCGCCCTGACCTTTATGGTTCTCTGACCACGCTGGACGGGCAGGGTCGCTAACGCCGTGGAATGACAGCGAATTCAGGCGACAGGCGGGTTGGGTGAATCTTTACTGAAGCCTGCCACACTCTGCCGCAATGACGCTGCAATCGGGTCTGACCCTGTGGTAGCACAATGATCGAGGATCCTGCCTTGCGCGCCTATCGCACTTTCGCCTGTGTCCTGCTTGCCCTTGTCGTGGCGGTTCCCGCTGCTGCTGCCGAGGCACTTCTGGGCCATCGCGCGTCTTATCTCATCAGCCTCCGGAATGCCGGGTGGGGCTCGGGCATCACGTCGTTCAACGGCAAGATGGTGGTTGAGTTCGCCAATGCGTGTGACGGCTTCACGCTGAACCAGCGCTTTGTGAGCCAGATGGTCAATGAAGAAGGCGTGGTGGCGACCGGTGACCTCTGGATGACCACGTGGGAGAGCGCCAAAGGCGACAGCTTCCGCTTTTCCTTCTCACAGGACATCAACGGCGCCTCGATCGAGAAATATGCCGGCACGGCCTTCGCGGCGTCGGGCGGCACGCAGCCGCGCATCGAGTATCGCGAGGGAAAGATCGCCTCGGCGGTTCTGCCGGCAGACTCGATTTTTCCGACCGCTTATATCGTCGAGCTTCTGCAGGCCGCCGAAGCGGGTCAAACGACGCTGGCCCGCAAAGTGTTTGATGGTTCGGGCGAAGGCGACAGCTATCAGGCCTTCGCCGTGATCGGCCGCATGAGAGCGCCCGACAGCGAGCTCCCGCAAGTGGATGGCGGGGCTGCGATTGCGGGTCTTGCGTCGTGGCCGGTGACCGTCAGCTATTATCCGGTCGGCAGCCAGGACGACACGCCGGAATACGAAACCTCATTCCGCCTTTTTGCGAATGGCGTCTCAACCGACCTCGTGCTGGATTTTGGTACGTTCTCGATCAACGGCGTTCTTGAAAAGATCGACACGCTGTCAGCGCCGCCCTGCTGAGCTATTTGCGGCCGCTCCGCCACACCGCAAATGACATCCCCTTTGGATCCTGCAACACCGCCATTTCGTCGCCGTCTGGCAACGCCGTCGGGGGGATGAGCACCTTTGCTCCGGATTGCTGCGCTTCGGCAGCTTTCGCCTTGACGTCATCCACGCTCACGAACAGCTGCACGAAATCTGGCGCTTGCGGCGGTGCAGGCCAAATGCCGCCCTGGATGCCCTCAGCCGAATTGGTGTTGATCTCGCGATACCCAAGCGCATTGTCGGCGCTGATCTTCCAGCCGAACAACTTTGAATAGAACGCCGCCGTCTCGTCTGGAGTCTTCGAAATGATTTGGAAACGCGTGACTGGATGGCCCATTGTCAGGCTCCTTCTCTCAAAAGCGGGTTGGGAATTTTCCCGGCGACATATTTGCGAAAATTCTGCGGGGTGACTTCTTTCAATCCCGTCAGGTCAATCCATGCTCCTGTTGCCTCCATCCGCAGTAGGCCAAGACCGATCAGCCGACTCAGCGCGAGATTGACGTCGTCGATTCCAACACCGACCTTCAGCGCCAACCAACGGCTGTCCGCCTTGAAATCCCTGCGCCGCGTCAATTGCAGGGTTTCCCGGTGCACCGGTTCGGTCAGCAGCGCCAGCATCTCCGCCGCCCAATGACGCAGTTGCTCGCTCCGCCGCCGCTTGTTCTCATCGATCACACGCTCTACCGCGGCGTAGACTGCGGTTTCTTCTGGCGAAAGCTTTAGTTTGCGCGCCCAAGCTCCCAGCCGTTCAGCAGGCATGCTGCGTTTGCCGCGCAAGACTTGTGACAGAGTTGCATGATCGGCATCGAGCAGCGCCGCAAAAGCGCGCAAGGAATAACGCTTGTTCACTACCTGCCGGGTAGCGAACTCCTTCTCAAGCCGATCACGAAAATTCATGCCGCTCATTGTTTGACAGTATTCGGAAAGGGGTTCAAGCGAGTAGTGAACGGGATTCAACGAAGCGGGGCAACACTTTGCCCCATCAATCATGCGCTGCCTCTCGCTGCCGGATTACTGCCGGCCGCGGCCCTTGCCGATGGCGTCGGCGCCGAATTTGGCGCGCACGGCATCGACCGCGCGTTCGGCGGCAGCTTTCCGTCCCGATGATTTGTCCAAAAGGTCCGGCTGATCGCAGCGCTCCGCCGGTTCCAGATGGCTGACACCCACACCCATCAGGCGAAAGCGCGTGCCATCGCATTCGGCTCTCAGGAGCGGACTGGCGGCCTGATAGATGTTTTCGGCGAGTTGCGTCGGCCCGTCGCGCGTCATCGAGCGGGTACGCAGGCGGAAATCCGTCGTCTTGAGTTTGAGCGTAATCGTGCGCCCGCCCAATTCTTGTTTCTTCGCGCGGGCCGAAACGCGTTCACATTGACGCCAGAGCAGGCGGTCGAGTTCATCGGCATCGCTGATGTCGTCGAAGAAGGTTGTCTCGGATGAGATGCCCTTGGTCTCGCCATGCGGTCTGACGGGGCGCGTGTCGAGACCGCGTGACAGGCGCCCAAGCCGTAATCCCTGCGATCCGAAGCGGCGGATGAGTTCGGCGTCGTCCAGCGTCTGCAATTGCCCGATCAATGTGATGCCCTGGGCCGCGAAGGATGCGGCAGAAGCCTTGCCGATGCCGTGGATCAGCGTGACCGGCTTGCCTGCCAGAAATTCTGCGGCCTCGCTTGCGCCGATCACGGCAAAGCCGCGCGGCTTGTCGAGGTCGGAGGCGATCTTGGCAAGGAACTTGTTGGGCGCAAGGCCGATGGAGACCGTGATGCCGACCTCGTTCTCGATGCGCCGGGCCAGCTTGGCGAGACTGACTGCCGCACATTGGCCATGCAGGCGCTCCGTTCCGGTCAGGTCGAGAAAAGCTTCATCCATCGACAAGGGCTCGACCGCAGGCGTCAGTTCCTCCATCAGACGCCTGACGATTCGGCTTGCGGCTGCGTATTTTTTCATGTCGGGGCGCACGACGATGGCCTGCGGACAGGCCTTCAGCGCCTGAAACATCGGCATGGCGGATTTCACGCCAAAGGTGCGCGCGATATAGCAGGCGGTCGAGACAACGCCGCGCTTGCCCCCGCCGATGATGACGGGCTTGTCGCGCAAGGCGGGATCGTCGCGCTTCTCGATGGCTGCATAGAAGGCGTCGCAATCCATGTGCGCGATGGTGAGCGTCTCCATCTCGGCATGCGTGCGCAGGCGCGGCGAAGCGCAGGATTTGCAGCGGCGAAGACCCGGATCATGTGCAAGCGTCTGGCAGGCGAGGCAGAGCGTGCTCATGACCCGTTCCAGAGCCATGCAGCGCCGCGCACGCCGCTGGCGTCGCCATGTTTTGCCGCAACAATGCTTGTGCGCATCGCGTCGGAAAAGCACCAGCCCGCGAGCAGGGTTTCGAGCCCCTCCATGATCGGCGCGATGTTCGAGACACCGCCGCCCAAGACGATCACATCCGGGTCGATGATGTTGCACACGACCGACAGCGCCCGCGCCAGCCTGTCGCGATAATCGTCCAGCGCATCTCGCGCCCAGACGTCGCCGCGGGCAGCTGCGGCTGCGATGGCAGCGCCGGTTTCGTTCCGGCCGCTGCGACGCTTCATGTCGGCGGCCAGAGCAGGGCCGGAGAGCCAGGTCTCAATACAGCCGCGCTTGCCGCAATAGCAGAGCGGGCCGGGCCGTTCGTGATCGCGCGCATGGGGCAAAGGCGTGTGGCCCCATTCGCCCGCGATGGCATTGCCGCCTTTCAGCACTTGCCCGCCGATGACGATGCCGCCACCCACGCCGGTTCCCAGGATCACGCCAAAGACAATGTTCCTGCCCGCGCCCGCGCCATCCACGGCTTCGGAGAGCGCAAAGCAGTTGGCATCATTGGCAATCCGCACCGGGCGTTTCAAGACCGCTTCGATGTCGCGATCAAAGGACCTGCCATTCAGCCATATCGAGTTGGCGTTCTTGACGAGACCAGTCGCGGGCGAAATCGCACCCGGCATGCCGATACCGATACTAGCCTTGGTGCTTGCCTTGACGCTTGCAGCGCCGGCCTCGCGCTCCAGCTCTGCCACAAGGCGGGCGATTGCGCGCAATGTGCCGTCATAATCGTTGCGCGGCGTGTCAACGCGCGCGCCGGCAAGGCGCTTGCCCGTTGCATCAAGCAGAATGCCTTCGATCTTGGTGCCGCCCAGATCAATGCCGATGCGCAGGCCGCTCATGGCGCCTCCAGTGCCGCCAGCATGAAGCGGGCGGCATCCGCCCAATCATC
Organism: uncultured Flavobacteriaceae bacterium; assembly: GCA_964494625.1. Taxonomy (GTDB): domain Bacteria; phylum Pseudomonadota; class Alphaproteobacteria; order Micropepsales; family Micropepsaceae; genus UBA2784. The sequence goes on along the minus strand of CAZBRT010000005.1, from coordinate 17,219 downwards.
CGGCCGGTAATGGGCGTGCGGAGATGTCGGCATCAGGCGGGAAAGGCGGGGGTCCGCCATGTAGTGGAGCCGTGTCGAGTGGCCCGCGTGTTCGGCTGCGGATTTCAGATTGTGCGGCAGATCGTCGATGAAAAAGAGGCGCTGGCCACCGGAACGCGCAGCTATGGCGGCAAGGGCAGGGCCTTTCGGCCCTTCATTTGCCACCACGGGAAAATCCATGCCGTGGCCGCGCAGGTTTCGGCTGCGCGCTTCGGCATCACGCGCGGGCACATTGGAGAGAACAACAATGTCGGCGTGGCGCGAAAGCCGGGCAAGGGCATCAGCGGCGCCTGGCACGGGATCAAGCGTTGCGGTGCCATGGGCGAAGAATTCCTGCATCAGGACCGTCACCTGATCGCGTTCGACGGTTGCGCCGGTTTCGCGGTGACTGACATTGCCGTGGATGGCAAGGCTCGAAACGTCGAGATGAAGGCCGCGCGAAGCGAGGAAACGCTCCAGCCCCTCAATGAACTTCACAAGCACCTCGTCCGCGTCGCAAACGACAAGCGGCCGTGCGCCCGACAGGTTGAGGGACGCGATCATGTCCCGCGTGGCGGGGGGAAGTTCCGCACTCATGCCGGATCAATTCCGGTCAGGCGGGCGAGCACGAGCTGCATCTGCTCGGGCGAGAGGCTGTGATCCCCGGCAAAGCGGCGCGCCACCGCATCATCCGACATGATGAAGCCGAAGGCCGCGGCGAGCACTTCGGGCTCATGGAGCCGCGTGCGCAGGTCCGACGGGTCCAAGCCGGTCGTGTCGAGGAAGCGGGAGATCAGGTCGTCGTCGCCCAGAATGAAAGCGACGGCTTCGATCGCCAGCGTTTCCGCCGATTTTGCCGATGTTGACTGTTTTGGTCGCAGCATGGGGTCAAAAGAATGGCCGCAGAACGGCGCCGGCTCAAGGTTGCGTTAACGGGTATTAGCCCAATATGGGTCAGAAGGAAGGAAGTGCGGTGCCCCACGTGAGACCGTGAGAGGCCGCTCCGCGTCCGCCCCGTGCCGTTCCGGCAACACTTGGTTAACCGGGAACATGGCATTCGGGCAAGGCGCGTGTTCGGCCAGATGGTGCGGCAAGTGTCAGCTGCCCCCGTCAATCTCGCGGCAAGGTGTTCGCGCTTAATCTGGATCAGAGGTTCTACCAGCCATGGCGTTTCCCGCAGTGAAGACCCGCAAGACCGTTCTCATCGTTGAAGACAATGAGCTCAACATGAAGCTCTTCAACGATCTGCTTGACGCGCACGGCTATGCCACGATCCAGACACGCGACGGCATCGAGGCGCTTGACCTTGCCCGCCAGCACAAGCCCGACCTGATCCTCATGGACATCCAGTTGCCGGAAGTCTCCGGCCTGGAAGTGACCAAGTGGCTGAAGGACGACGATGCGCTGAAGCACATTCCCGTCATCGCCGTCACGGCATTTGCCATGAAGGGCGACGAGGACCGCATCCGCGAAGGCGGTTGCGAAGCCTATATCTCGAAGCCGATTTCGGTCGTGAGCTTCCTGGAAACCGTTCGCCGCTTCGCGGATTGAGGGAGGCGAGGACGTGACGGCCCGCATCCTTGTTGTTGACGATATTGCCGCCAATGTGAAACTGCTCGAGGCCAAGCTCTCGGCGGAATATTTTGATGTGGTGACAGCGTCCAACGGGCCTGATGGGCTCAAGGCCGCAGCCGAGCACAAGCCCGATCTCGTCCTTCTCGATGTCATGATGCCCGGCATGGACGGGTTTGAGGTGTGCCGCCGCCTGAAGGCGGATGCCGAACTTGCCCATGTGCCGGTCGTCATGGTGACGGCGCTTGATGCGCCATCCGACCGTGTGCAGGGACTTGAAGCAGGCGCCGATGATTTCCTGACCAAGCCGGTCAACGACATTGCGCTCTTTGCGCGTGTCAAAAGCCTTGTCCGCCTCAAGATGATGACGGATGAGCTCCGGATGCGCGAATCCACGGGCCAAAGCCTTGGCCTTCTGGAAGCTTCCGAAACCCTGTCGCCTCTGGCGCTTGAAGCGCGGGGCCGCATCCTTGCCATCGAAGACCGCGAGAATGCGGTTGCGCGCATCCGCGATGCAGCGGGCGCCCATCATGACGTCACTGTCGTCGGCAATGTGCAGGAAGCGCTGGTGCGCACGCGGGCTGGTGACTTCGACCTCATCATTCTCAGTCTGTCGCTTGCAGGTGCGGACGGTTTGCGCCTTGCGTCCCAGCTCAAATCATTCGAGACGACCCGCAATACGCCGCTCCTTGCCATCATCGACGAGGGCGATACCAAGCGCCTCGTGCGCGCGCTGGAACTGGGCGTCAACGACTATGTGATGCGCCCGATCGAACGCAACGAGCTGACTGCGCGCATGCGCACCCAGTTGAAGCGCAAGCGCTATGCCGATCAGCTGCGGCAGAACTTTGCACTGTCGGTCGAGATGGCGATCACCGACCAGCTGACGGGCCTTTTCAACCGGCGCTACATGGCGCGGCATCTGACGACGCTGCTGCAATCGGCTGCGGCGACGGGCAAGAACCTGGCCTTCCTCATCATGGACATCGACTATTTCAAGGCGGTCAATGACACGCATGGGCACGATGTGGGCGATGAAATCCTGCGCGGCTTTGCCCAGCGGCTTCAGTCAAATGTACGCGGCATCGATCTCGCCGCGCGCTATGGCGGCGAGGAATTTGTCGTCGTCATGCCCGATACGGACGTGCCGTTCGCCTATTCGGTTGCCGAGCGCCTGCGCCAGCAGGTAGCGGAAAAGCCGTTTCCGGTCTCGACCGATGCGCGTGAATTGCGGGTGACCGTCTCCATCGGCATCACGGCGTCCGAAGGTCCGCATGACACGGCGGATGCGCTTCTGCGCCGGGCGGATCAGGCGCTCTATCGCGCCAAGCGCGATGGCCGCAACCGCGTGGTCGCCGACGCTGCCTGAGTATTCTGGGCCTGAACCTTCCAGCTTCCGAAAACAAAAACGCGCCCGCAGCGTGGGCCGGGGCGCGCTTCATCCGTTCCCAAGGGAACAGGTCTTACTTGATCTTGCCTTCCTTGAACTCGACGTGCTTGCGCACGACGGGATCGTACTTGCGCACGGTCATCTTCTCAGTCTGGGTGCGGCTGTTCTTCTTGGTCACATAGAAGAAGCCGGTGTCAGCCGAGCTGTTGAGGCGGATCTTGATGGTGGTTGGCTTGGCCATTTCGCGTGCTCTGAAACTGGACCGGGCGCGGACGCTCCGGCCCCGGAAAGGGGGCTAACCTACTGATGGCCCTTGGCAAGTCAAGCGTTACGGGCGCGCCTCGAAGCACCAAGCAAAACAAGGCCATAGACGCCAGTGAGCACGCCGATGGCAAGCGGCAACCCATTGTTTCCAAAGACATCCATGGCGCCGCCGGTCGCCAGCGGTCCTGCCATGGACCCAACGGCATAGGCCAAAGCGAAGGCTGCATTGCCTGTGGCGGCGGCGGCGCCGGGAAAACGTGAACCGATCATGGTGAGGCCCAGCGTATAGATTCCGACGATCGATCCGCCCGCAATCAATGCCACCACGAGCATCGCACCATAGGATTCGGCCCATGGCAGCAGGGCGACACAGGCGGAAGCCACCAGCGCGCAGGCGGCCAGCATGGTCTGGCGGTTGATGCGATCTGCCAGGTAGCCGATCGGTATCTGCAGGAGCACATTGCCGAAGCCAAAGGCGGTCAGGAGGATGATCGCGCGCTCCTCGCTCAATCCCTGGTCGAGCGCAAAGAGCGGCAAGAAGCTTGAAATGCCCAACTCTGCCGACGCGTGAATGAGGCCCGCAAGGTGAAGCAGCGGCACGGCAAGAAGGGCAAGCCACACGCCGCGCGTACCGTCGTGGCTTTCAGGGGCGCGCAGGCTGCGTCCGGCGAGCACCGGAATGAAGCCCGCAATCATGAGACCGGCGGCTGCCATGAACGGCGCCATGCCTTCCGTTCCGAGCAGCCCGAGCAGCAAGGGACCGATGGCAAAGCCTGCGGTCGCAATCGCGCCGTAAAAGCCGATGATCCGGCCGCGATGCGTTTCGGGCGCGAGCTGGTTGATCCAGATTTCGCTGCCGACAAACAATCCCTGCAATCCCGCATTGAGGACAAAGCGCAGCACGAACCAGACGGCGATATCGGGCACGAACGGAAAGATCGCCAGCGATACCGCCGAGACGATGAAGCAACCGATCATGAAGCGGCGCCCGCCAGCCAACCGCATGGCCCAGGGCACCAAAGGCGCGGTGACAAACAACGCAAGGCCGCCCATCGCCGTGTTGAGGCCAATCAGGGTCGTGCTGGCACCCATGCGTTCCATCAGGATCGGCAGGAGCGGAAGCGTGAGCCCGAGCCCCACTGTCATTACGAAAACGCATGAGAAGGCGGCAAGGATGCCGCGCCGCTGCCCGGGCGAAAGTGAAGGCTTGCTCGTAACGGTGCTCATGGCGGGGTTCGCCGGTTGAGCGGTTTGCCGTGGCGGTAGGAGTAGAGCGGCGCGTGATGGGCGCGCGTTCCCTCTGATGCCAGCGTCAGCATGTATTGCGTGACGTCGATGATTGGAAGCCGCAGGGCCGCATCCAGCGTGTACCAGTCCAGGTCGGTGAGCTCACCTGATCCGGCAAGCGTGCCTTGCGCGTGTGCGCCATCGGCAAGAAAGAAGCGGGCATGAAAGCGCATCGGGCTTTCGGGCGGGGTGATGGCGCGCCCCAGAAACCGCAACGGCGCGTGATCGGGCGCCAGACCGCTTGCGGCAAACGCGATCCAGCCATGATTGGTGCCGTGCTGTGCAAGTGGTGCGGCACGGCCAAGGATGAGCCCCGTTTCCTCAAAGGTCTCGCGGATGGCCGCATTGGCAAGGGCGCGTGCGCGCGCTGCCTGTCCGGAGAGGTGGAGAAGCCGGAGCGTTTCGTCCGACAGCGCGCGCGCTGGGGCGATGCGCGCGTCCTCCGCGTCAACACGGCCGCCAGGAAACACGAACATGTCGGGAATGAAGCTTGCCTTCTTGCGGCGGCGCCCCATCAAGACGCTTCTGGCACCTGTCTGCGGATCGGTGCGGATCAAGACAAGGCTTGCCGCATCACGCGGGCGGACTGCACCCGATCCGGCTTTGGCAACCATGGCTGAACCTGCCTAGATCAAGGTCTGATGCGCGCGGCCGCGCAGGAACCGGAAATAGGGGCAGGGCACATCACGTGTCAAATCGGGCAGGCGGCGCTCCACCTCGTCGATCACCACGCGGGTAATCGTCGGCAGGTCGAGCTCACGCGCCTGCGCGAAATTGACCCAGCGCGGCTCCAGAAGCTCGCCGGCGTGCGAGGCGGTGATGCGATCAAGGATGAGCGCGTCACTGCCCATGAAGAAGCGTGTGTCAAAACGCCGGTCGCGATAGGGCGGCGTCACTGCGCGCGCAATCAGCGTCAGGCCGGAGAGGTCCGGCACCGCGCCCGCATGGGCATAGGATTGCCAGACGGCATGGCGCGGCGTTGTCCTGAGGGTGCCGCGCGCGCCGATCACAAGGCCCGTCTCCTCGAAGGTCTCACGTATCGCCGCCAGCGCCAGTGCGGCTGCGCGCGACGGGCTTGTGCCGATGGTCGCGCGTGCCGCTACCTCGGGCCGAAGCGGCGTATGGGGCGTAATGAAGTGATCGGCACGGTCGAGCCGCCCGCCGGGAAACACGTATTTGCCCGGCATGAACTTCATCGTGTCCGGGCGGCGGCCCATCAGGATCTCGGCGTTGCCGCCCCTCTGGCGCACAAGAATCAGGGTTGCAGCGTCGCGGGGGCGGACGGCGCGACGCTTTGCGCTGGCGGGATCATCGGGATCAAACATGGGCAAACGGGATCGGAAACGAAAACGGGGGGCAGTGTGCCCCCCGTCCTAGCCGCTTATGACGCACGCCTCAATGGTCGTGGCCATCGTGGCTGGAATGATCATGGTGGGCATCGGCAAGCACAATCGCGTAGCCCAGATAGATGCCAAAGGTCTCTTCCTCGAAGCCGAATTCGTCATCATAGGATTGGTGGGCGATGGCCACATCAAGTCCAAAGTCAAACGTATAGCCGGCCGAGAACTGGAGGGCGTTCTCGTCGAACGCGCCAAAACCAAAGTCGTTGTCGCGCCAGCTCCACGTCACGGCGCCGTTCCACGGACCTTGCGACAGGCCAAGCCCCACGGTCACAACTTCCTGACTGCCGCCGGAGAAACCTGCCGCATCGCCAAAGCCCCACGCATCTTCCGAATGCGCCCATTCGGCAATGGTCGAGAAGCCAAATCCGCTTTCATATTCGCGCGCATAGGTGCCTGCGATGACAAACGCGAACTGGTCATCCGCGTCGAGGAAACCCGCAGCCTGATGCAGGATGGCGCCATGCAGGTTAAGGCCCTCGGTGCCGAAGGCGTTTGCCACGTCCACGGCCACCGAGAGGTTTTCGAGTGCTTCCGTGTTGCCGGGGCCGCCATCCGTATAGTCGAGGTCGCCGCGCGCAGTCAGCGCACTATCCGACAGAAATGTCGTGTCACGGAAGAAGACAGCGCCGGTAAGCGTGATCTGGTTTGTTTCGCCGTCCGAAAGCGGCACGGCTGCCTCGACACCAAAGCGCTCGCCCAACTCGATGTCGGCATTGAACGTGTCGTTGTAAACGCCCGGCGCTTCGTCATAAGCAACCGAGAAGCGCGGCGTGAATTTGCCGATCCGCCATGTCGAATGATCAAAGTTGAGCTGGAGGAAGAGATCGCGGACATAGAGGCCGTGATCAGAGAGGAAGCGGTCCTCGCCGGTCAGCACATCCGTGACGGGCTCAAGCGTGAGGCCCACGCCAAGGGACCAGAAATCGCTGAAGGTGACGGTGATGTCGGGCTCGATGGTTGCGTAGAGGTCGCTGTATCCATCGCCTGCATCGGTTTCGTAGGTGCTGTCCCATTCAAGTTCGACGGGGATTGTCGCTGTCCACTCGGCAGCGGGTGCGGTGGCGGCGAGGGCGACGACGGATGTGACGGCAAGGAGGATGCTGCGCATTGGTTTATGCTCTTGCGAATGAGTTGCGAAAACCGACCCGCTTTGTTATACAGTAACGCATGGGGAGGCAATAGTTAGTGGCGATTTTTTTTACGCGGACCGCCCGTAGCGGCCTCGGCAATCGCCAGCCTGAGCCCGCCATGAAGGGGCGCTGCCTCGACCACCCGGACGCGTACGGCAGCACCCAGGCGATAGGCCTTGCGGGTCCGCTGGCCCACCAGAGCGTGCTCCTTTTCCATGTGCCGGAAGAAATCGCTGCCCAGGGCACTGATGGGAACAAGTCCGTCCGCCCCCAGCCCCTCGAGCTTCACAAACAAGCCGAAGCGGGTGACCCCAGTGATACGGCCATTGAACTCGGCGCCCACGCGGTCCTGCATATAGGCAGCAAGGTAGCGGTCTACCGAATCACGCTCGGCCGCCATGGATCGGCGCTCAGTGGTCGATATGTGTTCGGCTGTTGCTTCAAGCCGCGCGATCTCACCTTCGCTCAGGCCATCATCACCCTGTTTGAGTGCACGGATAAGCGCCCGGTGCACGATCAGGTCGGCATAGCGGCGGATCGGCGAGGTGAAATGCGCGTAGTGCCCAAGGTTGAGGCCAAAGTGCCCGAGATTTTCGGGCGCATAGCGTGCCTGGGATTGCGTGCGCAAGGTCAATTCATTGAGCGCATCGGCATGCGGGCCGCCCGCCACACGTGAAAGCAGACGATTGAACGCGGCGGGCTTCACGACCTGGCCCTTGGCGAATTTGAGACCGATGGTCGCCAGATAGTCGGCGAAGGCTGCGACCTTTTCCGTCGATGGCTCCTCGTGCACGCGATAGAGCAGGGGAACCCTGTGCTTCTCCAGTGTCTCGGCAGCGGCAACATTGGCCGCGATCATCATCTCCTCGATGAGTTTCATCGCTTCGAGCACCGGCCGCTGTTCCACGGCGACAACCTTGCCGTCCGCCCCTAAGCGCGCGCGGAATTCCGGCACATGGATGTTGAGCGGTTCGCGTTTCTCGCGCGCGACCATCATGGCCCGGAAAGCCGCAATCAAGGGTTTGATGACGTGATCCATCAAAGGCTGCGTGCGCGGTCCGGGGTGGCCCTGGATTGCTTCTTCCACTTCCGCATAGGTGAAGCGTGCCGCCGAACGCATCACGCCGCGTACAAAACGGTGACTGCGCTTGCGGCCCTGTGCGTCGAAAACCATGCGCACGGCAAGGCAGGCGCGATCCACGCCCTCACGCAGCGAGCATTTGTCGGACGACAATTCGTGCGGCAGCATCGGCACCACACGATCAGGAAAATAGGTCGAGTTGCCGCGCCTGGCCGCTTCGCGATCAAGGGCAGAGCCCGGCCGCACGTAATGGGCGACATCGGCAATCGCGACAAGAACCACATGGCCGCCGGGGTTGCCTGCGCTCATGTCCGGCTCGGCATAGACGGCGTCGTCGTGATCGCGCGCGTCTTCAGGATCGATGGTGATGAGCGGAATGGCCCTCAGATCCTCGCGCCCGGAGAGCGTGAGGGCGGGGGCAGACACTTCAACGGCTTCGCGCGTCACGTTGTCGGGGAAATCGACGGGGATGCCGTGCTCGTGAATGGCAATGAGACTGATGGCGCCGGGGGCAGAAAGATTGCCATGCGTTTCGCGCAGCCGCGCGCGCAAGCGCCCGCGATCGCGTCCCGCCATCGGCTCGACAAGTACGATGTCGCCGCGCGTGACTTTTCGTGTGTCGTTGCGGTCCAGCACGAAGCCCTGCTTTGTGCGGCGGTCAACCGGGGCGACAAAGGCTTCGCCGTCCGACATCTCGATCACGCCCAATATGCGGTGAGCGGATTGTCCAAGCTCCTTGATGATGGTCGCCACATGGCCATCGCGGGTCTTTGAAAGGCGCCCGAGGAAGCGGTCACCCAGTCCCAGCGCACGCATGGCCCGGTCGCGCGGCGGTGCGGTGACGATGCGCGGGGCAGGTCCTTCGCCACGCCAGTCGACGGGGCTTGCCAGCATCTCGCCGTCGGGATCGCGATCCACGATCTCAAGCGGGAGCACTTCCGGGAGTTCGCCTGCGATCTTGACGACGCGCTTGGGGCCGCGTTCCAGCGCCCCTTCTTCTTCCAGCTCGCGCATGATGCGCTTGAGCGCAATCCGCTCGCCGCCGGTGACACCCAGTGCGCGTGCGAGGTCGCGCTTCGTTGCCGGGCCTTCAAGCCGGGCCAGCGCCTGCTTCACCGCATCGCGGGTCAGGGCGGGACCGGTCTCATCCTTCTTCTTTTTCAATTCGTCTTTCTCACTCCGCCGCCTTGGCGGCTGCTTTCGTTGATTTTTTGGCGGCGGGCTTTGCCGCGCCTTTGGGCTTGGCCGTTTTTTTCTTTTCAGGCTTGGCGTCAGCCGCCTTTGCGTCCTTGGGCTTTGACTTTGCCTTCGGGACCTTTGCGAGCTTTGCCTTCGCGCCGCCCTTTGCGGCGATGAGGGCGAGCGCTTCCTCAAGCGTGACCTTCTCGGGGTCAGCGTCGCGGGGCAGGGTCGCATTCGTCTTGGCGTGGTTCACATAGACGCCGTATTTGCCCTTCATCAGCGCCACGGGCTTGCCGTCCGCCGGATGTTTGCCGATCTCGCGCAAGGGTGCTGCGCGCTGGCGTCCGCCGCCGCGTTGCGCCTTTTCGGCGAGCAGCGTGACTGCACGATTGATGCCGACCGAGAAAACCTCTTCGGCACTGTCGAGATTGGCATAGGAACCCTGATGGCTCACATAGGGTCCAAAGCGTCCGAAATTGGCAACGATCTTCTCGCCGGTTTCCGGATGGGTGCCGATGTCGCGCGGCAGGCCGATGAGCTGGATGGCCTGCTCCAGCGTCAGCTCGGCGACCGACCATCCCTTGGGAATGCCAGCGCGTTTGGGCTTTTCCTCGCCGGGAGCCGGTGCGCGCTCGATATAGGGACCAAAGCGGCCGACTTTCACCTCTAGCGGCAAGCCGGTCGCAGGATCATCACCCAGTTTGCGTGGACCACCGGACCCTGCTTCGCCAGAAGTCGAAAGCGGTCGCGTGAAATTGCACTCAGGATAATTCGAGCAGCCGAGGAATGCGCCAAAGCGGCCGAGGCGCAATCCCAGCTTGCCGCTCTTGCAGGTCGGGCAAAGACGCGGATCGCTGCCATCCTCGCGCGGCGGAAAAAGATGCGGCGCCAGCACTTCATCCAGAACGTCGATGACCTGCGTGATGCGCAGTTCGCCTGCCTTTTCAATGGCTGCGATGAAATCGGTCCAAAACGCGCGCAGCAAGTCCTTCCACTTCAGCGCGCCGGATGACACTTGGTCGAGCTGGTCTTCGAGTGCTGCGGTGAAATCGTATTCGACATAGCGCCGGAAAAAGTTTTCCAGGAACGTCGTGACGATGCGGCCTTTGTCTTCGGGAATGAAGCGCCCGCGATCCATGCGCACATAAAGGCGGTCGCGCAGGACGGTGAGCACCGAGGCATAGGTCGATGGCCGACCGATACCCAATTCCTCCATGCGCTTGACCAAAGTGGCCTCGCTGAAGCGCGGCGGCGGTTCGGTGAAATGCTGCTCCGGCTTGACCCCGGTAACGCTGACCGCATCGCCTGCAGCAAGGCGGGGCAGGCGGGTGGCATCCTCGTCGGTGCTGTCGTCATCGCGGCCTTCCTGATAGAGTTTCAGGAAGCCGTCAAAGAGCTGGACCGATCCGGTGGCCCGCAAAGTCACGCTGCCGTCGGCGGCAGGAATTTCGACGGTCGTGCGCTCGAACTCGGCGGCCTCCATCTGGCAGGCCAGCGTGCGCTTCCAGATCAGCTCGTAAAGTTTGGCCTGATCGGCTTCGAGAAAGCGCGCCAGCTCCTCCGGCAGACGGCCGGGCGATGTGGGGCGGATGGCTTCGTGTGCTTCCTGTGCATTGCGAAGCTTGCTCTTGAAGACGCGCGCTTCGGCGGGAAGGTAGCGTTTGCCGTAGGCCTCACCGATATGGGCGCGCAATTCGGCGATGCCCTCCGGCGCGATGTCGACGCCATCGGTCCGCATATAGGTGATGAGACCGGTCGTCTCGCCGCCAATGTCGATGCCCTCGTAAAGACGCTGCGCTGTCTGCATCGTGCGCGAGGCCGAGAAGCCCAACTTGCGCGATGCTTCCTGCTGAAGCGTCGAGGTGATGAAAGGCGGCGGCGGATTGCGGCGGGCGGGCCGCGATTCCACGCTGGCCACGCGGAAAGTGCCGCGGCGAATGGCTTCGGCTGCCGCATTCGCCTGAGCTTCATTCTTCAGCGTAAATTTCTCAACCTTCTGGCCGTTCAGCTCCGTCAGGCGCGCGGGAAAAGTAGCGCCCTGGCCGTTGCCGAGGTTGGTTTCGACCGTCCAGTATTCTTCCGCGCGGAATTTTTCGATTTCGAGCTCGCGCTCACAGACAAGGCGCAGCGCTACGGATTGCACGCGGCCGGCGGAGCGCGATCCGGGAAGCTTGCGCCAGAGGACCGGTGACAGGGTGAAGCCGACGAGATAGTCGAGCGCACGTCGCGCAAGATAGGCGTCCACCAGTTCGCGATCGATCTGGCGGGCATTGGCCATGCCTTCGCTGATCGCGGATTTGGTGATGGCGTTGAACACGACGCGCGAGACCGCGACGCCGTCGAGCACCTTTTTGCCCTTGAGCACTTCGAGCACGTGCCACGATATGGCTTCGCCCTCACGGTCAGGGTCGGTTGCCAGGATCAGGCGCTTGGCACCTTTGACAGCGGCGGCAATGTCGCTGAGCCGCTTGGCCGATTTGGGATCGACTTCCCACGACATGGCGAAGTCATCATCCGGCTGCACCGAACCGTTCTTGGGCGGCAGGTCGCGGACATGGCCATAGGAGGCGATCACCTGATAGCCGGGGCCCAGATATTTGTTGATCGTTTTGGCCTTGGCAGGCGACTCGACGATGACGACGTCCATAGTGCGCAACTGAACTCTTGGAGCTGGTCTGCCCGGTTTTGGCCGGGAAGGGCGGGGGAAATGGCCGGCCCGGACGGGTCCGGGTGCCATGCGGGCGCGGACACTGATGGCGGGGAAATGCCCCTGTCAACCGTGTGAGCGCGAACAGGGTCAAGGCGGCGTGCTCATCGCGCCCCACACCCTCCATGTAATCCGTTGATTTTATTTGGTGTTTCTCGATCTGAATTGGATGCAACTTATAAGATCGATAATGCATTGTACTCCATCTACGCGCGCAAGAAAGCGACCCTGCCTGTGGCGCTCTGTGCAGATGACGAGTCATATAAGGTGTCGCGTCGCATCCCGCAGGCCCTGGATGCCGCCTGGGATACCGCTCAGTTGATCAGGGCCACGCGCTGACCCGGTTGCCGTTCGATCTGGCCGGCGAGTTCGAGTTCCAGAAGGACGGTCTGGACGACGCCCGGCGGGGCTCCCGATAGCCGGATGATCTCATCAATCTCGTTGCCGACCGGCGACAACAACTCGCGGATTACAGTGCGCCATCTGTCGAGTTCGCTTTCGCTTGGCGAGGGTGCCGGTGTTGCCATGGGGTCCATGCCGGAGGGTTCACCCAGTGCCTTGCCGATGATGGGACGGATTACCGCCATGATGTCGTCGATGGATTCAACAAGTGTTGCACCCTGACGGATGAGTTCATTGGGTCCGCGGCTGCGCGGATCAAGCGGTGATCCCGGCACGGCCAGCACCTCGCGGCTTTGCTCCAGCGCCTGGCGCGCGGTGATGAGCGAACCCGAGTTGACGGCGGCCTCGACCACGACAACGCCGCGCGACAATCCCGAGATGATCCGATTGCGGCGGGGGAACGAGGCTGCGACCGGCATCTGGCCGAGCGGCATTTCGGAGACGATGACGCCCTGGGCGACGATGTCCCCATAGAGTTTCTGATGCTCGGGCGGATAGACAACATCAACGCCGCCTGCGAGCACTGCAATGGTTCCGCCGCCAAGACTGCCCTGATGGGCGGCGCCGTCGATCCCGCGCGCCATGCCGGACACCACATTCAGTCCTTGCGCGGCAATGCCGGCGGCAAGGTCACGGGCAAGGCGCTGTCCGCCTGCCGACGCATTGCGCGCACCGACGACGGCAACACCGTCACGTGCCAAGAGATGGAGATTGCCGCGCGCCGATATGACCGGCGGTGCGGGATCAACTGCCGCCAGCGCGTGCGGATAATCCGGCTCCCCCAGAACGATGTAACGGACGCCCAAATCCGCGGCGCGCGCGATCTCGTCTTCGATCTGTGCGGCGGGCGGAACCGTTTGCGGTTTTGCGCGCCCGCCGCGCCGGGCAAGTGCCGGAATTTCGTCAACGGCGCGCGAGGGCAATCCAAAGCGTGTGATGAGGGCGCGCCAGGTTGCCGGACCGATGCCTTCGGTGCGGATGATGCGCAAGGCAGCGACGCGCTCGTGTTCTGGTAGCGGCTTGCCATTGGTCATTCTGGTGCCGCTTTCCTGTCAGGATCGCCTCAGCTTGCCGTCGGGCCTTCTGCTTTCTTGCCGATGCGCGGCTCAGTGCCGTGCAGCAGGCGCCCGATATTGCCACGGTGGCTCCAGTAAATCATCATGGCCATCAGGAAGGCAAAGCCCGCATAAAGATGCTCACCGGAAAGGACCAGCCACGCGGGCGTCAATGCCGCTGCCACAAGTGCTGCCAGAGACGAAAAGCGGAAAATGGCGGCCATCACAAGCCATGTGGCGCAGGCCGCAAGCGCCGACAACCAATCGAGCGCGAACATCGTGCCGAGGAATGTCGCCACGCCCTTGCCGCCCTTGAACTTCAGCCAGACGGGAAAAATATGTCCGGCAAAGGCGCCGAAGGCGGCAATGGCAGCAAGGTCCTTGCCGCCCCAAATCGGTGTCCACCCGAACCAGATGAAGAACGCGCCATAGGCGATGGTTGCAGCCAGCGCGCCTTTCAGCGCGTCAAACACCAAAGTCGCAATCGCAATGCCGCGATGACCGGTGCGCAGCACATTCGTTGCGCCGATATTGCCGGAGCCGATCTTGCGGATGTCGCCCAACCCGGCCGCACGCGTGAGCAGAAGGCCAAAGGGTACCGAGCCCAGAAGATAGCCGCCGAAGAGAGCCGCAAGATAAAAGGGCCAGGAACGCTCGAGGCTGATCGGATCGATAAGGTCGAAGGGCATCGTGTCAGCCTTTGGTCAGACTTTAGTGGTGGCGTCGTAAACGCACACGCCCTTGACCCATGTCTGCATCACGCGGCCTTGCGTGCGGCGTCCGTCGAAAGGCGTATTCTTGGCGCGCGAGCGCAATTTGTCGCCATCGACCACAATGGCAAGATCGGGATCAAGGCAAACAAGGTCGGCCACAGCACCTGGCGACAATGTGCCGACGCCATCGGGCAGGCGCAGCGTTTCGGCAGGTGCGGAGGTCAACCGTCGCATCGCCTCCAAAAGGGTCAAATGTTTTGCGTGCACCATCTCAAGCGTGATCGGGAGCAATGTCTCCAGCCCGACCCCGCCTGCTGCAGCCTGCGCAAAGGGCAGGCGCTTGGTGTCGGGCGCCTGCGGATCATGGCTTGAAACGATGACATCAATGATCCCCGCGGCAAGCCCTTCGACGCAGGCACGACGGTCATCCTCGGACCGCAAGGGTGGCGAGAATTTCCGGAACGTGAGGTATCCGGCGATATCAAGTTCGTTCAAGGCGAGATGTGTGGCGGGCACGGCGCAAGTGACCGGCAGGCCGCGCGCCTTGGCCTTGGCAATCGCCTCAAGGGCGCTCTGGGTTGTCACCTGGCCAAAATGGTAGCGCGCGCCTGTCAGTTCGACGAGGCGCAGGTCGCGTTCGACAATGATGGTCTCGGCAATGGCGGGTACGCCTGCAAGACCAAGACGGGTTGCGATCTCGCCTTCGGTGGCGGCGGCACCCTGCGACAGGCTCGGCTCCTCGCAGTGCCCGACAACCAGAAGGTCAAACGTGGCGGCATAGGACAAAGCGCGGCGCATGACGCGCGCATCGGCAAGCGTGCGGTCAGCGTCAGTAAAGCCGACGGCGCCTGCTTCCGACAGGAGCACCATCTCGCTCATCACCTCGCCCTTGCGGCCTTTGGTGAGGGCTGCCATTGGCCGCACATTCACCCGGCAGGGCTGGTTGCGCATGAAGGCGACAAGGGCGGCATCGTCAATCACGGGATCGGTTGACGGCATCAGCACCATGGTCGTGACGCCGCCGGCGGCTGCGGCTTCGCCCGCGCTCTCGATCGTCTCGCGATGTTCGGCGCCGGGCTCGCCCACAAAGACGCGCATATCGATGAGGCCGGGCGCAAGCACATGACCCTTGCAGTCGATGACAGACGCGTCCCTGGGCTTGCCATCGTTGAAGAGGCGGGGGCCAATGTCCGCGATCCGGCCGCCGCGTACCAGAAGCGCGCCGGGTGCATCCATGCCGGAGGCGGGATCGACCAATCGCGCATTGATGAAGGCAATGTCCTGCGGCGCGGTCATGGCGCGCCCCCGTTTGAATTCGAGAGCTGGCGCGAAAGGGCGTCGAGGATCGCCATGCGTACGGCGACACCCATCTCCACCTGTTCCTGGATGAGGCTGCGAACGGTGTCGTCGGCAACGGCACTGTCAATCTCGACGCCGCGGTTCATCGGGCCGGGATGCATGACAAGCGCGCCGGGTTTTGCCAGCGCAAGCTTGCGGTGATCGAGCCCGTAGAGATGGAAGAACTCGCGCGTGGAAGGCAGGAATGATCCCGTCATGCGCTCAAGCTGCAGGCGCAGCATCATCACCACATCGGCACCGGCGAGGCCTTCTTCCATCCGGTTGAAAATCTCGACCCCCAGCCGTCCCACATCGCGCGGCAGCAGCGTGCGCGGTGCCACCAGCCGGACGCGGGCGCCCATTCTGGTGAGGAGAAGGATATTCGAGCGGGCAACGCGGCTGTGCAGGATGTCGCCGCAGATCGCGATGGTCAGGCCTTCGATCCGGCCCAGGCGGCGGCGGATGGTGAGCGCGTCAAGGAGCGCCTGCGACGGATGCTCATGCGCGCCGTCGCCCGCGTTGATGACCGAGCAATTGACCTTGCGGGACAGAAGGGCGGCTGCTCCCGAGTCCGAGTGGCGGATCACCAGAATGTCGGGCCGCATTGCATTCAGCGTCATCGCCGTGTCGATCAGGGTCTCGCCCTTTTTCACGGATGACTGGCCGACGGACATGTTCATCACGTCGGCGCCCAGGCGCTTGCCCGCCAACTCGAACGAGCTCTGGGTGCGCGTCGAGCTTTCATAGAAAAGATTGATCATCGTGCGGCCGCGCAGCAGGTCGCGTTTCTTGGCCACTTGCCGGTTCAAATCAACATAGGATTCGGCGAGATCGAGGAGGCCGCTGATATGTTGCGCGCCAAGATCCTCGACACTCAGAAGATGGGCCCCCGGAAGCAAGGGCAGGGCGTGGGTCGTGCCGGTCATCAAGGGCCATGCTTATAGGGAGGGGCGTGGCAGGCTGCAAGGCACTATAACTAGAGGAGGGAAGTTGAAAAAAATGTCCCTAGGGTACCAACCATTCGTTCATATCTGTGGCTGCCGTCTTCTGGCAATCAGTTCACACTCTGCCGCCCTTAAGAAACCAGCTTTCCGGGTCAAACTTCTCCGCAAAGGCCGCTGCTTCAGCGGCCGCGTGCGGGGCAACTCTCTTCAGCTCTGCGATGTGACCATCGCGCATGAAGGGAATCACCCGTGGAAAATATGTCTCAAGGGAAATGCACACCTTTGCTGGAGATGTAGTCTGAAGTTGCGGCGTAGTCAGGGCCTCCTTTCGAAAGAGTAATTCGAGCGAAATCCCTTCAAATGCAAGGTCCCTCAGATTCTCAGAATGACCCTGCCGGAACGATTCGAGCGCTCTGTCGTCTCTGACTCGCACTACAAAGTTCGATGCCCGGTTCGCGAGGTTTAGCAGTCTTACGGATTGTGACGTCCCAAAGGCGAGAAGTAGAAATACTCCTCCAGCAATGCCGGACAAGATTGCCAAATAGTGATGCCACGGAAGCGCAGTGAACTCAAAGTCCACAATCCACTCATATAGGCCGTCGAGTACTTTGCTCGATAGCCACGACAGAATGTGTGGGCCGATAAGTGCGAAAAAGGGCACGAGGAGCGCAATTCCGGTGACCTGCCCCTGAACTTTCATCCGGTTGCTTTTAGAGTCTCCGGCGGTTGTAAG
>CAZBRT010000004.1:0-191924 GCA_964494625.1 uncultured Flavobacteriaceae bacterium | reverse complement strand
CTTACAACCGCCGGAGACTCTAAAAGCAACCGGATGAAAGTTCAGGGGCAGGTCATCCTGATTCCATCAAAGATTTGCAAAATAACCTGACGGGCAGGATTCTTGGGGATTTCGCACGAAAGCTCAGATTCTCAGATCCCTATGGTTGCGCACTGATGTGCCGCCCACTTTGGAGTCAGACGAGATATCCGTGGCCGTTCGACGCAGCTATGGGAAAATTCAGGAATTGAGAAATGATACGAATGCTTCTGAGAGTGCTGCTCCTCGTGACTGGCCCAATTGTGTCAGTATGGCTCGGATTCAGTACATTCCGCATCCTGACGTGGGAGTACCCGCACGAGTGCGAAAAGCGCTTCAGCTGTGTTGATCGCGGCGGATCGTGGGACAACGTGAACAACAAGTGCTGGACCTTTGATGATGACGAACGCGGAGGGCAGCCTTGATGACTTCCAATCCAAATCCAGATCGGCGGCTTATCACCAGATCGATGGTAGTAGTATGGGTTCTATTTTACTTGCTTGGGATGGGGACATTTACTCTCATTGTGTGCTCACCTGAATCCGTACTCAGATAGTGCATGAGAAGATTTGGATGGAACGTGACGACTTCACGGCATGTACAAGAACAGTTGTCACCTGACTGTACAAGAACAGTAATCACCTGACAGTTGCCGCTCGTGCCTTGGCTCAGGCGGCGAGCTGGTTGTCAGGTTTCGTCTGGCTGCCGCCTGCGAACGACACCATCACCACGCCTGCCAACAACATGAACCAGGCGTCGGCGATCGGCACCTCGTTCCTGTCGGCGCGGCCGATTGCCTATGACCTCAACGGCAATTTGACGGGCTTTGGCGTGGGTGCGCTGGACGGCCAGACCGGAAGCTTCACCTATGACAGCGAAAACCGCATGACATCAGCTGCCGTGTGGGCGCCGATGCTGGGCATGAACGGTTCTGCCACCATGGGTTATGACCCGGCGGGGCGACGAGATCGCCTCACCATCTCGGGTCCTGCGGGCACGCGCACGAGCTATTTCTTCATGCTTTGACGGAAGAACGCGCGGCCGGACGGCGAACCGCTTCGCACTTCGCCTGTCCGCGCTTGTGGCTCCAACACGGTGGCCGAGTTCTCGGGCGTGTGGGATGCCAGTGCCCTGCTGTGGCGGTTCATCTATGCGCCCGGCGCATCGACGCCGTTCCTGGTGGTGGAGCGTGCAACGGGAGGCAAGACCTTCCTGCATGCGGATCGGCTCGGCTCCATCATCGCCACCGCCAACAACAACGGCGCGATCACGGGCCAGGCGAAATACTCGCCCTATGGCGTGACCGCCGGCTCGATCCCCACGATCTTTGGCTATACCGGCCACCAATATGATGCGGAGATCGGGCTCTACTATGCCCGTGCGCGCACCTATATGCCGCTGCTGGGCCGGTTCATGCAGGTCGACCCCGTCGGCTACAAGCAATCGCTGAACCTTTATACATACGGCCTCGGAAACCCGATTGCCCACACCGATCCCAGCGGGGCGTTTATAATTCCGCTGGCTATTGCTGCCGTTCAACTCATAGTCGGTGAACTGACAGCAAGTGCCTTCATTTCGACAGTCATTGAAATTGCGTTGAGCGAGGCTGTCACGCGGCTTGCTGACTCGGTCCACCCCGGTTTGGGTGCGGTCTTGAGTGTTGTGTCGACACTCACAGGGCTCAGCATCTCCCCAGCTTTCTCAGCAGCAGCACCAGGAAAAATTGAAAAAGTAGCCGCGAACATCGCCGCAGCGACCGGATCGCACGCCGTCTCGTACACACCACAATTCGCGGAGTACTTAAGAAGTTTGGGTGGCCACGCGCAAGTGGAATTCACATCATTCCTTTATGAAACTCAGGACGAAGCTGCGAAAGCCGCTGTCAGCCTCGCGCAGCGGTTCAACAAAATTCTGGGTCCAGATCGAGAGTGGGGCGGCTCAATACACGACTTCGGAAACGGTGGATTTCAATTCTCGATTCAAAAAGGTTCCATTCATGAGGCGGTCAATATCACAACATTCAAAGGGACTCGGGCATTATGGCATATTCATCCCGACAATATGCCGCTCTTGTCGTACAACGGGAAGGGCGCCGACAGCGACTGGTTGGGGATGCAAGCCACGAATACTCCGGAGAAAGTTGCCGAACGCGGATATGTGCGGGGTGCCTATCTTGGCTATTACACAGGAAATACAATACGATACTGGGGGTCATTTCCAAAATATAATGAAACCCTTGTAGAAAGAAGTGCCAGGTTTGTGAAGTGAGGGGACATCATGAGCAGTATGAAAGTGCTGAGCGCTTCGGCAGCAATCTCATTACTCTTGTTGACAGCGCAGAGTGTTCTCCCGGCAAATAACGACACGGCAAGCTCGCGGTCCGTGCCCGCGGAAGTTTCTGCTTCGCCGGACCCGCGCGAGACGGACGAAATTGTGCGTATGGTCGATCCTCAGACGGTTGACTGGCGTTCAGTGGTAATGCGAATGCCAGCAGTTGAACCAAACGGCATCGAAGTGTCGCTCGAGGCAAGTTGGTCTGATGAAAGTGACGAGGTATTGTCGCTACGAGTCTACATTGGGGACGAAGTGGTTGATTTTTCCAGTGCCGAGCTCAGAGAATATCATGGTCTTGATATCATGGGTACTCAACTTGGTTATTGGCCAAGGAATACTGATGGTGCCGTAACTCTCTATATTCCGTTTTATGACGGCATTCAGCTTAAGAGAGCTTCAGATCATTTTTTGAGGATTGAGTACCGCGAAGAATCGGGACTGGCATTCCGTGAGTTTAGAGCCAGCCCTGAAGAAAGTCTTTGTGTGAGCATTTCCAAATAGTGTCTCTGGAGTAGACCAACAGAAGCCCCTTGAGTTATTGCGGATATGGGCTGAGCCAGTCACCTTGAGGAGACGGATGATTCGGAAGCTCTGCCTATCCTGACCGCACTTGAAGCGAACGGGGAAGGCGTAACCCGTCATTTGAGTTGAGGTTCGGGCGCGACATGAGTTCTGGTGCGGGCGGCAATGTGTCAACGGTGGCGTTCACCTATGACCAGTTCGGTGCGGTGGTGTCTCAGGACATACGCTTTGCCAGCGGTCTCTCGGCTGGGCTGGATTATGACTACACATGGGACAAGGCCTCACGCCTTGACCGCGAGCGGGTGAGCGACAGCGACTTTGTCTGGCTGCCGCCTGCGAACGATACGATCACCACGCCTGCCAACAACATGAACCAGGCGTCCGCGATCGGCACCTCGTTCCTGTCGGCGCGGCCCATTCAATATGATCTCAACGGCAATTTGACGTTTTGACGGAAGAACGCGCGGCCGGACGGCGAACCGCTTCGCACTTCGCCTGTCCGCGCTTGCTTTGGCGTGGGTGCGCTCGACGGCCAGACCGGAAGCTTCACCTATGACAGCGAAAACCGCATGACGTCAGCTGCCGTGTGGGCGCCGATGCTGGGCATGAACGGTTCTGCGACCATGGGTTATGACCCGGCGGGGCGGCGCGACCACCTCACCGCATCGTCTTGAGCTGGTTCCACAGGCCGCGTGCGCACAGGAAAAGGAGCACATGCACCGCGATCACTGGCGGCCAGCCGAAGAGATAGACGATGTCGTTGACAAGGCCCGGCATGAATGGCCCGCCGCCGAACGCGAGCCCCCTTGTGCCCACAAAGGCATGGATCACGAACGGCACCGCAAAAAACCACGCGGTCACGATGGCGCTCCACATGACGATTTTTTGCGTCGCTTGGCGCAGGCGGATGAATGGCCCGCAGGCAGCCACCGCAAGAAGCAACAGGCCTTCGGTCAGCGCCTGCAGGTGTGCCGCGCGCCAGGCGTGATCGTCACCCGGTGGTGCCACGCCGGTGGAAGGAAGGATGGGCCACAGCACCACATCGCCCAGAAGCACGAACATATAGAGCCAGCCGCTGATCACGGCGAGCGCCAACAGCCCGAACCCGTTCAGCATCAGGATCACGCGCAGGCGATCCGGCATCGGCTGCAGGTCGAGATTGTTCGTCGTCATTTCAATCTCCCTGCAGCGCGGGAACAGCCTCGCCAATGCGTGCCATGTCGAGATGTTTGAACGCTGCGCCGTCCCGCTCATAGCGGGCGATCCACGCAAGCGCCCAGGCGGGGTCGCGTGTCTGTCGCGGGTCATACCAGGGGTTCAGGATGCGCAGAGCGCGCCGGAACACGCCGGCATAGAACCGGCCGATCGTGCGCCACCGCCGCCACCGGCTCGACCAACCATGCGCGAGCCCATCTTCGCGCAACATGCGGCGATAGCCTCCGAAGGCGCGGCCCAGAAGATGGCCGCTCGCAAAAAAGAAGCCGTAAGCGCGCATGAAATAGCCGCCATGCAGATGCTCGAACACGTCAAAGGTGACGGTCTTGTGCTCGATCTCCTCGACCATGTGCCACAGGATCATGGAGGTCACGGCCGCGCCCGCGCCACCCCACAAGCGCACGCGGTCTTCGACCAGCGTTTGCGCCACCGCCATGGTCAGCGCTTCAAAACCCTCGGCATAGGCAAGGTGAAAGGCCTCGCTGCGCTTCTCGCGGAATTTCTTGTAGTCGGCCTGGAAAATCGCCTCAAGCGGCCGTGAGTGGATTGTCGTCTTTGCGATCTCATCGTTGAATTTCTGGTGCTGACGGAAATGGGCGGATTCCTGCCCGATATAAAGATCAACTTCGCGCAGCAGCACGGGGTCGGTGATCTTCGCCTTCGCCTCGCGCATGGTCTGGATGAGGTAGGGCTCGAGATAGGGCATCGAGGTGGAAAGCGCCTCGACCAGCCGCGCAAACTCCGGCTCGGTCTTGTGCCAGGAAGCAGGAGCGATTTGCGCGTCGGCATAATCAAAGGCGATGCGGCGCACCTTCCAGACGTCGCGATTGGCGACGGAATGCTGCCCGGCGGTCGTCATGTCGCGCCCCCATGTGTGTGATCACGCAAGGACGTTACGCCCCGCATGACGCCCGCACAACCTGGCGGCGCGCACTGGCGGATGGGGAGGGATTCGAACCCCCGGTGACATCACTGCCACGCCGGTTTTCAAGACCGGTGCTTTAAACCGCTCAGCCACCCATCCGCGCGCGTGCGCATTATCAGACCCGCCCGGCAAAATGAAGGGGTGGCAGCGGCCCATCGTCGGCAAGCCCCAGAATGGCGGCGATCACGCCTTCGCCGTCCGGCACCTGGCCATGGGCAAGCAGCATCCGGGTCTTGGCAAGGAAAGTGGCATCGCTCAGCGGGGCTTCAGGATCGCCGGGCGCATGCGGGCTTGTCTCGGTCATCGTAACGCCATCCGGCAAGGTGACGCTCACGCGCGCACCCCATGCGGCAGGATAGGCCGAGCGGAAAGGTTCACCCACCGCGATGCTGACGCGCGCTGCAAGATCGGCATATTGCGCGCGCGCGGAAGTCTCAAAACCCGAAAAGTCCAAAACATCGCCGGCAAGGGCGGCGGCCACGCAATGCTGCAACGAGAATTTTGCCTCATAGGCTGTTTGCGGCCGCACCCGGTCACATACATCGAGTGCAGCCTGATAGGTTTCGACCGCGGCGCTATGGATGGCGCGATTGCCGATCCTGGCCCGCAAGCGTTGTGCTGCGTCGATCGCGGGATGGGTATGGCGGCAGGAAGGCCACGGCTTGATCGACGTGCGGGTGAGCGCCCATGGGCTGTCAGGTCCCGCAATCACAAGGTCCGGTCGCGCATCAGGGCAGGCGGCCTTGAAGAAGCCCCGCGCGCCTTCAAGGATCTCCGGCGGCCCGGTAAAGCCGTGGCGCGCCAAGTCGGCGGCGATCAGGCCGCTTTCGGCTGCACGCCCTGCATGCAGATGCTTTGACATCGCTCCTGTCGCCATGAATTCCCAAAGCCCGCTCGATTGTGTGCCGGCATTGCCCAGCGCATCCACACATGCCCCATCCGGGAGGCGGAGTAGGGTGGCAGAGGCCATCGCGGCACCGAACGGACCGCAGGTCGCCGTATTGTGCCAGATGCGATAATGGGCGGGACCAACGGCGGAACCCACCCTGCAGGCCGCCTCGAACCCGGCCAGTACGGCACGCAGAAAGCCGTGACCGGAAATTCCCTCGCGCTCGGCAATTGCCCATGCGGCGGGCACGACCACACAGCCGGGGTGCACGACTGATTCCCGGTGGATGTCATCAGTTTCCAGAATATGGGTGAGCGCGCCCATAAGAAATGCACGTCGGCCTGCATCGCGACCTGCACCAGCCGCCCATTTGGCCAGAATCTGGCCCGGGGCGGATTGGCGTCCGGCCAGCGCATTGGCCACCGCATCCAGTGTGAAGCGGGCGGCAAGGCCCAGATCGGCCTTGCTTGCCGGTTTTGCCCGGATCAGGTGGACAAGCTCTGTGGTCAGCGAATGGCTCATGAATTTCCGGCAAGGCAAGA
This sequence comes from uncultured Flavobacteriaceae bacterium, assembly GCA_964494625.1. Lineage (GTDB taxonomy): Bacteria > Pseudomonadota > Alphaproteobacteria > Micropepsales > Micropepsaceae > UBA2784. The sequence goes on along the minus strand of CAZBRT010000004.1, from coordinate 185,479 downwards.
ATGGTTGCGAAGGAGGGCACGCGACTCTAGCTTAGCCCAATTCCGCGTTGCACGAATCCGCTGGATTGTACGGTTTCCCCCCATGAATGCCTTGCCCCAAAGCGTTTCCGCAAATTCACGCCGCACGTTGCGGCTCTTGGCTGCGATGATGGTGGCCCTTGTTGCTGCTGCCTGCACCACAACGCCGCCGCCGCGCACGGGCGGATACAAGGTCGGCACGCCCTATCAGGTGGGCGGCGTCTGGTATTATCCGCACGAAGATCCTTTCTATGACGAGACGGGCATTGCTTCCTGGTACGGCGATGCTTTTGCCGGGCGTCCGACGGCCAATGGCGAGATTTTTAGTCCCGATGGGTTGACCGCTGCACACAAGACACTGCCGCTGCCGGTGCTCGTGCGTGTTACCAATCTGCAAAACGGCAAGTCGATTGTCCTGCGGGTGAATGATCGCGGACCGTTTATTCCGGGTCGCATTCTCGACGTCTCGGAAAACGCAGCTGAGCTTTTGGGTTTCAAAGGCGATGGCGTCGCCCGCGTGCGCGTCCAGTATGTCGGCCGCGCGGATGGCAGCGGCGCTCAAGCGACGGCGGCGCCCGTGGCAAGTGCCGCACCGACCGAGGAGATTGCCTCGAACACGCTCGCGCCACCGCCCGGCACATCCAGCGCGCCGACCCGCACGGTGGAAACGGCGCCGCGTCCGGTTGAATCCACCCGCATCGGCAGCGCGCCTGTTGCCGATGGCACAGTAACGACCGTTGCGGTTCCTTCGACGACGCAATTGTGGGTGCAGGCAGGCTCCTTCCGTTCGAAGCAGAATGCGGAACGTCTGCGCGCGCGCCTCAGCAGCACGGGCGATGTGCGCGTATCGCCGACCCGCATCAACGGTCAGCAGTTCTATCGCGTCAGGCTGGGGCCGTTTGGTTCGGTGCGCGATGCGGACGCGGCACTTGAGCGCGTCATTGCGGGTGGCCAGCCCGGCGCCCATATCGTTGTTGATTGACCCGGAGAGATGTTTGCCATGATGCGGCGCGCGTTCGCTATTCTCTTTGCCATTGTGCTGCCGGCTGCGCCCGCGATGGCCGCAGTCGAGATCGACACGCCAGCGCGCGCAGCGATCATGCTCGATTATGAAACCGGCACGGTGATGTTCGAAAAGATGGCGGACGTCCCTTATCCGCCCGCCTCGATGACCAAGCTGATGACACTTGAGCTCCTTTTCCAGAAGCTTAAGGACGGTGACCTGACCATGGAGTCCACATTCCATGTCTCGCAGAAAGCATGGGAGACCCAAGGGTCAAAAATGTTCGTCATGGTCGATACCGATGTGCGCGTGGAGGATCTGATCCGCGGCATATCGATCCTTTCGGGAAATGATGCTTGCATCGTGGTGGCCGAAGGCATCGGCGGCACGGAGGCGGACTTTGCGGAGATGATGACTGCCCGCGGCATCGAACTTGGCCTGCAGGAAACCCATTTCATGAATTCGTCCGGCTGGCCGGAAGTGGGGCACGAGACCAGCGTCCGCGATCTGGCGATGCTTGCATCCCACATCATCCGCACCTATCCGGAGTACATGCATTTCTTTTCCGAGTTGTCCTTCACGTGGACGGGCATCACGCAGAGCAACCGCAATCCGCTGCTCTATGCCAATGTCGGCGCTGACGGGATGAAGACCGGCCACACCGAAGAGGCGGGTTACGGACTTGTCGGCACAGCGGTGCAGGAAAACCGCCGTGTCATTCTGGTCTTGTTCGGTTTGTCGTCGGAGGAGGAGCGGGCCTCGGAGTCCAAGCGGCTCATCCAGACCGCATTTCGTGAGTTCAGGCGGTTCGACCTTCTGGCCGCCGGCGAAAATGTGATCACGGCCGATGTCTGGAACGGCGAAAGCGACAGTGTTTCGCTGGTCGTGGCTTCGCCGTTGAATGTCTTCATGTCTGGCGCAAACCGGCGCAAGATGAAGGTCGTCGCCACCTATACCGGCCCGATTGCAGCGCCGTTTGATGCGGGCATGCCCGTCGGCGAGGTCAGGGTCATGGTGGAGGGTGCGATCATCGCAACCGCCCCCTTGGTGACCGGTGCGCCGATGGAACGCGCGGGGCTTTTGTCACGCATCGGCACGGCGATATCGCAAATGCTGGATGGTAGTGGTGCGCAGCCCGAATCCGTTCCGGTGCAATGACAGGCGCCTTCATCACGTTTGAAGGCGGCGAGGGCGCAGGCAAATCGACCCAGATAAGGCTGTTGCGTGACGCGCTCGCCGCGTGCGGCAACGATGTGGTGCTGACACGAGAGCCCGGCGGCACGCCGGAGGCCGAACGCATCCGCGATCTGGTGGTCGCGCCTGGCCACCGTTTTACCCCCCTGACCGAGGCGCTCCTTTTTTATGCCGCGCGCGCGGAACATCTCGACCGCCTGATCCGTCCGGCGCGGGCGGGGGGCGCGACGGTTCTGTGTGACCGCTTCGTGGATTCGACGGCGGCCTATCAAAGCGTGGCAAGCGGTCTTGCAGCGCCGTCTCTGGAAGCGCTGAAGGCACTGGTCGTCGGTCCAGACATGCCGGACCTGACGCTGATCATCGACCTGCCGCCGGAAACCGGTGTCGCGCGGGCGATCGCGCGGGCACGGCAACTGGGCGAGGCAACCTCGCGCTATGAGAATATGGACATCGCCTTCCATCACAAATTGCGCAACGCGTTTCTTGCGATCGCGCAGGCAGAGCCAAGGCGCTGCGCCGTCATCGGCGCCGATGCGCCCATCGCCGAGGTCGAAAAGCGTGTGCGCGAGATCGTCGCTGCGCGATTGCCCAAGCTGGGGCTTGCCGCATGAGCCAAGCCGCAACGCCCGAGCCGGTTCATCCCCGCGCGCAGCATCAATTGTTTGGCCATGAGAAGGCGCGGGCTGAACTGGTGAGCGCCGTCAACAGCGGGCGATTGCACCACGCATGGCTGATCGAGGGGCCGCGCGGCATCGGCAAGGCGACATTGGCTTTCCGCTTTGCCAAGGCGCTGGCCGCCGCGCGCGGTGGATTGCTGGGCGCCGATTTACCCGCGGCCCAAAATGATCGTGCGGTGCACCTGATCGAGACCGGCGTGCATCCGGATGTCACGCTCCTCGAACGCCCATGGGACGAAGACAAGAAGCGGTTCAAGGCCGATCTGCCGGTCGAGCAGGTGAGGGGGCTTGCGAAGTTCTTTGCGACCCATGCAACCGATGGCGGCTGGCGCGTTGCCATCATCGACGCGGTTGACGACATGAACTGGAATGCGTGCAACGCGCTTCTGAAGTTGCTGGAGGAACCGCCAGCGGGCGGTCTCTTGCTCCTGGTGTCGCACGCGCCGGGAAGATTGATGGCCACGATCAAGTCGCGTTGCCGCCGGCTGCAATTGCGGCCCCTGGATGCAGGCAGCATGGAGCAGGGGCTGATTGCGCTGGCCCCCCAATGCGGAACAACCGCGCGGGCGCAGCTTGCCGTCATGAGCGGCGGCAGCCTTGGCCGCGCCCTCGACATTCTGGCGCGCGACGGCCTTTCACTGGCCGCCCGCATGGGTTCGTTGGAGAAGCCAGCCGTCCTGGACGTGGTTGCGCAGCATGCGCTTGCGGATGAATTGGCCAAGGCTGCCAACGAAGGAACCTTCGACCTCTTCCTGTCGCTGGCCGAAGACCTCTTGATCCGTGGCGCGGGCGGCGCCATCAGCAGTGACACCAGCGCGGGGGCCACAGGCCTTGCCCGGGCCAACGCTAGCGTCGAGGCACTGGCGCGGTTAAGGCGCCTGACGCGGCTTGAAGACAGCCTTCACCTTGACAGGAAATATGTGGCACTCGCCGTACTCAACGAACTCGCAGGCCTTGCGCAGCCGGCCGCAAAAGCCGGTTGAAGCGACGGCTTGAAACGCCTATTTCACCCGCATGCTGATCGACAGTCACTGCCATCTTGATTTTCCCGCGCTTGCCAAGGATGCGGGTGTTGTGTCACGCGCGCGTGCGGCAGGAGTCTCCGGTTTTCTCACCATCTGCACCCGGCTCGACAAATTTGACGGCGTGCGTGCCGCTGCGGCGCAAGCCGATGACATCTGGTGCACGGTGGGCGTTCACCCGCATGAGGCCTCAGGATCGCCGAAGGCGGATGCGGAAAAGCTCGCCGCGATGTCGGATGATCCCAAGGTCGTCGGCTTTGGCGAGACTGGCCTCGACTTCTACTATGACCATTCACCGCGTGACGCACAGGCTGAAAACTTCAGGGTCCACATCGCTGCTGCACAAAAAACGGGTCTGCCCGTTGTCATCCACACGCGCGATGCCGATGAGGTGACCGATGCCATGTTGCGCCAGGCCGTGGCGGAAAAGCCCTTTGGCGGCGTCTTGCACTGCTTCTCGTCGGGGGAGGCACTTGCGCGCACCGCGCTTGAGCTTGGCCTCTATATCTCGATTTCAGGCATCGTGACCTTCAAGACGGCTGATGCGTTGCGCGATATCGTCCGCTGGTTTCCCGTTGAACGGATGCTGGTCGAGACTGATGCACCCTTCCTTGCGCCGATGCCGCACCGGGGCAAAACCTGCGAGCCCGCCCATGTGGCGCTGACGGCAGCCAAAGTGGCCGAAATAAAGGGCATGAGTGTGGACGCGCTGGCGCGGCACACGACCGAAAATTTTTTCCGCCTGTTTCCCAAGGCCCAGTTTCCCAAGGCTGGGCGTACGTGATCACGTCTGAAATCTCGGTCACCATTTTGGGCAGCGGTTCGTCGGGCGGCGTGCCGCGGATCGGCCCGGACGGTCCGGACTGGGGCGCCTGCGATCCTGCAAATCCGAAGAACCGGCGTCGCCGTTGCGCGATCCTTGTCCGGTGCGGCGCGACTTCCGTGTTGGTCGATACAAGCCCCGACATGCGCGAACAGCTGATCGACGCAAGATGCGGACAACTTGATGGCGTGCTCATCACCCATGACCATGCCGACCAGACCCATGGTCTTGATGATCTGCGCATGATTGCCCAAAACATGCGCAAGCGCGTGCGCGTGATCAGCGACCAGGCAACAATCACGTCGCTGTCGTCACGCTTCTCCTATTGCTTTCACGGTGCGCCGGGTGGCTATCCGCAGATACTCGATGCGGAAATCCTGCCCGAGCCGTTTGCCCCGTTTGTCATTGAAGGCAAGGGCGGTGCCATTCCCGTGCTGGCCTTTGCGCAGGACCACGGCTCGATGCGCTCATTGGGCTTCCGCTTCGGCAAGATCGCCTATTCCAGCGACCTTGTTGCGATCCCGGAAGCAAGCCACGCAGCGCTCGAGGGTCTGGACTGCTGGATTGTCGACGCGCTGCGCGACAAGCCGCACCCGACTCACTCACACGTTGAACAGACATTGGCGTGGATTCGGCACTTCCGCCCCAAGCGCGCGATTCTGACAAACCTTCATATCGACCTCGACTATGAACGGCTGAAGGCGCGGCTTCCCGCCAATGTCGAGCCGGCCTTCGACGGCATGACAATTGTTGCGCAACTCCCCGTGAATTAAGCATGTTTCGGATGTGACATGGCGACGTTGGCTGCCACAGGTTAGTTTGTTAAAACTTATTGCGACATAACCGTAAGGCGGGATATACCGCGCCGGTTTGTATGAGTGGGGTGTGCAAGTTGGGGGTTCCGGTCTGCGTGGGGTGGACCGGATGAGGGTATGATGGCTGCTATGCGGCCTGTCTGCCTTGCAGTCTGTTTGCAGGTCAGGCAAATCGTCCGTCGCCATATTCCCGGCACGACACAGCCACATTCGTTGACTGAGAATGAGCGGCGACTGATGCATGATGCATCGGACGTCTGGGCTGGAAGCGCGTTTGCGAGAGGAAGTCCTCAATGCTGCAGTTCGGTGTATCGAAATCCCTGAAGCGCACGGCGATTGCCGCAGCGCTTTTCTCCGGCGTCGCATTTGCGAGCGCCACTTCCGCGTTTGCGCAAACGGCCCCGGCCACCGAGCCGCCGCCCGCTGCCACCACGGCACCGGCAACGACGCCAGCGCCGGGCACGCCCGCCGCAGACGGCACGACGGCACCGGCAACGGCGCCGGTCCTGGGGCCGGATGGACTTCCGCTTCCGCCCGATCCCACTGCAGCGCCCACCGCGCCGCGCATTGAGGTCGGCCCGGACGGCAAGATCCCGCTGGTTGACGGCTCAGGCGTTCCGGTTACCGTCGATGGCGTTGAACTGCGGGTTCCGCCGCAGCGCGCCCCGAACAACGACCTGATCCTTGGGCCTGACGGCAATCCGATTCCGGTCGAGTTGCAGCGTGACCCGAACACGAACAACATCATTCTTGGTGAGGACGGTCAGCCGCTTCTCAAGTCTGATGAGCAGGGTCACGACCTGACGCCGCTCGGCATGTTCATGCAGGCGCATCTGATCGTGAAGATCGTGATGATCGGCCTGATCATTGCGTCGATGGTGTCCTGGGCAATCCTGATCGCCAAGTACATGTACTTTGGCGCATTGAACCGCCGCACCGACGCGTTCCTGAAGGAATTCCGTTCGTCCAACGCGCCTTTGCAGGAAATGGCAAAGAACATGCGCCGGGCTGATCGTTCGGTTCCCATGGTGCAGATGCTCGAGGCCGCGGCCAGTGAAATGTCGGCCACGGGCAATGTCGGCACGGGTGACAAGCGCGAGCACCTGACAAGCCGCATTTCAGCTGTCATGTCGATTGCGCAGACATCGAACAGCGCCATGCTCGGCTCGGGTATGGGCACGCTGGCGACGACAGGTTCGATCTCGCCCTTCGTCGGCCTTTTCGGCACCGTCTGGGGCATCATGAACAGCTTCATCGGCATCGCGGAAACGAACACGACCAATCTTGCGGTCGTGGCGCCGGGTATCGCCGAAGCCCTGTTTGCGACGGCCATCGGCCTGTTCGCGGCCATTCCGGCGGTCATTTTCTACAACATCTTCGGCCGCAAGATCGGTGCCTACAATTCGCGTCTTGAGAATTTCTCGGGCGAATTGCTGGTCCGCGTCTCGCGTCAGCTCGACCAGGGCTGATCCCGATGGCGGTCAAACTCGGCAGCAGTCTCGGCGGCGCCAAGGCGCAGAACTGGGAAGACAACAGCGAAATCAACGTGACGCCCTTCGTGGACGTCATGCTGGTGCTGCTGATCATCTTCATGGTTGCAGCGCCTTTGGCCGCCGTGAATGTCAAGGTTGACCTGCCGCCGTCTAATGCCGAAGCCACGCCTAATCCGCCCGATCCGGTCTATGTCTCCATTCAGGAGAATGGTCGGGTCTTTCTGGGGGACTATGAGACCGACCTTGGCAGGCTCGGTCTTGAAATCGAGCGGCGGACGGGCGGCAACCGTGACAATCGCATCCTGATCCGTGCTGATGGCGGCGCGGTCTATGGCTATGTGATGCGCGCAATGAACGTCCTTCAGGACCATGGCTACTTCAAAGTAGCATTGGTCGCTGAAGACAAAGACTGACCCCCAGAAGACAGGGCGTGAGATGAACCGGTCACTGACCATCACGATCTGGGTCTCGATTATCCTGCACTTGCTTGTGGGATATTATTTCTATGACCAGATGAACTTTACGCCGCCGGAGATGGACAACCCGCCGGTGGTGGAGGTCTATGTGCCGCCGCCACCGCCGCCGCCACCGCCGCCGCCGCCGCCGGATCGTCCGCCGCCGCCGCCTGATGAGAAGCCGCGCGTGAAGCCGCGTCCGGTTCCGGCACCGCCGACGGCTGAAGTGCCGCCGCTGCCCGTGCCGCCCCAGCCGCCCGCCGAAGACACCAATGAGGCGACGACGACGGCGTCATTCGTCGAGCAGGACCCGCAGCCGCTGCGGCGCGTTCAGCCCAAATATCCGCGCCGCGCCCTCGAAAGCGAAACCGAGGGAACAGTTGAGCTTCTGTTGACCATCCTTCCGAATGGCTCGGTTTCCGGCGTCCAGGTTGTCAGCGAGAGACCGGCCGGCAAGGGCTTTGCGGATGCGGCACTTGATGCCGTGCGCAAATGGACTTACCGCCCGCAGATGCGCGGCGGCGTGGCCGTTGCCCGGGAAAATGTTCGCGTTACCGTCAAGTTCCGCCTGGAGTAACTGATCATGGCAGTCAAACTGGGCAATGAACTTGGCGGCGGCGGCAAAGCCAAGAAGTTTCCGGAAAATTCGGACATGAACGTGACGCCCTTCGTGGACGTCATGCTTGTTCTGCTCATCATCTTCATGGTTGCGGCGCCGCTTGCGACCGTCAATGTGCGCGTTGACCTGCCACCGCCAAACGTCGCGCCGGAACAGCAGGACAAGGACCCGATCTTCATCTCGCTTTCCGAAAATGGTGACATTTTCATCGGCGGGCTTGCTCCGGGCAGCGAAGTCAAGGTGGACTGGGGCACGCTTGGCCTCGCGATCATCGACCGGACCGCGGGTGACCGCACGTCGCGCCTGATGCTGCGCGCCGACCAGGGCGTCATCTACAAGGATGTGATCCGGGCCCTGAACATTTTGCAGGAACGTGGCTACGACAAAGTTGCCCTGATCGCCGAGGATGTCTGCGGGTCGGGTGCCGGCGAAGTCAGCTGCTGAAGGTCCCGATTTTTGCATTCAAGCGGCGCCCCGATCGGGCGCCGTTTTCTTTTGGAGCTTCCTGAATATTTCAACAGATTATTTTGAGGAAATATTTTCAATGTTGCCAGGTGAGTGGAATTGGATCACGATTTCGTGAACCGGCGGACGCGCAGGCCTGAGTCCCGACGGTCGGAACGAGGTGTGCCATGAACCGGACAATGCTGACGACAATCTGGGTTTCCGTGCTGCTGCATCTGGCGGCAGGTCTTTGGTTTGTCGACTCGCTCAACTTCGTCGCGCCGGAGCCGGAGCCGCAACGGGTGATCGAGACCGTGGTGCTGCCGATCCCCGAACCGGTGATCATTGAAGAGCCGGTCGAGGAACCCGAACCGGCCCAACCGCTGATCGTTCCGCGCGATCCCGTCCCCGTGGAGGTGGCATCTAATGTGCCACCACTGCCGCTGCCGCCGATCACGGGTGAAAGCAACCCGGACGGACCGATGACGGCCATCGAGGAAGCGGAACCGCAACCCGCTATCCGTGTCGAACCGGTATATCCCGAACGGGGCCTCCAACGCGGAAAGGACGGTCGGGTCGTACTTGTCTTGACCATCATGCCCGATGGCAGCGTCGCCGATGTGCGTGTCGTTTCAGTCACGCCGGATGGCTACGGCTTTGACCGTGAGGCGCTGAAGGCCGTGCGCCGCTGGACCTACAAGCCGCAATTGCGCAGCGGCGTCGCCGTGCGGCGGGACAATGTACGCGTCGAAGTGATTTTCCAGCTCAAGGATTGAGGGCAAGCGGAGGAGGAGAGGGCCATGACCGCGCGCACCACCTATGCCGACAATGCTGACATGAACGTGACGCCCTTCGTGGATGTCATGCTCGTGCTGCTGATCATTTTCATGGTGGCGGCACCCATCGCGACAATCTCAATTCCCGTCGATCTGCCGCCGCCATCGCCGACCCAGACCATGCCGGAGATTGATCCGGTCTTCGTCTCAGCCTCTGCCGATGGCTCGATCCATGTGGGGGGCCTCGCGGGGAGCCTCGATGTGAAGGCGGACTGGGGGACGCTCACAGCCGCCATCATCGACCAGTCAAACGGTGATCGGACCCAGCGCATCATGGTGCGGGCCGATCAGGCAGTCGTATACGCCGATGTCATGCGGATCATGAACATCCTCCAGCAGGCGGGCTATGATCGCGTGGCGCTGGTCGCTGAAACCGTGTGCGGCACGGGCGAGGGCGAGGAAGCGTGCTGAGTGCAGCAACGCGCTGTGGTTTTGCGGCGTTCATCGCGCTTGTCTTTGGTTTGTGGGTTTTGATGCGGGCCGACCCTGGTATCACTTATGATTTCCCATAATTCAAATTATCAAACATTCAGATCACCCAGCGCATACCGGGGCGCTCATCCCCCAAATCCGGGCTGACACACAAAAATCCCCGGTGGTTTCGGGGCTTGTGCCGCGCCGGTCAGCCCTGTTCCATGGCCTGACCGGAATCCTGCCAATCGAGAACCAAAAGCCGATGAGCCAACCCAAACTGCGCATGCGGACGCTGGCCGCCTATGCCGGCCCGTGTATCCCGATCTCTGGCCTTGGCCTGCCCTTGGCACTGGTTGTCGCGCCCTTCTACACCATCGTCATGCTGGTGCCGCAGGCCGAGGTGGGATTGATCTTCACGCTGGTCCGCCTGATCGACCTGGTGGTTGATCCGCTGCTGGGCCACTTCATGGACCGCACGCGCACCCGCTGGGGGCGCCGCAAGCCATGGGTCACGGTGGCCGTGCCATTCATCCTTGGCGCGGTTTTCATGCTGTTCGTGCCACCGCTCGAGAACAAGGGCGATTGGGTCTACCTCACCATCTGGGCCATCGTTGCCTATCTGGCCTATTCCACCATCGCGATCGCCCACATGTCGTGGGGCGCCGAATTGTCGCCGGAATACAAGGAGCGCAGCCGCATTCAGGGTGCGCGCGAGTTTGCCTTCATCTTCGGCATGCTGACCGTGCTGGTGCTGCCGGAGATCGTGGCCCTGATCGTTCCGGAATATTTCGGCGTCGGTCCTGTCGGCTTTGCCAACAAAGTCATGGTGATGGGCCTATTCATCATCGCGACCTTGCCCATCGCCGTCTTCATTGCCTGGAAATACGTGCCGGAGCCGCCGATTGTCGAGCATCACGGGCACGAAGACTGGCGCGAGGCATGGAAGGTGCTCCTGACCAACAAGTCGCTCCGCCGCCTTCTGCTGGCCGATCTTTTTCAGGGCCTCGCGCCCGGCATAACGGCTGCGCTCTTCATTTTCCTCATCACCATTGCCTACCAGTTGCCCGGGCAGGAATTCATCCTGCTGCTCGTCTATTTCCTGTCAGGGCTGATCGGCATTCCGGTCTGGATCCGCGTCTCCTACCGCTTTTCCAAGCACCGGACGCTGGCCTTTGCGATGTTCTATTCAGCCGTCACCCTGCCCGGCATCATGCTGATCGCGCCGGGCGACTTCGGCATGCTGGCGGCAGCCTTGGCCTTTTACGGGTTTTCCTACGGTGTCGCAGGCTTCCTGTTGCGGGCGATCATGGCAGACGTGGCCGACGAAGATACGGCCAAGACCGGCAAGGAACGTGCGGGCACCTATTATTCGCTGCTCGTGATGACCAACAAGATGGGCTACGCCTTGGCACCGGGAATTGCCTATCCCGTTCTCGACATGATCGGTTTCTCGTCAGCCCACGGTGCGATCAACTCGCCTGAAGCCATCGAAGGCTTCCTCTACATCTACATCTTCCTGCCGATGATTTTCCTCTTCCTCACCGCGGCAACGATGTGGAACTTCCCGCTCGATGAAAAGCGTCAGAAGGCGCTGCGCGAGAAAATCGCCGCAGACCGCAACAGTCGCGACATGACCGATCAGCCTTTGCCCCTGTCCGTCAACGAGCCGCAATGAGCACAGCAGACGACCCCGCAACGTCGCCGACGGCGCGCCTCCTTGCCCTGATGGCGCGGCTGCGCGACCCCGATGGCGGTTGCCCCTGGGACCTTGAGCAGGATTTTGCGACGATTGCGCCCTACACCATCGAGGAAGCCTACGAGGTTGCCGACGCCATCGCCCGCGATGACCTGGCCTCCCTGAAGGATGAGCTGGGCGACCTCCTCTTCCAGGTCGTCTTTCATGCCCAGATGGCGGCAGAACGTGGCGCCTTCACCTATGGAGATGTGGTGGAGGCGGTGATCGCCAAGATGACCCGCCGCCACCCCCATGTCTTCGGTAACGCCGACATCCGCACTGCCGCCGACCAGACCCGCGCCTGGGAGGATGCCAAGGCCGCAGAACGCGCCGACAAGGCTGCAGCCAGCATCCTCGATGACGTGCCGCTCGCCCTGCCCGCACTCACCCGCGCCGAGAAGCTCACCAGGCGCGCGGCACGCGTCGGGTTCGACTGGAAGACACCGGAAAAAATCCTCGAAAAGCTGAGAGAAGAACTGAGCGAATTCGCTCAAGCCATTGAAAAAAATGAGAATCAGGCCGCCAAAGAAGACGAATTCGGCGACATCCTTTTTGTCCTGGCCAACCTTGCCCGGCATTTCGATATCGACCCGGAAAACGCCTTGCGCCGGACCAACAGCAAGTTCGTTCACCGCTTTCACTTCATCGAGGATCAGCTTGAAAAGAAAGGGGTTCCTCTTGCCGGCGCCGGGCTCGAATTGATGGATCAGTTGTGGGTTGAGGCAAAATCCGCGCTGCCCAAGACCTGAGCGATTTCAGGCGTCCGGCTTTACGACCGGAAGGCCCGTGTCTCCGGCGCTGCTTGCCGCCCGCTCAGCCTCTGCTTCCCTGCGGGTGCGGCCTCGCTCGATCAACCAGACCGCCCAGACCGACATTTCGTAGAGAAGGATGACCGGCAGTGCGAGGGCGACCTGGCTCAGCACATCGGGCGGCGTGAGCACGGCAGCCACCGCAAATATCCCGACAATGGCATAGCGCCGCCCTGCCTTGAGGGTCTTGGACGTCACAATCCCCACCCGGCCAAGCAGAACCAGCGCGACCGGCAGCTGGAAGCAGGCACCGAAGGCGAAGATGAGCGCCATGACGAGGTTCAGATATTCGCTGACCTTGGCCTCGAGCTGGATCGGGATTTCGCCCGTTCCCGGCGGTGTTTCGAATCCGAGGAAGAAGCGGATCGCCATCGGCATGATGAGGTAATAGACCAGCGCCACGCCCATCGCGAAGAAGAACGGCATCGCCACCAGGAACGGCAGGAAGGCGTTGCGCTCCAGCTTGTAAAGGCCGGGCGCCACAAACCGCCAGATCTGCGCTGCAAGGATCGGGAATGACAGGCACAGCGCCCCGAAGAAGCCGACCTTCACATAGGTCAGGAACGTCTCGTAAAGCGCGGTGTAGATGAGGCGGCGGCCGCTTTCTCCGCCAAACGCATCTGCCAGCGGATGCACAAGCACCGCATAGATCTCCGCAGCAAAGTAGAAGCAGAGGACGAACGCGGCAAAGAACGCGATAAATGACCACAACAGCCGCGACCGCAATTCGATCAGGTGCTCGATCAGCGGCGCGCGCGTCGCCTCGATATGCGCGTCCTCCTTGTCGCGAGGTTCGGTCATGGTTCGGTGCCGTGGACCGGCTCAACTGCTGCTGCCGGAGCTGCAGCGGGCGCTGGCGGCGCCTTGATCGTCTGGGCACCCGATGCCGGCGACGGCGCGGCTGTGGCAGGCTTGGCCGGATCAAGCTGGGTAAGATCCCGCTGGATGGATTTGGCCTCTTTGCGCAACTCCTCAAGCTCGGATTGGCGGGCCATTTCCTCGATGCCGGCCTGAAAATGGCTGGCCATCTTGCGGGCCTTGGTCACCCACTGCCCGGCCTTGTGCATCAGGCGCGGCAGATCGCGCGGTCCCACCACGACGATGGCGACAAGCGCGATGACGAGAAGTTCTGCCCAGCCGATATCAAACATGATGCGCGATCCTTGCCCCCGCCATCCGCATGGCGGTCTTGCGCAATCAGGGCTTGTCGTTGGCGGGTGGCGGCGGATCTTCTGGTTCGTTGAGCCCCTTGCGGAAGCTGCGGATGCCTTTGGCAACATCGCCCATCATGTCCGAAATCTTGCCGCGCCCGAACAGGAGCACGATGACAAGAATGAGGACGAGCCAATGCCAGATCGAAAAACCGCCCATGCGAAATGCCCTGCGTCACGGCCATTCCGGCCATATGCTGCGTTGCGCCATACTCGCAAAGCATCGCTCAAGAAGCAATAAAGACCCGAGCCACAGCCTCCCCTCAAAGACCCCAAGATGCTGCATTGACCATGCTGCCAGCGCGTGATCCGGTTTGATAACGCCCTTGTGACAACGGAGAGCCGCCATGCAGCCGCAAACGTCATTTTCCCGGATGTTGGCCAATGGCGGCATGGGCAGCCTGGCTTCCTGCTTCTGTCATGAACTGGGAGCGGCGGTGAACGCTCACATGAAGAATCCGGGACGCCGCCAGTTTCTGGCCCAATGTCTGGCCATGGCAGCGGGGGCTGCGGCCAGCGTTGCGATCGGTGGCGGAAAGGCAAAAGCACAAGCCGCAAACGCCCCCACGCTTGCAGCCCTTACCGTCTATACCGCCGCGCGGGTCATCACGATGACGGGCGACAATCCCGCCGCCAATGCGATTGCGGTAGAGGCCGGCCGTATTGTTGCGGTGGGTTCGCTTGCTGAGGTTGAAGCGGCCCTGAAAGGCCGCACCTATGCGATTGACGCGCGCTTTGCCGGCAAGGTTCTGATACCCGGCCTGATTGAGCAGCACCTTCATCCCATCCTTGCGGCCCTGTCGATGAGCTGCGCGATCATCGCCAATGACACTTGGGACCTGCCCGACCGGACTGAGCCTGCAGCCACCACGCCCGAAGAATATCGCGCGCGCCTTGCCGCGGCGATTGCAGCCGACCCCGCCGACACCGGCTTCTTTGCCAGCTGGGGCTTTCACCAGTATTGGCATGGCGAATTGTCGCGCGAAGCGCTGGACAGCATTTCGGCGACAAGGCCCATCGCCATCTGGCACCGCTCCTGCCACGAATTCTATCTGAACAGTGCGGCACTGGCAGCGTTCGGCATCACCGAAGAAATGACCAAGGGCCACGGACTGGCAAGTGAACAGGCGGATTGGCAGCGCGGGCATTTCTTTGAGAAGGGTCTCAATCTGGTGCTGGCGCCCTTGATGCGCGCCTTTGCGACGCCCGAACGCCTGACGCGTGGACTTATCCTTCTCAGAACTTACATGCACCGCGCGGGTGTGACTGCCCTGAACGAGCCTGGTGCCCAGATCGGCCCGGAGCAATTGGCGCTCTATCAGGCCATTCTGGGTCACGACGAGACGCCCTTCTCGACCACATTGATCGTCGATGGCCGCACCATGTTCGAGCGCCATCGCGAGGCAGCGCTTGATCGCACGCGTGAGGTCATTGCGTCTGCGCCCGCGGGCAAGGTCAGTTTCCTTGACGGGCAGATCAAGTTCTTTGCCGATGGCGCCATCGTCTCGCAGAAAATGCAGATGCGCGACGGCTATACCGACGGCCATCGCGGCGAGTGGATGACGGAGCCCGAGGACTTCAAGGCGGCCTGGGCGCTCTACTGGGATGCAGGTTTCAATCCCCACATCCACGTGAACGGCGATCTGGGCCTCGACATGGTGCTGGATACGCTCGAGGCAGCATTGGCACGGAGCCCGCGCGACGATCATCGCAGCGTCATCGTCCATTTCGCCAATTCGACGGAAGAGCAGGTTCAGCGCATTGCGCGTCTGGGTGCGGTCGTCAGCGCCAATCCCTATTATGTGCCAGCCTTTGCCGATGCCTATGGCGCGTGGGGGCTGGGGCCGGACCGCGCCGACAACATGACGCGGCTGGGGTCTTGTGTGCGCGCGGGCGTGCCGGTTTCACTTCATTCCGACATGCCGATCGGTCCGGCGCGGCCGCTCTTCAATGTGTGGGCAGCGGTGACCCGCAAGACGGTATCGGGGCGCATTGCAGGACCCGATCAGCGCCTCACCGTGCAGGAGGCCCTGAAGGCGGTCACGATTGACGCCGCCCATTCATGGCGGCTGGATCACGAGATGGGCAGCCTTTCGCCCGGCAAACTTGCCAACATCACCGTGCTTGATGCCGACCCGGAGAAAGTCTCGGCGGACGCCCTGAAGGACATCAAAGTCTGGGGCACGGTCTTTGAGGGTCGCGTCTTTCCGGTTTGAGCGTTTGGCAGAAGGAAGCGGCCTATCCGAAAATCAGCTGCTTGCCCGCAACCGCCGAAACCGTGAGGTCGCTCCCGACCTGCAGCGGCGCCTGATTGCGCAAAGTAAAGACCTCGCCTGCTACGGACACGTCCAGCACATAACCGCCAATGCCGGGTGCACAATTGATTACCCGGGCGGCAGTGCCGCTGCCGCTCGTGACCACCAGATCATCCGGGCGCAACGCGACTTCGACTTCCGCGCCTTCCGCAAGACCGGGCGCCGGAAAATGCCCAAGCGGCGTCTCGACCCTGCCGCCCGAAACGCGCGCGACCATCAGATTGAGCGGCGAGAAGAATGCGGCGGCTTCGCGGTCAACTGGCTGGTTCAGGATTTCTTCCGGCGTGCCGGTCTGCACGATGCGGCCCTTGCGCATCAGGATGATGCGGCTCGCTGTCCGCAGGGCTTCGTCGGGATCATGCGTCACAAATAGCGTCGGCGTGCCGCTCTCGCGCAACAGGCTGATCGCCTGGTCGCGCACGCTTTCACGCAGGCGCCCGTCCAGCCCCGAAAAGGGCTCATCCATCATCATCACGCGCGGCCCCGGTGCCAATGCCCGCGCAAGCGCCGCGCGCTGCTGCTCGCCTCCCGACAATGTGTGCGGCCATGATGCGGCGTGATGGCCAAGGCCCACCCTTGCAAGCGTCGCCTGCGCGCGGGGTTCGCGCTCGCCGGGGTTCATGCGAGAAAGGCCGAACATCACATTGGCAAGCACATTCATGTGCGGGAACAGCGCATAGTCCTGGAACATCAGGCCCACGCGGCGCAGTTCCGGCGGCATGAAGTGCCCCTCCCCGTCAACGATCTCGCTGCCGATGCGGATGATGCCGCTGTCCAGCCGCTCCACCCCGGCAGCAAGTCGCAAGGTTGTGGACTTGCCGCAACCCGATGGGCCAAGCAGGCAGACAATCTCGCCTGCCGCCACATCAAAGGTCAGGTCGTGGATACCCGCAACGAGGCCTGCGGCATCGCGGAAACTGCGGCTTGCGTGGCTGAAGGAAAGCCGCACCACCTCGTCCGCCATGCTTGCCATGCGTGTCACGGCAGTTCGTCACCGCCGGTTTTCAGAAGGTCAAGCTCGTCGCCATCCAGCGGGTCTTCGTCTGCGGCCAGCGCGTCGCTGGGCTGGGGAATGGCAAAGCCCGCGGGAATCTTGAGTTCAAGCAGGCCCGCAAGGCGCATCTCGTCGATGCCGGGAAGTTCTGAAAGGCCCTCAAGGCCGAAATGCGCAAGGAAATCGCTGGTCGTTCCATAGGTGACAGGACGGCCCGGCGTGCGCCGCTTGCCGCGCATCTTCACCCAGCCGATCTGGAGCAGAAGGTCGAGCGTGCCCTTGGACACGGTCACGCCGCGGATGTCTTCGATCTCGGCGCGCGTCACCGGCTGATGATAGGCGACGATGGCGAGTGTCTCCAGCGCCGCGCGCGAGAGGCGCTTCTGGTCGACGGCTTCGCGCCGCATCAGGAAGGCAAGGTCGCCTGCCGTGCGCAGCGACCATTTGCCGGCAACCGCCACCAGATTGACGCCGCGGGTCGAATAGAGCGACTGCAGATGCGCGATCAACCCAGTCACGTCCGCGCCTTCCGGCAGGCGGTCCGCGATGGTTTCCTCGTCAAGGGGTTCGCTGGCTGCAAACAGGATCGCCTCCAGCATGCGGATATGCTCGTTGGTCGCAGCGCGCAGCTGAGCAACCGGCATCCCCTCTGCCGCGCCCTCGCCCGGCGCCGCGCCATCAACCCCGTCATCTTCGCGGTCGTCGCGCTTGGTCATGGCACCCTCATCCATGGGCCGGTTCTCCCTTGTCGTTGGCCGTCTTCTGGCGCAGGTAAATGGCACCGAACGGCGACATCTGGCGCAACTCCACCTTGCCGTCGCGCGCCATCTCAAGGCTCGCGGAAAGCGTGCTCGCGATGGCCGTGCGCTTCATCTTGCCCAGCCCGTATCCTTCCGGCAGCAAAGCTTCAAGGCGGCTCCAGTCCGGAATGGCACCCAGCATCGATTCAAGCCGCTTGCGCGCCTCCTCGATCGCGTAGACCGGTGCGCGCGTGATCGCATATTTGCCGCCGAACTTCTTCACCCGCTGTTCGGCATAGGCCTTCAGCAGGTCGAAAATATTGTCGCCCCATTGCGGGGTGCGGATCAGGCGGATGCCCTCGGGCATGCCGCGCCCGAACACGTCGCGGCCCAGCCGGTCACGCGCCATGAGGCGCGCGGCAGCCTCACGCATCGCTTCAAGCTTCTGCAGGCGGAAGGCAAGCCGCGCCGCAAGCTCTTCACCGGTCGGTTCGCCGTCCGGCGTGCTTTCATCCGGCAGCAACAATTTGCTTTTCAGATAGGCTAGCCACGCCGCCATCACCAGATAGTCGGCGGCAAGGTCCAGTTCCAGCTTCCGTGCGCCGTTGATGAATTCGAGATATTGGTCGGCCAGCGCAAGGATGGAAATCTTGCGAAGGTCCACTTTCTGCGACCGGGCCAGCGCGAGCAAAAGGTCAAGCGGACCTTCAAAGCCGCTTACATCGACCAGAAGAGCGGCGCCCGATGCCTCAGACGGCGCTGCGACGGCCGACGCTTCAAACGCATCCGCCTCGGCGCCATCGGGCTCGGCAGCGTTAACCTTGTTTTCGTCAGAACCGCTCATGCGCTTTCCACCTGGCGCTCGCTCATGATCCGGGCAATGCGCTTTTCCATCCCGTCGATATCAACGGGGGCCGCCTTGCGCAAGCACGCAAGGGCAGCATCCGCACGCTCTGCGGCCTCAGCGGCCAGCTTGCGCGTGCCTTCCATCACCGATTTCATTTCGTCCAGATTGCCGTTGCAGTGGAGGACCACGTCGCAGCCCGCGTTCAGCGCCAGCCTTGCGCGCTCGGAAAAGCTGCCGGCAAGCGCTTTCATGCCGAGATCATCACTCATCAGAAGCCCCTGAAAGCCGATCTCGCCGCGAATGACCGTGTGGATGATCCGGGGTGAAAGCGTTGCGCAGCGTTGCGCATCCAGCGCCGAATAGACCACATGCGCCGTCATCGCCATCGGCAGCGTGTTGAGGCCGCGGAAGGTGACGAAATCGGTCCGGCTCAATTCCTCGTGCGGCGCATCGACAACGGGCAGCGCCTCGTGGCTGTCAGCACCGGCGCGGCCGTGGCCGGGAATGTGTTTGGCAACGGGCAGCACACCGCCGTCCAGAAGACCCTCGGCAAAGGCACGGCCGAGTTCGATCACCGTGCGCGCGTCGCGGTCAAAGGCGCGGTCGCCGATGATGTCGTGCGCGCCTGCCATCGGAACATCAAGGCACGGCATGCAATCGGCATTGATGCCAAGATCGATGAGCTCGGAGGCGATCAGCCGCGCATTGAGGTAGGTGGCTTCGCGCGCCCCCTCCTCCGTATCGCGGAACAATGCGCCGAACTGGGCGGCCGGCGGCGACACGCGCCAATGCGGCGGCTTCAGCCGGGCAACGCGACCGCCTTCCTGATCGATGAAGATGGGCGCGTCGCGCGCAACGCTTTCGCGCAGTGATGCCGTCAGGCGCCGAACCTGGTCGGGATTTTCGCAATTGCGGGTGAACAGGATAAAGCCCCACGGCCGTGCGTCGCGAAAGAACGCCCGCTCTTCGGTCGAAAGTGTAGTTCCGGCACAGCCGAAAATGGATGCACTGACAAGCACGCTGTCATCCCCCGGACCGGTTTGCCCCTCGCGCACCAGCGCGTGAGCTCCGGCCTCCCCCATTCGTGGTGTTACGGCTTGGCGATCAGGCAATCCCGCCCGCGCGCCGAAAGCTTCTGGCAAAGGTCATTGGCTTCGCCGCGCGTGGCAAAGGGGCCGATGCGCAGGCGATACCACGTGCCGCGCTCACCCAGATCAACCGGCTTGATGTCCGGCTTGAGGCCCGCCAGCAATTCCTGATTGGCGCTCTTGACCTCCTGCCAGGCGGAGGCAGCCAGCTCGCCGCTGGCATAGGAGCCGACCTGCACCACAAAAGCGCCTGAAGTGGGGGAAACTTCAGCCGCCGCAGCTGCAGGCAAACCAGGATCAAGCGTTGCGAGGTCTTCCGTCGGAATACTGGGCGCAACCTCTGTGGGTGTGGTGTCGCGAACCGGAGGCGGAGCGGCCACGATCGTTTCGACCGGCGGCCCTGTGATATCCTCAACCGGACCCGCGTCGCCGCGCGAACCGGTAGGTGTAGGCACGGGAGCCGTGGGCAGCGGAACCGGGTCTTCCGCCGGCGGCATCAGGGTTTCGACGGGCTCGGTCGTATCGCCCGTGATACGGTCATAGATCAGCTTGTCCTGATCGGGCACCGTTGCGCCACCCGGATCGGTCGGCGGCACGCGCACGGGCGTATTGTCCGCAACGATGACCGGCGGGCCGCCGCGATCCGATTGGCGGACGCCCTGCTGATAGGCAACCCAGACAACGGCAGCAAAGGCCAGCAGCACCAGGACTGCGAGCGTCAGGAACAGTGGCGAGCGGCCAGACGACTCCGCCTCGTCCTCTGCCTCGTCATAGGTCAGGGGATCGTCATATTCCGGCTCGTAGGCGCCACGGTCGAGATGGGTCATCAGCTTGTCCCGCACTGCTTCCGTACTGGGGTGGCGCAAATGAAAGGATGCCGCGCCAAATTCGAATCATGCCCCGAACAGGGAGTTTAGCAAACGACTTGCGGCCAAATCGTGCCCGTAACGACCCGGTTCGACTGAATTTTTGGCAGCCTCCTGCCCGACTGCTGGCCAGTCACTCCGCCCTCACTCAGCTTGGGGCCATAAATCCAGCCCGAAAAGCCGCCGATGTTCGACCAGCGCGTAGCGGTCAGTCATGCCGGCGATGTAGTCGGCCACCGCCTTGGCGGTGCCCTCCTCTCCGGGCTTGGCGCACTGACCGCGCCATTCCTCGGGCAGAAGGCGGGGATCGTCCAGAAACGCGCCAAACAAGTCGGCCACGATGCGCTTGGCCTTCACCGCCATGCGCCAGACCCGATGGTGGCGATACATCCGGTCGAACAGGAATTGCCGCAGAACGCCGGTATCGCGGGCAAGCGAACCGGAAAATCCCGCAAGCGCGGCCTTGTGGTTGCGCACGTCTGCGGCGCTGGCGATCCCGGCAGACTGGATACGCTTGCCCACCTCGGCGACCACATTACCGACCATGAGCCCGATCAGGTCGCGGATCGCCTCCTGCACCACCCGATCCGCGTCAACGCCGGGGAAACGGTCAAACGCGCTGCGGAAGAGATCGCCCACCAGAGGCAGGGCCATCAGGTCGTCAACATTGAACAATCCCGCGCGAAGACCGTCGTCAATGTCGTGATTGTTGTAGGCAATATCATCTGAAATCGCAGCGACTTGCGCCTCGATGCTGGCAAAGCGGTCGAGCGCAAGGTCGTGACGTTTGTTGTAGCCGAGGATGAACTCGCCCGCCTTGCGCGTGGCATGGGGGCCTGTCAGCGGGCCGTTGTGCTTGACGAGCCCCTCCAATGTTTCCCAGGTGAGGTTCAGGCCATCGAACTTTGGGTAACGCTGCTCCAGCTGCGTGACGATCTTGAGCGCCTGCCCGTTATGGTCGAACCCGCCAAAGGGGGCCATGCAGGCATCCAGCGCATCCTCGCCCGCATGGCCAAAGCAGGTGTGCCCAAGGTCATGCGACAGGGCCAGCGTCTCGGCCAGATCCTCGTCCAGCCCCAGCGTGCGGGCGATTGAGCGGGCAATCTGGGCAACCTCCAGACTATGGGTCAGCCTTGTGCGGAAATGGTCCCCCTCGTGGAACACGAAGACTTGGGTCTTGTGCTTCAGGCGGCGGAAGGCGGCGGCATGAATAATGCGGTCCCGGTCGCGCTGGAAGGGCGTGCGCGTTGCGCTTTCCGGCTCCGCGTGCAGGCGGCCTTGGGATTTGGTCCAATCGGCGGCATAGGCGGCCAGGACGGGCCGGGGCTTTGAATTCGCGCTCATGCCCCTTACATATACGGGATACGTGACGGTGAAAACGGCCCCAATCGAGCATGACCGAGACAGCAACCCTTCCCTTCTCCCTGACCGCGCGGGCCGCGGCCAAGATCAACACGATCCTGGCCGGGCAGGCGCCGGGCGCCATGCTGCGCGTTGCGGTGTCGGGTGGCGGCTGTTCCGGCTTCCAGTACGGCTTCTCGTTTGATGATGCGCGGACCGAAGACGACCTGCTGATCGAGCGGGACGGCGCCCGCGTGCTGATCGACAATGTGTCGCTCGACCTTCTGAAGGACAGCGAACTGGACTGGGTGGACGACCTGATTGGCGCCTCGTTCCAGATCAGAAACCCGAACGCGAAATCGTCTTGCGGCTGCGGGACGTCGTTTTCGGTGTAGACGATGGATCAAGCTCCCAAGGAACTCTCTGAAGTGGTCCGCAATTGGGCAACGCTCGTGGCAGCTATTGGCGCGCTTCTAGCGTTTTCATTTGCCGCTTACCATTATATGCGTCAACGTGCATTTGAGTTGTTAAAACACATCGAGGATAACAAGGTTAGGGACGCGCGCAGGCGAATAATGCTCAGCCTGCCTTTACCCGATAGTGTTTCTTGGGTTGAATGTGATGAACACGAGTGGCAACGTGGACTCAACATAGATGCCGCCACAGTTTGCGCATCTTACAATAACCTTGCAGCCTTTGTTCTTCCAAAACGCTGGTTTTCAGGCCTCTTCCCCTTTTCATTATTTTCAAAGTCATTGATGAATTTTTTCATCGACAATTGGGGTGAGAGTATTGTGCGTTCTCACTCGCGGTTGTTGAAATTCCTGAGTCACCGGAGGAGCCAGCCTCTCCAAAAGGATGCGTACCGAGGATTCTCGGAGTTAGCACTTCGTGTTCGGCAAAGGCGACGCATCTCTTGTGACCATCTGGTAATAGAAATAGGTGGCAAGCTGCACACGCAAGAGGATGTCGAGAAAATTTATAAATGCGCATCGCCACTTACAACGTGAACTCGATCAAGGCCCATCTGCCCGCCGTCACCGGTTGGCTGAAAGCGCGCGCGCCCGATGTGGCGGGCCTGCAGGAAATCAAATGCGTCGATGATGCCTTCCCGCGCCCTGAGATCGAGGCGCTGGGCTATCGCTGCGAAGTGTTCGGGCAAAAGACCTATAACGGCGTCGCCCTCCTCTCAAGACATCCGATGGAGGATGTGACGCGCGGGCTGCCCGGCTTTGCCGACGAGCAATCGCGCTTCATCGCGGCGCGCATCTTTCCCAAGGGAGGCGCGCCCTTTCATGTCGCCAATCTCTATGTGCCCAACGGCAATCCCGTCCCCGGCGAAAAATGGGAATACAAGCAGCGCTGGCTTGAGGCGCTCTATGCGTGGGTCGAGGGCGAATTGAAATCGCCCGACATGCCGCTGGTGGTGATGGGCGATTACAACATCATGCCCGAGGAGATCGACTGCCACGCTCCGAAAGCCTGGAAGGATGACGCGCTGTTCCGCAGCGAAGTGCGTGACTTCTTCCGTCGCTATCGCGCGCTGGGGCTGACGGACGCCGTGCGTGCCTGCACCAGCGCCAAGGAAATTTACACGTTCTGGGATTATCAGGCGGGTGCCTGGCCGAAGAACAACGGCCTGCGCATCGACCATCTGATGCTCTCGCCGCTCGCCGCCGACCGTCTTGAAGCAGCCGGCATCGACAAGCATGTGCGCGATCTCGACAAGCCGTCAGATCACGTGCCGGTATGGGCGGAGTTTGCAAGCTAACACACCAACTATTTTCGCTCTCCCAGCTTGAAGCGCGGGGCGAGGGACGGAACAGCCGTCAATCGAAGTTCACCCCTCAATATCCGCATAGACATGGGATTCTGCGCGTGCGCCGCCATGCGTGACCGCGCCGTGGCGGGCATCGCCAACGAGTTGCGCGTATTTCCACAACGTGCCTGACGTGTACATGTGCTTGCGCGGTTTCCACGCCGTATGACGGCGCGCGAGTTCATCTTTGGATACTTCAAGGTCGAGCGTGCCCTTCTCCGCATCAATGGCGATCATGTCGCCATCCTTGACCAGCGCGATGGGACCACCCGCTTGCGCCTCTGGCCCCACATGACCGATGCAGAAGCCACGCGTAGCACCCGAGAAGCGGCCATCGGTAATGAGCGCAACGCTCTCGCCCAATCCCTGACCATAGATGGCCGAAGTGGTGGAGAGCATCTCGCGCATCCCCGGTCCGCCCTTTGGCCCCTCGTAGCGGATGACGATGACATCGCCCGCCTTGATCTGGCCTGCGTCCACTGCGGCAAAGGCATCTTCCTCGCAGTCAAAGCAGCGCGCGGGTCCGCGGAACTGCAATCGCTTCATGCCCGCCACTTTCACGATGCCGCCCTGGGGTGCGAGCGTGCCTTTGAGGCCGACCACGCCGCCTTCCGGCGACAAGGGGTTTGACAATGGCCGCACCACTTCCTGCTTCGGGTTGAAGACAACGCCCGCAAGATTTTCGGCCATCGTCTTGCCGGTCACGGTCATGCAATCGCCATGAAGAAAACCGCCATCGAGGAGCAGCTTGAGCAACATCGGCACGCCGCCCGCCTCGAACATGTCCTTGGCGACAAAGCGGCCGCCGGGCTTGAGATCGGCGAGATAGGGCGTGCGCCGGAAGATTTCGGCCACATCAAACAGGTCAAAAGAGATTCCGCACTCATGCGCCATGGCGGGTAGATGCAGTGCCGCATTGGTGGAGCCGCCGGTCGCTGCAACCACGGCCGCCGCATTCTCGAACGCCTTGCGCGTACAGATGTCGCGCGGGCGGATGTTGCGCGCAATCAGCTCCATCACGGCTTCGCCCGACTGGCGGGCAAAATCATCACGCGCGAGCATTTCGGCTGGCGCGCCGCTGGCATAGGGAAGTGAAAAGCCGATCGCCTCCGACACACACGCCATCGTGTTGGCGGTGAACTGGCCACCGCATGCACCGGCACCGGGACAAGCATGGGTTTCCAGCTCGTGCAGTTCGCCGTCCGAAAGCTTTCCCGCGCGATGCTCGCCCACCCCCTCGAACACGTCGAGAATGGTGACATCCTTGCCTTTGACACAGCCCGGCTTGATTGACCCGCCATACATGAAAACGGAAGGCACGTTGAGCCGAAGCATTGCCATCATCAGGCCGGGCAGCGACTTGTCGCAACCCGCAATCCCGACCATTGCGTCATAGCAATGGCCACGCATGGTGAGCTCGCAGCTGTCGGCAATCACCTCGCGCGAGACAAGCGACGACTTCATGCCTTCGTGACCCATCGCGATACCGTCAGTCACGGTGATGGTGCAGAACTCGCGCGGCGTGCCGCCTGCCGCACTCACCCCTGCCTTGGCTGCCTGCGCCTGGCGCATCAACGAGATGTTGCAAGGGGCCGCCTCATTCCAGCACGAGACAACGCCGACGAACGGCTTTTCGATGTCCTCTGCTTTGAGCCCCATCGCGTAGTAGAAGGCGCGATGCGGTGCACGCGCAGGCCCGACTGTGGCGTGGCGGGAAGGCAGTTTCGATTTGTCGAAGCGTGTCATGGGCTCTTGGCATCAGCAGCAAAAGGGGGAGGATCACCGCCTGATAGCAGCACAATCCCCGCCCCTTGCGCTAGCTGATTGGTTCAAGATGGCGACAAGCGCCCGGCGCACCACACAGTAACGTCACTCGGCAACCTGTTCGTCAGAGCCGCCGAAGGCACCCGGGAAGTCCTTGAACTTCGGCAATCCGTCTTTCATCGGCAAGACTGTTTCCGCGTAGTTGATGTGCAGGGCCGGCTTGAAATCGAGCGTCGGCAAAGTGGCTGCGAAAACATCGACGACCCCCAGCGATGGATGGTTCGTCATCAGATGTCCGCCGCACTTGTTGCAGTACTTGCGGTCACTGACCGGCGTCTTGTTGTAGGTGGCAACATGCTGCGCGCCTGACGTGATTTGCACGCTTGCTGGCTTCCACAGGGTGAAGGCGTTCACAGGCCCGCCGGACCAGGACCGGCACGAACGGCAATGGCAATACCCCATGCCTTCCGGCTCGCCGGTGGTCTTGATGGTCACTGCGCCGCAGAAACATGCACCTTCATGCGCCATGTCCGGTTCCCTCAGAGTCCCCCGCGAAAGTGCAACCTTAGCGCGGAAAGGCGGTGCGGTCACGCTTGTTTGCCCGCGCCGGCTTGCATGGCCAGCCTCGGGTGATAGGTTTGCCGCTTGTTGGGGGGAAGCACCATGACCGACTTTGCCGCGCGGGCGGATCACGCCGCGCCACTTGCACATTTGTTGGACCGCTGGATATTCGTGATCACGGCGGCATTGTTCATCGCCATCGTGCTGACCGGGTTCGTTCCTGCCTCTTTGGCAAAGATCGCAGCAGTCGAGGCAGGCGAACGGCCACCCTTTCCCGTCGAGATGCACCTTCATGCAGCGCTGATGGGCTCGTTTCTGCTGCTGCTTTTCGTCCAATCGTTCCTGGTTGCCACGGGGCGGCAGGCGGGCCACCAGAGACTGGGCCTTGTCGGCATGGTGCTGGCGCCAGCGCTGGTTGTCGTCGGGCTGTTTCTGGTGCCGACAATCTATCAGGGCGTCTGGGAGGCGATTCAGGCTGCACCGGCAGAGGTTCAACCCCTTATCCGGCAAGGGTTGCACGAGTTCGACAACATCATGCTCCTCCAGATACGGGTCGGCATTCTCTTCCCGATTTTCATCGGCATCGCGCTTGCTGCGCGGCGGCGTGATCCCGGGATGCACAAGCGGATGATGTTCCTGGCCGTGGCGCTGGCCTTGCCCGCCGCATTCGACCGGATGACGTGGCTGCCCTCAACATTGCCCGAAGGTCCGCTGACAACTGATCTTTACCCGCTGGTCGCACTGGCACCGATGTTCATCTGGGATGTTGTGCGCACGCGTAAAGTGCACAAGGCCTATCTGGTCTGGCTTGCCATCGTCGTGCCTACCTCACTTGTGGTCCATGCGCTGTGGGATACCGAATGGTGGCATCAGACTGCGCCATGGATTGCAGGCGTATCTGCGGGCTGAATCCGGCAGTGACCGTGGGTTAGCTGATTGCCGCCAGCGCCTGCGAAAGCTTGTCGCGCCCGGTCGGATTGGCTAAGGCACCTCGTCCGACGCACCGACAGCATAGCGCAGGCGCGAGATTTGCTCTTGCGTCAGCCAAGAATAGCGTTGGGTTAGCTCTTCGATGCCAAAGCTCTCGGCCCGCATTACCAAAAGGTCACCCTCCAGTACATCGCCGCCGAAAACATTCTCGATTGCCTCGGTCAAACCCGAGCAAGTTATCACTACCTGCACAACCGAGTGCGGAGGCAATGTTCTATCTCCAACTTCTCTGCGTGTTATGAAAAATTCCCTTGTTTCCGCACATTGGGCGGTTGGCACGTCGCGCCGAGGGGGTCGAAAAAGACTCGGAGGGCTTGGCGTGATGGCGTCATGGTAACGCGGTGGCGGTGCGTAACTCGACTGCTCCGTCAGCAATTGAAGTGTCGGCGGGAAGTGTGCCAATTGCAGTTCGCGCCGGCCAGCGAAGCGGAGAAAGTTTCCGCCGTCCGTGAATCCAGAAACGGGGCCCGGCAGATCGGCTTGTTCCCATATCAGGCGGGCGGTTCCTAAGTCCCATATCTTCGCGCTCTCTTCGGCGCCGGATGTGAGCAATCTCAATTCGTCGAGTGACAACGCAGCGAAGGTGGGACCGCCGCGAACACCGCTCTGGCGCGAAGCGCCTTGATCAAATTGGAGATCACTTGCGAGCGCAACATCAGGTTGGCACAGGCCGAATCCAAATTTCTGCCCATCTCCAAACAACACATAGGGTCCATCGTCAAATATGAACCTGATTTCCGAAGGGGTTTTGCATGCCACAAACATGGCTACCAGGTCGATTACAACATAGCCCTCTCCTGCCGCGGCTGCGATGTATTGGCCAGATGGTGAAATGACGCCCTCAAGTATACGGTCAACCGCAATCTCGGCTATCGCTACTCTGTTGCCCTCTGCGATTGCCTCGTTGTCGCGGCAATGTGTAAACTCAAGAGGGCTTCCGGCTGCGATTTGACCCGTGCAATCCGGCAGGTGTGCGTAGTCGAGGCCTGTTGCATACACATCAGGCAACATAACGGTCCGTGTGCGGAACAGCCTGCCGCCTGAAATGGCCCACTCGCCATCGGGTGAGAGTGCGTTGGCGGGTCCCTGCAGCGTAGTCAGGTTCATCAGAGAGCCATCGCTCGTGGAAAATCTGCAAGCTGAACTTCCGCTGAGAAGGACGAGTTCGGTTTCGCTTGCGAACACTACCTCTGTTGGCTCAGCGCATCGGTAGTCACTTTGCCCAGCATGGTTGAACACCCGGGTAATGGCGTCACTTTCAGCAATCAAGAAACCGGAGCTCGAAGCAAGCGACACCTTGTTGCCGGAAGGTGAAAAAGCAGCGGCCGTCGCATCGTCGAAGGAGATTGACCTTTCTTCGCCATTTCCGCCAACAAGCATGACCCCGCCTTCGGCACGCAGGAGCAGCTGGCCAGTTTCAGCATGTGCGGCAAGCAGCTCCTCTTGCCGGAAAGCAAGTCGCCGGATGGTCCCATCCGATTTCGAGAGCAACCAGAACTCGCTGTACTGGCGAATGATGGCTGCCCCCGGACCATCGTGAGCCACAGTGGCTCCAGCGTCAACATTTGCAAGATAGCCTGAGAGCTCTGCAAATCCAGACTGGTTCTGCAGGAAGACCGGAACGCCCTCGTCATCACCACCACCGAAGACCGCAACACCGCGCGATCCATCAAAGTCTAGAAAGATCGCACCCGACGGCGAACTGCGGAATGCATAGTGAATCGGGATCCGCGAGCCATCCACCAAATTCACGATTTCGGATACATTAGCCCCGCTCTCGATGGCAGAAGAAACCAGAGCCGAAGTTTGTGACGCTCCGAACAAAATGTCGGATTTCCAGCTGTCTGGACGCGTCAAGTTGAGACTGGATTCTTGCAAAGTCGAAATTGACGCCAAGACTGCAACCGCTTCGGGAGAAACGGGGCGGCTGGCCGGTGAGTCGTTGGTTGGCAAAACTGAAAGGAGTGCTCGCGCCGCTTGTCCGGCGTGTCCCGCCTTTGCCAGACTGGAAGCTTTCTCCGCAACAAGAGCGCTTTCGCGGAGAAGTACCGCGTCACGTGCCTCCAGGAGTGCATCAGCACGCTCGCTGGCAATATTCCCGAACCAAACGGCAGTTGCAGCAACAAGAAAGAATATCACGCTAGCCGACGCCGACAGTGCGAGCATTCTGTTTTGCCGCCTGCGTTCTCGCTGAATTAGCATGTCGAGCGGCAGGCCAAGCAGTCCTGCGACGAGCTTGAGGCGCCCAAGATCGCGGCCATCGCCAATGATCCGGCCATCTTTGAGGCGGCGTTGTCGAACGTCTGCCGCAAGAACACCCTTGCCCTTCAATGCAGGGGGAAAGCACTCCGTTTCCGGATTTTCGCTGTCTGGCTCTCCATCCGCAATAACCGGAAAGACCTTTCCCAGAGGTTGTTGCTCCAGAAAAACTTCGACCTCTCGGTTGACCCACTTGCTCTTCGCCGCATTTGGGGTGCATAGGACAACCAGTGCATCGCTGTGACGCAACGCAGTTTCAATTCGTGCATCCAGACTTCCGCCCCCGGACAAATCTGTTCGGTCACGGAATATTGGATGCAACTCGCCGGGGACCGGGCCAAAGTCACCTTCAAGGCCGATAAGTGCGCGTGGAGTGCGGTATCTGTCGAGTGAGGCGTGGAGCCAGTCAGCGATCCTGTTGTCAGACCGGCTGTAACTCAGAAATGCCCGGTTTCTCTTTTCAATTGCCATGATACCCCAACATCCGCCAGGTACGCCGCTAAACGAGATTATTCGATACTCTCGAAAAATGACAGGCAGGCGGGAAAACGGGGCCGCTCACACAGCACACTTTGGCGCTAACTAATCGCCGTTAGCGCCTGCGAAAGCTTGTCGCGCCGCGCTACCGCTTCGTCGCGCCGGTCGCGCTGCTCGACAATGACTTGTTCGGGAGCACGCGCCACAAAGTCGGCATTGTTCAGCTTGGCGTCGGCCTTGGTGATATCGGCGTCGAGCCGCGCGATTTCCTTCTTGAGCCGCGCGCCTTCCTTCTCGACGTCGATGAGGCCCGTCAGCGAGACGCCAAAGCTCTGGCCGCCCGCCACGAACTGCGCCACGCCCTTGTCGAATGCGGCAACCGGCGAAATGGTCAGCGCCCGGCCCATGCGCTCAAACGCTTCGCCATAACGCTCCAGCATCGCCATCAACTTGATATCGCCGTCTTTCACCAGCAACGCCGCCTTGGACGACGGCGGCACATTCATTTCCGAGCGCACCGAACGCATCTCGGAAATGATCTCGACGATCAGGTTCACTTCATCCGACGCCTTTTTGTCGATCAGGTCATGGGGGTAATGCGGCCAGTCGGCAAGGATGAGCGGCGACTTGCGCGCAAGACCATGCTCGGCCACCCGCGCCCAAAGCTCTTCCGTGATGAAGGGCATGAAGGGGTGAAGCAGCAGCAAAATCTGGTCAAGCACCCATGCCGCGGTCTCGCGCGTTTCGGTCTTCGCAGGACTTTCCGCACCGCCAAAGACAGGCTTGGAGAATTCCAGGAACCAGTCGCAATAGACGTTCCACACGAATTGGTAGAGCGCGGACGCCGCATCGTTGAAGCGATAGGCCTCGATGCCCAGCCGCACCAGTTCCTCGGTTTTCACGAGTTCGCTGATGATCCAGCGATTGAGCGTCTCGCGCACGGCAGACGGATCAAAATCGGCCCTGCCCTCGCACTCGTTCATCTCGCAGAAGCGCGCGGCATTCCATATCTTGGTGCAGAAATTGCGATAGGGCTCCACGCGCCCGCGGCCCGCGCGCAGATCGCGCCCCGGTGCAGCGGCAACCGCCAGCGAGAAGCGCAGCGCATCGGCGCCGAATTCGTCGATGAGCGTCAGGGGATCAACCACATTCCCCTTGGTCTTCGACATTTTCTGGCCCTTCTCGTCCACCACGCGCGCATGCAGCAGCACGGTGTGGAACGGTGAATGGCCAAGAAAATGCGTGCCCGTCATCATCATGCGGGCAACCCAGAAGAAGATGATGTCATACATCGTGACCAGCACGGCGCCGGGATAATAGCGCGCCATGTCCTGCGTTTTCTCGGGCCAGCCAAGCGTCGAATAGGGCCACAGCGCCGACGAGAACCATGTGTCCAGCACGTCGGGATCGCGCGTGAGTGTCACGCCTGGGCCTGCCTGCGCCCTGGCTTCTGCCTCCGTTTCGGCGACATAGACCTTTCCGTCCTTGTCGTACCAGGCGGGAATCTGGTGGCCCCACCACAGTTGGCGCGAGATGCACCACGGCTGGATGTTTTCCAGCCACTGGAAAAACACGCGCTCCCAGTTATCGGGCACGAATTTGGTTTCGCCCTTGCGCACCATAGCCATCGCCTTTTCAGCGAGCGGCGCGACATTGCAATACCACTGCTCGGTCAGCATCGGCTCCAGCACCACCGTCTTCGACTTTTCGTCGTGCGGCACGGCGTGGGTGATGTCTTCCACTTTCTCGAGCAGACCAAGTGCATCAAGATCGGCAACGACGCGCTTGCGCGCGTCAAAGCGGTCCATGCCGCGATAGGCTTCAGGCACCTGGGCGTTCAGCCTGCCGGTCACATCAAGGATGCTGATGGGTTCAAGCCCGTGCCGCTTGCCGACTTCAAAGTCGTTGAAGTCGTGGGCCGGGGTGATCTTCACCGCACCCGAGCCCTTTTCCGGGTCGGAATATTCATCCGCAATGATGGGGATGAGCCGCCCTGAAAGCGGCAGCCTCACCTGCTTGCCGACCAGCGCCTTGTAGCGCGTATCGTCGGGATGAACCGCCACGGCCGTATCGCCCAGCATGGTCTCGGGCCGCGTGGTAGCCACGACAATATGCGTGTCGGGATCATCGGCGAGCGGATAACGCAGGTGCCAAAGGTGCCCACGCACCTCGATCGATTCCACTTCAAGGTCCGACACTGCCGTTTGCAGCGACGGATCCCAGTTCACCAGCCGCTTGTCCTTGTAGATGAGCCCCTCTCTGTGGAGCTCGACAAAGACCTTCACGACCGCGCGCGAAAGCCCTTCATCCATGGTGAAGCGTTCGCGTGACCAGTCGCACGACGCGCCAAGCCGCCGCATCTGGCGCGTGATGGTGCCGCCGCTTTCGGCCTTCCACTCCCACACGCGCTTGATGAAGGCGTCGCGCCCGAGTTTCACACGTGAGGTCTGCTGGTCGCGCAATTGGCGCTCGACGACAAGCTGCGTTGCAATGCCCGCATGGTCCGTGCCGGGCTGCCACAGCACATCGAAGCCGCGCATCCGGTGATAGCGGATCAGGATGTCGATGATCGTGTGGTTCAGCGCATGTCCGATATGCAGCGAACCCGTCACATTGGGCGGGGGCAGCATGATGACATAGGGCTCGGCGCCTTGGCGCTTGCCGGCGGCAAAAGCCCCTGACTCTTCCCATTGGCGGTAAAGCCGTTCTTCCACCCCTTGGGGATGATAGTTCTTCTCAAGCATGGCAAAGCATCCTGTCGCGCGATGGGCGAGAGGAAGCGCCTCGCGCCTGCGAGGTCAAGCAAAAGCTTGTGGAGAGCGGGTCACAAGGGCCTGGAAGGCCCCCCAGGCCAGAATCAGCGGCGGCCGCGGCGGGCGGCGCGTTCGACTTCGTCCCGAACTACACGTTCGACCATCTCCGGCAGATGGTCCTCAAGCCAGTTCTTGAGCATGGGCTTGAGCATCTCGCGGATCATGTCCTCGATCGTGCGGCCATCGCTGCCGCCGGAAATCGCCATGCCGCGGTCAAGCTGGCTGAAGGCCGAACCGGCGCGGTCAAGGGAGCTGCCCGAGAGCAGGCTGTCGTCGTTGGAGCGGGTCATGTCGTTGTCCACCAGAACAATGTCGCTTTCATTTGCGGCCACGAGGGGGGCTGGTGCCGCGGGAGGGATACGCGTTTCAGGCGGCGGCTGATAGGCCGCCTGCTGGAACACCGGCGCCGCCATGGGCTCGGGCACAGGAAGGGGCTCCGGCTCATTGGCGACCATGTCGGTCAGGTCAAGGATGTCTTCTTCCGGTTCCGGCATGGCTGCAACGGGTTCAGGTTGCGGCGCGGGCGCGGCGGGCTCCGGCGCAGTTGCCTCTTCGGAAATGATCCGGCGGATGGAGGCCAGGATTTCCTCCATCGTCGGTTCGGCTGGCTGGACGTTGGGATTGCTCACGATCAAAATCCTTATCGCGCGCTTTCAGGAGCGGGGGGGCATTCTCACCGGAATGAGATTAACAGAATCCCACCAGATGAAGGCGAGGAAAAACTTTTCCCGCCCATGAAATATTTGCGGCCGCTCTGGCGCCGAAAAGCGCCGATCCGGCCTTAATTGCCCCAGATGCCAAGCCAGTCGCCAGCGGCGCCGTTGTAATGGTCCAGGGGATCATAGACTTCGACGTTCAGGCCCAGCGTCCCGGCGTCGAGCCTGCCCGTCGCTGCCAGAAGCGCATAGGCGGCCACAAGCTGGTCACGTTCGGCACGGACAAGCGACACACGGGCGTCCAGAAGCTCCTGCTCGGCGTCCAGCATGTCGAGGGTTGTGCGCGCGCCTACTTCGGCCTCCTGCACGACGCCTTCATAGGCGATGACGCTCGCTTCCACCTGTTTGCGGTTGGACTCGATGGACGAGCGCGCCGCACGCAGGTTTTCCCACGCGTTCGTCGCCTGTTCGATGACGCTGCGCTCGGCTTCGGCGATTTCGAGCATGTTCTTGCTGTTGGTCTCGCGCGCCTGGCGGATGGCGGAATACTCATCGCCACCCTGATAGATGGGCATGGTCAGCACGCCCTGAACGGTCGTGCTTTCATTGCGCGAGCCGCCGGTTGCCTCGTCCTCGCCGCGCGTCCAGATCGCATCAAGCGATACGGTCGGCAACAGGGCGCCAATGGCGAGATTGATGCCATAGCTTGACGCGCGTTCGATCTCGCGCGCCGCGACCACTTGCGGATTGCGATCGCGCGCTTCTGCGACCGCAGCCTCAAGAGAGTCCGGCAGGGCCGGCAGGGCTGCTGCCTCTTCAAGACCTTCCGGCGCCCGGCCAATCACGCGCTCATAGGACGCGCGCGACGCAGCAAGCTGCGCCTCGGCAGCGATCAGCGATGTGCGCGAGCGCGACAGGCGCGCCTCCGCCTGGGCCACATCAGTGCGGGTGATTTCACCCACATCAAACCGGTCCTGCGATGCCTGGCGCTGGTGTTCAAGCACGGAGACCTGATTGCGCGACAACTCGACCACGGCGGTATCGCGCAGGACATCGACATAGGCAGTGACGGCTGAAAGCAGCACCTGCTGTTCGGTGGCAAGCAGCGACGCGCGCCCCGCCCTGACGAGTGCCTTCGCGCGGCTGAATGAAGCGAGCGTGCGGCCGCCTGAAAATATCGGTTGGCTGGCGGAGAATGTGGTCTGCCAAGGCTCGCTGATGGTCGTAATCGGCTCGTCCGTCTCGGTACGGCCAACCGTCGCCCTGAGCGTCACCGTCG
Source organism: uncultured Flavobacteriaceae bacterium (assembly GCA_964494625.1). GTDB lineage: Bacteria > Pseudomonadota > Alphaproteobacteria > Micropepsales > Micropepsaceae > UBA2784. The sequence continues at coordinate 151,102 of CAZBRT010000004.1, read as the reverse complement.
GGCGCCAGCCAGCTTTGGCCTGCTGCACCCCCTCATCGGTTGCGCGCAGTTCGGCGCGGGCCGCCAGAAGCGTCGGATTGGTCTCATAAGTGGTTTCCAGCGCTTCCTGCAGCGTCTCAGCGCTGACGGGACCAGCGACGGCGACGAGCGCCACGCCTGCCAGCAGGGCGGCGCGCAAGGCCAGAACGGCACGGGCGGAAAAATCAGTACGAGTCATGGTGACAAACCCCAAACACGGTCAACCCGGAGCCGCCCCCGAACGAAGCACCCCACGCTGAAACACTCCTAATGCAATCTTGTGGCTGACAGTGTGATGGCCGTCAACTTTCAGGCTGCTCGCATTCCTTAGAACACAAAGCTTGGCGATTTGGTAAATCCGGGAAGCAAGGGCGCAACCGCGTCAAACAAGATTCGGCGCGAAATGGACGATCCGGCCCTCCGCATCAAGAGGGCCCGGCCGACGGCCCCCTCCATGACGATGACGCCAAGCCGCCCACCATCACGCAATTGTGCGGTGAGCGCATCAAGACCATTCTGGACTGCCCCATTGACCAGAATCACATCATAGGGCCCTTGCGCCGCACAGCCCTGGTTCAGCTTGCCTTGCACCACGGCCGCCGTGTCCGCGCCGAGTTCGGCCAGCGTGTCGGCTGCTTCCTTGTAGAGGTCCGGATCCTCTTCAATACCCACGACGGTTGAGCCCAGACGCGAAAGCACCGCCGAGGAATAGCCCGTCGCACACCCCACATCGAGGACCACATCGGTTTCGCGCACATCAAGCGCCTGGACGAGTTTCGCAAAGGCGCGCGGACCGAGAAGGAAGCGGTCCGGAATCACTTCCAGAGGCTCCTCCATATAGGCAATGGAGCGCTTGTCGGGCGGCACGAAAAGCTCGCGCCGGACGGCAGACAGGGCCGCGACCAGACGCCGGTCCGTCACGTCATTCGTACGGACCTGGCTATCGACCATGTTCCTGCGGGCGGCGGCGTAATCGGCCATGGAAGTCTTCCGAGTCGTCTGCGTTTCGTTGCGCCCTTTTGCCATCGCCCTGCCCGATTTGGCAACGCGGCGTGGCAGCGCGAGGAAATCGCCCCTCGACAAGACCCCTCAACAAAGTTTGTGCGCGGCCAAAGCCTTTGCTATAGGCACGCCTCCACTCTTCGACCGGCAGCCTGCCAAGGGCAGAAGCCGTGTTTCTGGGGCCACGTGGCGGAGTGGTTACGCAACGGTCTGCAAAACCGTGTACCCCGGTTCAATTCCGGGCGTGGCCTCCATTCTCTTCGAATGCACCCTTCAATTGCCCACTTGGTGATACCGCCAAAAGAAAAGTCATGCCGAATCCGGCCGTTAACCAATTCTTAAGGATGGGTTGACATGGTGTGCGTGTCTTCCAACGGAGACACCCCACCATAAGTAATTCCTTCAAGGGCCGCCTCGTGCGGCCCTCCTTTTTTGCCGGTGGCATGGGGGGAGCTGCTTGGATTTCAGGGCTTTACCTGCCCCGGCAGCGTTGTTATATGCCCCGTCCGCGCTGACGCCTTGGCCAGATTACCGGCCGCATGTTCCCCGGTAGCTCAGTGGTAGAGCAACCGGCTGTTAACCGGTTGGTCGCTGGTTCGAATCCGGCCCGGGGAGCCATTTCTGTCGCGCCGGAATCCAGTTCAGCAAGGTCGGGTTGGAACAGGCCGGTGCCGCTGCGCGCCACGAGAGATCGGCCCCTCTCCGCTTTCCGTTACCCGAGCAGGCTGAGGATCAGGCCATAGAGCACGAATTGCAGCGTGTGATAGCCGCCATTGATGAGGAAGAGCACAAGGCTGCGCCGCTCAAACAGGTAGTTGATTGCAAAGCTGGCAGCGACCCAGCAAAGGCCTGCGGCCGCACCAGTGCTCACTGCAAACTTGAGTTCGGGGCTTGGCCCGAGAAACAGCGAAAAGACCGCTGCAGCCACAATCGAAAGGATGGTTCCCACGCCGAAAATCACGGCCGGGTTGCCACCTTTGAGGACTTCGTCCGAAAGGCCGGCATGTTTTTGCCATGCCTTGGCGAACAAGAGCGGCGAATACCAAAGGCCCCCAAGCAAGAATGCCGAAAGCCCAGCGGCGATAACCGCGATCCAATCCAAAGTCATGAGACTCTCTCCCCGTTTTGGCGTGCTTGTTCCTCAAGCAGCGCGAAGTGATTGCGCAGTACGGCGACGTTGCGGTCGAAATAGCCAAGATCGCGATAGGTGCGCGCCTGCATGAGCGCCCCTTCCATCACGGTAAGGACGAATTCAGAAAGCGCACGCCGATCAATCTCGCCGAGCCGCTGCCCTGCCCTTTCAAGGCAGGCTTCGATCGCCCGCGACCAGTTGGTGAAGTTGATGGCCAGAAGCTCGCGCACTTTCGGATCGGGCTCGTGGATTTCGAGTGCGAGATTGCCGACCGGGCAGCCATAGGTGCAGTCCGTCAGCACCAGTTGGGTGCGATAGCCGTCAAGCAGCGCAAAGATTCGCGCGATCGGGTCATCGACGCCCTTCCATGCCGGTTCAAGAAGGTTTTCGCGGATGCCGTCTCGGTAGTATTCCAGCACGCCGATCAGCAGATCCTGCTTCCCCGGAAAGAAATGGTAGAGGCTGCCCGAATGCAGCTGTGAGCGGCTGAGAATGTCGGAGATGGATGTCGAGTTGAAACCCTTCTCCCAGAAGAGCTCAATCGCCGTCATCAGGATGCGTTGCCGCGTGGCTTGATTGGCGGGAGGCATGATTCACCCGGCCTCGTAGGCCATACGCAGCCACTTTTTCACGTCGCCATTGACATCTTTTGGCGAAGAGAGCCGCACGCGATGGGTCATCATCGCATTCCAGCTTCCGGCCGCCGCAAGCCTACCTGTGGGTGCAGCGCCCTTCAGAACGAGGCCGAGATCGTAGCGATCCTTGGTGGACGGTTGGCCAAGCGCAAATTGTTTGCTCCGCCGGAAGCTCAAATAACCCTTTTTGGGTGCCAACTCGATGTCATTGCCGAGCGCCTTCAACACAGCCAAGACAGCATCGTGTACAGGCTTCATGGCCACTTTGGGTCCGGCAAACATCGTGTCTTTGAGATCGTCGGCATCCATCGAACGAGAGGACGAAGCGTTGAGGGCGTGGACGACAGAATTGGCGTGGCCATGGCCCAGCCCGTGGACCTCTTTCAGCCATCTGACAACCGCCATGTGGCCGCTGCCCGGCGCCTTCCGCGCCACCGTCACCCAACCCGCTAACCCCTTCCCAGTCTTTGCTTTCAGCCCCTTGTCGAGTGCCAAATTGGGATCGCTATCCGCCATGTTTTCCTCCTGCCCAGACACTTGATTGATCGTTCAATCAAGTGTCCGTGTCAAGAGGGGCTAGCAAGCGATTCTGCCCTTAGGCGCAATCGACCCGCCGGCAGTCAGGCTCAAGCAATGGCGCGCACCGGCAGCTTGGAGAACCCCTTCACGAAGTTCGAATACACGCGCTCGGGTGCGCCCACCACCTTGGGGAAAAATCCGCGGCGCATGATTTCTTCCCAAACGATACGCAGCTGCATTTCGGCAAGGCGATTGCCGACACAGCGGTGAATGCCGAATCCGAATGAAAGGTGCTGACGGGCGCGGTCGCGGTCGATGATGAACTCATCAGCGCGCGGGATCACCTCGTCGTCGCGGTTGCCCGAGATGTACCACATCACCACCTTGTCGCCCTTGCGGATCTGCTTGCCGCCCACAATTGCATCCGCCAACGCCGTACGGCGCATATGGGCCAAGGGCGTCTGCCAGCGGATGATCTCCGACACCATGTTGGGAATGAGGCCGGGGTCTTCTTTCAGCTTCTTCCATTCCCCCGGGTTCTCGTTGAGCGCCAGCACCCCGCCGGTGATCGAGTTGCGGGTCGTGTCATTGCCGCCAACGATAAGGAGGATGAGATTGCCGAGGAATTCGCGCTGATCCATGTTTCGCGTGGCTTCGCCATGCGCCAGCATCGAGATGAGGTCATTGCCCGGCGGTGCGTTCACGCGCTGGTTCCACAGCCCTGTGAAATACTCGGCGCATTCCCACAATTCCTGCATCCGCTGCTGCTGCGTGTCGATGATGCCGTGGCCGGGAACGGCGGTCGCCACGTCCGACCACCTTGTCAGCTTGCGACGATCTTCGAACGGAAAATCAAACAGGGTTGCGAGCATCTGCGTCGTCAATTCGATCGACACATGATCGACCCAGTCAAAGTCCTCATTCATCGGCATGTCGTCAAAGATTTTCGACACGCGCGCACGGATCGTGGCCTCCAGCCTGCCGAGATTTTCTGGCGCAACGATCGGGCTCACGACCTTGCGCTGCTCGTCATGCTTGGGCGGGTCCATGGCGATGAACATCGGCAGCCGCAATTCTTCCTGCGGATCGCGGATGGTGATGCCGCCCAGCGATGCCTCCGACGAGAACACCTGATGATTGGTGTCCACCGCCATGATGTCCTTGTAACGGGTGATCGACCAGAACGGGCCATAGGGCTCGTTCTCGAAAAAATGGACCGGATCATCGCGCCGCAGCCGCGCGAAATAGGGCCAGAGCGTTTCGTTCTGGAAAAGCGCCGGATCGGAAACGTCGATGTCCTTGACGTTCATGGTCCATGCATCGCCCTGGGGTTTGTGCACATTCGTCTCCGGCACAAGCTCGGCGACTGGCGGAAAGATGCTGGAGGGATTGCTGGCAGTGTTGGCGGCGTTGGTGGCGTTGGACATGGGCGCTCGAGCCTCCCCGAATGGCGATGGCGCAATGGTCGCGCGCAAGCCGCGAATTGGCAAGTGCGGGATGCTGTCCTCTTGCCCTTTCGCAGCGTCACCGCTTCAATGCGGCATGGCCAAAATCCGCAATATCCTCTTCATCATGAGCGACCAGCTGCGCCAGGATCATGTGAGCGCCTTCAATCCGGATTCGCCGGTGAAGACGCCCAACATCGACCAGCTTGCCGCACGCGGCGTGCGGTTCACCAACGCCTTCTGCCAGTCAGGCGTTTGCGGACCATCGCGCATGTCGTTCTACACGGGCCGTTATCCCACGAGCCATGGCGTGACATGGAACTCCGTGCCGCTGGGTGTCCAGCAACGCACGATGGGCGAATATCTTCGTCCGCTGGGTTTGCGCGTTGCGCTTTGCGGAAAGAGCCATGTCGTACCCGATATGGCAGGTCTGAAGCGGCTGGGCGTGAAAGCTGACACGCCTGAAGCTCTCCTCCTGCAACAAGGTGGTTTCGAGCCCTTTGACCGGCACGAGGGTCATGTCGCGCCACCGCCGGACAGTGCCTACAACAACTACCTTCGCGCGCGCGGCTATGATGCTGAAAATCCGTGGGACGCATTCGCCAACAGCGCGATCGATGCGAACGGCGAAATCGTCAGTGGCTGGTGGCTGCGCAACGCGCATCTGCCCGCGCGCGTAAAGGCCGAACATTCGGAAACGGCCTATCACACCGATCGCGCGCTCTCCTTCATGGACGAACAGGGTGAGAAACCCTGGGCCCTGCACCTTTCCTATATCAAGCCGCATTGGCCGCTGCTTGCGCCAGCCCCCTATCACACAATGCATGACGGCAAGGGGTCGCTGAACCGCACAAAGGCAGAGCGCGACAGGCCGCATCCCGTGCTGGCAGCCTATCAGGCGCAGGAAGAATGCGTGACCTTTGCGCGCGATGAGGCAATCGAGCGCGCGCGCGCCTGCTATCGCGGGCTTGTGAGCGAACTCGACGACAATCTCGGCCGCCTGTGGCAGGGGCTGGAGGCGCGCGGGCGCGACAAGGACACCCTGATCGTCTTCACTGCCGATCACGGCGATTTTCTGGGCGACCATTGGCTGGGCGAAAAGGAGATCATGTATGACGAGGTGATGCGCATTCCGCTGATCGTCGTTGATCCCTCATCTGAAGCCGATGAAACGCGCGGCACGGCAAATTCGTCACTCGCCGAAAGCATCGACCTTCTGCCGACATTTCTGCAGGCGCTCGAAGGCGAACAAGTGCCGCATCTTCTGGAAGGCGTGTCACTCCTCCCTGCCCTGCGCGACGCGAAGGCAGGCACCGGTCGCGCCTTTGCGATTGCCGAACTCGACTATGGCTTCCGGGAAGCGCGCCGCATGCTGGGCCGCCGACCCGGCGCGTGCCGCGCGGTGATGGTTCGCACCCATGGCTGGAAATATGTCTGGTGGCAGGATTTTGCGCCCCAACTTTTCGACCTGACCGCTGACCCGGCGGAACAGCACGACCTTGCCGCCGATCCCGCGCAGCTGCGCCGCCTGCGCGAGATGGAGGCGCTGATGCATCAATGGCGTGCGGGGCTGAAGCCGCGGGTCACAGCCTCCGACACCTATGTCGAGGCGCACACGAATACGCACCGCAAGCGGAACATCCACATCGGAATCTGGTAGTTCCCGACAGTGATCCGGAAGGATCAGGACTGCGTAACAAGCCCCGAACCACATTGAGCGGGGCCGAGGGCGGTATCCCTGCGTTCTTGACCGCTGGGATGCCAAATGCCGAAGCCTGTTCTTGTCTTGTTCCGGAATGATCTGCGCATCAGCGACAACCCCGCTTTGCACGCCGCAGCGGAAACAGGCGCGCCGGTGATTGCCGCCTATATTCTGGACAATGAAACTTCTGGTCGATGGCGTGCGGGCGCCGCTTCGCGCTGGTGGTTGCACTATAGTCTGTCCGCGCTTCAGCAGCGCCTGGCTGGTTTGGGAGCCACGCTCGTCTTGCGCAAGGGGCCTTTTGCCACCGAGGCGTTGCGCCTCGCCCGTGATGCGGGCGCAAGCGCGACCTTTTGGAACCGCAGCTATGAACCTTCGCAAGCCGCACAGGACCGCGCGCTTGCCGATGGGCTTGTTGCGTCAGGCATCACCCCGCACGGTTTCAACGCGTCTCTTCTCTTTGATCCTGCTGCGATCCGGACAAATGGCGGCACGGGATTTCTGGTGTTCACGCCGTTCTGGCGCGCCTGCCTGTCGGCGCCCTCCCCCAAGCAACCATTGCCTGCCCCGAAGCATTTGATCGCAGCGTTACATGGTTTGGCCCGACTTGAGCTGGCTGAGCTCGGTCTCCTTCCCCGGGCGCCGGACTGGGCGCAGGGTCTGCGTGAAACCTGGACGCCGGGCGAAAATGCCGCGCGCAACCGCCTCGCGGATTTCCTCGATGAAGGGCTGGCAGAATACGCGTCCGCGCGCGACCGGCCGGATATGCCGGGCACATCACGCCTTTCACCCCACCTCCATTTCGGCGAGTTGAGTGCGCGCACCATCTGGCATGCGGTCCAGCATTGTGTGGCGGCAGAGCCTGCGCTTCAGCGCAGCGCCGACAAATTCCTGAGCGAGTTGGGTTGGCGTGAATTTTCCGCGCACCTCCTCCATCACACCCCGGATCTGCCGGAAGAAAATTTGCGCGCAGGCTTCGACCAGTTTCCATGGGCGGATGATGCGAAAGCCCTCAGGGCATGGACGCGGGGGCAAACGGGCATTCCGATTGTCGATGCCGGCATGCGCGAGCTTTGGCAGACAGGCTCCATGCATAATCGTGTGCGCATGATCGCCGCCTCGTTTCTGGTGAAGCATCTCCTGATTGATTGGCGCAAGGGTGCGGACTGGTTCTGGGACACGCTGGTGGATGCCGATCTCGCCAGCAACGCGGCAAGCTGGCAGTGGGTCGCGGGATGCGGCGCCGATGCCGCGCCTTTTTTCCGCATCTTCAATCCGGTGCTGCAGGGCGAACGGTTTGATCCGCAGGGACGCTATGTGCGCCGCTTCGTGCCGGAACTGGCGCGCCTGCCGGATGCGCATATTCATGCGCCCTGGCGCGCACCGCAGGATGTGCGCGACGCATCGGACGTGCAGCTCGGCAAGACCTATCCGCACCCGATCATCGACCTTGCCCATGGGCGTGAGCGCGCGCTGGCCGCCTTCGCGCGCCTCAGGAAAGCAGCGTGAGATGACGCAACACACACGCCGCCAGCGTATCGCCATCATCGGTTCGGGCATTGCCGGCCTTGCAGCTTCATGGTCGCTGGGTTCGCGCCATGACGTGTCGCTCTTTGAGAAGGATGCGCGGATCGGCGGCCATTCGAACACGGTCGACATTGATCATGATGGCGCGCCCATGGCGGTGGACACGGGGTTCATCGTTTACAACGAACTCAATTATCCGAACCTGACAGCCTTGTTCGCGTTGCTGGGTGTCACAACCGAAGCATCAAACATGGGCTTTGCCGTCTCGCTGGATCGCGGGCGTCTGGAATGGAGCGGCGACAGCCTGAAGACCCTTTTTGCCCAGCGCCGGAATCTCTTGCGCCCAAGCTTCCACGCCATGTGGATCGACATTCTGCGGTTCAACCGTTTTGCCCGCAGCGACTTGGGCAATGGCTCGCTGCAGGGCGTTTCGCTCGGCGCGTGGCTTGATGCGCGAAACCTTGGGGCGTCTTTCCGCGAGAACTACCTTTTGCCGATGGGGGCTGCGATCTGGTCAACCCCTGCCGATTCCATGCTGGATTTCCCGGCGGCGAGTTTCCTCGCGTTCTTTGCCAACCACAAGCTGATCGACTTTGACCGCCCGCAATGGCGCACGGTCTCCGGAGGCTCACGCGAATATGTCCGCAAGCTGGTGGCGGCAACGCAAGCAACCATCCGCGTTTCATCGCCCGTGCAGAAGGTCCTGCGCGATGATCAGGGCGTCACGCTGGCGTTCGACGGACATGCCGAACGCTTCGATCAAGTGATTTTTTCGTGTCACAGCGATCAGGCGCTGCGCCTTCTGGCCGAGCCGTCTTTCGGTGAACGCAAAATGCTTGGCGCGGTGCGTTATGCGCCCAATGTGGCCTGGCTCCACCGTGATCTTTCGCTGATGCCGAAGCGACGCAGCGTGTGGGCAGCGTGGAACTATCTCCGCACCACCGGGCAACAGGCGGGCCAGCCGGTCGCTGTGAGCTACTGGATGAACCGCCTGCAGAACCTTGATCCCGCCCGCCCGGTTTTCGTGACACTCAACCCGGAAAGACCTCCCGCGCCCGAAATGACCTTTGCGCGCTTCGACTACGACCATCCGCAATTCGATCAGGCAGCACTGGATGCACAATCGCAACTCCACGAAATTCAGGGCGAGCGCGGCACATGGTTCTGCGGCGCCTGGTGCGGCCATGGCTTCCACGAAGATGGATTGACGGGGGGGCTCGAGATCGGGCGCGCGCTGGGCGGGCAAACGCTGGCGCATGGCATCGCGCGTCCGCGCATCTTCACGTCACTTGCGCAGGCCGCAGAATGATGCGCGGTTTGCAGGATGCGCCACCGCCCGCCCTTTACGAGGGACGGGTCATGCACGCGCGTGCCAAGCCCTTTCGTCATCGCTTCAGCTACCGGGTCTTTTCGGTGCTGGTGGACATTGATGATCCGGCTTGCTCTCGTGCCTCACGCCTCTTTCGCCACAATCGCTTCGGGCTCTTGTCCTTCCACGATGCTGACCACGGGTTTCGCGACGGCTCGCCGCTGCGCCCCTGGGTTCAGCGCACGCTGGCCGAAGCGGGGCTCGATATCGCCATCGGCCAAGTCCGCCTTCTGTGTTTCCCGCGCCTCTTCGGTTTCGTCTTCAATCCGGTCTCGGTCTGGTTCGTTTTCACGCCAGCCGGAAAATGCGGTGCGGTGATCTACGAGGTCAACAACACGTTCGGCGAGACGCATGTCTATGTCGCGCCTGCTGGTGACACAGAAGCCATCAGCCACGAAGCCAGAAAGATGTTCTACGTCTCGCCATTCATCGGTATGGAGGCGACTTACGCCTTCTCGCTGCGCGTGCCGGGCGAGCGCCTTTCCATCGCGATCCACCAGCGCGATACCGAAGGCGCGCTCTTGCTCGCAACGCAATCGGGGTTCCGCAAACCGCTCACATCATCAGCGATCCTGAAAGCCGTGCTGCGCCACCCCTTGATGACGCTCAACGTCGTCTTCGGCATCCATTTTCAGGCGCTTCGCCTGTGGTGGAAGGGCGCACGCCTTGAGACGCGCACACCAAAGCCCCAACCGACAATCAGCCTTGCCACTTCGCATCCCCGGAGCACGCTGCCATGACAGACAGCACGATAAACGACGAGTTCACCCTTCCCCGCGCTGCGCTGCGCGGCCTGCCGCTTTCGGCGAGACTTGCCTTGCGGGCGCTGTCGCGAATGGCGCTGGGCACGCTCTCAATCGTGATGCCTGACGGACGCGTTTTCCGCTTTGCGGGCGCACGCAACGGCGTCGAGGGCACAATCCTTGTGCGCGACCACCGCATGTTCGGCCGTGTCATCCGCGGCGGCAGCCTTGGATTTGCCGAAGCCTATCTCGATGGCTTGTGGGACAGCCCGGATATCATGGCCGTGTTTTATCTCGCCGCCATCAATGCAGAGGCAGTCGATGGCGTGTCGCGCGGCACCTGGATCGTGAACGCGCTGGCACGGGCAAAGCACATGCTGCGCCCCAACACCCGCAAGGGTTCCAGGCGCAACATCCATGCGCATTATGACCTTGGCAATGATTTCTACCGGCAATGGCTTGACCCTTCGATGACCTATTCGGCGGGGCTGTTCTCTTCGCCGGACATGACACTCGAACAGGCGCAGCACGCCAAATACGCCAACCTCGCCCGCTTGACCGGGATCGCGCCGGACCATCGCGTGGTCGAGATCGGTTGCGGATGGGGCGGCTTTGCCGAATACGCCGCGCGCGAGATCGGCTGCCATGTCACCGGCATCACCATCAGCCGCGAGCAATTGGCCCACGGGCAGAAGCGCATTTTCGAGGCGGGTCTGAACGAACGCGTCACGCTGGAGTTCCGCGACTATCGCGACCTTGAAGGAAGCTTCGACCGCGCGATCTCCATCGAGATGTTCGAAGCTGTGGGCGAGAAATACTGGCCGGATTATTTCGGCAAGCTCCGCAACATCGTCAAACCAGGCGGTGCGGCGGGGCTGCAGGTCATCACCATCGCTGACAGATGGTATGAGTCCTATCGCCGCCGTGCCGATTTCATCCAGCGGCATGTATTCCCCGGCGGCATGCTGCCCTCGCCAGCGGTTCTGGCAAATCAGGCCGAGCGGGCGGGATTTGCGGTGGGTGCGCGCCAGACCTTTGGCCTCGACTATGCGCGCACGCTTGCCGAGTGGCACGTTGCCTTCAACCGCGCCTGGCCTCAAATGGCGCAACGGCGCTTTGACGAGCGTTTCAGACGTCTCTGGACTTGCTATCTCGCTTACTGCGAAGCTGGCTTCCGTTCGCAATCCATTGATGTGGAGCAGGTGGTCTTGCACCGTGGCTGACGGCAGCGCCCTGCCGCGCAAGGTCATCTGGGCTTATGCGCTGCCGGCGCTGCCGTTGTCGGCGCTGACCATTCCGTTTTATGTGATCCTGCCCGCCTACTATATCGAGACATTCGGCGTCTCTGCGGCTGCCATGGGCTTTGCGCTGATCGCGCTGCGTCTCTTTGATGGCATCACCGATCCTGTCGGCGGCTTTCTCAGCGACATTACCCGCATGCGCTTTGGCCGTCGCAAGCCGTGGATCTTTGCCGGAACGCCGTTGGTGTTCGCGGGCGTGGTCATGCTGTTTGCGCCGCCCGGCGACGCGGATGTGACGCATTTTGTCATCTGGTCCTGCGTGCTCACTTTGGGTTGGACGATGATGATCGTGCCCTATGCCGCCTGGGGTGCGGAGCTTTCGGGCCAGTACCACGAGCGCACGCGCATTGTCGGCGCGCGCGAGGCCACCATTCTGGCCGGCACGCTTATCGCGATCCTCCTCCCCGAAGCATCCAAGGCGATCTTTGGTGGCGCCGAGGCAGGAGTCTCCTCCATTGCATGGGCGACCGGGATCGGCTTGCCGATCAGCGTCTGGCTTTGCCTGAAATTCGTGCCGGATCGCTTGCCGCTGAAACGTGACCGCCACGGTCTTGAGGCCGGCGTTGGTGGCGGCTGGCGGCTCATCGCCCAGAACCGCCACTTCCGGCGCCTCATCCTTGCCTATCTGGTGAATGGGCTGGCCAATGGCTTGCCGACGTCACTCTTCATCCTCTTTGTGAGCCATGCGCTCCAGGCACCAGGTCTCGCCGGCCCATTGCTGCTTGCCTATTTTCTTGCGGGCCTTCTCTCGGTCCCGGTCTGGATGAAATTGTCACGACGTTGGGAAAAGCACCATGCCTGGTGCCGCGCGATGATGTTCTCTTGCGGCGTCTTTGTCTTTACGCCGGTTGCAGTGTGGCTGGGCGATCCGATGATTTTTGCGGTGATCTGCACACTCAGCGGCCTTGCGCTGGGTGCTGATCTTGCGCTGCCCGCGTCCATTCAGGCGGATGTCGTTGACGCGGACACGGCAGCAGGCGGTGGCGAGCGCGCGGGGCTCTATTTCGCCCTTTGGGGTATCGCGAGCAAATTTGCCAGTGCGCTTTCGGCAGGCCCTGCCCTCATTCTTCTGGGGACGCTCGGCTTTGATGCAACGCTTCCCCGACAATCGGATGTCGTCGTGATTGCGTTGACCGCGCTCTATTCGGTTGTGCCGGTGATCCTGAAAACCGGCGCCATCCGCCTGATGTGGACCTTTGGCCTGGGTGCCGACGAGCAGCAACGGCTGCGCGGTACGATCACCGGAGCAGATCCCGCCCCGGCGCGTTCCTAAGGTTCCTTGCCTGCGCCCGTCATCTTCCGGGTCAGCGCGAAATAGGCGCGGTAGGGCAGAAGCTGCATGAACTTCAGCATATAGGTGAAGCGGCGTGGGAACGTGATCTCGAAAGAGCCGCGCCTGATCCCGCGCAGGATGCGTCGCGCTGCCTTCTCGGCTGACACGATGAACGGCATGCTGAAATCGTTGGTGTCGGTTGCCGGAGTCTTCACAAAGCCCGGGTTGACGATCTGGATGGCAACATTGGCCTTGTCGAGGTCGAACTTCAGCGCTTCGGCCATGTTGATGAGCGCAGCCTTGGTCGCGCCATAGGCCGATGATGTCGGCAGCCCGCCATAGCCCGTCACCGACGACACGATCACGATGCGTCCGCAACGCCGTGCCACCATGTCCGGCACAATGGCCTCAAGGCCATGGACCACGCCCATGACATTCACGTCGAACGACTTGCGGAAAAGCGCGCTGTCGATTTTTCGCCCGTCAAGCGGCAGATAGACGCCCGCATTGAAAATCGCGATGTCGATCGGCCCCATCTCGCGCGCGATATTGGCCGCCGTAAGCGCCATGGCGAGTTGGTCTTCCACATCGCAGGGATAAGGCGTGATGGCGCCCTTCAACCCCGCCGATTCCGCCTGAAGCGCATTCAGTTCAGCGATCTTGCGGGCCGATGCGGCAACATGAAAGCCCTGTCGTGCCATCTCGCGGGCAAGGGCGGCGCCGATGCCGGTGCTTGCCCCTGTGATCCATACGATGCGGCGCACGCGTTTGCCGTTCTTGCCGCCGGAACCCATGACTGCACGCCGCCTATTGATAATCGCCGATGACATACTCGATGGCTGTGCCGCGCGCATCAAAGCTGGAGCGCACCCACTGGCCACGCGCGTCATACCACAAATGGAGTTTCAGCTCCTCCACGAAATATCGCCGTGTCTCGACCGATTGGCCGTCGAGCAAAAGCGTCTCGTTGCCTTCGCTGCGGATGGTTACCGGCATGATCTTGCCGGTCTGGGAGTTGAGAACTTCCGTCTGCTTCACGAAATCCTCGAACCAGTAGGATGTCGGCTTGAGCGATGCCGCCCCCGCACCCGCATAGGCTGGCCCGGCAATGTCCAGCTGCCCGCCCCTCGATGTGACGGAGAGGTTCTCGTCCGAGCCGTCGTCGAAGGTGCGGCTCTCCAACGTCGTCAGCGTGCCATTGTCCCAGACTTCTGTACTGTCATGCGTGTAGTGGAAGACGCGGATGAAGGCGATATGGACCGACAGTTCGATCTGCGTGCGCGCGACAAGGCGGCTGCCGTCGCTTGTGAAGCTCACCTTGTGAAAGCCGATTTCGTCGCCGTCGCGGATCGCCTTGAAGACGATCTCGCCCGAGGGCGGAATGAAGCTGGCATGTGCGGGCGCTGCAAAGAGCACCAACCCGGCAAGGGCAGCAACAGAGAGGCGCATGACGAACCTTTCAGCGGTCTTTGATGAGAAGACGGGAGATGATCCGGGCAAAGAAGCCGGTGAACCGCAGCGGACGCTCAACCGCCGTCAGACAGATGCAGGCGGTGCCCGGGTCAGCCTTGGGCTGGTGACTGATCTCGTCATCGGCCAGCGCGACGTCACCGGCAACATAGTGCCCGGTCGCGTCCGTATAACCGCCCGTCAGCACAAGCGTCAGTTCGTCGCCCTCATGTGTGTGCTTCGGCAACGCCATGCCCTCGCGGATGCGCAAGAGCTTCAGACCCTCGCGCGGATCAAGGCCGGGCACGTTCAATTCATGAACGCCCGGCCAGACCATGCGCCAGTTGAGGGCATCGAAAGACGCGCCGACAAAGGCCCGCAGCGGTTCCGGGATCCCCCTCGAGCCATGTTGCGGGAGGGCGATGCGGGCGCCATGCGCGCGGCCGGGCGCGGTCGCGAGAGCCGGAAGCGCCGGGTGCGCAAGGGTCTGCAATGAGCGACCGGCCCCGTCCTCCAGCAAGATACCACCAATCCGGTCCAGATCGGCTGCCACGACCCCACAAGGCGGGCACATGGCAAGATGCGTGCGGAGCAGCAGGGCAACACCCTCCCCCGCGGCGCCGGAAGCAAGGTCGATCAGATATTCTTCAGGCGGGTGATGGGGCATGGATCGGGCTGGCTTCAATTGTTTTGAGCCTATACGTTCCCCCACAGAGGCTGGATCACCCGCAACCGACGGAAAAATACGCGGATTTCCGGGTATTTCCCGTTGACATGGGGGCCAAACGGTCCGGCCGTTTTCTTGCAGAGGGCATGACGTGGCGCCTGATATTCTCTCCCTGATCGGCAATACGCCTTTGTTGAAACTGCGCCGTGCCTCCGCCGAAACCGGCTGCACCATCCTTGGCAAGTGCGAGTTCATGAACCCCGGCCAGTCGGTCAAGGACCGGGCGGCGCTTTACATCATCCGCGATGCGGAACGCAGCGGAGCCTTGCGCCCCGGCGGCACGATTGTGGAGGGCACGGCAGGCAACACCGGCATCGGCCTGGCGATGGTTGCCAACGCGCTTGGTTACAAGACCGTGATCGTCATCCCCGAGACCCAGAGCGCCGAAAAGAAGGACACGCTGCGCCTGATGGGCGCGCGCCTGATCGAGGTGCCGGCGGTGCCCTACAAGGATCCGAACAACTACGTGAAATGGTCGGGGCGGCTGGCGGAGGAGTTGAACGCGTCGGAAAAGAACGGCGCGATCTGGGCCAACCAGTTCGACAATGTGGCGAACCGGCAGGCCCATATAGAAACCACCGGCCCGGAAATCTGGCAGCAGACGGACGGCAAGGTCGAAGGCTTCACCTGCGCCATCGGATCGGGTGGAACGCTGGCGGGCGTCGGCATGGCGCTGAAGGCAAGGAACCCGAAAATCCGCATCGCGGTCGCCGACCCGATGGGCGCGGCGATGTATAGCTGGATCAAGACCGGCGAACTGAAATCCGAAGGCAGCTCGATCACCGAAGGCATCGGTCAGGGTCGCGTCACGGCCAACATCAAGGATGCGCCGATTGATGACGCCTTTCAGATCAAGGATGACGAGGCTGTTTCCATCGTCTTTGACCTTCTGGAACACGAAGGGCTCTGCCTTGGCGGCTCAAGCGGCATCAACGTCGCGGCCGCAATGGCCATGGCGCGCCAGATGGGACCGGGCCATGTGATCGTGACAGTGCTTTGCGATTACGGCACGCGCTATCAGAGCAAGCTCTTCAACCCCGCGTTCCTGCGCTCAAAGAACCTGCCGGTGCCGCATTGGC
Source organism: uncultured Flavobacteriaceae bacterium (assembly GCA_964494625.1). GTDB lineage: Bacteria > Pseudomonadota > Alphaproteobacteria > Micropepsales > Micropepsaceae > UBA2784. The sequence continues at coordinate 135,181 of CAZBRT010000004.1, read as the reverse complement.
TGGACGGACAAAAGACATGAGCGACCATCCCCTCGTCTCAGCGGACTGGCTGGCGCAGCGCTTGAGTGCGCCTGATATCCGCATCCTCGACGCGTCATGGTACATGCCCGCCGCCAACCGCAATTGCGCGGCCGAGTACGCAGCCGCCCACATCGCAGGTGCGCAGTTCTTCGACATTGATGCGATGTCGGATACGACCTCGCCTTTGCCCCACATGCTGCCGAGCCCCGTGATGTTCGCCAGCCGCATGAAGAAAATGGGCATCGGCGACGGCCATCGTATCGTCATCTATGACACGAGCGGCATTTTTGGCGCCGCCCGCGCCTGGTGGATGTTCCGCGTGATGGGCCATCGGGATGTGGTGGTGCTGGATGGCGGTCTGCCCGCATGGATTGCAGCGGGGCATGCCGTGACCGACGAGGTGCCGCATTTTTCCGAGCGCCACTTCACGCCGCGCCCCGACTGGTCCTTGTTGCGCAAACGCGACCAGATGCTCGCGAATGTCGCAACTCATGCCGAGCAAATTGTCGATGCGCGCAGCCTCGGGCGCTTCCGCGGCACGGAACCCGAGCCGCGCGCGGGCCTGCGCGGTGGCCACATTCCCGGTTCGCACTCGCTGCCCTTTGGGGACGTCTTGACGCCAGGCGGCAGTATGCGCCCGCCTGCCGAGATCAAGGCAGCCTTCGCGCGCGCCGGAGTCGATGCGGACAAGCCGGTCGTCACCACCTGCGGTTCCGGCATCAGTGCATCCGTGCTGGCGCTGGCGCTCAGCGCGGCTGGCCTGCGTGATGCTGCAGTCTATGACGGCTCCTGGGCCGAATGGGGCGCTGACCCCGCTTTGCCGGTTGAGACATGAGCGCACGCACAGACGGCATTCCGGTCACGATCACCTGGCTGGAGATGCACGCAAAGCCGAACCTGATGGTGCCGATGCCTGCCCTGCGCGTTGCAGGCGGCACGCTGGCCATCCTGCGCGCCGAAAACCCGCCGCTCCACTGGTATCGCTATCTCTACCGCCGCGTGGGACAGCCCCATCACTGGAACGACCGCTTGCGCATGGCGGATGAGGCGCTGGCCGCGATCATCCACGACCCGAAGGTTGAGATTTGGGTCTTGATGGTGGCCGGCGCGCCCGCAGGCTATGCCGAGCTCGACTTCCGTACCGAGGGTGCAGCTGAACTTTCCTATTTTGGCCTGCTTGCCGAATTCGGCGGGCGCGGCCTTGGCAAGGCCCTGCTCGCGCGGGCAATCGAGATCGCCTGGGCAAAGCCGATCACGCGCCTCACGGTTCAGACAAACACGCTTGATCACCCCCGCGCGCTGCCGCTTTACCAGAAGCTGGGCTTTGCCCCTTTTGCGCAGGAACAGGCGATCATCTTTCCGCTGTCAGAGGCAGAAAAGATCGCGTTTATGGGGCAGGTTTAGTGCTCCAATATCTGTGACAAAAACTTCTTCGTCCGCTCCTCGCGCGGATGTTCGAAGAATTCCACGGGCGGCGCGCGCTCCACGATCTCGCCATCGGCCATGAAAATGATGCAGTCGGCGACCTTGCGCGCAAAGGCCATCTCGTGCGTGACGCAAAGCATCGTCATGCCGCCCTCGGCAAGGTCGACCATCACGTCCAGCACCTCCGAGATCATTTCCGGATCAAGCGCCGATGTCGGTTCGTCGAAAAGCATGATCTTCGGGTTCATGCAGAGCGAGCGCGCAATGGCCGCGCGCTGCTGCTGGCCGCCCGAAAGCTGGCCGGGATATTTTTTGGCCTGATCGGCAATATGCACGCGGTCGAGATACTCCATTGCTGCTTTCTCGGCGGCGGCCTTGGGCGTCTTGCGGACCCAGATCGGTGCCAGCGTGCAATTCTCAAGCACCGTCAGATGCGGGAAAAGATTGAACTGCTGGAACACCATGCCCACATCGCGGCGCACTTCGTCGATGCGCTTGAGATTGTGCGTGAGTTCAACACCGCCCACGCGGATCGTGCCGGACTGATGCTCCTCCAGCCGGTTGATGCAGCGGATCAATGTCGACTTGCCCGAGCCCGACGGCCCGCAGATGACAATGCGCTCGCCCGCCTGCACGGTCAGGCTCACCGCATTGAGCGCGCGGAATGAGCCGAACCATTTGCTCACGCGCTCAAGCTCAATCAGCGGCGTGCTGGCGGGTGATTTGGGTGCTGTCATGTCCTGCCCGCTCCGGTCTTGCCGCCTGCAACAGTGCGCTCCAGCCACGCCGAATAGCGCGACATCGAAAAACAGAAGGCCCAGAACACGGCCGCCGCGAAAAGATAGCCGGTTGCCGCCGTCACCGGCGTGGACCATTCGGGATCGGCATTGCCCTTCTGGATGATGCCAAGGAGGTCAGAGAAGCCGATGATCGAGACAAGCGACGTGTCCTTGAAAAGCCCGATGAAGGTGTTGACGATGGAGGGCATCACCGTCTTCAGCGCCTGCGGCAGCACGACAAGGCCCATCATGCGCCAATAGCCAAGCCCCAGCGCCTGGGCCGCCTCATACTGGCCATGCGGCACGGCCTGCAATCCGCCGCGCACCACCTCGGCCATATAGGCGGATGAGAAGAGCGCGACAGCCACCAGCGCCCGCAGCAATTTATCGAAGACGACGCCATCCGGCAGGAACAGCGGCAGAAGGTTCGACGCCATGAAAAGGATGGTGATAAGGGGCACGCCGCGCACGAACTCGATAAAGGCAATCGACAGGATCCGCACCACCGGCAATTTTGAACGCCGCCCCAGCGCCAAGAGGATGCCGAGCGGCAGCGAGACAACGATGCCGGTCACAGCCACGATCAGGGTGAGAAGGAGCCCGCCCCACTTTGCGGACGGCACAACATCAAGCCCGAACAGGCCGCCCGACAGGAGCACATAGGCGAGAAGCGGATAGGCAATCAGCATGAAGGCGCCGACCGCACGCTTCTGCGGCAGGCGTGGCGTCGCCAGCCAGAAAATGCCGATGGCGCCGATGATGAACACGGCGTCCGCCCGCCAACGCTCCGCCTTCTCATAGAATCCATAGATGATCTGGTCGAACCGCGCGCCGATATAGGCCCAGCAGGCGCCGGCTTCTGGCGCCATGCAGACCTCGCGCGTGTCGCCACGCCACACCGCGTCGATGAAGGCCCAATTGATGAAGGGCGGAATGGTCACCCACAAAAGTGCCACCGCCGCCAGTGTCAGGCCCGTGTTCATCGGCGACGAGAAAAGATTGTCGCGCGCCCATGCCAGCGGCCCGGCACCGCGTGGTGGTCTTGCGTTATTGCTGGTCGCGCGCGCCATCACCGCTCCTGCAACTGGATGCGGGAATTGTAAAGGTTCATCGCCAGCGAGGTGATGAGGCTGATGGCAAGATAGATCAGCATGGTGATCGCCAGAATTTCGATGGCCTGCCCTGTCTGGTTGAGAGCTGTTCCGGCAAAGACGTGGACGAGATCAGGAAAGGCAATTGCCGCCGCCAGCGACGAATTCTTGGTCAGGTTGAGATATTGGCTGGTCAAGGGCGGAATGATGATCCGCATGGCTTGCGGAATGATGACAAGCCGCAGGCGTTGCGCGCGCGAAAGACCCAGGGCGGCAGATGCTTCTCCCTGGCCTTTGGGCACGCCCTCGATGCCGGAGCGAACGATCTCGCCGATATAGCTCGCCGTATAGAGCGAAAGCGCAAGCACCAGCGCGATGAATTCGGGAATGATGGCCAACCCGCCGGTAAAATTCCGGCCCGTCAGCACCGGCAGGTCAGTCGCAAACGGCATGCCCGAAAGGAAGAACGCGCCGACCGGAACGGCCAGAAGCAGCAAGATACCGATGGGCAGCATCGGCAAGGGCACGCCGGTGCGCTCCCGCTGCCGGTGCGACAGGCGGCGCAAAACGAAGAACGCGATCAGTACCGCCAGCACGATCAGGAAAAAAATGGTCGAACCATCCGTGCCCTCCACACGCGGCAGGAATAGACCGCGGTTGGAAAGAAAGGCGACGCCGCCGATGTCGATGGCGTTCTGTGGCCGGGGCAGCGGCGACAGCATCGCGAAATACCAGAAGAAGATCTGCAGAAGCAGCGGCACGTTCCGCACGAATTCGATATAGGCGGTCGAAAGTCTTGCCACCAGCCAGTTTGACGACAATTGCCCGATGCCCAGAAGAAAGCCGAGCAGTGTTGCCAGCACAATCCCGATGACCGCCACCAGAAGCGTATTGAGGAGACCGACAACCAGCGCGTCGAAGAAGGTCGAGGAACGCTGATAGTCGATCAGGTGAAAGGCGATGTCGAAACCCGCCACCTGGTCGAGGAATCCAAATCCGGTGGCGCGGTTGAGTGCGCGGAGGTTCTCGGCGGCATTGAGCGCGAACATGGCAAGCAGCGCGACCACCGCTGCCAGGACAATAGCCTGCAGGAGAAATCCGCGGATGCGCGCATCCGCCCACACGGGGTCGCGTCCTTTCCCGAGTCGTCGCCCCACGGCCGTCAACCCGCGCCCGCGCGCCCCTCAGCGGACTGGTGGCGCATATTGCAGGCCGCCGCGGTTCCACAGCGCATTGATGCCGCGCGCGATCTTGAGGGTGGAGCCTTCGCCGACATTGCGCTCGAACATCTCGCCGTAATTGCCAAGGTGGCGGATGATGCGCACGGCCCAGTCATTCGTGAGCCCCATGGACGCACCGAATTCGCCCTCGACGCCCAGAAGCCGCCGGATTTCAGGATTGGCCGAACCGGTCATCTCGCCGACATTGCCAGAGGTGACGCCAAGCTCTTCCGCATTGATCTGCGCAAAAAGGGTCCAGCGCACGATATCGGCCCAACGGTCATCGCCCTGGCGAACCAGCGGACCCAGGGGCTCCTTCGAGATGATTTCCGGCAGGATGATGTGGTCGCCCGCATTGCGCAGCTCAAGCCGGGCGGCATAAAGGCCGGACTGGTCGGTCGTATAGGCGTCGCAGCGTCCCTCGTCATAGGCCTGCAGCGCCTCGGCTTCCTTGTCGAACGTCAGAAGCTCGTAAGCGAGATTGTTGGCGGTGAAATAGTCGGCGATGTTGAGTTCTGTCGTCGTGCCTGATTGCGTGCAGACGGTCGCACCCTGCAATTGCAGCGCGGAAGTCACACCTTCCGCACCACGCACGATGAAGCCCTGCCCGTCATAATAGATGATCCCGGCAAAGGTGAAGCCCAGCGCGATGTCGCGCTGCATGGTCCATGTCGTGTTGCGCGAAAGAAGGTCGAACTCGCCCGATTGCAGGGCGGTGAAGCGCTCCTTTGCGGTTGAAGGCGTAAAGCGCACGGCATTGGGATCGTCAAAGATCGCCGCAGCGATCGCCCGGCAGAAATCGACATCAAGGCCCGACCAGTTGCCCTGCGAATCCGGATTGGAAAAACCCGCAAGCCCGTCCGACACGCCGCACATCAAATGCCCACGCGCCTTGATCGCATCAAGCGTCGGGCTGCCGCTGTCGGCAAAGGCAGGCGTTGAAAGCGCGGCAAAGGCAAGAGCTGCAGAAACGGCAATTCGCATGGCAATCCTCATCAAACCGGTGGCAAAGGCCTGTGCGACCTTAACACGGGGCCCCAAACCTCATAAACTCGCACGGAAATCAGCCGTTCCGCATGCCGGATGAACGCCCGAGAGGGTCCCCAAGGGGTCAATGAGCGACAAAACGAAGAATCCGGTGGCCGACGAAACCGTGCTTGTGACCGCTGGGCGGCATCCTGACCATCACTTTGGCGCCGTCAACCCGCCCGTGTTCCGGGCATCGACCATCCTGCACCCGGACATCGCCACATTGCAGGGCAAGGGCCAGACCTACACCTATGGCAGGCGGGGCACGCCCACAACCGCCGCTTTCTGTGACGCGATGACAGAGCTTGAAGGCGGTGCCGGAACGGTTCTGGCCCCCTCCGGACTTTCGGCGGTGACGACGGCGGTTCTGTCGCTGGTGTCGGCTGGCGACCACTTGCTCCTGACAGAAAGCTGCTATGGCCCGACCCGCGCCTTTTGCCATGGCATGCTCAAGCGCTTTGGCGTCGACTACACGATTTATGATCCGTGCATCGGGGCAGGCATCGAAAGCCTGATCCGGCCGAACACCAAACTCATCTTTCTCGAAAGCCCCGGCTCCCTCACCTTCGAGGTGCAGGACGTGCCTGCAATCGTTGCAGTGGCGCGCAAGCATGGAATCGCAACCGCCCTCGACAACACATGGGCGACGCCTCTTTACTTCAAGCCGCTGGCGCATGGCGTGGATGTATCGGTCCATGCCGCGACAAAATACATCACCGGCCATTCCGATGCGCTTCTCGGCACCATCACCACGAACGCGGCCACATGGGATCGGGTTCTCGACACGCATGGCCGACTTGGCCTGTCTGTCAGCGGCGATGACGCCTATCTGGGCCATCGGGGCCTGCGTTCGCTTGCGCCCCGCCTGGCGCGCCACCGCGAGACGGCTGAAACGCTGATTGCCTGGCTTGAGAAGCGGCCCGAGGTCGCGCGCATCCTTTTCCCGGCGCATGCAAAGGATCCTGGCCATCGCCTGTGGCAACGCGACTTTTCGGGCGCATCGGGCCTTTTCGGGTTTGAACTGGTCCCCTCCCCGCAAAAGGCGCTTCACGCCTTTTTCAAGGGCTTTGACCTTTTCGGTATCGGCTGGTCGTGGGGCGGCTATGAAAGCCTGATCGTGCCGGCCGATGCGCATCGCGCCGCTGGCCATGGCGACGGGCATCTGCTGCGCATCAGCGCAGGGTTTGAAGCACCTGCCGATTTGATCGCCGATCTGGATCGCGCATTCCGCCGCTTCAACGAAGCGCGGGTGTGAGATCAAGCATCAAAGCTTGATCGTATCCGTCCGGCCCATTTCGCCAAACGGGATCGACCAGAACGACAATGCCATCGCCGCGCCGATGATGGCACCGATGAACAGGCCGCCGAAGAGGCCCTCGGCAAAGGCCGTATCAATGCCCATGGGGCCGACGACACCGCCGACGGCAGCGCTACTGGTCACAAGACTTTTCAGCAATGATGAAAAGCGCATGTCAGTCCCTCCGCCGCACAGGTGATGCACCGAATATGGCAGCAAGATGATGGTTAAGGAGCCGCCCTTCCGGGTCCACGGTACCGCGAACGGCCGAGAATCGGCTCCACGCCGGATAAAGCCGGGCAAAATCAGCCGCTTTCAGGCTGTGCATCTTGCCCCAATGCGGACGGCCCTCATGCGCAAGGAAAATTTCTTCGCAAGCCTTGAACAGCCGACGCTCGTCATCGCCTGCCCATTGGTGGACTGACAAAGTCATGGAGGCGCGTCCCGCAAACGGGCTGATCCAGAGATCATCGGCCGCCACCAGGCGCATCTCGATGGGGAATGCCGTGCGGATGCGCCGATCGCGGATCGTGCGCACCAGCGCCTCGAGGCACGCGGCACCGCGCGCGGCGGGCACGGCATATTCCATCTCGTTGAACCGCACGGTGCGGGGCGAGGCAAAGACCTCAAAACTCCACTTCGTCCGCGTTGAACCCTTGAAGCCCGAGGTGAAGACGCCATGCAGCGACGGACCCAGAGGCGGCACCCATTTCGACAGGCGGCAACCCACCTTGAAAATCTTCTCGTCGAAATTGGAGACAAGACCGCGCGCGCGCATTTGCTCGGATGTCTTGGCCGGTGAATTGTCGGCAGGTGCCAAGTCCAGCGACTTTGCCACAACCTTGTTCGCATAAGGAAACCAGAAGAACTCATAGTGCCGGTGTTTGGCCGCAGCCGCGTCGATACCCGCCAGCGCCTTGTCGGCATCTTCAAGCCAGCCATTTTCGGTGAGGCGATAGGACGGCATGCAGGCAAGCGTCAGCCTGGTGATGATGCCGACACTGCCCAATGAAAGCCGCGCGGCCTCAAAGAGGTCGGGATCACTCTCAGCATTGCAGTTCTTCACCTCGCCCGACGGCGTCACCAGCGTGACGGCGCGGACCATGGTCGAGAGCGAACCAAGGGCCACGCCCGTGCCATGCGTGCCGGTGGCGGTAGCGCCTGCAATCGTCTGGCGGTCAATATCGCCCTGATTGGCCAGCGCAAGTCCGTGTGGATGCAGAAGCGGCCCAAGCGCCCAAACAGGTGTGCCCGCCCAGATCGTGGCGAGGCCCTTCTCCTTGTCCACATGGAAGAGCTTCGCGTCCGGCGACAGACGCGCCAGCGTGCCCTCGCAATCGGCCAGCGGCGTGAAGGAATGTCCGCTGCCGGCCATCCGGATGGGCAATGCGGGGTTGGACGTCATCAGCCGCACGGCGTCGTCTTCCGACGCAATGGTCACCATCTGGCGCGGTGCGCAGACGATGCGCCCCGACCAGTTCTGCCAGCGTTGTGCGGCCATGCGTTTTCAGTCTTTCAGCGGCTCATTTTCCAGCGGCACGAATTCTGCCGCGCGGCGCTTGGCTTCCCCCACATCTTCGGGAGACATGCGCTGCATGAGCGAGGTCAGCGCATCCGGGGCCTCGCGGTCAAGCCTTCCGGTTTCATCAAGTTGCACGCTGACCATCCCCTGCTCGGCGGCCAGAAGATACCATTTGAGCCCTTCGATCATGTCGACAGCGGTGCCGTCACCGGTCTCGAGCATGTTGCCCGCATTGTACTGGCCCTGCGGATGCCCGCGTCTGGCCGCTTCGAGATAATAGGTGAAGGCGCGCGAAAGATCGGCAGGCACGCCCATGCCGTATTCGTAATACGAGCCGAGATCAAAGATCGCGCGCGGCTCGCCGCCCTCTGCGGCCATCGTCATCCACTTGCGGGCTTCTGCCCAATCGCGCTGGACGGAGTTGGGCTTGCCGTCGGCGTACTCGACTCCCACGCGATAGGCCGCAACCGCGTCCCCGGCCAAGGCCATTTCTTTCCACGTCGCGATGGCCTCTTCGGCAAGGCCGTCGCGATAGAGCCGCTCGCCCGGATCAAGCACCGGTGCCACCAGCACGGTTACGTCGGGCGCTGCTTCTTCGCTGGGGGTGGGAGGTGGCGCGCCGGTGGACAATGACCCGCCGGCCGACAGGGCGACACTCGCGCCTGCATCTGACGGGTCAGGTTCGGCCGCAGCAATTTCGGTGGGGCGCGGGGCCGGTGCCATCAAGGGGGCGGGCAAAGGCGCGGTGCGGTTGGTAGCGTCCACGATGGGCGCGGGCGCGCTGGCCGTGCTGATCTCGCTGTCGCCGGAATCCGGCAGAGGCGTGAAATAGACGACGGCAAAGCCGATGGCACCGATGGCGGCAATGCCAAAGCCGGTACCCAGAATGATGCGTGAAGCCGGTTTCATAATGCTCTCAACCCCGTTGCCCCCTCCCCCAGGCGAATGCCTGAAAGGCCCCCGAAGGCCAGTTTGAAGACTCTCGAAGGGAACAATAGAGCCGCCAGATCATGGCAATAAGGGGGCAGCCCGGTGCTGATCAGGGGCCAAACAGGGGGCCCCAATGGGGCCTTGCTGGCACCGATCCGGACTACTGGCGGCACACTGGCGACCCCGGGAGGACTCGAACCTCCAACCCCGAGCTTAGAAGGCTCGTGCTCTATCCGGTTGAGCTACGGGGCCGAAATCGCGCGCGGCCAATTCAGTGTGTCCACAATCCCTTGCGGGTGAACTTGAAGTTGTCGCTGTAGGATTTGGGAATGGGCTTGCGCTCATGCGGCTCATACACCTGGAAGGCGATGCCGTGCCGTTCGGCATAGGCAACCGCCTCGTCCTTCGTGTCGAACGACAGTCTCAGCTGGCGGCGCATGTCGCCCGAGCCGGTCCAGCCCATCAAGGGGTCGGTGCGCTTGGCCTCGCCCGGTTCGAACTCAAGCACCCAGTCGCGCGTGCGCGCGGTGCCGGATTGCATGGCATTGCGGGCCGGGCGGAAGATACGGGCAAGCATGGGCACCTCATTCAGTCTGTCATTACGCCGGATGGGCGTCCAAAGCTTGCAGGAATGGTCGGGGCGGCGTGATTCGAACACGCGACCCTCTGGTCCCAAACCAGATGCGCTACCAGGCTGCGCTACGCCCCGCGCTTCCATCCTGCAATATTGGCCACCAACTTCGGCTGGGCTGGGATACAGGTTTTGTTCTCATCCTTCAAGAACAAGGGGGCCGCCTGAAAAGGGGGATTTCCCGCCTTGGTCCCGTCCCATTCTGCGGCATGATCGGGCCAACCATGACCCGCTCCCGCCTCCGTGCCCCTGTCGCTGCCGCACTGCTGATGGCCTTGGCCGCCCCGGTGCAGGCGCGGCCGATGGAGATCGTGGCGACCGGCCTCTCCTATCCCGAGGGGCCGTTGCTGGCGCCCGGCGGCGGCATCCTGATCGCCGACATGGAGCTGAACCAGATCATCTGGTGGCGCGATGACGGCGCGCGCACGGCGATCGACACGGGCGATTGCGGACCAACTGCCATCACGCAGATTTGGAATCCGGAAGACGGGAATGGCGCGCTCAGCATTGCCTGTCACATGCGCCACGAAGTGCGGCGGGTATCTGTGTTCATGGCAGAGCGCGCGACTGGCGAAAGCGTCCTTGAATTTTTCCTCCCCCCTATTGGACCTGTCGCTGAAGTCAACCGTCCGAACGATATGACGGGGAACGAGGCCGGCGCGATCTATGTCACCTCGTCGGGCGAGTTTGATCCTGCCCTCATTGGTCAAGGTTCGGTGTGGCTCATCAATCCCGCATCGCGTGGCGCTGTCGCACGGCAGGTGGCCGAGGGTTTCAACTACGCCAACGGCATTGCCCTTTCGCCGGATGGAAAAAGCCTGCTCGTGAGCGAACATTTCACCGGAAAAATCTGGCGATTTGCGATTGCCGCCGATGGCGATCTCTATGCCCGGGAATTGTTTGCCGAATTGCCCTTGCCCGAGGGTGCATCATGGCTGACCGGCGCAGACGGCATCGAATTCATCGGCGATGGCGCGGTTGCGATTGCCCAATATGGCGCGGGCCGCGTGTTCATCTTCGGGCCGGATGGCAGCGTGCTGGCAATGCACGAAACGCCGGGCTTTCCCCTGGTAACCAATCTGGTGATGGACCCGGCAAGCCAAACCCTTTATGCGACGACTTCCCGCCCTGTTCCGGTCGCGCAAGGGGGCGGGCATGAGGGCGTGCTGATGGCAATTGCCCAACCGTTGCGTCCCTGATGGCTGGAGCTTCCATGCACGCCGCCGAACGTTCGTCGCTTTATCTCGCCACCTTCCTGATGGGTGTTGCGGTCATGGCCTTCGAGATGCTGGCCAGCCGCTATCTCAATCCGTTTTTCGGAAGCTCGATCTACACGTGGGGCGGATTGATCGGCGTGGTCCTGGCCGCGATGGCGGTCGGCTATGTCGTGGGCGGCAGGCTCGCCGACAAATATCCCTCGCCTCTGGTGCTGACGGCGCTGGTGGCGCCTGCACCGATCTATATGGCGCTGATGCCGCTCTTCGTGGACAGCGTCTCGCTTTTTGTCATCAACCTCATCCCCGATATCCGCTATGGCGCGATGGCAGCGTCCTTGGTGCTGTTCTGCCCGCCCGTCGCATTGATGAGCGCGGTTTCACCCTTTGTCGTGCGCCTTCTGATCGAAAGCACGTCGCAGAGCGGGCGCATTGCAGGCCAGGTGACAGGTCTTTCCACCATCGGCTCGATTGTCGGAACGCTTGGTACCGTTTTCATTCTGGTGCCCATCATGGGCACGCGCGACATCACCTTTGCCCTGTCGCTGGGCGCATTCATCGCAGCCCTTCTGATGGCGCTGCCCGCCGTGCGTGTCGCGACCGACAAGGCGGTCGCACGCAAGGCCAAGCTTCTGCTTGCGCTTTTTGCGGTGATTTATCTGAGCGTCGTGACGGCGGTGTTCTTCACCGGCAAGGCGCGTGCGGTTGACATGAATGAGCTTACCAACGGCATGATCGAAGAAGTGGAAACGCCCTACAACACGATCTTCGTGTTCCGCGATGGCGATTACGTCACGATGAAGTTCGGGCTGTACGAGACGCGTTACACGGAATCCGTGACCAATGTGACCGACCGGCTGGAACTGCCGGTGCGCTATACCCGCGAGATGACGCTGGGCGCTGCCTGCGCCGCCAATCTTCAGCGCATGGCAATGATCGGATTGGGCGGCGGCACGACCAGCCGCTATCTCCATGCCTATCTGCCGGAGATGCCGATTGATGCGGTCGAGATCGATCCCGATGTCACGGCCCTTGCCCGCAAATATTTCGACCTGCCGGAGGACGCCAACCACATCGTGCACGAGCAGGATGGCCGCGTGTTCCTGATCCGCTCGGAACATGCCTATGATCTTATCCTGCTTGATGCCTATCGCGGCTGGTTCGTGCCCTTCCACCTGACCACGCGCGAGTTTTACGAGCAGGTGCGCGCGAAGCTCGCGCCCGGTGGCTGCGCGATCCAGAATGTTGACCCTTCAACGCTCCTTTTCGATGCGACCATGGCCACGATGACAAGCGTCTTCGCCAATGTCGAAACCTGGCAGGCGGGCGGCAACATCGTCATCATTGCCTATGACGGCCCCGCCAAATCCGCAGACGATTGGCGCATGGCGGCAGAGGCGCGGCAGGGGCAATACAATTTCCGCTATGATCTGCCCGGCCTTCTTGAAGCGCGCACGGAATTGGCGTGGGACCGCGCAGCGCAGGTACTGACCGATGATTTCGCGCCTGCCGAAGTCCTGAACGGGATCGAACGCGGCAACGCACCGGATTCGCCGCCGCAATAGGCGCTTTCCCGCTCGGCGATTTCGCCCTATGAAAGAGCCATCGCAGGGGGAGTCGCATGACGCGCGGCTGAGAGGTTCCGGCATCGGAACGACCCCGTTCACCTGAACCGGATCATGCCGGCGTAGGGATGCATCGTGGCCAAGGCGCAGCTTCTCCGGATCAGTCTCACACTCGCCACTGTGCTGTTGGCCTGGCAGGCAATCGTGTGGCTGGCCGATGTGCCGCCCTTCATCCTGCCCTCGCCGCCTGCGGTCTGGTCCCAACTGATGGCCGAGGCGGAGACGATCCTGAACCACGCCGCGATCACCTTGGCCGAGATTGCGCTGGGCATGGGCCTCGGCATTCTGGGCGGCGCAAGCGCTGCAATTGTCATGGCAAGTTCAAACCGCGCCGCGCGCGAGTTGTTGCCTTTGCTGGTCGCAAGCCAGGCCATTCCGGTTTTTGCCATAGCGCCATTGCTGGTGCTCTGGCTTGGTTATGGCATGGCATCGAAGGTGGCGATGGCCGCTCTCATCATCTTCTTTCCCGTGACCGCGACTTTGCTGCAGGGGCTGCGTCGCGTTGATCCTGCGCTCGACGAACTGACCCGCATGATGGCCCAGGGCGTAAAGGGCGCAAGTCTTCGCCGTCTCATCCATGTGAGATTGCCTGCGGCATTGCCCTCGTTCGGCGACGGCTTGCGCGTGGCCGCAGCAATCGCCCCCATCGGCGCGGTGCTGGGCGAATGGGTCGGCGCCAGCGAAGGGCTCGGCTATGCGATGATGCAGGCCAATGCCCGCATGAAGACCGATCTCATGTTCGCGTGTCTCGCGGTGCTCGCCGTTCTGGCAGTCACCCTCTACTTTACCGTTGACATGGTCATGCGCCGCGCGACGCGCTGGACGACTGCGAAGGAAACACACACATGAAACGCGCGGGCCTTGTTGCGGCGCTTCTTGCCATGCTGTTGGCGCCCCACGCCATGGCCCAAAAAGTGACTTTGGCGCTCGACTGGTTCCTCAATCCCGACCACGCGCCGATCCTTCTGGCCATTGTGGACGGCAATTTTGCCGAGCGCGGGCTGGAGGTGACGTTTGTCGAGCCTGCTGACCCCAATGATCCGCCCAAGCTGGTGGCCGCCGGCGTGATGGATATTGCCATCACCTATCAGCCCAATCTGCACATGCAGGTCGATCAGGGCCTGCCGGTGATGCGGGTGGGAACGCTTGTCGGCCAGCCGCTCAATACGCTTCTGGCGCTGGGCGATGGTCCCATCGTGTCAATCGCCGACCTGAAAGGCAGCAAGATCGGCTATTCGGTCGGTGGCTTCGAGGAGGCGCTCTTGGGTGCCATCCTGGAAAAGCACGGGCTTCAGCTTGCCGATGTCGAACTGGTCAATGTGAATTTCTCGCTCGCGCCCGCACTTCTTTCCGGACAAGTTGATGCGGTGATCGGCGCCTACCGCAATTTCGAGATCAATATCCTGGCGATGCAGGGGCGCCCCGCCCGCGCGTTCTTCGTCGAAGATGAGGGCGTGCCGGCCTATGACGAATTGCTGTTCATCACCAAATCTGCGCGCGCAGGCGAACCTTGGGTGGCAGACTTCATGACGGCGCTGACGCAGGCAACGGCGACACTGAAGGCTTCGCCGCAGGAAAGCTGGCAGCGTGTGCTGGCTGCATGGCCAAAACTTGATGACGAGTTGAACAACCGCGCCTTTGCCGACACTTGGGCCCTGTTTGCCGACGATCCGCGCGCACTCGACTCTGCGCGCTACGCCGCGTTTGCCGACTTCCTGCTGTCGCGTGGCCTCATCGGCACGGCAAGGCCGGTTGAAACCTACGCGCTATCGCCCAAATCGGATGATTGACCGTCAGCCAAAGCGATCTCGGCGATCATCAATCCCTTGGGACCGTCGGCCAGACGCACCCGCACCTTTTGGCCGTCATGCACTTCACGGATGCCGGCAGCGCGCAACGTCTCCATGTGCAGGAAAAGGTCCGGCGTGTTCGCGCCCCTTGTCGCAAAGCCGTACCCTTTGGCACGGTTGAACCATTTGATGGTTGCATCGACCATTTCAGCGCGCACATTTTCCGGCGGCGGGGCCTGGACGCGCGGCGTCTGGGCCAACATGAACGTGCGTGCCTGCGGTGCAGCCACGTCTTCAATGCTGATGATGCGCACGGCCTGCCTGCCTTTGGGGCGTTTGACCGCCTCGCAGACAATCCGTGCACCTTCCTGAAGCTGTCGATGACCGTCCTGGCGCAACGTACTCTGGTGGATCAGGATATCGCCTGAACCATCGTCGGTCGTGATGAACCCGTAGCCCTTGACTGCATCAAACCATTTGAGCGAGCCCGACACCGTGACGACTTCGTCACCGCTGTCAGGCTCGCGAAAAGCCTCGCTGGCCATCCCCGTAGCCCCTCGATCCGTTCCCCGTGAACAAGGTTAACAGAATTCACGCGAAGGGAAAGGTGCCCCTTCACCCGGCACGGAATATCATCAAAGGTGTTAACTTTTGGCGGGATTAGCTGGGTTCCAGCGGCTCTGTCGGCGGCGGGCGGCGTGAAATCCGGGCCTCCCGCAAGGTAATATAGGCTCCTGCCCCGAAAATGACGGTGGCGCCAATGACAGTGTAGAGGTCGGGAATATCGGCAAAAACAAGCCAGCCGATAAAGGCAGACCAGAACAATTTCGAGAAATCGAGTGGCAGGACTGCCCCCATCTCGGCCATGCGGAAGGCCTGCGCATAAAGCAGCTGGCCCAGCGTGGCGGTCGTGCCCACGGCCAGAAGCAGCATCACCTCAAACCAGCTGGGCGTCACCCACACAAAGGCGGCAAGCAGCGCCGACACCGGCGTCATCAGGAGGCCCATATAGACCGATTGGGTCAGTGCGCTTTCGGTCTTGCCGAGTTCGCGGATCATCAAGAGGGCACCCGCCCAGATGATCGATGCGACAAGCATGTAGATTTGTCCCTCACCAATCTCCTTCAACCCCGGCCTGAGCGCAATCATCGCCCCGGCAAATCCGATGATGAGGGCAGCGATCCGGCGCAGATGGATTTTCTCGCCCATGAAAAGGACGGCAAAGACGGTCGCAAAAATCGGCGCGGTGAACTCGATGGCATTCGCCTCAACCAGTGGCGTCGTGGCCAACCCCTGGAAGAAGGCAAGCATCGAGGTGACCTGCAGCGCCCCGCGCCAGAAATGGAGGCCCGGACGCTTCGTGCGCAAAGAGCCAAAACCTGCCCGCATCACCATAGGCAGCAACAAGATCAGCGAGAAGGCGCTGCGGAAGAAGACAGTCTCGACCGGCGGTATGGTGGGCGCAAGAAAGCGGATGATTGCATTGCCCACAGTGAACAAGACAGCCGACGCCAGCATGCATCCCATGCCCAGCAGGACCGTCCGCCGCGCATGGTCTGCCGCAGACGCAGACGGACGGGACACGGGCAAAGGCAGGTCAATATCTGGCGGAGTGGGCGCGACCATGGGGTTGATCCACCAGTTTTGCGCTGCAATGTCCATACGCGCCATGACGCAGTGACGCACGGGAAGTGCCGTCACTTGCGCGCGCGAAGGCAATATCGGAAGAGATGCTCATGAATGACCCCCTCTATCAGCGGGAATTGCTGCGGCTGGCTGCCGCATCAGGCGTGCGTCGGCGCCTCGCCTGCCCGTGTGCCGAGGGACGCGCCGCCAATCCGCTTTGCGGCGACGAGATCATTTTTGACCTTGTTTGCGACGATGGCGGCCGCGTGCGCGATGTGGGTTTTGAGTGTCACGCCTGCCTGCTGGTACAGGCCTCGGCAGAACTGCTCGCCGAACAGGCAACCGGCCAGGACGAAAGCGGGATTGAAGCCATTCGGGATGATGTTGCGCGCATGCTTCAGGGGAAGCCCGAAGGTCGTGGCAAAGCCGCCATTCCCTTTGACGTGTTCAGCGGCGTCGCCGAACACCGCAACCGCCATCATTGCGTGTTGCTGCCCTTCGATGCCCTCCTGAAGGCATTCGCCGCGCGTCAGAAATCAGCCTTGCGCTTCTCGCGATAGGCGGCCACGCCCTCGTCGTGGTCGTTGGAGAGGAAGCAGCCGACCTGGGCGGTGCGTTCAACGGCGAGTGCCTGATCGAATGCCATCGGAAAAAGGCCCAGCACGTTCTTCGCCATGCCGAAGGCAAAGCGCGGCTGCGCACCCATCTCAAGCGCAAGCATCGCTGCCTCGTCCTGCACCCGGAAATCCGGATAGACGAAATCAACAAGCCCAAGCTCCTTGGCGCGCTTGGCATTGACCGCGTCTGAACGCAGCAGCAGGAGCCGCGCCTGCGGCACGCCAACACGCAGCGGCAGCGTATGGAGAAGGCCGTAATCCGGCACGATGCCCAGCTTGAAAAAGGGAAAGCCGATATGCGCGTTCTCGCCTGCAACGATGATGTCTGCCAAAAGGGCAAGGCCCGCGCCCGCGCCCATCGCCGCGCCCTCAACGGCAGCCACGATCGGCTTCTGGCAATGATAGAGCACGCGGACGAGTTCATGGTTCTGCGTCATCCGCCGCATGCCGCCATGCTCGTCGAGTGTGCCCATCGAGGCGATGTCGCCGCCCGCGCAAAAGGTGGCACCCGAGCCCGTCAGGATGATCGCGCGCACCCGGTCGTCGAGGATCGCCGTCCGCAATTCGGCTATCAGCGCATTGCGCATGTCCGCATCCAGCGCATTGCGCTTTTTGGGATTGTTGAGCGTCAGCCGGATGAGGCCGGTCTGCGGATGATCAATGGTAACAAGGTTGCTCATGGGAGAACTCTTTCGCCAAGTCAGGCTGAATTTCGGGGAAGCGCCAGCATAAGCCCGCCAAACGGATCAAGCAAAATGCCCGAAGCGTCCATCGTGCCGCCGCCGGGGCCAAATCCCAACGGCATTGCATCAGGCGGAAGGGAAAGATTGCGGCGCTGTGGCGCGGACGTGTGATTGAAGAGGCAGAGGACATCGCCGTTCTCATGCGTGCGCCGGAAGGCAAGAACGGCGTCATCGGCAAGAACCGTCTTCTGCCCCCCGGTCACCAATGCCGGGACCATGCGCCGCTCGCGGATGAACCGCCGCGCAAAAGAGAGGATCGAGCGTTCGTCGCGCGACTGGTCCAGTGCCGCAAGACTCGCATGGCTGGGCGAGACCGGCAGCCACGGCTTTCCGGTCGAGAACCCCATTTGCGGCACGCCCGATTGCCACGGCATCGGTGTACGGCACGGATCGCGGCCCTTTGAGTAAGGGAAGTAGAGTTCGCCGACAGGATCACGCACTTCGTCGCGGCCGATCTCGCCATCGGGCAAGCCGAGCTCCTCACCCTGATAGAGAAGCACCGTGCCCCTCAGGCTCATCAGAAGCGCGAGTGCAAGTTTTGCAAACTGCGGATTGCCCGCCTGCCGCCAGCGACTGACCGTGCGGCGCACATCATGGTTCGAAAAGGTCACGCAGGGCCACAACCCGCTTTGCCGGTCCAGAAATGCGTAATGATCTGCAAAGAGCTTGGGCGCGAATGTCCGGTCGTCGATGAAGGTGAATGTGTAGCCCGAATGCAGGCCGTGATCGGCGCCCGCAAAGTGCCCGATCATTTCCGGTGCCTCGGAAAACTCGCCGAAGATGAATCGGTCTTTGTAATTCGCGGCCAGCGCCCGGATTTCATCCAGCACCTCGCGGTTCTCGGGCACATTCGCGTCGCGGTCGTGGCGCTGGATATGAGAGGCGTGGCCCCAGTGATGGGCGGTGCGCTCAGCTACCGGCACGAAGGAATTGTCCCGCAACTTCGCGTCGTGCAGGAAACTGTTGGCGACATCGAGCCGGAAGCCGTCAACCCCGAAATCGAGCCAGAACCGCAAAACGTCGAGCGCCGCCTTGCGCGCCGCGCTGTTGTGCAGGTTCAGCTTGGGTTGCTGCTTGAGGAATTTGTGGAAATAATACTGCCGCCGTGCCGGATGATACGACCATGCCGGGCCGCCAAAGACGCTGAGCCAGTTGTTGGGCGGCGTGCCGTCTTCCTTCGGATCGGCCCAGACATACCAGTCGGCCTTCGGATTGGTGTGATCCTTCAGGCTCTCGGCAAACCAGGCATGCTGGTCGGAGGTATGGCTCAAAACCTCGTCGAGGATGACACGGATGTTGCGCGCATGGGCCGCATCCACGAAGCGGCGAAAGGCAGCCATGCCGCCGAACTCGGCTGACACATCGGAAAAATCCGCCACGTCATAGCCGAAATCGCGGTTGGGCGAGGGATGCACGGGCGAGAGCCACACGGCATCCACGCCCAGCGCCTTGATGTAGTCGAGCTTGCCCTCGATGCCGGGGATGTCGCCGACACCATCGCCGTCTGAATCACAGAAGCTGCGCGGGTAGATCTGGTAGATGACGGCGCCGCGCCACCATTCGCCCGCGCCGGCCATGGATTATCCCGCGTCCTTGATGCTGGTGATGACCTTGCCGACAAGGCCATAGGCCTTGGCATCTTCCGCCGACATCCAGAAATTGCGCTCGGTGTCCTCGTTCACGCGCTCGATGGTCTGACCGGTTTCGCGCGAGATCACGCGGTTGATGCGCGCCCGCATCTTGATGATCTCTTCCGCTTCAATGGAAATGTCGGAAGCCTGGCCGCGCACGCCGCCTGCAGGCTGGTGCAGCATGAAGCGCGTATTGGGCAGGCAGAGCCGCCGTTCCTTCGGCACGCCAAGGAAGATATGCGCGCCTGCGCTTGCCACCCAGCCGGTGCCGATGATCGTCACCTTGGGTTTGATGAAGCCGAGCATGTCGTGGATCGTGTCACCCGATTCCACATGCCCGCCCGGCGAGTTGATGTAGAGCTTGATCGGCTCATCATTTTCCGCAGCCATGGCGAGAAGCGTCGCGGTCACCCGCTCGGCCAGACGCTGGTTGATGTCGCCGAAAATCAGGACCGTGCGGGCCTTGAACAGCGCCTGGGGAATGGCGGCGGGTGCCGTAGCCTCCGGTGCCTTTTTCTCCTCTTCAGGCTCGTCATCATCAAGGCGGACATCGCGCAGGTAGGTCATGTGCGGGGGATTCCTGTGGCAAAGCGGTTCGGGAAGTTTCCGATTCAGGCTGCAACTTAAGGCCCCACCTGCCCCGGCGTCGAGGGCTAACGGTCAAGGCTGATCGCATCGCCCAATGCCTTCAGGCTGGGCCCGATTTCCCCATGGATGACAAGGTCGGCCTGCGAATCAAGCTCGGTCGCCTCGCGGTTGAGGATGACGAGTTTCGCACCGTTCCTGCGTGCCATCAGGGGAAACCCGGCTGCCGGATAGACCACCAATGATGACCCCATGGCGATGAACAGATCGCAAACGAGGGTTTCCGCTGTTGCCAGCTCCATTTCGCGCTCGGGCATAGCCTGACCAAAGGAAATGGTTGCCGCCTTGATGATACCGCCGCAATGGCCGCAATCCGGCGGATCGCCCGACTGCGCCAGCACCTGCCGCACAAAAGAGAGCTCGTAGCGGCGCCCGCAGGAGAGGCAGGTGCAATAGGTGCCGTTGCCGTGGATCTCGATGATCTTCTCGCGCGGCACGCCGCCCTTTTCGTGGAGGCCATCAATGTTCTGGGTAATGACGCAGGAGACTTTCCCCGCCGCCACCAGCGCCGCAACGTTGCGGTGACCCTCATTGGGCTCGGCGGTGGAAAGAAGGTCATCGCCCGAAAATCGCCGCTGCCACGCCTCGCGCCTGATGTCGGGCGAGGAAACGAAATCCTGGAACTGGATCGGCTTCATCCGCGTCCACAGGCCGCCGGGGCTGCGGAAATCGGGAATGCCGCTTTCCGTGCTCATGCCAGCGCCGGTGAAGACGACCGCACGCGTGCTCTCGCGCACCAGATCGACAAGCCGCGCGATGGGATCGCTCATGTGCCCCTCATCAGGCGCTTGCGCAAAGCGCGTGACGCCATGTCAAGCAAAGCAGCGATCACGAGGAACAGTATGATGATGAAGAATACTTGATCCCACAAATAGCCGCGCACCCGTTCGGAGAGCTGAAAGCCGATGCCGCCCGCGCCCACAATCCCCAGGATCGCGGCAGAACGGATGTTTGATTCAAAGAAATAGAGCACTTGCGCCAGATAGACAGGCAGCGATGCCGGCAGGATGCCGAAGCGCAGAACCAATGTGCGCCCCGCGCCGGTCGCGCGCATGGCTTCCGCAGCCTTATTGTCCACGTTCTCGATGGCCTCGCCATGAAGCTTGGCGAACGCTGCAAAATCCGACATGGCAATCGCAAGCCATCCCGCCATCGGCCCAAGGCCGACCGCACGCACGAAGATGAAGGCCCAGATGATGGCCGGAATGGTGCGGAAGATATCAAGCACCCGGCGCAGCGCAAAGTGGATGGGCTTTATCGTCAGGACGGTTCGCGCAGCGAGCACGCCCAGCGGCAGACCGATTATAGCGGCGGCAAGGGTGCCCAGAAACGCCATGGCAATCGTCTCGGCCAGCGCAAGCAGGATCGGCTCCTGGAAGGGACCCGGCGATGGCGGCAGCGCCTCGCCCGCAAACTGGAAGAGCCGCAAGGCCGCATCCATGAGACGCGCCGGCGTCAATCCGAATGAAGCAGCTGTCACCCCAAACCATATGAGCACAAGGGCAGCGATCACCGCAGTGATCATGCGCCTGCGGAAGATGCGCCGTTCGATGGCGGGCAGAAGCGCCTGTGTCATGCAGCCTCCCGCATCAGGCGGCGGCGCACGGCCTGCGACGTGACATCGATCAGCATGATGACAGCGATGATGATGACAAGGATGGCGAGCGCATCCGGCAGAAGGCCGAAGCTGAGCGCCGCCATGAATTCCTGGCCGATGCCGCCTGCGCCCACAAAGCCGATGGCTGCCGCTGCCGCCACATTGATTTCAAGCCGGATCAACAGATACGAAACGACATTCGGCAGGGTCTGCGGCACGACACCAAAGCGCATCTGTGCGAGCCATCCGGCGCCCGTCGCCGCCATCGCTTCACGCGCACCGCCCGGCACATTCTCGTTGGCTTCCGCAATCAGCTTGCCGAGCGCGCCGGACGTATGGATGGCAATCGCCAGCACGCCTGCCAGCGGCCCGATCCCGATGGCCATCACCAGCACAAGCGCGACCACGAGGTCAGGCAGCGCACGCAGGAGGTCAAGCAGGCGTCGCGCCAGCACCGAGATCACAGGCGATGGCGAGAGATTGCGCGCCGCCAGAAAAGAAAGTGGCCATCCCGCCAGCACACCCAGAAACGTCGCCATCAGCGCCATGTTGAGCGAGGTGCCGACAAGTTCCAGCCATCGCGCCAGATCATAGAACCAGAAGGCAAGCGATCCTTCCCGTGCCGAATCTGCAAAAAATGCGTCGCCTGAAAGATGCGGCAATGCCTGCGCGAAGAACCCCTCGATGCGCGGCAAGCCGTCGATCAGCCGCTCAAGCGATGTATCGGCAAAGCGTGCGGCAAGCCCCACCCCGAGCGCGACCAGACCAAAGCCCGCAATCCACAGCAACATGCGCCGCCGGCGTCCGGCGGCATCTGCTGCAAGGATGCGCGCACTGTCCATCTGTCAGTTCCCGCGCCGCGCGCGCACTTCGGCATCACGCATGGCGATGATTTCGTCGTAGAAACCGTCGGGCACGCGCACAAATCCTGCACTCTGGCCGCCGGTCACGACCTCGAACACTTCGCGGTTGGCGGTATGGAGCTTGATATGCGCCGCGATGATGCGCTCACGCAATGCGGCGGGAATGGCGGTGCGGATGACAATCGGTCCGTTGGGAATGGGACCGGCCTTCCAGATGACGCGGAGCTTGGCCATGTCGAGCATGCCCGCCTCGACCATCCGGTAAAGAATGCCGCGCGAATACCCGCGGGCCTCGTCACCGATGCCGGATGCCCACGTCACGCCGACATCGGCAATTCCCTGCAACACCGCAATGACGCCTTGCTCGTGCCCGCCTGCAAAGCTCTGCGTGCTGAAATACGTGTCGGGATCAATCCCCTGCCTGCGCAGGAAGTGCCGTGGCACGAGATAGCCCGACGCCGAGCCGACATCCGCCCAAGCGATCGACCGTCCCCGCGCATCATCAAGCGTCATGATGTTGCTGTCGCTGCGCGCGAACATGACCGAGTAATAACCCAGCGTTCCATCCACTTCCTGCATGGTCAGGATCGGCATCACGCCGTCGCCCATCATGGCGCGGAGATTGGCAAAGTTGGAGGCGCCAACCTGCGCGATGTCGATCTGGCCGGCAGCCATCGCCTGCGCGATGCCGGTATAGTCGGAGGCATTGAAGGTTTTGACCGTAAGGCCAAGCTCCGCTTCCAGATAGAGGCGATAATCATCGAGAAGCTTGAGGCGCGCGGGGCTCGTCTCGTTGCCCGAGAAGCCGATGTTGAGGACAGCCGGCATGGTGTCGGCGCCGACCGGCGGCGGCGCATCATCGCAGGCAGCAAGCAAGAGTGCGGCGGCCACAAGGGCAACAAGATTTTTCATGTTTCGTCTCCATAGACGGCATGGCGGGCTGCCGCATCGAACGCGGCAGGCGGTCCATCAAAGACAATTGCCCCCGAAGCAAGGCCGATCAGCCGGTCACAATAGGTTTTGGCCGCGTCAAGATCATGAAGGTTGCAGATCACGGTGAGCCCGTCCTCGCGGCGGACGGCGGCAAGAGCGTCCATGACGACGCGGCCATTATGCACGTCAAGCGAGGCAATCGGCTCGTCCGCCAGAAGCAGCTTCGGCGATTGCATCAGCGCCCGCGCAATCGCCACACGCTGCTGCTGACCTCCCGAAAGCGTGCCTGCCGCCTGCGCCCAGGCTCCGGCAAGATCAAAGCGCTCCAGAAGGCCAACCGCGCGCCTGCGCTCGTCTGCGCTGAACCATTTGAAGAACGAGGAATAGGCGGGCCGCCGCCCCAACCTTCCCGTCAGAACATTGGTCAGCACATCAAGCCGCGGCACCAGATTGAACTGCTGGAAGATCATCGCCGCATCAGCCCGCCACGCGCGCAGCGCCTTGCCGCGCAATTCCGTGATGTCATGTCCCTCGTGGAGGATGCGGCCGGCCGTCGGTTCAATCAGCCGGTTGATGAGGCGCAGCAGCGTTGACTTGCCCGCGCCGGAGCGGCCGATGATGCCGGTAAAGCTGCCCGCCGCCACGTCAAACGAGACGCCCGAGAGGGCGCGGCTGCCCTCATAGTCCTTGGAAAGGCCGCTGATAGACAGCATGGATTCATCCATCCGGAGATCAGACGCCGAGCGGCGTCAGATTCCAATAGACGGCAAAGCCTGCGACTGCCAAGGCCGAAAGCGCGACCAGCGCCAGGTGCATGCGCGCCAGCACGCGCGGCCGCGCCCCCGGCATGACCGCCAGCATCGCCGTTCCAAGCGAGAGCAGCATGAGGAGCGGCACGAGCCAGGCGGCCAGCGTGATGACGAAGGGCACCTGCTTGAACATCTCGAAGGGATCAAGCGCCGTCAGTGACAGGGCTGCGACCGCCACGAACAAGAGCCCCGTAAGCGATGCGGCGAGCGGCACTGCCCGGCGCGACCAGGCAAGGTTGGCGGGCTGCCATCCATAGAACCGCCGACCGAGCGGCGAAACCACAAGCGAGAAGATCAGCGTGGCCGCGAAAACGATTGCGGCAAGCGCCAACAGCATGATGTGGAACTGGAGGTCTTCCGCGCTGCTGACGTGGTCATAGGCCCATTGGTCAACCGACAGCCGCACCGCGCCGGTGACGGGCTCGGTATAGAAGGCAATCGTGCGCCCATAGCGGGCATTGTGGAAATGGCCATCCGGCCCGGGTGCATAGACAAGCGTGTCGCCGCCCGCGCGCGTGACCAGTACACTGCCATTCTCGCTCGCCGCCACCTGGATGGAATCAAGCGCCGCACCCAGGCGCAGGAAGTCACCGCGGATCCGGCGATTGGGAAAGTAGAGTCCATAGACAGGAACATCCGGCATCGCGCGCGCGGCGGCCGGTGGAGCCAGGGCATCGCCACGCGGCGGCGCAAGAAAATCCATCAGCGCCTTTTGAACGGACGACATGAAGCGCCCATTGCAGTCTGTGTTCACCGAGAAAAAGAAGCCCGTCTGTTGCTCGGGGATCAGTACAAGTTCGGTACAAAAGCCGCGCCAGCTTCCACCATGGCCCACGACTCGCACGCCGTTGTGCATGTGGAAAGTAAAGCCGATGCCATAGCCATCGAGATCATGGCTGTTGGCGAAATGGAGCTTCATCATCCCGTCAAGCGTTTCCGCCCGCAGCAATTGCCCGTCATTGGCAAGAAGCGCGCGCATGAAAAGCACCATGTCGCCGCCGGTCGTCACCATCTCGCCCGCGGGCGCCACATGCGAAATGTCATAGGCCTTGGCATCAAGAAGCCCCGGCGCGCCCGCCACGTAGGGCACCGCCAATGCACTATCCGGCGGATTGCCGACGCCCAGATGGCTGCGCGTCATGCCAAGCGGCGTAAGGATGTGGTTGGTGATGTAAGTGGCATAGGGCTCGCCACCCGCCGTCTCAACCAGAAGGCCCGCAAGCGCAAAGCCGTAATTGGAATAGCTGATCGTCGTGCCGGGCGGCAGCACGCGCGACGGCATGCGGCGCGAAAGCTGGTCGCGCAAAGAGGGCGCCACAGCGTCCACATCGCTGACCGAGGCCAGGAAACTGTCATCAAAGCCGCCGGTGTGGGTGAGAAGGTTCAGAAGCGTGACCGGCGCCTCGAACGCAGGCGAAAGGGAAACGCCCGTCGGATAGATGTTTACGTCCGCGCCAAGGTCGAGCTTGCCCTGCTCCACCAGCTGCATGGCGGCAATCGCCGTGAAGAGTTTGGTGACGGATGCGACGCGAAAGCGCGTCTCGTCCGGGTCAACCGGGCGGCGCGCCGCCACATCGGCAAAACCAAAGCCGCGCGAAGAGATCACTTCGCCGCGCCGCACCGCCACAAACACGGCGCCGGGAATGTTTTGCGACGGCATCATCGCCGAAAACACGCCGGCCGCGAAATTGTCGAACCGCGCGCCCACCATGTCGGGCGCCGACAACGGCGCCGCCTCGACCGCGACGGTGGGTGCAGGCTCGGCAACGGGTTCGGTCACTTGCGCGCGCGAGGGCAACGCGAGCAACGAAACGAACCCAAGAGCCATAAGAACAACCCGGCGCAGCATGGCGAACCCCAAAGCAGATGCGAGGCGATATCCTAACGCCGCTTTGCCGCCACCCGATGGCACCCCGCACGGGATTACCCGCTGCCAATCGCCGCAGGGGGAAGCCAATCCGAGGCCTTCGCTACGCATTCTTTTTCGCTCTCCCCGCTTGAAGCGCGGGGCGAGGGATAGAGGCAGCCGATCCTTTGCCGCTCAAGGGTAGATGTTCAGATCGATGTCGAAGTCATCAATCAGCTCTGCAAGATCCCTCAGCATTTGACGGGTGAAACTGCCGCCGCAAAACCTTTCGTCGGATTCAGCTAAGCTGCCACCAACATATAGCGACATGTAAGATGATATCCCTTGCGGCGGGGGCAATCCGATCCGGTCACGAATGTCGCGCGCAATCTGAATTTGCTCGCTGACAATGTCATCTAGGAAAACCGCGTCTTCGTACTGCTTGTGGATATTCCACATACACATAGGCCGTGGCGACTCGGGGCCAGCAATCGGTCCCTTGTAGTTTTTGACCTCTTCAATCGGAACGCCGAGGCGACGCGCCAGCAATTCCTTCTGTGAAACATCTATTCTGACGCCGGTGATTGCGCTAACCCGATAAGCCATCATTGGCCTCGTTGATGTGGCAAAGGGCGGACTGGCTCTTGTGTGTCCAGACGCAACCTGAAATCGGTTTTTGGAAAAAAATGGCGCGCCCTAGGGGAATCGAACCCCTCTTGCAAGATTGAAAATCTTGAGTCCTAACCGATAGACGAAGGGCGCGTCGGGGGCGTTGCATATCGGCGCCCGGCCCCTTTTTCAAGCACTTAAGCTGGCCTGAAGGGTCCGCCGTTCAGGGAATGGCGGCATCGTCGATCAAAATCTCGGGCCGGGGCGCCCTTCCGCCCCATTCGTTGGCCTTGAGCCGCCCGGCCACATGAAGCCGTGCCCCAGTCCGCAGGGCGCCGCCCAGCGCGTTTTCCGCCGCCCGGAAGGCGATACCCCGGATGCGCGAGCCTGACCCCGTGAGTTCCACCGCCACATGCCCGGCGCCCACTTGTGAAGCACTGGCGATGGTCACATCGCTGAGCACGAAAACAGGCTCGGCGTTGCCCTGGCCAAAGGGTGCCGCCTGCCCGATCAGGGTCAGAAAATCGGGCGTGATGCTGCCCGGCTGCATGACCGCGTCGATGTCATAGGCCCGCGCGTCGGGCGCTGCCGCTTTTAGCGGTGCGATCAGCGCCATCATCCGCGTCTCAACTGCGGCGATCATGTCGCGCGAGAACGAGAGGCCGGCCGCCATGGCATGCCCGCCG
This sequence comes from uncultured Flavobacteriaceae bacterium, assembly GCA_964494625.1. Lineage (GTDB taxonomy): Bacteria > Pseudomonadota > Alphaproteobacteria > Micropepsales > Micropepsaceae > UBA2784. Next base: position 108,002 of record CAZBRT010000004.1, on the reverse strand, counting down.
CCGGAAAGTGCAAGCCCCTCGGCCTTCAAGGTCGCGATGACGGCGCCGATGTCGATCCCCTCGATGGAACGCAGGGAGCACTTCACGGTGCCGCCCTCGATTGCGCCGACAAGACTGGGGCGGAAGAAGGCGTCCTTCAGGCGACCGGCAACGATGCCGACCACGCCCGGGTGCCATCCCTCCCGCGCGACAAAAGTCAGGGGCAGGTCGCGCGGCATGGCTGTGGCGAGAACCATCGCCTCATCCAGCGCCGCCTTCTCGATGGCTTGCCGCTCGCGGTTGAGCACATCAAGGTGAAGGGCCAGCGCGTTGATCTCAGCCGGGTCGTCCGAGGTGAGGAGGCGGATGCCAAGGTCGGAAGTACCCACGCGCCCGCCCGCATTGATCCTTGGCCCCAGAATGAAGCCGAGATGATAGGGCGAAAACGGCCCCTTGGCCCCGGCAATTGCCGCCAGTGCCGCAAGCCCGGGATTGGGTGCCGAACCCAGAACTTTCAGGCCCTGGGACACATAGGCCCGGTTGAGCCCGGAAAGCGGCATCACGTCACAGACGGTGCCCAGCGCCACGAGATCAAGGAACCCCAGAATGTCGGGTCTGGCGCGCTCCTTGAACCACCCGGCATCGGCAAGGATGCGGTCCAGCGCGGCGACAAGGATGAAGGCAAGCCCAGCCGAACAGACATTGAGCTTCCGGTTGCTGGTCGTATCCCGCATCGGATTGACGACGGCCGAAGCCGCGGGGAGTTCGGGTCCCGGCTGATGATGATCTACAACGATAGAAACAAGCCCCAAGCCTTTGGCGTGGCTGAGCTCTGCAATCGCCGCCGTACCGCAATCGACAAACACGATCAGCCGCGTGCCGCGCGCTTTCAGAATGTCGATGGCGGGAATGTTGGGACCGTAGCCCTCCCTCAAACGATCGGGCACGTACCAATCAATCTTGGCGCCTGCAGCCCTCAGATAGCGGATCAGGATTGCCCCGGAAGTCGCGCCATCCACGTCGAAATCCGCAAAGACCGTGATGGGTTCGCCAAGTTCCAAAGCCTCGTGAAGGCGTGAGGCCGCCGCCCGCACATCGACGACACTCAAGGGGCTTGGCATCTCGTCCTTGATGCGCGGTGACAGGAAGGCGGCGATGCGATCAGCCTCGACCCCTCGGCCCGCCAGAATGCGGGCAAAGGGCTCTGGCACCCCTGCCCGCTGGGCCAGCGCCATGGCCAGCCTGTCATCGCCCAGCCGGGGCCGCCACATGCGGCCCAGGACCGAACGCGCGGCACCCAGGACAGTCGGGGGAGAATTCATGGCGCCAATCGGCCCGCAATTGTCGGCAGGGTCAAGGGGGGCGACAAACGCCGCCCCTTTCGCTCTCCCCGCAAGCGCGGGGCGAGGGAAGCAGCTGAATTGAGCCTGAATCGCCCCTACCCCTGCGGGCGCAGATGGCGGGTCTTGATCCAGCGCACCGTACGGGTCAGCGAACGCATGACAACGGTCTCGGTGGTGATGGTGCCGCCCGCCTCGGTAATGCCGGTGAGCATCGAACCGGTGGTGACGCCGGTGGCAGCGAACATGACGTCGCCCGACGCCATATCCATCATCGTGTATTTCTTCTTCAGGTCCTGAATGCCGATGCGCGCCGCCCGTTGACGCTCGTCATCATTGCGGAAAACAAGACGGCCCTGGATCTGCCCGCCGATGCAGCGAAGCGCTGCTGCTGCAAGCACACCTTCGGGCGCACCGCCCTGCCCCATGTAGATGTCGATGCCGGTCGCGGGTTCCGCGCAATGGATCACGCCCGCAATGTCGCCATCGGGAATGAGGCAGACGCTGGCACCCACTGCGCGCACTTTGGTGATGATGTCGTTGTGGCGCGGGCGGTCGAGCACACAGGCCTTGATCTGCGACGGCTTCACGCCCTTGGCCTTGGCCAGCGCCAGGATGTTGTCGCGCGGATCGGCGTCAAGATCGACCACGCCGTCGGGATAGCCACCGCCGATGGCGATCTTGTCCATGTAGGTGTCGGGTGCATGCAGCAGGCTTCCGCCCTCCGCAATCGCAACGACTGCCAGCGCACCGGGCATCGCCTTGGCGGTCAGCGTCGTGCCTTCCAGGGGATCTAGCGCGATATCGACCTTGGGGCCTTTGCCGGTGCCGACCTTCTCGCCGATGAACAGCATGGGCGCTTCGTCGCGCTCGCCCTCGCCGATCACGACGGTGCCGTCGATCGGCAGCATGTTGAGCGCGCGGCGCATGGCATCCACGGCGGCCTGATCGGCGGCCATCTCGTCGCCGCGCCCGACTTGGGCGTAGGCGGCGATGGCAGCGGCTTCGGTGACGCGCGCAAGTTCGAGCGTCAAGGTACGCTCAAGCAAGGTCCGGTCCTTCATGGGACAAGGCTCTCCTGGATCAAGATTCGGCGCGCATCTATGCCGCCAATTCCCCGCAAGGGGAAGGGGAATCAGAACTTTTCCATGCGGATGAGGCAGGCGGGCTCGACAAGCACGTCCCTGCCTTCGATCAAGGCAAGGGCTGCCTTCATGGCGGCTTCGCTGGCATCGTGGGTGATCATAACGATGGCAACCGGCTCGCCGGGCGCCCGGCCCCGCTGCAACATGCTTTCGATGGAAATGCCCTGTTCGGCAAGGCAGCCGGAAATGACCGCCACCACGCCCGGCCGGTCGAGCACATTGAAGCGCAGATAAAAGGGACCGGTGCGCGCGTCCAAAGGCGCGCGGGGTGCGTCCTTCAGCCGGGTCGCCAACACACCAAACGCCGGAATGACAAAGCCGCGGGCAAGATCGACCAGATCCGACACGATGGCCGATGCAGTTGGCCGTTCGCCCGCGCCGCGTCCCTCAAATACCGAAACACCCGCGTTTGAGCTTTCGGTCACAACGGCATTGAAGACGCCGCCCACATCGGCCAGCGGCGTATCAAGAGGCACCATCGCCGGATGCACGCGCTGTTCAACGCCGTGCGGCGTCATGCGTGCAATGCCCAGAAGCTTGATGCGGTAGCCGAACTCGCGCGCAAACGCGATGTCGATGGGCGAAATCTGCTGGATGCCCTGCGTGTGGACACCGGCGAAATCAGGAACAGTGCCAAAGGCGACGGCGGCAAGAACTGCAAGCTTGTGGGCCGTGTCGCCACCGCCGACGTCAAGCGCCGGATCCGCTTCGGCATAACCCAGCTTCTGCGCGTCCGCCAAAACCTGCGCAAACGGGCGGCCCGTCTGCTCCATCTGCGTAAGGATGTAATTGCAGGTGCCGTTGAGGATGCCATAGGCGCGGACGATCTCGTTGGCGGCAAGGCCTTCTTTCAGCGCCTTGATGATCGGAATGCCGCCCGCAACAGCGGCCTCGAATTTGAGGGCAACACCCTTGGCCTCGGCGCTGCGGGCAATGGATGCGCCATGGGAGGCGAGAAGCGATTTGTTGGCGGTAACTACATGGCGGCCTGCGCCGATCGCCGCATCGATCAACTCGGCGGCCATCGTCTCGCCACCAATGACTTCCACGACCACATCGGCGTCGGCCGTTGCAGCCATCACGCGCGGATCGTCAAACCATTTTGCAGCGCCCAGCGGCAGGTGATCCGCCTTGGCCCGCGTGCGCGAGCTGATGGCTGAAACCTCGATCACGCGTCCGCAGCGTTCGGCGATGCGCGCCTTCTGCTCGTCCAGCACTTTGGCGACGCCACCACCCACCGTGCCGAGCCCGGCAAGTGCCACTTTCAGCGATTTCATGAGGCGCGCACCAGTTCCGGATTGTCGGGTGTTTCGGCAGCACCCGCATGGGCCTGAAAGAATTTCCTGATCGCGCGACCCGCCTGCCTTGTGCGCTGCTCGTTCTCGACCAGCGCAAAGCGCACATGGCCATCGCCATATTCGCCAAATCCGATACCGGGTGCGACGGCAACGCCTGCATGTTCCAGAAGCAGCTTCGAAAAGGCGAGCGAACCCATTTCGCGGAAGCGCTCCGGCAGCGGCGCCCATGCAAACATGGTCGCAGCCGGGCTCGGGATGTTCCATCCCGCGCGCGCAAGACTGTCGACCAGCACGTCGCGGCGCGACTTGTAGATGTTGCGGATTTCGCTGACGCAATCCTGCGGGCCATTGAGTGCGGCCGTTGCCGCAACCTGGATGGGCGTAAACGCGCCATAGTCGAGATAGGATTTGATGCGTGCCAGCGCCCCGACAAGCCGCGCATTGCCGACGGCATAGCCCACCCGCCAGCCAGGCATCGCATAGGTCTTTGACAGCGAACCAAATTCGATAGCCAGATCCCGCGCGCCCTCGACCTCAAGGATCGACGGCGGCGGCTTGCCGTCGAAATAGAGCTCCGAATAGGCAACATCCGAAAGCACCCACATGCCTGACTTGCGGGCAAAGGCGACAATCTCCTTGTAGAAGTCGAGATCGACCGTTTGCGCCGTCGGATTGGACGGATAGCTGACCACCAGCGCCGAAGGTGGCGGCACAGAGTGACGTGCCGACTGATGGATGCGGCGCAGGAACTCCTCGGGAGAATCCGCCGGCACATGGCGGATGACCGCACCCGCCATGATGAAACCATAGGCATGGATCGGATAGGCCGGGTTTGGCACCAGGATGACATCGCCCGGCGTCGTGATCGCCTGCGCGAGATTGGCAAAGCCTTCTTTCGATCCAAGCGTCGAGATGACCTCGCGATCCGGATCAAGCTTCACGCCAAACCGCCGCTCGTAATATCCGGCAAGCGCACGCCGCAGCCCCGCGATCCCGCGCGAAGCGGAATACCGATTGGCGCGCGGATCACGCGCGGTCTCGATCAGCTTGTCGGTAATGTGCTTGGGCGTCGGCATGTCGGGATTGCCCATGCCGAAATCGATGATGTCCGCGCCCGCCGCCCGCGACTTTGCTTTCAGCCGGTTGACTTCTTCAAACACATAAGGCGGCAGCCGCCTGATCTTGTGGAACTCGGTGTCCATCCGTGCCCGGCAGCCTCTTACTCGACAGTAATCGTGACACGGTGATAGTCGGCGGCGCTCAGCTCCGGCATGGGGTCGGGCACGCCGACCAGAATGGCCTCGGCTGGCACACCAGCAACGGCGAGCAGCTGGGCAACCGCACTCGCCCGCGCCATCGCGAGGTCCGCGCCACTGGCGCTGCCGGACTCGACTTCCGCACTGCCGGCATAACCGGCTACTTTCACGACGACGCCCTGCCGCGTAGCCAATGACTTGCCCACGGCTTCGATGCGGGCCAGCTGGATTTCATCAAGGGTTGCAGCACCCGCCGGGAAAGCAATGGCAGTTGAAGCTGTCAGCGGTACAGGCGCCGTTTCTTCGGCGGTGCCGACGGGAGCATCCTCAGGCCCCGCAACCGGCGGCGCGCCGGCTGCCGTGCCACCGCGCAATTGCTCGCCCGAGTGGCGCGCCATCTCACGGTCCGCCACAAGGCCGTCAACGATGTCGCGGCGCTGCTCGACTGTCGTGGTCGATTCCGGCGTCGCGGGAACTTCAGCCAGCACGGGATAGTCGCCATCGGCGGGCGCCGCTTCCTCGCTGCTCGACCCGCCAGCCCATTCCGGAACAACCGAGCACGCCGAAAGGCCAAAACCTGCAGCAACAAGGAATGGAAGGACGCGAAGCATGTTGGACATGGAAATCCTGCCGGAATGGGTAAAGCCAATGGGCTGGTCCGGATGTGACCATGCCCTCTGGGCGCCTTTATGACGCAACTGCGAAGGCGAGCGCAAGGAAACATGCGGTAATCCGGCCCGGCGGATTTTTCTTCGCTTTGGCTTGCGCCTGCGTCACCCTGACACTATCCGTTCTCCCGGATTGACGAAGCCCGGTTTGACGAAAAGGGATTAGCTTTCATGGCTGAGGACCAAAGCCGGACGGAAGCCAAAGCGGCCGCCGCTGCAGTCGAAGGCGGCGCAGCACCCAAGCGCGCCAAGGCGTCGCGCGCCCGCAAGCCCGCGTCCACCAAGCCCGCAAAGGCAAAGGCCGCGACCGCAAAGGCAGACGGCAAGACCGCGCAACCAGCCTCATCCAAGGCGACGTCAAAGGAGGCGCCCAAGGAGGCATCCAGGCCGGCACCCGAAACCGGCTTTCCCCGGCCCAACGTGCTGACGCTCGCCAAGAACCTTCTCAAGGCCAGCCAGCGGGCAGCCAAGGCAACCATCGCCATGGCGCAAGGCCAGAGCAGTGGCGCGCAAGGCGCACCCATGGACCCCCTGAACATCGGGGGCGCCATCAGCGATTTTGCTGCGCAGGCGATCCGCGATCCGTCCTATTTCTGGTCGGCGCAAGTACGTTTCTGGCAGGATTACATGGGTGTCCTGCAATCCGCCGGCTCGCGCCTCATCGGCGGCAAAAAGGAAGAAGCCGCCCCGCCCGTTGCCGACAAAAGGTTCAAGGATCCGGCCTGGACCGACTACCAGATTTTTGACTTCTTCCGGCAGTCATATCTCATGTCGGCGCGCTGGCTCCAGAGTACGATCAGCGAAGCGTCCCATGTCGATGAGCGCACCCGCAAGCGTGTCGAGTTCTTCACGCGCCAGTTTGCCGATGCGCTCTCGCCCTCCAATTTTCTCCTGACCAATCCCGAAGTCTTGCGCGAGACGCTGCGGACAAGCGGCGAAAACCTCGTGCGTGGTCTCGACAATCTTTTGCATGATCTGAAGCGCGGCGGCGGCAAGCTTGCGATCCGTCAGACGGACGACACCAAGTTCGAGTTCGGCAAGAACATCGCAACCGCGCCCGGCAAAGTCGTCTGGCGCAACGAACTGATGGAGCTTTTGCAGTTCGACCCGACGACCGAAACAGTGCATGAGCGCCCGCTTCTGATCTTTCCGCCATGGATCAACAAATACTACATCCTCGACCTCAAGCCCGAGAACTCGTTCATCCGCTACATGACGGGCAAGGGCTATACGGTCTTTGTCGCGTCCTGGGTGAACCCGGACAGCAAGCTTGCCGAAAAGACGTTCGAGGATTACATGCGGCTCGGCATTTTCGCCGGCCTTGAGGCGGTCGAGAAGGCAACCGGCGTGCGCGATCCAAATGTGATCGGCTATTGCATCGGCGGCACGTTGCTCGCCTCCACACTGGGGCTCATGGCGACTTCAGGCGATGACCGCGTCAACTCCGCGACCTTCTTTGCCGCCCAGGTCGATTTCTCCGAACCGGGCGAGCTAGAGGTCTTCATCGACGACGAGCAACTTGCCGCGATGGAAGCGATGATGCGCGCCAACGGCGGCTATCTCGACGGCCAGTCGATGGCGACCACATTCAACATGCTGCGGTCGAACGACCTCATCTGGTCCTTCGTGGTCAACAATTACCTCATGGGACGCGATCCCATGGCGTTCGACCTGCTCTACTGGAATTCTGACGCGACCCGCATGCCGATCCGCATGCACATGTTCTATCTGCGCGAGTGCTATCGCCACAACAAGCTGGCGCGCGGGCAGATGATGCTGGCGGGCAAGAAGGTGGACCTGTCAAAGGTGAAGGTGCCGGTCTTCCTGCAATCGTCGCGCGACGACCACATCGCGCCTTACCGCTCCGTCTTCAAGGCGACGCGATTGTTCTCGGGGCCGGTGACGTTCATGCTTGCCGGCTCCGGCCACATCGCCGGCGTCATCAATCATCCCGACGCGAAAAAGTACCAGCATTGGGTGAACGAGAAGCCCGCCGAGACAGTTGACGCATGGCTCAAGGGCGCCACCGAAAATCCCGGCTCGTGGTGGCCCTATTGGGAAAAATGGCTGGCGCCCAAATCCGGCAAGATGGTCAAGGCGCGCGTGCCCGGCGACGGCAGGCTCAAAGTGCTCGGCGACGCGCCGGGCACCTATGTGCGGATGAAATAATCAGCGCGCCTTCATCCATGCCGCAATGGCAAGTGACGCCGCATCACCGCGCGCCTCAAGGCCGCGAACGACGCCTGCATGATCGACCGCGTTGCGGTTCTGCGAGAGCTTGTGCTTGGCGCTGGCGCGCTCGATCACAACTTCAAACCCGGCAATCATGGTCAGCATCGCGTCGAGCTTCCCGGCGGGCACTTTGGCCGTGGTCCATGGCGGCTTGGGGGCCAGTCGCGCCTCGTGCACGGCGGAAAGTGCGTCAAGCTGCGCGCGCAATTCAGCGTCGGACAAAACCCTTGCCCTGCCCTCAAGCTCGGCAGCGACATAGTTCCAGGTCGGCACCATGCCTTCGGATTCGTACCAGTCCGGCGAGACATAGGCGTTATCACCCAGAAGGCTGATCACGACCTCGCCGCCTCGCACAAGCACATCGACCAGGCGATTGCCCTTCGCCAGATGAAACGAAACGGCACCAAGCGCATCTTTTGCGGGGTCAAGCACCAGCGGCGCATAGCCAATGACGGGACGCACGCCGTCAACAGCAGCGATCATCGAAAGCCCGTGCGCTGCGATCATCGCGTGGATCGCCTCCCGCTCGGTTACTGCAAACAGTTTGGGCGCATACATGGGCGTCAGACGCCCAGCATCAGGCGGATGTTCTGCACCGCCGCACCCGAAGCACCCTTGCCCAGATTGTCCAACCGCGCTGTCAGCACCATCTGGCCCAGACGGTCATTGGCGTAAACGCGTAATTCCATCTTGTTGGTGTCGTTCAGCGCCTCGGGTTCAAGGCGCGCGGGGCTGTCCACGTTCACGCTGATCGTATCCGATCCCGCATAGTGGCGCACGAGCACGTCGGACACGTCTTTGCCGGTGGGCTTGCCCTTCATCTGCTCGGCAAAGAGCGGCACCGAGACGATCATGCCCTGCCGGAAATCGCCGACCGACGGCACAAAGATCGGCCGCCGCGCAAGTCGGCTGTAGAGATAAAGCTCGGGCACATGCTTGTGTTCCATGGAAAGCCCATAGAGATCAAACTTCGGATGCGCGCCACCTTCGTACTGTTCGATCATCTGCTTGCCGCCGCCCGAATAGCCGCTGACGGCATTGACCGTGACCGGCGTATCCGCCGGCAGAAGTCCCGCATCGACCAAGGGCCGGATGAGCGCGATGGCACCTGTCGGGTAGCAGCCGGGATTTGATACGCGCGGGGCTTGCCGGATCGCATCTGCCTGGCCCTTTGCCATTTCCGGAAACCCGTAGACCCAGCCGTCCGCCACGCGATGCGCGGTCGAAGCGTCAAGGATGCGCGGGCACTTGTGGCCAAGCGACGCGGCAAGCGCAACGGCTTCCTTGGCCGCCTCATCGGGCAGGCAGAGAACGACAAGGGCGGCTTCGGCCATCATGTCGGCGCGGGCGCTTTCTTCCTTGCGCCGCGCCGGATCAATCGAGCGCACATCAGCAAAGCCCGCCGCATCAAGGCGCTGGCGGATACCTAGCCCCGTTGTGCCGGCTTCGCCGTCGATGAAGATGACCGGCTTGGTCATGATTGCTCTCCTGAGGTTTGATCAACACTTTTTGCAGCAAAAAGGGCGCTTCGGTAAGAAGCGCCCTTCGCATGTCGACAGAAAACCGTCGTGCGTCTTAGCGCTTCGAGAACTGGAAGCTGCGGCGCGCCTTTGGACGGCCGTACTTCTTGCGCTCGACAACACGCGAGTCACGCGTAAGGAAGCCGCCCTTCTTGAGGATGGCGCGCAATTCCGGTTCGAAAAGCTGCAGGGCCTTCGAGATGCCATGGCGCACGGCGCCTGCCTGACCCGAGAGACCGCCACCGACAACGGTTGCGATCACATCATACTGGGTCTCGCGGGCAGCGGTCACCAGCGGCTGGCGCAGGATCATGCGCAGCACGGGCCGCGCGAAATAGACCTGCTCCTCGCGACCGTTGACCGTGATCTTGCCGCCGCCGCGGCGGATCCACACGCGGGCAACAGCGTTTTTGCGCTTGCCGGTCGCATAGACGCGCCCCTTGGCGTCGATCGCGGATTTCGCCTCGGCTGTGGTCTCGGGAGCAGCAGGCTGCTCCGCCTTGACCAGCCGCGACTTCAATTCATTCAGCGTACGTCCCTGTTCGGCCATGGATCAGTCCGCCTTCACATTCTTCTTGTTCATGGATTTGATATCGAGCACTTCCGGCTTCTGCGCCGTGTGCGGATGCTCAGGCCCTGCATAGACATGCAGGTTGGAGAGCTGGCGACGGCCAAGCGGGCCGCGCGGCAACATGCGCTCCACGGCCTTTTCCATCACGCGCTCGGGGAACGGACCGGCCAGGATCTTGCCAGCGATACGTTCCTTGATGCCGCCCGGATAGCCGGTGTGGTGGTAATAGACCTTGTCCTGGAGCTTTTTGCCCGTGAACACCACTTTGCTGGCGTTGATCACGATGACATTGTCGCCGCAGTCCATGTGGGGCGTGAAAGTCGGCTTGTGTTTTCCGCGGAGACGAAGTGCGATGATCGAGGCGGCGCGTCCGACCACAAGGCCGGCTGCATCGACGACGATCCACTTCTTCGTAATCTCCTTGGCTTTTGCGCTATAGGTGGCCATGGATTCCTCAAACGATGACGTGGGCCACGGAAACGATCCGGGCACGTTCGGGCGGGCTTCTAGGAACAGGCGGGCTGACTGTCAAGCGCTTTGCAGATCGCTGGAAATATAATATCCAGCAAGTTCAATGAGTTGCACTTACGGTAACGGGGAACCACAACAATGAGCGCCAAAACTGTTGCTGATGAGACGATCCTGCGCATCCGAGGGCCGGAAAAAGGCGTGCTCGTCCTCACCCTCAATGACACAAAGACGCGCAATGCCCTGTCGATGGCAATGATCCGCCAGTTGCGCGGCACACTGCAAACGGCCGCAGCCGACCCCGACATCCGGGTCATCGTGCTCAACGCCACGGGGCAGGTTTTTTCCTCCGGCCATGACTTGAAGGAGCTGACCGCGCACAAGGCCGACGCCGACAAAGGCGTGCGCTTCTTCCGCATGCTCTTCAACCAGTGCGGCGCACTGATGACTGAACTCGTGCGACTGCCCAAGCCGGTGATCGCATCCGTCCGCGGCACGGCAACAGCGGCGGGATGCCAGCTTGTAGCGTCATGCGACCTCGCGGTCGCTGCAAAGAACGCAAGCTTTGCAACGCCCGGCGTGGATATCGGCCTCTTCTGTGCGACGCCCGCCGTTGCCTTGAGCCGCAATATCGGCGCCAAGCGCGCGATGGAAATGCTCCTGACCGCCGACAAGGTCAGCGCCGCCGATGCGCTCGCCATCGGGCTTGTGAACCGCGTGGTCGAAGACAAGGAACTCGACAACGCCGTGGCAGAACTGTCGGCGCGCATCGCGTCCAAGTCTGCCGCCGCGATCCGCTTTGGCAAGGCAGCCTTCCACCGCCAGCGCAATCTTGACCTCGACAAGGCCTATGGCCTGATGGCACGCGTGATGACGGCCAACATGCTGCACGCGGATGCGGGCGAAGGCATCACAGCCTTCCTCGAGAAACGCGCACCGAAATGGTCCGGTCAATGAGCGCTGGCAAGGCAGGCCGGCACATCAATGATGATGACGGCCTGCGCGCCCTTCTGTTGCGCGTGCGGCGCGTCGCGCTTCTGGGCGCCAGCGCGAATGAGGATCGCCCCTCGAACGAGGTGATGCATTGGCTGTTGCACCAGGGTTATGACGTCGTCCCCGTCAATCCCGGCCTCGCGGGCAAGCCGATCCACGGCCAGACGGTTTGCGCAACGCTTGCCGATGTGGCGGGACCGATTGACCTCGTTGATGTCTTCCGCACCAGCGAGGCACTGCCGGGCATTGTCGACGAGATGATCGCCGCGCGCGCTGAGACAGGCGCAGCCGTGCTATGGACCCAGTTGGGTGTTGTCCACACCGGGGCAACCGACAAGGCCATGGCACACGGCATTGATGTCGTCATCAACCGCTGCCCGAAGATCGAGTTCCGCCGGTTGAGGATGGCTCAGCGCACGCGATAGGCGTGAACGATGGCCATGGCAAAGACCATCACAGCCATTGCTTGGTGGGCGACGCCCAGCCAGAGCGGCACCACCGCAAGCAAAGTCCAGACGCCCAGAAGGATTTGGGCGGCGACCAGTCCTGCCAGCACATTGGCCGTGCGGGCAGCCTCCGACCTGCGCGCATCCAGCCAGAGCCACACGACCAGGGCCGCAATCAGATAGGCCAAGATGCGGTGCTGGAACTGCACCATGGTGATGTTCTCAAAGAAATTGAGCATCACGGGCTGAATCTGGAACAACCCGTTCGGCACCAACTGCCCGTCCATCAGCGGCCAAGTGTTGTAGGTGAGTCCGGCATCAAGCCCGGCAACAAGCGCGCCCAAAAGAATCTGGACGAAGACGGCGACCACCATGATGGCGGCCAATCTTCGCGTGCGCGGCGCCATGTCCGAATGTGCGCGCTTGCGGTGCGCCAGCCCCAACAGGACCCAGAGGGTTGCGGCGAAGATGACAAAGGCGACGCCCAGATGCGCCGCTAGCCGGTACTGGCTGACATCGACGCGCTCCGAAAGCCCGCTCTGCACCATGAACCAGCCCAGTGCGCCCTGAAGTCCGCCCAGCACGAAGATCACACCCAGCCGCAATCCAAGCGGGCGGTCGATGCGTTTCTGCACAAGGAACACGACAAACGGCACGGCAAAGACAAAGCCGATCAGGCGACCAAGAAACCGATGCCCCCACTCCCACCAATAGATTTCCTTGAACTCGGCAAGCGACATGCCGCGGTTCTGCATCTGGTATTCCGAGCTTGCGCGGTACCTGTCGAACTCGGAGAGCCAATCGGTCTCATTGAGGGGCGGAATCGCACCCGTGACCGGCCGCCACTCCGTGATGGAAAGGCCGGAATCGGTGAGGCGGGTAAGGCCGCCGACCACGATCATCACGAACAAAAGGCCAAGCACGGCCCACAGCCAAAGGCGCACCGGCTCCAACCTGTCTTTTGCCGTGTCCGTCATTGCTGTCTTGCCGCCCTCATTTGCGCCCGCTATGCACTTAGCGACTTTGCGTGACCTGTCCATTGCGACCAATAGTCTGGGCCTGCCGCCATGAATATCCGCCTGCGCAAGCTGATTGGCCTCGTCCTCCTGCTCGCGTGCCTTGCCGTCTATGCGCTGCTGGCCATGGGGCTGGCCGTGCGAATCCTTCCAGGTGCCAATGGCCTTGTGGAGTTCCTCTACTATGCGGTCGCGGGCATGGGATGGGTGTTGCCCGCCGGCCTCATCATCAAATGGATGTCCAGGGGCGCCGACGCGGCGGAAAGCTGAAGGCACCGTCATTTTGAAGATGCGGCTTTGATGCGCTAGGCTGGCATTTCCGCTGCTTCGAACCTCAAAGCCTGCCCCATGACCACGATTGCGATTACGGCCACAGCCAGTGTCCTGCCGCCACGAATCATTTCCAACGTGGAAATCGGTGACATGCTGATTGCCGGCGCGGACCCGGATGACGAATCCGCCGCCGAGCACATCCAGATGGTGAAAGACCGCTCGGTCCTGATCGAGAAGAAGACGGGGCTGAAGTCGCGCCGATTTTTCGCGCCGGAGGACAAGCCCGTTGCCGTGGGGCTTTCGCTTGTGGAACAGATGGCGGGCGGCAGATGGGACGATTTGGACGCATTGATCGTATCGTCTTCATCGAACCACGGTTTTCCCGGCGTGTCGCAGCAGATCGTCGCGGAGGCCAAGGCGAAGGGACATGCGCTGGGCGCGCCCTTCGTGCTCGACATCGGATCAAACGCCTGCACCGGCTTCATGTATGCCCTGACGATTGCTTCGGGCCTCATGAAGGGGCTTGGCTACAAGCGCGTTGCATGCCTTGGCATCGAATTTTCATCCCGCTGCATCGCCTACGATCCGATGACATTCGGCACCTCGACCCTTTTCGGCGATGCCGCATCAGGCGTGATGCTGGAAACCGGCAAGCCGGGGCTGGCCACACTTGAAGCCGTGCGGGCGACGTCATTGATTGACAAGGACCAGATCGGCCTCATCCGCGGCGGCGGCATGGAAGCCTTTTACCCCGACCGTCCCGTACCGCGTAGCGCGCGCTGGTTCATGGCCGGACCACCTGTCGCCGTGGGTGCCACGCGCATCCTGGCGCAGGAGATCGAGCGCTATCAGGCGGCCGGACATACGATCGACTGGCTGATCCCGCACCAGGCCAACCTCACGCGCATTCTTGAGCCTGCATGCAAAAAGGCCGGTATTCCCTTGGAGCGCCTGTGCGCGTCATTTGCCGAAACGGGCAACACGTCTTCGGCCTCGATCCCGCTATTGCTCGACGAACTCGTAAGGTCAGGAAAGGCAAAGAAGGGCGACAAGGCCCTGATGGTGGGTTTCGGCGCAAGCTTTGCCGTCGGCTCGGCATTGGCAGTCATCAGCTGATCAAGTCGAAAGTGCCGCACGCGCACGCCACGCATCGGGAATGGACAGATGCGGCGCGTCCAGCGCGGCAAGGGCGACGCTCTCGCCAATCGCCGCCGAGTGCTTGAAGCCGTGGCCGGAGCAGGCCGAAACAATTGTCACGCCCGGCATGGCGGGATGGGCATCGACCAGAAAATCAAAGCGCGGCGTTGACGTGTAAAGGCACACCGCGCCCCGCAGATGCGGCCCCACCTGCGGAAAATGACTGCGCACTTTCGGCGTCGCCAATGCAACATCGTCTTCAGTGACATCGCGACCCGGCTGGTCGGGATCAAAGACATCCGACAACAACTCGGTTGCGATCTTGGTGCCGCCGCCGGGTGCGATCTCGGGAAAACCATAGAGATCATCCCAGATGAAGACCGGCATGCGCGCGGGCGCAAAATCTGCCGCCTTGGCACCCGTCGCGTACCAATGGAGCGTCTGGCGCGTCACGGTCAAATGCGCACGCCATGCGGGCGGAAGGAAGTCCTTCATCCACGCGCCCGCGCAGGCAATTACTTTCCGGGCGCGGATGCGGCCCTGTGCCGTTGCGATCTCAAATTGGCCTTGCGCATCGCCAATGGATTCAACCCGGCAGTTGAATTGGACCTCGGCGCCATGCTTCCGCGCAACCTTGATCTGCGTCGCGACGACATTCTCGGGAATGGCAAAGCCCGCACCCGGTTCGAAATAGGCTTCGCGCTGCCGGAACGCCGTGAAAGCGGGGAAGCGTGACCGCACCGCGTCAGCGTCAATCAGTTCATGCGCGATGTCGAAACGCCGTGCCGCTGCGATCGTGGTCTCAAGAAAACCTGCTGACACATGCGTGGCATGCGGCAGCACACCGCCCAGCACCAGAAGACCGCAACGATTGACGAGGAGCGCGTCCGTTTCGCGCGAAAGCTGGTCCCACAGCGCGAACGAACGCAGCGCAAAGGGCGTATAGGCCACGCCTTCCCCGATGGCCGCGCGCACGATGCGCGTCTCGCCATGGGTTGATCCGTGTCGATGCGGCGGTGTGAAGCGGTCAATGCCGATCACCCTTGCGCCCGCGCGCGCACCCGCCACAAGCGCGGCACTGCCCACGGCGCCAAGGCCGATGATGGCGAGATCGAAATTGGTCATGCGCTCGTCCACCAGCTCGACAAGCCATGAAGCTTGCACAGCTCTGTGCGGCTGGGAAGCCGACAGAGCGCGAACGCATTACGCGACATCAGGAAGGTGCAGAAAATGGTCGGAGCGGCGGGATTTGAACCCACGACCCCCAGTCCCCCAGACTGTGACAGATGGATTTCCGCCAGTTTCCCAGTCATGCCCCACGTTTCCC
The DNA here is from genome assembly GCA_964494625.1 of uncultured Flavobacteriaceae bacterium. Taxonomy (GTDB): domain Bacteria; phylum Pseudomonadota; class Alphaproteobacteria; order Micropepsales; family Micropepsaceae; genus UBA2784. The sequence goes on along the minus strand of CAZBRT010000004.1, from coordinate 92,333 downwards.
CAATACAACAATTACAATGAGTTACGCCAATATTTGTTGTACGGTCATGCATGACGTGAGACTCTGTTTCCGAGAATTTGGTTGCCCGGTGGTTGCCGGAATTGTCCGGCAACCAGAACGCACCGCCGCAAGGGACACATGCCGAAAGTCACGAAGCGCATCGTAGATGCCCTCAAACCCGGGCAAATCGCATGGGACAGTGAACTGCGAGGATTTGGGGCTCGTCATCGCGAGGGCCGGATCTCCTACCTCGTCAAGTACCGCACTGAAGAAGGTCGCCAGCGATGGTTCACGCTGGGCGCACATGGGCCACTCACGCCAGATGCAGCGCGGGACATAGCCAAGGATGTGCTGGAAGCAGCGCGCAAAGGTGAAGACCCCAGCGACAAGCGCAAGGCCAGCCGTAAGGCGATGACCGTTGCTGAGCTGTATGCGACTTACCGCGATGAAGTCATGGCCATGAACAAGCCGCGCACCCGCGACGAATACGAGCGGCTGGCGCGGCTGCACATCCTGCCTCACTTCGGCAAGGCTTCGGTAACAGGTATCACTCAGACAGACGTGAAGGCATGGCACGGCGGGTCATCCTTCAAAAGCCGTCGGGTTGCTGCCAATCGTGCCGCCGCCCTGTTCTCCCACATGATGACGTTTGCCGAGGATCGTGGGCTGCGACCTGTCGGGTCCAATCCGGCGCGCGGCATCAAGAAGCACCGGGAGCAAGTGCGCCAGCGCTTCCTGACCGCCGATGAAATGGCACGGCTGGGTGCCGCGCTGGAGAAGTTCGAGGGCATGGGCCTTGCGCCAATGCCTGCCATCAATCTGTTCCGCGTCCTCCTCTTCACTGGCATGCGCCTGAGCGAGGGGCTGAACCTTTGCTGGCGTGATGTGAACCTTGGCGGTTCGTTCCTGCATCTGCCTGAAAGCAAGACCGGCGAGAAGATCGTGCCCCTGCCTGCTCCCGCCCGCGATCTATTGGCGGCCCTACCCCGCGCAAGTGATGGCGGCCTTGTGTTTCCCGGCAAGGGCGGCGCGGCATTTCAGGGCATACAGAAAATCTGGCAGCGCATCCGCAAGGAGGCCAAGCTGGACGACGTGCGCATCCATGATTTGCGCCATTCCTTCGCCAGCGTGGCGGTGCAGGCGGGCACGTCTCTCTATGTCACCGGTGCAATCCTCGGCCACGCGCAGGCCTCTACCACGCAACGCTATGCGCATCTCGACTTGAACCCGGTGCTGGCCGCCGCCGAGCGTACCGCCGCCACCATCGCGGCGAACATGACCGGGGCGCCATCTGCACCTGTGCTGCCTTTCACACGTCATCGCAGGTGATCAGCGCGGCGCACGATTGCAGTTCCCTTTGCGCCCTGGGTCGCCTCAAAAGTCATGATGAGTGCAACACTTTTGCCGCAAAGCTTCCAACGGAGGAACGCAAGAATGTTGCCATGCTCTAGTTCTTGGTGGCGTCACCAGCTTGTCATACAAGGCGCACAAGCTGTTGGCGATGGCGGCTACTTTAACTGCTGTAACATCGCAGCCGTCCAATCCCGAAATCTCATGGAGAAATCATGCGGCCGTCGCTCCTCATAGTTCTTGCCGGCTTACTGATCGCGGTTGCGTCTGGCACGTCTTCGGCCTGTGAAGTTAGCGGCCGATATTCGTCAAGCGGCACCTACTACAACGGCTCTCCCTTCGTCACCGAGGTAGAAATCACCGGCAGTCAGGGCACATGCAGCCTGCGATGGCCCAATAGTGCCGGGTCCGGCTCAATTTGGAACGGCCAATTGGAGGTCCGCTTTGCTGTTGGCAGTGAGAGCGGAACAGCTATCTATACGTTGATGTCGGACGGTTCGCTTGATGGCACATGGTGGATGGATCAGAGCCCCGGTTTGGTCGGAAGTGAAAGGCTTGTGCCGATCGCGTCGTCACGCTCTGGAGATGATGATGGTTCTGCGGAAGCCATCGGAGCGATTTTGCTGCTTGGCATCCTCGGGGCCATCATGGCGCCATCCGACCAGCCTGCCGAGGGCGAGCATTGCTATGAGCGTGTGATCTCGTCGAATGCGGATGGAACGCCCAACACGATCTGGGTTTGCGAGTAGCGCGCCTTACCAGATAGGCGGTAATCGACGCCCAGCCTGCCCATGCTTTGAGCTGAGTGAAACTCATATTGGCCAAATTTGACCTGCGAAGCTATCGCCGCGAACATGACCGGCGAAACCTCTGTATCTGTGCTGCCACTCACGCGTCGGCGCAGATACTGCGGGTGGCGTTCGCTGGTAGTCCAGCGCAAACAAACAGTCGTACGCGGGTATGCTAAATTGACGGTGTCACAACGGTTCGTTTAGCTTCCGGAAGTTTCACCGCGTGCAGCGTGGGGATCAGCGATGTCTGATGATGACAAAAGGAAGGCCGATCACAAGGCTTGGATGGATGGCTACATCGGTCTGCCGCATGACGGCAAAGGCAGTTACCTTTCTCATCACACTGGTCGAGATGCCGGGGGGCACAATAAGGGCGGATCGTCGTCGGGGAAGTCAGGCTGCTTCATTGCGACGGCAGCAACCGGCAGCGTTGACGCCGCTGAAGTTGTTTGCCTCCAAGAGTTCCGCGATCAGGTCCTTTTGCAGAGCAAATTCGGCCGACTTGCCATCGCAATCTATTATCGCTTGTCGCCGCCGTTGGCGCGCATGATAGAGCAATCCCCCCTAAGACGGTCGATGGTCTTGCGGCTTCTTGTGCGACCCGCGGCGAAACTTGCGAGACGGCGGTTGCCGCGATGACATTGGGACACGAATATCCACGCTGTCGTTCAACGCAGTCTTGACGGGCTGGATGCTATGGGCACATTTGCCTGGCAGAAGTGAACAAGTGGAGGCGACGATGGTGCGGTGGAAGCTCTTTCTTGCCAATCTCTTTGGACACTCGGGTGGATGGGCAGCAGGGGCAGCAGTAGATGGCCTTCAGGGAAACGAGATTTCTGAGTTTCCGGTCGAAGACATCTTGTTAAAGCAGGTCGAGATCGAGGGTGAGCTTGTAGAGCGTGAAGGTGATCAGATCGCAGCCGAACTTTCTGCAGCGGACGGGATAGACCTATTTCTGCCCCCACCTTTGATGAAGCGGCCGTAATTCTTAAGCATTGGAACGGCCATGATGATGGCGGGATTGAGGTGCGGATCGCCGATTTCTATGCCATCGAATTGCCTGAGCCGGGCGGACCCCATGCACGCCGAGTCATGGAGTCTGTCGTCTTCGCGGGCAATGTCTCTTGTGTTGATGAGCACCGCTCATGGGACCGGATTGTTGCGGTCTGCCGCCCTGATGGCAATTTGCGCAGATGAAATGTCGCCTGCAGGGCTTGTGAAGGTTGGAGAGCTGCTTGCGGCTATCGTCAAGGGACCGCGCTCGCACTCGGCGTGACCTTGAAACCTCATTTCACCATCGTGCGAGGGAGGATGCGCCTTGGCCATCACAACCTCAAGTGCCGCCTTGTGATGGCAGCGAATCACCTCCATCCTCCCCGCATGACAAAGCCCAACCCTGCTCTAAAATTCGTCGGCTCGATCGTGCTCTGGGCAGCAGCCTTTCTGGGCCTGTTCTGGCTTCTGTTCTGGCGGGGCTAATGCCCGACGCGTAAACGAGACACTATCGGCCGCGTAGCCATCGCCGCCCAGATGAGCGGCAAGCCAGCCGCGGAGGTTTTGCCGGACTGCGGCCATTATCCCACCAACGGGGAGTAGTATCCTGAGACAGCGCTCGGTCTGCCGACCGGCCACGCCATTCCAATTCGAAAGAACACAACACAGTGTACTATTTTGTCGGAGCAGATGTAGATTTTTATCCAACAGATTCAGGTCGTCATAGATGAAAGTTTGGGGCAGGTCCCAGCTACAAACGAAGACATGGACAGTAATGTATCACGCGTCTACTATTCACTGCAGCTAGACGTTAGGCGTCGAGGCGACGTCTGACGCCACTCTGTAATTTCTACTCAAATGTTTGGAGGCTTAGGTGCGCAATATCTTGAATATCTCATCGAAAGTGGCGATTGCTGTCTTGCTTAGTCTGCACGGAGCTCCGGCGCACGCCGCCGGAACAGCCTTCTACGTTGGCGAGGAATTAAGTGGCATGAACAAGATATGCTATTATGAATATCTCGGCAGTAAGATAGCGATAACGATAAAAGCAATCGAGTTGTGTCCGTTATCTATTAAGGTTTGAATACAAAAATTTACATCGTTCTTTTATTGTGATTGATTCACACGTAGTATTTGATCTCGGTTGACCTACCCCCGAAATTTCATCCGGTTGCAATTTGAGCCTCCGGCGGTTGTAAGCCCGGTTGGGCAGGTTGAGCAACGGGCCGGAACGCGGAGCCGTCTGCGAGCGCATGATCTGGCATCTCAAGATCAACAGCGCCGCCGCCACACGCTACGACAAGCTCGCCACATCATTCCTCGACGTCCTGCACATCGCCGCCATGCGCAAATTCCTTCGAACTGCAACTATGTAAACAGGGGCTAGGCAAGCAGTTCGTCCGGATCCGGATGCTGGTTGTATCCCTAAGCCCTGACCGACCGCAGCAGCACTGCGTTCCGGTGAAATTCGAGGAACTGCTTTTGGCCACTGGTGAACCCACCCACATTGACCACGTTGGTCGTGTCGATGCCCATTCGCTGGAGGGAGGGCCGGTGAGCGACCGGCGAGATTATGAGATTGCCTTTGTCCTCGAAGCCGATGAATCCCCGATCGAACAGATGATCTATGCTCGGCGTTAGGAGCAGGCCGTTCTCGCCATTCAATCGCTCTTCGTTGGTCGCGTCCCGCCACGGCTTGCAGTGGCTCGCGATCAGGTGGACGGGATTCTCGACGCCTGTGACGCGGCAGCGGGCCTCGATCTTGGCCACTCGTTCCTTAAACAAGCCTTGTCCGATACGAGCGCGAATTATCGCTTGCCGTTCAGTCTCTGTGACGGTGGAATCCTCGGCAAGCTGCCGCTCCAGCCTGCTCTCCCAAAGATCGAGATCGTCTGCTGGGACAGGTTTCACGCTGCTTGCCGCGGCCGAGATCGGCATGAGCTCCTGCCCGATCAGGCCGACGAGAACCTCGGCAAGAGCGGTGGGTACTTCGGTGAGGTAGACCGATTGAAGACCATTCCCATTGGGTTGCAGTGGTGAATATTGCTACGGGAGAAGGGGGCGAAGGATCTTGATGTGATCCTTGGGGCGCACTCTGTTGGCAAGCTCGGTGAAACTGACCTTCACCTTCCAACCTATGTTCTCCCAGTTTTGGCCGGCTGTGCCGAACTCTAACGGCTTCGGGCTTTCCCAACAGTATGACTGGGCAATGCCGGCCGCGAGGATACGGGTGTCCTTGAATGAGAAGATCAGATCGCCCGGCGCGACCTCACGCATTGACTCATAGAAAGGGTTTCGGGCGCCGTTGGCGTTGCGTTTGGGCGACCAGAGGTAACCACCCTGAACTTCGTGGCGGTAGGTCTGGTTCTGATTGACCCACCAATAGCGCATTTGCCCGCCGCTGGCTTTTCAGTCACGCATTGATCGCGGTTCAGCGGATCACTGGAACAAACGATGCTGGGCCCTGTTTACAAAGGGATTGACGCACGAAACGTGGTTTGGTTCAAGGATGCCTCTTGAGGGAGACAAGGTTAAGCCGCGGCAACCTGAGCGAAGCGGAGTGGCTGCTGCTGAAAGATTTTCGTCCTGCCGAGCGCGGCCGCGTCAGCCGCCATGGTTGCACCGAATAATTGGCCCGCCCATGGGCCGGCCGCTTCTTCATCGTGGGCACTCACAGCAGCCACCACCAGCGCAAGCGTCCAGATGATGGCCTTATCCTCGATCCACCAATCTATGGCGGGGCCGGTTGTATCGTTTTGGGCGCGACCGTATCATTCGATCATCGGCGCTGAATCCACTACTCCCGTCTTTTGGCTCATGCCTTCGCCTCGTTTCGGCGAACCCTTGGTCCGGTAACTTGTGGGAGCGGCATGGCTCAGGTTGCCGGACACTTCACATCAACGCTATCGCTGTCGATAGGCGGAGAACATCATGGTCCCAGTCGATATTCTCGCGTTTGCGCAGGCTTACGCAAAAGCTTGGTGCGGTGACGTGCCCGAGCGCGTCGCGGGCTTCTTTTCGCCGAGCGGCTCGCTCAAAGTGAACGATGGCCCGACCGCCGTCGGACGCACGGCGATTGAGCAGACCGTGCTTGGCTTCATGACGGCGTTTCCGGATTTGATTGTGTCGTTCGACCGCTTGGAGCGAGTGGGTAATCGCGTTCACTTCCACTGGACATTCACCGGCACAAATACCGGCCCCAGCGGGTCTGGACAGTTTGTTCGTTTCTCGGGCTACGAAGATTGGCGCTTTGGCGCCGACGGACTGGTTGCAGAGTCTCTTGGCCATTTCGACGCTGCTGATTACCAGCGCCAGCTGCAAAGCGGGGCGCCTTAGAAGACTGTTGGCGAGCTGCACCGACCCAAGAAAGTACGCCCGGCAGAGAAAGAGGGGCGCGTTCCGCAATTCTTTTCCACTCAGCGCCCAGTGCATGAGATCGGGAAGCAATCTGCGCGCTGACCATGTCAATCACCTCAGAATATTTCTGCGGACCAACTTAATCCAAGCGTCGCTATGCTCGCCCTCTCCGCCCAGCAATTGGCTTGTGCGCAAGTTGCAAGACGAAGGCGTCAGGCGGAGCCCTTAGCACCCCAGCGTCGAACCAATCTTGGCTTGAGCACATGAATTTGCGGCCACGCAAGTCGGACATCCAAGAAAGACATGCAACGCGAGAATGCCTTTGAAGGGGATTCTGGATGCGAACGCCCGTCAGTTACACCTGCTCACCGTCTCCACCACCAGCGACGCGGCAAGCGAAACAGCCGACGCCGGTCCGGCTGGCGACAAGCTCTGGCGTCGACCTTCTTGCAGCGCACCCGGAACGTGCTCTTACCGTCGCGGCCTGAGACGAAAAACAATCCCGCGTGAACAAGTTCTTGGGGAAGAGTCGAGTCGGCTTTGCCGGCACTTATGCCCGGAAGCAAGTTCGCCGCAGGGGGCTTTGAGTGCGGTTCACCCGCATACGGCCAAACCACCATGTCGGGTAGGGTCGCATGCGGAGACTGTGCAAGTGCGCGCGGCTGTGCCCCGTTCTCAACCAAAAACCATCGATTCACGAGTGTGCAGGGTGTCGATGGCGGCTTATCGCGATGCTCAAGACACAGCGTTGGTTCCAAAAAATAGATCAGGAGCCATTCTGCCAGCACGATCTGATTATCGTGCCTCTTGTCATCAATGGAAGCGGCATGCGAGGCGGTACAGTTGTCAGACAGAGCGCCGACCCAGATTTGCGGAGTGCCCCGCATATGCGTTGCAATGTGATGAGTGCGGTGGCCCAGTCGCTGCACAACATTACCAAGCCCGACGTATTGCACTTGGTTACGGCGTGTGAACGCCACCCAAAGATTCCTCAGCTTTAGCCGCCATGGGTTGATGCTGCCGATTGCTAGGTAAAGACCTGTCGGCTTTCGGGGATCGTTCGAGCTGGGCGGCTGCGAGTTATTTCCCGGAACATACTCCGACTGCTGGGTCCACGCGCGTGCTTCCACAGTGCCCTTGAACGGACCAAACCAATCGACCGAGAATGAGTAAGTTACCATGCATGTGCCTCAAAGCTCAGTGGCGCATTGGCTGTGTGCCAATTCAACTGCGCAACAATTTCACCACGTAGCCGATTGTCTAAGCCCCGCCAGTTAATCCCGGAGGCAACAGAGAGCGACGGTCTTTGGAGGAGCTGGACGATGAGACAATGACGGCTCGCGGAAGAGCAGACCATCGGGATATTGCAGGAACTGCAAGGCTGGATAGAATCTTCCGATGTGCGCCGCAAACGCGAGATCAGGCATGGGCATACATTCCCGGTATCGCGCTCGGGAAAGCTCTCATACAAGTGCTTCGCCAACGCCAAGCACCTCTGTGCAAACAAGGGGCGGTCACAACCCTTGGGCCGCAGATAGAACCGCCCTGCCCGCGGATGTCTTCGCTCGCGATCCCGAAACACCAAGTCGCCGAGGCCAAGAATTGTCGGATCTTCGGCAATACGGTCCTGAACCCACTTCTCTGTGTAATCCGGGTGGGACTTTAGCGAGATGCGCTCGGGTTTAATGTATGTCATTCGATTGCCCATGATAGAGGCGTCGCGAAGGAAGTTTTCTGCTCGGGGGGTATATCGGCGACACTCTCCATAGACGTTCCTCAACAACCCAAGCCTGAAATTTCACCGCTCAATGCCTAAGGGCTGGTCCGCGCATTGTTCAGAGCATTTTGCTTTAGCGTCTTACCGTCGATTGCCGTGCCTTCTCGGTTCCGAATAAGCACCACAAACCGTCCATCGAACTGGTCCGCGTAGAGGTCTTCTAACGCGCGCCGAATGTCACTAATGGTTTTGACATTTAGGTGAGCCACGCCGCGGTACACGATGAGTTTGTCATCTCTGACATTCCTGCCTCGCGCACGGAACTCAACGAACAGCAGATCTTCGAAGCCCAACTCAATCGCCAGCTTCGTCTCCACCTCGCCCACTTTCGCGGTTTGGTCAATCTTGATGGCCTGAATCGTGCTTCTAATGGTCGGAAGTAGTTGTCGACGAAGATCCTGCATGTTGAAGGTAAGGCTTTTGATGTCTTGAATGAGATCTCGCCGTTGGCGAAAGCGATCAATCTCGGCGCCAATCACAAGCCCAAGAATCGCTCCTGCGATCGCGTACCATGCGGGCACGGGCACCCGGCTTAGCAACGATGCATCAAGCCCAACTGCGACAAGATCAGGGCCCAGAATTGCTGCTGCCACATAGGCCGCGCCGCCCAGCAAGCCCGCCAAGAAAAACTGGTTGAAACGCGCCGACATACTTACCCCCGTTTGTGTGTCTGCCTCGTCAGGCTAGCGCAATCGAGCTGACCTAGACAATCAGTGCGACGTGTCGCGGGCCTGTATTCAGGGCAGGAGAAGAGAGGGTGCGGAAACGGCGAAACCAGTTCCCGGCGGGCATCTCATTGGCCGACATCTGATTTTTCTGGATCGCGGAATTGAAGTGCTTGACAAATTGTCATGCAAGGAACGTTGCAGTTGCTCTGCGCGGATGGCGGCAATGGCGGACCTATCCTCTTCGCTCCCACTGACCTGCCGGGCGCCTTGCCGCCGCCCGGCGCCCACACTAGCCTTCTGCGACCCATGGATTCTCGTTCACAGCGAACAAAAGCAATGCGCGTGCGGGCTTCCGGCGCGATTGCTCTGGGGAGGACTGGCTGGTCGCCGCCCCCGCGGCCGGCAGCTGAAGGCGGAACAGTATGAATGCGGTAGAGATTGAGGAAGCAATATCCAAACTCGCGGAGCAGCCCTTTGATGCCGCTGAGTTTCCGTTCGCCTTTCTGGAAGCCTTTGGCAATAAGGAGACGACGCTCAAGCGCCTGCGCAAGGGCGAGTCAAACAAGTCTGACTTCGATGGCCCTTGGGGCGGCGTCCTTCAGACCAACAACATCCACATCGCCGTTGCATCCCCGGGCACGGTCACCAGCGCCCTTGCCGCCCTGAAGGCAAGCCCCGCCACAGCGCGGGCCAAGGCAAAATATGTCCTTGCAACGGATGGCGATACTTTCGAGGCCGAAGATCTGGCGACAGGCGAAACGGTCGCTTGCGCCTATGCCGACTTTCCCGATCATTTCGGCTTTTTCCTGCCGCTTGCGGGCATCACTACCGTCAAGCAGGTGCGCGACAGCTCGTTCGACATCCGCGCCACCAGCCGCCTGAACCGTCTCTATTTGGAGCTGCTGAAAGACAATCCCGCTTGGGGCGCCGACGCGCGGCGCCCCGACATGAACCATTTTATGGCACGGCTGATCTTCTGCTTTTTTGCCGAGGATACCGACATCTTCAACGGCACAGGGCTGTTCACGGCGACCGTCGGGCAGATGAGCGCAAGGGACTCATCCAATACGCACGAGGTCATCGGCGAAATCTTCCGCGCCATGAACACGAAAATCGATGACCGGCCTGCGGCAAAACTGCCGCGCTGGGCAGACGTGTTCCCCTATGTGAATGGCGGCCTGTTCTCCGGCAATCTGGATGTGCCGCATTTCAGCCGCATCGCGCGCTCGTATCTGCTGCACATCGGCGCCCTTGAATGGAAAAAGATCAACCCGGACATTTTCGGGTCGATGATTCAGGCCGTGGCCGACGACGAGGAGCGCGGCGCGCTGGGCATGCACTATACCTCCGTGCCCAATATCCTGAAGGTGCTGAACCCGCTTTTCCTTGATGATCTGCGGGCAGAGCTGGAGAAGGCAGGCACCAATGCGCGCATGCTTTTGAACCTGCGCAAGCGTGTTTCAAAGATCCGCGTGTTTGATCCGGCCTGTGGTTCCGGAAACTTTCTGGTGATCGCGTACAAGCAGATGCGTGAGATCGAGGCCGAGATCAACCAACGGCGTGGAGACCAGGAGCGGAAGAGCGACATTCCGCTGACCAATTTCCGGGGGATCGAGCTGCGCAGCTTTCCGGCCGAGATTGCGCGCTTGGCCCTCATCATCGCGGAATATCAGTGCGACGTGCTTTATCGCGGGCAGAGGGAAGCCTTGGCTGACTTCCTGCCACTTGATACGGAAAACTGGATCACTTGCGGCAATGCGCTGCGGCTGGACTGGCTCAGTATCTGCCCACCGACCGGCACCGGTGTGAAACTGCAAGGCGACGACCTTTTCAACGCGCCACTCGATCAGGCGCAGATCGACTTCGAGAATGAGGGCGGCGAAACATTTATCTGCGGAAATCCACCTTACAAGGGCGGCACGGAGCAAGGCCCTGATCAGAAGTCCGACATGTATCAGCTCTTTCATGGCAATTTTGACGCTTGGAAGTCTCTTGATTACATTCTCGGCTTCTTTCTGAAGGCTCGGCAGTATCTGGATAGAACGGACGCATCCGTCGCATTCGTGACTACAAACTCCGTTTGCCAAGGTGAGCAAGTTTTCAGGTTCTGGCCAAGCATCATCAAGCATGGCGTGCGAATAAACTTCGCTGTTACATCGTTCAAATGGAGAAATTTGGCGTCCCGTAATGCTGGCGTTACCGTCTGCATTGTGGGTTTGTCACGTCGCTTGGGTGCCGTAAAATTGTTTGATGGCTTAGGCGGGCAAGTGCGGGATGTTGAGAATATAAACGCATATTTAGTGCCTTATCGAGACGTTTATGTTGAGAATGAAACAGCTCCTAGGCAAGGCCTGAACCCGGTTGTCAATGGAAGCAAGCCGGCTGACGGAGGTGGGCTGATCTTCAATGCCGATAAGGCACGCTTTTTGCGCGCTAACGTGCCAGATGGCATCGATGTCATTCGTCCGTTTTTCGGCGCTCACGATGCAACGCATGGCGTGGGGCGCCATTGTATTTGGGCGTCTAGAGCTGACTATGACATATTGCAGGGAATCCCTGCTTTTCGGGATCGTTTCGATATCGTCTTCAAAATGCGAGCAAGTAGCGATAAGGCACTTACCAAGGCAGGAGCGTCGGAACCGTTCGCTTTTCAACAAATCCGACAAACTGGCGATGAAATCGTGTTTCAGATTCCCCGGCACTCATCGGAAGATCGAGAGTATTTTCCCGTTGGACCACTTCCCCGCGGCTCAATTGTAGGTGACGGAGGCTTTGCTTTTTTTGATCCTCCACTTTGGAATATAGCAATACTTGCTTCCAAGATGGCACTATGCTGGATTGGCGCTGTCTGTGGTAAAATTAAGACTGATTATCGCTTTTCCAACACACTCGGCTGGAACACGTTTCCGGTGCCGACACTCACCGACAAAATGAGGGCCGACCTGACCGTCTGCGCCGAAGACATCCTCTTGGCCCGCGAGGCGCATTTCCCGGCAACCATTGCCGACCTCTACGACCCGGAGAAAATGCCAGCCGACCTGCGCGCCGCCCACGATCGCAACGACGAGGTGCTGGAACGCATCTATATTGGACGCCGCTTCAAGAACGATACCGAGCGGCTGGAGAAGTTGTTTGAGCTTTATACGAATATGACTGCAGGTGACAGAAAAGTTGGCTTTCGCAAGGCAAGGACTGCAGCCAAATGAGTGCGGATGTGATGCCAAATGCCAAGCCTCGCATCGAGGCACTAATCGACGAGTTGCTGGCCCTTCCGGCGGAAACGACTTGGGTCGAGTTCAAGGAAAACAATGCTGACCCGCAGATGATTGGGAAGTTGATTTCAGCCCTGTCCAATGCCGCCCGTTTGACTGATCGGCATTTTGCCTATGTTCTGTGGGGCGTGCGGGACGGCGACCATTCCGTTACCGGCACCACATTCGACCCGGGCAGCCAGATGCAGCAGGGTCAGCCGCTGGAGTTCTGGCTGGCGCAACGCCTTCAACCAAGCGTCGCCTTCAGCTTCAAAACCGTCGACTATTACGGCACGCGTCTGGTCTTGCTTGAAATTCCGGCGGCAGCCCCAAATCAGGTTGAATTTGACCGGGCGTCCTACATTCGTATCGGCAGTGCAACGCCTCGCCTGTCTGACCATCCGGAGCGCCTTCGCGCATTGTGGGCGAAGTTACAGCCTTACTCATGGGAGACCGGCATAGCCGCACAATTTATGAGCGGCGATGAGGTTCTGGCCCGACTGGACTATGTGAGCTATTTCGATCTGACAGGCCAATCACTTCCCGACAACCGCATCGGAATTTTTGACAGGCTTGCTGCAGATCGCCTGATCTGTCCCGATATCGGCGGCCACTGGAACATCACCAACCTTGGGGCGATACTCTTTGCCAAAAAACTGACTGAATTTTCTTCTTCTATTGCCCGTAAGGCAGTCCGGATTGTCGCCTATGACGGTTTCAACCGGGCCGATAGGGTGATCCACAGGCAGGATGGCAGCAAAGGATATGCCACCGGCTTTCAAGGCCTGATTGGATACATTGATGGCCTGCTTCCGCACGAAGAACGCATTGGGAAGGCTTTTCGCGAGGAAAGCATGCTTTACCCTGCCATTGCTATTCGTGAATTGATCGCCAACGCCCTGATTCATCAGGACATGACCATCACGGGGGCGGGGCCCTTGATTGAGCTATTCAAGGATCGCCTAGAAATCAGCAATCCCGGACAACCACTGATCAGCCCCGACCGCTTTCTCGATTCCCCGCCTCGATCCCGCAACGAGGCTATTGCATCCTTGATGCGGCGCATGCGTCTCTGTGAGGAGCAGGGCACTGGAGTCGACAAGGTGATTGTTGCCGCGGAATCCCACCGGCTGCCGCCGCCAGACTTCCGGAGTGAGGGCGATTCGGTGCTTACTGTGCTGTTCGCGCCTCGCCGTTTTGCTGACATGACCCAGAAGGAAAGAGTCCGTGCCTGCTGTCAACACGCGGCGCTGAAAAGTGTCAGCGGCCAGCGAATGAAAAATTCAACGCTGTGCGAGCGGTTTGGAATCTCGCCACAGAATGCAGCTCAGGCCTCTGCCGTGATTCGTCAGGCACTGGAAGCGGGCTTGATACGCCCCGCCGACCCGAAGCATCCTCGTGCTGGCTATGTCCCGTCTTGGGCATAAGCTTAAAGTAGGAAAGTTTTGATCGGGCTCTGGTTCTGGTTGGCTGAAAATGGCCAGTTGGAATATTTTCCTCATAAAAACAACTGGTTAAGAGGATTGCGTGCGGTCGAAAGTTCTTGATTGGGTTTTGATCGGTAGCGGGACAAATGGCGAATCCAGGATCTACGCACAGCGGCGAGTAAAATGACAAAATCCATCCCCTCCGTCTCGGTCACCTATGCGCGCAACGGCAGTGCAACCAAAGCCAACGCCCTTGGCATGCGGCCAATGCAGGAGCGCGCCTATGAAAAGCGCGGCGAGCAATATCTGCTGATCAAGTCGCCGCCTGCATCCGGCAAAAGCCGCGCGCTGATGTTCATCGCGCTGGACAAGCTGGCCAATCAGGGGCTGAAGCAGGCAATCATCGTGGTGCCAGAAAGATCCATCGGCGCAAGCTTTGCCGACGAGAAGCTGAGCAAAGATGGCTTCTGGGCCGACTGGACGGTTTTGCCCAAATGGAACCTCTGCAATGCTCCCGGCGCCGAGAATGGCGGCAAGGTCAATGCCGTGGAATCATTCCTGAAAAGCGATGACAGGATATTGGTCTGCACCCATGCCACCTTCCGCTTTGCCGTGGACCGGTTTGGCGTGGAGGCCTTTGACGACCGCCTGATTGCGGTGGACGAGTTCCACCACGTGTCGGCCAATCCCGACAACAAACTGGGCCAGCATCTGGGCGCCTTCATCGCCCGCGACCGCGTGCATATTGTGGCCATGACGGGCTCATACTTCCGCGGCGATGCCGAGGCCGTTCTGGTGCCGCAGGACGAGGCAAAGTTCGATACGGTCACCTATACCTATTACGAGCAGCTCAACGGCTATGAATTTCTGAAGCAGCTGGATATCGGCTATTTCTTCTACGCAGGCTCGTACGCCGACGACATTCTCAAGGTGCTCGATCCCGCCGAGAAAACGATCCTGCACATCCCAAACGTCAATTCCCGCGAAAGCACGAAGGACAAGATCAGGGAAGTCGATCACATTCTTGAGGAACTGGGCGTCTGGCAGGGTGCCGATGCCCAGACCGGTTTTCAGCTTGTCAAGACGGCCGAAGGCCGGATCCTCAAGATCGCCGATCTGGTGGATGACGATCCCACCAAGCGCGAACGCGTGTCAGCGGCGCTGAGAGACCCGAACCAGAAGAACAACCGCGACCATGTGGACATCATTATTGCCCTTGGCATGGCGAAAGAGGGCTTTGACTGGATCTGGTGCGAGCATGCGCTGACGGTTGGCTATCGCTCCAGCCTGACCGAGATCGTGCAGATCATCGGCCGCGCCACCCGCGACGCGCCGGGCAAGACGCGTGCCCGCTTTACCAATCTGATTGCCGAGCCTGATGCCTCGGCAGAGGCTGTCACCGAGGCGGTGAACGATACGCTGAAGGCCATCGCCGCCTGCCTTTTGATGGAGCAGGTACTTGCTCCCCGCTTCGAGTTCAGGGCTAAAAACCCGCAAGGCGGCCCGACGCCGGGGTTCGACTATGGCGAAGGCGGCTATGATCCGGCCAAGACCAATGTCGGCTTCAATGAGGAAACCGGCCAGTTCCAGATCGAGATCAAGGGCCTTGTTGAACCCAAAAGCGAGGCAGCGCAGCGCATCTGCAAGCAGGACCTGAACGAGGTCATCGCCGCCTTCGTTCAGGACAAGAGCGCCATGGAACGCGGCATGTTCGATGACGAACTTGTGCCGGAGGAGTTGACCCAGCTCCGCATGGGAAAAATTGTCAAAGACAGGTATCCGGATTTGGACGCGGAAGATCAGGAGGCCGTGCGCCAACACGCTGTCGCCGCCCTGAACCTGACGCAGAAGGCAAAGGAGCTGGCCCTTGGAGGCACCGGTGCCGCGAGTATCGCCTTGACCAACGCCGACAGTGTCCTGAACACGGCGTTTGTGGCAGGTGTGCGCAAATTTGCGATGGACGTGCGCGAGCTGGATATCGACCTGATCGACCGCATCAATCCGTTCGGCGAGGCCTATGCCATCCTTGCCAAGACCATGAGCGAGGAAAGCCTGAAGAAAATCGCTGCCGCAATCGGGGCGAGACGGGCCAATCTGACGCCGGACGAGGCACGCGACCTTGCCAAGCGCGCGCTGAAGTTCAAACAGGATCGCGGGCGGCTGCCCTCCATCACCGCGCCCGATCCTTGGGAACGGCGCATGGCCGAGGGTGTGGCCTTTCTGGCGCGCATGAAGGCGGAGGCCGAAGGTGGCTGACGACTTTACCGACGAGGACGATGCCCTTCTTGCCGAACTTGGTGTCGAGGCCGAGGCGAAGAAGACGTCGGGGCGCACGCCCCGCGAAGAGCGCATCATCGCCGGCTTTGAAGAGATCCAGCGTTTCGTGGCGCAGCATGGCCGCGCACCCCAACACGGCGAAGGCCGAGATATTTTTGAGCGGCTTTATGCCGTGCGGCTGGATCGGTTGCGCGGGCAGGAAGATTGCCGCGCCATCATCGCGCCGCTGGACCATCAGGGGCTCTTGGCGGGTGATGCATCTGCGTCAGGGAGTGTCCCCGACGACATCGATGATGACGAGCTTCTGGCACAGCTTGGTGTGGACAGCGCGGCGACCGACGACATTACGAGCCTCACGCATGTGCGCTCGGCCGCAGAAAAGCGCGCCGCCGAGGAAATTGCCAACCGCACGCCTTGTGCCGACTTCAAGCAGTTCAAGCCGATTTTCGAACGGGTCAAACGGGAGCTGGATTCGGGCGAACGCATCACCCGCCAGATCAGGAGAGACGCGGGCTTTCTTAAATCCGACATCAAGGAAGGCGAACTCTTCATCCTCGGGGGGCAGACTGCCTATGTGGCGGACGTGGGTGAGGTGTTCAAAGCGCCAAACGGGCAAACCGATGCCCGCCTGCGTGTCATCTACTCCAACGGCACGGAGAGTGATCTTCTTCTCCGTTCGCTCCAGCGTGCGCTCTACAAGGACGAAACCAGCCGCCTCATCTCGGAGCCAAGTGCAGGCCCCCTTTTCTCTGATGAACCGCAGGACGACGATTTGGCCAGCGGCACCATCTATGTGCTGCGCAGCAAGTCAGATCATCCTGCCGTCGCGCCCCATCGCGATGTGCTGCACAAAATCGGTGTAACCGGCGGCGACGTGGCGCGGCGCATCGCCAACGCCAAGCTGGACGCTACCTTCCTGATGGCTGACGTCGAGATCGTGGCTACCTATGAACTCTTCAACATCAAGCGCAGTCGGCTGGAAAACCTGATCCACCGGATATTCGATTCCGCGCGGCTCGACATCGAGATCAAGGACCGTTTCGGCAATCCCGTGGTTCCGCGCGAATGGTTCCTTGTCCCGCGCTTTGTGATCGACGAAGCCATCGCCAAGATCAAGGATGGGACAATCACCGGCTTCGTCTATGACAAGAAGACAGCAAAGCTGGTGCCGACGAGAGAGGCAAAATGACCGACGTCACGCAACCGGACCAGACGGTGACGGCTTCCGCCAAGCCAGTTCCTCGCCCAGCTTTTGTTTTTGAGAGTCTGACCTTTTCAGACGGGACTACACTCAATTTCGACGAGGACGAGATTGTCGTCTTCGTTGGACCGAACAATGCGGGCAAGAGTGCGACGCTGAAGGAGATGGAGGCGCTTGTCGCTCGCAACGACCCACAGACGGTGGTAAACGCAGCGACGTTCCGGCGAACGGGCACAAAAGACGATCTTCTTGCCTACCTTGAGGCCCATAGTCAGCGAACCGGACACTCAGGCAACTGCCACTACGCCGGACTAGGGTTCAACATACACAACTCTTACCTGCATTTTTTTGACAACGAAGCAGACCGACACCCGCTCGCGTCTTTTCTTTGCACTCGTGTAGCAACTGAAAATCGTATCATCGCCTCAAACCCTGCCGGTCCAATCGAGCTCTATCAATCACCCGCGACACATCCCATCCACCTGCTGCTCATGGACGACAAACTGGCAGAAAAAATAAGTAGTCATTTTAAGCACGCCTTCGGGCAAGACTTGTTTCCTTTCCGAGCAGGTGGAAGCCAGTACCCACTCTATGTTGGAATTAAGCCAACGAAATCGGTTGGGGAGGATGAGTTATCAAAGACATTCGTCACGCGCCTTAGGAAGCAAGCTACTCCGTTAGAAGCGCAAGGCGATGGAATGCGGAGCTTTGCGACGGTTCTGCTTTACATACTTGTTGCCGATAATCACTCTATTCAATTTCTTGATGAGCCAGAAGCGTTCTTGCACCCACCCCAAGCTAGATTGATTGGGGAACTCATCGCGCGCGAACGGAAAGCGAAGTCACAGCTATTCATCGCAACCCACAGTGCGGATGTTCTCGAAGGTCTAATTTCCGGCGGCGCAAACAAGGTCCGGATCGTTCGTATCCAACGCCACGAATCGGTCAATCGCGTCAAAGAGCTTAGCAAGGAACGTACGGCTGAAATCGCTAGCGACACGCTCACCCGATACTCCAACGTGTTCGGGGGCATTTTCTATCAGCATGTTGTTATCTGCGAATCCGATGCCGATTGCTTGTTCTACAGCTCTATTCTGAAAACAAATGCCGTATCAGGTACACGCCGCGCGGACGTGCTCTTCATTCACGCCGCAGGTAAGCATCGCATGGCCAATCTAGCCGTTATGCTCAAGGAATTGGACGTTCCGGTTACGGTGATTGCAGATGTTGATCTACTGAACGTAGAGCACACATTCCGCAAATTGCTTGTAACGCTTGGTGGATCATGGGACGCAGTAAAGGGCGACTGGAAGGCTCTAAAGACCGCGATTGAAAGCAGGAAGCCGCCGCTCAATGCTGAGCAGGTTGCAGAAATGATTCGAAGCGAGTTGCAAGGCGTTGGGGGGACAGAACCTTTCCCAAAGGAAAAGGAAAAGGCGATAAATCGCATATTCAAGACGGTCTCCCCTTGGGACGATGTGAAGCGTGCAGGAAGAGCGGGGCTCCCTCAAGGCGAAGCAGTGAAAAAGTTTGATAGCATACTTATGCGGTGCTCGACGGTGGGGTTGTCGATCGTGCCGGAAGGCGAGTTAGAAGGTTTTTGTCGGAGCATCGATGGCGGGCATGGACCCGGCTTCGTCGAAAAAGTCCTCGAACATCGCGATCTCGATTCTGACCCGGAGCTTCAGGGTGCGCGGGACTTCATGGCCGACATTCTTCGGCGGGCACGTCAAGGCTAGAAAATTTGGGCACGTTACGGTGGGTTCTCAATGAACTTACTTTGCTCACAAATAGCGGCGCGTGCGGGCTCCTTTCTCCATAAGAGCCGTTCCGGCTTGCCGCGTTCGACGGTCTTTCGGGCGCGTTTGATTTGCTCGCCTGTGTTCAGGGGAGGAAGGCGGCTGCCCGCGTAGTCGTCCTTGGTGATGATGCTCCCAAGCACCAGCAGCTTGAGCCAGCCATCATCTGTCCCTGCCAGAACTTCTGCGGTGACTTGGCGTTCGCCGATGCGCGGAGATTTCGCGTTCTTGCGGCGGCGTTTGGCATAGATGCCTTCCGTCCATCGGATGACATCAGCTTGAATGAAGCCCTCGCTCGCGGAAATCCATTGTTCCACTAAACCCCGCCTGCCCGCACAACGTGCGAACCACATCTCCATTGTACCATGAAACTTGCCTGATCGGACTCGCCGCGCCCGGAGGCGCGCAGGCGCGCGCGTGCTGATGCGCGATTATCTGCTTGGTATTTCTTGCCAATCGGCTCCTTCGTGCCTTCGAGCAATTCGCGTCTTCTTCTTGGGCGCTTTCGTGCCGCTGGCCCGACGCCGTTCAACCCAGCTCGCTTCCTCCGCTTTGCTCCGTGCAGCTCCGCTCGCCCTTCGGGGCTGACGGGGTGTGATCGTCGTCTCCTTGGCCAGCGGCTCGTGTCTCCCATGAAGCCGCGGAATGGTCTGCGGCAAAGAAAGAGGAGCCCTTTCCATGCCGAAAAACAAAAAACCAAGCCCGAACCTGCGAAGAGCCCCAAACCGACACATCGCCTCTACCGCGTCGTCGGCGACCTCCCGCGCTTTGTGATCGACGAAGCCATCGCCAAGATCAAGGACGGCACGATCACCGGCTTCGTCTATGACAAGAAGACGGCAAAGCTGGTGCAGGCGACAGGATGAGAGCTTTCATGCACAGGGGCAGGCATGACATGGCGGGTTTGATATAATGTGGAGGTTGATGGCCCTTCAGTGCCGTCGCCAGCCTTCGACAACAGCACAAGATGAAACAACGGCGACCTGACAAAATTTCGCCAAAATTACAAAGGAAGTTCAGAGCCAGACCGCTCGTGCAGCATCCGCTTTACAAAAGCAGAATCCTTCACTAGCGTTCAAGAGGTCGATGATCGACGTGTGGTCATTGAGAATTTCGTCAAGAAGGGGCGCTGCCCCGCCAACCGACCTACTCCGGCACGGTGGTTCAAAGACGAGGCCATGAGGCAAAGAGGGAGACGAGCAATGACCCAATCCACATAGCGGCGCTGCTGGCACCAGCAGCAGCATCACATCCATCAGCATAGCGAGCGAGGCACGTGCCTCCGCCAACCTGCCCGCGCCCGGGCAAGGTGGTTCCGCGTTCAGCGGCATGCGGCCCCAAATGGCAAACAATCGGGTTCGGCATGGGATACGCGTTTCGCGAGCGTCAAACTTAGGAAGCTAGCCATGACCACGACCGATTCAGGTCCACCTGACTTACCCGATTTTTCTGACGGCAAAGAGCCCATCCATGGGTCCGAACCTCGCCCCCTGACCAAGACAGAAGCGGCGCATCTCGCCCGCACCTTCTTGGATCTCCAGCGCATCCTAAAATCAGCCGCGAAGTTGTTGACGCGCACCAAGGGTGCCACGGGCAAAAACGGCGTCACTCAGTGGATGACTGTTCGCACGGAAACCGTCGAACACGGCATCATGACGGTCCTAGATGACTACGCCAAGAGTCAGAGAATTGGGCGTTGGCTGCGGTCCATCCCCGGCGTTGATGCTGTCAGCGCCGCTGGATTGATATCCTTCTTCGACTTGCAAAAGATCCCGACAGAGAGTCGCTTGCTTCGCATTGCGGGGCTTGATCCCACGGCAAAGTTGTACAGCGCTCAGAGGGCGGAGGATTTGATTACCCGTGTGGTTTGCTCCCAACACGTTCTCACGCTCGAAGATGTCACCGCAGTAGCCGTCGCCGCCGGGCGCAATCCCCGTCGAATCATTCGACAAATGAAGAACCGTCAGTGCCGGGACAACAATTATGGCACAGATACTCCAGACGACGAAGATCTCGGCAACGATTGGCTCACCCGCGCAAATCTGGCCGAGGCGATCTCATTCGAGGCATGTAAGCCGCATGTGCGCGACCTTTGCTGGAGGTTGGCCGGCTTACTTGCAAAGTCGTCGGGCCATCCCAACGGTGTTTATGGGCACGCCTATGTCAACTTCAGGGAAATAATTACTGCAAGAAGCGAGGCGGGGCAGTTCGCTGAACTTGCAGCCAAAGCCCTCAGCGAACGTCACATCGGCAAGGATGCCGACGACTATGTGGCCTATGCCGCGGGAAAACTGCCAGACATAGATATTCATGAACGCGCCAAGCGCCACACACTCAGGCTCTTCCTGTCGCATTTTCGATATCGCTGGCACGAGATCGAGTTCGGCAGCCCCCCGCCAAAGCCCTTCTCAGCCCAACAATCCCTAGAGCGCTATGTCAACTGCCGCCGGTTTCTAGCCCCGCAATCGGGTGAGCGCAACGCACTGCAGCTGCCGCCGCTGGTCGACTGACATCAAAAGATCAAACAGAACACAAGATCCATGGAGCACGCCATGTCCCAATCCCTGACCAAAAATTCCCATAGCGACGCAGACCGCCAGCCCCGCAAGGCTTCAGATTATCAAACGCTGATGCGTGTGACCGCCGATTATCTCGATTTCGTCGAGCAAAAACTTTCGATGGCGGCTGACCTCCTGATTGCTGACCGCAACCCAAGTGCCGTCGTGGTCATCATGACCACAATGCGTCGTGCCGCCGATGCACTCAAGTTCATCAGCAGCGCAAGCAAGGACATTGAACGTGTCGATCAAGCGCATGACACCGAACGCGAAGACGCCATCATTGCCCGATTTACTGAGCACCTTGAACACTCATTTTCCGGGGGCGAGGCAACCGAAGCTGGTGCATTGATTTCTCGTACCCAAGCTGAAGAGGAGAGTTTCCGGCAGCTTGTCCCCGACTACGATGACGCGCTCGACTACCTTGATGGATTTTTCCGGGCCCTGCTGCATGCCCCCTGCGGCGGCCAACCTCACCTTGTCAATCGCGGCGTGCAGATACTCACCGGTGACTTTGTCAAGATCGCCAATCAAAACGGACAAAACCCGCCGCAAGTTGCTTACGAAACTGCGATCCGTCTGGGCTACACCAGAGGGCATCGGGACAGTGGGCTCCACTGATGAGGCGGCCGACAGAAGTGCTACGCGTGAAATCCTCCCGCCACATTGCGCCCGCGTTCGTTGCCGGGACCAGCCTTATCCCGCCATGCGGAATAACGGCAATATGGCTTGATAATTCTATTACGCCATACTATATGATGAGGAAATGGGTCGATAACCTTCTGGCCTTGAGGGTGGTGCCTTGGGCACGGAACCGTCGACAAGTTCCTAGAGGGAGCGCCCGCGAGTGGGCCACACGCGACTTAGCACGGGGGCGATCCCCCGAGATTTTATGAGACAGGCGGCTTGACCATGAGTGATGAACCGATCAACACCACGGCGATGGCGGACCAGTATTCGCTGAAGGAGCTTGCCGATGCCTCTGGCGTCGACGAGCGCCTCATCCGCTTCTATATCGAAAAGAAACTCTTGGCTGGACCTGAGGGAAAGGCGCGCGCTTCCTACTACACGGGCACCCACCTCATCCGCGCCCGTGTGATCCGGCACCTGCGTGAGGTCGAAAAGCTGCGCTATCCCGCGATCCTCTCGTGGCTGGCCACGGCCAGTGAAGACCGCATGCGGTCTCTGTTGTTGCCCCAGCACGCAGACCTCAAGGACAGGATCAAGGCGCTGCGCGATCGTCTGCAGTCGCGTGAAGCTGATGAAGTTGATATGCCGCCTCGGGTGCCGCAGACAGCAAAGCACACGGAACTTGCCACACCTGTTGCCAAATCCCGGTCTCTCGCCGTCTCGACACGCGTGGATCGGCAGCTGGGCTGGAACAATGGCGGATCGGTTCGTCATGTCGTTGTAACCATCGAAGCGGTTGCGGGTGATCAGGGCGCTTCTGAATCAGCCGGTACCATCGCCTCATCCCCCGCCTCCAAAGATGCGCCGCCGAACATTGTCGCCGCCGTCATCGATACGCGCTCAAGCACCATCCGCACAAACGCTGCTCGCACTCTGGAGCAGATCATCCAAGCGATGCGGGCGGAAGATCAGCTTGCGATCTTCTGGGGCGATAAGGGGCCGGTCCGCGCGATGCCGCTGACCGCCATGGACCGTCGTGGCAAGGCGGCGGCGCGCGAGGTTTTGCGCGTTGGCTATGCCGCCAGCGCCATTGATCTTGTCGACACATGGCTCGCAGCGGCGGAAGAACTCTCGGAATACGCCAAGCCAGGTATCACATGCCGTGTACTTGTCTTTACTGATGCAGGCACTGACCGGGGCGAAAACGACCCGCGCCAAGTCGCCAACGCTGCTGCCGAACTGGCCAATGCCAACATCAAGACGGTTGCGTTGGGCCTTGGCGCGCGACCCGACATGGCGCTGCTTCTTGCCATGGAAGGCGGTGGAGAGGATGGCGCGCCGCTCCGCTTTGGCGAGACACTGTGTGATCTCTCAGAACACGTTCTGGCACACCACCTCACGCTCCGGCCAATCGTGGCCCGCAATTGCAGCCTCATCGTCACTCCGCGCCTTGATGGCGGTATCGACTCTTGGAAAAAGGGGCTTATTGGGCGCGTCGGCGAAGATGGCGCAACAGGCGCTGGCAAGCCCTTCATCATTCCTTTGGGCGATTTGCGCGCTGGCAGCCGCCTATCGATCCCGGTCCGGCTGCATTTTCCGGGATCAAGGCGGTTCCACAAAGTGCCGGGGGTGCGCGACCTTGATGACGTCGATATCCAGCTGACCGGCGAGGACATTGTTGCCGCCAAGAAGGTCAAACTTGGCTCCCGCGTGCACTTCAAGCTGGTTCCCGCCCGCGAAAACGACGCGCAGCCCGTCGACCTTCATGCGGCCCGGATTGTGGCGATCAGCTGGCTTGAGACGGTGGCCCGGCGCGCCATCGTTCTTGCAGCGGAAGATCGCAAGGCCGAGCTGGATCGCCTGCAGGTCGAGCAGTACCGCTACTTCAGCCCCTATGTTGCGCGCTTGCCCGAGGGCGCGCAACTGACTGCCCAGTTTGGCCTTCTGTTCGAGAGCCTGCGCAGCCGGTGGAAGCGATTGCCCCGGTTGTCGCTCAGCTAAGGCCCGTGCGCCGAAGCCCTGAGCTGAAAACCAACCCACAGCTTCAAGCCTGATCCCTGCCCCGATTGGTGCAGGCCAGCACCGGCCGTCTGCCGGTGACGGATATCTGCGTGCATTTTGCGCTGCCTTGTTCAACCCCCGCCTAGCCCCCTGAAAGGAATATGACCATGACTGACTTCACCCTTGAAATCCTGCCCCTGCATCAGGGCCTCATCGCAGGCCGTGACAATGCGATCGACGCCCTCATCAAAGTGAGCGCGACCGGACAGGAAGATGCTATCCCCAATGGCGCAGCGCTTGATCTTTCCATCGTGATCGACCGCTCCGGCTCCATGGCCTTGTCCCTTGAGGACGTGAAGCGCTGCGTACGCGCGATCATCGATCGCGTCGGCAGCAACGATCGCATCGGCGTCATCGCTTATGATGACATGGCCGTGGAGGTGGTGCCTTTTGGTCCGCTGAGAAACTGGAGTGATGCGCGCGACGCGGTCGACGCAGTGACGCCCCGTGGCATGACGGATCTGCACGCGGGATGGCACACGGGCATCGCCGCACTGCGCCAAGGTCTCGGCGATGCCGTGCCGGGCAGTCAGCCCGTGGATCGCCTTGCGCGCTTGCTGCTTCTCTCGGATGGCATCGCTAATCGCGGGCTCACCGATCCGGTGCTGCTCAGCAGTCTTTGCCGGGAACAGGCTCGCGCAGGCATTTCCACCTCGACATTTGGCATCGGTCAAGACTTTGGCGAGAGCCTGATGACAGTTATGGCCAAATTTGGCTCGGGCAACGCCTACTACGGCAAGACCTCGGCCGAACTGATCGGCTGCTATGAGCAGGAGCTGGATGCCCTGCGGGCGATGCGCGCGACGAACCTTGCGCTTCGCTTCACGCCGGCGGATGGCACTCGCATTGACGAACGTAATGGGCACCTGCGCGAGGGCCAGCAGCTTCTGTTGCCCGATGTTGCGTCAGGTTCCAGTGCCATTTCGGTGGTCAAGATTCACATCCCGGCGACCCTTGCAGTGGAGGGAACCGCTCCCGTCGTCCTCTCCTGTCAGGTCACGCTCCATGCACTTGGCAGGGGGCCGGTCTCGGTGGAGGCAACGCTGCGCCTGCCGGTGATGACGGCGGCTGCTTTTGAAGCCCTGCCCCGGAACGAGGAAGTCCATGCGCGCATCTGTGAGTCGCGCGCTGCTGAACTGATGGATCAGGCAGCGGCGGCCGCACAGCGTGGCGACTGGCGGCAGGTGGAAGCGACACTCGCGACCGCTCGTGAAGAAGCCGGATCCAATCAGTGGGTCCGCGATGCGCTCGCGACCCTTTCCCGCTACGCCCATCAGCGGGACGAGATGGCGCTGCAGAAGGAAGCGCATTATCAGTCCAAGGAAATGCGCCGGAAGCTGCGCGGCTTTGGCGAGGCGGAAGCGTTCGACCGGGACGCCGAGACAAGCCGCATGAGCTTCTTGCGCCGCAAGCGCGAGCAGGGGGTCAAGGATTGAGCAAAGCGGTGGTGTGACCGTGAAGGTGCGTCAGGCGCGCGGGAGAAATCCCGCGTGTCTGACAGATTGAGGCGGTCCTGCGCGCCATTAGCCGGACCGGTCACAAGAGTGGCTGAACTCAAGAGGAGGCAAAGATGATCAACCTACAAGCCATGTTCCCCGAAATCACGCTGAACGCAGGTGCGCATGACGAGGGTTCGGGTCAGCTCTGTGCGATGGAACTCGCCAACTTCATCGCGGGCTATGCGCACTCGGACAAGGCGGGGCCGTGCACCTCGCCCGTAATCGCTTCCGTCTGCCGGGGGATCAATGACGGGCTGCCGGATGCGGAGCGGCAACGGCTCCTTCCCTACCTGCACCGCATGCTGGGCTCGCGCGGCAGTGACGCTGACGAAGAAGCCCGGTACCGGCGCTTCGTCACGCTGCTTGTCACCCAGTTCATTCCTGCGGCGCTGGACAGCATCGGCCAGAACGACACGGCGGATGATTGCCGCAAGGCGAAACCCTATCCCGATGCGGAGGAGCTTCAAGCGGCAGAGACGGCCTACGAGATTGCGACCATGCTAGCGCAATTGCTAGGACGTGCGCCATCCTCGGCAAAGATTGTCGAGGCTCATTGGCACAAGGCGCTGGCCGTAGCCGATCTCGCCGATCTGACGGTGTGTGCATCGGGCGCATCACCGGAGAACGGGCTGGATCTTCTGCAGAAGGCAGCTGAAGGGGCCGCAGGCCTTGCTGAGACTTGTGACAGCCTGCTGGCGGCGCTGGACGACATCCTTTCTATCGGGCCGCAATCGAGCTGGAGCGGAGAGTTCCCCGCAAACCTTGCTGCGATCTTCAAGCCGGTTGATACGCTTGCTACGGCGCCGCCAGCGCCAGCAACGGATGTCAGAGCGAGATCGTGAAGTGAACTAGGTCCGCAACTTGCTTTTTTGCCGTGACGCGAGGGCTGAACATGAGGGGTTTGCCCCTATTTGCACGTGCGACCAGACTTGAGGCCGCCTGACAGCAACGGGGGGAGAAATCCCCTCCCACCTGCATAATTTTCCTCTCGACACCGGAGAAAACACATGTGGATCGTGCCTGCAAAGAAACTGATTGAGACCGCCCACGCCGCCAGCAATGAAAAGACCCAATACTACCTGAACGGCGTCTGCATCAGCGCGCCCGACGGAGACGGCGACATCTGGCTTGCGGCCACCGATGGCCACATCATGTCAGTCCACCGCCTGACCGAAGAAACCGACGGCGACCTGATCACCAGCGAGCGCGAGATCATCATCTCGACCGACGCTATCAAGCAGATCGCGGCGATGCTGAAGGCCGCCTGCAAGGGTGGCCGCTACTCCCCCGTGACGGCCCTCGTCAGGCTGGAATATACGACGCCTGCCACTGCCGATGGTCGCTCCCGCCCGATGCGCATCTCGCTCACCGCGAGCGATGGGGCCGTGCTCTCCGTCATCGAGACGCCTGCCGAGATTGACGGCACGTTCCCTGATTGGGCGCGCGTGCTGCCGGATGTCAGCGAGCCCGGCACCCCGCCGTCAATCGGCCTCAACCCCGCCCTGCTGATCCGCCTGCAAAAGGCGAGCGGCGGGCACCACATTGCCATCACGTTTGGCAGGAACGAGGGCGGACCAAATCACCAGCAGGCACCGTCGCTTGTCACCGCGTCGGTAGCGCCGGGTTGGTATGGCGTTTTCATGCCGATGAGCGCCAAGCCTGTCACGGCGATCTTCAAGCCGGTTGATACGCTTGCTACGGCGCCGCCAGCGCCAGCAACGGATGTCAGAGTGTGATCGTGAAGCGAAGTAGGTCCACGACATGCTTGATGGCGAAGCGTGTGGGCTGAACGTGAGGGGTTTGCCCATGTTTGCACGTGCGACCAGACTTGAGGCAGCTTATCGGGCGACCGCTTATGTGATCCGCCAGAAGCCGCGTGACATCATTGCCCGCGTCGGCAAACGATCAGCTGAAGTCGACCGGCTTCTAGGCAGGCTTCAAGTGCACTCTGCGGCCTTTGTGACCGCTTGGAACCCGGCAAGCGCTGCGCGGAGCAAGGTTCACAATCGTGCGGCCCACAAAAGGCTTCTGTCCACTACGAAGCGCCTGCGGCTTATGACAGTGGCTGGCTATGGCAAAGGTGACGATGGAGAGTGGCCGGTAGAAGAAAGCCTGTTAGTTTGCGGTGTCGACCTCACCATGGCGCGTCAGCTCGGGCGGCAGTTTGGCCAGAATGCAATCGTCTGGATACGGGCTGGGCAGAGGGCGAAATTGGTCAAGTTGGCCTGAACCGGCCATATCTCGGTCTCTTGCGGCGCGTTGCCGTAGCCCAAGTCCGCGGCACTAAATTTTTGATCCGTGCATCCTGAGCGACGTCTGGAGATGGTAGGGAAACGAAAGGAACGCTGGTCGCGTTTGTTGCCACCTTCCGCGCCGA
Organism: uncultured Flavobacteriaceae bacterium; assembly: GCA_964494625.1. Taxonomy (GTDB): domain Bacteria; phylum Pseudomonadota; class Alphaproteobacteria; order Micropepsales; family Micropepsaceae; genus UBA2784. Next base: position 64,317 of record CAZBRT010000004.1, on the reverse strand, counting down.
TCTTTCGACCGATTGGCGCGGACATGAGTAGACGTTTGCATCATCACATGGCAGAACCCTGACATCAGCCAAGAAACAGAAGTGAGCATTGCTGAGAAGCGAGCCTGAGGCCTTCAATGAAGGCCACTAAAGCGCGAAGGGTGCGGGTGGCAGCGATCATGACAATCACTGCCGCCCGCGCTGTCTTTGCGGGCACTCCAACGAGCGCGGAAGAACTCTTGCTTCTCCAGAAGTAAGCTGATCGCAATGACAGATCATTTTGGTGTCGCGCCTAGGCGGGATCGAGAAACGAAATAGCCCCCTGCCCCTTGGACGCATCAATCCCGCTGAAACTGTGCTAAGCTTGCGCGTCGCCGTGCGGGAGGTGCAGCGCTTCCGTGCTTGGCAATCCGCTGAGAACTTGTCTATGCCCAACATGATCCCACCGGGACACAGTCTCAGCAAGTTGCGTTGAAAGAATTGAAACTGGGCGCTTACTTGAGAGCCAGACGCGGCAGATTCCCGCGATCCCGGCTCTTGGTCGTTTGACGCGTAGACGAGAGGCATTGGGTGAGCGCGCGCGCGGCACGGACGCCGGTCGCCGGTGTGAAGGGCTTGTTTCAAGCCTGACTTTTAACGGCTTCCTTTCAGGGTCGAAGCGCCGCACGGGTGATCAGGGCGGCAAGGCGGTTAAGGGATGCTGAGGTGAAATGAGCCGCCCATGCCAGCACATGGGCGGCGGCCATGAACGCCGCCGCAATCCGGTCGGCTGGGCCAATGGCGGGCGTCACGTGAAGATCTGTGCGCATGCGTCCTCTGCGTCCGCTTGTGCTGGACATTCATCAAGCATTGTGCCCCTCCCGACCCTCTGCGGACGGAGCGGGCGGAGCGGACGCAGATGCGCGGCGCAAGTGGACAAGGCGTTGGCGAGAGTGCCCCTCGCGGCTAAAGGCAACGTCGATCCCGTTTGCCCTCATTGCTGTAGCCAAACGCCGGAGGCGATCCGAAAGTGTCTTCGGGAGTTCTGGCCAGCCCCGCGCCCGGCTGCCCTTGTCCCTCTCCTGCGAGTTGAGCGCACTCAACAGCAGGGACGCCGTCCCACACCATTCGTCACGGGCACGCATGAAGCGCCGGATGGCAGCAGCCACAATGTCGGCATCAAGCAGATCGCTGACCGCTGTTGCCCTGTTCCCGTTGTAGGCGGCGAGGAATTTCTCGCCCTCCCAAAGCCCCGGCTCACATGCCGAAACCCAGCGGGCAAAGTCTGCCATCCGCGGCGCCTTTGTCAGATGCACTTCTGGAAGACGGCGCAGGCCGACGACAACGGCATCGAGCAGCGCGCCCAGAATGAGCGGGTGGCTGCGTTCAAAGTCCGCCTTCAATTCAGATTCGGTGCGCCGCTTGCCCTCCTCGATTTGTGCAAGCGCCACGTTGATGGCGCGATCCATCAGATCGGGCCGACCAACAACCTCACCGATACCGTTCAACAATATCGGCCGCGCGACGTCGATCAGCACCTCGTCGCCATCCGTATAAAGCGCCCGCGTTGCAAAGCCGCCGCCAGTCGCGATACGGCACAACGTATCGCTAAGGTCTGCCGTCACCGCTGACAAGTTATCGAAAACCTGCAGAAATGAGTTCGAGGCACTTATGAAGGCGTTGCGGTCATCGCGCGGCATTGCGCGTGTTGGTGCCGCGTTCGGGTCGATCAGGTTACGCAGAAGCGTGACAAGGCGGGTCTTTCCGCTACCCTGCTCGCCATTGATGGCCAGCAGCGGGTAAGGTCCGGCGGGTGCCAGTGCGCCGATCAGCCACGCGACTAGCAAAGTATAGTCTTCTTCGCGCTTGACGTTCACAAGCGGACGCAGCGCATCGATGCTGCCGCCGTGTTGTGGCGCCGGTAACGGCCTCATGCCGGGCGTGCGGCGGAACCTGACAGGCGGATTACTCACAACGCGCCAGCCATTAGCCGTGATCTCAACAGCGCGCCACACGTCATCGGCAAGATCGAGATAAGTCTTGCCGTCGTGATGGCCGATGCGGATGAAGACCGGTCGCTCATCGCCATCGATTAACGCGCTGGCCTCAGCCCATGAAATTGCCTTTGCGAGGGCATCTGAGTTTGGTGCGGCACCCGATACGCTGAAAAATTCGCGCGTCAGCCACATCTTGAAATTCTTGCCCCGCACAGCCAGCGTCTCGCGATGACCTTTCAAAGTGACGTCGGCGTATGGCGTTCCTGCAGGATCGTGAAACAGCTTTGCCGTCTGCGCGATCCGCAAAAGGATTTGCGCCTGAGAGTGCCCGTCATGGTCACGCCGCGCATCGACCACCTCGGTTTCTTCGCGGTTAATGTTTTCAAGTGCATCAACTGCTTTTGTATGCGGATGTTTCTGACCATTACCACCTTCGTGGTTGCCGCCCACGATTGGTACCGATGGAATGTGCTCAGGTGCCCCGAAGACAGAACCGGGAATGATTGCGGGCCGGATCATGGCTCCACCTCGCGCGCGAGGCGAATTATCGAGGGTACTGGCGGCACAACCATTCGGGCGAGTTTTTCCGCGACCTTCCTTTGCCGCCCGCCATTGCCGATGACCGCGACGCGGATGCGAGAGCCAGCTAGACGCCACGCAATGCGGCGCAAGGTGCGATCATCGTGTCTGCAAATAAAATTTGCGCCGGGCCATGCGTCCACCCGACCGTCGGGATGTCCGCTAGGTGCGAAGCGCCAAAATGCAAGCCAATCGCGAACGGTTACCGCCAGAACCAGCGTGCTGGGATTATCAGGCTCAAGCCTGCCGATGAAGTCGGCATCGATGTGGTCGGGCGTCAGGTCGCATGGCTCAGGTGCGGCGGGATTGAAACGCAGGTGGCCAAGAACGTCATCAAGTGACGCCGGGCACGATGGCACTTCAATTGCCGCGCCCAACGGGTCGCGGCCACAGATTACCGGAATGGCGGTAACGCCATGCCGCGCAAAAATGCCGCGCCGCTTCAGCGCCGCAATCTTTTGAGACGCATAAGGATCAGTTACGCCGATGCCGAAAGTTGCCAAGAGGGTCGCTTGATTTTGGGCGCGGCAAGCGGCAAAATCGGCGTGCTTTGCTTCGTGATCAGCCTCGAGCGCGGTTGCCGCCGCGCCGGGGTTTTCATGTATCTGGGGCATCACGATCCCCCGCTCGTCGAGACGCGGACTTGTCGCTCGATATAGGCCGCAATCTCGCCGTCAGAATAGCGAACGGAGCGCCCGACTTTAACGTAGTGCGGACCGCCGCCGGTCAGCCTCCATTTGTTAAGAGCGCTCGGTGAAATCTGCAGCATGCGCGCTGCCTCGGCTGTCGTGAGCAAGCGGTAGTTGTTTGACATCATCAATCCCCTTTCAGCGCGGCATCGCGCTTGCGGGGAATGAGCAGGAGGCACCGGCTGAGCGCTAATGGTGAAAAAGCGCGCGAAACTTGAGAATTAAGTTGTGCGCCGACACTCACCGGATCGGCTGTCAGCTTCGCGCTTTGGCCTTCGCTGACTTGATCCGCCGGACAAGCGCCCCGAGTGCATTGCCATGCCTTGCCAATTCTCGGATGTGCCGGAGCCAGACTTCCGGCTCGAGCCCGTCAATTTCGGGGCAGGCGATTATTCCCGGCGGATTCGTCTCTTGGCCCGCGTGTGTTTCACCTGCCGTTACATTGCCGCGCGGCTCGATGAACATGTCGACCAGCGCACGAACGAAGAAGATGAACGGCCCCCGCTCCACTTGATTGCCCGGCTCTGACGCCACACTTCGTGTGACCACTTGCCCGGTCTTCTGCTCGAAGACCTCGATCAGACGCTTCAGGAGAAAATTGTCTGCAACAGACTGCGGGCGGCCGCGTTTCGGCTTCACGGCTTGACGAACGGCCTTCGCCGAAGCGAGCACGAACTGGATCGCGTAGTGCGCACGCGCCATCGCGTCGAAGATGTTCAGTTTGCGCACTTTCCCAATGGCTCCGACATCGGCCAACAGCGCCGCATACAAGCCAGTGCTGTTCCGAGGATCCACTTTATTCAGCAAATACGTCTCGGCTGCCTCGGGCAGGTCGGGGGCCATCTGCATCAGCAATGAAAGGAAAATTCGCTTTTGTTCGTGGGTGACGTGCGTCCGCGCGCCGGGTTTGCTGTCGAGCAGCTCGCATAGATTTGCTGCACATTTCTCGACGGCTTTGAGCCAGAGCAGGTTCCGCCTGTTGGCATCTTGAAACTGGGCGTCAAGCAGCGCCGCGTGAAACAGAAAGGCATTATTCACGTGGGCCGCATCGTCACTCGTACATTCCGGAACGGAGCCCGACGCCGACTGGCCCGATGAAAGCGCAATCTGAAACGCTGCATCGATGTGCTCCGGCTTGAAGCTGCCGCCGCCCCATGTCGCGCCGCTTGCAACAATTGGCAGCGGGACCCGGCCATGCCGTTTTCCCTTTGCGCTCGGTCTTCGTTTCGGTTTGGTCATTTTTTTCTCCGCGCGCATGGCCCGCCATTCGCGACCCGGCCGGTGCGGGCATATGCCGTCGTTTGGTTGCCCGCTGGTTGCCGCCTAAAAAATGATGGCTCGCTCTCAAACGCTAACTATTTGAAATCATTGGTCGGAGCGGCGGGATTTGAACCCACGACCCCCAGTCCCCCAGACTGATGCGCTACCAGGCTGCGCTACGCTCCGACCGTGGCGGTGATGGCTGGTTGCTTATGCCCGCGATCAGGGGGAAAGCGGGCAACCGGCCTCCGCAAGGCCGCGGACTATAGGCAGTTGGCCATTTGCACGCAACGCGCAATTGGCCCACACGTGGCGCAAACCGGTAGAATATCGGGAAAATTCTAGGCCGCGCGGCGGCCCAAACGGCTGCGCTGGCTGTCGAACCATGTGCGCAGGTCGATCAAGGCCCCCAGCGTGCTTTGCATCGCCTCGCGCTGGGTATAATCTAGGGGCCCGGTCACCAGGATCGAATTCAACTCCCCGGCTGCAAGGTCCGCCTCGCCCTGCATCTCCGGCGGGCGCGCCGCCGCAGGGGCAGCTGCAACGGGGGAGCGCGTGCGGCTTTGCGCGCGCGCGCGGCCCGGCGCATTGGTCGCCTTCACCGAAGACCGGCCTGTTTCGATCACGCTGCGCAGGCCCTGCTCACGCAGCAATTTCTGCACGCCCTTGATCGTATAGCCGTCGCTGTAAAGGAGATGGCGGATGCCGCGCAAAAGGTCGAGGTCATCCGGGCGATAGTAGCGTCGGCCACCGGCCCGCTTCAGCGGACGTATCTGGCTGAACTTCGTCTCCCAGAAGCGCAGCACATGCTGCGGCACATCAAGATCGGCGGACACTTCGCTGATCGTCCGGAAGGCTTCGGGCGATTTCTGGCCACGCGTGCTTGCGCCCGCTTGGGGCTCGGGCAGATCATCGTAGTCAGGTTCTGTCATGGCCATGGGGGTTGGCTGCACTTCCGGTCAAGGTCAGCTTTGCGGAGCGGGCTTTGGTGTTGCGCCAGCAGGCGGCGGTACGCGCCCATTGATCTGGTCCTTCAGCACATGCGATGCGCGGAACACCAGAACCCGGCGGGGCTGGATGGGCACTTCCTGTCCGGTCTTGGGGTTGCGTCCCACACGTCCGCCCTTCTGGCGAACCATGAACGTGCCAAACGACGAGAGCTTGACCGATTGATCGGCGATGAGTGCTTTGGAGATTTCCTCCAGCACTTCCTCGACCAGGGCGGCGGAATCGTTCCGGGAGAGGCCTACCTCATGGTAAACGGCCTCACTCAAATCAGCCCGGGTCAGCGTCTTTTCAGCCATGGGGTCTCTCCCTCGCGACTCGCAAAGGCTAGGCCCATAAGGATTTACCGTCAATATCAATACGATAGAGGGCGATCTGAATCTGCTCGGCCCCGCCTCAGCCCGCGCAGGCGCGCTCAATAGCGCAAAAGCGCGGATCCCCACGTAAAACCGCCGCCCATGGCTTCCAGCATCAAGAGCTGCCCGCGCTGGATACGCCCGTCCACGACCGCTGTCCCGAACGCCAGAGGCACCGAGGCCGCCGACGTGTTGCCGTGCTGGGCAATGGTCGAGATGAGCTTGCCAGGCGGCACGCCCAGGCGCTTGGCGGTCCCGTCGAGGATGCGTTGGTTCGCCTGATGGGGCACGAACCAGTCAATGTCTTCCGGCTTCATGCGCACGGCAGCAAGCGCTGCGCTGATGGCATCAGAAATATTCACGACCGCATGGCGGAAGACTTCTTTGCCCTGCATGCGCAATTTGCCTGTCGTCCCCGTCGATCCCGGACCGCCATCGACATAAAGCAACTCGCGATGCGTGCCGTCCGAGTAGATGTGGGTCGAGAGGATCCCCGTGTCGTCGTTGGTGCCGTGGCCGATGGCAGCGTCCAGCACAAAGGCACCGGCACCATCACCGAAGAGGACGCAAGTGCCCCGGTCGCTCCAGTCGAGCAGGCGCGACATCATTTCCGCGCCGATCACCAGCACGCGTTGCGCCTGCCCGCAGCGGATGAAATTGTCGGCGATGCTGAGCGCATAGATGAAGCCCGAACAGACCGCCTGCACGTCAAAGGCGGCCCCCGTCTTCATGCCGAGGCGTGATTGCACGACGGTGGCTGTCGCGGGAAAGGTGTCGTCGGGGGTTGTGGTTGCAAGGACGATGAGGTCGATGTCAGTAGCAGAAAGCCCGGCGGAGGCGAGCGCCTTCACCGCAGCCTCATACGCCAGGTCGGATGTCCGCATCGGCGGATCAGCGATATGGCGTTGGCGTATGCCGGTGCGTCCGGCAATCCATTCATCGCTGGTGTCGATTGTCCGGGCGAGTTCGGCATTGGTGACAATTCGCGGCGGCAAGGCAATGCCGTGGCCAGCGACGCGCGACCGGATGACCGCCATCAGTTCCCGCCCGGCGACGCGATGCCCGGGGAGGCACTCGATGCGGCACCCGCTGCGGCAATGGCCGGCGCGGCGCGCGTGATGTCCTGATGGATTTTTTCGGTAAGCCCGTGCTTCACAAGATCGATGGCAAGGTCGATGGCGGTCGCAAAGCTCAGCGCGTCGGCGCTGCCATGGCTTTTCACCACGATGCCGTTGAGCCCCAGAAGCACGCCGCCATTGACCGAACGCGGGTCCATCTTCATGCGCAGCGTATTGAATGCGCCCGACGCCAGGAACCCGCCCAGCTTCGACAGGAACGAGCGGCGCATCGCATCACGCAGATATTTGGCAACGAGCTTCGCTGTGCCTTCGGCAGCCTTGAGCGCGATGTTGCCGGTAAAGCCGTCAGTGACGACGACATCGACCGTGCCGGCTGAAATGTCGTCGCCCTCGACAAAGCCGCGGAAATCGATCGGCAGCTTCAGGTCGCGCAGCATCTGGGCTGCCGTCTTCACGTGCTCGTTGCCCTTGATCTCCTCGGTCCCGACATTGAGAAGGCCAAGCGAAGGATTGTCGAGGCCGTAGATGGAGCGCGCAAATGCCTCTCCCATCACCGCAAACTCGACAAGCTGGCGCGCGTCGGCACTTGCATTGGCACCGACATCAAGGACGATGGATTGGCCCCGCATGGTGGGCCAGATCGCGGCAATGGCGGGTCGCGAAATGCCGGCCATGGTGCGCAGCTGGACGAGCGACATCGCCATCAGGGCGCCGGTATTGCCTGCGGAGACGATGGCCTTCGCCTTGCCTTCCTTCACAGCATCGATGGCACGCCACAGCGACGTTTCGCGTCCACGGCGCAAGGCAACCGATGGCTTGTCGGCCATGCCGACGACTTCGCGTGCCGGAATGATTTCGACGTCTTTTGCAGCGGCGAGGATTTTCCTGGCCTGGACCAGAGGCGCAAGGCGCGCCGGATCGCCATGGAGCTGAAAGCCCGCATAGGGATGGCGTTCGCGCGACAAGGCGACGCCCGCGATGATCGCGTCGGGGGCGTTGTCGCCGCCCATGGCATCAATGGAAACGATGAGACCGTCAACCGCCGCCATGGGCGTCTTGTGTCCTCTATGAGCTGCGGCGTGCCACAGCTAGCAGCGGTCTTACTTGCTCGGCTGCGCCGCGACTTCGCGACCGTCATAATGGCCGCAATGGCCACAGACGTGGTGCGGGCGCTTCAACTCGCCGCAATTGCTGCACTCGACGTATGATGCAGCCGAAAGGGCATCATGCGAACGACGCATGTTGCGCCTGGAAGGTGAGGTCTTTCTTTTGGGGACAGCCATGTCACCAGCAACTCCGGTTATCCGCCTTGCCTCACTGCCGCGCCCTGCAAGCAAGCAGGATCACGCAGGAGACCGCCAAAGCGCGAGGGGGGTCAAATCAGGCGCGGATATGATCCGAATTGCCCCTTCGATGCAAGCACTTGGCTAGGATTTTGCGGGCTTTGCGGACTTGCCCGCCAAATCCTTCAACGCATTGAACGGATTTGGTTTTTTAGGGGTTTCGTCGGCTGCAGGCGCCATGACAGCAGCGCCTGTGGCAAAGACAGCATCAGGTTTGCGTGGCCAGGCTGGCACCGCAAGGCTCAGTTCCTCTGCCAGAATCGCTCCCAGATCAATGCTGCCGGACGGCAATTCCTCGGCATCCGCATCGCTCTCCTCGGCTGAGAGATCGATTTCCTTCCGGGGTATATCTGCAGGCGGCGGCGCATAGCTGCGCGCGAATGAAAAGCTGAGCGTCTCGCCAAAACCCTGCGCGGTAACGCCGCACAAGAGCGTAACAGCAGCCCTGCCCTCTCCTTCGAGCTTCAGGCCATCGCGCTGCCAGAGCTTCAGCGTCATCTCCGCCTTGAATGATTGCATGGACGGAATGCCGAGCCACAAGGCCAGGCGCGCGCATTCCTGCTCGCTGGCATCCACGGCCAAATGCTTCACCGTCCGGCCTGCATCGCGCACCGGCACAAGCCGCATCAATCCGCAACCATCTTCCTTCTGTGCCTTGGTCATGTCGGCATTCTTCCGTCACTCGGCACATCCGCCATGAATACATTCTCGGTGTGAAGGATGGCAGCACCTTGCGCGGCAAGCGCCGCATTGAGGGCGCCAACATAGTCGACCATCGTGGCGATTTGGGGCGCGGAAGGCGGCACGCCACGATAAAGATTGCGCAGCAGGATTTCACTCATTTCCGCCGGATCGCTTGTGGCAAATGCCTTGCCGTAGGCAATGAGCCGACCGAACCAGGCAGATGACAGGGATTTCATCCGGCGCGGCACGCCCATGTCGCTGATCCCCTGCTCGCGCATGGCGGCATCAAGATTGTCAAACATCGCCTCTTCAAGCGCCCGGCCCGCGAGCGCGCCCTCTTGGCCTTGCTGCCGCAGCGCATGAACCATGGCGGCCACATGCAGCGCCATCAGGTCAAACCGGCCGTCGATCGTATCTGCGACCCCGCCCGCCTGGTAAAAGCCGGGGTTGCGGACATGGCCGATGATCCTGGCCAAAATCCTGTCGGCCCTGACCCGTTCAGGCGCAGGCGAAAAAAGGCGGCGGACCTGCCGGGCCGCGCCCGCAAGGATACCGGATCCTGGAAAGGTGGTGCTCATCGCCTTGAAAATAGCCCCTCAAGGGGGTAGGTCAACTGGAACGGGGCATCACGCCAGCGAGGTTTGTCTTACATGAAGCGTTTTTGCATGCATCTTCTTGCCGGGGCTGCCATCCTTTTGCCGCTTGCCGCATGCTCGCCTGTTGTGACCGAGCGCGGCTACATCGCCGATGTTCCCAAGCAGGAGGCGATTGTACCGGGCACCGACACGGCCACAACGGTCGAGGCGGCCCTGGGTACGCCCACCAACCGCTCCAATTTCGGTGACCGCACCTGGTACTATGTTTCGGCGACCGAGGCGCAATTCTCGTTCTATCGCCCTGAACATACCGACAGGCGCATCTTTGCCATCGTTTTCGACGAGAACGATGTCGTGGCGCGCACGGAGATCTATGGCCTCGCCGATGGCCGGGTCGTTGCCTTCAATGATGAAGAAACGCCCAGCCGCGGACGCGAACTGACCTTCCTCCAGCAGATGTTCGGCAATGTCGGCAAGGCGCCGATCACGACCTCCGAACCCGGGCGCTAAGTCCGTCTGGTACTGAAAAGGAAAAAGGGGCGGTTCGATCTGAACCGCCCCTTTTCTTTCGGTTACAGCCTGGGTGTCAGTGGGCGAGGATCGCCAAGAGCAGCAAGGCCACGATGTTCGTGATCTTGATGAGGGGATTGACCGCCGGACCCGCCGTGTCCTTGTAGGGGTCGCCGACCGTATCACCCGTCACGGATGATTTGTGTGCGTCGGAACCCTTGAAGTGCTTGACGCCGGCCTTGTCGGTAAAGCCGTCCTCGAAGGACTTCTTCGCATTGTCCCATGCGCCGCCGCCCGACGTCATCGAGATGGCGACAAACAGGCCCGTCACGATCACGCCCAGAAGCATCGCGCCGACCGCAGAGAATGCCGCGCTCTTGTCGGCAATTGCCAGCACCGCGAAATAGAGCGCGAAGGGCGAGAGGACTGGCAGGAGCGAGGGAACAATCATTTCCTTGATCGCGGCCTTGGTCAGCAAGTCAACGGCGCGGCCATAGTTCGGCTTCGACGTGCCGGCCATGATGCCCTTGTCTTCGCGGAACTGGCGACGGACTTCTTCCACCACTGACTGCGCCGCACGACCAACGGCCGTCATGCTCATGCCGCCGAAGAGGTAAGGCAGAAGGCCACCGAGGAAGAGACCGATCACGACCCATGGGCTTGCCAGGCTGAAATCCGGCACGACACCCGCAAAATAGGTGTACTCCGTCGCATTCGCGGCGAAGTATTTCAGGTCTTCCGTGTAGGCGGCAAAGAGAACCAGCGCGCCCATGCCGGCCGAACCAATCGCATAACCCTTGGTCACGGCCTTGGTGGTGTTGCCCACCGCGTCCAGCGCGTCGGTCGTCTTGCGGACTTCCTTGTCGAGGCCCGACATTTCGGCAATGCCGCCGGCATTGTCGGTCACCGGGCCGAAGGCGTCGAGCGCAACGATCATGCCGGCCAGCGACAGCATCGTCGTCACCGCAACGGCAACGCCGAAGAGACCTGCCAGCGTGAAACAGCCGACAATGCCCGCAACGATCGTAAGCACCGGCAGCGCCGTCGACTCCATCGACACGGCAAGGCCCTGGATCACGTTTGTGCCGTGACCTGTGACCGATGCCTGCGCGACCGAGACGACAGGGCGATAGCCGGTACCCGTGTAGTACTCGGTGATCCAGACGATGGCAGCGGTGACCGCCATGCCAATCACGCCGCAGAAGTAGAGATCCATTCCGGTGAAGGCGACATCAGAACCCGTCGCCACAAAGCGCGTGTCCATGCCGAGCACGTAATCCGTGACCGGCCAGAGGGCGGCAAGCGAGAACACGCCTGTCGCGATGAGGCCCTTGTAGAGGGCGCCCATGATGTTCTGCTTCTTGCCAAGGCGCACGAAGAACGTGCCCATGATCGAGGTGATGATGCACGCGCCGCCGACGGCCAGCGGATAGAACATCGCCGAAGTTTCGGCAGCGCCCGAGAAGAAGATGGCAGCAAGCACAATGGTCGCAACCGCCGAGACCGCGTAGGTCTCGAACAGGTCCGCGGCCATGCCCGCGCAATCGCCCACGTTGTCGCCCACATTGTCGGCAATGGTGGCAGGATTGCGGGGATCATCTTCGGGAATGCCCGCCTCGACCTTGCCCACCATGTCACCGCCGACGTCGGCGCCTTTGGTGAAAATGCCGCCGCCCAGACGCGCGAAGATCGAGATCAGCGAAGCGCCAAAGCCGAGAGCGACAAGACCGTCGATCAGCACACGGTCGCTGCCGGTCAGGCCAAGACCCAGCGTCAGGAACATGTAGTAACCGGTGACGGCCAGAAGCGCCAAACCGGCAACGAGCATGCCGGTGATCGCGCCGGCCTTGAAGGCGATGTTGAGGCCGAAGGCGAGACCCTTGCGCGAGCCCTCCGCCGTGCGGACATTGGCGCGAACCGATACGGTCATGCCGATATAGCCCGCAACGCCGGACGCAACAGCCCCGATCACGAACCCGACCGCGACATACGTGCCGAGCGCCCAGAACAGGAGCCCCGCAACAACCGCGCCCACAAGGGCGATCGTCGTGTACTGGCGGTTGAGATAGGCGCGTGCGCCCTCCTGGATGGCCGCAGCGATTTCGCGCATGCGGTCATTGCCGGTGCTGGCCGCCATGACGGAACTGGTGGCCCAGGCACCGTAAAGCAGCGAAAGCGCGCCACAGCCGATCACCAGCCACAGCATCATTTGCATATCCATGTAATGTCCCCTTGGGTCTTCTGCCCGCAGCCGGGCCCCCGGAATGGGCGGGGTATATGCCAAAGGAAGGGGGCCGACGCAAATCCCCAATCACGGATTTTCAGGGTTTTGACGGTTCAACCACGGGACTTGCCGGGCCGGAACCGGGCTTCAATGGCCGCCAGCGGCGGCACTTTCGCCATGGGATCCGGCGTCAACCGACCCGGCATCGGCGGATTCTTCGGCTTCAGCCGTTTCGCCAAACTTGATGTTGATGACGACGCCCGGACCCAGAACCGAATCACAGACCAGCATCAGGCGCCGCTTCAACCCTTCACCGTCGATGGTCTTTGGGTCGCCATTGAGCGCGATCGAGGCCCGGTGAACCTCGCGCAGGAATCCGTCCTGGATGAACGCGACCTTCTCGCGGATCAAAAGCGCACCGTCGAAATTGGCTGCTTCGAGCTTCACCTGCATGAAAGCGTAATAATGCAGTCGGCCATTGACCGTGACCGGCGCGACCAGCATCGGCATCTCGACAACGCCGTCATTTGAGTCAAGCGGACCGCCGCCGCCAGCGTCTTCTTCGGAGACTTCCTCCGTCCCATCGGCAGCAGCCGCGTCGTCCGCAGCGTCCGATTCAGCCAGCGCGCGCATCGGCGCGCCAAAGCCCTGCCCGAAGACAAGCATCATTGCGGCAATGAAAAGGAAAGCGCGCTGCATGGTCCAACCATAGCGCTGGCGCCTTAACGCATTGTTGATGAATGGGGTGTTGATGAATGGGTGCAGTCAGAAGTGCTCGAAACCTGAACGGCCTGGACGAACGCGGCGACCTGCCTCATCAACGACCGAAAGTCCGCGCCGTTTCGTGACCTCACCAATGATGGTCACGCGGACACCCGTGCGTCGGGAAACCGCCAGGACCTGCTCAATACGCGAGGGGGCCACGGCAAACAAAATCTCGTAGTCATCGCCTGCAACCATCGCGTCCTTGCGAAGGCCGACTGCCTTTTGTACCAGCCGCGCCAGCGCGGGCGAAAGCGGAATGTCTCCCATCCGCAGGACCGCGCCGACACAAGAAGCGCTGCAAAGCTTGGCAAGATCGGCGGCAAGCCCGTCGGACACATCCATGGCAGCATGAGCGATCCCGGAAAGGGCGCGGCCAAAATCCACGCGCGGTTCCGGCACATGATATCGACTGACGAAGTGTTTCCGGTCAGCCGCCGACATGCCGGCAGCGCGATGCTGCAAACAGGCAAGTCCTATCCCGGCATCGCCGATATTGCCGGTCACGCACACAAGGTCGCCCGGCTTCGCAGCGTCGCGGCGGATCATCATTCCCTTGCGCACAAGCCCGAACATGGTGACTGAGAGCGTGAGTGGCCCGGGCATCCTGACTGTATCGCCGCCGATGAGCCTGATGCCGAACCTGTCCTGATCGGTTTTCAGGCCGCGCGCGAATGCGGCCAAAAACCTGTCATCGCGCGCGGGCAGTGCCAGCATCATCGCATAGGCAAAGGATTTCGCGCCCTTGGCCGCCAAGTCGGAAAGATTGACGCGCAACAGCTTTCGGGCAATGAGGTCTGGCGGATCATCCGGCAAGAAATGGACGCCCGCGACGAGGGCATCTGTCGTGACAACGAGCTCGTGCCCGGCAGGTACGGAAAGCGTGGCCGCATCGTCAAGAAGGCCAAAGGCACCCGGCACATCGCGGGCAAGCGGCGCAAGGAAACGCGCGATCAGGCCGAACTCGCCCCGCGCATCAGCTCTCGGCCTTTCAATCCTGCGTCCCATGCATGTCCTTGGGTCGCAACCGGCGCGCGAGGGCATCCAGCACACCGTTGATGAACCGAACTTCCGCGTCATCAAAGAAGCTGTCGGCGATGCTGACATACTCGTCAATGATGACGCGCGGCGGAACACTGCCGGCCGCCATCAGTTCGAACACGCCCGCGCGCAGGATGGCGCGCACCGTCGTATCAAGGCGCGGCAGGGTCCACCCTTCAGCAAGCTGGCTTTCGATGGCGCGGTCAACTTCCACCTGCCGGTCGGCAACGCCGCGCATCAGGAAACCGAAATGCGTGTCATCGGCCTCACCCAGCGCATCGGGGCCACCACCGCCCGGATGATGGCCAAGATGGTGATCCAGAAAATCCTCGATCACGTCCTCAAGCTGGTCACCTGCGATGTCCATCCGGTAGAGGCCCTGCACAGCACCCAGCCGCGCGCGATATCGCAGCGTGCGCAGGGGCAACGCATCAGGATTTCCGGGAATTTCAGCCATGGGCAAATTGCCTCTTAAGCGCCATCATGGCGATACAGGCGGCGGCGGCACCACCACCCTTGTCCAGATCGCTGGCCCGCGCACGCGCCCAGGCCTGATCCTCATTCTCAACCGTGATGATGCCGTTGCCGATGGCAAGGCCGCGCGCGACTGTCAGGTCCATCAACCCGCGCGCACTCTCGTTCGAGACGATCTCATAATGTGTGGTCTCGCCGCGGATCACGCAGCCAAGCGCGACAAACCCGTCATAGCGCCCAGTCGCTGCCGCGAACGCGATGGCGCCGGGAATTTCCAGCGCGCCAGGTACGGTGATCGTTTCAAACACGGCACCGCTCTTTGTCAGCGCAAGCGTCGCGCCCTCAAGCAGCGCGTCGGCAATGTCGTCATAGAAGCGCGCTTCGACGATCAGCACGCGGGGGCTCGCACTCATTTGCCCTTCTCCTGCGGAATGGCGCGCTGCTCAACAACCTTGAGGCCGTAGCCGTCAAGGCCGACAATCTTCTTCGATGGCGTGCGGGTGAGAAGGACCATTTCACTGACGCCCAGATCAAGCAATATCTGCGCGCCGACGCCATAGTCCTTCAGGGGCTCGCCCTGCTTTTGCGGTGTGGTGCGCATCAGAAGGTCGGAAACATAGGTCGAGCGCGATTCCCGGATGAGCACGATCACGCCCCGCCCCGCCTCAGCAATCATCTCCATCGACTGGCGGATGAGGTCGTCGCGCCCATGCGCCGAACCCAGAAGGTCGTCGAACACATTGGCGGCATGCATGCGCACCAGAACCGGTCCGGGTGCTGACAGATCGCCCTTCACCAGCGCCAGATGCTCGGCGTATTCGATGGTGTTGATATAGACGCAGAGCTTGAAGTGCCCGCCATGCACGCTGTCGAACTCGGTCTCGATGGCGCGGTGGATGAAATGGTCATAGCGGCGGCGATACTCGATCAGGTCCTCGATCGTGCCGACCTTGAGACCATGGAATTGCGCGAACTTCACCAGGTCCGGCAACCGCGCCATGGTGCCGTCGTCATTCATGATCTCGCAAATGACACCGGCAGGATAAAGACCGGCCAGCCGCGAGATATCGACCGCCGCCTCGGTATGACCGGTGCGCACCAGCACACCGCCTGCACGTGCAACCAGCGGAAACACATGACCGGGTGAGACGATGTCGTCGGCTCCCTTGGTCGGATCAATCGCAACCGAAATCGTGCGCGCGCGGTCATGGGCCGAGATGCCGGTCGAGATGCCTTCCTTGGCCTCGATGGAAACGGTGAAGGCCGTGCCGTGGCGTGTGGCGTTGGTGGCAGCCATCGGGCCAAGCTTGAGCTGCTCGGCGCGGTCCTTCGTCAACGCAAGACAGATGAGGCCGCGCCCGAAGCGCGCCATGAAATTGATCTTGTCCGGCGTCGCCATCTGCGCGGGAATGACGAGATCGCCCTCGTTCTCGCGATCTTCCGCATCGACAAGGATGAACATCTTGCCGTTGCGCGCGTCCTCGATCACTTCCTCAATGGAGGCGATGTAGTCGGTATAATGCTTCATGTGTGCGCTCCGCCCGGCAACAGCCGCTCGACATAGCGCGCCAGGGCATCGATCTCGAGATTGACCTGCTGGCCTGCGGCAAGTCCGCCGAGCGATGTCACACTTTGCGTGTGGGGGATGAGATTGATGCCGAACTGCCGACCGGCCACTTCGTTGACCGTCAGCGACACGCCATCCACACAGATGGAACCTTTGGGCGCGATGTAGCGCATCAGCGCCTCGGGCGCCTCGATCACCACGCGCAGTGACTGTGCATCCCTGTCAGCTGACACGACGCGACCGATCCCGTCCACATGACCGGTGACAATGTGCCCGCCCAACTCATCACCCACGCGCAGCGCGCGCTCAAGGTTGATGCTTGTGCCCTTTTGCCATGTGCCGATATTGGTCTTGCTCAGCGTTTCACCCGAGACTTCAACCGCAAACCAGTTCTCATTGCCCGAGACACCGCGCGCGATCACCGTAAGGCACGGACCCGAGCAGGCAATCGACGCGCCGATCCCGATGCCCGCCACATCATAGGTGGTAGCAATTTCGATGCGGGTATCGCCCGGCCGCGAAATCGACCGGACCGTGCCAAGATCAGTGATGATGCCTGTGAACATGGCGCGCCTTTTACGCTGCCGGGCGGAAGACTTCCACCACATCATCGCCCAGCGTTGTGACGGATTCGAGCCGGAATCGCGCCACCTGCGCCATTTCCGTTGCGCCAAGCGGCGACGTGGCGGCAAGACCATCACCACCGATCATGGCCGCACCGCGATAGGCGTAGAGCACATCCACCTGCCCGGCGCGCAGGAACGCGCCTGCCAATGTGCTGCCGCCTTCGACCAAAAGCCGCGTGATGCCGCGCGCGGCAAGTGCACTCAGGATGGCGGCGGGACGGGGACGGCCAGCATCTTGCGCGTCAATCTCTGGTCCCAGAACGAGAACCGGCGCCTTGTCTTGTGAAGTGGCCAGACGCTGCGGCACCCTGAAGGCGCGCTTGCCTGCGGCAACGACACGCAGGGGGCTGCGCTCCTCTAGACCCGCGATGCGGCAGGTAAGCGCTGGATCATCGGCAAGCGCCGTGCCCGCACCGATCAGGATCGCGTCGGCCCCTGCCCGCAGCATGTGGCCATGCGCGCGTGCTGCATCCCCGGTGATCCATTGGCTCGCACCGCTGGAAGTCGCGATGCGCCCGTCAATCGACATCGCAAGCTTCAGGATCACAAGCGGGCGGCCTTGCGTCACGCGCAGGATGAAACCTTCGTTCAAGCGGCGTGCCTCGGCTTCGTGGATGCCGGTCACGACCTCAATCCCCGCACGCGCAAGACGCGCATGACCAGAGCCCATCACGCGCGGATCAGGGTCCTGCATGGCCGAGACAACCCGCGCGATGCCGGCCTTCACCAGCGCATCGGCACAGGGGCCGGTTTCGCCAACATGCGAACAGGGTTCCAGCGTGACATAGGCGGTCCCACCGGACGCCCGCGCGCCTGCCTGCGCCAGAGCCATGGTTTCGGCATGGGGACGGCCACTCTTCTGGGTCCAGCCGCGCCCGGCAACAAGGCCGTCGCGGTCAACGATCACGCAGCCCACGGCGGGATTGGGAGCGACCTGCCCCAGCCCTCTGCGCGCGAGCGAAAGCGCCAGCGCCATGTAACGCCCATCATCGCCAGACGGTCGGGATGGCTTTGTGCTCAATCCTTGGCGCCGTATTGCTGGCCGATGAAGTCTTCGAAATCCTTGGCTTCACGGAAATTCTTGTAAACCGAGGCAAAGCGCACATAGGCGACCGGATCAATGCCCGCGAGGCCCTCCATCACCAATTGCCCGATCACCGAACTCTGGATCTCGCTCTCGCCCATGCTCTCAAGGCGGCGGACAATGCCGTTGACCAGACGCTCGATGCGCTCGGGATCGACCGGGCGCTTGCGCAGCGCATGCTCGATGGACCGCAGGAGCTTTTCACGGTCAAACGCCTCGCGGCGGTTGTTCTTCTTCAGGACCATCAATTCGCGCAACTGCACGCGCTCGAACGTCGTGAAGCGCGCACCGCACGCAGTGCAGAAGCGCCGGCGGCGGATCGCCGAATTGTCCTCGGTGGGACGGCTGTCCTTCACCTGGGTGTCGTCATTGCCGCAAAAGGGACAGCGCATGTTGTGTCCTCAGCCGTAGATCGGGAAACGGCGGCAGAGCGAAATGACTTCGGCCTTCACGCGCGAGGTGACCGCATCAAGGTCGTTTGACGTGCCCAGCGCGTCAACCACGTCGGCGATCCAGTTGCCCACCTGGCGGAACTCGGCAACGCCAAAGCCCCTTGTCGTCGCGGCCGGGCTGCCCAAACGCACGCCGGAAGTGATGGCGGGTTTTTCGGGATCAAAGGGGATGCCGTTCTTGTTGCAGGTGATGTTCGCGTGTTCGAGCGCCTTTTCGGCCTCGTTGCCCTTGGCGCGCTTGGGCCGGAGATCAACGAGCATCACATGCGTGTCTGTTCCGCCCGAGACGATATCAAGACCGCGCGAGCGCAATGTTTCGGCAAGCGCCTTGGCGTTCTCGACGACATTGCGGGCATAGAGCTTGAACTCGGGCTTCAGGGCCTCGCCGAATGCGACAGCCTTGGCGGCGATCACATGCATCAGCGGCCCGCCCTGCAGGCCGGGGAACACGGCCGAATTGATCTTCTTGGCAATGTCCTCGTGATTGGTCAGCACCATGCCGCCGCGCGGACCGCGCAAAGTCTTGTGGGTCGTCGTCGTCACGACATGGGCATGCTCCACCGGATTGGGATGGACGCCGCCTGCCACAAGTCCGGCAAAATGCGCCATATCGACCATGAAGAACGCGCCGACTGCATCGGCAATCTCGCGGAAGCGGCGGAAGTCGATGATGCGCGGATAGGCCGAACCGCCCGCGATGATGATCTTGGGGCGGTGGGCGTGCGCCAGCTTCTCCACCTCATCCATGTCGATGAGATGCGTGTCCGGCTTGACCGTGTAGGGAACGGGCTTGAACCATTTGCCCGACTGGTTGGCCGGTGAGCCGTGCGTCAGATGTCCGCCCGCTGCCAGATTGAGTCCCATGAAAACATCGCCCGGCTGCATCAGCGCCATGAACACAGCCTGATTGGCCTGCGCGCCGGAATGGGGTTGCACATTGGCAAATCGTGCGTTGAACAATTTGCAGGCGCGCTCGATCGCCAGCGATTCGGCGACATCAACAAACTCGCAACCGCCGTAATAGCGTTTGCCGGGATAGCCTTCGGCATATTTGTTCGTGAGCACCGACCCCTGCGCCTCCAGAACCGCGCGGCTGACGATGTTCTCGGATGCGATCAACTCGATCTGGTTCTGCTGGCGCTCAAGCTCATGCGCGATGCTCGCAAAGAGCGAGGCGTCGCTGTCACGGAGCGACCGGCCAAAGAAATCGCTGTGTGTCGAACCAGAAGAAGCCGAATGGGTTGCGTTCATGGAAATTCAAGGCCTGATAGCTGAATGGAAACAGCGGGTTAGGAGATGCGGGGCAAAAAGGCCCGTCCGTCCGCTCTTGCCATGGTGAAAACCGTGGAGGCCGACTTATAGCGCAGAGGGAAAATCCATGCACCACATCTTGTCCAGGCGTCAGCGACATTTTTTTGGTGCTCAGTGCCGGAGACCGCTGGAGATCATCCCGAAAGTTTCACTCCATGACGCGAGGAATCACCGTGACGCAACGTTCACTTTGGGATCGATCCAAGTTGCGTCATCACATGATCCTCAATCAGCAGTAATCTACCCATTGCATGGGATGGATTTGAGGTTTACGGCCCGCACGTCAACATTACACCAGCTCAAGACGAGGATTTCTTGGCCAACTCTGAAGACAAATTTTCGGGCCGTGCAGGCACCCTGCTCGAACTCGCAACCGAAATCGTTTCCGCCTATGTGTCAAACAACGAGACACCGACGGCTGAAGTGCCCACCCTGCTGCGCACGATCTATGCGACGCTCGGCCAGCTGACTGATGCGCATTCGACCCAGATCGCCACGCGCGACCCGGCGGTTGCCATCAGCAAGTCGGTGACGCCCGACTTCATCATCTGCCTTGAGGACGGCAAGAAGCTGAAAATGCTGAAGCGCTACCTGCGCACGCATTTCGGCATGACGCCCGAGCAGTACAAGATGAAATGGAACCTGCCGTCGGACTATCCGATCGTTGCCCCCAACTATGCCAAGCGCCGTTCGGAGTTCGCCAAGAAGATCGGCCTGGGCCGTGTGGCAGGCACCGGCACGAAGCGCCGCGGCCGCAACAAGAAGTAAGCCTCTCACAAAGGCAAAGCTGGAAAAGGGGGCAGTCATCTGCCCCCTTTTTCGTGCCTTTCCAGGCTACTTCTTTGAAAGCATGCGCTCAAGCTTGGCGGCGGCGAGGCGTTTCAGGTCCATTTCCATCGCATTGGCCGGCCCGATGATCGAGACCTCGGTGCCCGAGGCGACATCAATCGCAGCGACCTTGACGCTGCCGCCCATGCGGATGAATTCGAAGATGATTTCGCGCTTTGATCCCGGGCCCACGATGGGCGCCTAAGCCGCCCGGCGGATGTTGAGGCGCGTCCACGCCGCATCAAGCGCCGTGATCAGCCGGTCGATGCACGCGTCATCATGATTGGGAGATGGCGTGAACCGCAAACGCTCCGTGCCGCGCGGTACGGTCGGATAATTGATCGGCTGCACATAGATGCCGTGCTCGTAGAGCAGCCAGTCGGAAACCTGCTTGCAACGCACGGGATCACCGACCAGCACCGGCACGATGTGGCTGACCGACGAGGCCATGACCGGCAGGCCGGCCGCCAGCATCCGGCGCTTCAGCGTTTCCGCCCGCTCACACAATGCCGCGCGCTCATGCGAGCTTTCCTTGAGGTGACGCACGCTTGCAAGCGCGCCTGCCGTCAAGACCGGGGAAAGCGATGTCGTGAAGATGAAACCCGGCGCGTAGGAGCGCACGGCGTCAACGACCGCAGCACTGGCGGCGATGTATCCGCCCATAACACCAAACGCCTTGGCCAGCGTGCCCTCGATGATGTCGATCCGGTGCATGACATTGTCACGCTCGGCAACACCCGCACCACGCGCCCCATAGAGGCCGACCGCGTGCACTTCGTCGAGATAGGTGAGCGCATTGTATTTCTGCGCAAGGTCACAGAAGCCCGCAAGTTCGCCAATGTCGCCATCCATCGAATAGACGGATTCGAAGGCAATGATCTTGGGTGCGGTTGGATCATCCGCGACAATCAGCTCTTCAAGATGCGCCAGATCATTGTGGCGGAACACGCGGCGCAGCACGCCCGCATGCTTGATGCCCTCGATCATCGAGGCGTGGTTCATCTCGTCGGAGTAGATGATGCAGCCGGGCAGAAGCCGCGCGATGGTCGAGATCGTCGCGTCATTGGCGATGTAACCTGAAGTGAAGATGAGTGCCGATTCCTTGCCGTGCAGATCGGCAAGCTCGCGCTCAAGTTCGACATGGTAATGTGTCGTGCCGGAGATGTTCCGTGTACCGCCCGAACCGGCGCCCACCGCATCAATGGCCGAATGCATCGCGGCCAGCACCTTGGGGTGCTGCCCCATGCCCAGATAGTCATTGCTGCACCAGACCGTAACGGGCAGCCGCCCTTGCGGCGTTACATGCGTCGCGTGCGGGAATGCGCCGCGCTGCCGCTCGATGTCGATGAAAACACGATAGCGGCCCTCGCGCTTCACGCGGGCAATCGCGTCTTGAAAGAGGCGTTCGTACTTCATGATCCTCTCAGGCCATCCGCGCCGCGCCTCGGTCCTTCCGAGCGGCTGTGGATAATGCGTCATGTTCGGGCGCAAATCCATTTCTGACAAGGGCTTGTGCCAGCCGCATTGATCATTGTCATCGCGTCACGTGGGCGCGGGGCTTCAGGAAGCCGTGATGCCCCGCTTTTTGAGAATGTCTCGCAATAAGCTCGGGCGATCGGTGACAAGACCATCGACGCCAAGATCGATCAGACGCTCCATGTCAGCGGGCTCATTCACGGTCCACACATGCACGGGAATGTTCCGGCGATGCGCCGCCTTCAGGAATGCACGGTCAACAAGCCGGATGCGCCCATGGCGTTCAGGAACCTGCGCGCAGGCGCCACTGATGGCGCGCACCGGCAGCCGGAACTTCGCCATATAAAGCCGCGTCACTTCGGCAGGTGGCAGCGACGTGCAGATCCTGCCCCCGAAGGCCGCGCGCATTTTCTGCACACGGGAATCGGAGAATGCGCCAAGGCAGACGCGATCCTCCGCACCCAAACGCTTGATGAGGTCGATCAGCGGTTCAACCGCCTTGTCGTGTTTGGCGTCGATGTTCACCTTGGCCTTGGGGAAGGCGATCAACAGCTCTTCAAGCAGCGGGATCTGGTGATTGTGGTCGATTCGCGCCGTGCGGACGGTCGCCAGATCGGTTTCCTCGATCATGCCCTGCCTGTCAGTCACCCGGTCGAGCCGGTCATCATGGAAGGCCAATAGGTAACCGTCCCGCGTCGCATAGGCGTCAGTTTCGATATAGGTGCAGCCGCTGCGGACCGCATTCTCGAATGCGGCCATCGTATTTTCCGGCGCCTCAAGCGCACCGCCCCGGTGGGCGATGCACAAAAACCCGCTATGTTCCAGATAGCTGAACCGCGCACCCATGCGCCTTGCCGCCCGTCCTGAGGAGAAATGTCGAGATGACCTTTACCAAAGAACTGGTTGCGGCGGGAGGGTTTGCGTTCGCGATGACCCTTGCCATCATGCTGGCGCTTTGGCTGGTCAGCCTGCGCCTCAAGGATGTGAGCTTCATCGATGCCTGGTGGGGCCCCGGCTTTGCGGCGATTGCAATCTTTGTCTTCGCGTTTGCCGGTGCCAAGGGGTTCCGGCCGGTCCTTGTCCTTGCCTGCGTGTGTCTCTGGGGCTTGCGCCTTGGCTTTCACCTCTTCACCCGCTGGCGGGCAAGCCGGGAAGAGGACGCGCGCTATGCCGCCATGCGCCGCAAGGCTGGCAGCGGCTTTGCCCTGCAGTCACTCCTCATGGTGTTCGGATTGCAGGCTGTCCTCATGTGGATCGTCTCCCTGCCCGTCCAGGCCGCCATTGTGCAGCCCGCCCGTGGTGGCCTTGGTCCCATCGAAATTTGTGGCTTGGCACTTTTCCTTGCAGGGCTCGTCTTCGAGACCATCGGGGACGCGCAATTGCGCCGTTTCAAGGCGGATCCGGCCAACCACGGCAAAGTGCTCGCGACCGGCATCTGGGCATGGACGCGCCACCCGAACTATTTCGGCGACGCTTGCATGTGGTGGGGGCTCTTCGTTCTGGCAGCCGCCAATCAAGGCAATCTGTGGACAGTGATCGGCCCCGTCGTCATGACGTGGCTGCTGGTTTCCGTCTCGGGGAAATCGCTTCTGGAGCACGGGCTCAGGAAATCAAAGCCCGGCTATGCGGAATACATCGCCACCACCAGCGGCTTTATCCCGTGGCCACCGAAACGGAAGAACTGACGGTTCAGAGGCGGAAGCGGATCTGGTCTGACCAGAAGCGTTCGAGCTTCTTCAAACCGCCATTGATGGCGGTGAGGTCATCGGCAGTGACGCCGCCCACCTTTTCCACCGACAGCGTGTGCCGGTCGAAGAGACCAGTGACCAGCTTGTGGACGTGACGGCCCTTCTCCGTAAGGCGAACACGCACAGAGCGGCGGTCCACTTCCGAGCGGGCGTGATGAATGTAACCCATCTCGACCAGCTTCTTGAGATTGTACGAGACGTTTGATCCCAGATAATGACCACGAGTGCGGATCTCGCCAGCCGTCATCTCGGCGTCACCGATGTTGAACAGCAGCAGCGCCTGCACCGAGTTCACATCCTGCGGACTGGCGCGGTCCAGTTCGTCCTTGATGACATCAAGGAGCTGGCGATGCAGCCGCTCAATGCGGTTGAGCGTCTCGAGATAACGCGGCTTCAGTTCCGCGCGTGCGGGATCCACGCCCGCCGTCTCGGCAGCACGGGTCTTTGCATGATGCAACTGGGCATGGCTCATGGGGCACGCACTCCGGATACGCAAGGAAACAGGAACGTCTCCGGAAATTACAGCCCCGCGCCTTTCGGAAGGCTTGAGGAAGATGTTTAACGAATGCCTTTCAAAAACCGGATAATGCCGGAGAAATCATCGCCGCCTTTGCCCGCCACATCCATCATCGCGTAAAGCTGCGTCGCATGCGCTCCCAGGGGCGTCGGCGCGCCAGAACCCTGCGCGGCAGCCTGCGACAGCTTGAGGTCCTTGAGCATCAGGGAAGCCGCAAATCCCGGTTGATAGTCACGATTGGCGGGCGATGCAGGCACTGGTCCCGGTACGGGACAATAGGAGGTCAGGGACCAGCATTGTCCCGACGAGGTGGAGGCAATGTCGAACAGACGTTGCGCATCCAGACCGAGTTTCTCGGCAAGCACAAAGGCTTCGCTGACACCGATCATGGATATGGCAAGCAGCATGTTGTTGCAGATCTTGGCAGCCTGTCCCGTGCCGGCGCCGCCCGCATGGACGATGTTCTTGCCCATGGCTGCAAGGATAGGCTTGGCGCGTGCGAAAGCCGTATCGCTGCCACCGGTCATGAAAGTGAGTGTGCCCGCGGCGGCCCCCGCTGTTCCGCCCGAGACCGGCGCGTCAACAAAGGCCTGACCCGCTGCATCGGCTGCCGCATGGACGGCGCGTGCGCTGTCCACGTCGATGGTCGAGGAATCGATGAAGAGCGTGTCTTTGCTTGCCGTCGAAAGAATTCCATCTGTCCCCAGATAGACGCTGCGCACATGCGCACCGGCCGGCAGCATTGTCACGACGATTTCCGCGTCCCGGACCGCCTCGCGCGCATGGCTCGTCGTCCGGGCGCCCGCATCTGCCGCATCCTTGAGCGCAGCTGCGGAGAGGTCGCAGGCCACGACATTGTGCCCCGCCTTCAGGAGATTTTTTGCCATCGGGCCACCCATGTGGCCAAGGCCGATAAAGCCGATCGTGCTCATGTGTCCCCGCATCAGGATCAGAGGAAAGTCAGTTCACCCGAAGGCAATGGTGCAAAACAGGCATCAATGGCGGCGTCAGTGACATCTTCGACCCGCGCAGGCGACCAGCGCGGCGCATTGTCCTTGTCGATGATGATCGCCCGCACGCCCTCGTAAAAATCCTCGCCTTGCTGAATGCGTTCCGTCACGCGGAACTCAAGCTTCATGCATTCTCGGAATGTATGCCGCCGCCCCTCCACCATCTGCCGATAGGCAATCTTGAGGCTGGTGGGGGATTTGGTGCGGATCGTTGCCGCCGTCTCGCGTGCAAAATCCGTCTGCGCCCGATCCAGCGCTGCCAGGATCGCTTCCACACCATCGCCGCAAAAAAGAGCGTCAATCTCCTCCTGCCGCGCGCGAATGGGCGCGTCCGTCGCATTGGCGACATAGGGCGCGAGTACACTGTCCGGTTCCGCGCCCGCCGCCAGTGCGGCAATGATCGGCTCGAAGTCCGCATAGGCCGCAATATGGGTCGCAAGACCGAGATGACGCAAATCGGCGGCCTTCACACGCGCACCCGTGAGCGCGAGATAGAGGCCGCTCTGGCCCGGCAGGCGCGGCAGGAAATAGGTGCCGCCGACATCGGGAAAAAGTCCGATACCGGTTTCGGGCATCGCAAATCCTGTCGTCTCGCAGACCACACGATGACTGCCATGGAAAGACACACCCACCCCGCCGCCCATGACAAGGCCATGAATCAGCGCGACATAGGGCTTGGGATATTCCTTGATGAGGGTGTTCAGCTGGTATTCGTCATGCCAGAACGTGCTGGCATATTCGGTGCGGTTCATGCCGCTTTCCCACAACGCGCGAACGTCTCCGCCCGCGCAGAACGCGCGATCCCCTGCCCCGCGCACCGCGACCGTGCTGATGGCGGGATCCTCTGCCCACACCTTCAACTGCGCCACCATGGCATGGACCATGCCGAGCGTGAGCGCATTCAGCGCCTTGGGGCGGTTGAGGGTGAGGAGGCCCAGCGACCCGCGTACTTCCGTGAGGAGTTCAGCGTCACTCATGTCACTGCCTGAACATCTCGCGCGCGATGATCACGCGCATGATCTCGTTGGTGCCTTCAAGGATCTGGTGGACGCGCAGATCGCGCACATGGCGCTCCAGCGGAAAGTCCTTCAGATAGCCATAGCCGCCATGCAGTTGCAGCGCGTCATTGGCAATGCGCGATCCTGCATCGGTCGCAAAGCGCTTGGCCATCGCACAGAGCATGGTTGCCTGCGGATCACGGCTGTCGAGCTTGTCGGCGGCATTGCGGATCATCAGGCGGGCGGCTTCAAGTTCCGTCGCCATGTCGGCAAGCTTGAACTGCAGCGCCTGGAATTCAGACAGCGCTTTGCCGAACTGGCGGCGCTGGGTCATGTATTCCTTCGCGGTCTCGAGTGCCGCGCGCGACGTGCCCAACGAACACGCGCCGATATTGAGACGGCCGCCATCCAGCCCCATCATGGCAATGCGGAAACCTTCGCCTTCCGCGCCAACACGGTTGGAGACCGGCACGCGGCAGTTCTCGAAATTGACCTGTGCCGTCGGCTGGCTGTTCCAGCCCATCTTGCGCTCGTTCTTGCCGAATGAGAGTCCCGGCGTCCCCTTCTCGACCACGAGGCACGAAACCCCCTTGGGGCCGTCCTCGCCTGTGCGCACCATGCAGACATATAGGTCGGAGACGCCGGCACCAGAGATGAAAGCCTTCGACCCGTTGAGCACATAATGATCGCCGTCGCGAATGGCCTTCGTGCGCAGCGAGGCGGCGTCCGATCCCGAACCCGGCTCGGTCAGGCAGTAACTGGCAATCAGCTCCATCGTGACCATGCGCGGCAGGTATTTCTGGCGCAGGTCCGCGCTGCCGAAGCGGTCAATCATCCACGACGCCATGTTGTGGATCGAAATGAAGGCTGCCGTCGCCGTGCAGCCCCAGGACAATTCCTCGAATACGATGGCGGCATCCAGCCGCGTCAGCTCGCTGCCGCCCACATCGCCCTTGATGTAGAGCGCGGCAAAGCCGAGTTCGGCTGCCTTGCGCAGCGTGGGAACGGGAAAGTGGCCCTTCTCGTCCCATTCGGCGGCGAAGGGCTTGAGATGTTCGGCGGCAAAATCATGGGCGACCTTCTGAAAGGCAGCCTGATCGTCGGTCAGGGTGAAATGCATGGCCCGTTGCGGTCCCCGTTGCGGTCCTGTCGCACCGGGCAGTCGCGCCCGGGGTCTCTTCAAGTGCTGGAGGGCGTGATACGAAGGGCGAAGTTGCGAGTCAAACCGGCGACCAAGACCGGCCCGGAACCGCCTGGAATGGACAAGATGACCCTTGAGAGATTTCCGCAAACCCGTATGCGTCGCCTGCGCCAGGCCGACTGGTCTCGCCGCCTTGTGGCCGAAGCGGGCCTTTCGCCCGCCGATCTGATCTGGCCTATTTTTGTGACGGCGGGAAGCGGCGTGCGTGAGCCTGTGCAGACAATGCCGGGTGTTGACCGGCTGTCGGTTGATCTTGCGGGCGCCGCCGCAAAGGAGGCTCAGGAGCTGGGCATTCCCGCCGTCGCCCTCTTTCCCTTCACCGAAAAATCCGCACGAACCGATGACGGGCGCGAAGCCCTGAACCCGGACAACCTTGTTTGCCGCGCGATCAAGGCCATCAAGAATGCGGCACCCGATATCGGCGTGCTCTGCGACGTCGCGCTTGATCCCTATACCTCGCACGGCCATGACGGCCTGATGCGCGATGGCCGCATCCTGAACGACGAGACGGTGAAAGTCCTTGTCGAGCAGGCATTGGTCCAGGTGAACGCAGGCTGCGACATCATCGCGCCCTCCGACATGATGGATGGCCGCGTGGGTGCGATCCGAAATGGCCTCGAAGCAGCGGGCCACACCGATACACTCATCATGTCCTATGCCGCCAAATACGCCTCGGCATTCTATGGGCCATTCCGGGATGCCATCGGGTCGAAGGGGCTTTTGAAGGGCGACAAGCGCACTTACCAGATGGCGCCGTCCAATTCGGAGGAGGCCTTGCGTGAGGTTGCCCACGACATCGCCGAAGGCGCGGACATGGTGATGGTGAAGCCGGGCATGCCTTATCTCGACATCGTGCGTCGGGTGAAGGACCGCTTCGGCGTACCGACCTTCGCCTATCAGGTGTCCGGCGAATACGCGATGATCGTGGCGGCGGCGCTCAAAGAATGGCTGGACGGCGAATTGGCCATGATGGAAAGTCTCATCGCCTTCAAGCGCGCGGGCGCAGACGGCATTCTCACTTACTTTGCACCCGCAGCCGCACGCCTGCTCAATCGTTGACCGGAAAGGGAACCCATGCTCCAGGATTTCAAGTCATTCATCGCCCGCGGCAATGTGATCGACTTGGCGGTCGGTATCATCATGGGAACCGCCTTCACGGCCATCGTCAATTCGCTGGTCAATGACATGATGATGCCCCCGATCGGCTATGCGATGGGCGGCGTCGATTTCTCTGACCTCTATATCAATCTCACCGGCGGCGACTATGCCTCGCTGGCCGACGCGCAGAAGGCTGGCGCTGCCACCATCAATTACGGGCTCTTCATCAATGCGATGATCAAGTTCGTGATCGTGGCCTTTGCAATGTTCATTCTGGTGAAGCAGGTGAACCGGCTTGTCGCCAAGCCCGCCGCGCCGGCAACCCCGGCAGCGCCGCCGCGTCAGGAAGTGCTGCTTCAGGAAATCCGCGATCTTCTCGCCAAACGCTGAGAAACCTTCATGCGAAAAATTGCCACTGTCCTTCTGACGACCGCGACCCTTTGTCTTGCGCCGCTCGCGCTTGCCGATGAAATCGCGGACAGCATCGATGCCGCCCGCAGCGCCTACGATGGCGGACGGACTGCCGAAACGCTGCGCAACCTCAACGCGGCGCGCGAGCAGGTCAGCCGGAAAATGGTGGCGTCGCTTCGCGAGGCCCTGCCTGCGCTTGATGGCTGGACCATTGCCGACGGTGACGATGATGCCGTTGCGACCGCCTATCTGGGGGGCGCCATGGTGTCGCGCGACTATTCCCGCGAGGATGGCACGTCCATGCGGGTGACTGTATTCATTGACTCGCAGATGGCCGAGGCGATGGCGATCTATCTTTCCAATCCGCAATTGGCGGCATCCATCGGCGCGTCAATGGACTCATTCGGGGGCAATCCCGGCATCATCCTGCCGGATGGCGCCATTCATATCGGCCTGACGGGCGGCCGCGCCTACATCTTCATTGAAGGTTCCGCCAGCGCCGCAGACAAGCGCAGCCTCGCGGACAACATCAACTACGGGCTCATCGCCGGCCTGCAGTAATTTCATGGTATGAGGCGGGTGAGGAGGCTCGACGTATCGAACCTCGCCCCGCCTTTTTCCGCCACCTCGGC
This sequence comes from uncultured Flavobacteriaceae bacterium, assembly GCA_964494625.1. Classification (GTDB taxonomy): domain Bacteria; phylum Pseudomonadota; class Alphaproteobacteria; order Micropepsales; family Micropepsaceae; genus UBA2784. Next base: position 34,801 of record CAZBRT010000004.1, on the reverse strand, counting down.
ATAAAATTGGTCAACCAGTGCCGTCACAGGCAGGCGCGCGCCATTGCGCCTGGCCTCATCCAGACAGATGCCAAGGTCCTTGCGCATCCATTCAACCGCAAAGCCGAAGTCGAACTTGCCCGCCGCCATTGTCTTCCAGCGGTTTTCCATCTGCCAGCTTTGCGCGGCGCCCTTCGAGATCACGTCAATCACGGCTTCCACATCAAGCCCCGCGCGCACCGCAAACGCGATGCCTTCCGACAAGGCCTGCACAAGACCTGCGATGCAGATCTGGTTGACCATCTTGGTGAGCTGCCCGGCGCCTGCCGCCCCCAGAAGCCGCATGCGCTTGGCATAGGTTGCCATCACCGCCTCAGCCTTCGCATAGCTCGCCGCATCGCCGCCGCACATGATGGTGAGCTGGCCGTTCTCGGCGCCCGCCTGTCCGCCCGAAACCGGCGCATCGACAAAGCCAAAGCCGCGCGCTTGCGCATCGCCCGCAAGTTCGCGCGCAATGTCGGCGGAAGTCGTCGTGTGATCGACAAAGACCGCGCCCTTCGCCATCGCGCCAAAGGCGCCATCCTGGCCGAGCGTAATCTCGCGCAAATCGGCATCGCGCCCGACGCAGGAAAAGACGATCTCGGCACCTTGGGCCGCCGCGGCCGGTGTTGCGGCAAGACGGCCGCCATGCGTACCCACCCAGCCTTGCGCCCGCGCGGGGTTGCGGTTGAAGACGGTGACATCGTGCCCGGCTTTGGCCAGATGCCCCGCCATGGGAAAGCCCATGACGCCCAATCCGATGAATGCGACTTTGGCCATTTCCGTCTCCCGCGCTTGACCTTTGGGGCGTGGCGCTCCAGTTCTCGTTCTGCACGCCATTGGCACCAAGCGGTATCAGGATGAAGCGCTTTCTCAAGTCTTTTGCCCGATGGACCCTGATCGGCTTGGCCGGCCTTGTCCTCCTGACGGCTTTCTTCGTGACATGGCTCCGCTCGGGCGCACCGCAGCACGAGGGAACGATAGGGGTTGCCGGCCTCGAACGGCCGGTCACGATTGCCCGCGACGCGCACGGCATTCCCCACGTCACCGGCGAGAGCGAGCACGACGTCTTTTTCGCGATGGGCTTCACCCATGCGCAGGACCGGCTCTGGCAGATGGACTTCATCCGCCGGGCGGTGCGCGGGCGCCTGTCAGAAGCATTCGGCAGCTTCGCGCTCGACATCGATATCCTGATCCGCACGATCGGTCTCTCGCACGCTGCCGATCAGGCATGGAATGTGCTCGACACAGATACGCGCGCGGCACTTGAAGCCTATGCGGCGGGTGTAAACGCCTATCTTGCCCAGCATCGCGGGCCGTGGCCGCCCGAGTTCGAGATTTTGGGGCTGACCCCGCAACCCTGGCAGCCGACGGACTCCATAGCGGCAATCAAGATGCTGGCGGTGGGCCTTTCCACCAATGCCTTTGCCGAGATCAACCGCGCGCGCCTGTTGCAGCGCCTTGACCCGGCAGCGCTGGGCCAACTCCAGCCACCCGCGCTTGCTCCAGAAGCCGTGGAACTGTTTCAGGAAAGCCTGAAGACCGCAGGGCTTGATGACCTTTTTGATCTTCTGCCCAAGGACATGCGCTTTACCGCGTCCAACAGCTGGGTAGTCGACGGCGCGCATAGCGCGACGGGCATGCCGATCCTCGCCAATGACCCGCATCTGGGAATGAACGCACCGACCTATTGGTATCTCGTCCACCAGTCATTTCCCGGCAACGATGTCGTCGGCGCGTCATTTCCCGGAACGCCCTTTGTCATTCTGGGGCGCAGCCGCGAGGCATCGTGGGGCTTCACCAACACCGGCGCCGATGTGCAGGACCTGTTCGTGGAGCGTCTGGGGACCGACCCCGACACTTACGAGACACCGGACGGACCGCGTGCTTTCGACATCCGTAAGGAGACGATCAATGTCCGCTTTGGCGATCCCCAAACGATAGATGTTCGTATCACACGCCACGGCCCTGTCCTGCCCGATATGGGCGCGGAAGGTCCCCTGAAATTCCTGCGCCGCGAGGGGCAAGTGCTCGCGCTCTCGTGGACGGCTCTGACGCCGGATGACCGCAGCATCGAGAGCGCCTACCGCATTTCACGCGTGCGCGACTGGGCCGGATTCCGCGAGGTGATGCGCAATTATGTGGCCCCCGTGCAGAGCATCGTCTTTGCCGCCCGCACGGGCGAGATCGGCCTCCTGATGCCGGGGCGCATCCCCATGCGCAATCCTGCCGGCGTGTTTCGCGGCCTTCTGCCCGCGCCCGGCTGGACCGGTACCGAAGACTGGATCGGCTTCGTGCCCTTCGACGAGAACCCGCAATGGGTCAATCCGGCCAAAGGCTGGTTTGCAACCGCCAACGATCAGCTTGTGCCCGATGATTGGCCCTACATCATCACCCGCGAGTGGGATGCGCCGTTTCGCGGCTGGCGCATTGCCGAATTGCTGGAGGGTCGCACGGACCTGACCGTCGAAAACATGACCGCCATGCAGATGGACATCCACGACCGCTATGCCGAGGCGGCGTTACCGAACCTCCTGCCCCTGATATCAGCTTCGCCCAAGGACGCGGACGCGCTTGCCGCAATGCGCGCATGGGATTTCAGCATGGCAAAGGGGCGGCCTGAGCCGCTGATCTTTGCTTCATTCATGCGCGCCTTCAGCCGCGCGGTCTATGCCGATGAACTGGGGGAAGATTTCGCCAGCGCATGGGGTTATCGCACGGGCTTCATGTGGCCGCTCATCCAGGGATCAGCCCCTCATCAGCGCTGGTGCGATGATCTGGCAACGGAGAATGAGACCGAAGACTGCGCCAAGGCTGCCACAATCGCCTTTGCAGCCGCGATGAGCGAACTGCGCGGCGAATGGGGCGACGATTTCACCGCCTGGCAATGGGGTGAGGCGCACCGGATCATCAACACGCATTGGCCGTTCGGCTTTGTGCCGGTCTTGCGCGACCTCTACGACATCAAGGTACCGTTTGACGGCGGCGGCTTCACGCTGGCGCGCGCGGATCACCGCTTCGGGTCCGCACAGCCTTATGCCGGTGTTCACGGGTCGGGCTATCGCGCGGTCTATGACCTTGCCGACCTCGACAACAGTCGTTTCATGATTGCAACCGGCCAGTCCGGCATTCCGCACAGCCCGCATTTTGACGATCTGGCGCCGATCTGGGCGGCAGGCGGCTATGTCACCATACCGGCCGACCCCACCCGTTATCGCGACATGATCGTCAAAACGCTGGTGCTTCAGCCGTCGGGCGCTGAAAGCGCCCGATAGCGTCCGCGGTAATAGACAAGCGGATGGCCGTGGCTGCGATAGTCGAATTCGAGCACACGCCCGACAAGGATGACATGATCGCCCGCATCATGGCGCGCCTCTGCCGCGCACTCGAAATGCGCCATGGCATGGCGCAGCACCGGCACCCCGCCTTTGCCCGATTTGGCGATGTCTTCGGCAATCGTGCCGCCCCCCTTGCGTGAAAGGCGCGTTGCAAGCGCTTGCCCCCCATCATCAAGCACGCAGAGGCCGAAATGCGCCGCCGCCTTGAACAGCCGGTAGCGGTCTGACGACTTGTCGATGCTCCACAAGACCAGCATCGGGTCGAGCGACACGGACGCAAAGGAATTGATGGTGAGGCCCACCGGCCCCTCAGGCCCTGCCGTCGTTGCAACCGCCACGCCCGTCGCAAAGCACCCCAGCGCATTGCGGAATTCGCGTTGCCGGTCGCTCATGTCTTCATCCTTTGTCAACCATGGGAGCCGGAAGGGCGCGCTAGCGCGTCAACCGCACCTTAAGCCCCTGCCACTAGCTTGGCTTGAGAAGCTAGCGCAGGCGCATCCGGGGTCAACGCTCCGGCGGCGGCAAGGGTCATGGCAGCCGACGGTTCCATCGTCATCAAGAAAGTGAAGAAGGTCACAGGCGGCGGCCACCATGGCGGCGCCTGGAAGGTTGCCTATGCCGACTTCGTGACCGCCATGATGGCGTTCTTCCTTCTGATGTGGCTGATCAACACGACCAGCCCCGAGCAGAAGCGCGGCATCGCCGACTACTTCGCGCCCCAGAGCGTCAGCGAATCCACCTCGGGTTCCGGTGGCATATTGGGTGGCACGTCCTTGGGCGAAGACGGCGCCAAGGGTGACGGCACGGTCGCCGTGGTCGTCAAGATGTCGCCATCGGAGACGGCCGAGCCGACAGCCGAGACCGAATCCGACGTGGCTGCCGGCGGCCCGCCCGCCGAAATCACCGAAGACGCCATCGACGAGGCAATTGCCGAGCGCGAGCGTCAGGAGCTTCAGCAGGCAGAGATGGCGCTGCGTCAGGCGATGCAGGACATGCCCGACATCGCCGAACTCTCGAAGAACATCATCATCGACATGACGCCGGAAGGCCTGCGCATCCAGCTCGTCGATCAGGAAGGCCGCCCGATGTTCGAGGCAGGCTCGGCCGAGCCGCTGGAACGCACACGCCGCCTCTTGCGCGAGATTGCCAAAGTGGTCCTGCGCCTGCCCAATCGCCTCAACATCTCGGGACATACGGACAGCGCAAGCTTTGTCGGACCCAACGGCTATTCGAACTGGGAATTGTCCGCCGACCGCGCCAATGCCAGCCGCCGCATCCTGATGCAGGCCGGTGTGCCGGGAGACCGCGTCTTCCAGGTATCCGGCAAGGCCGGGTCGGAGCCGCTCTACCCGGACGATCCTTATGCCTCGGCCAACCGTCGCATCTCGATCGTGCTCCTGCGGGAAGCCCCGGTATTGCCGCCCGATCACCTGCCCTGATCGCCGAATCAGTGGGTTAGGCCGGGTTCTGGCCCAAGCCGGTCACAATATTGCGCCTTCGCAAGTCCGGCTTTGGGTGCCATGCTTGGCCAAGTGATTTGCCCCTTCTTCTCCAAGTACCAAGGCCCTGACCGGACGTGACCGAGCATTTCGGCACCAAGTTTCCGCAGTTCTACCTGACCCAGCCCGCCCCTTGCCCCTATCTGCCCGGACAGCAGGAACGCAAGGTGTTCACCAAGCTGACGGGATCGCAGTCGCGCGTCCTGAATGACAGCCTCACCCATTTCGGTTTCCGCCGCAGCCAGAGCATCGCCTATCGCCCGGCCTGCGAGGGCTGTGCGGCCTGCATCTCGGTGCGCATCCTCGTCGATGCCTTCGAGCCGTCGCGCACCATGCGCCGTACGTTCAAGCGCAATCGCGACCTGACTGGCGCCATTGTGGAATCACTGGCGACCGAGGACCAGTTCGTGCTGCTGCGCCGCTATCTCGACGCCCGCCACCCCGGCGGCGGCATGAGCGAGATGAGCGTGCTCGACTATATCGCCATGGTCGAGGATACCTGCGTCGACACCCATCTGGCCGAGTACCGCACCGAAACAACCGATGGCGCCAAGGATGGCAAGCTGATCGCGGTGACGCTCACCGACGTGCTCTCGGACGGGCTGTCGATGGTCTACTCCTATTATGATCCGGCCGAAGAGGACCGCAGCCTTGGCAGCTTCCTGATCCTCGATCACATCGAGCAGGCGCGTGCCCGCCGCCTGCCTTATGTCTATCTCGGCTATCTCGTCGAAGGCTGCCGCAAAATGAGCTACAAGGCGCAGTACAAGCCTTTGGAAGCCTATACGCCGGATGGCTGGGTGCCCTGGCCGCAGCGATAATTCCCCGAATGGAGAGTTGGTCCCATGACGAAACCGCCCCGCACGCGAGACGGTGAAAATCTCTTGAGCCGCCGCCGCCTGTTGGCAGGCGCCGCTGCCGGCGCTGCAGCCGCCGCAACCATAGCCGCGCCCGCCATTGCGCAGGGCAATCGCGAATTGAAGATGGTGACGGCATGGCCGCCCAACTTCCCGGGCCTGGGCTCGGCGGCGTCGCGCGTAGCGCAGCGCATCTCTGACATGACCGACGGTCAATTGACCGTCCGCGTCTATGCAGCGGGCGAACTGGTTGGCGCGCTGGAGACGTTTGATGCGGTTTCAACCGGTGCCGCAGATATGTACCACGCGGCTGACTATTATTTTCAGGGCAAGAACCCGGGCTTCAACTTCTTCACTTCGGTTCCCTTCGGCCTCAATGCCAACGAGTTCAATGCGTGGATCTATCACGGCGGCGGACAGGCGCTGTGGGATGAACTCTCCGGCCAGTTCGGCATCAAGGCGATGCCTTGCGCCAATTCCGGCGTGCAGATGGGCGGATGGTTCAACAAGGAGATCATCTCGCTTGAGGACTTCAAGGGCCTCAAGATGCGCATGCCGGGTCTCGGCGGTGAAGTGTTGCGGCGGCTCGGCGCGAATGTGATGACGTTGGCAGGCAGCGACATCTTCCCTGCCCTCCAGAACGGCACAATTGACGCAACCGAATGGGTCGGTCCGTGGAACGATCTCGCCTTCGGGTTCTACCGCGCCGCCAAATTCTATTACTGGCCCGGATTCCATGAACCCGGTGCCTGCCTGTCGCTGGGCCTCAATCGCGGCGTATGGGACAGCCTGTCAAACCGCGAACGCGCCATCATCAGTTCGGCAGCACAGGCCGAGGACAGCTACACCCTTGCCGAGTTCAACGCGCAGAACGCCAATGCGCTGAGGGCGCTTGTCAACGAGCATGGCGTGCAATTGCGCAAGATGCCCGATGACGTGATGCGCGAGATCGGCCGCCTCTCGGGCGAGGTCGTGCGCGAAGCGGGCCAAGCAGACGATCTGACCCGACGCATTTACGAGAGCTACATGAACTTCCGCACGAGCGTGATGAGTTACATGGAGATTTCCGAGGAAGGCTATTTCACTGCCCGCCGCCTCGGTTTCCCCTATTGACCGTCACGCGCCGCAACCGGGGGGATCATGCCGCGCACACTTGAATGGCACTATTGGCTTATGGCCTTTCTGCCGGCATTGCTGCCTGTCGTCGCTTTCATTGCGGCGCGCGCGGGCAGCCTGCGTGCGCTGACATTCCTTGATGTGATGGATGCAACAGCTGCCAGTTTCGACCGCGTGCTGCGTTCACTGGTGATGACGGCCGTGTGGTCGGTCATTCTGGCCGGCACGGTGCTCGTGATCCTGTCGGCAGCCAATCTCGCCCTGCGGCTCGACACCATCACCTGGCTCCTGGGTGAAGAGCAGAAGCCGTTCTTTCTTGGGCTGGTCATCACGGGCTTTGTGGCGCTGGCAGCGTCGGGCGGACGCAACCGCTTTTGGCAGCGCGGCGAAATCTACTGGCTCACGCTTCTGATGGTTCTGGTGCAGAGCCTGATTGTGCTGCTGCGCTATGTCTTTGGCGAAGGCATGATCGCGCTGCAGGAGGCCATGCTCTACATGCACGGCATGCTCTTCCTCCTGGCCGCAGGATATACGCTCCTTGCCGACGGCCATGTGCGCGTTGATCTCATCTACCGCGAAGCGCGCCCGCGCACCAAAGCGTGGATTGATCTGGCCGGCGCGCTCCTCCTTCTCATTCCGGTGATGGCGGTGATCTTCTGGCTCGCCTGGCCCTACGTCATCGGTTCGTGGATGGTGCTGGAGGGATCGCGTGAGACCAGCGGCCTTCCCGCCGTGTTCCTGCTCAAGACCTGCATCCTCCTTTTTGCGCTGATGATGTGGGTGCAGGGCATCGGCATGGCCGCCCGCAAGGCGGCCCTGCTTGTGCGGCCACCCGCACAGACGGCGCGGGGTTAAGGACACCATGGAGCTGCGCGACACACTCGATATCGCCATGTTCGGCGCCATGTGCGTGATGCTGGTCGCCGGCTTTCCGGTGGCGCTGACGCTGGCGGGCGTTGCCCTTCTCTTTGCCGTCATCGGTGTTGCGGTGGGTGCGTTCGATTTTTCGATCCTGCTCGCTTTGCCCAACCGCATCTTCCAGACGACGCAGAACGAGACGCTGATCGCAGTGCCGCTCTTCGTCTTCATGGGCGTCATGCTGGAAAAGTCCCGCGTGGCCGAAGACCTGCTGGAATCGATGGGGCATCTCTTCGGCCGCATCCGCGGCGGGCTCGGCATTTCGGTTTTTCTGGTCGGCGCCCTTCTGGCCGCATCGACCGGCATCGTCGGCGCAACCGTTGTCACCATGGGGCTGATCGCGCTGCCGACCATGATCAAGCACGGCTATGACCGCGGGCTCGCATCCGGCGCGATTGCCGCATCCGGTACGCTGGGCCAGATCATTCCGCCATCCATCGTGCTGGTGCTTCTGGGCGACGTGATCCGCGACAGCTATCAGCAGGCGCAGTTGAAGCAGGGCATTTTCTCGCCCGAAACGGTGACAGTGGGTGACTTTTTTGCGGGCGCGCTCATTCCCGGCCTCGTGCTGGTCGGCCTCTACATGGCCTACATGTTCATCATTGCGATCATCCGGCCCTCGCGCGTGCCTGCGGTACAAACCGGCGCGCACGAGCCCTGGCGCAAGGCGCTGAAGCGCTCGCTGGTCGCTTTGGTCGCGCCGGTCGTTCTGATCGTTGCGGTGCTGGGCTCCATTCTGGGCGGATTGGCAACGCCAACCGAGGCAGCGGCAATCGGCGCGCTGGGCGCCATCATGCTCGCGGGCTTCAAGCTGGTCGGGGAGAAGGGCAAGACGCGCACGGGCGGCTGGCCCATCATCGCCGGGGCACTGGCCATTGCGGCGCTTCTGGTGCTGACACAAATTTTCGATCTGCGCCTGGGGCTTGTCGCCAATACGGATGGCGAGCGCGCCGCCATTCTGGCAGCCCTTGTGCTCTTTGCGGTTGCCGCCATTTCGACCGGTGTCGCATTGATGCGCACGTTGCGCTTTGGGGTGCTGCGGCCGGTGATGGAACAGACCGCGCAGATCACCGCCATGGTCTTCCTGATCCTGATAGGCGCGGCATTCTTCAGCCTTGTCTTCCGCGGCTTTGGCGGCGACGAGACCATCCACCAGTTCCTGACATCCCTGCCCGGCGGCGTCACCGGCGCGGTCATCGTCGTCATGCTGGTGATGTTCCTGCTCGGCTTTTTCATCGACTTCATCGAAATCGTGTTCATCGTCGTGCCGGTTGTCGCGCCGATCCTGCTCCTTATGGGAGTGGACCCCATCTGGCTGGGCGTGATGATGGCGATGAACCTGCAGACCTCGTTCCTCACCCCGCCCTTCGGCTTTGCCCTGTTCTATCTGCGCGGGGTGGCACCGCCCGAAGTGCGCACGGTTGAAATCTATCGCGGCGTCCTGCCGTTCATCGGCCTGCAGATATTGATGCTTGTCATGCTTGCCTTCTGGCCTGGACTGGCCACCTGGCTTCCGGAGACCATGAGCAAATGACCCCGCCCAAAAAGCCCGATCCCGCAAGGCGGCAGATGTTTGCCCGCTCCTTTGCCTTGTCCATGGCGCTGGTCGCAGCCGTCGCGCTCATCGGCTACTACGGCGCGCGCGGCGACATTCCTTTCCTGTCGGAGGATGCCGTCATTGTGTCAGTCGAGGCGCCCACAAGTGTCGTGATGCGCGATGGCACACCGACCGCGTTCAACGTCTCCGTCACTATCGAGAACCGCACGGGGAACGAGGTGATCCTTGAAGTTCCGAACCCGTGCAACACGGTGCGCTGGCTGATCCTTGCGGGCGGTGACGCCTTTGTGCAGGCCAAGGAGGATGGTGATTGCCTCGGCACCACCAGCAAGGACGTGCTGGAGGCGGGTGCGTCGCTCAAGACCAGCTTCACCATCACGCTCGACCTGCGCCGCACGCTCTACCAGCCCGAAGGCAAGTATCAGCTGCTCGTCGAATATTGGGGCATCCAGGCGGATGACGGCCGCCCGCAGCAGTTTGAATTGGTCCGCTGAACCTCAGCGCGGATTGAAGCGCCCCGTCTTGGGGAAACCACGCGGCGGCAGACGCCCCGACTGGCCGCGCGCGCCACGCCATTCCTTCAACTCGCTGGCGGGCCACTGACGACCATTGGCGTCCGTCAGGCCATCGGAGAGCTTGAAGACGCGCGCATCCTCAAGCCCGCCATCCCTGTAGCGCTGCAGGATCACGCCGCGCCCGCGCGCCATCTCCGGCACTTCGCTCAAGGGGAAAACCACCATCTTGCGGTTCTCGCCGATGACCGCGACCTGATCACCCTCGGCCGGCAGGCAAAGCACTGCCTCGCCCTTTTCGCCGGGCTGCACATTGAGCACCTGCTTGCCGCCGCGCTTCATGGCGAGAACATCATTCTCCGGCACGATGAAGCCGTGCCCGGTACGCGACGCCACCAGCAGCCTGCGATCCGGCCTGTGCACGAAGAGCGCAACCAGATCCTCTTCGTTGGAGAGGTCAATCGACAGGCGCACCGGCTCTCCCATGCCGCGCCCGCCCGGCAGCTTGTCGCAGCCGAGCGTGTAGAATTTGCCGTTGGTGCCGAATGCAATCAGCTTGTCGGTCGTCTCGGCATGCAGGAAGAAGCGCGCGCGGTCGCCTTCCTTGAATGCAATCTCCTCCTTGGGGTCGCGATGTCCCTTCATTGCCCGGATCCAGCCCTTTTGCGAGCAGATGACGGTGATCGCTTCGCGCTCGATGAAGGCTTCGGGCGCGACATCGGCGATGGCGGGTGCGTTGGCAAAGCCGGTGCGGCGCTTGCCGATGGCGGTTTTCGGACCGAACTGCTCGCCAACCGCGCGGATTTCCTCCGCGATCTTCTTTGACTGCCGGGCCTTCGACTTGATGAGGGCCGAAAGCTCGTCGGCCTCCTTCTTCAGGCCCGCATGTTCTGCCCGGATTTCCATTTCTTCGAGCTTGCGCAGATTGCGCAGCCGCATATTGAGGATCGCGTCGGCCTGCACATCGTTCAGGCGGAACGCCTTGATGAGTTTCGGCTTGGGCTCGTCTTCCTCGCGGATGATGCGGATCACCTTGTCGAGGTTGAGATAGACGGCAAGATAACCGTCAAGGATCTCGATGCGCTTTTGGGTGCGCTCCAGCCGGAATGAGGCGCGGCGCACCAGCACGTCATAGCGGTGATCCAGAAACGCCTTCAGCGCCTGCTTCAGGCTCATCACCACGGGGCGCTGGCCCGCATCGAGCACATTGAGGTTGAGGCTGATCCGCGCTTCCAGCTCGGTCGAGCGGAACAATTGCTCCATCAGCAATTCGGGATCAATCGTGCGGTTCCTGGGTTCCAGCACGATGCGGATGTCCTCGGCGGATTCATCACGCACATCGTCAAGCAGCTGCGTCTTTTTCGAGGTGATCAGCTCGGCAATGTTGGCGATCAGCTTTGCCTTCTGCACCTGGTAGGGAATTTCATGGACAATGATCGACCAGGTGCCGCGCGCACCCTCTTCGATCCGCCAGCGCGCCCGCAGGCGGAACGCGCCGCGCCCTTCGCGATAGGCCGCCGTGATCGTCTCCCGGTCATCGACAATGATGCCACCGGTCGGAAAATCAGGGCCTTTGATGTGCTTGAGGAGCGAACGGTCCGTGATGTCGGCATCATCATTGAGGTCGATCAGCGCATCACAAAGCTCGGCCAGATTATGCGGCGGGATGCTGGTCGCCATGCCGACGGCAATGCCGGTCGCACCATTGGCGAGCAGATTGGGGAAGGCTGCCGGAAACACGACCGGCTCCTGCTCTGCGCCGTCATAGGTGGGTCGGAAATCAACTGCGTTTTCGGCGATGCCTTCCAGGAGGAGGCCGGCCGCTCCGGTCAGACGGCTTTCGGTGTAACGCATGGCGGCCGCGTTATCGCCATCGACATTGCCGAAATTGCCCTGCCCGTCGATCAGCGGGTAGCGCACGGAAAAATCCTGCGCCAGACGCACCAGCGCGTCATAGACCGCCTGATCGCCGTGCGGATGGAACTTGCCGATCACGTCGCCGACGACACGCGCGCATTTCTTGAAGCCGGAACCAGGCTGCAGCCCCAATTCGCTCATGGCAAAAAGCAGACGGCGGTGGACCGGCTTCAGGCCGTCGCGCACATCGGGCAGCGCGCGGTGCATGATGGTGGAAAGCGCATAGGCAAGGTAACGCTCCGACAGGGCGTGGATCAGCGTCTCCGGCCTGATTTCGTCGTCTTTTGGCGGCTTGCTGCGCAGGGCCATGGGCGGCGTCACGGTCCATCGAATCGGAATATGCGTTGGGAATGAAGCCTATAGCGGCGCTTGTCCGTTGCCGCAATCAACCACGATGACAATTGCGCGCAAGACGGTTTGGCGGGTAGGCTTGGGCAAGATGTCCCTCCCCCCCTTCCGGCATGACGACGATGGAACAGAACAACTCCGGACGCCTGCTCTTTTTCAAACGCTGGGTCGCGAACCCGTTCCGGCTGGGCTCGATTGTGCCTTCCGGCAAGGCTCTGGCGCGCGCAGTTGCCGAAAACATCCAGTGCGAGGCGGGCGAATACGTCCTCGAATATGGCGGCGGCACGGGTACGATCACGGCTGAACTCGTCAAGAAAGTGGCGCCGGAAAAGCTCGTTGTCTTCGAGCTTGATCCTGATCTTGCCCGGCACCTCAAGAAGACATATCCCAAGATCACCGTCATCCAGGGTGACGCGCGCAAGGTGAAAGACCTCTTGCCGCCCGGCGTTGCCGGCAATGTCGGCAGCATCGTCTGCGGCATTCCGATGCTGCTTCTTCCCGACAGCCAGCAGCTTGAAATCTGCGAGGGCATGTTCAGCGTCCTGAAGGCCAACCGCTTCTTCCTGCAATTCACCTATTCGTGGTTCTCGCCGCTGCCGCGCGAACGTCTTGGCCTCAGCGGCAGGCGCGTTGCGTTCGCGACGGCAAATGTGCCGCCCGCGTCTCTCTGGCGTTACGAGCGATCGAAGAGCTGAAGGTGACCTGCCAGCATGGCGCCAAACCGCGCGCGCGCCTCCGGCAGGCGTTGGCCGTGCGGCATCAGGATTGATGTTTCGATGAAATGCGCCGTGATGCGCAGGGCCTCGGCGACATCGGCGGGGTCCGGCGGATTTTGGGCCTGATTGCCCAGGAAAAATTGCGGCAACCGGAAAAGGCGCGGTGCGTAATTTTCCGCAGCATTGCGGCTGACCGCCCTGCCCGTGCGCGGCGAGATGAACGCCAGATCATCGGGGCTGCCCGTGACGGCACAGCGGGCAAGGTCTAGGCCAAAACCCAATTCCTGCAACAGGCCCAATTCCCATTTCGACAGGACAGCGCCCCAGCCCCGCGCATCTTCCTTTGCCATCAGGGGAAGGAGGATCTTCAGGCCGTCGAAAACGGCCTGATGCGGCTCGCGCTCCGGCAACACGGCGGAAGCAAGGCTTGCAAGCGCCATCAACCCGGCAAGCCGCAGCGGATCATCCATCAACCGGGCACCGAGCGACTGCATGGGCTCGATCTCGAATGTGCCAAGGCTTTCGGCAAGGCGCGCCCGCCATGTCACCATGGCAAGCTGGCCGGGTTGAAGCTGGCCGCTTTTGCTCTTGCCCGCGCCACCATGGACGAGGCCGAAATGCCGCCCATGCGCGCGCGTAAGGCATTCAGCGATGGCGGCCGTCTCGCCATGCCGACGGGCGGACAGGATCAGGGCCTCATCGCGCCATTCCACGCGGTCACTCCCACTCGAGGCCCAATTCGCCAAAAATCTCTTTCGACTGGGACCAGTTCGCATCGACCTTCACATTGAGGAAGAGGTGAACTTTTGTGCCCAGTCCCTCCTCCATGTCATGGCGGGCCGCCTGACCGATGGCCTTCAGCGTCTGGCCGCCTTTGCCGATGGCAATGCCCTTCTGGCTGTCGCGCGCCACAAGGATTGTCTGTTCGACGCGCACCGACCCGTCCTTGCGCGTCTGCCACGAAGTCGTCACCACATGGGACTCATAGGGCAGTTCGTCGTGCAGCCGGTCGAAGACGTGCTCGCGCGTGATCTCCGCCGCGAGGAGGCGCGCGGGCAAGTCGCCCGCCTGATCCTCCGGATAGTGCCACGGACCCGGCTTGGCCTGTGCCGCCAGCCAATCGGCAACATCACCGACGCCACCACCTTTCTCCGCCGAGATCATGAAGGTTTTTTCGAATGCGCGCACGGCATTAAGGCGCGTCGCGTAGTCGAGCAGCCGCTCCTTGGGCGCAAGGTCCGTCTTGTTGAGGACAAGCGCCACATGATCGCGGCCGGCCGGGATATTGCCCGCCAGCGCCAGCGCGTCCTCGATGGATGAGAGCGATGAATCCACCACCAGAAGCGTGGCGTCGGCGTCCTCAAGGCTGCCCCAGGCGGCGCGCACCATGGCTTTGTCGAGCCGGCGCTTGGGCGCGAATATCCCCGGCGTATCGACCAGAACGATTTGCGCGTCGCCCTGCATCATCACACCGCGCACGCGCATGCGTGTCGTCTGCACCTTTCGCGAGACAATCGTGACCTTCGCGCCGGTCATTGCGTTGACCAGCGTGGACTTGCCCGCGTTAGGTGCGCCGATGACGGCGGCAACACCAAAACGGGTCTTTCGGGTTTCCTGGCTCATGCAGGCGTGTTTGACCCGGATTGACCGAGTTTAACAAGCAGCTTTTGTGCGGCCGCCTGCTCGGCCTGCCTTTTTGACGGCCCCTCGCCCGTGGCGGACTGGCCTTCCAGCGAGACTTCGACCCGGAAGACCGGCGCATGGTCAAGACCCTCGCGGCCGATTTCGCGATAGAGTGGAAGAACGGTTCCGCGTCCGCGCCCTTGCGCCCATTCCTGAAGCCGCGTCTTGGCATCCTGGCCAGAGGTGACGGGTCTGTGAAACTGCGCCTGCCAATGGGTCAGCACAAAGTCGCGCGCGGCCTTGTAGCCGCCATCGAGAAAAATCGCGCCGATCAGCGCTTCCGTCGCATCCGCAATCATGGAGGCAGTGATGCTCGCGCGCGCCTCGCCGGAGGCCACGTGGATTGCCGCATCAAGATCGAGCGCGCGACCAACTTCCGCGCACGCCTCTTTGCGGACCAGCGCGTTGAACCGGAGCGACAAGCCGCCTTCATCCGTGTCGGGGAAAATGTCATGCAGGTGCGCGGCAATGACGAGGCCCAGCACCCGGTCGCCCAGAAACTCAAGCCGCTCGTTTGACTGGCCTGCCTCTGCGCTCGAATGCGTCAACGCAAGTGCCAGAAGCGCCGTATCCCGGAAACGGTATCCCGCACGCGTCTGCAGCGCCTCGTCTCGGCCAGCCATGCTCAGCGGACCGCCGTGAACATGCGGTCATACCGGATGGCCATCGGCCACTGCCAGATTTCCCAGAAGGCAGCGCTGCCATCCGCCGAGAAGAAGATGTTTTCGACGCGGCCGACGATGTTCTCGAACGGAATGAATCCGACTTCGGTAAAGCGGCTGTCACGCGAGCCGTCGCGATTGTCACCCATCATGAAATACTGGTCGGCTGGTACGGTGTATTCGGGCGTATTGTCGGCGCTCGACCGCGTCACGTCGGAAAGGACCTCGTGGGCGATGCCGTTGGGCAGCGTCTCGACAAAACGGTTGTACGTCACGTTGCCGCCGCGACCATCAGCAATGGCAAGGTCGGCGATTTGCGCCATCCCGACCGGTGCCCCATTGATGTGGAGCACGCCATCCTTCATCTGGATGCGGTCTCCCGGCAGGCCGACAATCCGCTTCACATAATCGGTGGAAGGCATGCCCGGCGGGCGGAAGACAACGACATCGCCGCGCACCGGTTCGCTGCCCATGATCCGGCCATCGAACAGATGGGGGCTGAACGGAATGCTGAAGCGCGAATAGCCATAGGCGAATTTGTTGACGAGGATGTAATCGCCTTCGAGCAGCGTGCCGCGCATCGAACCCGACGGGATGACGAAGGGCTGGTAGAGGAACGTGCGCACGAAAAAGACGATAGCGAGCGCGTAGATGATTGTGCGCACTACTTCGCCGATGAAGGTTTCCTGCGAGGTCAGAGCCTTTGTCGGCCTGGCGGCAATCGGCGCGGTCACTCCTTCGGTCACGCTTTCGCCCATGCTTTCAGCCGGCGGCGCGGCTGGTGCCGTGCGGCTCATCTCGGCTTGGGGGGGCGCGATATCCATGGGGGTGGTGCTCGTTTGATCCTCGGGCGTCATCGTTCCTGTCCCTGTAGGGGACATTACAGCAATCTGCGTGCCTGCATTAACCAGTTGTGGTGCCGCCCGGCCGTGCCGAAATGATGACAATCGCCTGGGCCAGCGGAAAATCATCGGTGATGGTGAGGTCGATCACGGCTTCGTGCCCCGGCGGCGTGATTTCCCGCAACCGCCGCAGCGCGCCATTGGTCAGCACCATAGACGGCTTGCCGCCCGGCAGGTTGACCACACCCAGATCGCGCCAGAACACGCTGCGGCGAAAGCCCGTGCCCAGGGCCTTTGCGCAGGCCTCTTTGGCGGCAAAGCGCTTGGCATAGCTCGCCGCTCGATTTTTGCGGCCTTCTGATTTCGATTGCTCGATGCCGGTATAGAGCCGCTGGATGAACCGCTCGCCATAACGCTCAAGCGTTTTCTCAATGCGGCGGATGTCGATAAGGTCGCTGCCGATGCCAAGGATCATGCGCGCGCCCTCGCATCCCGCGCCGACTTTTCGATGATCGCCCGCATCTTGGCGATGGAAGGTGCCAGGCCGTCAAAGATCGCTTCGCCGATCAGGAAGTGGCCGATGTTGAGTTCCGCCAGGCCCGGAATGGCGGCGACTGGCGGCACGGTGCCATAGGTAAGGCCATGGCCCGCATGAACCTCAAGACCCAGCTTTTGGCCAAGTGCCGCTCCCTGCCGCAGCCGTTCCAGAAGCCGGTCGCGCTCCCTGGCGTCGCCTTCAAGCGCCGCATGGCAATAGGCCCCGGTGTGAAGTTCGACGACTTGCGCAGAAAGGCTGCGCGCCGCCTGCAGCTGCGCCTCGTCAGCTTCAATGAAAAGCGAGACGATGATGCCCGCCTCCCGCAATACCCGCACCATCGGCGCAAGGTGATTGTGGTACCGCGCGGCATCAAGTCCGCCTTCTGTCGTCACTTCCTCGCGCCGCTCGGGCACAATGCACACCGCATGGGGGCGTGCCTTGAGCGCGATCGCCAGCATCTCATCGGTCGCGGCCATTTCGAGATTGAGCGGCAGGCCGACTTCGCTGATCAGTCGCGCAATGTCTTCGTCGCCGATATGCCGCCTGTCCTCGCGCAGATGGGCGGTGATGCCGTCGGCCCCTGCTTCAGCGGCAATTTTTGCAGCAGCCACCGGGTCAGGGTGCCGACCGCCGCGCGCATTCCGGATGGTTGCAACATGATCAATGTTCACGCCCAGCCGGGGCACGGGGGGGACAGGCCGAGATGCATTCATGAGTGGTGCCTATTCGTGCGGGCGATCAACAGACATCACGACAGGTGACGCGCGCAGCGCCGACATGATGTTGGTCAGATGCTTTGCATCTTTCACTTCGATGTCCACGACCATGGTGAAGATGGCAGGGTTGCGTTCCGCAATCTTGAGATTGTGGATATTGCCGCCGACACGCGCAATGGCGGTGCAGAGTGCCGCCAGCGTACCGGGCTCGTTGCGCAACTCGACCTTGATGCGGCCGATGGCCGGGCCGCCTTCGGTTGCATGCGCTTCCCAGCCAAGGTCAATCCAGCGCTCCGCAGAGTCGTGGAACTCCTCAAGATTGGCGCAGTCAATCGTATGAACCACGATGCCGCGCCCAGCCTCCATGATGCCCACAATGCGGTCTCCCGGCAGCGGGTGGCAGCAATCGGCGAGGTGATAGGCAAGGCCCGGCGTCAGGCCCCTGATGGGAACCCCAGCGGCTTTGCGCGCCGGATCCGACTGCAATTGCATCGGCAGCGCCGATGACGGCGGCACAAGGCCCGGAAACACCATCTCGATGAGATCGGTCGGCGTCAGCGTGCCCTGCCCGACCATCGCATAGACTTCATCCGTGCGTGCGAGTTTGAGGCGGCGCAACAGACCGTCGATGGCCTTCTCGGTGAATTCCTGGCCCACATCCGCAAAGGCCCGTTCAGCGATGGCATGGCCAAGTTTCACCAATTCGACGCGATGCTGGTTGCGGATGAACCGCTTGATCGCCGAGCGCGCCTTGCCGGTGATGACCATGCCTTCCCACACCGGCTGGGGCGTCTGGCTCTTCGAACGCTTGATCTCGACCTCATCGCCATTGCGCAATTCAGTGCGCAGGGCAACTTCGCGCCCGTTCACGCGCGCGCCCACCGCCGTATTGCCAAGGTCGGTATGCACGGCATAGGCAAAGTCGATGGGTGTCGCGCCGCGCGGCAAGGGGATCAATTCCCCCTTGGGGGTGAAGCAGAAGACCTGATCCTGGAACAGTTCCAGCTTCGTGTTCTCAAGGAAATCTTCCGGCGTGTCGCCATGCTCGATCATCTCGACGATGGAGCGCAGCCACGCATAAGGGTCCTGCACCTTGCCGTGAAGCGCCAGCTTGTCCTTGTAGGACCAATGGGCGGCAATCCCGCGCTCGGCGATGTCGTCAAGCTGTCGGGTGCGGATCTGCACTTCGACGCGGCTCTTTTCGGGTCCGATGATGGTCGTATGGATCGACTGGTAGCCGTTCGGCTTGGGCAGCGAGATGTAATCCTTGAAGCGCCCCGGCACGAGCTGCCAGCGCCGGTGCAGCACGCCCAGAACCTGATAGCACTCGGGTTCGTCACCGACGACAATGCGGAAGCCGTAAATGTCGGAAAGCTGCTCGAACGAAATTGCCTTTTCCTCCATCTTTTTCCAGATGGAGTATGGCCGCTTCATGCGGCCCGTCACCGACGCCTCGATACCCTCGCGGACCAGGACCTGCTTCAGTTCGCCGATGATGCGCTCGACGCGGCCACCGCTCTCGGCCTTCAGGAAATCAAGCCGCCGCACGATACTGTCGCGCGCGTCGCGGTTCATTTCGCCAAACGACAGGTCTTCAAGTTCCTCACGCAGTTCGTGCATGCCCATGCGTCCCGCCAGCGGCGCATAGATTTCCATGGTCTCGTGGGCGATCCTGAGGCGGCGCTCGTGCTTGCCGATGTGGTGCAGCGTCCGCATGTTGTGCAGCCGGTCGGCGAGCTTGACCAGAAGCACCCTGATGTCGTTCGACATCGCCAGCAGGAACTTGCGGAAATTCTCGGCGTCCTTCGTGCGTTCCGACTGCAACTCAAGCTTGGTCAGCTTGGTGACGCCATCGACAAGAGCTGCAATTTCAGCGCCGAACTGGGTCTCGATTTCCTCGTAGGTCGCCTCCGTGTCCTCCAGCGTATCGTGGAGGAGCGCGGTCGCAATGGTCGCGGAATCGAGCCGCAGCTCGGTCAGGATGGCTGCGACTTCGAGCGGATGCGAGAAATAGGGATCGCCCGACGCGCGCGTCTGGGCGCCATGGGCGCGCATTGCAAAAACATAGGCGCGGTTCAGGAGCGCTTCGTCCGCATTGCGGTCGTAACTCCGCACGCGTTCGACAAGTTCATATTGCCGCATCATGGTGCGGCTCCACCCGCCAACATGGCGGCCTTGCGCAATCCGGAAAACGCCGGCCCTTGAAGGCGGGTTCCGCCCGCCTCAGACGTCGGCCTCATAGGCTTCGTCATCGGGTTCGGCCTGCCGCTCGGGCGGCTGCTCGGTGACCGAGCGCAGGTAATCTTCCTCGGAGACCTTGCTGTCTTCCGGCACGTCTTCGGCTTCGGTGATGGCCGAGGCAGCGGCAACCGGCACGTCCTCAAGCGCGCTGTGGCGCTGCAGGCTGCGGATCATCTCCGCCTTCAGCGTCTCGTGCGACATGGTGACGGCCGCGATTTCGCGCAGTGCCACGACCGGGTTCTTGTCGTTGTCGCGCTCAACCGTCATCGGTGCGCCACCCGCAAGCGCGCGCGCACGTTGCGCCGCCAGAAGGACGAGCTCGAAGCGGTTGGAAATCTTGTCCACGCAGTCTTCAACGGTTACGCGCGCCATGCGTCATGCACCCTTCAGGATGAGTGTGAACCGCAAGGAATACAGGAACTTGTTGCGGCGCACAACCCCGACCAGCCTGACGATTTGCGGGTTTTCAGGACGACTTTCCCAAGATTGGCCTCGGCCCGATCAGCACGGTCTTCTGCACATCGCCCACCGGCAGGGAAGCCAGAAGATCCCCCACCTTCTCGCCGGTTCCTGGATGCCGCCAAGCTGGCATGATTTCCGCAAGCGGGACAAGGACAAAGGCCCTGTTCTTCAACCTCGGATGGGGCAGGACAAGCGTCGGTGTGTCCATCACAAGCCCCCCGTGGTCGATGATGTCGATATCAAGCGGGCGCGGCGCGTTTCGGGGACTGGGTTTCCGCCCGAAAGCTGATTCGACTGACCGCAGGATCGGGAGCAGTGCAGCCGGTGCTTCACCCGTCGCAATCACTGCAACCAGGTTGACATAGGCGGGGTCTGCCGGATCGGGCCACGCCGGGCTGCGATAGAGGCTGGAACAGGCAACGACCGGCCCTGCGACCTCTGCGATGGCAATAAGGGCTGCTCCCAGCGTCGCTTCGGGCGGCCCTGCGTGGGACGCCAGATTGGCCCCAAGGCCCAGGAGGACATGATGGATCAACAACGATGCATGCCCTTCTCAAACGGACAAGAAAACCCTATAGGAGCCGAACACCGCGCGGCTGCGGTTCACATTCATTTTTCCGCGAGCATATTGCCATGACATTCTACGCGCACGAGCGCATTGCAATCTTCATCGATGGCGCCAACGTCTATGGAACCACCAAGGCGCTGGGTTTCGACATCGACTACAAGCGTCTTCTGGGCGAGTTCTCCAAACGCGGGACACTCGTTCGCGCTTTCTACTACACCGCCCTGCCGGAAAACGAGGAATACTCGCCGCTGCGCCCGCTGATCGACTGGCTCGATTATAACGGCTTCACCATGGTGACCAAGCCGCAGCGTGAATACACCGACGCCATGGGCCGCCGCCGCGTGCGCGGAAACATCGATGTCGAACTGGCCGTTGACGCGATGGAAATTGCCGATCACGTCGATCACATCATCCTGTTCTCGGGCGACGGTGATTTCCGCCGCCTGATTGAAGCGCTCCAGCGCAAGGGAAAGCGCACCTCGGTCGTCTCGACCGTGCGTACCCCAACGCCGATGATCGCGGATGAACTGCGCCGACAGGCCGACAGCTTCATCGAGCTTGCGACATTGCAGACCGCGGTCCAGCGCGCACCGCTGCAACGTGCTGAAGGCGACACGGGCGAGCGCCCCGACCGCCCGATGCGCCCAGAGCGACCCGAGCGCCCCGATCGCCGCCCGGCACCGCGCGCCGAACAGACGCCGCCACCGCCTTCGCCGATTGATGACATTCTCTAAGGCCCCGCGAAGGGAACGAGGCGCGCCCTTCGCGCCCGGCCGCGACTGCGCGTTGTGCCCGCGCCTTTGCGCGTGGCGCACCGAACTGCGCGCGGAAGAGCCCGGCTGGCACAACGCGCCCGTGCCGTCTTTCGGCAGTCTCGACGCGCGTTTGCTGATTGCCGGGCTGGCGCCGGGCGTGAACGGCGCCAACCGCACGGGAAGGCCGTTCACGGGCGACTATGCCGGTGACCTTCTCTATGCCACGCTCCTCAAACTGGGGGGCGCACGCGGAACCTATGGCGCGCGCACCGACGACGGGCTGGCGCTTGTCGATGTGCGGATCACCAATGCCGTGCGCTGCGTGCCGCCGGAGAACAAGCCGGACACGACCGAAATCCGCGCCTGCAACCCGTTCCTGCGTGATGAGATCGCAGCGATGCCGCAACTGGCCGCCGTGCTCTCGCTTGGCAAGATCGCCCATGACGCCGTCTTGCGGGCGCGGGGCTTGCGCCTTTCAGCACACGGCTTTGCGCATGGTGCGCGCCATCAGCTGGCGCCCGGCCTTGTGCTGATCAATTCCTATCATTGCTCGCGCTACAACACGAATACGGGCGTGCTGACGGTTGCGATGTTCGAGAAGGCGATGGCGACGGCACTGGACGCGATCAGCCGGACTTGACCTCGCCATAGCGCTCTTCGGCCCACGGGTCGCCCTCGTTGTGATAGCCGCGTACTTCCCAGAAGCCGGGCTTGTCATCTGCCGCAAATTCGATGCGGTTGACCCACTTCGCACTCTTCCAGAAATACCAGTCGGGAATGACAACCCGCACAGGGCCGCCATGCTCGCGCGTGATCGGCTCACCTTCCCAGCTGTGTGCAAGGATCACGTTTGGCCCGGCAAACACATCCAGCTTCACATTGGTCGTGTAGCCGTCGAAGGCGGTGAACAGCACATGGCGCGCTTCGGCCTTTGGCTGCACGAGATCAAGCAAGGTCGCCGCCGACACGCCCCGCCACCTGTTGTTGTACCGGCTCCATTGGGTGACGCAGTGGATGTCTGACACCATGTCGCTTTGCGGCAATGCCATGAAGGCCTCAAGCGTGAATGTCTGCGGATGCGCAACCAGCCCCGCAATCTCGAGCCTTAAGCGCTTGGGCGTCACCATTGGCTGGACGCCCAGATCCAGAACCGGCCAGTTCTTGACTTCGCGCTGGCCCGGCGGCAGACGAGAGGCGCGCTGCTGGTCCGGCGCGCCGGTCAGAAGGCGGCCGTCCTTGGCCCATTTTTCCTTGGTCGCGATCAGCTTGTCCTTGATGCGGCCTTCGTCGTCGCCAGTACCCGTCATCAGTCCCTGCCTTGCGTGCGCATCACGCGTGCCTTCTGGCGGTTCCAGTCCCGCTCCTTGATCGAGCTGCGCTTGTCATGGAGTTTCTTGCCGCGCCCCAGCGTCAACTGGATTTTCGCGCGGCCCTTCTCGTCAAAATAGAGGCGCAAGGGAATGAGCGTCATGCCTTCACGCTCGACACCTTGCGCGAATTTCGCGATCTGGCGCCAATGCATCAGCAATTTGCGCGGCCGCCGCGGCTCGTGATTGAAGCGGTTGCCGTGGCTGAATTCTTCGATATGCGCGTTGATGAGGAAGGCTTCGCCATCCTTGATCTGGGCATAGGCTTCCGCGATCTGCGACTTGCCCATGCGCAGCGACTTGACCTCGGTCCCGGTCAGGACAAGGCCAGCCTCTACGGAATCGTGAAGCTCATAGTTGAACCGCGCCTTGCGGTTCTCGGCGACGATCTTGATCGCGCGTTCGTCGTCCTTTTTCTTTGCCATATCCTTGTGGCCTCAGAGGAGGCCCGCCTTCTCCATCGCCACGCGCACTTTGGCCTTGCTCGTCTCGTGGATTTCAACAAGCGGCAAGCGCGTATCGGGCGCACAAAGCCCCAGAAGGCTCGCACCGTACTTCACCGGCCCCGGCGACGCCTCGCAGAAAAGCGCGTCATGAAGCGGCATCAGCCGGTCCTGGATCACAAGCGCTGCGGCGTAATCACCTTTGAGCGTCGCATTCTGGAAGTCCGCGCACAGCCTTGGCGCCAGATTTGACGTGACCGAAATGCACCCGCGTCCGCCATGGGCGTTGAAGCCAAGCGCCGTGCCATCCTCACCCGACAGCTGGATGAAATCGTTCCCGCTGGCCAGACGCTGCTGGCTCGGCCGCGCGAGATTGCCCGTCGCGTCCTTGACGCCGATCACATTCGGCAGAGCCGAGATGCGCGCCATCGTATCGACCGAGATATCAACAACGCTGCGGCCGGGAATATTGTAGACGATGAGCGGCAGGTCAACCGCCGACGCAATCGCCTCGTAGTGCCGGAACAGGCCTTCCTGTGTCGGCTTGTTGTAATAGGGCGCAACCACAAGTGCAGCATCCGCGCCCGCTGATTTTGCGTGGCGGGTGAGCTGGATGGCTTCTGCTGTTGAATTGGACCCTGCCCCCGCGATCACCGGCACCCGCCCGCGCGCGACCTGGACGCACAACTCGACCACATGCATGTGCTCGCCATGCGACAGCGTAGGCGACTCGCCGGTTGTTCCCACCGGAATGAGTCCGTGCGTTCCTTCAGCAATCTGGCGCTCCACGATTTTCTTGAACGCCGCATCATCCACCCGTCCCTCCCGGAACGGTGTGATGAGGGCGGTCAGCGATCCCTTGATCCTGCCGCGAATATCGCCCGCTATGCTGCTCATGGCTGTCCTGTCGGAGGCGCCCCGGTCCGGGCGCGTTGGGGCTGCAACTTAAGTGCGCATGTGCACAATTCCAAGCCTTTCGCCGGATGTCCCCAGAAGACAGGTGGGAAGATCAGGGCGCAGCCTCACGCCTTGGCAATCCTTGCGCCGGGCCTTACGCTCCAAACATCGAAGATTCAGGCTGCAAGTGCGGGCGGACAACGGCGAGGTTTTGCGTGAAGCGGACAGGTGTGGGGACGAAGGCCGGAAAGACCGCGCGCAGCCTCCGGGCGGCTTTGGGCGGGATTTGTCTGCTCATTCCGTTTGCCGGCGCGCCATCCGCGCTCGCGGAAGTGCCTCTGCCCCGCCAGAAGCCGCTCGTCGAAGGTGCCGAGGGGCTGGCGCCTCCCGTCACCAATGCGGCTGCCATCCTGTCTGCATCCGACTATCAGCTGCTGGTCAAGGCGATGACCGAAGCCGAGCGCCGCAACTGGGGCGATGCCCTGGCGCTCGCCCGCCGGATGACCAACAAGGCGGGCGAGACGCTTCTGGTATGGCGCTACCTGCAGGACAAGGATTCGGGGGCGAGCTTCACCACCCATGCGACCTTCATCCGCGAGTATGGTAACTGGCCAGCCATCGATGCGATCCGCCGCAATGCGGAACGGGCGCTGGCCAGCAACATGCCGCCGCAGCAGATCGTCACCTGGTTCGACGGTCGTGACCCCATTTCCGGCTATGGCATGGTCAAGCTGGGGCTTGCCGAAATCGCCATGGGGCAGAGCCAGCGCGGCCGGGAGCGCGTCATCGAAGGCTGGATCAAGGGCAATTTCGACGCAGCCGACGAAACGCAGATCTATGCGCGTATCTCAAGCCTTCTGACACCCGACGCCCACCAGAAGCGCGTGGACCGCCTGATCTGGAATTCCGACTTTGCCGCAGCCAACCGGGCGCTCACCTGGGCCTCCCCGCAGGTGCGCAGCTGGGCTGAAATCCGCATGCGCCTGCGTGCCAACACGCGCGGCAGTGATCGCGGGCTTGCGAGCCTTGCAGGCGAACTACGCAACGAAGCAGGGCTTCTTTTTGAACTGTCGCGCTGGCAACGCCTTTCAGGCCGCACCAGTGACGCGATCGCAACGATGCTGAAAGCGCGATTGACGCCCGCATCGCAATTCGATCCGGAACGCTGGTGGGACGAGCGCGGCTATCAGACCCGCGAAGCCATCGAAGACAGGCGTTTTCCTGACGCCTACGCGCTGGCCGCCGGCAACGGCATGGAACGTGGTGGTGAGTTCGCGGATGCAGAGTTTATTGCGGGCTGGGTCTCGTTGCGCTTTCTCAAGCGCCCCGATGATGCCGCCGTACATTTTGAGCGCATGCTGAAGGGGGTGACGTTCCCCATCAGCGTCGCCCGTGCGCAATACTGGCTGGGGCGTGCCCACGAAGCTGCGGGGCGCACGGACGAGGCGCGCGCGGCCTATACCGCTGCGTCGACCATGCCGGAAACCTATTACGGCATGCTGGCAGCGTCCGCGCTCAATCCCGATGCGATCCACACGCTGGCGTGGCTGAAGCCGGATACGAGCGACGAGCGCGCGGCGTTCGAGGCACGCGAAGACATCCAGGCGGTGCAGATGCTGGCATCCCTGCAGGAGCGCGAGCTTCTGACCAGTTTCTCCAAAGGCGTCGCCGACAATCTTGCGACCGCCGAAGAATACGAGATGCTCTCGGCACTGCTCGACCGCATGGGCTGGCGCGGCCTTTCGGTCCGGGTTGCCAAGCGCGCGATGCAGAAGCTGATCCCGGTCGGCGCGTATTCCTATCCGCTCGTCACCCTGCCCCGGCACATCGCCGACAATGCCGCTCCCGAACCCGCGCTGACGCTGGCGATCTCGCGTCAGGAAACGGAGTTCGATACTTCAGCCGTGTCAGGTGCCGGAGCCATGGGAATCATGCAGCTGATCCCGTCAACGGCGCGGGCAACCGCCCGCATGCATGGCATCCAGTATGACGAAGCGCGCCTTTTGTCGGACGGCGACTACAATACGCAGCTGGGCATGGCCCACCTCTCCGACCTGCTGTCAGACCTCCGCGGCTCCTACATTCTTGTGGCGGTTGCCTATAACGCTGGCCCCGGCCGCGTGACGCAGTGGATTGACCAGTTTGGCGATCCGCGTTCACCGCGCATCGATCCGGTCGACTGGGTCGAGCGCATTCCCTTCAGCGAAACCCGCAACTATGTGCAGCGCGTGATCGAGAACGCACAGGTCTATCGCACCTTGCTGGCAGGCGGCTCTGGCCCGCTGCGGATCGCCTACGATCTGCGGCGCGGCAGTGGCGTCGCGGGCGCCTATCGCCCGTCGGATGACCAGTCGCTGCTGGCACCGCCGCGTTCGGGTGCAGTCGGCGGCAATTGACGCTTTAATGCAGCGCCGTTCCCGGTTCCGGCCCTTCGAACATGGCCCGCAGCCGGTCGCCCGCATCGCCCTCGGAAAAGCAACGGGCAAGCGCCTCGGCACCCGCGGCCGGCGGAATGTTGCCGCGTGACGAAAGCCGCAACAGGTTCTTGAGTTCACGCGCGGCTACCGGCGGCAATTGCGCCAGATGCCCCGCGAAATCGGCAACGGCCGCATCATATTCCGCCGGGCCAAAGACATTGGTGATGATGCCAAGCATGAAGGCGCGCTCGGCCGATATGATGCCGCCCGTTAGATAAAGCGCCTGCGCCGGACCCATCCCCGCGATCCGCGTCAGGCGCTCGATGCCGGCAGCCCCTGGCACCAGCCCGATATTGATGCCGGGAAAGCCGACACGAAGATCGGCGCGCCCGATCCGGATATCGCAATGAAGCACGAGTTCAAGGGCCGCCCCGATGCAGCCACCCTTGATGGCCGCAAGCACGATGGCATCAAGCGACTGGATGGCCTCGCAAGCCTTGCGCATATCGAGCGCAAGCGCATGGATCGCATCAGGCGAAAGCGACGCGAGTTCGGGGAGGTCAAGACCGGTCGAAAAACCGTCCTCGCCCGCGCCCGTCAGCACCACCACCCGGATCCCCGGGTCGGCATTGAGATCGGCGCAGGCCGATTGCAGCGCGGTGCGCACACCGGCGTCAATCGCATTGCCCGCATAGGGACGGTTGATGAGGATGGTCGCAATGCCGCCGCGCTTGGTGACGGTCAGACAGACATTGGACGAGGTTTGGCGCGCACGGGTCATGCGCGCATTTTAGGCTGCTCGCGGTTCCCCCGCAAAGCGCAAAGCGGCGTCCGGCCTCAATGGCGAGAGGCCAGCCACTCGCGTGCCTGGCGCTGGGCCTCGGCAATCTGAACCTGGTTCATCTCCTGCGAGATTTCACCGCGCATCTCGCGCGCCTCGCGGTTGCCCTGCATGGCGGCAAGGTTGAACCATTTGTGCGCGGCCACCAGATCAATCGCCACACCCTGCCCCGTGCAATAGGCAAGACCCAGCGTGTAGAGCGCATCGGTCTTGCCGGTGAGCGCCTCGTGTTCACAATGGCGAACGCCATCAACGTCAAGAAGGGCCATCGTTCATCCTCCCCGGAAAATTGCCCCGGCAGCAAAGCTGCATGGGGGCTATCGTCAGGATTGCGGCTGAACGTGCGGTTAAGACAAAGTTGATGGGACGTTAATGTGGAAGCGTCCCTCAGCCCCGCCGCTGCATCTGGGCCGCACCAAAGAGGATATTCCAGCGGTCGGGATTGGGTGGGGCCTCGTCACGCTCTTTGCGCAGCACGTCAAAGCCCCGGCGCACGGCGGGCCGCGCCTTCATCGCCTCGTTCCAGCGCGCGACATGCGGCAGTTCGGAAAGGTCGATGCCGAAATTCTTGCGGCCCACGATCCAGGGCCAGGTCGCCATGTCGGCGATGGAATATTCGTCACCGCCAAGCCACTCATGCCGCGACAATTGCGTGTCCATCACGCCGAAAAGGCGCTTGGCCTCGTTGGTGTAGCGCTCGATGCCATAGGCAGCCGCCTCCGCGCCCGCTTTTTGCACGGCGTAGTGACGGAAATGGTTCGCCTGCCCGAACATCGGCCCCACACCGCCCATCTGCCAGAAGAGCCATTGCAGCACGGTATAGCGCGCATGCGGATCGGCAGGCAGGAACTGGCCCGTCTTTTCGGCGAGATAGAGAAGGATCGCACCCGACTCGAAGAGTGACAGCTTCCTGCCGCCGGGGCCGTCCTGATCGACGATGGCGGGAATGCGGTGATTGGGGCTGATCGCGAGGAATTCTGGCGTAAACTGGTCGCCCGCCCCGATGTTCACGGCGTGGACGCGGTAGGCAAGCGCCGCCTCCTCCAGCATGATCGAAACCTTCTGGCCGTTGGGCGTGCACCAGGAATAGAGATCGATCATCGGGGGTCATCCTCGAGAAATGCAGAAGGGCGGCAGGATACCCGCCGCCCCGCCCGGTATCCGGACTATTTCTTCTTCGCTGTTGCCTTTTTCTTGGTCGTCTTCTTGGGCTCTTCCTTCTTCCCCGCCGGGCGCGCGACGGAGCGCTTCGTCACCATGGGCATGGTCATTCTCCCGTTTGCCGCGTGCGCAAGACCGAATCCCGCGCACGGGGGCGAGTGTCCGGCCCCTTCTGCCCGTTTGACAAGGCCGCTCAGCCGGGAAGATTGAGCTTTCGCGCCAGAAGCTGGTTCACCACGGCCGGATTGGCCTTGCCGCCCGTCTTCTGCATCACCTGACCCACGAACCAGCCCGCCATTTTCGGCTTGGTGGCAATCTCGGCCACCTTGTCGGGACTGGCGGCAATGACCGCGTCAATGGCCGCTTCAATGGCCGAAGTGTCGGTGACCTGCCGAAGGCCACGCGCCTCGACAATGGCACCCGGCGCCTCGCGCGTTTCGACCATGATCTGGAACACGTCCTTGGCGATACGGCCCGAGATCGTGTCATTGGCGATGAGATCGATCAGCGCGCCAAGATGGGCGGCCGTGACCGGCGATTCAGAAATCGGCAGGCTGAGACGGTTAAGGGTCGCAAAGAGATCGCCCGTCACCCAATTGGCGACAACTTTCGCATCGCGGCCCTTCGCTGCTTCCTCGTAATAGGCAGCGGTTTCCGCATCCGACACCAGCACGCCTGCGTCATAGGGCGAGAGCCCGAACTGCGAGACGTAACGCTGCTTGCGCACGTCCGGAAGCTCCGGCAGCGACGCCTTGATACGGTCCACCAGCGCCTGCTCGATCTCGAGCGGCAAAAGATCAGGGTCCGGAAAATAGCGGTAATCGTGCGCTTCTTCCTTCGAGCGCATGGTGCGGGTTTCACCGGTGCGCGAGTCAAAAAGGCGGGTTTCCTGCTCCACCTTGCCGCCGCCTTCGATCAGGTCGATCTGGCGGCGCGCCTCGAACTCGGCGGCGATCTGCACGAACCGCATGGAGTTCACGTTCTTGATCTCGCAGCGCGTGCCCAGTTCGCCACCCGGCTTGCGGACGGAGACATTCACGTCGGCGCGCATCGAGCCTTCGTCCATGTTGCCGTCGCAGGTGCCAAGATAGCGCAGGATCGTGCGCAGCTTCTTGAGATACGCCGCGGCCTCCTCTCCCGACCGCAGATCCGGGCGCGAGACGATCTCCATCAGCGCAATGCCGGAGCGGTTGAGGTCAACAAAGGAAAGGCTGGGGTGAAGGTCGTGCGAGCTTTTGCCTGCATCCTGTTCCAGATGCAGCCGCTCGATGCCGACTTCGATGACATCCCCGTTGGGCATGTCCACCAGCACGATGCCCTCGCCCACGATGGGCTGCTTGTACTGCGAAATCTGGTAACCCGCCGGCAGGTCCGGATAGAAATAATTCTTCCGGTCAAACACCGAGACGAGATTGATCTTCGCATTGAGGCCAAGACCGGTTCGGACCGCCTGTTCAACGCAGAACTCGTTGATGACGGGCAGCATGCCGGGCATCGCGGCATCGACAAGACTGACCTGCGCATTGGGTTCCGCTCCGAATGCGGTCGCCGCGCCCGAGAAGAGCTTCGCCTGCGAGAGCACCTGCGCGTGGACTTCAAGGCCGATCACGACCTCCCATTTGCCGGTGGCACCTTCAATCAACCTGACTTTGCGGTTTGTCATGAGGGCGCTCCTTACCGCCACCAGATGTCGGGACGGGCCTTGAACGCGGCCGCATCCTCGATCACCTGACCTGCGCGGAACAGGGTTGCCTCGTCAAAGGCGCGGCCAATCAGCTGAAGGCCAAGCGGCAGCCCGTCATTGTTCAGTCCCGCCGGCACCGAAATGCCGGGAAGGCCCGCAAGATTGACCGTCACCGTGAAGACGTCGTTCAGATACATGGAGATCGGATCATCCGTCTTCTCGCCGATGCCGAATGCAGGCGATGGCGAGGTGGGCGTGAGCAGCACGTCACACTTTTCAAAGGCCTGATCGAAATCGCGGGCAATCAGCGTGCGCACCTTCTGCGCGCGAAGATAATAGGCATCGTAATAGCCCGCCGAAAGCACATAGGTGCCGATCAGGATGCGGCGCTGGACTTCGCGTCCAAAGCCTGCCGCGCGGGATCGCTCATAGAGGCTGGTCATGTCGTCGCCAGGAACGCGCAGGCCATAACGCACGCCATCATAACGCGCGAGGTTGGACGACGCCTCGGCGGGCGCGACAATGTAATAGGCAGGCAAGGCGTATTTGGTGTGCGGCAGGCTCACCTCGACGATCGACGCACCGGCGTCTTTCATCCAGGCGATGCCCTGGGTCCAGAGCGCCTCGATTTCGTCGGGCATACCGGCGATGCGGTATTCCTTGGGAATGCCGACGCGCAGGCCTTTGACGCCCTGCCCGATCACCGCTTCAAAATCCGGCACCGGCACGGGCGCGCTGGTCGAGTCTTTCGGGTCATGCCCCGACATCGTTTTCAGCATGATCGCGCAGTCACGCACCGTATGCGCCATTGGTCCCGCCTGATCGAGCGAGGAGGCAAAGGCAACAATGCCCCAGCGCGAGCAGCGTCCATAGGTCGGCTTGATGCCGGCAAGGCCCGCGACCGCGGCCGGCTGGCGGATGGAGCCGCCCGTATCCGTGCCTGTCGCACCAAGACACAGCCGCGCAGAAACCGAAGCCGCCGAACCACCCGAGGAACCGCCGGGCACGAGCGGCGTATTCGAACCCTTGCGCCGCCAGGGGGAAATGACGGGGCCCCAGGCGCTCGTCTCGTTCGACGAGCCCATGGCAAATTCATCCATGTTGAGCTTGCCGAGCATGACCCCGCCCGCGTCGAACATTTTCTGCGTGACGGTTGATTCATAGGTCGGCACGAAATTGCCGAGAATCTTGCTGCCCGCAGTCGTCTTCACGCCCTTGGTGCAGAAGAGATCCTTGATGCCCAGCGGGATGCCTTCAAGCGCGCCCGCCTCACCGCGCTGGAGCCGCTCATCAGCCTTGGTCGCCATGGCAAGGGCGAGATCCGGCGTTTCGGTGACAAAGGCGTTCAGCCCACGCGCGGCCTCAACCTCCTTGATGAAAGCGGAGGTCAGTTCTTTCGACGACACTTTCTTTGCACGCAAGGCATCGCGCGCGCCCGCAAGGGTGAGGGTGGAAATATCCGTCATGGCCTATTCCACCACCTTGGGCACGGTGAAGTAATTGTCGATGGCGTTGGGCGCATTCTTCATGAGGTCGTCGGCAATGCCGCCATCGGTCACGATATCGGGACGCCGCACGAGGCGCATATGGGCAACCGACGTCATCGGCGCCACGTCCTTCACATCGAGTTCTCCCAGTTGCTCGACCCAGGCGAGAATCTTGTTCAGCTCGCCAGCCATGGGCTGCAGCCGCTCTTCCGGAACGGCAAGGTGGGCGAGCTTCGCAACCTTGCGCACAGTCTTTTCGTCAACCGACATGATCGTGGCCAATCTTCGAGCCGGGCAATTGCCCTTGGGGGAGGTATTCGATGGCTTGCCGGGCGCAAATCGCCCTATAAAGCGTTTGACTAGCTAGCAATCCCCCGCGCGCGGCGCAAGAAAAGGCCCAATAGCTGTAATGGCCCCTGCAATGCCATTTCTGGACCCGGCAGCCTTCAGGGCCGCTTTGAGGCCGGGCCAGCGGCTGATCGGCATTGACCTCGGGTCAAAGAATGTGGGCTTGGCCCTCTCCGACACTGGCCTGATGGTCGCGAGCCCCCTTGAAACCATGAAGCGCGGCCGCCTGAAAGAGGACGTTGCCACCTTGCGTGAGCGGGTGACACGCTATGATGTGGGCGGAATCGTCATTGGCCTTCCCCGCAACATGGACGGAAGCGACGGTCCGGCTGCACAAGCCGCCCGCGCCTATGCCCGCAATCTCGCGCGTGAGCTGGACCTGCCGGTGACCATGTGGGACGAGCGTCTTTCGACGGCTGCAGTGGAACGGACATTGCTTGACGCCGACATGTCGCGGCGCAGGCGGGGGGAAGTGATCGACAAGATGGCAGCGTCATTCATCCTGCAGGGCTTTCTTGACCGCCTTGCATTCATCGCGCGGTCCTGATCGATGCGCCAGATGTTCCGTCCACCCGTGAAACTGCCGCGCGAGCAGATGTCGATGGCCATGCTGGTCAGTGCGGCCTTCCTGATCGCCGGCTATGACCTTAACATCCTTGGCCTCGCTTTGCCGCGGATCATGCCGGACCTCGGCATGCTTGAATCCGAGCAGGGCCAGACCATCGCCATCGTCCGTCTCGGGATCCTGCTTGCATTCCCGCTTGCAGCCCTGGCCGACCGTTTCGGACGCAAGGCCATTCTGGCCGTGACGATTGTGGGATCTGGCCTCTTTACGCTGCTCACAGCCTTTGCGCAGACGCCCGAGCAATTCCTGATCTGCCAGGCGCTGGTCCGCGTCTTTGGATATGCGCAGGACATGATTGCCATCGTGATGATCTCGGAAGAGGTCGATGATCGTGCCCGGGGTTGGGCGCTTGGCCTGCTCGCGGCCATGGGTGCGGCAGGCGCTGGCACGGCTGCAATAATTTACGCGGGCGTCGACGTGATGTTTGGCGGCTGGCGCGCCCTTTATGTCATCGGCGCCTTGCCCCTCTTCCTCATTGCCTGGCTCTGGCGGCGCTTGCCGGAGACACAACGATTTACCCGGTTGAAGGAGAGCGGCGCCATCAAGCCCGCGGGACTGCTCTCTGGCGTCAAGGGCATCTTTGCGCTCTTTGGCGCTTACCCGAAGCGGAGTGCTGCACTTTCCGCACTCGTCTTTGTTTTCGCCCTCGGGTCTGCCTCCGCTGTGATCTTCACGCCGACATTCCTGCAGACGGAACGCGGCTTTTCGCCCGGTCAGGTGACATTGCTGGTCCTGATCGGAGGCCTGCTTGCGCTGGCGGGAAATTTTGTCGCCGGTCAATTGAGCGACCGCTTCGGGCGACGCACGGTACTGGCCGCAGGCGGTCTCATGGTCGCCATGGGCTTTGGCGCCTTCTATGCGATCGACATTGTGCCGGTCATGCTCGTCGGCTGGATTGTCGGCCTCTTTGGCTTCTTCGCAGCGGAGGTCGTGCTTTCGGCTTACGGCGCCGAACTCTTCGCTACGGCCCATCGCTCGTCAGGCTCGGGCCTTCGGACGACGATGCAGATTGTCGGTGGTGCGGTCGGTTTGTTGGCGAAGGACTATCTCTATGTCCTGACGGGGTCGCACGGCCTCGCGATCATCCTCCTCTTGCCGGCCGTTCTGGTGTCGCTCTTGATCGTGTTTGCTACGCTGCCTGAAACGGCTGGACGCACGTTGGAGGACATTTCGCCCGATCATCCGCCCCCACAGAGTCTGCATTAGAGGGCGCGCATGATCGAGATCGCGCTGGCGCTGGTCCCGGTTTTTCTTGTCATCGGGCTTGGCGTGTTTCTGCGGGTGATTGCGTTTCCCGGCGACCATCTGTGGCAGCCGCTGGAGCGCCTCACCTATTTCGTGCTTTTCCCGCCGCTTCTGTTCCACACGATTGTGACGGCTGACATGAGCGGTGATGCGGTGCTGCCGCTCGCCGCCACCTTCCTGATCGCGGTTGTCGCCATGGCGCTGATGCTGGCGCTCCTGCGTCCGGTATTGCCGGTCTCGGGGCCGGAATTCACCAGCGTCTTTCAGGGCGCGGTGCGCTGGAACGGCTTTGTCGCGCTCGGCGTCATCTCGCTCCTTTACGGGCCAAAGGGCGTGGCACTTGCCGCCGTTGCTTTTGCAACCATGGTGCCTGCCGTCAATCTGATGTCGGTCGTGGTGCTGACGCGCTATGCGAGCGGCAGCGCGGCAGGTCTGAAACCGGCATTGCTGGCGATTGTCACAAACCCGCTCATCATCGCGTGCATTGCCGGGATCGCCGTCAAAGGTGTCGACCTCACGATCCCCCAGCCGATTCTGGCAACGCTCAAGATGCTGGCGGACGCGACCCTCGCGCTGGGGCTTCTGGCGGTCGGCGTCGCCCTGGATTTGCGCGCCCATGCGCAGAAGCGGTTCCCGCTCGTGTTCACGACGATCCTGAAGCTCGGCCTGATGCCGATCCTGATGCTGGGCGCCTGCTGGCTGACGGGAACGACGGGGCTTGCCCGGGATGTGGCGCTCAT
Source organism: uncultured Flavobacteriaceae bacterium (assembly GCA_964494625.1). Classification (GTDB taxonomy): domain Bacteria; phylum Pseudomonadota; class Alphaproteobacteria; order Micropepsales; family Micropepsaceae; genus UBA2784. Next base: position 282 of record CAZBRT010000004.1, on the reverse strand, counting down.
CTGCGCCTGCGTGCCGGGGGCGACCTCATCCTATATCCTGGCGCGCCAGCTGGGCGGGGACGCGACCCTGATGGCCAATCTCATTACCGTTTCAACGCTTTTGTCGATCTTTACCCTTCCGCTTTGGGTACTGGCACTGGCGCCATAGATTCGCGACGGTTATTAGTCTCTGCCAACCAGCTCTAATGGTGCGCAATGAAGAATACACGATACCAATTGGTCGCCGGTGACCTGCCCCTCCGGATTTCCTCCGGGTTGAATTAGAGTCCGGCCCACTGAGGG
>CAZBRT010000003.1:265692-583217 GCA_964494625.1 uncultured Flavobacteriaceae bacterium | reverse complement strand
CCGATGTTGCAATGCGGCTTGTTCCTCTCAAACTTTTCCTTGCCCATAACGCTCGTCCGTTGCTCGTCAGTTTGTGTTTCAGTGTCTCAACGCGAAAGATGGCGGCTTGCCCGTTGCCCGAATTCGATGCCGGACTGGAGCGGGTGAAGGGAATCGAACCCTCGTCGTAAGCTTGGAAGGCTTCTGCTCTACCATTGAGCTACACCCGCCGCTTCATTCCCTCATATCTCATGCTCGTGATCCGCAGCCCGACGCAACTTCCGCTTACGCAACTATCCGTTCTTCAAACTCACCGGGCCCGGCATCACACGCGATGCGCGATGGTGGAGGGGGCTGGATTCGAACCAGCGTAGGCGTAGCCAACGGATTTACAGTCCGTCCCCTTTAGCCACTCGGGCACCCCTCCCCGCGCACGTGGCGCACGTCAAAAAGGCAGAAGCAAAAGCAGCCGGGCGGCACGCGCCCGCTGACGTCTTTTGCTGGAATTGTGCCCTTTGTGCCTGCGCCAAGCTCGCTTTTCCCGCAAAAGGCCCTTCGCGGGAGCGCGGCATATGGAGGATTTGCCAAAGTGTGTCAAGCGGATGGGTGCAGGTGCGAAGGGCATGAGACCCTCCGCTTCATCAGGCTGATTTGGCTCGCCTCCTGCCCCGGAACTCCTGTAAGGAGCGGCGCGGCCCAGCCCGCCTTCACACCATATTGAAAAACCACCCGGATTTCAGCCATGAAGAAATCACATCGCCCCAGTGGAAATAAAGGCGGCGGCTCCACTTCCAGCCGTCCCCCCTCGGGTGATTTCGGTCCCCGGCCGCCGGGCAGACCTTCAGCCCGCCCCGGCCATGCGAAACCCGGCAAGTTCGGGCGATCCGATGATCGTGCCCCCACCAGGCACGGCAAGCCGCAAAGGCCGGGCAAGCCGGGTGGCAAGCCCAGTGGCAAACCCGTCGGAAAGCCGGAATACGGCGCGGCCAAACCTGCTGATTCTTTCGTCCATGGCCAAAGGCAGGACCACGGCCGCCCCCGGCAAACCCGCCCGCATCAGATGGACGAGCGAATCCATTGGCTTTGGGGCATCCATCCGGTCGAGGCCGCCCTCAAAAACCCCAAGCGGCGCTGCCTGAAATTGCTGGCGAGCCCGCGCGGCATCGAAAGGCTCGGCAATGCCGCCCAGTCGCGCGGTGTGCGCGTCGAGGCGACCGAAGATGACCGCCTCGACCGCCTTCTGCCCAAGGGAGCGGTGCATCAGGGCCTCGCATTGGAAGTTGAACCGCTCGCGCGCCATGTATTGGACGATGTCGTGGCAAAGAGCGCGTCGCCCCGCCTCCTCGTCATGCTCGATCAGGTGAATGATCCGCACAATCTGGGCGCAGTGTTGCGCACGGCTGCCGCCTTCGGTGCGCACGGCGTGATTGTGCAGGAGCGCCACTCGCCGCCTTTGTCCGGCGTCACGGCGAAATCTGCTTCAGGCGCGCTTGAGAAGATTCCCGTGATCGAAGTCGTCAATCTTTCCCGCACGCTGGAAGAGTTGGGGCGCGAAGGGTTTGTGCGTCTGGGTTTCGACGAGGACGGTGCCTTTGCGATCAATGCCCAACGCCTCGACAGCGATACGGTTCTGGTCTTTGGCGCGGAAGGCGAAGGCCTGCGTCGTCTCACCCGCGAGAATTGCGATCACCTCGTGCGCTTGCCGACATCGGCGGCCTTCTCAAGCCTGAATGTCTCGAATGCGGTAGCGATTGCCCTCTACGAAACCGTGCGCCAGCGCACCAAAGGCTAGACGCGCCTCAGCGAAGCTCCACGGTTCTCAATAAAGCGTGGCGATGACCGCATCTTCGCCCGAGAAATTGTCGATGAGGACAATGACGCGATAGCCCTGCTCCATGCGCGGATTGCCCTGGCGGTTGCGCAGGACGATGCCTTCCGAACTCATGGTGCCTGTCCGGTCGATCCGGAAGCGCGGAACTGTTCCCGCATAATTGCGGCGGATGAGGCGATAAAGCGTCTTGGCATTCTCGGGCGCAAGACGAATGCACCCGGCCGACGCACGCGCGCCAAGTTCAGCCACCGTCTCGGGCACCGTGCCGTGAATGGCCAACCCCGTCGGGTTGCCGCGGGTTTGATAGTCGAAGAACATCGTCCAGGGCATGGACTGATCCCACTGGCTGGACCAGTACCGGTGATAGAAGCGGTCGGGATCAAGCTTGAAAATACCCTGCGGTGTCGCGGTCGACATCAACTCGCCGCGGGCATTGCGCTCTTCCGTCTCGCGCCCTGTCGAGACGAACCACTGGTGCAGCAGCGTGAACCGCGGCATTCCTGCTTCGCCATCTTCCTTGTCGAACACGAACATCTGCTGGGCCCATGGGCCCGCATCCGACTTGCTGACATAGAGGAAGAGGTCGAAGTGGCCGACAATCTCGGGCGGCAATTGGGCCAGCATCCGCAGCGCGACCGGATGCAGCGTCTGGGCCTGCTGGCCAGGACCAAAGCCCGGCAGCGGTTCGGGCTCCAATAGGGGCTCGATCCGTGGCGCTGCTTCCGGCGCAGGCGTTTCGGGCGGTTGCTCCAGCGGAATGATGACACTCGATCCGCCAGCGACCACCGTTTCTTCCGCGTCGTCGTCTGCAACAATGGCGGGACGAAGCGCGTCCTCTTCAGCACGTGCAGCTTCTGCGCGCTCTGCTTCTGCGCGCTCTGCTTCTGCGCGCTCTGCTTCTGCGCGCTCTGCATCAGCGCGTTCAGCTTCAGCGCGTTCAGCTTCCATGCGCGCGACGAAGGCGGCCTGCATGACCTGCGAACCGATGAAGAGCGTGTCAGGCATGCTGGGCGCAGGAACAGCGCGGATGACCGGCGCATCGCGCATGACAGTGACGGTCTCGTGCCTTGCGGGCGCGGGAGGCGCCTCAGCATCGTCGCTGGTCCATGCGATGATTGTCTCGCGCGCAAACGCGACTGCCTCGCCGATGCGCGCGGCGGCGAAGGTCCCAACCTCGTTGGGGGTCAGGCGGAAAGCCGTGAATGCGCAGACCGTCACCCCAAGGATGACAAGCGCAGCCGACAGATTTCTGACAAGCCAATCCACCCCGGCCCACCCGAACTGATGGTTAACAAGAACTTAGGAAATTATGCCGCTGTTTTGGCCTTTGGCCAAGCACCATTGGCGGCATTTGCAGGCCCGCGGACCGGTTTTTGATGAAAAACGCTTAAGGTGCGGTGCTCGCCACAACCGGCGGACCGGTTATGCCGCCATAGTCCTCGATCATCAGGAGAACCCGGTAGCCCGTCCGGGTGAGGATCGTGCCATCGGCAAGGCGCACCACTTCGCCCGTCCGGCTGGTACCGCCATTGATTGTGTCGGTCGCAAAGACCGGAACCGCACCGCGATAACTCGCCTGGATGGTCTGAAAAAGATCGCGCGCCGCATCGACCGACAGGCGGATGCAGCCACCTGAATCGCGAAAGCCGAGCCGCGCCACTTTCGCGTCTCCCGTCACCGCATGGATGGCAATACCGGTGCGACGCCCGGACGCCAGCGTGTAGTCGAGAAACATCGCCCACGGCATCGCTGCATCCCAGGTCCGGGACCAATAGTCCTCGTGGAAGCGGTCGGGATCGAGTTTGAAAAGCCCGATGGGCGTGGTCGTGAAGTATTTCTCGCGCCGCTCGCGCCCGGTCGAAATCAGCCAGTCATGGATCAACGACAGGCGCCCATCCGCCTCGCGCCGATAGCCGAACATGTGCTGTGCAATCGGTCCGCGCTCCGCCTTGCTCACATAAAGGAAGAGATCGAAATAGGGTTCGATGTCATCGGGCACCGCAGAAAGAAACCGGGTTGCGGGATCCGATCCACCATCAGATCCGCCGGGCGACAGTTTCAGCTCGTCGAAGAAGAAGGCGCTCTCGTCCTCGCCGCTGGACGCATCCATCGCCAGACCGACGACACGCCCCGTGCTGTCTGCAGGCGAGGGCCTTGCGGGAGCAGCCATGATCGCGGCACAGGCAATTGCCGCAAAGAAACTTTTGAGCATCGAAGCGCCCCGACTGCTTCGCCACGGATTCGGAATGAGTGTGGCGGCACTTGGCCCGCCGGGCAACATGCGCGGCAGCCAAAACCGTTGCGACCGCGCCACAGGACTTGCGCTGAAAAACGGCGCCGTCCCTCAGATTCCGCCAAAGCGCTGCTGCCAGGCTGCAACTTCCGCATCCTCGATTTTCCGGACAAGGACCGGCGGCACGTCAAACACATGTCCCGGCGGCAGCGCAGCAAGCTCGGCGGCGACATCCTGCGTCCAGCGCCACGACGCACCCGGAACCCGCAGTGCCTGAATGATTGCCTGCGACATCGCCGGGATGAACGGCGCGGACAAATGCGCGATCAGGCGCACAAGATTGATGCCGGTGCGTACCGCTGTTGCCGCTGCCGCCCGGTCCGTCTTGATGAGCGTCCATGGCGCGGCCAGCGTCACATATTCGTTTCCCGCAACCCAGATCGCGCGAAGGTCGGCGCACGCCTTGCGGAAATGCATGCCGTCCATATTGGCTGAATAGGACGCGAGCAATTCCTGCAGGCGCGCCGCAAGCTCGCGCTCGGCGGGGCCGTCAGCGCCCTCCTCCGGAACCTTGCCCTCAAAGCGCGCGGTTGCGAATTTGAGGATGCGGTTGACAAAATTGCCCAGCACATCCGCAAGGTCCTTGTTCACCGTTCCCGCGAAATGTTCCCAGGTGAAATTCGCGTCCGAGCTCTCCGGCGCATTCGCCATCAGGTACCAGCGCCACAAATCGGCAGGCAGAAGCTCCAGCGCCTGATCCATGAAGACGCCGCGCTTTTGCGAGGTGGAGAACTTGCCGCCGTCAAAATTGAGCCAATTGAAGCCCTTGATGGCATCGACAAGTTTCCACGGATGCGCTTCGCCTTCATTGGCGCCGAGCACGGTCACAGGAAACCCGACCGTATGGAACGGCACGTTGTCCTTGCCCATGAACTGAACATAGGTGACATCGGATGCCGCAGGCAGGCGCCACCAGCGCTTCCATGCATCGGGTGTTCCACGCTCCTCCGCCCATTCGCGCGTCGCCCCGATATATTCGATCGGCGCGTCGAACCAGACATAGAAGACTTTTCCCTTGAGGGCGCCGTCCGCGATGTCATCCGGTACGGGCACGCCCCACTCGAGATCGCGCGTGATGCCCCGGTCGCGCAATCCCTCATCCAGCCATTTGAAGGCAATCGACGTGACCAGCGGTGACCATCGCGCCTCGTTGGACTTGATCCACGCCCGAAGCCGGTCGGAAAAGCCGGACTGTTTGAGGAAAAGATGCTGCGTGTCACGCACCTCGATATCGGGCGAGCCCGACAGGGCCGAGCGCGGCGAGATCAGATCGGTCGGATCAAGCACGCGCGTGCAATTCTCGCACTGGTCGCCGCGCGCGCGGTCATAGCCGCAATGCGGACAGGTGCCGATGACAAACCGGTCCTGCAGGAAGCGCTTGTCGGCATGGCTGTAAACCTGCCGCGTCGTGCGCACTTCCAGAAATCCGTTCTTCCAGAGCGTGCGCGCGAACTCGCGCGTCAGCTCGTGGTTTTGCGGCGACGATGAGCGGCCAAAAATGTCGAACGAGAGCAGGAACCCCTCGCCCAGCCTCTTCTGCACTTCGTGCCATTTGGTGCAATAGGCGGCGACCGGCATCCCCTCTTCAAGGGCCGCGATCTCGGCCGGCGCGCCGTGCTCGTCCGTTGCGCAGACAGCAAGCACGTTCTCTGGCCCCAGCTTCAGCCGCTGATAGCGCGCGAAAACATCCGCCGGCAACATCGACCCGACAAGATTGCCGAGATGCTTGACGCCGTTGACATACGGCAAGGCGCTGGTGATGAGGACGCGGGTCATGGTGTTCGATCAGCAAAGGCAGCCGGGCTTTGGCGCGCGCGGACCATATCGGAACAGGGGCCATTTTCCAGCCCTTTTCGGACGACACATGGGCCCATGCCCCTTGCGATAGCGTGATCGTGGCGCCTAAGGTCCCCGCACACTTGGAAACAGACACGGACGATTCCAGGCCTGCCCCGCATGAGCGAACCCGCACCCAAGAAACCCGCCTCGCACCTTGACCTGCGCAAGAACCTGCTTGCCGGCATCCTGACCGTCATTCCGCTCTATGTCGTCTATCTGGTGATCGACCTCCTGGTCTCGCTGCTCTCCGGGTGGGGTCGCCCCGTGATCATCGGCATGGCCGATACCATTCGTCCCACCTTTCCGGGCCTTGCCGATTTGCTGCACGAGCCTGCGGCGCTGACGATCACCGCCGTCTTCATGGTGATCCTGCTGCTCTATTTCCTCGGCATCGTGGCGACATGGATTGTCGGCGCCCGGCTGATCGCATGGTTCGAAAGCCTGATCGGACGCATCCCCTTCATCAAGACGATCTATGGCTCGACCAAGCAGCTCCTGAAGGCGCTGCAGACCAAGCCGAACAATGTGCAGCGCGTCGTGCTGATCGACTTTCCCAATGCCGACATGCGCGCCATCGGCCTTGTGATGAAGACCTTTCAGGACGAAAGGACGGGCCGCGAACTGGCCGCCGTCTATGTGCCGACGACACCCAACCCGACAAGCGGCTATCTTGAAATCGTGCCGGTGGACAAGCTCACCTCCACCAATCTTACGATGGATGAGGCGATGGCGATGGTGATTTCAGGCGGCGCAGTCAGCCCGGACAAGATCAGGTTTGACAATCTGCCCTGATTGTCAGCGCAGCACTTCATCCGCCCAGGGATAGTTCCGCGTAAGGGCGGTGCCCATCGTCGTCTCGACGATGAACCGCCCCACCATCTCACCCGAAAAATGTGTGTGATAGAAGCGGCGTCCGGCAGCGGCAACCGAGCGGCGCATTGCATCGTCAGCATGGAACGTGCGGATTTTGGCGGCGAGTTCCGCTTCAGTGCGGAAGAAACCCGCCTCGCCATCACCGAAAAATTTCCGGTAGCCGCAGGCTTCATCCATGAAGGTCAGCAGCCCGTTGCCCATCAGCTGGGACATGCGCGCGCTCGAATAGAGATGATCGCCCTCGGTGCGGTTGAGGTTAAGCGCCATCTTTGAGCCCGCCAGAACCTGATCATAGGCAAGTCCCCAGATCGCACCCGGCCCGTGCATGCCGTAACTGGTGAAGCGCAGTTCACCGTCAAGCGCATCATGCAGGCGCTTGACCATCCCAAAACGCGGGTCGGTGGGATTGCCGACACCGCAGAAAACGAGATCACGCTCAAAGCCTTCGGCAGGCTTCTCGCTGTTGTCCATGTCCTCGATGGCGGGGTCGCAAGGGTTGGGGATGAAGCTCACGACATTGCCGGGGCGCTTGAAGCGCTTCAGCTTCTCGCCGCCCGTGGTGATGAAGATGGCGTCCACATGATCGGCGCGCGCGTCGATCTTGGCAACGTTTTCAGGGTCAAACAGCGGATCAACATTGCGGAACGCAATGCGCGCGCCGGGCACGGCCTTGCGGATTTCCGCCAGCGTCTCGTTGCGGATGATGTCGCAATGGCCGAGCTGGAGCATGTCGGGCTGCCAGTTGCGTGCAGTCTCGACCAGACGGCGGTTGGCGGCGCGGCGGCCAAGATCGCGCAAGCCCAGCGGCGCCTCCATCGCGGCAACGTCACGGTCAGAAAATTCCAGCGTGCGGAAATTGTTGCGCACATAGCCGTTGACCAGCTTGCGGTCGGTCGCAACTTTCGCCGCGCCCCATTTCCGGATCTGGAGATTGTCAACGACGAGGATTCTCATACGCCATCCTGACGCAACCCCGCACCCGATGTGCCGCGCGCCTTTTCGGCATGTTCCCACGCTTCCATTTCGGCTGCAATCGCGCCGGGGCTGCGGGTCCATCGCGCGATCAGCGTGTACGCTGCGGGCACGATGAACAGGGTGAGGATCGTGGCACCGATGACGCCGGCAAAGATGACAATGCCTATGGTCTCGCGGGAGGCCTCGCCCGCCCCTGTCGCCATGACGAGGGGCAATGCACCGAAAGCGGTCGAGAGCGACGTCATGATGATCGGGCGGAAGCGGATCGCAGCCGCCTCGATCACCGCGTCCAGATGGTTCTTTCCCTCGTCGCGCAGCTGGTTGGCGAACTCGACGATCAGGATGCCGTTCTTGGTCGCAAGGCCGATCAGGATGACGATGCCGATCTGGCTGTAGATGTTGAGGGAAGAGTCGATCAACCAGAGCCCGAAAAGCGCGCCCGCAACCGCCAGCGGCACCGTCAGCATGATGACAGCGGGATGGACAAAGCTCTCGAATTGCGCTGACAGGACCAGAAACACGACGACCAGCGCCAGCGCGAAAGTGATATAGATTTCCGTGCTCGCCTCACGCAATTCGCGGGACTGGCCGCGATAGTCGATGCGCGCTGTGGGCGGCAACTCCTCGCGCGCAATATCTTCAAGCCATTGCAGTGCTTCGCCCAGCGTATAGCCTTCAGCCAATGCGGCGCTGATGGTAACGGAGCGCAGACGGTTGAAGCGGTTGAGCTGTGTCGGTCCCGCCGTCTCGCGCACATCCACCAGATTGGACATCGCGACCAGCGTGCCGTTGCCGGACCGGACAAAGATGTTGTTGAGATCGTCGATGGAGCTACGGTCTGAAGCCTCGGCCTGCAGGATGACGTCGTATTCCTCGCCGCGGTCAACGAATGTCGTCACCCGGCGTGAACCCAGCATGGTCTCGAGCGTTTGCCCGATGGCGGACACCGAAACATCGAGACTGGCAGCCCGCTCGCGATTCACGGTCACGCGCAGGAGCGGCTTGGTCTCGCGCAGGTCGGAATCAGCATTGATCAACCGCGGGTTTTCGCGCGCCCGCGCAAGAATGCGGTCACGCCAGCGCAGAAGCTCGTCCGTATCCGATCCGCCCAGCACAAATTGCACCGGCTGGCCACCGCGTTGGCCAAGTCCCTGACGGCCCGAGGCGAACGCACGCATGCCGGGGATCGCCTGCAGCCAGCCTGTCACCTCACCGATGATCTGGTCTTGCGTCTTCTCGCGCTCGCCCCACGGCACCAGCGGGATGATGACAAAGCCCGAGTTGAAGTCTTCGGTGAAGCCGAAGCTGCCCGGCACCCGCACCAGGATGCGCGCGGCATCGCCCCGCTCGACCAGCTTCATCAGTATGGCTTCGATGCGCTCCATATTGACTGCGGACTGCTCGAACGTGCCGCCCTCCGGCCCCTGCATGTTTACGAACATGGCAGCGCGGTCTTCATTGGGCGCAAGTTCGGACGGCACCAGCGAAAGGAGCGTCGCGATGGCGAAAATCACGCCGCCCACCGCCGCCGCCGCCACCAAAGGCATGCGGATCACCTGACGCAGGACGCGCACATAGCCGTTCTCGATCCGCTTGATGATGGCATGGACGGTGCGCGCAAAGCGCGGCTGGTGTATTGCGGGCTTCAAGAGCTTCGAGCACATCATCGGTGTCAGCGTGAGCGCGACCAGTCCTGAAATCGCAACCGCCGAGGCAATGGCAATTGCCAATTCCGAGAAGAGACGCCCGACATTGCCGGTGAGGAACAGCAAGGGCACAAACACGACAACCAGGACGGTCGTTGTCGCAATGACGGCAAAGGCCACTTGCGACGCACCGCGCGTGGCGGCGATCAGCGGTGGCTCACCCAGCATCATGCGGCGCTGGATGTTTTCAAGCACGACGATGCTGTCATCCACCACAATGCCGATGGCGAGCACCAGAGCCAGAAGGGTGAGCAGATTGATCGAGAGCCCGAAGGCATTGAGGGCCAGGAACGCGCCGATGAGGCAGACCGGAACCGTGACCGCGGGAATGATCGCCGCACGGAACGATCCGAGGAATAGGAAAATCACGAGGACCACGATCACCATGGCCTCGCCGAGCGCCCAATATACCTGATTGATCGCTTCCTCGATAAACAGCGAGGAGTCCGACGAGACTACCAGTTCCATTCCCTCGGGCAGGCCTTCGACGATGCGGGCAATCTCGGCGCGCGCGCCGCGTGTCACTTCAATCGCATTGGCCGTGGATTGCTTGACAATGCCAAGCCCCACCTGCGGCTGCTGGTTGCCGCGGAAGATGACCTTCTCGCTGACCGCGCCGAGTTCCACCCGCGCGACATCGCCCAGCCGGATGATCTCGCCATTTTCGCCCTCGCCGATTTTGAGGGCGCTGAAGTCATCCGGCGTCTGGAAGACGCGGTCGAGACGCACCGAAAGGTCGCGCGCATCCGCCTCGATGCGGCCTGCGGGCAACTCGACATTGTTTGCCCTGAGCGCCGCCTCGATGTCGCCTGCCGTCAGGGCGCGCGCCGCCATCGCCCGGCGGTCAAGCCAGATCCGCATCGCATAGGATTGGCCACCTGAAATGTTGACACGCGCAACACCCGGAACAGCTGAAAGACGATCAAGGATGTAGCGCGTGGCAAAATCGGTCAGTTCAAGGCTGGTCAGGCTCGGGTCTGCCAGATTGATCCACATGATGACGTCGCTGTCGGCGTCAGCCTTGGTCACTTCCGGCGGCTCGGAATCGTCGGGCAGGCTGCCGGCAACGCGATTGACCGCGTCGCGCACGTCGTTGGCCGCCGCGTCGATGTCGCGCGAAAGATCAAACTCGATGGTGACCTGCGACCTGCCATCACGCGAGGTTGAGGTGATCGTCTTGATGCCCTCGATCCCGGCGATCTGCTCTTCGATGATGGAGGTGATCCGGTTCTCGATGACGGCAGACGACGCGCCGCGATATCGCGTGTCGATGGAGACAACCGGCGGGTCAATATTGGGCAACTCGCGCAGCGGAAGGTTCGTGAAGGCGAGCACGCCGAAGGCAACCAGCAAGAGGCTGATGACCGAGGCAAAGACCGGGCGCTTGACCGAGACGTCCGAGAGGATCATGGGCGCTGCCCGCCTCCCGTGGTGGCGCTGCCTGCGCCGGCTTCCGCCGGAAGTTGCACGGCCAAGCCCGGAATGACCTTGTGCGTGCCGTCGCTCACGACAATTGCACCTTCACTGATGCCCGAGACGATTTCGACAAAGCCGCCATGGCGGCTGCCGGTGCGCACCTCGACACGCGTCGCCATCAGGTCCTTGTCAATAACGAAGACAAAGCGCACATCGCCGACGGGTACAATCGCGGTCTCGGGCACAGCAAGCGCAGTGCGGTTCTCCGTAACGAGCGTGATCGCAAGCAGCATGCCGGGCCGCAAGAGCCCATCCGGATTGGGCAGTTCGGCACGCACGGTCACGCTGCGGGTTGCCACATCGACGCGCGACGATACCGAAATCACCGTTCCACCAAACGCCCGGCCGGGCCATGCGGCGGCATAGGCCTCGATTGCAAGCCCGTCGCGCAACAGCGGCAAATAGCGCTCGGGAACATTGAAGTCGGCCTTGATGACCGAAACATCGTCGAGCGTCACAATGGGATCGCCGGGCCGCACCAGCTCGCCGGGGCTCACCATGCGAAGGCCAAGCACGCCGGCAAAGGGAGCGCGGATCACGCGATCACCAAGACGCGCCTCCAGCGCCCGCACCCGACCGCGCGCGGCATCGCGCGTCGAGGTCGCTTCGTCCAGCCGCGCCTGCGAGGCAGAGCCGCGCCGCACCAGATCCACGGCACGGTCAAAATTGGCTTGTGCCTCCACGAGCTCTGCACGCGCGGCGATCAGGTCAGCACCCTGCTCGGCGCTGGCGAGTTCGACGACAACATCGCCCTCAGCCACCATCTGGCCATCAGAGAAGGCGATGGTCCGGATCGCGTCGGTCACTTTTGAGGTCAGCGTCACGCTTTCATTCGCGCGCGCGTCGCCGATGGCCTCGATGGTCTGGATGAAAGTCTGCGCGCTGGCGGTGCTGACACCGACAACCGGACCGGGCCGACGCTGCCCGCCACCGCCGCCGCCCTCGCCGCCCAGAAAGCCGACGAAATAATAGCCGCCGATGGCGAGCGCCAGGATCAAACCAAGTTGGAACGTGATGCGAGTCATGACAGCCCGAAAATGCAGACGCCGGGGCACAAAGGAGCAGGCTCCGTTATGCACCCTCTACCAGACAGTTTTGCATCCGGCAGGGTTAATTTGGCGCTGCCGACCGCCCTCGTCGGCACTCCCCATTTTCGCTCAGTTTATGACGCCGAGCCCTTTGAGCCATGGCGCCCGGAATTGCCGGAAATCGCGGAATTGCTCGGTTATCCGGTTGATGGCGACGCTTGGCTCATCAATCGGCTTGCCCTGCATGACAATTTTTTGACGGGCCGGATCAAGTTTTGAATAGATCGACTGGGCGGCTTCGGTCTCGGCCGTGTTGGCGGGCACGTCGATCAGGAACTGGTCGATGCCGTTCACCGCAAAGGCGGTGCCGTAGGGAGAAGGCAAATGGCCGATCTGCTCGGGACCGATGGCGCGCGTGCGGATCGCCTTGCTGAGTCCTTTCGTCGACTCGCGCGCTGCCATGTCGGGCATGGCAACAGGCCGAACCTGACCGGCAACGCACAGTACCTGAAGGTTCTTGATGACGTCGCCGACGTCCTTGCCCGCAAGGGCAGGCAACGCAACGATCTCGCGCAGCGGCTTGGGGCTGTCGCTCAGGGCCGCGACAATCGCCTGCGTAAACTCGTTGTCATAGGCGATTTGGCCCACCGGAACGCGCGCCTTGAGCTGGACGCGCGGTGCGGGCAGTTCAAGCGCAAACGACATGCGCTGCAGGGCTGCTTCCCGTCCTTGCGGCGTCAGGGCCTGCCCACCACGGATGAACACGTCCCGGCGGAAACCCTGATTGGTGCAGTAGTCCTTGACCAGCTCGCGCAAGTCCCGCGTCGGCAGCTTCACCACCTGCTCGCGCATCGCCTCGGTCAGGATATAGGCCCAGTGATTGTCGATCAGCGTCGCGGAGCCGACAAAAGCGAGGCCCGCGCCCGCTGCATCCTTCATCATTTCGGTGCAGTAGATCGGCCGCCAGTCCTGATTGAGATACTCATGCGCCAGATATTCCGGCGCATTGCGGTCGATGCCTTCCAGATGTGTCGCAAGGTTGGCGTTCGCCGCAAAGACCTGGGCGTTGGCGTCCTTGAGCGACTGGAAGAACCCGACTGCGTCACGCACTTTTTTCAGGCTGTCGCCCTGGATTTTCGACCCGAATTCCTGGGTAAAATTCTGGAACGGCGACAACGCCGCCCATCCCGGCATGGTGTTGTAGCTGACATAGAGCACGCCCCCCGCCTTCAGGTTGCGCTGCACGAACTGGAGCACGTTTGCCTTGTTGCGCGGCGAGATCCACGAATAGACGCCGTGCAGGACGATGTAGTCGAACTGGGGCCATTGCCGCTTCAGCGCATCCTCGAAATTCGTTTCGTGGAATTGCACATTGCGGACGGCGCCTTCGCTGGCGATCTTGCGGGCAAAGGCGATGTGCTGCGGATTGAAATCGATGCCGTGGAACTCACCCGCCGGGTTGGCCGCAGCCAGGAGGTTGGTCGTCACGCCGGGGCCGCAGCCAAGGTCGCAATAGGCAAAGCCTGCGCCCACGCCCTGACCCAGCATCGAGCCGGGAGGTGGCTCGGCACCGTTGATCAGACAGACATAATCAAGCCAGGCAGGCGCCAGTTCCTTGAAGAAGGTCCGCATGTACTGGACGTCAACGACATAGCCCTCGTTGAACACCGCCATCGTCAATACTCCCCGAAGGCCCGGATCGCTAGACGATCCCGGTGCCGCTGCAAATTGATGAAAAGCCGTCACTTTACGCGCCGTTAAACCACCCGGTTCACGCTTTGGCAATTGGTGCGGAGTAGGCGCTGAAGGAGGGCGTCATGGGTGTATCACGAGTCTTCGATGAAGCGTGGGTGTGGTGGGAGAGCTGTTTCAACTTTCTGCCCCAGCCAAGATATGCGGCGTTGACCGCAGGGGTCCTTCTCCTGTTTGCGCTGGGGCAAGCCCTCAAATTCGTGTTCGACAACAAGAAATAGCAGATCAGGCCATTTCCCGTTGGATCAGAATGGGTTGCGAAGGCTTCCTGATGTCATATGGCAACAGGAAGTCTTCGCTCCCGACACCTGGCCGAAATATCCCCGAACTGGTCACCCGAATTGTCATCAATTTCCCGTGCGATTGGCACGAAACAAGGGACAGCTACCAAGACCAAGCGTAGCATTTACGGGCAAGCAGGCGTTTCGTGGCGCCCTGAGGGTTGCCGCAAGGGCCTGCCTTTCACCAGAAGAGAGGAGACCCTCATGTCCAGTTTTTCTTGGCGTACGAGTTTGGTCACCGGCGCGTTCTGGGGTGTTGCTGCGCTGGCAGCATCAGTGGCGGTGCCCGCCCATGCGGCGACCATTGTCATGGGCGACAATATGGGAAATGCCTGCTTCACCGCAGTGGATGCAGGTCGCGCGAACGAATCCATCGACGAATTGTGCACCGACGCGCTTGGCGATGAGATGCTCGGCAAGCGTGATACAGCGGCAACCTATGTCAACCGTGGCATCGTGAGGCTGCGGCTTGGGCGTTCGGAAGATGCGCTCGCCGACTTCAATGCGGCGCTCGCAACCTCACCGTCGATGGGTGATGCCTATACCAACCGCGCTGCGGCCCATGTGGCGCTCGGCGACTTGGCAACGGCGCTCGATGACCTGAACACTGCCCTGTCGATGAAACTCGAGAAGCCCGAAGTCGCTTATTTCGGTCGGGCGATGGTCCTCGAGAGGCTTGATCGTGTCACCGAAGCCTATCGCGACCTCAAGCAGGCGGCAGCCCTTGCCCCGGACTGGGAGGCACCCCGCTTCGAATTGACCCGGTACACGGTCGTGCGCAACTGACACGAGGAAGCGAGAGCCGGTGGCGGCTACTCCGCCGCCGGCTGCTTCTTCAACGGGTCTTCCAAGGGCACCCGGCTTTGCTCTGACCAGCGCTTGCGCGCCTCCTCGGCTTCCCTGTCCAGAGGTTGCGTTGCTGCGATCTGGCGGCCCAGCGCCACGACCGTCGGCACATCCTCGTCGCGCATCTCGGCAAGGCGCTGTTTGCGCGCCATGGCCTTTTCAAGATAGGGCGCAAGCTCTTCCATCTTGCGCTTCTGGCGCTCGTCCTCGCGCTCCTTGAATTCCGGCATCACGTCACGCGCAAAAAGCTCCAGCGCCTCGCAGATGTGATCATGCTGGTTCTTGCCGCCTTGCTGGATGAACGAAACCTGATCCACGCCCGCATCGGCAAATCCCTGAAGATGCCGCCGCAGCATGTCCGGCGTGCCGATACCGCCAACGCCCGCATTGTCGGGGATATGGGCCTTGGCCTGCTCATAGGCCGCCCAGATATCTGTGCGCCCAGGCTTGTGCTCACCGAAGATGTAGTGATGCCCCAGCGCATAGCCGAAGAACTTGAAACCATCGAGGCCGCGTCGGCGGGCTTCTTCCGCGTCACGATGCACACTGAAGCCTGTCACCATGCAGATGTTCGGATTGATCGCATGGCCGATGGGCACGCACTCGGTCTTGATGAGGTGATAATATTCGTCAACCCACGACTTTGCCTCTTTGGGATCGACAAACGAGAAGGTCAGCGCACCGATGCCCAGCCGCGCCGCCATCTTGATGGTCTCGCGGTTCGAGCAGGCAACCCACACCGGCGGATGCGGCTTCTGCACCGGCTTGGGCACAACGTTCCGGCAGGGCATTTCAAAGTACTCGCCCTTGAAGCCGGGATAAGGCGTCATCACCATCATGTTGAGCGTCTGCTCGACCGTTTCGCGCCACATCGCGCGCTTCTTCTCGACGGGCACGCGATAGCCACCAAGCTCCAGGAGCGCAGAGCTCTCGCCGGTGCCGAACTCCACACGGCCATTGGAGACAAGATCAAGCGTCGCGATGCGCTCGGCCACACGCGCCGGATGATTATATCCCGGCGGCATCAGGACGATGCCATGGCCCAGCCGGATCCGCTTGGTGCGCTGTGAACACGCGGCCAGAAAGACTTCCGGCGCCGATGAATGCGAGTATTCGTCAAGGAAATGATGCTCCACTTCCCATGCGTGATCGATGCCGATGCGGTCGGCCAGTTCCACCTGGTCGAGCGCTTCCTGGAACAGGCGATGCTCGTCACCCGCGTTCCAGGGCTTGGGCAATTGATGCTCGTAGAAAATGCCGAACTTCATGGGCGGCGCCTTTCCTGATCACTTTGTACGATTGAGTGCCGGGCTGCGCTCCGAGGCCTCGCACCCCTCAAGGATCGCCTTGAAGCGCGCTTCGACCATGGCCCGAATGTCGGACCCGACAATGACATAGAGTTCGTTGGCGCGGATCGCTTCCAGGACCCGTTCGCCGACGGCTTCGGGCGGATAGCCGCTTGCCACCGCCGCGCGCACCATGTCGGAAAGCGGATGGGCCTGCGGCGTGATGGCGCCACCATAGGCTTGCGTGCGGTTGCGGCCACTATCGGCAATGCCGGTGCGCACCCAGCTTGGGCAGAGGACCGACATGCCGATACCGAAGGGCTCCAATTGCTGGCGCCAGCCCTCGCTCATGCCGACAACCGCGTATTTGGTGGCCGAGTAAGGCTCGACACCGCCGAAGGTCGCAAGGCCCAGCATGGACGCGGTGTTGACGAAATGCCCGCCCTCGCCATGGCTCTTGATCAGCGGCGCGAAGGTTTCAACGCCGAAGACGACGCCTTTGAGATTGACGTCAATCACCCAGTCCCAGTTGCGCGGCTCGACCTCGCCCAGCGTGCCGCCGGCACCGACGCCGGCATTGTTGCAGACGACATGCACCTTGCCGAACGCGCCGATTGTGGCAAGCGCCGCGCGTTGCACTTCACCGCGCGAGGTCACATCGCAGAGGACGGATTGCGCATCGATCTGCTGGCTTTTCAGGCTCTCGACCGCCTGCGCAAGCCGCTCCTGATCGATGTCGGCAATCATCACCTTCATGCCCGCCAGGCCGAATACGCGCGCCATGCCCAACCCGATACCGCTCGCGCCGCCGGTGATGAAGGCGGTCTTGCCTTTGACGTCGATCATGGCTTGGCTCCCGCCAATTGCTGGAGAAGTGTGGCGGGATTAATTTTGGGAACGGCACTCAGCGCAACGCTTGCATCCGCCCGGTCAAAGGCCTGGCGCAGCATGTCCATGCGCATCTCCACCACGACGCGCATTTCGCGGTGCGTGAAGATGTGAAGCTCATTCGCCTTGATCCCTTCGACCACGCGACGGCCCACGACATCGGCATCCATGCCGGAAAGCACGCGGGCAGCCGCTTCCGCGCGGTCAGGTGCAATGCCCGGATCAATCTCTCCCGGACCGCCATAGGATGGCGGACGCGCGCGCCCGCTCTCGAAAATGCGCGACTTGGCATATCCGGGACACAGCACCGAAACGCCGATGTTGAACGGCGCCAACTGCCCTGCCCATCCCTCGCTCATCGCGACGACCGCAAACTTGGACGCGCAATAGGGCTCCATGCCCGGTGGCGAGATCATGCCGGCCATCGAAGCGGTATTGACGAAATGCCCGCCCTCGCCGTGGCTCCTGATGAGCGGCGTAAAGGTCTCGACGCCATAGACGACGCCCTTGATGTTGACGTCGATGATCCAGTCCCAGTCGCGCTCCTTGACCGTGCCGATCGGTCCGCCAACCGCAACGCCCGCATTGTTGCAGACGACATGCACCTTGCCGAAGCGCTCGACCGTTTTCAGGGCGCCCTGGCGCACGGCGCTCCGGTCGGTCACGTCAACGATGACACTGGCCGTCTCGATCTGGCGTGCAGTCAATTCGGCTTCTGCCGTCTTCAGCCCTTCGGCATCGACATCGGCGAGCATGATCTTCATGCCCTCGTGGCCGAGTGCGCGTGCCATCGAAAGGCCAAGGCCCGACGCCCCACCCGTGATGAAGGCAGTCTTTCCCTTCAGGTCCATCATTCCGCTGCAACCTTTGCTGTGGCGAGTGCTTCAAATCCCTCGAAGATGGCCTTGCCATCCGGTCGCGACGCCAGAAGATTGTCGCGGATCGTGTTGCGCGCCTGCTCGCGCGAGAAATTGGCATTGGTGACGGCGTGCCATTCGATCATGTCGCGCCAGACCGGATCGATCAGGCTTGCGCCATCAACACTGCCCCCTGACGTACGGAAACGGATAGAGCGCAGCTCCGAGACAAAGCACTGGAGGTAAGCGACGTGGATCGCCTCATCAGTGCGGATGCGGTCAACGATCACCGCGGCATGACGCGCCTCGGGCTTGCGGTCGAGGAACGTGTCGGGCGCTGTCATTACGCCGATGCAGAAGCTGAAGAAGGATTCTGCCCGCACTTCGATCATCAGCACATTCATCAGGAGCAGGATCCAGTCCTCGATCTCCTTGGCGATCTGGGGCATGCGCCGCACGGCCTCTGGGCGCGCAATGCTCTCGGGAATGACGGGGTCGGGCCAGGCGTTCTTGCCGAACAGCGCATCGCGCACGGCAAACCACATGTCGTCATGGCCACCGACGCCGTTTGCCTTGTCGCCGCCTTCGTCAAGGCCATGGGCGTAAAGGAGGCCCTTGTTGAGATGGCCGGTGCAGGTGCCGGAGATGTCATCAAGGATCGCCGCCTGGAAATCAGGGGCTGTGATCTCGCAAAGCGCCCGGCCCCGGGCTTCGATGACACCGGTAATGGTGAGACCATTCCACAACGACTGCCCGAAGCCGCGCGCCAGCAGGAAACGCTGCTGCTCGGCCGAGGGGTAACTACCCAGTTTCAACAGCCGCGTGGATGCATCGATCAGCGGAAACCCGCGCGCCTCAAGCGCCTTTGCCCAGTTGCGTACGGCAGGCCATCGGTTCCGCGTGCGTGGGCTGATATAATTTCCCGCCGCGTCGAACCCGCCGTGCAGGCGGTAGCCCGCCTCGATCTGCGGACGCGCATAGATGTCGTCTGCCATCAATTCGTCGCGGGTGAATACGGATTGGTGCATGGCATTTCCTCCGCTCATGGCTTGAGCGCCTTGGTCAGGAACAAGGTCAGCGCCTCCAGAAGCGCATCGCGTGATTTGCCCGCCCGATAGCCTGCCGAGGCCGCCTGATGGATGGCACCGATCACGGCATGGCTGGCCACAACACTGTCGATGGCTCTGTCGATCAGTCCCTGCCCGGCAAGTTCGGCAAGCATCGCGGCCCAATCTTCCGACCAGCGGTCGACCAGCGTTCGTCCACCACCACCGGCAGCCGAAATGATGGCTTCGTCCGCCATCGCTGTCAGGAGCACGTGGGGATGGGTTTCGGCGTAGGTGAAGATTGCGCGCAGCGTCGCGCGGACGATGCCGGCCAGGCTGCGCTCGCCGCCGATCTCGGCGCGCACAACAGCGTCCAGCTCATCCCGCGCCTCCTCCTGGAATGCCAGGAAGCAGGCGCGCTTGTCCGAGAAATGCAGATAGAATGTGCCGTGTCCCAACCCCGCCTCGCGCGAAATGTCCTGCGGGCGCGTATCGTGGTATCCGCGAGAGACAAAGAGTTTGCGCGCCGCAGCCAGAAGCCGCACCCTGCTGTCAGATGGACGCCGACCCTTGCCAGCGTCAGTAGGATTGGCGGAGATTTCTGCAACCATTTTGACTCGCCTCGCACATTGCCTTTCCTGATAATTTGTCAGGCGATGATGCGTGTCAAGGAATGAGCGCGCAAAACGGATAGGCTCGACCGATGACCATACGAAACCCGACCATGAAGTTGATGCTGGCCCCCCTCTTGTGCAGCGCACTCGCCTTTGGCTGTGTGGCGGAGGAAGTACCCTTGCCCGTCGGCAATGCAGCCAACGGCCGGGCCATCGTTGAGGCCAAGTGCGGCGCCTGCCACTCGCAGGATGCCGACCTGCCAAGCCCCCACAAGGACGCACCGCCCTTCCCGCTCATCAACCAGCGCGTGGTGATCGAGAACCTGGCGGAAGCATTGGCGGAGGGGATCGGCGTGGGCCACCGCGACATGCCCGAATTCGTGTTCGAGCCCGGCGAGATCGACGACATATTGGCCTATCTGGAGTCGATCCAGATTCTGCCCGCGCCCAACTGACCGCCGCGGGTTCTAGGCCCTGCCCGACCTGACGCGCGCGACCGCATCCTTCCAGCGCGCATAGCGCTCATCGCGCGAAGTTGCGGCGATCACCGGCTCAAACCGCCGTTCCAGTCGCCAGCTTTTTGCGAAGGCCTGGGGTGAAGCGAACAATCCCGCCGTGAGACCCGCCAGTGCAGCTGCGCCGAAGGCCGTTGTCTCGGTAACGAAAGGCCGTTCGACCGGCAACCCGACAAGATCAGCCAGTGTCTGGCAGAACCACTCATTCGCAACCATGCCGCCATCAATGCGAAGCGCAGCCGGAGCCTGAAGCCCGGCAGCCTTCATGTCGGCAGCCATCGCCTCGATGAGATCGCGCGTCTGGAAGGCAACGGATTCAAGGCCCGCGCGCACGATTTCGGCAGGCCCTGAATCGCGCGTCAAGCCAAGGATCGCGCCGCGCGCATGCGGGTCCCAATAGGGCGCGCCAAGCCCGACAAAGGCGGGAACCAGAACGACGCCGCTGCGCGGGTCCGCCTGCCGCGCCAGCGCTTCGCTTTCGGAGGCATGGGTGAAAAGTTTGAGGCCATCGCGCAGCCATTGGATGGTCGCGCCCGCCATGAAGATCGATCCCTCCAGCGCATAGGTCGATGTGCCGTTGAGCCGATAGGCAATTGTTCCCAGAAGCCGGTTGCGGGAGATGACGGGCCTGGTGCCGGCATTGGTCAGGGCAAAGCAGCCCGTGCCATAGGTCGCCTTCATCAATCCGGGCTCAAGACACGCTTGGCCAAGGGCCGCGGCCTGCTGATCGCCGGCAACGCCACCGATCCGCAAGGCAACGCCAAAGTGACGGGCATCCGTCATGCCGAAATCTGCCGCGCTGTCACGCACTTCGGGCAGGACCGCAGCGGGCACATTGAGCGCCTTCAGCAACGCATCATCCCAGCGCGAGTTGTTGATGTTGAAGAGCATGGTTCGCGACGCATTGGTGGCGTCGGTCGCGTGCACCTTGTCGCCGGTCAGCTTGAAGATGAGCCAGCTGTCGATCGTGCCAAAAGCAAGTTCGCCCCTTTCCGCGCGCCCGCGCGCGCCGGGCACATGATCAAGCAGCCAGGCAAGCTTGGTCCCGGAGAAATAAGGGTCCAGCAAAAGCCCGGTGCGCTCCTGGACCATGGGACCAAGCCCCTCAGCGCCAAGCCGCGCGCAAACATCCGCCGTGCGCCGGTCCTGCCAGACAATGGCGCGATGGATGGGTTCACCCGTCTTGCGGTCCCAAAGCACGGTCGTTTCGCGCTGGTTGGTGATGCCGATGGCCGCGACGGCGGTAAGCGCCGTGCCGGTCAGGACCTCGCGCACGACGTCGAGCGTCGCTGCCCAGATTTCCTGGGCGTCATGCTCGACCCATCCGTCCTGCGGATAATGTTGTGTTAACGGACGTGACGCGGTTCGAAGGGCCACGCCGTCGGGCTTGAACAGGATGGCGCGCGTAGAGGTAGTGCCCTGGTCGATGGCAAGGATCAGCTGGCTCACGGGACGAACAGGCTCCGCCGGAATGGGGTGATTGCCGCATGGTGAAGACGCTGCAACCTTAACACGGCTTTAAGCGCTGTTGCCTAGGGTGGCCCCACCTGTCGCATGAGAGGCCCTGTCGCATGAGGGGCATGGATGGGCTCGCTTCCGGTCCGCGACAAGAATGAGCAGCGTTTGATGCAACCTGAGCTTGGCCAATTGCTGACGCTGGCGCGCGACGATGACGCGCAGAGCCGCGCGCGCCTTTATGGCTCGCTCGCGGATCTGTTCGAACGGTCCGGCAGCTCGCTCTCGGACCATGAGCGCGAGCTCATGTGCCAGATCATGCGCCAGCTCACCCAGCAGGTTGAAATGTCGGTGCGCCACGCGCTGGCTGAACGCCTGGCCGATGATCCTGCCGCGCCCGTTGACCTCATTCTCCTTCTGGCCAATGACCGCATCGAGGTCGCCCGCCCGATCCTTGAGCGCAACGCGCGCATTACCGAAGAGGATCTTGTCGCGCTGGTGAAGCAGACGGCTGCACAGCACCAGGTTTCCATCGCTGGAAGACCGGACGTGACCGAGCGCCTGTCCGCCGAACTTGCCCGCAGCGCCTTTGCCGAAGTTGTCGTGGCACTTCTGCGTAATCACCGCGCCCGCATCTCGCAGGAGACGATGGGCGATCTGGTCGAGCGCTCCCGCGCGGCCGAAGGCTTTCAGGCCCCCCTGATCAGCCGCCCCGACATGAGCGCCGAACTTGCCGGGCGCATGTGCAGCTTCGTCTCGCAGACGCTGCAGGAATACATCATCCGCCACTTCAAGGTGGACCCGGAGCGGATCAAGGCGTCATCCGCCGCCGCGGCCTCCAAAGCCGCCGAGCAACTCTCTGAATCCAGTGGACCAGCCCGCGTTGTGGACAAGCTCCACGCCGCCGGCCAATTGCGTCCTGCCTTCCTGATGAAGTGCCTGCATCAGGGGCAGATGGACATGTTCGAGGCGGGCTTCTCCCGCCTGCTCAACATGCCGCCCGAATCCGCGCGACTGGTCATCTACCATCAGGACCCGCATCTTCTGGCGCTGGCTTGCCATGCGGTGGGCCTCGACAAGGCCGTCTTCGGCACGATCTTCAACCTGACACGCGCCGTCACCGGCGGCCCGAAATCGGTTCCGCTGGGGCTAAAGCCGGTCGTTGATGCGGCCTTTGCCACGCCCAAGCGCGACGATGCGCGCCGCCAGCTTCTCGCCCGCATCTCGGCCTGAACCCCTTGAAGGACGCCCTTTGAAGGGTTTGAAACCGCGCCATCCCGCGTTAGGTTGAACCCATGCGCGACCCATTCGGCCGGGACATCACCTATTTGCGCGTGTCGGTTACCGACCGCTGCGACTTCCGCTGCACCTATTGCATGGCGGAAGACATGACCTTTTTGCCCAAGGCAGACCTCCTGACGCTCGAAGAGCTTGATCGCCTGACCTCGGCCTTCATTGAAAAGGGCGTGCGAAAGGTGCGGCTGACAGGTGGCGAACCCCTCGTGCGCCGCGACGTGATGAAACTGATCCGCAGCCTGTCGCGTCATCTGGGCACAGGCGCACTCGACGAACTCACGCTCACGACAAATGGCAGCCAGCTGGCGAAATACGCCGAAGACCTCGTCGATGCGGGCGTCCGGCGCGTCAACGTATCGCTCGATACGCGCGACGCCGCAAAGTTTGCAGCCATCACCCGCTGGGGGCGCCTCGATCAGGTCATGAACGGCATCGCAGCCGCGCGTGCGGCAGGACTTGCCGTCAAGATCAATGCAGTGGCCCTGCGCGGCCCCGATGGCAATGAGGACGAGATCGCGGAATTGATCCGCTGGGCCCATGGCGATGGCATGGACCTGACCCTGATCGAGACCATGCCGTTGGGCGACACCGGATCAGACCGCACGCATGATTACCTGCCGCTTGCCGAAATGCGCGCGCGGCTTGAGACACAGTTCACGCTCGACGACATTCCCCATCGCACCGGCGGCCCGGCCCGCTATGTGCGTGTGCGTGAGACAGGCGGGCGCCTCGGCTTCATCACGCCGCTCACCCACAATTTCTGTGAAAGCTGCAACCGTGTGCGGATCACCTGCACGGGCATGCTCTATATGTGCCTGGGACAGGACGACAGCGCCGATTTGCGCAAGCCGTTGCGCCAGGACGCGTCCGGCCAATTGCTGGCGCAGGCGATTGACGAGGCCATCGGCCGCAAGCCAAAGGGCCATGATTTCGTGATCGAGCGTGGCCGCCTTGCTCCAGCCGTCAGACGGCATATGTCGGTGACAGGTGGATAGAAAGCCGGACAAGACGGGGACCATGACCCTCAACAACATCGCCTTTGCCGCTGCTGCAACACCTGAAGCACAGGCCGCCTGCATTGAGCTGCGCCACAGATACGGCAACGCACCGCTCGACGTGGCCGATATCATTGTTGCCCTGGGTGGCGACGGCTTCATGCTGCAGATGTTGCACGAGACCATGGCCCGCGGTGTGCCGATCTATGGCATGAACCTTGGTAGCGTCGGCTTCCTGATGAACAGTTTTGACCCGATCGACCTGCCTGCACGCCTCGCCCAGGCCGAAGCGGCCCACATCCATCCCTTGCGCATGAAGGCGCTGACGGCGGATGGCCGCACGGCGGACGCCCTTGCGATCAACGAGGTCTCGCTGCTGCGCGAGACCCGCCAGGCCGCCAAGATCCGGATTTCGGTCGATGGCCGCGTGCGGATGGAAGAGCTTGTCTGCGACGGCGTGCTTCTTTCAACACCCGCCGGATCAACGGCCTACAACCTTTCGGCGCATGGGCCGATCCTGCCGATCGACTCCGCGCTGCTGGCGCTCACCCCGATCAGTGCCTTCCGCCCACGCCGCTGGACGGGTGCGCTTCTGCCCCACAAGTCCCAGGTGCGTTTCGAGATTCTGGAAGCCGGCAAGCGTCCGGTCAGCGCCGTCGCCGACCACATTGAAGTGCGCGATGTTTCGATTGTGGACATTGCCGAGGACCGTTCCATCACACTGACCATGCTCTTTGACGCCGAGCACAGCCTGCATGAGCGCATCCTGGCCGAACAATTCGTGGACTAACCATTCATTCAGGTCTGGCTAACGCGATATTAGGCATTGGGACGTCATCCTTGGCGCGTATGTCCGGCACGTTTCAACTGCCGGAATCAACAGCCAATTTCTCGGTGCAGGTCGGTGCGTCTCTTCCCGGTTGCCAAGCAGCTTGAACGCGTCAGGACGCTGATTGTCGACGACAATCCGCATATGCGCAAACTTGTCGCCAAAGTGCTCGAAGCTTTCGGCGAAAAGGACATCCTGCATGCCGAAAGTGCCGAACAGGCACTTGAACTGTGCCACTCATCCAAACCGGACCTGATCATCCTCGATTACCTGCTTCCCGGCGGCATGGATGGCATCGCATTCGCGCGTGAGCTGCGCAACAACCCCGACAGCCCCTGCCCGTTTGTTCCCGTCATCATGCTGACAGCCCACCCCGGTGTGGAACAGGTGCGCGCCGCACGCGACGCAGGCATCAACGAGTTCCTGACCAAGCCGGTCACTGTCGCATCGCTCTACAGCCGCATCTATGCGGTGATTGAGACGCCGCGTCCTTTCGTGCGTACCAGCAACTATTTCGGACCCGATCGCCGCCGCACACGCAAGACGGAATATGCCGGCCCGGAACGGCGCGACAATGGCACCACAACCGCGCCCCGATCAGTGGCCTGAGGACGAAGACGAAAAGCCATGGCCCGCCAAAAGCCCATCGAAATTTTCATGCCGCCCAACGTGCTCAAGACCAAGGTCGGCACGATGGCCCCGCCGGATGATAACACCTGCCGGGCGGCGGATCGCGCGCTGGCTGAAGCAAAGCAGGACTATGCGAAGTGGCTTGATGAGGATGTCGCCCGCCTTGTCGAGGCGCGCGACCGGGTCACGATGGCTCCCGCTTCCGTTGATGTACGCGATCAGCTTGTGCGGTGCGCGCAAGCGCTCAAGGTCCAGTCAAACAATTGCGACTTTCCCATCGTGGCACGCGTTGCCCAGTCGTTGATTGCCCTCCTCGAGAAGGCAAAGGCTGCTTCATCCGCCTCCTCAAAAAAATTGCTGAATGCCCATGTGGATGCCATCCGCCTGATGATCCGCGACGGCATCAAGGATGCCGCCAATCCCGTCTCAAAGGCACTGGCGCTTGAGCTGGAAGACAAGGTGACCGTCTGGAAGCCCGATTGATCGGGCGCTCAGCGCAGGTTTTCCAAAGGTTCTGCAACATCGCCATAGCCCGCATCTGCCGGGATACGCAGCATCGGCTTGCCTGAGCTTGCATCGATCCAGGGCAGCACCGAGACGATTCTGTCGGCACGCGCGCGCGCCAGCGCATCTTCGGCACTTCCTGCGCGACCGAGCTTTTCAAGGTTCATGCGGGTCGGAAAGATGACTGTCCAGCGTTTGGGATCGGCAGTCGCATCGCCCGGGGTGATCCAGGTTGAATCAACGGACTCGCGGCCATCATGCGCGCCCAATTGTCCCTGCGGCGCCACCGCGACGTAGAAATGTGTGTCAAAGCGCTTCGGCATGAAGGTCGGCGTCACCCAATGGGCAAAGCGCACCAGAGCATCAACGGCCAGCCGCAAGCCATGGTCGCGCAGGAACGGCACAAGACCCAATTCCCCTTTGTCGAGCGCCGGCCGGAAGCGCTGCACGCCTTCAAGGGCCTCTGCGGACAGAAATCCCGATGATCCGCCCGGTGATCCCGAAGGACGCGCAAGCAGGATGCCGCTTTCCTCGAATGCTTCCCGGATCGCACCGGCGCGCAAGGCAAGCTCGCCATCATCAAGGCCGGCTGCGCCATCGCAATAGTCGCGGAGCGCCGGGTCACGATCTCCCGGAGCCAGCTTGCCGCCGGGAAACACCAATGCGCCTGAGGCGAAATCAATCTGGTGATGACGCTTCACCATGAAAACCTCAAGGCCTGCCTGCCCGTCGCGCAGCAGCATGATCGTGGCAGAGGCCACGGGAACCGGCGGTTCAGGCTTCTCTCCACTCATGGGCTTTCCCGTCCTTCATGGTTCATGCGCATTAAGCAAATCTTCAGGGAGCTTTCTTAACTCCTGACGGCGATCCTCAGCATGAAGCAGAATGCCGCGTGAGGATCGACAATGCATCAAAGGACATTCAGGCTGAGCCCGGCGGACCTTGACCGCGCTTTTGCCGAGCGCCGGTTCGTCGTCCTTTATCAGCCGCAGGTTTCGCTGACCACCGGTGAGGTTGTCGCGGCCGAAGCCTTTGTGCGCTGGAACCATCCCGCGTTCGGGTTGATGGCACCCGGCCTCTTCCTTGACTTCATCGAGTCCCAAGGCCGCCAGAACGAATTGACTGCTTATGTGCTGGGCGAAGCACTGGCAACCGCCAAGGCCTGGCAGCTGATGGGCAGGAACTGGCGCGTCAGCGTCAACGTGTCCGGCGCCGATATCGGCGCGCCGGACTTTGCCGAGTTCGTCTCAGCCTGTCTCTCCGAGGTTGATCTGCCGCCCGAAAGACTCGTCATCGAAGCCCCGGAATCTCCCCTGGGCGCCGGTGATCCGCGCCTTGCCGCCAATCTCCAGTTCCTGCGCGCACTGGGTTGCGGCATCGCGCTCGATTCCGGCGGTGCCCTGCCGCTCGATGCTGCCGAATTGTCGCCGTGCCCCTTCACCGAGATCAAGATCGGCGGTTCGGCCATCATCCGCTTTGCGCGCCATGTGCAGCGCGCCAGCGTGGGACGCATTTCGCGCCGCCTTGCATTTGCCCGCCGCAACGGGTTGACCGCCATTGCTGTCGGCGTCGAAGACGAAGTGACACTCGAGGCGCTCAAGAACATCGGCTTTGGCGCCGCGCAGGGCGCCTATGTGCAGCGCCCGGTTGCTGCTGCGGACCTTGATCATTGGGACGGCAATTGGCGGCGCGAGACAATGCACGCGCCCTTCCCCGCCACAGATGCCGCAACGCAAACACAAACACCGCCGCCACCGCACGCCGCGGCGGACCCGAACGTCGGCCGCAACCGCAATGAACCGCGCGTGTCCCCTGCGCCTGACATTGCGGGTGCGGCCGCGCCCAATGATGCGCATGTCGCGCCTGTCGCATCGCCTGCACGCCTGATCGAGAAGATACCGGCGGCACCGCAGGCAACCAGCAATTCCGGCATGGATGGATGGGATGATGATGATGATTTCGGGCCTGCTGCACATCGTCCTGCCCGCGATGATGACGGCTTTGTTGATCCGATGGCTGACGCCTCCACCGAGGATGATGACAGCCCCGGCGCGATTTCGGCGCCGCCGCTGACGGCTGCCATGATCGACCGCCCGGACCGCCGGACGGCAAAGGCCAGCCTGATCACACGCAAGATTCCCGGCATCGAACGGCCGATTGCGATGCAGGTGGCAATGGCCGAGACAAAAGCTGATAGTGTCACCGGCACGGATCACCTGCCGCCGCCCTGACCACGGGCAGGCGCCATCATGGATTGCCTGCCTTGCCGCAAAAGCCCGACGCTGCCATTCCCGATTGGGCGACAACTGCCATTGAGCGGCTCGTCTCTGTCCGCAAGGCCTCCCGCCTGCGCGAAGATGCGACGGCGCTGACCGCCGCCTATCGGGCATCTGATCGAACCAAGCCAGGCGCAATCGACGTTCCCGCCTATCTGGCGATGCGCGCGCCCGCAACCCATGCCGCGATGATGCAGGCGCTTTCCGCACTTCAGGCTGTGCTGCCGGATTTTGAACCCCGCTCACTTCTCGACATCGGCGCAGGGCCGGGCACGGCCAGTTGGGCCGCCGTCTCGCGTTATCCCTCCATCGCACAGGCAGTTCTGATCGAACGCGCTTCTTCCATGCGGGATGCCGGCAAGGTCATTGCCGCTCACGCGCCTCACGCAGTCCTGTCGGACGCGCATTGGCTGGCGGAAGATGCGACGCAGCCGGAATTCCGGCCGGCCGACCTCGCGCTGTCTGCCTATGTGCTGAACGAGCTTTCCTCCGCCAAAGCGACAGAGCTTGCCGCAAGGATGTTTTCAGCCGCCGGAATTGTTGTGCTGGTGGAGCCCGGCTCACGCGCGGGCTTTGAACGGCTCCGCGCGGTGCGGACCCAATTGATCGCCCAAGGTGGCGTTATTCTGGCGCCCTGCACGCATGAGAAGCCTTGTCCGATCGCGGGCAATGATTGGTGTCACTTCTCCGTGCGGGTGCAGCGTTCGCGGCTGCATCGTCAGGCGAAAGGCGCAAACCTTTCCCACGAGGACGAGAAATTCGCTTATCTGATCGCGGCAAAACCCGAGGCTGCAATCTCGCGTGTCTTGCCGCAGGCGCGCATCATCCGCCAGCCGATGGCACGCAAGGGCCATGTCCATCTTGATCTCTGCGCGGACGGGCGCCTGTATCGTCACACGGTCACGCGCAGCGACGATGCCTATGGCGACGCACGCGATGCCGCCTGGGGAGATGCCTGGGCTGATTAAGGCGCGGGATGGGGCGGAAATTCCGACGCATGTTCTTGTGATCCCGCTTGTGGCGGCGCGACCTGCGCACCCGGCCGCGCCAGCATCCGCATCAGGGCAAAGATCGCGACCGACAAGGCCGACACGGCCAGCACCAGAAAATAGCCCCACGGCCCGAACAAGCCCATGGCCCCGTCGACGAGCAAGGGACCAAAAATCGAGCCGACGCCAAAGATCAGCACCAGCCCTGCGCTTGCCGGAACACGCTGCTCGGGCACCAACCGGTCATTCATATGCGCCACCGCCAGCGTATAGAACGGAAAAGTCAGCGCGCCATAGATGGCAAGAACGATGTAGAGCGTCGTCAGATTGTCGGCGCCTGCAAACAGGCCGAAGACCGCGCTCAGCGCGGCAAGCGACGCCGTGCCGATCAGCACCACGCGCCGGTCAACATGATCGGAGAGCCAGCCCATCGGGAAGAGGCTGAGAATGCCGCCCAGCACCGGCATCGCCACAAGCAATGGCGTTGCAGAAACGCCAAGGCCGATACGCTCGCCATAGATCGGCGTCATCGCCATCAAGGCGGCCCAGATGAAGCCCGAAATCACGACCCCGACAAAGGCGAGCGGCGAGATACGGTAGAGGATCGGAATGCCGACAGGATGCGGCAGATGCCGGTTTGCTTCCGGCAGATTGCCCAGCATCACCGGCACGGCGCACAGCGCCATCAAGGCGGCAAAGACTGCAAAAGGCAACGCGCCGGCACCCGTCAGCGGTACCAGAAGCTGGCCGCCCATCAGTCCACCGAGCTGGATGAGAATGTACATCGAGAATACGCGGCCGCGCGTTTCATTCGGTGTTTGGTCGTTCAGCCAGCTCTCGGCCACGACGAATATGCCCGAAAGCGCAAACCCGATGACGAAGCGCACGACCGCCCAGGTCAGTGAATCGACCGATACGGAAAAAAATCCCATCGCGGCGACACCGATGGCGACAAGCATCGCAAACGCTCGCACATGGCCCGCACGCTCGACAAGCGAGGGCGCGGCCAGCGACCCCACGGCATAGCCCGCATAGAACGCGGCCATGACAAGGCCGATGACAAGGTCGGCCCGGTTCGACGCGATCCCGACAATCGTGGATTGGAGGCCGTTGGCGATCTGGAGCATCAGGATCGACACAAACAGCGCCAGCCACAGATTGACGATTTTGCCCATCACAAGACTCCCGCCGCCCAATTTATACCCGATTGGTACCGGAACCAAAGAGCCCCGGCGCCAGGCGAAAGTCAAACGGACTTGGATCAGACGGAGGCGGTCGCCCTGTGGCGTTCCTGCTGACGCTCGGCGCGCGAAGCGGCAAAGTCAGGGGCAAGCTCCGCAAGCGGGTCGAGCACGGCCAGCATCTGGGCGACAAAGGGCGTGATCAGGATCGGCGCATCGCCCTGCGACTGGAATACGCGATCGGCAAACGATGCGTCGGCATAGGTCGCCGCATAGCCGGGCACCGCCTTTTCATTGGTCTCGTCGGCGATGCGCAACCCGTCAAGCGGACGCAGCTGGAGTGCCATCAGCGCCTTGTCAAGAATGGGCTGCGGCGCACCTTCCCCGCTCAGCGCGGCAAACCGGCTGGCGAGTTCAGGCGGCAGGTCAACAGGTGCGGTTGCATCGTGCTTGGCGACAAGATTGGCATAGACGTCAGCCGCACTGCGTGGTGAACCATCCCGGTTGAAGAAAATGCTCTGGTTTGCAGAAGCTGCCGCCGGAAAGAGCTTTGACGCATCCGGCTCACCCGCCGATGCCGCTTCGATCAGATTGCCCGCGCCCTGAGGGCCCAGGAAATGCGCGATATAGAGTTCGGCACCGGTCACCTCGCGGTGGAGCCGCGCCTCAAGAATGCCGCGGCTTTCACTGGTCAGTTCGGCCGCCATGAGCGAGGCCACTTTGGGGTCCGTCCGCAGGGCAAGAATTTCCTCCCTGACTGCCGGGTCGGCAACAAAGTACCGGCCATTGCCCTTCTGCCCGATGGCATCGGCATAGGCACCAAGGCCATGCTCGGCACCGTGGTTTTTCACCGTGGCAAGCCAGGTCTGCTCAATGAACTGGAAGAGGCCCCGCGCACTCGACGTTGAGGCGGAAGCCTCTGGATCAAGGGAGCTTTCCCGGATCGCCGTGCGTACCAGATAGTCGAAATCCGTACCGGTTTCGGCACTGGCATTCCGGATATGGGCAAGCACATCAATCTGTGCGGTGCGGTCAACAGGCGTGAGCATAGGCATCTCCTTGCCCCATATGATCGCAAGGCCCGTGCCAGCCGGCCCGTCCCGCCAGAAACTCCCTTGCCCCAAGGCTGAAGAAAGTCTTAAGCGAAGGCGCCTTCGAGCTTTGCCCTGAGACGCGCACGCAGCGCGTCACGCGCATCCGCCGCCATCGGTTCGCGCGTGCCCTTGCCCCAGACAGGCCCCGGCCACGCCGCATCGCCTTCGTTGCGCGCGATGACGTGAACATGGAGCTGCCGCACGATGTTGCCCAATGCACCGACATTGATCTTGAGCGCGCCCGTTTCAGCTTTCAGCAGCCGCCCGGCCGCATCCATCTCTCGTGAAAGCTGCCGACTGTCTTCCGGCGAAAGGTCGAAGAGTTCCGACAGCGCCGGACGCTTCGGCACAAGGATGAGCCACGGAAAACGTGCGTCATCTTGCAGCAGCACGAGGCAAAGCGGCCACGATGTGACGGCAACCGTCTCGGCCCGCAGGCGTGGATCAAGATCAAAGACGGCCGTCATGGGACTTTCGCACAGTGCTGGTGTAGAGATGTCCTCCGGGAACGCGGCTTAGTCTAGCCGAAGGCGTGGAGACCGGAAACGTGCGGATTGCCGTCATTGGCTGCGGCATCGGGGGCATGGCGGCTGCGCTTGCACTCAAGCGCACCGGCAATGATGTCACCATATTTGAGCGCTTTCCGGCGGCGCAGCCTTTGGGTGCGGGCTTGCTCTTGCAGCCGACCGGGCTTTGGGCGCTGGGCGAACTGGGCCTCGACCAGGCAGCCATCCATTCGGGAGCAAAAGTTGTGCGGCTTGACGGACGCACACCCTCGGGTCGTCTCCTCGTCGATCTCGACTACCCGCGCTGGCGCGACGGCGCCTTTGGTGTTGGCATCCATCGGGCCAGTCTTTTTTCAGTGCTGTTCGATGCGGTGACGCAAGCGGAAATTCCGCTGGCACTGGGTGAGGAGATTACCAACATCGCTGCACCCTGGTGGCCGACGCTGATGAGCGCCAGTGGCGCCCGCTTTGGTCCTTTTGATCTCGTCGTGATTTCCGATGGTGCGCATTCCCGCCTGCGCAGCACGCTGATGCCCCAAGCGCGGGCGCCGGTCTATCCTTGGGGTGCCCTATGGACCATCGTGCCCGACAGCAACGGCGAACACCCCGACACGCTGCGCCAGATCTATGACGGCACCAAGCTGATGATCGGCGTCCTGCCCATCGGGCGCGATCCGGCAAGCGAACGCATCACGCAAGCTGTCAGCTTCTTCTGGAGCATAAGGCGAAAAGAGATGGCGACCTGGCGCTTGCAGCCGATCACCGGCTGGAAGGAAAATGTCGCCCGCGTCTGGCCACAGGCCGAAGACCTGCTGGAACCGGTCACAACGCACGACCAGATTGCCACCGCGACCTACTCTGACGTGCGAATGGACAGCTGGAGCAACGGGCGACTGCTGTTCATTGGCGACGCCGCCCACGGCACAAGCCCGCAACTGGGTCAGGGAGCCAATATGGCGCTGATCGATGGCGTCCTCCTTGCCGACACGCTGGCGCGCGCAGGCCGCGGGCGCGACGGGGTGGAACACGCGATCCGCGCCTTCGAGCGGCGCCGCCGCTCGCATGTGCGTTACTATCAATATGCCTCGCGCTGGCTCACGCCCTTTTTCCAGAGCGAGAGCAGGCTCGCTGGCGCCTTTCGCGGCGTTGCTTTCCCGCTTGCCCGCAGACTGCCTTTCTTCCCGGGCTGGATGATGCGCACGCTGGTCGGCGTCCAGCGCTTGAGCATCCGACCGTTTCATGTGCCATAATCGGTTCAACGCTAATCCCGCACACCCCGCACACCTGAAGGTCGCCATGTACCGGACATTTGCCGCACTCATGCTGCTCACCCTTGCCGCCTGCGCGAGCGCGCCGGTCGTTCGGTCTCCGGGTGAAATCTTCTTTGACAACCTCTCAGCGCTTTGCGGACAGGCCTTCGAAGGCAGGCTGGTTGAAGGCAACCCGACCGACGACAATTTCTCAAAGAGCCGCCTCGTCATGCATGTGCGCGACTGCTCCGCCAGCGAGATCCGCATTCCCTTTGCGGTCGGCGAAGACCGCTCCCGCACATGGGTCATCACCCGCACTGCCGATGGTCTGCGGCTGAAGCACGATCATCGGCACGAAGATGGCTCAGAAGATGTGCGCAGCAATTACGGTGGTGATGCACGCGGTCCCGGCACCGCCATCCGCCAGGAATTTCCTGCCGACGCATTTTCGCGAGAGCTTTTTGTGCAGGAAGAAATTCCGCAGGCTGTCGAGAATGTCTGGGCGCTGGAAGTCGAGCCCGGTTCGGCCTTCGCCTACGAACTCTCGCGGCCCGGCCGCCTTTTCCGGGTGGTCTTCGATCTTACCAAGCCCGTCACGCCGCAACCCTAATACGATTTCGGCAGGCCCAGCGCCTTTTCAGCGATGTGGGAGAGGATCATCTCGCGGCTGACGGGCGCGATGCGGGTAATCAGCACTTCGCGCAACAGGCGCTCGACATGGAACTCCTGGGCATAGCCCATGCCGCCATGCGTCATCACCGCTGTCTCGCAGGCACGCCACGCCGCTTCGGCGGCAAGATATTTCGCCATGTTGGCTTCGACCCCAGAGGGCTGCCCTTTGTCAAACAGGCTGGCGGCGCGGAACATCATCAGCTTGGCGGCGCCGAGTTCCGCATGCGCGCGCGCCAGCGGATGCTGGATCGCCTGGTTCTGGCCGATGGCGCGGCCGAAAACGCGGCGCTCGCGCGCATAGGCGGTCGCACGCGCAAGGGCATCCTCGCCAATGCCGATGGCTTCCGCGGCCACCAGAATGCGCTCGGGATTAAGGCCATGCAGCAGCATGGCAAAGCCGTCACCCTCACGTCCGATCAGGCGGTCCTGCGGCACGACAAGGCCATCGATGAACAGCATGTTTGAATCAACCGCATGCCGTCCCATCTTCGGAATCTCGCGCACTTCCACCTTGCTGCGGTCGAGATCGGCATAAAACAGCGAGAGGCCATCGGCCGGTTTGCTGTCTGGTGCGATGGGTTTCGTGCGCGTGAGCAGGAGGATGCGGTTCGCGCTCTGAGCGGTCGATGTCCATATCTTCTGACCGGTGACCACATAATGGTCGCCATGGCGTTCCGCGCGCGTGGTGATCCGGGTCGTATCCAGCCCCGCATCGGGCTCCGTCACGCCGAAGCACACGCGATCCTCACCCCGCATGAGCGGCGGCAGAAAGCGCGATTGCTGCGCCGCCGTCCCTGCCACGACGAGCGGCATGGGCCCGAAAAGATTGATGTGCACGGACGAGACGCCCGCCATGCCCGCGCCTGATCGCGCAATTGCATGCATCATGATCGCGGCTTCGGTCACCCCCAACCCTGCGCCACCCACGGATGTCGGCATGGCGATACCGAGCCAGCCAGCTTTGGCGATCGCTGCGACGAATCCCTCCGGGAAGCGGTGGTCGCGGTCGCAGGCGAGCCAATAGAGGTCGGGAAAATCTGCGCACAGCCTCGCCACCGCATCGGCAAGCGCGCTTTGGTCGGGGGAGAGGTCAAAGTCCATGGGGCTGATCAAACCGCTTGGGATCAAATGCTGCAAGATCTGATGACGGCGCGCCGCCAAGGATCAACGCCGCCATTGTTGCACCAATCACCGGCGCAAAAAGGATGCCATTGCGGAATTGGCCGGAGGCCACATAGAGGCCGGGCACGCGCGTTTCGCCAAGCACCGGCAGGCCGTCTGGCGTCATGGGGCGAAAGCCGCACCAGCGTTCGGCAACCGCCCTTCCCGCGAGCGCGGGTATCGTTGCGCGTGCGTCGACCGCCAGCCTCTCGACCGCATCGGCCGAAATGCTGTCATCAAAGCCTGCATCTTCGCTGGTGGCCCCCAGCACGAGCTGCTGCGCACGCCTTGGGATCAGATAGGTGTGGCCCACCCAGACAAGTTCGCGCATGGGCAGTTGGTCGACCGGCATCATGCCCATCTGCCCCTTGATCGGCTTGACAGGCGGCAGGATGTCGGCGCGCGGATTGCCCTCATCCATGATCTGGACATTGCTGCTCCACGCCCCGGCCGCAACGAGCACGCGCGGCACCTCGTGTGTGACACCGCGCGAGACGATGCCAGTCACGCGGCCCGATGAAAGGGTGATCGCAGCGTCGCCACTGGCGAAATGCATCTGCCCGCCCAGCCTTGTGACCGCAAGCAGCAAGGCCTCCATGAAGGCACGATTGTCAACGCAGCCATCGCCGGGAACATGGGCCGCACCGGCGAGCGCAAGTGAGAGTGCCGGAAAGGATCGGACCAATGTCGATGCATCAAGCCATTGGCCAAGCCCGGCGGCACAGCGCGCCTGCAAGGCCAAGGCTTCTGCGGAATCGCGCGCGACAATCAGTGAACCACACGCGGCAAAGCCGATATCGATGCCGCTGGCAGCTTCGATGTCACGCGCGGCGTCTGCCCAGACCGAACGGCTTCTCAAGGCAAGCTGGTTGAAGGCGGACGAAAGCCCCTCGCCTTCAGCACCGGGCGCCAGCATGCCGCCCGCAGCCGCACTGGCACCCATGCCCGGCGTGCGCGCATCGAGGACAATGACGCGCGCGCCCTGCCGCAAGAGTTCGAGCGCGCTCCAGAGCCCGGCGATACCCGCGCCGATGACAGCAACATCAACCATGCGGCGGATCGCTGAAGGCCGACCACGCCGCCGCAATGCGCGTTCCCGCCGTGAGGAAGCACATCACGCCATAGACAAGCGCGATGATGGCAAACTGATCCGGCAACAGGCACATGAGGCCAAGGGCAAGAATGGTTTCCGTGCCTTCGGTCAGCCCGCCCAGATAGTAGAACGACTTCCGCCCGCGCAGCTCGGTCGAGATGCCCCGCTTCGCCGCCACAATGGCATAGGCAAGAAACGTCGCTGCCGGACCCATGAAGGCAAAAAGCAGGAATGCCGCAGGCAACGCATTCTCGGGGCGCGCCAGCGCGAAGCCGAAAACGATGGCGGCATAGAAGATGAAGTCGAGCGTGATGTCGAAAAACCCGCCAAGGTCACTGAGTCGTGTCTGGCGGGCGACCGCCCCGTCCAGACCGTCACACAACCGGCTCGCCAGAAGAAGGCCGAGGGCCCAGCCATAAAGCTCAACCGCGATCAGCACGCCCGCGGTCATGCCCAAAAAGAACCCGGTCCATGTCACCGCATTGGCGGTCACGCCCAGCCGCACAAGCGGACGGGCCAGCCACGCCAGAGGCTGGTCGATGCGGGGGCGAAGGAAGGAGTCGAGCATGGGGGCCTTGCCTGCTAGGTTCGGGCGGATGAATCTCCGGGATACGACCCGCCGCCGGGACAAGGCTTGCCGATGACGCGACAGACTGCAAGGATTCTGCGGACCCTTCTTGGTGCCGGTGCCATCTTGTCGGTGACCGGCACAGCCCGCGCATTCGATACCGGCGCGGAGCTGGGCGCGTCCTGCCGCGACTTCTCGCTCAATGGCGGCAAGGCCATCGAGACGACTTGCGGCAAATATCTGTTCGACTGGTTCACGGAGTTCGCAGCCCTGGATGAGGAGCGGCGCCGCATCTATCTTGAGGGGGGGGCCTATGCCGCGCCCGATGGTCCCTGCTTCCGGATCGAAGGCGAGATCAGCTTTCGCGAGATTGCGGGCCATGTCGCCGACAAGGTGGACAATGAACCGGCCCTGGGAGGGGCAAGCGCCAGCGAGGCCCTTCAGGCAGCCCTCGCCGAACATTATCCCTGCCCGCCGCTTCCCGGAGAAGGCGCGCAACCCTGATGGCTGATCCGGAACAGAACGGCACGCGCCCGCCCCGTCAGACCATTGCCCAGCGCACCGCCAATGCTGACCCGCGCGTGCAGCGGTCAGCGGCCTGGGGCGTGCACATCTTTACCGCGACGGGCGTCGTCTTTGCATTCCTGGCCCTGCAGGCTGTCTATCGCGGCAATCCGCGCGAGACATTGATGTGGCTGGGCATCGCGCTGATTGTTGACGGTGTCGATGGACCGCTTGCCCGCATGTTCCGTGTCAAAGACGTCTTGCCCCGGCTGGACGGAACGGCACTCGACCTTGTGGTTGACTATTTGACCTATGTCGTCGTGCCTGCGGCCTTCATGCACCAGTTCGGCATGTTCCCCGCCGACTTCTCGGTAGCGGCCTGTGCACTGGTGCTCGCGACATCGCTCTACACCTTCGTCAATCTCGACATGAAGACGAGCGACAATTATTTCACCGGCTTCCCGGCAATCTGGAACATTGTGGCCTTGGCCTTTTTCATCACGGGGTCACCGCCGCTGTTGAACCTCGTGCTGACCGCGATCTTCTGCGCGCTGACCTTCACCAAGCTGAAATTCTCGCACCCCTTGCGCGTGCACGAGTACCGCGTGCCGACGCTGGTGATGTCGCTTCTCTGGCTCGCCTCCACCGCATGGCTGGTGTTGGCCTACGAGGCGCGGCCCCAGATGGTGTTCCTCGCCTGGGGATTGTCTTCCGCCTATTTCGCACTGCTGGTAGCCCTTCGCAGCTTTCGCGGCCCCTCACGCTGAAATCCGGATCCGGAGTTGTATCGATGCGCTTTCTCTGCCTTCTCCTTGCTGCCGCTTGCGCGGCCTTCCTTGCCGTCCCGGCCGGCGCTTTTCCGGACCGTCCGGTGCGGATGATCGTGCCCTTCGCGGCCGGCGGATCAACCGACGTGACCGCGCGCATCCTTGCGGCGAAGATGAGTGAGATCCTCGGCCAGCAGGTCATTGTCGAGAACAAGCCCGGCGCGGGCGGCACCATCGGCACAGAGGAGGCCGCGCGCGCAGCGCCGGACGGCTACACCATCATCCTGCAGACGTCCTCATCCAGCGTCATCAACGTGTGGCTCTACAAGAACCTTTCCTATGATCCGCAGGGCGCATTCCGCCCGGTCGCGCTGATGACGCGGCTGCCCAATGTGCTTGTCGTCAATCCCGCCATGGGCGTGCGGACATTGCCGGAGCTGATCGCAAAGCTGAAGGCGGAGCCGGACACCTATACCTATGGCTCGTCGGGCAACGGCACGATCCTGCATCTCTCCGGCTATCTCTTTGCCACGATGGCGGGCGTGGAAATCGAGCATGTGCCCTATGGCGGCGCAGGTCCTGCGATGACCGACCTTCTCGCGGGTCACATCGACATGATGGTGGACAATCTCCCGACCGCCCTTGGCCATATCCAGTCGGGGTCGCTTGTCGCCATCGGCGTCACGACAAAGGCACGCTCGCCTGTGCTGCCCGATGTGCCCACGCTCGACGAAGCGGGCCTTGCCGGATACGAGACCTATTCATGGACCGGCATATTTGCGCCTGCAGGTGTCCCCGATGATGTGGTGGCACGGTTGCAGGACGCAGCGCTCGCTGCTGCTTCTGATCCCGATACCCGCCGTAAGCTGGAAGACCTTGGCAACGAAGTGCTGGCCGGAGATGCGGCCACGCTGGAAAGTTTCTGGAAGGAGCAATTGGCAATCTGGAAGCCGATTGTCGAAAGCTCCGGCGTCACGATCGAGTAGCACCGCGCGCGCGCATCAGGCGCAACGCGACCGGCAGGGCGAGCACAACGACGCCGAGCACGATGAAGGCAAGCGACAAGGGGCGCTCCACAAAGGTTGAAATCTCGCCCTTCGAGATGATGAGGGCGCGGCGGAAATTCTCCTCCAGCATCGGCCCGAGCACAAAGCCAAGCACCAATGTCGAAAGTTCAAAGCGCAGCTTGAGCAGGACATAGCCGACAACGCCGAAGAACGCGGTCAGGACCACATCGAACCACGAGTTCTCGATGGCATAGGCGCCGACCGCCATGAAGAGCGCTACCGCCGGAAAAAGGTAACGCGGCTTCACGTCCAGCAGCCGCACCCAGATCCCGATCAGTGGCAGGTTGATGACGAGCAGCAAAAGATTGCCGATCCACATCGACGCGACCATGCCCCAGAAAAGTTCCGGCCGCGTCTCCAGCACCAAGGGCCCCGGCTGGATGCCCTGGATCATCATCGCGCCGATCATCAGCGCCATCACGGCATTGGTAGGCACGCCCAGCGTCATCATCGGAATGAAGGAAGTCTGCGCGCCCGCATTGTTGGCCGATTCAGGACCAGCCACGCCTTCGATGGCCCCATGGCCAAAGCGTTCCGGCTCGCGCGCCACGCGCTTTTCCAGCGCATAGGACGCCAGCGACGACAGGATCGCGCCACCGCCCGGCAGCACACCCAGTATTGCGCCAACACCCGTTCCCCGCAGGATTGCAGGCATGGCCTTGGCCAATGCGCGGCGCGTCACGCTGGCGCGTCGGACCGTGCCGATGCGTTCACCCTTTTGCCGCCGGTCAAGCACCAACGCCATCTCCGCAAGGCCAAAAAGCCCCATCGCCAGTGGCGCAAACCCGATACCGTCGGCAAGCTCGGGGATGCCGAAGGTGAAACGCTGCGCCCCGCTGAAGACGTCCGTGCCCACGATGCCAAGGAGGATGCCAAGCGCCGCCATGGCGACTGCGCGCGTACGCGAACCACCGGCCATCGATACGGCGAGCACGAGGCCGAAAAGGATCAGGGACGCATATTCCGCCGGACCGAAGGCCTGCGCGACACTCGCAAGCGGCGGGGCCGCAACCGCAATCAGAAGCGTGCCGATCGTGCCTGCAATGAAGGAACCGATGGCGGCAATGGCCAGCGCCTCGCCCGCCCGCCCCTGCATCGCCAAGGGATGACCATCGAGTGCCGTCACCACGCTGCCCGCTTCGCCGGGAATTTTCAGGAGAATGGCTGACGCCGATCCGCCATATTGCGCACCGTAATAGATACCCGCGAGCATGATGAGCGCACTGGCAGGATCAAGGTTGAACGTGACGGGTAGAAGAAGCGCGATGGTGGCAACCGGACCAATGCCCGGCAGCACGCCGATGATCGTTCCCATCAGCACGCCGACAAAGCAGAAGCCGAGATTTTCCGGCGTGAGCGCGACACCAAACCCGGTCGCAAGATTGCTGAGAAAGCCGTCCATCACCCGCCCCAATCCGGAAAGACGGCAATCGGCAGGCCCAGGAACTCGGCAAAGAGCATGACTGTAAGGGCACTCAGGACCACCGCATAAAGCGCAAATCGCAACGCGCGTGCACGCGGATGCAAGGCGCCGGGCACCGCCGTTCCCGCGACAAGCAGAAGCGCAAGCGAAGAAAGCGCTAGCCCCGCTAGATCGGCAAGCAGGGCAAAGACCAGCATTGCCGGGATCAGCATCACGAAGCCATAGGCTCGCGGTGCCTCGATCATTTCCGGCGCAGCTGTAAGCCACGCCTTGAACCAGAGGCGCAGCGCCGCAAGCGAAAGCACCGCGGCGATGGCCAGCGGCAATATGCCGGGGCCAGGCCGCCGCGCACGTCCGACAGAAAGACCCATCGCTTCGATCAACACAAAGGCGGCAAGCACGAGCAGGAGCAATGCAGCAGCCCCGTCCGCCGACAGAAACATCCGTCGTGCCACAGAAACCGGCATGGGCGCGCGGCTGTCAGTCATGCGTTGCCAGCGCACGCGCCATGATGGCGTCATCAACATTGCCGCCGGACAAAATGACCCCAACACGCTTGTTTGCGGCATCAAACTTTCCGGCGAGGATGGCGGCCAGCGCAACCGCGCCACCCGGCTCGACCACCAGCTTCAGCTTGCGATAGGCATAGGCAATCGCAGCCAAAGCTTCATCGTCGCTGATGGCAATGCCGCGCGCACCCAGCGCCCTGTTGATCGCAAAGGGGATGTTGCCGGGCTGGGGTGCCAAAAGCGCGTCGCAGATGGAACCTGAAAGCCGCTTGTTGCGCGAGAGGTGCCCGGTCGAAAGCGAGCGGCCCCAATCGTCAAAACCTTCCGGCTCACACAGCACGATGTCGGCAGCGGGACACGCGGCATTGACCGCAACGGCGATGCCCGAGGCAAGACCACCACCGCTTGCCGGTATCAGCACGGCATCAAGTGCGCCGCCGCATTGCGCGACAAGCTCAAGCCCCGTTGTGCCCTGCCCCGCGATGATGGCAGCATCTTCGAAGGGCGGCACAAGGATCGCGCCCGTTTCCTGCACGATGGCGTCGGCAATCGCCTCGCGGCTTTCGCGTTCGCGGTCATAGAGGCGCACATCGGCGCCATAGTGACGGGTGCCGGCGATTTTCACCGGTGGCGCGTCTGACGGCATGACAATGGTCGCGGGAATGCCGAACAACTGCGCAACAGCAGCGACCGCCTGCGCATGATTGCCCGAGGAGAACGCGACCACCCCGCGCGCCCGCAGGCCGGGTTGAAGACCCGCAATCTTGTTCAAAGCGCCCCGGAACTTGAATGCGCCAGTCCGTTGCAGGTTCTCCGCTTTCAGGAAAACCCTGCCTCCGCTGCGCGCATCGAGGTCCTCATGCCGCAGGATCGGCGTGATGCGCGCATGGTTGGCGATTCTGTCGGCCGCCGCCCGGATGTCGGCGATGGTCACGGGAAGCGTGGCCGATTGGGCATTGGCAGGTGTCATGCGGCGGCAAACCCTTGATGTCATTCCGAAGCGGAACCCCTTGAACTGAATAACACTTTGGAAGAGTTGTGACGAATGGCCGTTCTTGCAACTTCATGGTAGGGGGAACAATTGACTAGTATGAAATCACCAATATAGCCTCCTCGTCAGTAAGACCTGAATCGAAGGACCGAAAATGTGATCCAGCGCACGGACACCAATGCGGATGACGCGCAAGTTCGAAAGTTCAGGAAAGAGCTGAACAGCGGACTTTCATCGCTCGTCGTCCTCAGCATCCTCGCCAAGGCCGGAGGAGAAATGTACGGCTACCAGATTGCCAAGGAGCTTTCGGCAGGCGACGACGAGAACCTGCCCTTCAAGCAAGGCGCACTCTATCCGGTTCTGCGCCAGCTCCATGCCTCGGGCTTTCTGACCAGCCGTGTCGAGGTTTCGGTCAGCGGACCGCCCCGGCGCTACTACACCATTACGGATCCCGGACGCGCGACGCTGACCCAGTGGGTAGCCGCCTATCGCGAAGTGCGCGCCTTCGTTGACAATGCCATCGGCCAGGATGACAGCCATGCGTAATGCAAACCCGAATGCCCCGCGCACCGTCGCCGCCTATCTTGACCAGCTGCGCACTGCGCTGGCCGGCGCGCCCAAAGCGCTGATCCAGGACGCCCTGGCGGACGCGGAAGAGCATCTGCGCAACGAAATCGCCCAGAACCCCGGCAAGAGCGAAGCCGAAGTGCTGGTGCAGGTTCTGGGTGCCTATGGCTCGCCGCGCGATGTTGCGGCCGAGTACCGGAAAATGGACGGCAACGGCAACGGGAACGGCCACGCCGCCGCGGCACCGCCTGCGGCCCCACGGTCAATGATGGGCCGGATTTTCGGACCATTGTTCCAGGGCCGCACCTATGGAGCGATCCTCTATATGCTGCTCGCATTGCCGCTCGGCACTTTCTATTTCAGCTGGGTGACGACCGGCGCAGCGCTGTCGCTCGGCTTCATGATCCTCATCATCGGCATTCCGTTCACGCTGATTTTCATCTTCAGCGTACGCATCCTCGCATTGGTTGAGGGGCGCATTGTGGAAACGCTTCTGGGCGTGCGCATGCCCCGCCGCCTGCCATCCGAAGTGCCGCAGGGTCCTGTGCTCCAGCGCATCAAGCGCATGCTGACCGACCGCCGCACCTGGACAGCCATGTTCTACATGCTCCTGATGCTGCCGTTGGGAACGTTCTACTTCGTCGTGGTGATAACCTGCACCGCCTTCTTCTCGGCCATGATGGCGGGTCCCATCATCACGCGGATGAGCGAGGGCAAATACCGGCTTGAGTTCGGTATCGACCGCCTCAACGAATTCGTGCAGACGCCGCAGGGCATGGCGACGTGCATGGCAATCGGCTTCATCGGTCTTCTGATCCTCGTCCATCTGGCGCGCGGGATCGGCCGGGCCCATGGCAAGCTCGCCGAAAACCTTCTCGTCAAGATCTGACGTTCAGT
Source organism: uncultured Flavobacteriaceae bacterium (assembly GCA_964494625.1). Classification (GTDB taxonomy): domain Bacteria; phylum Pseudomonadota; class Alphaproteobacteria; order Micropepsales; family Micropepsaceae; genus UBA2784. The sequence goes on along the minus strand of CAZBRT010000003.1, from coordinate 539,908 downwards.
CGCCAAAGAAGAACGCGCCGGACCTGAAAATGGCCCGGCGCGTTTTCGTTACGGAGAGGCCTCAGCGCTGGCCGACGCGCGCGTAATCAGCAGGCAAATGCCGTCCTGCCAGAACAAAGTGCCAGATCGCCCAGACATTGAAGACGACCAGCAACACGAACGCATAGCGCAGGGAGTCAGCACCATAGGTCGGCGCCAGAAGGTCGCTGACCCACCCCGTGAATACCGGCCCGATACCCATGCCGATCAGATTGATGACGAAGAGGAAAGTCGCGGAGGCAACCGCCCGCATCCGCGGCTCCACCAGATTCTGCATCATGGCAAAGCACGGCGCGAGGTAGAGCGCGGAGACCATCGACGGAATGACGTTGATGTAGAGAACGGTTTCAAGGTCATCGAGGAGGGCAACCGCGACCGCGAACGGAATCGCGATGGCAATGGCAATTGCGACCAGCCAGGCCTGCCAGCGCTTGTCATTCCGGCTGAGCTTGTCGGCAAGATATCCGCCAAGGAATGTGCCGATCATGCTGGAAATGCCGCCCACCAGCGACAGATAGGTGCCAACCTGGCTCAAGGGCATCTCGTGCGTGCGGATGAAGAATGCCGGCCCCCAGATCACGACAGAATAGCCGGTGAATGTGATCAGGGTGGCGCCGATCAGCATATGGACGATGGATTTCCTTGCACCCAGATATCGCGCGATCTGGGTCAGCGACGGCGCCGCACTTCCGGCTGCGAAATCGTGGTGACCGCGCGGTGGTTCCTTGACCGTGAAGAAGACAAGCAGGGTCAGGATGATGCCGGGGACCCCCATGGCATAGAACGCGGTCCGCCAGCCATAATCTTCCGCAATCACGCTGCCGCCGTAATAGCCGACGAGATAGCCCAACGGCACACCCATGGCGAAAATGCCGAGCGCCGTTGCGCGCTTGTCCGGCGGAAACAGGTCGGAGATCATGGAATGCGATGGCGGGCTGCCGCCTGCCTCGCCCACGCCGACGCCGATGCGCGCGAGCATCATCTGCGTGAACGTGGCGGCCATGCCGCAAAGCACGGTCATGCCCGACCAAATGAAGACGCAAACGCCGATAATGTTCCGGCGGCTGCGCCTGTCCGCCAGAATGGCAATCGGAATGCCGAGCGTCGCGTAGAAAATCGCAAACGTCGCGCCGGTCAAAAGGCCCATCAAGGTGTCCGACACACCGAATTCGGCCTTGATCGGCTCGAGCAACACGCCAAGCACGATCCGGTCTGCGTAGTTTGACGTGTAAACGAGCAAGAGGAGGATCAGCACATAGGTCCGATAGCCGGGCGAGAAGGCGCTGCTCAGCGACGGGCTGGCAGTTGTCGCTGGTGTGCTTTCGGCCATGCATTCTCCCCCGGAATATCTTGACCTAAATCAAGGCCTGCATGACCTTCGGGTCAAATGCTGGCCAGATCAAGCGGTGTGCGTCAGAACATGCCGCATCAAGGGAGAGAACGCCATGACCGAGACAAGCGAGCCCCTGGTACCGCCTGCCCCGACAGTGAACGCATTGCGTATGGAAGACCCATGGAGCTGGCTCGCCAAAGGCTGGGCTGACATCAAGCGCAGCCCCATGCCGAGCCTTGCCTACGGCCTTTCATTCGTGGCTGCAGGTGCCCTCATCACGGCGGGGCTGTGGTGGGCGGGTCTCGACTCGGTCATCCCTGCCGCGGCGGCATCGTTTGCCTTGGTCGGACCGGTGCTAGCGATCGGCCTTTATGAAATCAGCCGTCGCCATGAACGCGGCCAGCCCGTCACGCTTGCCGGCGCCCTGAAGGCGCGACCGCCCTCGCTGGTGCAGTTCGGCTTTGTCGCCTTCTTCCTGATGTTCGGCATCCTTGTGTGGATGCGGATCGCAACCCTGCTGGTCGCCCTCTTCCTTGGCAGCACCTATCCGCCGCTGCCGGAGTTCATGGCCTTTCTCGTGTCAACACGGTCGGGCCTCACCATGCTCGTGATCGGCAGCCTGACAGGCGGTGTCATCGCCTTTGCGATCTATGCGCTCTCCGTGGTCTCGATGCCGCTCTTGCTTGACCGCGATGTCGACGGCGTCACGGCGATCATCTCCAGCGTGCAGTCTGTGCGGAAAAACTTCGCGCCGATGATGCTGTGGGCATGGCTGATCGCCTCCTTGATCGCACTCGGCTTTGTCACCGTCGGCGTCGGGCTGATCGTCATCTTCCCGCTTCTGGGGCACGCAAGCTGGCACGCCTATCGCAGCGCCCTGAAGTAAGGCCGTGAGATAGCGCCACTCAGCCGGGGCGGTCGTCGTCATCCTGCAGGATGCGTTGGGCCGCCCCTTCCATGTCCTCATACTGGCCGGCACGCAGCGTCCACAGGAACGCAACCAGTCCCAACCCGCCCAGCGCCAGAGCGGCGGGGATCAGCCATACAAGGGCGTCCATCAGGGCCTCCGGTACTTCAGCGAGGTCTGGCGGCTTCTGTTCAACCGCAGGGCATTCAGCGTGACGATCATGGATGACGCCGACATGGCGATGGCGGCAATGAGTGGCGTCACTTGGCCCAGCGCCGCAAACGGGATGGCAATGGCGTTGTAAAGCGCCGAGAAGGCGAAATTCTCCATCACCAGTCGCCGCGCTTGGCGGGCAACGTCGATGGCCTCGATCACAGGCTCCAGCGTATCGCCCTGAAACACAAGGTCAGAGGCCGACTGCGTGGCATCGACTGCTGAGCCTGGCGCCATGGAAGCGTGCGCTTGCGCAAGGGCGGGCGCATCATTGAGCCCGTCGCCGATCATCAGCGTGCGCGCGCCCGACGCCTTGAGGGCGGCAAGCCGCTCGGTCTTCTCATGCGGGAGCAGCCCGGCCTTCCAGTTGTTGATGCCTGCCGCCGCCGCGATCATGCCGACCGGACCTGCGCGGTCGCCCGACAAAAGCTCGACATTGAGGCCGCGCTTGCCCAGGGCATCCGTCACCGCGCGTGCGTCCGCGCGCATGACGTCATCAAAGACAAAGCGCACCGCAGTGCCGCCTGCCTGTCCATACCAGAGCGCCAGTGCCTGATCCGTGCTTGTCAAAGGCGGCAGCGCTGCGACGGCGCCGACGAAATCGGCGCGTCCAAGCCGGACCTGCCGGCCATCAATCACGGCTTCGATGCCTTCACCGGGGTTCTCGCGCGCGTTCATCGCAACAAGGCCGGGGCCAGCCGCCTGCGCCAGCGCACGTGACAGCGGATGACGGCTGGCGCGCGCAAGCCGCGCCGCTTCCTGCAAAAGGACGGGATCAACCTGTTGCCGCTCCGCCAGAACCGGCCTCCCGAGTGTCAACGTGCCGGTTTTGTCGAAGACCACATCGGTTGCCTCGGCAATGCGCTCCAGTGCGTCCCCCGATTTCACCAGAATGCCCGCCCGGAAAAGGCGTCCGGTTGCGACCACCTGCACCGCCGGAACCGCAAGGCCAAGCGCACAGGGGCATGTGATGATGAGAACTGCAATTGCGTTGACCGAGGCCGTATGCGCGCCTGCGTCCATCACGAAGAACCAGCCGACAAAGACAAGGGCCGCCAGCGTGTGCACAACCGGCACATAGACGGCGGCCGCCTTGTCAGCCAGCCGCACATAGCGCGAGCGTGTCTGCTCCCCGGCCTCCACAAGGCGCGTGAGTTGCGCAACCAGTGAATCCTCGCTGCGCGCCGCCGCACGGATGATGAGACGCCGCGAGAGATTGACGACACCCGCATGAAGCCGCGCACCCGGCGCGACCGCAACCGGCGTGCTCTCTCCCGTCACCAGCGCACAATCAACGTCGCTGTCGCCTTCGATCACTTCGGCATCGGCCACCACGCGGTCACCGGGCATGACAAGAAGCCGGTCGCCCGGAACAACATCGCGCGCCGCCACCGCTTCGGCGTGCCCGTCCGCGCCGAGCCGCAGGGCTGGCAGTGACTGGATGGCCAGAAGATTGCGCGCCGCCGCCCGCGCCCGGTCGCGCAGATTGTGGTCAAGCCAGCGCCCGATCAGCAACAGGAAAAGCAGCATCACCGGCGCTTCAAAATAGGCGTGCTCGCCTGCAATCGACGCCTCATAGAGACTGAGCGCCAGCGCCCCGAGGACCGCAATCGAGATGGGCACATCCATGTTGGCGCGGCCCTTGCGCAGGGCACTGATGGCTGAGCGGAAGAACGGGATGCCGCCATAGAGCGTTGCCGGGACCGCAATGAAGGCGCTGATCCAGTAGAACAGCGTGCGCGTCGCCGTTTCCATGTCCACGCCAAGCCCGGCCCAGATGGCGACCGACAAGAGCATCACATTCATCGACGCAAAGGCCGTGATGCCAAGGCAGCGCAGCAGCAGCCGGTTTTCCGCATGCGTGTCAGCAGCAACCGACGCGGCATCAAAGGGCGCAACGCCATAGCCAAGACCGGCAATCGCCTCGGTGATGCGGATGGGCTGAAGCGGACCCTGCCAGGCCGCACTGAACTTGCGCGTGGAAAGGTTCATCCGCACGTCCAGCATGCCGGGCAATCCCTTCACCCCGCGCTCGATGCGCGAGATGCAGGCGCCGCAATGGGCGCCACGCACCACAAGCTCAAGATGCATCCGGCCTGCCGCATCGCGCCGGACGAAAGGCGCCGGATCGAATGCGACCGGCTCCTCCTCAACCCCGAAGGTCGGGCAGCCCGCGCCGGTTTCTAGCGCAGCCATATGCGGCGCTTCCCCTGAAACGCATGACCGGCAAGGTCAGTGGCGGTGAACGCAATATCCCACTGGCCCGCCGGAATGCCGTCAAGCCGCGCCCGCCACACCCCGATTGCCACGCGCTCGAAATCGAGGAGGCGATCCAGTCCGGAATCCGTCGGATGCAGCATCGTGGCCGCAATCTCAAGATCACCCAAAGGCGCGCCATTGGCCGTCATGCGCAATTCGGCAAAGGATTGGTCGCCCTCACCGCCGATGCCGAGCACGGCCGTCCAGCCAAGTGCCGCCTGTTCAGCCCGCTCGGCGATGATCTCGTTGTAATGCAGACCCTGGAACCACGAGCGCCTGACGTCCTCGCCGGGAAAACTGCTGATCGCCGTGACGATGAAATAGGCATTGACGCCCATCACCACCCCGAAAAAGCCGAGCAGCATGAAAAGCACCCGCCTGCCCGTGATCGGTCGGCTTCCATCCGGCGTTGTTGTCGTGCCCATCATTCACCTGTCAGGAAATTGGTTTCATCCGTCACGGTCTCGCCTGTCTCTGCGTCACGCACCGAGAAGATGATCGGCGTGCTCACGCCTTCCTGCGCACGTCCGGTAAGGAATACGCGCAAGGCCCGCGTCTCGTCGGTCGCCACCGTAACGGTCAGGATACCGGCATCCTCGATGCCGACCGCACGCAAGGCAAAGACATTCGCCGGCGTGACCGAGACAATGAAAGTGCGTGGCGCGCCCGAACGGTTCATCAACTTGAGTGTATAGGCATTGCGGAACCTGCCGTCCGACAATTGCACATAAGGCGGATTGCGGTCGCGCAACACGTTGAGGTCGATGGTCGCACGGCCCCCCAGCGACATCAGCATGAACGCGCCAATGGCCGCGATCAGGACCAGATAGAGCATCGTGCGCGGCCGGAACAACGTCACCTTGGGCTTCTGGCCTGACGCCCGCAGCTCGACATTCCGGGCCGTGTCGTAACCGATAAGACCCGCCGGCAGACCGACCTTTTTCATGACGCCGTTGCAGGCGTCGATGCACAGCGCGCAGTTGATGCACTCCAGCTGGTCGCCGTCGCGGATATCGATGCCCATCGGACAGACGGCCACACACTGGTTGCAGTCAATGCAATGCCCGCGCCCTTCCCAGCTTTGCCCCTTCTTGTGGGGACCGCGCGGCTCGCCCCGGTCGCTCCGGTAAGTGACATTGAGCGTGTTGACATCAGTCAGCGCAGCCTGGATGCGCGGCCACGGACACATATAGATGCACACCTGCTCGCGCGCGAAACCCGCCAGCATGTAGGTCGTGAAAGTGAGGATGCCGATGAAGAGATAGGCTGAACCCGGACCCGTTCCGTCAAAAATGGCCGGTAAAAGGCTTGGCGCATCATGGAAATAGAAGACCAGCGCACCGCCTGTCGCCGCCGCAATGGCGAGCCAGACTGCGTGCTTTCCCGCCTTGCGGACGAGCTTGCTGGCCCCCCATGGCATCTTTGCCAGGCGGATCTGGGCGTTGCGGTCGCCTTCAAACAGCCGCTCGATGGCGAGGAAAAGATCGGTCCACACCGTTTGCGGACAGGCATAGCCGCACCAGATGCGGCCGAACATCGACGTCACCAGAAACAGCAACAGCGATGCAAGGATCAGAAGTCCGGTGATGTAATAGACTTCCTGCGGCCAGATCTCGATCCAGAAAAAGTAGAACCGCTCTCCCGCAAAATCGACCAGCACAGCCTGCGAAGGACGGCCTTCACCCCTGTCCCAGCGCAACCAGGGCAGGAGGTAATAGACCGCCAGTGCAAAACCCATCATCAGCCATTTGGTGCGCCGGAAAAGGCCGCGCACCCTCTTGGGATAGATCGGCTCGCGCGCCTTGTAGAGCGTGCGGACATTGGCACTGTTGACCGCCCGTGCGTCCGACACTGCAACTTCATGCGCAGCATTGCCGTCGGGCGTGCGATCCATTCCCGCTCCTATTCACCGCCGCCAAGCGCGTGGACATAGATCGCCAGCGCGTTGATGGTCGCATCATCAATACGGCCGGTCCACGCGGGCATCACACCGCGGCGTGCATTGGTGATGGTGAAGGTGATGGATTCGACATCACTGCCATAAAGCCAGTCGCGATCCGTCAGGTTCGGCGCACCCAGTTCACGCATCCCCTGCCCGGTCTCGCCGTGACAGATGGCACATTGTTCGGCGAACAAGGGCTGCGCGCGCGCGACCGCCCCTGCATCGCCTTTCTGGCCGGATATTGAAAGGACATACTGGGCAAGGTCCGCGATCTGCGCCTTTGTCAGAAGTTCATCGCGCCCAAAGGCCGGCATGTCCGACAGCCGCGTATCGGCGTGGTCCGAGCGGACACCGAAGCGGATGGTCTGGCGGATGTCGTCCAGCGTGCCGCCCCAGATCCACACATCATCGATGAGGTTGGGATAGCCGGTCCCGCCTTGCGCGCCCGAGCCGTGGCACGGCGCACAATTGTCACCGAACACCGATGCCCCCGCCGCCAAAACAAAGGACAGCAGATCCGGATCCTGCTCGATGGCCTGCAGCGGCGTGTCAGAAAGTGTGGCCATGGTCGGCGCACGCTGGGCCCTCAGCGCGGCAAGGTCGCTCGCCACATTGGCACGGTCGGATTCCCCGAGAACGCCCGTCGTTGCGCTGTCAACAAGCGGAAAGGCGGGCATCAGCACCCAATAGACGATGGCGATGAGGACCGTGGCATAGAACACCTGCAGCCACCATTTCGGCAGGGGATTGTTCAGCTCCTTGATCCCGTCCCATTCGTGACCGGTCGTCTCGACGCCGCTATGGGCATCACGTTCCTTTTCGTGGTGCGTGCTCATTCGTCACCCTCCAGCGGCAAGCGCGCCGCGCGATCGAATTTCTGCCGGTTGGATGGCCACAGCGCATAGGCAACAGCGCCCGCAAACAGCAACACAAAGTAGAGAAGGCCCCATGTCTGGGCGAAAGTGGAAAGGCTGTCGGATGTCATGTCGGGTCCCCTTCAGCGCAGATTTTCAGGTGCCTGCGGCTCGTAGGTCGAGAAATCGACCGTCGTGCCGAGCATCTGCATGTAAGCGATGATCGCATCCATCTCGGTGACGCGGGATGGATCGCCGTCAAAGTCGCGCATCAGGGCTGTCGGCCAGCGTTTGGCAAAGCCGGCCGCATCGTCGCCATCGGGGCTGGCCTGGGCCATCAGGTCGGCCGCAGCCTTGGCGAGCATTTCATCCGTGTACGGAACCCCAAGCGCCTGATTGGCGGCAAGGTCTGCCTGGATGCGATCCGCGTCCAGATCGGCCTCCGCAAGGAAGCCGTAGGGCGGCATGACCGATTCCGGCACGACCGAACGCGGGTCAACCATATGCGCGACATGCCACGTGTCCGAGTATTTGCCGCCGACGCGTGCAAGGTCTGGCCCCGTGCGCTTTGACCCCCACTGGAAGGGATGGTCGTACATGCTCTCCGACGCCAGGCTGTAATGGCCATAGCGTTCCACCTCGTCACGCAACGGGCGGATCATCTGCGAGTGGCAGGTGTAACAGCCTTCGCGGATATAGATGTTGCGGCCGGCAAGCTCGAGCGGCGTGTAGGGCCGCACGCCCTCGACCTTCTCGATCGTGTTCTCGAGGTAGAAAAGCGGCGCGATTTCAACGATGCCGCCGATGGCAACGACAACGAGAATGCCGCCGGTCAAAAGCAGCGAGTTGCGTTCGAAGATTCCGTGATCGAATTTCATGGTGTCCCCCTCACGCTGCTGCTGCGGCTGCAAGCGCAGGGCGCCGCAGCGGCTCGCTTGAGCGCACATCGCCCTTGATGGTGCGCCAGATGTTCCACGCCATGATGAGTGCGCCGACGAGGAAGAGCCCGCCGCCCAGGGCACGGATCACATAATAGGGATGCATCGCCTCGACCGTCTCCACGAACGAGTATTCAAGGAAGCCGAAGGCGTTATAGGCGCGCCACATCAGTCCCTGCATGATGCCGCTCACCCACATCGCCGTGATGTAGAAGACGATACCGATGGTCGAGATCCAGAAGTGCCACTCGACGAGCTTGAGCGAGTAGAGGCGCTCGCGCTTCCACAGCCACGGCACAAGGCAGTAGATCGCGCCGAAGCTGACAAATCCGACCCAGCCCATCGCGCCGGAGTGGACGTGGCCGATGGTCCAGTCGGTGTAATGCGACAGCGCATTCACCTCACGGATGCTCATGACGGGGCCTTCAAACGTGCTCATGCCGTAGAAGGCAACCGACACGACGAGCATGCGCAGGACCGGATCCGTGCGCAGCTTGTCCCACGCGCCTGAAAGGGTCATGAGGCCGTTGATCATGCCGCCCCAGCTGGGCATCCACAGCATGATCGAGAAGGTCATGCCCAGCGTCTGCGCCCATTGCGGCAGCGCGGTATAATGCAGATGGTGCGGACCTGCCCAGATATAGATGAAGATCAGCGACCAGAAATGCACGATGGACAGGCGGTACGAATAGACCGGCCGCTGCGCCTGCTTCGGCACGAAGTAATACATGATGGCGAGGAACCCCGCTGTCAGGAAAAACCCGACCGCATTGTGGCCATACCACCATTGCGTCAGCGCATCCTGCACACCGGCGAACACCGGATAGCTCTTCACCGAGAGGAAATCGACCGGCAGCGCCAGATTGTTGACGATGTGCAGCATCGCAATCGTCACGATGAAGGCGAGGTAGAACCAGTTGGCCACATAGATATGGGGCTCTTTGCGTTTCCACAGCGTGCCGAGGAACACGAGAAGATAGACGACCCAAACAATGGTGAGCCACAGATCGACGTACCATTCGGGCTCGGCATATTCCTTGCCCTGGGTGATGCCCGCGAGATAACCGGTCGCCGCAAGCACGATGAAAAGCTGATAGCCCCAGAACACGAACCAGCCTGCAATGCCGCCCGCCAGCCGCGCTTTGCACGTCCGCTGCACGACATAGAACGAGGTTGCGATCAGTACATTGCCGCCGAATGCAAAAATGACTGCCGACGTGTGCAGTGGCCGCAGGCGTCCGAAATTGAGCTCGGGCAATGCCGGGATGTAGAAGATGTCGGGGAAGGCAAGCTGCAACGCGATAACGAGGCCCGCAAGGAACCCGGCAATTCCCCAGAACAGGGAGGCAATCGTGCCCGCGCGGACAACGCTGTCAAAATAACTGTCTTCGCCCTGCCTGACACCGCTGCCATAGGATCGAAGCAGCAGAACAAGACCAACCACACAGCCGGCAAAAAAGACCGTCGCATGGAAGGCAAAGAGCGAGTCTTCCGTCTGCTGGATCACCATCAGGGAGCCGACAAGAAATACGGCGAGCACAATGCCGACAAGCCAGTGGTCGCCGTGGCCCCCGCCTGACTTTCCTGGATCTGAGATTCCCGGGCCTGATTGCGCCGGGCCGCCCGGCATGGTGTTGGTGGACATGGTTCAGCGATCCCCTCTTCGCAGGACACGCGAAACCCAAGAGGCCCCCTTCGCAGGGCATGGATCCCCAGTTCATGGACCAACCGGGATTCGCGCGAATATGCGGCCGGAGTGGAGCCGAACCGGGCGGGCGTCATCTTGATCTTTGTCAAGGCAAGCCAGTCGCTTGCGGCCCAACCTCGGGTCAGCTCTGCTGCACTCCCGACGCCTCAGGAGACTAGAATGATTCTGGGACAGGTTGCCCACAACCGATTGGAGGGCGAGGCCATCCGGCTTGCCGCTGCGGCCTTGTTCTCCGGCGCCGCCATTGCTTTCTTGTTTCTCGGCGCCGTGACGATGCAGACGTCCGGGGATGTCTTCTGCCTCGTGAGCCCTGGCATCGAACATTGCGCGTGGTGTTTTGCGGGACTGGCATCCGCACTATCGGCCATCCTCGTAATGGCTTGGCAGAAGCTTGAAGCGGGCAAACCCACGGCGCCTTAAACGTCTGTTAGGCTTTCGCCGCCAAGTTCGGGAACTGATTGCCGGAATTGCAAGCGATTTCATGCCGTTGACAGGCGGCGGTCGCGCACGCATTCTCCGGCGTCCGTTGCGTTCTGCGTCGTTTTCCGGGGATCCGGCGCAGCGTGATGCGGCTGTTTCGCTTTCCCCTCAAGGCAGCTTTTCGCAACGCAAGGAAGACCCGGTTTGGCCATCGAACTTGGCGGCGGAGATGCAGGCGTCGTCCGGCGCCTTCAGAAGCTCGAGAAGCGCATGGAGCGCCGCATCCGGCGCCGTGTCGATTCCTATCGCTTCGTGCCGGGCGAGCGTCGTGGTCACCCCTCACCTCTTGGTGTTGCTGCCCGCGCCATCACGATGCCCGAGCAGGAACAACGCTGGCTGCGGGCCAGCGGCCTTCTGGCGCTGACTGCTCTTGTCGGGATCATGTTTGTCTGGACCGCGATGACGATGAAGACGTCCCGCCCCACCTTCATCGAACATACGGGCGACAGCATCGTGGCGATTTTTGCGTCCGACCGGCTGGCAACTGTCGCGCCCCGCGTTGCGGGCCTTTCTGGTTATGCACCCTACGAGCTTTCGCCATCCTCCAGTGCAGAGATGATCGAGGAGCAGGCCTTCCTTCCGGAACTTGGTGGACTTTATGCCGAAGTCGAAGGGCCCGGTGATGCCATCGACCCCTTTGGCGGACGCGTGCGCATGTTGACGGTTTCGTCAGGTGACACGCTGGCGGGGCTCCTTGGTCAGGCAGGTGTGCAGCGTGCGGATCAGGTAGCCGTGCTCGATGCGCTGGCACCCGTTTTCCAGCCGCGCAACATCCGTGCCGGCTATCGCATCCGCATTGAATTTGCGGAGGGCGACGCCTCACGCGCCATATCTGTTGCCAACGGCAGTGCGGCGCCCGACACCCAGTCGGAACCGCCCCGCACTTTGGCGCGCATTTCCTTCAAGCCCGAAGTGGACAAGGAAATCATCGTCGAGCGCGACGCGGCCGGCCAGTTCGTGGCGTCGGAAAAGTTGATGCCGCTGACCGCGCGCACATTCCGCGCCAGCGGCATCATCGATTCCAGCCTCTTCATGTCGGCCATGGCCGCGGGCGTTCCCGACGCGATCACCGTCGAGCTGATCCGCATGTTCAGCTATGACGTTGACTTCCAGCGCGAAATCCAGCCGGGCGACAGCTTTGAGGTTTACTTCACCCGCTTCTACAACGAGTTCGGCGAGCCGGTGAAATCCGGCACCATCATGTATGGTGCCTTGACGCTCTCGGGCCAGAAGATCGCGCTTTATCTGTTCACGCCGTCGGATGACGGCATTGCCGACTACTTCGATCCCGATGGCCGCAGTTCCCGCAAATTCCTGATGCGCACACCGATTGACGGCGCGCGCATATCCTCAGGCTTCGGCATGCGCCGCCACCCGGTGCTGGGCTACTCCAAGATGCATCGCGGCACCGACTTTGCAGCCCCGACCGGTACGCCGATCATGGCGGCGGGCAGCGGCACCATCGAATTTGCCGCGCGAAACGGCAGCTATGGCAACTACGTGCGCATCCGCCACAACGACGAATACAAGACAGCCTACGCGCACATGTCGCGCTTTGGCCCCGGCATTTCCAAGGGCGTGCGCGTGCAGCAGGGGCAGATCATCGGTTATGTCGGCACGACGGGCCGCTCGACCGGTCCGCATCTGCATTACGAGGTGCTGCTGAACGGCGAACAGGTAAATCCGATGGGCGTCAAAATGCCGACCGGCCGAAACCTGCAGGGCGACCTCCTGACCGCGTTCCTGGCTGAGCGCGCCCGCATCGACGCCGACATGGCCGAGACGCCGATCAGCGCGCCGGTTGAATCGGCGGGCGAACCGTCCCTGCGCGGCAGTCGCAGCGAATAAGCGCCCTCACCCCGTCGCGATATATTCCTTGAGCGATTGTGCTTCATGGACCGCATCGTCAATGCGGCGCTTGACGACATCGCCGATGGAAATGATGCCGCGCAACTGCCCGCCATCCACAACCGGCAGATGGCGGAAGCGGCCTTTGGTCATCATCTCCATCAGGTCTTCAACCGTATCGCCAGGCGCGCAGGTCACGACATCGGCGGTCATGTAGGCCCCACAGGACTGGTCGAGTGCGGTGGGACCATGGCTGGCCAAAGCTGCAACCACGTCGCGCTCCGAAAGGATGCCGGACACCTCGCCTGCACCACCCAAGACAACAAGGGCGCCGATGCGGTGCCTGGCCAGCGTGCGCGCGGCGTGATGAAGCGTGTCGTCGGGGCGGATGGTGACGACGTCCCCGCCTTTGTGCTTGAGGATGCTTGAGACCGACATGAAGTGCCTCCCTTGCGCTGCATCGCAAGAGGTCCCGGCGGCCATAAGGGCCGTCCGCCGGACCCCTTACGCACAACAAGCCTCAAGCCTGACCCGGATTTGCCCGCCCGTAAAGCCTTGAAAGCCGGGGAAGTGCACATGGCACTTGCATTTTTCACCCCAAAAAGGCGAAAAGACGCGTCCCGAACGGGCCGTTGTTGGCCTGATTGGTCAGTGGCATGGAGCTGTGGCCCATGCCCCGGAGGGGCTCAGTGAACCGAGCGCGAGCGAGGTAAACTTGGCTGCCGGCGTCCGCGAAAGCGGACGGAACTTCGGAGTGGTGCCTTCAGCCGACTTGCTGCGGGCAAAAGTGTGGAGCTGTGGCCGAGAGGCTGAAGGCGGCGGTTTGCTAAACCGTTATACGGTTGTAAAGCCGTATCGAGGGTTCGAATCCCTCCGGCTCCGCCATTTCACAATCGCGAAATCGAATTCAGGCCCCCAGCGGGGCCTTTTTTCTTTTGGTTTCAAAGGGGTTTGGCCGGGCCGACCGAACCTCAGAGACTGCCGCGGCACCGATATTCGGTCTCTGAACGGCTTCCGTCTCTTTCCGACCGAACCTCGTCTGACCCGGTTCGGCTTCGCTAAAGCCAACGTTTTCAGCCAGTTCCGTTTATCGTAGAGGCCCACCTTCTGTGGTTATTCTCCTGGCTGGCGTCTACGGCCAGAGAACGCGCGGTAGGCGTTTCATGGCGAAGAGCGCCGCGCCCCTAAGTAAGTAATGGAGTTGTCATGTGTCGCAAAGCATCGGGATCGGTCGGCAGTTCACAAAGCAGCTATTGCTTGGGTGATGATGCCGACGTCCTCCCCTCGTGCTTTTCCACTGCTCATTTCGTTGAGAACGCCCAAAAGAACGACAGCGCCCTTGAGCAGTGCCAAGCTGTCTACCATCGGCCCACCGGAAAGTCCTCTGGGGATCGGCGATACCGCTGAAGCGCCCGTAGACGTGTTGACGTTTCGACGCCTGGGATGCCGCATTCCTATCATGCCTGGTGCGGCGGGCACGGCCACGTTCGTGTACACCCGTGGAGCGGGGCGCAGCGTGTTGCCAGATCTCTTGAAATCTCGGGAGAGATAGCCTCCCATCGTGATTAGTGTAGAATTAAGTGTTGGTGGAGACGGGAGGGCCAAACATCGGTCCAGCGCGAACTCATCCATGAACATAACGGATAGGTCCCGGCCCGCTGGTTCAGCGAGTGCTCGGGAACCGTCACCCACATAAACCCAGCTTCCATTTATGTGCACGGCTTTCTCGGCCGGATCCTCTTTGAACGTATGACCTCGTATAACGTGCCTTGCAGTGATCAAGACCGGCCTTGATTGATGCCTCATCAGAAATCCGGTGCCGACCTGGACTGGCGTATCCGGCCGCGACCCGTGGGACGCATAGATTGCGATCGTGCTGGGCTGAACAAGCCTTTGGAAATTTGCTGCAATCTGAGCAGTTAGTACCTGTGCGACGCTACTCATTTACGATCCGCTGGCCCCCAACTGAAGCCGAGCAGAAGTCGGCGGTCAAACAAGTCTACGTTTCAGGAAACTCGAACACCATGTCCATCTGCTCTGCCCAAGGCCGGCCGGCCACCGCTACGAGGTCGATGAGCGAGAGAGCCGGCGGCACGCGCCTGATGACGAGGTGTTCGAGCACCTCGGGCGACAGGTAGGCGATCCGCATCATCCGGCTCACGAACCTGTCGGAGACCTTCTCGGCAGCAGCGATGTCTTGGATGGTCGAAGCGGCACCGGATTCCATCTGCCGCCGCCAGCTCCATGCTCGGGCGACGGCGCGCAGCACATGGGGATCCTGCGCCCGGCCGTTTCGCGCGTCTACATCGTCGGGCGGCAGAATCTTTGGCCGCCCGTTGCGTTTGCGGATCGTCAGCGGGATGACGACGCGGATGGTGTTCGTCGTGCCGGTCATGCGCAGGCCTCCGTCTGGCGAGGCGCCATCATGTCCCGCAGGACCGACCCCAGCCCCTCTTGGCGGAGGTCAACCGCGATGCCGTTCTCGCCGACGGTCACCCGCTCGACCAGAAGCTGGACGATGCGCGTCTGCTCCGCCGTATAGAGCGCCGCCCAGAGTTGATCAAACTCGCCGAGCGCTTTGACGACCGCCTTTTCATCGACCGTCGCGCTCTCCTCGCGAAGGGCTTTGATCGTTCGGGCCACGATCTCTGGCGCGCGGATCATGCGGCGGATTTCGCCGATCACGGCATCCTCGACCATGCCTGCGGGCAAGCGCAGCGGGCCTGAGGCATCGCCAGTCGGGCGGTTTCGGATCAGGTCCATCGATGCGTAGTAGCGATAGAGGCGCGTGCCCTTCTTCGTCGCTGTCGGCGTCATCGCCGCGCCGGTCGCGGTGAAAATGATCCCTTTCAGCAGGGCCGGCGTCTGGCAGCGGGTGTTCTTCGCCCGCAAGCGCGGGCTCTCCTGCAGGATGCTATGCAACTTGTCCCAAAGTTCACGATCGATGATGGCCTCGTGCTCGCCGGGATAGGCTGTGCCCTTGTGCACGGCTTCGCCGAGATAGACCCGGTTGTTGATGAGCTTGTAGACGAAGCCCTTGTCGATCAGCTTGCCTCGCTTGTTCAGCACGCCTTCGGCCGCCAGCGCTTTCGCCAGCGTCGTCGCGGAGCCCAGCCGCACGAACTGCTCGAAGATCATCCTGACCGTCGCGGCCTCAGCCTCATTGATCACCAGCTTGCGGTCGCGAACGTCGTAGCCGAGCGGTACATACCCGCCCATCCACATGCCGCGCTTGCGGGACGCCGCGACCTTGTCGCGGATGCGCTCGCCGATCACCTCCCGCTCGAACTGCGCGAAGCTGAGCAGGATGTTCAGGGTCAGACGCCCCATCGAGGTCGTGGTGTTGAACGACTGCGTGACCGACACGAATGTCACCTGATTGCGGTCGAAGATCTCGACCAGCCTGGCAAAATCCATCAGCGAGCGCGACAGCCGGTCGATCTTGTAGACCACGATCACGTCGATCAGGCCGGCTTCGACGTCCTGGATGAGGCGCTTCAAGCCGGGTCGCTCCAGCGTACCGCCGGAGAAGCCACCGTCGTCGTAGGGCTCGCGGATGGCGGACCAGCCCTCGGCCTTCTGGCTCGTCACATAGGCCTCGCAGGCCTCGCGCTGAGCGTCGAGGCTGTTGAACGCCATGTCGAGACCTTCCTCGCTCGACTTGCGGGTATAGATGGCGCAGCGCTGGCGGCGCGGCAGGGTCGCGACGGACTGCTGAGCGCGGCTCATCGGTCGTCCCTCTGGGCTTCGCGCAGTCCGAAGAAGCGGTAGCCGTTCCATTGCGTGCCGGTAATCGCCTTCGCCACGGCCGATAGCGACTTGAACTTCTGCCCCTGCAAGTCGAAGCCGTCTTTCATCACGGTGACTGTGTGCTCCATCCCGTCCCATTCACGGATGAGCCGTGTTCCGACGACCGGGTTGCGGGAATCCGTGATGATCGACTTGCGCGCGATCCGGCCCTCGATTTCGTCGGCCAGGAGATCCAGCGTCCGCCGCGTCTCACGCGACAAGCCGCCAAGCGTGAGTTCCTGGATCCGGTACCCGAGACGCAGTTCGAGATTGCTGCGGCTGTTGTTCGGCGCTGGCGATCCGAAGAGGCTCTCCCACTTCGTCTTCAGCTCGACCACCGTCATTCGCTTCAGTGCCGCAAGCTGCGCCACCACGTTCGCGTCCTTGGCGCAATCGCCCCGCTGCACTGGTTCAGTTTCAATCTTCCTCTTCGTTCCTTGCATCATCGCCCTCCAACTCGGTTGTTCGGTTTGCGACGACCAACACGGCGTTTGAGGGCGAGAATGTCGAATGAACTGTCTTCGACGGCGGCAGATAAAGAACTCGACTGTTCCGGCAGAACGCGCCTCAGCCCCGCAGCGAGGATACTGGCGAGTTCATCGAGGCGCTCGTCCGCCGACAGGCGGTCGGCAGGTGCGGAGTTGAGGCCGGAGAGGGTGTCGTGCATGGAGACCGTTCGCAACAGAAGATGATCAAGCGAACGTAATCTCGAACCATCAATAATCAAGCATAATCAAAGAGTTATCATGATAGTGCGCAATCTTTAGAAAACTTGCGCAGGATTCGAATGGCACCGAAGCGTCTTGTTATTTATCACGGGCCTTTTCGCCTCGAATCGAGCTGCAGAAATCAAGTGGGCGCCTCGAAAAACCACTGGCGTTGAGGGTTGTGGGTTGATTCTCTGCCCACTGGCGATGGCCGGAGGCTGGGATGTCGGGACAGACGGGTTTCTTCGACACGGACGATCGGCTTGCGTGGCTGTCGGCGGCGGGGGACCCGCTGGAGCGGCTGGCGAAGGTCGTGGATTTCGAGCTGTTTCGGGCCGCGCTCGAGGTGGCGGTGCCGCGTTCGGATCGTTCGAAGGGCGGGCGTCCGCCCTATGACGCGGTGCTGATGTTCAGGGTGCTGGTGTTGCAGACGCTGTACACGCTCTCCGACGATCAGGCCGAGTATCAGATCCGGGACCGGCTTTCGTTCATGCGCTTCGTCGGGCTTGCGCTGCACGATGCGGTGCCCGACGCCAAGACGATCTGGCTCTACCGCGAGCAGCTGGTGCGGGCCGGTGCGTTCGATCCACTGTTCGCCCGGTTCGACGCGGCGCTGCGGGAGAAGGGGTATCTGGCGCTGGGCGGTCAGATCGTCGATGCGACCGTGGTCGAGGCGCGCCGTCCGCGTCTCACCCGGGACGAGAAAGACACGATCAAGGGCGGCGGCGTGCCCGAGGACTGGTCGCCGGCCAGGCGTGCCCAGATCGACACCGAGGGTCGCTGGACGATCAAGCGCGGACGCAAGCGGGAGACGCCAGGGGGCCAGCCGCGCGCACCCCTTGGCGAGATCGCGGTGCCGATGTTCGGCTACAAGAATCACCTGGGCATCGACCGGACCCACGGCTTCGTCCGCCGGTTCGTCGTCACCCACGCGGCGCGCCACGACGGCAGCCAGCTCGGCGAGGTGCTCGATCGCTCGAACCTGGCAAGCGGCGTGTGGGCCGACACCGCGTACCGTTCCAAGGCGAACCTGGCGATGATGGAGCGGCGCGGCTTCTTCCCCGAAGTGCAGCGGCCCAAGCCACGCGGCCGGCCGATGCCCGAACACATCAAGCGGGGCAACGCCACGAGGGCCCGGATACGCGCCCACGTTGAGCATGTGTTCGCCGCCGAGAAGTGTGGCTTCAATCTGGTGATCCGCACCGTCGGGCTGGCCCGCGCCACGGCCAAGATCGCGCTCGCCAACCTCGCCTACAACTTCAGGCGGCTGGCCTGGATCGAAGGGCGAAGGGCGCACGCCTGAACGGCAGAACCGGCCAAGGCCCGACAAAGAAGTGCCGCACGGCCCGCAATCGACGGCGGATCAACGCCGAACAGCGAAGGAAACCCTGCGCCGACGACCTTCAACCCCTCGTCGCGGTCAAACTGATGGGTTCTTCGAGGTGTCCAAGTGTGCCCGTAACTTTGACAGCCGATGTATTTTCTCTCCGGCGTTGATACTTCAAGCTCCTCCCCTTTCGGTTCAGCCGTCGATAGAAATGGTTTTCCAGACTTCTTGGGCCATTCACGCTGGTAGTCAGGCACGATGTAAAAGCATTCTCGGAATGCCTCCTCGATGCTGTACTTGTGATTCTCAATTCGTGCCATTTTGGGTTGATCCTTCAGCGATATTGATGGATTGATCAATTCGTGTGGGGCGCATTGCCATTGTTGGGTGATCTGATGGTGATGGGTGACAATGCTGCTCTAACAGAAATTAGAGCCCCAACGATCGGCATGTGTATGAAACGTTGCAGAACGGGTCGTCCCGTCGCCTGGGCGATCATTTGACTGTATAGGGCGAGTTGAGGCGCATATTCGTTTGCCTTCTCGACCCAGGTGTCGGGCGCACCTGGGAAGGTCTTGTGATCTATGATGACGAATCCCTGAGCTGTCTCGAGCAGTAGGTCTACTCGGCCGCTTGCGCGTTGATCTCCGATACGGCTGAACACAGGCAGCTCGCGATGTTGCTTGGCACCAGGCCAGCGGTCCGTAATGAAGCGATCGAGTCTCTTGCTCGCCTCGATTAGTGACGCGGGCAATAAGGCCCCACCGACGCTCCAGCGATCGAGGGCTTCATTGGCCATGGCTTCGCGCTCTGCGATTGGTCGGTCGATGGTGTCTGCGGCCAGGAAGCCGTGAACCGCCTCACCGAGAAGGCGCATGTCGGGGTTGCCACTGATGGGCAAGCGCTGTCCGATTTCGATCGGCGTACCGGCGACGGGGGCGCTATTCTCGTTGCTGTCTTGCGACGCCGCGCTCGGCGACAGTCGTGCCGGGGGGTATTTCGGCTGCTCTCCCGACAGAGGGAGCGGGGCGAACCAGGCGACCGCGGGAGTCTCGTCCTGAGCAATTGCTGCTGGCGGAGGACCTGCTGATTGCACCACCATGGTGAAGGCTTCGCCATCGACATTAACCTGGGTTTCGCCATCGGTTACCGGCAGCGTCAGCACCGGCGTTCCGTCTGCCCGCGTCAGGATGTCTATCCATGCCGATGATGCAGAAGGTCGGGTGGCAAATACCAAATAATCTCGCGCACGGGTCATTCCCACGTATAGGAGCCTAACCAATTCAGCTAGCTCCGCTTCGGCTCGTGCCTGTGCCTGTGGACTGGCGGATGCCGTGGCGTCGAGATGTACATCTTTCTCCTGGTCGCCATACGGCCACGGCCAAAATCGGATCCAGCGACCGGCCAATGGATTCCAGGGATCCAATCCGCCGGCGGGCGATTCGGAGTAGGCTCCGAAGGGCGAGCGTTTTGCTCCATCTTGGAGGTCAAGCAAGACCACGACCGGCCATTCCAGGCCTTTGGCGCGATGATAGGTGAGCACGCGCACGGCATCGTCACCTTCGAAGGCCGGGCGTTCGCCACCCTTTTCCAAGCCCTTCGCGAGATAAGCGACCAAGCCTGCGGCGGTCGCGGCGCCACGCGTCGCTCGACAGGAATCCTCATACAAAAGCGCAACTTTACGGAGCGCATCTAAATTCGCGAGGCGCTCGCCTGCGCGGTCCCACCGGTGGACAAGCTGATCGATCCGAGCGGCGGCAACCGCTGTTTCGAGCGCCTCCGCAGGTGTGAGATGAGCGAGATTGACACGTTGTTCATCGAGAGCGACGACTGCCTCGCATTGTGCCTTCAGCACATCGGCGCCTTTCGTCAGCCAGACGTTCAGCCAGTCGCCATTGCCTTCGTTGAAGTGAGCAAGTTCGGCGACAGCCAAGGAGTCCGCTGGATCAACCAAGTAGCGTAATGCCGCGCAGGCCAGAACCGCTTCCGGAGTATCGAGGAGACCGTTTCTCGGCATGGCAGCAGGTATGCCTAAGGCGCCGAGGACATCGGCGACTGCTTTGCAGCGCTCATTCTGCCGACAAAGGATGGCTATATCGCTTGGCTTCAACGGGCGCCTCGCTCCGTCCGCGCGGTTGATAACCGGTGTCGCGTCCGGCGATGCCAGCATTGACTGAATACGCCCGCCCAGCGCCTGCAGTGCGGACGGCCAGTTTTTTCCCTCTAACTTCCAATGATGCAGGCTAGGTCCGAAGTCAGCTGGTTCAGAACGATGAAAATTCGGAATGATGACTTTGTCGGCAGGGACACCTTTTGGCGGAAATGCTGCACCGAAAACGGCGTTCGCAAATCGAACCAGACTGGGACGCGAGCGCCGCGACGTATCGAGGGATTCCTCGGTGCCGCCGGTTGCCGGCCTAATCTTCTCGATCACTGCGTTTACGAGCGCGGGGTCGGTCTGCCGGAAACCAAAGATGGCTTGCTTCTGGTCGCCGACCCAAAGCGAGCGCTTGACGGCTTTTGCCATCTCCAGAAATACGGCCAGCTGTATGGGGCTGGTGTCCTGAAATTCGTCGACCATCAAAAGGTCGAATCGCTCGCGCATCCGAGCGCGCACCTCGGGCAGTCGAAGAAGCTCAAGAGCGAGTGCCTCTTGGTCCGTAAAGTCGAGTAGCCCGCGAGCCCTCTTGAACTCCGAGAAATGATCGAGGGCATCTGCCGCGCAGGAAAAAACGAGATCGATAAATTCGCGAAGATCCGTATGCAGTCGTGGATGTGTCGGATGGCGCGCGGCAATCGCCCTAACCGTTTGAAGGAAGGGTTCGGATGCCTTCGCGGCCTTGAGCTTCGAAACCCGTGACCAGGCATCCCATGCCAAGGGACGTCCATTCGACATCTGAGACGCGATCTGGCGCAGCGTCGTCAAAGTGTCTTTCGTTGTCTTGGTCTCATCGCCGCCGGCGTCGATCTGCGAGATACAAGTCCGAATGGCATCGACCAAGGCACGGTCAAGATCGGCTGGGGTTTCGTTGGCGGCGACCGGGGCCAGCAGTGGTTCGATGCCTTGCCAGGATTTGAAGGCGAAATCGGCAAATTGGGTGGGCGCCAAGCCGCTTCCGCGCGCCAGATTGACGATCTCCAATATGGTCTTTCGCCAGTCGTCCTGCCGCAGCCGTTCCGCTATCGGGTCAATCTTTGGCGAGAATTTTTGGATCGCTTCCTCGGTTGCTAAACCGAAAAGAGAGTTGGCCATCTCCGGTGGGATTACCTCTGCTACCGGCGAAAGCCCCCCGTCAATTGCAAAGTCGCTTACCAAGCGACCACAGACGCTGTTCACGGTGCCGACCAGCCCGGCCAGCGCGCTTTGAGCCGCTTCGGGGTAGCCCTCTTGAATAAGGCGAGCGCGGACCCGCTCCACCAATTCGGCGGCTGCCTTGATGGTGAAGGTCGTCGCGATGATGCGAGCAGGAGACACGCCGCTTTGGGCGGCGTTTACATATTCGGTGCTTAGTCGCCACGTCTTCCCGGTACCAGCGCCGGCACTGACCACGGAGATCGGCCCCATGTCGGTCATCGCCCGCCTCCATCGTTCGAGGCGCCGCAAAGGGAGCTGTAGTCGCAAAATCTGCAGCCGGGTTCGACCTGGGGCATCGGATCGACATCCGTTTCGCCGGTTCCGGCCGGGACCCCTCTCACCAAAATATCGCCGTGTTCCAGCTGCTGCATGCGGTGGTCGTATGCGGCACGCACCGTCGCCCAAGTCTGTTTTAGATCCGAGCCGGGCACATGGTGTGCTGCGGAGAAGGGATGGGAGTCCGTGAAAAGAAGGCTCTGTTGGCGCAGCATGAAATACCCGGCGCCCAGCGACGTGCGCCCGGCCTGTTCCTCCAGCCAGGTGTAGGCGGCGAGCTGAAGGGCCCGGCCTTCCTGAACCTCTTCGCGACGGTACTTGTCCCGTGACGACCATTTGAGGTCTAGGACTACCGATCGGCCCTTTGCATCCTCGAGGACGAGATCCAGATAGCCGCCGAAGTTTTGCCCCGGCGCGAATGTGACAACGACTTCTTCTTCGACCCCTCTAACGGTCAGGCCGGCATCGGCAATCATCTGAACAAGCAACCGAATTGAATCGGATACTCGCGCCTTGGCTCTCTCGTACTCGACGGCGTAGCCGGGGCGCAGCAAAGGCGCGGCCGTTTGGACTGCAAGGCTGTCGAACATTTTTGCAGCCGCGCTCGCAGCTTCCTCCGGAGGCCAGCTCTTTCGTTGGTCGAAAAGCTTTTCGACGACTGCGTGGGCGAGTCTGCCGATCAGATTGGCATCGTCGGGCAAGACATCGAGGGCGCCTGGACGCACGTGCGCGCCATAGTTTAGCGCCCAAGCGAGCGGGCACTCGATCATCGTTTTTATGCTAGTGATCGACTCAATGGGCCGGCGGGCGATCGTCGATGCGGGTACGACCCATCGGCGTCGCGCGGTCGGTAAAGCGAGGGGGCCAATTCCTTGTCGCTTGATGGCGCGATTGCCCAGATGGGCGGTTTCGCTGGTTGCGATCGTCTGGGCCGGAATGCGCGCTTTGGTGACGGCTTGGAGCGACTCGAGTTGCGCAAATATTTCATGCCACAGCGGGTGCGGCGTCGCAGTTTCTCCCCGAAGGCGGCGAGGCATTGCAAGGATGGCCCGAGACCGCGCCCCTAGCAGCGCTTGGCGCCAACCGGCGGCCTCGCGCAGCACGATATGTTCGATCGGCTCGACATGGGCATCGACCGTTTCCAGCGCCGCAATTTCGGCGCTCGACCAGGGCTGCCGAGGCGGCGAGCTGACATCGCCGGAGAAGCCCCACCACACTACTGTATCGGCCGTTCCCCAAACCTGCCCCGGCGCATCGACAACGGACCAGGGGGCGGCCTCTTCGGTTGCTGCCGGCGCTGAAACACCTTCCGCGGTTACCGCGTCGATGATGCGGCCAAGTTGGATCGCGGGGATATGAGATGCGCCAAGAGCCGCGATGGACTCGCTGAGTGCCGAGGAATGTGCTGCCGCGGTCAGGAAGAGGTAGTCATTGTCGCGTTGCGCGACACCTCCGGCCCATTGGGCAATGCGATGGCATACGTCTTGGATCGATTGAACGGGAAGGCCTTCGGATCGGCGAAACCGCTGTGGTTCGAGCCAGAACCGCCACTCGCCCTGGGCCTTCCCGACCTCTTTCTTGATGGCGGCAGCATCCAGGCCGTCGGTACGTCGCCAACCTTCCAAATCCTTCATGCAGTCTTGCCATGCCTCGATCCATCGCTCCCCGCCGATGCCCGGTTCATCCATCAGGGCGTGAGCAAATCGACGAGCCACAAATCGAGGAAGTGGGGATCGTGGCAGGCTTAGAAATTCCAGAACCCGCGCTGGCTCAAGTGGTTCCCATAACATCTCCAGCGCGAGCGGGAGCACCTGAAGTGCGCTGCGTTGCGGTGAGGTTTCGGTCCAGCCCGGACGCGGGAGGCCCAGCCTGCGGCAAGCGGCATCAAATGCCGGGCACCCGGCGCCGCGGACTATGACGGTTTCCCGATTGTCTCCGGACGAGAGCCATGCTGCGACCGCATCGGCGGCCTGCCATTCATCGTCGGCATCAAGAATGATGAGACTTCCATCGCCAACGAATTTTACTGATTTGTCACCACGCAGCGCGCATTGGATGGCGACAAGATCGCAATCCCCCGTTTGCGTCGCAGGCGCGATGTCACGGATGATGATCCCACCGGCGCGGAGACGGGCTAACAAGCGCTGCCACATCCAAGGGAGCCGCTCTTCGGACGAAACGACATCGATCGTTTCAATCGGAACGGAACGCCCAGTCGGCAAACCCTCTAGGACGGCGAGAAGCCGTTCTCCACTGCTCTTCCCAAGGGGGTGGCCTTCCGCGATTTCGAGGGATGCCATAGTTTCCAGGCGTGGCCCCGCATTGTCGATCTGCTGGCCTTTCCAACCCGACGCATAAAGCTCGTCGCGCCAAGCAAGGATCTGTTTTGCTGTCGCCCATGCATCCCGCTCAAAAGACCGGGAATAGAAGCGCGAGCCATTATCGAGCAGCCGCAAACGCCCCTGATAACGGGCGATGCGAACCGCCGCGGGCGTAGTGGGGCCAACTAGCCCGAGGGCAGATTCGAGCAAGCCAAGAAAGCCATTGGGCCCTACGACAGGTTCCCCAATAGCCGCAGCTGTTCCGTTTGCTGTCAGAGGGTGACAGGGGCCGTCGAGCTTCCATCCAAAAACGATGTGCATTTGCACCCCTGTGTTCGCGGTAAATAGGTCAGTTCATCGCGACGGACTTCATACCACTCGGAAAATCTCGGCTCTTGATCGTAGGTCGTCAGTTATCATCCGTAATTCAGTTGCGCCGCCAGCTGCCCTACATCGAACTTGATTGGCCGCCAGCGATGAACTGATCGTAAGTATCCCATGGCTCCTCATCGTCGAACGCCGCACCGTCTACGTCTTTCTCGAAATGCAGAAGCGAGACGGAGATACCAAGGCGTTCGGAGAAGATTGTCAGCTCGCGAACCGGCGGAGCGCTGCGGCTGAATGTCCAGGTGCCAGCCGGCAACGCAACAGATCGATCGGACTCGGCATGTTGTGATGTAGCGCCTTGCGCGGCAATCGATCCCTCCGGGATCGGCATTCCCGAGCGGATGAAGACGCCACCGTTGTAAGCAGCAGTGCTTGCCCGGCCCCAGAGTGCGTAGCCATCTCGCGCCACGACCATCGCGACCGGCAAGTCGCTGAATTCGATCCACTTGCGCACCGCCGCCAGGAGCGACACGCCATATCGATCCGTTACATGATGAAGCAGCGACCGCGACATCTCTTCGCGCTTCACCTGTTCCCGATAATCATCGATTGGCATCAACAGATAGGAGGCAAACGTGTCAGCCTCCTCCTCGCGTTCCTTTTCGGCGTCCTTCCAGTTGTTGGCTTGCAGCGGAAGGCATTCGAAATCGAATCCGTCGGGAAGCTCTCGGCCACGATAATGGTCGGCGGTCAGCGGCCGACGATGCAACAGGTAGTGCCCGAATTCGTGCGCGAGGGTGAACCGCTCGCGGCCGCGATAGAGCGGTTGGGTGTTATAGAGGATCTGCCAGCTGGGCTTCTTTCGGCCTGCGCGCAGCATTCCCTCGAAACCATCGATCTCGACGCCGCTGATCGTCGTAATCGGGTCTTCCTGATTGCGAGAGACCTCGAGCGCCAGTGCCTCGACATCGACCGGGAATCGATCTTCGCCCAGCACGGTGCGGAGCAGAACCGTTAGGTCGTTCGCTGCCCGTCTCGGGGCTCTTCTTTCACTCGCCGTCATTCGTCTTTGTCGTCCAGGATCTTTAGCATCTCTCGAAGCCGTTCTTTCCCCTTGGGTTTCATCTTCTGGTACTTGCGGAAAAATGCCGTGTCGGCGGCATCGGCCTCAGTGATGGCTTCAGTGGTGAGCAGGTAGTCGGCGGTCGTTTCCAATGCCAAGGCAATCTGCTGCAGTTTCTCCGCCGAGGGACGCGCGACGTCCTTGTTCTCGATCTCCCACATGTAGCTCTTGCTCGATCCGACCCGCTCGGCCAGCGCTTCCAGCGTCAGACCTCGCTTTAGTCTGAGCTCTCGAACGCGCTCTCCCAATGGTGTTGGCACGTGTGTTCTCCTGTGTTTCAGCGAGTTCGTTATCGCGTCACATTTAGTCCTTGACACGCCATATTTGCAATCCCTATCTTTCGCAGAAGTTCGCAAGAACGAACCTACGTTAGCGCTTCTACGAGACAGGCGACCGTCATGGCTAAAGGCAAAGGGTCAGGGACCCATCACATCGTTCCCAATCCCGGCGGAGGCTGGGACGTCCGTCGCGGTGGCGCCGACCGCGCCAGCGGGAAATTCGACACCAAGCGGGAGGCGATCGACCGCGGGAGGGAGATGAGCCGTAACGCCGGGACGGAATTCAAGATTCACAACCGGGACGGCCGGATCGGCCAGTCCGATTCGCACGGGAAAGACCCGCGCACCATCAAGGGCTAAGGAGAACCGATCATGGCCTCAGTGACGACCTTCATCCGCAACATGCCTGCTTCGTCGCTGCAGGCCTATTTCCACCACACCGGCATCGAGCTGCCGAGCCCGGTCGATTGGGACGCCCCCGAACCGGAAGTGGTTCGCCTCACGCTTCGCGCCGTTGACGAGATGGACGATGAAGCCCGCGCCCGCATCGTCAATGATGCCGAGCGTGTCGGCGCCCTCGCCGACGATGCCGGGCAGACCGCGCTCTACAGCGTGATCGACAACCGCACGGTTCTCGACGATCTCGCGAATGGCCACGCCCGCTCCCTCTGGATGTTCCTGAACGAGCCATTCCGGTTCCGCCACGCCGAGGAGGTCCGCTACACCGACGAGCGCCGCCGCGGGCGCAGTTGGGATGGCTTCATCAGTGAGCCGAACCTTGATCTGCGCCGCGACGAGGCATCCCTCAATGCCTTCAAGGCGGCACTGCGCGAGCGGTTTGCCTCCAACAACATCCACATCGACATCTTCGGGCGCTACCGGCCGACCTTCGACGGCGAAGATTGCGAACTGGTGCAGATCGCGATCTACCGCGAGGGCCTGCTGGACGACTTTCTCGCTTTCGATGATGGCGGCACACTCGTCCGCCGTGCCCGCCGCCCCGTGTTCGAGGCGGCGATGACCTATGAACCGGCGACCGGCGTCATCGAGGTTGTGGCCAATGACCGCGAGAGCCGCGAGGAGATGGTGCGCTTCATGGCGCGGGACCTGCTCGGAATCGAGTTCCAGAGCGAAAAGGTGCCGTTCCGCAATTACGATCTCGCCGTCCTGCTTCACCCCTTCGACTTCCCGACGGAGCCGGAGGACGGGATCGATTCCGTCGAGGTCAAGCAGCTGCGCCTGATGCCCATCGACAATGTCGCCGAACGCGTCACGCTCGAATGCCTGCGAAAAGCCGACCGCACCATTTGGAGCATGTCGGCGGAGCGGTTCGGCGCCAACGATCCGCTTGCTGGCGGATGGATCGCTACGCAGGCGAAGCTCACCATCAAGTTCCACCCCAAGGGCGATGCCAAGCGGGGACGGACGCTGCCGCTGACGATCACCATGCCGCATGGCTGCAACCTCAAGGACCAGACCGAGGAGGAGCAGCTGATCGGCGAGAAATACCTCCGCCGCTGGGGCATTCTTTCCGGGGCTGACAGTGCCGTCGTCGATTGATCGGAAGGCGATCGAACTGCTTCTGACGATATTGGAGAGCGCGGCCGGGAAGATCGCCGGAACCGTGCTCTCCGATTACCACACCAAAAGTTCGGCGGAACTGCTGGCAGCAAATCTGCTCCTGCCTGACGGGCACGTCGCGGCAGCGGCTTCACTCGTCGATCACGATGACGAACCCATCTCGCTGACCTGGTCTGCCGATCGAAATGGATACGGGTACTTCAGCCCGTCGGCAGGTTGGATCGATGTTCCGAAAGCGCGCCTGACGCTCTTCCGAGTCAACCATCCCGTTCTGCTTGCGTCTTTGCTGGTGCAAATCGACGTCACATCGCGTAGCGGCGCCACGGAGCTTGCGCCGGAGATCTTGTGGGAGATCGGTGACGCGAGACTCGGCCGTCGTCGACAACGCGTGCCGATCTGGTTCGTGCGCAGACTGTCGGATCAAATGGTCTGGGGACAAGTCGCCGAAGCTGCCCGACGGCGTCCCACGACGCAGATCCGGATTCTGCTGACCAGCACACCTGCGTCGAAGCTACCCGAGTCGACCTTGCCCGGCCACGTCATCGTGCCGGTCCGCGACGTGATCGAGTTCAGCGCGGGCTTGGCGATCAACCCTGCCATTCTCACTGCGCTCGTAGAAGGCGCGCCGCCTGCCGACGTTCATGAGAGGGTCCACCTTTCGCCGAGCGGACAGCAGCTGGTCATCAACGGGAACGTGACGATCAGCTTTAAGTCGGACATTCACATCGCCATTGCTCGCAAGCTCGTCCAAGGCTTCAAGGACAAGAAACGCTTCGGCGCCCGCGAACTCCTTGATCACGCCCAGTCCAGCGCGAAGACCCTGCGCCAGGCTTTCGGCGCGCAGCGCTGGGCGGAACTCGAACCGCATCTGAAATCCGATAACGGGCTCTGGGGCTTCGAACCCTGACGTTTTTCTCTCTGTTTTTCTCCCTCTGACCGGGTCGGTTTTCTCTCTGCCCGCACGCCATCGTCTCCGCAGGTTTTCGACAAAAACCCAAGGAGACACAGATGGCTACGAAACACCTCAACCAGATCGACCTGGCTGCGCGCTGGAACATCAGCCACCGCACGCTTGAGCGGTGGCGCTGGACGGGCGAAGGCCCGAGCTTCGTCAAACTCGGCGGTCGGGTCGTGTACCGCCTCGAAGACGTCGAAGAGTTCGAGCGCGAGCAGATCCGCGCGAGCACCGCCGACACCCCCGCAAAGCCTGCGGCGTGAGGGGGCGGTCATGACGATCTCCAACCGCATCTCCCTCGATGAGCTCCGGCGCATGGCCGTCGGCGACATCGCCGCTCTGACCGCCGAACAGCTCGCTCTCCTGCAGGACGCGGCCGCCGAAGCCCTTCGCCGCGCCAAGATGGCCAGCGACTGGCTCGATGGCGCCGTCGCCCTCAAGTACGCCGACCGCTCCCATTCGGCGCGCCAGGCAGCCGGCAAGGACACCGGCACGATCCGCTTCGACGACGGCGCGGTCACCGTCATCGCCGATCTGCCGAAGCGCGTCGACTGGGACCAGGACAAGCTCGCCGCTCTCGTCGAGCGCATCCGGGCCGAGGGCGACGACCCCGGCGAATACGTCGATGTCGCGATCAAGGTGCCCGAACGCAAGTTCGCGGCCTGGCCGAGCCACATCCGCTCCGCCTTCGAGGACGCGCGCACCGTCCGAACCGGCAAGCCCAGCTTCCGCCTTTCCCTGAACACCGAGGTGACGTCATGAGCATCCCGAAGAAACTTGCGGTGCTTCGCGAGCAGCATTTCGGGTTGGACAAGCTGCCCGAGACCATCCGGGTGCCGGCCCTTGGCGGCCGTCGCGACGAGACCGTCAAGCCAGTCGGGACGGCTTCGATCGACGACCTTGCGTTCGCCCTCATCGGGCTGAACGCGCGGGCATCGGCGCTCTACCGCGAGATCGACGCGGTGCGCACCCTTCATGACGATGCCCGCAAATCCGGCGCGTTGGGAGTGGACATCGCGATCGACGCCGTGATCGCGGCGAAGGGAGGCAAGTGATGGCCCTCCCGATCATCTCGGCCGATCAGCGGCTCGCCGAGCAACGCGGCATCAAGGGCACGATCTTCGGCAAGTCCGGGATCGGCAAGACCAGCCTGCTCTGGACGCTCGACGCCGCCACCACGCTCTTCATCGATCTCGAAGCGGGCGATCTCGCCATCGAGGGATGGACTGGTGACAGCGTCCGGCCACGCACCTGGGCCGAATGCCGCGACTTCGCGGTCTTCATCGGCGGCCCCAATCCGGCGTTGCGGGACGACCAAGTCTATAGCAGCGCCCATTACGCTGCAGTGTGCGAGCGCTTCGGCGATCCAGCCGCGCTCGACCGCTACCAGACGATCTTCATCGACTCGATCACCGTCGCTGGCAGGCTCTGTTTCCAGTGGAGCAAAGGCCAGCCAGAGGCGTTTTCCGACAAGACTGGCAAGCCCGACATTCGCGGCGCCTACGGCCTGCACGGCCGCGAGATGATCGCGTGGCTCACGCATTTGCAGCACACACGGGCGAAGAACGTCTGGTTCGTCGGAATCCTCGACGAGAAGCTCGACGACTTCAACCGGCGCATCTTCTCCGTCCAGATCGACGGCTCGAAGACCGGGCTGGAGCTGCCGGGCATCGTCGATGAAGTGCTGACGATGGCCGAGATCAAGGACGCCGCCGGCACGCCATACCGCGCCTTCGTCTGCCACACGATCAACGCCTGGAGCTTCCCTGCGAAGGACCGCTCCGGCCGTCTTGATCTGATCGAGGAGCCACATCTCGGACGCCTGATGGCGAAGATCCGCGGTCCCGTGCGACCTGCATCCGAGCGATTGGCATTCGGCCGCCCGAGTCCGCCCCCGACCGGCGTCTCGCCGACGCCCGAAGCGGCCGCCGACATCCCCACCCATCCCGAAAACGCCTGAACGAGGAGACCACAGTCATGTCTGGATCCTGGAACGACTTCAACGACGCCAAGCAGAACGCCAACATCATCCCGAAAGGCACGCTGGCCAAGGTGCGCCTGACCATCCGCCCGGGCGGTTTCGACGATCCGGCTCAGGGCTGGACCGGCGGTTACGCCACGCGCGGGACGACCGGGTCGGTCTACCTCTCGGGCGAGTTCACGGTGCTCGAAGGACCCTACGCCCGGCGCAAGATCTTCACCCTGATCGGGCTCTACAGCCCCAAGGGTCCGGACTGGGCGAACATGGGCCGCAGCCTCGTGCGCGGCATGCTGAACTCGGCGCGCGGCATCTCCGACAAGGACAACTCCGCTCAGGCGCAGGCCGCCCGCCGTATCGGCGGCTTTGCCGATCTCGAGGGGCTCGAGTTCGTTGCAAAGATCGATGTCGGCACGGACACCAATGGCGAGGAGAAGAACGAGATCCGCACGGCGGTGACGCCGGATCACAGGGAGTATGCCGCCATCATGGGTGCGGCCGGCACAATCGCGCCGCCGCAGCCGCAGCCTTCCCAGTCCTCGATGCCCCAATCTTCCAAGCCGATGACGGGCGTGCGCCCGTCCTGGGCGCAGTGAGGGGCACGCCATGCTGTTGCGCCCCCGCCAGAAACAGTTCGTCGAGCGTAGCGTCCGCGCGCTCGGCGAACATGGAAACACCCTCGGTGTCGCTCCGACCGGGGCAGGCAAAACGATCATGCTCTCGGGCGTCGTCGGGCGCATGGTCGGCGAGACCCCGAAGAGCACTAGTGCCAAGGCCTGCGTGCTCGCCCACCGCGACGAGTTGACTGCTCAGAACCGCAGCAAGTTCGGCCGGGTGAACCCGCGGATCACGACTTCGGTCGTCGACGCCAAGGAGAAATCCTGGAACGGCCAGGTCACCTTCGCGATGGTGCCCACGCTGGCGCGCTCCGGCAATCTCGACCAGCTGCCAGCACTCGACCTCCTGGTGATCGACGAGGCGCATCACGCGGCCGCCGACAGCTATCGGCGCATCATCGACACGGCGCTCCGGCGCAATCCCATGTGCCGGATCTACGGCGTCACGGCAACGCCCAACCGGGGCGACAAGCGCGGCCTGCGCCCGGTGTTCTCGAACGTCGCCGACCAGATCCGGATCGGGGAGCTCATCGCCTCTGGCCATCTCGTGCCGCCCCGCACCTTCGTGATCGATGTCGGCGTCCAGGACCAACTCACCAAGGTGCGGCGCACGGCCGACGATTTCGACATGGCCGAGGTCGATGCGATCATGAACCGCTCGCCGGTCACGGAAGCTGTCGTGCGCCATTGGCGCGAAAAGGCGGGCGAGCGCCAGACGGTGGTGTTCTGTTCGACGGTCGATCACGCACGCAACGTGACCGCCGCCTTCAACGCGGCGGGCGTCGCAGCGGGGCTGATCTACGGCGACATGACCGACACCGAGCGCAAGGCGACGCTCGCGGCTTATGCCGCCGGCGACCTGCGGGTCGTCGTCAATGTCGCGGTCCTGACCGAGGGTTGGGATCACCCGCCGACGAGCTGCGTCGTGCTGCTGCGGCCAAGCTCCTACAAATCGACCATGATCCAGATGGTCGGCCGGGGCCTGCGCACGGTCTCGCCCGAGGAGCATCCGGGCGTCGTCAAGACCGACTGCATCGTGCTCGATTTCGGCACCTCGACCCTGCTGCACGGATCGCTGGAACAGGACGTCGATCTGAACGGCCGCGAGCCGACCGGCGAGGCGCCGACCAAGGATTGCCCGGACTGCGGCGCCGTCGTGCCGCTCGCCACCACCGAATGCCCGCTGTGCGGTCACCTCTGGGAACGGGAGGATGTGGGCGAGGTCACGCCGCTCGGCGACTTCGTGATGTCGGAGATCGATCTCCTGAAGCGGTCGAGCTTCCGCTGGTGCGATCTCTTCGGCGACGATGCCGCGCTCATCGCAAGCGGCTTCAATGCCTGGGGCGGCGTCTTCTTCCTGAACGGCCGCTGGTACGGCATCGGGGGCCTGCAGAAGCAGCGGCCGCATCTGCTGGCGATGGGCGAACGCACTGTCTGCCTCGCGGCAGCTGACGACTGGCTCAACGAGCATGAGAGCGACGAGAGCGCGCACAAGACGCGCCGCTGGCTGAACCAGCCGCCGACCGACCGGCAGCTCGCCTTCCTGCCGCCCGAGTGCCGGCAGGACTTCGGGCTCACCCGTTACCAGGCCTCGGCGCTGCTCGCCTTCCGGTTCAACCGCGACGGCATCCGCTCCCTCGTCTTCGGAGCTGCCGAAGCCGCGCCCGAGGCAAACATCGGGAGGGCGGCATGACCCATGGCATCTCTCACCCCCATCACGGCCGAGGACCGGCGGCGGCTCTGGCATCCGCGTGGAACGCTCTGTGCTGTCTGCCGACGACCCACCCGTGGCTTTGGCTGGTTCGACCCGGTGCGGTCGAAGCAGCCGCGCCCGTCGGTCTGGTTCTGCTCGATGGCCTGCCAAGGCTTCTGGGCGCACTTGGCGCGGGAGCGCTGGGCCATGGTTGATCTCACCGAACAGGAGAAGGCGGCGATCCGCACCGCCATGAAGCCGGTCGCCGAAATCATGGAGGAGATCGGCTGGCAGGCACAGCTATCCGATCTCTCCGAGGCACAGGTGCTGACGCTCATCGAAGTCGCGGTCGGCGGCTTCCAGGACGCTATGCACGCCACGGCGGAAAGCACCGAGGCGGAGGTGCCGTTCTGATGCTCGACTACAACCATCGCCCCACCTGCACTGAGCGCATCAACGCGGTCATCGACACGGCGATCAAAGCCGCACGCGCCGCGACACCGTCACGGACCTATCTCGGCGGCTCCCGCCTCGGGGCTCCTTGCGAACGCGCACTCCAGTTCGAGTTCGCGGGCGCGCCGAAGGATGTTGACCAGGAGTTCTCCGGCCAGACGCTGCGGATATTCGAGATCGGACACGCGCTCGAAGATCTCGCCGTCCGGTGGCTCCGGGCGGCCGGGTTCGATCTCTACACCCGCAAAAGCAACCGCCTGGACGGAGAGCAATTCGGCTTCTCGGTGGCTGGTGGGCGGATCCGCGGGCATGTCGACGGGATC
The DNA here is from genome assembly GCA_964494625.1 of uncultured Flavobacteriaceae bacterium. Classification (GTDB taxonomy): domain Bacteria; phylum Pseudomonadota; class Alphaproteobacteria; order Micropepsales; family Micropepsaceae; genus UBA2784. Next base: position 506,284 of record CAZBRT010000003.1, on the reverse strand, counting down.
ATCGCCGCCGGACCCGAGCCGCTAGGCATCGGCGTTCCCGCGCTTTGGGAATGCAAGACGATGAACGCGAAGAACTGGCGCGAGACCGTGGCCAAAGGCGTCGTCGTGGCGAAGCCGGTCTACGCGGCGCAGATCGCCCTCTACCAGGCCTACATGGAAGCTCAGGTTCCTGGCATCTCCGACAATCCGGCGCTGTTCACCGCCATCAACAAGGACACCGCCGAACTCCACCATGAGCTCGTGCCGTTCAACCCAGGCTTCGCTCAACGGATGAGCGATCGTGGTGTGCGGATCCTGCAGGCAACCGACGCCGGAGAGCTGCTGCCGCGCATCGCCGCTGCCCGCGATTTTCACGAGTGCCGGATGTGCCCGTGGGCGGATCGCTGCTGGGCGCTGTCGGCATGAGTCAGGACAAGGTCGTCTCGCTCGATGCGTGGCGGGATTTCAACGACGCCGCGCCGCAGGCCGATCCCTTCGACGTCGAGCCGGATCCCGAGCAGATCGCCGTCTTTCTCGATGTCGTCTTCGGCTATTGCGATGGCTGGGTGCCGCTGCGCGGTTTCGTCGACAAGGGCCAGGGCCCAAAGAAATCTGAAGATGGCCGTGCAGAGCACGGCGGCGATCGCCCCCACAACGCCTGGATCGAAATCGGCGACAACCTTCTGGAGAAAGCCGTCGCCTTCGCCGGCTGGGCGGCGCGCGGTGGCGCTGCCTTCTACGTGGTGCCGGGAACGGTCACCGAAACCGGCAAGGCGAAAGCCGCAGACGTCCGGCAGATGCAGACGGTGCTGGTGGACCTCGACGCGGGCGACATCGCAGCCAAGCTCGATCATCTCATCCGGCATCTGGGCGAGCCGACCCTGCTCGTCGAAAGCGGCGGCCGCACGTCGGACGGTCTCGACAAGCTGCATGTCTGGTGGCGCTTGAGCGAGCCGGCCGAGGGCGAGGACATCGCGCTTCTCTGTCGGCTGCGCGGCGACATCGCCGTGAAGGTCGGCGGCGACACGCACTTCCGTTCGGCGCACCAGCCGATCCGGTTGGCCGGCTCGGTCTATCACAAGGGCGGCTTCAAGCGGCTGGTCACGATCCGCCGCCACAGCCCGCGGGTCGAGGTTCACCTGCGCGATTTCGCCGAACTGGTCGACGCCATGCCGCCGCTGGCCGGGGTCGGATCCGAGCCCGGACCGCCGACCGACAAACCCTCGATCACGGAGATCCTGACCACCCCGGTCCGCGAAGGCGGCGAAGACGACTGGACGCGCTTCCAGGGGGCGAGTGCCGCCATCGGCCACTATGTGCGGATGGCCCATGAAGGGCGCACGAGCCGGGACGAGGCGTGGGAGGCGATCTGCCAGTACAACGCCGCCCAGCTGCGCCCGAGTTGGCCGCTGGAGCGACTCGCTTCGGAAGCGCAGCGCCTCTGGCGGCTGCACGAGGAACGCCACGGGCCGGCGCTCGAACGCATCGAAGCCCCGCCCATGTCGGCATTGCCGGCGTTCACGCTCGGCGCCCTCCTCGACGACACCAGTCCGATGCCGGACGACATCATCGCACCGCGTGTGCTGACGCCGGGCGGCATGCTGGTTCTCGGCGGGGCCCCCAAGGTCGGCAAGAGCGACTTTCTGATCAGCCTGCTGGTTCACATGGCGGCGGGCGTGCCGTTCCTCGGCTTCGCGCCGAGCCGGCCGCTGCGCATCTTCTATCTGCAGGCCGAGATCCAATACCACTACCTGCGCGAACGCCTGCAGAGCATCCGCCTCGATCCCGCGCTCCTGGTTGCGGCGCGCGACAATCTCGTCGCCACGCCCAAGGTCCGCATGCTGCTCGACGCCGGCGGCGTCGCACTTGCCGTCGCTGCCGTCCGTGCCCATTACGGACACGGCGCTCCCGACATTCTCTGCATCGATCCGATCCGCAACCTATTCGATGGCGGTCCTGACGGAGGTGGCGAGAACGACAACACGGCGATGCTCTTCTTCCTGCAGGAACGGGTCGAGGCCCTGCGGGACGCTGTCGCCCCAGATGCCGGCCTGATCCTCTGCCACCACACCCGCAAGATCACCAAGAAGCAGCTGGTCGAGGACCCGTTCATGGCGCTCTCGGGCGCCGGTTCGCTCCGCAGCTTCTACAGCTCCGGCATCATCATGTACCGGCCCGATGAGGACCGGCCCGAGCGGATGCTGCATTTCGAGCTGCGCAACGGCCCTGGCATCGAGCCGATGGTCATCGACAAGGCCGATGGGCGTTGGGTCGTGATCGATCGCTCCGGCGAGCGGATCGTGCGCCGAGAATTCGGCGAGAAGCTCGACGCCGAGCGCGTGCGCAAGCACGACGTCATCCTGCAACTGCTCTTCGATGAGGCCGAAACCGGGCGGCTCTACACGGCGCTGCAGTTCGCCGAGAGCTTCGAGAACCAGGCCGGGCTTGGCGGCAAGGACACGATCCGCGAGCGGATCAGCGTGCTGGCCACCAAGGGCTTCATCAAGTTCGTCCGCGATGGCGCACCGTTCGGCCTGCCGACCTCGCGTTCGAAGTTTGGCTATCTCTGCGTCGAGGCAATGACCTTCCCGACCGGAGAAGAGACGGCCGATCCCGAGACAGGCGAGGTCATCCCGGAGCGAATCCCCGTCCTGCCCAGCACGTACAAATGCCCCCAGAGCGGAGCCGCGTTGCCGGTCGAGAACGCCCAGGTTTGGGTCTATCCGGAGGGCGTTGAATGATCGCCCGGCATCGATCCGCACGCTCCGCAGGATTGCGCAGGTTCAAGTTGGGGAAGTTGGGAAAGACCGCCCCAACTACCTTCGCTGCACCCGGTTCGATTTCGCCGTGCTGCGCGCCAGCAAGTTGGGACGGGGGTCCACAACTATCTTTGCTCCGGCTCGCACGACCACGACGGGTTGCGCAGATTCAAGTTGGGAAAAGATCGGTCAGCACGAACCTCCACAACTTGAATTTCCCCATCATTCACAACGCTTTGCTCGCCTCCCGAAGTTGTGGGGGTGAAAGCCACCCCCTTCGGGGGTGGGGGAGAACGCCGCAGGCGGGTTCTCCCTCGCCCACCCCCAGGGGCTTTGCGCGCGCATGGCGTGCCGGACCTCTCATCCCCGACAACACGCCAACAGGATCGACCCGCATGAGCATGCATCCATCACCCGTCCCTCTAGCCGACTGCCCACCTGCACCCATCGCCTCTGGATCTGCGGGCAGCACCATCCTCGCCCTCGATCTCGGCACCACCACCGGCTGGGCAAGCCTCATCGGCGGGATCGTTCACAGCGGCACAGTGACCTTTCGAAGCGGGCGCTACGACGGCGGCGGCATGCGCTACTTGCGGTTCCAGCACTGGCTCGAACAGCTGGCCGACGACGGCGGCGGACTGGCCGCGATCTATTTCGAGGAGGTCCGCCGCCACATCGGTACCGATGCGGCCCACATCTACGGCGGTTTCCTGGCGACATTGACCGCGTGGTGCGAGCGCGAGGGCGTCGCCTATCAGGGCGTGCCGGTCGGCACGATCAAGCGGTTCGCCACCGGCAAGGGCAACGCCGGCAAGGAGGCAGTGCTCGCTGCGGTGCGCCAGCGCGGGTTCCGGCCCGCCGACGACAACGAGGCCGACGCGATCGCGATCCTGCTCTGGGCGATGGAGACCCGGGGAGGTGTGCTGTGAAGTGGGCGCCACGAGGTTATGGCGGCCAGCGCCGCAGACCAGATGAGGTAAAGCGCGATGGTTGGCGCGAGCAGCGTGTCCTCGCGGTCTCTCTCGATGACGACCGTCTGACCTGGCCCGAACGCGAACTGATCCGGCAACTCGGCGAGAAGCTCTATGGCGATCGCGATCAGGCGAAGGAGTCGCGCCGATGACCGAGTGGACACCGAGCCTCGTCGAGGAACGTCTGGCGGAAGCGGCGTCGGTTCTCAAGCGTCTGCCCGCACCCCGGCGGCAGGGGTATTTCAGCACCTGGCCTGAGGTCATCCATACCTTCGCCGACAAGGTCGGACAGGAACCAAAGCCGATGCGCTTGCTGCCGTCGCCTGCGGCCATCAGCCGGATGGAGGAGACGCTCAGTTGGACGGTGGGGCTCGATCCGATCGGCGGCAAGATCGTCTGGCTGCGTGCACACGGCGAGCGTTGGAAAACGATCTGCTGGACGGTCGGGCTGCAACGGTCGGCCGCCCACGAGCGCTGGCTCTATGCGCTGTGCGTCATCGCATTCCGGCTTAACGGTCGGCGGCTCAACCGCAGCTATTCGAAGCGCAAAGTAATCGAGCTGGCTGGCGCGGCGCAGCGGTGAGCAATGGCGCGGAAAGTGTCCGCCGGACAGTTTTCGAACGGACATAAACGGCGGATCGGGCTAGGTTTCTGGCTATCCTCGGGAGGGGCGCGCGCGGACGCTCCAATTCGACACCTATCTACGCCCAAATAGCCTAAGCGTTTGATATCGCGGGTCCTTCCTGGCGAAATTCGTATGCTGGCGGGCGAAGCGCGGCACATCGCCAGCGGCAGAGCCGGATTTTTGGGAAGCCACCCGGAAGCCGGATCCACCTGCATGCTGCGCAAGCATCAATAAACACAAACCTTTCTGCCGGACACGCTGTTGGCCGCTGGACCCCGCATGGAGTCCAGCGCGGCATCCAGTGTCCAGAAGCCACCGAGTATCCACCCTACCAAGGAACCATGTCCGCCATGACGCTGAGCTTCGCCCCGGACGCGATCGAGATGTGGCCGCTGGCAAAGCTCCAGCCCTACGCGAAGAACGCGAAGGCACATGGCGCGGATCAGGTCGCGAAGATCGCCGCCAGCATGGCGGAGTTCGGCTGGACCGTGCCCTGTCTTGTGGCCGAGGATGGAGAACTGATTGCCGGGCACGGGCGCGTCCTGGCCGCGACGCAGCTCGGGCTGAGCGAAGCGCCGGTGATCGTGCTGGGCCATCTGACGGAGGCGCAGCGGCGGGCCTATCGCATCGCTGACAATAAACTGACTGAACTTGGAACATGGAATGAGGCGCTGCTGTCGGCGGAACTGAACGACCTGCTGGCCGAGGATTTCGATTTGTCGCTGGTCGGTTTCTCCGACGGCGAGTTGGACAAGCTGCTGGCATTCGTGCCGGAGGGCGAAGGCGAGGAAGGTGGCGGCTCCGGTGTTCCGCCCGTCACCATCCCCGAACCACCGCGCAACCCGGCCTCGCGCACCGGCGATCTCTGGATCCTCGGCGATCACCGGCTTCTCTGCGGTGACAGCACTAGCCATGCGGATGTGCGCCGCCTGATGAACGGCGAGCGGGCGATCCTGTTTGCGACCGATCCGCCGTACCTGGTGGATTATGACGGCACCAATCATCCGACGCAGAACAAGGATTGGTCGCCATCCTACGGCGTGACTTGGGACGACAGTTCGCAGGGCGCCGAGCTCTACGACAACTTCATCGCGGCGGCCGTCGCCGAAGCGATCACAGAAGACGCCGCCTGGTATTGCTGGCACGCCTCCCGCCGCCAGGCGATGCTGGAGGCATGCTGGGAGAAGGCCGGCGCTTTCGTCCATCAGCAGATCATCTGGGTGAAGGATCGCGCGGTTCTGACCCGGTCGCATTACCTCTGGAAGCACGAGCCGTGCTTCATGGGCTGGCGCCGCCCGAACCGCCCGCCGAAGGTCGCCGAGGAAACGCTGGCGTCCACTTGGCCGCTGCCCAGCTTCGCCAGGGATGACCGGCCCGACCATCCGACGCCGAAGCCGCTCGACGCGTTCGGGATCCCGATGCGCCAGCATGTGGCGCGCGGCGGGCTCTGCTACGAGCCGTTTTGCGGTTCGGGCTCACAGATCATGGCGGGTGAAGCCAATGGCCGTCGCGTCTTCGCGATGGAGATCAGCCCCGCCTATGTCGATGTCGCCGTGGAACGTTGGCAGGCCGACACGGGACGCACCGCCGTTCTCGATGGCGAGAACAAGACCTTCGCGCACATCAAGGAAGCGCGGCTCGGGTCCGCTGTGACCGAGGACGCCGCATGAAGCAGACACGGCGGATGTCGCTGGTCGAAGCGCTGACCAATGTCGCCGTCGGCTATGGCATCGCCGTCGTGACCCAGATGGCGGTCTTCCCGCTCTTCGGACTGCATGCGACGCTGGCACAGAACATGATGATGGGCGCGATCTTCACGGTTGTGTCGATCGCTCGCAGCTATGCGCTCAGGCGGGTGTTCGAGGAGATACGTGTTCGCCGGACTTGGAGATAAAACCGCCGCCCACTCGGGGCGGCGGTCATGATGTGGTCGGCTCCTCCGGTTTCAGGCTACTGGCAACTTGTAGACCCGTCCGCGCCCTTCGACCTTCTCCGAGGAGACCTCGAGGCCCAGCTTCTTCTTGAGCGCCCCGGCGATGGCGCCGCGCACCGTGTGCGACTGCCAGCCGGTCGCAACCATGATCTCCTCGATGGTCGCGCCGCCCTCCGTTCGGAGCATTTCGATCAGCTTGGCCTGCTTGGTGCCCTCGCGCGGCGTGCGCGCCTTGCGCGCGGGGTCGGGCTCGGTGGGGGTGTCCGGCGTGGGCCCTTCGGTCTGCGCGTCCGTCGCGCCCGCAGGCGCGGTGTTCGCGTCCTCCGGCTCGATGCCGATGGCGGCGAGCCCGGTTCGGGTCGCGACCAGTGTGGTGCCATGCCCGTCGCCGGTTTCGCGCCAGACAGGCTCGTTTCCGCGCAGGTTGGCGTCGACCTCTTCGATGAGGCCCTTGGCGATCATCGTCTCCACCACCTTGGCGGCAGCTCCGCCGCGCAGGTTTGGCGGAAGAGGCAAGGCATTATGGCCGTCGCGCTGTGCGGCGGCGCTGAGGATCATTGCTTGCGTGTCGGAAAGCTTGGTCATGGGGTCGTCTCCATCTCGGGTCGCACCATTGCGGCCCATCTACGACCCCAAGCCGCGCGGGCGGCGCGGCCGGAGTTCAGGCGATGCCGGAAATCACTCGGCGTGTTCGCCCTCCTTGAAGGCGGCATCGGTGATGCGCTTCAGGAGTTCGGCGTAGTGGGTGAGCGTTCCGACATGGCCCCAATTGATCTCGTCGGGGTTGGTGTCGAAATGGTCGTCGCTCAGCGCCTGGATGCGCTCCAGCATCGCGTCGATTTCGGCCTTCCTGGCGACGAAGGCGTCGATCGCTTGCGGCTTGATCGGGGTCTTGGTCATGGCTGTCTCCGTCCTTGTCGGTGACGCCATACAGGCTCTGATCGCAGCGCTTATCAAGTCGATAAGTGCATCATTTCATTAGGATTTTCGGGTCGATATGCAGGGGCTGAGCGAACGTCAGTACGCCGCCCGTGTGGGCCTCTCACGGGGCGCGATCCAGAAGGCGAAGGCGGCCGAGCGGCTCGTCCTCTATTCCGACGGCAGCATCGATGCCGATGCCAGCGACGCCCGACGCGCGGAGACGACCGATCCGTCCAAGACGAGGAAGCCGCCCGCGCCGAAGCTGAAGCCGGTGCCCGACGTGGCCCTCTCAGCCGTCGGCGAAACACTCCGGGAAAGCGGCCTGAGTTCGCCCGCGACGGGCGGGGGCACGACCTTCCTGCAAGCCAAGACCGCGAACGAGGTGCTGAAAGCGCAGGAGCGCCGCCTCCGGCTTCAGAAGATGAAGGGCGAACTCATCGATCATGCGCGCGCGACCGCGCTCGTGTTCCGGCTCGCACGCGAGGAGCGGGATTCCTGGGTCAATTGGCCGTCTCGCGCCGCGGCGCTGATGGCGGCGGAGCTCGGAGTGGAGGCGGCCGAGATGCAGAAGGCTCTGGAGACCCATGTACGCGCCCACCTCGACGAACTCGCCGAGGTCCGGCCGGAATTCCGCTGAGCGAGACGATGAGCTGTCCGATGATCTGACCGCCTTCGACGGCGTCGCCGACCTCCTGCGCGCCTGGGGCGCGGGCATGCGGCCCGATCCGGACCTGACCGTCTCGCAATGGGCGGACCGGCACCGGATGCTCTCGGGCCGCGCGTCGGCCGAGCCCGGCCGGTACCGCACCGCGCGTACGCCCTACATGCGCGACATCATGGATGCGCTCTCGCCGGGAGCACCAGTGCAGCGCATCGTCTTCATGAAGGCCGCGCAGGTCGGGGCGACCGAGGCCGGTAACAACTGGATCGGTTTCACGATCCACCAGGCGCCGGGGCCGATGCTTGCGGTCCAGCCGACCGTGGAACTGGCGAAACGCAACTCGCGCCAGCGGATCGACCCGCTGATCGACGAGAGCGCGGAACTGCGGATGCGCGTGAAGCCCGCCCGCTCGCGCGACGCCGGCAACACCATGCTGTCCAAGGAATTTGCGGGCGGCATCCTGATCATGACCGGGGCGAACTCGGCCGTCGGTCTGCGATCGACGCCGGCGCGCTACATCTTCCTCGACGAGGTCGATGCCTATCCGGGGTCGGCCGACGAGGAAGGCGATCCCGTCACGCTAGCCGAGGCGCGGTCGCTGACCTTCGCCCACCGGCGCAAGGTGTTCCTGGTTTCGACGCCGACGATCCGGGGGCTCTCGCGCATCGAGCGGGAATATGAAGCTTCAGATCAGCGCCGGTTCTTCATGCCGTGTCCGCATTGCGGCCATCGGCAATGGCTCAAGTTCGAACGGCTGCGCTGGGACAAGGGTCGGCCGGAGACGGCCGCCTATCACTGCGAGGGCTGCGACGGCGCCATCGCCGAGCACCACAAGACAGCGATGCTGGAGGCGGGCGAATGGCGGGCGACCGCCGTTGCCGCCGATCCGACCACCATCGGCTTTCACCTGTCGGCTCTCTATTCGCCGGTGGGCTGGCTGAGTTGGGCGCGGATCGCACGGAACTGGGAGGCGGCCCAGGGGTCGGACGAGGCGATCAAGGCGTTCCGCAACACGGTCCTTGGCGAGACCTGGGTCGAGACCGGCGAGGCACCGGACTGGCAGCGGCTCTATGACCGGCGCGAACGCTGGAAAGCGGGCAGCGTGCCTGCGGGCGGGCTGTTCCTGACCGCCGGCGCCGACGTTCAGAAGGACCGGATCGAGGTCGACATCTGGGCCTGGGGCCGCGGGCTGGAAAGCTGGCTGGTCGATCACGTCGTGATCGAGGGCGGCCCCGACCGGCATGAGGCTTGGGGCGACCTGACGGCGCAGTTGGACCGGTCCTGGCCACACGAGCGCGGCGCGCATCTGCGCATCGCGCGGCTCGCCGTCGACACCGGCTACGAGGCCCCGGCGGTCTATTCCTGGGCGCGGGCTCAAGGGTTCGCGCAGGTGGCGCCGGTGAAGGGCGTCGAGGGGTTCAACCGATCGAGCCCGGTGTCGGGGCCGACGTTTGTCGATGCGACCGACGCCGGCAAGCGGCTGCGGCGCGGCGCCCGGCTCTGGACCGTCGCGGTGTCGACCTTCAAGGCCGAGACCTATCGCTTCCTGCGGCTGGAACGGCCGACCGATGAGGACATGGCCGAGGGGGCTGCGTTCCCGCCCGGGTCCGTGCATCTGCCGCACTGGGTCGAGAACGAATGGCTGAAGCAGTTCGTGGCCGAGCAGCTGGTGACGGTGCGCACCAAGCGCGGCTTCGCGCGGCTCGAATGGCAGAAGCTGCGCGAGCGGAACGAGGCGCTGGATTGCCGGGTCTATGCCCGCGCGGCCGCCTGGATCGCAGGTGCGGATCGCTGGACCGCCGAGAAATGGCAAGACCTCGAGGATCAGCTCGGGGTCACGAATGCGCCCGCCGACCCGGCAGGGCAGATCAACAGGCAAAGGCCCGCGCCGCAGACCAAGCGGCGATCGGATTGGCTCGGGCGGCGTGAAGGATGGTTCTGATGGCAGATTGGACGGAAAGCGAGTTGTCCGCGCTGCGCCGCGCCTTTGCCAGCGGCACCACGCGCGTCAGCTATGACGGCAAGTCCGTCGACTACGGCTCGGCCGAGGATCTGCTCGGCCGGATCCGCACCATCGAACGCGCCATCGCAGGAACGGTGCGGCCTCTGCCGGTGGCCGGGCTCGCGGGCTTCTCGCGCGGGGATCGGTGATGTCGGCGACCTGGTTCGACCACGCCATCGCAACGGTGGCTCCGCGCATGGCGGCCCGCCGTGTGATGGCCCGCCAGGCCTTCGAGACCCTGACGCGCGGCTATGACGGTGCCGCGCGCGGCCGGCGGACAGAGGGCTGGCGCGCGCCGGGATCCTCGGCCGACACCGAGATCGGTGTCGCCGGGGCGCTGCTGCGCGACCGGATGCGCGATCTCGTCCGCAACAACCCGCATGCGGCCAAGGCCGTCGCGGTGCTGGTGAACAACATAATCGGCGCTGGCATCATGCCGCGCGCCGCGAGCGGCGACGACAAACTGGACCGGAAGGTCGATGCGCTGTTCGAACGCTGGACAGCGGATTGCGACGCCGATGGCCAGCTCGATTTCTATGGGCTGCAGACGCTGATCTGCCGCGAGATGGTCGAGGCGGGCGAGGTTCTCGTTCGCCGCAGGCTGCGGCGCACGAGCGACGGACTACCGGTGCCGCTGCAATTGCAGGTGCTGGAGGCTGACTTCCTCGACGCCACCAAATCCGGCGCCATCGGCGGGGTTCGGTTGGTGCAGGGCATCGAGTTCGATCCGCTGGGGCGGCGACGGGCCTACTGGCTGCATGCCGAACACCCCGGCGACGCCTACGGAGCGCTGCGCGGTGGGTTCGACAGTCGGCCGGTTCCGGCGACGGACATCGCGCACGTCTATGAAAAACAGCGCACGCAGGCGCGCGGCGTTCCCTGGGGCGCGCCGGTGCTCCGGAGCTTGCGCGATCTCGATGATTACGAGGTGGCCGAACTGGTCCGCAAGAAGACCGAGGCCTGCGTCACCGCCATCGTCTTCGGCGACGACGAGGCTCAGCAGGGCATTGCGCCTTCCGTGGTCGATGCCGACGGCAACCGGGTTGAGCAGTTCGAGCCGGGTCTGATCGCCTATGCGCGGGGCGGCAAGGACATCCGCTTCAACCAGCCGTCCGCCACCGGCGGCTACGGCGAATACAAGCGCGCCAGCCTGCACACGATCTCGGCCGGGTTCCGCGTGCCCTACGAGCTGCTGACCGGCGATCTCAGCCAGGTGAACTATTCCTCGATCCGCGCGGGCCTCGTCGAGTTCCGTCGCCAGATCGACGCAGTGCAGTGGCAGCTGTTCATCCCGATGTTCTGCGCGCCGGTCTGGCGCTGGTTCACCGAGGCGGCATGGGCGGCCGGGCAGATCCCGACACCGGATGTACCGGTCGAATGGTCGCCGCCGAAGTTCGAGGCCGTCGATCCGCAGAAGGACGCGATGGCGAACCTGCTGTCGATCCGCTCGGGCACGATGACGCTGGCCGAGGTGATCGCTCGGCAGGGCCGCAACCCCGACGCCGTGCTGGCCGAGATCGCCGCGACCAACGCCAAGCTCGACGCACTAGAGCTGGTGCTCGACAGCGATCCGCGTCGCGTCACCAAGACCGGCAGCGCGCAGTCGAATGATCCGGCCGCCAATCCGGCGACCGACCCGGCGCAGGCCGACCAACAGGACTGATCCATGGACACGATGATCGAACTGCCGGCCATGCGCCGCGCGGCGGAGCTTGCGCCGAACACAGCCGATGGAAAGGCCCGCACCGTCGAGGTGGTCTGGTCGGCAGGAGCCCGCATTCGCCGCGCGACCTTATTCGGCGAGGCTTATGACGAGGAGTTGAGCCTCGACCCGGCGCACGTCCGGCTCAAACGGCTGAACGCGGGTGCGCCCTTCCTGAAGGTGCACGAACTGACCGAGCTCGACGCGGTGATCGGCTCGATCGTACCGGGATCGGCCCGCATCGAGAACGGCCGGGGCATTGCGCTGGTGCGCCTGTCCGAGCGCGCCGATGTCGAACCGATCTGGCGCGACATCCAGGCCGGGCACATTCGGGCCGTCTCCATCGGCTACCAGGTTCACCGCTTCGAGGTCTCCAAGTCCGAAGGCGGCCGCGAGCTGTGGCGTGCCGTCGACTGGACACCGTTCGAGGTTTCCGCCGTGGCGGTCGGCGCCGATCCGGCGGCCGGCTTCCGTAACCAATCCCCGCTTCACGACTGCGTCCTTCACCGACGGGACGCCCCTTCCACCATGAAAGGACCCATCCCGATGACGGACCAGACCAAGACTCCGGCGCCTGATGTCGCCGAGCACTCGACCACGACGGTCGCGACCGAGGAGACCACGCCGATGACGGAATCGAAGGACCGCGCCAACGAGACCCGCTCCCAGCCGAAGGCGCCGAAGCCCGATGCGACGCCGGCGGTGACGGAAAACGCTGACGCAATGGTCAGCCGGGCCCGCGACGCCGAGCGCGAGCGTGTCTCCACCATCTACGATCTGGCCGGCCGCCTGAATCTCGAGCGCGGCTTCGCCGAGGATCTGGTGAAGCGCGGTGTCAGCGTTGACGAATCCCGCCGCCTGATCCTCGATCAGGTCGCCGCGAAGTCGGACGAGACCCGCACCTTTAGCCACGTGTCGGTCCCCCTCGGGGGTCGTGACGAGCGCATCACCCGCCGCGACGCGGTGGCGAATGCGCTGCTGCACCGCTACAGCCCGACGCTGTTTACCCTGAGTGATCCGGCTCGCCAGTATCGCGGCATGACACTGCTGGAGCTCGCCCGCGAAAGCCTCGGCAACGCCGGTGTCAACACGCGCGGCCTGTCGCGCGACGAGGTGGCGACGCGCGCGCTGCATTCCACTTCGGACTTCCCCGAGATCCTCTCGGCCGTCACCAACAAGACGCTGCGCCAGGCCTACGAGGCCTATCCCCGCACCTTTATGCTGTTCTGCCGCCAGGTGCTGGCGACTGACTTCAAGGCCATGCACCGTGTCCAGCTCGGCGAAGCGCCGCAGCTTCTGGAGGTCGGAGAGAGCGGCGAGTTCAAGCGCGGCACGCTCGGGGAATCGAAGGAGAGCTACAAGGTCAAGACCTATGGCCGGGTGGTCGCAATCACCCGCCAGACGCTGATCAACGACGATCTCGACGCCTTCACCCGGATCCCGGCGATGTACGGCAACTCCATCGCGCAGCTGGAGTCGGACGTGGTCTGGGGCATCATCACCGCCAACCCGGCCATGGCCGACGGCAACGCGCTGTTCCATGCCAACCACAAGAATCTCGCGGGCACCGGCGCGGCACTGGCGGTCGATGCGGTGGGTGCGGCTCGTGCCGCGATGGCCAAGCAGACGGGGCTCGACAAGAAGACGGTGCTGAACGTCCGTCCTGCCTTCCTGATCGTGCCCGCCTCGCTGGAACTGAAGGCCGAGCAGATGGTCGCCCAGAACCTCGTGCCTGCCGCGACCTCCAGCGTCGTGCCGCAATCGATCCGGACGCTCGCCCCGATCAGCGAGCCCCGACTGGATGCCGCGAGCGAGACGGCGTGGTATCTGGCAGCCAGCCCGAACCAGATCGACACGATCGAGTACGCTTATCTCGAAGGTCAGCAGGGCGCTTACGTCGAGACGAGAAACGGCTTCGACGTCGACGGCGTCGAGATCAAGTGTCGCCTCGACTTCGGCGCCAAGGCCATCGACTGGCGCGGACTCTTCAAAAATCCGGGCGTGTAGAAGCCGCTCTCCCCAAAACCTGAACCCTGACGAAACGGGCGGCTGATTGGCCGCCCTTCGTCGTTTCAATGAGGACGTGAACGATGAAAAACTATGTGCAGCCCGGCAACACCATCACCCTGACCGCGCCTTATGCCGTTGCCTCCGGCGATGGCCTGCTCGTCGGCTCTGTTTTTGGCGTCGCCGCCGGGGATGCCGCGAATGCCGAGACGGTCGAAGCGGCCCTCGTCGGCGTGTTCGATCTGAAGAAGGTCGCCTCGCAGGCCTGGGTCGTCGGCGACAAGATCTATTGGGACAACACCAACAAGGAGACCACCAAGACCGCCACCGCCAACACGTTGATCGGTGTGGCGACAGAGGCCGTGGCCAACGGCGCGGGTGACATCGTCGGCCGGGTGCGTCTCAACGCCAGCTTCTGATGTCGAGCGCCTTTTCCGCCGCGCTGGATACGCTGTTTGCCGACCCGAACATCGCGCGCGATGCGATCTGGCGGGCGGTAGGCGCCGGATCCGGCGTAGCGATCCGCGCCGTCGTCCGACGTCCCGAGACGATCTCGGCGTTCGGGGATACGCGCCTCGTGATACCGGTCGCTCTTATCGATCTGCGCGTCTCCGAAGCGCCGACCATTGCCGCCGGCGATACGATCGAGATCGATGGCGACATCCTGCTCGTTCAGGGCGAGCCGGTGCGTGACGCGGAACGGCTGATCTGGACGGTCGAGGGACGCTCGCCATGAGACTCTCCGCCGCCCTGTCGGGCAGTCTGAAGCAGCTGATGGAGGCCGAGCTCAAAGGGGCGGAGCGCGCCATCACGCTGGGGGTACGCGAAGCGACGGAGGGGCTCAAAGGCGAGCTCAGAACGCAAATCACTGGAGCCGGTCTTGGCGAGAAGCTCGCCCGGACCTGGCGCGGCGAGGTCTATCCAAAAGGCCAGAGCAGCGTCGCCGCGGCGGGCTTCGTCTGGAGCAAGGCGCCGGGCATCGTCCGCATCTACGAGGACGGCGCAACCATCCGCTCCACCAGGGGCCTGTTCCTGGCGATCCCGACGCCGGCGGCGGGACGCTACGGCGATGGCGGCGCCAAGATCACGCCGGGCGGCTGGGAGCGGCGGACCGGCCAGAGGCTACGCTTCATTTATCGCCGCGGCGCAGCCTCGCTGCTGGTCGCTGACAATTCGCGGCTGAACAGCCGAGGGCGCGCCGTCGCCAATCAGGGGCGCCGGCAGGGCTCGACCTTCACCCGGCTCTCCGGGCGCAGCACGGTGCCGATCTTCGTGCTGGTGCCGAGCGTGACGTTCAAGAAACGGCTCGATTTCGCGGGCGCCGCCCGGCGCTGGCATGGCCGATTGCCGGAACTCGTATTGCGGCAGTGGCGATTGACGGAAGGGAGCACGCGCTGATGTCGCGACGCGAGGCGATTCTGTCCGCCCTATTCGAACGGCTCCGGACCCTGCTTTCGGCCGCCGTGCGGCGAAACGAGACCCTGCCTGAGAAAGTGCCGGCGGCGGGCCTGGTGATCCTGCGCGACGGCGAGCCGGGAGAGCCCGACGTCACGCTCAATCCGCGCACTTGGTTCTATAGCCACCGGATCGAGATCGAAGCCTATGTGACACGAACGGCCGATGGCGGCGGCGAGGCCGCCCTCGATGACCTGCTTGGCGATATCGGCCGGGCGCTGGCAGCCGACCCATTGATGGGCGGCCTTGCGGAGAACCTCGATACCTCCGCGCCAGAGGTGTCTGCGCTCGCTATCGAAGGCGCCGCGCCGATCCTGAGCGCCCGCCTCACCATCACGATCGAATACCTGGTGAGCGATCCGCTCACCTCCTGATCAACACCGCAACCCAAGGAGTCCGATATGGCCAAGGTGCGCGCTTACGGTGCGGACGCCACGCTCAAGGCTGCCCGAGAGGTCAGCTACGGGGTGGCGCCGCTCGCCGGCTATCGCAGTCTGGATTTTAAATCGACGGACCTGTCCTCGAACCAGCCATTGGGCGATGATCCGCTTCTCGGGCGCGGGCGCAACGCGCAGGACCCCTATCGCGGGCTGATCACCGATGAAGGGCAGATCGAAATCCCGCTCGACTTGCGCGGCACCGGGTTCTGGCTGACCGCACTGTTCGGCGATCCGACCACGACGATCATCGCGGCTTCGGGCAGCATCGCCTTTGCCGGGCAGCCGGCGCCCACCACCACGATCACGATCAATGGCGTGGTCTGGACCTTCGTCTCGGGTACGCCTTCGGGCAACCAGATCGAAATCGGCGGCACGCTCGCCGCAACCCTGACCAATGCCGCCGCTGCCCTCAACGCGAGCGCCTCGCCGCAGGTGTCCGCCGCGACCTATGGCACGAGTGGCGGCACGACGCTCACGATCACGCACGACACGGCGGGCCCCACCGGCAATGCCTTCACGCTCGCAGCATCGGCGACGAGCAACGGCACCGTCTCGGGAACGACGCTCAAGGGCGGCGGTTACGCGCATGTCTGGGACAGCGGCGCCGACGACATTCCGAGCTTCACCTTCGAGGTTGGCCATCCGAAGCTGGTGACCCCGGTCTTCTTTCGCCACCTGGGGACGGTCGTCGAGAACTTCACCTTCGAGATGGGCCAGGAAGGTCCGGCCAATGCGCGCCTGCAGCTGGTGGCGCAGGGCGAGGAAGACGCGGCGGCGACGATCGACGCCACGCCGGACAGTTATGCGCTGAAGCGCTTCAGCCAAGGCCGCGGCTTCATCCGTCGCGACGGCTCGGCGCTGGCCGGGGTAACGGGCGGCACCCTGACCTTCTCCAACAATGTGGAACGGGTGCGTGTCATCCGTGAGGACGGCAAGATCGAAGCCGCCGATCCCACCTTCGCTTCGTGCCAGGGTGGCATGACCGTGCGCTTCGATGGCGCGACGCTGGTTGCGGAAGCCGCCAATGGCGATCCGGTCGTGGTCGACTACGGCTTCACCATGGCGGAGGGCTGGGAACTCAAATTCGAGCTCTTCCGCGTCTTCCTTCCCAAACCGAAATACGCCGTCTCCGGCCCCGGCGGGGTCGAGGCGAGCTTCGACTGGCGTGCCGCCTTCGATGATGTCGAGGGCACCATGCTGCGCGCGCGCCTGCTGAATGACGTCGCCTCTTACGTGTGAGGGTTCTCATGATCCGGCTGGACTTGAAGCGTGAGCCGCACTGGCTCGATCTCGGCCATGGCGTTCGCGTCCATGCGCGACCCTGCTCGACCGCGCTCGTCATGGCGGCCCGCGCCGCCGCCGCGCGCGCGAACGTCGGCGTGCCGATCGACGACGAGGCATCCGTCGGCTTGCGTACGGCGGCGCTGGTGAAGGCGCTGGCGCGTCTTGCCGTCGACGACTGGGAGGGGGTTGGCGACACGGAGGGAAAGCCGGTCGCGGTCACGCCGGAGGGGCTCGACGCGCTCCTCGACCTCTGGCCGATCGCCGAAGCCTTCGAGCGGAACTACCTGGGACCCGCGCTTCTGCTGGACGCCGAAAAAAACGTCTGACGGCCCGCGCCCAGTGGCATTTCGGGGGTGGGCCGTCCTATTGCGAAGGCTGCCGGCGCGACCGGCGTCCCTGTGCGCGCGGCGAGGCCGGCAGCGACGGCAATCTCTGTCCCTACATTGCCCATGAACCGCTGAGCGACGCGGGCTGGGCGGCCTGGGACGTGCTGACACGCTGCAGCGGACAGCTTCGCCTGGCGCCCCAAGGCGCGGGCGTGATCGGTCTCGATCTCGCTGCAGCAATCCATTTGGGCCGCGCGGCTGGTTACGACGAGCAGGCTCTGTCCGAGCTGCTGCCCGCCGGGGAAACCGGCCTCGTCAAGGCGCTCAACGAGCGGCTCGCCGCGGCCCTCGACTGAACGGACCAATACGCGATGGCTGAACGAAATCTTTCCGTCCGCCTCGCCGTGATCGACGGCGGCAAGGTGAAGGCGGAGCTGCGCGATGTCGGCCAAACCGGCGAGCGCGCGCTAAAGCGCATAGAGGACGCAAGCAGGCCCGCCTCGCGTGCCTTGCAGGCGATCGACGGCGCAACCGGTCAGGTGCGCGGCTCGCTAGAGGCCATGACGGGACGTCTTGGCCCCCTTGGCGCCGCGCTCGCCCGTCTGGGACCGGCTGGGATCGCCGCCGGCGCGGCACTGGCCGGCATCGGGCTCGCCTTGACGGCGGGCTTGCAGGAGGCCGCCGAAGCCGAGCGCTCCTATCGCCGTCTCGAAGCGGTGCTGCGCGCCACCGGCCAGGCATCGGGCCTCACCGCGCGCTCCATTGCCGCCTTCGCCGATGAGATCGAACGCACGACGTTGACGACCGCCGAGTCCGTGCAGGACGCCGCGGCCGTGCTTGCGACCTTCCGCTCGGTCTCGGGCGATACCTTCACGCGGGCGCTCCGGCTGGCGCAGGATCTGTCGGCCGTCTTCGGTCAGGATCTTCGATCCTCCGCCACGCAACTCGGCAAGGCGCTGGAGGAACCCGTCGAGGGTATCTCGGCGCTGCGCCGGGTCGGCGTGTCGTTCACCGCCTCGCAGCGTGAACTCATCCAGTCGCTGGTCGAGACCGGCCAGACGGCCGAGGCGCAGAAGGTCATCCTCGATGCGCTCGAACAACAAGTCGGTGGTGCCGGCGCAGCCGAGGCGGGCGGCCTTACCGGCGCCGCCAACCGGCTCTCCGATGCCTGGGGCAATCTGCTCGAGTCCATCGGCCAAACGCCGGCTGTTTCAGGTTTGGCGGAAGGCGCGCTCAATTTGCTCGCCGACGCCGCCGAAGGGATCGCCAGCCTGTTCGAGGACGATCCGATCGCGACGCGGATCGTCGCGCTCAATAAACGTCTGATCGAAGCGCAGGACGAGCTCGCCCGCCTGCAGGCAGGCGGCCCGGGCACCCCCCTCCTCGGGCAGCGCTTCGCCATCGAGGAGCAGCGTCGAACCGTCGAGGCGCTGCAGCGCCAGGTCGATGATCTGATCGCTGAGGCCCGCTCCGAGGCCGAGAGCTTCGCCGCCGAGCAGCGCCAGGCCGAAGCGGGCCGCCGCGCAGCCGAGGCCGAGCGGCTGGTTGAGCTTCTGGCGACGCAGCGCCGCGACATCGACCGGGCGATCGACCAGATCGCGACGGATCCGGGTGAGCGGATCGCGCGCATCAATCGGGAATTGGAGGAGACGCGCCGGCGCTTGAGCGCGCTGCGCGTCCCCGATGGCAGCAATGCCTCCGATGTCGACGCGGCAATCGCGCGCGCCGAGGAGCTGGCGCGCCGGCGCATCGACGCGATCGAACGCCCGGCGCGCGAGGCGGCGACCCGTGCCGGAGCTGCCAATGCCCGCATCATCGAGGACTTTCGCCGCCAGGTGGCAGGTCTCAACGATGAGCGGCAGGCCGCCATCGATCAGGCGCTGGCGCGATTGTCGGAGGGGGCGACCGCCGCCCAGCGTGCGGAGGTCGAGCGGCTGGCCGGCGCGCTCTACGACGAGAAACAGGCTCGCGAAGAGCTTGCCAAAGCAATGCGCGAAGAAGAGCGGCTGCGCGAGGAAGGGCGCCGGCTCATCGAGCAGACGCGAACGCCGACGGAACAGTACGCCGCCACGCTGGAGCGGCTGAATGCACTCCTGCGCGCGGGCGCGATCGACCAGGAGACCTTCAACCGGGCGCTCGCTGGGGCCAACGAAGATCTTGCCGAGGCGCAGGAGCGCGCCCTGCGCCAGAGCCGCGAATGGCAGGACGGCGTGCGCCGCGCCCTCAAGGATTATGTCGATGCCTCGACCGACGCCGCGAGCGCGGCCGAAGAGGCAACCACGCTCGCCTTCCAGTCCATGGAGGACGCGCTCGCTTCCTTCGTGACCACCGGCAAGTTCGAGTTCTCCTCGCTTACCGAGAGCATTCTGGCCGACATCACGCGGATCGCCGTGCGTCAAGCGATTACCGCGCCACTCGCAGGATTCTTGAACGATAACGCCGACGATCTGCTTGGCGGCATCGGCCAGATCTTCGCGGGCATCTTCCACGAGGGTGGCGTGATCGGCCATTCGGCCTCGCCTGCACGCTCGGTGGATGCCGGTATCTTCCTGACCGCGCCGCGCTACCACACCGGAGGACTGGCGGGCCTCGCGCCCGACGAACTGCCAGCCATCTTGAAGCGCGGCGAAGCGGTTCTGACGCCCGAACAGATGCGCGCCCTGGGAGGCTCCATGGGCCGGGAAAGCCGCTCCCCGCAACCGATCAACGTGGTGATGAACATCTCCACGCCGGACACCAACGGCTTTCGCTATGCGCAGGGCCAGATCGCGGCCGAGGCGGCGCGCGCCATCGACCGCGCCCGGCGCAATCTCTGACGGAGGACGATCATGGCCGGGTTCCACGAGGTTCAGTTCCCGCCCGACATCTCCTATGGCGCGGGGGGTGGCCCCGGCTACTCGACGACGGTCGTGACCACGGTGTCGGGCCACGAGCGCCGCAACGCCAATTGGGCGCAGGCACGCGGCCGCTGGAATGTGGCGCACGGCCTGAAGAAGCGTGACCAGGTGGCAGCCTTGATCGCGTTCTTTCGGGCGCGGAAGGGTCGCGCCTATGGCTTCCGCTTCAAGGACTGGACCGACTACCAGGGCCTCGCGCAAGCGATCGGGGTCGGCGACGGCACGACCAAGACCTTTCAGCTGGTCAAGCACTATGCGAGCGGCGCCGAGGTCGAGCAGCGCACCATCGTCAAGCCGGTCGCCGGCAGCACCAAGCTCTACCGCAACGGTATCGAGGCCACGTCCGGCTGGAGCATCGATTTCACGACGGGACTCGTCACCTTCACGACGGCGCCGGCCTCCGGCGTCCAGGTGACGGCGGACTTCGAGTTCGATGTGCCGGCCCGTTTCGACAGCGACCAGATGGACATCACGATCGAGACCTATCAGCTGGGCAGCTGGGGGCAGATCCCCATCATCGAGATCCGCCCATGAAATCCGTCTCCACGGCGCTTGCGGCCCACTTGGCAGGGCCGGTGACGGCGCTCGCCTGCCTCTGGCGCATCACCCGCCTCGACGGCGTCGAGTTCTATTTCACGGACCACGACCGGGACATCGATTTCGAAGGCAACACCTATCGCGCCAGCACCGGTTATACGCGCACGGCGATCGCCAATGACGCAAGCCTCAGCGTCGACAACCTCGATGTCGAAGGGGTCTTCGACAGCACGGCGATCCGTGAGGAAGAACTTCGCGCCGGGCTGTTCGACGGCGCCGAGGTTCGCATCTTTCTCGTCAACTGGATGGACCCTGCGCAAGGCCCCTTGCGGATGCGCCGGGGCTGGTTCGGCGAGGTACTGCTCACCGAGCAGGGCACCTTCCGCACGGAGTTGCGCGGCATGACCCAGGCGTTGCAGCAGCGCATTGGCGAGCTCTACAGCCCCGAATGCCGTGCCGATCTCGGCGATCATCGTTGCAAAGTCCCAATCCTGCCGGTGGAGATCGCGCGCGCGACCGCCTATGCCGCTGGCGATGTCGTTCGTGTCCGGACGTCAACCGCGCCCGCGCAAATCGGGATCCCGTTCGTCAATCCGGGCTTCGATGCAGGCAGTCTCTCGGGCTGGACGGTCGCCTCCGGCACGGCGACAGCCAAGACGATCAGCTCCCCGCTCGGACCCAAAACGCGGACCCACTTTCTCGAAGGCGGCAGCATCGCCAGTTTCGAGGTGCGCCAGACGGTCGATCTGACCGATGTCATCGATCCCGCGAAGACCGACAGCGGCGCCTATCTCGTGACCTTGCGCGGCTGGCGGGCCAATGGCTCGAACGATCTCGTCGATCAGGGGCGTCTGCGCTTCGAATGTCGCGATGCCGCCGGCGCGGTGCTGGCGACACCGCTCGATACCAGCAATCAGGTGGCTGGAACGTCCTGGTCGCTTCGCCAAGCCGTCGATGCCCCCGTGCCAGTGGGGACGCGCCAACTGAGCGTGGTTTTCAACGGCACGCGCCTGGGTGGCACCGTGTGCAACGCGGCGCTCGACGGCATCGAAGGACATTTCTCGGACACGACCGCGGTCGTTGCGACATCCGCGGCATTCGAAAACCGCATCTACCGTTGCACCACGGCGGGCATGACAGCGGCCACGCAGCCGGCATACGCAACGGCTGTCGGCGCGCAGACGACCGACGGCACGGCGGTCTTTACCGTGGAGGATGCCTGGACGCGGTCCGGCATCGTCGCCGATGTCATCGATCGCGCCAGTATGTTCGTTGTGCTCGATGAACCTCGCGCCGTTGATGACTGGTTCGCCGGCGGCGTGCTGACCTGGGAGTCCGGCAACAACGCCGGCCGCGCGATGGAAGTGAAAGCCTGGACCGGGAGCACCGCGCGCCTCGAGCTGTTCCTCGCCATGGGCTACCCGATCCGGGTTGGCGATGCCTTCCGCATCCACCCCGGATGCGACAAGCGCCTCGACACCTGTATCGACCGTTACACCAATGTCCTGAACTTCCGGGGTGAGCCCTACGTGCCCGGGCAGGACTCGCTCATGACCTATCCCGATGCACGATGAAACAGTGAGCGCTGATCGGCTGGTGGCCCAGGCGCGGTCCTATCTCGGCGTTCCCTGGCGGCATCAAGGGCGCACGCGTGCGGGCATCGATTGCGCCGGCCTGATCGTCCTCGTCGCGCGCGATCTGGGACTGGCGGACTATGACAGCACCGCCTATGGCCGCCGGGCGCAAGGCCAGGGCTTCGTCGAGCATTTCCGCAGCCAGATGGATGGTGTCGCCGTCACCGAGGCGCGCGGCAGCGACGTGCTGGTCTTTGCCGACCAGGCCTATCCCTGCCATTGCGGCTTTCTGACCGAGCGCTTCGGTACGCCTCATCTCCTTCATGCGCATGCGCTGAGGCGGCAGGTGATCGAAGAGCCTTACGCCGGCGAATGGCGCGCAAAGGTCAAGTTCGTTTTCCGCTTTCGCGGGGTTTCGGAGTAGCCCATGGCCATACTTGTCGCGGTTGGCGGCGCCGTGCTCGGCTCTGCCGTCGGCGTGGGCTGGAGCGCGGGCTGGCTGGTCGGATCGGTCCTCGGCAACCTGATCTTTCCGCGTCGCGGTCCGGACGTCCGAACCGAAGGCCCGCGCCTTGGCGACCTGACTGTTACATCCTCGGCCTACGGCGCACCCCTCGCGATCGCCTATGGCACCTTGCGCATGGCCGGCAATGTCATCTGGTCGTCCGGCATCCGCGAACAGCAGAATGTCACCCGTACCCGTTCCGGGGGTAAGGGTGGCGGCGGTGGCGCCACCCAGACATCGGTCACCTATTCCTACTTCGCCTCGTTCGCCCTCAGCTTCGGCGAGGGGCCGGCCGAAGATGTCTTGCGCATCTGGGCCGACGGCAAGCTGATCTACGACAAGACCGGATCGAACCCGGATGTCGCGAAACCCAATCTACGGTTCCGCTTCCATGCGGGCGATGAGACCCAGCTGCCCGATGCCTTGATCGAAGCCCATGTGGGCGCTGGCCGGGCGCCCGCGCACCGTGGTCTGTGCACGATCGTTTTCGAAGACCTGGCATTGGCGGATTTCGGGAACAGGATCCCGAACATTACCGCCGAAATCACCTTCCGGCGCGCCGAGAGCAAGCCCTATCAACTGCTCGATTTCATCACCACGGGCGAAGGCGGACTTCTCGACTCCTACCAGATCGACGAGCTCGCGGTCGATTGGCGGCGCGGCTACGGCTACTTCATCGACAGCGATGTCAGCGCCTCGAACGCGGGCATCCGGCGCTTCAGCCTGCGGACGATGAAAGAGGACCGTCAGGCGCGCATGAGCGATGTCACCAGCGTTTCGCCGAACAACTTCCCGAGCACGCTCTTCTGCGGCGAGGACGGCTACCTGTATCTCGTGACGGGATCGAGCAATTCCCGACCGATCCTGCGCATCGAGCCCAATGCGCTGAAAGAGGTGAGCCGCTTCGGTTCGACCAGCAGCGGGCTATCGAACTCGACGGTACGCTTCGTGGCGACCACCTGGATGGGCATGGTCTCCGCCTATGGGCCATCGGGCCGGGTGGACTCCATCCTGACCGGTTCGCTGTTCGATGATGTCGGCCTGATCCGCGCCGACGGCATGGGTTATGTCTGGGGCGCGGGCCAAACGGTCGATGAATCGCGTGTCCGTGGCGCGATCGGCGGCGCGGTCGGCGAAGGTTTCGGCGAGGGCTGGGTTCTTGGCAGCGGCACCGGTACGAGCCACACCGGGCTTGCGCTCTATCGCATCCGTGTCGCCGCCGCGGCCGCCTACGATTCTTTGAGCGGCCTCAGTCTCGGCGTGACTTTCGAGAAGGTCGCGAGCTTCGCGCCTGCGCAGATTCAAGCAGGGGCAACCGCGTTCTATGACGATGCCGGCGGCCTCACCTATGACGCGACCGACGATGGCGTGATCTTTCAGGTGCAGATTTCGAATGGCGGGTCGGCCGGCGCGATCTACACGGTCAAATGGCGAAGCGATGCCGGGATCGTCTGGAAGACGCCGACGCCGATCCAGATCAACTACGAGGGGCCATTCTTCGGTCAGAGCCGCCTTCAGGGTCAACGCTGGACGCTGATGCGCTCGACGCGGCTCGTGCAGATCGATACCGCGACGGGTGCCCTCGTAACCGACGAAACCTGGCCGGGCGCGGTTAGCGAAACCGGTGCGCAGGTCTATGACGCGATCACCGACACGCATCTGGTGCGTGGCACCAATGGCTGGGCCCGGCTGTTTCTCAATCGAGGCGGCGGCGAAGGCGAAACACTCTCCGGTATCGTCGCCGATCTCTGCGAACGTGCGGGCTTAGGGCTGGCCGACCTTGATCTCGGTGAACTCGACGACATCGTGCCCGGCTATGTGATCGGGCGGCAAACCACCGTTCGCGGCGCGATCGAACCGCTGGCGCAGGCCTATTTCTTCGATGCCGCCGAAAGCGACGATGTGCTGCGCTTCCGTATACGCGGCCGGGCGCCGGTCGCGACGATCGAAAGTCAGTTCCTCGTGCCGATCGACGATCGAACCGCCGAAACCTGGCGCGAGCGGCGAACGCAAGAGGTGGAGCTGCCCGAGCGGGTCAGCATCGTCTACATGGACACCGCCGCCGACTATGCGCAGGGCTCGCAGAGCGAGAAGCGGGCGTCCTTGCCGACGCCGACCATGCATTCGCGCAATCAGGCGAGCCTCGAACTGGCGCTCGCCATCGATGCCACCACCGCCAAGCGCATTGCCGCGAAAACCCTGTTCAGCGCCTGGGAGGAGCGCTCCTCCTACGAGGCGCAGCTGCCACCGGACTGGCTGCGGCTCGACCCGACCGACGTGATCGATGTCGTGTTCGCGACCGGCACGAGTTTTAGGGCGCGTCTGACCCGCATCGATGTCGGCGCCGACTTCCTGCTCGGGATCAAGGGCGTGTCCGAGACTGCCGCGACCTACGTCTCCTCGGTTCTTGCCGATAGTGGCGCCGGCAAACCGGCCCAAGTGATCGCGGCGCAGGCGGCGACCAAGCTGATCCTTCCCGATCTGCCTTTGCTGCGCGACACCGACGATCTCGGGCAGACCGGCTCGCGCGCCTATTACCTGATGGGCGGCTTTGGTGGCCCCGGCTGGCCCGGCGGCTCGCTCTACCGCAGCCTCGATGGCTCGGCCTGGTCGCAGGTCGGTCGAGCCTTGAGCGAGGCGTCCTGGGGCGCGACGGCCAATGCGTTGGGCAGTCCCAGCTCGCCGTTCGCAACGGATGAGGTGAACGCGCTCGCCGTGTTCATGACCACGGGCGGCGATCGCCTGGAGAGCGTTTCGCAGGAGGCGCTGGTCAATGGCGCGAACGCGGCCCTGGTGCTCAAGGCCAATGGCGAGCCCGAGGTCATCCAGTTCCGGGAGGTCTCACTCAATCCGGATGGCTCCTATACCTTGCGTGGCCTGCTGCGAGGACGGCGGGGCACCGATGTCTTCGTCGGCGGCCACGCAGCCGGCGAGATCTTCGTGCTTCTCGACCCCGACGATGTCGAACCGCTGAGCCTGTCGCTTGGCGATCTGGGCTTGAGCCGCCTCTGGCGAGCGGTCGGCTTCGGAACCCTGTTCGAAGACGCGGAAAACGTATCCCACGCTCATACCGGCCGCGATCTGAAGCCCTACGCGCCTTGGAACCTTCGCGCCGTGAAGACCGGCAGTCCGAGCAATATCACGCTCAGCTGGGTTCGACGCACGCGCATCGGCGGCGAACTGAAAGACGGCACCGGCGTGGTGCCGCTTGGGGAGGCGAGCGAAGCCTACGAGATCGACATCCTCGCCGGCCCCGGCGGCGCCTTGAAACGCACGCTCGTCGCTGCCAATCCGAGTGTCATCTACGCCAATGCCGACATCCTCACCGACTTTGGCACCGTGCCAGCGTCGCTGTCGGTCGCCGCCTATCAGCTGAGCGCAATTGCGGGCCGAGGATTTGCGCGCACTGCCACCGTGGAGGTTGCCTGAATGCCGACACCCAATCTCGCCATCACCCATGTCGCGGCCGCCCAAAACCAGAAGGAGGTCACGATCAATGACGCGGTCGACAAGCTTGACCTGGCGATGAACGACACCGTCGACGTCGATTGCACCGGCGGCAACACGACGGTTTCGGCGTCCGACTATCGCGAAAACTTCCTGATTCGGCTCACCGGCACGCCGGCCTCGGATTTCACGCTCACGGTCCCGGACGGCAAGCGCATCGTGGCCGTGCACAACACGACGGCAAGGATCGCCACGCTGCGAACCACAACGGCAGGTGCCACGGTGATCCTCCGGGCAGGCGAACTCGGGATCGTCGGCTCGCGGGGCACCAATCTGGTTTCGCTCGCGGCTTCAGCAGTGGGTGGCCTTTATGACCTCGGGCTGTTCATTCCTGGCGAGCCAACCGCTACCGCCCTCGTCTTTCAGTTCGTGTTCCCGAGAGGCGTGAGTTTTCCTACAAGCCTGACGGGGAGTACCGGCCGGGCAGCCACGGCGGCGACGAGCCTCGCGTCGTTCGCACTCCGCAAGAACGGCACCAACGTCGGCTCCGTCGACTTCGCCGCCGGTCTGGCAGTCGCCAGCTTCACTTTGGCAGGCGGCGCCAGCTTCGCAGCTGGGGACGTGCTCGAACTGCTCGCTCCCACGCCCCAGGACGCGACGCTCGCCGATATCTCTCTCTCGTTTGTCGGCGCGAGAGCCTAATGCACAAGGGTGGATAATTATGGCACTGCAATTCTGTGACGGCTTCGATAGCTATGGCGTTATCGGCGATACAGTCGGGAAATGGGGCAGCTACCGTTTCTCGGTCGCCGCCGACATTTCTTTTCTGCCGACTGGCGGGCGGTTTGGCGGTGGAGCCGTGCGGTTCTCAGCGACGACCGGGATGCTGGTGAGAAAGACCAACCCCGCCGTCGACGAGATGTTCGTCTGGGCAGCGATCTTTCCCCGATCTTATCCGACGACCAGCACGCCATTCTTATGGTTCGAGGATGTCCTCGGCAATGGCGCTTCCTTGCGCATCACAACGGGCGGCGCCCTGTTCGGAACACTAATGGGGTCCTCGGCCGCCTTCACCTCGAACTCCGCGAACTCGATCGTGCTTGGCGAATGGAACACGATCGCCTTGCACTTCAAATGTGCCGACAGCGGCGGGCGCTGGCGTCTGATTCTGAATGGGGTCGAGCAATTCAATCTCATCGGTGATACGCGCTCCGGGACCTCGGGGCCCAACATCGATCGGGTGGTCATCGGCACGCCGCGTGGCGGCGCAGGACTCGAATGGGATTGGGATGATTTCATTCTCCATGATGCATCCGGGTCATACCTCAACGGGATCCTTACATCCGACCTCAAGATTGAAACGCTGCGGCCCACCGCCGACCAGCCAGGCGGCGGCTGGACGCCATCGACCGGAACCGACCGCTTCGCCCTGGTCGATGATGTTTCTCCGAACGATGCCGATTTCTTGTCCGCGACGGCGACGGGCGCCCGCGAGATATTTACGATGTCCAACCCGGTGGCCGAGCCCCAGACGACCCATGCTCTTGTCATGAATGTTCGAGGCCGCCGAACCGATGTTGGCGCACGGGTCCTCAAACCCTTCATTCGCGTGAATGCTGCAGAGGACCTGAATGCTGGGCTCGCGCTCTCCAATCAGTTCTCGACATTGCAGCATCCGGTTTACCGCAACCCGGATGGTGGTGGACCCTGGGCGGGCTCGACGATCAACGCAGCGCAGCTCGGCATCGAACTGGGCTCCTGATCCGTCATGCCGACCTACCCGAAGCGGCTCGCGGTCACCAACCCGAGCTTCGAAACCGGTGTTGCGCCCGGCGATGGTTGGACGACCGTCAATGGAACCCCGGTCTTCAAAACCACCAGTCCGCCGACCGATATTCGGGGCGGCAGCAGGTACTTGCAGGTCGCCAACAATGGCAGCGCCGGCTCCTACCGAGTGCGCCAGGATGTGGCGGTTCCGGCGGATTGCCTGACTGACGTCGATGCCGGGCTGCTGTCGGTTTCGCTCCGCGTTCTCTGGAGCAACTTCGCAGCTGGTAACGACATCGGATTCGTCGAAGTCGCCTTTCTCGATGTCACGGATGCGCTAATTTCGACGGCATCGAGCGGCAATTTCCCTGACAGCGCTCAGGCTTGGGGATTGCGGGCCCACACACCGGCGATTCCCGCCGGGACGCGCAAGCTGCGTCTGATCTTAGGCGGCACGTGGGTTACCGGGACCTCGACGGATTCGTACTTCGACATCGTCGACGCCGAACTGGTGCTGAGCACGCCGCCAGCTGGCGATCTCGCCCAACTCTATGCGGAGGCGCTGCTTGAGGCGCCGAGCCCGGCGCGGGCGGCGCAGGCCTATGCCGAGGCGCTGCTCGCGACCGCATCGAGTGGGCGCGCCGCGCAGATCTACGCGGAGCTGATCCGCTCGGTCGCCGACAAGCCGGCGACCGCCGGTGGCGGGACGATCGTTTGCGTCGTGACCGGCTAACGGCGGCGGCGCGTCTCGCCAATCCTTGAGCACGTGGGGATTTTAATGCATCTCACCTGGTGGGTCTCGGCCATCGAGATCCCGGCCCTTGGCGGCCTGTTCTGGCTTCTGCAGGGCCATCGCGCGGCGAATGAACGCGATCTCAAGACGCTGCGCGATGAACTTGCCGCCTTTAAGCTTCACGTCGCCACGAGCTACGCCTCGATCATCTACCTGAAAACGGTGTTGGAGCCAGGCGATATCTTGAGCATCGTCGCTCCAACGACGCCCGATGCGACCTTGGCCGAGATCGGCGTCACACTCGCTGGGGCCCTGGTGGTCTGACCACCGCTACGAAAACCAGACCCATGGATCAGAATAGGGAAAGCGACAGGCTGATCAGTCTGCCGAGCGACGAGTTCGAGGCGCTGCTGGAGCGCGCCGCCGAAACCGGCGCCCGCCGTGCGCTGCATGAAGTCGGGCTCGACGGGACGGATGCCGCCGAGGACATCCGCGATCTGCGATCGCTGCTCGCCGGGTTTCGGCTGGCCAAGCGGACGGCCGTGCAGACCGCCGTCCGCATCATCACCACCGGCATCCTGCTCGCCCTGATGGCGGGCATCGCCATCAAGCTGAAGCTGTTCGGCAACGGTCCCTGACCGGCGCTTCCGATCCTCAACCCACCAGCCCGCCGTTCGGCGGGTTTTTTTGTTCGGAGATCACCGATGAGCACCATCACCACCTTCAATCACTGGCGCGACGTGCCCGAGGGCGCCTGGCGATGGAAAAACTTCTCGCCGGCGGAGATCGCCTGCCGGGGCAGCGGCTCCTTGCAGATCAACGAGGATGCGTTGGACAAGCTCCAGGCACTCCGTGATCGGTTCGGCAAGCCGCTCATCGTCCGTTCGGCCTATCGCAGCCCGTCACACAACCGCGCCGTGGGCGGCGCACCGCGATCCAAACACATGGATGGCACGGCCTTCGACATCGCCATGGCCAACCACGACCCGGTTGCGTTCGAGGCAGCCGCCCGGGCGGTCGGCTTCCGCGGCTTCGGCTTCTATCCGCGCTCGGGGTTCATGCACATCGACCTCGGCCCGGCGCGGCAGTGGGGCGAGCGGTTCCCGGTCCGGGCGACCGCATTTGCAGCCGAGACCCCGCCCGCGCGCGAGGTGCTGGCCGAGAGCCGCACCATGAAGGGGGGTGGCGCGGCCGGAGTGGCGACGCTGGGCGCAGCCGGGGTCGAGGTTGCGCAGAGCGTCCTGGCCGAGACCCAGACCGCCATTCTGCCGCTCGTGCCCTACCTCGACACGCTCCGCTGGGTGTTTATCGCCGTGGCGCTCATGGGCGTCGCCATCACCATCTATGCCCGAATCGACGACTGGAAGCGGGGGAGTCGATGATCACCGCACTCCTCACTGGGATCGCCGCCAGCCCGTGGATGCGGGCGGCGCTGCGCTACGGCGCCATTGCCCTCGCCATCGCTCTGTTCCTGCTGTCGATCCGCCGTGCCGGTGAGCGCGCTGGACGGCTGTCGGAACGCCTCGAAACTGCGGAGAAGTTAAATGACGTTCAACGCCAGATGCTGGACGCTGCAGCTCGCCGCCCTCGCGATCGTGACGAGCTGGCTGAGCGGATGCGCGACGGGCGTTTCTGAACTGCGTGCCGCCACCGTCTGCCCGCCCGTCGTGGAGTACACGCGCGAGCTCCAGGCGCGCGCGGCCGAGGAACTCGGGACGCTTCCGGACGGGTCTGCCATCTCCGAAATGCTCGCCGACTACAGCGTCATGCGGGACCAGGCTCGGGCATGCGACGGACGCTAAATTCGAGCGGGAATCTGGGTGTGGAGCCGAAGGAGATCAATCAAAGACAGGTGATCGATCTGCATCATGAAAATTCAATCCAGGTGAGCAGTTCGGTCGTGTAGCTTCCTTCGTCGGTGATCACACCACGATGCCGGAGCTCGCGCTGTAGCGTCGGTTCAATCGTCCGATGCAGCATTTCAAGACGGCCTTCAGGCATCATTGTTGCCGCTGCGGGGGGTAAGGAGAAGAAACGATCACTGCTGCGTTCGGCTTGCGGGACGCGCGTTCCGTCTTCACGGAGTACGAGCGGCAGGACGAAGCTTCGTCTCTCGCCCTTTTGCGTCGCGGCTTCGACGAGCCACCAGCTTGCGATGCCCCTCATTCCGTCGTCTGTCTTGACGGATGTGCCAAGTTCCTCCGGGGGGATGGCGCGCGCTCTACCGAGAGCATCTTCCACGATCGGGTGATCAAGGCCAATCAAGTCAAGGCCTTCTGTTGACGTTGCCTTATCGCGATCATCGGTGAAACGACCCAGCGTCGAATGGGTCGAATCACGCAGCTCAAATAGGTGGTCGCCAATCGATTCGAGGCGTTGGCCACGGTCCTGGAGTGCGACGTTCAAGAAGTCTCTCAGCCTGCCAAGGCCGCCGCTGACGTCGGCGAACGGTTTGTATTCCTCCAGGCTGAAGCCTTCGAGGTCCTGAAAAAGTTCAAAAACGACCTGACGCGCCTCGGAGGCATTCGACAACGCAGCTTCGAGTTCGACCTTGGTGCGGCGCAACTCCGGGTCGGAGATGGCTGCCTGATAAAGCCGGTCGTAGTTCAGCCGCTCCGATAGCTGACCCAAAATCTGTGCCCTGAGATCTTCAGCGACATTGCCTTGTTCATCGACCTTGCCGAGGGTTCGGGCGATCTCGTTCAGTTTGTCGTTGAGCAGCAGGAATATGCGCCCCTCGATCGTATCGGATAGGACGAGGTTGTAGACCTGTGCTGTGTCCTTTTGCCCATAGCGATGGATGCGCCCAATGCGCTGCTCGATATCCATAGGGTTCCAGGGAAGATCAAAATTGAACAGCACGCGAGCGAATTGAAGATTGATGCCCTCTCGACCGGCTGCCGTGCAGACGAGAACGCGGGGCCCATCCTTTTGTCGAAAGCGTCGCTCGGCCGCGACTTTTGCCCCATGGTCGCCACCGCGCAGAACGACAACGCCCTGTCCGGGGTACATCGCATCAATTTGCCTGGAGATAAGATCGACCGTGCCGAGATAGGTCGCGAATACGACTACTTTTTCCTGCGGGTTCTGACGCCAGAGCACGCCCAAGCCCGTGAGAAGTTTGTCTACCTTGGTCTCGCGCGCTGATGGGAAGGATGAAATAACCTCCCGGATGCGCGTCCTTTCCTCTGGAAGGTGCAGACTGATCGCGGCGCCTGCGAGTTCCTCGGCGTGGGTAGACGCGTACTCACTGCCATAGGGATCGGAAGCAAGCTCCAGCTCTTCCTCGTCCAGGCGTTTGACAAGACGAAGCTTCAGTTCGGCGAGAATGCGATCAACCTCGCTGCGTCCGATGGCATCGCGCGGCAGCGCATACTCTTCGTGAATGAGGTCGCGCGTTTCGGCGTAGAGCTTTTCGCGTCCGTCGATGTCGAGCTCCCGGTCGCGAATGATGGCTTCATGAATGGTGAGCATCAGAAGCCGCCGCTGGAGCGTTCGGCGCACAGCGGCAAAGCTCGACGCGGCAATCTTCTGAAAGATCGCCATGAGGAAGCCGAGAGCCTGACCTTGTCCGCCCTTTCGCTTTGCGAGGTCAAAACCGTCCTGCAGGTATTGCTGCAGGCATTCATAGAACCGCCGTTCATCGGCCGACATGACGAAAGATTCCGTATGGACCCATCGGCGCGCGAATAGGGCGGACCCGTCCGGCTGGCAAGCATCGGCCTTGGTGCGTCGGAACACGACAGAACCAAGTCGATGCCGCTGGTCCACCATCTCGTCGACGCTTCGGAAAAGCGTAGGGTTCAGCAGCTGGATCAACATCCAGAACTGAAAGTGATTTCCCTGATGCGGGGTGGCTGATAGCAGAAGCAGGTCGCGGGCGTGGCCACGCAGCGCTTCCGCCAGTTTATAGTTCTCGGTCTTGCGGACACGATTGCCCGCTTTCATGGCTGTCAGGTGGTGAGCCTCGTCGAAAACCACGAGATCCCATTTCGGTGCGTCGAGAATCCGCTTAACGCGGGACGGGCGTTTCAGCGTATCGATGCTGGCGATCAGGCGATGGTGCTTGGCGAACGCGTTTGACTTGCGGTCGGTAACGTCGCCTTCGCTTCCAAAGACCTCGAAATCAAGATTGAACACCTCGTTCAGCTCGCGGTGCCAGTTATTGACTAGGCCGGCGGGCACGACCATCAGGGCGCGTTCAAGCTCCCCTCGGCTCGCCAGTTCACGCAGGATCAGGGCGGTTTCGATCGTCTTGCCGAGTCCGACCTCGTCGGCAATCAGAAAGCGTCTTGGCGACGCGGTGGCGACCCGGTGGGTGAGAACAACCTGATGAGGAAGCAGGTCAATGCGCGCTGATGTGAGCGCGGCGGCGCTTTCCATCAGCGGCAGGGCATATCCCTGGTAAGCTAGCCATGCCTTGCGAAGTCGCTCCTTGCTCCCTTCGACCGAGCCCAAGATGCGCTCGGCGCGCGATTGCTGCAGCCGAAGGGCTGAAAGAGGAACACGCCGTTCTCCGCCCGGGAAGAATGCACGTACATAGCCATCACGGGGAGCCTCGACGATAACGCCCTGACCAAGCTCGGAATGGCTGATCCTTTGTCCCGGAGTGAGTTCGGCGGCCTGCTGCATCAGGAAAGTCTCGCGTGGTGAAGGCCGATCCAGGCGGCGCCGTCAGGATCACGGTTGGAAGCGCGGCTATCGATGATGCGGACGGCATCGCTTTCCGCGCCGCCCCACAGAATCCGGCCGAGTTCGATCTCGCGGCCGGAGAAGGGAGCGTTGCATTTCCAGAGATAGGTCTCGTTGGCTCGGTTCATCGTGACCCGGCGATGGCCGGTCGGCAGCCACAAGACCAGGGCGCACTGGCCCTCGTATTCTTCCTGAAAGTTCAGCAGCAGGGGCCGCAGATCGCCCTCGATCCATTCGGCGGCGTCTTCCGGGGAAAGGCAATCGATACAGCCCTCGACCCCCGCGACGACCAGTGTTTGCCCGCCATTGCTCGGCAGGTCTTGGGGCCATTTGCCGGCGAGGGTGAACAGGTCGCGGATCGAGGCGACCTCGGCCGGCTTGGCAATCTCACCAAGCGCCTCGGGACCCCATAGGAGGCTCAGGCCTCCGCGCTTCCAAACGTCACCCTCGACCGTTCGCATGGCTAGGCATCCTCAAAGAAGGAGAGCTGCTTGACCTGATCCTGGTGGGTAGTTTCCCAGTTCTGATAGATCGACAGCGCGCGCGACGCCGCATTGCGCACCTCCTGCTTCGCCCCTCGCCGCGAATGCCATTCGAGAAGCGCC
Source organism: uncultured Flavobacteriaceae bacterium (assembly GCA_964494625.1). Lineage (GTDB taxonomy): Bacteria > Pseudomonadota > Alphaproteobacteria > Micropepsales > Micropepsaceae > UBA2784. The sequence goes on along the minus strand of CAZBRT010000003.1, from coordinate 472,462 downwards.
TTCAGTGCCGGGTGCGGGCGGAAGTTTTCATTTTTCAGCGTCTCGGCGGCATTGATGCCGCTGCCGTCGTAACAGGCGCCGATCAGGAACATGGCCTGATCGTAGTCGGACGTCATGTTTCGGCGATGCCGCCCGACCCATGACTGAGCGAGGTCGAGCGGCGAAACCACATGGAAGACCTTCTGCTCTTCCTTGCTCCAGCCACGCTGCGCGAACCCTTCCGGCGCCATGCCAGAGCCGCGCAGAAACTTCTGCATCTGGTCGCGCGGCTGGCTCGACGCGCCGTCGAAAATGCGAAGGAACTGGCGTGTCACGGGCTCGGCGGTAACGGGCGGGGGCTCGTTGCCCTTGCCGCTGGTCTCGTCGATCAGCTGGTTGATGCCGACGAGGGCGTCCTTGACCGAGATCGGACGGTCTTCGTCGACATAGACCTTGCCGTAGTGACGCGAGAAATACTCCAGCGCCTTGCCGCGCTTGATGACCTGGATATCGGCTTCCGGAAGACCTTCCTTCGCGTGGTTCTGTAAGAGCTGCTGGAGTCGGCGAACATCTTCCAGCACTTCGCGACGCATGCGCGCCCAACTGACGGGCTTGGGTTCTTCCGTCCGCTTTCGGCAGACATGGATGATGTCGTACTCGATCGTCTTGGAGCCGAATTCGCCTTCGCCTTTGGTTTCATCAGAGCGGATCGGGTAAGTCGCTTCGAGGTAGTACCCGGCGTCGAACAGCGACTCAAGAACGGCGACCCACGGCTCGTCCTCGCTATGGTGGAAGGTGAAGGCGAGTATGCCGCCGGGCTTGAGTACGCGATGTGCTTCGCGCCAGCATTGGGTGAGTAAGCGTTGGTAAAAGGCATCAGGGGCAACTGGTTCGCGGGCACGATTCGCCACGGCCTCCAATGACTTTGGTGTGTACTCGGCGGTGAAGTAGGCCGGATATTTTGCCTTGAGCACAAGTCGCAGCCAGACATAGAAAAAATCAGCTAGCTCTGAATACTGAACCAAGTCACCAAATGGCGGATCGGTTATGACCAAATCTAGGGTCGCACTATCAATCTGGGTAAGATCCGTGGAGGATCCGCAATATACGTCGGCGCCAAGCAGTCGATCGCCAGGAAACACTTTTTCACTTTTGCCAGAAATCCCGTCTGCAATACCTGGTGCATCTCGCTTTAGATACTCTGCGTTGACTACCTCCCACGGATTTTTCGCCCAAATTCCACCCTTGAAAATAACCTCAACAGTGGACGACCACGGGCCATAACCCATTGGAGAAAAGACACCGACTTCCACAACATTGTTTTTCGGATGAAAATTGCTGCCAGACAAAGCTGGCGCAAGCTTGTCGAGCTTTATGTGCCAGAAGGAAAAAAGACTCTGGTTGCGTAAATAGTTTTGGAAAGCGCCGAGAACGTATTCGCGAACAGACCAATCATATTCGCCGATTGTCATAATCGCTTTTAGAAGTTGCGAATGCACTAACAATTGACGAGGATTGAACATCGTCCACCAATGTGAGTGGTGATGCCCTTCAACATCGTGTGGTCCAATTTCTGCGCCAATTGGGATCGCGCTGCGCGGCCAGTAGTCCTTTAGGTCGGCGTCTTTTCGCAACTCCCATTCCGCGAGTGCCGCGTCGTATTGCCGGGCGTACGCCAAATCGGCGGCCGCGAAGAAACGCCCGCTATAAGGCTTGCCTGCTGCGTCGCGCTTTGGCGCGTAGCCTTGCACGGCGTAGGCGGCCATGGGCCCGGTTTTGCCGGAGGCTTTCACCGTGGCCAGCACGTCTTGCACCGTGCCACAGGCTGCGCAGGCGTAGTTCGAGCGCTTGGGTACGGTGCCGACCTCAGACTTGAAGACGACTTTGGTTTCCGGGCAGGTCACTTCATCAGGCAACGTGCCGCGTATCTCCAGCAGTCGTATCTTGGCGGCGCGCTCCTGATTCCAACGTGCTGAGGATGCCGCATTATCCTGTGCCGAGCCGCCAAAGGGATTCCCGCTTCCATCAACCTTGGGGCTGCCCGCCAGCCATTGCGGATGCACGAGCAAAGTGAGTGCGACCTTCTTGTTCTTGCCCTTGCCTAGCTTGACCATGCTTGCGTGGCTGCAATGGGGGCAGGTGATCCTACCCCGAGCATCGAGAACGGCATAAGGCTTCTCGCCGGGTGCAACAAACAGCGGCACATCGGGCGCCATTCGCGCCTCGGCTTCTTCGATGTCGAATTCGGTCCCGCACGACGCGCAGGCCTGTTCCCAATGCTTCACGCTGAGCGTTTTTACCGCCATGACTGGGCTTGTCATGATAGGCGTGCGATGGCCGCATCCCGTGACCTGACAGGGGCCATGTTTGGCCCAGAAGGTGTAGATGACCTCTGGCCCTTCGTAGCTGTAGTCCTTCCGCGCCTCGGGTTTTAGCGACAGCGGATTGAAGTCAGGCCCCATCACCTTGGCGGTCGGCTTATGCGTCCAGGTACCCTTCTCGCCGTTCGGCCCGTCGCAATAATAGAAGGGCATAATCTGCGGCTTTACCGCGGCTTCGATATCCGCCAGCAGTCGCTTCACTTCGTCGAGATCAACATCGGCCAGCTCCTGCTTCACGACGAACCATGCGACAGGATTGAGATCGTTGCCCGACATCTGCATGCCGAGCCGCGAGCCCTCGACAAGCGTCGTGCCGCCACCCATGAAGATGTCAGCAACCTTCAGATGCTTGAAGGCGCCCTTCTTCTGATGGTTGGCGTAGTAGTTGTCCCAGACCAGTTTGGCCGCATGCGCCGGATCATCCGGTGCCTTGGTTGCGGCGGCGATCAGCATGGAACGAAACACGCTTGACCTGCGGCGCGCCCACCATTTCGACATCTGATAGATGGGCTTGCCGGCGTTACCTTCGATAATTGCCACCTGATTAACCGGCAGGATCGGGAAATCGACTTCGAGGCACGTCTTCGGCCGGTTCGGGTCGCCGAAATCGACCGTCTCCATCGCGACCGCTTTGCCCGCTCCGACGGCCTTGGCGACTTCCTGCGCCAGCTGCTCTTTTTTCGTGGCCATCAGCGGGGATCCTTATTTCGTCAGTTCTACAAAAGGCGACAGCACTTCGAGTATCGAGAGACCGCCATGCGCCAGCGTGGGATAGCCGCCTTGGCTCTTCCACTTCCGTCTTCCGAGCGCGAGGCGGTAGTCTCCGCGACGCGAGGTCAGCGACATGGCGATGGGAGGCACCCAAGGTCCTGTATCGCCTTGACCGGATGCCGAGCGGCCGCTCTTGAAGGTGTCGCGCAGGAACTTCGCCTGCTCCTCGGGAGCGTCAGCGAAAAGTCCAGGCGCGGCATAGCCGTGGTCGGAGGTAATGATCACACGACGGCCTGTAGCGAGCCGCCCGACAAATGCCCAGAATTCGTCCGACAGCAAAGTCTGTGCGGCTTCCTTGCTGAGCATTTCGAGGCCCTGGCCTGCGACGGACAGATCGTGCACGCGGCTATCCGGCCAGTGATGCCAGAAGACCCAGTTGGGCTCCGCACCAACCATGCTGGCGCAATCGGGCCAAGGGAGATCAGCGCATTCCGTCCTTGCGCCCGGGAGGCGGTGCCCGTTGCTGGCGGCATTGTTCGACAGGCTTGAACGCTGCGGAAAGCCGAGGGCTTGGGCAAATTGTGTGGTTTCGCCGGGAAGCTCGGATGTTGTTGCTTCTACCGTATGGACGGTGAAGCCGTGCTTGCCTGCACCGGACAGGAGGAAGGGAAGCTCGCGCAGCGACAGCCCGTCGAGAATGAGAATGGCCTTCTTGGCATGCGGCTTCGTCCACCAGTCCGCCAAGCGATCGGCCGTGTGCGTGGTGGCGGCATCGAGATCGCGCCAAAGATCCCAGCCTGCCGTAGACAGATAAAAGTCAGCGCTTGCGACCTCGCGGTCGCGGCGGGAGAATTCGCTGGTCGCCTTGTTCGGATCGATCTCGGGCCGGAAAATATCAAGTGCGAACGTACCGATGGCCTCCCAGGCCTTGGCTGGGGTAGCGGTTGTCAGATCCCGCAAGAGCGCGTGGGGAAGGGTCATGAACTGCCATCCTCCTTCTCCAGGTCGAGGCCATAGGTCAATCCATCGGGCAGGCTCTTGAGCAGCTTCTGCAGCTGCGCCCCTGTTGCAGCAGTTAGAGTGACGCGGACATTGTGGACCGGGGTCGCCGGGCCGATGCTCCAGCTCTCAAGCTTGCCCATAAGATTGAGCGCGGACGTCGATCCGCCCGATGACAGTGTTGTTTTGGGTCCGCCCGTGGCGCCTCCACCAAACAGCCCACCCGGTATCGGTTGGGGCTGGCCGCTTGGCCCGGTGGGCGCGGGCTGGGGCTCGCCGGAGCCAGGGGTCGATGTTGGCCCGCCAGGGGGTGTTGGCGTTGCGCCTCCTGAGGGCGGCTGGGGCTGAGGTGTTGCGCCGTGCGCTGTCGGGACCGCACTCGGCTGCATCAAGAAGGTCTCGTCCAGATGCTTCCCCGTGCCAAGGCGGCTGCGCATCCGACGCCAAGCGATCTCTTCGTCCTCGCCGGGTTCGAGTTGAAGCGTCTCAAGCCCGCGATTGTTGATGGCAATCTTGCCTTTGGCGCAGATCCGGACGATGCGCTCCTTCGTCAGAATTTCGCCAAGCCAGGGTATCGAATCCTGCCCAGCGGGTCGTGGCTCCTGCAACTCCCGCAGAAGCTTTCCGACCGACGCGTTATCTTTCGCGGCTTCGAGGACGAGATCGGCGAAATCCTCCGGGACGAAAAGATCGTCTCTCAACGTCTCCTCGATCGCTTCGGGGATTTTGTCGCCCTGCGCCTTGAGGTTCTCCACGTAGAATTTCGACTGATTCGTATCGGCGAAGTTCCAGCGCTGAACGACGGCAAAGCGGTCGAATCGCTTTTTCAGGATGTCCCGCAATTCGCCTTGGTACTTGCGTTCGAGCTTGCCGTACTCGGGGCTTTGCGCCTTCCATTCCTGGGCCTTCAGAACGGCACGGGCCATGATGATCAGGTCGCGGTCGAGAAAGGCATTGGTCGATTCCGCACGCGGGATCACGAAGCGAACTGCATTGCGCCGCTTCTGAAGATGATCCTTGATCCATCGCCCGAGACGCTGATCGAGCTTGTCGGGTTCCTCTGGCAGGACAAGAACCGGCAGGCGCTCATCCCACTGATCGGGCTGCTCGGCCGGATCCAGCGTCGACCATGGGTCGGTAATCCAAGCCTGCGGCAGGGCAATGACGCGAAATGCTTTCGCGACATCGTCGGAACCGCCGATCACGTAACGGACTTCTTTCGCGAGTTGGGCTTGGTCGGAGCCGTCGGTGAAGAGCTTATCGTTCCTCGCGCAGGACATCAGTTTGGCTTGCGGGTTCTCGTCTTCCTTGAAGATGAGACGCGAGCCTTCCTGATGGATGTTGAAGCTGTTCTCGACGATGACGCCCAGCTCAACATGAAAGCCATTGTCGTCGAGCGGCTTTCCGCGTGTGCAGTCAATTTGCAGCGTTGACGGCTCGGCCCCGGCGACATTCCCGACCGCAATCGAACGAAGCCACAGTGACCCCATGATCTCTTCGAGGTGCGGGACCGCCGAATTGGGATTGGGGATTGCTTCGATCACCGAGGTGATGTTTCGAAGCGCTTTTTCGCGCAGGCTCGCGTGATGCTGATTGGAAACAGAATCCAGAAGTGCGCCTATGCCGGTGTTGTCGTCTTCGAGACGGAAATCGGCTGCGGTCAGAATATCCGCCTGCTCGCCTCGCGCCTTGAAGAGGCCAGCAAGAATTTTGATCAGGTCACGTGTTTCTTGGGCTGAAGTGGCGACCAAAACCTGATCTTCGAGAAGCCGAAGCAAATGGGGCGCGAAGGGCCAGGTCTCGATGAAATCGCGACGCAGCTGTTCGACCTCGGACGGTGCCACAGTGAGGAGGCGGACATATTCATTGAAATGCGCCCCCACGACGGTCCGAACCGAGCTATCGCTGACCTGCAGGCGGTTCTCGAACAAACGATGCAGCAGCAACCGGCGGCGATCGGTCTGTGCGCGCGGGCCTTTGAAGTCGACCTGGATGGGATTGACGCGGTGAACCTGCTGGTAGGCGTCGGTCGCGCCATTTCTGACCGAGACCACCAGCACGAGGAGATCGGGATTTTCCTTGGCGATTTCCGAAAGGATCTGGATGAAATTGAACGCCCAGTTTTTCCAGGGGTATTGCTTGGTGTTGGTTAGGCTGTCGTACCACGTCTGAAATTCGTCGAGCAGCAGCGCCGTGGGCTGCTTCTTGAACATCTCCAGCATCAACTCGTCCGAGGGGACATCTGGTTTCCCGGCCCCCATGCCTTCCCATTTCCCGCGTATAAAAGCGCCATGGGGATGCTTCTCGAAGAGCAGATCCCAAAGGAACTTGTATCGCTGGCGATGCAGGCTCTCTGTGATCACTTCCATGCCGCTGCGCAGCGGAAGCTCACCGATTTTCGGCTCGCCCAGATTCGATGCCCAAGCCTTCAGCCATGACCTTGTCGCGGTTTCATCGGTAAGGGCGTGATAGAGCGCCGCCATCACGTGTGACTTACCGAGACCGCGCTCGCCGAGGATAACCAATGGGCGGCCTTGCCCAGGCCCTGCAGCCTCTAGGGCCTTGAGCATGTCGGACGTTGGATAAGTGATCTCGAGGAACTCCGACGCAGCTACCTGCGTAGCGCCGGTCTTGTTATCGTTCGAGAGCTCGATGGCGGTGCCCTTGAGGCGCTTCCCGCGAAACTCCTCGCGCAGTGTCAGTCCAAGCATCGCCTATCCTTTCTTATGGTCGGTCGTGCGCTCCGCGCTTGCCGCTCGGTCGGCCTGTTCCGACATCCACTTAGCCAGATCGGTCCGTCTGAACCGCCAAGACCCCCCTACCTTGAAAGAAGGAATCTGGTTCTCGGCAGCTAAGCGGTAGATCGTGCGTTCGGTGACCTTGAGAAAATCGGCCACTTCGCGAACGGTCATGATGTCATCGGACATAGAGTCGCCCTCGGGCACCGGCCCGTCGGTAAATTATTCCAAAATTTTCAAGGGCGCTAGAGCAAACCTGCGAGATTGCTCGAATAGGCGAGCCCGACCTATTGCTGCAGCATGGTTGCAAGCTGCCTTGAAACTGCGTCTGCGGCTGTTTGGACCGGATCGGCCGCGAGATGGGCGTATCGGGCGGTCGTCTGGACCTGGGTGTGGCCGAGTAGCTTGCCGATCATCGGCAGCCCCTGGCCGGACGCGACGGCGGTACAGTCTGGGGGGTGCGCTTGGCTTGTCGTGTCAGCGAAGCCCCGCGAAAGAAGAGTTTGCTTGGCAATTCGTCCGAACATCATTCCGATGCGCAGGGCTCCGCCGAGAGGGTTTGAAGCCAGCGCCACCCCCTCCGCCATCCTCCCAATGTCCATACCGGAGACTTGGTCCAGCAATTCGGTGACGGGGCACGATTTGGCTTGGTGCTGAGGTGCCGGGCACCCCCGCCCCCCTCAAATCTCCACCATCTCGAATTGCGCCTTGGCAAAGCCGCAGAGCGGGCACTCGAAATCTTCCGGCACGTCTTCCCAGCGCGTGCCCGGCGCAATGCCCTCATCGGGCAGGCCCTCTTCCTCGCTATAGATGAAGCCGCAATTGATGCACTGCCAGTTCTTAAAGGGCATCGTCATCGCGCGGCCAGTATTGGCGGAGCATCACGACATCGGGTCACGGCGCCCGACAGGAAGGATGGCCAGCGCCACGCTGTGCAAATGCCACCCTGTGTCCGTCCGGGGCCGCTGTCATGATGTGCGGGGATCAGCTTGTTCAAAGCATCGTCTCGCTCTCCTCATGCAGCCTTCAACCGGGCTGCGCGGTGTTGGAAAAGCTGGCTGAGCGGGCTGTCATGGCGCAGGTCATGGATGCGCACGTCTTCGGGGCCAGCATGCCTGCGGATGCGCTGCCAGACTTCTCTCCACCACCAAAACTCTTTCTGACCATTACACCAGAGCGGGAGAAATTTCTGGAATCTTGCGGGCACTGACAGCAAGCTGATCCCAGCGTTAGCCCTCCCCACATTGCACAGCGCCATTTGTCAAGACAAAGCCCTCAATTTTTGCAGTTGTGAATCCCCGGAATGGGGTTATCAAATCTCGCCTTAGGTGAAGTTAAACACGAACACAAAACGGGAGAGAGTATGAGAGAAAGCGATCTGTTCCTTCTTCTTGGTGCGCTCGCGGCGCTTCTCTTGCTGCTTGTCATATATAGGCTGCGGTATCGTGTGGCGACGGTCGTGCAGTGCCCGCGCTGTAAAAAGCCTAACTCGCTGTCAGACTTCACGTGCAGCAACTGCCGAACGAAGGGCTCGACCATAGGGAGGGTTGCACGTTGGCAGGGTGGCAAATCCGTCGATTTTCGGTGCAGTCAGTGCGAACGTTTCGCACTACATTATATGAGTTGCACCAACTGCAAAACGGATCTGTACGGTGTGTTTATGAGGAAGTCTGGCGGGTGATGCTCTCGATCCCATTCAAACTAACTTGCGCCGAGCTTGCGGCGACTTCTGATAGGCCTCACCTCGGCGGCTGGCTTGCCGCTCATTTGTGCGGCGATGGCTAACCGGCCGATAGTGTCTCGTTTACGCGTCGGGCATTAGCCCCGCCAGAACAGAAGCCAGAAAAGGCCCAGAAAGGCTGCTGTCGAGAGCGCGATTGAGCCGACGAATTTCAGAGCGGGGTTGGGCTTGGTCACGTGTGCAGCATAATAGAGGTGGCTCGCTGCCATCGCAAGGCGGCAGATGAAGTTAGATGCCCAAAGCGCATCCTGCATTGCGCGATGTTGGAACGAGGTTTCAGGGTTCCACGGAGCGCGAGCGCGGCCCCTTGACACCAATGTCAACCCCATACCAATTTTTCGCCAGATGCACGGGGGTAGGAAATGGAAGCGACAATGGGTGCGAACCTCTTTTTTGGCGTTCTATGTCTGGTTGCAGGGATCGGGATGGGCATATATGCCAAGCGACAATACTATTATGGCAAAGATTTATTGGGAGGAAAGCTTGGGGACTCGAGGTTATCATTTTCGGGGTCCTTCGGGCGGAGCGTGATCGCGTTTTTGTACGCGATGGTCTGTGGGGCCTTCTTTCTGGGAGCCGTCATTTTTGTCATACTTAATCCCATTCGTTAGCGGTGGGTGGCAAACACTTCGTGTTCGATTGTCATTGAAGGCACCTTTAGCGGTTTAACTGTCATGGGTTCGGTCTAGGGTGAAAGAACTTTCTCATAATTTATGCTCTCTAGACCAATCTGTTAGCTAGGACTCCGGCTCCGCCAACCTCCCGATGTCCATACCGGAGACTAGGTCCAGCAGTTCGGTGACAGCGCACGATCTTGGCTCATGGTCGCCGCCCTCACATCTCCACCATCTCAAATTGCGCCTTGGCGAAGCCGCAGAGCGGGCACTCGAAATCCTCCGGTACGTCTCCCCAGCGCGTACCAGGCGCAAGACCCTCATCGGGCAGGCCTTCTTCCTCGCTGTAGATGAAGCCGCAATTGATGCATTGCCAGTTCTTGAGGGGCGTCGCCATCGCGCGCGCCTACTTCATCCTGTAGCGGATCGGCACGGCCTTGGGCCCGCAAACGAACGAGGCCTCTGTCAGGCGCGGGGTGCCGTCCAGTTCCACGCTTTCAAGGCGCGGCAGCAATTCTTCCCACAGGATGCGCATTTCCATGCGGCCCAGATGCTGGCCCAGGCACACATGCGCGCCATAGCCGAACGCGACATGCTTGTTGGGCGCGCGGTCAACGCGGAATTCGAAGGGCGCATCAAACACCTCTTCGTCGCGGTTGCCGGAAGGATAGCAGAGCATCAGCCAGTCGCCCTTGGCGATTTTCTGGCCGCGCACGATTGCATCATCCGTCGCCGTGCGCATGAAGTGCTTGACCGGCGTTGCCCAGCGGATCGATTCCTCGACATGGGTGGGGATGAGCGACGGATCGGCCTTCAGCTTGCGGAACTGGTCGGCCCGCTCAGCCAGCGCCCACAAGCCTGCGGCAACAGTGTTTGAGGTGGTGTCGTGGCCCGCCGTTGCCACGATGATGTAATAGGACATCGCCTCCAGCTCGCCCAGCGGCTTGCCGTCAATGGAGCCATTGGCAATGACGGACGCCACATCATCGCGCGGGTTGGCGCGCCGATCAGCGGTCATCTTGTTGAAGTAGGTCATGAACTCCATCACGGTTGCCGCCACGGCAGCAACGCCCGCAGCCTGGTCATCGACCGCCGCCTTGCTGCGGTTGAGCTCCGGATCAGCAGAACCGAACAATTCCTGCGTCAGCTTCAGCATCAGGGGTTCGTCAAGTTCGGGCACGCCCAGGATTTCCATGATGACGTGCAGCGGATATAGCAGCGCCACGTCGCGTGCAAAATCACAACGCCCGCCCTTCTCTGCCATCCGGTCGATGAAGCTGCGGGCAATCAGGCGGATGCGCTCTTCCAGCTTCCTGATGTTCTGCGGCAGGAACCACGCCTGGGTCAGGCGGCGGTATTTCATGTGATCGGGATTGTCCATCTGCACCAGCGAGCGCACCAGATGCGGCGAACCACCCGTCATCTCGCGCACCTTGCGATCGGCTTCCCGCGGCGTCAGCACGGTGGCGCGATCACCATTGTGGAACAATTCATTCTGCCGCTCGATCTCCAGAATGTCGGCGTGCCTGGTCACAACCCAGAACGGATCAAAAAGTTCGAGCTCTGCGCGCGCGAGCGGCATCTCGCGCCGCAGCCAGGTGAACGCCTCATGCACGCGCTTGTCATCGGCATAGGCCTTGGGGTCCACCACGGCCTCGGCGATGGCAGCAGGAATGATCATGGCAAGGGCCTCGTCTGGTATCGCAGCAATCCGGAATGATGGGTGCAAGGAGGCCGCTCCCGCTCCTTGATGTCAATCCGGTGATGTGAACCATTGACGCACGGGCAAGCTGCGGACGATTTCAAACACCGCCGCCATTGGCAGTGTTTGATGGCTCCGGCCGCGTGATGATGAAAGTCGCGGTCCCCGCCAGCACGGCGATCTGCGCCAGGAGGGCCCATAGCGGCGCACCGATCAGCATCGTCAACAAGGGCGTCAAGGCGATCGTGGCAAGGGCAAGGATTTTTGCCTTCCGGCTGATGGCCCCCTCCCGCTCCCAATTGAGGATGAGCGGTCCGAATGTGCGGTGTGTGACAAGCCAGTCATGCAGACGCGGCGACGAGCGCGCAAAGCAGAATGCCGCCAGCAGAATGAAAGGCGTCGTGGGCAAAAGCGGCAATACGGCACCTGCCGCCCCCAGACCAAGCGAAAGAATGCCAAGCAGGATCCATGCCGGGCGGGCGAGGCGTTTCACGGCATTCCGATCCTGACCTGAAACTTCATTCGCGAGGACGCAGCAAGGTCTGCGTTGCCTTGCTCGCGCGAATCGAACACCCAAGCCTACCCGGCAACTCTCTTGGTCGAAAGTGCCGCTCGTGCATTTGATGGCGGCGCTTCGCCTTGCCTGCTGCGTGGCGATACGGGCAAAAACCTAACTGCCGCCAAAACCGGCCGGCACGGTGATCAGGCAGGCGGCAGGCGCAAGATCGCCTTCCGGCGTGCGGCGGATCTCCTCCCAATTGTCGTGCCAATCCTGATGGAACTTGCAATCGCCGGTCAGACCGTCGAACCCGACACCGACAACCTCAAGAAACGTGCAGCCTTCGGGTGGCGTGTCATCCCGCTGCCGCCAGACGAGCTCGAGCCCGCAATTCGTGCGCTGCAAGCGCCCCCACCGCGCAGCCTCGCCCGGCAGCCACATGTCGAAATTGTCGCCCGCTGGCGCCATCTCGAAAATCTGGGCCTCGGCTTCCTCAAGCTCCGGCGCACCCACAAATATCCCCGAGAAATCATCAAGCGTGACACGGATGCGGGCGGCACCTTCGACGGTCACATTTTCCATCGTCATCATGGCGCGCGCATAGACAACACCTTCCGCATCCTGGAACACGAGAACCGTCGAGCCGCTGTTGAACGAAAAGGCCCGCTCGGAACCATCCGCGCTGTCAATGAGCGCAACCCAATTGCCGTCGAGCATGCGGCGGTCAGGCGCGCCTTCCTGCGCCGACGAGGGTATGCCCAGCAACAGCAGGATTAATGCCGCGCCCAATAGCCTTGGCTTCTCGCCCATGAGCTGCTCCCGCTGCCGTGCGCGGCGATTGCGTCTTGCCAATGCGCCGCAGGCAACTCTTCGCCGACCATGGCCATATGCATTGACAAAGGTCAAATGCCGCGAGGCTTCCCGCCACATTCGGGGCAGGCCTCAGGAAAGACGCGACGGTGAACCCTTGCGTCTACTCATATGTCTTGCTCCGCGAGAACCCGGTCGGGTCGCTGATCCCCGTCAACTGCCCGCGCGCATTATAGCTGAAGGTCGTAACGGGAGAGACGCCGCCAATGGCAGGCCCCGTCATCGAATTCATGCGGCAGGTCGTGGCGTCGTAGGCGTAACTCGTCACCCGGCCCAGCGCATCGGTCTCGGTCAACGGCGTGTTGCAGGTTGCGTGATACGTCGCCGAAGTGGAGATCGCCGCCAGCGGCGAACCCGGCTTGGGCGCCACGCTGGTTGCGATCACATTGTGGCGTGCGTCATAGGTTTGCGTCGAGACGGCGCCTTCTGCGTCGGTCGAGCGGAACGCGCGGCGCTGGCCGTCATATTCGGTGCGCGAGCGCAAGCCGTGGGCGTCGATGCTTTCCACCGCCAGCCCGTCTTCGTCATAGCGCGTCGCACCATAGGCGCCCATGGGATCAACAACCCCGCCACGACGGCCAGCGGCATAAGGTACTGCCACACATTGCCCATGCCGTCCGTCAGCGACTTTACACGCCCTGAGCACGCACCTCCACAATTTACGGAGTAGCTGCCTCTATCCGGAGGAAAATGTTGTCAGGCTCTATTGGGTGATCCATCCATATCGAGATCCGCAACTTAAGCGCACCCACACCGAGAACAAGAATGAAATTCTCCTCTGAGTCCGCGATTTCGATCTTTCGGCTAGGCGTGTCGATTTCACAAACAAAGTCTTGCTCTCGTGTGGGGCATTCTTCATTCTCATCGGCAATGGTTACATTGGTTTCCCCATCATCCGGGTTCACGCAACCAATACGAAGACCTCTGGCGTCGCCCCCAAACGCAACCTCCCGACTTAGATACTCAATGTCAGTTGCATCTCCCTTCGTATCTGAAACCCAAATCTGCCCAAAGGGAATCCTCTTTCTGATGATAAACATATTACTTCCCGCTTTCGCTCTTCCTCTTTTCCGCAGCAATCTTCTTCACTTGCGAACCTTGCCGCGCCATACATGAAACGCATTGCGGATACAATCGCTGGGGACCGCCGCCCTCATTCAAGGCGTTTGGCGGCAGATGATCTCTCGTCATTTTTCCGGACTTTGTACCTGCAACCGTAGTACCACAAGTGTGACAGACTGTGCCGAGCATATCAAATTGACGTGCCTCAGACTTCCCGAGATAAGTGCTCGGGCCCCTTGCTGGAACCGAGAAATTCGCGAACCTCCCCGGCTTTGTAAAGTCGATTGCATCGGCGACATTGCTCACTACTTTTCCTGCGCCGATGGCAGCAGCGCTAATCGACGCTCCACCGAGAGCATCGCCTGCAAGCATGTCGGCGACCGCTATACCAATCTCGGAAAGGGCTGCAGGATTGTTCGCGAGCATATACCCAACAACGGTCGGACCAGCAGTAGCTACAGCACCCAGAAGCATTCCAATGCTGAAGGCTTGTATCCGCTCGGATCCCTCTTGAGCGTTTTCTGCGCTCATCATCATTCCATCATTGATTTCTAACCAAGCAAGGGACCTCCCACTTGGATCCACGGCATTGACCGGATCTCCGCCGACGTAAGCATACATGTTCAGATTGTCCGCATAGCCCACCGGATCGGTTTCGAGGAACTGGCCAAGCGTGGCGGTGTAGAACCGGGCGCGGTAGTAATAGTTGCCGGTCTCAGTGTCGAGGCGGCAGCCCGTGTAGCGGAAGGGTGTTGAGGTGGCGGACGTGCCCAGCGGCTGCGGGGATCGTCCGTAGGCGTCATACGTGAACGGTCCTTCGGCCAGCGTGGGCGCAGAGCCGCCGGATGCCTGACCCGACATCGCGATTACATTGCCGATGCGGTCTTCGTGGAAGAAGCGGCGTTCGGGGGTGCCTCCCCCGCTCGCGGGAACGACAATGGCGATGGGCTCATCCGTGCCCGGGCCGGGAATGAAGCGGCGGATCAGCGCACCGGTCGCGTCATACTCCGCAATCTCCTCGTCACCGTCATGCAGCGTGAAGGTCGACGTGGCATTCACATTGCGCTGAACCCGCCGACCCATCGGATCGTATGTGTACGTCGCATTGAGGGACGGCGTCGGGCGCGTAACGTTCGTGAGGCGGTTCTCGGCGTCGTGCGTGTAGGTGAACGGCCATCGCTGGTCATGTTCCCCGCCGCGTCCCAACTCGCCGCATGAACACTCCCGCGCGGATCGATGATGGCCAAAGAGGCGTGCCACATTAGTCACGGCTCAAATCGCCGAAACACCCACCCTTCGTCAAAAATGTCCTCGGCATCAATTTTCTCTGACGAAACCACGACGCGCTCTTCGATCATCAGAGACGGAAAGTCAGAGACGATCTCAGTGCCTGCCTCTGCTAGAAGCTCGCGCTCCTCTTCACTCAGGCTCTCATCGACGCACACCGTAAGTATGATTGTGCCGCGCTGAACCTTGACCTTCACGAGCCTCATTCGCGGAAAAATCCTCCCAAGAAAAGCCCTAAGTGTCGAAAGACGAATGTCAACACTATCATGAGTCATCACTCAGTTCCTCGCAGGGGAGCTAGGATGGGCTGGCACAATATGCGCGTCCTTCTTCGAGTAGTGGATTGTGCCGACGCTTGTAGGCGTTGCCTTCCCAGTCGTTCCACTTATGTGAGTCCCAATGTTTACGCCGAAGTCGACAACTTCCTTCGAGCCGGCTTGGCCAGCAGGAATTCCATTCACTACTTTTCCGGTCCCCGCCTTACTGGTCAACAGGCCTTGCGGATCGGAGTGAGTCAATATGCTACGTCCCGGCAGGTAATTGTTGTGGCCAGGAATGTGTTTGCCCTGCTTCGCACGGTTCAACGTGGAGGCAAGGCCCTTCGCGCCAGCCCCAAGTGCGGCTGTTCCAATCGACGCTCCACCGAGCGCTTCGCCGAGCAACATGTCACCGATAGCGGTGGTAGCTCTGGTCATCACAGTAGGACTCAAGATTACTGCATTAATGACAACTGGAATTGCAACGATTGCCAGGGCAATGGCGGCACCTACTGCTTCGTACTGCTTGATCGCAACGGAGTCGTCAATCATCTGCTGTCGGCAAGCCCCGTCCCCTCCGCACATCCAAGTCGGGATAAACGATGGTACAGCGTCGCGCCCACTCGGATCCACGGCATTGACCGGATCGCCGCCGACATAGGCGTAGAGGTTCATGGAGTCCGCATAGCCCACCGGATCGGTTTCGATGAACTGGCCGAGCGTGGGCGTGTAGAACCGGGCGCGGTAGTAATAGTTGCCGGTTTCGGCATCGAGCCTGCGGCCTGTGTAGCGGAACGGTGTTGAGGTGGCGGACGTGCCCAAAGGTTGCGGGGATCGTCCGTAAGCGTCGTAAGTGAACGGTCCTTCGGCCAGAATCGGCGCGGTGTTGCCCGCATTGCGACCCGACATCGCGATCACATTGCCGATGCGGTCTTCATGGAAGAAGCGGCGTTCAATGGCCCCACCACCAACACCCGGCACAACGATGGCAATCGGTTCATCCGTGCCGGGGCCGGGAATGAAGCGGCGGATCAGCGCGCCGGTGGCGTCATATTCCGCAATCTCCTCGTCACCATCATGCAGCGTGAAAATGGATGTGCCATTCACATTGCGCTGCACGCGCCGACCCATCGGATCGTACGTGTACGTCGCATTGAGCGACGGCGTCGTGCGCGTGACGTTCGTGAGGCGGTTTTCGGCGTCGTGAACGTAAGTGAGCACGCTGTCGGTTGTCATGTTTCCGGCGGCGTCCCAGGTGACGCTGCGCGCAGCAGTGCCCGAGAGCGTCACCTGTGTGAGCTGGTTCAAGAGGTTCGCAGGGTTGAAGATGTCTGTGCCCAAAGGCGTGGCACCACCGGTGGCGGGTTTCCACTCAAAGGCCGTGGATGAGACGCTGGTGGACGCCAGGCGATGATCCGGCGCGTAGCCATGCGTGAACGTCACGCCACTTCCGCCACCCAGATTGTTCGGGGCAGAACCCCACGCATGCACGAGCGAGAGGAGATCCCCCGCCCAGGAGCGGCCATAGGCGACCGTCGCCCCATTGCCGTAAGTGAGGCCCGTGCGGCGAAACTGAAAACAAAAGACGTGCTTAAGATTGGTGCCCTCTATAAACAGCACCTAGCCGACCTCCTCCAAATACTCACCACGCAACGCAACGGAGTATCCATGCTTACGGAAGCGGACATTTGATACAAGAAATCGAACGCTTGAGATTGCTCGACTAAGTAACAAAAAGCCTATGCTCAGCGCAATCACAACTAGGACATCAGTTGAAGGCGCGGTCCCTCGCAATAACGTTCGAAGCGACAAGAGAGCAAATCCCACAACAACGATAAGAGCTCCAAGTAGCATCGCTACATACACATATGCCATGAAATCTAAGGCAGAACGGTGCGACCAATAGTGGCGTCTTTTGCGGCAGACGACAACTTCATCGAGCTCAGTTCCACCGTCCGAAGGAACCAGAACGAGAACGTCCACCAAGCCAATTTTGACTAGCCTTGTGCCAAGCACATTACATGCTGATCTGTCCTGGCGAATTGCATTTCGACTTCGAACAAAGCCTAGAAGAAAAAGCGCATGAAAATACAAGTAACTGGCGGCCGCTCTCATCCATTTTCTCCTTTCGTGAATGACCGAGTCGATAAAGGAAGCGCTGAAACATTCTTCGAACTTTTGACGGCACACCCAACCTGCCGCGAAGTCTCCTCACCGGCCGCGGCCACCTCCACCACCTCCGCCGCCTCCGGAACTAGGCGGTTCGTCTTTGCCACCGCCACATCCTGTATTCACTGTGCACATGACTGTAACGCTTGCCGAGGCCTTAGCACCCAACCCAAATGACCTTCCAATGCTGATACTGAGCCCATCTGTCTCGCCTTCCTCAACTTTTGCACCAGCCGGAAAGCTAACTTCTGCGCCCAATGCTCCCTTGAGTAGTGCAGTTCCAACATCGGCGAATGAAGTAGGTAAGCCAAGACCGCCCGTCGCCTTTTGCACCAACCCATCAACCGATATTTCAGCACTCACGCCATTTAGGTCTGATACGTCTCCGAAGAAAATCCCAGCCTTTCCGCCAGCACTCGCTCCCATTCCATCCACAAACCAGTCGCTGTTCTCGTTGTACTCGCTTTCAGGTAGCGGTCCCGACACTGATCCGCCAAATCCCAGATCAAATCCGTTCTCGTCTGTGTAGGAGGCGGCCACTGCGACTGAGCCGCCTATTGTGTATCCAAAGACGACGACCTCAATTTCAAGCTCTCCCTTGATACCGAACTTTCCACTCGGATCCACTGCGTTCACCGGATCGCCACCGACATAGGCGTAGAGGTTCATGGAGTCAGCGTAACCAACGGGATCCGTCTCGATGAACTGGCCGAGCGTGGGGGTGTAGAACCGGGCGCGGTAGTAATAGTTGCCGGTTTCGGCATCGAGCCTGCGGCCGGTGTAGCGGAAGGGTGTTGAGGTGGCGGTCGTGCCCAGAGGCTGCGGGGATCGTCCGTAAGCGTCGTAAGTGAACGGTCCTTCGGCCAGGATCGGCGCAGTGTTGCCCGCATTGCGGCCCGACATCGCGATCACATTGCCGATGCGGTCTTCGTGGAAGTAGCGGCGTTCGGGTGCGCCCCCGCCCGACACAGGCACCACGATGGCAATCGGCTCGTCCGTGCCGGGGCCGGGAATGAAGCGGCGGATCAGCGCGCCGGTCGCGTCATATTCCGCAATCTCCTCGTCACCGTCATGCAGCGTGAACGTCGAAATGCTGTTCACATTGCGCTGAACGCGTCGCCCCAGCGGATCGTATGTATAATTCGCATTGAGCGACGGCGTCGTGCGCGTCACATTCATCAGGCGGTTCTCGGCGTCGTGAACGTAAGCGAGCACGCCGTCGGAAATCATGTTCCCCGCCGCATCCCAGGTGACGGTCTGCGGTGAGGCACCGGCCAGCGTCACCTGCGTCAGCTGGTTCAAAAGATTCGCCGGGTTGAAGATGTCTGTGCCCAGAGGCGTGGCGCCACCGGTTGCGGGATTCCACTCTAGCGTCTACGGCGGATAGGAACTCTCCGCTTCGATAGCTTCAAGACGCGCGTGCTCACTGTCATCATATCTGGCGCCTACTATGCATCCTCCTTGTATAGACAAAAGCACCCTGTCACCAGAATGACCACACGCCGGGCAAGCCTCAGTCCAGGCGGGCACCTCTCTATCTCTTCCTTCGATTTCCTGCTGATACTTCGAAACCCACTCCAAGGGCTGCCCCAACTCAAACTCCAAGAGCCACAAAAACCCAACTTTGAATTGAACTCGCAATGTCGTCTGCAGCCCGCAGCTTCGACACTCACACGGAAGTGTAATGATGTTGTACAAGCCCATCTCACCCTCCATTCAATTACTCGAGAGCAACGGATGCGTCCTACCGTGACAAGTCGGGCCTAATTGCTCGCAATAGTCCTTGTGCCTGTACCTCATGTCCAATTGCGTAGCATCTCCGCCGCTCCTTTTCGCCATACCTTCGTCGTTCGTGATTGTTGTGATTGCTCCACCCTCTCGGCCTGATGCGACAACTTCAGCATCCTTCGCCTTCATCCCATTGTATCGGTACATCGTTACGTAAGCTGACGTCGGCTCAGGCCCGAACTTTCCCCCTCGCAAAGCAACAAAGCCCATCAATTTTGCGCCACGCTCCATAGGAGTCGTACCCAATTTGTGAGTCGCCAAGTCAGAGGTATACTCTGCGAATGCCCTAGGCGACACCATTGGTGCAGCGTTATTCGCTTGAAGAAATGCCGCAGCTTTAATCGCAAGCTGGCTCTGCGGATGCTCAATCATCGCAATGAGTATATTCGTGTCCAAGTTTACATAATTCTTGGCGTCTTCGTCGCTTGCAAGTGCGACGATAAGGTCAATCACAAGGAAACCTGTTCCAAGCGCCTTCAAAGCAGTGCCGAGTCCCAGTTTCCTAAGGGCCAGATCTAGCTCGCGCTCCGGCTCAAGAAGTTGCCCACTCGGATCCACCGAGTTCACCGGATCACCACCTACATAGGCATACATGTTCAGATTGTCCGCATAGCCCACGGGATCAGTCTCGAGGAACTGGCCGAGCGATGGCGTGTAGAACCGGGCGCGGTAGTAGTAGTTGCCCGTCTCTGCATCCAAACGCCGACCGGTATAGCGGAAGGGTGTTGAGGTGGCCGATGTGCCCAAAGGCTGCGGGGATCGTCCGTAAGAATCGTAAGTGAACGGTCCTTCGGCCAGGATCGGCGCACCGCCACCCGATGCCATGCCCGACATCGCAATCACATTGCCGATGCGATCTTCGTGGAAGTAACGGCGTTCAGTGGCCCCACCACCAACACCCGGCACCACAATAGCAATCGGTTCATCCGTGCCCGGGCCGGGAATGAAGCGGCGGATGAGCGCGCCGGTGGCGTCATATTCCGCAATCTCCTCGTCACCGTCATGCAGCGTGAACGTCGAAATGCTGTTCACGTTGCGGCGCACGCGCCGACCCATCGGATCGTATGTGTACGTCGCATTGAGAGACGGCGTCGTGCGCGCCACACTGGTCAGGCGGTTTTCAGCGTCGTGCGTGTAAGTGAACGCGCCATCACTCACCATGTTCCCCGCCGCATCCCAGGTGACTGTCCGCGCAGCAGCGCCCGAGAGCGTCACCTGCGTAAGCTGGTTCAAGAGGTTTGCGGGGTTGAAGATGTCACTGCCCAAAGGCGTGGCGCCACCGGTTGCGGGTTTCCACTCAAAGGCCGTGGATGAGACGCTGGTGGACGCCAGGCGATGATCCGGCGCGTAAGCATGCGTGAACGTAACGCCTGATCCGCCACCCAGACTGTTCGGGTCCGATCCCCAATTGTGAACGAGAGACAGAAGATCACCCGCCCAGCTGCGGCCATAGGCAACCGTGGCACCATTGCCATATGTCAGCCCCGTGCGCCGCGACAGGCGATCATAGGCGTAGGTCGCCAATGTCGTCGTGCCGTTCTCGCTGGCCGATGTCATGCGGCTGAGCGCGTCGTATGCGTAATCCACATAGAACGCATCCGGCCACGTCACCCGCGTGCGGTTGCCCGCCGCATCGTAAGTGTAGGCAATCGTGCGCGCACCCGAGAGGCCCGGCATGGTGATGCCGTTCGATGTCACGCGGCCCGCTGTGTCGTATGCGTAGGTGAGGCTGTGCCCGCTGGTGTCGCTGGTGGAAAGCGTACGCCCGGCCAGATCATAGGTCGTGGTTGTGACAAGATTGCCGCCACCGCCACCGATACCACCAAGCGGCATCGTCTCCGTGCTCGGCCGCCCCAGCGCATCGAACGTATAGGCAATCACCGCCCCACCCCGCATCCGGCGCGAGAGGATTTCGCCAGCCGCATTGTAGGTCAGCGTCTCATACGATGCATCGGGGAAGGTTGTCGTGCCCACACGGTCAAACCCGTCATAGGCGTAAGTCGTGCGGTTGCCGCGCGCATCTTCAACCCAGGCTTCTTTCCCATTGGGCGTATAGGCGCGCGTGGCGACGATCACCTGTTCGGGCGTCATGTAACCCGCAATCGCCTCGATCAGCTGACCCTTGAGGTCATAGACCGAATAGCTGCGCCGCAGCGCCGGATCGATGGTGGAGAGCAGGCGGTTCGCCGCATCATATTCATAGCGCGTCACGCGACCATCCGCGTCGGTCATCGATAGCACGCGACCGGTGGGCCAATAGGCATACGCCGTGATGGCCCAGGGCGTGGTCACATCGCCCGTCGCGCGCTCGATCCGTTCAATGAACCCGTCATCATTGTAAACCCACTTCGTCACGACGTTCGTGGATGCGGGCGCCGTATACTGAGTAATCCGCCGCATCGCATCCCAACTGGCCGCATGCACATTGCCGCGCGGATCGGTGATGGAACTGACATTCCCCCACACATCATAGCCGAACGAGGTTGTGATGTTGAAGCCGTTGGGGTCCGCCGCACCCGAGATGAGGTTCCCGTTCGTGGCGTGGTAGGTGTAGATCAGCGAGAACCCGGTCGGGTCGCTGATCCCCGTCAGCTGCCCGCGCGCATTATAGCTGTAGGTCGTGACAGGAGAGACGCCGCCAATCGCAGGCCCCGTCATCGAATTCATGCGGCAGGTCGTGGCGTCATACGCATAGGTCGTCACGCGGCCCAGCGCATCAGTCTCGGTCAACGGCGTGTTGCAGGTTGCATGATACGTGGCCGAAGTGGTGATCGGCGCCAGCGGAGAACCCGGCTTGGGCGCAACCGATGTCGCGATCACATTGTGGCGTGCATCATAGGTTTGCGTCGAGACGGCGCCTTCCGCGTCGGTCGAGCGGAACACGCGGCGCTGGCCGTCATATTCGGTGCGCGAGCGGAACCCGTGGGCGTCGATGCTCTCCACCGCCAGCCCGTCTTCGTCATAGCGCGTCGCACCATAGGCGCCCATGGGATCAACCACCCCGCCGCGACGGCCATTGGCAATGAGATACTGCCACACATTGCCCATGCCGTCTGTCAGCGACTTTACACGCCCTAGGTGATCATAGTCAAAGTGCAATCCCGGCGTGTGGGTGTCGGTCGGGAAGAAGACGGACGAAAGATAAAGCGGCTGCTTTCGCGTGCCCCCTGCCCAATCGAAGACATTGGTCTCCGCCGTCGCCGCAGGCTCCACATACTCATAGCGGGTTTCATTGCCCATCACGTCGATAACGCGCTTGATCGTACCCTGGCATTGCCTCGGATTGGGAAGGTGATCGGTCGCCGCATCGCAGAACCAGCCATCAATGCTGGCTACGCGCGGATTCTGCGGATCCGACATGTCGCTGACCGTGGTGAGGGCACCTTCCTGCGATTCGTTCAGCTCCATCGTGCGGCCAAGGCTGTTTGTCACCTTCCACAGGCCAAGATTATTGAAATAGGTGAGGTTGACCGACACACCATAGGGCGCGGCATAGGACGTAAGCCGGTAGCCGGAATAGGCGTTGTAGTTCACGAACGGCTCGTTTTCCTCCATGTTGCAATAATAATCGAAGGTCAGCACGTCGCGTGACTTGGTGGTCAGCGTGAACCGGTATTGCGACAGCGCGCCTATATCAAGGCACGAAACGGGACGCATCTTTACCGTCCCGGCCGTATCGTCCAGCGGCGCCAGGTTGTTCGGCGGGGTTACCCAGCCGGACGCATTGCCGACACCCGTGCCATTGGCGCCGGTCCCCTGGAATGTGCGCGTGACGGAACCCGTCAATGTGCTGGCATCGCCAGAGGGCGGCAGATAGCTGCCATCGGCCAGCCGCGTGAAGCTCCACTCCTGCGGGCCGAGATTCATCGTCACCGTATTGGCGGCAGCCTTCTGCGACCACCACATATCGACAAGAGCCGCGATCATGTGGCGGCGCAATTTGTCGAGATCGACCGCCTGCGCGCGCGGATTGAGAAAAAGCTGCGTATGGAACGCCGCGATCATCTCGGCAGCCGCCCGCGGGCTCAAATCGCCCATCGCGGCCATCGTGTTGCCGGAGATGGAAAGCCCCGACTCCCAATTATGCGACCAGCCGCCGCCCACACCGGCGCGGAAGCTGCGCTGGAACGAAAGGCTGTAGGGGAATTCGCCGTTGCCCACCACCAGATCGGCGGGCGCGGTATAGCTCATCGTGCCGGTCTGCAGATCGATGGAATAGGAGTCGCGGCGAGTCTCGAATTGCTGCTCAAGGAAATTCTCGGAGGGCGAGAAGATTTTGCCCGGATCAAGTTCAAGCGGCGTCGCGCCGCCGCCGCCTTTGTCCGTGCTGTCATTGCGCACGGTGACATAGGCGATGTTGCCGTCATCCGGCTTGTAGGCGATGATGACCCCACCCCGCTCAAGGCTGGGCGCGTACTCATAGCGATAAAGCGGATGGCCCGCCTCATCCGTCCCGATGAGTACCTTGTTGGTTTCCGTCTGGTTCGGGCCCGGCCCCAGATTGGAGCTGCGGGGGATCACCAGCGTGTAACCCGCTGCGATATAGGCATCGGCCTGGTCAAGGACCAGCTTCTCGCTGTTACGGTCAGCCAGCAGCAGACTTTTCACCGCCGCCCAGTTCGACGCATTGGCATAATAGACCCAGTCCACATTCGTGCCGCCGGACGAGCCAAGCGACATGCGGCTCACCCAGTCCAGCTTGGCAGCAACCGATGACGGATATATGGAGCCCGTCGCCTGCTCCGCCACGCTGCCCTCAAGCGTGTTCATGCCGGAAACAAGGGCGGACAGCGCCGCGCGGCGCGCATTGGCGTCACCTGTCTTGCTCTCCAGCGAAAGGCCCGTCTCGATATTGAGCTTCAGCGACGATCCCGCCATGCTCTGGGTATAGTCCAGCCGCCGCAGCCACAGCGTGCCCGCAACGCCGATGGAATGGTGATGCTGGTGCAAAGTGCCGGACATGCGGCCATAGATTTCAGCCATGCGCGCATATTGCGACAGGAAAGACGTCCACGCGTTCGCCGCCAGCGTGTCATTGGCGCTGGCATATTCAGCGCGGCAGATTGGCGGGCCGACCGGCTGGTCAACGCAGTTCCACTGCTGCCGGTAGCTGGATTCACCCAGACGCTGCGCGATATGTGCACCCAAAGCCGGGCTCGTATCGCCAAAGCCATAGACGATGACATTGAGAAAGTCCGGCGGCGATGGCAGCAGGCTGACCGCATCCATATATGCGCCGCTTTGCGCCGCATACGGATGATTGATACTGATTTTCATCGTCACCGGCAGCACCGGCATGCCACCCACCGGATCCTCCGGCTGTGGCGGTGTATAATTGGCGATGATCGTGTCATCGAGCTTGATCGCGCTTGCGCCAGAGAACTGGTACCACATCAGCACTTTGCCATAGATTTCGTCGGCATAGAGCGTCACATCAAACGCCTGCTCAAGCCGGATGGTTGTACGCAGCACATTGGGAATGTCATTGGCAAAAGTCGCCGACACGGCCGCCGGGTAAGGCAGCGTCGCCTGCCGCACCGGCGCCTCGCCATGGCGGATGATCGCCTGGCCGCCAACGACGTCCTCCATCCGCGCATCAGGCATCGTGTTGCGCAGATGGTTCAGAAGGTTGGTGGCATACGTGCCCAGATTGTTCCAGACATTGGTCTCGTTGGCGTTCCGCAGCTTGGGAATGCTTGTGAAAGAGTTCGCCGACGCGCCCGAAAGCGCCTGCGTGACAAAGGTCGAGCCGTTGAAACCCATCGCCGTGTTGAGGTTGATGCCCGTCGTGAAGCTGTGCGGCTTGTAGGACGGATCAAACACATAGGACGTGCCTGCAATCGTCGCACGCACCCAGACATGGCTCATCACCACCGACGAGATGGCGCTGCCGTTGGCTGTCACCACCGCCGGAAAGCCGCCGGAAGCCAGGATCTTCTGTGCAGCAGACGCATTGGAAACACCGAACCAGTCGGCGAATTGCTGCCCGGCCAGCGTGATCGTCCCGTACTCATAGGAAGCCGTGATGTTCGAGGCGCGCAAGAGCTCGACCATCAGATGCGCCTGATCGAATGGCGTGCCCGCCTTGTCGATGGCTGCACCGCGCGCACCCTTCTGCAGTCCGAACAGGTATGTGACGGCGATCTCGTCGCGCACGAACGCGTAGATGAGATCAGGATCGTTCCTGAGTGCCCGCGCGAGTTCTACGATGTCAGGATCAGGATTGCTGGCGCGCACAAGGCTCTCAAGGCCGACCCCCTGATAATAGGTCAAAGCCGCTTGCGGCGTGACCGGCGTGGCCTCGCTGCCGACCTGCACACTGGGAAGGGATGGCGCCGTCGCCAGCGACAACGGTGCCGCGATGATGACGGCAATCAGCGCAAGAAGCGCACGAAGGAAATTCGAACCCTGCATCGGATGATCCTCTTGGAACCGGGCAAATCATGATTGCCGCAAGAGTAATCACCGGAATCCAGGGCGGGCATAAATTGCCCCGCGTTTTCTCCTGAAAGAAAAATGAGAAGGACAAAATCATGCGCATCACAAAACGGTTGCGTGCTTCCGCACTTGCCGCCATCTCGCTTCTGCCGCTGCTTGTGGCGTCGCCCGCCTCGGCTGCAGCAACCTATGCCTATAACGAACAGGGCCGCGTCATCTCCATCACCTATGATGACGGCACGCAGGTGATCTACACCTATGACGCTGCAGGAAACCGCACGGAGGAGCGGCGCACCGCCACATCGGGAAACCGCCCGCCCGTTCCTGTTGCCGACAATTTCACCCTGAACGAGGGCATCGCAACGCTCTCTTTCGACCCGCGCCTCAACGACTCTGATCCCGAAAGCCAGGCGCTTACCGTGTTCTCTATTGCCGATGGCCAGTTCGGCAATGCGTCACTGACCGGTGGTGGCACCGGCGTGCTCTATGCAACCACGCATCACCGCAACGCCGTTGAGGAGCTTGTCTATGTGCTGCGCGACAGCGCCGGCGCAACGTCCGCAGGTCTGGTCACAATCACGTTGGCGAACCTTGCGCCAAGTGCCACAAACGACGATGCATCAACTGCAACGAATACACCGGTCAATGTGGCTCCCCTTGGCAACGACACGGATCCTGGCGGCGACGCACTCTTCATCCAGTCCATCGGCGCGCCTTCCAGTGGCTTCGCGGAGATCAGCGCCGATCGCCAATCGATTGCCTACACTCCCGGTGAGGGATTCACGGGCTACGCGACAATTGTCTACACAGTCGCCGATGGCGATGCTGGAACGGCCAATGGCACAATCACCATCAATGTGGCCGCGCCGCCCAATCAGCCGCCGGTCGCTGTAAATGACACGCTGCAGGCCATTGCCGGTGCGGCTTCAAACATCGATCCGCGTGCGAATGACAGCGATCCGAACGGTCACACGCTGTCAGTCACTGCGGTTACACAGCCATCGCATGGGGCGACTTCGATCACCGGTGGCGGCACCGGCGTCTCCTATACGGCGACCAGCGGCTACAGCGGCGCCGACAGCTTCGACTATACTGTCTCCGACGGCTATGGCGGCACAGCGTCAGCAACGGTGAGCGTGAATGTCACCGCCACGAACACGCCGCCTGTGGCCAATGACGACACAATCGACATCGAGGTCGTGTGGCAGGGCGCGTTCACGCCATCCGGATCCGAGAATGTCGTCATCAATGACACGGACGCCAACGGCCATGCCCTCAATGTGACGGCGACAACGAACGGAACGTATGGAACTGTCACGCGCAACGGCAATGTCGTGACATGGACGCGCAATACGCCGATCACGAATATGCTGCCGGTGCCGGCGGACACATTTACCTATACGGTATCGGACGGCTTTGGCGGCACGGATACCGGAACGGTCACAGTCAACGTCACAATTTATCCGCCGGAACCGTGAGGCGGACTACGCGTCACCCCTGACGACGACCCGAACGACCGGTCCGCAAGTCTTGCGGGCCGGTCGTCCTGTTTCGATGGTTGTCGTTTCGCAGCGCGATCCTGCTGAACCACGATCTCCCCGACCATGCCGACTTCCGCATGTCCCGTGCGAGGCCGCATGCTCGGGCGAGGCCATGTCCATTCCCATATCCGCCATCATCGCCATCATCTGTCGCGCCACTTCCTGATATCCAGTGTCGCCAAGCGTGAACTCATTGCCTGCCCTGCCAGACTGCCCTCAAGCGTGATCGTGTCGCCGACAAGGGCGGCCAGCGGCGCGCATTCACCCGGCCTCTTTCACTCTGGCGAGCCGGAACAGCGTGACAGGCCGCGTCAACTCCTGACAAAAACAATCTGGTTCCACCCGCCCTAGCCGGCCGGTTTGCGCGACGACGAATGGTAGAGCGATATCAGCCAGCCGCCGCCCTCCCTCCTGAGAATGCTCGTTGCCGCTCCAAGACGCACGATTGGTTCCGCAGTATCCTTCAGGACGATCGTGTAGCGATAGGTCTCCCACGCCACAGCCAAATCGCCTGTGACCTCGACCCCGGCCTGATAGTCCGAGAACTCGAACGAGACGAACTCGTCAAACTCAGGTCCCAGATGCCGTTCCAGATACTGCACCCAGGTTCCTTCAAGGCCGCCTTGTTCAAAGATTTGTGCATCCTGGGAAAACAGGGCGGTGGCGGAGGCGCCGTCCAGATTTTCGATTGCCTCCTTGTATGCCTGCAACACTGCTTTGGCGCGTGATGCGTCATCTGCTGATGGCGGCTCTGCCGCAACAGGCCCTGCAAGAACGATGGCCAGAAAAAGTGCCGATGTAAATTGCTTCATGACGCTCTCCTGTCGATGTTGGCGGGGGACGGCGACCATCCTGCGGGAGCGCGCCCCTTGCTTGGCTACCTGACGTTGATGGTGCCGATCATTCCGGATTCCGAGTGCCCGATGAAATTGCAGGAGAAGAAGAACTCGCCCTGCTTGGTAAATCGCCATGTCAGGCTTGCAGTTTCGCCGGGCTGCAAAACCAGCGTGTTGCCGGCAGCCGCGTGAGCGCCAATGTGTTCGGGCGATGCCACGTCCATTCCCATATCCGCCATCATCGCCATCATATGCCTGGCGGTCTCCTGATAGGCGGCATCGCCAATCGTGAACTCGTGGGGCTGCTCGCCCTTGTTGGAGACAACGAAACTCACGGTTTCACCTGCACCAATCTCCACGCTGGCGGCATCGAACTTGATCTCGGACGCTTCGACGGTGATTGTGCGTGTGACACTTGCTGGATCGCCCTTCTCGCCGAAGGCAGAGGTATCAGCCAGCATCCGTTCCATGTCGGCATGCATGCCAGCCATGTCGCCGCCCGTTTCTGGCATGGAACCATGGTCATGGCCGCCCCCCGCCGCAATCGCATATGACGCGAGCACGGCAATGCCGAAAGCCGCGAAGGAAATCCGGGTTGTTGACTTGTTCATGGATGTTTCTCCTTGTCGATGAATTCACAAATGCAGCTAAAACCAGAACCGCAGGCCGAAACTGGTGGTTGTTTCCTCAACATCGCCGCCAGCGGCTCTCGTCATTCCTGCGGTCTCACCCAAATCGCGTTCCCACGATATCTCGGCATAAGGGGCAATTTTGCGGGTAAACTCGTAACGAAGCTGAATGCTGGCCTCGACATCGCTGAAACCGGCGCCAATCCCGCGTGACGGCATGTCCTGGACATACAAATTCAGTTCGACATGCGGCTCTGCTATCAGCTTTTGCGTAATGAGCAGGTCGAAGCTCTGTTCAAAACGCAATGCGGCATCGCCATTGGTGGAAAGAAACGCGGTCACATCCGTTTCAAAGAAATAGGGCGCCAGTCCGGTGATGCCCGCTGCCAGCCATGTCTCGCCATCGGGCTCAAAGTCCTGCCTGATACCGGCCAGGACGTCCCAGAACGGATGAATGTTCCAGCCATAGAATGCTTGTGCCTCTGCATGGTCGGCTTTGCCGTCTGTGATCTCTCCCTCTGAGCGAATCCATATCCGTTCTGAATCACCGCCCACCCAGCCGTCCACTTCCCAGGTCCATCGGCCGCCATCCTCGTGAACAAAGCCCGCTTCAATCACGATCTGGCTGAAGAGAGCAGCGCCGTGCGCTTCGTGTGTCCCGGCATCTTGAGCGGGCGGCGCTTCCTGCGCGCTGGCGGATGCCGCCATCAACGCCCAAAGAATTCCGGAAAATGCAAGCTTCCTGTGCATCAGTGTCCCCCGTGACCTGTATGAGACCCGTCGCTTCCCGTCACAGCCATGGGTACGACCCCGTTGTCTGGCGTTATTGCGGATTCCGCTGCACCTGGCGGCTCAACGACAAAACGCGTCATCATGCCGGCGGCCATGTGATAGAGCAGATGGCAGTGAAGCGGCCACGCGCCAACTTCAACCGCAGTCAGCACAACCGAAACTGATTTGCCGGGCGGAACAATGATTGTGTCCTTCAAGGGACGCCGGTCGGGCGAGGCAGTCTCCACTTCAAAGAACATGCCGTGAAGGTGCATCGGGTGCGCCATCATGGTTTCATTGACAAACTTCAATCGCACACGCTCGCCATAGCGCACATGAATGGCCGACGCGTCAGCAAAGCCCAAATCATTCAGGGTCCATACGTACCGCTCCATATTTCCGGTCAGCCGCACCTCTATTGTGCGCACTGGCTCAGAATTATCGGCGTTCCGGCGCAGCGCCCGCAGATCGTCATAGGAAAGAACGCGTGCATCTGCCGGAAAACCTGCAGCCCAGCCGACGGGTTGCCCAGGCGACTCCGGATTGCCGTCCATGCCGTGGTCCATTCCGGCCATCGCACTATGGTCCATTCCGGCCATCGCACTATGGTCCATTCCGGCCATGGTGCCATGATCCATCGCCATACCCATGTCATCCATGCTGAGGAGCGAGCGCGGTCGGCGTTCTGGCATCGGTCCACGCATTCCGTCTCGTGGCGCAAGCGTGACGAGTGCGTAGCCCTCACGGTCAAGAGATTCCGCAAAGAGGGTGTACGCGGCGTCATCCTTGGGCTCGACGATGATGTCGTATCGCTCAGCCACGCCTATGCGAAACTCGTCAACGGGAACCGGATTGACATCGTTTCCATCGGCCGCAACCACGGTCATCTTCAGGCCCGGAATACGGACGTCGAAAAAAGTCATTGCCGCGCCGTTGATGATGCGAATCCTGATGCGCTCCCCCGGCCGGAAGAGCAGCGTTTCATTCTCGGCCGGCGTCTTGCCATTCGCCAGAAATGCATAGCCGGTGACATCCGCAAGATCAGTGGGGTCCATGCGCATGGCACCCCAATCAAGCCGGTCCTCAAGCGCGGTGCCGAACCCGCGTGCAGCAGCATCACTGAAAAAATCAAGCAATGTGCGCTTGTCGTAGTTGTAGTACCCGGGATCAGCCTTGAGATTGTGCAGCACGCTGTCGGAATCTTCCGCGGTCAAATCACCAAGCAAAACCACATAGTCGCGGTCATACCGGAACGGTGACTCCGCCGCAGGCGCGATCACAATTGCACCCAGCACAGATTGATCCTGTGTGCCGGTGTGGCTGTGGTACCAATAGGTGCCGCTCTGCCGGATGTGGAATGTGTAGGTGTAGGATGTACCGGGCGCGATCCCCAAAAATCCGTTGAAGCCGGGCGCGCCATCCATGATGCCGGGCAGCATGATGCCGTGCCAGTGAACTGAAGTGCTCTCGTCCGTATTGTTGGTGACGGTAATCGTAGCGTGCTCACCCTCGCGCAGGTGCAGAGTCGGCCCCGGCACGCCGCCATTGATCGTGACCTTCGTGACGGTCTCGCCATTCACGGTGATGGCGGCTTCCTCGACGGTCAGTTGATAGGTGCCGGCCATTGCCGGGCTGCCCGACAAAAGCAAGACAGCGAAGGCAGGGGCAAATATGGAAATGAGGCGCATGGAATCGTTCCGTTCAGACAGACCAAACCCCGACGCGGCAAACCGCATCGGCAAGTGGAACATCCGGCGAAATCAGATTTGAATGCGACCGTTGAGGGCGTGCGCCGCCCGGAAACCCGCGCGGTTGCCGGGCCACATGCCAAACCAACCGGGATGCGTTGGCATCATCGGTGGCGGGCCTTGTACAACCCGCAGAAGGTTGGCGGTGTCACGAAGTGCCGGACCAGCGCCAACATCAGCCGGCCCAAGCGCGGCACTCTTGATGGCCGCCACGATTGCTGATTGGGCCTGCACGCCGCCGTTCAGGAGAAGATCCAGGGCACAATTCTCCTGGGGCGGCTCTGAAGGAATGTTCCCGGAATGCGCCGCAACCGGATGTGATCCGTGGACGTGTGATCCATGGTCAGGAGATTGGGCCACCGACGCGGAAATCACGCCCTGCGGGACGTCGGCAAGAACCGGGCAATGACCAAAGGCCCCGAGCAGCGCACTTGCTGCAAACAGGCCGATGATGGCGCGTGTGAAAACCCATTGCATGCGGGCAATATGGTCCCTGCCCTGTTGCAGGTCAAGGCAACCGGCCAGCCCGCCAAATTCGACTAAGGGTTGATGTCGCCAAATGAAAAGGGCCGGAGAAGCTCCGGCCCTTTCCTTTGGTTTGACGCGATGCGCGCGGATTACTGCGCGCCCATCGAGGCAACGCCTTCCTTCAGGCCGGGCACATAGTCGATGCCCTCAACGATCTGCAGGCTCGAACCTGCAAAGTCGTTGCCAATCGGCTCGAAACGGCCGCCCATGCACTGCGACAGGAAGGCTTCGGCCACTGCATAATACGACGTGCGGTTGGCAGGCTTGGCAAAGCCGTGGCCTTCATCCGGATAGAGCACGTACGTGACCGGAATGTTCGACGCCTTCATGGCGTTGGCGATCTGGTCGGACTCATCCTTGTTTACGCGCGGGTCATTGGCACCCTGCACAATCAGCAGCGGACGGCGGATTTCGTTTGCACGATAAACCGGCGACCGCGACCGCAGGAACTCAAGACCTTCCGGCGTGCTCGGATCACCGACACGCGCATAGAAAAGCTTGCGGCCCGACTCCCAATACGGCGGAATTGTATTGAGGAAGGTGGTCAGGTTTGACACACCGACGATGTCCACACCGCAGGTAAACGTCTCCGGCGTGAAGGTCATGCCGACAAGCGTCGCATAGCCGCCATAAGAACCGCCATAGATGGCGACCTGGTCGGCTGTCGTGATGCCGTTGTCGATCGCCCACTTGACGGCATCGAGAAGGTCATCATGCATCTTGCCACCCCACTCGCGGTTGGCAGCGTTGATGAAGTCCTTGCCGAAGCCGGTCGAGCCGCGATAGTTCACCGCAAGCACGGCATAGCCGCGATTGGCCATCCACTGATGCTCGCCGTCAAAGCCGAAATTGTCGCGCGCCCACGGACCGCCATGGACGTTGAGGACCAGCTTCTGCGGCGCTTCCGGGCGGCCATCACCGTCCGCATCGCTTCCACGCGGCAGCGTGAGGTACGAAACCAGCGTCAGCCCGTCACGCGACGGAATTTCAAGGCCATACATCGGCGAAAGCGGTGCACCCTCAAGGTCCGGACGCACGGTGAAAAGCTTCTCCACCTTCTGCGCAGCGCGATCATAGGCAAAGAATGCGGCCGACTCTGTCGTGGTGTCGTTCAGCAGGATCCAGATATTGTTGTCGCGTGACTGGCTCATCAGCGTCCAGATGCCCTTGAGGTTGGCATCAAGGAACGCGATGTCGGCGGCAACGGCGTCGCCGATCGGCTTGGTCTCCGGCTTGATGTATTCGGTGGTGAAGGCGGCGATGTCGCCGGTCTCGGGGATCAAGATGGCTCCCGAAATATCGGCCTTTGCATTCTCGCCCAGCACAGTGGTCTCGCCTGTGGCCAGATCAGTCGCTGTCAATGCACTTGTGTTCCGATCGCGCGAGTCGATCATGTAGAACTTCGTGCCGGCCGTATTCAGGCCAGCGATGCCGGTTGTCAGCGCGTCGTCCGACGAGATCGACGTAAACGGCGTCATGTTCCACGCATCATCCACCTTGAAAACGTCCTGGCCGCCGTCAGCGGTCGCACGCGTCACGAAGTGGACCTTGAAGCTGTCATCAGCCACGTAGCCATCAATCTCGGTGGTGTTTTCGTGGACCAGCGTCAGCTCGCCCGTCTTGATGTTCAGAGTATAAAGGTCGTGCCACTTAGGGTCGCGGTTGTTGAGGCCGACGAGCACTTCATCGGGACGCGACCACGACGTGCCATACAGGAAGGCCCGCGTGTTCTCGAACGGCGTCAGAGCCTTTTCTTCGCCGGTCTCGGCGTTCGCGGCATAGATCAGGAAGTTTTCGTCGCCACCCTTGTCGTTGAGATAGAGGATGTGCGTCGAATCCGCAGACCAGAAATACTGGCGAATGGGACGGTCGCTGGAGTTGGTCACCGGCTTGGCAGCATCAATGTTGCCAAACGGAGCGACAAACACGTTCATCACGCCATCGCGCGGCGCGGTAAAGCTGATCCACTTGCCGTCGGGACTGACCTGCGCAGCGGTGCGGTCAGGATTGCCGAAGATGGCCGAACGCGGAATGAGGTCGGTGCTGTCGGCGGCGAAGGCAGCCGGAACAGCCACCAGCGGCTGACCGGACTGCAGATTGATACCCACACCGACGGCGGCAACGCCCAGTGCGGCAATGACCGTCCACGCGGTCATGCGAAGCGATTTCATGAAGTCTATACCTCAATGATGTGCCAGGGGGCGGATGAGGCCGTTGCGTCCTGGCGCGCCCGACCCACTGTCCAGCCGCCATCGGAATGCGCGGCTGTCTGGGCGGAATGTGTAGCCAAGCGCACAGGCGCAAGTCCATCACAAGCATGTGAAGCCCACGTTTTGGCCCCGGATTCCGGCTTCATGATGCAACGATACCCGCCGGAACGCGCAAAGAGTAACGGTCGTCACAGGGCCGCCCGTTTTCGATTGGTGCCCTTCTGCCGCTCCACGTCTGCTGCCACGCGACAGCCGCTACCGGGTTGCCTTCTGGCGGCACTCTGACAGGCGCGCGGCAAGCGCGGGAGCCATGGCCGCTGCCTGCACGCTTTCCGCAGCATCCAGCAACTTCAGTGCTTCGGTCGCCTTGCCCCGGCCAAGCTCCAGCTCGGCGTAAAGGCAATTGGCTTCAATCTCGCCAATGCCGAAGGCAAATGCCCGGCTGTGCGAGATGGCTTGCCGGCACAGGCTGAACGCCTCCTGGTAGCGAAACTCCGCTGCATCATTGCGCGCCATCGTCAGGACCACGGACACATACTCGTCATGAAGCTGCGCGATCTTGAGCAGGACCGCGGCCTGCTTCAGGGCAGCATGGACACGACTCCGGCTCTTCTCGCGCTGAAGGACAAAGCCGATCACTTTCTGCACAAGGCCCGCGCGGCGATTGTCCTTGGCGCGGCGGTAAAGAATGAAGGCGTGCTGCAACGCCTCGACCGCAGCCTGGGTATCACCTTTCGCAATGGCTTTGGTGCCGCTCAGCAAATGCGTCGCCGCCATGCGCGATGCTTCGTCTTCGCCGCCCTTTTCCGGATGAGCGGAAAGAAGCACCGCGGCATGCGGCCCATCGGACCCCGGCGCAGCTGCATCGCGCGCTCCCGGCCGGGAAACGATCCTCTTCAAAATCGCAGCAGCATTCTTGAGCATTGGTGCTCGGATGATGGCAGGGTGCCGCCACAATCTGCCCCCAAAAACCTAAGCGACCGTTAGGGCGGCTGGTCGGTTCCTTGCCGTTGAGCGGCCCGCTCGATGCAACCGCATGCGCCATCCTGGGACGCACGAAACAGCGGTGCCCTACTCCGCCATCCGCCGGTACTGGATGAACGAGGTGCGGCGCGCCAGCGTGTCATAGAGCGCACGGGCATCCGCATTGAACTCCTGCGTCAGCCAGTGGACATGGGGCGTTCCGTGCTTTTCGGCAGCCGCATAGACGGCTTCGATCAGCGCACGCCCTGCCCCGCTGCCGCGCACGCCGGGATCAACAAAAAGGTCCTGCAGATAGCACTGATCCTCCCGCGTCCATGAGGACGGGTGGAACAGGTAATGCGTGATGCCGATGATCCTGCCATCCATCACCGCCACAAGCCCATGGGGCTGGCGCGCGGGATCAATCAGCCGTTCCCAGGTGAAACTGGTCAAGTCCGCCGGAAGATGCGCGCGATAGAAGCGCAGATAGCCAAGCCACAGCGGCTCCCACGCCGAGCGATCATCCCTGGCCAAAGGGCGGATCAAGACACTCTGCTTCATGGCACATCACCTTGATAAAACAACGGCACCGTCACGCACGATCATTGTGGGCCTGATTTCGCCCAGCCAGTAGCATAGCGCATCGGGATGGCTGACCGGCCAATGCACAAAGTCGGCGGCCATGCCCGGCGCCAACTGCCCCACCTCATGCGCCAGCCCAAGCGCCCGCGCGCCATGGATGGTTGCGCCGCAAATGGCCTCATGCGGTGTCAGCCGGAATTGAACGCATGCCATCGCCAGCGCAAGACGCAACGAATAAAGCGGCGACGTGCCGGGATTGCAGTCGGTCGCTACCGCCATCGGCACATTCATGGCACGGAATTTTTCAATGGGCGGCAACCGCGTCTCGCGTAAGGAGAAAAACGCGCCGGGCAGAAGCACCGCAACGGTCCCGCCTTTTGCCATCGCCTCGATGCCGGAATCGGCGGCGTATTCCATGTGATCGGCTGACAGCGCCTTCATCTGCCCC
This sequence comes from uncultured Flavobacteriaceae bacterium, assembly GCA_964494625.1. Lineage (GTDB taxonomy): Bacteria > Pseudomonadota > Alphaproteobacteria > Micropepsales > Micropepsaceae > UBA2784. The sequence continues at coordinate 436,971 of CAZBRT010000003.1, read as the reverse complement.
GCAAGCCGAGCACCACCGCCATCGCTCAACTGGTCGGCATGGAGTTTGACCGGCAAGCCCAGCGCGCGTGCCGCCGAGAAAAACCGCCGCACTTCATCCGCAGAGAAGGCAATTTTCTCCAGATAGGCGTCAACGCAATCGATCAGCCCTTCGGCATGAAGGGCGGGAAGGATATCGATGCAGGCGTGCTCGACATAGGCGCGTGATCGCCCGGCAAACGCCTCTGGCAACGCGTGCAGGCCGAGATAAGTCGTGCTCACCCGGCAGCCGCGCAATTCACCCAGCGCGCGCGCCACGCGCAATTGCTTCGCCTCGTTTTCAAGGTCGAGGCCATAGCCAGACTTGATCTCGATCGTGCCGACGCCCTCGCCCAGAAGCGCGTCGAGCCGCGGCAACGCCTCCTCCAGCAATTGCTCGGGACTGGCTGCGGCCGTCATGCGTACGGTGGAGCGGATGCCGCCACCTGCCTTGGCGATCTCCTCATAGGTCGCGCCACCGAGCCGCATCGCGAATTCTTGCGACCGGTCCCCGCCAAAGACGAGATGCGTGTGGCAATCCACAAAGGCGGGAAGGATGACCCCGCCATCCAGCCGGACCACTTGCTCGGCCGCGCCCGCCAGCGCCAACGGCATGTCGGCTTCGGCACCGGCATAGACGATCCGGCCCTTCGCAACTGCGAGAGCGCCGTCCGCGATCAGCCCATAGGGCGTGCCGTTGCCCGCCATCGTGGCAAGGGCAGCACCATGAACAAGCAGATCAACGGGTTCCATCGGCAAGGCAATCTGAATTGGCAACTTGCGCGCCCGAGGGGCGAACGAATAGGTTGCCCGAGCTTACGGGCAGAACCATCTGCTGTTAAGCCAAATCCCGGATGCCTGATGATGCCAGCGCTCTTTGCCACGCATGCCCTGCTGCCGGACGGGTGGGTGCACAATGCGCGCGTCGCGATTGCCCGCGATGGAACGATTGCGGCGATCACACCGGAGACCCGCCGCAAGCCGGGTGACAGTGCCGTCCATCTTCTGATGCCGTCTTTCGTCAATGCGCATTGCCATGCCTTCCAGCGCGCGATGAGCGGCCTCACCCAGACGGCAGGCCCCGGCCGCGACGATTTCTGGACCTGGCGCGAAGTCATGTATGGCTTCGCCGCCCGCACGACACCGCGTCTGATGGAGGCGATTGCCGCCCAAGCCTATGTAGAGATGCTGGAGGGCGGCTACGGCCATGTGGTCGAGTTCCACTATCTGCACCATGGCGCTGATGGCGCCAAACCGCTGGCGATGGCAGGCGCAATCATCCGTGCCGCGCAGAAAACCGGGATCGGCCTGACGCTCGTGCCCGTACTTTATCAGCAGGGAGGATTTGACCGACCGCTCAAGCCCGGTCAGCGCCCCTTCCATCTTGAGACAAGGGCCTTCGTTGATCTCATCAAGGCGTTGCGGGCAAAGGCCGGGGCGTCGAAAACCGCCCCCTTCAATGTCGGATTCAATATCGGGGCCTCATTTCATTCGCTGCGCGCGGTGGCGCCGGATGTGATGAAGTCTTGCCTTGCCGAATTGCGCGCCACCGACCCGCATCTGCCGATCCATATTCATGCGGCCGAGCAGACCGGCGAAGTCGATGATTGTGTGGCGGCGCTCGCCATGCGCCCCGTCGATTATCTCTTGAAGAAGTTGGGCGCGGGCGCGGACTGGACCTTGGTTCACGCAACCCACATGACGCCCGATGAAACGGCGGCGCTGGCCAAGTCAGGTGCGGTCGCGGCCGTCTGCCCGACAACCGAAGGCGATCTGGGCGACGGTTTTTTTCCGATGGCGGCCTATCTTGATGCGGGCGGCTTGTTGGCCGTCGGTTCGGATTCGAATGTCTGCCTCTCGCCTTTTACCGAATTGCGGCAACTGGAATGGAGCCAGCGCCTTCTTGAGCGCCGCCGCCTTGTTGCAGCCTCACGCGAGGGCGAACACGCAGGCGCGCGGCTGGTGCGTGCAGCGTTGGCGGGCGGTGCAAGGGCAGCTTCCATTCCATCGGGACATATTGCCATTGGCCACCGCGCCGATCTCATCGGCTATGCGCAAGATGATGCCGTCTTTGGCGCACATGCAGGCGACGCGCTTCTGGATGCGCTTGTTCTGGGCACGAATGCGCCAGCGCCTGCACTTGCGGTCGTTGCCGGTCGCATCGTACGCCGCAATGGCCGCCACAAGGACGCGGCGCAGATCCGCAAAGCCTACGCCGCCGCCTTGCGGCAACTCACGCAAATACCCTCAAGCCGGAAAAAGAGATGACTGTGAACTTCACCCGCATCGACAATTCCCGCCGCATCCGCGCACCGCGCGGGGCCGAGCGCACCGCCAAATCCTGGGCGACCGAAGCCGCGATGCGCATGTTGATGAACAACCTCGACGCGGAAGTGGCCGAGAAACCGGAGGAGCTCGTCGTCTATGGCGGCATTGGCCGTGCGGCACGCAGCTGGGAATGCTTTGACGCGATAGTCTCGACGCTGAAGGGATTGGAGGATGACGAAACGCTTCTCGTGCAGTCGGGAAAGCCGGTCGGCGTGTTCCGCACCCACAAGGATGCGCCGCGCGTGCTGATCGCCAATTCCAATCTCGTGCCGCATTGGGCGAATTGGGAACATTTCAATGCCCTCGATCGTCAGGGCCTGATGATGTACGGCCAGATGACCGCAGGTTCGTGGATCTATATCGGCACGCAGGGAATCGTTCAGGGCACCTACGAGACCTTTGTCGAGTTGGGCCGCAAGCACTATGGCGGCAATCTCGCGGGCCGCTGGATCCTCACGGCAGGTCTTGGCGGCATGGGCGGCGCGCAGCCGCTGGCAGCAAAATTTGCAGGCGCCTCCATGCTCGCTGTTGAGGTTCAGGCAAGCCGCATCGAGCGCAGGCTTGAGACGGGCTATCTCGATGTGATGGCACGCTCGCTCGACGAAGCGCTTGCCATGCTCGATGAGGCAAAGAAATCCGGCAAGCCGGTCACAATCGGCCTTCTGGCCAACGCGGCAGACATTTTTCCGGAACTGCTTGCCCGCGGCGTCATGCCCGATGCCGTCACCGATCAGACTTCTGCCCATGACGTCTTCAACGGCTATTGCCCCAAGGGCTGGTCAGTGGCGCAGTGGGAAGAGGCGCGTGCAAAGAACCCCGCCTCTGTCGCGGCGGCGGCGCGCAAGTCGATCAAACTGCATGTGGAAGCAATGCTCGGCTGGCATCGCAAGGGCGTGCCCGTCGTTGACTATGGCAACAACATCCGCCAGGTCGCGCAGGAAGAAGGCGTCACGGATGCCTTTGCCTTCCCGGGATTCGTGCCGGCCTATGTGCGCCCCCTGTTCTGCCGCGGCAAGGGTCCGTTCCGCTGGGTTGCGCTGTCAGGCGATCCCGAAGACATCCGCAAGACAGACGCGAAGGTGCGCGAATTGATGGCGCATGACGCGCATCTGGTGAACTGGCTCGACATGGCAGGCAAGCACATCAGGTTCCAGGGCCTGCCCGCACGCATCTGCTGGGTTGGACTGGGTGATCGCCATCGCCTCGGCCTTGCCTTCAACGAGATGGTGGCGAAGGGGGAATTGAAAGCCCCCATCGTCATCGGCCGCGATCATCTGGATTCCGGTTCCGTCGCCAGCCCCAATCGCGAGACCGAAGCGATGTTGGATGGCAGCGATGCCGTCTCTGACTGGCCGATACTCAACGCGCTCCTCAATTGCGCCAGCGGAGCCACCTGGGTTTCGCTCCACCATGGCGGTGGCGTCGGCATGGGTTTCTCGCAGCATTCCGGCATGGTGATTGTGTGCGACGGCACGGATGATGCCGCCCGCAGGCTGGAGCGCGTCTTGTGGAATGATCCTGCAACCGGCGTCATGCGCCATGCTGACGCCGGTTACGAGGATGCGGTCGCGTGTGCAGCCGGGCAGAAACTTGATCTGCCGATGCTGCGCGGAAAGGCGTGAACATGGCAGCGGAACTTTCCTGCGGCAGCGGTAACTGGACGTTGGGCGAGGCCAAGCGCCTCATCGCGGGGCCTGTGGCGCTTGCGCTCACACAAGATGCCCGCGCGCGCATCGCCCGCTCCCAGGGAACGATTGCCGCCATCATCCGCGAGAACCGCCTCGTCTATGGCATCAATACGGGATTTGGCCTGCTTGCCAACACGCGCATCGCGCCATCCGACCTCGAAATGCTGCAGGAAAACCTTGTACTCAGTCACGCGGCCGGTGTCGGTGCACCGCTTGCCGATGAGACCGTAAGGCTGGTGCTTGCGCTCAAGGTAAATTCGCTCGCGCGTGGCGCGTCAGGCGTGCGTCAGGAACTGGTGGACGCGTTGATCACGCTCCTGCGCAACAATGCGTTGCCGGTCATCCCGTCGCAAGGATCGGTGGGCGCCTCGGGCGACCTTGCGCCATTGGCCCATATGAGTGCCACCCTTCTGGGTCACGGCTCCATCCGGCTTGCGGGCATTGCCATGCCGGCAACTGACGCGCTGGGGAAAATCGGCCTTGCGCCCATGACACTGAAAGCCAAGGAGGGACTGGCACTCCTCAACGGCACCCAGGTTTCAACGGCGCTCGCCCTCCATGCCTTCATCCGGCTGGAAAACCTCTTTGCCGCTTTTCTGGTCGCAGGCGCACTTTCGACCGACGCGATCAAGGGATCGGATACGCCGTTTGACGCGCGCATCCACAAAGCACGCGGCCAGCGCGGCCAGATCATCGTCGCCGATGTGCTGCGCCATTTGATGGTCGGCAGCGTGATCCGCCAATCGCACCATGAATGCGAGCGCGTGCAGGACCCCTATTCCTTCCGTTGCCAGCCGCAAGTGATGGGCGCGGCCTTCGATATGATGGCGTCCGCCCTGCGCACACTGGAGATCGAGGCGAATGCCGCTTCCGACAATCCGCTGGTGTTCGCCGACGATGGCGACATTCTCTCCGGCGGCAATTTCCACGCCGAGCCCGTCGCCATGGCGGCCGATGCGATGGCGATTGCCATGGCAGAGGTCGGCGCATTGTCGGAGCGGCGCCTCGCCATCCTGATCGATCCGAAAATGAGCGGGCTTCCGGCATTCCTGGTGCGCGATGGCGGCCTCAACAGCGGCTTCATGATCGCGCAAGTGACGGCAGCGGCTTTGGCGAGCGAGAACAAGCATATCGCCCACCCTGCCAGCATCGACTCGCTTCCAACCTCCGCCAATCAGGAAGACCATGTGAGCATGGCAACTTTTGCCGCGCGCCGCTTGCATGGGATGGCTGACAATCTGGCAGGCATGGCGGCCATCGAGCTTCTCGCGGCAGCGCAGGGCATCGACTTCCACCGCCCGGCCCGTTCGTCGGCACCGATGGAAGAGGTAATGTCCGCGTTGCGCGCGCGCGTAACGTTCTATGAACGCGACCGCTTGATGGCAACTGACATCGAAGCGGCCAAGACACTGGTCGAGAGCGGCGCGCTCCTTGCCATTGCGGATCGCGCCGCCAAGCCGGGGTCATTCAGCGCGCTGTGGACGCTGGGATGACGGCACCTTTCACCTTCATGCCCGGCAACGGCCCTCTGGTCATCAGTGCGCCCCATGCCGGAACCCATGTGCCGCCCGCGCTCGCTTCACGCATGACAGCCAATGGTCGCGCGCTCGCCGATACGGACTGGAACATCGACCGCCTCTACGCATTTGCGCGCGAGCTGGATGCATCGCTTCTCGTCGCCACGCACACGCGCTATGTGATCGATCTCAACCGCGCGCCGGATGGCAAGGCGCTCTATCCCGGCCAGCGCAACACGGGACTTTGTCCGGCGGAAACATTCGACGACGCCCCCATCTGGCTGGACGGCGAGGCTCCCGCGCAAATTGAAATTGATGCGCGGCGGGCGGAGATCTGGCAGCCATATCATGATTGCATCGCCGCAGCGCTTTCCGCTGCCAAGAAGCATCATGGCTATGCGCTGCTCTGGGATGCGCATTCGATCCGCGGTCATGTGCCTGCGCTTTTTCCGGGGCGCTTGCCCGATTTCAACATCGGCACGAATGACGGCGCGACCTGCCCGGATGACATCGCACGCGAACTTGCCGCCCTTGCGGGCGAGGCGGGTTACACGGCCATCGTGAATGGACGCTTCAAGGGCGGCTACATCACGCGGCACTATGGCAGGCCGGACGCAGGCATTTTCGCGATCCAGCTCGAACTGGTGCAGGAAACCTACATGGAAGAAACGCCGCCATGGCAATTTGACGCGCCAAAGGCGGCGCATGTGGCCGGCGTCATCGCGCGGCTTGTGCGCCATTATCTTGCCGCCGCCGCCGGCCAGTTGGCGAAGTAACCACGCTGTCGCCCAGGCGACTGTATTGCAAGGCTGCCCCATCCCTTGCTATGCGGTTGGGGGGAGACCGGACAGATGGCTGAAGCCATGGGTGAAAGCCCGTCAGCACGATTTTCGCTGCGCAATTTTGGGCCGCAATCGGCAGATGCAGCGACGTCCATGTCATTGCGGCTTGCGGTCATTGACTGGTTTTTCGGCCGCTTCAATCTCAATGACGAAATCACGGTGTCGGTGAATGAAATTGTCTGTGCGACGCCGGGCTGCGCACCACTGCAGACAATCGTTGCGGTCTATGCCGAAGGGGCCTCGCGCCGCTTCCGTTTCGACAAGCCCTTGACGGCCATGTGTGAAGCAGACGTGTTCGACCTTGATCCGCATGCAAAGGAAGCAACCAGTGCCGATTTCTGTTGCTAGACGGCTGCTGGCCCTTTGCGGCGCGCTTGTTCTCGGCGCCTGCGTATCCGAGCCCCCGCCCCCACCCACCGAGCCGCCTTTCCTGCGGACCTATGCGCCGGAGAACGCAGAGCCGGGGATCAACCGCTATCCCGTCGTGATCCTGGTGCCGGGTTGTCTTTCCCCGGCCGAAGGCAGCGGCGCACCGCAATATGAACGCTTTGGCAAGCGCCTGGCGGAGGAAGGTTACTTCGTCGGCCTCATCTCCTGGCGCGGCGCATGGCCGGGCCATGCAGGCTGTGCCGCCTATGCCGATGCAAATGCGATTGCTGCAGAGATCGATCGCGCCGCATCGGCTCTTCGCCAGTCGGCGCTTGCGCAGAAGGACCGCATCCATCTTGTTGGCTGGTCACGCGCGGCACTGGGCGTGATCGCGGCCATCGGTACGGGGCACGGTGCCGATCCGGCCTATCGTGCCTCGACCATCATCTATCCGGATTGCCCCACCGAGACCGCATGGACAAGCAACACGTCTCTCCAGTTTTTGTTGTCGGCACAGGAGGAAGAAGCCGCTGAACGCTGCCGCAAGTTTGCGGATGATGCCGATGGACCTGCTCCTATCGCGATCCTCGAATATGACGTGCCGCGCGGATTCGACATCAGGCCGTCTGCAGACCCCGCCTACGCATGGATTTTCAACGGTCGCGACAACAGCACCTATGATCCCGCCATGACAGAGGCAGCGTACACAGAGATTTTGAAGTTTTTGCGGATTGGCGACCCGCGACCCGCTGCAGCAGCCAATGCCGCCGGCGGTTCAATCCTGACGCCCCCGGTGCCCCCGCTGCCTACGCCGCATTGATGACGAAGACGAGGCGGCGCTCCGTGCCCGCTGACAAAGGCGGCGAACGGTGCACTGCGCCGAACCCGGTCTGGCCCGCATAGCCAGAGCCCTTGAAGAGCGCGACCGCTCCAGTCGGTACCTGCGCGATGGCATTTACATCCCTGCAGACCCCGTCGGGATTGGTGAGAAGCGCGTCACGGTCGACCGCCCACTCAGGCAGATATTGCGTGCCGGGGCCTGCGTAACTCACAAGCAGCCGCAACCCCAGCCAATCGACATGAAAGCGCGCACTGGCGTCGCCTGCCACAGCTTCCAGTCGCACGAACACTGCCGAACAGCCGGAGAGTCGCGCATAAAGCGAAACCATCTGTGCCAGATCAGCGCCCAGCGCGCGACGGCCCGATGATGGGGCTGGTGAAATGCGGTCAAGGATCTGCTGGAGCCGTGCCGGTGCACCCCCCACGGCAATGCGATGCTCCTCGTCCAGCGTGTGGCGCGAAAGCGCGCGCGCATAGGCAAGGAAGAAGGGCGGCAATTTCCGCTCCCAGATGACCGCGTTCAATCCATGCTCCTGGATGCGGGCAAGCGACGGGCCATCCGGCACTACGATGGCATTCGTCACGGCGCGGCCGCCGCCGCCCGGTCCCGAACCGCCGGATTTGCCTTGCCGTGCGATTCCCGATGTACCCGCCAAACCAGACGCTCCCGAACATCCCGGGCATATATCTGACCCGGATTTCGTCGCTGACTATGCCAGATTTTCGTGTATCGCCAACGCCGGTTCCTTGCCATGGCGCCTGCTTTGACAAGCGGGCAGGCTTCCGGCCATATCGCCCCCCAATTTTGGCACCCATCCGCCCCCAAAGACCGAAACCAGCCCCCGTGACCACCCCGCTTGACGCCCTGCTTGAGATCCTCGACCTCGAACCGATCGAGGTGAATATTTTCCGGGGCGTCAGCCCGAAGGAACGCTCACAGCGTGTTTTCGGTGGGCAGGTGCTGGCGCAGGCACTGGTTGCCGCCACCCGCACGGTTGAAGATCGCCTGGCCCATTCGCTGCAGGCCTATTTCATCCTGCCGGGCGATCCCAAGGCGCCGATCCTCTATGAGGTGGACCGCAGCCGCGATGGCGGCAGCTTCACGACAAGGCGCGTCGTGGCGATCCAGCATGGCCGGCCGATCTTCCACATGGGCGTGTCGTTTCATGTGCACGAGGATGGTTACGAGCACCAGTTCGACATGCCATCGGTACCGATGCCCGAGGATTTGCCGCCCGAAACGCAGATGCGTGCGGAATGGGCGAAGAACCTGCCCCCCGGCCTTGCAGCCCACATCATGCAGGACCGGCCCATCGAGTCACGGCCGGTCGAACGCGTGGACATCATCAAGCCGCCCAAACTGCCGCCAAAGCAGCATGTCTGGATCAAGGCCAACGGCAAACTGCCGGATGATCCAAAGCTGCATCAATGCATCCTCGCCTATGCGTCTGACATGTCTTTGCTCGACACCTGCATCCTGCCGCACGGCGTCAGCTGGTTTGACGGCAAGCTGATTACGGCAAGCCTCGATCATGCGATGTGGTTCCACCGGCCGTTCCGCGCAGACGAATGGCTGCTTTATGCGCAGGATTCGCCAACGGCTTCCGGCGGTCGCGGATTCAATCGCGGTCTCATCCACACGCGCGCCGGAACGCTTGTTGCATCCGTCGTGCAGGAGGGCCTCATCCGCCCGAAAACGCGATGAGCAAGCACCCACCGTCCACGCCCTCCCGGCGCTCGCAAGGTCAGGGCTCAAGCCGCGGCCGTTCTGCTGCCCATCCCGCACGCGTTCACCCACCCGTCGCCCAGCCCGCAGCGCCTGCACGCGCAATGCTGGCAGCCCTGACAGCGCTTGAGGCGCAGACGGGCCGCATCAGCGGCGATGAGCGGATCGAGCGCGCCATAGAGGCCGGTGCAAAGCTGAATGCCGAGCCGTTCCGCCTGCGCGGCCTGATCGATCGTTGGTTTCGCCATGCGCAGCGCCTGCGCTATGTCGCTGAAACATCGGGGCTGGGAACGGGATTGATCGCCCGCTGGGCCGTCTTTGCCGCATTGATTGAAAAACGACCGCCCGAGGCGATCCTGCCGGTCATGCGCGGCGCGGCTAACGGCGAGATGGCCGATGCCGCTGCCTTGCGCCGCGCGATCACCACAGGTTTTGACCATCGCGCGATGCCGGAAGCAGTCGGACTTGAATTGCCGGAAGACTTCTTCCCGCTCTTCAAGCGCGCTTTCGGTCCCCGCCTGCAGCAGGAAGCACTCGCCAGCCTCATTGCCCCGCCGACAACCGTGCGCGTGAACACGCTCAAGGGCACACGCGAAGAGGCCATTGAAAGCCTCGCCCGCGAGAACATCAGGGCCGAGCCGGCGCTGCTTTCGCCGCTGGGTCTTGTCTTCAAGCAGCGCGCCGACATTGCCAAACTCGATGCCTTCACAAGCGGCCTCATCGAGGTGCAGGACGAAGGCTCGCAGATCATTGCCATGCTGGCCGATGTTCGTCCCGGCATGCAGGTGCTCGACTTCTGCGCAGGTGCGGGCGGCAAGACGCTGGCGCTCGCGGCTGCAATGGAGAACAAGGGGCATCTGGTTGCCGCCGATACCCATGCCAAGCGGTTGCAGCGCGCGCGCGTCCGCTTGAAGCGCGCCGGTGCGGAAAATGCCGAACGTGTCCTGCTGACGGGCGAAGAAAATGACCCCTGGCTGCGCAAGAATGCCGGCAAATTCGAGCGCGTGCTGGTGGACGCGCCCTGCACGGGCACCGGCTCCTGGCGCCGCAATCCCGATGCACGCGCGTCAATTACGCTCGAGGAACTCGGACGCCTGACTGAATTGCAGGCAAAGCTTCTGGTCCGCGCCCGGCGGCTGGTGAAGCCGGGCGGCATGCTCATCTATTCCACCTGCAGCGTGCTTCTTGAGGAAAACGACGACATCACAGACGCTTTCCTGCGCAATCACCCCGAGGCCAGGCCGGTTGACCTTGCCACCATCTTTGAGAGCAAATCGGCGGCACCCTGGCCGGGAGATGGGCCAACGCGCCTGCAGCTCACACCTGCGCTCCACGGCACCGACGGGTTCTATGCCGCCGCTTTCGCGTTCTGAGCTATAAAAACGCGGACACCCCAAAGCGGATCAGCAGATCGGGATTGACCGGCCCCGCAATGCGGCCGCGCCCGCGCAAGCCGATGGCGGCTGCATGAATGCGCTTCTGGCTGACCAGCAACGCGGCAATGCGCGCGGCACCTGAAAGCCGCTCCCGGATGTCGTCAGCGCTGGCGCGCGGCTCAAGCGGCGCCAATGTTCCGGCGATGGCGTGGGCCGACACTTCGGCTTCGGCTGCCGAACCTGCCGCGACAGCGATGCGGTCGAAACCGCCCGCAGCAATGATCGCAGCACCGGCGCGTGGACCCCGCGGCAGGACCTTAAGCGCCTTCAAGAACTCGATAACCGGGAAGTCATCTTCAGGAAATAGGGCATCCACGCCCGGTTTCAGCATCAGCGAGGCTGCCCCCGCCGTGTAACAGACAAGAAATTGTTCGGGCGCAGCATGACCCTGGATCAGCCGGTCAAGCTCTGCCGCACCCGCTCGGCTGGCGGCAATCTCGCGCTCATGTGCCGCATCTTGCGGATGGATGCGGACGCGCAAGGGGGCCTCACGCCGCCTGTGGCGCAAGTGTGACCTCAAGCCCGTCCAGCGCGTCCGACATCAGGATCTGGCAAGAAAGCCTGGAATTGTCCTGAACGTGAAACGCCTGATCAAGCATCTCGATTTCCTCTTCCCGTGGCGGAAAGAGCCTTTCGAGCCAATGCCCGGCCACATAGACGTGGCATGTGGCACAGGCACACGCGCCGCCGCACTCGGCCTTGATGGGCAGCCCGTAGTCACGGATCACTTCCATCGCACGCCAGCCTTCCAGCGCTTCCAGTTCGTGCACCACGCCTTCCCGGTCAGTCACGATCAGCTTCACAGGACACCCAGCTTCTTCTGCAGGCTTGTAGAGGACGTTGTGTACTGGAAGCGCAACTTTTCGTTCGGACGCGCACGCCGGAAGGCAGCCTGCGCCATCAAGGCTGCTTCGTGAAAGCCGGAAAGGATCAGCTTCAGCTTGCCCGGATAATGATTGATGTCGCCGATGGCAAAGATCCCCGGCGTCGAGGTTTCAAATTTCTCGGTATCAACGGGAACAAGGTTCTCGTGAAGCTGAAGGCCCCAATGGGCGACCGGACCCAGCTTCATCGTCAGCCCGAAAAACGGCAAGAGCGCATCACAGGCAATGTCGCTTGTGCCTTTGTCCTTGCTGGTCACCGTGACATGCGAGAGTTGGCCCGCTTCACCCCTGAGGCCGGTAATATTGGCGATCTCGAGCCTGATCGCGCCCTTCTCGACAAGCGCGCGCATCTTGTTGACGCTGTCCGGTGCCGCGCGAAAACCGTCGCGGTGATGCACCAGCGTAAGGCTTCCGGCAATCGGCTGCAGGTTGAGGGTCCAGTCGAGCGCCGAATCCCCGCCACCTGCGATCACAAGGTTCTTGCCGCGGAACTGTTCCATCTTGCGGACGGCATAGAACACCGAGCGCGCTTCAAACGCCTCGATCCCGGCAATCGGCGGCTTCTTGGGAACAAAACTTCCGCCACCCGCGGCAATCGCGATCACGGGCGCTTCAAGCACGGTTCCAGCATCCGTCGTCAGGCGCCAGATGCCGTCGCTCAGCTGCTCGATGGAATCTGCCATCTGCGAGAAATGGAATGTCGGAGAAAAAGGTTTGATCTGCTCCATCAGGCGATCGGTCAGCTCCTGCCCCGTGACGATGGGCAGCGCCGGGATGTCATAGATCGGCTTTTCCGGATAAAGCTCGGCGCACTGGCCGCCGGGCCGGTCGAGAATGTCGACGAGATGCGCTTTGAGGTCGAGCAGGCCAAGCTCGAACACGGCGAAAAGCCCGACCGGGCCTGCGCCGACAATGATGACGTCCGTCTTGATCGCTTCGCCTGCCGCCATTTTATTCACGCAAATTGTTGGTAATCATATTGTTATGTCACTCTGATATGTGAATTACGCGCCAGCCGCAAGTCCCCCAATCGCAAGTCCGCTCGCAAGATCACTGGGCCAGAAACCGCGTTACGGCCTGCGCCGCTTTGCCCCTTGCCGCCGCTTCACCTTTCGACCAGATAGCGCCTCAAATGCCCCTCCCCTTACGGGCAAGGCCCATGGCAACTCAACCAAAACCTGCCCCGTCACCACTGCCCGACCGGCAGGCCGACCTTTCGGGAATGCCTGCCCGTCAGTGCACGGCGATGGCCGATATCCGGCGAGAGATCGACCGGATGGACCGGGTGCTTGTGCGCGCCATTGCGGAGCGCCTGACCTATATCGAACGCGCGGCGGAAATCAAAATGGATCGCGCGCGCGTACGCGATACGGCCCGCATCGAGGATGTGATCGACAAGGTCAAGGCAAGTTGCACGCGTGAGGGGCTTGACCCTGCGATCGCCGAACCTGTCTGGCGCACGATGATGGAGCGTTGCATCGCGCACGAGTTCGCGCTGTTCGACGCGCTCGCCGCCCAGGGCAAAAAGCAGGGCTGATTACGGACGCGCGTCGATGGCGTGCGCGGCCTCGGCAAAGGCGGCAGCAAGCGGGCGCAAGGCATCATTGCGCTGGTCAGAAGCAGCCAGCGCCATCGCCTCGACATCCTGAGCAAGCTCCGCCACGCGCCACGCACCGATGCCGCGCGCGGCTCCTTTGAGCGCATGCGCGGTTTCGCGCCAGGTGCGGGCATCGGGAAGCTCTTCCAGCATCTGCAGGAGGACAATCCCCTGAACCTTGAACAGGCTGAGGACTTCGCGCGTCAGCGCGTCATCACCGTCAGTATAGGTATCAAGGTGCCCGAAATCGATCGGCCCCGATGCTTGTGGCGCTGACGCAGTGTTTGACATGGGAGCCCAAGCTTTCCGGAAAAAAAGTCGCGTGATGGACGCAATCCTAGCCGCACTTCGCTACGCCAGAGTTAAATGGCACGCGAAGATTAGAAGGGAACATAGCCGCCGGGAAACGGCGACGCGCTGAAAAGATAATGGTGAACGAACAGAAAGATCGCATATGTGGCCGTTGCGCCAGCAAGCCGCGCGATCCCGATTTCCTTGAGGCTTAACGATGTCCGGCGCGACAGAATGGCGCCGAACGGCACATTCGATGTGGCCTTTGCAAAAACTTCCCAATCCTTGCCGAGCCTCCTGCGGCGCTTGGCATCAATCGAGAATGTGCCGAAAAAGGCGACGACGAAGAACGTTCCGAAGAAGACGACGGACGGCAGGTCGCCATTGGCGGCCATGTGAAAGGCCGCCCACAGCGAAATGCCCCAGAGCATCGGATGGCGCGTGATCCTGAGGATGCCCCTGACGCTGTCCGGCCGAGCAGCAAGGCTTTCGGCACCGGCCATTGTCGGGCTTGGTGTGGTGAGCGCGAAATAAACCAGCAGGACCGCGATGAAGATGACGACGGTGCCCAGATGGCGCACACCGGGTCCGAAATCCCAAAGCGGTGCCGAGACGTCTGCCGCGAAGGCCGCGTTGTAGGCAATCACCAGCCAGACGATTCCCCCGAGCGACATCAATGAGAATGCGGCCATGAAGCCGCGTTCGCCGATGATCCCCGCAAGGAACCCGCGCAGGAAAGTGCCCGCGACCAGAAGATGGATCCCCGCAAAGAAAGAGGCTGCCGCATAGAGCGAAGTCATGCCGTCCATGGTTCAATCTCCCCTGACCCCGCCCGCATTAGGCGGTGCCAAAGCCGCTCGCGCAAGCTGCATCTGCCTTCCCTTCGCCATTAACAAATATGAAGATGGCGCAGGCACCACCGGCACGATTGCCGGACGCGTGCAATGCGCCTAAGTTGATTTACCAAACCTCAAGCAAGGACCGGCAGGCGGCGATCAGGTCATGGAATTACGTGACGTGAAAGACGTTCAGATCCCCGCCTATGGCGCGCCCCGCCCTGTGCCGGACGCGGGCGCACCGCGCCAGCGCCCGGCCGTGCGCCGTGCGCGTGGCACTGCCTATTATGTCGCCGGCACACTCAGTGCCTTCTGGCTCGGGTCATCCATTGCCTTTGTCTTCGGCTATATGGGGATTGAAGGCGTTCTGGGGCTCGCATTGCATTGGCAGGTCGGGCTGGGCGCGGCGATTGCCCTGCCGATTACACTGGCCTGGCTCGCAGCCATCGTGACGCATCGCTCGCACGACCTGTCCCTTGCTGCCGAGGACATCGCTCATATCGCCCGCCGGCTGGCAGAGCCCGAGGAACAGGCGGCGCGGGAGATCACGCGCATCGGCCGCGCCGTGCGTCGCGAGATCGATGCGCTCAATACCGGGCTCGAAGGCGCGCTGGGCCGTGTGCGCACACTGGAATCGCTTGCTGCCGAGCGTCTGGCCGAGATCGAGCAGTCCGCCGCCGCCATCGACGAGAAGTCCGAGACCATCCGTTCGCATCTGCGCGAGGAGCGCGAGCAGCTGGCGGCCCTGGCCCTGTCGCTCCGGGCCGAAGCGGATGCCATCGGCGAAACCGTGAAATCGCGCGCTTCCGCCATCAAGACGGTCGCCGACGAAGCCGCATCCGACCTGCGCGCCGCACGCGACATGATCGACGACGAAATCGCCGCCTTCCGTGCGGCAATGGACGGTGCCTCTGCGGTTGCACGCGACAGCGCCCAGTCGGTCGAGCGCGAAAGCGGCCGGATGACGCTTGCGGCCGAGGTCGTCGAGGGGCGCCTCGACAATCTTCTGCTGCGCCAGGAGCGCCAGCGCACCGCCGTTGCCGAAGCCGCGGCCATCCTGCGCAATGAGGCCCAGTCGCTTGACGCGGCCATTTCAAAGCAGACGGACGAGCTCTCCCGGGTTTCCGCAACGCTTGCCGAGCAATCGCAGCGCGCGGAATACTTGGCCCAGGAAACAAGCAAGCGCACGGAACAGATCGCCTCGGCACTTTTGAGCCGCACGGAAGGGTTCTCCGCTGCCGTCAACCGCGAGAGCAACAACATCCGTGACGCGGCGCTGGCAGCCGAAGCAGCTCTCGGCAAAACCGTTCAGGCAAGCCGCAGTGCCGGTGAAAGCGTGCGCGCGGTCTTTGATGGCGCGACGCAGGCGGCACTCTCATCCATCGCCTCTGCCGCTGCCCAGGCTGAGCGCGTAAGCCAGAACCTGTCGCGCCAGCTGACGGAAGTTGTCGCCGCCGCCCAGGAAACCAAAATGACGGCTGCCGGCCTTGCCGATGAAGTGCGCGAAGTTCTGGCCGCCGTTCCCAAGGCCGCCAGCGACAGCGCCGGTGAATTGCGCGCGCGCCTGGAGGAAGAGCATGCGCGCCTGAGCGGGATCGTTGACCGCATGACCGCGCTGAAGGATGCGATCCCGGTTATGGAAATGCCGGCGGCAACAGCACCGGCACCGCAAGCCGAGCCGGAGGTCGAGCCTGACTTGCCGGAAACTGAACCTGAAACGCCCCGTCAGGGCTGGATGGGTTTTGCCCGTCGCCTTTCCGGCCTTGTGCGGCGCGATGCGAACGAACCCAATCCGCCGCGCGCACCATCATGGCGCATGAGCGCGCTTCTGGCGGCGGCTGAGAGCACCCGGCCCGCCGTCGATTCCGGCCGTGCCGATCTGCAAAAACTGTCGCTCTTCGTGATTGAAAAGCTTCAGGCCATTGCCATCGACCTTGACCGGGCACTTGAGGATGAACCGCCTGCGGATTTGTGGCGCCGCTACATTGCTGGCGAGCGCAGCGTTTTCGCGCGCCGCCTTGTCTCTTTGCTCGGCAAGGATGGGGTCGAGAAAATACAGGCGCGGTTGGCATCCGATCCGGAGTTCCGCAACTTCGTCGAGCGCTATATCGCCCAGTTCGAGGCCTTGCTGGACGAAGCCAGCGCACGCGACCGCGACAACATTCTGGTCGAGACATTCCTCGCCGCCCATACGGGACGGCTCTATCTCATTCTTGCCCAGGCCGTTGGCCGCTTCTGACGCGTCCTGTTCCGCTGCCCTATTCCACAGGCTGGCCGGTGCCCTGCGCCATCCCCGCGTAATGCTCTTCGCCCTTGCGCAGGGTCCAGGTGACGCCCCGCTTCATCACACGACCCAACGCTTCATCGAAGGCAACAACTATGTCGGTCGTGCTGTCGGAAGCAGCAGGCACCACCACCTCGAAACTCTCGGACGCGAAGATGACACCCTGGCGGCGGTGGACCAGCTTGAAGCTCATATTCACCCGCACCTGCGCGCCGCCATCGACGCGCTCCGCCTGGAACTCGCGCAGATCCGTGCGCAGCACGAATTCTCCCGTTAGCCCGATGGAGCGCCGACCGACACCGACAATCTTGCCGGTATTCTCGAATGACTCGGTCAGCAAGGCCTGCACCATCTCCGGCGCGCGGTTCGACCATTTTGCGCCCTTGAGATAGAGGATCTCGATTGCATTGGGGCGGATGACGATGCGGTCCGTATCGATGCCGCGTGACGCATTCGGGACTTCGACGATCAACTGCCAGCGCACCTGCGGCAAATCTTCGTCAAAGGTACTCTTCGGGCTCAGATCATAGATGTTCGGTGCAGGGCCCGAGCCCGGCAGAAAGGACGTGCAGGCACTGAGACCCGCTGCAAGGATTGCTACCGCAACGTGACGCCGGAAACGCTGGAAGGTCATGGTGCAGCTCCTACTGTGACTGCTCATAGGTGGCGGCATCATTGCCGAAGATGAAGCCCGAAGGATCGCTTTCGATGCGGTCGATCAACCGATCCATCGAAACGAGGAAGTCGCGGGCATCCTGCATGAAGAGGGTCGCCTGCGGCACCGACTCGTCTGCAAGCTCCGCCACAGCCCGGTCGGCATTGATCGTGATCTGCTCGACCCGCTGCAGGATGCTGTCAAACCGGTCGGAGGCAACCGCCAGATTGGCGATCACGCGATCCGCGTTGGCGGTCATGGTATCGATCCGGTTGATGATGCGGCCGATGGCCTCGCGATTCTCGCCGATGATGAGCTGGATGTCGCCGACGCCGCTTTCGATGCCGTTGAGCGCATTCGTGATGCTCGCGAGATTTTCTTCGGTCAGGAGCTTGGTGGCTTCCGCGAAGAACGAACCGACCTTGTTCAGTTCGGTGAACGCGTTGCTGACATAAGTGTCAAACGACGAATCCCCGACCTTGATGACCGGATAGTCCTGCCCCTCGACCAATGTCAGCGCATCACTTTGCGCGGAACCACCCTGAAGCACCAGCGTGCCCACTCCGGTCAGGATGCCCACTTCGACGGTAGCGTTCGTGTCCACCTTGATGGGCGTGTCAGCATCGACCTGCAGCAGCACTTCGACCACGTTCGGGTCGGTCTTGTTGAGGAGGACTTGCGTGACCTCGCCCACCTTGATGCCGTTATAGGTGACCTCGGCGCCGATCGAGAGACCCGAGACACCACCTACGAAATTGACCTGATAGACGGCATAGCGCCGGTCGAACTCGAACTGGCCGAGCCAGGTCAGGAAGGCAAAAAGGCCCAGCGTGATCGCAAGGGCAAAGCTGCCGACGAGTACGTGATGTGCACGGGTTTCCATGTCAGGGCTCCTTCACCCTTTGGGCGCGGGTTCAACCCACGCCGCTTGTGCGGCGCGGGCCCGCGGCCCGTGAAAATATTCCTGTATCCAGGGATGGCGATGGGTCATCAGTTGCGGAATCGTGCCGATGGCAAGCACCTTGCGTTCGGCCAGCACAGCGATGCGGTCACAGGTCGCGTGCAGCGTATCAAGATCATGCGTCACAAGGAACACCGTCAGCCCCAGCGTCTGCTTGAGGCGGCTGATCAGCTCGTCGAATGCGGCGGCACCGATGGGATCAAGGCCTGCCGTCGGCTCGTCCAGGAAGAGGATCTCGGGGTCCAGCGCCAGCGCCCGCGCCAATGCTGCGCGCTTGCGCATGCCGCCGGAGAGTTCTGAAGGGAATTTGTTGCCGGCACTGACGGGCAATCCTGCCAGCGCGATCTTGAGGCCGGCAATCTCGTCCATCAGGCGTTGCGGCAGGTCGAGATGCTCGCGCAACGGCGCCTGCACGTTTTGCGTGACGGTCAGCGACGAAAAAAGCGCGCCGTCCTGGAATAGAACGCCCCAGCGCTTCTCGATCGCCCGGCGCTCCCGCGTGGAGATTTCATCAAGCACCTTGCCGAAGACTTCGATCTTGCCGGCCTTGGCATGGTTGAGGCCGACAATCGTGCGCAGGAGCACCGACTTGCCCGTGCCCGAACCGCCGACCACGCCCAAAACCTCGCCGCGGAAGACGTCAAGGTCGAGTCCCTCATGCACGACCTGAGGGCCGAACTGGTTCATGAGGCCGCGGATCGAAATGATGGCGTCACCGCTCATGGGTCATATCCCGAGCTCGGCGAACATGATCGAGAAAAATGCGTCGGCGATGATGACGACGAAGATGCCCTCGACAACGGATTGCGTCGTGCGGCGACCCACGGATTCGGCACTGCCCGTAACGCGCATGCCCTCGTAGCAGCCGATGAGCCCGATCAGGAAGGCAAAGACCGGCGCCTTGATGATGCCGACCCAGAATGTCCACTCACCCAGCGACGCGCGGAACTGGTCGAGATAGGCGGTAGGCGACATGCCAAGTTCCAGCATGGCCACGATGCCGCCGCCCAGCATGCCCGCCAGATCGGCAATGAAGCCGAGCAGCGGCAGGCAGATCACCAGTGCAAGCACCCGCGGCAGCACCAGGACTTCGACCGGATCAAGGCCAAGCACGCGCATGGCGTCGATTTCTTCGCGCATCTTCATGGAGCCGATCTGGGCCGTGAATGCACTGCCCGACCGGCCCGCAACCATGATCGCGGTGAGAAGGATGCCGACCTCACGCAGGAACGACACAGCCACCAGATTGACGGTGAAGACTTCGGCACCAAAGCGCGCCAGCTGCTCGGCCCCCTGATAGGCCGTCACGGAGCCGACAAGGAACGACATCATGAAGACGATGGGGATGGCGTCGATCCCGGCCTGCTCAATGTGATGGACCAGCGACGTAAACCGCAGGCGGCGCGGGTTGATGATGGCGCGCCCCAGCGCTTCGAATATCTGGCCGGTGAAGCCGAGCGCCTCGCGTCCACCCTGCCATGTGCCTTCCAGCGCTGCGCCGAACCGGGCAAGCAATTTGACCAAGGGGTTCAGATGCTCCGGCGGCGCCGTCGGCTTTGCGTCATGTGATGCAATGGCCTTGATCAGCGAAAGCCAGTCGGCATCGGGGCAGCGATAGGTGACTTTCGCTCCGCCCTCGAGGAGTTTCAGCTCGGTACGATGGGCAAGATAGGCGCCGGTCGTATCCAGCCGGGTGACGCCCGAAAGGTCGATGATCACGCTGCCGCCGCGCGGCAACGCAAGCTCACGCAGAAGCTCATCGGCCAGGCGCGCATGGTAAACGGTGAAAGTGCCGGAAAACGCAAGGACGCTGCCCGAGGCATCGCGCGTCAACGCAACAGCCGGCAAAGCCTCGTCACCCTCGATCCCTGCCCGATTGATCACCCGGCCCCCAATTTGCGATCCCGTTCGACAATTCCGGCGGCACCAAAGCGGCCCCTCCCCCGCTGTCACCGTGCGAGGTCTTGCCTCCCGGCGCACAGCGCGCCACTGTGCCGACCCTTGATGGCGCAAGCAAGGCGGCATGCGCAACCCTTGCGCTTGCCGCTTGGCCTGGTCACCTGATTCGGCAAGTGATTCGCGGCAGATGGTACGGATTCGCCGTCGTTACTCTTGAGGCAGGAAATGACGACCCATGGCTGAACGCCGGATGTCCGGGATGAGATGGCTGGGCCTTGCCCCATGGGCCGCGCTGGTGGGAAGCCTTGCCCTCATGTGGCTCGACCCGGGCGGCATGATGTCCAGCGTCCGCAGCCTCGTTTTTGACTTCTACCAGCGCACCGCGCCGCGCGAGTATGTCGATCCGGCGACGCTCGGCTTTCCCGGCGTACGCTACATCGACATCGATGACGAAAGCTTGGCGCGCTATGGCCAATGGCCGTGGCCGCGCACATTGATGGCCGAGCTCGTCAACAAGACGCGGGAAGCGGGCGCACGGGTCATGGTCTTCGACATCGTGTTTGCAGAGGAAGACCGCACCTCGCCCGAGCTCATTGCTGAGCGTCTGCCAGATGATCCATCGATGGACTCCGTGCGCGCCGCCTTGCGCGCGCTGCCGTCCAATGACGAGGCGTTTGCCGAAGCCATCGCCAGCATGAAGACGGTGACGGGGTTTGTTCTGGGGTCGGCCACCGAAACACGCGAGCCGCGTCTGCGTTCCGGGCAAGTGTTCAATGGCGACTTTCACCCCACGATGTCTATCAAATTATTCAATGGGGTCGTCGCAACCCGCGAAATCCTGGAAGAAGCGGCTGTCGGCAACGGCGCCCTCAATGTCATTCCTGAGGACGACGCGATTGTGCGCCGGGTTCCGCTGATCTTCGGCTTGAACGGAAAATTTTATCCGTCCATCGCGCTTGAGGCGGTCCGGCTGATCGGCAAGCGGACCAATCTCGCCGTCAGAACTTCCGGCAGCGCCTATGCGCAAGCATTTGGTGCAAACGCTGGAATCAACGCCATCAAGGCGGGCGATACGATCATCGAACCGGCCCCTGACGGCCAGATTTCCCTGCACTTCACCTATTCCGTGCCCGGGCGGCGGGTGTCGGCCTGGCAGGTGCTGTCAGGCGAGATGACGGGTGAGCCATTGAATGGCGCCATCGTTTTTGTCGGCACATCGGCCGCAGGCCTCAAGGATATCCGGTCCACACCGCTTGAGACGGCCATTCCCGGCGTCGAGGTGCAGGTGCAGGCGGTCGAGCAAATGATGATGGGCGGCTTTCTGGCCCGCCCCGATTATGCCGATGCGGCGGAACTCCTTTATGCGGGCGTCATTGGCGCAATTATTGCCATTCTCGTCGCCTATGTTCACGCCAACTGGATTGGCGCCCTTGCGCTGCTCGGCGCTGGCGCCGCCGCCCTCATCTCGTGGATCGCGTTTACGCAGTATCAGTTGCTGGTCGATCCCATCGGCCCATCGATGACAACGCTTTCAGTCTTCTTTGTTTCAGCGCTCGTCAACTACATGCGGACGGAAAGCGAGCGCAGCTTCGTGCGCGGGGCTTTCTCGCGCTATCTTGACGAGGATGTGGTCAACCAGCTGGCAGCCAATCCTGACCGGCTGATGCTGGGCGGCGAAACCCGCAACATGTCGATGCTGTTCTGCGACGTGCGCGGCTTTACGACCATCAGCGAAGCCTTTGCCGGTGATCCGCAAGGCCTCACCCGCCTCATCAACCGCATCCTGACGCCCTTGTCGCGCGTCGTGCTCGACACCAAGGGCACGATCGACAAGTACATGGGCGATTGCATCATGTCTTTCTGGAATGCGCCGCTCGACGATCCCGAACACGGGCTGAATGCCTGCCGCTGCGCGATGGCGATGATCGAGGAAGTCGATCTCCTGAACGGGATCATTGCGCGCGAGGCGGCCGAGCGTGGCCATGTCGCCCACAAGGTCGCCGTCGGTGTCGGCATCAATTCGGGTGATTGCGTTGTCGGCAACATGGGTTCCGACATGCGCTTTGACTATACGGTCCTGGGCGACAGCGTGAACCTTGCCGCGCGCATCCAGACCTATTCAAGCCACTGGGGCGTCGCGATTGCGGTTTCGCAGGACACGGCCCGTCTTGCGGACGCGGAATTCGCGTTCGTTCATGTCGATGACATTGTCGTGAAAGGCAAGGACAAGCCCGTCGCTGTCTTTGCCATGATGGGCCGCAAGGCGATGGCGGAGACTGACGCCTTCCGCAATCTTGCCGCAAATCAGGCCTTGATATGGGAACGCCTGCGCGCGCGTGACTGGGCGGGTGCCCGTGCCGCGATTGCCGAAGGGCGCAAGCTTGGCCAGATCAAGGATGATCTTTACGAACTCTATGAAGAACGTCTGGATCATTGGGAACGCAACCCGCCCCCGGCGGAGTGGGATGGCGCCTGGCGCGCCACAAGCAAGTAATCTCCGGTCGGCAAACCGGGCAAGGATCGCAAGGACCGAATGACGATGCGCAGAGTGCTGGCAGCAACGCTGATGAGTGCCCTGGTTGCGGGCATGGCATGCGCACAGGAAACGCCCGCCGGTGACGGCGCGAGTGATGCAAGTGCAAGTGATACAAGTGTCAGCCAGACGCCCGGCACGGGTTCGCCCGACGATGGCTCTGACCCGTTCGAGGCCGGTTATGCGGCCTTCGCCAGCGGCGACTACGGCAAAGCCCTGCTGCACTGGGAGCCGCTGGTCGAAGAAGGCGATCCGCGCGCGCAGTACAATGTCGGCATCCTCTATGCCCAGGGTCAGGGGGTACCGCACGACATGGCAATCGCCATGGACCTCTGGCTGAAGGCGGCGCGCCAGAACCATGTGCGCGCGGCTCATAATCTGGCGTTGGCGCTTCTGGCGGGGGAGCCTGCCGATGCGCAGGGCCAGCTTCATGCGCCTGATACCGCACAGGCGGTCAAGTGGCTCGAAATCGGCGTCAACGCGGGCTATGCGAATTCCGAATACACGCTCGGCAAGCTCTTTGCCGAGGGCATCGGCGTCAACCGCGATCCCGCGCGTGCGGCCGAACTTTTTCTCATGGCCGCGGAGCAAGGCTTTGCCCGCGCCCAGTACAATCTCGGCAAGATCTATCGCGATGGCGAAGGTGTGCCGAAGAACCCGGAGCTTTCGATCCACTGGTTCCGGGAAGCCGCCGAGCGCGGTCACAGCCGCGCGCAGGACAAGCTCGCCGACCGCTATGCCCGCGGCGATGGTGTGCAGCAGGATGATATTGAGGCGCTGAAATGGGCAATCCTCGCTGCGGCCCATGGCTATGCCCCGGCGGCAGAGCGCCGGAACGAATTGCGCGCGCGCATGCCCGAGGAATCGGTCATGGAGGCCGAGCGCCGGGCCGCCGACTTCCACCCCCGCGAGGGTGCGGTCGAGGACTAGGCAACGCCTTGCCTCGCCGCCAAAGCCGCCTTATCGTCTCCCAAGCTGAAACCCCGTTGAGGACCTTCCGATGAAGAAGTCAACCTGGCGCAAGCCGCAAGTCGCTGTGATCCCCATGGGAATGGAGATCAATTGCTATACCGTCGCAGCTCCGTCGCGCTGAGCCTTCATTTCAAACGGATTTTCCCGGACACCTTGAACCCGCGATAAGGCCGGAAAAATGCGGCTGATCGTGCTGGGTTCGGGTGCGGGTGGCGGCGTTCCGCAATGGAATGCCCTGAACGCGGCATCGACCGCTGCCTTTGCCGACCCTTCCCGCCGCCGCACCCAGTGCTCAATTGCCTTCAGCGCCGATGGTGACCACTGGGCACTGATCAATGCGTCGCCAGACCTGCGCGCGCAGATCATCGCAACACCTGCCCTGCATCCACGAATTGCACCACGATCGAGCCCCATCGACGCCGTTATCCTGACCGGCGCCGAGATCGATCAGATCACCGGCCTGCTCACCCTGCGGGAGCGGCAGGCATTTTCGCTCCACGCAACGGGTGAGGTGATTTCGGCGCTTGAGGCCAATCCGGTCTTTTCAGTCCTTGACCCGGCCATCGCCACCCGCAGCGCGCATAAGGCTGGAAGCCCCTTCGCGCCCGTGCCGGGCATCACGGCCACGCTGCTGCCCTTGCCTGGCAAGGTGCCTCTGTGGCGCGAGCGTGGCCTTGCCGATCCTGCCGCCCATCGTGATGGCTGGTGCGTGGCAATCGTGCTGGTGCACGAAGGGAAAAGGGCCGTGATCGTGCCCGGCTGCGCCGCTCCTACACCTGCCCTCATGCAGTTTTGCGACAACGCCGACCTTCTCCTCTTCGAGGGCACGCTCTTCACCGATGACGAGATGATTCGGCTTGGGGAAGGCACCAAGACTTCCGCCCGCATGGGACACATGCCGATGACGGGGCCGGGCGGCACGCTGGAAGCGTTTGCCGGCAGCAAGGCGAAGCTGAAACGCTTCATCCATGTCAACAACACCAACCCCGCCCTTGATCCATCATCGCCCGCGCGCCAGACTCTGCGCGATCAGGGCTGGGACATTGCGGAAGATGGCGGGATTTTTGATCTGTGACCGACACACGACCATTGCTTGACGTCGATGCGTTTGCCGGGGCCTTTCGCGCCATCGGTGCCGAGCGATACCACAGCCTGCACCCGTTTCACGGCCTTCTGCACGGCGGCAGACTGAACAAGGGCCAGGTCCAGGCCTGGGCGCTGAACCGCTATGTCTATCAGGCGCATATCCCGTTGAAGGATGCGGCCTTGATGTCGCGCGCCCATGACCCTGCCCTGCGCCGCGAGTGGATCCACCGCCTGACCGACCACGATGGCGATGGTGCGGGCGATGAAGGCGGTATTGCGCGCTGGCTGCGGCTGACCGATGCGCTTGGCCTTGCGCGAGACGATGTTGTCTCCATGCGTCTTGCCCTGCCCGGCACAATGTTTGCCGTTGAAGCCTATGTGCGCTTCGTGCGCGAGCGCAGCCTGATCGAGGCGGTGGCCTCGTCACTGACGGAACTTTTTGCGCCAACCATCATTGCCGATCGCGTGGCGGGCATGCTCGCGAATTACGACTTCGTCAGCCGCGACGCGCTCTCCTATTTCGGCAAGCGCATGACACAGGCGCCGCGCGATTCAACCTTCGCCCTCAAATGGGTGATCGAAAACTGCCGCACGCGCGCGGAGCAGGAACTGGCGCTCGACGCGCTGCGCTTCAAATGCGGAGTCCTTTGGTCCCAGCTTGACGCGCTCCACATCGCCTATGTGGCACCGGGGATCATACCGCCGGGCGCCTTCCGCCCCGGTGTCGGCTGATGATCACACCTGAACATCGCCCGCGCCTCAAACGCGGCGTGAAGCTGGCGCGCGACGTGGCGCGGGACACTGCCATCCTGAATGCCCCGGAGCGCATCGTCGTGCTCGACGACATTGCCGAGGACATCCTGCGCCGGTGTGATGGCGCGACGCGCATCGCCGCAATGGCCGAAGCGCTTGCAGCCAAGCATGGCGAGGAAGCGGCCCTGGTGCAGGCAGATATCATCGCGCTGCTTTCGGACCTTCACGCGCAAGGGTTCGTTGAATGAGCGCGATCAAGCCGCCGATGGGGTTGCTCGCGGAATTGACGCATCGCTGCCCGCTGCAATGTCCCTATTGCTCCAACCCGCTTGATCTTGCGCGAGCGAGCGAGGAACTCGATACGGGAGTATGGCAACGCGTCTTCGCCCAGGCCGCGGCGCTGGGTGTTCTCCAGCTCCATCTGTCAGGCGGCGAACCCGCTGCCCGCAAGGACCTGGAAGAGCTCGTTGCCACGGCTTCCGCCGCTGGCCTCTATACCAATCTCATCACCTCGGGGATGATGCTGGATGCAGCCCGCATCCGCGCACTGGCCCGTGCCGGGCTCGATCATGTCCAGCTATCGCTGCAGGACGTGGACGCAAAGAGCGCTGACCGCATCTCGGGTCATCCCAATTCCCTCGCCAAGAAACTCGTATTTGCGCAGGACGTGCGTGCGGCAGGATTGGCGCTGACCCTCAACGCCGTCATCCACAAGCAGAATCTCTCACGCGTACCCGAGATGATCGCGCTTGCGATCAGGCTGGAGGCCGGTCGCCTGGAGATCGCGCATGTCCAGTATTACGGCTGGGCCATGGCGAACCGCGATGCACTTCTGCCCACGCGCGCGCAGATGGAAGAAGTGACGGGCATTGTCGAAGCGGCGCACCGCGAGTTTTCCGGCAAGCTCGTCATCGACTATGTGACGCCAGATTATTATGGCGCGCGGCCGAAGCCCTGCATGGGCGGCTGGGGGCGTCAGGTCATGGTCGTAACGCCGCGCGGCGAGGTGTGGCCCTGCCATGCGGCAAGCACCATTCCCGGCCTCGCGTTCGACAATGTGCGCACGAAGGCGCTTGCGGAAATCTGGACAGGCAGCAGCGCCTTCAATCGCTTCCGCGGCACGGACTGGATGCCTTCGCCCTGCAAGGGCTGCGAATACAGCGAGCGCGATTGGGGCGGCTGCCGCTGTCAGGCACAGGCGCTCTTGGGGGATGCCGGTGCGACCGACCCTGTCTGCGCGCTGTCTCCCGCCCACGATGATCTGGCGAAAATTGCAGCAAGCGCCGCCGTCGCTGCACCGCCTCTCTTCCGCTATCGCCGGATTGGTGGCGAACCAAGCTAGCTGGAGAGTGAGGCAACCGGCCCGCCGTCCCAGTTTCGCGCCAGCATCACGACAAACACGAGGCTGAGGGCCGAGAGCACGGTCATCGCCAGATAGGCAAGCCCGCCAAACGCGTCGAACAGCGCGCCCGCGCCCAGCGTCACCAGCCCCATGCCGATGCCATAGCAGGCAACCGAGAACATCGCCTGTCCGGTTGCGGACAATTGGGGCGGCACCGCACGCACCATGAACTGCATCGTCCCCAGATGCAGGAGCCCGAAAGATCCTGCATGGAGGATCTGGAGGAGCACGGTGGCAAGGAGACCTTCCGCAAAGGCCATGCCGGTCCAGCGCAAGGCGCCCAGCACGATCCCTGCCGCCATCAGCTTCAAGGGATTGTGTCCCCGCACCAGCGGCTGCGACAGCGCAAACAGGATGACCTCGGCCAGCACGCCAAGTCCCCACAGCAATCCGATGACGTCCTTGGGGATGCCCAGCGCCGAAAAATGGAGCGTGCCATAGGCATAGTATACCGCATGCGCCGATTGCGCGCAGGTGCACGCTGCCAGCATCAGCAGGAACGGTTTCGAGCGCAGAAGATGCCGCGCATTATGCGCGGTCGCCCGCATGGCTGCGGCAAAGCGGTGATGGCCGCGTCCCCGGTCGGCATGTATCGCCGGTGTCGCCAGAAGCACGCCCGCCCCACCAAGCGCAAGGATCGCCATCACCGGCACCACCATCTCGGGACCGAAAGCGGCAACCGCAAATCCGCCGCCCACATTGGCGGCGACAAAGGCAAGCGATCCCCATGCGCGCACATGGGCATAAGGAAATCCGTAATCGACACCGCCGCGTGCGGTCACGCCCTCGACAATCGGGCCGGTGGCAGAACCCGCCGACATGCCCACGAGGTAGAGCACGGTGATCATCAGGAAACTGTCCGCGCCCGAAAGCGCCGCATAGGCCGCGCCGGCGAAGAACGAGAAGACAGCCGCGACGAGCCGACGGTCACCCAGCGCGTCCGCCGCGATGCCGGCAAGCGGTGTGATGATGATGCGCGAGAACATCGCCGCCGAAAGCACGACGGCAGTTGCCTGTGCGTCCAGCCCGGTTGCTGCCAGCCACAACGGAAAATAGGGAAGGCTCAAGCCCCCGACGAGATTTCCCGACGCCTGGGCAAGCGCAAACCGCAGGCGCACAAAGCGCGGATGGGTCACATCGGCAGAACCTGGATGAGATGGCGACGCGCGCTTTCAGCCATCAGACGGTTGCAGGCACGCGTCATGCCCGGCCCCCAGGGCGCCGGGCTCTCTTCTGCCAGCGTCTGAAGCGCAATCATCTGCCGGGCCAGCGCGCCCCATGTCTCATCCAGGGATGACACGCGCAGCGACGACGACTTGCTGCGCCCGGATGCTTCCAGCGCTGCCTTCAGGTCGGCATCCGGGCAATCCCTGGCTGCGCGCCGGAAAAGTTTTTGGATCGCCGCGATATCCTGCACCCTGTTGTCCGCTGCGGCGTCGAAAACAGGCGCAAGCAGCATCTGCAGGAAAGCCTGTGTGCGCACGGACCCTTCGATATAGTGGCCAGCCAGCATCGGCACGGCCTCACCCAGAAGGGCCATGGCACTTGTGGTCAGGAATGTGTCCACGCGCGGCTTCATGCGAGCCCCCGTACATTGCGAGCCAATGCGTCAGCCAGTGACTTGTTGTGCATCGCGGTACAATACCAGCTTGAGAACGCCATGACCGGATCGACATTCTTGCCGTCCTGATATTCGGCGCCTGCCGAAATCCAGATCGCAAGCCCCTTCACCATCGAAAACATGCGCCACCAGGTCAGCGCTGCGCGGTCAACCTTGAGGCCAGACGCCTTTTCCCAGAGCTTGATGGCTTCGCGCTGCCCAATCATCCCGCCCGGCCGGTCCGGCAAATGGGGCGACCACAATGGATCAAGCGCCCAACCCAGATCCTCATGCGGATCACCCGCATGCACCATTTCCCAGTCGAGGATCGCCCGCAAATTCCCCTCGGCATCGAACAGGAAATTGCCCGTGCGATAGTCACCATGCACGACCCGGACTGCCGAAGGCGCAGGCGGCGGATTGCGCTTCAGCCAGCGAATGGCGGCACGCGCAATGGGCTGCGGCTCGCGCTCATCCTCGTCGATCACCTTCTCCCATTTCGCCAATTCGATGCGCCAGCATTCATCGGGACGCGGCACATGGATTTTCGCGCCATCAAGTCCAGCCGGTGACGTGGCCGCGATGTGGCCCAGCGCGCTCCAGAATTGCGCGCCGATCTTTTCTGCGTGCGCGCCATAGGAGTTGGCGGCAAGAATGCTCCCCGCCGTGCAATTCTCGATCTCTTCCATCACAAAGAACGGCCTGTCGAGCCATTGCGGATCGTTTTCCAGCCAGAAGACTTCGGGCACCGGCACGCGGCTCTGCTGGAACGCGCGATAGGCAGCAAATTCCGTCGCGCGCTCCGTCTCGATCAGGCCCGATGGCGGATCACGCCGAAGGATCAGTCCGCGATCAACAAGCCGTCCATGGAGATGGTATCGCGCGCGCAGGCGATAGGTCTCGCAGCTGGCCCCGCCATGAATGCGCGACAGATTGCCGACATGGACATCATTGGCCCCGTCAATCCGCGCCGCCAGATAATTGGCGATCCTTGCCTCAAATCCGTCGGTCATGGCGCGCCATCCAGAATGCCGGCGAGATTGAGCGGCTGATAAGGCCCAAGGATCAATTGCTCGAGCACGCCCGCCCCCGCATGACGCTTGCCATTGCCGTCGGTCAGCACGACAGACGAGAACGCCTGCACATGCAGGAACGCAAACTGGGTCTCGTCAATCCGCGCAAGGTCATGCGTGTCATAGGCCACTGCCTCCGGGCCTTTGTTGTGGCCGTGCCCCCATTCGGGATGCAGATAGCCAAGGCCCGACATGCAGAAGTTCCATTGCGGTGTCATGGTGATGTTGAGCCGCTCACCATCCGGCGCCACAAGGTCGATGGAAGCCGATTGCGCGTGCCGCGTTCCCTTTTTCAGGACCAGCGACGAGGTGCAGGCCTGCATGTGAAGGGGCGGCACGCGGCCAAGCCCGCCGATGACCGCCGCTGTGTTCCATGCCGACCCCAGTGCATCGGCATTAAGGTGATAGAGCGAGAAGCGGTCGGCAAAATTGCAGGGCGCCCAAAGCCAGAAGAATTGCGGCGCGGGCGCCGGTGCAGGCGGCTGGCTTTCGGCAGCGCCGACAGGCCGGATGCCCCACGAGCGGTCGCGCGTTCCGAGATGCTGCGTGCGTGAGAGGGAGATCGTGCGCCCTTCAATCGTGATCTCGCCCTCATAGGCGCCATTCTGCGTAAGCCGCGTATAGTCCATGGTCACCCGCGGACCGGTACGGCGGATGAAACGCGGTTCCTCAACCGGCAAGGCGCGCGCGTGAAAGACGATATTGGCCGAAATGCCGTGCGCCGGACTTTCCACGCGTACCCGCAGGCGCTCCAGCGGTTCCAGAACCTCGATGGCGATGGGGCCGACGCGCGTGTCCATCCGCTCCATGTTGAGATGACGCGATGCGCGCAGATTGTGCTGCACCCCGTCGATCACCACACAGAATGCGGCATCGATGATGTTGAGGTTGGGATAGACGCCCATCGCCACCGCAAAGAACACGCTGCCGTCTTGTGAGTAGCCGTTGAAGAAATAGCGGTCGTAGAAATTCCGGTCGGAACCCGCATGGGCAATCGGCTCGGGCGTCTGGTGGATGGGGTAATCGTCGGCCTTGCTCAGCATCGGTGATCTTGCATGATGGAGGGCGTGCGGGCGGTGATGGTGAACCGCGCGCCCCGAACGTTGCAAGGGGTTGCCATGAAAAGACTCGCGATTCTGCTGACCGGCCTGAACGGGGCCTTGGCCGTCGGTGCCGGTGCCTATGGCGCCCATGCGATGGGCACGCTGCCGGACGATGTGGCGGCTATGTGGAATACGGCGAGCCTCTTTCATCTCATCCACGCGGCGTCATTGGCTGGCGTAACGGCACTTGTTGCCCTGATGCCGGACGAGCGATGGTTCAGGATCTCGTTCGCGCTGCTGTTCGGGGGCGTGGTCCTTTTTTGCGGCTCGCTTTACCTGAGGGCACTTGTCGGCATTTCGGCGGGGCCCGTCACGCCCGCCGGCGGCATTGCCTTCATGCTCGGATGGCTTGCCTTGGTTCCAGCCGCCTGGCGCCGCTGAAGCTGGACGTATCAGCCTCCCCGCCCTAGCTTTCTGCCGAGGGAGTTTGAGATGTCCGGGCGCGTCATCATTCTGGGTGCAGGTATGGCGGGGCTGGCGGCAGCCCTGACGCTTGGCAAACGCGGCTTCGACGTTACCGTGATCGAACGCGACGCCGCCCCGCCGCCGCTTTCAATCGACGAGGTTTTCGCGCAATGGGAGCGCAAGGGTGCAACCCAGCTGCGCCACAGCCATGTGTTCCTGGGGCGCCTGTGCAGCATCCTGCGCGCCGAGCATCCCGAACTCTTGTCCGCATTGAAGGAAGCCGGTGCGCGCGAGATTCCCTTCAGCGAGTCCCTGCCCTCCACCTTGCGCGACCTGAATGTTCCTGAAGCCGGTGATGCGGAGATGACTTTTCTCTTCAGCCGCCGGACGACGCTGGAATACGTCATGCGGGCGCACGCGGCAGAGCACGGCAATGCGGGGTTTTTGTCAGCAACAGGCGCGATAGGCCTTTGCTTTGCGGAAGGCGAAAAGCCGTTGCGCGTCACCGGCGTGCGTGTGCGTGACGATGCGGGCGAGCGCGTGATCGCTTGCGACACGTTGATCGATGCCACAGGCCGCGTCAGCCCGGTCATCGACTGGCTGCGTGCCGCAGGCGCCACGATTGCCGAGGAGCAAAGCCCCGCAGGCATCCTCTATTACACCCGCCATTACGCGCTGCATCCCGGCGCAAGCGAGCCAGAGCGCGACAAGACGGCCAGCGCAGGCGATCTTGGCTATCTGAAATTTGGTGTCTTTCCTGGCGACAATGGCCGTTTCTCGGTCACGCTCGCGGTGCCGGAGATCGAGACCGGGCTGCGCAAGATTGTCTCTGAGCCAGGCACATTCGACCGCATCTGCAACGCCCTTCCCGGCGTGCGCCGCTGGCTGGAGCCGTCGCGCAGCGCGCCAGTCAGCAAAGTTTTTTCGATGGGCAACCTTGCCAATGTGTGGCGTCATTTTTCGCGCGAGGGCGTGCCTGAAATCCTGGGCTATTTCCCCGTGGGTGACGCTGCCATGCGCACCAATCCCCTTTATGGACGCGGCTGCACGATCAGCTATGTCAGCGCATCAATTCTGGGGCGCGTGCTTTCCGGCATGACCGACCCTGCTGCGCGCCTGCTCGCCTATGAACGGCAAATGCACACCGAGCTTCATCCTTTTTTCCTGTCGATGGCCCGGCTTGATGCAATGGCGATCCGGCGCGCGCGCAACGAGCTTGACCCCGCCTTTCGCCCGCGTCTGCGCGCCCGGCTGGTGCGCCATTTTGCGGAAAATGGCGTCGTGCCCGCCACGCGCGGCAGCCTGCAAGTCCTTCGCGCCTTCATGCGCGGTTTCCACATGCACGAACCGCCGGAGAAATTCCTGAGGCGGCCTGCCGTGCTTTTGCGGGTTCTGGCGATGTGGGCAACGCCGCGTTTCCTGAAGCAGCGCTTCTATCCGCCCTGGCTTGGTCCGGGCCGCAGCGACATGCTTGCCCTCCTGACCGCGAAAGGCTGACGCGATGATGATCGACCCTGCCACGATGTATCTTGCCGCTAACGCTGTCGCACTCGGCCTCTGGCTCTTCCTGATATTCGCGCCGCGCTGGCAGGGCACGCAGTGGCTGGTCCATGCGGTTGCGCCCGTCCTGTTGTTCGGCGGCCTCTATGCGTGGCTCTTCGCCAGCGGCGTCTTCTTCGGCGACAACGTGCCGGTCGAGGCGGGCTTCGGCACGCTCAAGGGCGTCATGCTCCTTTTCACCCTGCCGGAAGCCGTCCTGGCGGGCTGGATCCACTATCTCGTCTTCGATCTTTTTGTCGGCGCCTGGATCGCACGCGACAGCTTAAGGCGCGGCCTGCCCCATCTGGCCGTCATCCCCTGCCTTGTCTTGACCTTGGTGGTCGGCCCGATCGGGCTTCTGGTCTATGTGCTGGGTCGAGCGATTGCGGGTCGCGGCAGCTGGAGCCTTGATGAAACGCCCCGATAAATCAGGGGCTTCGCCTTGAATCCTGCGATCCGGTGTCATTTCACCTTGCGGCGCGGATGATAGTTTGTCAGTTTCCGCCCTCCCCCGAAACGGCCCGGCAGACTGACCCCGCATGACGCTTCAGAATTCCAATTGCGACACGCCCTTGCGCATCCTGATGCCGTCCTATCGCTCAGACCCGCACACCGGAGGTCAGGGCATCTACATGCGCTACATCTCCAAAGCGCTGGTGGAACTGGGCCACAAGGTCGACGTGATTTCCGGCCCGCCTTACCCAGTGCTCGATCCGCGGGTTGGCCTCATCAAGCTGCCGTCGCTTGACCTCTACGCCAAGCCGAAAGAGATCATCGGCCTGCCGAAATTTCCCAAGGATGCGCCGCTTACAGCCACCAATCTGCGCGAGTACATCACCCACATCACCGGCGGCTTCGGGGAGCCGAAAAGCTTTGGCGAGCGTCTCGCACAATACATGCGCACGCGCATTGCCGATTACGACGTCGTCCACGACAACCAGACGCTCTGCTGGGGGCTGCTCGAAATTGCGCGCATGGGCCTGCCGGTGGCCGGCACCATCCACCACCCGATCACCATGGACCGCCGCATCGCGGTGGCCCACGCCGACGGATTGAAACTGAAACTCTTGATCCGCCGCTGGTACTCGTTCCTGTCGATGCAGAAGAAAGTAGCGCGACGCCTTGATCCCGTGATCGTGGTTTCCGAAAGCACCAAGCGCGACGTGGTCAAGGATTTCGGTGTCGCTCCGGACCGCATGCGCGTGGTCCATCACGGCATCAATGCCGACGACTTCCATCCCATGCCGGAGATCACCCGCGCCAACAACCGCATCATGGCAGTGGCCAGCGCGGACGTCTCGCTGAAAGGGCTCATCTATCTCATTCGCGCCTATGCGCTCCTCCTCAAGGCCCGCCCGGACCTTGAGCTTGTCGTCGTCAGCAAATTGCGCGAGGGACCGACCGCGAAACTCCTTGATGAGCTGGGCTTGCGCGATCGTGTGCGGTTCGTCTCCGGCATCTCGAATGACGAGATGCGCAGGCTCTATGCCGAGGCAACGATTGCTGTCTCGCCCTCCGTCTATGAGGGTTTCGGCTTCCCCGCTGGTGAAGCGCTGGCCTGCGGCGTGCCGGTCATTGCGACTGACGGCGGCTCACTGCCCGAGGTGGTGGGGGACGCCGGAGTTATTGTGCCCGCCAAGAACCCGGAAGCGCTGGCACATGCCATCGGCGCACTGCTCGATGATCCCGAACGCCGGATGGCCCTCAGCATCAAGGGGCGCAAGCGCATCGAGGAACTGTTCCTCTGGTCACGCGCCGCGCGCAATGTCGTCGCCGTCTATCGCGAGGCCATCGCGCGCCACGCCGGACAAAAGACCGCGCAAAAGGCCGCCTGAACCCGCATGCAGACCATCGACCTCGACATCATCGGATTGAAGGACGGTATGCGCGTGCTGGACCTTGGCTGCGGCGCGGGACGCCACATCCACGCCGTCTTCTACAAGGCCTATGTCCACGCGGTGGGCGTTGATCTCGGCTTTGATGATCTTGTGCGTACGCGCAAGGGCTTCGAGCAATATCCCGATGTCGAACCCGGCTCGTCACGCGCCTTCAGCCTGTCGGTCGCCGATGCGACGCGCCTGCCCTTTCCCGACGGCGTCTTTGACGTGGTGATCTGCTCGGAAGTGCTGGAGCACATCCCCGACCTCGACAACGCCGTCCGCGAGACGATGCGCGTGCTCAAACCCGGCGGAAGGCTCGGGGTCAGCGTGCCGCGCTACGTGCCGGAATGGCTGTGCTGGAAGCTTGAGCGCCGCTATCACGACACGCCGGGCGGGCACATCCGCATCTTCCGCACCAGCCGCCTGAAGGACCTGTTCCGCAAGGCCGGCGCGGTCTTTACGCGGCGTCATTGGAAGCACGGACTCCATTCGCCCTATTGGTGGCTGCAATGCCTCTTGTGGGACCGTCGTGAAAAAAGCCGTCTCGTCAAGGCTTATCATCGCTTTCTGGTTTGGGACATAATGAGGCGGCCGCGGCTGACCCGCGCGCTCGAAAAAATTGCTGATCCGCTGATGGGCAAGAGTGTTGTCCTCTACTTCACCAAGGCCGCCCACGCATGAAGAACCTTTTCCTGACACATGGCTGCCTGCCGGAGGGGCTGTTCAACGGAGCGGTCAACCGCATTCTCGAACTGCAACGCCCCAGCGGGGCAATCCCGTGGTTTGACGCGGGCGTGTTCGATCCCTGGAACCATGTTGAAGCGGCAATGGGCCTGGCCGTCGCAGGACGCCTTGCGGAAGCCGAGCGCGCCTATGACTATCTGGCAAGCGTGCAGGAGCCTGATGGCTCGTGGTGGGCGGAATATGGCAGCGCCGTTTCCCTTGATACCGGCAAATATGAGGGTGCCGGCAACGAACCCAAAAAGCGCGACACCAATTTCATCGCCTATGCCGCTGTCGGCATCTGGCATCACTACTTGCTGACAAAGGACCGCCGCGTCGCTGACCGCTGGTTTGCGATGGTGGAGCGTGCGATCGACTTTGTGCTCGGGCTGCAGTCCGATCATGGCGAAGTGCGCTGGACAGCGCCCGATCCGGTAACGCCGGAGGACGACGCGCTTCTGACCGGCAATTCCTCCATCTTCAAGAGCATCGAATGCGCCATCCGGCTTGCGATCCTGGTCGGCAAACCGCGGCCCGACTGGATCGCCGCGCGCAACCGGCTGGGGGCAGCGATTGCCCACAAGCCGCATCGCTTCGACCGCACATGGGAATCCAAATCCAACTTCTCGATGGACTGGTACTACCCGGTGCTGACGGGCGCGATCACCGGTGATGCGGCCAAGGCCCGCCTGTCGCAGCGCTGGGACGAGTTTGTGGTCGATGGCAAGGGCGTGCGTTGTGTCAGCGGCGAACCCTGGGTGACGATTGCCGAGGGTTGCGAACTGGCCATGGCGCTTGCGGTTGCGGGTCAGCCAGCCAGGGCAAAGGAAATCCTGTCATGGCAGCACCAGTGGCGCGCTGCCGATGGCGCCTACTGGATGGGTTATCAATATGCGCTTGAGGCGCCGTGGCCGGTCGAACGTCCGGCATGGACTGCCGCAGCCGTTCTGCTTGCAACCGACACGCTGATGGGGATCACGCCCGCTTCGACCCTCTTCACCGACATGCTGGCGTCAGCGCCGCAAGAGAATGCGCAGCGACTTCACCGCTCCTGATTCAATGAAGTGGCCGCTGGCAAGCGCCATGCGGAAAATCTCGAAGGGCGGCCTGCCCCCGTCACGAGGATCAGGAAAGACGTCATGGATCGCGAGCATCCCGCCCGGCATGACGTGATGCGCAAAGCCGTGATAGTCGGCCAGCGCATTCTCCATGGTGTGGCCACCATCGACGAACAGGAATGACAGGGGCATCGTCCAGTGCCGTGCGATCACCCGCGCGCGGCCGACCATCGGCACCACGCATTCCTCAAGCCCCGCACGGCGCAGCGTGTCGCGCAGGAAAGGCAGCGTATCCATCGCGCCTGCCTTGGCATCCCAGGTTTCGGGGTCGTGATGCTCCCAGCCCGGCTGCATTTCCTCGGAACCGCGATGATGATCGATCGTATAGAGCACGCCGCCCGCATCCTGGCAGGCCGCACCAAGCCAGACCGTGGATTTGCCGCAATAAGACCCGATCTCAAGGCAGGCGCCGTGAGGCGCGCGTGCGAACGCCGCTTGGTAGAGCGCCTCGCCCTCTGCCGGATCAAGAAAGCCCTTCACGCTTTCAATATCGATGGGCAAACGCATCAGGTGGGCTTTCCGCGTGCAGCTTTGTAAGCCGAGACGAGCCCTGCGGCCGCGGCAGCGATCTGCGCCACGGTCCAGTCCGGCTTGAAAAGCGCGCTGCCAAGGCCAAAGCCGTCGGCCCCCGCGCCCAGCCACGCGCCCATATTGCCGGCAACGATGCCACCGACCGGATAAAGCCGCGCCATCCCGGGCGGGATCACGGCACGCATGGCCCTCAGCGACACAGGCGACATCGCGTCTGCAGGAAAGAGTTTCAGATGCGTGGCTCCCGCCCCGATGGCGGCAAAGGCTTCAGTCGGTGTAAGGACGCCGGGCATCGGCAGAAGACCCCGCTGCAAGGCAGCCTCAACCACACGCACATCGAAATGGGGCGAGACGATCAGCTGCGCACCAGCATCAGCTGCGGCCCGCAGCGATGGCACATCAAGCACAGTGCCGGCACCGACCACCGCCTTGCCGCCGCACGCCCGCGCCAGCGCGTGGATGGCATCAGCTGCGCCTTCCCGGTTGAGCGGCACTTCGATGAGCGTGATCCCGGCCTCCACAAGTGCCGCACCGGTTGCCGCCGCCATGTCGGCACGCAAGCCGCGCAGGATCGCAACCAGCGGCAAATGTGCGGAAAGCGCTTCAAGGCCCGTTCGTCGGTTGTTCAAGGGAGGAAGGCTCCTGTCAGGGTTCGCCAGCAATCAAGCCTGCCTGCCGCGCCAGCGCAACCAGCCCTTTTGCCGCCATCGCATTGCCGTCGGTCACCTCGGCTGAAATGCCTGCCAAAGAAGCGGCGCGGCCATAGAGCGCGGCAAGCTCTGGCGCCCCGACGATCACGAGAGCATCACACGAAAAAATGCGCCGCATCGCCTGAAACTCGTGTCCGATCAGAAGGCCCGACAACTCGGCTGAAATAGCTTCGCCCGCCGCGCCATCAACGATGAAGCGGGCACGCAGACCGAACAGGCGGGCGAGCACGTCACACCCGCCAAGGGCGGCGCGCACACCCGCATCAAACGCTTTGTCTTTCGGGGCTGCACCTGACGGGTTGCTGGCAAAACTTCGCGCCAGAACCGTATGGCGCGAAAGGGCGGCAAACACATCGCCGGTCATCATGGTGCGGAATTGCGGAACGCTTGACCCTTCCAGCAAAGCCCATTTCGAGTGGGTGCCTGGCAGACAAACAACGCCGTCGCGCATGCCTGTCGCAATGAGCCCCGCAAGCTGCGTCTCCTCGCCCCGCATGATGTCTGGCGTGCCATCGTCATGGCGGCAGGAAAGTCCCGGAACCAGCAGCCCCATGCGACCCGGCCACATCTCGAACCGCATCAGGGTCGATGCGGCGAAGGGCAATTTCACCGGACACGCGGCATAGGGTGCCTCGGCCCATGCGCCGCGCGCGCCCGCCATACCGCAGAAAATGGCTGGCGCTTCCGCCCAATCACCGGCCACGCGCCTGAACACGGCGGGAAAGCCTTCGACACCGGCATCGGCGAGGCCAATGGCGGTCTGGCGCGTGCCGACAAGATTGCCTTGTCCATCCACGCCCGTGACGCGCACGGACGAGGAGCCCCAGTCATTGGCCGTAAAGGCAATCATCCCGCCGCCTGAGCATAAGAACCGCGATCCCGCCTGTTGCAGATCGTCAACCACATCCTAACCATTCCCGCAAGGAGAGCCTGCAAGACGGGCTGCAGCAACTTTTCGTAAAATCCAACCGCATAGAGTGCATCAACCCCGCAGAACCGTGGGGCCGCCCTTTGTCTTCCGGAGAGCCTGTCCGATGAAAGTCCTTGTTGTCGACGATTACGCCACGATGCGCCGCATCATCCGCAACCTCCTTGCCCAGATCGGTTTTGGCGATGTGGAAGAAGCCGTGCACGGCCAGGACGCGCTCGCCCGCATGAAGCAGGGCGACTATGGCCTCGTCATCTCGGATTGGAACATGGAGCCGATGTCGGGCTACGAGCTTCTGCAGCAGGTGCGGGCCGACGAGCGCCTGAAGCGCACGCCCTTCATCATGGTGACGGCCGAGTCGAAGACGGAAAACGTCATCGCCGCCAAGAAGGCCGGCGTGGACAACTACATCGTCAAGCCGTTCAATGCGGCGACGCTGCAGTCGAAGATCGAAACCGTCCTCGGTCCGCAGAAGGTCTGAGTCCAATGACGTCACCAGCCCAACTCTACCGGAATTTCGAGGACATTGCCGCCGCCCTTGCGCAGGCGGAGAATGGCCGTTGGTTCCTTGCCGAGCACGCGCGCAGGCAGCGCGCGGCCGATACAGAAACCGTCCTTGCGGCGCTTTCCCGCCTGCGGCAGGAAATGGCAAATGACCTGGCAATGGTCCACCTGGATCAGGTGCGCCGCGAAATCACCGGCATGTCGGACGCCATCGCGCAGACACGCAAGGACATTTCGTCCCTCAATCCCCGCGACGACCAGAAGCACATTGCGATGGCGACCGAGGAACTGGGTGCCATCGTGACGGCAACCGAGCAGGCGACAGGTGAAATCCTGAGTGCTGCGGAAACCATCCAGGCTGCCGTTGCCAGTGCGCGCAAGGGTGACACGGCCGCCTTCGATATCATCGAAGCCGCATCTACTGAAATCTTCACCGCCTGCTCGTTTCAGGACATCACCGGCCAGCGCACCGCAAAGGTCGTCAATGTCCTTATTTATCTTGAGGAGCGGGTGAAGAACCTGATGACCATGTGGGGCAGCGGGGAAAGCAATGTGCTGCCGCCAGTCCGTGAGGACACAAGGCCGGACGCGCATCTGATGTCAGGCCCTGCCAAGGACGGCGAAGGCGTTGCACAGGATGACATTGACCGCCTCATGTCCGCCGAAATGAACGCTGCCGAGACCGTGTCGCAGGACGATATCGACTCCCTGTTCAAATAGGCCCTGTTGCCATCGGCGTGTGCTTGCGTCCATGATCGGCGCCGGTTTGATCCGGTGCGGGCGTGGCTGTGACACATTCTCCCAAGGTGCGGGTGGGCCTGATGGCCACCTGCCTTATCGACGCGCTGAGCCCTGACACCGGCGATGCGGTCCTGCGCCTGCTCGATGCAGCGGGATTTCCCGCTGAGGTGCCGCCCGGCCAGACCTGTTGCGGTCAACCGAACTGGAATGGCGGGGATCGCAAGGGCGCCACGGCGCTGGCGCGTCGCACCATCGAAATCTTCGAACTCTATGAGTATGTCGTCGTGCCCTCAGGCTCATGCGGCGGGCAATTGCGGATCGAGTATCCTGCCCTTTTTGCCGATGATCCGGTCTGGAAACCGCGCGCGGAGGCATTCGCGCACAAGGTGCACGAGCTGACCGCCTTTCTGGTGCATGTGGCGCACGCAAAAATCCGGCCCTGCGGCAGCGGCAAGATTGCCATGCATGATTCCTGTTCCGCCCTTCGCCAGATGGCAGTGTCGGCCGAGCCGCGCGCGCTCCTGCGTCAGGCGGGCTATGAGCCGATCGACAATGCAGCCACCGAAACCTGCTGCGGCTTTGGCGGGCTCTTCGCCGTCAAATATGGCGACGTCTCGGCGCGGCTGGGGCGCGACAAGCTGGACGCACTGGCCGCAACCGGCGCCACCATCGTCACGGCATGCGACATGGGATGCCTCATGCATCTGCGCGGCGTCGCGGAAAAGGAAGGCCGCGCGCTTTCCTTCCGCCACATTGCAGAGCTGTTGGCGCCGCCAGGGGACAAGGCGACATGACGGCGCACCAGAACCCGCGTGAGTTTCCTGCCAATACGCGCAGGGCATTGGCCAATGCGCCGCTGCAGAAAACGCTCGAGCGCATCAAGCTCGGCTTCCAGATGTTCCGCATGGCGGCCATGCAGGAACTGCCCGAGCTTGAGGCGATGCGCAGCGCGCTGGCCGCCGCCAAAGACCGGACGCTGGCCCACCTGCCCTACTACCTCGGACAGTTTGAGGAACGGGTCACTGCCAATGGCGGCAAGGTCCACTGGGCGCGCTCGGCCGGCGAGGCAAATGCCGTCATCAGCCGCATCAGCCGCGATGCCGGCGCGAAGCGCATCGTCAAATCGAAGTCGATGCTGACAGAGGAGATCGGCCTCAACGCTCCCCTGATCCGCGACGGCTTCGATGTGGTCGAGACGGATCTTGGTGAATACATCATCCAGCTGCGTGACGAACCGCCCAGCCACATCATCGCGCCTGCCTTTCACCTCAGCCGCGCGGATGTAACGGCGGCGTTTCGAGCCGCGCACACGCATCTTGACCCCGCCCGCGACATTGACGACCGCAAGGCGCTGATGCGCGAAGCGCGGGGCGTGCTGCGGGAAAAATTCCTGACCGCCGAAGTCGGCATCACCGGTGCCAATGCCCTGATCGCGGAGACGGGCTCGGTTTGCCTCGTGACGAATGAGGGCAACGCGGACCTGTCGATGACGGCCACCCGCGTGCACATTGTGGTCGCCGGCATCGAGAAGCTCTTGCCCACCCTCGATGATCTGGCACTGCAATTGCGCCTTCTGGGCCGTTCGGCAACGGGTCAGCGGATGACGGTTTACACGACCCTGCGCAGCGGACCGCGCCGCGAAGGCGAGACCGATGGCCCGCAGGCGTTTCACGTCGTGCTGGTTGACAACGGTCGCAGCCAGTTGATGCGCAAGGAAACGCGCGAAGTTCTGCGCTGCATCCGCTGCGCCTCTTGCCTCAATCATTGCCCGGTCTATGCGTCGGTCGGCGGCCACGCTTATGGCGTCACTTATCCGGGACCGATCGGGGCTGCCTTTCAGCCTGCTGTGTCCGGCCTTGCCGTCACCCATCACATGCCCAAGGCGTCAAGCTTTTGCGGCCGGTGCGAGGCAGTGTGTCCGGCGAAAATTCCCCTCACCCGCATTATGCGGCATTGGCGCGAGCAGGGATTTGGCCAAGGCGTGCGCGAAACGCCCAACGCCTTGGCTCTCAGGCTCTATGCTTTTGCCGCAAAGCGCCCGCGCCTCTTTCGTGCAGCGATGCGGATTGTCGGCGCATTCTGGCGCCTGCCCATCGGTCCGCTGGCTGCGTGGCGCAAGCATCGAACGCTGCCGCCACCGCCATCAATTTCCTTTGTCGCCCGCGTGAACCGGGGAAAGTCGCCATGAGCGCGCGCGACGACATTCTGGCGGCACTTGAGCGCAATGGCGCATCGGCCATAGCACCTGGCGCGGACACATTGCCGCCTGTACCCGCCATTGCGCGGAAAGTCGGTGATGATGCCCTTGCCCGCTTCCTCACCCTTGCAATAGAGTCGCTTGCCGAAATTGTGGAGGTGGCGGATTGCCATGCAGCGATGCGCGCGGTTGCCGAACGCCTGCCGAAGGATACGAAACTAGCCGTTGCCCCGCAGGACGAGCTTGTGGGCTATGATTGGGCGAAGCACGGCATAGCCGTCCACATCGGCACATCTGCCGAACTGAAGTCCGGCATCTCCATGGCCGATGCCGCGATTGCCGAGACAGGATCGCTTCTTTTCCTCTCCGCACCCAAATCGCCCACGCTGGCGCATTTCCTGCCTGACCTGCATTTTGCGCTGGTCAAGCGCTCGACCCTTCTGACCGGTCTCAACGAGGCTCTGGCGCTGGCGCGCACCCGCTCAATGCCGACGACCGTCAACTTCATCACCGGTCCGTCGCGTTCGGGCGATATCGAGCAAACGCTGGAACTTGGCGCGCATGGGCCGCGCCAGCTCGTCATCATCTTCCTGATGGAAAGTTAGAGCGCCGCGGCGGCTGTCGTCAGCCGGGCAATGAGACCATCCAGCGACTGAAGGTCCGTGCCGGCCAACCCGTCGAGCAGCCGCGCCTCCAGCGCACGCGCAAACGGTACGACCTCATCGAAAATGACATGGCCGGCGGGCGCAAGCTCCAGCCGCACCGCTCGTCCATCGCTTTCGTCGCGTACCCGGCGCACGCGGCCAGCCTTCACAAGCGTAGTGACGGCGCGACTGACCTGCACCTTGTCCATGGCCGTGCGCTCGGCGACATCATTCTGCGACAGGCCGGGAAAGCGGCCCAGCACCGCGATGACGCGCCATTGCGGGATGGAAAGATCAAAGCGCTTCTCGTAATGCGCAGCGATCTTGGCCGATACCGTGTTGGACAAGACCGACAGGCGGTAGGGAAGGAACCGCTCCAGATCCAGTTCCGCTGATGCGGGTTCGCCTGTCACGGGCGTCAATCCTGCTGGTTTTCGGGCGCGGCCTTGACGAAGGCGGGCAATGCACGCGCGGCCGCATCAATTCGCACCAGCACGGGGAAGGCTTCGACCGGCACCTTGAAGCGGCGCGCATTCGCCATCTGCGGCACAAGGCAGATATCGGCGAGCGTCGGCGCATCGCCATGCAGGAATTTGCCGGTCTCCGGTGCACTCGCCGCAAGCTTCTCCATCGCTTCAAAGCCAAGCGTGATCCAGTGCGCGTACCACGCTTCGCTTTGCGCCGGAGTGGCCTGGAGTGTGCTGGTCAGATATTGCCGCACCCGCAGATTGTTGACGGGATGAATGTCGCAGGCGATTGCATAGGCCAGCTGGCGGACGCGGGCGCGACCATATGCGTCGCGCGGCAGAAGCGGCGGCTCGGGAAACATCTCGTCGAGATACTCGATGATGGCGAGCGACTGGCCGATCACATGGCCGTCATGCAGCAATGTTGGGATCAGCCCTTGCGGGTTCACCTGCTTGTAGGCGCCACTGTGCTGCACGCCGCCATCCTTTGTGAGGTGGATGGAACGGTATTCGGGTGAAAGCCCCTTGAGATTGAGCGCGATGCGGGCGCGATAGGCCGCCGACGAGGGGCCGAACGTGTAGAGCGCAAATTCGGTGCGATTCATGCCGGACCCTCGTACTTTCTCACGCGCTGGTCGATGGCGCCGAAAATCGATGCGCCCTTCTCGTCCTTCATCTCGATGCGCACCTGATTGCCGAAGGAAAGGAATGGCGTCGCCGGTTTGCCCTGGGTAATCGTCTCGAGCATCCGCACTTCGGCGATGCAGCATGAGCCTTTGGTGCGGTCGCGGCTGGAAACCGTGCCGGAGCCGATGATCGTGCCCGCCTCCAGCTCACGCGTGCGCGCGGCATGCGCGATCAGCTGGCCGAAATGGAACGTCATCTCGTCGCCCGCATGAGGATTGCCGAACCATTGGCCGTTGACCGCAACATGCAGCGGCAGATTGACCTTGCCGCCAGCCCACGCCGCGCCCAGTTCATCAGGCGTCACCGCAACCGGCGAGAATGCCGAGGCGGGCTTGGACTGGAAGAAGCCGAAGCCCTTTTCCAGTTCTTTCGGGATGAGATTGCGCAGGCTGACATCATTGACCAGCATCAACAGGCGCACATGGGCCAGCGCCGCATCGGCATCAATGCCCATCGGCACATCACCGGTGATGACGGCAATCTCCGCTTCAAGGTCGATGCCGTGTGCTTCATCCGCGGCCAGGATGTCGTCCCGCGGACCGATGAAACTGTCAGAGCCGCCCTGATACATCAGGGGATCGGTCCAGAAGCTGGGCGGCATTTCGGCACCGCGCGCCTTGCGCACCAGTTCGA
This sequence comes from uncultured Flavobacteriaceae bacterium, assembly GCA_964494625.1. Taxonomy (GTDB): domain Bacteria; phylum Pseudomonadota; class Alphaproteobacteria; order Micropepsales; family Micropepsaceae; genus UBA2784. The sequence goes on along the minus strand of CAZBRT010000003.1, from coordinate 392,572 downwards.
CATGCACGACATAGGCCGAACCATCTGCCCATTGATAGGCACGCGGCAGGGGCGACGCGCACTGGGCCGGATCGAACGGCCTGGCGTCCGGAATGGCGCCGCTGTTCAGCCGGTCCGACAATTCCTGCAAACGCGGCGCCACGCGCGGCCAGTCATCAAGTGCAGCCTGCATGGTGGGTGCAATCTCATCTGCTGCGGCAAAACGGGAAAGATCGCGCGAGACGACCACCAGGCGCCCGTCGCGGCCATGCTTGAGCGAGGCAAGTTTCATGGCAGCTTCACCCCCATCGGTGCCGTAAAGGCTGATCTCTCGGCGTCGCCCGTGTTGACCACTTCCGATGGTTCGAAAATCAGCACTTCAGCCTCCTCGTCGGCTGCCGTGCGGTGCTCAACACCACGTGGCACCACGCAATATTCTCCCGGTCCCATGTCGGCAATCCGGTCGCGGAACTCGACCCGGAAGCGCCCCTTCCAGACGAGAAACATCTCGTCGGCCGTCTCATGGCGGTGCCATGGAAAAACGCCTTTAGCCTTCACCAACTTCACTTCCTGTCCGTTCAGGGCGGCAATGACCTTGGGGCGCCAATGCTCCTGGAACTGCGCGAATTTGCTGACCAGACTGCCTTGCGCGTCATTCATGCCGGCGAACCCTTCCAGCTGTCCACATAGGCCATGTTCTCGGCAGCCGCCGCGCCCTCACCCACTTCAAGCGGATCGCGCGTGTCGATCATCACGGCATACTCGTCCGTTGCGGTCTTGGGTTGCACGAAGGCGTTCTTGAGCGCCTTGGGATGCGGTCCGTGGGTAAAACCCGCCGGATGGAACGTCATCATGCCGGCCTTGATGTTGTCGCGGCTGAAGAAGTCGCCCGCGTGATAGAACAGCACTTCATCGTAATCATCATTGTTGTGGAAGAAGGGCACTTTGAGCGCGCCCTCGTCACTCTCGAAGGGACGCGGCGCAAACGTGCAGACGACAAAGCGGTCGGCCACGAAGGTCGTGTGCGCCGACGGCGGCACATGATAGCGGTGGCTCATCAAGGGCCGGATGTGGCGCACATTGATGCGTACAGGCGCAAGGTCACCATGCCAGCCGGAAACGTCCAGCGGATTGAAGGGATAGGTCGCAACCGAAACCGCATCACCCCGCTTGATGGCAACCCGGGTCTCGTGGGCGCCTTGCTGGGCGCGGAAGGCGTCGTTGAGGGCAGGCGTATCCAGCATGGCCGGATCAAAGATCGCATGCGGCCCCATCATCCCCTTTTCGGGCAAGTGGTAGTGCGAGCCGGTCGCTTCCACCATCAGCACATCGGCGGATGATGCAGGCGAAAGGCGCCACATGCCGCCGCGCGGAATGACGATGTAGTCGCCCGCCTGGAACGCAAGGTGACCCCAATCGGTGAAAAGATCGCCATGGCCGGCATGGATGAAAAGAAGCTGGTCGCCATCCGCATTGCGCGCCAGCGACGGCATCGGCCGTGACAGGCGCCAGAAGCGCACCTGACATGCGCGGTTGCGCAAGACGACAGGCGCTGACCACGGCGATGGTTCTTCACCGTTCAGGCGGTTGAGATCAAAGGCGCGCGGCCGCAACGGGCCGGTGAAATCAACCCAGGCGGTCGGCGGGTGCTTGTGGTGAAACTGGACCGAAGGGCCAAAGAACCCCTCCTGCCCCATCTCGCGCTCGAATGTGCCCGGCGGCAGATCGGCATGGGCCTGGCGCGAGGCAACGCCTTCAACCTTGGGAAACTGGATCCATTTGCGACTGGCCATGATCGTGCCTTATGCGCTGGCGGCAGGTTTGAGGACACCGCGGCGGATCTGGTCAAGCTCGATGGATTCGAACAGCGCGCGGAAATTGCCTTCGCCGAAACCCTGATTGCCCTTGCGCTGGATGATCTCGAAAAAGATCGGCCCGATCGCGTTCTGGGTGAATATCTGGAGAAGCAGGCCGGAATCCTCCGGCGCGCCATCGATCAGGATCTGGTTGGCCTTGAGGCGCACCAGGTCTTCGCCGTGATTGGGAATACGGCTTTCCACCAGTTCGAAATAGGTTTCGGTCGTGTTTTGGAACTTCACGCCGGTTTTGCGCAAGGTCTCGACGGTCTCGTAGATATTGTCCGTCGCCAGCGCGATGTGCTGGATGCCCTCGCCCTTGTACTCGTCGAGATATTCCGCGATCTGCGACTTGTCGTCCGAGCTTTCGTTGATCGGAATGCGGATCTTGCCGCAGGGGCTTGTCATCGCGCGGCTCTTGAGGCCGGTCAGCTTGCCTTCGATGTCGAAATAGCGGATTTCGCGGAAGTTGAAGAGCTTCTCATAGAAGCCTGCCCACTTGTCCATGTTGCCGCGATAGACGTTGTGGGTGACGTGATCGATTTCGGTCAGGCCCGCGCCCGCATGCACAAAGCCCTTGGCGGTGTCTGTCGGCGTGAAGTCCACGTCATAGATCGACTGCGCGCCGTAACGGTCCACCAGATAGATGATGCTGCCGCCGATGCCTTCGATGGCCGGGATGTTGAGCTCCATCGGCCCGATGGCCGTCTTGACGGGCTTGGCGCCCAGCTCGATGGCGCGGCGATAGGCAAAAGCCGCATCCTTGACCCGGAACCCCATGGCGCAGGCAGACGGGCCATGCGCGGCGGCAAAGCGGGTGCCATGGCTGTCAGGCTCGGCATTGACGACGAAGTTCACATCGCCCTGGCGATAAAGTGTCACGTCCTTGGAGCGGTGCCGACCGACCGCGCGGCAGCCCATCTGCTCGAACAGGCGGCCGAGCGCCGCAATGTCGGGGGCGGTGTATTCGACGAACTCAAACCCGTCTGTGCCCATCGGGTTCTCAAAAAGGTCGGCCATTGTCTGCTCCGTTAACCAGCGCTGGGGGCGGGCCGTATTTAGTTTCTGATGAAACTATCTGTCAAGCACCTGCCACCACGGTGTGAAATCGTGTTCCAAATCACCAAACTGAAACGAAAATCCGGCGCAAGATGAATGGATCAGTGCTTCGCTTGCTGAGTTTGGCGGGTTACACTGACCTCCAATGCGAATCCGCATCGGGGTCCGCACGGGCTTTGACGTGTCACGGGGCGAGTTTGTCGAAGGACAACGAGGACATCATGAGGAAGTCAGTTTGGTTGGCAGCAACAGCGGCTGCAGCGCTTCTGGGTTTTTCAGGAACGGCACTCGCCGGGCCGGGCACTGCGGGCGATGTGCGCCCGGTGACGGGTCTGGCGGAAGGAACGTCTGAAGGCGGCACGACCGTAACGCTGTCGAATGGCGACCCGGTCAACGTGAATGATACGATCCGGACCGGCCCGCTGTCGGGCGTTGCCGTGAACTTCCTCGACAATTCGATGGTCACGATCGGCGAGAACTCCGAAATCGTGATCGACGAGTTTGTCTATACGGGCGGCACGGGCGACGTGAACAACATCGACATCGTGGTCGGCGCGTTCCGCTTTGCCTCCGGCCAGATGAATGAGGCCGGGGTAAGCGTTGAAACGCCGTCGGCAACGCTTGGTTTTCGCGGCACGATTGCTTCCGGCAGCGTCGATGCGCAGGGCAACGGGTTCGTGAATTGCGAAACTGGCCTTTGCGAAGTCGATGCCGGCGGCGGCAATATAACAGAAATGACCGGCGGCCAGTGCGCGCCTGTTCAGCAAGGCGCCGTGGGCGCGCCGCAGAACAGCTTCTGCCTGACCGGCGACGCGGTGATTGACGGGCTCATCGGCTCCGGCCAGCAGGGCTATGAAGCACCCTGGCAGGGCAATTTGAACATCCCCAACATCCTGAATGATCTGGGTGGCCAGCAGCACCAGCCCTCACCCAACGGCCCCGGCGGCGGAAACTAGACCGCGCCCAACGCTTGAATGCGCAATGGCCTGCGGTGGCAATCCATCGCAGGCCATTTCTCTGCCCGCTTCCCCAAAGGCGAATGAATGGCTGACAAGAACGGATATGAAGACGCCTTGCGCATCCTCCAGATCGAGCTCGTGCGCTTCCAGCGCGACCTGATCGCCTCAGGCAAGCGCATCCTTGTCATCATCGAAGGCCGCGATGGCGCGGGCAAGGACGGCACCATCAAGCGGCTGACCGAGCACATGAGCCCGCGCGAGACGCGCATTGTCGCCCTCTCGAAGCCATCCGACCGCGAAGTCACCCAATGGTACTTCCAGCGCTTCGTGCCGCATCTGCCGGCTGCTGGTGAGTTCGTCGTCTTCAACCGCTCCTGGTACAACCGGGCTGGTGTCGAGCCGGTGATGGGCTTCTGCACGGCCGACGAGACACGTGCGTTCCTTGACGACGTGCCGGTGTTTGAAGCGATGCTCCGCCATTCGGGCATCCATCTCATCAAATATTATCTCGACATTTCGCGCAGCGAACAGAAGAAGCGCATGGCCGAGCGCCGCCGCGATCCGCTGAAGCAGTGGAAAATCTCGCCGATTGACCAGAAGGCCGTTGCCAAGTTTGACGCCTACAGCCGTGCGCGCGACGTGATGCTGCGCGCGACAAGTCAAGGCCCCTGCCCGTGGGTGATCGTCAGCGCGGACGACAAGAAGACCGCACGCCTCAACCTCATCCGCGACCTGCTGGCGCGCTGCGATTATGCAGGCAAAACAAGGGCACTTGCGAAGCCCGATCAGGACATCGTGTTTGAATGGTCTGCAAAGGCCGACCGGCATCTTGCACGCTGAGGATCAATCATGTTCGAGACCATTGCTGCGTGGGCTGATCAGGCGCTTGCCTTCGTCAAGGAAAACCACGAATGGGCGCCCCCATTCCTTTTCCTGTTCGCCTTCGGTGAATCAGTCGCGCTGATTTCGCTCCTTTTCCCGGCAACAATCGTGCTCCTCGGCGTCGGTGGATTGGTCGGTGCCGGCTCCCTGGACTTCTGGCCGCTGTGGGTTGCCGCGACATTTGGTGCCGGCATCGGCAACTGGTTCAGCTATTGGCTGGGCGCGAAGTTCGGACTTGGCGTGTTCCAGTTCTGGCCATTGCGCAACTATCCCGGCCTTGAAGCGCGCGGCGAGCAGTTCCTCAAACGTTATGGCTTTACCGGCATTTTCCTCGGCCAGTTTCTCGGCCCCCTGCGCGCTTCCGTGCCGCTGGTCTGCGGCATTTTCCGGATGGATATGCTGCGCTACCAGGTGACAAGCTGGCTTGCCTGCGCGGTATGGACGGCAACGCTTCTGGCCCCTGGCACGATTTCAGCGATCTTTTACTGACGACCACGCTTGGGGAACCGCGCACTGATCCCCTCGCTGATCAGGGGAATGGCGCCGCCCATCGCGCCGGAGGTGAGCACAAGCACCGCGTCATTTGGCTGAACGGCAGCCAGTGCCGCGTCCGTGCGCGCCGGATCAAGCGGCAATGCCTTCACGCCTGATGCACGCACGCGATCAAGGATATGGTCATGCGAAAGCTGGTCGTGTGTGCCGGCACCTTGCGTCTCAGGCGGCGCAATGAACACGAGACCCGCACCTGCAAACACGCGGTCATACCAGGCAAGGGCCGCCCGGTTGCGCCAGCTGAATGTGTGCGGCTCGAAGAAGACCATAAGACGACGCGCCGGAAAATGCAGGAGCATCGCATCGATGGCCGAACGCGCCTTTTCCTCGGATGATCCAAACCCCTCGATCACCGGGATGGCGCTTTCGGGTGCAATGATGTCGAGACGACGCCGCACGCCGTCAAACGCGGCAATCGCCGGACCGAGCGCCTCTACGCTGATGAGATTGCGCGCCAGCAACAGTGCCGCAACACCCGCAATGTTCTCGATGTTGTGACGGCCCAGCTGCGACGTTTCGAACCGGCCCAATTCCTCGCGCCCGCGCATCAGCGTGAATTGCGTCGGCGCGCCAAAAGCAATGTCCACGGCCCGCACATCGCCATCGTCGAGTCCATAGGTGATCGCGCTCCCCCGCGCGCGCGCCATGGCACGCGCTTCCGGCTCGTCGGCGCAGGCAACAAGCAACCCGTCACCCGGCATCAGGCCGGCAAGTTCAGTAAACGCCTGCTTGTAGGACGCGAAAGTCGGATAGACGTTCACATGGTCGTGCACCACGCTCGTCAGAAGCACATCGCGCGGATGGTAGTGCATGAATTTCGGGCGCGGATCGCCGTGCGCCGTAGGGTATTCGTCACCTTCGATGATGAAGGGAGCGTCGCTGCCGAGTTCCGCCGTACGCGGCAGGTTTTTGGCAAGCGCGCCCACAAACCAGCCCGGCCGCATCCCCGCATGACGCAGGAAAGCGGTCATCATCGCCGCCGTCGTGGACTTGCCGAAACTGCCTGCGGCCACGATCACATGGCGGCCCTGCGAGGCTTCGCCGATGATTTCCGGAAAGGAACGCACCCGCGTGCCCAGCGACAGGGCATGGCGCACTTCCTCGTTCACGGCCGGGTCGAGCTTGGCATTCCGGCCAAGGACGATCAGGTCGGGCACGCCTTTGATGTTCGATGCGGCAAAGCCTTGCGCGCAGGCAATGCCCTCGTGCGCCAGAAGACCTTTGACCGGCTCATAGAGCTCAGCGTCAGACCCGCTGATGGCATAGCCCATGTCGCGCAGGAGAAGCGCCGTGGCACTCATGCCCACGCCGCCTAGTCCGATCACATGCGCATGTTTTTTTGTCGCCACGGTGCCGCCCGTTTGAAAATAGCCGGACGGCACCGATAGCAACAGGAGACGCTTCCCTCAAGCAGCCATCACGTCTGAAGGCCCAGAGTGCCTCAGAAAGCGTAGGAAAGCGCAAACCAGACCTTGTCGCGCGCGGCGGGTCCGGCATCGTCGCGGTCATAGCTCGCATAGCGCGCTTCCAGCGCCATGCCGCAGTCCCATTTCAGTGCGGCCAGAAGGTCGATCTCCGTGGCAAACGAAATGTCACGGTCCGCGTCGCTGAAATCATGGAAGATGGCCGAGAGTGACAGGCCAAGCCCCTCGCCGATCTTGGGGAAATTGACAGTCGCGCCCGCGTAGAAATCGGTCAGGCCGATGCCGGGTGTATTGAGGAACGCATCTGCCCAGCCATTGAACTTGAAGAGCGTGGCCAGAGGCGTCGAGAAGCCGGCGACGCCATTGCCATCAAGCCATTCGACGCCGGCAAAAACGGCGTAATTTCCCTGCTTGATCTCGGCATCAAGGGCCGCGTAGCCAAGGTCAAACGAGAGTGGATTGTCGCCATAGTCACTCTGGCGCGCAAGATCAGCCGCCAGCGTGAGCTTCGTCTCGTCATCCAGCCCCCATGATTTGCTCCAGCGCGCGCCGAAGGTCAGCGTTGACTGGGTGGGCGCCTCTTCCAGATCAAGCGCATAGAGATAGGGCGTGAAGTTGCCGAAATCGCCTGCCGCGATGTCAGCATAAACGAGGTGGCTGTCGCTGTTGAAATCGCCCAACGGGCTTTCATTGCCGAATACGCGCTGCACGGCGTCAACATAGGCATAGGTAAGGGTGACACCGGTGAATTTCGTGTCGATGCGGAAGGCATCAAAAGTCTGTTCGTTCTGGCGCCAGCCTACATTGCCGATGAAGCGCTGATTGCCGAGCGCGATGCGCTGGCGGCCCAGGGTCAGCGTGGTGCCTTCGATGCCGGTATAGGCGATCTGCAGCCGGTTGAGCTCGATCGTCTCGCCATCGGCGACGACGGGAAACTGCCCTTTGCCGTTCGCGGTGCTGTTGTAATCCGTGTGCAGGGCGGCAATCGCCTCGCCTTCGACCAGGATCTGGAAGTCATGCCAGACGGGAGTCGTGAGCCCCGCGCGCACGCGCAAGGTCAATGCCTGCGCCTCTTCCACAAAGCCAACCTGATCGACGCCCTCGTAACGCAGGCGGATATCACCTGCAAAAACCCATTCTGGCGCGGCTGCTTCCTCGTCAGCTGCCAAAGCCGGAAGCGCGCCAAGTGCCGCCCCCGCGACGGCGAGGACCGCGCAGGATTGGAGAAGGCGTGAGGATACGGCGTTCATAATATTCATGGTCGAATCTGTCCCCCGTCATGCGTTGTAGCGCGCAAAATGTCACAATTGATGCCGCGCCGCACCATGATCTTGGTCAAGCTGTGCCCGCACGCACCCTTGACGGCCATCAAGTGAAGGACTGTATCGTATGCGCAACGCCATTGGGGAGGGGTCCATGCGCATCCGTGCCGTTCTGTCCGCAGCCGCGATCATCGCGACAGCATTGCTGGTTGCGCCGCCAACAGCAAACCAGGCGCAAGCCGATGACATCTTCACCGACTGCAACGGCGAAAAGATGCGTGCAGCGGCCGACCTGCCCGCCTCATTCACCTGCACCGAGATGCACCGGCAGCAATTGTCGCTGGGCAATTTCTCGCCTTCGATCCGCACCATCCGTGATGCTGCAACTGATGAAGGCCTTCTCGCCCTCTATGATCCCGAGGCCGAGGATGCTGTGGTGAAGGCGTTCCAGTTCTGGGCCGCCTCGCGGCCGGCATTGGGCTGGCGCAACGTGACCATCGTGCTGCACAGCCCGGAGACGAAGGCACCCGTCAAGGCCTTTGCCAGTGCCGATACCGATACGATGCACCATGAATGCGTCATCAACGTCTATCTGAGCGAGATGGAGAAGGCGCCACCTGACGAGGTGCACCCTAACTTCCTTTTCACCATGGCGCATGAGGCATTCCACTGCGTTCAGCAATGGAACTGGCCTGCCTCTCACGCGTTTCACGAGACCACCAGCAAATGGTGGGTCGAAGGCTCCGCCGACTTCATGGCGAGTACCGTGTTCCCCAACACGGCAACAGCCGCCCTCATCTATCAGAAATTCGACCTGAATTCGGAATCCGTGCCGCTGACGCGCATGGAATACGAGACGGGCGTCTTCTTCACCTGGCTGTGGAGCAAGGGGCCAAACCTCGTTTGGGGCCTGTTCGATGCCTTGCCCAAGGGCGGAGATGCGGGCAGCGAGGAAGCCCAGCAGGCGTCTTTGCGCAAGAGCGTCGGTGAGGATCTCTTCCAGGAGTTTGCGCAGGATTATGTGGACGGCAAGATCATCGACCCGCACGGCAAACCCCTGGGCGTGAACCCGGTCTTCACGTCAACCATTGTCTTCAACGATACCGGTGAGCGCGAGTTCATCGCCCAGCCCTTCACCATCATGCGCCGCGCCATCCGCTTTGAGCGGGGCCAGTACATGACCGCCACACAAGCCGCAAAGACACCCACTTATGCGGTACGCCTTTTTGAGGCGCAGGGGGCATGGGGGCCGTTTCCTGACGACATCTCGCCCGGATGCGAGGGTGATGAGACATTCCTGCTGGCTTCCATGCCGGTGGAGGAAGGCCGCAACCAGTTCCGCCTGTCCGCCATCAATACGTCGCCCTGCCCCAAGCCCTGCATGGTTGAGGCCGACCAGATCCAGCAATGCCTCGTGGGCCGCTGGCAGGTGGATCAGGGCATGGAGATGGGCCTGATGACCATCTACCTCACCGGCACGATGCGCGACATGACGCTGGGCGGCGACATCATCATTACCTTCAACAAGGAAGGCACGACTTTCGTCGAGTTTTCGAATTTCTTCTTTGGCGGCACCACCGATTCAACGGGTATGGACATCAAGATCCTGCTTGAAGCCGCAGGCACCGATCAGGGCATCTGGTCGGCGGCAGGCGAAACGTTGAGCTGGTGCCCCAAGGTGCAGGGTGTGGAGTTCACCTCAACCGTCACCTTGCCGGGCCAAAGCCCCGTGTCGCAGAAATTCCAGGGCTACATGCAGAACGCGCAATACGAATTCACCTGCGACGGTGATATCGCCTGGATCACCTTCCCGACGGACGATGTGGACTTCGACCCGAGATGGCGCCTGCACAGGGTTCAATGAGCAACAGGGACCGATAGGCCGGGTTTCCGGAACTGCAAGACAGACACGTGTGCAGAGGGCTTTCCATCCGCCATCACTTGTGCTATCCGCCGCGCCCCATCATGAGGAGTGCCATGCGTTTCCAGCCCGCCGCCAGAACAGACGCCAATCGCGCCGCAGCCAATGAACGCTGCCAGCGCGATAACGCGTGCGTGCGGGAGAGGAAACGCTGACACAGGCTGCTCAAAGCTGGAGTCCGCGAAAACCCCTCCCGGCAATGGCCTGGCGGGGTTTTTTGTTGCCTTTGTGAACGGACGCAGGGTCGGATACTGAATCAAAATGGAGACAAGGCCATGACCAAGGCCGGAACACAGAACTGGAATTTCATCGACGGCGGCCGCTTCCCCATCAAGGCATGGACGCGCGGCGTGCCGGTGGAGGAGACCGCCCTTGCGCAGCTGCGCAATGTGGCATCGCTGCCCTTCATCCATTCGCATGTCGCGGTCATGCCCGACGTGCATTGGGGCCGGGGCGCAACGGTCGGATCGGTGATCGCAACGCATGGCGCCATTGTGCCCGCAGCGGTCGGCGTGGATATCGGCTGCGGCATGATGGCCGTGGAGACGAATATCCGTGCCGGGCATCTGCCCGACTCGCTCGCAGCCATCCGCACGGAGATCGAGGCGGCCGTACCCCATGGACGCACCGACAATGGCGGTCGCAACGACACCGGCGCATGGGCGGAGACCCCGCCGACGGCAGCGCTTGCCCGTTGGGAGAAGCTCGAGCCGGGCTACAAGGCCATCCTTGAGCGTGATCCCAAGGCGGGCCACCCGCGCGGCCTTGGCCATCTCGGCACGCTGGGTACAGGCAATCACTTCATCGAGCTCTGCCTCGACGAGAAGGGATCGCTGTGGGTGATGCTGCACTCGGGCTCGCGCGGCGTCGGCAACAAGTTCGGCACCTATTTTGTTGAGCGGGCCAAGCACGAGATGCGGCGCTGGTTCATCAACCTGCCGGATGAGGACCTTGCCTATTTCGCCGAGGGCAGCGAGGGCTATGTGTCCTACGTCCGCGCGGTCGCGTGGGCGCAGGCCTATGCACGCGCGAACCGCGAGACGATGATGGAGCTGGTGCTGGGCGCGCTGACCCGGCATTGGCCGGACCTTGCGACCGAAAAGACGGCGGTCAATTGCCATCACAATTACGTCACGCAGGAGGAGCACTTCGGCAAGCGTGTGCATGTCACCCGCAAGGGTGCGGTGCGTGCGGGCGAGGGCGAGCTCGGCATCATTCCGGGTTCGATGGGCGCGCGCAGCTATATCGTGCGCGGCAAGGGCAACAAGGAGTCGTTCTGCACATGCAGTCACGGCGCCGGTCGCGCCATGAGCCGCAGCGAGGCGAACCGCCGCTTCACCATCGCCGATCATGTCCGCGCGACCGAAGGCATCGAGTGCCGCAAGGACGCGGGCGTGATCGACGAGACGCCGATGGCCTACAAGGACATCGACGCCGTGATGGCCGCCCAGAGCGACCTGGTGGAGATTGTCCACACGCTGCGCCAGGTGGTGTGCGTGAAGGGGTAACCCTTCGCGACGCCCTTGACCAAAATCAAAGGCGCGTATCCCCTCCTGCCGCAAAAGCAGGCGATGGATGCGCGCCTTTTGCCTTATGCGGAAAAGCAGGCCCCGCGTTACACAAGCTATCCCAGCGCCCCGCATTTTGGCGGCGGCGTGGATGGCGCACTTTATGCGCAATGGCTGCGCACATTATCCGGTAATGCTGCCCTCGCCCTCTATATCCATGTGCCCTATTGCAGACGCATCTGCTGGTATTGCGGCTGCAACACCAGCGCGGAGCGTGCGGGAGACGCGGAGGCCTATGCAGCAACGCTGCTGACGGAGATCGCATGCGTGGCGCGCCATGCGGCCTCACGCCATGTAACCGAACTCCATTGGGGCGGCGGCACGCCCAACGTGCTCTCCCCGCTTCTGTTCGACAGGATCATGGCGGCGCTCCACGCGCGGTTTGAATTCGCCACGCCCCTTGCCCATGCCATCGAGATCGATCCGCGCAGCCTGACGCCCGACCACATCCGCGCCTATGCCGGAGCCGGCATCAATCGCGCGTCGCTGGGCGTGCAAACTTTCGCCCCGCACGTGCAGGAGATGATCGGTCGCGTGCAGCCCTTCGATCAGGTGGCACGCGCTGTCGACGACCTGCGCAACGCCGGTATCAACGCCATCAGCTTTGATTTGATGTATGGCCTGCCCGGCCAGACTCACAGCGATCTGATGGAAACGCTGGCGCGCGCCATAACACTGTCGCCCGATCGCATTGCGCTCTTCGGCTATGCGCATGTGCCGTGGTTCAAAAGCCGCCAGCGCGCCATTGAAGTGGGCGAGTTGCCAGGCGCCGCCGCCCGCCTTGACATGGCGGCGGACGCCAAAACATTCCTCACCGATCATGGCTATGAGGCAATAGGCATGGATCACTTTGCACGGCCCGGCGACCCGATGGCGCTGGCCGCGCGTGCGGGAACACTCCACCGCAATTTTCAGGGCTATGTGGCCAGCCGCACCGATGCGCTGATCGGCCTGGGACCCAGTGCCATCTCGGCCCTGCCCCAAGGCTATGCCCAAAACGATCCCGCCGTGACCGGCTGGCGCCGTGCGATCGGGGCGGACGCATTGCCGATCATGCGCGGCCACACGCTTTCCGCCGATGACCGGATACGCGCCCGCATCATCGAACGCCTGATGTGCAACTTTGCGGTCAATCTTGAAGAGTTTGGCCCACGCAACGCCTTTGCACCTGAACTTGCCGCGCTTGCGCCGCTCGCCGCCGATGGACTTGTCACCATCTCGGGCGATGCATTGAACATCCCCGAACCCATGCGCCCCTTCTGCCGTCTGGTGGCGCAGGCTTTCGACGCCTATACCGCCGCCGCGCAATATTCGCGGTCGGTGTGAGCGCCGCTGCGCTCAGAGAGCGAACCGGCAACCCGTGCCGCGGCCATTCGTCGATACGGCCGGCGGCACAAGGATGTTGTTGTAGAGAGTCTTTCCGGCCCAAGGCATGATCGTCGGTGTGTTCGGATCGGCACGGCCAACAATCGATATGGTCAGGTCATAGGTGCCGGCAGGCAGCGGAAACGTGCTGGCTCCCATTGCCGTGACAGTCTCATAGAAAAGGAACTGCTGGCCTTGCGTGTTCTTGAACGCAAACTCGTAGGAGTAGGTGCCAAGAACGATACCCCACTTCATCGTGATGCTGACCGTATGCATCTGACCGGCGCGGAATTGGCACGTCACGTCCAGCTTCTCGATCACCGGCGCCGGCACAGCCAGGGCCGGTGCGGCCATCAGCCACCCGATCACCAGCGACAGGATCGCCATTTTCTTGGCAGCCATGCTAAACTCCCCAATGTGGTTCCTGCTCCGCGCGCAGGCCTCGGCTGGCGAGACTAAAGGGCAGCCCCCACGCTGTCATGCGCTGCGCCATATCCACAACTTTGGGAAGGAAATTGGTGGGTGATGGAGGATTCGAACCTCCGACCCGCTGATTAAGAGTCAGCTGCTCTACCAACTGAGCTAATCACCCGCCTGCCCGGGCCCGAATGGCCCAGGAAGGGCAAAGGGGGCCGCCAAAGAGGGGGCGCTATAGCAAGGCAAAGCCGCCCGCACAAGGCGGGATTGCTTGAACGCACCGCCTTTTACATCGGTGGAAGGGCGAATTTCTGACGCGTCCGAGCCAGCCCAACCCATTGAGCAAGATCAGGCATTCAAGCGCGCGCCATGGTGTGATAGCGGGAGTTGTCTGATCCGCCCCTTCCCCCCGATGGAGCATTTTCATGTCGAACCTGAAAAGCCTTCTCGTCGCCCTCGACGACACCCCCTCGACCCAGACGGCGCTGAACTTTGCGCTCGCGCTGGCAGGCCAGCACAAGGCGAGGCTTACGGGCATCAATGTGCTCGACATCAACTGGCTCACACGGTCGCAACCGACGCCCATGGGCGCGGGCTATTACAAGCACCATGCGGACCAGATCCGCGTGCAGCGCGCCCACGAAAAGGCAGAGGCCGAGCGCAAGGAGTTCCTGGCGGCCTGTGCCACGTCGCATGTCACCGGCTCGGTCATCATGGTGGAGGGTCAGCCGGTCGACGAAGTGCGCGCCGCCGCCATCGCGCATGATCTGATTGTGATCGGGCGCGACACGGATTTCCATGGCGACTCGGGCGATGGTTCACCGGTCAAGACGGTCGGCACGATCCTGAAGGGCCTGCCGCGCCCCCTGATCGTCACGCCCGAAGGCTCGCATCTGCCCAAGCGCGCCCTGATCGCCTATGACGGCTCAAATCAGGCCTCGCACGCACTCCAGCTGTTCGTATTGATGGGGCTGGCCGAGGGCCTGCAGCTGCATCTGGTCAGCGTGCATCCCGAAGCAGGTCACGCGGAGAAGACGCTGAAATCCGCGCAGGCCTATCTTCATCTGCACGGGCTTGGCGTGACCGCCCATCCCGTCATATCCGGCGGCGACCCTTCCGACGAAATCCTGTCGCGCACATCGGTAACGGGGGCCGACCTGCTGGTCATGGGTGCCTATGGCCATCGCGGCTGGCGCGAGGCGATTTTGGGCTCCTGCACCACGCGGTTGATCGCGCGCACCAAGGTGCCGATGTTCATCTATCAGTGACGCCTACCAGAAGGCGCCGGAGTGCCGCGGCACATCCACGTTGCGGTGGAGATGTGCGCACATCAGAAGTCCAAAGCCGAAAAGCACGGTCAGCATCGCCGTGCCGCCATAGGAGACCAGAGGCAGCGGAATGCCGACAACCGGAATGACGCCCATCACCATCGACACATTGATGAGGATGTAGAGCACGAAATTGACGCAGACACCGAACGCCAGAAGACGGCCAAAATGGCTGCGGCTGGAATAGGCAATGGCCATGCCGATGGTGAGCACGCAGAGATAGAGAAGGAGCAGCGTGACTGCTCCCACCAGACCGAATTCCTCGCCCAAGGTCGTGAAGATGAAATCGGTGTGCTTCTCGGGCAGGAAGTTCAGCTGCGACTGCGAGCCCAGCATGTATCCCTTGCCGAACACCCCGCCCGACCCGATGGCAATCTTTGATTGAAGGATATTGTAGCCGGCGCCCAACGGGTCCCGGTCAGGGTCAAGGAACGTGAAAATGCGCTGCTTCTGGTAATCGTGCAGGAACTGCCAGCCGACAGGAATGGCTGCCGCGACCGCACCAAGTGCGGGCAGTATCCACTTCCACGACAGCCCGGCCACGAACAGAAGCGACGCCCCGACCGCCCCCAGAATGGTGGCCGTGCCCAGATTGGGCTGCATCAGCACCAGGATGACCGGCAACCCGATCAAAGCCAAAGGCGCGATAAGCGTGAGCGGGCGCGAGACTTCGTCCAGCGTCAGCGAGTGCAGATAGCGCGCCATCGCAAGGATGAGCGTGATCTTCATCAGCTCTGACGGCTGCAGCTGGAACACGTAAAGGTCGATCCAGCGCTCCGCACCCATGCCCATCTTGCCGAAGAGTTCGACGACGACCAGCAGCAAGAGCGACGCCGCATAGGCCGGATAGGCAAGGCGCATCCACACGCGCAGGTCAATCAGCGCCACCATCATCAGGATGGCAATGCCGACACCGAAGATGATCATCTGCCGCGAGGCGCGCGGCTCGAACGTGCCGCCCGCCACCGAATAGAGCATGGCAAAGCCAATGGAGGCGATGGCAGCGATCAGCGCGATCAACAGCCAGTTCACGTCCTTCAGCTTGTCGAGGAATCGCAATTCGCGGGTTGAGCCATAGGTATCCAGCATGGGTCAGCCCTCCCGCAAGGGTGCGACGCCCGCACTGGGGCCAATAGCCGCCCGGCGCGCCGGATCGCGCTCAAGCGTCAGCTGCATCACGTCGCGCGCAACCGGTGCCGCCATCTTGGACCCCGAGCCGCCATGCTCGACAATGACCGAAATGGAATAACGTGGCGCATCAACCGGCGCGAAGGCGACAAACAGCGCATGGTCGCGCAACTCCCACGGCAGATTGTCGTTGTGGATGACGCCGCTTGCGCGCTCCTCGCGGCTGATGCGGCGCACCTGCGCCGTGCCGGTCTTGCCGGCCAGTGCATAAAGATCGCTGACAATGCGCGAGCCATAGGCCGTGCCGCCGGCCTCGTTGCTGACCGCATTCATGCCCTGTCGCGCAAGATCAAGCGCGATATCGGGAATGCCCAGCGACGCAGGCGCAGGTTTTGTATGCGACATGGCGCCGACGGACCGCAGGATATGCGGCTGGACCGCGCGCCCGCCATTGGCGATGCGCGCCGTCATGACGGCAAGCTGCAGCGGTGTGGCGAGAAGATAGCCTTGGCCGATGCCGGTGATCAGTGTCTCGCCCTGCTGCCACGGTTCGCCCGTGGTCGCGAGCTTCCACGCCTGGCTTGGCACATTACCGCGCTTTTCACCGGGCACTTCAAATCCGTAGGTCTCGCCCAGACCGAACCGGTGGGCGACGTCGGAAATTTTGTCCACGCCGCAGCGCTTGGCCACTTCATAGAAATAGATGTCGCAGGAATATTTCAGCGCTTCGACCATGCTGACAGAGCCGTGGCCGCCGCGCTTCCAGCAATGGAAATCATGGTTGCCCAGCGACATCCGGCCCGTGCAGGTCACGCGCGATTCCGGCGGCATGACGCCCGCCTCGATGGCCGAGATGGCGGTCAGCATCTTGAAGGTCGAGCCGGGCGGATACTGGCCGG
This sequence comes from uncultured Flavobacteriaceae bacterium, assembly GCA_964494625.1. Taxonomy (GTDB): domain Bacteria; phylum Pseudomonadota; class Alphaproteobacteria; order Micropepsales; family Micropepsaceae; genus UBA2784. The sequence goes on along the minus strand of CAZBRT010000003.1, from coordinate 375,973 downwards.
TAAGCGCCTTGTTGACGAGCGGCTTCAACGGATCTTCCGTCAGCTCTTTCCAGCGCGCCTGCGAAATGCCCACGTTGAAATCATTCGGATCAAAGCCCGGGCTGGAGACAAACGCGATGATGTCGCCGCTGTGGATGTCCATCACGACGACGCTGGCGCTCTGCCCGGCAACACGCTGCTGCGTGAACTTCTGGATCTCCATGTCCAGCGTCAGCACCACATCATCGCCCGGCGTGCCCGTGTCCCGCGACAATTCGCGGATCACGCGGCCATAGGCATTGACCTCGATCTGCCGCACGCCCGCTTTGCCGCGCAGATCCTTGTCAACCGCACGCTCCACCCCCTGCTTGCCGATGCGGAAGCCGGGAATGGTCAGAAGCGGATCGTTGTCATCGCTGTTCTCAAGGTCACGCTCGGAGACGGCGGCAACATAGCCAAGCACGTGGCTCAGATCCGGCCCGTAAGGATAATGCCGCGTGTCGCCCACTTCCGGCTGCACGCCGGCAAGGTCGGGAATGTTGAGGTTGAGCGCCGCGAACTGTTCCCACGTCAGATTCTCGGCAACCGTGATCGGTGTGAAGGGCTTGTTGCGGCGCGCGTCGCGCAATGCCTTCTGCCGCTGGTTGTCGCTGATCGGAATATAGGCGGCAAGCGCATCAAGGGCGCGCTCGACTGACTCGGCCTGTTCGGGGATCAGGACAGCGCGGTAGTTCTGGCGGTTGGAGGCAAGCTCGGTCCCGAAGCGGTCAAGGATGCGGCCACGCAGGGGGGAAAGAAGCTGGACGTTGACACGGTTGTCTTCCGCCAGCGTCGTATAGCGTTCCCGCTCGACCACCTGCAGATGATAGATGCGGCCCGTCAGCGCGGCAAAAAGCGTCACGACCCCGCCGCCCATCACCAGGCTGCGGCGGGTGAAGGTTTTGGCCCTCAGCGTGTCATGGCCGTCGCCAAGAAGCGGCATTGCTCAAACTCCCCGTGCCAGGCCGCGGCCGGAAAAGGCGAACATACGCATGAACAATGGATAGAATGTGATCGACGAGACGAACTGGACAAAAAACGGCAGCGGCGCCACCAGCCCGCTGTGGAAGAGGCTTGCAAGGATCCAGGCCAGGAAAGCCGCCATCAGCGCGGTCATCGAGAAACCGAGCCAGGGGCCAAGGGCGAAACGTCCCGTGAACAGGACGCGCTGGGACACGCTGAACGCATAGGCCGCCAGGAAAATGAAGGCCCAGAAGCCGGGCGGCCCGGCGGTAAACACGTCCTGCAGGAGGCCGATGAGAAACACCGGCGCCGGTCCCATGAGATCAGGCCGCGTGATCGACCAGTAGAAGATGGCCATCAGCGGAAAGAGCGGCGTGACCAGAAAGCCGTTCGAGATGCTGAAGGGCACGGCCCCGATGATGACGCAGGCCAGCGCCGTCAGGAACGGGATGGCGATGGAGGCAAATCGGCCAAGGCGGGTGGCGACGGGCGACATGGCGCGGCCCTCAAGGCGACGGCGGGTTCAGCACGGCATCCCCCGCTTCATTGCTGACGATGGCGGGCGCATCCACGCCGGTCGGGAAATTATAGTCGATGATGCGCACAATCTGGGCATTGGCGCCGGTCGAATACATGATGACGCGCACATCGCCCGGCTCGTCGCCGGTCGAGGCGATGCCGACAGCAATGCCCGGCGGAAAGACGCCGCCATCGCCCGATGTCACGATCCGGTCGCCGCTGACAATCGATACGCCGGGCGGCAGGAACTCGATGCGCGGATATTCGCTGTTGTCGCCGGAGAGGATCGCGCGCACGCCATAGGGTTCGATGATGACGGGGATGCGGCTCGACAGGTCGGTGAGCAGCAGGATGCGCGACGACGTATTGCCCGCCTCAACCACACGGCCGATCAGGCCGTTGGCATCGATCACGGCCTGACCCTTGGTTACGCCATCGGCAAATCCCGCATTCACGATCAGCGCGCGCACGAAAGGTCCGCGCGTGTCGCCGATCACTTCCGCCGTGACAAAGCTCGACTGGGGCGCGATCTGCATGTTGAGCAGCGCCTCATAGCGCTTGATGCGGTCCTCCATATCGAGTGCCGCCATCTTCCACTCAAGCAGGCGTTCGTTTTCCGCCTTGAGGCGTTCATTTTCCTCATAGACCGTAAAGATGCCGGTAAACCCGTTCACCTGCTCCTCGGCCCAGCGCAGGGGTGCTGCCAGCGCTTCAAGCACAGGCGCGCTGGTGTCCGAGAACCATTTGCGCACACCCTCAAAAAGCGCGCTGTCCGCACGACCCAGAAGCAGGAATCCGGCCGCAACGAGTGAAAGCAGCACCAGCGCGACACGATGCGACAGGAGCTCCACAGGAGCCCTGAAACCTCCGCCGCGGCGTCGCCGGTCATTCATCGGTCAAGCAGACTCCCGACAGGTGAAGCTTTCTGGTCGTTGCGCCTCAATAGGCCGTCGAAAGGATGTTCTTCATGATCTTGAAATGCTCAAGGGCGCGGCCCGTGCCCATGGCAACGCACGAGAGCGGCTCATCGGCGATGACAACCGGCAGGCCGGTTGCTTCGCGCAGCACCTGGTCGAGATTGGTCAGGAGCGAGCCACCGCCTGTAAGCACGATGCCCTTGTCCACGATGTCGGCAGCAAGTTCGGGCGGGGTCGCTTCCAGCGCCACCTTGACCGCCTCGACAATCGCGCCGACCGGCTCTGCCAGACTTTCGGCGATCTGCTTCTGGTTGATGGTGATTTCCTTGGGCACGCCATTCAGGAGGTCCCGGCCCTTGATCTCGATGGCAAGACCGACACCGTTGGCCGGAACCGCCGCTGAACCCACTTCCTTCTTGATGCGCTCGGCAGTTGCCTCACCGATAAGGAGATTATGGTTGCGGCGGACATAGGCGATGATCGCCTCGTCCATCTTGTCACCGCCCACGCGCACGGAGCGCGAATAGACGATGCCGCCAAGCGAAAGCACGGCCACTTCCGTCGTGCCGCCGCCGATATCGACTACCATCGAGCCCGTCGGTTCGGTGACCGGCAGACCAGCGCCGATGGCGGCCGCCATCGGCTCTTCGATCAGATAGACCCGGCGCGCGCCCGCCGAAAGCGCGGATTCCTGGATCGCGCGGCGTTCCACGGCGGTCGAACCCGACGGCACGCAGACGATGATCATCGGATTGGCGAAGGTGCGGCGGTTATGAACCTTGCGGATGAAGTGCTTGATCATCTCTTCGGCAACTTCGAAGTCGGCGATCACGCCGTCGCGCATCGGGCGGATGGCCTCGATGTGGCCGGGCGTACGGCCCAGCATCATTTTGGCGTCATTGCCGACAGCGAGCACCTGTTTCTTGCCGCCGCGCGAGATGATCGCGACAACCGACGGCTCGTTCAGGACGATGCCCCTGCCCTTCACATAGACCAGCGTGTTGGCGGTCCCGAGGTCGATGGCCATGTCGGCCGACAGCATTCCTAGCAGACCACCAAGCATCTTTGTTACTGACCCTGAATGACACACCGAAACCGGAAGCAGCGGAATTCCGCCACCGTGAAGTGCCGCAATTGAAAGTCCGTAAAGGCGCGTTGCAAGCTCCGCGCCGCGGAGCCGGGTTACAAACAGCGCAAAGGGCAGCCCCGGCAGGCCACCCCGCGTCGCAGCGCTGGTACGGTAAACGGGGTTTAACCTGAAGCGTTCAACGCTTCAGGCAACGCCTTTGTCCTCTTCACCACGAGCTTGTTGAGCGCATGCACATAAGCTCTGGCAGAGGCCACCAGCGTATCCGTATCGGCCCCCCGACCGGTTACGGTTTTTCCGTTTTCTTCCAGCCTGACGCTCACTTCCGCCTGCGCGTCGGCTCCCTCTGTCACGGCATGAACCTGATAGAGAACGAGCTTCGCGTCGTGCGGAACCAGTGCCTTGATGGCATTGAACGTAGCATCGACTGGTCCATCGCCGCTGGCTGTGATGTAGCGCGTCTCGCCGTCAACCGAAAGCGTCAAATCAGATGTTTGCGGGCCATCCATGCCGGCGGCGATGCGCAGACCCACAAGCTGGATGCGGTCGCTTGCCGCCGACATGTAGTCGTCAACAAGGGCGACAATGTCCTCATCGAAGACATGCTTCTTCTTGTCCGCTAAGTCCTTGAATCTCTTGAATGCATCCTCCAGCGCGTTGGGCCCGAGGTCATAGCCCAACGCCGAAAGCTTCTCCCGGAAGGCATGTCGGCCCGAGAGTTTGCCCAGGATCAGGCTGGAAGTGGCCACCCCGACCGACTCCGGCGTCATGATCTCGTAGGTCTGGGTGTTCTTCAGCATCCCGTCCTGGTGGATTCCCGATTCGTGGGCGAAGGCGTTTTTTCCGACGATCGCCTTGTTGAACTGCACCGGAAAGCCGGTCGCGCTGGAGACCATCTTTGACGCGCGCGCGATCAGCGGCGTTTCGACACCGGTCTCGAACGGCATCACATCGCCACGCACCTTGAGCGCCATGACGATCTCTTCAAGCGCGGCATTGCCTGCCCGTTCGCCGATACCGTTGATCGTGCATTCGATCTGGCGCGCGCCTGCGATCACCCCGGCAAGACTATTGGCAACCGCAAGCCCCAGATCATTATGGCAATGGGTGGAGAAGCGCGCTTTATGCGCGCCCGGCACCGTTTCGATCAGCCATTGGATGAGCGCACCATATTCCTGCGGTGTCGTGTATCCCACCGTGTCGGGGATATTGATCGTGTTGGCCCCGGACTTGATCGCTGTCTCGACTGCGCGCGCAAGGAAGTCGCGCTCGGTCCGCGTCGCATCCTCCGCCGACCACTCGACGTCGTCCGTGTGCCTGCGGGCCAATGAAACACTGGCTGCCACGGCATCAAGCACCTGATGCGGCTCCATCTGGAGCTTGTGCTTCATGTGGACGGGGCTTGTGGAAATGAACGTGTGGATGCGCCCGCGCCTTGCCGGACGGATGGCTTCCGCCGCGCGGTCAATGTCCTTGGCGCCCGCACGCGCAAGACCGCAGACGATTGTCCGCTTGAGCAATTTTGCAATCTCATTGACCGCTTCGAAGTCGCCGTTTGACGCAACGGGAAATCCCGCTTCGATCACATCGACGCCGAGCTGTTCCAGCATTTCGGCGATGCGGAGTTTTTCTTCAAGGCTCATGGCGGCGCCGGGCGATTGTTCGCCGTCGCGCAAAGTGGTGTCGAAGATGATGACGCGGTTGGAATTGTTCGATGACATGGGAAGCACCCGAAAGGAACGATGACAGCGCGGCAGGCTTTATGGGCCTGCGGTTGAAGCTCCCCTGACCAGCTGCTGCGCCGCGCGCAGCTTCAAGCGGGCCAGGGGCCCCTAAGGAGGAGGATCGCGTCAAGGCGCAGACGGGCGATGCGGGGCAAGGTGCCCGCGTCAAGCCCGGCAATGATCGAACCGATCAGCATGGTCTGCGCTTCATTCCAATGGTCGGGGGAAAGGGTCCCGCCGCGTGGCAAAACCTTGCGCCTCCCCGCTTAACACTTCGTTAAGCATGGGGCGCAAAGTGAGGCATCGAGTGAAGCGCAAGACGTCCAGTACCGCAAGGGGTGCTCCAAGAGCCGCTGCAGCGTCAGACCGCGACGGGTTTGACGAGGCTTGCCGCCTCTTTGGCCCGGGCGCGGGCCAGATCAACGGTTGCGCCACGCGCCAGCGCAACCCCCATCCGCCGCGTGGGGAACGCTTCCGGCTTGCCGAAGAGGCGCAGCTCGGTCTCCGGCACGGCCAAAGCTGCCGCCACGCCGTCAAAGGCGATGCCCTTGGCAGTCATGCCGCCATAGATCACGGCACTGGCGCCAGGATTGCGCAGCGACACATCAACCGGCAGCCCCAGAATGGCGCGGGCATGAAGGGCAAACTCGCTCTGGAACTGGGTGGCAAGTGTCACGAGCCCCGTATCATGCGGCCGCGGACTGACTTCCGAGAACCACACATCCTCACCCTTCACAAACAGCTCGACGCCAAAAATCCCGTAACCGCCAAGCGCCGACGTCACCTGAAAGGCGATGTCACGCGCGCGCTTGAGTGCGGTCGGCGACATGGGATGCGGTTGCCAGGATTCCACATAATCGCCCGCCACCTGCACATGGCCGATCGGCTCACAGAATGCCGTGCGGTTATCGCCACTGGGATGCTCGTAGCGCACGGTCAGCTGGGTGATCTCGTAGTCGAAATGGATCTTGCCCTCGACGATCACCCGCATGTCCTTCACGCGGCCGGCTGACAAGGCATAGTCCCACGCCTTCGCCACGTCTTCGGGTCCATGCAATTGCGACTGTCCCTTGCCCGACGATGACATCACCGGCTTCACAAAGCAGGGATAGGAAATGCCGCCATCAATCGCCGCCTTCAATTCCGCCAGCGACGACGCGAACGCGAAGGGAGACGTCGGCAGGCCCAGCACTTCGGCAGCCAGCCGACGGATCCCCTCACGGTTCATCGTGAGCATGGCTGCCTTGGCGGTCGGGATCACTGTCGCCAGCCCCTCTTCCTCGATGGCCACAAGTTCGCGTGTGGCGATGGCCTCGATCTCCGGGACAATCAGATGCGGGCGTTCGCGCATCACCAGATCACGCACGGCGCGCCCGTCCGTCATGTCGACCACATGCGCGCGGTGCGCCACCTGGTGACCCGGCGCATTGGCATAACGGTCAACTGCGATGGTCTCGACCCCCAAACGCTGCAGTTCAATCAACACTTCCTTGCCAAGCTCGCCTGCCCCCAGAAGCATCACTTTGGTGGCTGAAGGCGAAAGCGGCGTGCCAAGACGCATGGGGGGCTCCGGTTTCCGGTTGTCTGCGCCGGTATGAGACACAATTCGGATCCCGTCGCAACCAATTGGTAGGTCTGTGTTGATATACAACCGTTGACCAATTTGGCAGCGGGGCAGCCCGGCGTGAACGCGATTGAGACACGGCTGGCGGATGAAGGCGTGGCGACCTTGCGCCCGCCCAGCCCCATCTCGCCTACCTTGGCCAAGCTGCTCGGCTATTGGGAAGCCTGGCGTCACGGACGCGCCTTCCCGTCACGGCAGGACGTCAACCCCGGCACGATCCGCGACATCCTTCCCGCTTTGATGCTGATCGAAGTGATTGATGGCGGGCGGGACTATCTCTACCGGATTGCCGGTTCAGGCGTCGTGCGCCTGTCGGGCATTGAGCCGACGGGCAAGCTCCTGTCCACCCTGGGGGCGCAGCCGATCATCGCCCGCACACGCGACTATCTGGAGACTTCTGGCCAGGCGCGCGAACCGCTTCTTTTCCGCAGCCGGAATTCCATCATTGGGCACTGTTCCTTTGGCCAAGGGGAGACACTTGTCCTGCCTCTGTCGCGCGATGGCGAGGAAATTGACTACTTCCTTCTCGGTGGCGACGTTCTATTGCCCGAGCACATGGGCGGTGGCAGCGCCGGACTTGTCATCGGCCCGGCACGCATCCCCAGAGGGGTGCCCGCATGACCCGCTTCCATGCCAGTGATGAATTCTCCGGCGCTGACGGCATCATCGACTACACCTTGACGACGGATTCGGCGCCGCTCACCGCCTTGCGCGATCACTGGATGCAGGCGCGCGGCAGCCATGTGATGCCTGCCCACGCCGATCTGCGTCCCGCCGCGATGAAACCGGCCCTTCCCTTCCTGATGATCCTGGAAGCCATCAATGGCGGCGAGGACTTCAAGCTTCGGTTGATCGGCACGGCCATCGTGAAGGCGGCAGGCATCGACGAAACCGGCAGGCTGCTTTCGACCGCGCTGCATCAGCGTCTCGCGACCCGTATGCGCGACGTCTGCCGTCATGTCATGCGCAGGCAGTCGGGCATGCGCGGCTTTGCGCCGCTCGTGCTGCGCGACGATGTCGACTTCCTGGCCCATGAGGGCATCTGGCTGCCGCTTGGCGCTGACCGCAGGCATGCCGACATGGTTGCCTGTGCCACCGTCTTTGCGACGATGGACCGGCTGCGGCTGGAGCAGGTGATCAAGCCGATGGAAAAAGCCTGAAGGGTCCGGCTTTAAGCCCGCCTCAGTTCTTTGCCTGATCGACCAGCTTGTTCTTGGCAATCCACGGCATCATCGCACGCAGTTTTGCGCCCACTTCCTCGATCGGATGCTTGGCAAGATGGGCGCGTGTTGCCTTGAAGCTCGGTTGCCCCGCCTTGTTCTCGAGCACCCAGTCGCGCGCGAACTTGCCGGTCTGGATGTCGGCCAGCACGCGCTTCATCTCGGCCTTGGTTTCCGGCGTGATGATGCGTGGGCCTGTAACGTACTCGCCGTATTCGGCCGTGTTGGAGATCGAGTAATTCATGTTGGCGATGCCGCCCTCATAGATGAGGTCAACAATCAGCTTCACCTCGTGCAGGCATTCAAAATAGGCCATCTCGGGCGCATAGCCCGCCTCGACCAGTGTCTCGAAACCGGCGCGGATCAGCTCCACCAACCCGCCGCACAGCACGGACTGCTCGCCGAACAAGTCGGTTTCGCATTCCTCCCGGAAGCTTGTCTCGATGATGCCCGCGCGGCCGCCGCCGATGGCGGAGGCATAAGAGAGGCCAAGGTCATGGGCATTGCCGCTGGCGTTCTGGTGGATGGCAATGAGACACGGCACGCCACCGCCGCGCTGGTATTCCGAGCGCACCGTGTGGCCGGGGCCTTTGGGGGCGACCATCAGCACGTCAAGATCACCGCGCGGCTCGATCAGGCGGAAATGCACGTTGAAGCCATGCGCGAACAGTAGCGCCGCCCCCTGCTTCATGTTGCCATGCAGATGATCGCGATAGATGTCGGCCTGAAGTTCATCGGGCGTCACCATCATCATCACATCGCTTTCGCGTGCGGCCGTTGCCACGTCCTTGACAGCAAAACCGGCGGCCTCCGCCTTCTTCGCCGAGGGCGAACCGGGGCGCAGCGCGATTGTGACGCCCTTCACACCGCTGTCGCGCATGTTCTGTGCGTGTGCGTGGCCTTGGCTGCCATAGCCGATAATGGCAACCTTCTTTCCCTTGATGAGGTTCACATCGGCATCATTATCATAGTAAACGCGCATCATGGGCTCCTTGGCGTTCAGCGATCATTCAGTCGGAAGTAAGAGTATGTCGGCACCTGGGCGGATGGCAAAAGACCATGGCCCGCATCCTGGAGGGAACGATGAAACTGAAGCATGCACTCGCGGCGCTCGCCGCACTTGCGGTTCTGCCTGCCACAGCCAGCGCTGAACCGGCGAGCTATCCCCTCTACTGCAAGGGCGGCCCGACCATGCGCATGGTTGTCGCGCACGACCTGCCCGATGGCGTGAACACCGGTACCACGCACATGACCGTCTATTTCCGCCCCGCCGCCGTCGCAGGCGCGCCCGGCGAGAGCGAATGCACCTGGGGCGACCGCACGTTCCGCGCGGGCGAACCGGAGAGTTTCTCGCTCAGCGGGAATTTTGAATTCGCCATGCAGGTGATGGGCAATGGCAGCCTGGCGCGCGATCCCAACTGGCGCTTCTCGCCGGAAGGTTCGGGCGCAGATGCCACCGCTGTTGGCCAGATCGTCTCGGCGATTTTCAACCGCCAGCTCTTTGTGCTGCAGGTCTATTCTGACGGCGGCACGATGAAGATCACCCGCGTCGGACCGTAACGCGTAAGAGCAAACCTTCCGCCTCCCCCACATGGGGGAGGCAGATTTGCGCGTCAGCGCAAATCGGTGGGGGGCACCATTGACGGACTCAGTGCAGCGTCCCGCAACCCCACCGGGCTTGCAGCCGCTCCGCGCCAGCAAGTCCCGCCTCCCCTTTAAGGAAAGGGGAGGCAGAAAAGAGGCATCTCTGCCGTCTCGCGCCTCGCTGGAGAGTTTGCGCGCCTCTCGCACCCTCACATCGCCTCCGCGCCGCGTGCGATGGCAACGATGCCCGTGCGGCTCACTTCCACAAGGCCAAGCGGCCGCATCAGTTCAACAAAGGCATCGATCTTTGACGGTGCGCCCGTGATCTCGAACACGAACGAGGCATGCGTCGTATCAATCACCCGCGCGCGAAACGCTTCGGAGAGGCGCAGGGCCTCTACCCGCTTCTCGCCTTGCCCGGCCACCTTCACCATCGCCATTTCGCGTTCGATGCCCGGCTTGTCCTGCGAGAGGTCAACGACGCGATGCACCGGAATGAGCCGGCCCAGTTGCGCCTTGATCTGCTCGATCACCGCAGGCGTGCCCGAGGTGACGATGGTGATGCGCGACGTGTGCGTGGTGTGATCCACCTCGGCCACGGTCAGCGATTCAATGTTGTAGCCGCGCCCCGAGAAAAGCCCGATCACGCGCGCCAGCACACCGGGCTCATTGTCCACGATGACCGCAAGCGTCGTGCGGATGGTCACGCCCTTGCCATCGACAAGGAAATAGGCGGAACCCGGTTGCGCCTTTGTGCCGTCTGTCATCACACCAGCACCTTTCCGGCTTCGGTCACGGTGGGATCAGACCCATCGCCCGCGTCACCCAAAATCATCTCGTCATGCGCAGCACCTGACGGGATCATGGGATAGCAGTTTTCATGCGCGTCCACGCGGCAGTCAAACACCACCGGGCGCTTCGTGTCGATCATCTCCATGATTTTCGCATCAAGTTCTGCCGGATCGCGCGCGCGGATGCCGACACAGCCATAGGCCTCCGCCAGCTTGACGAAATCGGGCAGCGCCTCGGAATAGGAGTGTGAATAGCGCCCGCCATGCAGCAATTGCTGCCACTGGCGCACCATGCCCATATACTCGTTGTTCAGGATGAAGACCTTGACCGGCAATTCATACTGCACTGCCGTCGAGAGTTCCTGGATCACCATCTGGATCGAGGCTTCGCCTGCAATGTCGATAACCAGCGCATCGCGGTGCGCGGTCTGGATACCGATGGCCGCCGGCAGGCCATAGCCCATCGTGCCAAGCCCACCTGACGTCATCCAGCGGTTGGGCTCCTCGAAATGGAAATGCTGGGCTGCCCACATCTGGTGCTGGCCCACTTCCGTCGAGATATAGACGTCGCGGCCCCTGGTCAGCTGATAGAGCCGCTCGATCGCGTATTGCGGTTTGATGAGCGTGTCCGAGCGCTTGTAGGAAAGCGACTTGCGTTCGCGCCATGTGCCGATCTGGGTCCACCATGCCTTGGTTTGCGCGCGGTCAAAGCGCAGGTTGCGGCGCTTTATCTCGGCCAGCATGTCGGCCATCACGGAGCCCGCATCGCCCACAATCGCGCAATCGGCCATGACGTTCTTGTTGATCGAAGACGGGTCGATGTCGATGTGGATTTTCTTCGATCCCGGCGAGAAGGCGTCGATCCGCCCCGTCACGCGGTCATCAAAGCGCGAGCCGATGGCGACCATGAGATCGCAACGGTTCATGGCGAGATTGGCTTCATAGGTGCCATGCATGCCCAGCATGCCGAGCCATTGCGGATCAGCTGCCGGAAAGGCGCCAAGGCCCATCAGCGTCGAGGTCACGGGAAAGCCCGTCTCGCGCGCCAGCGTGCGCAACAGGCGTGAGGCTTCCGGCCCCGCATTGATGACGCCGCCGCCTGTATAGAGAATCGGCCGCTTGGCAGCCGCCATCATGTCAACCGCCTGTGCGATGCGTTGCGCATCGCCGGTCACACGCGGGCGATAGGTTTTATGGCGGATGTTTTCCGGACCGATATAGATGCCCTTCTTGAACTGGATATCCTTGGGAATGTCGATCAGCACCGGGCCGGGCCGGCCGGTCTTCGCCACATAGAACGCCTCGTGGATGACGCGGGCGAGATCGTTGACGTTTTTCACCAGCCAGTTGTGTTTGGTGCAGGGCCGTGTGATGCCGACCGTGTCGGCCTCCTGAAACGCATCATTGCCGATCAGATGCGTCGGCACTTGGCCCGTGATGCAAACGAGCGGAATGGAATCCATCAGCGCATCGGTGAGCCCCGTGACCGCATTGGTCGCACCCGGCCCCGACGTCACCAGAAGCACGCCCGGCTTGCCGGTGGAACGGGCATAGCCTTCGGCCGCGTGCGCTGCGCCCTGCTCGTGGCGCACCAGCACATGCTCGATGGCTTCATCCTGATCCTGAAAGAGCGCGTCATAGATGGGCAGCACTGCACCGCCCGGATAGCCGAAAATATGGGCGACGCCCTGATCCTTGAGCGCGCGGATCACGATTTCCGCGCCGGTCAGCATTTCTTCGCCGTTCTCACTGCTCATGGCACGCCTGTTCTGCTCTTGCCGTCTCGCCAAAAGAAAAGGGGCCAAAGGGCCCCGCTCAAACGCCGTCCTCGACCTGTCCCCGTCAGGGGCTGGTTCGGACGGCGCAACCTACAAGAATCACAACGTTTCTCACAACATCACCGGGTTGGAATAACATTTCGCCAAATGGACCAGATTGACGGAATCCTGTCAAGTCTCATTTCGCATCTGCGAGAACAACCGAAGGACGGGCTCGACCACCCCCGCCCCCGCACCCTCGCCACTGACACGATGCCAGCCGGGCATCTGGTGCCTGAACCAGGTGGCCTGCCGCTTGGCATAGGCTCGGGTCTCGGCCTTGGCCCTCTCCACAGCCTCAAGCAGCGTCAATTCACCGTCGAGATGGGCAAGGAGCGGCCGAACCCCGAGCGCCCGCGTGGCAGGCCATTCAGGCCGGGGCGGCAGCGCGCGAAACGCCAAAACTTCGTCCATCGCCCCTGCCTCCATCATCACATCGAAGCGCGCATTGATGCTGTCATTGAGGTCGCCGCGTTCCCGCGCAACCACGATGGCGACGGCATCGCCAAGCGCGATCAGGGGCGTGCCCTTCACCTTTTGCCACTCGGAAAGCGGCTTGCCGGTGCCCTTGGCCACTTCATAGGCGCGCACTACACGCTGCGTATCGTTGGGGTTGAGACGCGTGGCAGCTTCGCGATCAACGGCCTCAAGTGCTGCAAAGAAGCGTTCGGCGCCCAGTTCCACCCGCAACTGGCGCGCGGCCTTGCGCACATCGTCGGGCACCGGCGGCACGGGCGACAGCCCATGCATCAGCACGTGAAAATAAAGACCCGTGCCGCCCACGACGATCGCAAGCTTGCCCCGCGCATGAGCGGATGCGATGGCTGAAACCGCAGCCGCCGCCCATTGCGCTGCCGAAAAGGGCTGCGCCGCGCTGATAGTGCCATAGAGAAGATGCTCGGCGGCAGAAAGGTCGTCATGCCCCGGCCGCGCCGTCAGGATCGAAAGCTCGGCATAGACCTGCATCGAATCCGCATTGACGATGACGCCGTCATGCGCGCGCGCAAGCGCCAGCGCCGCGGCTGACTTGCCGCTGGCCGTTGGCCCTGCAATAAGCACGATGTTCTTGCCGCCGCTCAAATCACGCCGCCTCTGGTTCGCCGCCTCATGAAATACATCGCAACCCTTGTGGGCAACCGCTTTGAGCGCGGCCTTTCTGAAAGCGTCGTCGCGCAAGCGCACGCCGATTGGCAGGGCGGCAACATTTCGTGGTTGGCACCGGGGCTCGCCGCCGCATTTCCGGTTGCCGAAAAGACCGGTGTGGACGCATTTGCCCGCGCCCATCGCATCGACGCCGCCATCCTGCCGGCCGCGCATCAGCGCAAGCGATTGCTCGTGGCCGACATGGATTCGACCATCATCGGCTGCGAGTGCATCGACGAGATCGCCGACTTTGCCGGCGTGAAGTCAGAGATTGCAGGCATCACCGAACGCGCCATGCGCGGCGAACTCGTCTTTGAGGATGCGCTGCGCCAGCGCGTGGCGCTGCTCAAGGGCTTTCCGGTCGAAAAGCTCGCCCGCGTTTTTGCAGAGCGCGTGCGCATCAATCCCGGCGCTGCAACCCTTGTGCGCACGATGGCAGCCCACGGCGCGGTGACCGCGCTGGTTTCGGGTGGGTTCACTTTTTTCACTTCACGCGTTGCCAACGACGCGGGGTTTCAGCTGAACTTCGCCAATGTGCTCCTGGATGATGGCGCAGGCCTCACCGGCAAGGTGCAGGAGCCGATCCTGGGCCGCGAGGCCAAACGCGCAACGCTCATGTCGCTGGCGCAAGGCCACGGGATCGCGCTCGTCGATACGCTGGCGCTGGGTGACGGCGCCAATGACCTGGCGATGATCGAGGCAGCCGGGCTCGGCATCGCCTACAAGGCCAAGCCTGTGCTTGAAGAAAAGGCGGCGGCCGCGATCCGCTTCACGGACCTGACCGCCGCCCTCTATTTCCAGGGCTATCGCGCCGGCGAATTCGCGGCGGTCTGAAGCTCAACCCTGATCGACGCGGATCGGGACAAAGCTCAATTCACCACCGCGGTTGAGCAGGAACAAAACAACGCGGCCATTGGCGTTGATGACGTTCTGCACCTTGGCAATCACGTCCTCCGGGCTGCGCACCTGTTCCTGTGCCACTTCGACAATCACGTCGCCCGCGCGCACGCGGCCTTCGGATGCCGCAATCGCCGCCGGCGTATTGTTCTGGATTTCGACGACCACGACACCATCGATGCCGGCCGCAATGCCGAAACGCTGGCGCAGCTCGTCCGTTATGACCGCAAGACCAAGGCCCAAAGCGGTCGGCACAACATTTGTCGTGCCGGGACCAACAGGCGCCGTGCCGTTGTTGGGGGTGGGAACATTGTTGACGCCCGGCGCGGACCCGGCAATCGATGCCTCGTATTCCTCAAGACGCCCCAGCGTGATCTCGGTCGAGTTGACCGCGCCGTTGCGGAAATATTCCAGCGGCACCGTGCGGCCGATCTCGGTCTCGGCAACGATGCGCGGGAGTGCCCGCATGTCATCGACCGGCTTGCCGTCAAAGCTCAGGACCACATCGCCGACCTGAAGGCCTGCGCGCGCCGCCGGACCATCCGGCGTGATTTCGCCCAGAAGCGCGCCGCGGGCGCGGTCAAGGCCAAGGCTCTCGGCAATCTCGGACGTGACCGACTGGATGCGCACGCCGATCCAGCCGCGGCGTGTCTCGCCAAACTGGAGAAGCTGCTGGACAACACCGTTCACAAGGTTCGAGGGCACCGAAAAGCCGATGCCGATGGAACCGCCCGTCGGCGAAATGATCGCGGTGTTTACGCCGATCACATTGCCGTCCATGTCGAACAGGGGGCCACCCGAGTTGCCACGGTTGATGGCCGCATCCGTCTGGATGAAATCGTCATAAGGCCCTGCGCTGATGTCGCGGTTGCGCGCCGAGATGATGCCGGCCGAGACCGAGCCGCCAAGCCCGAAGGGATTGCCGATGGCCATCACCCAGTCGCCCGTGCGCGCGGAATCCGAATTGCCGAATGAAACGGATGCCAAGGGTGTCGTCGGCTGGACGCGCAGGACGGCGATGTCGGTCTTTTCGTCCTTGCCGACCAGCGTTGCAGGCAGGCTCGTGCCGTCCGGAAACGTCACAAGGATTTCGTCGGCGTCGGCGATGACATGATTGTTGGTGACGATTACGCCCGACGGATCAATCACAAAGCCCGAGCCAAGCGAGGTCACGCGGCTGTTGCCGTCACCGAAATAGTCGCGGAACAGGTCCTCGAAGGGCGAGCCCGGCGGCAATTGCGGTTGCTCGCCATAGGGGTTTTCTACGCGCTGGCTGGTCGCGATATTGACGACAGCTGGTGCCAGGCGCTCGGCCAGGTCGGCAAAACTGTCCGGTGCGCCACGCGCATCGGCAGGCGGTATGGCCAAGCCGAGCACGATCATCGCCGCCGGAACTGCCATCCGCATCATGCGGCCCAACCCGCCGTTCATCCGCGTCAACATCGTCGTCACTTGCTCCTTCGGGCGTAATGGCTCACGCGCACCAATGTCATGCCACATAGACAATCGCCAATTGTGATGCTTTTGCGGCGCGGCAAAAGCAAGGGGCCCGGCCGCTGTTCGGGGCCGGGCTCCTGTTACGGGGTTCAAGTCTGCGCGATCAGGGTAAACGCCCCCTGAACGACGGAGGTGATCTAACGTCGGCCGGTTGGCCCAAGCTTGAGATATTTGAAGAATTCGCCCGAGGGATCGATGACAAGTGTCGTCGTGGACGGCGCCATCGCTGTCTCATAGGCCCGCATTGACCGGTAGAACTCGAAGAATTCCGGGTCGCGGCCATAGGCCTCGGCATAGAGGCGGGAGGCTTCGCCGTCGCCTTCGCCGCGCAGGATGGCGGCGTCGCGTTCAGCCTCGGCCAGAATGACCGTCCGGTCACGATCGGCACGGCTGCGGATACCTTGCGCGATTTCCGAGCCCTGCGCGCGGAAGTCTGCGGCCTCGCGCTGACGTTCCGTGCGCATCCGGCCATAGATCGCCTGGCTGTTGGCTTCCGGAAGATCGGCACGGCGGATACGCACATCAACCACTTCAATACCAAGCACCTTGGCCTCACGGTTCACGAGGTCGCGGATGCGGGTCATCAACTCCGCCCGCCGAGCGGACAGCATGGCCTGGAAGGGCTGGCTCGCAAGCACGCTGCGCAGCGACGAATTCAGGATCGCGGCAAGGCGGTTGTTGGCGATCCCGATGCTGCCGACCGACTGGTAGAACAACAGGGGATCATTGATGCGGTAACGCGCAAAGGCATCGACCACGAGGCGCTTCTGGTCTGACGAGGTGACTTCTTCGGTCGGCGCATTGAGGTCAAGGATACGCTTGTCGAAATAGACGACATCCTGGATTAACGGGAACTTGGCACCCAGACCTGGTTCGTTGACCACGCGTTGCGGTTCACCGAACTCGACAATGAGGGCCTGCTGGGTCTGGTCAACCGTGAAGAAGACGGTGTTCCAGACGACGATGGCGGTCACGACGACGGCGCCGAGAATGATGGCAAGGAGACGCATCAGCGGTTCCCTCCTGTCGTGGTGGTGCCGCCGGAAGGCGGCGTTCGCAGGCCATCAAGCGGCAAGTAGGGGAGAACCCCCGCCCCACCGCCGTCGATGATCACCTTGTTGGCAGCGCCAAGCACGCGCTCCATCGTTTCAAGGAAGATGCGCTCGCGCGTAACGTCGCGCGCGAGTTCATATTGTGCCAGCACTGCAAGGAAGCGCGAAGCTTCGCCCTGCGCGCGCGCGATCACTTCAGCCTTGTAGCCTTCGGCGTCCTGCATGATCTGCATCGCCTGGCCACGCGCTTCCGGTACGAGCTTGTTCGCATAGGTCTCGGCTTCGTTGCGCGCCTTCTCCTGGTCGGCACGCGCGGCCTGCACTTCGCGGAACGCCTCGATCACTTCGCGCGGCGGATCAACACGCTGGAGCTGCACGCGGTTGATGATGACGCCGGCGCCATAGGCATCCAGCGTCGTCTGCATCAGCGTGCGGGTCTCATCCTGCACGCGGCCGCGGTCTTCGGTCAGGATCTTCTGGTTGAGGTTCCGGCCAACGACCTCGCGCATCGCGCTTTCGGCGATGGCCTTGATGGTCTCTTCCACGCCCTGCACATTGAACAGGAATGCGGCCGCATCCTTGATCTGCCACACGACCGTAAATTCGATATCGACGATGTTCTCGTCGCCGGTCAGCATCAGGCTCTCATCCGGCACATTGCGGTTGTTGACGCCCTCGGTCGACGTCGTAAAGCCGACGCTGATCTGGTTCTCGCGGGTCACGCGCACGACCTCTGCCGACTCGATCGGCCAGGGCAGATGATAATTCAGGCCCGGCGTCGTCAGCGCCGTAAACGCGCCAAAACGCCTGACAACGCCCTGCTCGTCGGCTTCCACGCGGTAGAGCCCGGTCAGAAGCCAGCCGAAGATGAGGATCGCCAAAGCAACGACCACGCCCAATGGTCCAAGCGATCCGCTCGGAATGGCCTGCCTGAGGCGTGCCTGGCCGCGCTTGAGCAGTTCCTCAAGGTCAGGCGGCTGGGGGCCACCACCATTGCCGCCGCCGCGATTGCCGCCACCGCCGGGACCTTGCCCCCACGGACCGCGTCCGCCATCACCGCCCGACTTGTTTTCCCAAGGCATCGTTTCCTCGTTTGTCAGCGCAACTATTTCCAAAAGGTCCGGAAACAACGCCCCGGCAATGCACAATTCCCGATCATTCTCTCGCCGCGACGATCACTGCACGAGCCGGTTGCGCGGGTTGTGCTTGAATTTTTCCCGCGCTGCAAGCAAGCCTCGCGCATGACGCCTCCGTGTGGGCCTCATGTGGGCGTAAACAGCCTGAAATCAAGCAGGGTGCCCCAGTAACTGATGCAGGCACCGGATAAAGGAATGCGCATGGCGGCGGGCAGAAAAGACCTGATTGATTCGGTGCGGCGTGCCCTGTCGGGCATTGAAGGGCCGGGTGGCATCGATGTGGTCACGTCAGGCATGGTGCAGGACCTGACCGAGCGCAATGGCCATGTCTACTTCTCGCTGGCCATTCCAGCGAGCGCGGCAAAGCTTGCTGAACCCTTGCGTCTTGCCTGCCAGGAGGCGGCGTCGAGGGTAAAGGGCGTCCTCGGCGCAACCGCCATCCTGACCGCGCATCGCGGCAACGAAGTGCGGATCGAAGGTGCCGCCGTGACACCCAAGCGCGCCGGTGTGAGTGCGGCACTCATGGCGGAAACGGCGCCGCGCGCCACCCAGACACTGGCAATTCCCGGCATCAAGGCGATCATCGCGGTGGCGAGCGGCAAGGGTGGCGTCGGCAAGTCAACGGTCGCGGTCAATCTGGCGCTGGGGCTGTCAGCGCTGGGGTTGGCGACCGGATTGCTGGATGCCGACATTTACGGGCCATCCGTGCCGCATCTTCTGGCCATAAAGGAAAAGCCGCAATCACTGGACGGAAAGAAGCTCGAACCCATCGCGCGCCACGGCATCAAGGCCATGTCGATCGGCATGCTGGTCGATGTGGATGTGCCCATGATCTGGCGCGGGCCGATGGTGATGAGTGCGCTGACCCAGATGCTCAACGACGTGAATTGGGGTGAACTTGATGTGCTTGTCGTGGACATGCCGCCCGGCACGGGTGACGCGCAGCTGACGATGGCCCAGCGCGTGCCCCTGAAAGGCGCCGTGATTGTCTCGACCCCGCAGGACATCGCGCTGATCGACGCCCGCAAGGGGCTCGCGATGTTCCGCAAGACCGCCGTGCCGGTGATCGGCATTGTCGAAAACATGAGCACCTGGGTCTGTCCCGCATGCGGACATGAGGCGCATATTTTCGGCCATGGCGGCGCGCGCCGGACAGCGGCAGAACTAGGCTGCGCCTTTCTGGGCGAAATTCCGCTGGACCTGGTGATCCGCGAAACGTCAGACGCCGGAACGCCGATTGTGGTCGCCGCGCCGCAGAGCCGTCAGGCGGCTGCGTTCCTCGCATTGGCGGGCCAGATTGCAGCCCATCTGAAAGAAGCCCGTCTGAAAGAAGAAGGGGGCGGTGCATCGCGCCCCGCCCCCCGCATCATTATCGAAGACTGATCATCATCGAAGACTGAAGTCTTCGCGATTACATGCGGCCTTCAACGATCGTGATGGTGACCATCGCGTCGCCTTCGCCTGACGTCCACGTGTCGCCAACGGCGTGCGTTTCCGTCGCGCTGCAGGCGGGCTTGTATTCGGCGGGCGGCGCGGGCTCGGTCTGCGTGAAGCAGGTCTGGCCATCCGCAACCGACCAGGTGCCCTTGTGGACTTCACCGGCGGCGTTCGTCACCGAATAGGTGTTGTCCGCGTCGATCAGCATCGTCGAGACTTCACCGGCAGCATTGGTGATCGTGACGGTGTTGCCATAGGCAACGGCCATCGGATCATCCGTCGCCGCGGCGACACCGGCAAACATCATGGTCGCGGCAAGCGCGCCAACAAACTTACGCATTCTGCGTGTCCTTCCCAGATTGAAAGCTCCCCCCATAGACCCGCGGCGCGAGTCGTGCGGAGCGAGCGTGTGTAACGAATTCGTGACCGCGGGAAAAGGGATGCCGTAACGGCGACCCTGTCGTCAGCAACCGTTCACCCGCCGTTCAGCCTCATGCTGCATATGCGAGAGGCAAGCCGGCTTTGGGCCAGTCCATGGCGACCAATTTGCCGGTGCAGGAAAGGGTGATGTAGGCGGTCTTCATCCCCTTGCCGCCAAAGGCGATATTGGTGACCAAGGGATCCTTGAAGCGCTTGAGATCGGTGAAAGTCACTTTTCCCTTGGGTGAAATGGTCGAGATACCCGCTTCCAGCAACGTTGCAACGCACACATCGCCATTTTCCTGGACGGCCAGACTGTCGAACATTTTCCGGCCCGTCGGCTGGCCGATATAGGCACCCCCCGGCACCAGCCCGGCATTGGCGGCCAACTGGCCCGGCTTGGCGATCTTGGCCCCGTAGAGGCGGCCCGAGAGCGTTTCCGCGTAATAGACCGTCTTTTCGTCCGGCGAGAGCCCGACGCCGTTCGGCGCCATGATCTGGTGGATCTGCGTCGAGATATGCGAGCCATCCGCCTTTGCATAGTAAAGCGCGCCCCACTCACGATGGTCATGGGTGGATTTGGCGTGATCTGAAAACCAGAAGCCGCCTTTGGTGTCGAACACGAGATCGTTCGGCCCGCGCAACGGCCTGCCATCACAATGCGTATAGAGAAGCTCGATCTTGCCGGTTGAAAGATCGATGCGCTCGATGCGCCCGCCGGAATAGTCTGCAGGCTTGTGGCCGGGGATCAGAAGCCCGCCGACCTTGTGCCACTCAAAGCCGCCATTGTTGCAGACATAGAGAGCGCCATCAGGACCGATGGCGGCGCCATTGGGTCCACCGCCGGTTGTTGCGATAACGTGCTTCTTGCCCTTGGGATTGATGCGCGTGACCTGCCCCGCCGCAATCTCGACCACGATGACGGAACCGTCCGCCATCACGACGGGACCTTCGGGAAATTTCAGGCCGCTGGCGATCTCGCGTATGGCCATCGGTTCACTCCTTGCGTTCCAGGATGACAAAATCGAATGCCGGCGCCCCGCCCTCTGCCGCATGGCGCTCGCACGAAATCGCGCGCCACTGCGCAGACGAAAACTCCGGCAGATGCGCGTCGCCCTCGGGCGATGCATGTACGCGCGTCAGGTAAATACGCGAGGCCAGCGGCAAGGCCAGCGCATAGATTTCAGCACCACCGATCACCATCACCTCTTCGGCGCCTGCACACAGATGAAGTGCTGCGCCCAGCGATGCCGCCATCTCAGCGCCTTCCGCGCGAAAAGCCGTATTGCGCGAGACGACGATATTGCGCCGCTCGGGCAACGGGCGTTTGGGCAGCGACTCCCATGTCTTGCGCCCCATGATGACGGGCTTGCCCAGAGTCTGCGCCTTGAACCATTTCATGTCGGATGGAATGCGCCAGGGCAATTTGCCGTCGGCACCGATGACGCCGTTCTCAGCGCGCGCGACGATCAGGGAAACAATGGGGCCCACGCCTCAGACCGCCACGGGCGCGGCGATATGCGGATGCGCCTGATAATTCTCGAGTTTGAAATCGCCAAAGGTGAACCCGAAAATGTCTTTCACCGCAGGATTGATGTGCATCGTGGGCAGCGCCAGCGGCGCGCGCGACAGCTGCAATTCCGCCTGCTCGATATGATTGGCGTAAAGATGCGCGTCACCGAATGTGTGGATGAACTCACCCGGCTTCAGGCCCGTCACCTGCGCCATCATCATGGTGAGAAGCGCGTAGGACGCGATGTTGAATGGCACGCCCAGAAAAATGTCGGCTGATCGCTGATAGAGCTGGCACGACAGCCGCCCCTCCGCCACGTAGAACTGAAAAAGACAGTGGCACGGCGGCAGCGCCATGCGGTCCACATCAGCGGGGTTCCACGCCGTCACCATTATGCGGCGTGAATCCGGATTGGTGCGGATCAGGTTCTGCACCAGTGCGATCTGGTCGATGGTCGCGCCATCGCGGCCGGGCCACGAGCGCCATTGATGCCCATAAACAGGCCCCAAATCGCCGTTTGCGTCCGCCCATTCGTCCCAGATGGAGACGCCGTTGTCCTTGAGATAGCGAATATTGGTGTCGCCTTTGAGGAACCAGAGAAGCTCGTGGATGATCGCCTTGGTGAAGAGCTTTTTCGTCGTCACCAGCGGAAAACCCTCCGCCAGATCAAACCGCATCTGGTAGCCGAACACCGAGCGCGTGCCGGTGCCGGTGCGGTCGCTTTTGACTGTGCCGTGCCGCAGCACATGATCCATCAGCTCGTGATACTGGCGCATTTCTGCTTCTCGCGACGCGACTCGTTGATCTCAGTCTAGGAAACAAGTTCCCGGACGCCTAGGCTTAGCGCCAAGTATCGGGAGGAGAAAGGCCATGTTGCGGAAAATCCTGTGGGGAATGGGCGGAGTTTTGCTGGTGTCTGTGGGGGCCGGGTTCTGGTGGGGCCCCGGCTATCTTGAAAGCCGCCTCAACCGCGTGGTGCCGCACGATCCTTATGTCATCACCGCCGAGGCGCGCAATTTGCACGCCACCCTGGCCTTGGCCGACCTTCATTCCGATACCCTGCTCTGGGATCGCGATGTGCTAGACCGCGCCGGACGCGGCCATGTCGATGTGCCGCGCCTGCAGGAAGGCAACGTCGCCATTCAGGTGTTTTCTGTGGTGACAAAGGTTCCCTCCGGCCTCAACTACGACAACAATGCGAGCGACAGTGACCAGCTGACCATGGGAGCAGTCCTCCAGCTTTGGCCCGTCGCAACCTGGACCAGCCTTTACGAGCGCGCCCTCTATCAGTCGCACAAGCTCCATGTGGCCGAAGCGGCAGCGCCAAGCCACCTGCGCATCGTGCGCACCCGCGCTGATCTGGAACGTGTGACAGCGGAACAATCGACCAATCCGGATTTGGTGGCCGCGCTGCTCGCCATCGAAGGTGCCCACGCGCTGGAGGGCAAACTGGAAAACATTCAGGGGCTCTATGATGCCGGTTTCCGCATGATCGGCATCACCCACTTCTTCGACAATGAACTGGGCGGTTCGATGCACGGCATCGGCAAGGGCGGATTGACCGAATTCGGCCGCGACGCCGTACGGGAGATGGAACGTCTCGGGATCACAGTCGATCTGGCGCACGCATCGCCTGCCGTTGTCGATGATGTCCTCGACATGGCCACGCGGCCCGTCGTCGTCTCGCATACAGGCGTTCAGGCCGTGTGCAGCAACAACCGGAACTTGAGTGATGAACGCATGCGCCGGATCGCAGAGGGCGGCGGGCTGATCGGCATCGGTTACTGGGCGGGCGCGGTCTGCGACTTCACGCCCCAAGGCGTCGTCAAGGCGCTGCGTGCGGCCATCACCCTCGTCGGCGTGGATCATGTCGCATTGGGATCAGACTATGACGGATCAACCGAGGTGCATTTCGATACGGCGGAACTGGCCATTCTCACGCAGGAAATGCTGGCCCAGGGCTTTTCCGAAATCGAGATCCGCAAGGTGACGGGCGAAAACGTCCAGGCTTTCCTGTTGCGAAATCTGCCGCCCGGCTGAAGGTACCCCTTCTTAATCGGATGCGGAGCGCCTATATTGGTGGGGCCAGCTTGCTGGCTATGGCGATAAACGCGCGTGCAATAAGCGTTTCGGACCCGGGGGCGGTACCCGGCGCCTCCACCACCTGATCCTGCCCTTGGGCGGGACCGGATGATGGGGGCGAAACAGGATCGACGGGCGTGTAAAGACGTTGCTTTTGCTCGGTATGGTACCCGCCGTTATCGGGCCGATCGTATATGTGCCAACGATAATGAAATGGCGCTCGCTGCCTAAGTGATTAGGTAAGCGCGGCTCCGGAGGGGCGCCGGGCAACAGAAGCCCCTCCACTTTACGCCCGACCATTCAGTCCGGCGAACCCGACCGCTTCTTGAAACAAGGAGGGGCGCCGGGCAACAGAAGCCCCTCGACTTTGCGCTTGAGGTCTCAGCACGACGACCCGCCCTACGGCGCTTCGCCGGGGCTTGCTTCGCGTTCCGGCAGGTCCTCGCCATCGCCGCCGATTTCAAAGATGCGGCGGAAGATGCCGGGCGCAAGCGCAGAAAGCGGGTTCACCGTAATCCCGGGCTCGTCCACGTCACCACGCACGGCATAGGTGATGCCGAATATGCCCTCGCCGTCGCGCCCGGCCAGGATGTCGCCGATCAGCGGTATCTCGTCGAAGATCGAGTTGAGGCCATAAAGCGGCACCAGCGTTCCGCCAAAATCAATCGCATCGGTTTGTTGATCGGCTACGCCGTCAAATGTCACGCCCACTGCCGGGCCGCTGGCCCGCGCGCCCTCGATGGTGATCAGGCTGTCCTTGCTTGAGAATGGAACATCCAGCGCGGTGAATGTGATGCCTTCACCGCTCAGAAGGTCGGAAATGCCCGTGAGCGACCCCGCCGCAAACAGGCGCGAGAAGAAAGGCTGGTCCGTAATGCGGAACTCGTTGATGCGCAGACGGCCTGTGGTGGCTGGAAGGTTCGCGACATCGCCCTCGCCAACACTTGCAAGTGCAAGCGGCGGCAAAGTCAGGGTCAGGCGCAGATTGCCCCCGATCATCGATTCAAATCCGGTGGCTGCCCGCATCAGGGCACCTGCGTCCTCTGTGGAGACCGTCAGCTGACGGCCATCCGTGCCCATGTTCGTCAATCGCCCGGCAAGCGGTTCTTCGCCGAATGCGCCATCCAGCCGCAAAGCCGCGATCGCACCGCCCAGCGTTTCTGCCTCGATGATCGCGCCATCAAGCGCCTGCCCGCGCAGCACCAGCCGGTCGAACCGCGCTGCAACCCGCCAATCATAGGGCGATGTGCCATCATCGCTGCCACGCATGAGATCGCGCAGGATGCCTGTCGCGCTGATCCGCGCGCCTGACGCGTTGACCGCATAGCCGTTGGGCGTGCGCGCAACGGTTGCGGTAAAATCGTTGCCAGGGCCAAGCACCGCGCGGTCAAGCGCCAGCGTCTGCAAAGTGCCGTCAACGCCAAAAGCGGCCGAGCCGCGCAGATCCGCATCTTTGCCCACATAGGCCAGCGACCGCACCCGCATCGGCTCGCCTTCCGGCCACTCGATGCGCGCCTTGAGGCGGCCTGCCTCGCCCGGCAGTTTCTGCCAGTCGAGTTCCGGCAGTGTGAGGCTTGCATCCACAAAGTCGATGTCGGCATCAATTGAGCGGATCAGCATACCCGAGCCTTCGGTCACAAGCCGCGCATCGATGCTGCCGGTAATGCGGCCGGCCGGCAAGCCAAGTGCCGTGCGCGCGGCGCCGTCCAGACGGGCGGCAACTTCCATCCGCGTCGAGATCGTGCCTGCGCGCGCTTCAAAATCCTCATCCCACTTGATGCGGGCTTCAACGCCGTTGAGTTTTGCCGTGCCGTAGGCGGCCAGCATGTCGCCGGTGATTGTAAAGTCGAAAGTGCCGTCGCTGAGTGTGAAGCGCGGGCTCCGTTCAAGGCCAAGCCCGATCACCTGCGCCTTGATGTCGAAGCCGACATCGGCAACTTTCAATTCCTTGAGCAGGGGCACGACCACATCGAAGGTAAGGTCGGCATTACCCGCAACCGTCTCAGGCGCGATGCCATAGCGGGAGGCATAGCCAAGGGGCGGCATGTCGATGAGCGCAATCACATCCGCCGTGCGGCCTGTGATGTTTGCCTTGAAGTTTGCCGGCGCGCCGCGCGTCACCAGATCATCGACATGCATGCTGCCGGACGCGACCACCAGCGGCCCGACATTCCCCGATGCAATGGAAACGTCAAACACGTCACCCGCCACGCGTGATGATCCCGCAGCGTCTGACAGATGGGTCAGGCCTTCGATGAAATTGGCCTCGAGGCCGGAATACCCGAACTCGAAACTGAAGGCCGCATCGGGCAGGCGTTCCATCGCATACATGTCGGGTGTCAATGCGACTTTGAGCGTGCCGCCATTGATCGTTCCGGCGAATACGTTCTCGGCAAGCCAGCTGCGTGCACCCTCACCCACCCCGACCGGCCAAGCGGCCACCATGTCGCTGATGGGCAGCCGCGAGAGATTGCCGGTCAGCTGCACGTCCGGCCCTGCATCGGTAAACGCAATCGCGCCGCTGAGGGCAAGCTCAAGCGTGCCGGCGCGAAGGCTGGCCATGTCGAGAACAATGCTGCGCGTATCGGGCGTCCACGTGCCGCGAAGGGCCGCGCGATCAATCGCAAGCGGCGTATCGTAGAAACCCTCTGCGCTGATCGTTGCCGGCTCGGCGACGACATCAAAGCCGAAGGCGGCAAAGCTGCCATCCTCACGGCGTGCGATGTCAAGGCTGCCTGAGAAACTTGCGCTGCTGCCACCCGCGCGAAGCGTCAGGCCCGACAGCATGATCTGGCTCGACGCACGGTCGAACATGAGGGCTGCCTCGGCGGCGTCAAAGGCGACCGGCTCAGGAATGATGTCAGGCCGGTCGATGCGCCCTGCACCCGCGATGAGAAAGAGCGCCGCGCTCGTAAGGTTCGAATGCGTATCAAGCGTAAGGGACGCCGTGCCGCGGATCGGCACGTCAATCCCCTCAAAGCCCGAGAAAAGGCGTCCAGCCGATGCAAGATTGGCAGGCCTGATATCACCGAAGGTCGCCTCAACCTGCACATCATCCGACCCATGCACATAGTCGGCGCGCGCAACCACGCGCCACGTCTCGCCCGGCAGGGAGAGGTTTGCCTCCAGTGAAACCGCAACACCATCGGCGTCGCGCTGGATGGAAAGCGTGCCGTTCGGTGCATGAAGGACGGTGCCGCTCTGCGCATCCTCGAAGGTGAAGGATGCCTCGCGGATGTCGAGTTGGGAGAGATAGGTGAGGCTGCCGCGTTCATCGGGTGCCGCAAGAAGCAGTCCGAACATCATCTGCATGATGTCGGGCGTGCCCTCTGCCGATTCCGGTGCCGGCGATGAACCCGAAGCCGCACCGGTCGGCGCAGCTGCAGCAATGCCGACCGACAGGCTGCCATCCGCATTGCGCCTGATCGATGCGGAGGGACCGATCAGCGAGATGCTGCGCGGCGCGATCACACCGTCGAGCAGTGCATCAGTTGAAAAATCGAACCCGACTTCCGGCGCGGACGCTAGCACCACGCCGTTCTGGTCGAGCACCGTGACGCCAAGAAAGCGCAGGTCGATGCCGTCGCCCGCTTCCGACCAGGCAAGCACCGTGTCATTCGCATCAACCGAGAGGCCGCCCAGATTGCTGTTGGCAGCACTGAGGATGAAGGGCGACAGGGGGCCAAGTGACACCGGCCCGAACGCCAGCCCGGTCATCAGGATGACCAGGAACGCCAGTAGCGCCGCCGCGACGAACGCAGCAACATGGCCGGCAACGCGCAACACGCGCCACCAGGCAGGATGTGGACTTGCAACCGCTTCTGTCACGCTCTAGGTCCAGGCACGCTACGGAGGAAAAGCCGGGGTGGCCAGCCTGCGGCATCACACCAGACTATGGCCTGATCAGGTCCAAAAGGAGAGTGGCAAGATGACGAAAGCGTTAAAAGAGGGCATGAAGGCTCCGTCATTCAGCCTGCCATCGGACGGCGGCGGCAACATCGCCCTCAAGGACTGCCTCGGCAAGACCCTCGTCCTCTATTTCTACCCGAAGGACGATACGTCAGGCTGCACGCGGGAAGCCATCGACTTTTCAGCCCTCACCAAGGACTTCAAGAAGGCGGGCGCAACGGTCATCGGTGTCTCGAAAGACAGCGTCGCCGCGCATGACAAATTCAGGAAAAAACACGACCTCTCGGTCAGCCTCCTGTCGGACGCGGAAGGCAAGATGGTCGCGGCCTATGGCGTCTGGGTCGAGAAAAGCATGTACGGCCGCAAATATATGGGGATCGAGCGCGCAACATTCCTGATCGACGCCAAAGGCGTCATCCAGAAGGTGTGGCACAAGGTGAAGGTGCCGGGCCATGCCGCCGAAGTGCTGGCTGCAGCCAAAGCCCTCTGATCCCGCAAGCAGCTCATGATGCACGCAACCGTTCACGCTGCCTGTCGTGCCGTATTGATGGCAGCGGATCCTGAGACCAAGGCTCAGGCGGCCCTGGATGCCGCGGCAGATTTTGCGGCAGGTCGGCTTGATGTCGCGCTGGATGAGGTCGCGTGCGCCGATTGGCCGAAGCGGCCCGCGCGTCCTGCGCGTCCCGAACTCGTGCCGACCAATCGCGTCAAGCGCCGTTCGCTCGTCAGCGACAAGGGCCGCGCCTCCATGCTCCATGCGCTGGCCCACATCGAGTTCAACGCGATTGATCTCGCCTTTGATCTCATCGGCAGGTTTGCGCACGATGCCGTGGTGGCCGCGCAGCCTTTGGTGTTTGCCGCAGACTGGCTGCGCGTCGGTGGGGAAGAGGCCAAACATTTTCTTGCCCTGTCCGCACGACTGAAGGCGCACGGCATCGCCTATGGCGACCTGCCCGCCCATGACGGTCTGTGGAGGACCGCCGAAGCAACGTCGAATGATCTCGCCGCACGCCTGGCCATTGCCCCGTTGGTGCTTGAAGCGCGCGGCCTCGACGTGACGCCTTCCATGATCGCGGGCCTCAAGCAGGCGGGTGATCCGCATTCTGCCGCGACGCTTGAAATGATCTACGCCGACGAGATCGGACACGTCGCCGCCGGCCAGCGCTGGTTCGAGGCGACATGCCTGCAACGACAGATTGATCCTGCCGTCACATTTCAGTCGCTGGTTCAGACCTACTATCCCGGGGGTCTCAAGGAGCCGTTCAATACAGCTGCTCGTGGGTCGGCGGGTATGCGGGAAGATTGGTACGCAGCCTGCGAGGAAACACGCTGATTCCCGCGCGTCGGCGCATTAACCTAAACATATAAAGAACGGAACAAATCCTTGCGATATCTCGCATTTTCGGTTGGTATTGTGGCTGGAACGCCGCACGTGCGGTGATAATCCAGTAGGCTGGGGGTCACATCGGATGAAGGCAGGGCTCAAAGCCCGGGCGCGGGCGTTTTTTCGCCGCCACTTCCCGGAACGTCAAATCTATCTGCGTAGTCACGGTCGCGTTCAGTTCGTTGTTCTGACGCCGACGCAGCAATCTGTCATGGCGGGCATGATGCTCGCGGTGCTGGGCTGGCTCGCTTACGCATCCGTCTCGACGGTGTTTCACCGCGAGATCGTGGCGAGCCTTGAAGGCCGCATTGCCGATCTTGGAAGCGCGCACGAAGCCGATATGGCCCGTGCGCGTTTTGATTATGAGGAACTGAATGCGACGCTGACGCTCGCCGAAGAACGCTTTGGCCAGATGACGGCAGCGCTCGAAGCCCGTCAGCGCGACCTTGAAACGACATTTGCCCAGGACGAAGCCGCCGACGCGACACTTGAAAGCGTGCGTGCACGCCTCGCGCGCGTTGCCCTCTTTGATCTGGGTGGCGGCGATGATGAGCCCGCCCACGAAGCCCTGCCCGCTGAAGAGGATGCGCCGGAAGCAACGCCTGCCATGGATGCGCCGGTTGGCACCGGTGGCGGCACGGGCGGCGGCACGAGTGACGGAACCGGCGGCCCTGAATTGGATACGGCCACAAGTCCGGATGCGGAAGCCATGCCGGCTCCTGCGCCCGCAAATCCCGTGTCCGGTGAAGAAGACCATTCGGAAGCCTTGCCGGACGATGCATTCGGCACCGATGTGGCCACAAGCGGCACTTCTGCGACCGTTCAGCTCAACGCGCCGACCGTGGCCATGCGCAGTACCGCCTTCGCGCGCGCGGCTTCCAAGAGCTATCTGGGTCGGCGCCTGGCCGCCCTTGATGGCCGCTTGATGGACCTTGAAGACGATCAGGCGTCGCTTGCCGGTGCGATGCGCGCATCGATCGATGCAAAAGTCACAAGCGTGCTCAGCGCCTTCGGGACGACCGAAGTCAATGTCGCCAAACTTGTTCCATTCTCGCAAACGCAGATCGGTGGCCCGTTCATTCCGGCTGATGGCATTACGCTCGCGGACCTGCCGTTCCAGGGCGTAGGCGCTGACGCGCAGATGGACATGCTCGGCGCCTCGATGGCGCGTCTGGCGCGCACGAATGAGGTGCTCCTCTCGACGCCGCTTGCATTGCCGTTGCGCGCCCGGACAAGCCTGTCGAGCGGATTTGGCACACGTTCTGATCCGTTCTCGCGGCGCAGCGCGTTTCATGCCGGCCTCGACTTCCGGGGTCAATATGGGACACCGATCCACGCGACAGCGCCCGGCCGTGTCATCACGGCAGAGCGGCGCGGCCCCTATGGCCTGATGGTCGAGATCGACCACGGCAACGGCATCCATACGCGCTATGGACATATGCAATCATTGGCTGTTTCGGCTGGCCAGGAAATTGCATTCGGACAGATCGTTGGAACCCTGGGCTCCACCGGGCGGAGCACAGGACCACACCTCCATTACGAGGTTTGGTACGATGGCAAGGCCCGGAACCCCGTCAGTTTTCTGAAAGCAGGTCAGCATGTTTTCGAGAGGTAAAGACGTCGTGGAACCGCCGACCCCCCCGGCGCAAAAGACACAGCGCACGGTCCGGTCTGCGCCCTCGATCATTTCTGGTGACCTTGTCGTCTCCGGCACACTCGTTTCGACGGGTGACATGCAGGTGGACGGCAAGGTTGAAGGTGACATCCGCAGCGCCTCCCTCACCATCGGCGAGAAGGCGTATGTTCATGGCGAAATCGTCGCCGAGGATGTCATCGTACGCGGCAAGGTGATGGGCGGCATTCGCGCCCGCAAGGTCCAGCTTGCCAGCACATGCCATGTGGAAGGCAATATCCTGCACGAGGCGTTGTCGGTTGAGTCCGGCGCGTTCTTCGAGGGCAATTGCCGCCATTCGGGCGATCCGCTCAGCGAAAAGGCTGCGGGCGCCGCTTCTGTTGCAGGTGCGGCAGCAACCGCACCGCGTCCCGCCTTTGCACCGATGCCCAACGGCAGCGGTGCGATGGCAAGCATCATGACGACGGATGGCCTTGGCGGTGCCAAGCCTGCCGCCGCCGCGATGACGCCGGCCGCAAAGCCCGCCACGTAAGTTCAACGCACAAATGGGGTGCGGACGCCGTCCCGCTTCACGCGGGGCGGCGTTTCTTTTCAGTCCAGATCATCGACAACCGCATCGCTCGTGCCCTTGAGGCGCTGGGCGAGTGACGCCTGCATGAAGGCATCAAGTTCGCCGTCCAGCACGTCGCGCGGACTGGTCGAGGTGACGCCCGTGCGCAAGTCCTTCACCAGCTGATAGGGCTGCAGCACGTAGGAGCGGATCTGGTGCCCCCAGCCGATATCCGTTTTCTGGGCGTTCAGCGCGTCGGCAGCAGCCTCGCGCTTTTTCAGCTCGTGCTCATAGAGCCGCGCGCGCAGCATGTTCCATGCAGTTGCCCGGTTCTTGTGCTGCGAGCGGTCGTTCTGGCAGGCAACGACGATGCCGGTCGCGATGTGCGTAATGCGCACGGCGGATTCTGTCTTGTTGACGTGCTGGCCGCCCGCGCCGCTGGCGCGATAGACATCGATACGCACGTCCTTTTCGCTGACATCGACCTCGATCGAGTCGTCGATCACCGGATAGACCCAGACGCTGGAAAAGCTGGTGTGGCGCCGCGCGTTGGAATCGAACGGTGAAATGCGCACAAGGCGATGCACGCCGGTTTCGGTCTTGAGCCAGCCATAGGCATTCTCGCCCTTGACCAGAATGGTTGCCGAGCGGATGCCCGCCTGCTCGCCGTCAGAAATGCCGATCACCTCGACCTTGTGGCCGGCGCGCTCGGCCCAGCGCGTGTACATGCGCAAGAGCATCTGCGCCCAGTCCTGCGATTCCGTGCCGCCCGCGCCCGCGTTGATTTCGAGATAGGCGTCGTTGGCATCGGCCTCGCCCGACAGCAAAGACTTCATTTCCTGTTCGGTGGCGCGGTCCCGCAGATTCTTGAGTTGGGCTTCGGCGTCCGCAACCATATCGGCGTCGTTTTCGGCTTCGGCAAGCTCGATGAGACCGACGGCATCATCATAGTCGCGCTGAAGCGCGCCCAGCCCCGAGACCGCTTCTTCCAGCCGGGTGCGCTCGCGCATCACCTTCTGGGCTTCGGCAGGCCGGTTCCAGATGGAAGGGTCTTCGGCTTTGGCATTCAGTTCGGCGAGGCGTCGCTGGGCAGTATCCCAGTCAAAGATGCCTCCTCAGCAGATCAAGCGACTTTTTCACGTCGCTTGCGACTGCCTGGGTTTCGGCGCGCATGTTCAAATCATCCGGTCAACGGGTCCAAGGGACGCGTCTTCTAGCCAAAGTTGCCGCAGCAGGGAAGCCTCAGTAGAGACCGCCCGTGCCGGTACCCACGTCGCCGTCGCCGACCGGCGCACCTTCCTCCGGCTCGCCCGACCCTTCCGAGCCGCCGGTCAGCGCGACCGTGGTGTTGGGATTGGTGCCAGGCTTGAAGGGCTCAAGGATCGCGCCAGGATCATCCGCCGAGGTCAACTGGCCGGAGCGGACATTGACCCGCATCATCACGACACCCGGCGGGATGCGGAAGGGAATGCCGGGCCTGCCGTCGTTCCAGGCCATCATGAAGTCCCTGAAAATCGGTGCAGCCACATGACCGCCCGTCTCGCCGCGACCCATGGGACGCGGCTGGTCGAACCCGACATAAACGCCCACCACAAGGTCCGGCGAGAAGCCGATGAACCACGCGTCTTTCTCGTCGTTGGTCGTGCCGGTCTTGCCGGCCAGCGGGATGCCGACAGCTTTCACTACCGTTGCCGTGCCGCGCTGGACAACACCTTCAAGGATCGAGACGACCTGGAATGACGTGCGCTCGTCGAATGTCTCGACACCGAGCCGTGGCAGGAACGGTTCCTCCTGACCGTGCCAGCCATCCTGGGCACAACCCTCACAAGCGCGGTCGTCATGGCGATAGATGGTGCGGCCATACCGGTCCTGAATGCGGTCGATCAGCGTGGGTGTCACGCGACGCCCGCCATTGGTAAAGATCGAATAGGCGGCGGTGAGCCGCATCAGGGTTGTTTCGGCGGCACCCAGTGCGAATGACAGCATCGGGTCCATGTGATCGACAATGCCCGCGCGCACGGAAAGATCGGCGATCTTGTCCATGCCGACCGCATGGGCCAGCCGCACGGTGATGAGGTTGCGCGATTTCTCAAGGCCGGTGCGGAGCGTGATGAGCCCCATGAAATCGCCGGAATAGTTCTGCGGCCGCCACAACGGAAGGCCGGGGCCCTGGTCATAGACAAAGGGACCATCGAGCACGAGCGACGACGGCGTATAGCCATTGTCGAGCGCAGTCGCATAGACGAACGGCTTGAACGACGAACCTGTCTGGCGCATCGCCTGGGTCGCGCGATTGAACACGCTGTCGAAGAAACTGAAGCCGCCGACCAGCGCAAGGACGCGGCCTGAATGGGGATCAATCGCGATCATGCCGCCATTGACGGCAGGCACCTGACGCAATTCATACGTGTCGCGGCGGCCTTCCGCGCCTTCGTGCGCCTTCTCGGCTTCCACATAGATCACGTCACCCGGCGCCAGCACGTCGGCTGACTTCGACGGCGCAGCACCGGTCGAGCGGTCCGTCACGAAGGGCCGCGCCCAGCTGAGATACTCCCAAGGGATTTCGCCGCCCGTATTGTCGGCAAAGGCGATCTTCACTGCGCCTTTGCCGGCCGGGACTTCGGTGACAACCGCAAGCTTCCAGGTTTCAAGGTCATAGAGGCGCGGCAGCGCTTCCAGCCGCTGCTGCCAACCTTCGCCAAGCTCGATACGCACGACCGGCCCGCGCCAGCCATGGCGGCGGTCATAGGCCTGGATGCCGTCCCGGAACGCCTTGATAGCGAAGGCCTGCATTTCCGGGTCGATGGTCGAGCGGACCTGCAACCCGCCGCGATCAAGGCTCTCGACGCCATAGCGCTGGATGATCGTGCGGCGGACTTCCTCCGCGAAATACTGGGCATCCTGGAACTGCGCACCCAGGGGGCGGAACGTCACCACCAGATCATCGGCCTTGGCGGCCTCGGCCTCTTCGTCGGTGATGTAGCCGTTCTCGGCCATCTGGCCGATCACCCAGTTGCGGCGCTCGAGCGCGGCTTCACGCTGGCGCACGGGATGATAGTTCGACGGTGCCTTGGGCAAGGCAGCAAGATAGGCGGCTTCCGCGATCGTCAGCTCGTCCAGCGACTTGTCGAAATACACAAGCGCCGCCGCCGCGACACCGTAGGAATTCTGGCCGAGGAAAATCTCGTTGAGATAAAGCTCAAGGATCTTGTCCTTGGAATAGGTGCCCTCGATCCGGAACGCGAGCAGCATCTCCTGGATCTTGCGGGTGTACGAGACTTCGTTCGTCAGGAAGAAGTTTTTGGCAACCTGCTGGGTGATGGTCGAAGCGCCTTCCGGCCGCTTGCCCGTGCCCTGAAATTGGTTCCAGAGATTGTCGAAAAGCGCACGCGCAATGCCGAGGGGGTCAATGCCCGGATGGACGTAGAAGTTCTTGTCCTCCGCTGACAGGAACGCGCCCTTCACCCGCACCGGAATGCTGGCGATAGGTACGAAGAGGCGCCGTTCCTCAGCAAACTCCGCGATCAGACGACCGTCGCCCGCATGCACGCGGGTGGTGACGGGCGGCTCATAGGACGCGAGGAAGGCCGTATCCGGCAGGTCACCCGATAGGTCCCAAAGGAAGATCGTGACGCCGATCGTGCCCACGAGCAGCAGCCCACCGAGGCTGATCCCTGCCCATTTGAGGATTTTGAGAAACTTCTTCATTGCGCCCCGCACTTATCGCCACGACCGCAGCCTGCTGCCAGCCCGCACGCCGTATTCCGCCGCCTGAATATGGCCTTTTCCCGGCCAAGTCCCCAGCTCGTTCAGCCCCGGGCGGGAACAGTTTTGAACGTTGTTAACGGGCCACACTACCCCTACTCGCTCCCGCCAGCACCCATATCGAGGGCAGCCTTGCGCTCGAACCATGTGGCCGCTGCCCGGCCGAGGGCATCAGCCACCCGGGCCTGCCATTCCGGCGACTGGAGCGACTGCTCGTCATCGGTATTGGAGAGGAACCCGAGTTCGAGGAGAACCGAGGGCACATCAGGCGCGGTCAGGACGCGGAACCCGGCAAAGCGATGCGGATCGGTCAGCAGTGCCGTCGCCTGCCCCAGTTCGCCAATCGCCATCTGGGCAAAGCTGACCGAGAGATTCTTTGTCTGACGCTGGGCGAGATCAATGAGAATGCCCGATACTTCGTCGGCATTGGCAGGGATTTCGACACCCGCAATCACATCGGCGGCATTCTCGCTTTGCGCAAGCGCTGCGGCCTCGCTGTCCATCGCCTCATCCGACAGGGTGTAGATGGACGCGCCCCGGACCTGGCCGCGCCGCACGGAATCGGCATGAAGCGAGATGAAGAGATCAGCCCGCGCCGCGCGCGCGATATTGACCCGCTCCTGCAAAGTGAGGAACCGGTCGTCGTCGCGCGTCATGATGATCTCGAACCGTCCATCGGCCGCCAGCGCATCGCGCAGGGCAATGGCCATTGCCAGCACGACGTCCTTCTCGACAAGACCGCCCGTGCCGGTGGCGCCGGGATCAACGCCGCCATGGCCGGGATCAATCACGATGACGAGCTGATCGTCACCTTCGCCGATCTGGCCCGTCACCGGCACGTCGGTGACGACAGGCGGTGCAGGCAGAAGATCAGAAGGCCAACCGGCGCCGGCAAGGAATGTCTCGCGCGTGGATGGCTTGAGATCGAGCACAAGGCGCACGCCGCTGCCTGCCTCTGCCGGAAGGATGAAATGGGTGACGATCTCGGCCGGTTCGCCAAGATCAAGAACGACGCGGGAGCGTTCGGCGCTGAATTGCCCATAGCGATAGGCCTGGACGACGCCGCGTCCCGATATCGCCCCCTCGCGTGGCACGAGCCAGGTGATCGCCGGCAATTCGATGACAATGCGATAGGGGTCGGCCAGCGCAAAAATCCGGTACTCAACCGGCTCTGAAAGATCGACCACAAAGCGCGTGCGGTCGGGGTGTTGACCAAGCCTTGTGCCGGTCGCAACCGTCTCGGCATGGGCCAGCCCAATACTGGCAACCAGCCCGGAAAGCCCAAGCACAAATCGAACAGCAATCGCGAACAGACGCTGCGTCACGGGCTCACCAAACCGAAGCATTAACCATTTCCATAGCTTATCCCGCGTTTTTCGGCCAGAAGATGACCAAACCCCGATGCGATTGATCAGGATTTGCAGTTGCGGCCTTAACCAAGGGACATGTATGAATGTTCTGCTGCGTGAGGTCTGGCGATTCTGCAAGCCCTCGTTTTGGATGATTGTGCCGCCGCCCTTCGAGTAAGGGGTCTTGGTCCTTCATTCGGCCGCAGCCTCACCGATTCCGCCCTTCCCCCTTGGCAGCGCTTTGCGCTGCGCATCCGGAAAGGCCGGGAGGAGCAGATGCCTTTCGACGTGCAAAACTCTCTGACCGGCTCTGGTGCCCTGATAAGGGCTGCCGGAGGCACGGCGGGTTTTGCCCCGTTCCATTCCGGCGGCGCGCGCGATGATCGCGCGCCCCCCGCCCCCGCAACCATCCCGACATCACGAGCAGCCGCCAATGTCCCGGCCGGCCCGGCAAATACCGCCGGGCGCCTGGCCGCCATAGGGCTGGCGCTCAGAGGAGTTTTCAATGCCGAAGAAGATGTTGATCGACGCCACCCACCCGGAAGAAACCCGGGTCGTGGTGGCCGCTGGCAACCGGATCGACGAGTTTGATTTCGAGTCTGCCGCCCGCAAACCGCTCAAGGGCAATATATTCCTCGCCAAGGTGACGCGCGTTGAGCCGTCGCTGCAGGCGTGTTTTGTGGAGTATGGCGGCAACCGCCATGGCTTCCTGGCCTTCAGCGAAATCCACCCGGACTATTACCAGATTCCGGTTGCGGACCGTCAGGCGCTCAAGGCCGCCGAGGAACGCGATGCCCGTCGCCGCCGCGATGAGGACGACGCGCAGGCAACCCCCGAGACCGTCAATGGCCACGCTGCCGATGAAGCGGCACCGCCTGCCTCCTATGTCGGGCAGGTGAGCGAAACCGATGTTGAAGGTATTGCCTCCGCGCATGACGAGACTGGTGATGGGGCACCCGACACGACCGGCACCTATCACGGCGAAGACGCGCCCGAGGCATCAGATGATGCTCCGGCCGGTGAGTTGATCGAAGTCGATGTCGAACCAGTCGTGGCCGAGACGGTCAGCGAGGGCGAAGGCGCCGACGATGATGACGACGAGGATGATGAGGAGCCGCGCGCGCGTCAGGCCCGCTTCTCGCGCAACTACAAGATCCAGGAAGTCATCAAGAAGCGCCAGATACTGCTCGTCCAGGTCGTCAAGGAAGAGCGCGGCACCAAGGGCGCAGCACTCACCACCTATCTGTCGCTGGCCGGCCGTTACTGCGTGCTGATGCCCAATAGCGGTCGCGGCGGAGGGATTTCGCGCAAGATCAGCAGCCCCGGCGACCGCAAGCGCCTGAAGGAAGCGGCCTCCGAGCTCGACATGCCCGAGGGCATGGGCCTCATCATCCGCACGGCTGGTGCTTCGCGCACCAAGCAGGAAATCCGGCGCGACTATGAATATCTGATGCGCCTGTGGGACAGCGTGCGCGATCTCACTTTCCGTTCAGCTGCCCCTGCCCTCGTTTACGAGGAAGGCAACCTCATCAAGCGCTCGATCCGCGATCTCGTGTCGAAGGACATTGACGAGGTCCTGGTCGAAGGCGAGGACGGCTACCGCGAGGCACGCGCCTTCATGCGCATGCTGATGCCGAGCCAGATCGATCTGGTGAAGCGCTATGACGCTTCGCCTTCGCTGTTCCAGGCTTTCCGCATCGAGTCCCAGCTTGACTCGATGTTCAATCCCAAGGTGCAGTTGAAGTCGGGCGGTTACATCGTCATCAACCAGACCGAAGCGCTGGTTGCCATCGACGTGAACTCGGGCCGCTCCACGCGCGAGCACAATATCGAAGACACCGCCGTCCGCACCAACCTTGAAGCCGCCGAAGAAGCCGCACGCCAGGTCCGTCTGCGCGACCTTGCAGGCCTCATCGTCATCGACTTCATCGACATGGAGGAAGGCCGCAACAACCGGTCCGTCGAAAAGCGCCTGAAGGATGCCCTGCGCAATGACCGCGCGCGCATCCAGGTGGGCCGCATTTCGCCTTTCGGCCTTCTGGAAATGTCGCGCCAGCGCCTGCGTCCCGGTGTGGTCGAGGGTTCAACTGTTGCCTGCCCGCATTGCAGCGGCACCGGCCTCATCCGCTCGGTCGAAAGCCTCGCCCTGCGCGCGCTGCGCGCCATCGAGGACGACATGTCGCTTGGCCGCGAGCGTGGCGTGACGCTGAGCGTTCCGACCGAAGTCGCGATCTACATCCTCAACCACAAGCGGCTTGAGCTGATGCAGATCGAGGACCGCTGCGGCTTCCCGATTTTTGTCCAGGCCGACACGGAACTCTTCGGTGCCGAGCACGAGATCGAAGCGGGCACACCTGCGGGCTACCGCGCCCGCCGGCCCGATACCGGCCTTGCCGCCGCCCAGGCGCAGCATATGGCGGATGTCGATGCCGCCCTTGAAGCCGAAGCGCAGTCGGGTGACGACGAACCCTTCTCCGGCGAAGATGAACGGCCCGACGAGATCGCCCGCCATCACGATGATGACGCGGCGGAGGGTGAAACCGTGGCGAAGGGTCGTGACCGTCGTCCGGAAGCTCGTGGCGAAGGTCGTCCTGAGGGTCGCCCTGAGGGCAGACCAGAGGGCCGTGGCGACAACCGCAACGATGCGCGCGGTGGCCGCAATCGCCGCCGTCGCCGCCGTGGCGGTCGCGACGATGAACGTGGCGATCGTGGCCACGACAAGGCCCGCCCGCAACCGCAAGCTTCTGCCGGTGCAGCCTTTGATGCGTCCGATCCGCTCGCCCTTGTCGATCACGCGCGGATGGATGCCGAAGTCTCAACCAGCCTTGACCTGATTGATACGGCGCAGGAAGGCGACACCGGAACCTATAGTGAGGGTTTGCGCATCGAGCACGACAACGGTGCGGATCGCGGACAGGGCGCCGATGATCGCAACCGTCGCCGCCGTCGCGGACGCCGGGGTGGCCGCCGCAACCGTCGTGATGGCGGGCGTGACTTCCAGACCATGGCAGGCAATGAGGCGGCGGGCAGTGATGCGACGTTTGCGGATGATCTGGAGTCAGTCGATGGCATGCCGACATCCAAACTGCCGCCGCTGCCCCAAATCGCGGATGAGCAGATCCCGGCGGTCATCGCCGCCGATCCGCCCAAGCCCCGTTCGGCGCGTTCACTCCTGAAATCATTGTTCGGCTTTGGACGCACGGGAACCGATGCCGAGCCTGCACCGGAAGCAGCACCTGAATCCGCACATGTGCCCCAGCCGGAGCCGCATCTTCCCGCCCTGGTCGAGGCAACCCCTGCGCGCGTCCGCGCCAGGGAAGTGCCGCGCGAATCTGAACCTGTTGCAGAACCGGTTGCGGTGACGGAGCCCCAGGTTCAGACAGCGCGGCAAGTCCAGCCCGAACCAAAGCACGAACCTGCCGTCAGCCCGGCGCCCGTCGCTGTGCCCCCGGAGCCCCAACGCCCCGCGCGCCAGGGCTGGTGGCAAAAGGGGCCGTGATCTGGCCGACGCATAAGCGTTCAGACGGAAATGATAGGGGGCTGCCGTTCAAATACGGCGGCCCCTTCCCGTTTCTGCTGCCTCAATCACGACAATATCCCGACCAAGACCCGCCATGTGGAGCGGGCAAACATTGATACTGGCATGGCAGTGCCCGGGAGATGACACACGCCCTTCGGGGCCGTGAAACCTTGTTCATGGTAAATCAACCCGACAGGCAATCGATTGACGCCTTCAAGCCCTGCTTCTAGCTTCACGACCAAGGTGCGGTATCGCGCTGCCATCGGGTGTCCGCATGTCCACGTGCGCCCGGTCGCAGGCGTGATGGCGGGGGCAGCGCCAAGTTCGAGCAAGACACGCCCGTCTTCGGGCCAGTTGCGGAGCCATTCGTGAATCGCCACCTCGCATTTTCGCCCAGTCCCGCGCGGCGCATGACCGGTTTTCTGACCGGTCTCGTTGCGGCGCTTGCCCTGTTCTTCCATGCCACTGCCGCCAGGGCGGTTTCGCTCATCCGCGACACCGAACTTGAGATCGTTCTGCGCGACTATGGTGACCCCTTGTTTGCTGCTGCCGGGCTTGATCCCAAGGCGGTGCAACTTTTCATCATCAATGATCCCAGCATCAATGCCTTCGTGACGAATGGACAGAGCATGTACATTCACACCGGCATCATCATGGAGCTGGAGGATCCCAACCAGCTCATCGGCATCATGGCGCACGAGACCGGCCACATCGCGGGCGGCCACATCTCGCGCACGGGCAGCGCGATGGAAAGCGCGTCGGTGCCGGTGCTCATCACGTTGCTGGCGGGTATTGCAGCCATTGCCCTCGGCGCACCGGATGCCGGCATGGGCCTGATCCTTGGCTCACAGCAACTCGCCCAGCGCGCCTTCCTGCAATACAGCCGCACCCAGGAATCAGCAGCCGATCAGGCGGGCGTCACCTATCTTGAGGCAACGGGTCAGTCGGCCAAGGGCATGCTTGCCGTCTTCGAGCGCTTTTCCGACCAGGAAGTCCTGAGCTTCCGCCGTCAGGATCCCTATGTGCGCTCGCACCCTTTGTCACGCGACCGCATCAATGCGATGCGCGAGCGCGCAGAGGCAAGCATCCATTTCGGGCGCGAGACAACGCCGGAGGAACAGCTCCGCTATGACCTGATCCGCGCGAAAATCCGCGGCTTTGTTGATCGCCCGGATGTAACACTGCGCAACTACCCCTTGTCCGATCAAAGCGCGCCGGCGCGCTATGCACGCGCTGTCGCATGGTTCCGCGAGCCGCAATTCGATCGCGCGCTTGTTGAAGTCAACAGCCTGATTGCCGAGTTTCCCGACAATCCCTTCTTCCATGAATTGAAGGGCCAGATTGCGATGGAGCGCGGTGACTCCGCACTGGCGATTTCGTCCTATGGCGAGTCTGTGCGGCTCATGCCCGACGCACCCTTGCTCCAGGTCAATCTTGCCTCTGCCCTGATCGCGGCAGAGAACCCGGACTATAATGGCCGCGCCCGCACGGTGCTGGAAGCCGCCCTGCGCGACGACAACGAGAATGCTTTTGCCTGGTTCCAGCTGGCGCTCGTCTATGCGCGTCAGGGCGACCAGGGAATGGCTGACCTTGCCTCGGCCGAGCGCGACTATGCGATCGGCAACCTGCCCGGCGCGCTCCAGTTTGCGATGCGCGCGCGCCAGCGGTTGACGCAGGGCACATCTGCATGGCAACGCTGCGACGACATCATTGCCATCGTGACCAATGCCATGCAGGACCGCGGCGGCGGACCCGGTGGCGGTTGAGACATTTCCTATTGCCGGAATACGGGGACTGAAATGAACATTCTCAGGAAACTTGCGGCCCATCCGCTGCAGATGATGGCCATCGGCCTTGCCGCCGTGCTGGCCGTGGGTGCTTTCCTTTTTGCGAGCGGGCGCAACGAAGCGGCAGCCGAAGGCGAGCAGATGACACGCGAGCAGGTCGAGCAGATCGTGCGCGAGTATCTCCTGGAAAATCCCGAGCTGATCCTGGAAGCCATGGATGTGCTTGAGGCGCGGCGTGATTCCGCGCGTCTGGCACAGGCGCAGGCAGCGATCAGTGAAAATCGCGACCAACTGCTCAACGACGGCTTTTCGCATGTGCTGGGCAATCCCGATGGCGACGTCACAATCGTCGAGTTCTTTGACTACAACTGCCCCTATTGCCGCCGCGCGCGCGGGGAAAT
The DNA here is from genome assembly GCA_964494625.1 of uncultured Flavobacteriaceae bacterium. GTDB lineage: Bacteria > Pseudomonadota > Alphaproteobacteria > Micropepsales > Micropepsaceae > UBA2784. Next base: position 334,234 of record CAZBRT010000003.1, on the reverse strand, counting down.
CCTGAAATTGGTCGAAGCCGACCCGAATGTGCGCATTGTCCTGAAGGAATATCCGGTGCTGGGCGACCAGTCGGTCATCGCCGCCAACTACGCGATGGCGGCTCTGGCGCAGGGTGGCGAGAAATACCTCGCCTTCCACGAAGCCCTGCTGGCCTCCGACGAGAAGCTGAACGAGACGCTGGTGCTCAACATCGCGGCCGAAGTCGGCCTTGATGTCGAGCGTCTGAAGCAGGATGTACAGAGCCCGCTGGTGGCCGAACGCATGGCCAAGGTGCGCGCGCTGGGTGAAGCCATCGGCATCGGCGGCACGCCCACCTTCATCCTCGGCGACCTGTTGCTGCCCGGCTATGTGCCGCTGGAAGGCCTTCAGGCCGCTGTGGCGGATGTACGCGCCGGCACCACTCAGCCCACGCCGTAACCGGCAAGCGCCCGCGTTTCCGCCGTAAGCGCAAGAACGCGGGCCGCTTCCTTTGCCCCCAACGGCGGCGCGCTGGCCGTGTGACCCGCAAGGCGTGACGCCTCGCTGGCAACAAAGCCGGACGGGGGTTCAAGTCCCACAAATTCCAGAATTCGCAGAAGGGTCTCCGCCGGTGATGCCGTCATGTCCTCGTGGCGCACGAGATGAGTTGCATCGGCAATGCGCCTGTCCCCGGCGCGAAGCCGCATGACGGCACCATAGGCGCCCTGCCATTGCAGCGCATAGCCCGTTGCGTCATCGCCCGACGCAAAGGCTGCCGCCACTTGCCTCGCCGTCTCCGCATTGCCGCAAAAGCCGGGCTTGCGGTCCAGTCCGAATTCGAAGTGACCGAGCCTGCGCATCGCCTTGCGCGCGCGGGCGTCCTTCTTCTGGATGGCGCTGAAATGCGCGTGCTGGCGCACCAGGGATGCGACATGCGCCACCGGATGGCGCACGGGGATGATGATCCGCGCATCCGGCATCATCCGCAGCACATCAGCAAGACGCCCCAGATGTCCGTTGGCTTTGGCGGCATAGCGCGTGCGCTGGCGCAGCAGCAAAATCTTCTTCTGGTGATGGCGCAGGGTTTGCGCGAAGGCCGCGTCGTACTGCCCGCGCGCGGCAAGCCAGAGAACCTCTTCCACCGCTTCGGGACTTTGCGCGTCAACCAGAATGCCGTCGCCATGCACGCGCTCGGCTGGTGGCGCATCAAGCCGTGCCACGCGCGGCAAGAGCCGGTTCCACCAGATGGGCGTGAAGATGCCCGGAAAATCCGCCGCAACATGTGTGCCGATGGCAGGATGCCGCCCCAGCATGTGGATGAGAGCTGTCGTGCCCGCCCGCGCAAGCCCGCTGACATAGATGGGTGCAGGTGCGGCAATGGCAGAAAGCCGCTTGGCCTGCAGGCGATCTTCAAGATCGGCAAGCGCGAAAAAGACGCCGGGAAGCTTCTCCGGCCCCGCCGTCAGCATGTTCTCCCAGAAGGAGATCCTGCTCATGGTCCATCCGGTGGCGCATCATTGCTTGGAGGCTGCTCGCCTTCCCGCCGCGCCCGGCGACGCGCCAGGATGCGGCGCACCGGATACCAGAAAAGGCCGACGACCAGCATCAACACGCCGCCGATCACCGCGAAGACAGGACCGAAGACTGCACCCAGCAATGCAGGGCCAAGATAGGCATGGGCCGGCGTCGCCAGGAGAAGCGCGAACCCGAAGGCCAGCACCAGCCGGGAGAATATCTGGCTCATCGTGCCGTCTCCGGACAGACGGCCATGCGCGCATTCATCACGGCGCCGGTCTTCAGCACGCCTTCGTCATCGCGATAGATGTTCCGGAAATCCCCGATGACTTCGCCGGTTGCGACATCCAGCATGAAGACGCGGCCACGGTTCGTCTCGGCAACCAGAAGGACGCCGGGCCGCACCCAATCAAGATCACCGCGATACTCGCTGAAAAAAGGTTCCTGGCCGTCGCCCGTCCAGCGCCACACGACATCGCCGCTGGCGGGATCAAGCGCCAAAATTTCGCTGGCCGAAAAATTCCTGGCGCCCGACTGGTTCGAGAAGACATAGATGCGGCCATCCGCCCCCCACACGGGCGCATGCTGGCGCACAAATGGCCCCGCGTAGGCGCGTTTGACCGCACGCGTGGCCGGATCAATCACGAAAACCGCATTGAGATGCCGGATGGAAACCAGAAGGTCATCCGGCGCGAACATCGGAAACAAAGGCGCAAGCGACGCCGAAAGCGGCGACGCCTTGTTGGTGTGGAACGGATCGCGCGTCGCAACTGTTGTCGGCAGGTCAAAATTCGCTGACAGGAACCCGCGATATTGCGAGTGGGCCAGTGCCGACATCAGCGAGAAGCGGTCAAGCTCGGTGCCATCAGGCGCGACGATGGAAATCTCGTCTTCCATGAAGGGCGGCGTGAAATTCGGAAAATCGGGGTCGGGTTCCATGCGCAGGTGCATGGTCGTGACAACAAAATTGCCGTCGTCGCGCCGCATCACCGTATGGTGCGCACCGATCCCGCGCGCCCAGCGTACCGAACCATCAGACCCCATCCGCACCAGACCGATGCCATAGGGTGTCGACATCCCGCTGATCGCGAGGATCACCCCCTCATCGCCGCCGTCATCCACGAGGTCAAAACCGTGCCAGATGGCTTGGCGGCGTTCACTGACCCCTTCTGATTTCCAGTCAAGTCCATCAAGCGAAAGCCCGGCAAACTCATCACCCGCATCGATGCTGGCGACAATCGCACCCGTCCCGTCAATCCAGAAAATGCCGTGACGCGTGCCGCGCCGCGCCACAATCGCCATGCAGGGACCGGTAACGGGGCTGCCAGGCGAAAGCCGCGGCGTCTCGACCGCCCCCTCCGGCGCGTCAAATACATCGATGCGGGCGATGTCTTCCGGCGAAACCGTTTCCTGGATCGCGCGCCACATCTCGCGCATCCAGAAATAGGGCACAGGCCTGGTTGCAACCATCCATGCGCCCAGCGCGAAGAATGCGCCCGCAAAGACGCAAGCCAGCGAGATCTGGAACACGATCTTCGAAATGCGGTCGTAGTCGTATTGTTTCACACGCGAACGCCTCAGATCAGACCCGCCAGCGGACTGGAAGGATCAGCATACATCTTCTTCTTCATGCGGCCGGCACGATAGGCCTCGCGTCCCGCGATGACCGCATGGCGCATGGCGGACGCCATCAGCACCGGATCGCGCGCTTCGGCAATCGCCGTATTCATCAGGACACCATCGCACCCAAGTTCCATCGCGATGGCAGCGTCGGACGCTGTGCCGACGCCTGCATCAACCAGCACAGGCACCTTGGCCTGCTCGACAATCAGCCGGATATTGATCGGGTTCTGGATGCCAAGCCCCGAGCCGATGGGTGCCGCAAGCGGCATCACTGCAACTGCGCCCGCTTCTTCGCAACGCCGCGCCATCAGGGGATCATCGGTGCAATAGACCATGACCTCGAAGCCTTCCTTGGTGAGAAGCGCTGTCGAGCGGATGGTCTCGATCATGTCGGGATAAAGCGTTTTGCGGTCGGCCAGCACTTCGAGCTTCACCAGCGTCCAGCCGCCTGCCTCACGCGCAAGGCGAAGGGTGCGGATCGCTTCCTCCGCCGTGTAGCAACCCGCGGTGTTGGGAAGGTAGGTATAGCGCTTCGGGTCGATGAAATCGGTAAGCTTGGGCTGGTCCGCATCTGACAGGTTCACTCGCCGCACCGCGACAGTCACGATCTCGGCGCCGGAGGCTTCCAGCGCCGCAGCGTTCTCCGCATAGGATTTGTACTTGCCGGTGCCGATGATGAGGCGCGAGCGGAAATTGCGTCCGGCAACAGTCCAGCTGTCCTCAGTCACATCCATCCTCACATTCCGCCGCCGATGAAGGCGACGATCTCGATCCGGTCGCCATCTTCGAGCAGGACTGTATCAAACGATCCCCGCTGCACGAGAGCGAGATTGCGCTCGACCGCTACCTTGCGGCGGTCAATTGCCAGACGGGAAAGCAGGGCCGCCACGGTCATGGGCGCCTCGAATGCCTGCAATTCGCCATTGATGGTCAGGTGCATTGCCATCCCCGAAAAGGCCGACCCCGTTCCGGAAACCCATTCTGGAATCCCGTGCCGGGCAACGGCCATGGCCCCGGCGTTAAGTCAAGTCCGCCTTTGGAGTTGCAGGCGGGGCCAAGGCGTCTATAACGGCCTATCTTCCGGGCGTGCCTTCCCTTGGGGATCAGGCCCGCTCCGGGCCAATCTAGGGCCATTCTAGGGCCAATCCCGGCCTTGCGGCTGGGCCTTCTCCATGGCTGGCCAGGTCAAGCTGGGCAGATGAAGCTGGGCAGATGAAGTCGAAACCGGTTTTTGTCCTTAACGGGCCAACACTCAACCTTCTGGGTAAGCGCGAGCCGCACATCTATGGCCGCGTGACGCTCAAGGACATCGAGAAAATGGTCAAGGCCCGCGCCAGGGAATTGGGCCTCGGGATCGACTTCCGGCAGACCGCCCGCGAAGGAGAAATCGTCGAGTGGATTCTTGAGGCGCGCGACAAGGCGTCCGGGATCATCATCAATGCTGCAGCCTACAGCCACACGTCGATCGCCATCCTTGACGCCCTCAAGGCCAGCGAATTGCCGGTGGTCGAAGTCCATTTGAGCAACATTCACAAGCGCGAAGCTTTCCGCCATCACTCCTACGTATCGGCAGCCGCAGACGGCGTCATCGTGGGTTTCGGGGCGCTGGGCTATGTCATGGCGGTTGATGCCATGGCCGCGCTGTCCGCCAGCCGGAGCGAGAGCGCATGAAACCGTTTGACAGGAAATCCTCCAAAGCCGACGCCCCCCGCCGGTCGCAGGAGGTGGATCGCACCCTCATCCGCGATCTGGCTGAACTTCTCAACGCAACCGACCTGACCGAGATCGAAGTCGAGCAGGCGGGCATGCGCGTGCGGGTATCGCGCCAGTTGTCGGCAGCCCCAGTTTCCTATGCTGTCGCCGGTCCCCAGCCCGCTGCTGCGCCGATGCGCAGCGAAGCCGTCGCAGCACCAGCGCCTGTTGCACCCGCCGATCCCGCCAAGCACCCCGGCGCGGTGACGTCACCGATGGTCGGGACCGTCTATGTGTCGCCCAAACCCGGCGATCCGCCCTTCGTGACATTGGGCGCCACGGTGAAAGAGGGGCAGACGCTCCTCATCATCGAAGCAATGAAGACGATGAACCCCCTGCCCGCCCCGCGCGCGGGCAAGGTGACCCAGATCCTTGTCGCCGATGCCTCACCGGTCGAATACGGCCAGGTGCTGATGGTCATCGAATGATGGGCCGGAAGGAAAAGCGGTCCCATGTTTGACAAGGTCCTCATTGCCAATCGTGGCGAAATCGCCATGCGCATCCTGCGCGCCTGCCGCGAGATGGGCATTGCAACCGTCGCCGTCCATTCAACTGCCGACGCCAACGCCATGCATGTGCGCATGGCCGATGAAAGCGTCTGCATCGGGCCGCCACCGGCCAAGGACAGCTATCTCAACATTCCCTCGCTGATCGCCGCCTGCGAGATCACGGGCGCAAATGCGATCCATCCGGGCTACGGGTTCCTTTCCGAGAATGCGCGCTTTGCGCAGATCGTGGCCGACCACAACATCGTCTTCATCGGCCCGACGCCCGACCACATCCGCCTGATGGGTGACAAGGTGGAGGCCAAGAAGGCCGCCATCTCGATCGGCATCCCGGTCGTTCCCGGTTCCGACGGCGCGGTCAATGACAGTGACGCGCCCGCGATCGCAGCCCGCATCGGCTTTCCCGTGCTCATCAAGGCAGCAGCAGGCGGCGGTGGCCGCGGCATGAAGGTTGCCCGCACGGCGGATGATCTGATGAGCGCGATCTCGACCGCGCGCGCTGAAGCCAAGGCGGCGTTCGGCGACGACACGGTCTATATCGAGAAATATCTCGAGCAGCCGCGCCACATCGAAATCCAGGTGATTGCCGACATGCAGGGCAATGTCGTCCATCTGGGCGAGCGCGATTGCTCGCTGCAGCGCCGCCACCAGAAAGTGCTGGAGGAAGCACCCTCGCCCGCCCTCAATGCCGACCAGCGGATGAAGATCGGCAAGGTCGTGACCGACGGCCTGAAGAAGCTCGGCTATCTTGGCGTCGGCACGGTCGAGTTCCTGTTCGAGAACGGCGAGTTCTATTTCATCGAGATGAACACCCGCCTGCAGGTCGAGCATCCCGTGACCGAGGCTGTCACCGGCCTTGATCTTGTGCGTGAGCAGATCCGCATCGCCAATGGTGCGCCCTTGAGCTTCACGCAGGAGGAGATCACCTTCTCCGGCCATGCCATCGAGTGCCGCATCAATGCGGAAAATCCGGTGACGTTCCGCCCCTCGCCCGGCCTCATCAAGGATTACCATGTGCCTGGCGGGCTGGGCATCCGCGTCGATTCGGCAGCCTATGCCGGTTACCGCATCCCGCCTTACTACGACAGCATGATCGGCAAGCTGATCGTCCACGGCCGCAACCGCAACGAATGCCTGATGCGCCTGAAGCGCGCGCTCGACGAATTCGTGGTGGACGGCGTGGAGACGATCATTCCCCTCTTCCAGCGCCTGATGGCCGAACCTGATTTCCAGAACGGTGACTATCACATCCACTGGCTGGAAGCGTTCCTGGCAAGGACGGCCAAGGACGCGTGAGCCGCATCGACGCGCGCACGCTCCTTTCCGCCTATGCGGCCGGCGCTTTTCCGATGGCGCCATCGCGCGATTCCGCCGAGCTGAATTGGTACCGGCCCGAATGGCGCGGGATCATTCCCTTGGCGGCATTCCATGTGCCAAGGCGGCTTGCCCGCGCGATGCGCAAGGCGCTGGACTTGGGTACGACCTCAATCCGCATCAACACGGTCTTTGGCGACGTCATGCGCGCCTGTGCGGAGCCGCGACCGGACCATCCCGATACATGGATCAATGACGAGATACTTGCGCTCTATGGCGAACTCCATGCGATGGGTCATGCCCACAGCGTGGAAGTGTGGCAGGAGGACATGCTTGTCGGCGGGCTCTATGGCGTGTCGCTGGGCGGGGCATTCTTTGGCGAGAGCATGTTCTCGCGCGTCCGCGATGCGAGCAAATTCGCGCTTGTCCATCTCGTTGAGCGGTTGAAGTCGGGCGGCTTCATGCTGCTCGACACGCAGTTCCTGACGCCGCATCTGGCCCAATTCGGCGCGATCGAGATCAGCAATGAGGCCTATCAGGCAGCGCTTACGGATGCGCTGGCGCGCGACGCCCTGTTTGCGTGATCAGGATCAGTCGAGAACAGCGCCCGTGCCATCGTCATCGCCGGGCGGCTTGGGCTGGGGAATGATTTCCGGAAGTTCGACTTCGGGCTCTGCCGCCACCACAGCGTTGGGATCGTCGATCTCGCAACCCAGCACCCAGACATCGAGCACGGGATGCTCCAGCGCGTTGAGCGCAGGGCTTGAAGCAAACATCCAGCCCGAGAAGATGCGCCGCGTCTGCACGGGTGCGTCGCCGTCAATCTCGCCCTCCTCATTGAGGCCGGGTGTCTCTTCATAGATATCAAGGAAGACGCTCGTCTCAGGCGTCTCTTCGGGCGCGCGCGTGTAGCACATCTGCGGCACGATGGTGAGCTTGGAGTAGCGGATGGCGACACCGATGGGCGCATTCATGTCGGTCGTGCGCCCGGTGATTTTCTCCATGCCGCCCAGGATCGCCATGCGGCGCACACCCTGCGCATCTCGCACGGCGTCTTCCATCGTGCCGACATGGTCCAGCGGCTGCGGCGCCAGCGTGAGCGTTGCAACCGAGCTGTCTTCTGCGCGCAAGGTCGCCGACGCAAAGAATGCGGCAAGTCCGGCAGCGGCAAGGGCAAGAAGGGCGATCCGTTTCATGGCGCACAAATCCGCATGCAATTGGGGCAAAGGCAAGACAGGGCAAGCCGCCGGAACAAGTTTCGCAACGGAAGTGGCCTCTCGGCGACGCCCTCTTTTGCCCTCATGGTTAAGCGGTCGGCCATCCAAGGCGGCTTCAGGGGGAGGTTGCCGCGCCATCCTCGCTGCTGCTGCCCGCGCTGAACACGGCCTTGCTGATGAGACCGATCAGGTCAATCGAGCCCTGGGTGTTCACGATCTCGCCGCCATCGGCCAGCATCGTATCATCACCGCCCGGATCGACCGAAAGATAGGCGCCGCCCAGAAGACCGTCGGACGTAATCTTGACCGAGCTGTCGGTCGGGATCATGACGCCCGCAGTGATGGAAAGGCGCGCGACCGCCATGTAGCGCGTCTGGTCGAGATCTAGCGTGGTCACAGTGCCGATCTTGATCCCCTTCATCCGCACATCCGATCCCGAGGTAACGCCGTCCACCCGGTCGAATTTGGCTACCAGCTCATAGCCGCCGCCGTCGCCCGCACTCACGGTCGCGCGGGCATAGAAAACAAACAAGGCCGCCGCCGCGATGACGAGCGCGCCCACAATGGTTTCAACGAAGGAATTGCCCATTATGGCGCCCCCATCATGGCACCTTTGTCTGGTCGCCGGGTTTCCCCGGCTGCCAGGGTTCATAGTCGCCCGTGGCCGCGTCCCGCTTGCCATCACGATAGAGGCTGCCCTTGGGGCGCCAGGCGTAGGGCGTGCCCGTCATGTTGGGAGCGCCGTCCTTTTCCCAGGCCTGCACCGGCAGAGGCGCTTCGGTTGGCGGCTTCTCCAGCGTATGGTGCAGCCAGCCATGCCATTCCGCCGGCACGCTCGAAGGCTCGGCATAGCCCTTGTACTGCACCCAGCGGCGACCGCTGGAGCGGTTGCGGTAATAGCGGTTGCCGTGAATGTCCTCGCCCACCTTCTCGCCCTTCAGCCATGTGCCGATGCGGGTCGAAATTGTGGTGCCGTTCCACCATGTGAAAAGCTGGCTGAAGGTGCGCATTCAACGTCCCATGATGACTGGATTTTTCGGGATCGGCAGGTCCGCCGAAACATGGCGCGAATATGCCAGTGCATGCCCCGGGGGTAAAGGCGGCATACTAGTCGACTTCCCAGGCTTCCTTTCCGATCCCTCTGACCGTTGGCACCGCGTCGCCAGCAGCGGAAGCGGGCGCGGCAAAGACATAATGCCCGTCTTTCAGAACGAGTTGGCGGCGGTCGTTGAGAACGAACGCGATGCGCTCAAGCAGCTTGCCGGGCACCACGGGCTTGGCCAGGAACTGGTTGGCCCCCGCGTCCAAAGCTTCCTTGATGACGACAAGGCTGGTGTGCGCAGAGAGCACGATCACGGGCGTCTTGGCCGCGTCACCCCGCGATTCGTGCCGCAGCGTGCGCACAAATTCGGCGCCGCCCATCGGCTGCATTTCCCAGTCCGAGAAGATGATGTCGGGAACTTTCTGGCGGATTTCGGCAAGCGCCAGATTGCCTTCACCCGACTCGCGCACATTGCCGACACCCAGCGTACGCAGGACCGTGCAGATCAGGCGGCGCGTTTGCGCGTTGTCTTCCAGCACATAGACATCAAGCGCGGCTAGCCGTCGCGCTGTCACGCCAGTTGCTGATCCTGTTGACGACACGTGTCTGTCCATCCGTGAACTTGGGCAACGGGTATTGCATGATCCCGTGATTCCCCGGAGGGGATTTCCCGGCGTTTCAGGAAGCCCGGCGGTGCAAACCGCGCGTCGGCGGGTCATGCATAAGGATGTCGGGCAGGCCATTCAAGAAGAGTTGGATTGTTTCGGAACCGCAACTCGCGCACGTTTCTGCAAGCGCATCCGGAAGGCAGAATTGACGGCCCGGGGCAACCGTTTCCGCGAAAAATATTTTCAGTTCCATCGTGCAGTGCAGAAAGGCACCGCAATCGCCTTTCATGGCTTGGCTTTTCGATCTTTTCCACAGCCACTACATCTAGCGTCGCCCCGTTTTGGTAACACAAAATCTGTTGCGGGCCGCCCCAATCCCTGTTTCAGTTTCGTGACCTGAAGTGACGACAACGAACCTGTTCCGCGTGGGTGGGGCCCGGGCAAACCGGGTTGGACAAGGGGCGAAGCGGCACTGAGGGGACGGCTGAAAACGCCCGGCATTGCCGCGCGCCAGGGCCGGGGGACCAAAAAAAAATCGATGACGCCCACGGGTGGATCCGGGGGGCTTGCGCGGGGAAACACGCGCAGCACCCGAACCCAGCCGCAAGGGACGAGTCACTCAAAAAAGGGCTGCCAAAAGGGCTGCAAGGGGCAAGCGATGCGTATCCGCCGTCATTTCACCGAATCCACCAAGGATGCCTATGCGGGCATCGACTTTCACCTCATCACCAGCGAGATCCGCAATCCGGATGGATCGATCGTCTTCCGTCAGGAAGGGATCGAAGTGCCTGCCCATTGGAGTCAGGTCGCCTCTGACGTTCTTGCGCAGAAATACTTCCGGCGCGCCGGCGTTGCCCGCGTGCTGCGCAAGTTCGAGGAGAACAACGTGCCGTCATGGCTGTGGCGCAGCATGCCGGATGAGACCGCTTTGGCGGGCCTGCCGGAGAAAGAGCGCTTCGGCGGCGAAATCTCCGCCCGTCAGGTCTTTGACCGCCTGGCCGGCACCTGGACCTACTGGGGCTGGAAGGGCGGCTATTTTGACACCGAGGAAGACGCGCGCGCCTTCTTCGACGAGCACCGCTACATGCTGGCCATGCAGATGGCAGCCCCCAACTCGCCGCAATGGTTCAACACGGGTCTCCACTGGGCCTATGGCATTGATGGCCCCGGCCAGGGCCATTTCTATGTGGATTTCAAGTCGGGCGAGCTTGTGGCTTCGAAGAGCTCCTACGAACACCCGCAGCCGCATGCCTGCTTCATCCAGGGTGTGCGCGACGACCTCGTGAACGAGGGCGGCATCATGGACCTCTGGGTCCGCGAGGCGCGTCTCTTCAAATATGGTTCGGGCACCGGCTCCAACTTCTCGGACCTCCGCGGCGAGAACGAGCCTTTGTCGGGCGGCGGCAAGTCGTCGGGCCTCATGTCCTTCCTCAAGATCGGCGACCGGGCAGCCGGCGCCATCAAGTCGGGCGGCACGACGCGCCGCGCGGCCAAGATGGTCGTCGTGGATGTGGACCATCCCGATATCGAGGATTTCATCGACTGGAAGGTGATCGAGGAGCAGAAGGTTGCAGCCCTCGTCACCGGCTCCAAGATTGCGCAGAAACACCTGACCGCCATCATGAAGGCCTGCATCAATTGCGCAGGCTCTGGCGACGATTGCTTCGACCCGAAAAAGAACCCCGCCCTCAAGGCCGAAGTCCTGGCCGCGCGCCGCGCGATGGTGCCGGACAATTACATCCAGCGCGTCATCCAGTTTGCCAAGCAGGGCTTCAAGTCCATCGACTTCCGCACCTATGACACTGACTGGGATTCGGACGCCTACCTCACCGTCTCGGGCCAGAACTCGAACAATTCGGTACGCGTCAATGACGCGTTCCTGGATGCGGTCGAGGCGGATGGCGAGTGGAACCTCCACCGCCGCACGTCAAGAGACGGTACCCGCAAGGTCCACAAGACGATCAACGCGCGTGACCTCTGGAACAAGATTTCCTATGCCGCATGGGCCTGCGCCGATCCGGGCATCCAGTTCCACACGACCATCAATGACTGGCACACCTGCCCTGCCTCAGGGCCAATCCGGGCATCGAACCCGTGCTCGGAATACATGTTCCTGGACGACACAGCCTGCAATCTTGCCTCGATGAACCTGATGACTTTCCGCAAGCAGGACGCGGATGGCCGTACCATCGTTGACATCGAAGCCTATGAGCATGCCTGCCGCCTGTGGACCATCGTGCTCGAAATCTCGGTCACGATGGCGCAGTTCCCGAGCCGCGAGATCGCGCTGCTCTCCTACGAGTACCGCACGCTGGGCCTGGGCTACGCCAATATCGGCGGCCTCCTGATGGCATCGGGCATTCCCTATGACAGTGACGCGGGACGCGGCATCTGCGCCGCCCTCACAGCCGTCATGACGGGCGTGTCCTATGCGACTTCCGCCGAGATGGCGGCCGAGCTTGGCCCCTTCCCCGGCTATGGCAAAAACCGCGAGCACATGCTGCGCGTCATCCGCAACCACCGCCGCGCCGCCTATGGCGAGACGGAAGGCTATGAGGCCCTGTCCCAGACGCCGGTGGCGCTGAAGGACAGCGATGTGAACATGCCCGGCCTTGCGGACGCCGCAAAGCGCGCCTGGGACAAGGCGCTCGAACTCGGCGCGACCTTCGGCTACCGCAATGCGCAGGCAACCGTGATCGCACCGACCGGCACGATCGGCCTTGTGATGGATTGCGACACGACCGGCATCGAACCGGACTTCGCACTGGTGAAGTTCAAGAAGCTGGCTGGCGGCGGCTACTTCAAGATCATCAACCAGGCGGTTCCCGAGGCGCTCTCAACGTTGGGCTATGGCGAAGAGCAGATCGAGGCCATCATCAAATACGCGGTGGGCCGCGGCACCCTCAAAGGGGCAAATGCGCTCGGACACACGGCCCTCAAGGCCAAGGGCTTTGGCGATAAGGAGATTGCCGCTGTCGAAGCAGCGCTTGCCTCTGCCTTTGACATCCGCTTCGTCTTCAACCGCTTCACGCTGGGTGACGATTTCTGCGTGAAGACGTTGGGCATTCCCTTGGCCAAGCTTGACGACATGAACTTCGACCTGCTTTCCGCACTCGGCTTTACGAAGGACGAGATCGAGGCAGCCAATCTCTGGGTTTGCGGCGCCATGACCCTTGAAGGCGCGCCGCAGCTGAAGGACGAGCACCTGCCTGTCTTTGATTGCGCCAATCCGTGCGGCCGCACCGGCAAGCGCTATCTGTCGGTGACAAGCCACATCCACATGATGGCCGCAGCCCAGCCGTTCATCTCGGGCGCCATCTCCAAGACCATCAACATGCCGAACCACGCGACAGTTGATGAATGCGGCGAGGCCTACATGCTGTCCTGGCGCCTGGCCCTCAAGGCGAACGCGCTTTACCGCGACGGCTCCAAACTCTCGCAGCCGCTCTCGGCCCAGGTGCTGGGCGTGGAGGATGGCGAGGACGCCGAAGACGCCATCGCCGCGGTTGCGGCAAGCCAGCCTGCTGCCGTGCGCACGCAAGTCGTCACCGAGCGCATTGTCGAGCGCGTGATCGAGCGGGTGCGCGAAGCCGCCGCGCGCGACCGCCTGCCCGACCGCCGCAAGGGCTATACCCAGAAAGCCGTTGTCGGCGGCCACAAGGTCTATCTGCGCACCGGCGAGTACGACGACGGACGCATCGGCGAGATCTTCATCGACATGCACAAGGAAGGCGCCGCTTTCCGCAGCCTGATGAACAATTTCGCCATCGCGATTTCCATCGGTCTGCAATACGGCGTGCCGCTGGAAGAGTTTGTCGAGGCCTTCACTTTCACCCGCTTCGAGCCGTCAGGCATCGTGCAGGGCAATGACTCGATCAAGAACGCGACCAGCGTGCTCGATTACATTTTCCGCGAACTGGCGGTCTCGTATCTCTCGCGTCACGACCTTGCCCATGTCGTGCCCAAGGATGCCGGCGACGGCATTGGTGGCGGTGATGGCGATACCGTGCGCACGCCCGGCCGCCGGGTCGAGAAGTTCGTCTCGTCGGGCCTTGTGCGCGGCGCGCAGTTCCAGAACCTCGTTGTCGTCGAAGGCGGCGCAGCCGTGAAACTCGATGTCGAGGCGGCACTGGCGGAACTGCGCACGCAGCTTCAGGCCGAGGAAACGGTCTCGCGCGTCTCCGTGATCGAACGGATGCCGGCAGAAGACGAAGATGACGATGACATGGCCTTCGAGGAGGCGGTCGAGGAGGCGCAGGCGCGTCTTGAGAAATCGGCCAATCCTGTCGCCCGTGCCGTCGAAACGCTGGAGCGCACACTCGCGCGCGCACCTGAACCGGCCCTTGCTGACCCCAAACGTCCCGACCCCAAGAAGGCCAAGCGCGAGGATTACATGCGCAAATCCTTCGAGGCCCGCGTGAAGGGCTATGAGGGTGATGCCTGCGGCTCCTGCGGCAACTTCACCCTGGTCCGCAACGGCACCTGCCTCAAATGCGATACATGCGGTGGCACCAGCGGCTGCTCGTAAGAAACAGTCCTCCCGCCTGCCCTAATAAGGGGGTCCGGTTCGCGCCGGGCCCCTTTCAATTATCCTCCCCCTTCCAATAATCACGGGGAGTTCACAAATGTGACCGGAGCTTCACTGACAGGCGGCGGAACAACTGGTAAACATGGAAGAACCACAGGGGAATCCATGAGCGAGGGCAGCGGCACGAGCGAGGAAAAGCCGGCGCATCAGCGCAGGCTGGCGACCATCCTTGCCATCGACATCGCTGGCTTCAGTCATGCCTCATCCCATGACGACGCCGCTGCCGCCCGTGGCGTGGCCGAATTGCGCCGCGTGGCCGGTGAGATTGCCGAGGCCCAGGGCGGCCGCATCTTCAATACCTCAGGCGACGGCGTGATGATCGAGTTCCCGTCCGCCAGTGCGGGTGCGGTGGCGGCGATGGCCCTGCTCCATGCCGGTGATCGGCTGCCGACTTTGCGCATCGGCCTGCATCTGGGCGAAGTGACGGTACTTGAGAACGGCGACCTGCTTGGCCACGGCGTCAATGTTGCAGCCCGGCTGGAACAGGCGGCCTCCCCCGGCACCGCGCTTGTGAGTGAAGTCGTACGCACACAAGTGCGCGATGGCGGCGGCACAACGTTCCATCCTGTCGGTCGGATCACCCTCAACAAGATGCGCGAGAGCATCGAGGCCTTTGTGCTGGCGCCGCCCGGTGTCAGCGTGTCGCGCCCACCCCAGGAAAACGCGTGGAAGGCCTATTGGCCTGCCTATGCCGCTGCTGCAGGCGCATTGGTGATTGCGCTCTTCCTCTGGCTCTCCGGCATCATCGGCGACACGGGCGCGCCGACCGCCGAGATAACCCAGCCACAGCAGCCGCTGGTCGCGGTGCTGCCGTTCGAGGACCGGTCCGCCAGCCGCGACCTGCAGTATTTCGCCGACGGCGTCAGCGAGGAGATCCAGTACACGCTGTCGCGCATCGAGGGTCTGCGCGTGGTCTCGCGCACATCAAGCTTCAGCTTCCGCGATTCTGGCCGCAGCCTGCAGGAAATCGCCGTCGCGCTGAACGCAACGCATATCCTCAACGGCACGATCCGCCGCGAGGGCGACACGATGCGGATCACGACAGAACTTACCTATGTGGCAACCGGCGAGACCATTTGGACCGAGGTGTTTGACCGCCCGGTGTCGGATGCGCTTTCCGTGCAGAACGAGATTGCCTTGCGGGTGGCATTTGCGCTTCGCGTGGTGGCACCGGAATCCCTGCGCCAGGGCGTGACCATCGACACGGCCGCCTTCGACGCCTATCTGCGCGGCCGCGATGCGTGGCGCAATGGCAGCGGACGCTCCTCCACGGAGATTATCGCCTCCAGTCAGCCAACCGAGGCAACGTCGCTTCTGGAAGATGCCGTACGCATCTCGCCGAATTTTGCACGCGCGTGGTCAGCGCTTGCCAGCGCCTATGCGCAACGGCAGAATTGGGCCGTGGGTGAGGAACAACTGGCGCTGATCGAGAAGGCGCGTGAAGCCGCCCGGCGTGCCATCGCGCTTGATCCGGGCCTTGGTGAACCCCATGTGGTGGTCGCACGCTTTGATCCTGACGCCACCCTCTCCGAACGACTGGCCACGACATTCAAGGCGCTGGAACTTGAACCGGGCGACAGCGACGTGATGCATCTTGTCGCCACCTTCGGATATGCCGAAACCGGGCGCAATTCGGAAGCGCTGCAACTGGCCAAGCGCGCCTATGATCTCGACCCGCTGTCAGGGCTGAAGGGCTCGCGCTATTTCCAGTTTCTGCTCGACGCGCGGCAGATGGCAGCTGTTGAGCGGTTTGTCACCGAACAATCGGCGCGCGAACCGCTCTCTGCCACCAACTGGTTTGGCATCTCGGGCGCCTATCTGGCCGACGGAGACATCCCGGAAGCACGCGCCGCACTTGCCAAGGCGCAAGCGGCCGTTGCGCTGCTTCCGCCGGAGGCGCAGCGCACGATCACGCAGTCAGAAAGCCTGAAGGAGTTTCTCGCTGTATTTGAGGCAGTTGCTGCCAATGACACCGCGGCATTGGAAACCATCCGCGCCGATTTGATTGCGCAGCCCATCCATGGCCAGGCCGATGCGCTTCAGCGCATCATCAATCTTGTTTCCCTCAAGGATGTGGACGGCGCGTATGCTGTCGCCGAGACGCTCTTCATTGAGCGCGGCTATGCCGACGCTCCTGTGAATTTTGAAGTCGTTCCGACTGCTTTCCCATTTAGTCGCGCGATGACAAACGTGTTGTTTGCGCACGAATTGGCGCCGATGCGCCGGGATTTGCGGATCTGGAAGATTTTCGAGGCAACCGGACTGGCCGAATATTGGCAACGCTCGGGCAAATGGCCGGACTTCTGCATGGAGCTCGACCTGCCCTATGATTGCGCGATCGAAGCCGCCAAGGCGATCAACGCCAAACCGGGCGGGTGAAGTAGAGAGCATCGCCGAGACTCTGCGCACCCCTCTATCGCGGGGTGCATGGAGATTCCTTTGCGTGCTAGCCGGTGGTTCTTCGTCAACTTGTCGATTGGTGCGATGTGCCCGCGACACGCTGTATCGTTGGCAGAAGGTCGCCAATAGACTTTACGCTAGATCCATTATCTGATTTTATGAATCCAGATTCTTGCGGCATATAGATACAAGCCGAGGCGTATTGCAGGATGATGTCTCTCGCTTCAGCCGACTTCGTTGCATCTGCAAATGCTTGAAATGTCCGAACTGCTGCGTCGCGATGTCGATTCTGAACCCAAGAGTGCCGATGAGCGTTGTAGTTCCTAATCGAAAAGTAATATGCTGACGCTAAGACAAAGAAGATCAGGACTTTTGCAATCAAGAACTGAATCGTACCGACTAGGTTCTCCATTGCAGGAATTGTGAACCACGCAAGCACAAGAATCACGCCCCCATACGCAATGAGTAGCCCGCTAATGGCCCAGACCGCCCACCACCACTTGTCTGCCTCACTCTTGTGAAAGACTGCTTCAGATTTGAAGTGAGCGGACTGAGTCAAGACACCCGATTCGGCAGAAGCTTGGCGGAACGAGTCAAGCGCCGCATCACACCCTTCCTTGAGCCGCTTTGCTTCGCCAATCAGATTCTGAATCTCGGGCCTGAATGTGTCCAAGCGCGCTTCAATCTTCTGTGCGACGGTGTCTGGCCGAAACCGGATTCCTAACTCTAGCGAATAGAATCTGGAAGACAGATCAACGAATGCCTGATATTTGACGAAGAAATCTCGTTCCACTTGATCGCGACGGTTGCGACCGTGGTCAGCCTCTGGCGTATAGCCTGCGACTTCACCAATCGCTCGTCTCAACTGCCCAGCCGCAACGAACAATTTCTCGAGCGCGTCTAGCCCTAGAGTCAGAAGTACATTCGAGTTCCGCAAGTCGGAAGCTACGGCGTAGGTGACCGATAGGGGACCGCGCAAACTGATGAAAGAGTTGCTTAGTCCGAGATCAGTTTCTCGAACTACGCTATCGATGTTGATTGCGGTGACATTCCCAAGCTCAATTTGAACTCGCCGAATTGCCCCTTCGTGCTCTTCACGAAATGCCACTTGAATCCTCCGTGCAACTAATAATGTGAAGTGTACATCTCTCGAGGCAACGCCGCCACGCCCCTCACCGCCTCTTCACTACCCATCCCAGCGCCCCCGCGCAAAGCACAATCGCCCCGCCGATGCGATAGGTCAGCGGCACACCGATCTCGTCCGCCACAAATCCCGCAAAGAGCGAGCCGAGCGGGATCATGCCGAGGAACGCCATCGTGTAATAGGCCATCACGCGGCCGCGCATGTGGTCAGCGACCGCATGCTGAATGATCGCGTTGGTGGCTGAGCCCTGCAGCATCAGCATGAAGGCCATGGGCGGGATCACGCAGAGCGCCACCTCAAAGCTTGCCGCAAAGGAGAGCCCGATCAGGCCGGCGCCAAAGAGACAGGCAGCCCACACGGGCGCATGCGCGAGCCGCTTGACCGAGAGCATGCTCATGGCGACAGCGCCCAGAAGTGCGCCCGCGCCCACCGCCGTCATCAGGAACCCGTATTCGCGCGAGCTTTCGCCCAAAACCTCGCTGGCAAAGACCGGCATCAGGGTAAGATAGGGCCCGCCCGCAAAGCTCGACACCGCCAGCGCAATCAGTGCCAGACGGATGACCCGGTGATCGCGCACATAGACAAAACCCTCTTTCAATTCGGTCCAGGGATGGCGCCGCGCCGCGCGGTTGGCCGCAGGCGCCACGCGGATGAGGAGAAGGCTCGCGATCACCGCGCCATAGCTCACGGTGTTCGCAGCAAAGCACCACACCTCGCCAAAGGCTGCGATCACAAGGCCCGCGACGGCCGGCCCCACGATGCGCCCGGCATTGAACATGATGGAGTTGAGCGCAATCGCATTCTGCAAATCGGCGCGACTGACCATCTCGACCGTAAACGACT
Organism: uncultured Flavobacteriaceae bacterium; assembly: GCA_964494625.1. Lineage (GTDB taxonomy): Bacteria > Pseudomonadota > Alphaproteobacteria > Micropepsales > Micropepsaceae > UBA2784. The sequence continues at coordinate 315,723 of CAZBRT010000003.1, read as the reverse complement.
GGCGTGTGGGAATTTCAATCGCATTGAACATGCCCTTGGCGAAGGCAAGCACCGCCACATGCCATACTTCGATGGCCCCGGTGTAGGTGAGCACGGTCAGGATCGCCGCCAGCACCATGAACACGATCTGCGCGAGAAGGATGAGCTTGCGCCGGTCAAAACGGTCGGCCAGCGTGCCGCCGATGGCCGCGAAGAAAAGCACCTGCCCCTGCTGCAGGAAGGCGATGAGGCCAAGGTCAAGGGTCGAGCCGGTCAGCCGGTAAACCAGCCATGCCTGGCCAATGGTCTGCATCCAGTCGCCCATCAGCGAGAAGATCTGGCCGGTGAAAAACAGCCGGTAATTGCGGTGCCGGAAAACGTGCAAAAGGCGCGGGCGCGCCGCCGGTTCGGGCGTATCGGGAAGCGTCATGACCCTTGACGTGCCACGCCGCCCCGGCGCTGACAAGCATGGGGGCTAATGCTTGCACCATGCGGGCCGTGCGGCGATGATGGGGAATTGCCATTTTCCTCTCCCCACGGAATGACCACAATGGAAGACCAGAAGCCGCGTGACGCGGCCGGACTCTTTGCGCCCTTCACCCACAAGGGCCTTGCCCTTGCCAACCGCTTCGTCATGGCGCCGATGACGCGCTCGTTCTCGCCCGACAACGTGCCGGGGGCCGATGTCGCGGCCTATTACCGCCGCCGCGCCGAAAACGGTGTCGCCCTCATCCTCACCGAGGGCACGGCGGTCGATCATCCGGTTGCCCTCAACGATGCGAAAGTGCCCAACTTCCATGGCGAAGCAGCCCTCAAGGGCTGGGCGAATGTGCTGGCCGAAGTGAAGAAGGCGGGCGGCAAGATCATGCCGCAGCTCTGGCATGTCGGGCTGATGCGCCGGGCGGGAACGGGACCGCATCCCGAATTGATGGGCGTCGGCCCCTCTGGCCTCTTCAAGCCGGGCAAGATTGTCACCCAGCCGATGACGGATGCCGAAATCGCCGATGTGATCGCTGGCTATGCGCGCAGTGCGGGCCATGCCAAGCGCCTCGGCTTTGACGGGGTCGAGGTCCATGGCGCCCATGGCTACATTATCGACCAGTTCTTCTGGGAGGGCACGAACCAGCGCACCGACGCCTGGGGCGGCGACATGCTCAAGCGCACGCGCTTTGCCGTTGAGATCATCAAGGGGATCCGCCGCGAAGTGGGGCCGGACTTTCCGGTCATCCTGCGCTGGTCGCAGTGGAAGCAGCAGGACTATACCGCCCGCCTGGTCCACAGCCCGAAGGAGATGGAGGCGTTCCTGGCCCCCCTGACAGCAGCAGGCGTTGACATCTATCACTGCTCTACCCGCCGCTTCTGGGAGCCGGAATTCCCGGAAACCGGTTCCGACCTGAACCTTGCGGGCTGGGTGAAGAAAATCTCGGGGACGCCGACCATCACGGTCGGCTCGGTCGGCCTGAACCAGGAATTCATCGCGACCTTTGCCGGCGACAAGGCAGCGCCTGCCAGTCTCGACCGCCTGATCGGGATGTTTGAGCGCGGCGATTTCGACCTCGTGGCCGTGGGCCGGGCGCTCCTCGTCAATCCCGATTGGGTGGAACGCGTCCGCACCGGCCATATGGCAGACGCAAAACCCTTTGCGCCGGAAGCCCTTGGCACCCTTGTTTGACGAATCGGGCAAGCCCGCTAGGCTTGCCCATCGACCAGCTGGATGGGGTTGGGAAGGGGTACCGCGTGGCCAAGGACTGGATGAATTACGAGGCTTTGGCCCAGACGGCCATGCGCGGCGTCGTGCGCCTGGCGCTGGAGCGGGTCATCGCGCAAGGCCTGCCCAGCGACCACCATTTCTACATCACTTTCGAAACCCCGGCGCCGGGCGTCACGCTGTCGGACGTCTTGCGTGACCGCTTCCCCGACGAGATGACAATTGTGCTTCAGCACCAGTTCTGGGGTCTCAAGACATCGGACGAAGGCTTTGAAGTGACTCTCACTTTTTCGAAAATGCCCGAAACGCTGGTCGTGCCCTGGACGGCGGTCAAATCCTTCTTCGATCCGAGCGTGAAGTTCGGACTGCAGTTCCGCGCGGGTCTTGGCGGCAGCGGTGTCGCGCCCCAAACAGGCAAGTCGGAACCGGCGGCAAAATCATCAATCAAATCGCCGGTCGAGGGGGGAGCAAAGGAAACCACAAAGTTCGATGCCGCCCGACCCGCCCGCCCCACCCCAAAGGACGCGGACGTCAAGGCCGATGCCAAGGACGGCGCTACCCCGGATGCCACGGACGCAAAACCCGCCGCTCCCGGCGAAGTTGTCAGCCTCGACGCTTTCCGCAAGAAATAGCTCCGATCCGATTCACGGCCCGCCCCCGGACAGGCGCCCATGCGCTTACCCTTTTTCAGGAAGAAGAATGGCGCCGCCGCTCCGCAAGGTGCGGTACCGCAAAAGGCTCTCCCCATGGCAAAGACCCGCACCGAGACCGACACCTTTGGCCCCATCGAGGTTGACGCCTCGCGCTATTGGGGCGCACAGACGCAGCGCTCCATCGGCAATTTCAGGATCGGCTGGGAACGCCAGCCAAAGCCGGTCGTGCGCGCATTGGGCATCATCAAGCGCGCCGCTGCCGAGACGAACGCAAGCCTCGGCCGTCTCGATGCCAAGCTGGCCGAGACCATCGTCAAGGCGGCGCAGGAGGTGATCGACGGCAGGCTCGACGATCATTTTCCGCTGGTGGTCTGGCAGACAGGCTCCGGCACCCAGTCGAACATGAATGCCAACGAGGTGATCTCGAACCGCGCGATCGAAATGCTGGGCGGCACCATGGGCGCAAAAAAGCCCGTGCATCCCAACGACCACGTCAACATGAGCCAGTCGTCCAACGATACCTACCCCACTGCCATGCATATTGCGGCGGCGGAACAAGTCGTCCACGACCTTGTGCCTGCGCTGAAACATCTTCACGCGGCGTTGGACGCAAAGGCGAAGGCCTGGGGCCACATCATCAAGATCGGCCGCACCCACACACAGGACGCAACGCCCCTGACGCTGGGTCAGGAATTTTCCGGCTATGCCCAGCAAGTCGCCAACGGCATCAAGCGCATTGAGATGACGCTGCCGATGCTGATGGAGCTGGCGCAAGGCGGCACCGCAGTCGGTACCGGCCTCAATGCGCCCGTGGGATTTGCCGAGGGCGTGGCAAAGCGTATCGCCGCGATCACCGGCCTTGCCTTCACGACCGCGCCCAACAAGTTCGAGGCGCTGGCCGCCCACGACGCCATGGTGATGAGCCACGGCGCGATCAACACGGTTGCAGCCTCGCTTTTCAAGATCGCCAACGACATCCGCTTCCTCGGCTCAGGACCGCGCTCGGGCCTTGGCGAGCTCGCGCTGCCTGAAAACGAGCCGGGCTCCTCCATCATGCCGGGCAAGGTGAATCCCACCCAGTGCGAAGCATTGACGATGGTCTGCACGCAGATTTTCGGCAATCACGCGACCATGACCATGGCGGGGGCGTCGGGCCATTTCGAGCTGAATGTCTTCAACCCGGTGATGGCCTATAATTTCCTGCAATCCGTGCGGCTGATGACCGATGCCGCGCGCTCTTTCACCGATCATTGCGTTGTGGGGATCGAGCCGCGTGAAGACAACATCAAGGCGGCACTGGATCGCTCGCTGATGCTGGTGACGGCACTCAATTCGCGGCTGGGCTATGACAATTGCGCCAGGATCGCCAAAACCGCGCACAAGAACGGCACGACATTGCGTCAGGAGACGGTCGGCGGCGGCTACCTGACCGATGCCGAGTTCGATGCACTGGTCGATCCAGGCAAGATGATCGGTCCCGGCTGACGCGCCATGGCCTCTATCCGCGAACAGAAGCGGTCACTCACAATTTTGGGGCACCGCACCTCGATCTCGCTGGAAGATGCGTTCTGGACCGCCGTGAAAGAGATCGCCGGGGCTGACGGCGTTACCCTGCCCGCCTTGATTGCGCGCATCGACGCGTCACGCCAGGGCAAGGGCTCGCTTTCCAGCGCCATCCGTGTCTTTGTGCTGGAACGGATGACGAAAAAAAGCCCCTGACCATGGCCGACATCATCAATCTGAAGCGTGTCAAGAAAGCGCTAAGCAAATCTGCCAAAGAGGCGGAGGCGGCACAGAACCGCATCACCCATGGCCGCACCAAGGCCGAGAAATCAGCCGCAAAGGCAGAGCAGGCGCGCCTGGCGCGTCTGCACGAAGGCAAAAGGATCCGTGATGACAGCGAAGAAGAAGGGTCCGCTTGACGGCATCGTTGTCGTCGACCTGACGCGCGTGCTGGCTGGCCCCTTTTCAACCATGATGCTGGCCGACATGGGGGCAGAAGTCATCAAGGTCGAAAACCCGGATGGCGGCGATGACAGCCGCACCTTTCTGCCCATGGTGTCGGACCGCTCTGCCTATTTCATGTCGGTCAATCGCGGCAAGAAATCGGTTGCCCTCAACCTGAAGGACGAAAACGACCGCCGCCGTTTCGAGGCGCTGCTGGCGCGCGCGGACGTGCTCGTCGAGAATTTCCGCGGCGGCACGATGGAAAAACTCGGTTATGGCTGGGACGAGCTGCACCCCCTTTATCCCAGGCTCATCTACGCCGCCGTCAGCGGCTTCGGCCACACGGGGCCTTATGCGCACAAGGCCGCCTACGACATGGTCGTGCAGGCGATGGGCGGCGTGATGAGCATTACCGGCCATCCTGGCGGCAAGCCGACGCGTGTGGGCGTATCAATTGGCGACATCACAGCGGGATTGTTCCTGACCTCTGGCATCACATCGGCGCTCTATCACCGCGCCATGACGGGCGAGGCGCAGAAGGTTGATGTCGCTATGCTCGATTGCCAGGTGGCCATTCTGGAAAACGCGATTGCGCAATTCGTGGCGACCGGCCAGTCGCCGGGTCCATTGGGCGACCGGCATGGCTCAATCGCCCCCTTTGGCGTCTTTCACGCGAGCGATGGGCATCTGGTGATCGCAGCGGGCAATGACGCGCTCTTTGCCGCTTTGGCCAAGGCGCTGCATGCCCAGCAACTGAAGGATGACCCGCGCTTTGCCACCAACGAGGCGCGTGTCACGCACGTCACGCAGTTGACGGCCGAATTAAACCACTTGCTGGCAACCCGCACCAAAGCCGAATGGATCAAGCGCATTGATGCGGCGGGCGTGCCCTGCGGTCCCATCAACAACATCCGCGATGTGATGCAGGACCCGCAAATCCGCGCCCGCAACATGATCATCACAACGGATGACCCTGTAATCGGCCGCATCGAAATGCCGGGCAATCCGATCAAGCTGTCAGCCTTCGACGATCCCCTGACGCGCCATGATGCCCCCGAACTCGACGAAGACCGCATCGACGTGCTGGGCGATCTGGCTTAGGCCCTTCCCGTTACCACCCAGCAATGGGCGGGGAAGGTGACGCCATCCGGCCCCATGTGCCGGGCAAAGGTCTCGGTCAATTCCGCAACGACCTTCGCCTTCACTTCTTCGGGAGCGTCTTTCAGAAGACGCGAGGCCATGCCGACATAGACCGCTTCCTTGGCCGCCGTCTCCGGCTTACGCGCCATCACCATTGTGGTGTTGAGCGCCGCAAAGCGCACATCCTTGAACCCGGCCTTTGAAAGAAGGCCTGTCACGCGGTCCTTGTCGCCAAAGGCAAACGGACCCGGCGCGTTTGGATCGGCGGGCGGCTGCGGCGGCAGATGCTTCAGCGCAGCGCCCATCGGCACCAGCGCAAACGGATTTTCCCGCAGAGGCCGCCAGCACACGAACGCCATGCGCCCGCTTGGGTTCATGGCGCCGTGAAGATTGCGGAAGGCGGAAAGCGGATCGGCAAAGAACATGACGCCAAAACGCGAGAACAGGAGATCAAATCCGCGCGGCGCAAATATGTGGGTGCTCGCGTCCGCCTCGATGAAGCTGACATTGCCTTGGCCCGCCGCCCGCTCACGCGCGCGCGACAGCATCGGTTGCGAGATGTCCACACCCAGAACCGCGCCGCTTGCGCCCACCTGCCCGGCCAGCATCAATGTGGTCGCGCCGGTGCCGCATCCGACGTCAAGAACGTGCTCGCCGGGCCGCGCTGCGGCCGCAGCAAGGGCCGCCTCGGCCATAGGCAAAAGCGAGGCGTCCATCGTCTCCTGCTGCTCGGTCCAGCGCTTTCCCGTCGGCCCGTTCCAATAGGCGACCTGATCCGCATTCCCCCGTTCTTCGCCCATGACCGATTCCCCTTGTTTTGCAATGCAAATTGGATGTTTGCATGGCGATGGCCAAAGCGCCATCACGCTTGAACCGCCTGCCTGCACCCCTATGATCCCGCAAATGTCCGAGCCCGAAGATCCTTTTGCCGACCCCTTGGAACGGCTGGTCGATGCACCACCGCCCGCGCCGGGGGTGCAGCCGCCCTGGCTTGCCCGCCTGAACCCAGAGCAGCGCGCAGCGGTCGAGACGATTGACGGTCCGGTTCTGGTGCTTGCGGGTGCGGGCACCGGCAAGACACGCGTGCTGACCACGCGCCTTGCCCATATTCTGGCGACGGGCCGCGCAGCTCCAGGCCAGATTCTGGCGGTCACCTTCACCAACAAGGCCGCGCGCGAGATGAAAGAGCGCATCGGCGACCTCATCGGCGGCGTGGTCGAGGGGATGCAATGGCTCGGCACGTTTCATTCGATCGGCGCACGTATCCTGCGCCGGCATGCCGAGCTTGCGGGCTTGAAGCCCAGTTTCACCATCCTTGATGAAGACGACCAGCTTCGTCTCATCAAGCAGATTATCGCTGCCGCCGGCATCGACGAGAAGCGCGATCCGCCGCGCATGATGCTCGCCTGCATTGACCGCTGGAAGAACCGCGGCTGGGAACCCAAGGATGTTCCCTCGGGCGAGGCGCATGGCTATGCGGCCGGCCGGGGCGCGGAGCTTTATGCCGAGTATCAGGCGCGGCTGAAAATCCTCAATGCCGCCGATTTCGGCGACCTGCTCAATCTCAACATCACCATCTTCAAGGCGCGGCCCGACATTCTGGCCGAGTACCAGCACCGCTTCCGCTACATTCTGGTGGACGAGTATCAGGACACCAACGTCGCCCAGCACATCTGGCTGAAGCTTCTGGCGGGAACGCGCAAGAACGTCTGCTGCGTGGGCGATGACGATCAGTCGATCTATGGTTGGCGCGGCGCGGAAGTCGGCAACATTCTGGGATTTGAACGCGATTTTCCGGGCGCGAAGATCATCCGGCTGGAGCGCAACTACCGCTCGACACCGCAAATCCTTGCGGCCGCTTCCGGCCTCATCGCCGAAAACAAGGGGCGTCTGGGCAAGACACTCTGGACCGATGACAGCGCGGGCGACCCCGTTGTCGTCTCGAGCTATTGGGACGGCGAGGAGGAAGCACGCAGCATTGGCGACGAGATCGAAAGCCTGCAGCGCAAGGGCGAAAGCCTTGCCCGCATGGCCATCCTTGTCCGCGCGAGCTTCCAGATGCGCGAGTTCGAAGATCGCTTCATCGCGCTCGGCATTCCCTATCGCGTAATCGGCGGCCCGCGCTTTTACGAGCGCGCGGAAATCCGCGATGCACTGGCCTATCTGCGCGTGGTCGCCCAGCCCGATGACGGCCTTGCCTTCGAGCGCATCGTCAACAAGCCCAAGCGCGGATTGGGCGAGGCGGCCATCCAGGTGATCCACAGAGCCGCCCGCGCCGCGAATGTGTCATTGGCACGCGCCGCACGGCTTCTTGCCGACAGCGACGAGATGCCCGCCCGCAACCGCGCAACCCTTCGCCAGCTGATGGACAATTTCGACCGCTGGCGCGAGAGTGTTGCCATCCTGCCGCATGCTGACCTTGCTGCCATCGTACTGGAGGAGAGCGGCTATATCGACATGCTCCAGAACGACAAGTCGCTGGAGGCGGAAGGCCGTCTCGACAATCTGAAGGAGCTGATCCGCTCCATGGCGGATTTCGAGAACCTCGCGGGATTTCTCGAGCATGTTTCGCTGGTGATGGAGCGCGTCGATGACGACACCGCCGCCCGCATTTCCATCATGACGCTTCATTCCGCCAAGGGGCTGGAGTTCAACATCGTCTTCCTGCCGGGCTGGGAGGAAGGGCTCTTTCCCCACCAGCGCGCGCTCGATGAAAGCGGCCGCGAGGGGCTGGAAGAGGAGCGGCGGTTGGCCTATGTGGGCCTCACACGCGCCCGCAAGCGGGCCTTTGTCTCGCACGCTGCCAATCGGCGAATGTACAACCAGTGGAACGCAGCCATTCCCTCGCGCTTCATCTCGGAAATGCCGCCCGACCAGATCGAGTTGCGCGAGGGCGGGCATTTTGGGGCAAACCAGGCGGCCAACAACCGTTGGGCCTCTTCCTTTGCCAGTGACTACACCAATCCCGGCTGGCGGCGCGCCCAGACGGCCACGCGCGATGGCAGTTTCCGCACGAGCCCACCGGTGCTCGAGGCAAGTGCCACCCTGATCGCCACCGACACGGGCGAGGCCTCCGGCTTTCATCCCGGTGACCGCGTGGTGCACGCGAGGTTTGGGCAGGGCCGCGTCACGGCTGCCGAGGGCTCGAAACTCACTGTCCGCTTTGACAAGGAAGGCGAGAAGCGCGTCATCGCGTCTTTCCTCCGCCGGGCCTGATGCCATGAACACCGCACCCAAAGTTCCCCTGTGGAAGGCCGTCGTGCGGGTGCCTGCGCACGAGACGGCGCGCACCATGGCGCTCTTTGAACTGACGCCGCATCCCGAGCCTGTCGCCGTGCTCTCCCACGAAGTGCCGGGCGATGACGACATCACCGTCGAAGCGCTCTATGCCGAGCCGGCGGATGCGGCGGCACTCTGCGCCATCATCGGCCACGATGTGCGCGTTGCCCCTTTGCCCGATCAGGACTGGATCAAGCTCTCTTACGAGGGGCTGCCGCCGGTGCGCGCCGGACGGTTTTTTGTCTATGGCGCGCACGACAAAGGCCGCGTGCCTGCCAATGTCATTCCGCTGGCGATCGATGCGGGCGAAGCCTTCGGCACCGGTCACCACGAAACGACTTCGGGCTGCCTTGAGGCGATCACTGACATCCTGCGTCACCATCATCCGCGCCGCGTGCTCGACCTTGGGACCGGCACCGGTGTTCTGGCAATCGCGATTGCCCGCGCCGCGCGGCTGCCGGTCCTGGCAACCGACCTGGATCCGCGCGCTGTTTCTGTGGCCAACGCAAATGTGATCCGCAATGGCGCACAGGGCCTCGTCCGCTGCGTGACCGCCGACGGCTTTGCCCATGCCTCGGTCGCCCGCGGCAAACCGTGGGATTTTGTGGTCGCCAACATCCTGGCCGGCCCCTTGACCCGCCTGGCCCGGGCCATGCGCACCCACATGGCGCCGGGCGGTCAGCTTGTGCTATCGGGATTGCTCCGAAATCAGGAAGCCATGATCCTTGGCTTCTATGCGGGCAATGGCTTCCGGCTGCGCCGCCGTTACCGGCGTGGGCCGTGGTCAACGCTCTGGCTGACCCTTTGACGACCGGACATCGCCATGCTGAATCCAAAGCGCTTCCAGACCTACGACCTTGATGTCGATCCCGCCAATTGCGCGCCGCGCCTTGCCGCCCTGCGCAAGGTGCTGGCAGCCGAAAAACTCGACGGTTTCCTGATCCCGCGCGGTGACGCGCATCAGGGCGAATATGTCGCCCCGCGTGACGAACGCCTGTCCTGGCTGACAGGTTTCACGGGATCGGCTGGCGCTGCCATTGTGATGGCCGACAAGGCAGCCATCTTTGTCGATGGCCGCTATACACTCCAGGTGCGCGATCAGGTCGATCTGTCGCTCTATGCCGTGCATCATCTGGTGGATGATCCGCCGCCCGAATGGCTGGCGCGCAGCGTCACCAAGGGCCAGCGCATCGGCTTTGATCCGTGGATGCACAGCCAGAATGCGCTGGAGACATTCGAGCGCGCCGTGCGCGGCGCGGGTGGCGAACTGGTCGCCGTTACCCGCAATCCCGTCGATGCCGCATGGCCCGACCAGCCCGAAGCGCCGCTTTCGCCGGTTGATCCGCATCCGATGTCCTTTGCAGGTGAAACCGCCAGCGCCAAGCGCGAACGCGTGGGGCAGGCGATTGCCAAGTCAAAGGCGGATGCCGCCGTGCTGACGCTGCCCGAGTCGATCGCATGGCTCCTCAACATCCGCGGCGGCGATGTCAGCCATGTGCCCCTGCCCCATTCCTTCGCCATTCTGGGCGCCGATGGCCAGGTCGATCTCTTTCTGGACCCGCGCAAGGTAACGCCCGGTCTTGACGCGCATCTGGGTAATGGCGTGCGCCGCCGCAATCCGGATGAGTTTGCCGGAGCCCTGTCGGATCTCGGTGCCGCCGGCAAGCGCGTGCTGGTTGATCCGGCAACGTCAGCCGCTTTCATCTTTGATACGCTGACGCGCGCGCGCGCAACTTTGGTGCGTGGCGCCGATCCCTGCCTGCTGCCCAAGGCCTGCAAGAACGAGGTCGAGATCGAAGGCATGCGCAACGCGCATGTGCGCGACGGCGTGGCGATCACGCGCTACCTGCGCTGGGTGACTGAGGAAGGCGTGGCCGGCCGCATCACCGAGATCCAGGCCTGCGAGAAGCTGGAGGATTTCCGCCGCGAGACGGGTGCGCTGCGCGACCTTTCCTTCGATTCCATTTCCGGTTCCGGCCCCAACGGCGCGATTGTGCATTACCGCGTTACCCGCAAGACCGACCGCAAGCTGAAATCAGGCGAGATTTTCCTGATCGATTCCGGCGGGCAATACCAGGACGGCACGACCGACATCACCCGCACGATTGCGCTGGGCGCGCCGACGGCAGAGCAGAAGGATCGCTTCACCCGCGTCCTCCAGGGTCACATTGCACTCGCCATGGCCGTGTTTCCCGAGGGCACCAGCGGCGCACAATTGGACGTGCTGGCGCGCGTGCCGCTCTGGCAGGCCGGTCTCGATTATGACCACGGCACTGGCCACGGCGTCGGTGCCTATCTTTCGGTCCATGAGGGGCCGCAGAACATTTCCAAGCGCCCCGTCATCCAGCCTTTGCTGGCCGGCATGATCTGTTCAAACGAGCCCGGCTATTACAAGACCGGGGGCTTTGGCATCCGCGTCGAGAACCTGATCGTCGTGCGCGAGGCGCCGCCCGTTCCAGGCGCCGAACGCAAGATGCTCTGCTTCGAGACGATCACGCTGGCGCCCATCGACCTTGCTCTGGTCGAGGTGAAAATGCTGTCGATTGCCGAGCGCGACTGGCTGAACGCCTATCACGCCCGCGTGCGCGAAAGCCTTGAGCGCCACATGACCGGCGCCGACCGCGACTGGCTCGTCAACGCAACGCGCGCGGTCTGACGCTGATGGCGGCCATTGCGGGCTTTGACCACGCCGTCATCGGCACGACCGATCTTGAGGCGGCCGCAAAGGCGTGGAACCGCCTTGGCTTTCGCGTCACGCCCAAAGGCGTGCACGAGGGCAAGGGCACGGCCAATTACTGCGTCATGCTGCCCAATGCCTATGTCGAACTGATCGGCGTCACCGATCCGGCCCTTGCAGGTGAAAAACTGGTGGCGCGCTTTGCCGGCAATCCCGGCGGCGTCGGCCTTGCCTACGCAAGCACCGGAGGCGACACAACGCGTTCAGCCCTTAAGGCTGCCGGGCTGGAAACCGGTGAGGTGCAAAATCTCGGCCGGCCGCTCGATCTTGATGGCAGCCGTGAAATGGTGCGCTTTGCCAATGTGCGCATCAATGACGAGCGTCTGGCACCGCTCACCCAGTTCACTTGCCACCACATCACGCCCGACCTGACGCGCGCCCGCCGTGAATGGATGCTGCATGCCAATGGTGCAACCGCGATGCGCGCTGTCACCTTGAGCGTGCCGGACTTTATGCCCGTACGCGCGATCTGGACCGCCATGTTCGGGCACGTGTCCGATACCGGTGGCAGCCTTGTGGTGCAGCTGGGCGATGTCACCCTGACAGCCCTTACACCTTCTATAGCCGCGGCACGTTTCGGAATTCAGCCGCCCACCGATGCGGTGCATGTTGCAGCCCTGACCTTCACGACCAATGAGTGCGATGCGGCGGCCGCCATGTGGGACATGGGCGGCGTCATCTACCGCGAAGAAAAAGGCCGCCTGATCGCTGCGCCCAAATCGGCTTGCGGTGTGGCGGTCGAATTCGTTGACGGGCATTGAAGCTCTAGGAGCTGCTCCTGCCGCTCACAGCCCCTCAATCATCTTCAGCCAGCCATCCTCGTCGATCACCTGGACGCCGTGCCTTTGCGCGTCCTTGAGCTTGGAGCCGGCACCCGGCCCCGCCACCACCAGATCTGTCTTGGCCGAGACTGAACCAGCAACCTTGGCCCCCAGGGCCTCGGCGCGGGTCTTGGCCTCGCTGCGCGTCATCTTTTCAAGCGTGCCGGTGAAGACGACTGTCTTGCCGCTGACCGGTGAACCTGTCGCGGCCTTGGGGCTGTCGGTCACGGCCACCAGCCGCAGGAGCTTTTTCACTTCGTCGCTGTTATGCGCATCGGCAAAGAATTCGACGATGGCGCGGGCCACGACATCACCGATGCCGTCAATCGCGCCCAATTCATGCATGGCCTCCTCATCGCCCTTGGCCGCGCGCGCCATGGCTGACACCAGCGCGGCGGCACTGCCGTAATTGCGCGCGAGCACGCGTGCGGTCGTGTCGCCGACGTGACGGATACCCAGCGCAAAGATGAAGCGGTCAAGCCCGATCCGCCGCCGCGCGTCGATCCCGTCAAAAAGATTGGAGAAGACCCTGTCGGCCTTGCTCTCACCCTTCACTTCGCGTCGCGCGAGGAAGGCAGCCTTCACCGCGTCACGTTTATCCGCCAGATGAAAAATGTCGGACGGCGCTTTCAGCAATCCTGCCTCGTGCAGCATCTCGATGGTCGTGCCGCCCAGTCCCTCGATGTCGAAGGCATCGCGGGACACGAAATGGGCAAGCCGCTCCACCCGTTGCGCCGCACAGGTGAGGCCACCAGTGCAGCGCCGTGCCACCTCGCCCTCCTCGCGCACGGCAGGACTGCCGCACACCGGACAATGATCAGGGAATTCATAGGGCTTTGCGCCAGACTTGCGCTTTGCGGCGACGATGCCGGTAATCTGCGGGATCACGTCACCCGCCCGCTGCACGATCACAATGTCGCCGACGCGCACATCCTTGCGTGCGATCTCGTCTTCATTGTGCAGCGTCGCATTGGAGACAACAACACCGCCGACGGTCACCGGCTGCAACCGCGCGACGGGTGTAAGCACGCCCGTGCGTCCGACCTGGATATCAATGCCCAAAAGCCCTGTCGTTGCCTGTTCCGGCGGGAATTTATGGGCGATGGCCCAGCGCGGACTGCGCGAAACGTAGCCGAGCCGGTTCTGCCAATCGAGCCGGTTGATCTTGTAAACGACGCCGTCGATGTCGTAGTCGAGCGCCGCGCGCTGGCTTTCAATCCGGCGATAGAACGCCAGAACCGAAGCAATGTCGTTGCAGACCTGCATCTCGGGATTGACGGGGAAACCCCACGCCCTGAAGGCCGCCACCACATCCGCCTGCGTATCGCCCGGAAGCGATGACGCCTCGCCCCAGGCATAGGCAAAGAAACGCAGCGGCCGCGATGAAGTGACGGCAGCATCAAGCTGTCGCAGCGAGCCTGCCGCCGCATTGCGCGGATTGGCAAAGGGCTCGCCACCCGCTTCGACTTCACGCGCATTGAGCGCGGCAAAATCCGCCTTTGACATATAGACTTCGCCACGCACCTCCAGGATGGCAGGATGTCCCCTGCCCTTCAGCTTCTGCGGCACATCCGCGATGGTGCGCATGTTGGCGGTGACATTCTCGCCTTCGGCACCATCGCCGCGCGTTGCTGCCTGCACCAGTTCACCATCCTCATAGCGCAGCGATGCCGAAAGCCCGTCAATCTTGGGTTCAGCCGTGACGGAGACTGCCACCTCATCGCCGAGATCAAGAAATCGCCGGACGCGCTGGATGAATTCCACAACATCTTCGTCGGTAAAGGCGTTGTCGAGCGACAGCATGGGCTTCGCGTGAATGACCTTGGCAAAGCGCCGCGAAGGCCTGGCACCCACCTTGCGTGAAGGCGAGTCATCACGCACCAGATCAGGAAAGCGTGTCTCGATGGCCGCGTTGCGCTGCTTCAGCGCGTCATAGGCAGCATCCGAAATGGCGGGCCGATCCTTGCCGAAATAGCGCTCGTCATGGGCGGCAAGTTCAGCGGCAAGGCGCTTCAGTTCCGCCTTCGCCTCGGCCTTGGTGAGCCTTGCCACATCCTTCATCGCCGCCCTGCTTCCATCAGCCGGTCAGCTGCCGCCCGTGCCTCCTGCGTCACGGTCGCACCCGACAGCATGCGCGCGATCTCCTCGCGGCGCCCGTCCGCATCAAGCGCTTCGACGCGCGTTTCAGCGCCACTGCCCCGCGCGCGCTTGGTAATGCGGAAATGATGATTGGCGCGTGCCGCCACCTGCGGCGAATGCGTCACCACGATCACCTGTGCCGATTGCGCAAGGCGCTTGAGGCGCAAGCCCACCGCATCCGCAACGGCACCGCCGATCCCCTGATCCACTTCGTCGAAAATGAGGGTGGGCGCCGAGCCGCGTTGCAGCAGCGCCACTTTGAGCGCAAGCACGATGCGCGCCAATTCACCGCCCGAGGCAATCTTTGTGAGTGGCTGCAGGGCGGCCCCGGGCGTTGTCGCCAGAAGGAACTCGGCCCGGTCAATGCCGGCGGGCGATGGGGGAGCATTCTCGACCATGACCGAAAACTGCGCCCGTTCCAGCTTCAGCGGTTTCAGTTCCTTTGCCACGCTTTCGCCAAGGCGCGTTGCCGCCGCCCTGCGCGCAAGCGAGAGGCTTGCCGCTGCATCATCGAACACGGCCTTGCAGCGTTTCACGGCATCGGCAAGTTTCCGGCGCTCGGCTTCACTGTCTTCAAGACCGCGCACCTGGCTTGCAAACCGTGCGGCGAGTTCCGGCAGCGCATCGGGCGTCACCCGGTATTTGCGCGCGATATCACGCAGCGCCTGCAGGCGGTCGTCGATTTTTTCCAGTCGCACGGGATCAAAGGCGAGCCGCTCCAGCACAGCCTCGGCCTGCGCGCGCGCTTCCATGGCCTCGGTGGCGGCTCGCGCAATGGCTTCAATCGCGGGATCGAGCAACCCCTGTGCAACAGTCTGAAGGCGCTCCAGCCGCCGCTGCGCACCGGCCAGCCGCACGTCGATCGCCTTGTCGCCACCCGCAATCAAGTCGACCGCTGCCGCCAGTTCGCCCGCGATTTTCTCGGATGCGGTCAGGAGCGCGCGTTCCGCTGCCAGCGTCTCTTCCTCGTTCACCTGCGCATTGAGCCGCGCGAGTTCTTTGGCGGCATGAGCCGTGTAATCGGCGTCAGCGCGTGCCTGCGCGAGCGCCGCATCAAATCCGGCAAGGGCGTCTTCGGCCTGGCGCCACGCACCATGGGCGGTGCCAACCGCCTGCGCTTCGCCTTCAAGGCGTCCGAACCCGTCAAGCAGGCCGCGATGCTGGGCCGCGCTCAGAAGGCCGCGCTCGTCATGCTGACCATGGATTTCGACCAGCGTATCGCCCAGCGCGCGCAGGAACTGCGCACTGACCGCCTGATCATTGACAAAGGCCCGCGCGCGCCCCTCGGGCACGACCTGTCGACGCACGATGATCTCGTCTTCGGCGTCGATGCCACTGTCGGCCAGAAGGGCAAAGGCAGGATGGCGCGCGGGGGGCGTGAAAGTAACGCTGACAGATCCTTGCGCTGCGCCCTGGCGCACGGCGGCGCGGTCATTGCGGCGGCCAAGCGCCAACGACAAGGCATCAAGGAGGATGGATTTGCCCGCGCCCGTTTCGCCGGTCAGCGCGCACAGGCCAGCATCGAACGCAAGCTCCGCCCGGTCGATGAGAACAATGTCACGGATCGCGACCTGGCGGATCATGCGGGTTCATCCGCGTGGACTGTCAGAAGAAGAAGCCCCAGATGTCGCCGAGAATGTCGTCATCAACCTCGGTGGCGGGCGCAAGATTGGCGTCCGTCATCAGGGCATAGGACGCCTCGTACCATTCGGAGCCGGGGAAGTTGTGGCCGAGCACGGCGGCATATTTCTGTGCCTCGGGAATGACGCCCAGCGCCATATACGCCTCAACCAACCGGTGCAGTGCCTCGGGCACCTGCGAGGTGGATTGATAAGCATCGATCACGGACCTGAAGCGATTGATCGCGGCCACATACTGCTCGCGCTGGAGGTAGTAGCGACCGACCGACATTTCCTTGCCGGCAAGATGGTCCAGCGTCAGGTCGATCTTGAGGCGCGCGTCACGTGCGTAGGACGTCTGCGGAAAGCGCTGGACGACGTCGTTGAGGGCAATCAGCGCCTGCTGCGTCGTCCGCTGGTCGCGGCCCACGTCGCTGATCTGTTCGTAGTAGGACACGGCCTTGAGGTAAAAGGCGTAGGCCACATCCTTGTTGCCGGGATGAAGCGCGATGAAGCGTTCAGCCGCGAGCACGGCCTGCTGGTATTTGTTGACCTCGTAATAGCAGAAGGCCGACATCAGGATCGACCGGCGCGCCCAGACCGAATAGGGATGCTGGCGCTCCACTTCCTCGAACAGGGGCGCGGCCCCGCGATAGTCCTTGCGGCGGAAAAGGACGAGCGCATCGGCATAAAGCAGCTCGACCGGCCGCTCGATATATTCGATCTCCTCGGCATCATCGCTCGAACAGCCTGCGAGCGAGAAACTTGTGGCAGCGACAACCGCCACCAGAACCGCGCGGCCAAATTTCGCAAGATCAGAAAACATCGGCGAACAACCTCTAAGCGGCGGGAAGGGCGGCAGACGACCGCCCTTTATCCTCGCCGGAAGACCGGGGGAACACCTCCTGCCGCACGCGCTCGCGCATGCGCCCCGGAGGCATGGGTGCACCTGTTTAAGGGATGACGCGGCAAACCGCTAGTTCATGTTCAAGGGGAAAGCACCCCATGAACAGGCTTTAATTGCCCGAAAATCAGTTGCTTAGAAGGCGGCGGCAGCAGCAGCGGTGGCCAGGCGGCGGTCGCCCGCCTTTTCCGTGACCCGGCGACCCAGTGTCACGATCTCATAGGCATCCGGTTGCTCGAACAACGCCGTCAGAAGGCGGTTGTTCAGCGCATGCCCCATGCGCACACCGTCGAAGCGGCCGAGAATCGGATACCCGGCCAGTGACAGGTCACCGACCACATCAAGCGCCTTGTGACGCACGAATTCATCCGCTGTGCGCAGGCCATCCGGGTTCAGGATCCGGTCGCCGTCCACGACGACCGCATTGTCGAGCGAACCGCCCAGCCCAAGGCCATTCTTCTGCAGCATGTCGATGTCGGACTTGCGCACGAAGGTGCGGGCATCGGCGACCTGGGTTGCAAAAGCACCTGGTACCGAAAGCTCAACGTCCTTCACCTGGCGGGAAATCACCTCGGCGTCAAAATCGATCTCGCAGCGCACCCGGAAACCCGCATGCGGGTGAAGCGCCGCCGACTTGTTGCCGTCGCTCACCTTGACGCTGCGCCGGATGCGCATGGCCCGGCGGACAACGCCAAGGTCAAGGATCCCGGCTTTCAGGATCATGTCCACGAAGGGAAGCGCGCTGCCGTCCTTGATGGGGGCTTCCTTGCCGTCCAGCTCGATCAGCACATTGTCGACGCCAAGCCCGTAAAGGGCGGCCATCACATGCTCGACCGTGCACACCTCGGTGCCCGCCGCATTGCGCATGCAGGTCGAGAGCTTGGTCGAATGGACATTGTCGAACCGGGCCACGACATCGCCGTTCCGGCCGCCAATGTCGGTGCGGTGGAAGATGATGCCGGTATTGGCGGCGGCGGGACGCATGGTCATGCGCACCGGGCGGCCGCTATGCAGGCCGACACCCGTGGTCGTTACGCTGGAACGCAGCGTGGTCTGGCTTGACTGGAGCACTGGCAACTTCCCCGTTGGCGGCCGATACGCAGCCATGCCCGGACTCGTAAGAGGCAGCGGCCCTTGGGGGAAATGACTGATTGTTTCTCTCTGTTACATAGGGATAACAGAGGGTTAACGGGAGAACCGGAATCAAACCTGAAACGCGAAACCCCGGCCATTTCTGGCCGGGGCGCACGCAAGATGAGTACTGTTTACGTTTCGGAACTGCGGCGATCTGTCCGCGAGGCCCTTTCGTTACCGGCCCCACTAGCGACGAAGAAACGCCGGGATGTCCAACTGGTCGTCACCCGGATTGTTGGGGAAAAGCGACGGCGTCTCCCCCATCTTGGCCGTAGCAGTCGCCCTGGCACGCGGCTCGGGGGCATCAAACCGGGGCTCACGCGCCGGGGCTTCCTGCTGCGCCTCGCGCGCACCGGGCCAAGACGGCGCTGCCGGAGCGGCAGCGGCGGTACGACGGGGCGCGGGCGCAGGCGGAGTGATCGGCTCTTCCTTTGCCTTGCGGGCACCAAAGATGCTCGACATGAAGCCGCCCTTGGGCTTTTCCGGAGCGGGCGGAATGGGACGCGCAAGTGCTGCCGCCCGTGCCCGATCAGCTTCGGCCTGGATCGCAATGTCATCAAACCGCCGGACGGCCCGCGCCTGGGGCTGCATCGACGGCATCACATGATGCTCGCGCGCTTCGGCGATGATCGGCGCGTCCTGTCCGCCCAGCATCATCTCCTCTTCCGGCCGCGTATCGACGACCTGGCGGGCGACGACTTGCTCGGCGACCGGCGCCATCTCATTGAGGGCGGTTGCTTCTGCTGCCAGCTGGTGCTGCATCTGGCGCACCGGATTGGCACGCAATTGTGCACCCGTTACGGGCGAAGCCGCTGGCGCAAGCGCAGCGCCGCCGCGGCCAACTGTCCGCAACTGGGTCGTACGCGGTGCTTCCTGACGTACCGGCTCCATGCGCGGGACTTCGCGCCGGGCAAGGGCGGCATCAATGCCGGTCGCAACGACCGACACACGCACCCGGCCCTCGAGCGACGGATCAAAGGTCGAGCCGACTTTCACATTGGCGTCCGGATCGACCTCATCACGGATGCGGGTCGCCGCCTCGTCCACCTCGAACAGGGTAAGGTCCATGCCGCCGGTGATGTGGATCAGAAGGCCGCGCGCGCCCTTCATCGACACGTCGTCCAGGAGCGGATTGGAGATCGCCGCCTCGGCCGCCTTGATGGCGCGCTGATCGCCATCGGCCTCGCCCGTGCCCATCATCGCCTTGCCCATCTCGCTCATCACGGTGCGGACGTCGGCAAAGTCGAGATTCATCAGGCCCGGGATCACCATAAGGTCGGTGATGCCCCGCACGCCCGAGTGCAGCACTTCGTCGGCCATCTTGAAGGCCTGCGCGAAGGTTGTCTTCTCGTTGGCGACGCGGAAAAGATTCTGGTTCGGAATGACGATGAGCGTATCAACCACTTCCTGCATCGCCTTGATGCCGTCCTCGGCCACGCGCATGCGGCGCTGGCCTTCAAACTGGAAGGGCTTGGTGACAACGCCGACGGTCAGGATGCCATGATCCCGCGCAGCGCGCGCAATGACGGGTGCCGCACCGGTGCCCGTGCCACCGCCCATACCGGCGGTGATGAAGGCCATGTGGCAGCCCTGGAGCGCGTCAATGATCTCGTCAAGCGAGGCGTCTGCCGCCTGCGCGCCGATTTCGGGACGCGAGCCTGCGCCAAGCCCCTGCGTGATCACCGTGCCAAGCTGGATGCGCCGGTTCGCGCCGCTGTTTGCAAGCGCCTGCGCATCGGTGTTGGCAACCACGAACTCGACACCCTGCAGCTGGGCGGCAAGCATGTTCGAGACAGCATTGCCACCGGCACCGCCGACGCCAAAGACCACGATGCGGGGCTTGAGCTCCGGATCATCCGGCTTCCGGAAATTGATGGACATGTCAGTCATTACTCCGCGATGAGATGGCCAATCCCCCCCAGGCTCGTTTGTTTTTCTGCCAGCCTCTGACGGGCCGACTTTGATACGCGTTCAATTCCGAATTCACGCAAGGCAAGTTAGGCAAAGCTGGTTACGCAAAGCACGTCAATTCCGGTTGCCATGAATCGGAACGGCCGGTCTGGCACCGGCGTGATTCGCATATTCATAGCAGATTTTCCTTCACCCATGCGCCAAAACGGCCAAAGGCCGAGCTTCTGGCATGCGTCGATATCGGTTGGGGCGCATCGCCCTCATGCCCGCCCGACTGCGCGAAGTGCACAAGGCCGGCGCACGCGGCAAAAGCGGGACCACTGGCGATCTCGGCAAGTCCTTGCATCTTGAGCGGGCGGCCAAGCCGCACCTGGCGTTCAAGCACGCGGCCTGCAAACTCGCGAAGCCCCGTCATCTGGCTCGCGCCGCCCGTCAAGACAACCCGGCGGCCAAGCCGGTCTGCTACGCCCGATGCCGACAGCCTTTCGCGGATGAGCTCAAATGTCTCTTCAAGGCGCGGCTGCACAATGCGCGTGAGCTGCGCGCGCGGCGTCTGGTTGGCGTCATCGGCATCGTCTTCGCCCATCAAGGGCACGGAAATGAGTTCACGTTCGTCAGCCGGACCCGGTATGGCGCTGCCATGCATCGTCTTCAGGCGCTCGGCGTGGCGGACGGAGGTCGAAAGCCCGGTCGCGACATCGCGCGTGATGTGATCACCGCCGATGCTGATCGTGTCGGTATGGACGAGCGCCCCCTCCGAGAAGACGGCAATCGAAGTCACCCCGCCGCCCATGTCGATGACGGTTGCCCCAAGGCTCATCTCGTCGGTGACAAGGCAGGACAGACCCGCCGCATAGGCGCTGAATGCACGCCCGGCCACACGCAGATGGCAGTTCTCGACACACAGCTCCAGATTCTGGAGCGGACCCGGCGCTGCCGTCACCACATGCACGCCCACGCCCAGATTTTCGCCGAACATGCCGCGCGGATCGACGATCTTCGGGGTGCCATCAACCGTATAGCCCAAAGGGATCGAGTGGACGATCTCGCGGTCGCCCGTATCCGCCCGCTGACGCGCGGCCGCCAGCGCGCGCTTGATGTCGGCCACGCCAACCTCGCCGCCCGTGATCGGTGTCTCGCCGCGCGTTGTCAGGCTCTGCGGCTGGCCACAGGAGAAAGAGATGAAGACATTGTTGACCTTCGTCTCGGCATGGTTCTCGGCAGTCGCAACCGCAGCACGGATGGATTCCCCTGCCCGGTCCATGTCCACCACCGCACCAGAGCGCATGCCGCGCGAAAGCTGGTGGCCGACGCTGATCATCCGCGTCTGCGCGCGCTCGCCGTTCTTGCCCGGCTCGACCCGCGCGATGATGCACGCAACCTTGGAGGAACCGACATCAAGCGCGACATAGGTGCCCGGCCGCGCTGGCGCACGGTTCCGGTCGCGCGGCGATGTCTTGCCGTTCCCCCTCATAGGTCTTCGCCTCTTTGCACGCCGTCCCCCGGCCCCCCGGCCGCACGCGGGACCACGGTGATGCGGTCCGGCAACCTCAAATCAACAGATTCGATGTCCTTTGCGAAGAGACCCTGTTCGGCATCAAGGCGCGCAAGGTCCTTGAGCGCATCGGCGAGGTTTGATTCGGGCAGCTTCACCCGCGCGCCGGTGACGAGGATGAGATCCCAGCGCCGCCCGCCAACCCGCACCGCCGACGCCACATGCGCCGCCACATCGCGCTGTCCGGCAAGGGCAGCGACAAGTTCGGCGACCTCCGCTTCCGCCCCCTCGCCCACGACCAGGGGCACAGCACCGGCAAAGCGCGCCGCGTCGTCACGCGTGATGAGGCCGCCATCTTCCTCGATGAGCCAGACTTCGCCATTCACCTGCCACAGCGCGAAGGGGTGCTTCTCGGTGATCTCGACAAAGATTGTAGAGGGAAACAGGCGCAGCACGCGCGCGTCATCGACCCAGGGCAGCGCCTCGATGCGCGCGCGTGCCGCTTCCGGATCAAAGTCGAGGATCGGACTGCCCGGCTCGGCGCGCAACGCCGTGCGCAGCGCATCGCGCGTCGTGTGGAAGCGGCCCTCGACATCAATGGCCGTGACATTCATGCCGGTTGCCGCCCACAGGCCCGCAACCGCGCTGTCAAAAGCCGCGATCACCGGCCGGAAATAGCCGCCATAGGCCAGACCACCAAGGCTGCAGACAGCAAGAACGCCGAAGGCCAGCACATAGGCGCTGCGTCCGGGGCGCAGTCGTGCAATCCGTTCACCAACCGCATCCTTGAACCGCTGCCAGCGATTGCGCTGCGGACGCCTTGTCGCGCGCACCTTGGAACGCGTTTGTTCAGCCGCGCGCGCCGGCCGCACCGTCCGCTCGGTACGGGCCTGCCGCGCCATTCGCGCAGAGCGGCCTGAACTCAGCGGTCGCACGATGCGTCCTCCACCATCCAGCGCACAAGCTGGCCAAATGAGGTGCCGGTGTGCTTCGCCTGCTCGGGCACGAGCGATGTGGGCGTCATGCCGGGCTGCGTATTGACTTCAAGGATGACAAGCCGTCCGCGCCCGGTGCCGGTGTCATCAAAGCGGATGTCGGTGCGGCTCACGCCCCTGCAGCCGAGTGCGGCATGGGCAACTTCGGCGAGCCTTATGGCCTCGCGCGCGATGCCGACAGGAATGCGCGCCGGAATGATGTGCTCGGAACCACCTTCGGCATATTTGGCGTCGAAATCATAGAATTTCGCGTGTGCGATGATCTCGGTGACGGCAAGACCCTTGCCGTCCACCACCGCAACCGTCAGCTCGCGGCCGGGAATGAACTCCTCGACCATCACCTCGTCGCCCAGCTTCCAGTCATCCGCCCCGATTTCGCCCGGCGGGCGGTTGTCGCCCTGCCGGATGACAAAGACGCCGACGCTCGATCCCTCATTGACGGGCTTCACCACATAAGGCGGTTCCATCTGGTGCGAGGCCGAGGCGAGCTTGCGCGGCACCACGATGCTCTTGGCGCACGGGAGCCCGACCGAGCGGAACACGTGCTTGGCCCGCTCCTTGTGCATGGCCAGCGCCGAGGCGAGCACGCCTGAATGCGTATAGGGAATACGCAAGATCTCGAGGATGCCCTGCACACAGCCATCCTCGCCCCAGCGTCCGTGCAGCGCATTGAAGGCAACATCAGGCTTGAGCCGCGACAACACATCGGAAACATCCGGCCCGACATCGACCTCGGTGACGCGATAGCCTTCGCCGCGCAGCGCCTTGGCGCATTCGGCGCCTGAAACAAGGCTGACCGGCCGTTCCGAAGACCACCCGCCCATAAGGACGGCTACATGCTTTGCACTCATGACGCGCTCTCTTCTGGCGGACCACCCGGAGATGTCCGGCCGATGCGTTTGATCTCCCACTCAAGGTCGATGCCGATTTGCGCCTTGACGCGCGCGCGCACCTCCTCACCCAGACGCTCGATGTCGCTGGCAGTGGCCGATCCGTGATTGATGAGAAAATTGCAGTGCAGTTCTGAAACCTGTGCGCCGCCGATGGTGAGCCCGCGGCAACCGGCGGCGTCAATCAGCTGCCAGGCCTTGCGGCCCCCCGACAGATGCGGGTCAGGATTTTTGAAGGTCGAACCACCGGTGCGGCTTTTCACTGGCTGGGTTGCTTCACGAGCCCCGGTGATCTCTTCCATCCGCTTGAGGATGTCGGAGCGCTCGCCCTGGGTTCCCTGAAGCAGGGCCTCAGTGAAAATGACGCCTGCCGGCGCGTCCGTATGGCGATAGCGCATGTTGAGCGTGGCCGGCGTGAAGGTGAGCGGCGTGCCATCGGCCGCAATGCCGCGCGCCTCAACCAGCACATCCTTGAACTCGCGGCCATAGGCGCCCGCATTCATCACAAGGCCGCCGCCAACGGTGCCGGGAATGCCGCGCAGGAATTCGAGCCCCGCAACACCGGCATCCACCGCCGCACGCGCAATCGCCACATCGAGTGCGGCCGCGCCCGCGCGGATGCGAAAGCCCGGCTCGGCACTGATCCGGCCAAGCGACGCGCCCAGACGGATGACGACACCCTCGATGCCGCCGTCGCGCACCAGAAGATTGGACCCGACGCCAATCACCGTGACCGGCAGGTCTTTCGGTCGCGCGGCAAGGAACGCTGCAAGATCATTGGCGTCCGCCGGAATGAACAGGAATTCTGCAGGTCCGCCCGCGCGGAACCAGGTGTAATCCTTGAGCGGCGCGTTGGCAGACAGGCTGCCGCGCACCTTGGGAAGAAGCGCGACATCACGCTTTGCAAAGGCGACAGCTTTGCTCATGCTGCCCCCCGCGATGCAATTTGCGTTTCACCGGTTGATGCAACGAGCGCATCAAGTTCGGCCGGAAGCGCGTGCGCCCAATTCGTGATCGAACCCGCACCCAGGCAAACAACCATGTCACCCGGTTGCGCGACCGCCGCGATTTCCCGTGCCAGACTGGCCGGGCCGGCAAGATGCCGCGCGTCGCGATGACCATGGCTGCGCAGGCTTTCAACCAGGAGCGCCGCATCGATCCCCTCAATCGGCGCCTCGCCCGCAGGATAGATGTCGGCAATGAAGGCCGTGTCCGCCTCGTTGAGGCAAGTCGAGAATTCCTCCCACAAGTCGCGCACGCGCGTAAAGCGGTGCGGCTGCACAACCGCAATCACTCGGCCTTGCGAGACCTGGCGCGCGGCCTTGATGACGGCGGCGATCTCGACCGGGTGGTGGCCGTAATCGTCGATGATGGCAACGCCGTTCCATTCACCGATACGCGTGAAGCGCCGCTTGACACCCCCGAACGCGGACAACGCCGCAAGCGCAACCTGATCGTCAATGCCGAGTTCGGCGGCAACCGTCAGCGCTGCAAGTGCGTTCAGCACATTGTGCTGGCCCGGCATCGGCAGCATGAAGCCGCCCACCTGACGCGCGCCACCCCGCACACGCGGCGAGAACGACACGTCAAAGCGTGAGCCGCTGCTCGCAAGGTCAAGATTTTGTCCCCGCACATCGGCCTGCGCCGAGAAACCATAGGAGAGCACGCGGCGGTCACGCACCCGCCCGATCAGCGCCTGCACCTCGGGATGATCGATGCACAGGGCCGCAAACCCGTAGAACGGGATGTTCTCGACAAAGATCTGGAACGCTTCCTTCAGGCGCTCGAACGAGCCGTAGTGATCGAGATGCTCGGGATCGATATTGGTGATGACGGCCGCAGTCGCCGGCAGTTTCACGATCGTGCCGTCGCTCTCGTCGGCCTCGACCACGATCCATTCGCCCGCGCCCAGCCGTGCATTCGTGCCATAGGCATTGATGATGCCGCCATTGATGACGGTCGGATCAAGTTTGGCAGCATCCAGAAGCGTTGCGACCATCGTTGTGGTCGTCGTCTTCCCGTGCGTGCCGGCAACGGCGACCGCCCATTTGAGGCGCATGAGCTCCGCCAGCATCTCCGCGCGCCGCACCACGGGCAGCCCCGCCGCCCGTGCCGCTGCCAGTTCGGGATTGCTGTCGCGGACCGCACTTGACACCACGACGACGCCCGCATGCGTCACATGCTCAGCGGCGTGGCCTGTGTGGATATGGATGCCCAGCCCCTTCAATCGCCTGACATTGGCGCTGTCGGCCGCATCCGAACCGGTGATGCGATAGCCAAGATTATGCATGACTTCGGCAATGCCGCTCATGCCGATGCCGCCGATGCCGACAAAGTGGATGGAACCGATGTCGCGCGGCATGGCCCTCATGACCGGCCTCCGCGATCAGCAAGCGCGATCACCGCATCGGCAAGACGCGCCCCTGCATCGGGACGCCCAAGGTCATAGGCAGCTTTCGCCATGACGCCAAGGCGCGCGGGGTCCGCCAAGAGCGACCCGAGAAGGGAAGCCAAATGTTCCTGCGTGAATAGCGGCTGCGCCACGGCGATGGCAGCATTTGCCGCCACCAGCACCGCTGCATTCGCGGTTTGGTGATCGTCAGTCGCAAAGGGATAAGGCACAAGGATGGAGGGCCGACCTGCACAGGTCAGTTCGGCGACGGTCGATGCACCTGAGCGGCTGACCACCAGATGCGCGCCCTGAAGGCGTTGGGGCAAGTCCGTGAAAAACGCCTGCACATCGGCGGCGACGCCTGCTTTGGCATAGATGGCGCGTGTGCGTTCCACATCTTCCGCGCGCGCCTGCTGCACGACGGCAAGCCGCGCACGCAATTTCGCATCAAGCAGACCCACCGCGCCCGGCACGATATCGCTCATGATGCGCGCGCCCTGCGATCCGCCGAACACGACAAGATTGATCTTGTTGTCGCCGTCCGGCACCACAAACGCCGCCGCACGCGCCGCAACAACGCCCTCGCGCACGGGATTGCCCGTGACAATCAGCCGGTTCGCCGCAACCCCCTTCAACACCGGAAACGATGACGCGATGCCCGACACACGGGAAAGCATCAGGCGGTTCACACGGCCCGGCACCGCATTCTGTTCATGGATGAGCGCGGGAAGTTTCATGCGCCACGCTGCCAGCATCGCGGGCAGCGACGGATAGCCGCCAAAACCCACGACCGCGGCAGGCTTGAGGCGGGTGAACAAAGCCTTGGCATCGCGCACGCCCAGCCGGATCTGGTTGAGCGCCTTCAGGACGGCAATCGGGTTCCTGGAACCGAAAGTCGCGGCACGCACGCGCTCGATCTTCGATCCTGGAAAGCTCTTGGCGTAATCCTCGCCGCGCGTATCGGTCACGAGCACGATCTCGCGCCCGCGCGTCTGAAGCTCGCGCGCCAGCGCCTGCGCCGGAAAAGTGTGTCCGCCCGTGCCGCCTGCGGCAATCACGATGGGATTCAACTGCCCCATGCGCGCCTCCGCACATGGCGCGGCGCGGGGCGGAAGCGGGTCAATCCGACCAGAAGGCCAACTGCAACCGCCAGCGCCAGCATCGAAGAGCCGCCATACGAGACGAAGGGCAGCGTCATGCCCTTGGCGGGCATCAGCGAAAGATTGACCGACATGTTGATGACGGCCTGCAGGCCAAGCAGGACGGCCAACCCCGCCGACGCCAGTCGCGCGAAGGGATCAACGCAGGCAAGGCTTTTCCATAGCGCGCGGATGACCAGCGACAGGAACAGGATGCCGATCACAAGACAGCCGATCAGCCCATATTCCTCGCCCACCACGGCCAGGATGAAATCGGTATGTGCATCGGGAAGCCTGAGCTTCACCATGCCCTCGCCCGGACCCGCACCGGCAAGTCCGCCCGCCTCGAACGCCTCGATGGCACGTTCGATCTGGTAGGTGTCACCGGCATCGGGATTGACGAAGCGGTCAACGCGGCTCGTCACATGCGGCACAAGAAGATAGGCAAGAACTGCGCCCGCCGCTGCCACACCCGCAAGACCAAACAGCACGCGATAGGGCATACCCGCCATGAAATAGAGCGCGCCCCAAACGATCGTCACCAGAAGCGTCTGGCCGAAATCGGGCTGCATGACCAGCACGCCCGCAAACATCGCAAAGAGGAGAATGCTCGCAATGTGGGCGGGCACGCTCTGTTCGGGGTGGCGCTGCGCCTCGGTCAGCATCCACGCGGCCAGAACGGTGAAGGCAGGCTTGACGAATTCGGAGGGCTGCACCGACAACGGTCCGAAATTGAGCCAGCGATGCGCGCCCTTGATTTCCGGCCCGAAGAAGTAGGCGACGATCATCATCATCAGCCCGCCGAGATAGATCGCGACCGACAGGCGCTTGAGATCGCGCAGCTTGAGGAGTGACACGCAGAGGATCACCAAGAGCGCAGGCGCCACAAAGGTGAGCTGCCGATAGACAAAATGGAACGGGTCAAGCCCGATGCGTTCCGCAACTGCCGGGCTTGCCGCAAGGCTGAACACGAGCCCCAGCGTGATGAGCGCGCCGACAATGGCAAGCAGCCAGCGGTCGGCGGTCCACCACCATTGGGCAATCGCGCTGCGGTCGGTGCGGTTGAGGGCAATCATGCAGCGCTTGCCTCACCCGGTTTGCGGGCGCCCAGCGCGAGCGCGTAGCGGCGGAAATGATCGCCGCGATCCTCAAAATCGCGGAACTGGTCGAACGATGCTGAGGCGGGCGACAAAAGGACAACCGGGTCCGGCAGCGGGCTTTGCGCCGCATCGGCTGCCGCTCGCTTCACCGCATTCTCAAGCGTGCCGCATTTCTCGAACGGCACACGGCCATCCAGCGTGCGGGCGAACGCTTCCGTCGCATCGCCGATCAGATAGGCCTTGGTGACACGCGGAAAGAGCGCACTCAGTCCGCCAATGCCACCGTCTTTC
Source organism: uncultured Flavobacteriaceae bacterium (assembly GCA_964494625.1). Lineage (GTDB taxonomy): Bacteria > Pseudomonadota > Alphaproteobacteria > Micropepsales > Micropepsaceae > UBA2784. The sequence goes on along the minus strand of CAZBRT010000003.1, from coordinate 287,450 downwards.
GCCTTGCCGCCAACGATCCAGTAGATGCCGTCATAGCAGATGAGGGCCTTGGCGGCCGCGTCCGCATTCGTGGCCTTGCTGTCATTGACAAAGCGCACCTTGCCGATGCTGCCGACCTGCTCCATGCGGTGCATGAGGCCTTCAAAGCTCGTCATGGCGCGGATGATCCCCTTGGGCTCGCGCACGAAACGCTTGCACGCGGCGAACGCCATGGCTGCATTCTGCCAATTATGCGCACCGGGCAGCGTGGGAATGGCTTTGACATCGACGATCTCTGCCGACGGCGATGCAAGCCCGTCATAGAGATGGCCGCCGATCGCATACATGCCGCCGCCGATCACCTGGCCCACTGACACCGGAACGACCGCAACGCCGCCACGCGCCCGCAGCATGGTGCAGGTTTCTGCCGACCACGTATCGTCCACACCGACAATGGCGAGGTCGCCGCTGCCCTGCCCGGCAAAGATCTTGCGCTTGGCAGCGACATAATTCTCCATCGTGCCGTGACGGTCGAGATGGTCGGTCGTGATGTTGATGAAGACAGCGACATCGGGCTTGAGCCGCGTTGTCAGGTCGAGCTGATAGGATGAGGTTTCGAGCACATAGACCGTATTCTCGCGCGGCGCGCCGAGATCAAACACCGCGCGCCCGATATTGCCGCCGATCTGCGCATCAAAACCGTTGCGCGAAAGAATGTGCCCGATCAGCTGCGTGGTCGTCGATTTGCCGTTGGTGCCGGTGATACAGATGACCGGCGCCGTGCGTGCATGATTGCCGTTGCCATTACCGTTGGCAGCCTTGGGCGCTGCTGTCTTGGGGGCCTTGCCCGCTTCCGCCTTTATGGTGCGGAAGAAAACCTCGATGTCGCCGATCACTTCCACATTCGCCCGGCGCGCGGCCAGCACAACCTCATGCGGGCTTGGATGGGTGAGCGGCACACCCGGCGAAAGCACGACAGACGAGAGCACATCAAAATCCCACGACTGCGAATGCACAAGCGGCACGCCCGCTGCCTTGGCCGCCTCACGCGCCTTCTCGCCGTCATCCCACGCGAAAACATTGGCGCCACCTTCCATCAATGCACGGGCAACGGCGATACCGGAGCGCGCGAGCCCCAGCACACCAACAGTCTTTCCGGCAAAGGGCGTGGCGGCAATCATCGCACTACCTCAGTTTCAGGGTCGCAAGCCCGACAAGCGCCAGAACAACCGCCACGATCCAGAAGCGGATCACGATGGTGGATTCCGGAATGCCCATCTGCTCGTAATGATGGTGGATCGGCGCCATACGGAAGACGCGCTTGCCGGTGAGCTTGAACGAGAGCACCTGCACGATCACCGACAGGGCCTCGACAACAAAAAGCCCGCCAATGATGCCGAGCACCAGCTCGTGCTTGGTCGCCACAGCAATGGCGCCCAGCGCGCCACCAAGCGACAGTGAACCGGTATCGCCCATGAACACCATGGCCGGCGGCGCATTGAACCACAGGAACGAGAGCCCGGCACCGATCAGCGCGCCGCAGATGATGGCAAGCTCGCCTGTGCCCGCGACGAAATGGACCTGCAGATATTCTGAGAAGACCGCATTGCCGACGATATAGGCAATAAGCCCGAAGCACGCCGCCGCGATCATCACCGGCACGATGGCAAGCCCGTCAAGCCCGTCGGTCAGGTTGACGGCGTTGCCTGCACCCACGATGACGACGCAGCCAAAGGCGATGAAGCCCATGCCGATCATGATGAGCGTGTCTTTCAGGAACGGCACCGCAACGCCGCCTGACAGTTCCGGCGTCTGCAGCTTCATGATCCAGAACGCCGCACCGGCCGCGATGGCGAACTCGAAGACAAGCTTCAGCTTGCCGGCCACGCCCTTGCTCGATTGCCGTGTCACCTTCTTGTAGTCATCATAGAAACCGACAAGGCCAAAGCCGCCGGTCACCATCAGGACGATCCAGACATAGGGGTTGCCCAGATCGGCCCACAGAAGTGTTGACCCAAAGAGCGAGATGAGAATGAGGAACCCGCCCATGGTGGGCGTGCCCTTCTTGGTGAGAAGGTGGCTCTGCGGCCCGTCTTCGCGGATGGGCTGACCCTTGCCCTGCCGGATGCGCAGCCACGGGATCAGCCGCGGCCCGAGCCACAGGCCGATGAAAAGCGCGGTCAGCGTCGCAGCGCCGGTGCGGAACGTGAGATAGCGGAACAGGTTGAACACCTGATAATCATCCGCCAATGGTACGAGCAGATATTCAAGCACGGGAAACGGCCCCCTCAACCGTTTGGCGCGATTTCAGCGCCTCGACAATCAGGCCCATGCGGCTGCCAAATGATCCTTTGACCATCACCACATCGCCGGGCCGGATTGCGGCATCAACCAGCGGCAAAAGAATGGCCGAGCTTCCCGCATGCGCCCCGCGCATGTTGGCAGGAACCTCTGCCCACAGATTTTCCATCAGCGTCCCGCTGCAGAAGACGAGATCGCACCCCGCCTGCCTGACCGGCGCGATCAGCCCGGCATGCATGGCGGGCCCCTTTGGCCCCAGTTCCAGCATGTCGCCAAGGACCGCTATCCGGCGGCCCTGGGCGCCCGGCTGAGCCTCGCCCAACAGGGCAAGGGCTGCCGCCATCGACGCCGGGTTGGCGTTATAGGATTCGTCGATCAATTCAAATGACCCGCCCGGAAGGGCGATACGGCTGCGCGAACCGCGCCCTTTGGCCGCTTCCACATGCGCCAGCGAGGCTGCGGCTTTCGCCACATCACCGCCCAGCGCCGAGACGACCAGAAGGATGCCAAGGCTGTTCTGGACGAGATGCCGCCCCGGCGCCCCGACGACATAGGCAATGGTTTGCCCGCGCACCCGCGCCGTAACCCGCGATCCGCCCTTGGCGGCCGCATAGGCAAGGAGCGCGGCATCACAGCCCGCAGCTTCACCAAAGGAAAGGATATCGGCAGCGCCCGCACGCTCGGCGGCAGCCTTCACACGCGCGAACTGCCCATTGTCATGGTTAATGATGGCGGTGCCGCCCGGTTCGAGCCCTTCAAAGATTTCCGCCTTGGCATCGGCAATGCCTTCGATGCCATCAAAATGTTCGATGTGGACGGCCTCGACCGTCGTGATCAGGGCGGCATGTGGCCGGGCGAGCTTGGTCAGCGGCCGGATTTCATTGGCATGGTTCATGCCGATCTCGATGATCGCAAATTGCGTATCGGCCGGCATACGCGCCAGCGTCAGCGGCACACCCCAGAGATTATTGTACGAGGCAACAGACGCGTGGGTCTTGCCCTGCGCCGATAGGATAGCTTTCAGCGCTTCCTTGGAACTCGTCTTGCCGACACTGCCGGTGACGGCGGCGACGCGTACGTTCGTGCGCGCCCGGGCAAAGCGGCCAAGCGCATTGAGGCCATCCAGCGTATCGGCGACCATCAGGAGTTTCTCGGGCGGCACGCCTTCAACCGCGCGCGATACCAGCGCCGCCGCGGCTCCCTTGGCAATCGCATCAGCAACAAAAAGATGGCCGTCGCGCGCTTCACCGGTGAGTGCGACGAAAAGATCGCCCTGCTCGATTGTGCGCGTGTCGATGGAGACGCCGTTGGCAACCCAATTGCCGGACGTGCGGCCACCCGTCGCCAAAGCCGCGTCCTTCGAGGTCCACAAGGCAGTGTTGGTCATGTGGCCACCGCCTTTCGTGCTTCGTCGGCATCGTCAAAGGGGCGTGTTTCGCTTCCGACAATCTGGCCGGTTTCGTGGCCCTTGCCGGCGATGACAAGAATGTCGCCCTTCTGCAGGCTCTCGACAGCGGCGCGGATGGCAATGGCGCGGTCACCAATCTCGATGGCACCCCTGGCGGCCGCCAGGATCGCCGCGCGGATCATCTCGGGCTTCTCGCTGCGCGGATTGTCGTCAGTGACGATCACGCGGTCAGCATGCGCAACGGCAATCGCGCCCATCTGCGGACGCTTGCCCGCATCGCGGTCGCCGCCGCAACCGAACACGACATGGAGCTTGCCGCTGACATGGGGGCGAAGCGCCTTCAAGACCGTCTCAAGCGCGTCCGGCGTGTGGGCGTAATCGACAAAGATCGGCGCGCCGCCGCGCGCGGTCGCCACCCGCTCCAGCCGTCCCCGCGCACCCTGGATTTGGGCCAGCGCTGCAAAGACACGTGCGGCATCGCCGCCCAGCCCGATGACAAGCCCTGCCGCCACCAGCGCATTGCCGGCCTGAAATCCGCCAGCCAGCTTCAGCTGCACCTTGTAGGTCGCACCGCCAAAGCCGATGACAAGATCCTGCCCGTCAAGATGCGCCACCCGCGAGACAAGCCGCATCGCCCCCCCGCTCTCGCCCACATCAATCAGATGATGACCGCGCTTGAGGGCAGCTTCGATGAAATAGGCGCTGTCCGCACCGTCGCGGTTGACGACGGCAATACCGCCGGGCGGCAGGAGATCGCGGAAGAGGCGCAGCTTGGCGTTCCGGTAATCCTCGAACGTGGCATGATAGTCGAGATGGTCGCGCGTCAGGTTTGAAAATCCCGCCGCCGCGATGCGGATGCCGTCCAGCCGGTATTGGTCAAGCCCGTGGCTGGAGGCTTCGAGCGCAACATGCTGGATGCCGAGCGCTTCCATCTCGGCAAGCGCCTGATGCAGTGCCACGGGGTCAGGTGTTGTGTGTGCCAGCGGCCGCTCATAGCCGTCACCGACAATGCCGATCGTGCCGATGCTGGCAGCCTTGTGACCCAGCGCCTGCCAGAGCTGCCGCGTGAACGCGGCAATCGATGTCTTGCCATTGGTCCCGGTGACCGCCGCTATCATCTTTGGCTGGGTACCGTGAAAGCGTGCGGCGGCCTGCGCCAAAGCGAGGCGCGCATTCGCAACCCTGATATAGCGCGCCGCCCCTGCCGGAAAATCCTGCGGTGCATCGCCTTCCGCAATCACGCCAATCGCACCGCGCTTGAGCGCTTCGGCGATGAAGGCGCGGCCATCGAGCTTCACGCCCGGAAGTGCCGCAAAAAGAAACCCCGGCTTCACCGCGCGGCTGTCCGCAGTCAAGCCGGTCACGTCCGCATCGGCGCCGTTCATGTCGCGGGCAAGGATGGCGGAAAGGCGCATGGGTCAGCGATCCTCGCCTGCTTGAGCAAGGTTCGAGCCGCCGCTGTCAGCGCGTTCGTCGTCCTCGCGCGGTGCCAACCGGGGCGCGATACCAAGAAGGGGGCCGATGCGCGCGACGATGTGCGCCGTCGTCGGTGCCGCGGTCCAGCCTGCCGTCGCATAACCGTATGTCTGCGGCGTCGGCTTTGGTTCATCGAGGAGGACGAAGACGAGATATTCAGGTTCATCGGAAGGGAACACGCCGACGAATGACGAAATCAGTGCGTCCCGGTCATAGCGGCCATTGACCGGCTTCTCCGCCGTGCCGGTCTTGCCTGCAACCGGATAGCCTTCCACGTCAGCCTGACGACCCGTGCCTTTGGCGACGACAAGGCGCATCAGGCGCAGCATTTCCGCGCTTGTATCGTCGCTGATGACGCGGCGGCGCGGCAATTCGCTTCCCGGCGCCCGGCGCAGCAGCGTCGGCTCGACAAAGAATCCGCCATTCGCCATCGCTGAGACAGCTGATGCGACCTGCAAGGGTGACACCGAAATGCCGTGACCATAAGAGATGGTCATCACGGTAAGGTCGCTCCACTCGCCCGGAACGATGGGCCGCGCATTCTCGGGAAGCTCAAGACGCGTCGGCTCCAGAAGTCCGAGTGAACCAAGAAACGCGCGCTGCCGCTCGCCGCCGACAACCATGGCCATGTGGGCAGAGCCGATATTCGAGGAATGCTCGAAGATTTCGGCAACATTCATGACGCGTGCCTGCGCGTGGAAATCACGGATCCTGAACCCGCCGGAAATGATCGGATTGCGCGCATCAAACCTGTCGTCAAGCGAGACGAGGCCGGAATCAAGCGCCATCGCCGTGTTGAAGATCTTGAAAGTCGAGCCCATCTCGAACACGTCGGAAGTCGCGCGGCTGCGGCGCACCTCGGCCGGAGCGGCACCAAAGTCATTCGGGTCAAAAGCGGGCAGCGACGACATGGCGATGACTTCGCCCGTATGCACATCCATCACGATGCCGGCCGCCCCGACCGCGCGGAACTCCGCCATCGCCTTGGCCAGTTCGTCATCCAGCACGTGCTGCACGCGCAGATCGATGGCGAGTGCCACCGCATCGGCTCCGGCCGCTGTCATCGTCTCGTCGAAGCGCCGCTCGACGCCGGCAAGACCGTGATTGTCCGTGCCGACATAGCCGAGCACATGGGCCGCCGCCGTGCCGTTGGGATAAACGCGCCGCATCTCGGTGTCGAAGGAAAGGCCGGCAAGTCCGAGCTGCTGCACCGCCGCCTGCTGGCGGGGCGAGAGATCGCGCTTGATGAGGATGCGTCCACGGCCCGCGGCAAGCCGTGCTTCCAGGGACGTGCCGTCAATCTCGGGGAAAATGCCCTGAAGCGCGCGCACGGCTTCAGCAGCGTCCCACACATCTGCAGCGTCAGCATAAAGGGTCGCAACCGCAAGGTCAGTTGCAAGCTGCCGGCCATCGCGGTCAACGATATCCGCGCGCATCACTTCGGGCGCAGGTGGGCGCACGCCGATGATCGCGGCGGGATCACTGCCGCCGCGGATGCCCATCAATTGGACCATGCGCCCGCCAATCACGGCAAACGCGACGACAAAGAGGGCGCCCGCCAGCACGATGCGCTTGCGCATCACGGCGCCTGGCGCTTCATGGCCGGAATGGAAATTGCGTCCTGCCATCGCAACTACTCCACTTGCGCTGTCATCACGCCATTTTCAGGCTTGCGGCGCGGCATCACCGGCGCGTCTTCATCCAAAGGCAAGGCCATCGCGACCGTATCGGCTTCCGCTGCATCGGGAAGCGCTGCGATCATGGTCGCGTCAACCGGCCGGTCGTGAATGTCGCTGAATGAAGCGATCGTCGCCGCCGATACGGGCGCAAGGCCGAGATGGATGCTCGCGAGCTTCTGGATGCGTCCGGGTTGCGAGAGATGCGACCACTCGGCCTTGAGCACCAGGATCGCGCGGCGCTCCGCCTCGATCATGTCCTCAAGCCGGGCAAGATCCGACGCCCGCTCCTGTGCCTCATGCGTAATGCTGTAGAGGCTGAAGCAGATGAAAGCGGTAATCACAATGACGAGGAAATTGAGGAAGCGGGTCATGTCACAACCTCGTGGAGACGTGAAGCGGGCAAGGCACGAAGGGCAATTCCGGCATCGCCGGAAACATGGGCTGGCGCTTGGGTGCGCGCAGCCGCACGAAGCCGCGCGGAGCGGGCGCGCGGGTTGCGGGCGATTTCATCGTCGCCCGCAATGACGCCACCGCGTTCAATCAGCGTGAAACTGGGAGCCGTTATTGCGGCAGGCGGCGCATGGCGCGATCCAACCGGCACTTCCGAGCGCGTGCGCAGGAAGGTTTTGACCAGCCTGTCCTCGAGCGAATGGAACGAGACGACGGCAAGCCGGCCTTCCGGCTTCAGGAGGCGTTCGGCTGCTTCAAGCCCGCGCGACAACTCGCCAAGCTCGTCATTCACATAGATGCGCAGTGCCTGGAATGTCCGCGTCGCGGGATGGATGCCGGAGGCCTTGGCCGCCGGCCCCAGCGCGCGTGTGACGATGTCGGCCAGTTCGCCGGTGCGCGTGATCCTCTTTTCGCCGCGCGCTTTCACGATGGCACGCGCAACCGCGCGCGCCTTGCGCTCCTCGCCATAGACCGCGATGACTTCCGAAAGGTCGCGCTCGGCCAGCGCATTGACGGCATCTGCAGCACTTGGGCCGCTGCCGCTCATCCGCATGTCGAGCGGCCCGTCCTTCATGAAGGAAAAACCGCGCGCGGCCTCGTCGATCTGCATGGACGAGACGCCGACATCAAGTGTGATGCCGTCGACCGCGCTGATGTCACGTTCCGCGAGCAGCGTTTCCATGTCGCCAAAGCAGCCGTCGATCAGGGTCAACCGCCCGGACATTTGCGTGGCGAGCAGGCTCCCACGCGAAAGGGCCGAAGGATCACGGTCAATGCCGATCACACTGCATTCCGCCGACGCCAGAAGCGCGCGCGTGTACCCGCCCGCGCCAAACGTGCCGTCAACATAAAGGCCGCCGTCATGCGGATCGAGGGCCGCCATCACCTCGGCGAGCAGGACGGGAATGTGCGGCGCGTCGGCCATCAGACGCCTCCCGTGCCGTTGGCACCGGGCCATGGCCCCGAGAGCAGCGCAATGTTGCGCAGCGCTTCCTCGCGCGCGGCAGCAAGGCGCGCTTCATAGGCGGCAGGTTCCCAGATTTCAAAATTGTTGCCGACGCCGACAAAGGTCGCGTGGCTGGAGAGCCTGGCGTGGGACAGAAGGTTTTGCGGCACGATGATCCGGCCTTCGGGATCAAGCTGCAGCTCGTGCGCCGCCGAAAGCACCGCAAGTTCGAAAGCCTGGCGCTGGGGCGAGTATTTGTCGAAGGCGTTGATGCGCGCGCTGAACGCGTCCATCCCGGCGGGCGTGTAAACTTCGACCACCGGCCCGACCAGCGACGCGAATCCGAAGAAGCATTGTTGGGGGGCGCCTTCGATGACCGCGCGGAACTTTGCGGGCACGGATACCCGGCCCTTCGCGTCGATCTTGTTCGTAATGGCCGAGAAGAATGTTCCCGACATGCGCGCACCACATTTGCGCGGAGAAACCCAATACTGGCTGGAAATGACCGCCCGTCATTTTTGTCAGCCAATCGCCCCGATCCCCGCCCGTTGGGACAATATGGGTTAACATGGGATTAAATGGGCGTCAACGTGGAAACGGAAAATTATCAAGCCTTTCAGCCGGTTATTAGGTTACCACGCGCGAACAAAAATGCAACATATGCTGCTGCACCGCACAAAATCCCAATGCTTGAGGGACGTGAAAAGAGAAGCGCCAGATGGCCTGTAAGCCGGGTTCTGTCCCTGCAAGCAGGGGATGACCATTCCTCTGGACCCGCCGTTACCGACGGGTTCGTGCGACCAACCCGGACAGCGACCCGGAAACGGGCCATGTGCCATCCCTATTTGGTCTTGCTCCCGGTGGGGCTTGCCGTGCCGCTTCCGTTGCCGGTCGCGCGGTGCGCTCTTGCCGCACCGTTTCACCCTTACCTTTTTCCTTTTGGGAACAAGGCGGTCTGTTCTCTGTGGCGCTGTCCCTGGGGTCGCCCCCGCCGGGAGTTACCCGGCACCGTATTTCCGTGGAGCCCGGACTTTCCTCGCCCCACCTTGCGGCAAAGCGCGGTCATCCGGCCATCTGGCTTGAGTGAGATGCGCTGGCGCGGCCGAAACGTCAAGCCAATTGGGAAACCAGTGAGGCGGCAATGCGCGCGCATTCCCCATCCCATTGCCCGTCGATGCATGACACGCGGAACCGGCGCTGGAAGGCGGCGATGACGGTTTCAAGCGCCACATCCACCTGCGGCCTGACGCCATAGCCGATGCGCGCGAGTATTTCGGCTGCGTCGCCCGTCAAGTGACCCGGCGCATCATGCGGCCAGAGGCCAATCCCCGCACGCGCAAGCCGCGCCCAGGGAAATTTCTCGCCGGGATCAATCTTGCGCGCGGGCGCAATGTCGGAATGGCCGACAATGCGCGACGGCGGAATGCCATGACGCGAAATGATGCCCTGCGACAGCGCGATCAGCCGCGCGATCTGTGGCTCGGGAAAATCGCGATAGCCGAACTCATGCCCCGGATTGACGATCTCGATCCCGATGGAGCAGGCATTCATGCCGGCCTCGCCTGCCCAGAAGGAAATGCCGGCGTGATAGGCGCGCGCCTCCTCTGCCACCAGTTGAAAAACCGTGCCGTCCTCATCCAGCACATAATGCGCGCTGACCTTGGCCACAGGATCGCACAGGCGCGCAATCGCCCCCTCCGCACTGGTCATGCCGGTATAGTGCATGACCAGCATGTCGATGGCGCGCCCGCCCCTGCTGTCGAAATTGGGCGACGGTCGGGCGATGAAATCATCCGCGCTCATTTGAGGCCACGCTCCTTGCAGATGAGTTCCCACGCCGCATTGATGCGCGCGAGCTTTTCATTGGCAATGGCGAGAAACTCCTCCGGCACGCCGCGCCCCTTCAGCGTATCGGGATGGTTCTCGCGCACGGCAAAGAGATAGGCCTTGCGCAAATCCGCGTCGCTGTCCTTGGGATCGGCATTGAGAAGCGCATAGGGGTCGGGCGCGCAAGGGCCGCCATAGGCCGCACACAGGCGGTTGAAGGCGCTCTCGCTCAGGCCGAAGATTTCGGCGACACGCTTGAGGAAGCTGATTTCCGCGTCATGCAGCGCATCATCCGCCGCCGCAATGAAGAAGAGACCGTCAAGCAGATCTTCCAGAACCCCGGGCCGGGAGCGGAAGAGCCCGGCAATCTGCGACGCATAGGCCTCATATCCCGCGATGTCGCGCCGCGCGAAATCGAACATGCGCTTGACGCTGCGCTCGTCCTCGGGCGGCACCTTGACCACCTGCTTGAAGGCCTTGAACTCCGCATCCGTCACGATGCCGTCGGCCTTGGCCATCTTGGCTGAAAGCGCGATCATGGCGAGCGAGAAGACAACGTCTTCGCCTGCCGGCCGGTCAAAGGCGAAATGACCCGCCAGCGCGCCGACCAGCGCACCGAGCGGTCCTCCGCCCAGGACGAAACCCGCCGCCGCTCCGCCGATTTTTCCCCAGATGGACATGAGGTCACGAGATACGCCAATCTCGGCAAAATGGCGACACCTTCTGTAGCACCGCCCGCCGCCGATGGCGCCTGGGAGTTCTGGCCACAGGCGCAACGCGCCTGGGAATTCTGGATCGATCGCGGCGGCACGTTCACGGACATCGTGGCGCGCGCGCCCGGCGGTGGCATCACCACGGCCAAGCTCCTGTCCGAGAATCCCGCTCAATATGGTGACGCGGCGATTGAAGGCATCCGCCGCATCCTTGGCCTTGCGCCACACGCGGAATTGCCGACCGCGCGCATCCGGGCGGTCAAGCTGGGGACGACAGTTGCAACCAATGCCCTCTTGGAGCGCAAGGGTGCCCGCACGCTTCTGGTCACGACCGGGGGCTTTGCCGATCAATTGCGCATCGGCACGCAGCACCGCCCCAAACTATTTGTCCGCAAGATCGAATTGCCCGCGCCGCTGCATACGCATGTGATCGAGGCTGACGAGCGTGTGCTGGCCGACGGCACTATCGAGCGGGCGCTTGATGAGTCGCACCTGCGCGCGCAACTTGCGGCGGCACGGGCGGAGGGATTTTCTTCCGTGGCCATTGTCTTCATGCATGGCTATCGCTGGCCGGAGCATGAGAAACGCGCGGCACAGCTCGCCCGTGAAGCGGGCTTTGACCAGATCTCGGCCAGTCACGACGTGTCGCCGCTCATCCGCTTCATCGGCCGGGGTGATACGTCGGTTGCCGACGCCTATCTATCGCCCGTGCTGCGCCGTTATGTCGATCAGGTGGCCACATCGCTCAAGGGTGTGAGCCTCTATTTCATGCAGTCGAATGGCGGCTTGGCAAGCGCAGATCACTTCCGTGGCCGTGATGCCGTGCTCTCGGGACCGGCGGGCGGTGTTGTCGGCCATGTGGAGACGGCGCGCGCGGAGGGTTTTGAAAAACTCATCGGCTTCGACATGGGCGGCACCTCGACCGACGTCTCGCATTTTGCCGGCGCCTACGAGCGCGTGCAGGAAACGTCCGTTGCCGGTGTGCGCCTGCGCGTGCCGATGCTCGCCGTCAATACGGTTGCCGCCGGTGGCGGCTCGATCCTGGTGCACGCCCATGGCCGCCTGCGTGCAGGCCCGGAAAGCGCAGGCGCCATGCCGGGGCCCGCCTGCTACCGCAATGGCGGACCCTTGACTGTCACCGATGCCAATCTGATGACGGGCCGTATCCACCCGGAATTCTTTCCCGCGATCTTCGGCAAGTCAGGTGCGGAGAAACTTGATCGCGCGACGGTTGACGACAAGTTCCAGGCATTGGCGACTTCCCTCGGCAGGACGCCGGCGGATACGGCCGACGGATTTCTCGACATCGCTGTCGACAACATGGCGCAGGCCATCCGAAAAATTTCGGTCGCGCGCGGATACGATGTCACCGAATACACGCTCTCCTGCTTTGGCGGAGCGGGTGGACAATTGGCAGCGCGCGTTGCCGACGCGTTGGGCATGGAGAGCATCTTCATCCACCGCTATGCCGGTGTGCTTTCAGCCTTTGGCATCGGCCAGACCGGCATCCGCGTGCAGCTTGATGCGGCGATCCTCGCGATGCTTACGCCCGAAACCCTGTCGCGCGCGCGTGAGACTTCGGCAGAACTGGCCGCAAAAGTCCGGACGGATGTGATGGCGCAGGGCGCGGAGGCCGATCGCATCCATGTGAGCGCGACGCTTCATCTGCGCTACGACGGCGCCGATACCACGCTGGAAGTGCCGCTTGACGCCATCGACGTCATGCGCGCGGCCTTCACGGCGCTTCACCGCCAGCGCTTCGGCTTTTCGGATGAGACCAAACCCGTCGTGGCGGAGTCGCTTTCGGTCGAAGGCCTGTCATCGCAACCGCCCGCGCCAGCTTCTTCTCCATCATCCGAGCGATCATCTGGCCGCGAGAACGCCCGGCCCATCATTTCCACAAAATTGTTCGCCAACGGGCAATGGCATGACGCGCCGGTTCACGCGGCGCAAGACCTCGCCCCCGGCGACACGATCAAAGGCCCTGCCCTCATCACCGAACCGCTGTCCACCATCGTCATCGAGCCGGGCTGGCAGGCGCGAAAGACGGCGCAGGGCAATCTCCACCTCACCCGCTTCACACCGCGCGCTGCCTCGATGGCGGGCGTGGGGAAAAACGATGCACTTGCGGCAGCGCCCGATCCTGTTCGCCCCGATCCCGTCCGTGTAGAACTTTTCGCCAATCTTTTCATGTCGATTGCCGAGCAGATGGGCCTGACGCTGGAAAAGACCGCAAGCTCCGTCAACATCAAGGAGCGGCTCGATTTCTCGTGCGCCATCTATGATGCCGACGGCAATCTCATCGCCAACGCGCCGCACATGCCGGTGCATCTGGGATCGATGGGTGAGAGTGTCGCCGCCGTACGCGCTGCACATCCTGAAATGCGCAATGGCGATGTCTATGCGCTCAACGCGCCTTATGCGGGCGGCACGCATCTGCCCGATGTTACTGTCGTCATGCCGGTATTCGACGATGCGGGCGAAAGGATCCTTTTCTATACCGCCGCGCGCGGCCACCATGCCGATATCGGTGGCATCTCGCCCGGCTCCATGCCGCCTTTCTCGCGCAGTGTGGAAGAGGAAGGCGTGCTGATCGACAATGTGAAGATTGCAAGCAATGGCGCCTTTCACGAGGCGGATCTGCGTGCGCTTCTTGGCTCCGGTCCGCATCCCTCACGCAATTCCGCGCTCAACATCGCTGATCTCAAGGCGCAGATCGCGGCCTGCCGGAAAGGCGCAATCGAGCTTGGCATGGCCACCGCCCATTTCGGGCTTGGGACCGTCAGGGCCTATATGGGCCATGTGCAGGACCAGGCCGAAGAAGCGGTCCGCTCGGTCATCGGGCGGCTTTCGGATGGTGCCTTCACGCTCACCATGGATGGCGGCGCGAAGATTGCGGTGCGTGTCAGCGTGGACCGCAAGGCGCGCAGTGCGGTGATCGACTTCACCGGCACATCGCCCCAGCAGCCCAACAATTTCAACGCCCCGGCACCGGTCACCAAGGCCGCTGTGCTCTATGCCTTCCGCTGTCTCGTCGATGCCGACATTCCCCTGAACGCGGGATGCCTGCGGCCTTTGCAGCTGATCGTGCCGGAAGGGTCAATGCTGAAGCCGTCTTATCCCGCCGCTGTCGTCGCCGGCAATGTGGAGACAAGTCAGGCGCTGACCGATGCGATTATGGGCGCGCTCAACGCCATGGCGGCATCGCAGGGCACCATGAACAATCTCACTTTCGGCAATGACCGCCATCAGTACTACGAGACGATCTGCGGCGGTGCGGGCGCGGGGCCGGGCTTTCACGGTGCCAGCGCCGTCCACACCCACATGACAAATTCGCGCCTGACTGATCCCGAGATTCTGGAGTTCCGCTTCCCGGTCATCGTGGAGTCGTTTGTCATCCGCAGGGGCTCTGGCGGCGATGGTCAATGGCGCGGCGGAGATGGCGTCGTGCGCACCCTGCGTTTCCGCGAGGCGATGACGTGCTCCATCCTGTCCACCAGGCGCGAAACGCGGCCGTTCGGCCTTGCGGGCGGTCTGGATGCGGCGCACGGCGTCAATCACATCCGCCGTGCCGATGGCAGGGTTGAAGCCTTGAAGGGGGCGGATGTCGCCGAAATGGCACCGGGCGACGCCATCGTCGTCGCGACGCCCGGCGGCGGCGGCTATGGCCCGCCTGCTTGAGGCCGCTCCCGCCAAATGGCCCCTACCCGGACCCCGACTCGGGTCCCTTTGCCGGCGAGCCAAGAGGGGGCGCACAGCAATGTCTCTCCCCTAAGTTTGCTGCGTCGCAGCAATGCGCCGGTGAATCATGTCGCTTTGACCTGGCGTTGGGCAACGCGTGACTGAAAACACGTCGCGACTGAATCATGTCACGCAATATCATTCCAAAACCCTGCCGCAGTGCGGGAGACGGCGGACTTGGGTTGAGGGCCGATTCGGGGCAAAATGACCCTGTCGGGGGAGGGCTGGCCCGCGTTTCTACCCGGGGCCATTGCCGGAACGGTTCAACCAGTTGAGCAACCAGTTGCGGAGGTCTCCATGCAGCAAGCCGGTGCACTGACCACAGGGGTCGTTTTCCTGTTTCTGGGCGCAATCCTGATCGGCTTTCTCTGAAAGCCCAGCCCCACAACCCTTTCAGGCCGGCGCCAAAGCAGTCGGCCTTTTTGTTGGCTCTGCTTCAGCCGCCCGAGTCATAATTGAGGATTGGCCGCAGCCATTTTTCCGCTTCGGCCAGCGTCATGCCCTTGCGCCGCGCATAGTCTTCCACCTGGTCGCGCTCGATCTTGCCGACGCCAAAATAGACTGCCTGCGGATGAGCAAAATAGAAGCCGGAAACCGATGAGCCCGGCCACATCGCACAGTTTTCGGTGAGCGTGATGCCCGCCCGCGCGGTCGCATCAAGCAGACGGAAAAGCGTGCGCTTCTCGGTGTGATCGGGCTGGGCAGGATAGCCGGGCGCCGGCCGGATGCCGCGATACATCTCCGCAATCAGGTCTGCGTTGCCGAGCTTCTCGTCCGGCGCATAGGCCCAGAATTCGCGCCGCACACGCTCATGCATCCGCTCTGCAAAGGCCTCCGCCAACCGGTCGGCCAGCGCCTTGAGCAGGATCGAACTGTAATCATCATGCGCGTCGGCAAAACGCTTGGCGGCTTCGCTCTCGCCATGGCCGGTCGTGACAGCAAACCCGCCAATATGATCGGCAATCCCCGGTGGCGCGATGAAGTCGGCCAGTGCGAAATTCGCGCGGCCCGGTTCCTTGGCAATCTGCTGGCGCAAGGTGCAAAGCCGGGCGCGCACCCGATCGCGTTTCTCGTCCTCGAAGACAAGAATGTCATCGCCATCCTGATTGGCGGGGAAGATGCCGATGACGGCGCGCGCCGTCAGCCATTTTTCGTCAACGATGCGCTGGAGCATCGCTTGCGCATCACTGAAAAGATTGCGCGCCGCGCTGCCGACTTTCGCATCTTCAAGAATGGCCGGATAGCGCCCCACCAATTCCCAGCTCTGGAAGAAGGGCGTCCAGTCAATATAGGGAACCAACTCGCCAAGGTCGTAATCATCAAATGACCGGACACCCGTAAAGGCTGGCACCGGCGGCATCTCGCTGAAATCGGGCCGGAAACGGTTGGCACGCGCCTCCGCAAGACTTGCCCGGCGCCCCGGTCGCCGCGATGCCGCATGTCCCTCGGCAATCTGCGCATATTCCGCGCGCGTGGTCGCGGCAAAGTCGCTGCGTCCCTCGCCACGCAAGGCACTGGCCACGCCGACCGCGCGGGAAGCATCCGTCACATAAACGACAGGCCCGCTTTTGTAGTGGGGAGCGATCTTGACGGCCGTATGGACCTTGGAGGTGGTCGCGCCACCGATCAGCAAGGGAAGGGTCATGCCTTGCCGCTCCATTTCAGCGGCGACATGGCACATCTCGTCCAGCGACGGCGTGATGAGGCCCGAAAGCCCGATCATGTCGGCCCGGTGCTCGCGCGCCGCATCCAGGATCGTCTGGCTTGCCACCATCACGCCAAGATCAATGACCTCGTAATTGTTGCACTGGAGAACGACGCCGACGATGTTCTTGCCGATGTCATGCACGTCGCCCTTGACGGTCGCCATGACCACGCGGCCCGCGCGCTCGCGCGCCTTGCCTTCATTGTCATTCGCCTCTTCCATATAGGGAATGAGATGGGCAACCGCCTTCTTCATCACGCGGGCGGATTTGACGACCTGCGGCAGGAACATTTTTCCCTGCCCGAACAAATCTCCGACCTCGTTCATGCCGGTCATCAAGGGCCCTTCGATCACCTCCAGGGGCCGCGCGGCTTTCAGGCGCGCTTCCTCGGTGTCGGCGACGATATGCGCATCAATGCCGTGCACCAGCGCATGGGCAAGCCGCCGCGTCACATCAAGCGACCGCCAGCTTTCATCGGCGACGCGCGCATCCGATGGTCCGCCCTTGAAGCGCGGCGCAAGGTTCACGAGCCGTTCGGTCGAATCCTTGCGCCGGTTGAGGATCACGTCCTCGACAGCCTCGCGCAATGCCGGATCGATGTCGTCATAGACCGGCAAATCGCCCGCATTGACGATCCCCATGTCCATGCCCGCCGCGATGGCGTGGTAGAGAAACACGCTGTGCATCGCGCGACGCACCGGTTCATTGCCGCGGAAAGAGAACGAGATGTTGGAGACGCCTCCCGACACGCGCGCATAAGGCAATTGCTGTTTGATCACGCGCGTGGCAGCGATGAAATCCTGCGCGTAGTTGTCGTGTTCCTCGATCCCGGTCGCGACCGCAAAGATGTTGGGATCAAAGATGATGTCTTCCGGGGGAAAGCCCGCTTTCTCCACCAGAAGCCGGTAGGCGCGCGCGCAAATGGCGATCTTGCGCGCCGCGGTGTCCGCCTGACCCTTCTCGTCAAACGCCATCACCACAACCGCAGCGCCATAGCGCAGGCACTTCTTGGCCTGATCGAGGAAGGGGCCCTCGCCTTCCTTCAGGCTGATCGAATTGACGATGGCCTTGCCCTGCACGCACTTCAGGCCGGCTTCGATCACGTCCCACTTGGAGCTGTCGATCATCACGGGCACGCGCGCGATATCGGGTTCGGACGCAATCAGATTGAGGAAAGTGACCATCGCCGCCCGGGAGTCGAGCAGCCCTTCGTCCATGTTCACATCAATGATCTGGGCGCCGCTCTCGACCTGCTGCCGCGCGACGGTCAGCGCCCCTGCATAATCGCCGTCGGCCACCAGCTTGCGGAATTTTGCCGAGCCCGTGACATTCGTCCGCTCGCCGACATTGATGAAGTTGCGCGACGCGTTGACGGTCATGTCTGCAGCTCAAAGGGCTCAAGCCCCGAAAGACGCAAGGCTGGCGGTTTGGTTGGCACCGCGCGCGGCGGCATGCCTTGCACGGCTTTCGCGATATGCGCGATGTGCTCGGGCGTGGTCCCGCAGCAACCACCCAGGATGTTGACAAGACCCGAGCGCGCCCATTCCGAAAGCATGGCGCAGGTCTGGTGCGGCTGTTCGTCATACTCGCCGAATTCGTTGGGCAGGCCCGCATTCGGATAGGCCGAAATGAGCGTGTCGGCGACGCGCGCAAGATCGGCGATATGCGGGCGCATCAACTCGGCGCCCAGCGCGCAATTGAGACCGACCGCGAACGGGCGCGCGTGCCGCACCGCATTCCAGAAGGCTTCAACCGTCTGGCCCGACAGCGTGCGCCCGGAACGATCCGTGATGGTGCCGGAAATCCAGATGGGAAGCTTCTCAAGCCCGTCATCCTCAAGGTCCATGATGGCCTTGATCGCGGCTTTGGCATTGAGCGTGTCGAACACCGTTTCGACCAGAAACAGGTCAATGCCGCCTTCGTGCAGCGCCAGCGCCTGCTCGCGATAGGTCTCATAGACCTGATCAAAAGTGACCGAGCGTTTGGACGGATCATTCACATCCGGCGACAGCGACAGCGTGACATTGAGGGGGCCGATCGCCCCCGCAACGAAGCGCGGCCGGTCAGGGGTCTTTGCCGTCCAGGCATCGGCAGACGCGCGTGCGAGCCGCGCGGCCGCAAGGTTGATGTCGCGCGCGGCCGCTTCAAGACCGTAATCCGCCTGGGCGATACGCGTGGCCGAGAACGTGTTGGTTTCACCGATATCGGCACCGGCAGCAAAATAGGCATCGTGCAATCCCGTCACGATGTCGGGACGCGTGAGGCACAAAAGGTCGTTGTCACCCTTCAGCGGCTTGCTGTGGGCGGCAAAGCGCGCGCCGCGGAAATCCGCTTCCGAGAGGTTCTGGCGCTGGATCATCACGCCCCACGAACCGTCGAGCACGAGGATACGGGACTTGGCGATTTCGCGTAAGGCGGCAATCCGCTTCTGGCGTTCATTCGCAAGGTTGCTCATGGCTGAACCTCCCTTATCCCGAGAATGCGGCAGATCGCATAGGTCAGGTCCGCCTGATTGAGCGTGTAGAAGTGGAACTGGGAGAAGCCTTCGCGCACCAAAGCTTCCACCTGTTCGGCGGCAACCGTGGCTGCGATCAGCTTGCGCGTTTCGGGATCATCGTCGAGCCCGTCAAATCGCTCGGCAAGCCATGCCGGAATGCTTGCCCCGCACAGCGCCGCCATCCGCCGCACGCCTTTGAAGTTTGTCGTGGGCATGAGGCCGGGAATGATGGGCACACCGATGCCCGCCCTAACCGCGCGGTCGCGCAGCCGTGCAAATGCGTCGGTCACAAAGCAGAATTGCGTGATGGCGCGCCGCGCACCCGCATCGGCCTTTTGTTTGAGAAGCGCGATGTCCGCCTCGGGCGATGCGCTCTCGGGATGTTTTTCAGGATAGGCCGAGACGCTGATGTCAAAGGGTGCAATCGAAAGGATGCCGCGCACGAGTTCGGCCGACGAGGCATAGCCTTGCGGATGCGGTTGATAGGGACCCGAGCCCGGCGGCGCATCACCGCGCAAGGCAACGATGTGGCGCACGCCCGCCTCCCAATAGGCACGCACAACACTATCGACCTCCGAGCGCGGCGCACCCACACAGGTGAGATGCGCTGCAGGCTTCAGGCGCGTTTCATCGACGATGCGCTTGACGGTTGCATGCGTGCGCTCGCGCGTGGAGCCGCCCGCGCCATAGGTCACTGACACGAAAGCCGGATTGAGCGGCTTCAGGCGGTTGATCGCGCGCCACAGTGCCACTTCCATTTCCGCCGTCTTGGGCGGAAAAAATTCAAACGAGACGGAAAGGCTCATGCCGCAGCCCCCCGTGCCGTCAACGACGCCTTGGGTCGCGACAATTGCCAGACGACGACCGTCAGCTTGCCTTCGCCACCGGTCGGCGGAAGTTCGATGCGCCGCGAAACCTCAAATCCTGCGGCAGAGGCCCACTGAGCGACTTCGCGATCGGAAAAGCCGAGCCGCCGGTGCGCATGTTCGGTGCGCAGGAACTCAAGGTCATGCGGCGCAAAATCGGCGATCAGGATGCGACCCTGCGGTGCCAGCACACGCGACGCCTCACGCACGGCGGCGGCAGGATCATCCAGGTAATGCAGGACCTGATGCAGCACGGCGAGATCAACCCCGCCCTTGGGATTGGCCGTGAAGGGCAGGTTGAAGAGATCGCCATGCCGCGCATGGCAATGGCTGAACCCTGCACGCTCAAGATTGGCGCGCGCGATGGCCAGCATTTCGTGGCTCTGGTCAATGCCGATGCCGCGCCGCGTGCAGGGAGCAAGGATTTCGAGAATGCGACCCGTGCCGGTGCCGAGATCAAGCACGGTCTCAAGCGGCGATGGCCCCGCAAGTTCCAGGATCGCTGCTTCGACTTCGGCCTCGGGCACATGCAGGGCACGCAGATGCGCCCAGGCTTCGGCATTGCGGGCAAAATAATCGGCGGCGGTTTGCGCGCGTGCGCGGCGCACTTGCTCCATGCGCTCGCGGTCTTGCGCCAGATCGGGATCGGCGGGATCGACAAGTCCCGCGAGCAGCTGGGCTACCCGCCCGCCATTGCCCTCGTCCGCCGTACGGTAGAAGACCCACGCGCCCTCCCGCACCCGCGACAAGAGCCCCGCCTCCCCCAGGAGTTTCAGATGCCGACTGACGCGCGGCTGGCTCTGGTTGAGGACCTGGGTGATTTCACTGACGGTCAACTCGGTTCCAGCCAGAAGGACAAGCAGCCGCAGCCGGGTCGATTCGGCGGCCGCACGCAGGGCTTGAAGGACGTCTTCCATGGCTGATTCCCGTCATGTTCTTTAATATAAACATATCTTTATATCCTTATGCAATGCCAGCCTGATGTGCACGTCAGGAGTGTGACGGCGGTAGCGGCATCAAGATCACAGGGGGCGAAAAACCAGCCTTTGGAAGATGGTTAAGGGGTCGCCCTTTATGATTTACCTCAAATCATGAACTAGGCTGCCCCGCCAGCAGGCCCTTAACGATTCCGGATGCGGATGACTGAGATGACAGAGATGGCTATGGCTGCGGAAGATATCCAGCGCCGCCGTTCGCGCGCTTATGTGGCCTTCCTTTGCGTCGCCCTTCTGGGTTGCTCGACCCTGTCTTCCGACAGTGGCCCATCTGGTGAATCTGACAGCAATACGGTCAATGTGGAGGACGTGAACGACCCGTTCGAGACGGTCAATCGCGCCTTCTTCGCGGTGAATCTGACCATCGACAAGGCGGTGCTGCGGCCACTGGCGCTCGGCTATCAGGCCGTTGTGCCGGAATTCGCACGCGACGGCATTCGTAATGTGCTCGACAACCTCGATGCACCTGTCGTTCTGGCCAATGATTTGCTGCAGGGCGAGATGTCACGCGCCTCGACCACATTGGGCCGCTTTGCCATCAATTCGACCCTTGGCCTTGGCGGGTTGTTTGATGTCGCCGAAGAAATGGGATTGCCCCAGCACTCGGAAGATTTCGGCCAGACGCTCGCTGTATGGGGCGTGGGTGAAGGGCCTTACCTCGTCCTGCCGCTGCTTGGGCCCTCACCGCCGCGCGACCTTGCCGGCCGCTTCATGGACATGACGTTTGATCCGTTCAACTACGTGAATTTCGGCCGCGATCTGCGCTGGATTCCCGTGCTGCGCTCGACCGTCAGCCTGATTGACTCGCGCGCGCGCCTGCTCACGGCACTGGACGAGATCGAACGCACGTCGATCGATCATTATGTGGCCATCCGCTCCGTCTATCGTCAGTCGCGCGAAAGCGAGATCACCAATGGCGAGGCCGATGTCGATGACCTTCCTGACTTTCCGTCAGATGAACCGGGGCTGACACCGGTCCTGGAAGAACTCACCCGCACCACAAATTAGCCAAGATGCCGGGGCAAGGGATGGCGCACCGATTGGGGGCGGCATAATCGCCTGCCCCGCCACTTCTTCGATGGGAGCGTCGTCATGTTCCGCCGCCTTGCTTCACTGCCTGCCCTGGCAACGGCATTCCTGCTCAGCCTCACATTGATGACGGGCGCGGCCCGCG
>CAZBRT010000003.1:0-265682 GCA_964494625.1 uncultured Flavobacteriaceae bacterium | reverse complement strand
TTCCCGACGGCATGAAGGACACGCCCGCGGACCGGCGCGGCCCGCGCGAACGCCGATGCCGCCAGCGCCTATGTGCAGGAGGGCGTCAACAAAGGCCTGGTCATTCTGGGCAACAAATCAATTCCCGACGCCGAACGCCGCGCGCAGTTCCGCGACCTGATCCTCTCCTTTACCGACGCGAAAAAGATCGCCCACTTCACGCTCGGCAATTATCGCCGCGGTGCGGACGCGGCAGTCCTGGATGATTTCGTGAATGCCTTCCAGGAATATGCCGTGGCAGTCTATGAATCGCGCCTGCTCAATTACTCGAACCAGACGCTGAATGTGACCGGTGCCGTCGAACGCAATGCCACCGACTTCGTTGTCGAGGCAACGCTGGATGATGCGGGCACAACCTACAATGTCGGTTTCCGCGTGCTGGGCGCACCCGGCAGCTTCCAAATTGTGGACATCATGGTCGAGGGCATCTGGCTTGCCGTTGACCAGCGCTCGCAGTTTGACTCGTACCTTGCCGGCAACGGCGGCAACATCGGCGCGCTCGCCGTCTATCTGCGCGAGCAGACCATCTCGATACGAGCCGGAAACTGAGCCCTACCCCCGGCTGAAGCGCTTGTACTTGATGCGGTGGGGCACCATGGCCTCATCGCCCAGTCGCCGCTTGCGGTCCGTCTCGTAGTCCGCGTAATTGCCTTCGAACCACTCCACATGGCTGTCGCCTTCGAAGGCAAGCATGTGGGTCGCCACGCGGTCAAGGAACCAGCGATCGTGGCTGATGACCACAACGCAGCCCGCAAACTCGGTGATCGCGTCTTCAAGCGCGCGCAGCGTTTCGACGTCAAGGTCGTTTGTCGGCTCGTCGAGCAGCATCACATTGCCGCCGGACTTCAGCATCTTTGCCAGGTGCACGCGGTTGCGCTCGCCGCCTGAAAGCTGGCCGACCTTCTTCTGCTGGTCGCCGCCCTTGAAATTGAATGCGCCGACATAGGCGCGGCTGGATACTTCCCGCTTGCCCATCAGCAGGATGTCAAGCCCGCCCGAAATCTCCTCCCACACCGTCTTGTTGGGATGAAGGGCATCTCGGCTTTGATCGACATAGGAGAGCGAGACGGTTTCCCCCAGCTTCAGCGTGCCGGCGTCGGGCTTCTCCTGGCCCGTCAGCATGCGGAAGAGCGTCGTCTTGCCTGCGCCGTTCGGACCGATCACGCCCACAATGCCGCCCGGCGGCAGCGAGAAGGAAAGATCATCGATCAGGAGGCGGTCACCATAGGCCTTGGACAGATGATTGGCCTCGATGACCGTTGAACCAAGGCGCGGTCCCGGCGGAATGACGATCTGCGCGACGCCCACCTGCGCATCACCGGCCTTGGCGGCAAGCTCTTCATAGGCGCGGATACGCGCCTTGCTCTTTGCCTGCCGTGCCTTGGGGCTTGAGGCGATCCACTCGCGCTCGCGCGCCAGTGCCCGCATGCGACCCTCCTCGGCGCCTTTTTCGACGGAGAGCCGCTTTTCCTTCTGCTCAAGCCAGGAGGAGTAATTGCCCTCGTAAGGGATGCCCTGCCCGCGGTCGAGTTCGAGAATCCAGCCCGTTACATTGTCGAGGAAATAGCGGTCGTGGGTGACGAGGACGATGGTGCCCGCATAGTTGCGCAGGTGCGCTTCAAGCCAGGCAACCGATTCCGCATCCAGATGGTTTGTCGGTTCGTCGAGCAAAAGAAGGTCAGGCGCCTCAAGCAGAAGACGGCAGAGCGCCACGCGGCGCTTCTCACCACCCGACAAAACGCTCACATCCGCGTCGCCCGGCGGGCAGCGCAACGCATCCATCGCCATGTCGATCTTCGAGGCAAGATCCCACAGATTGCCCGCGTCGATCTTTTCCTGCAGCGCCGACATCTGTTCCATCAACGCGTCGGAATAGTCATCCGCGAGTTTGAGCGAAATGTCATTGAAGGCATCGAGCAGGTCCTGCTGGGCGCGCACGCCGTCGAGCACATTGCCGCGCACGTCCTTGGCGGGATCAAGTTCGGGTTCCTGCTCAAGGAAGCCGACCCGCGCGCCATCCGCCAGCCGCGCCTCGCCCGTGAATTCGGTGTCGCGCCCCGCCATCAGGCGCAGGAGCGATGATTTGCCCGAGCCATTGACGCCGACCACGCCGATTTTCGCGCCGGGCAGGAACGACAGCCATATGTCCTTGAGGACGGTCTTGCCGCCCGGCCAGGTCTTGCCGACTTTCTGCATCGAATAGACATATTGATAGGACGCCATGGCAGGCCTCGACCGCACCTTGTGATGTCTTGAAGGCCGCGTGCTTAGCGGATCGCGGCCCCTGCATCAACAAGCGTCCGCATCAACAAGCGTGGGTAAAGCCCCCCAAAAGAAAACGGCCGGGGTTTCCCCCGGCCGTTCCGCCCGTAAATCAGGGCTTCTGGATCAGAACTCGAGGCCGAAGCGGGTGGCAACGGCAACGCCATTGTCGCCCTCAAAGCCGCCGACATTCTGCTGATAGGCCGCGTTGAGCTCAAACCCGACCGCGCCGTCAAACAGCATGGCCGAATAGCCGAGTTCATAGTCGGTCTGCAGCGCGTCCCAGCCGAAATTGATGGCTTCCGTGCCATAAACCAGCGTGCGGTCGCCGTTGATGTCCGTGGCGATAGTCAGTTCGCCCGAACCACCAACGATGTGCAGCGGACGCGACACGGCAAAGCCGATCAGGTCGCTTTGGCCGAACACGCCGATCTTCGACACCGCAAGGCCATAGGCCCGGCTGTGCAGGTCTTCGACATTCGAGAACAGGCCGTTCGCCGGCGTGTCGATCGAGGTCGTGCCCTCGTTCCAGGCACCTGACAGGATGAAGCCGTCGCCAAGGCTCACGCGGCCCTGCAGCGTGACCGCACGGGTCGTCGCGGTGTCGGCAATCGACAACGCGCCGATCTGCTCGCCACCCAGGATCGCATTGTACTCGGTGACAGATGTCGCCGACAGGCCAAGGCCCGCCCACGATGCGACCGCCCAGTCAAGGCCAACGGCCACGGCATCCGCGCCGCGGTCAGCCTCAAGCGTCTGGAAGTGGGTCGCGCGGCGCAGCTTCAGTTCCTGGTCGGAAACCGGAAGCTCTTCGCTCTCCTCGCTGTCATAGGACGCAATCGACGTGCGGAGCGTCAGCGTGTCGGTAAGATCATACGCCACACCGGCAAAGAGCCCGCCATCCGCAAGGCGCAGATACGGCGAATTCATCGCCGAGGCCGAGAGGAACAACCCGTCATAGGCCGGGCTTGAGGCAAGGTCATAATCCGCGCCAAGGCCTGCCATCGACGTGTTGAAGCCGAGCGTCACGTCCATGCTGTCCGAAGCGCTGAACGTGGCAATGGCATTGAACACATCCGTGCGGGCGCGGTCTTCACGCAGCATCAGCGGGTCAGCAATGCCCATCGTCGTGTCTTCCGCGACAATCGCCGAGAAGGACACGCCGCCGAACGCACCGGCGACCGGCGAATAACCTGCCGAACCACGATTGAGCGAGCCAAACACCGTGAAGCCCGAAGCACCGGCGCCCCGCGTCATGTCGAAGCGGAAGTCACGCGTGTAGGCGTCAAGCACGACAGCGCTGCGCAGAAGCCGCGAGCCGGCAATGGCCTGCGCCACCGGACCGGAAATGCGCGCACCGCGCACATCACCCGAACCCGAATAGCCCGAGGTTGAGCTGCCGCTGAGCGCCAGCGACGAGATGCCGACGGCATCAAGCGCTGCCTGCGCGTTGACTGCACCGCGGCCGAACACACGGTCAGAGCCCACGGCACCAAGGTCGATCGTGGTCGAGAAGATGATATCCGCGATCTGGTAGTTCGTGAGGTAGGGCGCGGCGCCTTTCACTAGGGCTGCAACACCGGCCACGTAAGGTGACGAGAACGACGTGCCGTCAACTGCGAAGTTGCCGACATTGCCGCCGCCTGCCGCCACCACACCCTGGCCAGGCGCGACGACGAAATAGTCGCGTGTGCAGACGCGTGACGTGCCGCTCACTTTGCAGAACGTGCCCGGCGTTTCCGAGAACGAAGCCAACTGATTGCCCGCGCCCGTGGCACCGACAACAATCATGGCACCGATCACGCCATTCTCGAGCACGACGCCTGCGGGCGAGCCCGAGGACGTGCGGCGACTGCCGCCATTGCCCGCCGAGACGACGAGCAAAGCGCCGTTGTTGACGGCCGTAATTGCCGCATTGAGCGCGCTGGAGCTGTTGAAGCTCCCGCCAAGGCTGAGATTGATGATGTCGGCATTGCCGGTCGTTGCTGCCCAGATGACGCCACCGTAAATGTCGCCGGGGCATGACAGGGAAGTGGTCGAGCAGACTTTGACGGGCAGGATCCATGCGCCCGGTGCAACACCGGTCGTGGCGCCTGCCGCGACCGAGGCGACGAATGTGCCGTGCGTCGGATTGCTGGTTGCGACGCCTTCGTCGCCACCGACCAGATTGCCGGCAGTCGCGCACATGATGGAATCGCCAAAGCACGCGCCCGTCAGGATGCGGCCTGCAAATTCGGGATGATCAAGATCAACGCCCGAGTCGATGATCGCGATGATCGCGCCGGCGCCGTTGCCGCCTGAAACGTTCGCAATCTGCTGGGCGGTCTGGTTCCAGTCCGAAGCCAGAAGCGTCACGCCGCCCGTCCCCGGGAGCGCTTCCGCCCGATCACGTGCCGCAACGCCAAAAACCTGCCCGCTGGTGTCAGCGCTCGTCTGGTAGAAATAGCCCTCATAAAGTTGGAGGATGTCAGCTGATGCCGGCGCAGCGGCAAAGCCCGCCACTGCCGTGCCCAGCGCGAGCACCGCCGTCGATTGGCGGAATACGGATTTGAGACGCATGTAGGCCCCCTGTTGAAACGCGATCCGGAAAGAAAACTGCCCCAGCGTCATGCCGGGCAAATCAGATTCCCGCCGCAATTCTAAACCTGAATTCAGGCGGTCCGCGAAGAAGAATTTTGCAACCTTGTTGCGAAGTTTGGTCGCCAAGGGCTCCCTGTGACTTGGCCCACAGTGATAAGACACAGGGCTGCACCAATTCGCAGGTGCAGCATGGGCGCTCGCGAAACTTTATTTTCCATCAACGGCGTTTCGTTCCGCCACCGCCGCAAGTGCTCAGAAGTCGAGTCCCAGTGTGACGAATGCGCCCGTTTCGACCTGATCGCCATTGTCCTGCGCCAACGCTGTCAGGCCGAGCGCACCTGCACCACCAAACACCGGCAATTCATAGCCGAGTTCAGCTGTCACCGGCATCTCGGTCGCGAGCCCGATCACTTCGTTGCCATAGGAAAGGTCACGCGCATCATCAATGCCATTGGCTGCCGTGATGAAGGCAGTACCGCCGGTGAGATGGATGCCGGTGCCGATGGTCAGCACGGCACGGTCGTCGCTCTCCAACAGGCCTTCGCGCGAAAGATTGAGTGCAATCGCGCGCGAGGTCACGTCGTCCAACTGGCGAACAACGGCGCCCTCACGCGTGCGAACATCCGACAGGGCCTCCGACCACGAGCCGCCCGCGACAAAGCCGCTGCCCAGTTCATACGAGAATGAAATGGTGAACGCCGCGGTATCGGCTTCGTCGGTGATCGACAGCGCGCCGGATTCACGCCCGCCCAGAAGGCCGCCTTCCTCGTGCGCCAGCGTAAGGCCGAGCGAAATCTCAAAACCCGCCGCCACATCGCCGGTGAGCGCAAGCGCCGTCACCGTGGATGAATAGGCACCATAAGATTCGTAACGGTCCGCGATATTCCGGATCTTGTAGTCAAAGCCCGGCACCGCTTTGTCGTCATCATCATTGCTGGTGAATGTCGCGACGGAGGTGACGAGTTCAAAATCGCCGACCGGCTGGGTGAAGGTGGCAAACATGCCGCCATCGGCAAGCGCGGCATAAGGATTGGCCTGACCCGCCTGCGTATGGACAGAAAGCGTTTCGCCCATCGCGGAAAGCGGGGTCACCCGTGACATGCCGAGGCCGTGGCCGAATGTAACCAACCCGCCGAAAGCGTCGCCGGAAGCAAGAAACATTGTGCGGGCGATTTCGGTATCGCCGCCCGCACCGTCGTCATTGCTGAAGGCAAAGGCGTTGATCGTCATGCCGTCAAAGGCAACGGCGCCGCCCTCCACTTCGCCGCGCCCGCCGAACATCGACGCAATGGCAAGGCTGCCTGGCTGCGCGCCGCGCGCGATGTTCGCACGGAAGTCACGGCGGTATTCGTCAAGCACGACGACATTCGAGAGAAGGTCCGATCCTGCCACCGCAATGCCGAGCGGCCCTGTAAGCTGGGTCCTCTCCACAGGGCCTGAGCCGCCATAGGCATTGCCCGAAGCGCCAAAGACCGGAACGCTGGTGACACCAACCGCCGAAAGCGCAGCACCCGGATTGACGAGGCCGCGGCCATAGACATTGTCAACGCCCACCGCACCCAGATCGGTAGCCGAGCGGAAAAGAATGTCGGTGACTTGCGCCGGCGTCAGGAACGGGCTGGCCGACAGGACAAGTGCCGCAACGCCCGCCACATAGGGGGTCGCCATCGAGGTGCCTGAAAGGAGGCCATAGGCTCCATTGGGCAATGCCGAATTGATGCGTACGCCCGGCGCAACAAGGAAATAGTCGCGCGCGCAATAGGTAAGCGCGCGGCGACCAAAGCCTTCGCGCTTGCAGGCCGTGCCTGGCGTCTGGCTGAAGCTGGCGATGAGCCCGGTGCTGCTGTCAATTGCACCGACAATGATCGCGCTGCCACGTACACCGCTCTCAACGGCATACATCGCCGGATAACTGGGCGTCTTGGTGTTGCCGCCATTGCCGGCCGCGGAAACGATGACCGCTGTCGGCGCTGCCGTTCGCATTGCCGCAAGCAGATCGGTCGTACCACTGGAGGCACCCAGGCTCATGTTGATGACGCGCGCGCCGTTGGCGGCAGCATAGCGGATACCGTTGGCAACATCGGCAAAGCTGCCGCTGCCGGTCGCAGAGAGCACCTTGACCGGGAGGATCAGCGCCAACGGTGCGACGCCAACCGTGGTGCCCGCAGCGATGCCAGCGACATGGGTGCCGTGACGGTTGTCATCACCGCCAGCCTGCGTAAAGGGATTGGGGCAGGTGGCCCCGCTGAAGCACGTGCCACCGGACACGATGCGTCCGGCAAATTCCGGATGGTTGAAGTCAACGCCGGTGTCCACAATGCCGATGACAATGCCTGCACCGCCCGCGCCACTGTCCTCGAGCGTGATGGGAATGGCGGGCGCTGGAATGGCGTCAACCACCGGCATCCACAATTCCAGATCCGCGTTGCGCGCCGACCCTTGCGTCGCTGACATCGCGAGGATGGCGACGGCAGCAGCCGACTGCAAAAGGCGTTGGCGGATATGGCTCATGGCAGGCCCTCCGGGGGATGAGCCGGATCCATCAGGAGTCCGGCGTTCAAGGTGAAGTCTATAGGATGCGTCAGGCGGGACCAGTGCGCGGAATCGCAAACCGGCTGCCCACGCGTTCCAGCATCAAAGCCCGGCCAGCGTTAAATGGAGATTTACAGACAAGGCCATAAGGCGGTTTATCGTCGCGCAATTGGCTCAAATCTGCGGAAAATCCGGTGGGCCCGGCAGGATTCGAACCTGCGACCAGACCGTTATGAGCGGCCAGCTCTAACCACTGAGCTACAGGCCCCAACCGGTGGCGGCGGTCATATCATGGCCTCACCGTGACCTGAACGCATTTCATGCGCCATTCATGCGGCTGCCACCTTTTAGCCCGAGCCGCAGGGTGATCTGCTCATACCGAACAAACCGCTCCATCCGGGGGGCGGCGTTAGATAAAGGAGCAGGATCATGAAACGTGCATTGCTGGCAACGGCGGCAGCTGCTGCCGTCATCATTGGGGTTACTCATCTCTATAACGTCGAGGCCGAAAATGACGCCGCCCGGGTACGGCCGCTTGTTGTCACAGGCTTGGGCGAAGCCAGCGCCACACCCGACCTCGCCACGATCAGTTTGGGCGCCATCAGCGAAGGGGCGACCGCCGCCGAGGCGCTGGCCAAGAACAACGAGGCCATGAACGCGCTTTTCACGATGCTGGGTGAAGCCGGCATTGCGCGCGACGACATCCAGACCTCGTCCTTTTCGGTGAACCCGCAATATGTGAGCGTGAACCCGGATGGCTCGGGCCCATGGCGCGTTTCAGGCTATCAGGTCCAGAACCAGGTCTCGGTCAAGGTGCGCGACCTCGCCAATCTCGGCACGGTGCTCGACAAGGCCGTTTCCGCCGGATCGAACAGCATCAACGGCATCTCGTTCTCGATTGACGATGATGATGCGGTGATGTCGAAAGCCCGCGTGGCGGCCATTGCGGATGCACGCAAACAGGCGGAGGAACTTGCCACCGCAGCGGGCGTGCGGCTCGGCGAGGTTCTTTCGATCACGACGGGCGGAAGCGTTGTGCCGCCGCCGGTCTATTACGATACGGCCGTCTTCAAGGCGGAAAGCGCAGTGCCCACAGCACCCGGACTTTCCGCGGCCAGCGTCAGCGTGACCGTCACCTTTGCGATGGAGTGAGTTCAATCGACCGGCACGAGGTGGGCAGGCGCCATAGCCTGCCCGCCTTGTTCCGCCCAGTGAAGATGGTTGAGCACCGCCCCCGCCTTGCGCACGGCATCGACGCGTGCGGGATCGATCTCCGCAAACACAAGCCCGGGCACATCAATCGCACCCGACGCCAATATGCCATCCGCCGGAAACCCAAGATCAGGCGGACCATAGATCGCTGCCGCACCATGGTTCTCGTCAATCGCAGGTGACCACGGCGCCAGCCCGACCAGCGGCGACTGGATCACATGGAACTGGTTTTCCAGCGCCCGCGCCCGCGCGCCAACTGCGACGCGGTGATAGCCGTGCAGCGTATCCGTGCAGCTTGGCACCAGAAGAAGCGTCGCCCCGGCATCCGCCATTGCACGTGCGATCAGCGGAAACTCGGCGTCGTAACAGATCGCAACCCCGATGCGACCCAAGGCTGTCGCGAAAACATTGACGCCTTGCCCCGCCGAGATATGCCAGCGCTCGCGCTCAAAGCGCGTCATCATGAGCTTTTCCTGTGTGCCCTCGCCCCCGCGCGGCCCGAACAGCCGCGCGACATTGCGATACCGCCCGACCGTCTGGCGTTCGGGAAAACTCGCCGCAAGGATGTACAGCCCGTGCGCCTTGGCAAGGCGGCGATGCAGGGCGCGCCAGGACGGCAGGAAATCCTGCATCGCTGCAATCGATCCCTGAAGGTCGCTGCTGACGGACGCGGGCAGGATGCTCGCGAGTTCCATCGCGCCATATTCGGGAAAGACGACAAGCGACGCGCCGCCACGCCGCGCGTTCTGGCACCAATCATCGAGCTTTGCTGCAAGCGTTTCAAAGTCAGGATGCGCGCTGACACCGAAGGCCGCGGCAGCAGCCACAAAGCTCATGTCGTGCCCGCTGCGATGCGCTTGACCCAGAACTGCATCGTCTTTTCGGTCTCGCCCGGCTGATCAATATCCTTCCAGTGGAACGGACCGGTCATGCCCTTGACCGGCTGATAGCCGCGCCGCCGCCAGAAATCGTCCAGGGGTACATAGTCAGCGGGCTTCAATGCGTGGTCACCCGGCCGCAAGACCGAGCAGAACCCCGTATGCATGATGCCGCCATGCGCCCGCGCCCGCGCCTCGCGATGCACGAAGAAGGCAACGCCCAGCCCCAAGCCGCGATAGGCTGGCTTGAGCACCGACTCCCCGAAATAGAAGACATGCGCGGGGTCCATGCCCTGAGCCTTGAAAGGTGCAATGAAATCATCGAGCTGCGCGGCGAGCGGCGCAGCTGTCGAGGCGCCGATGAGATTGTCGCCGTCAAATGCCGCAACGATGACCGCACCCGCACTCTCGGCGAACTTTGAAAGGTACCACTGCTCGTAGTCGAAATTGCCGTCATAGAGATACGGCCACTCGCGGAAGACATCGATGCGAAGCTGCGCGAGGTGGGGAATGCCCTGCTTGAGGGCGTCGCCGGTCAGCAATTCAACCCGCGGGCTCATGGCGCCTCGATCTGGCGAAGCCAATCCGCCAGATTGTAGTGGGTGGTCACACGCGCGATTTTGCCGCCGCTCACCTCGAAGAAACTGCCGCAGGCCAGCCGGTAGGTCTGGCCCCTGGCTTTGGGAAGGCCGGTATCGGTGGCAAGATATCTGCCCTCGATCACGAACTCCGCTGCGGCGCGGCGTCCATCCGGCGACACCATGACAAAGAGGTCAACCGCCTGCTCGTCGTAACAACGGTTCATGTGCGCAAGGAAATCGCGAAAGAGGATGACACCCTCGCGCCTGCCGCCCTGGTTCACGTCATGACAGACATTGTCGGCAACGCACGCGATCATTCCCGCCGCGTCCTTCGCGTTGAAGGCGGCAAAATAGCGCCGGATGAGGGCTTCTGATTGCATCACTACGGGCGCGTCCCTTCACTACCACCTAGAGTACTCGCTTATGCGGAATGCCCGCGCAGCGGTCAATACTTGCCGGACCGTGACGCTCGCGTCAGGCTTCAGGGGCGCATGAACATATAGTCCATGTCGGGATCAAGGTTATCCGCTGCAGCAAGAAGCTCAGCCCGCACATCGGCCAGCGCCCGCGTCTCCAGCATGAAGGACAACACGCTGGACAACATTTGCCGTGCCATCGCCTCGGCGTCCTGGCCATCGCGGACGCAACGCTCGCGCGCCTCGTGAAAGTGGAGCTTGGCGATCTCGGCAGCAGTCATGGGGTTTCCTGGACAGGGATGCACGCGACAGGCTGGGCAGAAACATGAGGCCATGCTTTGACATTGCGCAAACCTGCGGCCAACCCTTCAACCCGTTGCGCCCCATCTGATCCTGCCCGGAAGCCCATATGACCCGTCTCCACCAGCTTTTTGTTTCGACGCTTTATCAGGCCCGCCTGCCCGCTTCGCCCGCGCAAACGCTGAACCGCGACCTTCTGGCGGCATCGACTGCCATCGCCCGCGACGACAAGGCTGGCATCGCGTGGTCGCGCAATCACGGCTACCCCGGCTACACATCTTATGCGTCACTGAACGATCTGCCGCGCCGCGCGTCGGCCTTTGGAGCATTGGAGAAAGTCCTGCTGCCGCATGTGGGAAAATTCGCCCGCGCGCTCGACCTTGATCCGGCCGCAGGCCGGCCCACGCTTGATTCACTCTGGATCAATATCCTGAAGCCGGGCGGGCGCCATACCGCGCACATCCATCCGGCAAGCTGCATCAGCGGCACCTATTATGTCAGCGTGCCCGAAGGTGCCGGTACGTTTCGCCTCGAAGATCCGCGCCTGCCCATGATGATGGCAGCAGGCATGCGCAAGAAGAATGCCCGCGCGCACAACAAGCCATTCATCGACATTCTTCCGGCGGAAGGCATGCTTCTGTTGTGGGAGAGCTATCTGCGCCACGAAGTCATGCCATACAGACCGAAAACCGGCCGCGCGGGCCACAACCGCATCTCGATCAGCTTCAACTATGCGCTGCGGTGAGAGGCGCAAAGTTTGTCCAGCTCGCTGACGACACGCTCGGGAAGTCCGTGCATCAGAAGCTGTCCTGCCCCTGTGGCAACGCTGAGCGGCACCTGCCAGCGCGCCGCAAACTGGCTGACAACGCTGAACGGCATCGCCGGGTCATTGTCGCCGTGCAGGATGCGCACCGGCACCTTTGCGGCGAGGAATGCCGCTGACCAGTCGGTCGGCGCTGTCAATCCGTCCACCACAAAGGCGTCAGGTCCCTGCGCCACCGACTGGCGGATCGCCCGTTCAACGATGAAGTGGACTTCCGGATCATTGATGAGGGCCGCATCCGGCGGCGAATGGCGATAGAGCGCAGCGATCAGGCGTTGCAGGCCGCCGGCGCTGTCGACCTGCGAAATGCCTGCCCGCACAATCATCGGGAAAATGCGCGGGGCGAACCGCGCCGTATAGGCAATGACCCGCTGGCGGGCGGTCATCTGGCCGATCTGTCCGGTGGTCGTAAATGGCAGGGCACCTGCAACAAGAAGCACATGCGTGAACCGCTTGGGCAGGGCTGCCGCAGCAGCCATTGCACAGATCGAACCGGACATGTGCCCGATCACGGGAGCCGCACGCAAGCCAAGTTGATCCATCATTTCGCAAAGATCGGCGGCAAAGCGCTGCGCATAACCTGCCGCATCGCCACCCTGCGGGTCGCTTTCACCAAATCCGGGACGCCAGGGTGCAATCACGCTGTAGCCTGAAGCGGCAAAGGCTCCCTCCGCCCGCGCGGTCATGGTCACGCCGGAAAGCATGCCGTGCAGAAGGATGACAGGCTTGCCGCCTTCAGCCCCCATCCTTGTCACACAAAGCCGGCGCCCGTCGCGCAAGGAGATGCGGTCGGTGCGGCTTTCGCCGGCAAGCGCTTCGCCGGGCTCGGGCGTAAAACCGGCATAACCTGCAAACAGGCGCACCAGCTCCAGCTGCGAGTGAAGTCCCGCCTTGCGCAAGAGCGATTTTGCCTGGCTGCGCACGGTGTCGATTGAACGCGCCTTGCGGCGGGCGAGTTCGATGAGCGTCTCACCGCTGATGAATGCGTGCGCGACATCCAGTTCTGCGCGTGTCAGCGCAAAGGCCTGGGCGATATGGGCGGCCAGCTCGCGGTTCCATGTGACATCGACCGTCAACAGGCGTGCGACGGCGAGCGGCGATTCAACCCGCGACAGGGACAAGAGGATGCGCCGCCCGGCGGGCACGGACCGTCCGGCAAGGATGCACGAGACACGCGCGTGCTTTTGTTCATTGAGCCGCCGGAGGGCGGCACGCATGATTGTCACTGCATCGGCCTCAAGCGGAAGGTCTGCAGCATTTGCGCCTTCGCGCGCGCCGAGTTCCTTTTGGGCTGCCTCGTTGGTAAAAGTGATCGACCCGTCAGCAGCGATCAGAAGGGCTGGCCGCGGGTCTGCGGCTGCCTGCGCCCGTGCATCTTCCGGCATCGAACGGCCGATGCGCGCCATGATGGCGCCCGCGCGGGAAAAATGCCGGTCGATCTCGTCGCGAAAGACCGGCAGCCCACCCGGCGCCGGTGCCGCATAATCCCAGAGGGCGTGCTCCCACACCTCCAGCAAAGCATCAAAATGGGTGGGGTCGGCACTGGTGTCGTAGAGCCGTTCGATCAGCTCGGGATCAACAGAAGGCGATGCAGCCGCATCCAGCGCCGCTTTGCCCCCATCTCTCCCGAGCGCGTCTTTCCCGAGAAAGTTCAATGCAAATTCCCCCAAGTGGCGACCGCATTGGCGGCCTCGCCCCGCCCAACCCGGATGCCGCCGCCTCCCCGGCGCGAACTACACCATCTGGGGTATGCGGCGAACCCCGGGTTGTGGCTACACCATCGCTGGCTGCAGCAAGGCGTTCAAGCCCCAAGGCAGCCGCTCCGGATGCGTGTGGCCGTGTCAGCCACTGGTGCGGTCACACGTCCGCCGGAGCCCAGCACTTCAATCCGGAGAACTGAAAATGAAGAAAATCCTGATGGTTGCGGCGGCCCTTGCGACCCTTGGCCTTGCCGCCTGTGACGGCACCAAGTCATCCCATGCCGTCTGCATCGACAACTATTCCACGTCCGACTACATGACGAAATGGCACAGTGACCTTGACGCTGCACTTGCTGCCGGCAAGATCACCAAGGAACAGAAGGACGACACCGAAGTCGCCATGCTCATGTTCAATTCTGATCCCGATGACATGGGTTCGGTCTGCAATTTCGCTGATGGCGAACGCAAGAAGCTGGGGCTTTGAGGCGTTTTACGGATCACGGCTGACGGGAGAGCCCCCCAGCCGCGTGAATCGTGACGGCGACAACCAGGTATTCTCAAGGTCCGTCAGGACGAAGGCGTCATTCCCCTCGAAGACAAGGCGGAATGTCGTCCCGTTCTGCGGGCCTTGGGTCATGGTGACGTCGATGGTCACATCGTCCACCCGCGTCGCTGTCCAGTTGCCCCCGATGGCATTGGTGCCGAAATCATTCACTTGAGGGATGCCGTAGAGCTGCACCACCGTCATCGTGTCATTCCCGAACGCAATGACGCGCAGCGTGCTGCCATGGCCCATTCCCTGCGGATAGGCAGGCGATTGTTCCTGCCAGTACCCGACAAAGAGCCTCTGCATGTCATTGAGCTCGACCGTCATGGGCAATGCGTCTGCCCGCGCCGGGCCGGCCGCGCACATGAAGAACATAAGCGCAAGGATGCGCGGGAAGAATGTCTGGCCCATGTCTGCTGGTTCCTTCTCAGCGCAAACGCAGATTGCCCGCACGATAGGCCGCCGCGCAATCGCTGGCGTCGTGCCCTGTATCTTCGGGGAGCAGAGGCGTCGTCGTCATGCCGGGGCCCTCAAAGCGCGGGTCGTCGCACTCATTGTCGCGTGCCCAGCGGCTGGCGTCGTCACCGAAATCGATGCCGTCGATGATGAGGCCGCCACTGTTGTTGCCGCCGCCGCTGCCGTGCGGGACCGCAAACAGGGGCAGTCTGATGATGGCGCCCAATGATCCCTTCTGCCGCACGATGATCGTGGTACTTGAGGCACCCGGCGAGGTCACACTGTCGTAGCAATTGGCTCCCGTATTGGCCTGCGACGGACAGGCAAAAATGAAGAGGCCCCAGCTGTAACTGTCACCCCAGCTGTAGACGTCCTGGGATCCACGCCCCTGCAACTGGATGCCGTTGGCATGATTGCCGAACGTGTCGATCTCGTCAGGGAAGATCACTTCCACCGGGTCCGCCGTGTTGCGGCGGAAACCGCTGATGATGAGATGACAATTGACCGATGGCAGCGCCGAAATCTCGATGGCAGTCGGGCAATCATTGCTGACCTGCAGCAGGCCCATGTCGCCGATGCTGCCGCCCTGCCCGACGAGCCAGATCAGGCCTGCGAGATACGCATTCGCGCAATCGGTCGCATCATGCATGGCGTCTTCAGACAGAAATCCCGTCGTGGTCATGCCGGGGCCTTCAAAGCGCGGATCATCGCATTCGCCATCCAGCGCAAAGCGGCTCTGGTCGTCGCCGAAGTCGATGCCGTCAATGATGCGCGCGCGCGCGCCCGGACCCCGCGGATCGCCTCCTCCGGTGGCATTGAATGTGAGCGTGACGGTCACATCTGCCAGACCTTTTTGACGCACGATGATCGGCACGCTGACCGGACCGGGCGTGGTGACGTTGCCGTAGCAATTGGCGCCCGTGCCGCCCTGCCCGGGGCAGGCAAACACGAAAAGGCCCCAGCTGTAGCTCTGGTCCCAGTTGAATACGTCCTGCGAACCGCGCCCCTGCAGCTGGATGCCGTTGGCGTGATTGCCGAATGTATCTAGCTCGGCCGGGAAAATGACCTCGACCGGATCAGCCGTGTTGCGGCGGAAGCCGGTGATGATGAGATGGCAATTGACCGACGGCAGCGCCGAAATGACGATGTCGGCAGGGCAGTCATGCGTGACATTGAGCGCGCCTTGCGGTGGCGCGCCACCCGCCACGCGATAGTGATAGACGACATTCGTTTCCGGCGTCACACCGACCGAAATCGCTGCCGTATCGCCGGGCCGCAGATTGGGATCAGGCTTGATGAGGACATAGGCCGTATTCGAGGAACCCTGATGCTCGGCCCAGAAATTGACCCCGGGATTTTGCGGATCAAGAATGAATCCCGGCCCCATCACGCCGATACCAACCCATGACTCCCCGGCCAGCCTTGTCGCCTGCGCAGTCAGCGTCATCGACACGCCTTCGGGGCCGATCACTTGCGGCGGCGGTGTCCATTGATAGTCGATGCTGACGTCACTTGTGCGCACGACAATCGTGCCGCTTTGCACCTGCACCACGCCCGGCGCGCCGCCCTCCGGAAGGATCAGGATTTCCTGGAGTTCAAGCCGCAGCTGCTCTTGTGCCTGCGCGGCCGCATTCAGACCCAGCACGAATGCCGCTGCTACCAAAATGCGGACCAAGATCATTGTCATCACAGGCTCCCCCCGGCGCAAAGGGCGCATCGGTACAACGCGGTTGCGTCCACCAAGACAGGAGCAACCTAGCACACCGGCGCGCGGCTGCTGAGGCCCCTGACGTGCAGTGCACAATGAACGGAATGAACGGCGCAGGCGCAGAACAATAGTTGTCAGTCTTATGATTTTGCCTGATCGGGATCAGCACGCCAACCCAGCACATCATCCCTCACAAATTTCTCAAAGTTCTCGGGGGTTGCCCACCAATCGTGGTCGGAGTTGTACCAAGCCGCCGTGATGAAACGCGGACCGATCTTTGCCCAATCGAAGACATCGTGCTCGTGATCGCATTGGTCCTCCGGTCCGAAGGTCACAAAACGCCATCCCGCTGGCCCGGCGAGCACGGCGTCGCCGGCATCCGGAACCCAGTACGACTGGAAGCGCAGTCCCGCGTCGGGAACCGTAATCGACGAGCCATCGAGGGAAATGCCGATCCGCAGCCCATCGGCTGAACGATGCTCACGATGAAACTCAACGACCACTTCCAGCGTGTCATGCCTGTATACGAACCCGGGAATCCGCGGCCACGAGTATCGCTCCTCGGGGCGGCCAAGTTTGAATTCGAAACGCGCTTCGTGGCCATTCCTTCCAATCATGCAAAGATCAATTGTGTCGTCGGTGACCGCAGAAAGCGCCGTCTCGCCGGGCCGACAATACATCCATACAGGTGACTCTTGCCGCATCTTGGCTTGATCTCGCCTCGTTGACTCGTATCGAGCCGACGCAGTTTCGGCGAGCCTGCGAATTTTTCAACACGTTTGAATGCAACGCCCGTAATGCACCCGTCACTTCCCGAAGGGCCGACGTGCCAAACCGGGGTCCGCCTCACCGCGCAAACGCAGATTGCCGGCGCGATAGGCTGCCGCGCAATCGGTCGCGTCATGGGCGATATCCGCGTCCAGCAGCGGCGTCGTGGTCATGCCCGGCCCTTCAAAGCGCGGGTCGTCGCACTCATTGTCGCGTGCCCAGCGGCTGGCATCGTCGCCAAAATTGATGCCGTCGATGATGAGGCCGTCTGCCGGAACCGACACATCCGGCCCTGTGCCAATACTGCCCACCTGGTTGATATGATCTCCCGGCGCCCACAGTCCCGGCCCCGGAATGCCGTAGTCTTCATCATCCAGCGGCTCGGCCAGGTCATCGGAATCATGGTCCGGCGCCCCATCTCCCGGTACCCCGCCACGCAAACCCAGCCTGCCCGCACGATAGGCGGTGGAGCAGTCCGTCGCATCGTGGCCGATGTCTGCATCAAGAAGCGTGGTCGCCGTCATGCCCGGCCCTTCAAAGCGCGGATCATCGCACTCGCCGTCACGCGCCCAGCGGCTGGCATCATCGCCAAAATCGATGCCGTCGATCACAAGCCCTGCCGCTGACGCGGGCGGAACGACCGCGCACATGAGCACGGCGGCCGTCGCTGCAAGAAAGAGATATCTCATGACCCAACTCCGTTCCTTTGAATCCGCCGCATGATCGGCCGCGATTCCCGTGCCGCCTTTGAACTGGATCAACCGATGGCTTCACGGCAACAAAAAGGCCGCAGGGGGAAAACCCTGCGGCCGGTTTGCGTAAACGCCTGCGGGCGGAGATCAGAGCTTCAGATCGGCCCGGATTGCGTCCAGCTGTGTGCAGTACCAGGCTGAGCCCTTGCCGTTCTCGCCATTGGCCTCATTGTTGGCGGCACGCATCTTCTCGCCTGCAGCGTTGGCCTGCTCGGCCGTGATCTTGCGGTCAAGCACCGCCTGCGACACGTCCGTCGAGAATTTCGTGACATAGGCAATCGATGACTCATCATCGACACAGACGGGATGAGCCGCGCCGCTGCCCGCATCATCACCGCAAGCCGAAAGCGCCATCGCCGACGCCACTGCAACAACTGCCATCATACGCTTCATGTTCTGCTCCCGGGATTATGAGGGCGAGAAAGACCCGAACTCCGAATCCGCCTGCACCCGATTGAACGGGCAGCAATATGGGGGAGAAGTGGAATACTGGCGAGAACCACGCGCCGCTAAAGCAAGCAACGCGCTCACTTTGTGACCGCCATCAATGAGCGGGATGGACCGGCTGCTTCAGCAAGCAAGCTGCAGATAGGGACCGCTGTCGAACACATACCCTCAATTATCCAGAAAGCTCCTGAGCTTGCGTGACCGGCTCGGGTGCTTCAGCTTGCGCAGCGCCTTGGCCTCGATTTGGCGGATGCGTTCGCGTGTCACCGAGAATTGCTGGCCGACTTCTTCCAGCGTGTGATCAGTGTTCATGCCGATGCCGAAGCGCATGCGCAAGACGCGTTCTTCGCGCGGCGTGAGTGATGCCAGCACGCGCGTGGTGGTCTCGCGCAAATTCGACTGGATCGCCGCATCGATGGGCAGGATCGCGTTCTTGTCCTCGATGAAGTCGCCAAGGTGTGAATCCTCCTCGTCGCCGATCGGCGTTTCAAGGCTGATCGGCTCCTTGGCGATTTTCAGAACCTTGCGCACTTTCTCGAGCGGCATGGCGAGTTTTTCGGCCAGCTCCTCGGGCGTCGGCTCGCGGCCGATCTCGTGCAGCATCTGGCGCGAGGTGCGCACCAGCTTGTTGATCGTCTCGATCATGTGCACGGGAATGCGGATGGTGCGCGCCTGATCGGCGATCGAACGCGTGATCGCCTGGCGGATCCACCACGTGGCATAGGTCGAGAATTTGTAGCCGCGGCGGTACTCGAACTTGTCCACCGCCTTCATGAGGCCGATATTGCCTTCCTGGATCAGGTCCAGGAACTGCAGGCCGCGGTTCGTGTATTTCTTGGCGATCGAGATGACGAGACGCAGATTGGCCTCGACCATTTCCTTTTTCGCCTGACGCGCTTCGCGCTCGCCCTTTTGCACCGTCTGCACGATGCGGCGGAACTCGGAAATCGGCTGGCGCGACTTTTGCGCGATGTTCTGGATCTCGGCGCGGATGTCGCGGATCTTCTCGCGTTCCTCGCCGACGAATTCCTTCCAGCCCATGCCGGTCAGGCGGCCCACGCGGCGCGACCATTCGGGATCAAGCTCGTTGCCGAAATGCTCCTTGAGGAAGGCGCCGCGCGAAACGCCGTGCGCTTCAGCCAGCCGCAGAAGCTTGCCCTCAAACCCGGTCAGTTCGCGGTTGAGGCCATAGATCGTCTCGACCAGCTTCTCGATGCGCCCGTTGTGCAGCTTGATCGTCTTGATGAGATCAACAATCTCCTGGCGGAACTTCTTGTAGCGGCGCTCCTGGCCCGACGACAGATCGTCGCGCTGCAATTGCGCTTCGACCTGCGCGTTCTGCAGGCGGTCGAGCTTCTTGTAGGTGGCGGCGATCAGCTCCAGCTTTTCAAGGATGACGGGCTTCAGGGCCGCTTCCATCGCGGCAAGCGAGACGTTGTTCTCGTCGTCCTCGTAGTCGTCTTCCGGCGGCGGCACGGGCTGGCCGTCCTCGCCGATCACCGGTGCGGCAGCAGGCCCCGGTTGTGCGCCCGGTTGTGTGCCCGGTTGTGCGAAGGGCTGCCCAAAAGCCTGAGCCACAGGCTGCGGCTTGGGGATGACAACAGGGGGCAATGCGGGCGGCGGCGGCTCGTCACCGGGAATGCCGGGGTCGCCCGGCTCCGGCCCGCCGCCATAGGTCGCGTCAAGATCGATGATCTCGCGCAGAAGCACTTTGCCTTCCAGCAACTGGTCGCGCCACTGGATGATGGCCTCGAATGTCAGCGGGCTTTCGCACAGACCACCGATCATGGTCTCGCGGCCCGCCTCGATGCGCTTGGCGATGGCGATTTCGCCCTCGCGCGACAGCAACTCGACCGAGCCCATCTCGCGCAGATACATGCGCACCGGATCATCGGTGCGGTCGAGTTCCTCGACTTCCTTGGCAGGCGCGTCGTCCTTGACCAGCGCGCCGCCCTCGGCGGCCTGCTCGTCCTGCTCTTCGCTTTCGATGACGTTGATGCCCATCTCGTTGAGCATCGACATCGTGTCTTCGATCTGCTCCGACGACACGCGCTCCGACGGCAAGACCTTGTTCAGCTCGTCATAGGTGACATAGCCGCGCTGCTTGGCGCGGGTGATCATTTTTTTGACGGCAGCATCCGACAGGTCGAGCAGCGGCTGGTCGGCGGGATCGCCGGGCGCGCCCTCGCCGGTCTGGCCGTCGCCCTTTTTGGAGCCGGCGCCCGGTGTCGCCTTGGCGGGCTTTGCGGGAGCAGCGCCAGCGGCCGTCTTCTGTGCGGCCTTGGCGATCAGCGCCTTGTTGTCGGCAGCAATCTTGGCATCAGCCTTCGACTTGCCACCCTTGGACTTGGCTTCCGGCTTTGTCCCCGTTTTGGAATCCGTTTTGGAATCCGTTTTGGAATCCGTTTTGGTCTCGGACTTGGCGTCAGCTTTGGCCACCGGCTTTGCAGCTTTGCCGGCAGCTGTCGCGCCTTTCGGGGGCACCGCTTTCGCCGTTGCCGCAGCGACTTTGGCCTTGTCTTTGTCCTTCGGGTCCTTCGCGTCCTTTGCCTTGGCGGCAGGCTTGGCTGCAGGCTTTGCAACCTTGGCAGCGGCGGGCTTTGCCTTGGGCTTGGGCTTGGCGGTCTTGGGTTCAGTCTTCTTGGCCATAGTCTCTGCTTGTGTCTCTGCTTGCATCCATGTGCCCCGGCGGAAAATGCACGGAGCTTTGGGGGGGCGAGGCGAAGAGTTCCCTTGTCAAAATACGATGCCGGTCCGCTCGATCCGGGCGCGATCCTGTTCGTTCATCCGCTCAAGCTCGCGCTCGGCATGGCGCAGGCGCAGCTCGGTCTCTTCATCGGGATTGGCCGCAAAGGCCTGACGCGCCACCCGCAGCTCGTCTTCCAGCGTCGTGATGCGCCGGTGAAGCGACAAGGTTTCGC
The DNA here is from genome assembly GCA_964494625.1 of uncultured Flavobacteriaceae bacterium. Taxonomy (GTDB): domain Bacteria; phylum Pseudomonadota; class Alphaproteobacteria; order Micropepsales; family Micropepsaceae; genus UBA2784. The sequence continues at coordinate 244,760 of CAZBRT010000003.1, read as the reverse complement.
GCCAACCCTCTTCAGCGAGCCCCGGTTCGGCGTTTTCGGCCAGAAACGGGAAGACGGAAGCGGGTGTCGCGGTCAAAGGCGGCTGGTCCAAGGCAAATCCCAAACGAGCCAAATGGTCTTGAACTGCTGCCGTGTCAAGCGCTTCTCCGCTCGCGGCCCGGTTGGCAGCCACTGCCAAAAGCGCCCGGCGAAGCTGCTCGGCGGGCCCGGGAGCCAGAGAAAGCTGCTCGACCTCCTCATAATGGCGTTCCAGAAGCCAAGGGTGGCGGACCAAAAGGGTCAAAAGCAGGCTTTCCCGAGGGTGCACTTCGTGGGATTTCCGTCCGTCGTTGCTGGCCCGCGCCCGCTGGGCCAGGGAAGAACCCTTCAGGGTTGCAGGATTGGGAGGCTCGGGCACGAACCGGCCAAAATCGGACCCGCGACCGCCACCTTGCGCCGGACGCCGCATCCGCGACGCATCGCGGTCCGTCCGGCCCTGGGGCCTTGATTGCCCCTGTGCCGGGGGTGGGGTCGGGCGGAACAGGCGGAAGAGCCGGTCCTTGATCTCGCGCCGGTAATGCTCGCGCACCGTCTCGTCACCAATGCCGTTGATGATCGTGACGAGCCTTCCCTCCAGAGCGGCGCGGCGCTCGGGCGTGGAAATGTCGGCGGCAGCAAGCTGGGCTTCCCACATGACGTCGATCAGGGGCTTGGCACCATCCAGCGCCTTCTGCATCGCGCCGATACCCTGCTTGCGTACGAGGTCATCGGGATCAACCCCCTCGGGCATCATTGCAAAGCGCAAGGATTGTCCCGCCCGCAGCATCGGCATGGCGCGTTCCAGCGCGCGCGCAGCTGCCTTCTGTCCGGGGGCATCACCATCAAGGCAGATGAAGGGCTCCGGCGCCATCTTCCAGAGAAGGATGAGCTGTTCCTCGGTAAGCGCCGTGCCCAACGGAGCGACCGCATGGGGGAACCCGGCCTGTGCCAGCGCGATCACGTCAAGATAGCCTTCGACGACAATGATCGCCTGCCGTTCGAATGCGGCCTTGCGCGCCTTGTCGATGTTGAAAAGCGTCTTGCCCTTGTGGAAGACGGCGCTGTCGGGCGAGTTGAGATATTTCGGCTTGCCATCGGGCAAAAGCGTGCGCGCGCCAAAGCCCGAAACCTTGCCGCGCTGGTCGCGGATCGCAAATGTGATCCGGTTGCGGAAAAGGTCGGCGGGTTCGCCCTCATCGGGCCGCGTCAGCAATCCCGCCTCGGCCATCTGTCCCGGATTGATGCCCTTGGTCGCCAGATACGCCTTAAGCGCGATGCGGCTGTCGGGCGCAAACCCGATGCGGAATGACGTGATCGTCTCCGCATCAAGCCCGCGCGACTTGAGATAGGCCCGCGCCGGCGCTGCATCCTTTTCGCGCAGCCGCGCCTCGAAGAAGCGGCATGCTTCCTCCAGGACGTCGAGCGCGGTCTTGCGCTCCTCCTCGCGTACGCGGTCTTCGGGTGTCGCGTCGGGAATGCGCAGGCCCGCGCGTTCTGCCAGCCGCGTCACCGCCTCCGGGAAGGAAAGCCCCTCCGTGTTCATCAGGAAGCGGAAGGCGTCGCCATGTGCCGCACAACCAAAGCAATGATAGAAGCCGCGCTCCTCGCTGACCGAGAAGGAGGGGGACTTTTCATTGTGGAACGGGCAAAGGCCCCAATGCTGCCGGCCGCGGCGGGCAAGCTTCACGCGTGCCCCGACAACTTCGACGATGCGGGTGCGCGCGCGCACCTCCTCGATGAAGCTGTCGGAAAACGCCATCCTTGCCCTCCGGGCTTCGCCTGCCCGGATGCCGGGACAGGTGCAATCGTCAGGCGGTCAGCAATTCCTTGACCGTCGCGCTCGCCTTGCCGAAATCCATCTTGCCGGCAAAGCGGGTCTTGAGCTCGTTCATGGTGCGGCCCATGTCGCGCAGGCCCTTGGCACCCAGTTCGGAAATGAGGCCGCTGATCGCCGAGCGCGCCTCTTCGGGATCCATCTGGCGCGGCAGATAGGACGCGATGATCTCGCGCTCCTCGCGCTCCTGCTCGACCAGATCAATGCGGCCCGCGCTCTCAAAGGTCTCGATGGACTCGTCGCGCTGCTTGATCATCTTCTGCAGCAGGGCAAGGATGTCCTCGTCGGCCACACCCTCGCGATTGGTTTCGGTGCGCGCGGCAATGTCGCGATCCTTGACGGCGGCAAGGATCAGCCGCAGCGTCGAAACGCGGCGACTGTCACGCGCCTTCAGCGCGTCTTTGAGCGCGTCCGAAAAGGTGGAGCGGAGGGCAACAGGGCTGGACATGGGATGACTGCACAATGAGAGGCAGACCAACCAAATGGGGGGTCCACGAAAGGCGGGGACTTTAATCCAAGCCCCTTCCTTTCGCAATGCAGCACATGAAGTTCTAACCCATTGTTCTGTATCGATAAAGCATAATTCGTCTTGGCTTGACGCGCCCCCCGTCCTCTGATTTACAGCTTCGACTTCGCCTCACAAACCGAGTCGCTTGCCCTTGCCCGCTCCGCTCCCGGGCCAAGAGGCATGAGCGCACGCGGCCGGAGACCAGGAAATGACGGCACCGACTTCGACCTTGGCCAGACGGGCGCCGACAGGAATCGTGGTTCTGGCGGACGGACAGGTTTTTGAGGGCGTAGGTTTCGGAGCGGTTGCAGGCAAAGTCGGTGAAATCTGTTTCAACACGGCGATGTCGGGCTATCAGGAAATCCTGACCGATCCATCTTACGCCGCCCAGATCATCGCCTTCACCTTTCCCCATATCGGCAATGTCGGCACCAATGCCGAAGATGACGAGAGCGCAACGCCCGTCGTGCGCGGCATGATCCTGCGCGCGCCCGTCACCGCGCCGTCCAATTACCGCAATGCGACCCCCCTGCCCGATTGGGCGGCCAAGCGCGGCATTGTCGGCGTCTCCGGGATCGACACGCGAAGGCTCGCCCGCTTCATCCGCGAGAACGGCATGCCGAACGGCGTGATCGCACATGATCCGCAGGGCCGCTTTGATGTGCCCGCTTTGGTCAATCAGGCGCGCGAATGGCCCGGCCTTGTCGGGATGGACCTCGCCAAGGACGTCACCTGCACGCAAAGCTACACGCTCGCCGAAGGTCTTTGGGCGCATGGCAAGGGCTTTGAAAAAATCGGTAAGCCGAAATTCAAAGTCGTCGCCATCGACTACGGCATCAAGCGCAACATCCTGCGCTCACTCGGTGCGATTGGCGCGGAAGTGATCGTCGTGCCCGCAACCGCCAGCGCCGACGACGTGTTGCGCCACAAGCCGGATGGCGTCTTTCTTTCCAACGGGCCCGGTGATCCCGCTGCCACCGGAAAATATGCCGTGCCGGTCATCCGCACGCTCATCAACAGTACGGTCCCCGTCTTCGGCATTTGCCTTGGCCACCAGATGCTGGCGATTGCAGCGGGTGCCGCGACCAGAAAGATGCATCAGGGCCATCACGGCGCGAACCATCCCGTGAAGGACCTGACCAATGCGAAAGTCGAGATCACGTCGATGAACCACGGCTTCACGGTGGATGCGGCAAGCCTGCCCGCCAATGTGAAGGAAACCCATGTGTCGCTTTTCGACGGCTCGAATTGCGGCCTTGCCTTCACCGACCGCCCCGTCTTCAGCGTGCAATATCACCCCGAGGCGTCGCCCGGCCCCCAGGACAGCCATTATCTTTTCAAGCGCTTTGCTGCGGCCATGGCAAAAACGACGTCGAGGAACTCATGAAAAAGTCCGAACTCGTCGCTGCCATTCTCATTTCTCAAATTGAAATGTATTATTCGCAACTTTCCTCTGCGACTAGAATTTCGGCGTTCACAAAAGAAGAAATTGAACGCGACTTTCTTGAGGGCCATCACAGGCAGCGACTATCGCCAAGAGACTTGGACAATGCGCTCCAATATCTGATCTCCGAAACTATGTGCAAAGTGTATGCGACCAACCTCACAAGACCTCGTTACCATTTTTATGAAGGCGCAATTAAAGCTTACGCCAAGAGAAAGACTGCGGACCAAAGCAGCGCATTGCACTTTGTCCAACTACTCGGCGACGATTGGGTAGTTGAAGCACTAGACGGCTTTCTTCAAAACCCACAAGTTGAGGACGAAATCAAAATCACGTCAGGTGATGTCCTTGATGATTGGACTCCCATTCGACTCGACATCGAGACCGATGCAATTAAGGCCCAGTTCGCAGAACTTGAAGCTGAGATTCGCCGCATCGCGAGTGACAATGGATTTGCCCACAACGCATCGGAAGTGCGGGACGGGCTTCTCGACAGCATCGAGAGTACATTGGCAGCAATTAAGAAGGGCATAGCCAGCAAGGCACGAGTCGAAGGTGGCATTCTGAAGCCACTCCGTTGGATCGCGAAGAAGTTCGTAGACACAGGTATCGGAGAGGCCGCGAAGAAGGCGATCTATTGGGTACTCGAGATTTTCAAGGGCTTTATCGAATAACTGCACAGAGAGTGATATGACCCATGCCCCGCCGCACAGACATTGAAGCCATTCTCATCATCGGCGCTGGCCCCATCGTCATCGGGCAGGCCTGCGAGTTCGACTATTCCGGCGTGCAGGCCTGCAAGGCGCTGAGGGCCGAGGGCTATCGCATCATCCTCGTGAACTCGAACCCCGCCACAATCATGACCGATCCTGACGTGGCCGATGCGACCTATATCGAGCCGATCACGCCCGAGTTCGTGGAAAAGATCATCGCGCGCGAACGCCCGCTGGTGAAAGGCGGCTTTGCCGTCCTGCCGACCATGGGCGGGCAGACCGCCCTCAACACCGCGATGTCGCTCGTCAAGATGGGCGTGCTTGAGCGCTATGGCGTGGAGCTGATCGGCGCCAAGGCCGAGGCCATCGAGAAGGCCGAGGACCGGCTTCTTTTCCGCGATGCGATGGACCGCATCGGGCTCGAGTCACCCCGCTCGCGCATCGCGACCAACATGGCGGAAGCCAATGCGGCGCTGGATTTTGTCGGCCTGCCCACCATCATCCGCCCGAGCTTCACGCTTGGCGGCCTTGGCGGCGGCATCGCCTACAACCGCGAGGAATTCGAGGCGATCATCGAGCGCGGCCTTGATGCGTCGCCGGTCGGCGAAGTGCTGGTCGAGGAATCCGTGCTCGGCTGGAAAGAGTTCGAGATGGAAGTCGTCCGCGACCGCGCGGACAATTGCATCATCATCTGCTCCATCGAGAATATCGACCCGATGGGCGTGCACACGGGCGACTCGATCACCGTTGCCCCGGCCCTGACGCTGACCGACCGCGAATACCAGATCATGCGCAACGCCTCCATCGCGTGCCTGCGCGAGATCGGCGTCGAGACCGGCGGCTCCAATGTGCAGTTTGCCGTCAATCCGAAGGATGGCCGCCTGGTCGTCATCGAGATGAACCCGCGCGTGTCGCGCTCTTCCGCGCTCGCGTCCAAAGCGACCGGCTTTCCCATCGCCAAGGTCGCAGCGCGCCTCGCCGTCGGCTACACGCTGGACGAGCTGATGAATGACATTACGGGCGCAACCCCGGCCGCCTTCGAGCCGACGATTGATTACGTCGTCACCAAGATTCCGCGCTTTGCCTTCGAGAAATTTTCCGGCGCCGACGAAAACCTGACCACCTCGATGAAGTCCGTGGGCGAGGCGATGGCAATCGGGCGCACGTTCCATGAATCGCTGCAAAAGGCGCTGCGCTCGCTTGAGACAGGTCTTTCGGGCCTTGATGAGATCGACATTCCGGGGCTCGGCCGCGGCGACGACATGAATGCGCTCCGCGCGGCATTGGCAAAGCCGACGCCCGACCGCATCCGCGTGGTGGCAGAGGCGCTTCGCCACGGCATGAGTGTCGCCGACATCCATACCGCCTGCGCTTACGACCCGTGGTTCATCGAACGCATGGGCGAGATCATCGCCGCTGAGACGCAGGTGCGGGCAAACGGCCTGCCCGCCGACGAAGCCGGCTTGCGCGACCTCAAGGCGATGGGTTTCTCCGACAAGCGGCTGGCGCGGCTCGCCGGCATGAAGGAAGCAGACGTGGCCGCGCGCCGCACGGCGCTTGGCATCCATCCGGTCTTCAAGCGAATCGACACCTGCGCCGCTGAATTTGCGGCAAAAACGCCTTACATGTATTCGACCTATGAAATGCCGGCCAACGGCCATGTCGAATGCGAGGCCGATCCAAGTCCGCGCCGCAAGGTCATGATCCTGGGCGGTGGCCCCAACCGCATCGGTCAGGGCATCGAGTTCGACTATTGCTGCGTCCATGCCGCTTTCGCGATGCGCGAAGCGGGCGTGGAGAGCATCATGGTCAACTGCAATCCCGAAACCGTCTCGACCGATTATGACACATCCGACCGCCTCTATTTCGAGCCGCTGACCGCCGAAGACGTAATCGAGATCTGCGGGGTCGAACAGTCAAAGGGCACATTGGCCGGATTGATCGTGCAGTTCGGCGGCCAGACCCCGCTCAAGCTCGCCCATGCGCTTCAGGCGGCCGGCATTCCCATTCTCGGCACCTCGCCCGATGCGATCGATGCCGCCGAGGACCGCAAGCGTTTCCAGGAAGTCCTCAACACCACGGGGCTGCGCCAGCCGCGCAACGGCACGGCGATGACGGAGGCCGGCATTTTCCAGATCGCCGCCGAGATCGGCTATCCCGTGGTCATCCGACCCTCTTACGTGCTCGGCGGACGCGGCATGAAGATCGTGCGTGACGAGCCCGAGATGCACGAGGCCCTGGCCGCGACCGACATTTTCCTCATCACGGGCGACAGCCCCGTCCTGATTGACCACTATCTCAGCCACGCGGTCGAAGTGGACGTGGACGCCATTGCCGATGCGCATGATGTCTTCATCGCTGGCGTCATGGAGCATATCGAAGAAGCCGGCATCCATTCAGGCGACAGCGCCTGCTCACTTCCCACCCACTCGCTTTCGCCCGCTGTCGTCACGGAGATCGAGCGCCAGACGGTGGCGCTTGCCCGCGCCCTCAATGTCGTGGGCCTGATGAATGTGCAGTTTGCCGTGCAGGGCAATGACATTTTCGTGCTGGAAGTAAACCCGCGCGCCAGCCGCACGGTGCCTTTCGTCGCCAAGACAGTCGGCTATCCCTTTGCCGCGATTGCAGCGCGCGTGATGGCGGGCGAGAGGCTTTCCTCCTTCGGTCTCAAGCGCAAGGTCCTGAAGCACATCGCCGTCAAGGAAGCTGTCTTCCCCTTTGCGCGTTTCCCTGGCGTCGATACGGTTCTTGGCCCCGAGATGAAGTCGACGGGCGAGGTCATGGGCCTCGACACCAGTTTCGACCGGGCCTTTGCCAAGAGCCAGATCGGCGGCGGCACCAAGGTTCCCCAGTCCGGCACCGTCTTTGTATCGGTCAAGAACGACGACAAGAACGCGGTCATCGCACCGGTGCGCCAGCTTCTGGCCATGGGGTTCAAAGTGATCGCGACGCGCGGCACGCAGAGATTCCTGCAGGAACAGGGTCTGGACGTGGCCGTCATCAACAAGGTGCTGGAGGGCCGTCCGCATATCGTGGACGAGATGAAAAACGGCAATGTCCAGCTGGTCTTCAACACGACCGAAGGCGTGCAGGCCCTGAAGGATTCGCTTTCCATCCGCCGTTCGGCCCTGATGCAGAAAATCCCCTATTACACGACGGTTGCGGGCGCGATTGCCGCCACTTTGGGCATTGCCTCGGTCCGGGCGGGAAGCCTTGAAGTCGCGCCGCTCCAATCCTACAGTTAGGGGCGTGAGGGGCGCGCTGCCCCGGCGTCAGCATTTCCGGCCAGCCACGCCGCCGCAGACCAGAGGTCGCGGCAAGGGGCTGGCGTTTCCCCGCATTCCCCCCAAGCTTAAGAGAGCCTGAGAGATGAGCGATAGGGTTCCCATGACCGCCCCTGGCCTCGCCCGGATGGAGGAGGAGCTTCGCCGCCTGAAGCAGGAGGAGCGGCCCGCCGTCATCAAGGCGATTGCCGAAGCCCGCGCGCATGGCGATCTGAGCGAAAACGCCGAGTACCACGCCGCCAAGGAGCGTCAGGGTTTCATCGAAGGCCGCATTATGGAGCTTGATGACCTGCTGTTGCGCGCGCAAGTCATCGACCCGTCAAAGCTGACCGGCAAGGTCGTGCGCTTTGGCGCGACGGTGACTTTGGTGGACGAAGACACCGACCAGAAATCGACCTACATGATCGTCGGCGACTATGAGGCCGACGTGAAGCAGAAGCGCCTCTCGATCTCCTCGCCGCTGGCGCGCGCGCTCATCGGCAAGACAATCGGCGACAGCGTGGAAGTGGCCGCACCCGGCGGCGCACGCTCCTACGAGATCATCAAGGTCACGTTCGTCTGACGCTTCACGCGTCGCGGCGGGCGCGGCCGAACACCAGTTCGTAGAGAACCTGGAAGACGAAGATCAACGCCGTCAGGATGAAGAGCCGCGAGACCAGAAAGAGGATCGCCATCGTGATCTTCTCTTCTGTCAGCACTTCCTTGGCGAGAATCTGCGTCTGCGCGTCCTCGCCGACATGGGCCAGCAGGAAATCGCGGATTGTCCCCGACACTTCCAGCGTCGTGTTGAGCTGCTCGGGCCAATAGATGAAGGAGAGGATGAGGAGGGCAAACGCCATCAGGATCGAGACGACGCTGCGCCACGCTGAAACAACTGCACGCCAGAACATGGCAACCCCTCCGAAAAGAACCTGCACCCCGATGCAAAGCCAGCCGGAGCGTCCTCTCATTCCTCTCTGCCTGTCAAGAATGGCAAGCATGTGACGGTGAACGGCCGCGCCGTTCATCACTTAAGTGATTGAAATTGAAACAAGGCACCCATTCGCGCCATCTCTTCGCTCTCCCCGCGATACTGCGGGGAGAGCAGAGATTTGCGCTTCGGCAAATCTCGTGAGGGGCCGTTGAAGCGACGCGACAGAAAACGCCCCTCACCCGCGCGGCCAAATCGCCGCGCGCCCTCTCCCCGCTTGAAGCGCGGGGCGAGGGCAACCTGTTCCCGGCGCTACCCACCACGCAACTCCGATCAATCAGGTTTTTGCAAGCCTCCTCAACCCCAACATCCCGCGCGTGCACAGGATCGCAGGTGCCAGCATGCCGATGCCGGTCGCAATCCACATCGTCATCGTGACACCCACCGTTTCGGCGAGGAACCCGACGGAAACGGCAGCGATCGGCAGCATCAACCCCTGCATCGCCGTGAACGCGCCATTGACCCGCGCCAGCGCGTGCGCAGGCGCCACGACCTGGCGCAGGCTCATGATCAGGACGAGATGCGCCATCAGGAAAGCGTCACCCACAAGCTGGTGCGCGATCAGCAAGGGGACAGTCAGCCCCTCGGCTGACAAGGGAATGAGCAGCGCCGCCGCCTCGCCGACAAGGGCGGTCAAAATGATCGCAGGACCAAAGCCGAAAAGGCGCGGCAGCGAACTTGCGATGATCGCACCGCCCAGCGCGCCGAGCCCGCCAAAGCCGATGATGATGCCCGCAAGACCCGGCGAGAGCGCGAGCGTCTCGAGCACATAATACATGTAGAGCGAGATAAGCGCGCCGACATAGGCCGCGCGCGGAATCTCGGCAAGCAGAAGCGGACGCAGCAACGGATGGCGGAGCGCGATCCCCATGCCCGCCCAAAGCCCCATGACACTCTCGCCCTCGTCCACCCCATGGACAGCTGAAGCCGGATTGACCGTCTCGCGCGCGCTGATGCGCCAGAGCATCAATGCCGACCAGAGATAGGTCGCCGCATCGATCACCATCGTGACGGGCGCCGTCAGCCACTCGATCAGGATGCCCGTAGCCGCCGGCCCCGTGATCTCGGCCGCAGAATCGGTGGCACCCAGTTTCGAGTTGGCTTCCACAAGATGCGTGCGGCCCACGAGCACGGGCACATAGGCGCTGTTGGCCAGCTGGAACATCGCACTTGCCGCGCCCACCGCGAACGAGACGACATAGAGAAGCGGCATGGAAAGAAAGGCGGCAAGCCCCGCAAGCGGCACCAGGAGCACAAGCATCGCGCGCACGAGGTCAGAGGCGATCATCACGCGGCGCTTGCGTGCCCGGTCGATCATCGCACCGGCCGCAATGCCGATGACGGCACCCGGAACGAGGCCAAGGACCGACATCGCCGTTACTTCCGACGGGCTGGCAGCCAGCGTCAGGATGGCAATCGCAGGCAACGCCGTGCGCGTGACACGGCTGCCGAACGCGCTGCCCGTCTGCGCGAGCCACAGCCGCACGAAATCGGCATGCCTGAACAGGGCCGGTGAAAAGACACCGCCGTCATGCGGCGCAGGCGGTTCGTTCAAGGGTTCAGCCCGGCTGCTTCAAGGGTTCGACCGGCACGCCCGGCTCGTCCTTCGACGTGCGCACGATCAGCGAGGTCTTCACGCTCGACACGTTCTTGGCGCGCGTCAGCTCTTCGGTGAGGAAGGTCTGGAATGCGGAGAGATCATGTGCCACGCATTTCAGGATGAAATCGATCTCGCCGTTCAGCATGTAGCACTCGCGCACGATCGGCCAGCCGCGCACCTGATCCTCGAAGGCACGCAAATCCGCGTCCGCCTGGGTGGAAAGGCCCACCATCACAAAGACCGTCACCTCATAGCCGAGCAACCGCGCATCAAGATCGGCGTGATAGCCCTTGATGAAGCCCGCCTCCTCCAGCGCCCGCACACGGCGAAGGCACGGGGGCGGTGAAATCTTCACCCGCCGGGCCAGTTCGACATTGGTGATGCGCCCGTCATCGCGCAGTTCGGAAAGGATGCGCCGGTCAATAGTATCGAGTTTGATACGCTGCATGCTTTTCCCCTAAGAAGGGTTGGGACGGCCCCGGTGTTCGCCTGAACTTTGGGCGTAAAATCGGGTCGCCAGGAAAGAACTGGTCCCATCCTAAGCGCAAAATCCAACAAGTCAGCAACAATGTTTCGCCAAACCGCAGCAAAATGACGCCTCCGTCATCCATCACGCAATCTCACGGCATAGGGCAACAGCTCTGGCATGGCGCGTGGGTGGTCAGCGAAGGCCATGCCGGCATGGAAAATCAGGGCATCGGCATCGCTGAAGCGCTGGACCTGCCCTTTGAGACCAAGCACGTGCGCCTGCGTTTCCCCTGGCAGCTCCTCGCCCCTCATGTGCCGGGAGATGTGCTGGCGAAGCTGGACGCGACCTCATCGTCGGTCGCGCCACCCTGGCCCAAAGTCCTGATCGGCATCGGCCGCCAGAGCATTCCGGTGAGCCTTGCGGTCAAGCGTCTTTCGGGCGGCAGGACTTTTACGGTGCAGACACAGGCACCGCGTTATCGGCTGGATGCCTTCGATCTCGTCGTACCGCCGCTGCATGATGGAATTGAAGGGCCGAATGTCTTTCCGGTGGTCGGCGCGCCACATCGCATCAACGATAAAGCCCTCGCCTTGGCGCGCGAAAAATTCGCGGGCGAATTCGGCAAACTTGCTGCACCGCGCGTGGCGGTTCTGATCGGCGGCAATTCGCGGGCGCACCGGCTTGGCGAGAACCGCGCGCGCATCATCGGCGCGTCGCTCTTGGCACTGGCAAAAAGCGGCGCATCGCTGATGGTAACGCTGTCGCGCCGCACACCCCATGAGTCTGCCGCGATCATCCGGAAGTCATTGGAGGCCACCAGCGCCTGGGTCTGGGACGCCACAGGAATAAATCCCTATCCCGGTCTTCTCGCCTTCGCCGACGCTATCCTCGTGACCGAGGATTCGGTCGCCATGATGACGGAAGCGGCTGCGACCGGCGCGCCCGTCCATCTTATGGCGCTGGATGGCGGCAAGCCGAAATTTGATTCGTTCCGTGGCGAGCTGATCCGCCGGGGCATCGCCCGCATGTTCACGGGGGAAATTCAGCGCTGGAACTATGAACCCCTGCATGAAACCGCACGCATCGCCGCCAAAATCCGGGAACTTGCCCGCCTTTGACCCGTCATATGGGCAAGATTGCAGCCCGGCCCCAAACTTCCTATCTAGTGCCCACGCCCTTTCTCACCTGGATCACCCATGTCCACGCGCCACGCTCCTGTCCTTATCCTTGGTTCCGGCCCGGCCGGTTACACCGCCGCGATCTATGCCGCGCGCGCGATGCTGAAGCCTCTGGTTGTTGCCGGCCTGCAACCCGGCGGACAGCTCACCATCACCACCGATGTCGAGAATTATCCGGGCTTTGCAACCGCCATCCAGGGTCCGTGGCTCATGGAGCAGATGAAGGCGCAATGCGGACATCTGGGCGTGGATTTCGCCGACGATGTGATCGTGAAGGCAGACCTGTCACGCCGCCCCTTCCGCCTCACCGGTGACGGCGGCACGGCCTATACCTGCGACACGCTGGTGATCGCGACCGGCGCACAGGCGCGCTGGCTCGGCATCGAGGCCGAACAGACTTTTCAGGGCCATGGTGTTTCGGCCTGCGCGACCTGCGACGGCTTTTTCTTCCGCGGCAAGGAAGTGGTTGTCGTCGGCGGCGGCAACACGGCGGTGGAAGAAGCGCTCTTCCTCACCAATTTCGCGAGCAAAGTGACACTCATCCATCGTCGCGACAGTCTGCGCGCCGACAAGATGAACCAGCAGCGCCTCTTGGCGCATCCCAAGATCAGCGTCATGTGGGACAGCGTGGTGGAAGACCTTGAGGGCACGAAGGATCCGGTTTCGGTCACCGGCGTGATCACCCGCAATCTGAAGACCGGCGCGCGCCAGACCGTCAAGGCCGACGGATTGTTCGTCGCCATCGGGCATGTGCCTGCGACCCAGCTTTTCACGGGCCAGCTCGGGATGGATGCGGAAGGCTATATCCTGACCCGCCCGGATTCGACCGCGACATCGGTTCCCGGCGTGTTCGCAGCGGGCGATGTGCGCGACAAAATCTACCGCCAAGCCGTGACCGCCGCCGGCATGGGTTGCATGGCGGCGCTGGAAGCCGAAAAATTCATCGCCCATGCTGCACACGCGGACAACAGCGAAGCAGCCGCCTGATCAGGAAATGCCGATAAGGCGCGGGATTTCATCCATCGCGGTGACGATCTCGGCGCCCGCGCGTTCCAGCGCTGCCCGATCCGTCAGAATGTCGCCGCAATAGCCGATGACACGCATGCCGGCCGCCCGCGCGCCAACGACGCCATGGATGCTGTCCTCGATCACCACGCATGCGCCGGGTGCAACGCCCATGCGGTCTGCGGCGTAAAGGAAAAGGTCGGGCGCGGGCTTGCCATGCGCCACTTGCGAGGCGTTGAAGATGACTTCGTCGAAACGCCGCTTGAGCCCGGTAACGCCGAGCGTCACGTCCATCTTGGCAAACGAGCCCGACGAGGCGACACATTTTTTGACGCCTGCCGCATCAACCGCTTCAATCAGCTGCTCAACGCCTGACACCGGCTGCAACCGCGCGCGAAAAGCGGCAAAGTCGCGTGCCTCAACCTCGTCAGCCCAGCCGGGCGGCAATGCAAGACCGAACTCATCGGTCAACTGGCGGCACATTGTCTTGAGTGAAAGCCCGACAAAGCGCCGCCGCGCCTCCGCGCCTGTCATCGCAAGGCCCAGCGCCGTCAGCGCTTCGGCCAGCGTCTCATTGGCGATGGCTTCGCTGTCCACCAGGACACCGTCGCAGTCAAATATCACAAGCGCCGGAAGCGTCATTCAGAAATAGATCGGCTCATCGGTGAGGTTCGCATAAAGCGATGCAACCTCATCAGCATAGCCATTGAAGAGGAGCGTTGGAACCCGCTCGCCCGTTCCCAGCACTTCTTCTGTTGCCTGGCTCCAGCGCGGATGCGGCACTTGCGGATTGACGTTGGCCCAGAAGCCGTATTCGGAGCCCTGGATTTCCTGCCAGAACGAGACCGGCCGCTCGCGCGTGAAGGTGAAGCGCACAATCGACTTGATCGACTTGAACCCGTATTTCCACGGCAGCGCCAGCCGCAGCGGCGCGCCGAACTGGCGCTTGGCGGGCTTGCCATAGACGCCGGTCACAAGAAACGCGAGATCGTGCGTGGCCTCGGCAATCGTCAGGCCTTCGACATAAGGCCATGGATACCAGCTTTGCCGCTGGCCCGGCGCAATTTCCGGGTTCATGAAGGTTTCCATCCGCACATAGCCAGCACTACCCAAAGGCTTTGCGAATTCCACGAGTGAACGCATCGGAAAACCGGACCACGGCACCGCCATCGACCACGCTTCCACACAGCGGTGGCGATAGAGCCGCTCCTCAAGCGGCATCTGCGCAATCAGATCGTCGAAGGCGATGGTGCGCGGCGCTTCCACCTCACCATCGATCACGATGTCCCACGGCCGGATGGGCAAGGACTGAGCCGCCTCGTAGATGCGCTTGTGCGAACCGAACTCGTAGAAATTGTTGTAGGTAGAAGCGGTCTCTTCATCCGTCAGCGCGCGGTCCAGCTGGAAGCGATCGTTGCGCGCAACCGGATAGAGGCCTGCGGAGGGATCATTCCCGTCTTGTGCGCGTGCGCTCGTCACCATGTCGTCGCAGCCGCCCACGAAAGCGGCCGCAGCAATCGCGCCCGCCCCCTTGATGAGCGCGCGGCGGTTCAGGAACACGGATTCGGGCGTGGCCAGCCGTTCCGGCATTTCCCAGCTTTTGCGGCGCTTGATCAGCATCGGATTTCCTGTCGGGTAGGGATCACACACCTCATACGCATGAACCGGAGTTCCGGTTTCATGACATTCCCGACACAATTGCCCGGAGCGCCGGTGGGGGGGGGCCGTTTCCGCCCCCAATCCTGCGCCGTCAGGAAGCTTTCCTGGCCGCCAATACCTGCTCGGCCGGTCGGCCGGTCAGTTCCTGAAGATGATCAAACTCGGCTGTGTAGGTGCCGACCCCCAGGGTCGCCGAGCGCAGATCGACGATCAGCCCGTACAACTCGCTTTCGGGCACATGGGCATTGACGACATCCCAGCCGATCCAGCCGTCACGCGCGTCAAACCCCAGAATATGTCCGCGCCGCGATGACACCATGCCGTTGACGGCACTGGTTGCATCTGACGGCACGAATATTTTGACCGCCATGATCGGCTCAAGCAGCACCGGCGCGCAATTCGGCAGACCTTCATGCACGGCCATGCGGCCCGTGATCATGAAGGCTTCGTTGGATGAATCGACATCGTGGTATTTGCCGTCCGTCAGCGTGACGCCGACATCAACGACGGGAAATCCGAGCGGCCCCGTCTGCATCGCATCGCGCACGCCCTTTTCGATGGCCGGGATGAAGCTCTTGGGAACCGCACCGCCCGTCACGCGCTCGTCAAACACGATGCCCGTGCCGCGCGCCATCGGCTTGATCTCGACCGTGATGTCGCCGAACTGCCCGTGCCCGCCCGACTGCTTCTTGTGCCGCGCATGCTGGGTGACCGGCTTCTTGATCGTCTCGCGATAGGGGATGCGCGGCAGCCGCGACGTGAGCTTGATGCCGAAGCGGTTCGCCAGCCGCTCCAGCGCGACTTTCAGATGGATGTCACCCTGCCCCGACAGGACAAGGTCATGTGTTTCGGGATGATGGATATAGGCGAGTGACGGATCCTCCTCGCAGATGCGGTGCAAAGCCTGCGAGAGCTTCACGTCATCCTTGCGGTCCGACACGGTGAGCGCGAGCGCATAGACCGGCACCAGGGGTGATGCACCGGCATCTGCCTTTGCCGGTTTGCTGATGGTCACGAGCGCGCCGGTATGCACGGGCTCCAGCCGCCCGAATGCGACGAGATCGCCCGCCTGCGCCTGTCCCATCTTGGTGGACTTGTCACCCAACAGCGAAAAGAGCCCGCCGACGCGTGCATCCGTTCCGTCCGGCGCATGGAGTGTGGCGCCATCCTTGATCATGCCCGTCAGGACCCGTGCGATGGAAAGCTTGCCGCCCGTCGTGTGGAGTGTCTTGACCACGCGCGCCGCACCTTCCGGCAAGCCCTTGCCCGTGCGCGCTGCCAACTGGCCCACATCAGGCACCTCATGGCGCAGCGCCTTGAGGAGGCGCCGCACACCATTGTCGCGCTCGGCCGACCCGATCATCACCGGCACGATCAGCCCTTCGGCCAGTTCGCGCGCAAGGTCGGCAAAGACTTCATCGCGCGGCGGCTCGATGTCGGAAAGCAGCTCCTCCATCAGATGGTCGTCGTAATCGGCAAGACGCTCCAGCATTTCATAGCGTGCCTCGCGGAAACGTTCCTCGATCTCCGCCGGCCGCTCGATCAGCTCGGACGGCGCATGTTCGCGATAGACGAAGGCGCGGTCGAGCGCGAGATCGATGAAGCCGGTGACGATGTCGTTGGTCCAGATGGGGATCTGGCGCAGCACCAGCTTGCGGTCACTGACGGGCGCAAGCGCGCCCAGAAGCTCGCGGATGCGGCCATGCGCCTTGTCGATCTTGTTGACGAAGATGAAATGCGGGATCGCGTGATCCGAGAGATATTTGAGCAGCGGGCGCAGCATCCGCGCCTTGGCGCTGTCGGGCTCGGTCACCACCACGGCGGCATCGGCACCGGAAAGGGCATTGAGCGTGTCCTGGAAAAACTCGACCGAGCCGGGGCAATCAAGGAAGGTGAAACTCTCGCCCATGAAATTCGTTGTTGCGACATTGAGCTCGGTGCTCATCCGGTGGGCGCGCGCCTCGGCGCTGGAATCGCCCACGCTGTTGCCGGAGGTAATGGACCCTTTGCGGGTGACGGCACCGGTGACCGTCAGAAGGCTTTCAAGCAGCGTCGTCTTTCCGCTGGCATAGGGTCCGACCAGGGCCACTGTGCGTGGCCCTCGTACTCCTTTCGCGTTGTCCGGCATGGCAGGTCTCCTTCGCGGGGGAAGCGTGCGGACCCAATCGTCACGCCTGTTTTGCCGTCAACGCAAGGGGGGATGTCGCCGCAAGTTCGGCGCCACTTGGGCGCGTCTGCATGTGCAGCGCAGCAAAATCCCGAAGGAGGCGACCGGGCCTTGCCGACCCATGCCGCTGCTGCGATTGTCAGGACCGCCAAGGGGGCAAGTGCGGCAATGGCCTATGAGCACTTCAATGAATACAAAGAGCAAAGGGCGCTGACCAATTGGGTCCGCGTCCTTCATGTTGTCCTGATCGCGATGACCGGCATCGGCATCTGGGCCACGATTCTCGAACTCGATCTGTTGCAACGCCTGACAAATGGCGGCGGCTTTTCATCAACTGCCGAACTTCAGGAGATCCTCGATAAGAACGACGCCCGCGTGCGATGGACGACGATGGCCAGCTTGGGCATGTGGATCGTGACCTGGATTTTCTGCTTTGTCTGGATCTATCGGATGACGCGCAATGCCCGCGCCATTTCCGCCGCTCCGATGGACGTTTCTCCTGGCATGGCGGTGGGCTGGTTCTTCGTGCCCTTTATCAATCTCTTCATGCCCTACATTTCATTGCGTGAAGTCGTCCGAGCAAGTTCGCCACTGGGCGACGCCAGCGACGGGCCGCTTGCAATCTTCTGGTTCTTTTTTGCCGCCCGTCTCGTTGATGTGGCGATTACACGCTATCTGGATCGCAGTGCGACAGAAATTCCCGACTTCATCCTGATTGACCAGTTGGCGATGGTCGGCCACGCCGCAACGATCCTCTGCTCCATCTTCTTCATCGCCCTGACCTGGTCTTTGACCGCCAAGCAGCGCAAGCGATACGTCGAAGCAGATTTGCACCGTCAACCATCGCAAGGTTGACGCCCCAAGAAAAAAGGGCCCGGCAGAGCCGGACCCTTTTCTCCATCCATCAAAGGATGACGATTACTGGCCCGAAGCGGGCGGCGTCTCCGGCGCAGGCGCCGGTTCCGGGGTCGGTTCCGGGGTCGGGGCGGCCGGGATGCACTGCGCGGCGATCTCGCCGAACTTCGGCTCGATGCCGGCCGACCACTGGGTGAAGCTGGCCGCGTCCATGCCGACAAGCGCGGCAGCAGCAGCGTCGTCAGCGGGCTGCGGGTCGGCGGTCATCAGCGTGTACACGCGCGTCAGGTCATCGCCCGAGAACGCGCCATCGATGCCGCCCAGCATGCATTCGCACATGCCGGCCGCTTCGGGTGCGCCACCCGTTTCGGCGGTGCAACGCGACAGCGCGGTGGCACGCATCTCTTCAATCGTGGCCGCGTTTGCAACCGGCGCAAAAATCAGCGCAGCGAACGCGCTGGCCGCAAGGAACTTCGCCTTCATGGGAATCTTGTCCGTGAAAAAGCACCCGGGGCTGAATGCACCCGGACGGCCACATGGCAGGGGGTGAAACTAGCCAATCCGTGCGCCACGCGAAAGGGCCTGAAATGGGGTTGTGATCCCGTTCATCCGCCCGTCATCCCGTTCATTTACCTTGAGTCAAGGCTTGACGGAATCTAGCGCAGCGAAGCGCAAAAGCGCTGGATGCGCTTGCAGCTTTCCTCCAGGGAGGCCGTGCTGGCGGCATAGGAAATGCGGAAATAGGGCGACAGGCCGAACGCGGCCCCCTGCACCACGGCCACACCCTCAGCCTCCAGAAGCGCCCCGACAAAGTCGGTATCGCTGCGGATCACCGTCCCCGACGGTGCCTTGCGTCCGATGGCACCCGCACATGACGGATAGACATAGAACGCGCCTTCCGGCTTCGGGCATTTGATGTGCCTGGCCTGATTGAGCATCGAGACCACAAGGTCGCGCCGCTCCTGGAACGCCTTGGCGCGCGGCGCCAGAAAATCCTGCGGTCCGTTGAGGGCCTCGACACTGGCCCACTGCGCGATGGATGACGCATGCGTCGCCGCCTGGCTCTGCAACTTGGCGATCGCCTGGATGAGCGGCACCGGGCCTGCGCAATAGCCGATGCGCCAGCCTGTCATGGCATAGGCCTTCGAGACGCCGTTCATGGTGAGCGTCCGGTCATAGAGACGCGGCTCGACCTGTGCGGGCGTCACGAATTTGAAGTCGTCATAGATGAGGTGCTCATACATGTCGTCCGACAGGACCCACACATGCGGATACTTCACCAGGACATCGGTCAGCGCCTTCATGTCGGCGTGGCCATAGCACGCACCGGTCGGGTTCGACGGCGCATTGAGGATGATCCATTTCGTGCGCTTCGTGATCGCCCGCGACAATGCCTTGGGCGTCAGGCGGAAGCCGCTTTCCAGCCCCGTCTTCACGATCACGGGCTTGGCGCCTGCCAGAAGCACGATGTCGGGATAGCTGACCCAATAGGGCGCGGGAATGATGACTTCATCGCCCGGATTGAGCGTTGCCATCATCGCGTAATAGATGATCGCCTTGCCGCCCGGCGCCACAAAAGTCTGCGCGGGCGTGTAATCAAGACCGTTCTCGCGCTTGAATTTGGCGGCAATCGCCTTGCGCAGTTCAGGGATGCCTTCGGTCGGCCCGTATTTGGTCTCGCCCCGCTTGATGGCAGCGATGGCGGCTTCCTTGATGTTGTCGGGCGTATCAAAGTCGGGTTCGCCCGCACTCAAGCCGATCACATCGCGTCCCGCCGCTTTCAGGTCGCGCGCCTTCTGCGTGATCGCCAGCGTCGGCGACGGCTGGATGCGGTTGATGGCTTTGGAGAGAAAGTTCTTGGGCAGATCGGACATGGATGAAATCCCGTGAGGGGGCAAGCCAGGCGGCCGGAATGGGCAGAGGGAGTTAACAGGATTCCGTGCCCGGCAAAAGTGCAACAGGCGCGCGATCTGCCTGCCCGCCGCCAGTTTGCCGCATTGTCGCAGCAGCCCTGTCACATTCCCCCGGCGACACTGGTCCCCGGCAAGTTGAGCTGCATCAGACATGACGGCCCCAAAGCGGGGGAAAAGCGGGGAAGACCATGGCCAGCATCACCAGAATTCTCGGCGCGTTCGCCCTCCTTGCAGCCATGGCCGCACCTTCGGCGCTTGCCGAGCCAGTCCGTCTCACGCCGGAGGAAGTCTTCCGCGATCATACGATCTCGCTGGAGGAGGCGGAGCTGCGCCCCCTGCCCCGCCCGCCTCTGATCGAAGTGGTGGCGCTGCCAAACCTGCGGCCCTTCTCCGTCACCGAAATCTGGGAGGCTGTTGCCGGTCTCTCGCGTGATGTTAAGGCTGGCGCCGCAAGCGCCAACGCGATGATCGCACGCAGCGCTGCCGAGAACCCGCCTTTCGCGTGGGCCAATCTTCTGGTCGCGCTCGCGCTGGCCGCGTGCCTTCTCGCAACCCTGCGCCAGATCACCCGCATGGCAGGCGTGTCGAATACTACCACTTATGGAAGATGAAGAACGCCGCTGCGGCAAGGCACGCAAAGCCTGCCAGATGGTTCCAGCGCAGCGTTTCGCCGAGATAGAGCACGGCAAATCCCGCAAACACGATCAGCGTGATGATCTCCTGGATCGTCTTCAGTTCGGCCGCACTGTAGGTGCCGTGACCCCAACGATTGGCGGGAACGGCAAAGCAGTACTCGATGAAGGCAATGCCCCAGCTTGCCACGACCACCAGCCAAAGCGGCTGCTCCTTGAACTTGAGATGGCCGTACCACGCCAGGGTCATGAACACATTCGAGACGGCCAGAAGCAGGATCGGCGTCAATTGCGCCATCAGGTTCTGCGGCATGGGTTCTCACTCCTCGGGAAATTGCTCAGGGCGCCATCGCACCGGTGACGCCAACCGCGCGCGCCGCCGGATCAAACAGCACGCCGGGGTTGAGAATGGCTGCGGGATCGCATGACTGTTTGGCGGCCTGCATCATCGCAACGAACAACGGCGGCACTTCGCCGGCATAGCCGGGACGATGGTCGCGGCCGACCGCATGGTGATGCGTGGCCGTGCCACCCTCGCTGATCACGATGGCGTTCGCCGCCGCCTTGATGATGCGCCATTGCGTCATCAGATCGGCAAACCGTCCCGGCACCTGAAAGGTGAAATAGGGAGCAGGCCCGTCGGGATAGACATGGGTAAAGCGGCAGGAGATGTGCCCTTCATGTCCGGTCGCCTCGCGCATCGCCTGCTTCATGCGCGTGGTGATCGCAGTATGGAATGCGGGAAACCTGTCCCAGGTGATCGATGTCTCGAACGTGTCGACAATGACGCCGAACGGCACCAGCACTTCGCGATAGAATGGCGCACGCAGGAACGCGTTGCGCCAGGCTCCCGCCGCACCCTCGCGATGGCCGCCCGTTTTGGGCGCATCCCAGGTTCCGCCGTGATCGCGCACAAGTTCAAGCGCGCGCGAAAGCTTCGCCTCCTGCGGATGATCAGCAGATTCAAAGCCAAGGACGAGGATTGCCGCATTGCCGTCACCCGCGCCTGTGCCAGCTGCTTCATTTGCGTCGATGAGACGGCAATTCGCCGGATGCAGACCCGACTGCGACAGGGCCCGCACGGCTTCCGCCCCCTTGAAGAAGTCCGCAAAGCGGATGGCGGCTGACGCACGGAAAACCGGCGCGTCCTGCAACCGCATGTCAGCCGAAATGATCACGCCCAGCGTACCTTCTGACCCGATCATCAGACGTTCCGGCTGCGGCCCTGCGCCCGATCCCGGCAGCCGCCGCGTGGCAAAGCGCCCCGCAGGCGTCACCACATCGACGGCCTGAACGAAATCATCAATGTGGGTGAAAAGCGTTGCATAATGTCCGCCGGAGCGCGTGGCGATCCACCCGCCCAATGTCGAGAACTCGAAACTCTGCGGGAAATGGCGAAGTGTCAGGCCATGCGGCTTCAACTGCGCTTCCAGCGCAGGACCAAATGCCCCCGCCTCGATCCGGGCCGAGCGGCTGGCGCGGTCGATCGCTACGACCCGCCCCATGCGCGCAAGATCAAGCGAGGCAACACCGCGATAGCTCGCCCCCACATCCGTCTCGACGCCGCCCACAACACTGGAGCCGCCGCCAAAGGGAATGACAGCGACATTCTCGCGCGACGCCCAATCGAGCACATCGGCAATCTCTTGTGGCGTCCCGGGATAGAAGACGACATCCGGCGGCGCCGGCACATGGCGCTGGAACATGCGCACCGAATCCGGAAACGATTTGCCATAGGAATGGACGAGCCGCTCCTGCGCATCCGCGCGTGCCAGATGTCCAAGCGATGCAGGTGCGGCAACACGCGCGGGCCGAAGCGAAATTTCCTCAACCGATGGGGGCACGACAGAAGCGGCAAGTGCTTTGCCGAAGCGTTTCTCCATCGCAGCGCGCACCAGGGCGGCCTCGCCCTCGGGCACACGCTGATCGTCAAAACCCCAACCCCAGAACTTGCGCTTGCGTTCGCTCATTTGGCGCCTGCTTTCTTCGGCGTCGCGCGATCTTTGACCGGCACGACAAGTTTGAGGCCCGACCACACATCGTCGACCGCGCACACTTTCACATCGACCAGCTTCAAGGGAAAGGCGAGATCGCGAATTGTCTGCTCGGTGATGTCCGTCGGCACCTTTGACGCCTTCTTGGGCCACGATACCCAGATCATGCCGTTAGCGGTGATCAGCTTGCGGGCGCATGCCAATTGTGCGGCTAGCATCCTGGCGCTGTCGGTGAAGATGTGGACGACATCAAGTTGCGTTCTGGGCCAGCCTTTTTCTCCCGCAACTTCGGCGAGGCTGGAAAAGGGCACTGCAACCAGCTCCTTGCGCAACCCGATGGGCACGCCGGCATAAAGGGCGCGCTGACCCTCCCGGTAGCCGAGTTTCTTGAGCAAAGGCGTTCCCGAATAGCCGGCCATGCAGCCCCTCGTGCGAAGGGGCCCGCAGGGGGCCCCTTGCCGTGTGATGATGCGCCGGTTCCTATTCCTTGTGAACGCCCGGTCCGATCAGGAAATAGACATTCGTGATGAGCTCAGCCTCCGGCGTGTTGCCGGGATCGCTGACATATTCCTCGATGGCATATTCACCCTCGGCCAGACTATTCGCCTGCATATAGGCGGCAATCGCCTCATAGGCTGGCCCGATATCGCGATAGGCGCCTTGGTGCACCATCTTCACCGCCTGGCCCGAAGGTGACATGGCAATGGTGACACCGTTCTCGCCGGTGCGCGGTGTCGCATCCGTCACGCCGGAGACAGGAATGGCGGCACGGAAGACCCAATCACCTTGCGGATCATAGGAAATGCCGATGGTCAGTGGTGCGCCACCCTGGGCAAGGCCATTGGCTTGCATGAATATGCCGCAGCGCCCGTAAAGCTCACCGATCAGCGCGCTCGTCTTGGCACCTTGGGGGTCTTCGGGATCATTCACCTTGGCCCGGCCTTCGGCATAGCAGATCGGCACTTCGATCAGCGTCACGATCTGCGGACCATCGCCGGGCATCAAATCGAGCGGCGTGAGCGTAGGCGGATAAAGCGGCTCGGGCGGTGGCACATTGGCCATGGCGATGCCCGGCAGGACAAACAGCAAGGCAGCAAGCGCAACTCTCTTCATGGCGTTTCTCCTATTGAAGACCCTGATAGACATGCGTCTCCAGCAGCTCCGGTGACGTTTCGGACGGGCTGGTGAGGTATGCTTCCCACATCAGGCGTGTGGCCGTCAGACCCTCGCCAGCAATGAACGAAGCCATCCGCTCACGCGTCGCGGGAATGTTGATATAGGGACCGCGATGCACGGCCATCACCGCACGCCCGCCGGGTGACGGGCCGAATTCCACGCCATCGACAGGCGCGGGCGATGGCGGCATCACAGCAATCGGCACGGCAACCGCAAAATCCCAATGTACGGGGTCCATCGCCGAGGTGATGATCATCGTATCGCCGTCCTTCATCAGGCCGAGCCCGCGCATCACCGCTTCGACCCGCTCATAGGTCTGACGCACCTGCATCTGCACCTGCTCGGGCGTAGTGTCTTGCGTGAACTTGACTGAACCGCGCGCGAACGCGACGGGCCGCGGCTCCAGCGTGACGACGCGCGGGGCATCTGCGGGATTTGTCCGGCTTGCCGTTTCCGGCAATTCGAGGGGAGGCACAAGTTCCTGCACAATGACCGAGGCGGGGCTGGGAACGGCACCGGGAATGTTGCGGTCCTCAAGATTGGCCTGCGCCCCGCCCTCAAGTTTTGCCTTGAGATTGAGAAGGCCTGTCTCGAAATCAGGTCCGACCATGCTGTCCATGAAAAGGCCGAACCAGCGCGCCAGCGGATTGAACCCGGTGTCCGACTCCATTGTCCACGTCAGGCGTGTTCCACCTTCCGCGCGCTCAAGCGCGAATGTCGCTGTCGCAAGGCCACCCATGCCGAAATCAAGTGCGGTGACCACCCGCGTGTTGGGAACGGATTCCGTGATCGTCTGCGCGCCCGAGCCCTCGCTGTCGCTTTCCCATTCGGCTTTCATGCCGGTGCCGCTTGCGGGACCGGAATAGATGACCTGCATCGCCGGATCACGCATGGCCCAGGCGCTCCAGGTGTTCTGTGCCTTGAGGTCATTCACCTGCGCGAACACGATTGCGGGTTCCACATTGATGGTGGTCGCCCGCGTGACCATGACATGGCGCGGCAGGAAGAACGACGCGACCACCAGCAAAAGCAGCAGAAGGCCAATTGCTGTCAGGATTTTCTTGAACATGGCGATTGCCTCACAGGGTCAAGGGCCGCTCATTGGCGGCGTCATACATCTTCACATCGAGCGGCTTGGCATGGCGGACCTTGCCAAGCGCCGCAAGAAAGGCCGCCATGTGCGGTGTGGAGAAGTGGAACTTGAGCGCGGCTTCGTCCTTCCACTTCTCGGCAACGCGCAGCGTGTGCGCTTCCGAAATGTCCCAAGCATAAGAATAGCCGAGGCACCCCGCTTCTGCATTCGAAGCCGACACCATGGCCCGCCCCGCCGGCTCGATCATGGCAATGTCGTCCGGGTGGATGTGGGCAGTCGCAAGCACAATGATCATGAGGGCCCCCTGATTGCACGGGTCAGGCCATGATTGAGCACCAACCCCGGCCCGATGTCACCGTCCCCGCTTCCTGATCCCGTGATCCGGTCACCATCCTGTGACGTAAGCACTGTCACCTCCTGCATTTCAGCAACAGAAGCAGAAAAGCCCGATGACCCTCGTTCGCATTGCTCAATGCCTACGTGCCATCCCAAGCGAACCTTTTCCTTAGCGCGGCGCGCCAGCGCCGCAGTCGAAGGACGCACGGCAGTAATGCAAAGCGTGCCTCGACGAAGGCTCGGCATGAGGATGATTCTTGACTGCATCAGCGTCGTGGAACTGCCTCAACGAACAACGGCCTGACCTCTTGCCCCCTTGCATTCCCACGAACATTTCACGAACATGGGGCCAATGGCGCGGTCCAAAAAATCCACTTCCCCAACCCAACCAGCCGGCTTTGCCGACGCGGGCGCGGCCGCGTTCGCCGCCATGCCGATGGATATGCCAACGGGGGCGGATATGGGTGCCTTCGTGCCCCATCGCCCCCAGCGGCCGGAAAAACAGGCGGGCGGAAAATTGTTCCGCCTTGTCTCGCCCTTCGAGCCCAAAGGTGATCAGCCCCAGGCCATCAAGGGCCTCATCGCAGGACTGAAGGAGGCCGACAAGGACCAGGTGCTGCTGGGCGTCACCGGCTCGGGCAAGACATTCACGATGGCCAAGGTTATCGAGGCAATGCAGCGCCCCGCCCTCATCCTCGCGCCCAACAAGACGCTCGCCGCCCAGCTTTACTCGGAGATGAAAGGCTTCTTTCCCGACAACGCGGTCGAGTATTTCGTCTCCTACTACGACTACTACATGCCGGAAGCCTATATCCCGCGCACCGACACCTATATCGAGAAGGAATCGTCGATCAACGAACAGATCGACCGTATGCGCCACGCGGCGACGCGCGCGCTGCTGGAACGCGACGACGTGATCATCGTCGCCTCCGTATCGTGCATCTACGGCATCGGCTCGGTCGAGACCTATTCGGCCATGACGTTCACCCTGAAAAAGGGTCAGCGCATCGACCGCCAGCAATTGATGCGTGACCTGACCGAGCTGCAGTACCGGCGCAACGATCAGGCCTTTGTGCGCGGCACGTTCCGCGCGCGCGGGGATGTCATCGACATTTTCCCCGCGCATTATGAGGACCGCGCCTGGCGCATCGGCCTCTTTGGCGACGAGATCGACGCGATCCACGAGTTCGATCCCCTGACCGGCCAGAAAATCGGCGAACTGAAGGATGTGCATGTTTTTGCAAACTCGCATTATGTCACGCCGCGCCCGACGCTGATGCAGGCAGTCAAGGGCATCCAGCAGGAATTGCGCGACCGGCTGGAGGAATTCCAGAAGACGGGAAAGCTTCTCGAGGCCCAGCGCCTTGAGCAGCGCACCATGTTCGATCTCGAGATGATGGGCGCGACCGGAAGCTGCGCCGGCATCGAAAACTATTCGCGCTGGCTGACCGGCCGCAAGGCGGGCGAACCGCCACCAACCCTGTTCGAGTATCTGCCCGACAACGCGATTGTCTTCACCGACGAAAGCCACGTCACCATTCCCCAGATCGGCGGCATGGCGCGCGGCGACTGGCGGCGCAAATCGGTGCTGGCCGAGTTCGGTTTCCGCCTGCCGTCCTGCACCGACAACCGCCCGCTGCGCTTTGAGGAGTGGGACGCGATGCGCCCGCAGACGATCCATGTCTCGGCAACGCCGGGCCCGTGGGAACTTGACCGCACGGGCGGCGTCTTTGTCGAGCAGGTGATCCGCCCGACCGGCCTCATTGATCCGCCGGTCGAGATCCGGCCTGTCGAACATCAGGTCGATGATCTTGTGGCCGAATGCCGGGCGGTTGCCGCCAAGGGTTACCGCACGCTCGTAACCACGCTCACCAAGCGCATGGCGGAGGACCTCACCGAATACATGCACGAGAACGGCATCCGCGTCCGCTACATGCATTCGGATGTCGAGACACTGGAGCGCATCGAGATCATCCGCGACCTGCGGCTCGGCGTGTTTGACGTGCTGATCGGCATCAATCTTCTGCGCGAGGGCCTCGATATTCCCGAGTGCGCCCTGGTTGCCATCCTCGACGCCGACAAGGAAGGTTTCCTGCGTTCGGAAACATCGCTCGTCCAGACCATCGGCCGCGCCGCGCGCAATGTGGACGGCAAGGTCGTCCTTTATGCCGACAGGATCACCGGCTCGATGGAGCGTGCGATGGCCGAAACCGGGCGCCGCCGGGAAAAGCAGCGCGCCTACAATCTCGCCAACGGCATCACGCCGGAGAGCATCCGCAAGTCGATCACCGACGTGATGGCAAGCGTCTATGAACAGGACCACGTGACGGTCGGTGCAGGATCGCTCGCCGAGCCGGGTGCGGGCTGGAAGGGTGAGCCGCTGGCGGGGCACAATCTCAAGGCGCATATGGCAGCACTTGAGAAGAAGATGCGCGACGCCGCTGCCAATCTCGAGTTCGAGGAGGCCGCGCGCCTGCGCGATGAACTGCGCCGCCTGGAAACCACCGAATTGGCAATTGCTGACGACCCCTTTGCCCGGCAGGCGGAGGTCGAGGAGAAGCAGGCCGAAGCGGGTGTGCGCCGGACGCCATCCCGCCGGTTTGGTTCAAAGAATGGCAAGCCTGGACGCCAATTTGGCGCAAAACCGCGCCGCTGACGTTCCCGACAGCCTGTCACTGCCCGCTATTTCCCTTGCAGTGCCCTGTCTGTTCCGCTATGGAACCCCCACGCAAAAGCGTCACGTTAGGCCGCGCACTTCAATTTCGTATCCTGCAAGCATACCCTGCGCGCCGGACGACAATGGAAATACCAGTCCTGACAACGCTGAAGAAGCGCCGCATGGCATGTCGCCATGGGGAAATTGACAGTTACTGGAAAACACAAATGACAATCGGCACCGTGAAGTTCTTCAACTCGACCAAGGGCTTTGGTTTCATCACCCCCTCGGACGGCGGCAAGGACGTGTTCGTACACATCTCCGCCGTTGAGCGCGCTGGCATGACCAGCCTCAACGAGGGCCAGAAGGTCTCGTTCGAAGTTCAGAGCGACGTGAAAGGCCCGAAGGCCGTGAACCTTCGCGCTGCCTGATCTTCATTGATCAGGTAACCCCGGCAACGGGGTCCGGAAACGGAATGGAATGGCGGAGGGCTTGCCCTCCGCCATTTTCATTTTGGGGATATCGCTGCTAGCCTTCGCGTCCGACAAGGAGTTGGCCATGCGTATCCTGCCGAGTCTCTCAGTCCTGGTCCTGCTTGCATTTGGCGTGCCCGCCCAAGCCGACGATGCGCCGCCACCGCCCGCATCACAATTCGCCCCGGGTCAGGTTTGGGAATACAACACCCGCGATGGCGATGGTGATTCAACCCTCGTCGTCTGCCATGTCGAAACCTGGAACGGCCAAACCATCGTCCATATCCATGTGCGCGACGTGAACCTGTCGCTGGGCGGCGAGTCCAGGATCACGGCCATCGCGCATTTGCCGATCAGTGAGGCGGCCCTTGCCGGCAGCGTCACAGGCCAGACCGGCACGGTGAACGTGCTGCCGCCCTTTCAGGCCGGCTATAATCTTTGGCGCAAGGAAAACGGCGGCGTCTTTACCGAACCGCTCGCCGACGTGATCGCAGCCATGGACGGCGCCATCATGCCGCCTTCTGACATGATGAACCCCGATCCATCCGCGACTGAGTGATCACCAGCGGTCGTTGGCGGCAGGCATCAGCGGGGCAGGAATGGCGCGCGGATCATAGGCGTAGCGTCGCGCACCGGTAATGCGGCGCCACACGACAATCGCGGCAAATGCGCCAGCGGCGATGTCGATGATCGCCAGCAGCCATGAACCGCTCAACCTGACCATCGCCCAGGCGCTGGCCAGCGCCACGACACCCACAAAGAACGTGCCGCCGAGCGCCTGAAGCAGCATTTTCATGTCGAATTCCTGGCCGGTGAAATGCGCGTGCGGCGCTTGATTGGCGACCGCCTCATGGAAGGCAGCAGCAAAGCGGCGGAAGCCTTCGTCCTGCATCCTGAACCCATGGCGCGGAAAGCCGCCGCCGCCACCAGCCGCATCGGCCACAAACCCGGTATTGACGATGCGCGGAAAGGGCTTCTTCTCGCCCGCTGCATAGACCGAGAGCGTATGAAGCTTGATGCCGCCGGGCGCATCCATGACTGTCAATTCGACATGCGCCACTTCGTCGAGCGGCAAGCGAAAGACCTCACCCTCCGGCGTCTCGACCTCAAGATAATCTGCCGTCAGCGTGACCGTCGTGTCTCCCGGGTCATTCTGGGCGCGATAGGTATAGGCGGTCATGCATGGTCCGGGGGGATGTTGGACGGAAGCGCGCGGGACCATTATATGGATGCAACTCCCGCGCGGCAAATCCGCCGCAGCGCTGCCAGCCGGAGATTGCTCATGAAGCTCCACCAATTCCACCCGAGCGGCAATTGCTACAAGGTGCGGCTGGCAGCCCATCATCTGGACCGCCCGCTTGAGCTTGTTGATGTTGACATGGCAGGTGGCGAGACGCGTCGGCCGCCCTTCCTCGCCAGGAACCCCAATGGCCGGGTGCCGACGCTTGAACTCGACAATGGCGAGACATTGCCGGAATCAAACGCGATCCTCTTCTACCTTGCCGAAGGCACGCCCCTGATGCCCGAAGCGCACCTGGACCGCGCGCGCGTGATGCAATGGCTCTTCTTCGAGCAATACAGCCACGAGCCCTATATTGCTGTCGCCCGTTTCTGGTTGAAGTTTGCGCCAAAGGATCAACTGGAGACCAAGCGGCATCTGGTGCCCGAATGGCATGCCAAGGGCAATGCAGCGCTTGGCGTGATGGAAACCCATTTGGCTGCGCATGAATGGTTTGGTGCACAGCGCTTCTCGATCGGCGACATCGCGCTCTATGCCTATACGCATTGCGCCGCAGATGGTGGCTTCGACCTCAAGGCCTTTCCGCGCGTCTCCGCCTGGCTGAAACGCGTCGCCGCCCTGCCCCGCCATCTGACCCTGGAAGCGCGGATCAATTGACGATGGACGGCGACAAGGGACTGGCACTGGTGACAGGCGCCGCGCGGCGCATTGGGAAGGTCATCGCGCACGCGCTCGCCAAGCGCGGCCATGACATTGCTTTGCATTACAGCACGTCTGGCGACGAGGCCGAGGCGGTGGCAGGCGGGATCCGCGCGATGGGCCGCAAATGCAAGATTTTCCGCGCCGATCTTGCCAACGAGGCGGAAACACTTGCACTCATTCCCGCTGTCACAGCCGCGATGGGGCCACTTGCGGTCCTCGTCAACAACGCCTCGGTCTTTGAAGACGACACATTGGCGACCATGACCCGCGCGAGCTGGGACCGGCACATCGAGACGAACCTGCGCGCGCCCCTGGTGCTGGCGCAGGCCTTTGCGCGCGCCCTCCCCGCCGGATCGAAAGGCGCCATCGTCAACATCATCGACCAGCGCGTCCTCAAGCCGACGCCGCAGTTCTTGTCCTATATGGTCTCAAAACAGGCGCTCTTCGGCCTGACAACAACGCTGGCGCAGGCACTTGCCCCCCATATCCGGGTGAATGCCGTCGCACCCGGCCCCACGCTGCGCAATGCACGCCAGAGCGACGCCGACTTCACGCGCCAGAATGCGGCGCTGCCGCTCGGCCGGGGCGGTACGCCTGAAGAAATCGCCGCTGCGGTATCCTTTCTCATTGAAGCGGGAAGCGTGACCGGACAGATGATTGCCGTAGATGGCGGCCAGCATCTCATCTGGCAGACACCCGACGTCACCGGTATCAGGGAGTAGCCATGCCCGAGCGCCCCAACATCCACGCCTTGCGCATTGCCGATGCATCGCGCGGCATACGCCATGTGTTTGTGCGTGATCTCGAACTCGACGCCGAGATCGGGGTCCATCGACACGAGAAGGGTCGCCGCCAACCCATCCGCATCAATGTCGATCTCTCCGTCATCGATGACGGCAAGCCGCTGGCCGACCGCCTTTCAAATGTCGTCGATTACGAGCGCGTGGTAGAGGGCATCCGCGCCATCATCGCAGCGGGCCATGTCAAACTGGTCGAAAGTCTGGCTGACCGTATCGCCACCTTGTGTCTGACAGACCACCGCGTCGACAAGGTCCGTGTACGGATCGAAAAGCTGAAGGCTTTTGCGGATGCCTGTTCCGTCGGCGTTGAAATCGAGCGCGAAGCGCCGCCCCGCCGCACCTGATTTCTTCCGTAAGCAGATCATCCGTGGGCGGCACTTTTTTCGTCCGCCTGCGGATGTTTTCAACAGATGCCCCGGCGACCGGCTTTTCCCCTTGTCATCGCGGAGACACCAGAATGCCACACCGCAAGGGCATAAAAACACTGACATATCATGGGGTTAAGGGCTCTGACATTGTTCTGCCACTGGCCCTTCATGCAAAGCCGCGCTAAGTCTTGATCGTTAACCAGTGCAGAATCGACAGGTTTATCCACATGGCAAAGCCGGGCGGAAAGGAGGAGGCAAAGGGCGCGGACCGCATCCGCGAACTTGTCGCCCGCTTGCCCAATGCGCCAGGTGTTTACCGCATGATCGCAGGCGATGGCGGCGTGCTCTATGTCGGCAAGGCGCGCGACCTGAAGAAGCGGGTGAACGCCTATACGACACCGGCCAAGCACCCTTACCGCATCGCGCGCATGATCGCCGAGACGGCGGACATGGTCTTTGTCACGACCGCATCCGAGACCGAGGCGCTGCTGCTCGAAGCCAATCTCATCAAGCGGCTGAAACCGCGCTACAACGTACTCCTGCGCGACGACAAAAGCTTTCCCCTGATCCTGCTCACGGGCGACCACGACTTTCCGCAGGTGCTGAAGCATCGCGGTGCGCGCAGCCGCAAGGGAGATTATTTCGGACCCTTCGCTTCCGCCGGCGCTGTGGGCCGCACGCTCAACACGCTCCAGCGCGCGTTCCTCCTGCGCGCCTGCAGCGACAGCGTGTTCGATGCACGCACGCGGCCCTGTCTGCTTTTCCAGATCAAACGTTGCGCCGCCCCTTGCGTCGGCCGCGTCTCGAAGGACGACTATGCCGGCCTCGTACGGGATGCGCGCGCGTTCCTCACGGGGTCAAGTGACGCGGTGAAACAATCCCTCTCGGGCGCGATGGAGGAAGCCTCCGACCGGCTCGACTTTGAATCGGCCGCCCGCCTGCGCGACCGCATCCGCGCCCTCTCGCATGTGCAGTCGGCGCAAGGCATCAATCCGGCAACCTTTGTCGAAGCCGATGTGGTCGCCATCCATGCTGAGGGTGGTGCGACCTGTATCCAGATTTTCTTCTTCCGCAGCGGACAGAACTGGGGCAACCGCGCCTTCTTTCCGCGCCACGACAAATCGGAAACGCCTGCCGATGTGCTCGACAGTTTTCTTGCGCAATTTTACGAAGATCGCGAGGCGCCGCGCCTCATTCTCCTGAGCGATGATGTGCCGGGCCGCGCCCTGTTGGCCGAAGCGCTATCCGTGCGCCAGGAATTGCGCGTCGAAGTCAGCGTCCCCCGGCGGGGCGAGAAACGCACGATCATCGAAAGCGCCATCCAGAACGCGCGCGAGGCGCTCGCCCGCCGCAATGCGGAAAGCGCAACCCAGACTGCCATGCTGGAAGGCGTGAGCGAGCTTTTCGGTCTTGGCGAGGCACCGTCGCGCATCGAAGTCTATGACAACAGCCATATCCAGGGCGCCAAGCCCGTCGGGGCGATGATCGTGGCGGGCCCTGAAGGCTTCGAGAAACGCCACTACCGGAAATTCAACATCCGTTCGGCGCAGGGCAATGACGATTTCGGCATGATGCGCGAAATGCTGACCCGCCGCTTTGCCCGGCTGATCGAGGAAACGCAGGCCGCCGAAGCCGGCGCGACGGCGGATGACACGAATACGCCCGACCTCATCCTGATTGACGGCGGCAAGGGCCAGCTTTCGGCGGCGCAGGAGGCGCTCGACGCCCTCGGCGTTCAGGGTGTCGCGATTGTCGCCATCTCCAAGGGGCCGGACCGCAATGCGGGCCGCGAGCAATTCCATATGCCCGGGCGCGAGCCCTTCCAGCCCGATCCGAAAAGCCCGGTGCTCTATTTCCTGCAGCGCCTGCGCGACGAGGCCCACCGCTTTGCCATCGGCAGCCACCGGGTGCGGCGGAGCATGGCGATCAGCGAGTCGCCGCTCGATTCGATCAGTGGCATCGGCGGCGCGCGCAAACGCGCCCTCCTTCACCATTTCGGGTCGGCCCGGGGCGTCGCGAATGCGGCGCTGGCCGACCTTGAATCGGTGACCGGCGTCTCGAAGGCGCTGGCCCGGCGGATTTACGATCACTTCCGCACTTAAGGTGCTTTCAGCCCGCCCGGTCCCTTGTGTATGGTCAGCCTGACATGATGACATGGCCAAACATCCTGACCCTGATGCGCGTGGCGATGATCCCCGCGCTGGTGGTGCTCATGTATCTGCCGGGGCCGGAAGCGCGCTGGGCCGCCTTTGGCGTTTTCGTGGCCGCAGCGATCACTGACTGGGCCGATGGCCATGTCGCGCGCGTGACGCGCTCGGTATCGCGGCTTGGCCGCATGCTCGATCCGGTTGCTGACAAGCTGATCGTTGCAGCCACACTTGTGATGCTGGTGGCCGACGACACGCTGAACGGCCTTGCCATCGTCCCCGCCATCGTCATCCTCTGCCGTGAAATCCTGGTGTCGGGCCTGCGCGAATTTCTGGCGACCATCCGTGTCGGCATGCCGGTTTCCGGCATCGCCAAATTCAAGACCGTGCTGCAGATGATTGCGATCTCCGCATTGATCGCCGTGCCGGTCCTGTCGGACTTCATTCCCGATGCGGCGTTGATCGCCGTTGCCAGCCTGTGGCTGGCCGCCGCCCTTACCGTCTATACCGGCGTCACCTATCTCGCCATCAGCGCGCGCCACTTCAATGAAGACGTCAGCACTGATCCCGCGCGCAAACCAGCCGAGTGATTGCCCATGTCCGCAGCCTTGCGCGTGCTTTATTTTGCCTGGGTGCGTGAGAAGACCGGCACGCGGATGGAGGAGATCACCCTGCCCACGACGGTCAAGACCGCCCGCGATCTTGCAGCCTTTCTTGCCGCACGCAGCGCCGGCCACGCGGCGGCCTTTGCCGACCTTGCCCGGCTGAAGATCGCCATCGACCAGCGCCACGCAGCACTCGGCGATTCTGTCGTGGGCGCGCAGGAGATTGCATGGTTCCCGCCGGTGACGGGCGGTTGATGGCCCATATCCGCATTCAGGAAGAGCCCTTCGACATCGCCGCAGAGCAGGCAAGGCTCCGGCAGGGACACAGCGATATCGGAGCGCTTGTCAGTTTCACCGGGATCGTCCGCGGCGATGATTTCGGCAAGGCGGTCAATTCGATCACGCTCGAACACTACCCCGCCATGACCATGAGCGAGCTTGAGGCCATCGCCGCCGAAGCCGCGCAACGCTGGCCGCTCAAGGGCGTCACCATCATCCACCGTGTCGGCAGATTGCGCGCGGGCGATGACATCGTTCTCGTGCTCGCGGCATCCCAAAGCCGCGAAGCGGCGTTTGCGGCTGCGTCATTCCTGATGGACTGGCTGAAAACCCGCGCGCCCTTCTGGAAGGCCGAGGAAACGGCCGCAGGCACAAACTGGGTGGAAGCGCGGGCCAGCGACGAAGATGCCGCTGCCCGCTGGAACAAATGATCAGGCCGCCGCCGCCGCAACCTTCTGGCGCACGCGCACATTGAAATCGTCGAGCATCTGGCGGGTCAGCGCGCCCGGCGTGAAGATGTGCGTGCCGATGCTCGCAACCGGCGTGATCTCGGCAGCGGTTCCCGTCAGGAAACACTCGCTGAAGCCGGGAAGCTCCTCCGGCTTGATGTGCCGCTCGACCACATCGATACCACGCGCGCGCGCCAGTTCCATCGCTGTGCGCCGCGTGATGCCGTCAAGGAAGCAATCGGGCGTCGGCGTGTGCAGCTTGCCCTCCTTCACAAAGAACACATTCGCGCCCGTCGCCTCAGCGACATAGCCGCGATAGTCCCACATGATGGCGTCCTGGAAGCCGTTATGTTCGGCCTCATGCTTGGAGAGCGTGCAGATCATGTAAAGGCCGGCGGCCTTGGCATGGCACGGAATGGTCTCCGGGCTCGGGCGGCGCCAGCGTGCGATGTCGAGACGGATGCCCTTCATCTTGGTGGCGGGATCAAACATTGACGGCCACGGCCATGTCGCGATTGCGACATGGATCTTCGAGTGCTGCGCACTCACCGCCATCATTTCACTGCCGCGGAACGCAACCGGCCGCACATAGGCATCTGGATGGCCATTGGCCTTGACGACTGCCTCCTTGGCCGCATTGATCTCGGCCTGCGCGAAGGGAATGGCAAAGCCCATCAATTCAGCCGAGCGGAAAAGCCGCTGCGTATGAAGTTCCGATTTGAAAACCTGGCCGCCATAGGCGCGCTCGCCCTCGAACACGCTCGAAGCGTAATGCAGGCCGTGGGTCAGCACATGAACCTTTGCGTCGCGCCA
Source organism: uncultured Flavobacteriaceae bacterium (assembly GCA_964494625.1). Classification (GTDB taxonomy): domain Bacteria; phylum Pseudomonadota; class Alphaproteobacteria; order Micropepsales; family Micropepsaceae; genus UBA2784. The sequence goes on along the minus strand of CAZBRT010000003.1, from coordinate 209,380 downwards.
CGGCATCATCTTGCCGTCGAACCAGATGGTTCCGTCGCGATCATCAAAAGGCAGGATGGCAGACATGGCGGCACGCTCCGCAAAATGGCGCCGGTACTCCGGCCGGGACTTGGACTTTACATCATCCCGCCATCCCCCTAATTATGTCAATATGGCTGACATAAAAACCCCAATGTCGCGGGAAGAACCAAGGTCGGACGCGAGGCAGGAACCGAGGCCCGCCGAGCTCCGTCAGGCAACAGCCCTTCTCTACTTGCGGGAAGACGAAATCCGCCGGGGCGTCGAACTTCTGTTCTTTGCCTATCGCGACTTTGTGAGCGAAGCGGATGCGGAACTCCGCAAGATCGGCTTTGGCCGCGCCCACCACCGCGCGTTGCATTTTGTCGGCCGCAATCCCGGCCTGCCGGTGGGCGAGCTTTTGGCCATCCTCAAGATCACCAAGCAGAGCCTGTCGCGCGTGCTGAAAGATCTCGTCGCGGCGGGTCATGTCGTTCAGGTGACCGGCAATGACGACCGCCGCCAGCGCCTGTTGCGCCTGACGCCGGATGGCGAAGCGCTGCTGGCGCGTCTGGCCGCCATCAACCGCGCGCGCATGCTCAAGGCGTTCCGTGATGCCGGTCCTGAAGCCGTCGCCGGTTTCCGCCGTGTGCTCATGGGTCTTGTCGCCGAGGAGGACCGCGCCGAAGTCCTCAAGCTGGTGGAGCGGCCATGAGTGGTGCCGTGAACAGCGCAGGCGACGCCCAGCGCCATATCCTTGTTGTTGACGATGACGTGCGCATCCGCACGCTTCTCCAGAAATTCCTCTCCGACAACCACTATCTCGTGACCACGGCCGCAGACGCCACCGAGGCGCGTTCCAAATTGCGCAGCTTCGACTTCGACCTTCTGATCCTTGACGTGATGATGCCGGGCGAGAGCGGCTTTGACCTTACAAAGTCGCTGCGTGAGACATCCGAAGTGCCGATCCTCCTGTTGACCGCGCGCGGCGAAGCCGAAAGCCGCATTGAGGGGCTGGAACGCGGCGCCGATGATTACCTCGCCAAGCCTTTCGAGCCGCGCGAACTCCTCCTGCGTATCGCCTCCATCGTGCGGCGCACGGTCAAGCCGGAAAAGCCTGCCATCCGCGAAGTGCGCATGGGCAAGTGCACGTTTGACTTGTCCCGCAACGAGCTCCTGGCCGATGGCCGCCATGTGAAGATCACCTCGGGCGAAGCTGCCTTGCTGCGTGTACTGGCGCAAAGCGCGGGCAAGCCGGTTTCGCGCGCTGAATTGATGGCGAAGTCAGGCGCCACCATGGAACGTTCCGTTGACGTGCAGATGACAAGGTTGCGGCGCAAGATCGAACTGGATCCGCGTCTTCCCCTCTACCTCCAGACCGTGAGAAGCGTGGGCTATGTCCTGGTACCGGACGGCGTGGCATAGGCTGTTCGCGTCGGGCGAACGCGAGGGCATCATCAAGCGATGGTTGCCGCGCTCCCTCTTTGCGCGCGCGCTCACCATCGTTGTTGCGCCGATGGTCATCCTGCAGGCGATCGTTTCCTACATGTATCTCGACCGCAACGCCGAGACGGTGACTGTACGCATGACGCGCGGTGTGGCGGGCGACATCGCCCTCCTGGTCGCCCTCTATGAGCGCACAAACCTCCTCCTCCCGCCGGAAGAACTGGCGGAAGCAGCGTCAGGCAGGCTGGGCTTTTCCGTGGGCTGGCTGCCGGGCGAGTCTTTGCCCGAGACGGCAAGCACCACAAATTCGGTTCTCGCCCGTGTGCTGGCGCGCGAGCTGCCCAACCGGATCAGGAAGCCGGTCTGGTTCGATGCCGAGCGCCTGGAGGATTTCGCTGACATCCGTGTCGCCGTCGAGGGCGGCGTCTTCCGCATCGTCGTCGATGAAAAGCGCCTGACCATCACCAACTCGCATATTTTCGTTGTCTGGATGCTGGCGTTTTCGCTCATCATCATCGGCGTCGCCGCACTCTTCCTGCGCAACCAGATCAAGCCGATCCAGCGGCTGGCGCTCGCGGCCGACGCCTTCGGTCATGGCCGCGACGTGCCGGATTTCAAACCATCCGGCGCGACCGAAGTGCGTGCCGCAGCGCAATCCTTCATCGAAATGCGCGAGCGTATCGTGCGCCAGATGCAGCAACGCACCGAAATGCTGGCGGGTGTCAGCCACGATCTGAAGACGCCGCTCACCCGCATGAAGCTCGCGCTTGCCATGATGGGCGACAGCCCCGACATCGAGGCCCTGCGCGCCGATGTGCGCGAGATGGAGCACATGGTCGCTGAATATCTCGACTTTGCGCGCGGCGGCGGCGGCGAAAATTCTGTCCGCCTGCCGATGACCGACATCCTCACCGAAGTGGCCGAGACGGCGCGCCGCGGCGCCGACGGCACGCGGGAACGCGATGTCGCGCTGAACGCAACCGGTGACCTCGTTGCCGAAGTGCGCCGCAACGCCATGCGCCGCTGCATTCAGAACCTTGTAGACAATGCGCTGAAGCACGGCACCCGCGCCGTCATTACGGCAAGCCGCAAAGGGCCGATGATCGAGATCGCCGTGGACGACGATGGTCCCGGCATACCGTCTGCCCGCCGCGAGGAAGCGTTCCGGCCCTTTCACCGCCTCGACGAAGGTCGCAACCTGCAGATGGGGGGCGTGGGGCTTGGCCTTGCAATTGCCCGCGATATCGCGCGCGCCCATGGCGGCGATGTTACCCTTGGTGCCAGTCCTCTGGGGGGCCTGCGCGCGGAAATCCGCATCCGCGTGGATGGTTGAGACTTTGCTTCAATAAAGCCGCGCGCCGTTGGGTACATCCTTGTCAGGCACCGCCAGCACGACCGCGCCCGGCTCGCTGTCGAGACCCAGGGTCAGCACTTCCGACAGGAAGGCGCCGATCTTGCGCGGCGCGAAATTGACGACGCACAAAACTTTCCGGCCGACAAGTTCCGCAGGCGCGTAGTGGCGGGTGAGCTGCGCCGCACTTGCCTTCACGCCAACGGGGCCAAGATCAATCCAGAGTTTGATCGATGGCTTGCGGGCCTCGGGATAGGCTTCGGCGCGCACCACCGTTCCTGCCCTTATGTCAACCGACGCAAAAACGTCAAAAGGGATCTGCGCCGCAGCGCCGGCAACATCCACTTACGATTTTCCTTTGCCTGCGTCGGACTTCGCGCCGCCGGTCAGGATTGAGAAGCCTTCCGTGATCTGGGCGCGCATGAGATCAAACGCGCCCTGATTGGCCTTCTGGGTGAGGTCGGCCAATTCGGTCATGTGGTTGACGGCTTTCTCGACAGCCGTCTTGGCGGTCTCGATGCGCTGGCCGCTGGTCGCACCACCGCTGTCGCGCTCGGTGAGCGATGTCATGGCCTTGGAAAGGTCGCCCATCGTTTCCGCCATCATCTCCTGCTGGCGGGAAATGACTTTTTGATAGCCGTCAGCCACTTTGGCAAACGCCGCAAAAGCGTTTTCGAACTGGCGGCGTTGCGCGTCCATCAGGGCGCCGACATCCATTTTCAGACCCAATCGCTCGAATAATTCGCCAAAGCCGAATGCCGAATTGTCTTTGCCCGCACTGCCTTTGTCTTTGCTCATGCCACAACCTCCCGGCCCGTAGGAAGGACAACATGCGTCCCAACGAGCAGTACCGTCAACCAAAGACCCGCGGGACAAGGTTGAGAAGCCCAAGCGCGGCTGAAAGATTTTGGTCCGTCAGGGCCATGGTCCGGCCAAGCCCCGGCTCGTCGGCGGCATAGACGGGCAGAAGTCGCGCGATCAGAAGGCCGAGCGCAACGGCGCTGGCCTGCCCGCCAATGCCCGACACATCGAGACCCGCATGGCGTGCAGCCGCCCTTCCAAGATGGGCGGCAGCTCCGACAAGTTCGATCCCGGCCAGGGGGTTCTGCATGACCGCGGCAGCGATCCCGCCCAACCCGGCGCGCACGTCACTGGCCGCTTCAAGCACGGCCATCACGCCTTCGAACAGCCGGTCATGGAGGGGAATGGATTTGTCGGTATCCGCGCCTGCGATTCTGTGACCAATCCCCTCGGCCCAAAGGGCGACGACATCGACGCGATCACGCAGACGCTGCGGTATGTCCTGGGACTTCACCCTGGCCTTGCGGGCAATGGTCTCAAGCGTCAGCGACATCCATTGGTCCGACGCCGAAAGCGCAAACATCGCAGCAATGAGCTTGGCTTCGACCGCTTGAGCCTTCGCTTTCGCGGGCGCTTTCTTGCGCGTGCTTGTATTGGCTTTGCGCGCGACCATGAATCACTGCCCCATCACGCTTGCATCATTGGCCGAGCATTTTCGCCCGCTTGCGCGCCGCCGCCACGGTCTGACGGATGAGCGGCATGAGCCCGCCTTTGCCCATCAATACAGACAGCCCGGCTTCAGTTGTTCCACCAGGGCTCGTCACCTGCGCGCGTAACACCGCAGGATCAGCACCAGAGGCAAGCAGGGCTGCAGCACCAATGACCGTTTCACGCGCGAGCGTTCTTGCAAGCGTGCCGCTCAAGCCCTCGGACATCGCTGCCGCCGCAAGCGCCTCGACAAGATGAAAGACATAGGCAGGGCCCGACCCCGAAACGGCTGTTACCGCATCCAGCAATTTCTCGTCTTCCAGAAAGACGACCTTGCCGCCCGCGTCAAGCACAAGGGCGGCAAGCTTGCGTTCGGCCGCGCTGACGGGCGCCGGCGCAAAGACCGCGCTGATGCCCTTTCGGGCTTCGACCGGCAGATTGGGCATGGCGCGGATGACGCGACGCGTGCCGCAGAGCTTGCGCAAAGTCGCGATCCGTACGCCTGCCGCAATCGAGAGAACGGGCATCCGCGCGAGGATCGGCTTTAGCGGCGCAATCACGCCCGCCAGCATTTGCGGCTTGACGGCAATGACCGCAAGCCGCGCACGACCCATCACTTCCGAAGCCGGATTGAGCACAATCTTGCCCGCGCGCGCCAAGGCGCGGATCGCAGGAGAAGGATCGGGTTCGCAGATGATCAGGCGGAACCGGCCAAAGGCGGCAAGGCCGCGCACCAGCGCGCCACCCATTCGTCCCGCACCAATGAAGAGGATGGCGGGTTTCGCCCGAGCTTGTGCCTGGGCCTTTGCCCGGACTTTCAAGCCCGTCCCTGACAGTCGAGCATTGCCGCGGCAATCGCCTCGCGCGGCGTCTTGCCACCCCAGAGCAGGAGCTGGAAAACAGGATAATGCCGCTCGCACGCGTCAACCGCCGCACGCAAGAGCACTTCAATCTGGCCGACAGTCAAAGGCGCGCCCCCCGCCATCAGATGGGCGTGGCGGAAGCTGAGGACACCTTCGTCCGCAATGAAGTCGAAATGGCCAAGCCACAATTCAGCATTGATGCGCGCCACGAGGTCGATCACTTCGGCCCGTCGCGCCGGCGCAGGCTTGAAATCATAGGCGGCGTTCACGATCAGGGCTTCGACATCGGGCCGCCAGACGAACGCGAGCGTATAGTCACACCACGAGCCCGACACACAGATCGAAAGCTCCTCGCCGCCCAGTCGCTCATAGGGCCATTCCTGGGCTGCAACCAAACCCTCCACCGCATCAAGCGGATTGGGGGTCTCTTCTTCGCCATCTTCACGCAACCGCAAACTCATGGGGGGCCCGTTGGTTGGCCATTTCTGGCCGGTCCACGACATCTGGTGGTTCCCGAACCAGGATAACACCATGGCTTGCAGGCTGCGGTGTGCGGTGAGTCGTGTCAAGGCGGCGGCCCGAAACGGCCTGTGGGCGCTTGGCGAAAGACGTGGAGAACTTCTCAGCCTTTGGCGTCGAGCCGTGCTTCAAGTGCTGCGATCCGGCGTTCCAGCGCCTCGTTTTCCGTGCGCGCTTTCGCGGCCATCGCTTTGACCGCGTCGAACTCGTCGCGCCGCACGAGGTTCATCTGGTCCAGCATGCGCTCGGCCTGCTGGCGCACGAGCGCTTCAATCTCCTGCTGAACACCGCGCGCTGCACCGGCCGCACCCGTGGCCAGCCGGGCAAGATCATCGAGCAGCCTGTTCTGTGTGGACATGGTGAAATCCTGATCAATCCAGCCGAACGCTAACTGCTTCCTTCGCTCTCCCCCGGATTGGGAGAGCAGGAATTTGCGCCTCAGCAAATTCCGTGAGGGGGACCGCACAAACAAGCGCCCCTCACCGGCTCGCGAGAGCTCGCCACCTCTCCCCATTCGAAGCATGGGGCGAGGGAGTGAGATTGCGTCTCCCGGGCACGCCGGGCAAGCCGGAAATGGCCGCAGGAGGCGCGGCAGATTTTCACTTTTTCCATGTGATCCTGATATGGTCCGGCCAAACCACAAAGGCACGATCCGACATGCTCTCAGGACTTCCCGCCCTCGTCCTCACCTACCCCGAGATCGACCCGGTGATCTTTGCCATCGGTCCGTTCGCACTGCGCTGGTATGCGGTCGCGTATATTGCCGGGATCGTCCTTGGCTGGTGGTGGATCGTGCGCCTCCTGCGCAACGCGACGCTGTGGCAGTCGCCGACTTTCGGCGGCAAGGCGCCGCTCAAACCTGTCGATGCGGATGATTTCATCGTCTGGGCGACCATCGGCATCATTCTGGGCGGACGGATTGGATACGTCCTTTTCTATGGCCTCATCTACCAGACAGAGACCTATCTCAACCCGATCAACTGGCTCTTGATCTGGGAAGGCGGCATGTCGTTCCACGGCGGCTTCATCGGCGTCGTCCTGGCCGTGATCTGGTTTTCGCGCCGCCGCGGCATCGACATGCTGCGCTTTGGCGACCTGATGGCAGCGGTTGCGCCCATCGGCCTTTTCTTTGGCCGTGTTGCAAACTTCATCAATGGCGAACTCTATGGCCGCGTGACCGAGAGCCCGCTGGGCATGGTCTTCCCCGTCAATGGTGCGGGGGCCCTGCCGCGCCACCCCAGCCAGCTTTACGAGGCCTTTCTCGAAGGCATCGTGCTTTTTGTGGTGATCGGCGTCCTGATCGCCCGCTTCCGCCTGCTGGAACGGCGCGGCGGGGCCATCGCGATCTTCATCGGCGGTTATGGCATTGCGCGCGCCATCGTCGAGTATTTCTTCCGTGACAGCGACCAGATGGTCAGCCTTTCGCTCAACCTGTCGATGGGAACGCTGCTCTCGCTGCCGATGATGGTCGCGGGACTTCTCTTCTGGGTCTATGGCCCGCGCGGGTCAGTGCCCGTCGCCAAACCGGCTGCACGCAAGAAGAAATGAACGCGCTGCAAGACGAGATTGCGGCCCTGATCGACGCCGATGGCCCGATGCCGGTCGCAACTTTCATGGGTCTGGCGCTGGGCCACAGGACGCATGGCTACTACCGCAAGCAGGACCCTCTGGGTGCTGCGGGCGATTTCATCACCGCGCCCGAAATTTCCCAGATGTTCGGTGAACTGGTGGGGCTCTGCCTTGCCGATTTCTGGCAGCGCAGCGGCAGCGCCCGATCCGTGCACCTTGTAGAGCTTGGTCCGGGACGCGGCACGCTGATGGCAGACATCCTGCGCGCGACACGCGTGCTGCCGACGTTCAGACAAGCGCTCGGGATCCATCTTGTCGAGACAAGCCCTTTCCTGCGCGCGCGTCAACGCGAAGCGCTTGGGGACACGGGCGCAAGCATTTCCTGGCACGATACGCTCGGCAGCGTGCCGCGCGGTGAGCCGCTCTTTCTGATTGCCAACGAATTTTTCGATGCGCTGCCTGTCGCGCAATACCAGTATTTTCGGGGAAACTGGCATCTGCGCACCATCACCCATGACAGCAAGGGCGGGCTTGGCTTTGCGCTGTCCGGTGCTGTGCCGATCGATGCTGCGTCGCTGCCGCGCGCGACACCAACGGACGGCGACATTCTCGAAGCCTGCCCCGCTGCAACAGCCATCATGGCGGATATCGCCGACCGCCTCGCGCAGGATGGCGGCATCGCCCTGGTGATTGACTATGGGCACGAGGGCCCGGCCTTCGGCGACACGCTGCAGGCGATGCACAAGCACAAATTTGTGCCGGTGCTGGAGACGCCCGGCGACGCCGATCTGACGACGCATGTCGATTTCGGAGCCCTGTCGCGGGAGGCGCATGCGCGGGGTTGCCGCACGAACGGCCCAGCGCCGCAGGGAGAATTTCTCGACGCCCTCGGCCTTGGCTTGCGCGCCGAGAGCCTCGCGCGGGCCAACCCGGCACGGGCCGATGATTTGCGGGCAGCCGCGAGCCGCCTTGCCGGCGCCGATGCCATGGGCCATCTCTTCAAGGTGATGGCAGTCCTGCCGCCGGACGCCCCACTGCCTGCCGGATTTGCACCATGAGCAACACCGCCCCGTTCCTGCAATCGCCAGCGCTCGCGCAACTTGCCGGCATTGCCCACGGATTCTTTGGCCGCGAGGGCGGCGTCTCATCAGGTCTCTATGCCAGCCTCAATTGCGGTTTTGGCTCGTCCGATGATCCCGCTTGCGTTGCCGAAAACCGCGCGCGCTGCGCCCACGCGCTCAACCTTGCGCCCGGGAACCTCGTGACCGCCTATCAAATCCACTCGCCCGATGTCGTGACGGTCGAGGCGCCGTGGCAGCACGGCATGGCGCCGCGCGCCGATGCGATGGTGACACGAACGCCCGGCATCGCGCTCGGCATTCTCGCAGCCGATTGCGCGCCCGTGCTGGCCGCCGATCCAATTGCCGGTGTCATTGGCGCGGCCCATGCCGGCTGGAAGGGTGCCTTTGGCGGTGTTGTCGAAGCGATGTTGACCCGCATGATGGAACTGGGTGCAACCCTTGCCAACATCCGGGTCGCCATCGGACCGTCGATCAGCGCCGAGAACTATGAGGTGGGGGCCGAGTTCCGCACGCGCTTCCTGGACGCGGTATCATCCAATGACGCGTTCTTTGTGAAGTCTTCCCGTTCCGGCCATTTCATGTTCGATCTTTCCTCCTATCTGGGGCGGCGCCTTACCGCCTTTGGTGTGATGAATGCCCCGGACAAGCCCATCGCCTGCACCTATGCTGGTCCTTACTTCAGCTTTCGCCGCACCACACACGCCCATGAAACCGATTATGGACGCAACCTGTCGCTCATTGCGCTTCGCCCTTAGCGTTGCCGCCCTTGCGATGCTCGCTGCCTGTGGCAGCCTGACGGACGCGATCGGCGTGCGCGATCCCTTCGCCATGAACCGGCCCTTCGAGGGAACGAACCGCAACTGGGAAGCACTCACCAGCATCATCGGCGAAGAGACAATTTTCGTCGCCCCGATTGCCGGGCTGGATGATTCGCATGCCGCTGACCTTGCCGAACGGATTGCCGAAGCCCTGCAACAGCGCGACGTGCTGGCGTCCTCTCGCAGTGCGCCGGAGGGGAGCCTCGTCCTTGCCGGGCAATATCAGGCAAGCGTGATCCGCTTCAGCCTGACAGCGCCGGATGGCACGATGCGCGGCACTTTCGATGCTGCTGCACCCGCAACACCGGAGGCGTTCGACGGCATTGCCCTTTCCGCCATTGCCGACGCAACCGCGCTTCGTCTCGCCGATGATTTGGGCAAGGCACCAACCGCCGGCACCGCCGAAACACAGGCGCCCGCCATCAACACACCACGCGTTCGCATCGGCGCAATAACGGCCGAGCCGGACGGCGCTGCCGCCCTGCTCGCCCGCGCCGCTGCCACAGGGCTCGCCCGGCGGGGCGTCGTCATTGCGGATGAAGGCGCGCCCTATGATTACGAACTTTCCGCCGCCGTCACCCTCTCGGGGGACGCAAGCGACAGGCGCCTCGTGACGATCAACTGGACGTTGGCCGATTCGGCTGGCACGCCGCTCGGCGATGTCACCCAGGCCAACGAGATGCCGATTCGCGACATCAATGGACCATGGAACGAGACGGCGGCCCTGGCCGGTGACGCAGCGGCCGACGGGATTGCAGCCCTTTTGGCCGAACTGACGCGCCGCCGCTGACCTGAAATGCGCGTGGCAATGCTGCCCCTTTCACCGTTCTGTCACCCAAGCTACAAGGCGCCGCTGGACACCGCCTCTGTCGGGGAAGACGCGCGATGAAGCTGATTGCCGGAAACTCGAATCCGCCGCTCTCGACCGAGATTGCGGACTATCTGGCCCTTCCCCTGACCAAAAGTGTCGTGCGGCGTTTTGCCGACATGGAAGTGTTTGTGGAGATTCTCGAAAACGTGCGCGGCGAGGATGTCTTTGTCATCCAGTCCACCTCGTTTCCCGCCAATGACAACGTGATGGAGCTTCTGATCATCATTGATGCGCTGAAGCGCGCCTCCGCGCGCCGCATCACCGCCGTCATCCCCTATTTCGGTTACGCGCGGCAGGACCGCAAACCCGGCCCCCGTACGCCGATCTCGGCCAAGCTGATCGCCAATCTCATCACCGAAGCAGGTGCCCAGCGCGTGCTGACGCTTGACCTTCACGCCGGGCAGATCCAGGGCTTCTTTGACATCCCGACCGACAATCTCTTTGCCGCCCCCGCGCTTGAGCGCGACATCCGCGCCACCATCGGCACGGAGAACGTGATGATGGTGTCGCCCGATGTCGGCGGCGTGGTGCGCACGCGCGCGCTGGCCAAGCGCCTCAATGCCGATCTCGCCATCATCGACAAGCGTCGCGAGCGCGCGGGTGAGAGCGAAGTGATGAACGTGATCGGTGATGTCAGCGGCCGCATTTGCGTGCTCGTCGATGACATTGTGGACAGCGCAGGTACGCTCTGCAACGCGGCAGACGCGCTTGTGGCCAAAGGCGCGCGCGAGGTCTTTGCCTATGTCTCTCATGGCGTGCTGTCAGGCGGGGCGACCGACCGCATCAACCGCTCAAAATTGAAGACGCTGGTGGTGACAAACACCATCGAGCCGACCGAGCAGGTCAAGGCCTGCGCCAAGATCCGGCGCATCTCGGTTGCCCCTTTGATGGGTGAAGCGATGCGCCGCATCACCAACGAGGAATCGGTTTCAAGCCTTTTTAATTGATGGATCAAAGGGTTGCGGCCATCAATCAAGGGAGGGATTTGCCCCCCTTTCCATGTTGCAGCGCCTAAGCCCTTGATGTAGAAGCACGGGCTTCCGCGAGCGCCCCGCACGGCCAAGCGGCCGGTTTCCGGCCCTCCTGCAGGCGCTCATTTGCATCCCTGTCTTACGTACCGGACGATCTGCCATGGCCCAAGCACGCCCCCTCAATGTCATCGCCCGCGAAGGTTCGGGATCCGGCGCCGCGCGCAAGACGCGCAACGCGGCACTGGTGCCCGGCGTCATGTATGGCGGCAAGGATGCCCCGCAGAACGTCGCCATGACGGTGCGCGACCTCGATTTCGCGATCCAGGCCGGCCGTTTCACCTCGACCCTCTTTGAGGTCAATGTCGCGGGCAAGAAGGCCAAGGTTGTGCCGCGCGACGTGCAGGTTCATCCGGTCTCGGATCGCCCTGTCCACTTCGACCTCTTCCGCATCGAGGAAGGATCGCGCGTTGCGCTTTTCATTCCGGTGCGTTTCATCAATCAGGAAACTTCACCGGGCCTGAAGCGTGGCGGCGTGCTGAACGTCGTGCGCCACGAGGTGGAGCTTCACTGCCCCTCGGACAACATTCCGCAGGAAATCATCGCCGACCTCGGCACGCTCGACATCAATGACAGCCTGCATATTTCAGCCTTCAAGCTGCCGGAAGGCGTGAAGCCCGTGATCCAGTCGCGTGACTTCACGGTTGCCACGATCGTGCCGCCGTCGACGATTGCCGAGACCGAGGTCAAGACCACGGAAGCCGATGCAGCGGCTCCTGCTGCGGGTGCTGCCCCTGCCGCCGGTGCGGCCCCGGCTGCTGGCGCCAAGGCGCCCGCTGCCGGTGCAAAGGCTCCCGCTGCCGGTGCGAAGGCCCCGGCTGCGCCTGCTGCCAAGGGTCCGGCGAAGAAGTAAGCCAGCCCCGCCTGAAAGCGGGAGGGCCTGGCGGAGGACGCGATGTTGCTCTTTGTCGGCCTCGGCAATCCGGGTCCGCAATATGCGGGCCACCGGCACAATGTCGGCTTCATGGTGATCGACGCCATAGCGCGCCACTATGGCTTTGCGTCGTTCCGTCCGCAGTTTCAGGGAGAGGTCGCCGAAGGCCGCCTGCCCGGCCCCCATGGACAGGTGCGCGTGCTGCTCCTCAAACCGCTCACCTACATGAACCTCTCCGGCAACGCCGCACAGGCTGCCGCCCATTTCTACAAGATCACGGTGAGCGGCATTACCGTCTTTCACGACGAGCTTGACCTGGAGCCAGGCCAGATCCGCGTGAAGTCGGGAGGCGGCACGGCCGGCAATAACGGCCTCAAGTCGCTCGTCGCCCATCTGGGACCTGATTTCCGCCGCGTGCGCATCGGCATCGGCCATCCCGGCGACCGCAACCGCGTACAGGGCCATGTGCTTTCCGATTTTTCGCGCGACGACCATCTTTGGCTTGACCCCTTGATCAGCCACATGGTCGAAGCAGCGCCCCTTCTTGCGGGCAATGATCCCAACCAGTTTGCCACGCGCGTCGCCCTCATGCGTGAACGCGCGAACCAACCGCCAAAGCCAGAACCGGAGTAAGATGATGGGTTTCAAATGCGGCATTGTCGGCCTGCCCAATGTCGGCAAGTCAACCTTGTTCAACGCGCTGACGCAGACAGCCGCGGCCCAGGCCGCGAACTATCCCTTCTGCACGATCGAACCCAATGTCGGCGAAGTGGCCGTGCCTGACCCGCGCATCGACAGATTGGCTTCCATCGGCAAGTCGGCACAGATCATCCCGACCCGCATCACCTTCGTGGACATTGCCGGTCTCGTGCGGGGCGCGTCAAAGGGCGAGGGTCTCGGCAACCAGTTCCTGGCGAACATCCGCGAGGTCGATGCCGTGCTCCATGTGCTGCGCTGCTTCGAAGATGGCGATGTCACCCACGTGGAGGGCAAGATTGATCCCGTCGCCGATGCCGAGACAGTCGAAACGGAATTGATGCTCGCCGACCTCGACAGCCTTGAGCGCCGCGTCACGCCGCTCGAGAAAAAGGCCAAGACCGGCGACAAGGAAGCCGCAGCCGAAGCCGCCCTGATGCAGAAGGCGCTTGAACAGTTGCGTGCGGGCAAGCCTGCGCGCGCCGCCAAAATCACTTCAGACGAGGAGCCTGCGTTCCGCGCACTGGGCCTTCTGACCTCAAAACCCGTGCTCTATGTCTGCAACGTGGAAGAAGGCAATGCCGCGACCGGCAATGCCCATTCCCGTCGCGTGGAGGAAATGGCCAAGCGCGAAGGCGCGGGCTGTGTCGCAATCTCAGCCAAGATTGAATCAGAAGTCGCGATGCTCGGCGCTGACGAGCGGGTGGAGTTCCTCTCGGCGCTTGGCCTTGAGGAGCCGGGCCTCAACCGCATGATCCGCGAGGGCTATCGCCTGCTCGGCCTCATCACCTATTTCACGGTCGGCCCCAAGGAAGCCCGCGCCTGGACCATCGTGAAGGGCACCCGCGCGCCGCGCGCGGCCGCTGCCATCCACACCGACTTCGAAAAGGGCTTCATCCGCGCCGAGACAATTGCCTTTGACGATTATGTCACCGGCAATGGCGAGGCAGGCGCGCGCGATGCGGGCAAACTGCGCCTTGAAGGCAAGGAATATGTCGTTGCCGATGGCGACGTGCTGCACTTCCGGTTCAATGCGTGAGAGGCACTGCCCAAGACTTCGTTGCACCAGGTCACTGCCCCCTTCGACTGCATCGCTGCGCGATGCGCTCAGGGTGAGGATGTCAGTGACTGGCACTCATGCTACTCGCATGCGTCCTCATGGTGAGCCTTCGTCGAACCACGCAATGCGGATATGCAATCCAGCCGATTTCGGTCCGCCCGCTGCAAACCCATGGCGCCGCCCCCCGGTTCCGCTAAAGTCACGGCATCGTCACAACCAGAAAGAGCCCTCCCATGCAGACCCGCAAACTCGGCAATTCCGGCCTTGAGACCATCTCCTTTGCGTTCGGTGGCAATGTGTTCGGCTGGACCGCCGATCAGGCCATGTCGTTCCGGCTGCTCGACCGTTGCGTCGAGGCGGGCATCACGCTGATCGACACGGCCGACGTCTATTCGGCATGGATGCCGGGCCACAAGGGCGGCGAGTCCGAAACGGTGATCGGCGCATGGCTGAAAGCACGTGGGCCTTCTGCACGCGCGAAAATCCTGATTGCAACCAAAGTGGGCATGTTGGGAACCCGCAACGGCCTGAAGAAAGCAAACATCATCGCCGCCTGCGACGACAGCCTGGCGCGGCTGGGTGTCGGCACCATCGACCTCTACCAGGCGCACCGCGACGATGCCGAAACGCCGCTGGAGGAAACGCTTGACGCCTTTGCCACGCTGATCAAGGCAGGCAAGGTCCGCGCCATCGGTGCCTCGAACTACACCGCCGAGCGCATGAAGGAGGCGCTCGACATCAGCGCCCGCAATGGCCTGCCGCGCTACGAGACACTCCAGCCGCTCTATAATCTTTCCGACCGTTCGGCGTTCGAGGGACCGCTGCAGGACTTCTGCGCCACCAACAACATCGGCGTGATCCCCTATTTTGGCCTCGCTGCCGGATTTCTGACAGGCAAATATCGCTCGCCCGATGACTTCAAGAAAAGCATCCGCGGCACCCGCATGGGCAATTACCTGAATGCGCGCGGTGAGAAGATACTGGCCGCCATGGATCAGGTCGCCGCCGCAACCGGCGCGAAACTCGCGCCGATCGCGCTTGCCTGGCTGATGACACGCAAGGCGGTGACCGCCCCCATCGCGTCGGCGACCAGCATGGAGCAGTTTGAGGAGTTGCTTGTCGCCTTGACGCTCAAGCTGTCGCCTGCCCACCTCGCCGCATTGGATGCCGCCAGCGCGGGGTGACCGCCTTCTCCAGCAGGGATAATCCGATGTCTTCCGCCGCCCTCATGCCGCCAAAGCCCGCCGAGCACATTGGCATCAATGACACGCCTTTCGTGGCCGTCAGCGACAAGGTGGCGATCCAGCTCCTGCACGTGGACCTCACACAGGGCCTCTGGGTCCTGCGCGCGCGCTTCCAGCCCGGCTTCGAGATCGAGACCCACCGTCACACCGGCCCGGTGTTTGCGGTGACGGAAAAGGGCCGCTGGTTCTATCGCGAGTACCCGCATGTGGTGAACGCGCCGGGCTCCTATCTGTTCGAACCGGCAGGATCGTTGCACACGCTGACAACGCCGACCGATCAGACAGGCGAGACTGTGGTCTGGTTTGCCATCTATGGCGCCAACATCAATCTGGACGCGAGCGGCAACATCACCGGCGTTCTGGATGCGCCAACCGTTCTCCAGCTTTATCGCGCGCTCTGCGCCCAGCAAAATCTGGATACCGGAAAACTGATTGTCCACGGCGCGTAAGGAACCAGCTCAGCCCTGGCGCCGCTCCGGGTAGAGCGACAACAACCCTTCGGCATTGGCGGCTGAGACGCCGCGTTCGGTGATGAAGCCTGTCACCAGGCGCGCGGGCGTGACATCAAATCCCGGATTGGCAGCAGGGCTTCCCGGCGCTGTCACGGTGACCGTCACCAATTCACCTGTGTCCGTGCGGCCGGCAATGCGGGTCACCTCGTCGGGCGAGCGCTCCTCAATGGGGATGACGCCCACGCCCGCCTTCATCGTCCAGTCGATGGTCGTGTGCGGCAACGCCACATAAAACGGCACGCGGTTGTCATGCGCGGCCAGCGCCTTGAGGTAAGTGCCGATCTTGTTGGCCACATCGCCATTCGAAGTCACCCGGTCGGTGCCCACGATGCAGAGATCAACCAGCCCCGCCTGCATATAGTGACCGCCGGCATTGTCGGCGATGATCGTGTGCGGCACGCCATGGCCGCCAAGTTCAAAGGCGGTAAGCGAGGCGCCCTGATTGCGCGGCCGCGTCTCATCGACCCACACATGCACGGCAATACCCGCATCATGCGCCATGTAGATGGGCGCCAGCGCCGTGCCCCAATCGACACAACCCAGGAACCCGGCATTGCAATGGGTGAGGATATTGACCGTCCCCCCACCTTTGAGCGCAGACGCCGCCTCGATGAGCGGCAGACCGTTGGCACCGATACGGCGACAGGTTTCCACGTCGTCATCGCAGATCTGCCGCGCTTTCATGCGCGCCGCCGCCGCGCGCGCCAATGGCGCAAGGGGGCGCACCACCGCCATCATCTCGTCGAGCGCCCAGCGCAGATTGACCGCTGTAGGCCGCGTGGCAATGAGGACACCATAGGCATGGTCAAGCGCTGGATCAGACGGATCATCACGCAGCGCCATCACAAGTCCGTAGGCGGCAGTGGCACCGATCAGCGGCGCGCCGCGCACGATCATCGCCTTGATCGCGTGCGCCGCCTCGTCCATGCGCGCCAGAGGCCGCATCACAAAGCGGTGCGGCAGCAATGTCTGGTCAATCACTTCGACACCTGCAAAGGCGCCGCCGACATCGCCATCAATGTCGGGCAGCTCCCGGATCGTGCGATAAGGCTTGCCGTTGATCTTCATGGGGCTCAGTGCCCTTCAAATTCAACCAGTGCCAGAACGCTCTTGCCCATTTTCTCGAGCTTGCGGCGTCCGCCCAGTTCCGGCAGATCAATGACGAACGAGCATCCCGCAACCGTGGCACCTGCCCGCTCGATCAGCCGCACGGCGGCAGCAGCAGTGCCGCCCGTGGCGATGAGATCATCAACCAGCAGCACCGTTTCGCCTTCGCTGACCGCATCAGTGTGGATCTCGATCGTGTCGGTGCCGTATTCAAGGTCATAGGTCTCGGAAATCGTCTTCCACGGCAGCTTGCCCTTCTTGCGCACGGGCACGAAGCTCACCGAAAGCTGATGTGCCACGGCCCCGCCCAGGATGAAGCCGCGCGCCTCGATCCCCGCCACCTTGTCGATGCGCGTACCTGCAAAGGGCTGCACCATCATGTCGACGGCCGTGCGGAATGCGCGCGGATCGCCCAGAAGCGTCGTCACGTCGCGGAACATGATCCCCTTCTTGGGAAAGTCGGGAATGCTGCGGATTGCCTCTTTCAGGTCCATCGTTGTCTTGCTCGCGCGCGTGAAGGGAAAAACGGGATCAGTTTGCCTTGAGGATGCGGCCGGCCACCGCATCAAGCTTGGCCATCAATCGGGGATCGCGCTTGTCCGGCGCGGTGATGACCGCCGTATCAAGGCAGGTCTCGATGCCAAGCGGCGAGTTGGTGCGGTTGGGGCCAAGCAGCGGTGCGACATGCTTGACCAGCGCGCGCGCATTGTCGGCATTGGCGGAAAGGATCTTCACAACCTGGTCAACCGTCACGCTGTCATGGTCGGGATGCCAGCAATCATAATCGGTCACCATTGCAACCGTCGCGTAGGGAATTTCCGCCTCACGCGCGAGCTTTGCCTCCGGCATGTTGGTCATGCCGATCACGTCACAGTGCCAGCTGCGGTAGAGATTCGATTCGGCCAGCGACGAAAATTGCGGACCTTCCATCGCCAGATATGTGCCGCCCACATGATGCTTGATGCCGGCGGCCTTTGCCGCCTGTGCCAGCGCCGCCTTGAGCCGCGGACACACGGGATGTGCCATCGACACATGGGCAACAAAGCCGGGACCGAAAAAGGACTTCTCGCGCGCAAACGTGCGGTCGATGAACTGGTCCACCAGCACGAAAGTGCCGGGCGCCAGCTCCTCGCGGAACGAGCCGCACGCCGAAACCGAGATGATGTCGGTCACGCCGATGCGCTTCAGCGCGTCAATATTGGCGCGGTAGTTGATCGAGGTCGGGGTCTGCACGTGGCCGCGGCCATGGCGCGGCAGGAATGCGACATCAACGCCCGAAAGCCGCCCCCGGAAAATCTCGTCGGAGGCTTCGCCCCAGGGCGAGCGCACGCGTTCCCAGCGCGCATCTTCCACGCCGTCGATCTGATAGACGCCGCTGCCGCCGATGATGCCAAGAACAGTCTTTGTCATTTATCGTCCGCCATTGACCTTGCGGGCAAGACAGGCCCGCGCATGAAGGCCGGGGTTTTATCACCCTTGGCCCGCACCGCAAGATGCCTGGGCGAGATGAGAGGGCTGGCAGGAAGTTGATGGTTCTGGCCTAAGCAGCCCACGTTTCTGCGGATTGGGTTTCCACGCGCTGGTGGGGCGGCGCGAGATCAAGGATGATCACATCATCCTTGTCACTGACCGTGCCGCCCACCAATGCGGCAAAGCCGGAGGCGAGCGTAAGGCTCATGCCCGCGCCATGCGCCCGCTCGAAGACATCGGCCATCTTGGCAAAGCTGCCACCAAATCCGGTACCAGGTCCTGGGGGCTTTACGACAATTCTGCCGTCCACACCCGTCGGGCGCATCCAGGCAATCGTCACGCGCGCTGCACCGGCAACATGCGTGGCGCTGATCTCAAGCTGCCCGTCCGCACCCGCACGCGTCATCGCATGGTTGAGTAGATGCAGGATGATGTTGTGCAGCACACCCTCGTCGCAGGACGCGCGCACGATGTCATCGGTCAGTGCAATCTGGACCACCTTGCCGGGATTGTCGTCCGCAAGCCGTGCGCAGGCATCCGCAATCGTGCGCCGCACGTCACAGTCGCCCATGTCCACGTCGATCTTGCCCGCCTCGACCTTGGCATTGAGCACAAGGTTGTTGATGAGTTCCAGCAGGGTCTGGCCGCTCGCATGGATGTCGCGCGCATACTCGGAATATTGGCGCGCACCCATCGGTCCGAACATCTCCTGCACCATCACCTCGGAAAAGCCGATGATCGCGTTGAGCGGCGTCCTGAGCTCATGGCTCATATTGGCGAGGAACACGCTTTTGGCCCGGCTGGCGGTCTCTGCCGTTTCGCTGCGCACGCGGGCCTCTTCCAGCGCATCGGCATGATGCTGCACCAGACGGAAGGCGGCAAAGATCGCTGCACCCGAAAGCGCAAGGCTGACAAGGCCAAGGATGACAAGGCCGCTCCATCCCTCAAGCCCTGTCGGCGACAGATGCGTGGACGCGCCTGCGGCGACCCAGAAGGCGATGGCTCCAGCCAATGCCGCGCAGGCGAGCGCAAGCCCCGCACGCGCCATGGCGCGCGGCGCCGCCGTCTGCGGCCATATCCGCATGAGCAGGGTCTGCCGGTTCATGGCCCAAGCCTCACCCGCAGGACTTTGACATTGCGTGAAAAACAAAGGCCGGGTGCCTTGCGGCCCCGGCCTCATGTTGGTGTGTGGTTAGGATCGCGTTAATGCGGCTGGTCACGCCAGAGGCGACGATAGGAGAGATAGAGCATCGCGGCCAGAAGGGCGATGAAGCTCATCACCATGAAGCCCATGCGCTTGCGCTCCTCCAGCTTCGGCTCTGCCGTCCACATCAGGAACTGGGTCACGTCGCGGGCCTGCTGGTCAATCGTTGCGACCGTACCGTCAGCATAGGTGATACCGCCATCCGACAGAACGGCCGCCATGGCAACCTGACCGCCCGGGAAATAGGGGTTGTAGCTCGCCCCCTCCAGCATCTCGACGCCTGCCGGCGGTTCGGTAAACCCGGTCAGGAACGCATGGATGTAGTTGGGGCCGTTCGGCCGCGCCTTGGCCATGACTGAAAGGTCGGGCGGCGCCGCACCATTGTTGGCGGCGGCCGCAGTCTTGGCATTGGCAAAGGGCGCGACGAAATGGTCGGAGGGACGCCCCGGCCGTGTCATCGCCTCGCCGGCTTCGTCGAGATCGGCGATTTCGTACTGCGCGGCCAGAGCTTTCACTTCCGCTTCCGAAAACTCGGGACCACCCGCTTCACCCAGATTGCGGAACGCGATCAGGTTCATCGAGTGACACGCAGCGCAGACTTCCTTGTAAACCTGATAGCCGCGCTGCAGGGCGCCGCGATCATAATGGCCGAACGGTCCTTCGAAGGACCATGCGATTTCCTCTGGATGCTTGGCGTCGCTGGCAGCGATGGCAACCGAAGCGGCGGCACCGGCGGCAACCGCACCGATCAGGGCAAGGCGGGTGATCATTTTCATGGGCGTTCTCCCGCTCAAACCTGGCGCTCGGGCGCATGGACAGCGGCAGCAGGCGTTCCGCCGCCTTTGCCCAGCACCGATTTGATGATGCTTTCCGGCAGCGGTTTGGGCCGCTCGAACAACCCGATCAGGGGCAGGATCACAAGGAAATGCGCGAAGTACCAGATCGTGGCAAGCCGCCCGATCACGAGATACGGCAATTCGATGCCTGCGCTCAGATGCAGCACGCCGTCGGCCGGCATGGCACCGATATAGCCAAGGATCAGGCAGTCCACGAAGAAGAACCAGAAGAACCAGCGATAGACCGGCCGGAACCGCGCCGAACGCACGCGGCTGGTATCAAGCCACGGCAGGAGGGCAAGGATCGCGATGGCTCCGAACATCAGGAGCACGCCGCCGAGCTTTGATTCAACCGAGCGCAGGATTGCGTAGAACGGCAGGAAGTACCATTCAGGCACGATGTGGGCCGGCGTCACGAGCGGATTGGCCGCGATGTAATTGTCGGCGTGGCCCAGATAATTCGGGTTGTAGAAGACGAAATAGGCAAAGAGCAGCAGGAAGAGGCAGATCGCGAACATGTCCTTCACCGTGTAATACGGATGGAAGGGCACGGTGTCCTGCGGGCCTTTCACGTCAATACCGGCCGGATTGCCGTTGCCGGGCACATGCAGCGCCCAGATATGCAGGCCGACCACGCCTGCGATCACGAACGGCAAAAGGTAATGCAGCGAGAAGAAGCGCTGGAGTGTCGCGCTGTCCACGGCATAGCCGCCCCACAGCCACTCCGTGACCGCTTCGCCGACATAAGGAATGGCGCTGAAGAAATTGGTGATGACGGTCGCGGCCCAGAAGGACATCTGGCCCCACGGCAGCGAGTAGCCCATGAACGCGGTTGCCATCATCAGGAGATAGATGATGACGCCGAGGATCCACAGGACTTCGCGCGGCGCCTTGTACGAGCCGTAATAGAGCCCGCGGAACATGTGCATGTAGACGGCCAGGAAGAACATCGACGCGCCGTTGGCGTGCATGTAACGCAACAGCCAGCCATAGTTCACGTCGCGCATGATGTACTCGACGGAGTTGAACGCCTTGTCCGCCGACGGGATGTAGTGCATCGCCAGCACGATGCCGGTCACGATCTGCAGCACGAGGAAAAGCGTCAGGATCCCGCCGAACGTCCACATGTAATTGAGGTTCCGCGGCGTCGGAAATGCCGAGAAACTGTCATGGGCAAGGCGCAGCATCGGCAGGCGCGAGTCCAGCCAGCGTGTCAGCCCGTTTGACGGTTGATAGGTCGAATGACCAGCCATGATGAAAGGGCTCCTTAGCCGATGACGACGCGCGAGGCGCTGACGAAATTATAGGGCGGGATCGCCAGGTTGCGCGGTGCGGGGCCTTTGCGGATGCGGCCTGCCGTGTCGTAGTGCGAGCCGTGGCACGGGCAGAACCAGCCTTTGTAGTCGCCAAGGTTCTTGACCGGGATGCAGCCGAGATGCGTGCACGCCGCCAGAACGACCAGCCACTGCTTCTGCGGCTGCCCCTCGAAAGACTGCACGCGCTGCGCATCTTCAGGCAGGTCTTCCTGATCCTTGAGGTCGGCAACGGGCGTTGCCTCGGCGGCGGCAATTTCGCTTGGGGTGCGGTGACGCACAAAGACCGGCTTGCCGCGCCACATGATGGTGATGGTCTGGCCTTCTGCGATGGGCGCAAGGTCAACTTCGGTGGTGGCCAGCGCGCGCGCGGCAGCACTCGGATTCATCTGGTCGATGAACGGCCAGGCCATCGCAGCAACACCGACGGCACCAACCACGGAAGTGGCGACATAGATGAAATCACGCCGTGTGACGTCACCGTGGGCATGGGCTTTATGTTCGGACACGGGGGATCGACCCTTGGCTGATGGTAGGCGGGCAGCAACGACAAGACTGCCCGCGCACGGCAATGGCTTAAAAAGGGGCCGAACGGCAAGGAAAATCGGGGCCCCCGTAAAGCCCTGAATCGGATGCTAAAATAGATTTGGCTTGGCCGCCGGTCTTGCGGCACGATGCCGCAGAAATTGCGTGACGCCAACAGTTTAGCCCCGGGTGCCCCAAACCATGCGGCTTGTGATGCTTGAGCCCGACATTGCCCAAAACCTCGGCGCCATCATCCGGACGGGGGCGTGCCTGGGTCTGCCGGTCGATGTGATCGAGCCCTGCGGCTTTCCCTTTTCCCTGAAAGCCGTGCGCCGCTCGGCCCTGGACTATGCCGAAAAGGCTGAGATCGGCCATTTCGCCAGCTGGCAGGAATATGAGCGCCATGCCGCGCTGACGGGCCTGCGCCTTGTCATGATCACGCCCGAGGCGCCCCTGGCCTATACGGAGTTCGCCTTCAGCCCCGATGACGCACTGGTCTTGGGGTCGGAAAGCACCGGTCTGCCGCAGGCCTTGCGCCTTGGTGCCCATCCCGCCATTGCGATTCCCATGTTGCCGGGTTTGCGGTCGCTCAATGTTTCAGTGGCCGCTGCCATGATAAGCGGAGAGGCCGTCCGCCAGACCACCAATTCCGCTGCCGGTACTTTGATGATCGCAGAGACCCAAAAGGCGCGTTAGACTGCCCAAGGCGAGATCCACCGCCATCTTCCCGCAAGGCATTTGCACATGCAGCCTGATCTGAGCCGCCGAAAATTTCTCGCAAGCACCCTCGCCGGTTTCGCGCTCGCGCCCGCGGCAGGTCTTTGGCACCCCCGGCATGCGCGGGCCGCCGCTGGCAAGATAGTGCTTACCGTGCACCGGGATGCCAATTGCGGATGCTGCCATGCGTGGGTTGATCGCTTGCGTGCATCCGGCGCAATCGAGGCGGAGCTGATTGACGAGCCGGACATGCAGGCGGTGAAGCGGCATCTGGGAGTGCCTGACGCGCTTGCCTCGTGTCACACGGCTGAAGGGGGCGGATATGTATTCGAAGGCCATGTTCCGCCCGCCGACATCATCCGCCTGTTTGGGGAAAATCCGCCCGGCGTCCGCGGGCTGGCCGTTCCGGGCATGCCGACAGGATCGCCCGGCATGGAGCAACCGCGCGGCTTGAGGGAACAATTCGACGTCATCGCTTTTCTTGAAGACGGCAGCACCCGTGTCTATGCCGGATATCCGGCTGCAACACCTTGAACGCGGGAACGTAAGGGGAGAAGGACATGCTGGTAAAACTCGGAGCAATGATCCTGGCGTTAGGCCTGCTTGGCGGCTGTGCGATGGGCCACGGGGGTCACCGCGACATGGGCGGTGACGGCAAAGCAATGTGTGCCTGCTGCGACGGGATGGGCAGCAGCGCTGAACGCCCTGAGGGCGGCATGGCCGGAGGCTGCAAGATGTGCGACGATGCTGCGGCAGAGGCAGCGCCAGAGCCTGCCGCAGGCGGCGACGGCCACGCCGAACACCATTAGATTGTCCAGGCGAGGGATCAGCGCGGATGACGGCTCGGCTGCCGCCAGCCGCACATGACCGGACTTGAGGCCGGTCAATGTTTCTTCAGCATTGGCCATGGTATGCGGGGCGGGATTGTGCTGCATGTGCAGTACCCCCGCCTGTGACGGAATTGCCCTATGCGTGCCTCTCCCGCCCCCACGACCTCGGACGACCTTCAGGCAGCGCGAAAGGCCCGCGCCACGCAATGGTTCACCGAACTGCGTGACCGCATTTGCGCAACTTTCGAATCGCTCGAAGACGCGCTGACCGGAACCCATAGCGACAAGCCTGCGGGCCGTTTTGAGCGGAAATCATGGCAGCGTCCGCCCGATGACAGCGGCGCCGCGACCGGCGGCGGCGTCATGTCGGTCATGCGGGGCCGCGTGTTCGAGAAGGTCGGCGTCAATGTCTCGACCGTGCATGGCAAGTTCTCGAAAGAGTTTGCCGCGCAGATTCCCGGCGCCGCCGATGACCCGTCCTTCTGGGCCAGCGGCATCTCGCTGGTCGCACACATGCAGAGCCCGCTGGTGCCCGCCGTCCACATGAACACGCGCCACATCGTGACCAGCAAGGCCTGGTTCGGCGGCGGCGCAGACCTGACCCCGATGATTCCCGATGAAAGCGACAAGTCCCGGTTTCATGCGGCCCTGAAGTCAGCCTGCGATACGCATGATGCAACGTACTATCCGCGCTTCTCGAAATGGTGTGACGAGTATTTCTTCCTGCCCCACCGCAACGAGCCGCGCGGCATCGGCGGAATTTTCTATGACTGGCTGGACAATGGAGACTGGGAGCGAGACTTCGCGTTTACGCGCGATGTCGGCCTTGCCTTCCTCGACATTTACCCCAAGCTGGTCGCCGACCACATGAATCGCGCGTGGACAATAGATGAGCGCCGCCATCAGCTGGTACGTCGCGGACGCTATGCCGAGTTCAACCTGCTCTATGATCGCGGAACACAATTCGGCCTGAAGACCGGCGGTAATGTCGAGGCGATCCTGATGTCCCTGCCCCCGGAGGCACAATGGCCCTGAACCCCGCACGCAGCGCAGCTGCTGCCGTCCTTTTCCTGCTGGCGGGCTGTGCCGCGCTGGAACCCGAAAGCAATGCCGGCAACATGGCAGCGCCCTTCTTCGGCGACTGGATCGGTGCAGCGAGCGCCAGTTCGACCGATCCCGATGCCGCCAACGAGGGTATGCGCGACATCGGCATCGAAATCTCGCCCCATGATGGCGACGGCTTCACCATTCATTGGTCGATGGCCGGCCGTTCGGCGCGCGACCCGCAAGGCCGTGAGTCGCGCCTGCGTGACACGACGATCAGCTTCAAGCCCCAGGCCGGAAACATCTACCACATGGACCCGGATGCCGATGTGGCCGCGGGCGAGACCCATTACATCGCGCGGCTGGAAGGAAACGTCCTCACCATCACGGCCTTTGCGACACAGGAAGACGGCAAGACCGAACTGCAGACATGGCGCCGCACCCTGACAGCTGACGGCATGACACTCGACTTCACCCGCGTGGTTGACGGCGAACTTGTCCGCAAGGCGCAGGGCTCGCTGGTAAGGATCAAATAGGAAACCCGCTCTCTCCGCTTGCGGGGAGAGCAGAAAATTGCGAAGGCAATTTTCGTGAGGGGGCGTTGCAGCGTCAAAGCGACTGCCCCCTCACCCAACCCTCTCCCCCGCAAGCGCGGGGGCGAGGGCTTCGCTTCCCGGGTGTGACAGGCGCGGTCCTGCAGCAGGAAATTTGATGGACCTCTCCCTATCCGAACTTACTGCCCTGGGGCAGGTCATCCTGATTGATCTCGTGCTGGCGGGAGACAATGCCGTCGCCATTGGCCTGGCAGCCGCCAATGTCGATCCGAAAATCCGCGCCAAGGTCATTGCCGGCGGCATCGCCATTGCCGTCGTGCTCCGGATCGGTTTTGCCGCCATCACGTCAGAGCTTCTGGCCATTCCCGGCATCGCGTTTTTCGGCGGCGTCATCCTGGCGTGGGTCGCGTGGCGCTTCTTTGCCGACCTTGCCCACATGGCCCGCAAACAGAATGCGCCGCCGCACGAGGCGACCGAAGAAAATCCCGCAACGCCCGAGGTCCACAAGCCCTTGGGCGCCGCCATCCTCCAGATCACGCTCGCCGACCTTTCAATGTCGCTCGACAATGTGCTTGCGGTTGCGGGCGCTGCAGTCGGTCATACCTGGGTCCTGGTGCTGGGACTTCTGCTCTCCATCGCCCTGATGGGTATTGCCGCCGCCGTGCTCGCACGCCTCCTCCACCGCTATGCGTGGATCGGCTGGGCAGGTCTTGCCGTCATTGTTTATGTGGCAGCAAAGCTTCTGGTGGATGGCTGGGACGGCATGCTGAGCCTCTTTGCCTGAGCGTCATCAACCCACGCGCAGAAGCATCGCCGTTGCATCATCCGATATCTTGAAGCGCGGGAATTTCGCAGCAAGCGGATCACCGCGCTCGATCGCCCGCAATTCGCGGTAAAGCGCGGGCAACCCGCGCGACCGCGCCGCCGCCACAAGCCCCGGATCATCATAGGCGCCATAATCGGCGGCCAACGCGTGGAAGCCGTCGGACAACAGGAGCAAATGGGCCGGTCCATCAAGCCTGACCGCGCCCGTCTTCACATGATCGCCCACTGCAGGATCAGCCGCCATCAGCCAGTAGGCGTCAATCGTGTTGACGAGACTGCGCAGGCGCCGCAATTCCGGCAGCGCAGCCGCAACACCGGTGCCCACCGCATCAAACGCCCTGGCCCGCGCGGCCTCTGCCTCCCGATGGCGCGGCGGCGGGCCGATATCGTCAAGCCGCCCGTCATCATGTGCGACCAGCATCCGGCAATCGCCGAAGGTGGCGTATGTGATGGAATCCGCTGTCGGCCGCACCAGCATCATCGAGGCATAGGGAACTTCAAAGCCGCCCTTGGGCGCGCGCAGGCGCAAGGCTGCAAACTCGCCTGCCAGCGCACGAGCACAGTTGCGCACGATGGCGGAAAGCGGCGCCTCCGCATCGTCACAGGTTGAAAGGAACCGTGCCGCGCCATGCGAAAGCCATGCCGCATCAGAGCCGAAGCGTGCAGGCATCAGTGGCCCGTCACCCACGCCGGTTGCACCATCGAGCACGAAGGCCAGCGTGCGGCTTTGGCCCATCGCGTCATCATTGGCGCAGCCATCCTTGCCGGAGCGGCTCAGCCGGTCGAGGACCTCAAACCGCATTACCGCACCGTCGCCAGCACGATGGCCTTGAGCCGCTCGATCAGCGAGAAGGGATCATCGGTGAAATCGCTGTCGATCCACCATTCCTCAACCTCGCCCAGCACGCGGCCGACTTCCGGTCCCGGCGGCACGCCGGCCTTCATCGCATCGTGCCCGGTAAGCGCCATCACCGGCTTTTCCCATGAATCGGCCATGGCGAGCATCGCGCGCCATTGCGGTGCATTGCGCTCACGCGGATCCTCCGCCCAGCGCAGCATGCAAAGGTCCTTGAACGCCTGTTTGCCGATGCGATAGAGCGCCCGGCGTACTTCGCGCATCGAGAGATAGGGCACGATGCGCGGCGTACCGATATCCATGTCGTAAAGCCGCGCACGCTCGGCATTGGCGAGCTTGAGGCGCTGGCCAAGTGCCTCCACCTGCTTGGCACCGCCCGCCAGAAGCGCGCCCAGCCGCATCAGGGGATCGCAGGTAAAAAGCTGGTCTCGTTCGATCTCGATGAGCCGCCCTGCCCGGATGAAATCAAGCGCGCCGGGCAGCACGAAATTGATGATGCCGGTGGCCGCCATCACCCGCAAAACCGGCATGGGATCGTCGGCTTCCATCAGCCGCAGGATTTCCTTGTGGATGCGTTCGCCCGACAGCGCATCGATCTTTTCCTTGCCGCGCACGCAGGCCGCAAGCCCGTCACTGTCCAGCTCGCCCTTGCCGTAGCGCGCATGGAACCGGAAAAAGCGCAGGATGCGCAGATGATCCTCGGCCAGCCGCAAATCCGCGTCACCGATGAAGCGCACACGGCCCGCACGCGCATCGTCAACACCGCCAAAATAGTCGGTGACGTTGCCATCAAGGTCGCAATAGAGCGCATTCATGGTGAAGTCGCGGCGACCCGCGTCATCCTGCCAATCAGTCGTGAAGGCAACCGTTGCGCGACGGCCGTCTGTCGTCACGTCCTTGCGCAATGTCGTGATCTCGAATGTCTTGTGGTCGGCAACGCCCGTGATGGTGCCGTGATCAATGCCCGTGGGATGTGCCGCCATGCCGCCTGCCTGCAGGCGCCGCGTGACCTCGTCCGGGAGGAGCGGCGTTGCGATGTCGATATCGGTGACAGGAATTCCCATCACGCAATTGCGCACGACCCCGCCGACAAAGCGCGCGGCACCGCCGTCAGCCGTAAGCGCCCTCATCACCCGGAGCACTTCGGGGGCAGAAAGGAAGGGCGCGCCCTTGATCGAAAGGGTCATGGCGCGGTCCTCTCGCAATGACCATCAACCAGCTGGCCGTTCTCGTAATGCGCGGGCACGTATTTTCCGCATTCGGTCTCGTCGGGAACATGGAACCGGAAGAGCGCAAAGGCCGCCGCCACAAGCGCGACACCAACTACCGTCAGCATGATCCAAGGCCATTCGGGGCTGTGCTCGCCGCCCCGGCCACGCACCCAGACCCGGTAAAGGGCAAACGCCGCGAACGGCACAAAGAAGAAGAGCAGATAAATGGAAAAGCGCATGGGCCTCTCAGGCAAATAGTCGGCGGTGCAGATTGACGATCATACCCGCAGTTGCGCCCCAGATGTAATGACCTTGATAGGGCATCGCGAAATACTCGCGCCGCGCACCGCGCCACTCCGCGCTGTGCCGCTTGTGGTTGGCCGGATCCATCAGGAACCCGAACGGCACCTCGAACACGGCAGCAACTTCCGCCGGATTGACATTGAGCGCAAATCCCGGCTGCACGATGCCGACGACAGGCACGATGGCAAAGCCCGTACCTGTCTCGTAGCGGTCAAGCGTTCCCTCGACCGACACGAAGTGGGGCGGAATGCCGGTTTCCTCGTGGGTCTCGCGCAAGGCCGCCGCCGCTGCATCGGCGTCACCCGCATCCACCCGCCCGCCGGGAAAGGCAACCTGCCCCGGATGATGCGGCAGGTCTTCAGACCGCCGGGTAAAGAGGACCGTAAGGCCATCAGGCCGGGCGACAATCGGCACCAGCACAGCGGCGTCCCTGAGGCTTCGGCCTTGTGACGGACGTTCCACGTGCGGATTGAGGTGATGGTCGCCCTGGATCAGCTCCGGGCCTGCGTCCGCGATCACGCCCAGCCGCTGCCGGATGAGCGCGCGCAACAGCACCGCATCAAGATCATGCGGTGCCATCGAGAACTCCCAAGGCAAAAAACCGCCCGCCGCTTTCAACGCCATGCACCAGTTGCCCGTCGACGCGCCGCGGCTCTCCCATGGACACAAGTTCATAAAACACCGGCCGGGCGATCAGCGCCTCCAGCCGCCCGCGCACATGGACAAACGGCAGGGGATCGCGCCGCGGCCCCTCTTCCTCAACGCGGATCGGATGATCCGGCCCGGCGACCACTTGATCACCGACATTGGTGGTGAAACAAAGGTCGTCGCCCTGCCGCGCGACGCCCGTGGCGATGAAGGGCGCGCAGGCGACATGGACAATGATTTTTTCGGCCGGCGTCACCAGATAATGCTTTCCGTCCTCATCCCGCCGCAGAATGGTCGAAAAGAGGCGTACCAATTGGGGGCGGCGAATGGCCGATCCGCCATAGTGCCATGTGCCGTCGCGCAAGATTGCCATGCCGATGTCCCCGCAGTAAGGCGGGTTCCAGCGCTCGACAGGCGGCAAGGCCCCGCCCGCCAGCTGGTCCTTGATGGCGTCAAGCCCGCTGAAAAAGGCGGTGGAGGTGTTGTCTGACATGGTTGAGAGATTGATCGCGGCAGCGTGACCTTCAAGGGGCAATCCATGCCCTAGCATCATCTGCGATTTTAGGGGCAACATGGGTCGGCCGGGAGGGTGAATCGTAAGACCCGCCCCAAGACAGGACTAACGCATGCAAGCCTCGAGGCAATGGGTTCTTCGGCCTCCCCCTCGGGGGAAGCGGTGGGGGGCATCATCGTCCAGCTCAATACAGCTTCCCCCAACCCCACCGGACTTGAGTTTCGCTTTTCGCTCACTCAAGTCCCGCCTCCCCTTATAGGTAAGGGGAGGCGAAACGAGTGCGCAGTGCTATGCGTGTGCCCGAAAGCCAAAACAGGAAACGAGCGTGACGACAGCGACCGAAGCAGAACTTGACCACGCCCTTGACGATGCCCGCAGCGGCCTTGCCGCCGTGCGCGAGGCCATGCGGCGGCGCATCTATGGTCAGGACAATGTGATCGACGAAACCCTGATGACGCTCCTCTCCGGCGGCCATGCGCTGCTGGTGGGTGTGCCGGGCGTCGCCAAAACGCGCCTCGTTGATTCGCTGGGCACCGTCCTCGGCCTTGCCACCAAGCGCGTGCAGTTTACGCCTGACCTCATGCCTGCCGACATTCTCGGTTCGGAAGTGCTGGAGGAAGCCTCAGACGGCAAGCGCGCCTTCCGCTTCATCAAGGGTCCGGTCTTCAGCCAGCTGTTGATGGCCGACGAAATCAACCGCGCCTCGCCGCGCACCCAATCAGCGCTTCTGCAGGCGATGCAGGAAGCGGAAGTGACCGTGGCCGGCCAGAACTACAGGCTGCCGCGTCCGTTCCACGTTCTGGCAACCCAGAATCCGATCGAGCAGGAGGGCACCTATCCCCTGCCCGAGGCGCAGCTTGACCGCTTCATTCTCCAGATCGACGTGCCCTATCCCAGCCTCGACGCCGAAAGGCGCATGGTGGTGGATACGACCGGTGTCAGCGATGCCGTCGCCATCCAGGCCTTCACGCCCGAACGCCTGATGGCAGCGCAGGCGCTGGTGCGCCGTCTGCCTGTGGGCGACAAGGTTGTCGATGCGATCCTGCGGCTGGTGCGCGCCGCCCGTCCGGGAAATGCCGCCGACCATGCCGGCGACGCGACGGATCCCGTCCAGAAGCTGATCGCCTGGGGCCCCGGCCCCCGCGCAAGCCAGGCCTTCATGCTCACCATCCGCGCGCGCGCATTGCTGCAGGGCCGCATCGCGCCGTCGGTTGATGATGTCGCCGCGATGGCGGGGCCGATCCTGCGCCACCGCATGGCGCTTTCCTTCGCCGCCCGCGCCGAGGGCGCAACGATTGACACCGTCATTGCCGATCTGACCCAGCGCCTGTTGTGACAAGCCCCGCCACCCTGTCCACGCAAGACCGCCTGCGCAATGAAGGTGAAAGCCTCGGCGCGCGGCTGCCACCTTTGCTGGTGGAGGCGGAACGCGTGGCATCAACCATCGTGGCGGGCACCCATGGCCGCAGGCGCGCGGGGATCGGGGAAACCTTCTGGCAGTTCCGCCGCTATCGCAGCGAGGATCCTTATTCGGTCGTTGATTGGCGCCAGTCCGCGCGCTCGCAGCATCTCTTTGTGCGTGAGCGTGAATGGGAAGCCGCCCAGAGCGTCTGGCTCTGGCGCGACGGCGGTCCGAACATGGCCTATGCCTCGTCGGACAATCTGCCCGACAAGCGCCGCCGCGCGAGCCTCATCGCGATCGCGCTGGCCGCACTCTTGACGCGCGCAGGCGAGAAGATCGCCATGATGGGCGAAATGCGCGCACCCGCATCGGGCCGCGCCGCTTTCCGCCGCATCGCAGCTGGCCTCGCGGGCGAGAAAGGCGCAAGCCCTGATCCGACCTCGCAGCCCATCGCCCGCAATGCCCGCGTCGTCATGTTCTCGGATTTTTTTGCGCCGCTGGAAGAGACCGCGGCCATGATGGCGCGCCTCTCGTCGTTCCATGTCCACGGCGTGCTTGTGCAGGTGATTGATCCGGCAGAGGAGGATTTTCCTTTTGAGGGTCGCATCCGCTTCGAGGCCGTCGCCTCGCGCGAGGAAGTGTTGCTGGGGCGCGCGGAAACCTCGCGCGAAGCCTATCAGCGCAATTTCACCGCCCACCGCGAGACACTGGCTGCGGACGCGCGCCGTCTCGGCTGGACTCTTCTGCGCCACCGCACCGACAGACCGCCGGAAACGGCACTCCTTGCGCTCTATGAGACGGTCAGTGCAGGAACGCATCGCGGCGACGGCGCCCGCTTTGCCGGCCTTCACGCACAGCCGGTCTGACGACGATGGGAAACCTCGCCTTCGCAACACCTCTGATGCTGGGCGCGCTTTTGGCGCTGCCGGCGATCTGGTGGCTGATGCGGGTGACGCCCCCCTCCCCGCAGCGGATCAAGTTTCCGCCACTGCGCCTGTTGCTGGGCCTCGGCAATGAGGAGGCAACGCCTGTCCACACACCCATCTGGCTCCTGATCCTCAGGGTCGTGCTGGCCGGGCTGCTGATCCTTGGCCTTGCCGGTCCCTCGCTGGCGCCGCCGCCGCCCGACCTGTCAGCGATCCGCACACGGATCATTGTCATCGACAACAGCTGGGCCGCGGCCTCGCGCTGGGATGCCCGGATCGCCATGACCGGTGAATTGCTGCGCGAAGCAGGCAGCGCAGGCCTCAACGTCCTTCTGGTGCCGACTGCCAGCACCCAATGGCCGCTTTCGGTTGAAGATGCCGACGCGGCCACAGCGCGGCTTCGCCTGCTCGTGCCCGAACCATTCAGCGCCGCGCGCAATGCGGCAGCAAGCGCCTTGGCCAATCTTGAGATCGAGGGACCAGCCGCCACGATCTGGCTCGTGGACGGCATCGGTGACACCGCAACCGACGAAAACGGCGCGGCTGCGTTGGCGGAAACACTTGGCCGGTTCGGCCCCATCGAAATCGTGCGTGATGCACCGGGCGACAGCGCACTCGCCCTCATGCCTGCGGAACCGTCGACGCAAGGGTTGACCGCCCGCGTGCGGCGTGCCGACGAAGGCCCGCCGCTATCCGGCACCGTGGCCGCCTATGGCGAGAACGGGCGCTTCCTCGGCAATGGTGAGTTCAGGCTGGAAAGTGGCGCGCTCACCGCGATTGCTGAAATCAGCCTGCCGCGCGAGTTGCGCAATGTGGTGACACGTCTCGACATCACCGGCCACGCCTCGGCGGGCGCCGTGATGTTGCTGGATGATTCCAGCCGCCGCTGGCCGGTAGGCCTTGTCGCCGAGGGCGGCGAGAGCGCGCAGCCGCTGCTCTCCGATCTTTATTACATCGAACGCGCCCTGTCGGGTCGTGCCGATGTGGTGAAAGGGGCGATTGCCGATCTACTCACCAAGGACATCGCCATGCTGGTGCTGGCCGATGTGGGCCGTGTCGTCGGCCATGATTTCGAGCGCCTGACCAAATGGGTGGAAGACGGCGGCATGCTGGTGCGCTTTGCAGGTCCGCGCCTGGCAGCCCAGGGCGATGAGCTTTTGCCCGTGCGCCTGCGCGCCGGTGACCGTACGCTGGGCGGCAGCCTCTCTTGGGAAAAGCCGCAAGGACTTGGCCCCCTGCCTGCGGGAAGTCCGTTTGAGGGGCTGACGATCCCCGAAGACGTGCGCATCAAGCGTCAGGTGCTGGCCGAGCCCGGCATTGATCTGGCCAAATCAACCTGGGCGCGCCTGACCGACGGCACGCCACTGGTTACGGCAATGGCGCGCGGCAAAGGCTGGCTCGTTCTTTTCCATGTGACGGCCAATGCCGATTGGTCCGACCTGCCGCTTTCGGGCCTCTATGTGGGCATGTTTGATCGTCTGCTTGAACTCGCGCGCCGTCCGCAGGGTGCGCCACAGCCGCGCTCGGACGAATTGCTTGCGCCGGTGAACACGCTCGATGGCTTTGGCCGGCTTGCTGCACCCTCGCCCAATGCAGCGCCCATCCGCATGGATGAGGATGTAACGATCGGCCCCGATCATCCACCCGGCATCTATGCGGGCCTCGCGGCCGCGCGCGCGCTCAACCTGTTCGACCACGACATTGTCCTGCCGCCGCTGCCGCGCAGTCTGGGCGGCGCCACCGAACGCGGCCTTGAGGGTGACGCGGCTGTCGATCTTGCGCCCGTCCTTTTCATGCTGGCTGCCCTGCTTTTCGCCGCCGACGCATTTGCGTCGCTTTTCCTCCGCGGATTGATGCCGCGCCTGCCGCGCCGAAGCACGGCTGCGATGATCGCATTTGCGCTCGGCGCCCTTGTTGCCTTCCCGCGTGACGTCCGCGCGCAGGCAGGCCCCCCCGAGCCGGTTCAGGAAAGCTGGCAGGCGGCGCTCGGCACGCATCTCGCCTATGTGCTGACGGGCGATGCCGATGTCGATGCGATGAGCAAGGCGGGGCTCGAAGGCCTCTCGCGCGTACTCACGACGCGAACCGCCGTCAATGCCGATGCACCGATGGGCGTAAATATCGAGACGGACGAGTTGACGTTCTTCCCCGTCCTTTATTGGCCCGTCACGCCCGCCATGGTGCAACCATCGCCCGCAGCGCTCGCCCGTATTGACACGTTCATGAAAAGCGGCGGGCTCATTCTTTTCGACACGCGCGAGCCGTCCGGCAGCACCGGCAACGAGACGGTCCTGCGCACCATGCTGGAGACGCTCGACATCCCGCCGCTGGAACGCCTGCCCGCCGACCATGTGCTCAACCGCACCTTTTACATTCTGAAGGAGCAGCCGGGCCGTTTTACCGGCGGCGAAGTCTGGATCGAGGCGCCGCGCGATCCCGGCGAAGTCTCGACCACCGGCGGCGACAACGTGTCGGGCATCGTGATTGGCGCCAATGACTGGGCGTCGGCCTGGGCGATGGACGAATTCGGCCGGCCGCTGGCGCCGCTCTCGCCCGGCGGCGAACGCCAGCGCGAGATTGCCTGGCGCTTTGGCGTGAACATCGTGATGTATGCGCTGACCGGCAACTACAAGACCGATCAGGTCCATGTGCCTGCCTTCCTCGAACGGTTGGGGCAATAGGCATGGGACTTGATTTCATCTTCGAGCCGCTTCTGCCGGACACTGGCCTTGTTCTGCTGGCGCTTTTGCTGGCGATACCGTGTGCGCTGGCCCTGTGGCGTCGCGCACGCGGCGCCATCGCGCGCACGGCAGCTGCGTCCGTTGCCCTGCTCTTGCTCGCCAATCCGCTGATGATCGAGTCAGAGGGCAAGCGCCTGCCCGATGTCGTCGCCATCGTTGTCGATACGTCTGCAAGCCAGGACATCGGCGAACGCGCCGAACGCACACGCGAGGCACGCGACGCGCTTGAGGCGGCGCTGCAGCGCCTTGGCCATGTCGATGTGCGGATCGTGGAAAGCGGCACGGCAAGTTCCGGCGGCACCCAATTGTTTGCGGCGCTCGCACAGGCAACCGCCGATGTGCCGCCCGAGCGTCTGGCGGCAAGTTTCTTCATCACCGACGGCCAGGTGCACGACGTGCCGGGCACCATGCCGGGGCCGGGACCGCTCCACGTGCTTCTCTCCGGTGACCGCAACGAGCAGGACCGCAAGCTCACCATCGAGGAAGCGCCGCGCTTTGCCATCAGTGACGAGCCCGTCTCGATGCGCGTGCGTGTGGACGATCTGGGCGCGCCGGAGTCAGGTGCCGCAGCCTCGGCCCGCATCACGCTGACGGTCGATGGCGAACCGCTGGCGTCCGCCACCGTGCCGGTCGGCCAGAGCCAGCCTCTGAGCTTCACGCTTCCCCATCCCGGCGAGAACGTCATCGAGATCGAAGTCGAACCGGGTCCGCAGGAGCTGACGCGCTACAACAATCGCGCCGTCATCGCCGTCAATGTCATCCGCGACCGGCTGCGCGTGCTCCTCATCTCGGGTGAGCCCCATCCCGGTGAGCGCACCTGGCGCGATCTCCTGAAGGCTGATCCTTCGGTTGATCTCGTCCACTTCACGATTTTGCGTCCGCCTGAAAAGCAGGATGCAACGCCGATCGAGGAATTGTCGCTGATCGCATTCCCCACGCGCGAATTGTTCGTGGACAAGCTCGACCAGTTCGATCTCGTGATCTTCGACCGGTATCAGCAGCGCGGCATCCTGCCGCCCGACTACT
The DNA here is from genome assembly GCA_964494625.1 of uncultured Flavobacteriaceae bacterium. Taxonomy (GTDB): domain Bacteria; phylum Pseudomonadota; class Alphaproteobacteria; order Micropepsales; family Micropepsaceae; genus UBA2784. The sequence goes on along the minus strand of CAZBRT010000003.1, from coordinate 173,889 downwards.
ACACAAACCTTGCCGACTATGTGCGCAAGGGCGGCGCCGTTCTGGTCGCGGCGGGAACCGACTATGCCTCGCCGATGTCGATCTATTTGACCGATCTCGGCTTCCTCTTGCCGGCCCGCCCGACCGGCGAAGTCATCGAACAGGGCTTCAAGCCGGAGGTCACGGGCGACGGCGCGCGCCATCCTGTGACCCAGTCGCTGCCCGGCGCCAATGAAGGCAGCCGCGAAGCCCAATGGGGCCGCTGGTTCCGCGAAGTCGTGACCGAGGCGGCATCGGGCCACACGCTGATGTCAGGTGCGGGCCATCCCCTTCTGGTGCTGGACCGCGCGGGCGAGGGCCGGGTCGCGATGCTTCTGTCCGATCATGCATGGCTCTGGACCCGCGGCTTTGAGGGCGGCGGCCCGCAGGCCGAATTGCTGCGGCGCCTTGCCCATTGGTTGATGAAAGAGCCGGACCTTGAGGAAGAACGCCTGACCGCCTCTGCAGAGGCCGGTGTGCTCACCATCCGTCGCCATACGATGGAACCAACGGCGCCCCAGGTGACCGTGACGTCGCCATCGGGCGACGAGACGCGCCTGCCGACAGCCGAGCGCACGCCCGGGATTTTCGAGGCGACGATGGCTGCAACCGAATTGGGCCTCTATCGCATCAGCGATGGCACCTTCACCGCCGTTGCCGCTTCCGGTCCGCTCAATCTTGAAGAGTTCGAAGACGTGCGCACCAGCGGCGAACCGCTGATGGCGCTCCGCGAGGCATCGAATGGCGGCGAGGTCTGGCTGGGCGAAGATGGCGTGCCCGCCCTGCGCCGGGTGGAACGTGGCCGCCGTGCCGCCGGCAATGGCTGGGTTGCGATCAATGAGACAAACAGCATCGTCACCACGTCGATGCGCCAGACGCCCTTGATGAACCCATGGGTGTCATTGCTGTTGGCACTGGGCTTGTGGTTCTTCGCGTGGCTGCGCGAGGGTCGCTAAGCCACGACAACAGGCGCTGACGACGCCGCGACTTTGATGTCGGGCACGGGCCGCGAGACGACACCCTTCGCTTCCGCCAGCGCACCCTCTTCCAGCTCCAGATAGAGAAGCCGCGAAAGATTGACGGGGCCTGGCATCAGGATCTGTCCCTTGGGCACCAGCTTGAAGCCGACCTTGGCATAGTAGGGCTCGTCACCCACCAGCACGATCAGCCGGTGGCCCAGCCTTTTGGCTTCGGCAATCGCGGTCTCCATCAACATGATGCCGATGCCACGGCCGCGCTGGTCATGCGGGACAACGACAGGCCCGAGCAGGAGCGCCTGCGAGGTGCCGATCATCACCGGCCAGAAGCGCAGTGATCCGCGCAGGTCCTTGTCCTCATAGGCCACGAAGGAAAGCTCGGCCACAGGATTGACGCCCTCACGCAGCCGATAGGCGGTCTTGGCAAAGCGGCCCGGCCCGAAACAGACATCGATCAGCGCATCGATGTGCGGCACGTCTTCGGGGCGTTCGCGGTTGATATCGACCATGGGTCATCCTCTGGGGCTGGCGGCCCCTTTTAAGGGGCAAGACGCCGCAACGGAAGCTCTCTTCATGGCTTGGAATTGCGCAAGGCAAAGCGCTAGGCTCCGCCCAACCCCGGGCAAAGGGGACAGGTTGAAGGAGAATGCGAAATGGGTGTGCTTGACGGAAAAGTCGTGCTGGTCACGGGCGGCGCCAACGGCATCGGCAAGGAATGCGCGATGCTGGCTGCGCGCGAAGGCGCAGCCGTTCTGGTGAATGACCTTGGCGGCTCGGTTGCAGGTGGCGACGAAGGTTCGGCCGGCCCCGCCGAGCAGGTGGCGCGCGAAATCCGTGCCATGGGCGGCAAGGCGGCATCGAACTCGGAAAGCGTCACCAACCGCACGGCCGTCAAGCAGATGATCGAACAGGCAAAGGACGAGCTTGGCGGCCTGCATGCCGTCATCAATCCGGCCGGCATCCTGCGCGACACCATGTTCCACAAAATGACGGATGCAGACTGGGATCTCGTCATCGATGTGCACCTGAACGGCGCCTACAATGTCTGTCGCGCCTCCATCGAGCATTTCCGCGAGCAGGGCGAAGGCTCGTATGTGATGTTCACCTCGACCAGTGGCATCATCGGCAATATCGGTCAGGCAAATTACGCCGCCGCCAAGATGGGCGTGGCCGGCTTGTCACGCATCGTCGCCATGGAGGGCCTGCAGAAGAATGTGCGCTCCAACGTGATCGCGCCCTTCGCCTGGAGCCGCATGATCGCCACCATTCCGGTCAAGGACGAGGCATCGGCCAAGCGTGTCGAGCGCATGAAGAACTACATGCGCGCCGACCAGGTGGCGCAGCTTGCCGTCAGCCTGGCGTCACCCGCCTGCAAGGACGTCTCCGGCCAGGTGTTTGTGGCGCGTGGCAACGAGATTTTCCTGATGAGCCAGTCGCGCCCGTTGCGCGGTCTCGGCAAGATCGAAGGCTGGACGCCCGAGACCATCGGCAACCACGCCATGCCTGCGATGAAGCCCAATTTTTACGATCTGGGCGCAACCGTTTCGGTCTTCGGCTGGGATCCGGTGTAACCAGTTCGATTTTGTTGTCCCTTCGGCCTCCCTTTCGAAAAATGGGGAGGCGGAAGATGAAATCGACATGGATCTCCCTGCCAAAACGCTGAGGAGGCCATACCCCCTCACCACACGAGGGCGCGGGGCGACTTGCCGGTAAACTCCGCAAGCCGTCGCCGGACGGGTGGCGAGGTTCCGGTCGGCAGCCCATCGACCGGAAAGAAGGCCCATGCCGCGATTTCGACATTGGGCTTTGGTGCCATGTGAAAGCGCCGCACCACGAACAGCGTCACATGCAGCGAGCGGCCATCAGCAAGATGGGAGTAGGTGCCGAAGAGTTCCGGCGCACCCTCAAACGTCACACCCACTTCTTCGCGCAACTCGCGGCGCAACCCTGCTTCCAGCGTCTCGCGCCGCTTGACGCCGCCGCCCGGCAGATACCAGCCGTCGATATAGGTATGGCGGACCAGCAGCACGGCGCCCGCCTCGTTCACCACGATCCCGTGCACGCCGATGGCGAAATTTGCCCGGATCGCGCGCGCCTTTCGCACCATGCGGTGGAACAGGGAAAGGCTCTTTGACGCGAACTTGTTCATGCCGCTTCCCGATGGGGTTTGAGGCGAATTTGAATCAATTGCTCGCCCGCGCCGAAAACGCCCGATAACACCCCGCCGCTACTCTGGCAGTCAGGAAACAACCGCATCTGACGGGGCTTGATCATGGCGCAGGAAAGTATGGAAACGGGCACGCTGCAAGGGGCCGCCTGTCAGCCCACCTGTCAGGCAATGGCAGGCCCGACGGCGTGGTCAAGGTTCCTCGACTGGTTCTTTGCGCGCAAGCCGGAAATTGTCTGGCGCGCGGAACCTTCCGGCGAGCCGCCGCCCAGCCTTTCGCGTGTGGCGCGCGCCTCAAACCGCATCGCCGCCCTTGATCTGGAGGTCCAGCAGGCGGTTGCCGACGGGCTTGCGGCCATCGAGAACGCGCTTTTGGCATCCGACACGATCCGCGCCATCCTCAAGGAGTCGCTGGATCTGGCGGAAGATGCCGCAACCATTCCCGACCTTGCCCAGCGCGCGCTCCTGGCCGAGCGCTATGGTGCCCTGCGCGAGGGCGTGAATCGCGCCGCCGAACTGGCGGGCTTTGGCACGATCAACCTCGCCAACGGCTCGCGCGCGATCCTTGAGATCACCCTCGACCGCGCGGGCAAGGCGCGACATGCCGTGCGTGCCGTTGACCTCACCAACGGCGCCAGAGGATTTGACCTGCCCGAAGTGACAGGCGATTTCGCTGCGTCCTCCGAAATTGCTGCCGTGCGCCGCGCGCTCGAAGGTGCGCTCACGCGCGTGGATCGCGCTGCCGCCGTTTTTCTTGATGACAGCGCGGTTTTGGTGGGCGCCCTGCCCGAAGCCGGGTGGGAGGATGAAGCCACAGACGCGAAGGCGGCCTGATCTGCGGCGGACGGCGGCTTGCATGAGGCGTCGGCCCCGCTAGTCTCGCTCCCCGCATCAATGACGAAGCAGGAGCAGGACATGAAACTCGATCAGGCAGGATTTGCGGGCCTGCTCGCGCGGCTGGGCGAATGCGCATCAAGCGGCGATGCCGATGGCTTTGCCGCCTGCTTCACGCCCGATGCCGTCTATGACGACTACATCTATGGCCCGCATCAGGGCCGCACCGCCATCATCGACATGCTCCAGAATCTTTTCTGGCGCGATGCCGGTGAATATGACTGGCGCTTCTTTGATCCCGTGACCGATGGCGAAACCGGCTATGCCCGCTCGCTGTCGTCATTCGTGTCGAAAATTCCCGCCTTCCAGGGCAAGCGTGTGCTGATTGACGGCATTTCGCGCTTCCGCCTGTCACATGGCCTCATCGCCTGGTACGGCGAGAGTGTGAACGCGGGCGTTGCCATGGCGCAGCTGGGCGTTGAACCCGCCCGCATGGAAAAGCGCTTCCGCCGCTGGGCGGACGAACTCAATGGCCGCGTGGAAGCGCGCGAGTATGTGGCCGCAGTGCGCGCCCGCTTTGGCGGTTAAGCATCCGTTAGGGTTGTGGTCAGCCATCCTTAAAGGTTCGCCGCAGATACTGCCGCTTGGGTTCAGCCGCAGGAGTTCGGGCCAGCCATGTTGCAGATTGGCGGTATTGTCGTTGTGTTCGCCATGGTGTTCGGCGGCTTTATGGCCGCCGGCGGCCATTTTGAGGTTATCCTGCACTCGTTGCCCTTCGAGTTGATGATGATCGGCGGCGCTGCGGTCGGTGCCTTCCTGATCGCCGGCTCAAGCCATTCGATCAAGCGCACGCTCGGCGATTTCGGCAAGATCATGAAGGGCCCGAAGTGGAAGCCCCAGGATTACCGCGACCTCCTGTGCCTTCTCTTCCTGATCACCAAGACGATGAAGACGAAGGGGCTGATCGCGCTGGAGCAGCACATCGAGAACCCCGCTGAGTCCTCGATCTTCAAGCGCTACCCCAACGTTCTGCATGACCATTTCGCCATCGACTTCATCTGCGACACGCTGCGCATGATGACGATGAGCCTTGAAGACCCGCACCAGGTCGAAACGGCGATGGAAAAGCTTCTCGAGAAGCACCATCACGAGGCGTCAGAACCCGCCCATGCCATGCAGACCATGGCGGACGGCCTGCCGGCCCTCGGCATCGTTGCCGCCGTGCTCGGCATCATCAAGACCATGGGTGCGATCACCGAGCCGCCTGAAGTGCTGGGCGGCATGATCGGCGGTGCCCTCGTCGGTACCTTCCTCGGCGTGTTCCTCGCCTATGGCTTTGTCGGCCCCTTCGCTGCCCGTCTCAAGGCGATCTATGACGAGGAAGCGCATTATTATCAGGTCATCCGCGACGTGATGGTCGCCCATCTCCACGGCAACTCGGCGCAAGTGTCTGTCGAGATCGGCCGCGGCAGCGTGCCCAGCACCGCCCAGCCGAGCTTTGTCCAGCTGGAAGAAGCGATCAAGACGACGCCGGTTGAAGTCTGACCTCAGCCGCCAAGGCCTGCACGGGCCAGCGCATAGGTCGCCAACGCACCCGCGAGCACACCAAGCGATGTTGCCAGCATCGGGTCAGCATCAATGCCAAGCACGACGATCGCGCAGACCGCGATGCCGCCAAGCCGCGCCAATGAAAATGACCTTGAAGAGGGCATGATACGCATCCCGCACATTTTGCGGGGGAAGCCTATCGTGCAGGGCAGCCGAAAGGGAGCCTATGGTCAAATTCCGGTTAACGAGGGGCGAGCGCGACCTCAATCCGCGTCGAACTTGATGCCCTGGGCCAGCGGCAGCGCGTTGGAATAATTCACCGTCGCTGTCTGGCGGCGCATGTAAGCGCGCCAGCTGTCGGAACCGGATTCACGCCCGCCACCCGTTTCCTTCTCGCCACCGAACGCGCCGCCGATCTCGGCACCTGACGGGCCGATATTCACATTGGCAATGCCGCAATCACTGCCCGATGCCGCCATGAAGCGCTCGGCCTCCTGCAGGTCGCGCGTGAAGATGCAGCTCGACAGACCCTGCGGCACGGCATTCTGAAGCGCGACCGCTTCGTCATAATTGTCATAGCGCAGCACATAAAGGATCGGCGCGAATGTCTCGTGGCAGACAATGGCGCTCTGCGCTTTCATCTCCACAATGGCGGGCTGCACGTACCAGGCGTCAGCGCCTGCGGTCTCATTGACGCGCTGGCCGCCCGTCACGATGCCGCCTTCGGCCTTCGCCTGGGCCAACGCGCGCTGCATGGCGTCGAACGACGCCTTGTCGATCAGCGGGCCGATCAATGTGCCCTGCTCAAGCGGATTGCCGATGCGCACGCGGCTGAACAGGGCCTTCAGGCGCGGCACCAACTGGTCATGAACCGAGCTGTGCACGATGAGGCGCCGCAAGGTCGTGCAGCGCTGGCCAGCCGTGCCGACGGCGGAAAAAAGGACCGCGCGCTCCGCAAGGCCCAAATCGGCCGAGGGGGCGACGATCATCGCATTGTTGCCGCCCAGCTCCAGAAGCGTGCGCCCGAAACGCTCGGCAACCAATGGCCCGATGGCACGTCCCATCCGCGTGGACCCCGTGGCACTGACAAGCGGAATGCGCGCATCGCGGCAAAGCGCCTCGCCCGCCGCACGCTCTCCCAGCACGAGTTCGGCAAGCCCTTCGGGCGCATCGCCGAAACGTTTGACCGCGCGCGCGAAAAGATTGAGCACGGCAACAGCTGTCAGCGGTGTTTTCTCTGACGGCTTCCAGAGGGTTGAATTGCCGCAGACGAGCGCAAGCGCTGCGTTCCACGCCCACACCGCGACCGGAAAGTTGAACGCAGTGATGATCGCAACCGGCCCCAGCGGATGCCAGGTTTCCGTCATGCGGTGGCCGGGTCGCTCGGACGCGATGGTGAGGCCGTAAAGCTGGCGCGACAGACCAACGGCAAAATCACAGATGTCGATCATCTCCTGCACTTCGCCAAGACCCTCCTGCAGGATCTTGCCGGCTTCCAGCGAGACAAGCCCGCCCAGCGCTTCCTTGTTGGCGCGCAATTCCTCGCCCAGAAGGCGCACCAGTTCGCCACGGCGCGGGGCCGGCACATTGCGCCAGGAGCGGAATGCGGCGTCCGCGCGAGCGACCTTCGCTTCAACTTGCGCTGGTGTGTCATAGGCGACGCGCCCGATCATTTGGCCGTCGATCGGCGAGCGCACGGGATGATCCCCCGACGTCGCGGAAAGACCGAGGGCAGCAAAGATTTTTTCCTTGGTCAGCGTGCTCATGCGGAAAGCGCCTTCTTGCGGATGGCAGACAATGTGGTGGTGGGTGAGATCGCCTCGGGATCAATCGTAAGCTCGATCAGCGCGGGGCCCTTTGAAGCAAGTGCTGCCTCGAATGCCGGCGCGAAATCTTCCGTGCGATCAACCCGGCTGCCATGGAGGCCATAGGCACGCGCCAGGGCGGCAAAGTCGGGATTGACCAGCGCAGTTGCAATTTCGCGCGCCGGAAAATGGGTCTCCTGATGCATGCGGATCGTGCCGTACATGCCGTTGTTGAAGACGAGGAACACGACCGGCACATTGTATTGCCGCGCGGTCGCGAGTTCCTGCCCATTCATCAGGAAGCAGCCATCGCCTGCCAGCGCGACCACCGGCCGCTCGGGATGGACGAGCTTGGCCGCAATCGCGGCCGGCACGCCATAGCCCATGGCGCCGCTCGTGGGTGCAATCTGCGACGGGAACTGGCGCTGCAGGAAAAAGCGGTGCGCCCAGCCGGCATAATTGCCCGCGCCGTTGGTGATGATGGCGTCCTTGCCGATGCGCGCGTTGAGCCAGGCGAAAATCTGTGACGGATTGACAGCGCCCGGCGGGTTTACCGGCTGGATGAAGGCTTCATAGGCTGTCCGCGCCGCCTTGCGCCATTCGCGCCAGACGATGTTCTTCGGCGCCTGCAGGCCCAGAAGCGCACGCGAGAACGATGTGACACCTGCATTGATGGCGAGGTCGGGCTGATAGACGCGGTTCAACTCCTCCGCACCCGGATGAACATGAACGAGCTTCGGTTCCATCCGCGGCACGGCAAGGCGCGCATAGCCGCCCGTCGTCATCTCGCCAAGGCGGGGCCCCGCGACGATCAGAAGATCGCATTCCTGCATCCGCTTGACGAGCGTGGCGTCGGCCCCGATCCCCATGTCACCCGCATAGTTGGGATGCGCATTGTCGAGCCGGTCTTTGGCGCGGAACGAAGTGATGACCGGAAGGTCGAACCGCTCGGCAAACATCCGGAAATTCTCCGATGCCTCGCGTGTCCACCCGCCGCCGCCCAGCATCAGCATGGGGCGTTGTGCCGCCGCCAGCATCGCTGACAGGCTCTCCATGGCCTCGGGCGAGGCAGCCCCTTCGCTGCGCATGGCAGGCGCAAGGTCGGGCGCATCGGCGACATCCACCAGCATGTCTTCGGGAAGTGCCAGCACCACAGGGCCGGGCCTGCCCGACATGGCGGTTGCAAAAGCGCGGTTCACGAATTCCGGCACGCGCGCCGCATCGTCGATTTGCGCGACCCATTTGGCCATCTGGCCGAACATGCGGCGATAATCGATTTCCTGAAAAGCCTCGCGTTCGATGTCGCCACGCGCGACCTGGCCGATGAAAAGGATCATCGGTGTCGAATCCTGGAAGGCGGTATGGACGCCGATGGAGGCGTTCGTCGCGCCCGGTCCGCGCGTGACCATGCAGATGCCCGGCCGCCCCGTCAGCTTGCCGTAGGCTTCCGCCATGTTGGCGGCCCCACCCTCCTGCCGGCAGGTGATGAGGCGGATCGCATCGCCATGGTCATGGAGCGCATCCAGCACAGCGAGATAGCTCTCGCCGGGCACGCAGAAGGCAAGATCGGCGCCATTGCGTCGCAGTGCCTCCACCAGATGCCCGGCACCCGTACGTTTCGCCATGAGATGTGCTCCGCCTTCGCGTCAGTGGCCGCGTGCGTAATAGCGCCCAAAGCGGTTGTTGAGGAAGTCCCCAAGTTTAGCCTGCTCCTGGCGCACGAAGCCACGGGCGGGCAGTTTTCCTTCGGCCATCAGGTCGATCATGGTGCAGATGCCGGCCGCCGTGGTGATCTGGATGGCGCTCATCAGCTTGCCGTTGACGGTCTGGCTGTAGACCTTCTTGGCATAGCTTTCCTGGGTCAGTCGGCCTTCCATCTCGCCCGAAACGGTCACGAAGATCAGGACCACGTCCTGATAGGTGATCGGAATGGCGGTCTCGAGCACGTCCTTCAGGATGTCGCGGCGGCTGGCAAGCCGCAGGTCGCGCACCAGCATCTTCACGATGTCACGATGACCGGGATAGCGCACCGTCTTGTAGTTGAGGTTCTCGACTTTGCCGGCCAGCGTCTCGCACAGCGTGCCCAGGCCGCCTGACGTGTTGAACGCTTCATACGCGATGCCATCGAGCGAGAAGGCTTCCAGTTCCTCCAGCGCGGGCACTTCCATCATGTGCCCGTCGCGGATCGCTTCGCACGCATTGCAATACTCGTTGATGAGGCCGTCGGTTGACCAGGTGAGGTTGTATTTCAGCGCATTGGTCGGGAACACCGGCAACGCACCCACCCGCATGTTGACGTCACGCAGTGTGGTGAATTTCTGCGCCATGTCGTGCGCAACGATGGAGATGTAACCCGGCGCAAGGCCGCATTGCGGCACGAAGGCGGTGTTGGCGCCTTCCGCCAGCTGCTTGACGACACGCGTCGAGTTCACATCTTCCGTCAGATCGAAATAATGCGCGCCTGCCGCCTTGGCCGCCGTCGCAATGACGGGGGTCAGCACATAGGGCGTCGCACTCGCCACCATGTCATGGCCCTTCATGGCATTGGTGAGCGCCGGACCGTCGGCGAGGTCGAGCTGCATCAGGCTGACATTCTTGCGCGGCATGCGCTCAAGGCTCTGCCCGTCGCGGTCGACAACCGTGATCGCATAATCGCCGGTGGAGCCGAGAAGTTCGGCAATCGCCACGCCGATTTTGCCGCCGCCGGTGAGCATGATCTTTTTCATGGGAGAGAACCCTTTGCGAGGAGAAGGCCAGGATGGCGGGGACCATAGGCGGCGTTACCGCCGATTTGTAGTCGTCAAACCGCCGGAATAAGGGCAAATTGCCGACGATTTCACGGTATCGGGATACAATATGATGGACTTGTCGGAACAGGACATTCGTCTCCTCGCTTTGCTCGATGCCAATGCGCGCGAGCCCGTAGCCTCGCTTGCGCGCAAGCTGAAGCTTGCCCGCTCGACCGTACAGGAGCGCATTGAGCGCCTGGAGCGGCGCGGCGTGATCGCCGGATATGCCGTGCGGCGCGGTCGCGACGCGGCCGAAAGCACGATCCGCGCCCATGTGATGATCTCGGGCGATCCGCGCCAGGGCGAACGCATCGTTGCCGAGCTGAAGCGGCTGCCCGAGGTCCGCTCGCTCGCGGCCGTCAGCGGCACCTATGACATGATCGCCGTGATCGAAGCGGAAACGACCGGCCGCATCGATGCGGTGCTCGACCGCATCGGCAAGACGCAGGGCGTGGAACGGACGATGTCGTCAATCATCCTGTCGGTGAAGTTCGAGCGGTGAATGCTCAGGCGGCCTTGCGCTTCACCGAGCTGCGAATGAGGATTTCAGCCGGTATGCCTAGCAAGGCATTAAGTCGGCGGATCATGTTGATAGAGAGGTCACGCTTGCGGTTAAGCACTTCCGCAACGCGCGCCCGCGAACCCAGGGCCCCCTCGAGATCACGCCGGGAAAGTCCCTGCTGCTCCATGCGAAATCTGATCGCATCGATGGGATCAGGCGGATCCATCGGGAACTGCGCCGCCTCATACGCTTCCACCAGCGTGACAAGTACATCCAGCCGGTCAGCGTCAGCGGACCCCGGCTTGGCTTCCCACAGCCGCTTGATCTCGCGCATGGCGGCGCGGTGATCGTCTTCACTCCGAACCGGCCTAATCACTTTCATATTCAACGCTCCGTGCATCGACCTTGTCATAGTCCCTGTGCGTTCCGATCCACTTGATCCATACAATTCTGTGCGGATAGCTGATGGCGACAATGAGCCGGAAGTCATTGCCCTTGAGATTGAAGACCACACGTTCCGCATTGATGATACTTGCGGAAGCATAGCGGCCCTTCACATCGGCCGGTCCTGCCCATTGCGCCCTCTTTGCCTCGGCGTACCACGCCTCTACGGCCGCTTTGAGCGCGGGATAATCCCGCCGTCCTCGCTGCTTCTCCAGAAAGGTCTTCAAGGTGCCAAGCGCGATGACCAGCATATGAAATAGTTAGCACGATCCCATTTTGGGAGCAAGCCTTCCTCACCCCTCTGCCGTTGCCAGCATCCGGAGCTTGAACCCGGCTTCGCGGATGCGCGCCAGAATGTCATCGGCATGGGCCTGATCGCGCGCTTCGGCGGAAATGCGCAGTTCGGCCACTTTGGCAGGCACATGCGTCAGCATGCGGTTGTGGCTGACTTCGATGATGTTGCCGCCTGCATCACCCACCAGCGTGGCGATCCGCGCAAGGATGCCCGGCCTGTCCTCGATCTCGACCGCGAAATTGAGGATGCGCCCCTCGCGCGACAATTCCCGCAGGATCACGTTCGACAGGAGACGCGGATCGATGTTGCCGCCGCAGAGCACAAGGCCGACCTTCTTGCCCCGGAAAAGTTCCGGCTTCACCAGAAGCGCCGCAAGCCCAGCCGCACCAGCCCCTTCGACCACCGTCTTCTCGACACTGAGGAGGAGCGCGATGGCCCGCTCGATGATCTGCTCGGGCACCAGCACGATTTCGTCCACGAGTTTCTGCACGATGGGAATGCAGCGCTCGCCCACATTGCGCACGGCGATGCCCTCGGCAATCGTCTGGCCGCCGATCGCCGCCGAATTCCCGTGCAGGATGTTGTGCATGGCGGGAAAAAGCGTCGCCTCCGCGCCATAGATCTGGATTGACGGCTTGATGCCCTTGGCGGCGACTGCACAACCTGCGATCAACCCGCCGCCGCCGACCGGAATGACCAGGGCCTCAAGCTCGGGAAATTTTTCCAGCATCTCAAGGGCAATGGTGCCCTGGCCTGCGATGATCTTGTCGTCGTCATAGGGATGGACAAAGACGAGGCCCTCTGCCGCCGCGATCTCGCGCGCCCGCGTGCTCGCTTCAGTGAGTGAGGCGCCGTCGATGACAACGGTTGCACCGTGATCCTTCGTGTACTTGATCTTCACGAAAGGCGTGCCCTGCGGCATCACGATGGTCGCAGGAATGCCGAGCCGCTTGGCGTGATAGGCAACACCCTGCGCATGATTGCCCGCCGACATGGCGATGACGCCGCGCTTGCGTTCTTCCGGCGTGAGGCTGGTGAGCTTGTTCAGCGCCCCGCGCTCCTTGAAGGATGCGGTGAATTGCAGGTTCTCGAACTTGAGATAGACATCCGCGCCGGTCAGTTGCGACAGCGTGCGAGAACGCTGGCAGGGCGTCTTCTCGACATGGCCGTCGATCACTTTGGCGGCGGCGCGCACATCGTCAAGTGTCACGGTCATGATGAAACAGTCTCCGTCTGCCGGGCGACCAGAAGCGACGCTGCGGCTTCGATGATCGCATCGGCATCGATGCGGTGAATGGCATGGATATCCGGCACATCCGCCGATTGCCCGAAATGGTCAACGCCCAAGGGCGCAACAGACATGCCGCGCACGGCCCCCAGCCACGACAATGCCGCCGGCGAGCCATCCAGAACCGTGACAAGCCGTGCGTGCGACGGCAGCGCGTCCAACAGGCGCTCGACATGCGCATGCGCCTTGTCGCCGCGCGCCCGCGCAAGACCCGCCTCACGCCAGCTGAGATGGAGCCGGTCGGGAGAGGTGACGTTGAGAAGTCCAAGACCCGGAATATCTTCCGCCAGGGCGTCGAACGCCTCCAGCGCTTCCGGCATGATCACGCCGCTCGCAACGATGGCAAGTTCGGCGCCCGCCGATGGTGCGCGGAGCCAATAGCCGCCCGCAATGATGTCGGCCGCAAGCCGGTCATCCAGCGTGCGCGAGGGTTGCGCCAGGACACGCGTCGAAAGCCTCAGATAGACCGAGCCGCCATCCTCGTCCTGCATGTGCTGAAAGCCCCAGCGCATGATCTCGGCAAGCTCGTCTGCGTAGGCCGGATCAAAGGACGACAATCTATCCTGCCCCATGCCGATCAGTGGCGTGTTCATCGATTGGTGAGCGCCACCCTCGGGCGCCAGCGTGATGCCGGATGGCGTTGCCACAAGCATGAAACGCGCATCCTGATAACAGGCGTAATTCAGCGCATCGAGGCCGCGCGCGATGAAGGGATCATAGAGCGTGCCGATGGGCATCAGCCGCTTGCCGAAAAGCGAATGCGACAGGCCGAACGCCGCCATCACAAGGAAAAGATTGTTCTCGGCAATGCCGAGTTCCACATGCTGGCCCTTCGGCCCCATGAACCATTTCTGCGCCGAGGTCAGCTTCTCGCGCGCAAACACGTCGTCATGCTCTGTGCGCGAGAAAATGCCCCGCCGGTTCACGAAAGGCCCAAGATTGGTCGAGACCGTGACATCAGGTGATGAGGTAACGATGCGCTCGGCCAGCGTGCCGCCGACACGCGCGATTTCATTCAGGATTTTTCCGAACGCGCCTTGCGTGGATTCCTTTTCGGCAAAGGGCCGCGGGAAAGCGGCGCGATCCGGTACAGGAACCGGCGCATCACTGAAGCGGCGATTGGAACGCACGCCGAACGGGCGGCTGCCGATGAATTCGCGCAACGCCCCCGCATCATGGTCGCTCAGGCCTGCGAACGGCTCCCACTCCTGCCCCTCGGCAATGCCGTTCTGCTTGCGATAGGCATCCATCTGCGCCGGCGTCATCAAGCCCGCGTGATTGTCCTTGTGGCCCTGGAACGGCAGGCCATGCCCCTTGATCGTATAGGCGATGAAAAGGCGCCGCCGATCATCCTGCGAGGCGGCTGTAAAGGCCTCGATCAGTGTCTCCAGACAATGGCCACCTAACCCCGTCATCAGGTCGGCCAGCGCCGCATCGTCCATCCCTGCGACAAGGGCCAAGGTCTTGGCGTTGTCGATGTCGGCCTTCAGTCTTTTGCGCCAGGCGGCACCGCCTTGATAGGTCAGCGCGGCATAATCGGCATTCGGACAGGAATCGATCCAAGCCTTGAGCACGTCGCCGCCGGGCCGCGCAAACATCTCGCGCTGCGCCTTGCCGTATTTGAGGAAAACGACATCCCATCCCGCCGCACCGAACATCTGGTCAAACGCACCGAACATGCGTTCGGTGGCGATCGCATCCAGGCTCTGGCGGTTGTAGTCAACAATCCACCAAAGATTGCGCATGTCGTGCTTGTAGCTTTCAAGCAGCGCCTCATAGATGTTGCCTTCGTCAAGTTCGGCATCACCCAGGACAGCGATCATGCGGCCCATGGCACCGTCAGCGATCATGTCCTTGCCGCGCAGCCAGTCTTGCGCAAGCGAGGCAAAGGCCGTGACCGCTACGCCCATGCCGACGGAGCCGGTGGAGAAATCGACGTCATCCTTGTCCTTCGTGCGCGAGGGATAGGATTGCGCGCCGCCCAGTGCCCGGAACCGTTCAAGCTGATCACGTGTCTGGCGGCCATAGAGATACTGGATCGCATGGAACACCGGGCTGCCATGCGGCTTGACCGCCACCCGGTCCACCGGTCGCAGCGTGTGGAAATAGAGCGCAGTCATGATCGCGTTCATCGACGCGCATGACGCCTGGTGCCCGCCGACCTTCAACCCGTCGCGGCTTTCGCGGATGTGGTTGGCGTGATGGATGGTCCAGCACGACAGCCATTGCACGCGCTTGTCGATGAAGCGCAGATGCCTGAGCGCGGCGGCGTCGAGGACGCGGGCAGATGTCATATGAATGTGACCCCGTGTTAGCGGCGCGCGGACGCGCCTGCCTTGCGTTTCACGCTGCCTGCAAGCCCCGCTTCAAGCGCGCCTGCGACGGCCTCATTGAAGGAAACACCGCGCTCGGCCGCGAGCATGGCATAAGCGCGGTGCACATTCGGGCTGGTCCTGACATTGAATTGGCCCTTGAACGGCTTGTCGGCAACCTTGCCGCTCTTGGCGCAATCCGCAAGATAGGCGTCAACCGCCTCCCTGAATGCCCTCATGAGGCCGGCGGCGGTGCCACTCTCGAACGTCACGACGTCCCGGATGAAGGCGATCTTGCCGGCAAAGACGCCGTCCTCGACGCTGAGTTCAGCGGTGCCGGTGTAACCCTTGTGCTCAAGCAGCGTCATATCAATCCCTCATTCTCAAGGGCGGCCTTGATCGCCCTGATCGCATAGACTTTGACGATCCGCGATGGATGCGGCTCGTGCAGGAACAAGGTCGGCAGGTTCTTGCCCGCGAACTTCCGGCGGGAGCCCGAACCGCGCCATTCGGTGTAGCCAAGATGCTGGAGCAGCCGCTGCAGCTCGACCCACGAAAAGTCGGCCGGACACGTCCTGAAGCGGGCGATCAGCTTCTCGATGCGGGACAAGGGGGCAGCACCTCCATCTGTAACTGATTTTAGTTACAAATCCGGCGCAGGTAAAGAAGGAACCAGGGGATGGGCGAAGGGCATTTCCCGCCCCGGCCAGAAACGCAAGGCATCGCAAACCGGAAATGGTAGCAGCGGAGGGATTTGAACCCCCGACCAAGGGATTATGATTCCCCTGCTCTACCACTGAGCTACGCTGCCACTTGCCGATGCTGGACGAAATGAACCCGGTTTTGCCCGCCCGGCTGCCGCAAGACGTGGTTTCCCGCAGCGCGGGGCGGTGTAAGACCGTCCCCCCGGCCTGTCAAGCCAAGCCGGAAAGCCGGTTTTTCAAGATGTGGCCAGCACTTGCGCGGGCTCGGGTGCTGCCGTCAACAGCGCCGCTTGCCGCCGTGCAATCCAGCCACCGCCCAGGACCCGCGCACCGGGTTCTGCAGACGCGTAAAGGACGCAAGCCTGACCGGGCGCCACGCCCTCCTCGCCGCCCGCGATGATGATCTCGGCCCCATTTTCTCCATCGCCCGCATCGCAGGCGCGGATCGACGCCGGAACCGGTGGCCGCATGGAGCGGACCTTGGCGTACACTTCGACCGGCTGGGGCCCCAGGGGCGCGTCCCCCAGCCAGTTGACACCATTGAGCCTGAATGACGAGACCTTGAGCGCCGCACGTGGACCCACAATCACCCGCCGCGCCCGCGCATCAATGGCGACGACAAACAGGGGATCAGGCGCCGCGATGTTGAGCCCGCGCCGCTGGCCCACCGTGAAATGGATCACGCCCTCGTGGCGGCCAAGAACGCGGCCATCCAGATGGACGATCTCGCCCGGCGCATTGGTCTCGGGGCGAAGCTTGGCAACAAGCTCGGCATAGCGGCCCTGCGGCACGAAGCAGATGTCCTGGCTGTCGGGCTTTGCAGCCGTCACAAGTCCAAGGTCCGACGCCATGCGCCGCACAGCATCCTTGGGATAGCCACCGAGCGGAAAACGCACGAACGAAAGCTGCGCTGGCGTGGTCGCAAAAAGGAAATAGCTCTGGTCGCGCGAAAGATCGTGCGCCGCTCGCAGCTCGATCCGCCCGCCCGCGTTCACGCGCTGGACATAGTGACCGGTCACGAGCGCCGAAGCGCCAAGCTCGCGCGCCGCCACCAGAAGGTCTGCGAACTTCACTTTCTCATTGCAGCGGATGCAGGGCACCGGCGTTTCGCCGCGCGCATAGGAATCGGCAAAGTCATCGATCACGGCCGCGCGAAAACGTGACTCATAGTCAAGCACATAATGCGGAATGCCGAGCCGAGCCGCCACCGCGCGCGCATCGCCCACATCCTCGCCCGCACAGCACGCGCCCTTGCGCTTGATGGCGGCACCATGGTCGTAGAGCTGGAGCGTAATGCCGATGGTTTCGTAACCGGCATGGGCCACAAGGGCAGCTGCCACCGATGAATCCACGCCGCCCGACATGGCCACGACCACGCGGTGCGTGGCGGGGTCGCCGGGCAGGTCAAGGTCAATGATCGGCAGAAGCGCTTCCATGGCGAGCGCATAGCGGAAGTGACCCGCAAAAGGCAAGGCGGCGCGCCACGCGCACCCGCCGAACCCGCCGAAATCAGCGCATAAAGTCGAGGAGGGTCAGGTTCTGGATCATCGAAAAGACCTTGGCAGACGCCTCAACCGAGACCTGCGCCTGGTTGAGCTTGGCCACCGCTTGGGCAAGATCGACGTCCTCGATGTCGGAGATGACGCCCTTGAGATAGACGCGGCTGTCGCCATGGCGCGCGATCGCGGCTTCGGCTTCCTGATAGTGGATGCCGTTCTCGGCAGTGATCTGCTCAAGATTGGCCGCCGCCGTCTCCAGCGCCCCGGCCTGCGTGCGAAGCTCGGCAAGCTGTGCAGCGGTCATCGGGTCGCTGAAAGGTCCGCTGGGACCAGCGTTGAAATCCGCCAAGGCGCGCAGAATACCGAATAGCTCTGTGCCAAGTTCAGAGGCAAGAACGCCATACTCGACCGTCTGGTTGTCGTCGATGCGGCCCGCCGGCTTTACGGCGTTGTTGTCGAAGGCATCCGCAACAGCCGGAAGCGCCTGAAGGTCCGTCAAGGTGTCCGCATTGACCGGCGCCACATCCGTGCGCGTGCCGCCATAAAGATATTTGCCGTCGACCCGCGCGTTGAGGACCGACTGGACCGCGCGGTAAGCGGCTTCGACCCGCGACATCAGGGCTGTCGGATCCTCCTGCGCGATGGCCTGCAACAGCACCTGCCGCAATCCTTGTGCCTCTTCTGCCACGCGCGAGATATGCGCATCCTGCACGTCGAGGCGCGATTTCATCTCGCCTGCCAGCGACGCATATTCTTCGGTGCGCGCGTCAGCGCGCCGCGCGGCCAGAAGCACACCGGCCTTTCCCGGCATGTCGGAAAACTCATGCACGGCCTTGCCGGTCGAGACCTCGCGCTGCGCCTCGAATTGCGTGCGCTGTGCGCGCATCAGTTCGGAAAGAAGCGCGCTGCTTTGTGTTGCGGTCGAAATGCGGTCCATGGCCATTGCCCTCAGTTCACGGCTTCAAGCAGTGCATCAAACATGCGTTGCGCCGCCGTGATCAGGCGCGCGCCCGCATTGTAGGATTGCTGGTAGATCATCATGTTGGCGAGTTCCTCGTCGAGATTGACGCCTTCACTCGACGACGCTTTCGCCTTGATTTCCGACGACAGGGCCTGACGGTCACCCGCGCGGCTTTCGGCCTCGGCAGAACGGCGGCCGATGTCGGCAAGAAGCGTCGCCGCATATTCGCCGGGCGACGCATTGCGCGCGGCCAGAAAGCCTGCCGCACGTATCTGGCGCGGCGTCTCTTCGACCGCAGCGAGCGCAACCGCGCCGCGATTGTCACCCTGCGCCAGCACCAGATCGCCGGGCACGGTCGCCGCCGAAAGGTCGACTTTGGCAAAGCTGATCAGCTGGGAGTTGGCTGCGATGTTGTCGCGCACCCGCATGCCGCTTGCCTGCTCCATGCCGAAGCGCGCTCCAAGGCCGAAAAGCGACGACAAGGAAACGCCTGTCGTCCCCCGCTCGGTCGTATCGGTATCAATCTCGAGCTTCCAGCCGGATGACGTGCTGGAGGGCGTGAAAGCCAGGGTTCCGTCCGCCCCGATGGCAAAGCTGCCATAGCTGCCTGCCTGGGTGTTGAGATCGCTGATGATGTCACCGATCGACGCACCGCCGACCGTCAGCGTGAAACTGCGCACCAGGCGACCGGACTCGTCGCGGATCGCAAAATCAGCCGTCGAGCCGGGCGTGAAGCCGTGCGCGTCCGTCGCAACCGGACTCACCTGGAAATGCGACGGCGCATCGGCGACCAAAATGTCATTCATGCCGAAGAAATGCGCGAGCCCGCGCCCGCCGCGCGAAGATGGATTGGCGGAATCCTGTGCGAATGCAACGCCATTGCCGCCGCTGGCCGACACATTCATCACGCCATCGGTGAACGACATCGCGCCCACACCGGCCAGTGCCGTATTCATGTCGGCGACAAAATTTCCAAGCGTCGGGACAAAGCCGATCGCGGGTCCGCCATCGACCGAGTAAGTGCCGGCATCGAAGTCAACTTCGATGCGCCGCACCAGCGTTCCGTCAGGTGCAGTGACGGCAAGATTGGTGACGCCCGAGAAATTGAGCGCGTCACTGGCCAGAAGCCCCGTGTTTCGGCCGGTCAGCGACGCAGGCGCGGGAACCGTGGATTGGTCATTATGTGCGGCATTGATGGCGTCGGCAAAGGCCGAGGCCATGGCGCCAAGCTGGTCTGCGAGGTTCGGAATGATGGTCGAACGAAGGTCGATGAGGCCGCGCAGCTTGCCTTCACGCACCTCGCCCTCAAGCGGAAGCGGCGGGCCAACCAATGCGCCGGACGTGATCGCCTTGCGCTGGACCATGATCTCGTCAAAGAACGTCGATGGGCGCACACCGCCATTGGGAACATAGCTCAGTTCCGCAACCGTCTCGCCCACAAGCGACAATCCGCTGGTCGTGGAGATGTAAACCTTGCCGTTCTCCTGCGTCAGCGTCCGGATGTCGAGATAGGTGGAAAGTTCGGCAATCGCCGCATCGCGCTGGTCAAGCAGGCCCGTTGCCGAATTGCCGTTCAGGAGTTCACGCTGGATCTTGGGATTGAGGTCGGCGATCTGCGCAATCAGCGTATTGATGTGCGCAACCGCACCACCGATCTCGCTGTCAGTCTGGGTGCGCATGTCCTGCATCGCGTCCGAAAGACGGGCAACCGTGTCGGCAAAGGCGTTGAATGCCGAGAGGACCGCCGCCTTGCGCACGGAAGACGCGGGGTCGATCGACGCCTGCGAGATCGCGCCCATCAGGCTGGAGACGCGTGCCGCAAGCATCGCGTCACTGTCCGGCGCGCCCAGATAGGCCTCAAGCCGGTCGAGATAGCTGGCCACGATGTCGGCTTCGCCGCTTTCCGTCGTGATCGCCATCGATTCACGCGAGAGGAACTGGTCAACCACCCGCTGCATCTCGGCGATATCAACGCCGGCAAGCTGGCCGCCCGCAACCTGCGTTCCGAACTGCACCTCGCGACGGTGATAGCCCTCTGTATTCACATTCGCGATGTTGGACGATGTGGTGCGCAGCGCTGCCTGGCTGGTCTGCAGCGCGGTCAGCCCGCTGTTCATGACTGAATTGATGGACATGGCTCAAAAGCCCCTTCCATGTGGCAGGAAAGCAGGAAGGCTTTGCCGCATGGCGGCGCGCACGGCAGATATTGCCGACCGCGCGCAAGCGCTGCCGCCTTCTGATCCATGCATGAAGTCCAGTGTTTTGCTGGCCATCGCATTGCCTTTCAGGTGGAGCTGCATGGTGCGGACAGATTCCGTCCCTCGCGCTCCGTGCGATGGTGAATGCAATGCCAATGCCAGTCCTTGAACTCTTTCGTGGCCGGGCGTTTTCTGCCGCACACGACACTTTTTGCCGCGCACGCCTGCATGCGCGACGCCTCCAGCCGCAGGAATCAGCGCTTTGGAGACTGGCCCGCGCCTTGCTTTCCATTGGCCGGACGAATGACGCCTGCTTGCCCGGTCAATCGGGCAATACGAGAGAGCACCTGCGAATGAATCCCTCTGTCATGCGCACGATCAATCCGAACGCTCAGGCAAAACCGCAAGGTGCTGCCGGTGCGCTTGCGATCACGCAGGCTGGAGCCGCAGCGAAACTCGCAGCTCTCAAGACAGCGTTGAAGGCAGGCGCCTCCAATCAGCCGCAGGCCGAGGCCTTTGGCGGTGAAGTGAATGCTGCACTCGCCGGTCCAGGTGAAACGCGACCCGCCGCCCGCAAGGCGAAGGCCGATGGCAACGCTGCCATGCGCGCGTCAAAGGCCGCACCTCAGCCCAACGGTGAAGTGGGTGACGGCACGCAAGCGACAACCATCGCGCCCAAATCCGGCGAACGCATCGCCGGCCGCAAGATTGCAGGCATCACGAACGCGGGCACCACGACGCCGGAGCCCGTGACAGGAAATGAGCACCCCGGGGTGACGCGCGCGCAATTCGTGCCTCATGCCAATGGCCCGGTTGTTTCCCCTGAGCGCGCCGCGAAATGGAAAGAGACCGTCAGCGATCCGCAGGCGCTGCAGGCGCTTATGGCTTCGGGAAATCTCTCGCCGCGCGACCAGCGCATCCGCGAGCTTCACGCCGAGGGCAAGAACAGCGACGAGATCAGGATCATCCTCAAGGCCGAGGGTCTTCGCCGCACCGGTGTTGAACCAGGCATGGAGGCAACACCCAAGCATGGTGATGCAGACATCACCCAGCCAACGCCGCGTACACCACGTCCGGCAGCGGAACCCCGCGCCGACAAGGGCGCTGCCCGCGCCATGAACGACGCGCGGTCCCATGGTGACATGGTCGCTGATAGCCGCCCGCAAACGGGCGCATCTGCCGCCCGCGCGACAGAAGCAGCGTCCCAGCTGATCGATGGCGCCCGCGCACGCGCACACGAAGTCGCTGCCGCCGCCCAATCGGCTGCCGCGCTGCCGGTCGGCGCGCCGGGCGCAACGGACACCAGCGCGTCATCGCCGGTTGCCCCGCAAGGCGCCCCGCAAGGCATATTGGCTGCAGCAGGCAATCCGGCAGCCGCGGACGCACCCATCAACATGGCGCCCTTGCGTGACGCACCTCAGGCTGCCGTCCTTGCCGAATTGTCCGCGCGCATTGCCGCGCGCATGGAAGCTGGACGCCGCGTCTTCGACATCCGCCTTGATCCGCCGGAGATGGGCTCAATCAATGTGCGGTTGTCCTTCAATGCCGATGGCCAGATGAACGCGGCCCTTTCGGCTGACCGCGCCGAAGCGGTTGAGTTGCTGCGGCGAGACGCCCCCGAGCTCATGCGCATGATGCGTGAGGCTGGCGTCGATCTTGCCGGCAATGGTCTTTCCTTCTCGCTCGACGGTGGCCGCAACGGCGCAGCCAACGGCCGCGAGATGCACGCCCTCTTGCGCGAACAGGGCTTTGGCCCGGTGCAGCGCACGCTGGCTGAGGAAATTGAGACAGCCACGACGCCGACACACCGCCTGCGTGCACTTGATATCTCGATCTGAAGAAACGGAACCCGCATCATGGACATCTCAGCCCTTTCAGGCGCAGCCGCCAGCCAGACGACCCGGGCCGGTTCCTCGCTCACGGCCAATTTCGACACGTTCCTGACGCTCCTGACCGCGCAGCTGCAGAACCAGGATCCGCTCGAGCCGACCGACACGGCCGAGTTCACGCGCCAGCTGGTGCAGTACTCGGGCGTCGAACAGCAGATCAACACCAACAAGAACCTCGAAACCCTCATCGCCATGCAGCAGCAGGGCGCAGCGGGCCTCGCCGTGTCTTATGTCGGCAAGGACGTTGCCGGCCCCGGCAACACGGCGCGTCTCTCGGAGGGCGAAGCGACATGGCACTACGGCGTTCCCGCCGGTGCCACCGAAGTGGCGATCCTGGTGCGCGATGCCAATGGCCGCGTCGTCTATGCCGCCGATGGTGCAGCGACGCCCGGCATCAACGGCTTCCGCTGGGATGGCAATGACAGCCGCGGCAACCCGATGCCCGATGGCGTCTACTCGATTTCGGCAACCGGCCGTGCCGCTGATGGCTCGGCCGTGACGATCACGCCGATGATCCGCGGCCGCGTCAGCGCCGTTGATTTTGTCGGCACCGATCCGATCCTCAACGTCAATGGCATCGGATTGCCGATGTCGAAAGTGACCAGCGTCATTGATCCCGCATCCTCCATCTGAACCGGACAAGGCGGGAGAGAACACCCGCATCAAAAAGCATCGCCTGACCGGACCTGAAGGCCGCAACGGCGCAACGACGACAAACGAAACGGAGCAATTCCCATGAGTCTCTACGGCGCACTCTTCACCGGTGTCTCCAGCCTTGCCGCCAACAGCCGCGCGCTGGGCGTCTCGTCCAACAACATCGCGAACGTGAACACGGTCGGCTACAAGGCCGCCAACACCCAGTTCTCGACGCTTCTGGCGACCCAGACCTCGGCAGGCTCCTTCTCCTCGGGCGGCGTCCGCGCGGAGCCCCAGGCAATGGTCAACCGTCAGGGACTGTTGCAGTCGACAGAGTCCGCGACTGATCTTGCGATCAGCGGCTCGGGCTTCTTCATCGTGACTGCGACACCGGACGCGGGCCTTTCGGGCAGCGATCTCCTTTATACGCGCGCGGGCTCGTTCACGACGGATGCGTCAGGCTTCCTCAAGAACTCGGCAGGCTACTATCTCCAGGGCTGGCGTCTTGACGCCAATGGTGAAGTGCCGACCAACCGTGCCGACCTTGAGCCGATCAACCTGAACGAATTGTCTGGCACCGCACAGGCGACCCAGAACATCGACCTGCGTGTGAACCTCCAGTCGAGCGAGGACATCGAGGCGGTCTATGCCGCCGGTGACATGAATGCGGGAACGGTGGAACCGGACTTCCAGCGCACGCTGGAGATCTTTGACAGCCAGGGGGGCACCCAGCCCCTGCGCGTCGCCTTCGTGAAGACGGCCGCCAACACCTGGCAGTACGAAGTGATCTATGACGGCAATGTCGCCAATATCGGCGGTGCCGCCAACAACCCCGTTGCCACCGGCACGCTGACTTTCAACACGGACGGCACACTGGCAACGCCGGCAGCGGCGGCTTCGATCACCATTCCGTGGGATGTCTCGTCGGGGCTTTCGGCCCAGACGGTTGATCTCGATTTCGGCACGCCGGGCCAGCCGACAGGTTTCACCCAGTATGACAGCGCATCGACGCTGCTTTCCAGCACGGTCGATGGCGCGCTCTTCGGCGGCCTGATCGGCGTGAAGGTCGATGACGACGGCTTTGTGACCGCGCTCTTCGACAACGGCGTCGAGCGCAGCGTGTTCAAGCTGCCGATCGCGAACTTCCAGAACCCGAACGGCCTTGCCGCCGTCAATGGCAACGCCTATCGCGCGACGGATGATTCCGGCGTCGCCTCGTTCCTTGAGGCGAATGTCGGCGGCGCGGGTTCGATTGCGGCGTCATCACTCGAAAGCTCGACGGTCGATCTCGCCAAGGAGTTCACCGACCTCATCACCACCCAGCGGGCATACTCGGCGGCAACGCGCATCATCTCGACTGCCGACCAGATGCTCGAAGAAATGCTGAGGATCAAGCGCTGAGGAACGATGGCGGCCTGAATGAAGCCGATGTGACCTGAAATGGCACGTTTTGGCCGCCAAAACCTCATCTAACGCTTTGTATTCAGTGGAAATTTACCTTGCTGCTTAGCCGCGCATTAGTGCGGGAAGCCTATCGTCTGTCCATCGAGGCTGCGTTCCGGTTTCTAGCGAGAGCTGAGTGAAAGTCATGGCTGAAGAACGACACGGCAGAGCAAATTACGTCATCGGGCCCGACGGCAGCCCTTTGACCATTGCCGATCTGCCGCCCCCTGCGACCAAGCGCTGGGTCATCCGCCGCAAGGCCGAAGTGGTTGCTGCCGTGCGCGGCGGCCTTCTCAGCCTTGAGGAAGCCTGCAACCGCTACACGCTGACGGTCGAGGAATTCCTCGCCTGGCAGCGCGCCATCGACCGCCATGGCCTTGCCGGCCTGCGCACCACGCGCATCCAGCAATACCGGAACTGATTTCGTCCGTATACGGATTTTATCCTGTTCGTAAACGCCCGGTTAACGCCGGGCGTTTTCGCATTTCGCCCCCGCAGGGCCCCTGCCGTTAAGCAGCCATTTACGCTGGCATGGGAAAAACTTGCCTAGCAGGGGCGAATGACGTGCGGATCGCGCGCGCTCACCCCGCAGGTTTTGAAGGGGGCATCCCGTGCCTGAATTCGTGAAGTCATTCGGAACCGCGCGGCTTGCCGTGCTTGGCGGCGTCGTCCTCGCCGTGGCGGGGATTTTCTTCTATCTCTTCGCCAGCATCACCAAGCCCGCGATGTCGCTGCTCTTTGCCGGCCTTGATCCGCGCGACAGTGCCGAGATCGTCGCCCGCCTGGAAACGCTCGGCGTTCCCTTCGAACTCGAAGGCGATGGCACGACGATCCTCGTGCCCGAAGACAAGGCGCTGCGCCTGCGCATGGACCTTGCCGGCGCTGGCCTGCCTGCCGGCGGCTCGGTCGGCTATGAAATTTTTGACGACACGGATGCGCTGGGCGCATCGAACTTCCTGCAGAACGTGAACCGCCTGCGCGCGCTTGAAGGCGAGCTTGCCCGCACCATCCGCTCGCTTGATGCCATTGACCAGGCCCGCGTGCACCTTGTGATCCCCGAGCGTGAGCTCTTTGCGCGCGAGCGTGCCGAGCCGACCGCCTCCATCGTCTTGCGTCCGCGCGGCAACCGCATCTCGCCCGAGCAGGTCGCAGCGATCCAGAACCTTGTCGCATCGGCTGTCAGCGGCCTCACTCCCGCGCGCGTGTCGGTGGTGGATGAAAAAGGCCAGCTTCTGGCCGGTGGCCAGGGTACCGACGATGCCTCCGGTTCCGCCGCCTATGACGCACGGACATCTGCCGTCGAAGAGCGCATGCGCGCGCAGGTCGAGACGATTGTCTCGTCCATCGTCGGACCCGGACGCGCCCGCGTGCAGGTCTTTGCCGACATCGACTACAACCGCTCCACCCGCGAGACGGTGCGCTTTGACCCCGAAGGCCAGGTCGTGCGCTCGACCTCGACGCAAAGCTCCGACACCACCAGCTCCGATGGGGCTTCTGGCGGCGCTGTCTCCGTTTCGACCGATCTGCCGGATGCCGAAGGCGGCGATGCATCAGCACCAACGGATAACGCCAGCGCGACAACCGAAACCACCAACTACGAAATTTCGAGCACCCGCGAGACCCAGATGATTGAGGGCGGTGTCATCCGCCGCATCTCGGTCGCGGTTGTCGTCGATGGCAGCTACACGACGGCCGAGGACGGTACGCGCACCTACGCGCCGAGATCGGAAGACGAAATGGCGAAGATTACGGCCCTCGTGCGATCCGCGGTCGGCTATGACGACAAGCGCGGCGACACGCTGGAAGTGGCCAACCTCCCCTTCGCACAGGAAGAAGCGTTTGAGCTGCCGCCAGCCGAGGAAGAGCCCTTCCTGGGCCTTGGCCCCGCCGAGACGATGAAGCTCGTTGAACTCGCCGTGCTGGCAGTCCTGACCATCATGGGCATTTTTCTCGTCTTCCGCCCGATGATTTCACGGCTTCTTGCACCCGTGACCATGCATGCGGGAACCGGTACGCCGATGCTGACCGGGCCTGGCGCGCAGCCGCAGCTTGCTGGCCCCGGCCAGGCCGAGGCCATGGCGGCCTCCGGCGGCGGCACCATGGCACTTCCCGCGCCCAGCCGGCCCGAGTCGATGATCGACATCGACCGCATCAATGGCCAGGTGAAGGAATCCTCTGTCAAGAAAGTCGGCGAAATCGTCGGCCGCCATCCGGAAGAAGCTGTCTCGATCATGCGCCAGTGGCTGCATGAGTCTGCCTGAGGTTGAACATGGCCGGTAAATCAAAGAGTGCTGCCAAGGACGACGTGCGCGGATTGACCGGCCCGGAAAAGGCCGCTGTCGTCCTGCTCGCGCTTGGCGAGGAGCATGGCGCATCCATCTGGAAACTTCTTGACGACGAGGAAGTCAAGGAAGTCTCGCAGATCATGGCCAATCTCGGCACCGTCGGTGCCTCTGCGGTGGAAAAGCTGCTGGTCGAGTTCGTCTCGCAGCTCTCCTCGACCGGAAGCCTCCTGGGTACGTTCGATTCAACCGAACGCCTCCTGCAGCGCTTTCTTCCCGGTGAACGCGTCAGCACCGTAATGGAGGAAATCCGCGGTCCCGCCGGCCGTACGATGTGGGACAAGCTCGGCAACGTGAATGAGGCCGTGCTCGCCTCCTATCTCAAGAACGAATATCCGCAGACCGTTGCCGTCGTCCTTTCCAAGATCAAGTCGGAACACGCTGCCCGCGTGCTCGGCGCCCTGCCGGAAGACTTCGCGCTTGAAGTCGTCACCCGCATGCTGCGCATGGAATCGGTGCAGAAGGACATTCTCGACAAGGTCGAACAGACGCTGCGCGTCGAGTTCATGTCAAACCTCGCCCGCACGTCGAAGCGCGACAGCCACGAGATGATGGCCGACATCTTCAACAATTTCGACCGCCAGACCGAAGGCCGCTTCCTGACAGCCCTGGAAGAGCGCAACCGCGAGGCCGCCGAACGCATCAAGTCGCTGATGTTCACCTTCGAGGATCTCGGCAAGCTCGATCCCGGCTCGATCCAGACGCTTCTGCGCTCCATCGACAAGGGAAAGCTCGGCTTCGCCCTCAAGGGCGCGTCCGACACGCTGCGTGACATGTTCTTCTCCAACATGTCTGAGCGCGCAGGCAAGATCCTGCGCGAGGACATGGAAGGCATGGGTCCCGTCCGCCTGCGTGATGTCGAAGAGGCCCAGATGGGAATGGTCAACATCGCCAAGGATCTTGCGGCCAAGGGCGAGATCATGCTCGCCGGCAACAAGAGCGACGACGAGCTGGTCTATTGAGGCGCGATACGACCATGAACACCAACCGCTTCCTCTTCGATACGGATTTCAGCACCCCGGATGCCAAGCCGCAGCCGCGTGTGCGCCGTGCCGTGCCGCTCGAGGAAGTCGAGAAGGCGAAGGCGGATGCCTACCTCGCCGGCACCCAGAGCATGGAAGTCAAAGCCGCCCAGGCACAGGCGATGGCCATTGGCCGGATCGCGGAAGCAATCATGCAGGTGCTGACCAGCCTCGATGCGGCCATCGAACATCACCGCAAGGAATCGGCCGCACTCGCCCATGCCATCGCGCGCAAGCTTGCCGAAGCGGCCTTGGCCGCCCTGCCCGCAAGCACGATCGAAGCCGTGATCGGCCAGGCACTCGCCATGGTGCCGCAGGAGCCGCGCATCGTTGTGCGCGCCGATCCCGCAGCCGTTGTGCTGCTCAAGGATGCCGTCGCGCGGATCGCACTTGAGCATGGATTTGCCGGCCGGGTCGTCATCATCGGTGAAGCGGGCTTTGCAGCCGGCAATTGCCGCATCGAATGGGCGGATGGCGGCCTTGAGCGTTCATTTGAAGCAATCGACGGCGCCATTCGTGCGGCTCTTGCCCACGATGCCGCGCAGGAAACAGGTTCAAGCGAAGGAAGCGTGACATGACGTCCAAAGACGACATCGACCTGCCCGATCTCGGCCACCAGCCGCAGGGACAGGATGACGACACCGGCGGCTCCGAACCGGCCGTGCAGCGCAATGCTGCCGACCTTGAAGCGGTGTTCGATGTGCCGGTCCATGTCTCGGCCGTCCTCGGCAAGACGACGATGGAAGTGAGCGACCTCCTGAAACTCGGGCGCGGCACCATCGTGGAACTCGACCGCAAGGTCGGTGAAGCCATCGACATTTTCGTCAACAACCGCCTCGTGGCGCGCGGCGAGGTCGTGCTCGTGGAAGAGCGCCTCGGCGTGACCATGACCGAAATCGTCAAGGGCGGACAGAATTGAACTGGCACTGAACAGGACTGAACCGGATTTCGCGCAAGGCAGCGCCTTGGGCCTGAGGGAGAGTAAACCATGCGTCTCATGATTGTCGGTGCCCTGAACGGCCAGATCGGCGCGGCCACCAAGATCGCGATGGATCGCGGCGCCAAGGTCGTGCACACGCTGAACATCGAAGCAGCCATGGGCGAACTGCGCGCCGGGCGCGGCGCCGATCTGCTCATGGTCGATGTCGGCCAGGACATCGCCCAGCTGGTGGAACGCCTGACGGCCGAGCGCATCCACATTCCGGTTGTCGCCTGCGGCATCGGCACGGATGCCCGCGCCGCCGTCGATGCGATCCGCGCCGGCGCCAAGGAATATATCCCGCTCCCCCCCGATGCCGAGCTGATCGCCGCCGTCCTTGCCGCCGTGGCAGATGACAGCCACACGCTCATCGTCGAAGACAAGGCGATGGAAAAGGTCCTGACGCTGGCCGACCAGGTGGCGGGCTCGGATGCCTCCATCCTCATCACCGGTGAATCCGGTTCAGGCAAGGAAGTGCTTGCCCGCCATGTCCACCGCAAGTCAAAGCGCGCCGACAAGCCTTTCATCTCGGTGAATTGCGCGGCGATCCCCGAAAACCTGCTCGAGAGCGAACTTTTCGGTCACGAGAAGGGCGCCTTCACCGGCGCCATCGCCCGCCGCGTCGGCAAGTTCGAAGAGGCGGATGGCGGCACGCTGCTCCTCGACGAAATCTCGGAAATGGACGTGCGCCTGCAAGCCAAGCTCCTGCGTGCGCTGCAGGAGCGCGAGATCGACCGCGTGGGCGGCACCAAGCCCGTCAAGGTCAATATCCGCGTGATCGCCACCTCGAACCGCGATCTGGCCGAAGCGGTCAAGGCGGGCACATTCCGCGAGGACCTTCTTTATCGTCTCAACGTCGTCAATCTGCGCCTGCCCGCCTTGCGCGAGCGTCCGGCGGACGTGATCGCACTGGCCCGCTTCTTTGCCAAGAAATATGCGGTCGTCAACGGCGTCGCCTTCCGCGAGATCAACGATGCAGCGCGCCAGACGCTGCTGTCACACACCTGGCGCGGCAATGTGCGCGAGCTTGAGAACACGATGCATCGCGCCGTACTGCTTGCAACCGGTGGCGAGATCACGCCGGACGCCATCCGCCTGCCGGACGGCTCCCTGTCCCAGAACCTGGTTGCGTCGCGCACGCCGGAAACCGTCATCCAGGCGGCAGCGGCGGCGGGCGCCGTCGCACACGGCATGGTGGGACGCACGGTTGCCGATATGGAGCGCGACCTGATCCTCCAGACGCTCGATCATTGCCTGGGCAACCGCACACATGCGGCCAACATCCTCGGCATCTCGATCCGCACCTTGCGCAACAAGCTCAAGGAATACAGCGCCGCCGGTGTGCGCATTGCCCTGCCCCAGAACCTGCAGGGACCGCATCTGCCGCTGCCCAACGCCTATACCGCCGCCTGAACGTGACATTCTCCTGACGCAGAAAGCGTGTGAACGATGAGTGACGTGTCAACCAGCCGCAACACGGCAGCAGGCATCATCAGTGGCGTCACAGGCTCGCTGCGCTCGGGCGAATTGCTGTTGCCGTTCGGCATTCTCGGCATCCTGCTGATCTTCCTGCTGCCGATGCCGACGTTCCTGCTGGACGGCGCGCTGGCGATCTCGTTCACACTGTCCGTCCTGATCCTGATGACCGTCCTGTTCATCCGGAAACCGCTGGAGCTTTCGTCGTTCCCGACCATCCTCGTCATCTCGACGATGCTGCGCGTCGCGCTCAACCTGGCCTCCACCCGCCTCATCCTCGGCAATGGCCATGAAGGCACCGATGCCGCCGGTCACGTCATCGAGGCGTTCGGCAATCTCCTGATGCAGGGCAATTTCGTCATCGGCATTATTGTCTTTGCGATCCTCATCATCGTGAACTTTGTCGTCATCACCAAGGGCGCGGGCCGCATTGCGGAAGTCTCCGCACGCTTCACCCTTGATGCGATGCCCGGCAAGCAGATGGCGATCGACGCCGACCTCTCCGCCGGTCTCATCGACGAAAAGGAAGCCCGCACCCGCCGCAAGCAGCTGGAGGAGGAGTCGAACTTCTTCGGCGCCATGGATGGTGCCTCGAAATTCGTGCGCGGCGATGCGATTGCCGGCCTTCTCATCACGTTCATCAATGTGATCGGTGGTCTCATCATCGGCGTCGCCCAGCATGGCTTGCCCTTCGGCACGGCCGCCGAGACCTATACGATCCTGACGGTCGGCGACGGCCTTGTCAGCCAGATCCCGGCGCTGATCGTCTCGACCGCAGCCGGCCTCATGGTTGCCAAGGCAGGCGTTGAAGGCGCCGCCGAGAAGGCGCTCTTCGGCCAGCTGTCAGGCTATCCGCAGGCGCTGGGCCTTGCGTCCTTCGTGATTTTCGGCATGGCGTTCCTGCCGGGCATTCCCATGCTCGTGTTCCTGCCCATCTCGTTCCTTACAGGCTACCTCTCGTTTGTTGCCGCCCGCTCGCGCACGCGCGCTGCCGACAGCGCCAAACGTGTGGCCGACGCCGAGGCCGTTAGGCCCGTGGTCGAGGAGCCGATCTCGTCGACCCTCCATCTCGACCAGCTGAAGGTCGAGCTGGGTTATGGTCTCTTGCCCCTCATCAATGATGCCAAGGGCCATCGTCTGACCGACCAGATCAAGGCGCTGCGTCGCCAGCTGGCAACCGATCTCGGCTTTGTCATGCCGTCGGTGCGCATCATCGACAACATGCAATTGCCCGCCAACACCTATGTGATTTCGGTGAAAGAGGTCGAAGCCGGACGCGGCGATCTCGTCACGGGCTCGCTGCTTGCGATGGACCCGCAGGGTGCCGACGTGGAACTGCCCGGCACGCGCACGACCGAACCCGCCTTCGGCCTTGCCGCCACCTGGATTGATGAGTCGCTGCGCGATGAAGCGTCCTTCCGCGGCTATACGGTCGTTGATCCGGCAACCGTGCTGACGACGCACCTGACCGAGATCCTGAAAGACAATATGTCCGAGCTCCTCTCCTATGCGGAGACGAAGAAGCTGCTTGATGATTTGCCCACCGAGAACAAGAAGCTGGTGGAAGATCTCATCCCGGCCAATGCCAGCATGGCAACAGTCCAGCGTGTCCTTCAGGCGCTGCTCGCCGAGCGCGTGTCGATCCGCGATCTGCCGGCCATTCTCGAAGGGATCGCCGAAGCGGCAGGGGCGACGAATTCCATCGGCGCCATTGCCGATCACGTGCGCGCGCGCCTTGCCCGCACGCTCTGCCGTTCGCATACCAATGCCAAGGGCTTCCTGCCGCTCATCACCTTGTCGCCGCAATGGGAACAATCCTTTGCCGAGTCGCTTGTCGGCCAGGGCGATGACCGCCAGCTCGCCATGGCACCGTCAAAGCTGCAGGAATTCATCGCCGGCGTGCGCAAGGCCTTTGACGGCGCAGCCTTCGACGGCGAAACGCCCGTGCTCCTCACAAGTCCCGGCATTCGCCGCGCCGTGCGCGCGATTGTCGAACGCTTCCGCCCGCAAACCGTGGTGATGTCGCAATCCGAAGTCCATCCGACCGCACGCCTGCGCCCGATGGGCCAGGTCTGAAGCTGCAAGGGAGGTGAAGGCGGATGCATATCCGGCATTTCACGGCACCGACCATGGCCGAAGCTCTGGCCGAGATGCGCGCGGAGATGGGCGACAATGCCCTCATTCTCTCGTCCGAGCGCTCCCGGCGCGGCACCATCGTGCGCGCCGCAGCCGAACGTGCGCCGGATGGGGAAACTCGCACCAACGCCGCCATCGCGGCTGATCCCGCCCGCAGCTTTGCCGAGCGGATGCTGGCGACCCTGGCCATAGCGGATAGCGCAGAAAATCAACAGGCCGCGCATCCCCGGATCGGCGGCCCTGACCATTTGGCCAATACGCTCGCCTTTCATGGCGTCGCCCCTGCCATCGCCGCTTCGCTGGTCCAGGAAGCCGAAAGCTGCAGCAGCGAAGGCCCCGTGATCGCGCTTGCCCGCGCACTCGACACCCGGCTTTCGTTTGAGCCGATTGAAGTGGCGCCCGCCCGCCCGGTCATGTTGGTGGGTTTGCCCGGTGCCGGAAAATCGGCGGTTGCCGCGCGCCTTGCCATCCGTGCGGTGCTGTCGGGACGCCAGGTGCAGTTGATTGCAGCCGGACCAGACCGCGCAGGTGCCCGCGCCCAATTGGAAACCTATGGCCGGCTGATCCGGACGGAAGTCCTTGTCGCAGAAGACGCCGATGCCCTGTCGCAATTGTCCGGCACCGATGCAGCTGGCCCGCTGCGCATCATTGATACGGCCGGTATCAATCCCTTCCTGCCCGACGACCGCAGGGCACTGGCAAGGTTTGCGAGCGCCGCCAATGCCGAACCGGTGCTCGTGACACCCTCAAGCTGCGCCGATCTTGAAGATCACGTGGCCCTCTTTGCCGGCATCGGTGTCACGCGGATGATTCTCTCCCGCATGGATTGCGCCCGCCGCCATGGCGCAGCCCTCAATGCGGCAGCCAGTGTCAAAGTTGCTTTCGCGCATGCCGCCTCAAGCCCCTTCATCGGCGAAGCCATGGCGCCGCTCAATCCCTTCACGCTTGCGCGCCTTCTTCTGGAATTGCCCGCGCAACCTTCCTGAACCAGGCGCCCTGCCCAAACTTCCTCAAGCGGGCAGCGTCCCCCGCTCATGCGGCAATGGACGCAACCGCCCGAAGCCCCTATATTTCGGGAAGGCGCGTCTTGCGGCCTTTCAAATCGGGGACCACGATGGATACCAATCTCATCATCATTCTTGTTGTCGTCGGCGTCGTGCTTCTGATCGGCATCACGATCTACAACAAGCTGGTGCGCAGCCGGAACCTCGTGCACGAGGGCTGGAGCGGCATCGAAACGCAATTGAAGCGCCGCGCCGACCTCATCCCCAACATTGTCGAGACGGTGAAGGGCTATGCGACCCACGAAAAGGGCACGTTCGAGGAAGTGACGCGCCTGCGCGCCGCAAGCCAGGGCGCACCTGCCTCCATCGAGGAACGCGCAGCAGTCGAGCGCCAGATTTCATCCATGATCGGCAAGATCATGGCGGTCGCCGAGGCTTATCCCCAGCTCAAGGCCGACGCGAATTTCCGCGACCTGCAGAACAAGCTGGCCGAGGTGGAAGAGCAGATCAACCTCTCGCGCCGCTACTACAACGGCACAGCGCGGAACTACAACGACATCGTGCAGGCGGTGCCCTCGAACATCGTTGCAGGCCTGACCGGCTTCAAGACCGCGCAATATTTCGAGATCGAAGATGCCGCCGACCGCGTGGCGCCGAAAGTCAAGTTCGGCTGAACGCAGCTTCCACCGGAGGATTTTTCATGCGCCTGATTTCTCTCCTGGCGATGATGGTGCTTGTGCTCCTCGCCCCTCCGGCGGATGCCCAATCGCGCGTCAATGAATTCGGTCGCGAGCGCATCTCGTTCTTCCAGTCGGATGTCACCATCAACCCCGATGGCACGCTGACGGTGAAGGAGACGATCCGCTTCCACGCCTATGGCCTCGGCATCAAGCGCGGCCTGGTGCGCGAGTTTCCGACCAGATACGAGGACCGCGACGGCACGCGCGTGACGGTGCGCTTTGATCTCGAATCTGTCACCCGGGACGGCAAGGAAGAGCCTTGGCACATCGAGTCGGTTTCAAACGGCGTCGAGATTTTCATCGGCGCTGAAGACGTGCTCCTCTCGCGTGGCGAGCATGAATATGTCCTGACCTATACCACGTCCGACCAGCTGGGCTTTTTCGCTGACCACGACGAGCTCTACTGGAATGTGACGGGCAATGGCTGGATCTTCGAGATCGAGAAGGCCGAAGCCATCATCCGCCTGCCCAATGGCGCTTCCAGCACCATGCTGGATGTCTTTACCGGAGCCCAAGGGTCAGTTGCGAAAAATGCGACCATTGCCGAGACAAGCCCTGGCATTGTCACAGCCACCACCACACGCGGCTTGCGCGCAAACGAGGGGCTGACCATCGCGGTCGCCTGGCCCAAGGGCGTAATCGCGGAGCCAGGTTTTTTCTACAAGCTCTGGCGCTTCCTCGTGGACAATCTTGGCGCCGGCATCGCCCTCATGGGCGCGGGCGGATTGGGCGTCTTCTATTACCGCCGCTGGCTTGAGGTCGGCAAGGACCCGGACCACGGCACCATCATTCCCCTGTTCGAAGCCCCCAAGGGTTTTGCGCCCGCCGATGCGCGCTATCTGCGCCGCATGGGCTTCGACAACAAGGCGCTGGCTGCAACCATCGTGGCGCTGGCGACAAAGGGCAAGCTGAAGATCGAGGAGGATACAGGCCTTCTCTCCTCCAGCTACAAGCTCGTGCGCCTCAGCGACGATCTCGATGGCCTTTCAGCGACCGAGAGCGCGGCGGTCACCGCCTTGTTTGCGGGCGGCAATGAGCTTGAATTGAAGAACAAGAACTATGCGCGGCTTCAGGCTGCCACGAATGCCCTTCGCCAGAAACTGGCGGCAACCCACGAACCGGCCAATTTCAAGTCGAACTCGGGTTCAGCTGCTGCTGGTCTTCTCTTCCTGGTGCCGATGATCGCGGGCATTTTCATTTTTCAGCCCGAAGGTTTTCCGCTCATCCTGGCTATCGTTGCTGTTGTGGCATCCGGCATCGCGATTGCCGTCTTCTTCCGCCTGATGATGGCACCGACCCCGGCAGGCCAGAAACTGCGCGATCAGGTTGACGGCTTCCGCATGTTCCTCGGCACCGCCGAGCAGCAGCGTTGGGCCGTCCTCAATCCGCCGAAGATGACCCCGGAGTTCTTCGAAAAGAACCTGCCTTATGCGCTCGCACTCGATGTCGAACACGAATGGAGCGAGACATTCGAGCGCGAGATGCGGCTTGCCGATCCCAACGCCATGAACAATTACCATCCGTCCTGGTATGGGGGCCGCAATTTCCGCAACATGCGGATGGCAACTTTTGCGTCCGCCATCGGAAGTTCGCTCAACAGCGCCGTATCCTCATCGTCTTCACCGCCGGGCAAGTCCTCGGGCTTCGGTGGCGGCGGCTTCTCGGGCGGTGGCGGTGGTGGCGGCGGTGGCCGCGGCTGGTAACGCGCTCAGCGTTTCCCGCCACGCTCATCCAGCGACAATGGCCCCGGCCCAAGGCCCGCCAGCAGCAGCAATGCGCCCGCAATGGCAAGATTTTTCACGAAGAGCTGGAGCTCATAGGCGGCATCCAGGCTGTCGCGCACTTCCCAGTAATCGTGCATCACGATGTTGATCACGAGCACATAGGCAAAGAGCGTCAGCGCCGCCATGCGCGTCTTGTAGCCAAGTGCCAGCATTGCTCCTGCCACGGCCTCCACCAGAATGGCGACCACCAGCATGAAGCGTGCAGCGGGCACGCCCTTGAGCGCGATCAATTCAGCCGTAGCCGAAAATCCGGAAATCTTGAGCCATGCGGGCACGAGGAAGAACGCGGCCAAAGTCAACCGCCCGACGACCGGCGTCATGGTTTCGGCAACTGACATGCTTTGTCCCCGCTAATGGCTCAATCGAGACGCCAGCCACCACGCCAAACCGACTCGACCCGCCCACCCTATCGCGCGCGGGGCCCCGCGAAAACCTTACCGGTGCAGATCGGCCTGCGCACGGGTAAAGCGGGTCACCGACACATCGTCGGCTTCCACCTGTTGCACCCGTGCCGCTTCGGCATCTTCCCGGCGCTGGCGGGTTTCTTCGGCCAGCTCGTATTTCTTGAGGTCGCGGAAGCAGGCATTCACGTCCTCGCGCGCCGCCTCGATCTGGCGCTCGATTTCCAGGACCGAGCGCAGGAGGTTCTCGCGCCGGGCGATCACTGCCTTGGCGAAGGAGGGGAAGGCAAACCGGCCGAATTCGCTCTCGGTCGCCTTGCGCTGCTCGTCGGACAGCGACGTTTCGAGGTCCTTCTGCTTGCGCAGGAGGTCATCGCGCATGGTCACGAGGCCTGCGAGCTTGCGCTTGGCTTCATCCGTCTTGAACCGTGAAAGGCGGATCAGTGTTTCGCGGGACTTCATCGCGTGGCTCCCTTGGCAGGCTGGGCAGGCTTGAGGATCTGGGCCAGCTGGGCAAAGCCCTTGGCAAGCTCAGCCTTCTCGTCCTTGCCCTGTTTCATGAAGGTCTCGATGGCGGGATAGAGGCGGATGGCCTGATCGGTTTCCGCATCCGCGCCGGGCCGATAGGCTCCAAGACGGATGAGTTCGGCCATGTCCTCGTAAAGCGACAGATTGCGCCGCGCTTCCGCGATCAGCGCCTGTTCGGCGGGCGGATGGCATTGCGGCATGGTGCGCGAGATCGATTTCAGCACATTGACGGCCGGGTAGCGGCCGCGCTCGGCGATGCCGCGCTCCAGCACGATGTGACCGTCAAGAATGCCGCGCACCGCGTCGGCAATCGGCTCGTTGTGATCATCACCCTCGACCAGCACGGTAAAGAGACCGGTGATCGAACCCTTGCCGGTGCCCGGTCCCGCACGCTCAAGCAGGCGCGGCAGTTCCGAGAAGACCGTGGGCGTGTAACCCTTCGACGCGGGCGGCTCGCCGCACGAAAGGCCGATCTCGCGCTGGGCCATGGCAAAGCGCGTCACGCTGTCCATCAGGCAGAGCACGTCCTTGCCCTGGTCGCGGAAATATTCGGAAAGCGCCATGGTGAGATTGGCCGCCTGACGGCGCATCAAGGCCGATTCATCCGATGTCGCAACGACGACAATCGAACGCGCAAGGCCTTCGGGACCCAGATCGTTTTCGATGAATTCTTTCACCTCGCGACCGCGTTCGCCGATGAGGCCGATCACCGACACATCCGACGCCGTATGACGCGCAAGCATCGAGAGGAGGACCGACTTGCCGACGCCCGAGCCCGCAAAAATGCCCATGCGCTGGCCGCGGCAAAGCGTGACAAAGCTGTTGAGCACCCGCACGCCCAGATCAAGCCGCGCACCCACCTTGGCGCGCTTGTGCGCCGGCGGCGGCACATTGCGCAGCGGATAGGAATAGTTTCCCTGTGGCAGCGGCCCCTTGCCATCAACCGGCTCGCCAAACCCGTTGATCACCCGGCCAAGCCAGGCCCGCGTCGGGTGGATCGCCGGAATGTCCGAGATCGCAACCGCCTTGCAGCCCAGCCGCACCCCATCCAGCGTCTTGAAGGGCAGGCACATGGCCCGCCCGGCCCTGAAACCGGCGACTTCACACGGCACGTCATGGCCATCCCGGGCAGCAATATTCACGCGTGAGCCGATCGACAGGCTGGAAAGCGCACCAGCCACTTCGACCATCAACCCCTGCACCCCGGCAACGCGGCCGAAGATCGTGGTTTCAGGAATGTTTTCAATGGTTTGCCGTAGAGCCAGCATGGGGCAGAATCCGCAACTGTGCTTAACCTGAGCCCCAAGCTTGCCCCGGTCTGGCTTAAGGTCGCGTAAAGCACGCCAGCGGGACGGCCATCTAAATGTTGGGCTCTAAGCCCTTCATCCCCCAAGATTTTGCAAAACTTATCCACAACACCCATGGCGATCCCGGAAGCGATTTGTTAACTATTCCTCCCTAGATTAACCCGAGACGTTAACCACGATCTCGTGCTGGGCGCGCCCCGGGGGAGCAAAAGATGCGGGTTCTCATTATCGAAGACGACAGCGCCATGGCGCAGAGCATCGAGCTGATGCTCAAGTCGGAAGGCTTGAATGTCTATACGACCGACCTTGGCGAAGAAGGCGTCGATCTCGGCAAGCTGTTCGACTACGACATCATCCTTCTCGACCTCAACCTGCCCGACATGAGCGGTTTTGAGGTGCTGCGTGCGCTTCGCACCGCCAAGGTGGGCACGCCCATCCTGATCCTGTCCGGCACCTCGGGCATCGAGGCGAAGGTCAAGGGCCTGGGCGTCGGCGCCGACGACTACATGACAAAGCCCTTCCACAAGGACGAGCTGGTCGCCCGCATTCATGCGATCGTGCGCCGCTCCAAGGGCCATTCGCAGTCGGTCATCAATACCGGCAAGCTGACCGTCAACCTCGACACCAAGACCGTCGAAGTCGCCGGCAGCCGCGTCCACCTGACCGGCAAGGAATACCAGATGCTGGAGCTGCTTTCGCTCCGCAAGGGCACGACGCTCACCAAGGAAATGTTCCTCAACCACCTTTATGGCGGCATGGACGAGCCCGAGCTCAAGATCATCGACGTCTTCATCTGCAAGCTGCGCAAGAAGCTGGCAGCAGCAACCAACGGCGAGAACTATATCGAGACGGTTTGGGGCCGCGGCTATGTGCTGCGCGATCCGCCGGAAGAAAAGGCGGCGTAAGGCCGTCGGAAACTTCGAAGAACTTCCTGAATATGGAAAGGGCCCCGGTCATCGGGGCCCTTTTTCTCTTTGACCTTGTGAATCAGCGATTCACTTCGCCGCAGCGAGCGAGATGGCCGGCCTTCCTGCCTCTGCCTTCACATAAAGCCCGCGGGCGTCGGCTGCGGGCGTGAAACGGTCGGTGACGCCGATCACGGTCTCGGCCGCACCCAAAAGAAGGAAACCGTCGGCCGAAAGGCGCTCGCCGATCCGCTGGAGCACGTCTGCCTTCGTGTCGCGGTCGAAATAGATGAGCACGTTGCGGCAGAACACGATGTCGAAATTGCCGAGCGAGATATAGCCGTCAAGCAGGTTGAAGCTGCGGTACTGCACCATGCGCTTGATGTCGTCGCTGATGAGCCAGTTCTGGCCTTCCTGGCGGAAATATTTGACAAGGAGCTGGATCGGCAGGCCGCGCTGCACTTCAAACTGGGTGTACGCACCGGCACGCGCCTTTGTCAGCACGTCGCGCGAGATATCGGTTCCCAGGATGTCGATCTTCCAGTCCCTGAGCTGGGGAAACTTCTCCTTGAGGATCATCGCCAGCGAATAGGGTTCCTGCCCCGTCGATGCGGCGGCACACCAGATGCGCAGCGACTTCTGGGCCGCGCGTGCGGGGATAAGCCGCGGCATGATGACCTTTTCGAAATGGTCGAAAGGCGACTTGTCGCGGAAGAAGTAAGTCTCGTTCGTCGTCATCGCTTCCACGATGTCGGCGATGATGGCATCCGCACCGGGCGCCCGCAGGCGCTGGACAAGCCGCGCAAGATCGCCAAGGCCGTGTCGCTGCGCGACGGGCAGAAGGCGGCTTTCGACCAAATACATCTTGTCTTCGCCCAGCGCGAGGCCGGAGCGCTGTTTGACAAGCTGGGCGATCACCTGGAATTCGGTCTGGATCATTTCCGCCCCCGGCTCATCATCTTCTGGACTTCAACGCCAAGCCCTGTGAGCGGCAGGACGGCCGAGCACAATCCGGCCTCGGCAACGGCACCCGGCATGCCCCAGACGACGCTCGTCTCGGCATCCTGGGCCAGAATGGTTCCACCGGCCGCAACCACGCGGCGCGCACCTTCACGCCCGTCCGCACCCATGCCGGTCAGGACCACGCACAACGCACCCGCGCCGAAGACATCGGCAATGCTGCGGAACATGGGATCAACGGCCGGACGGCAGAAATTCTCGGGCGGCGTATCCAGAAGCTCGACAAACACATCACGACCGCGCGCGCGAAGCGCCATATGCCGGTCGCCCGGCGCAACAAGCACCTGGCGCGGCTTGAGGATGTCGCCGGATTTTGCCTCAACCGCCGCAAGCCCCGAGAGCTTGCCGATATGCTCCGCCAGAAGTGCCGTGAA
This sequence comes from uncultured Flavobacteriaceae bacterium, assembly GCA_964494625.1. Classification (GTDB taxonomy): domain Bacteria; phylum Pseudomonadota; class Alphaproteobacteria; order Micropepsales; family Micropepsaceae; genus UBA2784. The sequence continues at coordinate 133,562 of CAZBRT010000003.1, read as the reverse complement.
AGTGGGCGGCATGTGCTGGGTGATGACGACCGGAACATCAAGCATGGGCGCAACGCTGCGCAGGAACTGGAAAAGCGCCTGTGGACCACCGGTCGAACTGCCGATGGCAAGGATCGCGGGCTTGAGTGGCGACGGCGCACGCAGATTGATGCGGCGCGGCGGCTGCGGCACGCCCGTTGGGGCAGCCGGGTCAGCACCCGCTGCAGCGCCAGGCGTCGCATGGCTGGCATGCGGCGCGGACCGACTGCCGGCGCGCGCTTGACCGAGGCCCAGCACCTTGCGCACCAGTTCAGCGCGGAAATTCTCGACCGTCTCCTCACCACGAAAACCCTCGGGCTTGGGTACACAATCAGCGGCACCCAGCGACAAAGCGCGGATCGACGCCTCGCCATTGCGCACGGTCAGTGTGGACGACATGAGGATTTTGACGCCCGGCGCCGCGCGCAGGATCTGCGGCAACGCCGTCAGCCCGTCCATCTCCGGCATTTCAATGTCGAGGACCACGACATCGGGCTTGAGCGCATTGGCCATCGCCACGGCCTGGAGGCCGTTGGAAGCACTGCCGACGATCTCGATTCCGTCGGTTGCCTCCAGCCATTTGCGCGTCAGACCACGCACCACAGCCGAGTCATCAGCCAGAAGGACCCGCACGCGTGGCCCCGACGGGGACCGCGCGGGCACTGCTTCACCCGGATGGGACATATCGATCTCTCAAACCAGCCCGGTTTCCGCGAACTTGGCTTCCAGGATTTCGCGGTCAAAGGGCTTCATGATGTACTCGTTGGCGCCCGCGCTCATCGCTTCGGTGATGTGGGCGATGTTGTTTTCGGTCGTGCAGAACAGCACGACCGGGCGGTCGCCGCCCTCTTCCTTGCGGAGCGCGCGCAGGAACTCGATGCCGGTCATCACCGGCATGTTCCAGTCGAGCAGGATGGCATCCGGCATGCGGGTGCGGCACTGGCCCAGCGCCACCTGGCCGTCCTCGGCCTCCGCAATCTCGAACTGCATCTCCTCAAGGATGCGGCGGGCAACCTTGCGGATGACGCGGCTGTCATCGACGACGAGGCAGTGTTTCATGGCATCACGCCTTGGCAATGGCCTGTGCGCCCTGCACGATCCGCAGGACTTCGGGCACGTTGAGGACGATCATCAGTTCTTCCTTGAGGCGGAACACGCCGCGCGAAAGGGCAACCCATGCCGGCGCAAGGTTGGCCGGATTGGGAGCCAGCGACGAAAGCGGCAGCGTCAGCACGTCGCCGACCTTGTCGAAGAGCAGGCCATAGAACTCGTCATCCTGCTCGACACCCACGGCCATGACCGGCGCATCATCGCCGACCGGTGCCATGTTCAGCCGGGACCGCATGCTGATCGCCGTAACGATCCGGCCACGCAGGTTGAGGACACCGGCAATGACACCGGCCGACTGCGGCACGCGCGTGATCGCGGCCGGTTTGAAGACGTCCCGCACTTCGCCGATAGGCAGGCCGAACATCTGGCCTGAGGCGAACACGGTCACGAACGCGGCACCATCGCTGATCGCGGATGTGTCTGCGCTGGAAATGGGCAATTCGGCGCTCATGCGGCAACTCCCTTGGGGGCAAGCGTCTCTTCGATGCGGGCAATCAGGCCGCGGTGGTCAGCCTTGGAGAAATAGGCGTTGAAGCCCGCCATCAACCCGCGCTCGATATCGGCAGGCTGCGAGCGTGACGACAGCGCAAAGAGCGGAGTCTCGCGCCACTGGGCGTCATTGCGCACCGCCATGGCAAAGGAGAGCCCGTCCATGCCCGGCATTTCGATGTCGCTGATGATGGCGTCGAAACGCACGCCCTGCTCTTTCATGCGCAAGGCCTGTTCCGGACCTTCGGCCGGCGTCACGCGGTAACCGGCAGCGGCCAGAAGCGGCGCGATCATGTTGCGGAAGAAGGCACTGTCATCGACGACAAGAAGATTGCGCATCGGCTCGTCTGCGCCCGCCTTCCGGCAGAACCAGTCAGGATAGGCCTGCACGAGGAAATGGCTGACATCCAGAACCTCGGTCGAGACACCGTTGATGATCGCGCTGCCTGCTATGCCCGCAATGCCGCTGCGCATCTCGATGAGCAGGCGCTCATCCACGATGTCAACGATCTCGTCCAGGGCAAGGCCCGCCGCACGGTCGCCATCAGTGAAGACGGCCATGGCCTGCTTGCCTTCCTTGCGCAGCACCTGGTCGGATGCGACCGGAAGCAGCGGCATCAGGCGGCCGCGATACTGCACGACCGGACGACCCGCACTCGATTCAATGCGCGCCGCATCGACTTCCTCAAGACGCGTGACAAGGGCAAGCGGAATGGCCATCAGCTTGACGCTGCCTGCCCGCACGAGCAGGAGCGATTCCTTGCCGATCTCGCCCCGCTCCGCCGATTGATCGTTGTCGTTGGTGGCGGCGGTCTTTGTTTCCTTTTCCTGCTGGCCGGTGCCCAGGCCGATGGCGGCAGCATCAAGGATCATGATGACCGAACCGTCGCCAAGGATCGTCGTGCCGGAATAGAGCGGCAACTGGCGCAGCATGGCTGCCAGGGGCTTCACCACGATTTCTTCGGTATCGAACACCGCATCGACCGCAAGGCCGAAGCGCTGGTTGCCGAGGTCGATCACCACGATGAAGGTCTGTGACAGATCATGGACCGCACCCGGAATGGCCAGGACTTCGTGCAGCATGACGATCGGCAGGAGTTCGTCGCGCAGGCGCAGGAGCGGACAGCCATGGATCATCTCGACCTTGCTGCCGCTCTCGACCGACACCCGCACCAGTTCAGCGACCGATGTCTGCGGCAGCGCGAAGCGCTGGCCGGCTGTGCCGACGATGAGGGCCGGCAGGATGGCCAGTGTCAGCGGAATCTTGATGACAAAGCGCGTGCCCTGGCCCTGGGCACTGGTCATTTCGATGGCGCCGCCGATCTGCTCGATATTCGTGCGCACCACATCCATTCCGACGCCACGGCCGGAAACATTGGTGACCTTGTCAGCAGTCGAGAATCCGGCATGGAAGACGAAGCGGTTGATCTGCGCATCGCTCATGCGCTTGATTTCGTCCTCGCTGGCGAGGCCCCGTTCCAGGACCTTGGCGCGGATCTTGCCCGTGTCGAGACCACGTCCGTCATCCTCGATGACAATGACGATATGGCCGCCTTCGTGTTGCGCGGAAACACGGATCGTGCCGGTCTCAGGCTTGCCCGCCGCCCGGCGGTCCGCCGGACGCTCCAGCCCGTGATCAGCTGAATTGCGCACCATGTGGGTGAGCGGGTCCTTGATGAGTTCCAGGACCTGGCGGTCGAGTTCCGTTTCGGCACCCGTCATCACCAGTTCGATTTTCTTGCCGAGTTCGGTCGCGAGGTCGCGCACCACGCGCGGCAGCTTGCCCCAGGCATTGCCGATGGGCTGCATGCGGGTCTTCATCACCGCTTCCTGCAGTTCGGCTGTCACCGACGACAGGCGTTGCAGCGGCACCTTGAATTCGCTGTCATCGGCACGGCGCACGATGTCCATGAGCTGGTTGCGCGTCAGCACAAGCTCGCTGACCATGTTCATCAGGTCTTCCAGAACATCGACCGCAACGCGCAGCGTCTGCGCGGTGATCGGCTCCTGCTTGCCGTGTTCAGCCTGTTCGGCAGGCGCTGCCGCTTGGGGGCCGACGGCAGGTGCAGCAACAGCGGCAACCTCCTCCGGGCCGGGCGCGTTGCGGAAAGCTGCTTCCAGCTCATCCAGCGTCACAGGATCAGCCTTGGCGGCCTTCGGCGCCTCGGGCTGCGTGACAGCGGCCACAACAACGGGAGCAGGCGCGGGCGCGGATTCACCCAGGGCCGCCTCATCGAGCGCAGCAAGCAGTGCCGTGTCATCGCCGGCCGGTTCCGTCTGATTGCGCGACAGGCCAGAGAGGATGCCCTTGATGCAATCGATGGACTTCAGGATCACCGTCACGCCATCCGGCGTTACCGGGATGAGGCCGTCGCGGTATTTGCCCAGGACGGTCTCGGCGTGGTGTGCGACCTTTTCAAGCCGCGGCAGGCCGATGAAGCCGCATGTGCCCTTGATCGTGTGCACAAGGCGGAAGATGCGCGAGAGGATATCGCGGTTGCCGGGCTCGCGCTCAAAGCGCACAAGTTCGGAGTCAACAATTTCGAGGCTTTCTGCCGTCTCGGTCAGAAACTCGGAGAGGAGATCATCCATGTGCATTCCCCGCATGTATGGACGCCCGCGCGGAACTGGCGGCGTCATTGCGGATGCATCATCGCGGGTCTTCGGTTAATTCCGGGTGAAACGGTAAATGGCGTTCAGGCCGAAACCGGAAGGTTCACGCGGAAACTTGCAGCTGTCTCTGCCGCCGTTATGTCAAGCACGCCTCCCGACGCCCGGATCATCAGGCCGGTGAAGAAAGCGTGAATGTGCCTGTGCCCGGCGTCAGCCAGCGCCGCCTCACCCTTGAGCGCGGTCACAACCTCCGGCGCCAACTGCACGCGCGTGCCCTCAGCCCTGATGTCGAGCACACGCGTTGGACCCTCTTCGCGCACGGATGCCTTGACCTCGCCGCCGCGCGGAATGGCTTCCACGCCGCAAAGCATGAGGCAGGCGAGAAGCTTTACATGCGCCTTCGGGATCGCCGCTGAGGCAGCATCAAAGGCAAGCGTCACCCGGCCTTTGCCGATAAGCCCGGCAACCGCGTCGCGTGCTTCGGCGGGATCAATCACGGCTTCCATGGCACCGGATGCACCATAGGCCATCCGGCAGAATTTGAGCTTGGCGGTCGCCGCGCGCGCACTGTTGGCAATCAGCGCCAGCGCATGCGCGCGCATGTCTGTATCGTCGTCGTCCTCCAGCATCTCCATGCCGTTGACGATGGCGCCGACCGGACCGATCAGGTCATGGCAGACGCGGCTCACGAGAAGGGCGGCAAGTTCGGTATCGATCAAGGGAAAACCGGGGTGGGAGGGCGTCGCGGTAAGGATTCGTCAAGCATGGTGTGACGTTCTTAACGAAGCCTTAAGCATGCTTGACTTGGCACCCGTGCCGCTGGTCTTGTGCCGCCCATCCAGTGCCGTCCAGTGCCTGTCTTCTCCGGCACGCTGTCTCCAAGCCCTTTGTCCGCCATGCTCTCGCGCCTCGCCACCATCGCTGCCGACGCCGGCCGCATCATCATGCGCCATTACCGCGATGGCGTGGCGGTGCGGCACAAGGATGACCACTCGCCGGTCACCGCCGCCGATGAGGAGGCCGAGGCGCTGATCCTCGCGGCGCTCGCGGAATATTTTCCGGCGATCCCCGTTGTTGCCGAAGAAGCAGCATCTCGCGGCACCCGGCCGGACGGGGGGCCAGACGGGGGCACCGAGTTTTTTCTCGTGGACCCGCTCGACGGCACCCGCGAGTTCATTTCCCGGAATGGGGAGTTCACCGTGAACATTGCGCTCGTGCGCGAGGGCGCACCCGTTGCAGGTGTCGTCTATGCGCCTGCAATGGCTGCCCTCTATGCCGGCGGGCGTGGGCAAGGTGCCTGGCGCGTTGATCACGATCCCGATGCGCCCGCAATTTCCCTGCTTGATGCGGCCATAAGCATCAGGGCGCGGCCCGTTCCAGCGCGCGGCCTCGTGGCGGTTGCAAGCCGCAGCCACCGCGACGCCGCAACCGATCAATGGCTGCAATCTTTTGATGTTGCGGACTTTCGCGCCGCCGGATCATCGCTGAAATTCTGCCTGATTGCCGAGGGCAAGGCCGATGTCTATCCGCGCTTGGGCCGCACCATGGAATGGGATGTTGCCGCGGGCCATGCCGTGCTCGCTGCCGCTGGCGGCACGGTCGAGACGCTGGAGGGCAAGCCCTTCGCCTATGGCAAGGCGCATGAGGATTTTGCCAACCCGTTCTTTGTGGCCTGGGGCAAACGCGGCTGAGAGCGGTAGAATCGCTCAGGCCGTGTCGTCGTCAAAACCCTTACGCCGCGAGTAGAAGACAAGCGCCATCAGCCCGCCGCCCACGGCCAGCGACAGGACGATCCCCATGACCATGAAAATGGTGCCGGAGGAGCTGATCACCACATCCTCGTAGGATGCCCATACCTGCAAGGCAAAATGGATGGCTGCCGCAAGGATCGCCCCCAGGGCAAGGATCAGGAGGGCGATCGAAAGCCGCATGTCGACCTAGGGCGCCTTGCGCACGTGAAGCGTAGCACCTTCGTGGCCGACGACTTCAATCGTGGCACCGCGCGCGTGACTCTGGCCGTTCACATCGCGCGCCTGCCAATGCGTGTCGTCGATGACGACCGGCCCGCGCCCGTTGGAAAAATTCTCGGCCGCACTCGCCATCCGTCCCACATATTGATCCGCACGCCGGTTGAGGCCGGAGACAACCTCCGTGCCGGCCGGCGTCACGAAGCGGCGCCCGGCAATTGTCGTGACGACCGAAAGGACGGCAAAGAGCAGGAGCTCGATATCGCCGCCCAGCCCGCCTGTGGCCGCCGAGACAAGGCCAACGACGCCGGCCGAAAGGCCCGGCCACAGGAGATAGGTCGTCGGCGTCATGATCTCGAGGATGATGAGCACGGCCGCCAGCGCCAGCCAGTGCCAGAAGCTGATCGTGCCCATCAGTTCAGTCAGCGCGTCCATATCTTCAACTCCCGATGGCTTGCTGCGGCATTTCCCGTCATCCTGCTGACGGCACGCTGCCCGTGCGGCTGCGTGTCGTCGAAGGCCCGCCATTGGTGGCAAAGGCTTCCTTCGCCAATTCCCCGATGCCCGCCAGTGAGCCAAGGATGCCCGCCGTCTCCATCGGTACCACGATCATCTTCTGGTTCTCGGCCGTCGCCAGCGCCTTGAACGCCTCAAGATACTTGATCGCGACGAAATAGTTGATCGCCTGCACGTCGCCTGCCCCGATGGCCTTGGAGACAAGCTCGGTCGCGGTTGCTTCGGCAGCCGCAAGCCGTTCGCGCGCTTCGGCATCGCGGAAGGCGGACTCACGCCGGCCTTCCGCCTCAAGGATCTGCGACTGCTTGAGACCTTCGGCGCGCAGGATGGCTGCCTGCTTTTCGCCGTCGGCCTGCGTGACTTCCGCGCGGCGGAAGCGTTCGGCCTTCATCTGGCGCGCCATCGCTTCGGTGATGTCGACGGGCGGCGAAAGGTCCTTGATCTCGATGCGCACCACCTTGAGGCCCCACGGATTTGTCGCCGCATCGACGACCCGCAGCAGGCGCTCATTGATTTCATCGCGCTTGGACAGCACTTCATCCAGGTCCATGGCGCCGATCACGGTTCGCGTGTTGGTCTGCACGAGGTTGGAGACCGCGCGCTCCAGCTCCTTCACCTCGTAGGCGGCGCGGGCCGCATCGATCACCTGATAGAAGGCGATGGCATCGCAGGTGACGGTCGCATTGTCGCGGGTGATGACATCCTGCTTCTGGATGTCGAGCACCATTTCCATCATCACCATCTTCCGGCCGACGCGGTCGACAAAAGGAACGATGAGGTTGAGGCCGGGCTTGAGCGTCATCGTGTAGCGGCCAAAGCGCTCGACAGTCCACTCATACCCCTGGGGAACGGATTTCACGCCCGAAAACACGATAAGCACGGCCAGCACAACGATGGCCGCAAGAAAGATTTCATAGCCGCTCATGGTTTCACCCCTGCCTCATTCCCGTATCGCGCCCTTTGAGGGGGCGGCCCGCCCTTGTTTTCAGGCCCATTCGTGTCAAGACTTTGGCACAATCCGGCGTCAGCATTCTTCCGGTCGGATCAGTACCGGATTCGCCATTCAGAAAGGTATCGCCATGGAGCCCAAGCCGGAAGGCAAAAACACCCTCTCCCGCCGCGCCATCATCCGCGCCATGGGGACCGCAGCGGGGGCCGTAGCGCTCTCATCCATCCCTTTGAGCGCATTCGCCGATGACGGCGAATACACCGAAGACGAAATCGGCAACGCGGTCGAGGATTTTTTCGGCGTGACCGCACAAGCGGCTGCGACCGTGGTCGAGAAGGTCTTTTCCGATCTTGGCCGCCCCAATGCCTATGTGAAGGGTGAGGAGGCGTCAGCAGCGCTTGTTGTCGGTGCCCGCTATGGTGAGGGCTATCTGCACCGCAAGGGACACGACCGGCTGAAAATCTATTGGCAAGGCCCGTCCGTCGGCTTTGATGTCGGCGCGAATGCGTCGAAGTGCTTCACGCTGGTCTATAATCTGCGCCGCCAGAGCGAAATCTTCCAGCGCTTCCCCGGTGTGGAGGGCAGCTACTACTTCATCGCAGGCATTGGCGTGAATTATCTGCGCTCGGGCCGCATCAGCCTTGCACCCATGCGCACTGGTGTGGGTGTGCGCGCGGGCGTGAATGCGGGCTATCTCCACTTCACCGAGGACGAGGAATGGCTGCCCTTCTGAGAGCAACTTTCCTTTTCCGTTACGGACGCGCCGCTGCCCGTGCAGCGGCGTTTTCGTCGGGCGACATGCCGCTGATCGGGGGCAGGTAAAGAAGGATCGCTGCAGCCACATAGATCGACGAATAGGTACCGATCGCGATGCCGAACAGGATCGCGACCGCAAAGCCGAAGAGCGCAGGTCCCCCCAGGAACACGATCGGAATGATCGCAATCGCCGTCGTCAGCGATGTCATGATCGTGCGCGACAGCGTCTCGTTGGTGGAAAGATTGATGACGTCGCCCAGCGACATCTTCTTGTACTTGCGCCGATTCTCCCGGATGCGGTCGAACACCACGACCGTATCATTGATCGAATAGCCCGCCAGCGTCAGAAGCGCCGCCACGCTGGTCAGGTTGAAGTCCATCTGCAGCAGCGTGAAAAGCCCCAGCGTCACGAACACGTCATGGCCCGTGGCCACCACTGCGGCAATGCCGAACTGCCATTCAAAGCGGAACGCCACATAGACGGCGATCATGAGGACGGCCAGGATCGTCGCGATCACGCCGTCCTCGAAGAGTTCATCCGACACTTTGGGGCCGACCGCTTCCACGCGGTCAAAGGCATAGCCGGCCCCCACCGCCTCGCGGATTTTCGTGACGGTTTCCTGCTCCTTGCCCGCAGCGCCGCCCTCGGGCATCACGCGGATCAGCACGCAACCATCCGCGCGTGCCGCGCACAATTCGCCGCCCGCATAGGACTGGATTGCCACCTCGCCAAAGCCGAGCGCGCCCACTGAATTGCGCATCTGGCTGATGTCGATCGAACCCTCCTCCTTGCGCACCTCAACCAGCACGCCGCCGGTGAAGTCGATGCCAAGGTTCAGCCCCTGCAGATAGAGCGATGCAACCGTCGCAAGGACGGTCAGGCCCGTGAAAGCAAACCCGATCCAGCGGATGCGGATGAAGTCGATCTTCGTCTTCTTGGGCACAAAGCGCAGAAGCCACATCGGGCCATATTCCTTGTCGAAAAGGCGGTCGGGCGGAGATATCCCATGCTGGTTGAGGCCGCAAGGCATGAGGACTAGTCTTGCCGCCCACAGATGGCTGAATCACCCCGGAATTCACTGTTTTCCCTTCCCCCCGGCCCTCCCTTGCCGGTGGATGCAATCCTTCCCGCTTTGGCCGAAAGTCTCGCCCGCGCCCGCCGCGTGGTGCTGGAGGCCCCTCCCGGAGCCGGCAAGACGACCCGCGTGCCGCTGGCCTTCCTGTCGGCACCTTGGATGGCCGCGCGCAAGATCCTGATGCTGGAGCCGCGCCGCATCGCCACCCGCGCTGCCGCCGCCCGCATGGCATCTACCCTGGGCGAAGAATTGGGCGAAACCGTCGGCTATCGCATCCGGCTGGAAAGCAGGGTCGGCCCCAAGACACGCATCGAAGTCGTGACCGAGGGTTTGCTCACCCGCCGCATGCAGTCCGATCCGGCTTTGGCGGACGTAGGACTTCTCATCTTCGACGAGTTCCACGAGCGCTCGCTCAACGCCGACCTTGGCCTCGCGCTCGCCGTCGAGGCGCAGGAGGCGCTGAACCCCGAGCTGCGCATTCTGGTGATGTCGGCGACGCTGGTTGGCACGAGCGTCGCCAAGGCGCTCGCGACCGATGAAATCCTGCGTGCGGATGGGCGCATGTTTCCTGTCGAGACCATCTATGTGCCCACAGCTGCGCATGAACGCTTTGCACCGGCACTTGCCTCCTGCATTCGCCGCGCCTTGCGCGAACGCGACGGATCAATCCTTGCCTTCTGCCCCGGCGAAGCCGAAATCCGCGCAACCGCGCGCGAACTGGAAAGTGTCGCGGATGCGCAAACCCTTGTGCTGCCGCTCTTCGGCAATCTGGCGCCCGCCGATCAGGAACGCGCCTTGCGCCCCGCACCTTCGGGCACGCGCAAGATCGTGCTCGCGACATCGATTGCGGAATCAAGCCTGACCATCGATGGCGTGACCATTGTCGTCGACGGCGGTCTTTCGCGAAATCAGGAATTTGATCCGCAGACCGGCATGACGCGCCTTACGACCAGTCGTGTCGCGCTCGCCTCTGCCGATCAACGCCGCGGCCGCGCGGGACGCTTGGGCCCCGGCTCCTGCTATCGCCTGTGGGGCGAGGAACAGAACCGGGCCTTAAAGCCCGGGATCGCACCTGAAATCCTGTCGGCTGATCTTGCACCTTTGGCGCTGGAGCTGGCGGCATGGGGTGATGTGCGGCCCGAAAAATATCTATTTCTCGATGCGCCTCCGCGCGGCGCATGGGCGGGCGCGCTTGAAACCCTGAAACTCCTGGGCGCGCTGGACACCAAATCGGCGATCACGCCGCATGGGCGCGAGATGGCCCGCTTTGGCCTCCACCCGCGCCTGTCGCATATGATGCTGATGGGACGTGCGCGCGGGTGCGCCTCAACCGCTGCTGCCTTGGCCGCACTTCTTTCCGAGCGCGATGTCGTGCGCACCCGCGCGGATGAAACGATCGGCGCCGATATCGGTACGCGGCTTGAGATCATCGCCGGACGCGACGGCCAGAACCCCGCCATCGACCGCGCCGCTTTGATGCGCGCGCGCGAGAACGCCCGCAATTTCTGCCGGATGCTGGGTGCGAAGTTTGAAAATGTCGATCCGGCGATGGCAGGCGAACTGACCGCCTATGCCTATCCCGGCCGCATCGCCAAGGCGCGCGATGCACGCGGCGGATTTCTGTTGCGCAACGGGCGGGGTGCCACGCTTTCCGCCCACGATCATCTGGCGGGCGCATCGTTCCTGGCCATCGCAGCCCTCGATCAGGGCAACGAGAATGCGCGCATCTTCCTTGCAGCCCCGATGACCGAAGGCGATGTGGCAACCCTGTTTGCCGACCACATCACGACGCAAGGCGAGACGCTGTGGGACAATGCCCGCGGGCTTGTCGTCGCGCGCGAAAGGAAAATGCTTGGCGCCATCACGCTCACCGAGCGGGCCGTGCGCAATCCCGATCCCGAAGCAGTCATGCGCACGGTCAGCGATGCGATTGCCGCACGCGGCCTTGGCACGCTGCCCTGGAGCGAAGAGCTGACCGCCCTGCGTGCCCGCGTCGCCTTTCTGCGACGCGTATTTCCAGATGATGCGACGCTGCCCGATCTTTCTGACGAAGCCCTGATCGCCTCGCGTGAAAAATGGCTGGAGCCGTTCCTTGCAGGCATCACGCGGGCAACCGATTTCCCGCGCATCGACCTTGCTGCCGCGCTTGGCTCCCTGCTCGATCACCGCACCCGCCGCCGCATTGACGAGGACGCACCGACCCATGTGGAGGTGCCATCGGGCAGCCGCATCCGTGTGGATTACGACGCACCCGAGCCGGTGCTGGCAGTCAAGCTGCAGGAGATGTTCGGCTTGGCCGATGGCCCGCGCATTGCGCGCGGGAAAATGCCGCTGACACTGCATCTGCTCTCGCCTGCGGGTCGCCCTGTGCAGGTGACGCGCGACCTCAAGGGCTTCTGGGAACGCACCTATGCCGAAGTCAAACGCGACCTCAAAGGCCGTTATCCGCGCCATCCCTGGCCCGATGATCCATGGAACGCCACCCCCACCCGCCGTCTGAAGCCAAGGGGCACCTGACCACATTGGTCAAATCCGACCCTGCAATTCAATCAGGCCTTCACCATCTCGGGGTGATGATGATGCATGGGCATCATCATGCCGTTCCGCCGGAGCAAGCGCCGCGCCGCAACTCGCAAGCCGCGCCGCCGCTTTCGTCTGCCTCGCCGCACCTCAATGATGATCACCACGCTGATGCTGGTGTCAGGGATCGGCGCCATCACCCACCTGGATGACACGGGTGACAATCAGGGCATTCCAGACTTTCTTGCCTGCGCCACACCCCGCATCATCGATGGCGACACGCTTGAGTGCGATGGCACGCGCATCCGCCTCGCCGGCATTGATGCGCCCGAAATGCCCGGCCATTGCCGGCCTGGTCGCGACTGCGTGGCCGGCGATCCGCATGCGTCTGCAAACGCGCTGCGCGTCTTGGTGTCGAGCGGCGCGTCGTGCGCCGCACAGGGCACGGATGCCTATGGCCGCACGCTGGCCCGCTGCACATCAGCCGGGCGCGATCTTTTTTGCGCGATGGTCGCAAGCGGCCACGCGGTCGAACGCTATGGCGGCGCGGACTGCTGAATGCCCGAAGAGATTGGCGCCCCCACGGGGTTTCGAACCCCGGTTTCCGCCGTGAGAGGGCGGCGTCCTGGGCCGCTAGACGATGGGGGCGTCCTTGGCGGCAAGGCCGGGCTTATAGCCTTACATCCCGCCCGCGATCAAGCGGCCCATTCCAAGTCGATGCCCGCGTGAAAAACCGCGCAAAACGGCCGCTCTCAGCGCGGCACCAGCCTTGCGCGCATCACGACAGTCCCTTTGGTGGCATCGAGGAGGATCACCTCGTCCCCCTCGGGCCCGCGCACCACCATGGTGATGCGGCTGCCATCGGAATTGATCTGCGAAACAACCGTACCCGCGGCCACCGGAATGTCGAGCATGCGGATGTCGCCTGCGGCGTCCGTGCCCGCATTGCCGCCGCGCTTGGACCCCGCGCCCATCACCAGCATGGTCACCATGACGGCGACGCCGATCACAATAAGGGCGCCCAGCCCGATGACGATCGCCCACAACCGCCTGAGATTGGGGGCGGGGGGCGCCACCTGCCCGGTGGAACCAGCTTGATCAGCTGCGGGGTATTCGTCAGAAGCAGTCATGGCCATGGTTCCAGAGAAAATGACGGGCGAGATTGTCCACCTGACCGCTGACGAAGCCGCAGCGGGCGGGCGCGTGGATGCGGTGCTGGCCCGCTTGATGCCCGGCCAGTCACGCGCGCGCGTTCAGCAATTGATCGCACAAGGCATGGTCTCAAGCGGCGGCCGCACCATAGGCGACGCTGACCACCGGGTCAAAACCGGCGAGGCCTTCATTGTGCACTTGCCGCCCCCGCTGCCGGCCGAGCCACAGGGCGAGGACATTCCCCTCAATATCGTGTTCGAGGATGCGCATCTTGTCGTCATCGACAAGCCGGCGGGGCTGGTCGTCCATCCCGCTGCGGGCAATCCGCGCGGCACGCTGGTCAATGCGCTGATCGCCCATTGCGGCAAATCGCTGTCGGGCATTGGTGGGGTCGAACGCCCGGGCATCGTCCACCGCATCGACAAGGATACGTCGGGGCTTCTGGTGGCGGCCAAGACCGAACGCGCGCACCGCAGCCTTGGCAAGCAGTTTGCCGCACACGCGATCACGCGCGCCTATACGGCCTTTGTCTGGGGCGCACCTGATCCATCGGAGGGGATTGTCGATGCCGCTTTGGCGCGCGACCCCAGGGACCGCAAGCGCATCGCCATCAGCAAGAGCGAGAATGCCCGCCACGCGCGCACGCATTTTGAAACCATCAAGGTCTATGAGGGCGAAAAGGGCGCCTTTGCCGCACGCCTGACCTGTCGGCTGGAAACCGGCCGCACGCACCAGATCCGGGTGCACATGGCCTCTCTCGGCCATCCGCTGATCGGAGACCCCACCTATGGCAAGCCGCGCAACGCGGCCAGCCTGCGCACCCGCGCAGGGGAGGAGCGCGCCGCGATCATCGACTCATTTCCCCGCCAGGCGCTGCATGCTTGCTTGCTGGGCTTCCAGCACCCGGCCACCCACAAGACCCTGCGTTTTGAATCGAAACTGCCTGCCGACCTGAAGGCCCTTGAAAAAGCTCTGGAAAAGCGCGGTTCCACGGCCAAGCGCGGGAAATAACAGGGCTTTCATTTGCTTGCGGGTATTCCCATATGGAACGAATGCGCCTCCGGTGACCTGCCGGGAGGCTCTTGGGAGGGGTAAAGTCAGGCAATGTCCAGCCGCGCGCTCACTGCCTTGTCGCCGGAAGGATCGCTCAGCCGTTATCTGAGCGAGATCCGCAAATTCCCCATGCTCGAAGCGGGCGAGGAATACATGCTCGCCAAAAGCTGGCGCGAGCACGACGACACCGAGGCTGCCGAGAAACTGGTGACGAGCCATCTGCGCCTCGTGGCCAAGATCGCCATGGGCTATCGCGGCTACGGCCTGCCGATCGGCGAAGTGATCTCGGAGGGCAATGTCGGCCTGATGCAGGCGGTCAAGCGCTTCGAGCCCGACAAGGGCTTCAGGCTTTCAACCTATGCCATGTGGTGGATCAGGGCGGCGATCCAGGAATATATCCTGCGCTCGTGGAGCCTCGTGAAGATCGGCACCACGGCCGCCCAGAAAAAGCTCTTCTTCAACCTGCGCCGCATCAAGGGCCAACTTTCGGCCATCGACGAAGGTGATCTGAAGCCCGAGGACGTGAAGAAAATCTCGACACGCCTTGGCGTGACCGAGGATGAAGTCGTCAGCATGAACCGCCGCCTCGCCGGCCCGGATTCATCCCTGAACGCCCCCATGCGCGCGGATGGCGAAAGCGAGTGGCAGGACTGGCTCGTTGACGAAAGTCCCAATCAGGAATCGATCCTTGCCGACCGCGAGGAAGGCGACGACCGCCGGGATTTGCTGCGCGAGGCACTCGTCACCTTGACGAAGCGCGAGCGCGACATCCTGACCGAACGCCGCCTGAAAGACGAACCCGCCACGCTGGAAGACCTGTCAAAGCGTTTCGGCATCAGCCGCGAACGTGTGCGCCAGATCGAAGTCCGCGCATTCGAGAAATTGCAGAAGGCGATGCACGAAGCCGTGGCAAGCCGCGCGATCACGATGAAATCCGCGCCGCAATCCTTGCCTGCGGGTTAAAGCCCTCAATTATTGTGCGGCATTTTGGCATTGTTAAGCATGCAAAAACATCTGCGTGCGATCCTGGCACCTTGGGAACAAACTTCCTCGGGAGAAAGCCATGAATTTCGGGATCAAGAGTATCTCCAGCGCGCTGATCGTCAGCGCCGTCGCCGCTGTGTTGGCCACGGGTGTGCTTTTGTATGCGTCGTGGTCAGCCAGTATTGATATCGATGGATCCCTGACTGCCATGCTTGAGGCAGGCGTCCAGCGCGACGAGCTGACGAAACAGCGCCGCGCCAATTATGAGATCACCATTGCCGCCATGGATACGCTGGTGGACGTGAATGATCTTGAGATACTGCCTGAGCGTGAAGCCAGAATTGCAGAGACCGCCGCCACGCTGCAGAGCGGCCTGAAGCTCTTTTCTGAAGTCGCCACACGCATGGGGCGCACCGACCTGATCGAGCCCCAGGCGCAGAGGATCGACGCCATTGTCCAGGCGGCCCTGCATGAACTGCCAGCCGCTGTTCGCGGCGGCGCAGATCCGGGTGTTCTGGCCAGGATTGATGACCAGATCGATTCCGTCAGTGGCGAAATCATGGAAGCGCTCGATATCGTGATCGGCGGCTTCAACAAGGAAGTCGCCGCGCTGACCCAGACCACCAGGGACGCGGCCGAAAGTGCCTTTACCACCGGCATCATCGCCTTTGCCGTTTCCATGGCGTTGCTGCTTCCGCTCGCCTACTGGACACGCAAGCGCATCCTGGGCGGCACCAGCGAGTTGACAACGGCAACAACCGCCATTGCCCGGGGCAATGTCGATGTTGCCCTGCCGGTCGCAAAGCTTGCGGAATTGGCACCCATGGCAAGCGCACTCACCGTCTTCCGTGACAATGCGCTCGACCGGATCCGCCTCGAGAAGGAAACGGCCGAAGGGCGCGTCGAAGCCGAACGCAAGCGCAAGGAAGACTTGGCAAGGCTCGCCCGGGAGTTCGAGGCAAGTGTGCTGAAATCGGTCGAAGGTGTCGGCAGTGCGGCAGGCGAATTGTCAGCCGCCGCCACCCAGCTTGGCCAGATTTCGGAAACCTCGCGCGCGCGTGCGGTTGAGGTGACCAATGCTTCCAGCGAGACATCAGGCAGCATTGAAGCCATGGCCGCAGCCGGCCAGGAGCTCAACGCCTCGATCGACGAGATCGCCTCCAGCGCCTCCAAATCTTCGGCAACCGTCGGCAGGGCGGTTGATCAGACCCGCGAGGCGACATCCCAGGTGCAGTCAATGGCGGTTTCGGTCCAGCGCATCAGCGAAGTGCTGAAGCTGATCAACGAGATTGCCAGCCAGACCAACCTGCTTGCCCTCAATGCAACCATCGAGGCAGCGCGTGCTGGCGAGGCGGGCCGCGGCTTTGCCGTCGTGGCGTCGGAGGTAAAGGCGCTGGCCAACCAGACGGCCAAGGCGACCGAAGACATCGCCGCCAAGATCACTGAAATGCAGTCGGCTTCCGCCAACTCGGTTGAAGCCATGGACCGCATCTCGGCGGTCATGGACGAAACCCGTGCCATCGCTACCGGCATTGCTTCTGCGGTCGAAGAGCAGAGCGCTGCCACCCGCGAGATCGCCCGTTCGGTCGAGAATGCCTCGGGCGGCGCACGCATTGTCTCCCGGAGCATCACCCAGGTTTCAAGGTCGGTTGATGAAACCGGCACGGCAGCAACCGCCGTGAAAACGATCTCCGAAAACCTCTCGCGTGATGCCGCCGAGATGCGCGCGCGCGTGATGCAGTTCCTCAACGGCATCAACGCGGCCTGATTATCTTCCAAAGGAAAAGCCCCGCCGGGTCACTCCCGCGCGGGGCTTTTCTTGTCGGTGGCCTCAAGCGGCCAATGCGCCCGCCAGCCTGCCCGCGATGATCGCGTGTGCCTCGCGCACGATGCGGGCAACCAGTTCCGCGCATGCCGGAATGTCGTGAATGAGGCCCTGCACCTGCCCCGCCGACCAGATGCCCTTGTCCATATCGCCGGTCTCAAGCACGCCCTTGCCGCGTGACCCGGCCACAAGATCGCGAACCTCCTCGAATTTCGCGCCGCCGTGTTTCAGGCCTTCGCGCTCGATGGCGACGACCTGCTGGCTGATCGCATTGCGGCCCACGCGCGCCGTGTTGTGCAGCGTGCGGAAGATGAGGTCGGTCTGCCGCTCGTCATTGGCAACGATCTGGCGCTTCACGTTCTCATGGATCGGCGCTTCCTTCGTGCACATGAAGCGCGTGCCCATGTTGATGCCGTCAGCGCCCAGCGCCAGCGCCGCCACAAGGCCGCGCCCGTCGGCAAAGCCGCCGGATGCAAGCATCGGGATCGACACCTTGTCGCGCGCAACGGGGATGAGGATGAGGCCCGGCACATCATCCTCGCCCGGATGGCCTGCGCACTCGAACCCGTCAATGGAGATGCAGTCGACGCCGATCGCCTCAGCCTTCACCGCATGACGCACAGACGTGCATTTGTGGATGACTTTGACGCCCGCCGCCTTGAAGGCCGGCAGATGCGGCTGGGGATTGTTTCCCGCCGTTTCCACGATCTTGACACCGCCCGCAATGATCGCGTCGCGGTACTCGTCGTAAGGCACCGGCGTGATCGTCGGCAGGATGGTGAGATTGACGCCGAAGGGCCTGTCGGTCATCTCGCGCGTGCGCTTGATCTCTTTCAGGAGCGCCTCGGGCGTCGGCTGGGTGAGCCCCGTGATGAAGCCGAGCGCGCCTGCATTGGCGACCGCCGCGACAAGTTCGGCCTTGCCGACATTCTGCATGCCGCCCTGAACGACAGGATGTTCAATGCCGAACATTTCAGTGAAGCGCGTTTTGAGATGCATGGCCTGCCTCATTGGAGTGATGTCGCGCATGGGAGCGCTTCGCGGCCCTTGGCGCAAGACCCTGGGCGCAAGGCGCCTGCGGCTGCTCACCTTGCGTCAACCGGAAATGGCTGCCTCAGTAATCTGCAAACGGATTGCGCACGAGGATCGTGTCGTCACGCTCGGGGCTGGTGGAAAGGATCGCCACCTGGCTTTCGATCAGTTCTTCCACCCGCCGCACATATTTGATTGCTTCCGACGGCAGATCGGCCCAGCGCCGGGCGCCGCGCGTGGAACCCGCCCACCCTTCGATCGTCTCGTAGATGGGCGTCACGCGCGCCTGCTCCGCCGGTGAGGCGGGGAAATAATCGATTCGCGCCCCATCCAGCATGTAGCCGGTGGCGATGCGGATTTCCCTGAACCCGTCGAGCACGTCGAGCTTGGTGAGCGCGATCCCCTTGATGCCGCCGGTCACAACGGTCTGGCGCACCAGCGTTGCGTCAAACCAGCCGCAGCGGCGCTTGCGGCCCGTCACGGTGCCGAATTCGTGGCCGCGCTGGCCGATCAGTTCGCCGGTGGCATCGGTCAATTCGGTCGGAAACGGTCCCTCGCCCACACGCGTCGTATAGGCCTTGGCGATGCCGAGCACATAGCCGATGGCCGATGGCCCGATGCCCGAGCCCGCAGCCGCCTGTCCCGCAACCGTGTTGGACGAGGTGACGAACGGATAGGTGCCGTGGTCAACATCAAGCAAAGCGCCTTGCGCGCCTTCAAACAGGATGCGCTCGCCGCGACCGCGCGCTTCCGAAAGCACGCGCCATACGGGGCCGGCATAAGGCAGCACCTGGGGCGCAATCGCCTTGAGCTGCGCCAGCAATTCGCCGGCATCGGCCTCGCGCTGGCCATAACCGCGGCGCAGTGCGTTGTGATGCGCAAGCAGGCTCGCGATCCGCTCCTTCAGGAGGGCTTCGTCAGCAAGGTCGATCAGGCGCACCGCGCGGCGGCCCACCTTGTCTTCATAGGCGGGGCCGATGCCGCGCTTCGTGGTGCCGATGCGCGTGCCGGAATTGGTGGTTTCGCGGAAATGGTCCAGCTCCCGGTGGACCGGCAGGATCAATGCCGCGTTTTCGGCAACGATCAGCGTGCCCGGCGTGATCGCGACGCCCTGCCCGCGCAGCTTCCCGATTTCTTCGGCAAGCGCCCAGGGATCGACCACCACGCCATTGCCGATGATGGAAAGCGTGCCCGGCCGCACGATGCCCGACGGCAGGAGCGAGAGCTTGTAGGTCACGCCGTCAATGACGAGCGTGTGGCCGGCGTTGTGGCCGCCCTGAAAGCGCACGACCACATTGGCGCGCGCTGACAGCCAGTCCACGATCTTGCCTTTGCCTTCGTCACCCCATTGGGCGCCGATGACCGCAACATTGGCCACTTGCATTCACTCCCTGAGATGTCGCCGCACACACGAAAACGGCCCGCCATGAACAGGCGAGCCGGATACGCGCGGCGCGAAATGAAACTGTTCGCCGCTATATACATGCCTGCGCCTGCCCTGACGAGGGGTGAAATTAGGCCCGAACTTCAAGGCCCTAGAACTTCAACGCCCTCGCCTGGCGCACCACGTCGATGGCGCGGATTGATTCGACAACGCCCTCCGGCACCTCGCCATCCACCTCGACCAGCGCGATGGCATCCCCCCCGGGACCCGTGCGGCCGAGATTGAACGAGGCGATGTTGACCTTGGCATTGCCCAGAAGCGTGCCAAGCTTGCCGATGAAGCCCGGCTTGTCGTCATTCGTGATGTAAAGCATGTGCGGCGTGAAGGCTGCTTCCATCGCGATGCCTTTCACCTGGATGATGCGCGGCGCGCCATTGCCGAACACGGTGCCGGCAACGTCCCGCTTCTGCTTTTCGGTCTCAACGCGCAAAAGCATGTAGCTGTCATAGATGCCCTGCTGCCCGCGCCGCACTTCGCTCACCGAAATGCCGCGCTCCTTGGCCACGACAGGCGCATTGACCATGTTCACGTCCGAAAGCACCGGCCGCAGCAATCCGGCAAGGGCTGCCTGTGTCAGCGCGCGCAGATTGAACTCGGCAACTGCGCCCTCATAGACGATCTCGACGGACTTGATGGCACTTTCCGTCAACTGGCCAGCGAAGGCACCCAGCTTCTCGGCAAGGTTGATCCACGGACCAAGGCGCTTGGCATCTTCCGCACTGATCGAGGGCATGTTGATCGCATTGGTGATCGCGCCGGTCAGCAGATAGTCGGAGATCTGCTCGGCGACCTGCAGCGCCACGTTCTCCTGCGCTTCGGTTGTGGAGGCGCCCAGATGCGGCGTCGCCACCACGCGCTCATGCCCGAACAGCGGATGCGCCTTGGCCGGTTCCACCTCGAACACGTCAAGGGCGGCTCCCGCCACATGACCGCTGTCGAGCGCCGCCTTGAGGGCGGCCTCGTCCACAAGACCGCCGCGCGCGCAATTGATGACGCGCACGCCCTTCTTCATTTTCGCAATCGCCTCCGCGCTGATGATGTTGCGCGTCTTGTCGGTCAAGGGCGTGTGCAGCGTGATGATGTCGGCGCGCGCCAGAAGCGTGTCGAGGTCTGCCTTCACGACGCCCAGCTCCACCGCGCGTTCGGGCGACAGATAAGGATCGAAGGCCAGCACTTTCATGCGCAGGCCGAGCGCCCGCTCGGCGACGATGGAGCCGATATTGCCGCAGCCGACAATGCCGAGAATCTTGCCCGTCAGTTCCACGCCCATGAAGCGGTTCTTCTCCCACTTGCCCGCATGGGTGGAGGCGTTGGCGGCAGGAATCTCGCGCGCCAGCGCAAACATCAGGGCAACGGCGTGTTCCGCCGTCGTGATCGAATTGCCGAACGGCGTGTTCATCACGATGATGCCGCGCGCCGTTGCTGCCGGAATATCGACATTGTCCACGCCGATGCCTGCGCGCCCGACGACTTTGAGGCGCGTGGCATGCTTGAGCAGGTCCGCCGTCACCTTGGTGTTCGAGCGGATGGCAAGCCCGTCATACGCACCGATGATGGCGGCAAGCTCTTCCTTTGAAAGACTGGGCTTTACGTCGACTTCAACGCCGCGATCCTTGAAGATCTGCACGGCAGCGGGCGACAATTGATCGGATATGAGAACTTTGGGCATGGGATTTCCTGATGCCGGAATTGAATGGGGAATAGCGTCAGCTCGCCTCAACCTGGGCAAACGCCCAGTCGAGCCAGGGCATCAGCGCGGCCACGTCGCTGGTTTCAACCGTCGCGCCGCACCAGATGCGCAAGCCCGGCGGCGCATCGCGATAGGCACCCGCATCCAGCGCAACGCCTTCCTTTTCCAGATGGTCGGCAATCGCCTTGGCGATCTCGGCAACACGCTCGGGCGAACGGCCCGCGACCGCACTGTCCTTGAACGAGAGACACACAGACGTGTTCGAGCGGAACGATGCCTCACTCGCGAGAAACGCATAGTAAGGAGACGCCGCCACAAATTTTTCGATTGCCGCAAGGCTCGCATTCGCGCGGGCAATCAGCGCGGGCAGGCCGCCGATCCCCTCCGCCCATTTCAGCGCGTCGATATAGTCTTCGACACACAGCATCGAGGGCGTGTTGATCGTCTCGCCCTTGAAGATGCCTTCGGTCAGCTTGCCGCCGCTGGTCATGCGGAAGATTTTCGGCATCGGCCAGGGCGGCGTATGGGTGAGAAGCCGCTCGACCGCGCGCGGACTGAGGATGAGGACGCCATGCGCCGCCTCACCGCCCAGCGCCTTCTGCCAGCTGAACGTCACGACATCGAGCTTGGCCCAGGGCAGTTCCTGCGCAAAGGCCGCCGATGTGGCATCACAGATGGTAAGGCCCTCGCGCCTGTCGGAAATCCAGTCCCCATGCGGCACGCGCACACCGGAGGTCGTGCCGTTCCAGGCAAAGACGACATCATGCGCCGGATTGACTGATGCCAGGTCAGGCAGAGCACCATAGTCGGCGGTGATGGCGCGGACATGCGGCAGCTTCAGCTGCTTCACCACATCCGTCACCCAATCCTTGCCGAAACTCTCCCAGGCCAGCATGTCTACGTGACGCGGGCCGAGAAGCGACCACAGCGCCATTTCGACCGCGCCCGTGTCGGACGCAGGCACAATGCCGATGCGGTAATCCGCAGGCACTTGCAGCACGGCGCGCGTGCGGTCGATGGCTTCGGCCAGCCGCTGCTTTCCCGCCTTGGAGCGGTGCGAACGGCCGAGCACGGCCTTGGCGAGGATCTCTGGATTCCAGCCCGGCCGTTTGGCACAGGGTCCGGACGAAAAAAAAGGCCGTGCGGGGCGCACGGCCGGCTTGATACCGGTCATCGGCTATTCCTTGCAGAATAGAAGCGCCTCGGTGGGGAGGCGTGGCCCAACTCCGCGTATAAGGGAGTCGTTTGTTGCAGACAAGCGCAAGAACGCCGCAGATTCAAAAACATTCGCGCACGTAAATTGATTCTATCTTGCGTGACTTATCTGCGCCCCACCCTTGCGTGCCCCAGCGGCCCATGGCCCGCGCCAAAGCCGGGGGCAAGCCGCATGGCCTCCCGCACAAAGTCACGTGCGGCCGAAACCGCCTCACGGATGGATGCGCCAGCGCCCAGCCCCGTCGCGATGGCCGAGGCGAGTGTGCATCCCGTGCCATGGGTGTGGCGCGTGTCGATGCGTTTGCTCTCAAACACGAGCACGCCCTCTTCGCTCACCAGCACATCGGTAACGGTATCGCCCGCGAGATGACCGCCCTTCATCAGAACGGCTTCCGGCCCCAGCGACATCAGCATGCGCCCGGCATGCTCAAGATCGGTCACATCGCGGATGGTGGTGCCGGTCAGCGTTTCGGCTTCCGGAACATTGGGGGTGAGCACCGTGGCAAAGGGAAGGAGATCGCGCTTGAGCGCATCAATCGCCGTATTGTCGATGAGCCGATGGCCGCCTTTGGCAACCATCACCGGATCAACCACCAAAGGCAGGCGGGCTTTCAGGCGTCCAAGCTCCGCTGCAACCGCACCGATGACACCGGCATCGTGCAGCATCCCGGTCTTCAGCGCATCCGCCCCGATATCATCAAGGCACACCCGCATCTGTGCGCCGATGAGGAGCGAGGGAACATTGTGGATGGCGTGGACGCCGCGCGTATCCTGCACGGTGATGGCGGTGACCGCCGTCATGGCGTAATGGCCCAGCGCCGTTACCGTCTTGATGTCGGCCTGGATCCCTGCGCCGCCACCGGAATCCGAGCCAGCGATGATCAGGATGCGCGCCTGAGTTTTCTCAGGCGCCTGCATGTTCGATCACCTGCACGATGGAACCGACGACGGCATTGACCAGCTTCTCGTCATCACCCTCGCCCATCACGCGGATGACCGGCTCGGTGCCGGACTTGCGGATGACAAGGCGGCCTTTTTCGCCGAGCTTCGTGCGTCCATCTGCGATCACCTTGCCGACGTCGCCCTCTTCCAGCTTGACGCCATTGCGCACCCGCACGTTCTTCAGCACCTGCGGCACCGGTTCAAACTGGTGGCAGACTTCGCTGGCGCGCTTGCCAAGCTCGGTCATCGCGGCAAGCACCTGAAGGCCCGCCACAAGCCCGTCGCCCGTGGTCGAGAAATCGGAGAGAATGACATGGCCGGATTGTTCGCCGCCGATGTTCATGGTTTTCTGGCGCATCATCTCGACAACATAGCGGTCACCGACCGAAGCGCGCCCGAGCGAAAGCCCGCGCGCCGCCAGATGGCGTTCAAGGCCAAGGTTGGACATGACCGTGCCTACCACGCCGCCGCCGGTCAGCGTGCCGGCCGCATGCCAGCGCTCCGCGATCAGCGCCAGCAACTGGTCGCCATCGACAAGCCGTCCGCGTTCGTCGGCGATCACCACGCGGTCCGCATCGCCATCGAGCGCAATGCCGATATCGGCGCGGCTTTCCTTCACCTGCGCCTGAAGCCCGGCGGGCGCGGTCGAGCCGCACTCGTGATTGATGTTGCTGCCATTGGGCGAAACATTGATGGCGATGACTTCCGCACCCAGCTCCCAAAGGACGGAAGGCGCCACCCGATAAGCGGCACCATGGGCGCAGTCAACGACGACCCGCAGACCCTCCAGCGTGCGCGAACGCGGGAAAGTGCGCTTGGCGTGCTCGATATAGCGCGACTGGCTGTCGTCGATGCGCTTGGCCCGGCCGATCTTCTCCGGCTCGGCCAGCATGTCGGTGCCGCCCTGGTCCATCAGTTTCTCGATGATGAGTTCGACCTGGTCCGAGAGTTTGTTGCCGTCCGGCCCGAAGAGCTTGAAGCCGTTGTCCTGGAACGGGTTGTGCGAGGCGGAGATCATCACGCCGAGATCCGCGCGCAGGCTGCGCGTCAGCATGGCAACGGCAGGCGTCGGCACAGGCCCGAACTGGAAGACATCCATGCCGACGGCGGTAAAGCCCGAGACGAGCGCTGACTCGATCATGTAGCCTGAAAGCCGCGTATCCTTGCCGATGACGACACGATGCGTGCCTTCCGCCCGGCGGAAATGCCGCCCGGCGGCCATGCCCAGCTTCAGGGCCGTCTCCGCTGTCATGACGCCCCGATTGGCGGTTCCGCGGATTCCATCAGTTCCGAAATAGCGTCGGCTCATCTAAGCTCTCCGTCCCGGACGGGTGATCCCTGCGATCCCCTCATCCGGCTGTCCCAATTCGCAAGGTGAATAGCATGAAATCTCTAACGTCCCGGAAGCGCCTTGTGTCAAGCCTTGTGGTTGTGCTGGCAAGCCCCGTTCTTGCCAGCCAAGCCCCTCCAGTCATTGGGTTTTTTGACGCCGGCATGACCCAATGCTGGGAGCGGGTCTATGACGCCGATCACTTGCAGAAGCACCCGCGCCAGCTGGTGACGTCCATCAGCTTCACCTACTTCCCGACCGTCCACTTCATGACGGACGAACAGGGCGAGCTTCTTCCCTACTGGTTCAATGACGGCGCGTATTCCGCTTTCAATCCGATGGTCCGGGTGCGCTTCCGCGATTCGGGTCACGAGTTCGAGAACATGGCGATCTGCACGTCGGCGCCGACCGAAGACCTGAAGCCGGGGCAAATTCATTGCGGCATCGAGTGCGATGGCGGTTCATTCACCATCGAGCGCGAGGCGGACGGCAATCTCATCCTGCGCAACCGCGGCTTTGCCGTGACCGCGTGCGGCGAACCTGCACCCGGCGAGGAAGATGTGCGCGTCGTGCGCCCTGAGGATGATCAGGAGACTTTCCGTCTCCATCCGGTGGAAGTGGATGCCTGCCGCCTGCCGGAGATGCCGGAAGAAGGTTGAGGGGCACCATTCGCAAGCTCATTACAACGGCCCGCAACCCCACCGGACTTGAGCTTCGCTATTGCTCGCTCAAGTCCCGCCTCCCCTTTAAGAAATGGGGAGGCTGAAGTTGATTATCTACCCCCCACCCTCTGCATCACCTTCAACCCATCCGACAGCGCGCGCGCGTCATGCGTACGGATGAAATCAGCACCAAGACGCGCTGCCTCCACCTCAGCCGCCAGCGACAGCGCACCCGATTCCAGTGGCGCGCGTCCGGCCAGGGCCCGCAGGAAAGATTTGCGGGAAACTGAAATCAGCACAGGTAACCCGAATGCTGCCTTGACGCGCGGAATCGCGCGCAGCATCGCAAAAGATGCCTCCGCATCACTGCCGAGGAAAAATCCCATGCCCGGATCAAGGATGAGCCGCGACCGCGCAATGCCGGCCGCCTCAAGAGCCGCGATACGTTCTGCAAAGAAATGACAGACCGCCTCAACGATCCCGTCCGGTGGCACATGCACGCGCGTGGCCTTGCCGCGCCGCTGCACCGAATGCATCACCACCAGCCGCGCGCTGGATGCCGCAAGCGCCGGATAGAGCGCGGGCTCGGCAAAGCCGTCAATGTCATTGAGGAATGGTACGCCCTGCTCAAGCGCCCAAAGCTGGACCGGCGGCGAGAAACTGTCGATGGAAACGGCAATGCCTTGCGCCTGCAGCGCGGCAACAACGGGCTGAAGCCGCCCGATTTCGACCTGCGGATCGATCGCTGCCGCATCGGGATGCGAGGAGGCCGCCCCGATGTCGATGACGGCCGCACCGTCGCGCACAAGGGCTGCTGCGTGCGCAAGCGCTGCTTCGGGATCAAGATATCTGCCGCCGTCGGAAAAAGAATCCGCCGTGATGTTGAGGATGCCGAAAATCCGGGGGCCAAAAGGCACGGCCGGTGGCGCGCTTTGCCCCACCGGCCCTGTCTTGGCCTTCAATGTCCGCGTCGAGTTCACGCGCTCGGCTGAGGCTCGGGTGTTTGCGGACCGCCATCACCCCGCGGACGGCCCGTCTTGGGAACCGTGCTGACGGGCGTAATCTCGGCTTCCTCGGGCTTCTCGCGCACGGGCTCCTCGCCACGCAGCAAGGCGTTGATCTCGTCGCCCGAAAGCGTCTCGTATTCGAGCAGGGCCTTGGCGATCTTGTGCAGGTCG
Organism: uncultured Flavobacteriaceae bacterium; assembly: GCA_964494625.1. GTDB lineage: Bacteria > Pseudomonadota > Alphaproteobacteria > Micropepsales > Micropepsaceae > UBA2784. The sequence continues at coordinate 107,041 of CAZBRT010000003.1, read as the reverse complement.
TCAAGGTGTTCCGTCACGATCACACGGGCCTTGGAAAGGGCTTCGTTGACCAGCCGCTTGATTTCCTCGTCGATCAGCTGTGCCGTTGCCTCGGAGATGTTCTGCGTGCGCGCCACTGAATGGCCAAGGAACACTTCTTCCTCGTTCTGCGCGTAAAGCAGGGGCCCAAGCTTGTCGCTCATGCCCCATTTTGTGACCATGCTGCGCGCAAGGCCTGTGGCCATCTGGATGTCGCCCGAAGCACCCGACGTCACCTTGTCATGGCCCAGGATGATCTCTTCCGCCACGCGGCCGCCCATCGCGACGGCCAAATTCGCGTACATCTTGTCACGCGCATAGGAATAGCTGTCGCGCTCCGGCAGGCGCATGACCATGCCCAGCGCCCGGCCGCGCGGAATGATCGTCGCCTTGTGGATCGGATCTGATGCCGGGAAATGCAGCGACACCAGCGCATGACCCGCCTCGTGATAGGCCGTCTTGCGCTTTTCGTCGTCGGTAATGACCATCGAGCGGCGTTCGGCACCCATCATCACCTTGTCCTTGGCGTCCTCCATTTCGCGCATGGTGACGACGCGACGGCCGCGGCGAGCCGCAAGCAGAGCCGCTTCATTGACAAGATTGGCCAGGTCAGCACCCGAAAAGCCCGGCGTGCCGCGCGCGATGGTGCGCGAGTTCACATCCGGCCCCAGCGGCACCTTCTTCATGTGGACCTTCAGGATTTTCTCGCGGCCCACAATGTCGGGATTGGGCACAACAACCTGGCGGTCGAAGCGGCCAGGCCGCAACAGGGCCGGGTCCAGCACGTCGGGGCGGTTGGTCGCCGCCACGATGATGATGCCTTCATTGGTTTCAAAGCCGTCCATCTCGACCAGAAGCTGGTTCAGCGTCTGCTCGCGCTCGTCATTGCCGCCGCCAAGGCCGGCACCGCGGTGGCGGCCGACGGCGTCGATTTCATCGATGAAGACGATGCAGGGCGCGTTCTTTTTCGCCTGCTCGAACATGTCGCGCACGCGGCTGGCGCCGACGCCCACGAACATTTCGACAAAGTCCGAGCCCGAGATCGTGAAGAAGGGCACATTGGCTTCGCCCGCAACCGCGCGCGCGATCAGCGTCTTGCCGGTACCCGGAGGGCCGACCAGAAGCGCGCCTTTGGGAATCTTGCCGCCCAGTTTCTGGAACTTCTGCGGATCACGCAGGAACTCCACGATCTCCTGAAGCTCTTCCTTCGCCTCATCAACGCCCGCGACATCCTCGAACGTCACGCGGCCGTGCTTTTCGGTAAGCAGCTTTGCCTTCGACTTGCCAAAGCCCATGGCCTTGCCACCACCGCCCTGCATCTGCCGCATGAAGAAGACCCAGACGCCGATCAGAAGCAGCATCGGGAACCAGCTGACAAGGATGCTCAAAAGCGAAGGCACGGCGCTTTCATCCGGCGTTGCCGAAATCTGCACGCCCTTGGCCAGGAGCCGTTCAACCATGCCCGGATCATAGGGGGCATAGGTCGTGAACTCCTCGCCCACATTGGTACGGCCGGTGATGACATCGCCCCTGATGTTCACTTCTTTCACCGCGCCGGCTTCGACGCGGCTGTAGAATTCAGTGAAGGTGATGGGGTCGTTCCGGCCCGTGCCCGAGCCCTGGAACATGTTGAAGACGACCACCAAAAGCAGGGCGATCACGATCCAGAGGGTGAAATTGCGGAAATTGCTCACGAGTGTTGCACCGTCTCCGGCTGCCCGTGGGCGGCCTCTTGGGGGGGAGTCTCTGCTTTAGAGATAGGTTGTGAAGCCTAGCTTTTCCAGCGTTGAGGGAAACCTAAAATCCTTATCATGCAAGCGACGGGGCAGACCCGACCTCCACTTGTGGCGAACAAGGCGTTAAGCGGCGGTGCCCTGCGGAAACGCGGCATAGGGAAGCCACAGGCTGTTCCGGAACTTTGCGACCAGCGCCCCCTCGATTTGGGCGAACGGCGCAGCGATCACCCTGCCATCGAGCACCAAAGCGGGCGTCTGGGCGAGCGCCCGGGCGGGAATGGCCCGAAGTTCGCGGTTTTCGCGCCGCAGCTGCGCGGTAAAATGGAGGCCAAGCGATTGAATCAACGCCCCTTCCGGCGCGCTGGCGGCATCAATGTCGAATCGCCCGTCCCAGATGAACGGACCAAGGGGCACGGGCACCGCGACCCCCGGGTTCCTTGGTGATTCTACACCGATCATCAGATGATCTGGTCCCACCAGATGGCGCGGCGCTGCCCGCACATCGGCCCTGAGGAGTGACAGGGCAGGCGTGGCCGCAGACCATTCGACCAGCGCCCGCACGGCATCGCGTGGCGGCAGATAATCGGCGCCGGAGGCAAGCGCGATCAGTCCCGCCAGAAGGCGCAGGCTTGCCGGATCATCCCGACGCAGGATTGCGCGCGGCACCAGAAAAAATCCGGCGCCATTGGTTCTGACATGCGTGTGAAAGAGCTCCTCGACCGCCTTCTCCAATTTTGTCCGCGCCATGCGGGCCGCGAAAACATCAGCGAGGGTGGGAGCGGTTCCGGGCGCATTCAATCGCAAGCACGCCCGCTCGAAGCGGCGATCAAGATTGGCGGGATCGGAAAAGAAGCGCTGACCCAGAGCCTGCACATGCGCGATCAGCGCAGCCTTGGGCTCAAAAAGCAGCGGGCGCACAAGCCGCACCTCGGCAAAGGGCACGCCGGGCAAAAGCGCCATCATCGCCATGCCGTCATTGGCAAAGTCAGCCTTGCGCGCCGCGCGCATCGCAATGGTCTCGAAGAGATCATCGCGGTGATGGCCGGTCAGAAGGCTTTCAATGCCTTGGGCCGCACAGAACGCGCCCATCGCCTGATAGCGGGCGCGCCGCGCCCATGCCTGCACGCCGGTTGCGGGCGGCGTGCCGTCGGCAGCAAGCGTGTGGTGCGAAAGGCCAAGTGCCTGCGCCCATGCAGCAACTTCTGCAGCTTCAGAACCTGACTGCGGGCGGAGCCGGTGATCAAAAGTGAGCACAACGGGCCTGGGCCAATGGCGCCCTTCGCAAAGCCTTGCCGCCAGATGCATGAGGCAAAGCGAGTCAGGCCCGCCCGAAACGGCAAGCGCGTATGGTGCCGCCGGTTTCAGCGTGTCGATGGCAGCGGCAAAGCGTTGGTCGAGCGCGGTCGCCGTGTCGAGACGGACGGCCGCGCCCATGGCGTCAGCACCCGTTCTTGCGCGCTTCGCGGTCGGCGCGGCTTGTGACCGCATCGCTCGCGTCGGGGAACTTGTCGCGGATCGCACCAAGGATCGTGCAGCCATCGTCATTGCGGCCAAGCGCAAAGAGCGAAAGCCCGAGCTTGAGCATCGCATCTGCGCCGCGCCGCGCCGTCGGGTAATTCTTCACGAACTCGGCAAAGCCGCGCGCGGCGTCCTCGTTCAGTCCCTGCACGAAGTAGATGTCGGAAATGAAGTACTGCGCATCCGGCGCGTATTCGCTGTCGGGATATTCCGAGACCAGCTGGCGGAACTGTGCCTGAGCCTGCTCGTATTGGGCGCGGCTCAGAAGGTCCATGCCCGACTGGTACTGCGCCTCGGCGGGTGTTCCGGGCGGGCTCACCGGAATTTCGCCAAGAACGCCGCCCCCCGAGGGAGACAACGTTGTCGGGCCGCTTGTCACATCGCCCGAAGCGCCACCCGAGCCATCACTGCCGGCGCCCGGAATTTCAAGCGTGCCGCCACCCGCGGGCGGTGTTATCCCTGTGCCGCCATCATCCGGCAGAGGTTGCGCGATGCCCGCCGCACTCTCGAGCGCGCCGAGGCGGAACTGGATTTCTCGGTCAAGCCGGTCCATCTGCTCGCGCAGTGTCCGCACCTCGTAGGCCAGTTGCTCGACCTGCCCCGTCAGCGTGCGCAGCGAGCTTTCCATGTCGTTGATGCGCTGGTTGGTCGGGGCATCAAAACTGCCGCCCGTGCTGCCACTCGTGCTGCCGCCATTGCGATAGATTTCTTCCTGCAGGTCCTGCATCTGGCGCTGGATGCGCTCGATCCGCGCTTCCAGCTCGTCAACGCTCGCGGCCTTGGCCGGCACCGGCATCAGAAAGAATGCAGCGAGCGGCAGCGCAAAAAGGAGAGCGCGAAGATCAAGGCGCCGCGCGCGGGCAATCAGCTGGGTCGGGGACATAGCACGCACCTTTGGAAGGGGATTTCCGGCAATCTGCGGGGTGAATTGGCCGATTTTGCGGCACTTGCGCAAGACGCTGACCTTGCCGGTTTCCCGCCGTGGTTAAGCGGCCTTGCCCATAAGCCTCTGAGTCGGCATGAATCAAAAGGCGCCCCGCACAGCGGAGCGCCTGATGACGAATGCAACGGACCAGATCTTACGAACCGGCACCGCCTGCAACCGTGGTCACGCCACGGCGGTTGGTGGCCCAGCAGCCCTCATCCGAGCTGCCGCATTCCGGCTGGTCCTTGCCGTAGGAAATGGTGGAGATGCGGTTGCGGTCAACGCCGAAGCTGACCAGCGCTTCCTTCACCGCATTCGCGCGGCGGTCGCCGAGCGCGAGGTTGTATTCACGCGTGCCGCGCTCGTCGCAATGGCCTTCGATGCGAACGGTCACATCCGGGTTCGCGGCAAGAAGCTGCGCCTGCGCCTGCAGGACGGCCATGCCTTCCGGCTTCACATCGTAACGGTCGAGGTTGAACCACACGCGGTCACCGACCTGAACCAGCTGCGACTGGAACGTGCCCGCGCCCGTGGAATCGCCGCCGGTCGAGCCACCATCGCTGTTGGTGTTCTTTGATGCACACGCGGCGACAAGCAAGGCGGCCGCGACGACGCCGAGAAACTTGAACTTCATGACTGACATCCCCTGAAAAACATTGTTGAACGCTGAGGCTGGCGTGCTGCCGTCGTCGCAGACCTACCCGGTGGCTGCAACAGATTTGTTGCAGTGCCGAATAACGCATCTGACTTCGCGAAATTATAGTTGATTGCTCACTTGATCAAGGGCGACCACGCGGGATCGGAGGCCTCACCAGGGGTGAGCAGCCGCCGCTCGTTCCGCCCCGTGAGGTCGATGGAATAGACATAGGTCGGCCCATTGGGGGCCTGCCGGGTGAACAAAATGACACGTCCATTGGGGGACCAGGTCGGCCCTTCATCAAGGAAACTGCGGGTCAGCATGCGGTCGCCGGTGCCATCCGGGCGCATGACCCCGATCCCGAACGTGCCCCCGGACATCTTGGTAAACGCGATCAGGTCGCCGCGCGGGCTCCAGACGGGCGTGGCATAACGCCCCTCGCCGAAGCTGATCCGGCGGGGATCCGAGCCGTCGGCATTCATGACGTAGATTTGCTGGCTGCCGCCCCGGTCTGATTCGAAGGTGATCTGCGTACCGTCCGGCGAGAACGACGGCGCCGTGTCGATCGACGGATCGCTGGTGATCCGGCGCGTCTGCCGCGTGCGCAAATCCATGAGATAGATGTCGGAATTGCCGTCGCGGGCCATGCTCATCACGACGGTATTGCCGTCGGGCGAGAAACGCGGCGCGAACGTCATGCCCGAAAAGCCCTCAAGGATTTCCTCGCGGCCCGTCTCCAGATCGAAAATATAGACGCGCGGCTTGTCGCCCAGATACGACATGAAGGTGATCGACTGCGCTGTCGGATTGAAGCGCGGCGTCAGCACAAGATAACGGCCATTGGTCAGGAACTGCGGGTTGAAACCGTCCTGGTCCATGATGGAGAGCCGCTTCACGCGCGACGTCTTGGGTCCCTGTTCGGACACGAACACGATGCGCGTATCGAAATAGCCGGTCTCGCCGGTCAGCCGCTCATAGATCGCATCCGAGATGAGATGCCCGACGCGGCGCCAGTTTTCCGGCGTCGTGAAAAACTGGAGGCCGACCATCTGCTGCTCGGCATAGACATCCCACAGCCGGAATTCGACCCGGAGGCGGCCATCGTCCTGCATGGTGACCTGGCCATTGACGAGGGCAGCCGCCTGGATGATGCGCCAGTCGCCAAAGCGCGGCGCGGAATTGATATCCGAACCCGTGTCGATGAACGAGCGCGGATCAAGCGGACGGAAGAGCCCGGAGCGTTCAAGATTGCCGCGAATGACCTCGGCCAGCCCCGTCGCCACGTCGTTGTTGCCGGTCGCCGCCACGAAATCGGGAATGGCAATCGGCACGGGTTCCATGGTGCCGTCGTCGATGCGGATGCGCAGTTCGGCGCGCGCGGCAAAAGCCGTCACGGCACTGATCGCGGCTGCAACCAGAAACGCGAGCATGAATGTCCGAAAGAAGCCTTTCGTGAAGGCGCGGACAAAGCCGCGCACCTCCCCATCGATCACGTCGCGCATCGGCGAAATCATTGTCCGGGTCATGTCACACCTCTATCGTCCAGCCATGCGGCTTGGGTCAAAGTCGAGAACAATTTCCTGCCATGAATCATAACGATCAGCAGGCAGCGAATAGGGAGCACACTGGATGACAGCGCGCCGCGCAGCTTCTGCGGCTGCCCGATAGGCTGGCCCGCTGCTTGAGACGCGCGCGATGTCGTCATATTCCGGCATCGCGGCAAGCGAGCCGTCGCGGTTGAGCCTTACGCGCAGCGTCACCACAAGCTCCTCCGGATTGCGTGAACCGGCGGGCACGTTCCAGCAGGGCGCAATCTGCTGCTTGAAGCTGTCGATCTCTGAAACCGTCAGCCCCGTCTGCGCGCCGACGCCTTGCGTCGTGCGGTCGGCCGGTGCGGTGCGCTCCTCGGGCGCGCGGTCGCGGGGGCGGTCCTCGTCTTCAAGGTCGGTCAGCCCCGCGATGATGTCTTCTTCGCTTCGCGCGTCGCGCTCTTCGGCGGGCGGTGCAGGCGGACGCGGCTTGGCCCGCGGCGTCACATCTTCTTCCGGCGCTTCGTCGGGAGTGGGGGTGGTGATGTCTTCTTCAGGTGCCGCTTGCGTATCCGGCAAGGGCGGCGGCGCTTCCTCGACCGGCTCCGGCGTGATCTCGGGCTCAGGCTCGGCAACCGCCACGCGCGGCTCGGGTTCAGGCTCGGTCGCAGGCTCGGGTTCCGGCGGCCTGATGTCTTCGAGCTTCTCCATCGGAATGATGTTGGTCTCGTCCGACACGGGCAGCAGCTCGACCGGCAACTCGACCGGCGGCTCGGGGATCTCGAGCGATCGCGGCCAGGTGATGAGCGTAAGCACAACGATGCCCACGTGCAGGATCGCGGAGACGGTCAGTCCCCGGATCGGTGCATCGCCGGGCAAAGGCCCGCGCGCATCACTGAGAACCGCTGCTGTCACGTCCCTGGTCCGGCTCGTTGATGAGGGCAATCCGGGTAAAGCCTGCGGCATTGATGAGGGCCATCACCTCCATCACGGTGCCGTAACCGGCAGTCTTCTCGCCGCGCAGGAAAATGCGCTGGTCGTAGCCGTTGCCGGCAATCGCGACGAGCTTGGGCACAAGGTCATCGCGCGTCACCAGCGTGTCCTGGATGAAGATGCGGCCATCGGCAAAGACGGTGATCGCCAATGGCTCGGTATCATCCTGCAGGGGGCGGGCTTCGGTGCGCGGCATGTCAACGGGCACGCCCACTGTCAGAAGCGGTGCGGCGACCATGAACACGATCAACAGCACCAGCATCACGTCCACGAAGGGCGTCACGTTGATTTCGGACATCGGGCGCGCGCGGGCGCCGCGCCGGCGTCGCGTGCCACCCTCATTGCGCTGGACCGAGGCACCCATCAACGCGCCCTTTCGTCAAGCTGCCGCGAGAGGATTGCCGAAAACTCGTCGGCAAAACCGTCAAGCCGCGAGGTGAGCCGTCCCGCCTCGCTGATGTACCGGTTGTAGAAGATGACCGCTGGTATGGCGGCAAGAAGGCCGAGCGCTGTCGCAAACAGGGCTTCGGCAATGCCGGGCGCGACAACCGCAAGATTGGTGTCATGGCTGACCGCAATGGCGCGGAACGAGTTCATGATGCCCCAGACCGTGCCGAAAAGGCCGACAAAGGGTGCCGTTGAGCCAACGGTTGCGAGGAAGCCGAGATTGCGCTCGATCCGCTCGGATTCGCGCGTGATCGTCACCGACATCACCCGGTCGATGCGCTCCTTCACCGATGGCAGGAACGCCGTCTGCACGGGACCGGTCTCCTGCGAACGGCGCCATTCGCGCATTGCTGCTGCAAAGACAACGGCCATCGGATTGTCGGGCTTGGCGCCTGCTGTGGTGTAAAGGTCTTCCAGCGAGCGGCCGGACCAGAATGTCTGCTCGAAACGGTCCGTCTTCTTGCGCACCGAGCCGTAGCGCGTCCATTTTTCGGCGATGATGGCCCACGACCAGAACGAGGCCGCCAGGAGCATCAGCATGACCGCCTTGACCACGATGTCGGCACGCATGAAGAGCGCCCACATCGAGAACGTGTCGTCGGAAAGCTCCGTCTGTTCGCCGACCGTTGCGGTCGTGACGGGATCAAGCGGCGCCGGGGGCGTGATGGTCGGCCCCTCCTGAACCTGCGAGAGGAATTGCGAGAGGTCAAAATGCTGGACCCCGTGCAGCAAATCGCGCACAGGCCCGGTGACGAAGTCGGAAACGAAATCTGGGGCGAAGGAGAAATCCATCGGCGGCCTTCATCGAAAGACATGGAAGATCCAACTGGGCAGGCAGGACCGGCCGCGTCAGCAGACCTCCCTCTCAATCAAACCCGGCGAAATTTGGGCACAGGTGTTAACGCCACCCCGCAACATCTTGACTCACCCGCAAAATCACTGGACGGACCGCCTTGCTTTCGCCAAGAGTCATGGGCCAAGTGACGGGCGCGGCAGGCTTGCCGCATCAGCAGGGGAAGTAACCACATGAGGAAGTTTCTTGCCGCAGCGGCAATCATCATCCCGGCAGCCGGATTTGGTGTGGCTGCGGGCGGGCCGGATTTCGACAGCACCTATACCGATCTGGTGCTCGAGAAATGCACGTCGATCTTCGCCGACGAGGAATCAGGATCGGTTGCCTGGACCTGCACGGGGCTTGACGGCATGAACATGTATGTCGCCGAGGGTGACCTGCGCATGTTCGTGTCCTATGGCGACAATGCCGAGGCTGAAATCGCGGCCTCGCAGACCTTGCCGCCGTTCAATGCCATCAATGACAAGCTGGAATGGCGCCTCGACATGCGCGGGGCCAAGCCCGTGCCGGTCGCGACCATCCTGCGCTTCAATACGGCAGGCATCGACGACCCCGAGAAGGGCAGCGAGGTTCTGGTCGTCACCCGGCTGGGCGCGGGCCAGACCTGCCATATCGCCTACATCGACGCGATGCTGAACGCGAACGCCAATGTGATGGCGCGCGAGGTCGCCGACAATCTGGCCGGCAAGTTCAATTGCGAAACGGATGAAGCGGCGTGGCTCGGCAAGGCACCCGACTGGGCGCAGTAAGGATCAAGCCGGAACGGTGCGCTCACGCCCCCACATAGGGTTCGATTTTCGCCACGACATCCGCCGGAATGCGGCGCGGGCGGCCATCCACCGTGATGATGGCCGCCTCGATCTCCGCATTTGCAACGACATCGTGGCCGCGCAGCACCGTCTGATGGCCTGAAAGCCGCGCGCCCTTCATCTCCATGTAGTTCGTGCGCACATGGAGGAGGTCATCGACCCGCGCAGGCTTGTGGTAGGTCACGCTGATGCGCCGAATGGTCCACGCCATCCGGTCCTCGCCCTGCTGCATCACCAGATGATGCACGCCGGCAAGGCGCAGGAAATCCGAGCGCCCGCGCTCGAAATAGCGCAGGTAATTTGCGTGATAGACGATGCCGGACGTATCCGTGTCCTCATAATAGACGCGCACCGGCAGCACATGCGTCTTGCCCTCGAACCACCCCGAGAATGCGGTCTTGGGGTCCCGGCCATCATGCACGTGGGTTTGCGGTGCCCTTGGATGATGGTCAGGCATCGCTGTCTCCGGCCAGAGGCTTGTCGAACAAAAGCGGCTGCGCGGGCTGGGGCGGCACCTCAAGCCCCAGATGCCGGAACGCGTTGGCGGTCAACACGCGCCCGCGCGGCGTACGCTGGATGAAGCCCTTCTGGATGAGATAGGGCTCGATCGTTTCCTCAACCGTATCGCGGGCTTCGGCCAGGGCTGCCGCAATCGTCTCGATCCCGACCGGCCCGCCGCCAAAACCCTCGGCAATGAGACGCAGGTAGCGCCGGTCGAGCGCATCAAGCCCGGCCACGTCCACTTCAAGGGCATTGAGCACGTCATCGGCAAAGCGCGCATCGACCGTTCTGGACTTCTTCACCTCGGCAAAATCGCGTACACGCCGCAACAGGCGGCCGGCCACACGCGGCGTGCCGCGCGCGCGCCGCGCAATCTCGAACGCGCCATCATCTTCCATTTTCTGGCCAAGCACGCGCGCACCGCGCCGCACAATCTCTGCAAGCTCGTCCACTTCATAGAATTGCAGCGCAGACTTGATGCCGAAGCGGTCATGCAGCGGCTTGGCGATCATGCCCGAGCGCGTGGTCGCGGCAACAAGCGTGAATGGCGAGAGATCAATCTTCACACTGCGCGCCGACGGCCCCTCGCCGATGATGAGGTCAAGCTGGAAGTCCTCAAGCGCGGGATAGAGGATTTCCTCGACCGCCGGATTAAGCCGGTGGATCTCGTCGATGAAAAGCACGTCGCGCGGCTCAAGATTGGTCAGGATCGCGGCAAGATCGCCCGCCTTGGCGATCACGGGGCCGGAAGTTGAGCGGAAATTGACCCCAAGCTCGCGCGCAATGATCTGCGCCAGCGTCGTCTTGCCAAGGCCCGGCGGCCCGTAAAGCAGCACATGGTCAAGCGCCTCACCGCGGCCCCGCGCGGCGTCGATGAAGATTTTGAGCCGTGCGCACTCGTTTTTCTGGCCGATGAAATCAGCGAGCACCTGCGGGCGCAGCGACGGACCCTGCACCGCATCAGCCGCATCAGGCGCCGCATCGACCAGGCGTGGGGGCGTTTTGCTCATCGTGCCAATTGCCTTAGGGCCGCACGGATCAGCGCGTCAAGTTTTGCTTCGGAACCCAAAGCGGCAATCGCGGATGCAATCGCGCCCGCTGCATCACCCACCGAATAACCCAGATTGACCAGAGCAGAGGCCGCTTCTGCCGCAATGCCCCGGGGCGCGCGCACCATGCCGCCGACGGGAATGGCGACAGGCGCGGCAAGGCTGCCCACCTTGTCTTTCAGTTCGGCCACGATGCGCTGGGCAAGCTTGGGGCCGATGCCCGGCGTACGCGCGACTGCGCTCTTGTCCTGCAGGATGATCGCCTGCGCCAGTTCGTCAGGCGCAAGCGTTGCCAAAAGTGCCAGCGCAACTTTGGCTCCCACACCCTGCACGGATTGCAGCAGGCGGAACCATTCGCGCTCTTCTGCCGAGAGAAACCCGAAAAGGCGGATCGCATCCTCGCGCACCACTGTTTCGATGAAGAGCACAATGGCCTCACCCACCCCGCCCACACGTGAAAGCGTGCGCGATGACGCCTGCACGAGATAGCCGACGCCGCCGACATCGACGATCAGATGATCGGCGCCGGTCTCCTCGATGCGGCCCTTGAGCTTGCCGATCATCTGCGGGCCTTGCGGTGATGGGCATGCGTGATTGCAATCGCCAGCGCGTCGGCGGCATCAGCGGATGTGACCCCGCATTGGGGCAGGATGCGTTTGACCATGGCCATCACCTGTCCCTTTTCGGCAAGACCTGCACCGACCACAGACTTTTTCACCTGATTGGGCGCGTATTCGCTGACAGGCACATCGGCGAGCGCCGGCGCAAGCAGTGCAATCGCGCGCGCGTGACCCAGTTTCAGCGTTGCGACCGCATCCTTGTTCACGAATGTCTGCTCCACCGCTGCTTCATCGGGCGCATGCGCGGCAATGATGGCACAAGCGCCCTCAAACAGCGTGCGCAACCGCGCGGCCAAATCATCCTTGCTGCCGGACCGGATCGTTCCATGCGCAACATGCGACAGCCTCATACCCTCCTGCCGGATGACGCCCCACCCCATGGTTCTGAGGCCGGGATCAAAGCCGATGATGCGAATCGCTGCCATGCAGCAATCTAGCAAAGGCCGGTGTGCACCGGGCGCGGCACGTTCCCGAATTAAGTGCACTGTCACCGAAACTAATTTCGGTGACAGTGCACTTAATTGCCAGCATCCGCGGGTTTTGGCCGAGGACCGCGTTTGCCGGGCTTCAACGCGCGCCCCGCCTTGCGCTCAAGCCGTGAAAGAAATGAATCCGAGCCAAGCGGCCGACCAACAGTCTCGGCCCGGCGAAGTTTCTGGAAGAGCGCGTCGTCCTCATCGGCTTCGATCAACGCTGCAAAATCAGGATAGCGTTCCAGCAGCGGCGCACAATTTGTCAAGCCGTCATCGCGTCCCAGAAACGCATGCACACTCGACCAGGGCCAGTCCACCGCCCGTTTGCAGAGCCGCGCCCGCACCGGGTTGAGCATGACATAGCGCAGAGCCGCCGCCAGATGCTGCTCGTCCATCGCCACACAGCCAAACCGGCCTTGCCAGAAGTGCCCGCTCTTCTGCTGCCGCATGTGCACATGCCCGGCATAGTAGCGGTGCACAGGCGCAAGCGCGCGGCGAAGTCCGTCGGGTTGATGGGGCACCAGGATCAGATGCACATGATTTGGCATCAAGACCCACGCCCAGACTTCAACATCCGCAGCCGCTGCATGCTCAGCAAGCAAATCGCGATAGAGGCGGTAATCGCCATCACTGAAGAATGTTCGCGCACCGCCGTTACCGCGCTGGGTCACGTGGTGCGGAAGTCCTGGAAAGACGGCGCGAGCCAAGCGGGTCATGCAGGCAAAACTAGGAGACCAGCTCCGCGCAGTCAATTAAGTGCACTGTCACCGAAACTAATTTCGGTGACAGTGCACTTAATTCGTGCACTTAATTCCAGCGGCACAACCGCTCGAGCCGCTCTGCCAAGCGCCTGCCAGCCATCGTGCCATGCGTTCGGAGCGCCGGCGTAATCGCAAGCGCATCCGCCGCTGCAGGCTCTTCAACGGGGCGCGGATTCCAAAGCGCAATGGCGTCGTGACAACATAGCTGTTTCGCCTGCCGAGACACCGGTAACTTTCGGCGCGTTGATTTTGGCATGAATTTCAGAGGAGAAGTTCCGTGAAACGCATCTTGTCAGTCGCAGCCTTGTTCGCCGCCGTGGGGACCACAAACGCCCTTGCCGCCGACGAAGCCACGCTCAAGCGGGGCGAGTATCTGACCACGATCCTTGGCTGCGCCGATTGCCATACGCCCGGAAATTTCGGCCCCTCGCCGGACTTGTCCCACAAATATGGCGGCGCATCGGTCGGCTTTTTCATGCCGGGCATGGGCTATTTCTATGGCCCGAACCTGACGCCTGATGACGAGACCGGCCTTGGCAGATGGAGCGAGCAGGAAATCGTGACGGCCCTGCGTGAGGGCGTGCGCCCCGATGGCCGCGTGCTGTCGCCGATCATGCCCTGGCCCGGCTTTTCCTCGATGACCGACGAAGATGCTTTCGCGGTTGCTGCCTATCTGAAAAGCCTGCCGCCTTACGCCAACCAGGTGCCCGGCCCCGTCGGCGCGGATGGCGAGCCGCCCGCGCCCTACCAGGCTGTCGTGCTGCCGGACGGGACCATCATCCGTTAGGCGGCGGAGAGCTTCTCGAGCAACGCCTCGGGCATGTCGAAGTTTGAATAGACGCGCTGGACATCGTCATGATCGTCCAGCGCGTCGAGCATTTTAAGCAGCGTCTGGCCGGTCTCTTCGTTGACCGCCACACTGTTTTGCGGCTTCCAGACAATGCGCGCGGTAGCGGCGGGGCCAAGTTTTGCCTCCAGCGCATCGCGCACGCCGCCGAAATTGTCGGGCGCACACAGGAACTCGTGGCCTTCATCCGTCGAGACGCACTCATCCGCGCCCGCGTCGATGGCCACATCCAGCATCGCATCAGCCGAACCCTTGTCGGCCGGATAGGTGATCGAACCCGTGCGCAGGAACATGAAGGAGACAGAGCCCGTCTCGCCCATGTTGCCGTCATGCTTTGAAAAGATGGAGCGGATGTCGCCGCCGGTACGGTTGCGGTTGTCGGTCAGCGCCTCGACAATCACGGCGACGCCGCCCGGGCCATAACCCTCGTAGCGCATTTCCTCGTAATTGTCGGCATCGCCCCCAAGCGCCTTCTTGATCGCGCGCTCGATATTGTCCTTGGGCATGTTTTCCTTGCGCGCGGCGATGATGGCGGCACGCAGTTTGGGGTTCTTGTCGGGTTCGGGCAGCCCCTGCTTGGCCGACACCGTGATTTCGCGCGCAAGTTTCGAGAAAAGCTGGGAGCGCTTTTTGTCCTGCGCCCCCTTGCGGAACATGATGTTCTTGAATTGCGAATGACCGGCCATCGCCGCACCCTTTTGACTGATCAGAATTGTGGCGGGTCGAATAGCCGATGCCCGCCGGGCCTGGCAAGGCGTCAGGCCTGCGGCATCGCCGGTTTGAGGCGCCCGCCCACGCGCAACGGCTCGATCCTGATGGCAAGCCCGGTTCTGGCGTCCGTTTCAACAAAGACGCCGCAGACTGTGGCCGGACCATTGGCCGGTTCCATCCGTCCACCCGGCAGCTTGGTAACGAAGCGCCGGATCGGCTCATCCTTCACCATGCCGATCACGCTGTCATAGTCGGCGCACGCGCCCGCATCGGTCTGATAGGCCGTGCCCTTGGGCAGGACCTGCGCGTCCGCCGTCGGCACATGGCTGTGCGTGCCGACGCAAAGCGAGGCGCGTCCGTCGCACCAATGACCCATCGCCATTTTCTCGCTGGAAGCATCGGCATGCATGTCGACGATGATGGCATCCGCCGCCCGGCCCAGCCCGGCCGCATTGAGTTCGGCATCAACGGCTGCGAACGGATCATCCAGCTGGTCCATGAACACGCGGCCCATCACATTGATGACGAGCACATCGCCGCCGTTCTTTGCCTTGAAGAGGCCGGCACCTTTTCCCGGCGCACCCTTGGGATAATTGAGCGGACGCAACAGGCGCGGTTCGCGTTCGATGAAGCTGAGCGCCTCGCGCTGGTCCCACACATGATTGCCGGTCGTGATCACGTCGGCACCGGCATCGAGAAGCTGCGCGCAGATACGCTCGGTAATGCCAAAGCCGTGGGCGGCGTTCTCGCCATTGACGACAGCAAAATCGATTGAAAGCGATTTGCGCAGCCGCGGTAATTCCGCAACCACCGCATCGCGGCCTGATTGGCCCACTACGTCACCGAGAAAAAGAAGCCGCATGGGATAAGCCTGTCAGCGTCCCGTGCTTGTGCGGCGCTTGGCCGTCGAACCACCCGATGGCGGCGCCAGAGACGGGCCGGCCAGAAGCGGCGAAATTGAAAAACGATAAAGCTGCCTGTCGGTCACGACCGCATCCAGAACCTCGTCGTGATCCTCGACCGGCAAGCCCTCGTGCCGCTGGCAGTCAAAGGCAAGACCGACCGCCAACAAGGGTCCGCGCGCGCGCAGCTCGGCCAGCGTGCGGTCATAATAGCCGCCGCCGCGTCCCAACCTGTGCCCCTTGCCGTCGAATGCGACAAGCGGCACCAGAACCAGAACCGGCTCGACGACTTCCTGACTGGGCGTTGTCCGCGTACCGAAGGGTCCGGCGACCAGACGCTCACCCGGACGCCATTGATGAAATGACAGGGGAACGTTGTTGCCTTCGACCACAGGCAGCGAAATCCGGTGGCCCGCGCGGTGCAGACGCTCAAGGAGGAGCGTCGGGTCAATTTCGGATTTGAGCGGCGCATAACCCGCAATGGCAGCGCCAGACGGCAGGGAAAGTGCCGGTATCAGGAAATCCGCAACCTTGCGCGCCGCGTCCTCGCCATAGGCTGCCGCAGCCGATTGGGCGCGACGCAGCATGTCGCGGCGGACGGTTTCCTTCTCCGAGGGCGTTGCAGGCTGGTCGGTTTTCAATAGGTCAGAGGGGGGCATGGATGTCCGGTCAAACCCCGCGAAATCGCGTCGGGGAGCGAAGGTGAACATGCCACAAGCGGGCGCTGTTTCGGGAGCAAATCTTTCGCCCCTGCCGTCTTGACAGGTAACCCATTGATTAAAAATGGAGATTAAAGGGGGGAAGTGGACGGGACCGCCTGCGCCGTTACCTTGAATGAACCTCACGGGCCTGCAAGTGCAGGTGGGCGCCATATGTCCGCAGCCACGGCCACGGTCAGGGACAGCTCCCTGTGAGAACCATTAAGGCCCCTGGGCATCATGCGGTATCGCACGCCGCAGTACCCGTCCGGGAACGACCTTAGGCTGCGAGGACCTTGGCTGCAATCTCTTCAATGCGGATGGCGGCTGATTCCAGCACATCGGCCACGGCGCCTTCGGCGGTTTGCGCCTTTTCAGCGACGGCAACGCGTGTCTGCTTCAGTTGGGAGATTTCACCCTCCAGCTCCTCGACCTTCTGCTCACGCAAGCCGAGTTCATCGGCGATCAGCAGCGAAGCCATGAGCAACAGCCGCGCATCGCCCACCTGCCCGATCGCGCCGGCAATTTCCGCCACACGCTTGTCGATGAACTGCGAGAGGTCAGCCAGATGTTTTTCTTCGCCGTCATCGCAGGCGATCGTGTAAGCGCGGCCATTGACCGTTACCGTGACATGGGCCATCGATGCTACTCCGCAGCATTTGCCTGGGGTTTGGGTGCGGCAGGGCTGGCCTGTTCCGCACGGGGCCGCACGTCAAGGATCGAGCGCACCTCGCGGATCGTGCCGTCAAGCCGTTGCGACACTTCTTCCGTCAGCGCTTCGAGCGCCTCCGCTTCGCCCTTGCGGCGTTCGATCTCTTCCATGAGGCGTTCGCGGTCACGCTTCAAACCGGTGATCTCGCGTGTTGCCTCGGCCATCGCCCTGGAATCCCGGGCGCGCGCGGCCAACGCCTGTTCCAGCGTGTCCAGCGAAGCCGAGAACCGCTCCATTGCACGCTCAAGCCGGGTCATGGGCAGCACCAGTAAACAGGGCGTCGGGGGAAGGCATTGACGACCATAAACCCGGATTCGCAGCGCGGCAAGAAAACGCGCAGCTTCCCCGCTGAATTGCGGGGTTTGAGACGCTTGACGCGCAAGGGTCCGGCGGGGCAAACCCTCGCGCGCAAAGGCAGGGCGGCGGTGGGCCAATGGCGGGAATATCTCACGCTGGCCCGGGCTCACCCCGGATCGGCCCCACCCAAGATATGGCACGCCCCATTCCCATGAACGCCATCACCAAAGAGCCCCTGAGCCCCGCGAAAAACCGCCTGATGGCCAATGCCATCCGGGCGCTGGCCATGGATGCGGTGGAGGCGGCGAAATCCGGTCACCCCGGAATGCCGATGGGCATGGCGGATGCTGCGACGGTCCTTTTTTCGCGATTCCTGAAATTTGATCCCGCCAATCCCCATTGGCCCGACCGCGACCGCTTCGTGCTTTCGGCGGGCCACGGGTCGATGCTGCTTTATGCGCTTCTCCATTTGACGGGCTACACGGATTTTCCGCTCGACGAGCTGAAGCGCTTCCGCAAGCTGGGTTCGAAATGCGCGGGCCATCCGGAATACGGTCATGGTGCGGGCATCGAGACGACGACCGGCCCCCTGGGTCAGGGCATCGCCACAGCAGTCGGCATGGCGCTGGCCGAGCGCATGATGGCCGCGCGTTTCGGCAATGGGCTGGTTGACCACCGTACCTTCGTGATCGCCAGCGACGGCGACCTGATGGAGGGCGTGAGCCACGAGGCGATCAGCCTTGCAGGCCATTTGAGACTCTCGCGCCTCATCGTGCTCTTTGACGACAACGGCATCTCGATTGATGGCGCGCTTTCGCTTTCGGAAAGCGGCGATCAGGTGAAACGCTTTGAGGCCGCCGGCTGGCGCGCCGAACGCGTCGATGGCCATGACCCTGAAGCAGTAGCTGCCGCTCTTGAGCGCGCGCAGAACGCCGACCGCCCCTCGCTCATCGCCTGCCGGACGCGCATCGGCTTCGGCGCCCCCACGAAAGGGGGCAGCGAGAAGTCGCATGGCAGTCCGCTTGGCGCCGACGAAGTGGCGGGCGCGCGAAAGAACCTCGACTGGCCGCATGGCCCCTTCGAGCTTCCTGGCGACGTGAAGGCGATGTGGCACGCTTCGGGTGCCCGCGGCAGCACGGCTTTCGCCGACTGGTCGAATCGGCATGACGCATCACCCGCGCGCGACAGTTTTGACGCAGCGCTCGCTTCATCGCTGGACGCGCTTTCGCCTGCCCTTGCGGATTACAAGGCGTCACTTGTCGCCAGGCCGCAAAACGTCGCCACGCGCAAGGCAAGCGAGATGGCGCTGGAAGTGATCAACGCGGCAATTTCAACCACCATTGGCGGTTCCGCCGACCTCACCGGCTCGAACAACACGCTGACCAAGGGCATGGGCATTGTGAAGCCCGGCGAATTTGCCGGCCGCTTCATCCATTACGGTGTGCGTGAGCATGGCATGGCCGCTGCCATGAACGGCATGGCGCTGCATGGCGGCTTCATTCCCTATTCGGGAACGTTCCTGGCATTCGCCGACTATTGCCGCCCGTCGCTGCGCCTTGCAGCCTTGATGGGCGTGCGCGTCATCCATGTGATGACGCACGACTCGATCGGCCTTGGCGAGGATGGTCCGACCCACCAGCCGGTCGAACATCTTGCCTCGCTGCGTGCGATCCCGAACCTCTTCGTCTTCCGCCCCTGCGATGCGGTGGAAACGGCGGAATGCTGGGAAGCAGCCCTTGCGCTGACGCATAGCCCCTCGGTGCTTGCCCTGACGCGGCAAAATCTCGTGCAGGCGCGCACAGCGAACGCTGCCGAAAACCTTTCAGCTCGCGGCGCCTATACGCTGCGCGAGGCGTCGTCGACCCCTCGCGTGGTCCTGATCGCCACTGGCTCGGAAGTCGAAATCGCGCTCGCCGCGCGTGACCTTCTGGAAGCCGATGGCATTGCCACCCGCGTTGTCTCGGCGCCCTGTTTTGAACTCTTCGCTGCCCAGCCGGAAAGCTGGCGTAACGACGTTCTTCCCCAAGGCGTCGCGCGCGTTGCCATCGAGGCCGCAAGCCACATGGGCTGGGACCAGATGGGCGTGACCTCCGAATGCTTTGTCGGCATGACCGGATTTGGCGCGAGCGCGCCTGCGACCGATCTCTACAGGCATTTCGGCCTGACCGCCGATGCCGTGGCGGTAAAGGCCCGCGCCGCGATTGCCCGCAATTCAGCCAGAAAGGATTCTCTCTGATGACTGTCCGCGTTCACATCAACGGCTTTGGCCGCATTGGCCGCCTCGTCCTGCGCGCGCTGCTCGAGAACGGGCGCAATGACATCGAGGTCGTGGGCATCAACGATCTGGGGCCGATTGAAACGAACGCCCACCTCTTCCGTTATGACAGCGTGCATGGACGTTTCCCGCATGAAGTGCGCATTGAAGGCGACATGATGATTTCCGGCCGCCACCGCATGAAGGTGACGGCGATCAAGGATCCCGCACTGCTGCCGCACAAGGAGTTGGGAACCGGCATCGCCCTTGAATGTACCGGCATTTTCACGTCACGCGACAAGGCAGCAGCGCATCTGGCCGGCGGCGCCAAGCGCGTGCTCGTGTCAGCGCCAGCCGACGGCGCCGACATGACGGTTGTGTTTGGCGTCAACGAAAAGAAGCTGGGCAAGGAGCACATCGTGGTCTCCAACGCCTCGTGCACCACGAACTGCCTCGCCCCCGTCGCCAAGGTCCTGAACGATGCCATCGGCATTGAAAAAGGCTTTATGACCACCGTGCATGCCTACACGAATGATCAGCCCTCGCTCGATCAGATGCACAAGGACCTCTATCGCGCCCGCGCCGCGGCGCTGTCGATGATCCCGACCTCGACCGGCGCTGCCAAGGCCGTGGGGCTCGTGCTGCCGGAATTGAAGGGCAAGCTTGATGGCGTCTCCATCCGCGTGCCGACCCCCAACGTCTCGGTCATCGACCTCAAATTCATCGCCAAGCGGCCCACCAGTGTGGACGAAGTGAATGGCGCGATGAAGAAGGCCGCCGCCGGCGATCTGAAAGGCATTCTCGACATCGTCGATGCACCGCTCGTCTCGTCTGACTTCAACCACAATCCCGCGTCATCCAGCTTTGCGCTCGACCAGACCAAGGTGATGGACGGCAATTTCGTGCGCGTCATGTCCTGGTATGACAATGAGTGGGGCTTTGCCAACCGCATGTCGGACACGGCTGCCGCCATGGCGAAGTTCCTTTGAGGCCTCGCGCATGACGCGGCACTTCACGCTCGATGATGTGGATGTGGCGGGCAAGCGCGTGTTGCTGCGCGTCGATTTCAATGTGCCGGTCGAGAACGGCCATGTGACCGATGCCACCCGCATCGAACATGCACTGCCCACCATAAGGGAGCTTGTCGGCAAGAAGGCGCGCGTGATCATCCTGGCGCATTTCGACCGCCCCAAAGGCAAGCGCGTGCCTGACATGTCGCTGAAGCAAATTCATGGCGCGGTTGGTAAAGTGCTCGGCACGCCGGTCGGCTGGTGCGACGACTGCATCGGCCCGCAAGCACAGGCATCTGTCGCTGCGATGAAGCCGGGCGAAGTGCTGCTGCTCGAGAATTTGCGCTTTCACAAGGGCGAGGAAGCCAACGACCCCGCTTTCGCCGCGTCACTCGCCACGCTCGGCGATGTCTATGTGAATGACGGGTTCTCGATTGCCCATCGCGCGCATGCGTCCGTCGCCGCGATCACGAAACTGATGCCTCACGCCGCGGGCCGCGGCATGGAAGCTGAACTTGCAGCGCTTGCCCGCGTCTTGCTGTCGCCCGAGCGTCCGGTTGCAGCCATCGTTGGTGGCGCCAAGGTCTCGACCAAGCTTGATCTTCTTGAAAATCTCGCTGCCCGCGTGGACATGATCATCATCGGCGGCGGCATGGCCAACACCTTTATTGGCGCGCGAGGGGCGGAAACCGGCAAGTCGCTGGTCGAGCGTGATCTCTATGTCAAAGCGCGCGAGATCGAAGAGAAAGCAAAGAAGCTCGGCTGCGAGCTGGTGCTGCCGGAAGACGGTCTTGTCGCCAACGAATTCAAGAGCGGCGCGCGCGCCCATGTGTTCAGCACGTCGCAGCTTCCTGCTGACGGCATGATGCTGGACATCGGCCCCGCCTCGATTGAAACGGTAAAGGCAAAACTGAGCCGCGTGCGCACGGTGGTCTGGAACGGCCCGATGGGTGCCTTTGAACTCGACGGCTTCGACAAGGGCACGATGGCGCTGGCGCATGAAGTGGCGCGCCTGACCAAAGCAGGCAAGCTTGTTTCGGTTGCAGGCGGCGGCGACACGCTGGCTGCCGTCAACAAGGCGGGCGTGGCAGACGCGCTCACCTATGTTTCAACCGCTGGCGGCGCATTTCTGGAATGGCTTGAGGGCAAGGAACTGCCCGGCGTGCAAGCGCTTGAGAAGAACTGATTTGGATTGGGGGAACGGACATGGATCTTTCCGCATTGAACAAGATTGCCGAGGCAATGGTCGCGCCGGGTCGCGGCATTCTGGCGGCGGACGAAAGCTCGGGCACGATCAAGAAGCGTTTCGACGCGATCGGGGTCGAGTCAACGGAGACGAGCCGCCGCGACTATCGCGAGATGATGTTTCGCGCCAAGGAGGCCATGGCGCATGTTTCCGGTGTCATCCTCTATGACGAGACGATCTGGCAGGATGCAGCCGACGGCACGCCGCTCGTCAAACTGATCGAGAATGCGGGTTCCATCCCCGGCATCAAGGTTGATGAGGGCACGGAAGATCTGGCCGAGGCACGCGGCGACGTGGTGACAAAGGGCCTTGATGGTCTCTCCAAGCGGCTGCCGAAATATCACGCGCGCGGCGCCCGCTTTGCCAAATGGCGCGCCGTGATCGATCCGACCGGTGGGCGTCCTTCCTATGCGGGCCTTGTGTCGAATGCGCACGCGCTCGCGCGCTATGCCAATCTCTGCCAAGCCAACGGCATCGTGCCCATCGTGGAACCCGAAGTACTGATGGATGGCGACAACGACATCGACACGACCTATGCCGTGACCGAATGGGTGCTGAAGGAGACTTTCCAGCAGCTCTACTATCTCAACGTGGCGCTCGAAGGCATCATCCTGAAGCCGAACATGATCGTGCCGGGCAAGAAGAGCGCGAAGAAGGCGTCGATCCAGGAAGTGGCCGAAAAGACGATCCGCTGCCTGAAGGTCTGCGTACCCTCGGCCGTGCCGGGCATCGCCTATCTGTCGGGCGGCCAGTCCGACGAAGAGGCAACGGCGCATCTTGATGCGATGAACCGCATCGGCGGCTTCCCGTGGAAAATGACGTTCTCCTATGGCCGCGCATTGCAGGCGGCACCGCAAAAGGCGTGGGGCGGCAAGAAGGAAAACATCGCCGCCGGTCAGGCAGCGTTTGCCCACCGCGCACGGATGAATGGCTTGGCCAGCCTCGGCAAATGGAGCGCGGATATGGAGAAGAAGGCGGCGTGACATCTGCCCGACTGGGGCATTTCTGTCGCGACCGGTTTGGTGTAGGATCCAGCCCATCAGCATGGCCAGCTACAGGCATTTGGAATCATGACCCGGGTTTCGACGACAGACGAGAAGGCCCTCGCCGACAAGGTTCTGGAGCTTGCCACGCGGGCATTTCCTGCAGACAAGGTCGTCGGCGTTCATATCGAGCGTGATCTCGACGAGTTGGGCGAGGAATTCTGGCGCCCACTCATCATCTTCGCGAAAGAGCCGGAGGGTGGTGTCAAGCCGGAAACTGTGTGGGCGCTTACAGACGACGTCATGATCTTCCTGAATGAGAGGGGAGACGAGCGTTTTCCGGTAGTGACATTCACAACCGTTGCGGAGTTGGGGAAAGCCGCAGAGGTCGAATGATTGAGCCGGAAGACCTGATTTTCCAGGCTGAGGCACTGGTAGCGCAGGGGCGCGGCGCGCCGCGTCAGGCTGCACTGCGGCGCGCGGTCTCTAATGCCTATTATGCATTGTTTCACACAATCCTCCGCCGATGCGCACAGGAGCTGGCCGGAGGTGACAGCACAACGGCGGAGTATCGACTAGTGTACCGGTCGATAGACCACAACCGCGTGAAGGAAATCTGCCACGAAGTCGCCAATCCGAAGCTGGGACCGAAACTCGCGAAGCTCCTGGGTAATGCAGCGTTTGGAAAGGAACTCCGTGCCGCCGCTTCGAGTTTTGCGCGCTTGCATGCCGAGCGTCATGTCGCCGACTATGATCCCGCACCGGAACGGCGGTTCAACAAGGAGCGGGTGATGGACTCGATCAAGGAAGCATCGGCGGCTGTCACAGCTTTGAACGGGGCAGCAGCAGCAGAAGTTCGCCTGTTCGTTTTTCTCGTCAATTTCAAGATTCGCCCTTGAGCCTCCCCACCCGCCTCTATCTCATCACGCCGTCGCAGATCGACGCGCGCAACTTTGCGCCGGTGCTCGAGGCTGCCCTTGATGCGGGCGATGTGGCGTGCCTTCAGCTGCGGCTCAAAGACTGCTTGGATGATGAAATTTTGCGCGCAGGCGAAATCCTGATGCCCATCGCGCAAGCGCGCGGCACCGCTTTCATCGTCAACGACCGGCCCGACCTTGCGATCTCGCTCGGTGCCGACGGCGTGCATGTCGGGCAGAGCGATGCGCCTTGCGCCAGGGCGCGTGAAATTCTGGGCAAGAACCGCATCGTCGGTGTCACCTGCCATGGCTCGCGGCATCTGGCGATGCAGGCAGCGGAAGCCGGCGCCGACTATGTGGCCTTTGGCGCGTTCTACCCGACCGCAACCAAGGAACCGGATGCAAGCGCCGAAGCAGATCTCCTCACCTGGTGGTCGGACCTGTTTGAGATTCCCTGTGTCGCCATTGGCGGCATCACGCCCGCCAACGCGCGCCCGCTGGTCGAGGCCGGTGCGGATTTCATCGCTGTCTCATCCGGCGTCTGGAATTGCGAAGAGGGAGCGGCGTCGGCCGTACGCGCGTTCAACGCGCTTTTTCGCTGAATGTGAACAACGAAAAGGCCGCACCCCCGGAAGGAAGCGCGGCCTTTTGTCCACCCTTTGCGGGATGAATTACTGCGGCGCGCCTGCGCGCTTCACCGCGTCAAGAACCAGCGTGCCCGGTTCCGAACCGCAGATCATGCCGACGCCCATGGCGACGGTCTGCAGGCTGTTGAGGTCAAGTGCTGCCTTGCCCGAGCCGGCGTCCACATAGCCCATGCCCCAGATGATCGCAAAGCCGACCTTCGTCTGGTCCATGGCAAGCAGCGTCTGGCAGGAAAGGCCCGCCATGTCGACGACGTCAGGAGTGGCCGCACTCTGTGCGGAGGCGAGCGAAGCCGTGCCAAGCATGGCAGCAGCCGAAAGGGTAATCGCAAGAGTACGCTTCATGTGGATAGGTCCCCGTGTGGGCTGTTGGTTCAACCGGCGCGCAGTATCGTGTTTCGCCGGATGCGCGTAAAGGCCTGTTTCCGGCATCGCCGTTCATCTGCCATTCATCGCAAGCCCATGTTCTGACAGGGCAATCAGGCGAATTGATGGCTGCGACCACAGGCGGCCCATACGCGGAATGTGCGCAACACCACAGCAACAAGCGCCAGATTCAGGAGGGGATAGTGAATCGCCCGCATCGATTATGCATGCGAAAGTTTGCCCCGCGCCTTGCGGATTGATAGGGTCCGCGCGCTTTGGGGCGGCGCCTTTATGGGGCCGCCCCATTGTTTGAATCACGTTGTTTGACCCCTGCGGCATGAAGCTGCCGCATCACGCTCTCTTGATGGATCACAAAAGTGGCCAATTACTCGCCTGTGATGAATGTGATGATCGGCGCCGTCCGCAAGGCGGCGCGGAACCTGAAGCGTGACTTTGGTGAGGTCGAGAACCTGCAGGTGTCGGAAAAAGGTCCCGGCGATTTTGTGACGCAAGCCGATCTGCGCACCGAAAAAACCCTGATCGACGAATTGCAGCGGGCGCGCCCGAATTACTGCATCCTGTCCGAGGAAGCCGGCGAGATTGTCGGCAACGACCGCACCCACCGCTTCATCATCGACCCGGTCGATGGCACCACCAATTTCATCCACGCCATTCCGCATTTCGCGATTTCGCTGGCGCTGGAGCGCGACGCCCAGCTTGTGGCCGGCGTGATCTACAATCCCGTCACCGATGAGCTCTTCATTGCCGAGAAGGGCATCGGCGCCTATCTCAACAACCGCCGCTTGCGCGTGTCGGCGCGGCGCGAGATGCGCCAGGCCGTTTTGGCAACCGGCATTCCCTTTGGCGCGAAGTCGGGACAGGATTTGTTCAGCCGTGAACTTTCCCGCCTGATGCCGAAAGTTGCCGGCATTCGCCGCTTCGGATCGGCCGCCCTTGATCTGGCCTATGTGGCGGCCGGGCGCTTTGACGGCTTCTGGGAGCGCAGCCTTGGCGCCTGGGACATGGCGGCGGGCATCGTCATGGTACGCGAGGCGGGCGGATTGGTGAGCGATCTTGCCGGTGGTCAGGCCATGCTGACCCAGGGCAATGTGATTGCAGCCAACCCGCATCTGGTGGCTTTCTTGCGCGACGAGGTCGCGGCAGCAGGCAAGGCATGAGGAAAATTAAGGCAAGCATCGCAGCTGCGCTCGTGCTCGCTTGCGCGGGCTCGGCAACGCTCTACGCGCAGGCAACGTCGCCCGCACCGGCGGCAACCGCAGAGAAGCCCGCACCAACGCCCGTTGCGACCATCCTGTTTGCGCCGGGCAGCGCCACTTTGCCCTTCGAGGCAACTTCAGGGCTTGAGGCGCTGGCCACCGCCATGACAGGCGGCACAGCGCGCGTCGAGGTGCATGGCTATGCGGGAGCGCCGGGCGATCTTTCAAGCGATGCGCGGCGCCTGTCGCTGCGGCGCTGCCTTGCCGTGCGTGAATATTTGACCAGCCGGGGCATTGCGCGTGAACGCGTAGCCTTGCGCCCGCTGGGCGGTGCGGCAGAGGGACCCGCCGACCGCGCCGACATCATTCACGTCAGGCGCTGAGGCGCATTCACTCCGGCAGAAGACAGTTGAGGATTTTTTCCTCAAACACCGACCCCACCAGCATCTGCCTGCGATGGACGGCGGCAACCGAGCTGCCCGAAAGCTCCTCACCCATATTCAGATAGACCTGTGTGGCCTCGCCACCGCTCGCTTTGACGTTCAGGACCATGATTTGCGACGGCGAAAGTGCCGCGGGATCGCCCACATGCGCAAGGAAGTCGAACATCTTGGGGTGTGCCGCAATCCAGACCCGGCCATCTTCACCGATATCGATATTGTCGAGGGCGGACGGCAGATCAACCGCACCTGACAACACGGGGGCGGATGCGCTCTCGCGTATGTCGTAGGTTGAAAAGCGCCGGCCGGTTGTCTCGGTCACATAAAGACGCGCCATGTCAGGCGCGACCGCCACCGAGTTGGCATAAATGAGGTCTTCGATCACCACCTTGGCTTCGACACTATTCCAGAAAACGACGCGCGACCGCGCAAGCCGCCCGAAGGTTTCCAGTGTGCGGCCAAGCGATGTCGTACTGCCGACGTCGATCGTCGCGTAGAAATTCGCGTGATCGAGCGGCGCCACGTCATTGATGGACGTGAAAAGCGGGCTGGTGACGGTCTGGCGGTGCCGCAGCGTGACACCGGCATGGCCATTCCCGTCCACGCTGGCGATCACGTCGAAAATCTCGATCGCATGGTGCTTGTCCGTATCCGCCATGTCGCGCGCCATGTCGGGATGGTTCACCACCATCAGCGTGCGGTTGCCCGCAGCGTCAATGAAATAACCGATGCCATGCGGATGGAAGGGGCGCGGCGCACCGCTCGCATCATCCGTCGCCTCGCGCATCGACCCTTCAAGGTCGGCAAGCCGCGCGACCAGGATGGCCCCGCGCGTTTCGCGCTGCGTCATCGACGCGCGGCGATCCTCTGCCGAAAAGAATGCGATGCCGAGTTCATGGTCGATCACCAGATCTTCCACGCCCACCAGACGCGCGCGCGTGGCGTCGTCATTGCCGGGACCCGCCCAGCGAACCTGCTGGCAGGTGCCGCCAAAGCCGGGGGTGATCTCCGTGAACACACCGGCTGCGTCCGCAAGGCGCCACGCAAAAATTGAAATTGCGGCAACGGCAACGATGCCCGTGCCCAGCGCGATTTTCCATCCCCGACGCATGCTCCATTCCCCCTCAGGCGCGCAACGCTTCGGCCCCATTCACGTCAACCGGTTCAAAGGCCGCAAACTGGATCCGCGCGAGCCTTGCATAAAGCCCGTCGCGGGTCATCAACTCGCCGTGGCGGCCCTGGTCAATCGCCTGGCCCCGGTCAAGAACCACAATGCGGTCCGCCTTCTGCACGGTGGACAGGCGATGCGCGATGACGAGTGTGGTGCGGCCGCGCATCAGGGTCTCAAGCGCACGCTGCACCAGAACTTCGCTTTCACTGTCCAGCGCGCTTGTCGCTTCATCCAGAAGAAGGATCGGCGCATTGCGCAGAATGGCGCGCGCAATGGCAAGCCGCTGGCGCTGGCCGCCCGACAATGTCGTGCCACGCTCGCCCAATTGCGTGTCATAGCCCTGCGGCAGCTTGAGGATGAACTCATGCGCCTGCGCCGCGCGCGCGGCTTCGACGATTTCATCGTCGGTCGCGTCGCTGCGGCCATAGCGGATATTGTCGCGCACACTGCCGGAGAAGATGAGCGTCTCCTGCGTCACGATGGCGATGCGGCGGCGCAGATCGGCCGGATCGGCGTCGGGCAGGCGCAAGCCATCAATGGAGACGGCGCCGCTCTGCGGATCATAAAAGCGCATCAGCAACTGGAAGACGGTTGTCTTGCCCGCGCCCGATGGCCCGACCAGCGCCACGGTTTCGCCTGGCCGCACTTCAAGCGAGAATTCGTGCAGCGCTGAAATTTCCGGCCGCGACGGATACTGGAAAGTCACCCGGTCAAAGCGGATTGCGCCGGTCACGGGTTTTTCCCAGCTGCGCGGCACAGGTGGCGGCGCGATGGCGGGCTTGGCGGACAGAAGCTCGACAAGGCGCTCGGACGCGCCGGCCGCTGCCATCAAATCGCCCCACGTCTCGCTGAGCGCACCGACCGCACCGGCGGCCATCACCGCGTAAAGCACGAACTGGCCAAGCTCGCCCCCGGTCATCTCGCCATTGAGCACCAGATTGGAGCCCATCCACATCACGCCGACCACACCGGCAAAGACAAGGAAGATCACCAAAGCTGTCATCGCCGCGCGGGCCGAAATGCGGCGCCTTGCGGTCGCGAATGCGCGCTCGATGGCGGCCGAGAAGAATTTGCGGTCCTCGTCCTCATGCGTGAAGGCCTGCACGGTATTGACCGCATTCAGGGTCTCGCCCGCATAGGCACTGGTATCGGCAATCCGGTCCTGCGATGCGCGCGACAGCGTGCGCACTTTGCGCCCGAACAGGATCAAGGGCACCACAATTACGGGGATGGCGATGAACGCCATCAGCGTCAGCTTGGGGCTCGTGAGAAGGAGGAGCACGACAGCGCCGACCATCATCACGACATTGCGCAGCGCGATCGAAAGGCTTGAACCGACGACTGTCTGCACCAGCGTCGTGTCTGCGGTCAGCCGCGACAGGATTTCGCCCGTGCGAGTCTTCTCGAAGAAGACGGGGCTGAGCGACAGGACATGCGCATAGACCGCCTTGCGGATGTCGGCGACGGTGCGCTCACCGATCCATGTCACAAAGTAGAAGCGCACGGCCGTTGCCACGCCCATCAACCCGGCCGCGCCAAGAAGCAGGAGAAAATAGCGGTCGATATAGTCGGCATTCTCGCGGCTGAAGCCGTGATCGATCATGTCGCGCACGGCCGCGGGAACGGCAAGCGTTGCCCCCGCCGCTGCGAGAAGCGCGAGAAAGGCGCACGCCACCTGCACCCGGTAGGGTTTAAGGAACGGGAAAAGGTAACTGAGCGGTTTGATGGAGCGCCCGCGCGAGCGGCTGGCGGCTTCGTGGGTGACCTGCTCGGCGTGCAGGGCGCCCGGATTGACGGTTCGGGAGGGGGCTTGGTCTGACATGGGGGGAAGATGGGCGGTCCCAAGCCCCACGCCAAGCCCTCGAACAAGCTTTCAGCCTTGATTTTCCGGGAGATGGAAGCGGCCTTGGGTCGCAGTTCGGGGTCAAAATCGGGGCTGTGCGGGCACCCTTGCCTGCCTTCGCCCCCTCCGCTATAAGCCCCGCCTCTTTGAATTGCAGCCCTCCCGCCCCAGGCCATTGCGGCCAGCCGGGTGGCAGCCTTTGACGTGAGCGCCATGAAAGCCGACATCCACCCCGAATATCATTTCATCAAGGTCGTGCTGAACGACGGGACCACCTATTGGACCCGCTCGACCTATGGCAGCGAGGGCGACACGCTGACCCTCGACATCGACCCGACGACCCACACCGCCTGGACCGGCGGCACGCAGCAGCTGCTCGACCGTGGTGGCCGCGTCAGCCGCTTCAAGAACCGCTACAAGGGCCTCGGAGGCTGAACCTCTCCGCCTTTGCTGTGAGATAAGAAGGCCGCTTCACCCGAAGCGGCCTTTTTCGTGCCGGTGATGGCCGCTCGCGCTCCTCGCGCTCAGGGAAGATTGCCAAGACCTTTCAGCGCAGGCGCATAACCCGGCCGCGAGAGCAGTGCGCGTTCATAGGCCGCGCGCGCCTCGGCAAAATTCTCCATCAGCGCATGCACGTCGCCAAGGGCCGTCAGCACCATGGGATCCGCAGGCTCCAGCATGGCCGCGCGTTCGCAATCGGCAAGCGCCTGAATGATGCGGTCAAGCTGGACCAATGCCCGGCACCGACCCGAATGCGCAACCGCACTGTCAGGCGCTATCGCAACCGCATCATCGAATGCCGCAAGGGCCGCCGCCATGTCGCCTGAAACCAGAAGCGCCTGCGCGCGGCCTGCCAGAGCAGCACCATCTTCGGGATCAAGCGCAATAAGCTCGTCAAAATCTTCAAGCGCGCCGCGTGCGTCGCCCGATTCGATCCGCGCATAGCCGCGATTGCCGCGCGCGGAGACGAGTCCCGGATCAAGCGCAACCGCCCGGTCGAGGTCACTCAGCGCCTCACCGATCCGCCCCAGATCAATCAGCAACCGTCCACGCGCATCATACCCGCGCGCATCGTCGGGCGCCTGATCGATGGCACGGGCAAAATCGCCCAGAGCAGCTTCGTTGTCGCCGAGCGCCGCATAGGCCAGCCCGCGGTTGAGAAAGGCCGCCGGATCAGCCGTGCCTTCCTGGATGACGACATCGTAAGCGCCAATCGCATTGCGGAAATGACCCAGCGCCAGATAGGCCGCGCCGATATTCATGCGCGCCAGCGACAGTGTTTCCGGATCAAGGTTGCCGCTGTCGATACAGGCCGCAAAGAGGACAATCGCCTCTGCCGCATTGCCCGCCGACAGCGCATCGTGCCCGGCCAGACATTTGCGGACATCTTCAACCGGCTCTTCGTCGGCGGGAATTTCTGCGTCCGGCGCCCCCACTTGAGCCAAAGCCGGAACGCTGCCGCAAAGCCACGCGGTGACGCATGTCATCAGCAAGAGCGCGGACAAACGGCAACGCGCCATGGCGATGGAAATGACCGTCATGGCGTTGCCGCCTTCTGTTCCTGAAGAAATGGCGTGTGTCTGTCCGGCTTCTAAGCCGTCAGGCCATCACGCTCGGGCGTTCGCAGGCGTTCGAGTTCTTCCTTGAGGCGCAGCTTCTGGCGCTTCAGCGCCATCAACCTCAATTCGTCGTGGCCCGGATGGGCAAGCTCGTCGGAGATCGTCTCTTCGAGCTTTTTGTGTTTCTCATTCAATTGTTCGATATGCGACTCAAGACCCATGTCAGGGGCTCCTTTCGCTCTAGGCCCGGAAATTACAGCACCGTTTGCCCCGCTTGTCACGGGGGCGCTTGGCCTTATCGCAAACGAATCGTCATGAAATTCCCTGTTGCAATGCAACAGGTTAACGGCAACGCGCTTTGAAATGATGCGCAGTCTGTGGGGGAGGTCAGGCGCGCAAGCGGCCCCGTTCCGCGCTATCATGCGGCTTCGAAGATTCTTTGGCTGGCCAGAAACGAATGAGCGGAACGGATGCCGACGACGAGCGCGAGATTCGCGCCAGACTGGAAGAGATGCGGCAGGAACACCGCGATCTGGATGCCGCGATTGAAGCTTTGGTCAGCGCGACCCCGCACGACCAGATTCAGGTCAAGCGCCTCAAGAAGCGCAAGCTCTGGCTGCGCGACCAGCTTTCCAAACTCGAAGACATGCTGATCCCCGATATTATTGCGTGAGGGTTGGGCAATGCCCGGCAACAGCGTCGTGCGTGGTTCGACGAAGGCTCACCAAAAGGGAGTGGGTGGACTGCATACGTGCAATCTACAAAGTTCCTCACCCTGAGCGCATCGCGAAGCGATGCTGTCGAAGGGCGCACAGCTCATGGGCAAGCCGCCCCTACCGCGCAGCAGCCTTTCGGCCGCGCTTGCGCTCATACATCGCCCGGTCGGCCTTGGCGATGGCGTCTGCCGCGTTTTCGCCGCGCTGGAACATGTAGGCGCCGAACGAACAGCTGAGCGACAATGATTTGCCCTCGTGCAAGCAAGGTATCGATTGCAGGATGCGCGACAGGGATTCAGCCTTGGTGTTGGCCTGCGCCTGATCCGCCTTGGCGAGGATGACGCCGAACTCATCGCCACCCAGCCGCCCGATCACGTCGGACTCGCGCACATTCTTGCGCAAGACCTCGCATACGTGATGCAGCGCCGCATCGCCTGCCGCATGGCCATGCGTGTCGTTGATGTCCTTGAAATTGTCGAGGTCAAGATAGACCACGCTGGCCGGCAGGCTGTAGCGTTCGACAAACGAGACGACCCGGCTCATCTCGCGCACGAAGGCGCGGCGGTTGAGCACAGGCAGCATCGCATCCTGGTCGGCAACGGATTCGATTTCCTCAAGCCGCTGCCTTGCATGGACCAGCTCGCGCCGCAGACCATCTACCTCGCCCATCAGCTTCATGATGGCATCGCGCACACGCGGCGTGAATTCCGCCTCGGGAATGCCGAGCACGCTTGGCGCATCGTCCACGCTTCGCGGTGATGGCGCGCTGGCGCCGGTTCCGTCCACCGTCCGCGTACGGACGGATTGCGTGCCATAGGGGCCCTGACCGGGCTTGTTTCCGGTTACTCGCATGTCAAACGCCTCGGCTGGGGGCGCCTTTTGGGCACCCCAGGCTGCACAATCCCGCTGAGGCCCTGTAAACAGCGCCTCCACCCACCAATTTGTGCCGGTCGTTTGGGCGGCATGATGACCATACCGCCTTGCACCCGCACCCCGTGACGGTAAGGATTAGGTCAACTTTGCAACCAAATCCTTAATACAATCGCTAAACTTGCATGTCCCAACGCCAATTTCGTGACCAGCGCACTGGGCAGACCACGTCTTTCGTGCCGTGAACCGCTCAAAAGCCGCAGAAATCCAACGAAAATCTTGTGTTCCGGGTTTACGTTCCTATACTGCGGCGCTTTCCAGCGCGGGGCGCCGCTCCCGAAGGCAAGGCAACCGGAACATGGCATCACTGCCCGCGAAATCCCGCCCCAAGGGCCGCCCCAACGGCAGCAAGGCCAGTGCCCCGCTCGTCGGCATCATCATGGGAAGCCAATCCGATTGGGACGTGATGCACCACGCCGCCGCCACGCTGGAGGCGCTTGAAGTTCCCTTCGAGGCAAAAATTGTTTCTGCCCATCGCACGCCGCAGCGCCTTTTTGCCTATGCGACCGGAGCAAAGTCTCGCGGCCTCAAAGTCATCATTGCCGGCGCCGGCGGTGCAGCACATCTGCCGGGCATGGCCGCTTCACTGACAGAGCTGCCGGTGCTCGGCGTGCCCGTGCCCGCCACAGCCCTGCAGGGGATCGATGCCATGATGTCGATTGTCCAGATGCCCGGCGGTGTTCCCGTCGGCACGCTGGCGATCGGCAAGCCCGGCGCGATCAATGCCGCGATCCTCGCTGCTTCCATTCTGGCCTTGTCGGATGCGGCATTGGCCACGCGCTTGGCCGCCTTCCGCAAGGTGCAGACCGATGGCGTGCCGCTAGAACCCAAATCGCCGCGCTGAGCCGAACCCATGCCCTCATCCGCTGCAGGACCACTTCCCCCCAATGCCGTCATCGGTGTTCTGGGTGGTGGCCAGTTGGGCCGCATGCTCGCGATGGCCGCTGCCAGCCTCGGCTTTCACGTGCACATCTATGCGCCCGATGCCGACGATTGCCCGGCCGGCGAAGTATCGGCCTTCCGCACGCAAGCCACCTATGACGACGAAGCGGCGCTTGCGCGCTTTGCACGCGAGGTCGATGTCGTAACTTACGAGTTTGAGAATGTGCCCGCGCGGACTGCCGAGGTCCTGGCCGCGATCCGCGCTGTGCGTCCCGGCGCCCGCGCACTCGCCATCGCCCAGGATCGCTTGCCGGAAAAGGATTTCATCACGTCACTTGGCATTGAAACGGCGCCCTATGCGGCGGTCGATGACGATGTGAGCGCCCGCGCCGCCTTCAGGAAAGTGGGGCCAAAGGCCGTCCTGAAGACACGGCAGCTCGGTTATGACGGCAAGGGCCAGGCGAAAGTCGCCTCTGAAACGGAAACGGTCGAAGCCTTTGCGCGCTTCATGGCGCCGTCAATTCTTGAGGGCTTTGTCGATTTCGAACAGGAAGTGTCTGTTGTTGCGGCCCGGGCCGCCGATGGCACGATCGAAGCCTATGATCTCGTCGCCAATGAACACCGGCAACATATTCTCTGGCGCACGATCGCGCCCGCACGCGTGCCCAGGACCGTGAACGAGCATGCCAGCGAGATCGCCGCCCGCATCCTTTCCAATCTCGACTATGTTGGCGTCATCGGCGTCGAGATGTTCCTGATGCGCGATGGCCGCCTGCTGGTGAACGAGATCGCCCCGCGCGTCCACAATTCCGGCCACTGGACGCTCGATGCCTGCGCGACCAGCCAGTTCGAGCAGCATATCCGTGCGGTGGCCGGATGGCCCCTGCGCAGCGCCGCGCGCCACTCGGATGCCGAGATGACCAATCTCGTGGGTGATGAGGCTGCTGGCTGGCCTGCCCTTGCTGCAGACAGCAATGCCTGCATCCATCTTTACGGCAAGCGCAACATCAAACCCGGCCGCAAGATGGGCCATGTGACAAGGCTGTTTGCGAAGGGCTGAGATAGCTGCGGCGATCCCCGCCTGCTTTCGCCTCCCCCGTTTTTGGGGGTGAGCGGAGCGCAAGAGCTTCGCGCAGCGAAGCGGTGGGGGGCGCCGTTGACAGCTCGTTGCAGCGTCCCGCAACCCCACTGGACTTGAGCTTCGCGGGTCGCTCGCTCAAGTCCCCTTGCGCTCCGCTCACCCCTTTTATCAAAGGGGCTGCTGAAAAATTGTCCAATGTCTACCGCCCCGGATAGCGCAGCCGCGACAGGAGCGCCAAGGGGTCCGGCAGCTTTGAGGTGACGGAACTCACCGCCGCCTTCACTTTTTCGATCTGCATCACATCGCCGATGCGCCGGTCGAGGAAGGCGCGCGTATCGGCATGGTTCTCGCTGTCATCGGAAAACCAGAACATCATGGTGGAAGAGATGACGCCCGAAAGGATCGCGCGCTTGGAGTAATAGTTGAAGTCGGTTGAGGTATCGCCGATGGCCCGCCATACAATATCCGCCATGCCATAGATGATGCGCGCGCCCGCAGCCGCATGTTGCGGCAGGGCGAGCACGGCCGCCGCCCGGCGCACGGCAATGCGGTTCGGGCCTGCCTCGTCGAGGAGTGCGGCGACGCCAAAGCGCACGCGTTCGCGGATCTTCATCGATTTGAGATCGCCCGCCTGGATGCGCGCCTCTGCTGCCGCATTCAGGCGCTGGCACCACAGGCGGATCATCTCGACAGCACCACCGGGAAAGGCGGTTGCCGCCTGATGCGCATCCACGCCGGCTTCACGCGCAGCTTCAGCGATCACGCGGTCGGTCCAGCCATCGAAGGGAACATGCGCCAGTGCCGCCTCCAGGATGGCGATGCGGGCGGCTTCAAGACTGCGGGGGGAAGTGCGGGCGGTCATGGTTGCTTCACGCCTTGGGTTGGATGTAGTGGCGCATCTCGCTCTCAAACATCAGCCGCGAGAGATCGCTCATGCGCTGGGGGTAAAGAATGCCGTCGAGGTGATCACACTCGTGTTGCACGACACGGGCATGAAACCCGCGCGCAATGCGGGTGAAATTTTCACCGGTCAGCGTCGTTCCGGAATAGCGGATGGCGCGCGGACGTTCGACAAAGCCGCGCAGGCCCGGCACCGAAAGACAGCCCTCGAAGCCGCCCTCAAGCTCCGGCTCCAGAATGTCGATCACCGGATTGGCAAGGATGGTGAGAGGCGCCGTGTGGTCGAACGCCTCCTCCCCATCAAGGGCCATGTCACTGCGATCTGCGGGCGCCTGGAAGATGACAAGGCGGAGCGGCACATGCACCTGGGGCGCGGCAAGGCCGGCACCATTGGCATCGACCATCGTCTCGATCATGTCTTCGGCCAAGGCGCGAATCTCCGGCGCTGTCGGATCGGCCACAGGGGCAGCGATACCGGCAAGAACGGGATGCCCCATGCGGGCAATTTTCAGGATGGCCATGCCCCTCATATGGGGGACCATACGGCCAAGGTCAAAGGTTAAAGAAAATCAACCCTTTAGGGTCGCAAGCGGGCCACAGCGGCGGCATTCCGGCATGGTGGACAGACCGGCGCACCTTTGCTAGAAGCCTCGCGCCCGGACGGGGCTTATCTGGCCCCGGACGCTTGTGAAACTTTTCCCGCGCGAAAGCCGCGCGGCACCGAAGGGGATAGCCTTGCAGATCATCGTTCGCGACAACAACGTCGATCAAGCCTTGAAGGCGCTCAAGAAGAAGATGCAGCGCGAAGGCATGTTCCGCGAGATGAAGCTTCGTAACCACTTCGAGAAGCCGAGCGAGAAGCGCGCCCGCGAGAAGGCGGAAGCCATCCGCCGCGCCCGCAAATTGCAGCGCAAGCGCCTTCAGCGTGAAGGCGGCCTGCCGAATACCGGATCGAAGTAAGAGGCAAAGCCTCGAAATATCCAGAAGGCCGCTTGGGGAAAATCCCGCAGCGGCCTTTTTGTTTGGGCGAATGGCAGACCCTCAGCGCCGCTTGGCGCCCTTCTGCTTCAGCCGGAAGATGAGCTGGTCGATGCGGTCCTGCCCGAAGAAGGGCTCGCCATCGAGCACCATGGTCGGCACACCCCAATGGCCAGCCGTCTCCAGCGCCTTCTGGTTTTCGGCAATCACGCCATCAAGTCGCGCGGCCTCGTCCACCTGCCGCGCATCAAGGGCAGCCAGATCAACGCCCGCGCGTGTCGCCGCCCGCGCCAGATGATCGCCCACATTCCAGGGGCGCGTCTCGCCGCTCCAAAGCATCGTGCCGACTTCACGGATGAAGGCAAAACCGTGCCCCGCTTCGCCCGCGAGCACCGCAAGCCGCGTGAGGCGGTGGATATGCGGCTGCTCCTTCGGTACCTCGCCGGTCTTGAGGTTCATCACGACCGGATCGGGATCGGGATATTTGAACGGCACGCCAAGAAACTCTGCCGTGCGGATCGTGTCGCGCACGAGATAAGGCAGCCAGAGCGGATTGGCCCGCTTGAAAAAGCCCTCGATGCGCACCGCGATCGGCAGAACAGGCCGCGCGTTGATCGCAACGTCCCACTCGCGCCGAAGCGCATCCAGTTGATGCAGCGCCAGATACGAATAGGGGCTGCGGAACGACCAGAAGACGTCGAACGAAAGCGTCATTGGGCCATGGACGCCAGATTGGCCGAAGAATGCACGCTGACGATCTGCCAGCCTTCACTGCCCGCAAACAGGGTCATCGACATCACGCCCTGGAAAACCTTCACTTCTTTGCCGTCTTCACCGGTGACGTGATGGTCATAGCTGAAATCGGCCGAAGCAGCATCGCCCTGCGGTGAAAGCACGACCGTGATGTCGCCGCTGACTTCAAGCCTGAGGCCAGGCGTTGTCTCAAGCTCGGCACCGATCACGTGCAGCACGCCCTCGCGACCCGCCGTCACCAGCCTGCCATTGTCGAGCACGCGCGCGGCATCGCCCGGCACGAACATGCCGGCAACACCTTCGGCGCTATGGGCATTGGTATTCTCAAGATAGGCCAAGACGGCCTCGCGCACGCTTTGCTCGGGCGGCAGTGGCGCAATATCGGCGCGCGTGGGCGCCGCAAGCAGGATCAGGGCAAGAACGCTGGAAAGAAGAACACGCATGGATGACCTCGTCAGTTGGGAAAGCTCACTCTTTCGCTTCCCCCTTGGGGGAGGCACGTTTTGCGATTGCAAAACGGGTGGGGGGAGACGTTGGCCA
The DNA here is from genome assembly GCA_964494625.1 of uncultured Flavobacteriaceae bacterium. GTDB lineage: Bacteria > Pseudomonadota > Alphaproteobacteria > Micropepsales > Micropepsaceae > UBA2784. Next base: position 69,575 of record CAZBRT010000003.1, on the reverse strand, counting down.
GCGCACCAGCGCGTCCCGCAACCCCACCGGGCTTGCGTTTCGCTATCGCTCAACTCAAGCCCCGCCTCCCCTTTTAGGAAAGGGGAGGCTGAAGAAAATTCGCCAATTCCGCCGCCTCACAGCGACTTCACGATCTCATCGACCATTTTCTTCGCGTCGCCGAACAGCATCATCGTGTTGTCGCGGAAGAAGAGTTCGTTCTCGATGCCGGCATAGCCCGAGCCCATGCCCCGCTTGATGAAAAGCACTGTCTTGGCCTTTTCGACGTCGAGTACCGGCATGCCGAAGATCGGTGACTTGGGATCGCTCTTGGCCGAGGGATTGGTCACGTCATTGGCGCCGATCACAAAGGCCACATCGGCTTGCGAGAATTGCGAATTGATGTCCTCAAGCTCGAAGACCTCGTCATAGGGCACGTTCGCTTCGGCCAGGAGCACGTTCATGTGCCCCGGCATGCGCCCTGCCACCGGATGGATGGCGTAGGATACCTTCACGCCCTCATGCTTCAGGCGATCGGCCATTTCACGCAAGGAATGCTGCGCCTGCGCGACCGCCATGCCATATCCCGGCACGATGATGACGCTGCCCGCATTCTTCATGATGAAGGCCGCATCATCAGCCGAACCCTGCTTCACGGGCCGCGTTTCGACCTTGCCACCGGCCGCGGCCGTCTCGCCGCCGAACCCGCCGAGGATGACCGACACGAACGAACGGTTCATGCCCTTGCACATGATGTAGGAGAGGATGGCACCCGATGACCCCACCAGCGAACCGGTGATGATGAGCGCCGTATTCTCCAGCGTGAAGCCAAGGGCCGCCGCCGCCCAACCCGAATAGGAATTGAGCATCGAGACAACGACCGGCATGTCGGCGCCGCCGATGGGCACGATGATGGTGACACCCAGCACCAGGGCAACGATGGTGATGCCCCAGAACGCCGTGACATCACCGCCGCCCGATTTCACCAGGGCAAAGATGAGCGCCACCAGCGCCAGCGCCAGAAGGATGTTGACCCCGTGCCTGAACGGCAAAAGGATCGGCGCACCCGACATGTTGCCGTTGAGCTTGGCAAAGGCGATCACCGAGCCCGAAAACGTGATCGCGCCGATGGCCACACCCAGCGACAACTCGATCAGGCTTACGCCGTGGATATGGCCCGGATCGCCGATGCCATAGGCCGCCGGGCTGTAGAGCGCGGCAGCTGCCACCAGGACAGCCGCCATGCCGACCAGCGAATGGAACGCCGCCACCAGCTGCGGCATCGCCGTCATGGCGATCCGCCGGGCGATGATCCCGCCGATAAGGCCACCGAGCGCAATGCCGCCGCCGATCAGCATCCAGGTCAGCTTGTCGGTGACACCCAGCGACACCAGCGTCGTCGCGATTGCGACCGCCATGCCGATGATGCCGAGCGTATTGCCCCGCCGCGCGGATTCCGGATTGGAAAGCCCCCGCAGCGCCTGGATGAAGAGGACGCCCGCGACGAGATAGAGCAATGCGGCAAGATTGGCGTCCATGGTGGCTTGGATCCGGCGAGAAGGAAAATCAGTGCGGCTTGTTCATGTCGTCGTTGCTGGTGCCGCCTTGCGAGATGAAGGCAACCGCCCCCAGAAGCGCAAAGCCTGAAATCCAGATATGGATCGGCTCGACCGGCCCCTTCACGATGATGGCAACCATGGCAATCGAGACGGCAAGGCAAAGAAACCCGGCCGCCCGCGCGATCCGCGCCATCGACAGGAAGGCAAAGACCAGTGACACGGCCGCAGCCGCAAGGATGACGTAAAAGCCGACGTCGTTCGGATTGATGTCAGGCATGGCGAACTCTTTACCCCCACTGAATGCCCGGGCGTTTCAGCCCCTGGACTTTTTCCGGTACATGGCCAGCATCCGTTGCGTCACGAGAAAACCGCCGAAAATGTTGACGCTGGCCAGAACGACGGCGGCAAATCCGAAAATCTTTGAGACGAGTGCGCCATCGCCCGTTGCCTGCAGCAAGGGCACGGCAACCGCGATCAATGCACCCACGATGATGACGGAGGAAATCGCGTTGGTGACGCTCATCAGCGGCGTGTGCAGCGCGGGCGTCACGCTCCACACGACATAATAGCCCACGAAAACGGCAAGCACGAAGATCGAGAGGCGGAAGATGATCGGATCAATCGCTTCCATGGATTTGCTCCTTCAGCCCTGTGCCTGCAGCGCAGGGTGGATGATTTTGCCGTCGCGCGTGAGCGCAACGCCCTTGATGATTTCGTCGTCCCATGGGATGGAAAGGCTTTTCGTCTTCTTGTCCACCATCAGCGACACGAAGTTGAAGAGATTGCGCGCGTAAAGGCTCGACGCGTCGGCTGCCACGCGGCTCGGCACATTGAGATGGCCCACAAGGGTGACCCCATGCACCTCGACCACTTCGCCGGGCCGTGACAGCGGGCAATTGCCGCCCTGCTCAACCGCCAGGTCAACGATGACGGAGCCCGGCTTCATCGTCTTGACCATGGCCTCGCTGATGAGGACAGGGGCTTTTCGGCCGGGGATGAGCGCCGTGCAGATCGCGACATCCTGCTTCTTGATGGTGTCGGCAATCAGCGCGGCCTGCTTGGCCTGGTATTCGGCGCTCATCGGCTTGGCATAGCCGGCCGCCGTTTCCGCCTGTTTGAATTCGTCATCAATGACCGCAACGAAGGTCGCGCCCAGCGATTCCACCTGCTCCTTGGCAGCGGGGCGTACGTCCGTTGCCGAGACGATGGCGCCAAGGCGCCTTGCGGTCGCGATTGCCTGAAGGCCTGCAACGCCTGCGCCGAAAACCAGGACGCGCGCGGGCGCAACCGTGCCCGCCGCCGTCATCATCATGGGGAACGCGCGCCCATAGGTGGCGGCTGCGTCAATGACAGCCTTGTAGCCCGCAAGATTGGCCTGCGACGACAAGACGTCCATCGTCTGCGCGCGGCTGATACGCGGCACGAGTTCCATTGCACAGGCGACAAGTCCGGCAGAGGCACAGGCTTCGATGCCTGCCCGCTCCTGATAGGGCTGAAGATTGGCGACAAGCACGGTGCCGGGCCTGGCATGGCGCAGTTCATCCGCCTCAAGCCGCTGCACCTTGAAAATGATGTCAGCACCATCAAGTGCGCCTTTTGCGTCAGCCGCAATCGTCGCGCCCGCGGCGGCATAGTCGCCATCGGGAATGCGCGCAGCTGCACCCGCGCCAGCTTCGACGGCGACGGAAGCACCCAGCCCCAACAGCTTTTTCACCGTCTCCGGCGTGGCGGCCACGCGCCGCTCATGCTCCCGGCGTTCCTTGAGGACGGCGATTTTCATGATTCCGGGGCCGTCAGGCAAACGAGGTGGAAGAGACAAGTGCGCTGTGGCCCTCCGCGCCCTTGATCGTCGCGCGCGGGTGACCTTCATTCGTGCGGAACAACGCAAGCCCGATCAGCGCGAGGACGCAGAGAATCGTCCCCCACTTCGTCATCGTCATGAATGTGCGATAGGTTTCCTGCTGCTCGGCAATGTTCATGTTGCCGCGGCCTTCATTGTGTCCGGCCATGAAAAGCTCCCCCAAGGCGGTCAAAGGTTCGGAAATTCGTGAGGGCCGACTATAGCAATCGCCCCCGTCCGGGCAAGCTGACACCTGCGTCAGGCGATGCGGCGGCTCATCCCTTGCGGGCACGCGGATCAGAGTGGTTCCAGTCCGCCAGAATGGCGCGAAGCGCCGCCACAAAGGCCAAAGGCTGGTCCAGCATGACGTGATGGTGGGCCTTGGGGATCTCGACCACGGGCGCCGCATGGCCAAGAAGACTGTACATATAGGCGCCGATTTCCGGCGGCATCAGCCGCGAGGTCTCGCCCCGGAAGACAGCGATTCGGCATTTGGTCGCCCGCAACAGTCTTGCGACATCCTCAATGGCAAAGCGCGTCCAGATGCGCGGATCGAACTTCCAGGTGAGGCCCCCGTCGACCGCCTTGAGCGAGCGCCGCGCGACGAAATCGACAATGTAGTCGTTTTCGCAAGGCTGATCAGGCGCCAGCCGGAATCGCGACAGGGCGGCCGTCATGTCGGGATAGATGCGGTGCGGGCGGATGGTGCGGTTGGGCGGACCCTCCTCGCGACCCGGCGGATTGACCGGAGAATCGACAATGATCGTACCGGCAAGCTGCTCACCATAGCGCCCGCCCGTCACGATGGTGACAAACCCGCCGAAGGAATGCGCAACGATGATCGGCTTCTCGGCGAGCGCGAACATGCCGGCATGGTCGCACACGGCCAATTGCTCGCGCGCAAAGAGATCAAGCGAGTAGGCATCGCGCCACGCGCTGTCACCCATGCCGGAAAGGTCAAGCGCGGCGACGTTGTAGTCACGCGCGAGGAACGGCGCGATGAACGACCACCAGAAGGCATGGGCGCCATTGCCGTGTACCAGAAGAATGCCCGGATTGGCCTTGCTGCCCCAGCGCAGGTAATGGATGCGCGCACCTTCGACCGCAACAAAGGCGCTCTCGGCTTCAACCGCCACGGCCTCGTTGAACCAGATCGGCGCGGCAGGTACCGCGCCCTGAAAGCGCGCCAGTGGCCCGCCGCCCGCCATGTCGTGGGAGAGATTGACGTGCCCCGTGTTTGCAGGCTTGTCGCTCATCCGCCGATTGTTCCGGAAACCCAATGCGGCTTCATCGGCCGCTCGCCCAGCGCCTTGAAAATACCGGTGCCGGTCATGATGAGGCGGTCGCCGCACCACACCCGCCCGCGCACCGTATAGAGGTCACCGTCAGCGCCCACGATTTCGCCATTGCCTTCGACCCATTCACCGGTCTGCGCCGAGGAAATGAAATCGGTGACAAGCCGCACGGTCACCCAGAAGCGGTGCGTGCCGAGCGATATCGCATGGCCGAACGCCATGTCGGCAAAGGCCATCAGCATCCCGCCATGGCAATTCTTCATGCCGTTGGTGTGATGCTCGCCGACCATAAAGGCGCGCGAGAATTTTCCGTCCGCCCCGATCTTCTCGTAGAGCGGACCGATCAGCCGGCCAAAACCCTGATACCAGTTGACCGGCACGAAACCCGGCGGGATCGGCGGCTGCATTTCCTCGAGAAGATCATCCGTCATTTCATCCGTCCCGGCTCATGCGTGCCACACCAGCCAGTCTCCATGCTGATGCGCCTCGCCAAGAAGCCGCTCCTGCGTTTTCGTGCCGCCCTCATGGCGCGTAAGCATCATGGGATAGGCCTTGCCGTCATACTCGCAAGAAACCTCCATGACCAGACGGTGACGTGACGCCATGGCGATGATCGCGGCAAACGCTTCATTCATTTCCGGCGAGAATTGATAGGTGACGACACTGTGCATGACGACCGGAACGCTACCCGCTGGCGTTTCATCCAGCGCAGCTGCCAGCGTGTCGAGGGCACTGCCTGACCGGATGGGGGGCGGTGCGGCCATCGCGATCTGAAGCGCCGCATCAAGGCGCTGGAACCGCGCATTCAGACCCGGCCACAAGAGGGCCTTGAGCCAGCGCCGGTCTTCCTCCAGCGACAGATCAACCGGATTGAGTTCCAGCCCCACGCGTCGCGCGATGGGCGGCACGGCGATAGCGCCGAACCGCCCCCGCAGTTCCGCCTCAAGCAAAAGCGGCGACGCCGGATCACCCGCCGTCACAAACTGGCCGTCCGCATCCTGATAGCGATAGGCGTAACGGTCGAAATTGAGGTTGAGGCCCGCACTTGGACCCACTTCGACGAGATAAAGGGGAAGCCCTGCCGCTTCATGCGCGGCATGAAGCATCGGCAGGAGGAAGGTCGAGCGCCGCACCTCATTCGTGTTGGTCACGCGGGCAGCGATAAGGTCGCGGACCTTTTTTTCATGGCGCAGGCAGAAAGCGCGGAAAAACGGAAAGGCCGCTTCGGGGTCAGCATCATGTGATCCGCCAAGATGCGGATAGAAACGGGGCAGCGGATCTTTCGCACCACCCAGAAGCAGAAAATGCACGGCACCGAACAGAAGGTTGGCGGGCGGCTGCCCCGCCTTGCGCACATCGCAGAGTGATTTGAGATCGTCATCATCGCCGATGCGGCGTGCAATCGCGGCATAGACCGGCGACGAACCGCGCAGCGCCTCCCCTGCCCAGAAATGCCAATAGGCGCGAGTGCGATGGAAATCGCTCATCAATCCTCCGGAAGGCCGATACCCGCCTGAATCAGCGCCTTCTTCTGGCGTGCCGCCAACGCCTTCACACTGAAACCCTCGATGGCCTCGTTGAAGAGCAGGTAGAAATTGAGTTCGGCCTTGAGATGCAGGAACACGGAGCCAAGCCCGATCGCCGCACGGTCCATGAACACAAAGGCGCGCGGCGGCTTCACGGGACCAAGCTTGCGCAGGCGGCCATGGACTTCAGAGGCTTCCGCGCGACCATAATCCGCGGGTGATATGCCGTCGGCGACGCTGCGCACGCGGTCATCCAGCAAGGGCCCATAGATGAACCGCGCCCAGATGTTCAGCGTGTCAATCAGCGCGTCCGAAAGATTGCCGAAGCCCCATTCCTGATAGGCGGCGATCTGGGCCTTGCGGTCGTCATCGCGCAGTGCCCTGTAAAGCCCGATCACGCCCGCAACGAAGCCGGGCTGGAAGACCCGGATGCATCCGAAATCAAGCAGATTGAGTGATCCGTCCTTGCGCACCGAGTAATTCCCCAGATGCGGATCACCGTGGATGACCGCATGGCGCGCGAATGGATGCCACCACGCGCGGAAAAGATTGACGGCAATCCGGTTGCGCATCGCCTGCGGCGCATCGCGGAAGGAGAGCATCGGCGCACCATCAAGCCACGACATGGCAAGGAGCCGCCGCGTTGAAAGCGCGTCAAACGCCGATGGCACATGCACGCCGGGATCCCCGGCAAGGATCGCGCGATAGAGCGCCATGTGGCGGCGCTCGAGATCATAGTCGAGTTCCTCGTTGAGCCGCGCGCCGATCTCGGCACCGATGTCGCTCGTGTCGATGGAGCGGTCGAGACGGCGGAACACCGAAAGCGCGAAATTGAGCTGCTTGAGATCAGCCGCAACCGCTGACTGCATGTCGGGATACTGGAGCTTGACCGCCAGCAAGGTGCCGTCATGCGCCACCGCGCGATGCACCTGCCCCAGCGATGCGGCCGCCGCCGCCGTCATTTCGAATGACCGGAATTTTGCAGCCCAATCCGCGCCCAGCTCAGCCGCCATGCGCCGCCGCACGAAAGGCGGTCCCATCGGCGGCGCGTTGGCCTGAAGCGTTGCCAATTCCTCGGCAAAGGCCGGCGGCAGGAAATCCGGCACGGTTGCCAGCATCTGCGCAACCTTCATCACCGGTCCCTTGAGACGCCCGAGAACTGCCTTGAGTTGCTTTGCAGACTCGACGCCACCGGCATCCCGCCCGACCAGCGCGCGTGCGCCCGCCTTTGCGGCAAAGCCCGTCAGCCGCGCCCCGACACTGGCATAGCGCCCGGCCCGCTTGAGGCGCGTATTGCCTTCGCCGTCGCGCTTCTGCGTCATGCCTGGCCGGCCACCTTTTGCGGCATCAGGAGCGATGAGGCATTTTCAAGTTCGCCGATGAAACGTGCAATCAGCGACAATCCCTTTTGCCAGAAGGCGGGATCAGTCGCATCCAGCCCGAAGGGTGCGAGCAGCTCCTTGTGCCGCTTTGACCCGCCCGCGCGCAAGAGTTCGAGATAGCGTGCGGCAAAATCCGGCGCCGCATTCTCGTAAAGCGCATAGAGCGAATTCACCAGGCAATCACCGAACGCATAGGCATAGACATAGAACGGCGTACGCACGAAATGCGGGATGTAGCACCAGAAGTGCTCATAGCCCGGATTGAGCGTGACCGCGGGCCCGAGGCTTTCGCGCTGCACCTCAAGCCAGATGCGGCCGATGTCATCCGCCGTCAGTTCGCCCGCGCGGCGCGCCTCATGCAGCCGCTCCTCGAAGGTGTAGAACGCGATCTGGCGCACCACCGTGTTCAGCATGTCTTCGACCTTGGCAGCGATGAGGAGCATGCGTTCGCGCGGCGACTGTTCCTGCGCCAGCATGGCGCGGAAGGTGAGCATCTCGCCGAATACGCTGGCCGTCTCAGCGAGCGTCAGCGGCGTGACCGCCATCAGCGCGCCCTGGTCGGCGGCAAGCACCTGATGCACGCCATGGCCAAGCTCGTGCGCCAGCGTCATCACATCGCGCGGACTGCCAAGATAGGACATGAGAATGTAAGGATGCGCCGACGGCACGGTCGGATGGCTGAACGCCCCGCCCGCTTTGCCCGCGCGCGGTTCGGCATCGATCCATGCCTTTTCGAAAAACTGGCGACCGATGCCTGCGATCTCCGGCGAGAAACGCTGATAGGCGTCAAGCACGAGTGCCCGCGCGTCGCTCCAGCCGATCTTGCGCTCGGAGGCTGCAGGCAGCGGCGCATTGCGATCCCAGAAATTGAGCGTCTCCTGCCCCAGCCAGCGCGCCTTCATTGCGTAATAGCGGTGCGAGAGTTGCGGATAGGCCGCGCGCACCGCGCTGACAAGCGCGTTGACGACTTCCGGCTCGACCTGGTTCATGAGGTTGCGGTAGGCACCGGGCGAGGAATAGCGCCGCCAGCGGTCGTCGATCTCCTTGTCCTTCACCAGCGTGTTCAGGATGAAGGTAAAGGTGCGGATATTCGCAGCGAAGGTGCCGCTGAGAGCAGAGGCTGCCCTTGCGCGCACATCCTTTGACGGACTGGAAAGGAGGTGCAGTGCTTCCTGTCCGGTCAGCTCCTTTCCGTCCACCTCGAAACGCAGGCCAGCCATCGTTTCCTCGAACAGGCGCCCGAATGCGCCCGCGCCGGTCAGGTCCTTCTCGAAGAGAAGCCGCTCCAGCTCTTCCGGCAATTGGTGCGGCGTGAACGCGCGCACATTGGCAAGCCACGGCGCATAGCGTTTCAACCCGTCATGCCGGAGCGCGCGGTTGAGGTCTTCTTCCGCGATCTTGGAAAGTTCCAACTCGAAGAAAAGAAGGTCGGCTCCGATGGTCGTCAGCTTCGCCTGCATGTCGCCATAGAATTTGGCGGTGCGCGTGTCGCTGGAATGTGCCGCAAACGCGAGCCCCGCATAGGACGAGAGCTTGCCCGTCAGCTCGCTGACAATCTCATAGGCTTTGACGGCATCGCAAAGGATGGCACCCGCATCCGAGCGCGAACTGATGGTGACAAGCTTGCCGGCATAGTCGGCCTTGAACTGCTGCACCAGTTCTTCGGCCCGGGCGAGATCACGCCCGACTTCGGGCGCATCAAGGCCGGGATAAAGATCGTCCAGCCGCCATGCAGGCGCCTGTGTCTCGTTCGGCAGCGCCTTGGCGCCGCCCGCCTGATCGCGGTCCATCGTCCATCCCCGTGTTGGACATGAAAGATAGTGCATCCCGCGCCCAAGAAAAGCGCCGCATCGCCGCGCCCGCAAGCAATTACGGGAACTTGCATGGTGAACAAGGGGTTGATGCGGCGGCATAAGAGGCACCGAAGGGGCAACCGGTAAACCGGCCTTTAGGGTGTTGGCGTCAGGATACGTCCCGAATTGGTGCGTTCTGCTCCCCCCGCGAGATTTCCGACCATGGCCCAGACCATTCTTGTTGTTGATGACGATCCGACCCAGCGCCGCCTCATCCAGGCGGTGGTGGAGCGCGCAGGTTACAGCGTTGCGCTGGCGTCATCGGCAGCCGAAGCGATCAGCAAGATCGAGGGCGGCGAACCGGGTGCCATCGCGCTTGTCATGCTGGATCTGGTGATGCCGGGTGAAGACGGGCTGTCGGTGTTGAAGCGCATCCGCCCCGAGCGGCCCGGCCTTCCCGTGATCGTGCTGACGGCACAAGGCGGTATCGACACGGTGGTGAATGCCATGCGTGCCGGGGCCGATGATTTTCTGGTGAAGCCCGCAAGCCCCGAACGCATCCAGGTATCGATCCGCAATGCGCTGAAGCTGCGCGCGCTGTCGGGCGAAGTGGCCCGCCTGAAGAAGCGCCCGGCCGGCAGCCTGATGTTCCGCGAGTTGATCGCCCATTCGGCGGCCATGCGCCAGGTCATCCGCCTTGGTGAACGGGCCGCGCAGTCAACCATTCCCATCCTGATCGAAGGCGAGTCGGGCGTCGGCAAGGAAGTGATCGCACGCGCGATCCAGCAGGCCTCGGATCGCGCAGGCAAACCCTTTGTGGCCGTCAATTGCGGCGCGATCCCGGAAAACCTGATCGAGTCCATCCTGTTCGGCCACGAGAAAGGCGCGTTTACGGGCGCGACCGACCGGCATGTCGGCAAATTCCAGGAAGCGAGTGGCGGCACGCTTTTCCTCGACGAGATCGGCGAATTGCGGCTCGATATGCAGGTCAAGCTCCTGCGTGCCATCCAGGAAGGTGAAGTCGACCCCGTCGGCGCCAAGCGCCCGGTGAAGATCGACATCCGCCTGATCTCGGCGACCAACCGCAACCTGACCAAGCTCGCGCAGGAAGGCCTCTTCCGCGAGGACCTCTACTATCGCCTCAACGTGTTCCCGATCCATGTCGCGCCCTTGCGCGAGCGCGTGGATGACATTCCCGAACTGGTCGAGCACTTCATCGCGCGCTTTGCCGCCGAAGAGCACAAGAATGTTGTCGGCGCAACCCACGCCGCGATGGACATGCTGAAGGCGTTTCCCTGGCCCGGCAATGTGCGCCAGCTCGAGAACACGGTCTTCCGCGCCGTGGTGCTCGCCGATGATGCGCAATTGACCGAAGCCGACTTCCCCCAGATCGCCCACCAGCTGGGGATCGACATTTCCGGCGAGGTCGAGCGCCGCACGCTTGCCGAAATGGCAAACGAGGCACCATCAACCCGCGCGCCGCAGCCCCGCGTTGCAGCAGAGCACGCGGCGGCACAGCCCGTGACCGCGCAATCTCTGCCTGCAGATGCGGAGACTTTCCGCCTTGCCAATGGCTTCGAGATCCGTGCGACCAACGAGACCGGTCATCTGCGCCGCATGGAAGAGATCGAAAACGAACTCATCCGCATGGCGATCGAGCGCTATGACGGACACATGTCGGAGGTCGCGCGCCGTCTCGGCATCGGCCGTTCGACGCTCTACCGCAAAGTGCGCGAGATGGGCCTTCAGGTGCGCGAGAGCGCCTAGCGGGTTGATCCGACCGCCGACAGATAAAGGTCGAGCAGTTCTTCCTGCTCGGCGCGGTCATCATTGTCCATCTTGCGGATCTTGACGACCTGGCGGACGACCTTGGTGTCAAAGCCGTGCGACTTGGCTTCAGCATAGACCTCGCGGATGTCGGAGGTCAGCGCTGCCTTCTCCTCCTCCAGGCGCTCGATGCGCTGGATGAGTGACTTCAATTGATCCTTGGCGAAATTGCTCTTGGCCATGTGCCTGCCGCGCAAGGCGATGCCGCCTTGCGCCCTCCTGTCCCGATTCCAAAGGCGGCGGACATTAGGGGCGCGGGCGGCGAAGTCAAACCTTCCTCACGCTTAGGAACGAAATCGTTCCTTACGGCCCGCCTTGGGAACGAAATCGTTACCAGCTTACTCCCTCGGAAACTCGGCGAAGGGCCAGGGCTCGCCTTCGCGGGCAAAGGTCATGTAGGCGGCGATGTCGCGGAGCCACGCGCCCATCCGATTGCCGAAACGCGCCAGCCGCTCCGAGGGTGCCCCGTCAATGGCCCGCAGGACGAACTGCACCACGGCAGCAAAAACGATGAGCCAGGTTGCAAACACGGCGCCAAAGGCAAAGGCAATCGAGAAGAGCACCCGCCGCCACGGATATGACGTGCCCATGGGCACGGACTGGCCGGGCGGAATGATCTCGGGTTCAGGGGTTGCCTGTGCGTTGGTCATGCTCGCATCACTCCTGCTTGGCGGTGGATACAATCCTTAGATGGCCCCGGGCAAATCCGCCTTCAAGTCCCACCGATGGTCGAATGTCACAAAACGGGGGATGGGTCAGATGGCAGGGCCCGGCCTCCTGGGGCTGAAGAAGGGTGCAAGGAGGAGCCCCGCCAGATAACCGCCGACATGCGCTTCCCACGCAAAGCCGCTGGCACTCTCGGGAAAGAGAACGTCCCAGACCGCGATGGCGGCATTGATGCCGACATACATGACGCTGACGGCGACGACCGGCCGGATGCGCAAGGGAGCGACACCGCCCGCGAAAAACCGCCCGAAGTGGAACCGCACCGCAACCGCCAGTAACCCGGAAATGCCGCCCGAGGCGCCGATGGCCATCGCATCACTGTCCCAGCGCAACAGCGTAAAGCAGATGCCGCCCGCGATGGTGCAGAGGATGAAGATCGTGAACATTACGCGGCCGCCAGCATGGCGTGACACGCCGCCACCGGCCGCCAGAAGCCAGAGCGCATTCACAAAGAGATGCATCAGGCCGTCATGCAGGAACCCGTGCGTCACCAGATTGGCAAATGCCTCTGCCCTGACGGCCGCATCATCGATGGTGAACTTGAGCGGGATGAGCGCGCTGCGCACGAAGATTTCGCCTGCAAGCCCTGTGGGCAGCACGAAGAAAACCAACGCATGGATGACCGCAAAGACACCTGCGAGATAAAGCGGTGCGGGCGGCGCGAGGAAAATCGGCTCGCGCGGGCGCCTGGGCGGACTTTGGGGAACGAAGAAGCTCATGAAAGGCGCATCAGGGCAGCTTCAACCAGCACCAGCCGGTCATTGCCGAAATACATGTCGGATCCATTCACGAAAATCGTGGGCGAGCCAAACCCGCCGCGCGCGATCAGCTCATCGGTCGAGGCTTTCAGGCGCGCTTTGTTGGCCGGATCATCAAGGGACGCCAGAAAGCGGTCGCCCGCAAGGCCTGCACGCACAGCGCAATCCTTGAGGACCGCCGGATTGGCGATGTCGCGGTCTTCTTCCCAATAGGCTCTGAACACGTTGCTGGCATAGGGCACGAGCCTGCCCTCATCCAGCGCATGGAAGGCGCCCCGCATGGCCGCAACCGACCGCACCGGAAAAATCGTGGGCGGCCATTTGATGGTAATGCCGCAGAGCCGCGCCCAATCGGCCATGTCCTTGGCGACATAAGACGCCTTGCGCGGATCGGGATTGGCGCGCCGCTCGTAAACCTCCTTGTTGACCGCGTTGAAGACGCCGCCGACCAGGATCGGCTTCCACATGATCGTCGCATCGTTGCGCACGGCAATCGCCTCCACCCGCGAGAAGGCGAGATAGGTCCATGGCGACGAACAGTCGAAAAAGAACTCAATCTGGCGCATGAAAAATCCGCTTGCGGCAAATGGTTTGGTTAAGCGCACGCTAGCCACAATCGTATCCATTTGAAACACGCCAAAAGCTGGCAGCCCGCTTTGGCCTGTCCCGGAATCGCAGGCCGGTGGCATCACCTGCGCGCAAAACCGCAGAAACAAAGCGTTTACCTTGCACTGCGCACTGCATCCGGCGTGGCACACGCGTTGCAGCCGTTCTGCCGGAATGAGGCATCAGCCCACCGGGAAACAACAATGACACGCCGTCTGCGCCCCTTCGTCCTTGCATTGCTCGCCACCAGCGCGTTGGCCACACCGGCCCTGGCCGCAAGCCTTGATGGCGCGGACGAGATGAGCCGCCCCTTTGGCACCCAACCCGGCGACGACACGAGTCCCATCACGGTCGGCAACCGCGATTCCAACGGCAACCGCGTGATCGTCAACGGTCGCGCACAGGCATCCGCCTACAGCTCGTCATCCGGTGCCGGCTATCGCGCAAGCGGTGTCGGCGGTTCGGCCAGTGCCATCGGCAACCAGATCAACGTCGTTGTCCAGGGCAGCTGGAACACGGTGATCGTGGACGCACAACAGATCAACAACGGCGACGTTTCGGCAAATGTCGTTCTCAACGGAGGGCTCAACCTTGACTAAGGCCCGTGGATTTTCAGAACGTGCATGGCGCCATGCCGCCAAGCCGCTTGTGTTCGTGATGGCAACGCTTGCGCTCGGCGCGTGTGTGAGCCCGGTTGCCGGCGATGATGGCCGCTACACGATTCCGATCGGCACGGCACCGGTGATCTCGAATGAGACACCCTACTCCATCGCCCTTCAGTGTCTCGCCCGCCAGGGACGCCTTGCGCCCCGCATCGCGGTCGGCCAGATCGCCGACTATACGGGCAAGGAAGAATTCGAGGGCGGCAAGCGCGTGACCCAGGGCGCGGCCCTGATGGCGATGTCGGCGCTGGCCAAGGCCGGCGTGCGCCTTGTCGAACGCTTCGACACGTCGGTTGCCGAACTTGAACTCAAATACGCCAACAACCGCCTGATCGGCGACACCGGTGCCGACGCCACGGGCGCTGCACCCTTCCGCCAGATCGTGGCGGGCCAGATCCCCGGCTCCGACTATTACCTCGTCGGCGGCATCACCGAGCTCAACTACAACCTTCGCTCGGTCGGCGTGGACGGTTTTGTCTCTGACCCGGCGGTCGAAGGCATCAAGGCCAATATCGGCTTCAAGATGTATGTGATGAACGTGGGCCTCGACCTGCGTCTCATCAACACGGCGACCCTCGAAGTCGTCGACGTCATTTCCTACCAGAAGCAGATCATCGGCCGCGAGATTTCGGCCGGCGTCTTCGACTTCCTGAACGGCACAATCATCGATGTGGGTGCGGGCGAACGCGCGCTCGAACCCGTCCAGCTTGCCGTCCGCTCGGTCATCGAGCGTGCGGTGCTCGAGATGATGGCCAAGCTCATGGGCATCGGCCCCTCGGCTTGCAGCATCAACGGCGATCCCCTTGCAGACGGAGACCGTGCGCCCGGTCCTTCGTCCACCACGACCGCGGCGCTCAACAACGAGGAGTACAATGATGACGAAAATCGCGAAGATCCTTATGGCTGGTACAGCGGCAGCGACCCTGTGGGCGGCAGCGGCCTCCGCGGAGGACTGGAGTGAGGAAGTCACCTACAGCAACAACATCCTCAACGGCCAGGTGAACCTTGCCGACACGTGGGCGGTTGCTGATGTGGCGCTCGACTGGATCGAAGGCTGCGTGCATGTGGCGTCCATCGCCATCGCCAACACGTTCACGGCGTCGCTGGAAGGCGACTCATACGTGAGCAACTACCAGCGCAATACGGGCATCGTGGGTGCCGAAACCAGCGCAACCGTTGTCGGTGTTGAGCAATACGTGAACCTCAATGCCACCGCCATCGCCAACAACGCGACGATTGACGTCTATGACGCGGAAAGCACCTCGATCAACTCCAACCAGATTTCGGGCGGCTATGATCCGTCGGCCACGGTTGATGCCTATGTCGGCGGCGTTGGCGGCGATGTGACCGTCTCGGGCGTTGCGGTGTCGAACAATCTCGGCGTCTCAAGCTCGGCCTACACGACAGACGTTGTGGCGCGCCAGACCAACTCGGCCGGCACCTATTCGACGGTCAATGCTTCGATCAACGATGTCGCTGGCAATGTGGACGTGTCATCGGCCGCCATCGGCAACTCGACCACGGTTTCCGTCTCACTGCCGGGTGAAGACGAGTAATCGCACCACTGCCAATGTCACCGGGCGGGTCATGCGTATCATGGACCCGCCTTTCCAGGGGGAGACCGGTCAAGCGGGCTCCCCCTGGTCCTTTGCAGGGCTGGCAGTTTTTCCGCGGACGCTGCGGCAGCGTGCACGCGGGGAACCCCAAACCAGCATTGCCTGACAAATCGCGCCCCCTATAGTGCGGGTTCCTCCCCTGTTTGACCCGCACGAGACCAGCGCCGATATGTCTGAAGCCCCCACGCAAGCGACCGCCCCGACTTCTGCCCCTGCCGCCTCCCCGGCCAAGGCGCCTGCGCCGCCGCAGGTCTTTGATTTCATCATCATCGGTGCCGGAAGCGCAGGCTGCGTGCTGGCCAACCGGCTGAGCGCCGATCCGGCGAACAAGGTCCTGTTGCTGGAGGCGGGCGGCAAGGACAATTCGGTCCTGATCCACATGCCGGCCGGAGTCGGCGCCCTCCTCAGCAAGCGCTCGAAGTTCAACTGGTACTTCGAGACCGAGGGCCAGAACAATTTGATGAACCGAAGCCTCTATTGGCCGCGCGGCAAGGTTCTGGGCGGCTCGTCCTCGATGAACGGCATGATCTATATCCGCGGCCATGCGCGCGATTACGACCAGTGGCGCCAGCTCGGTCTCGACGGCTGGGGCTTTGCCGACGTGCTGCCCTATTTCAAGCGCTCCGAGACAAACGAAAACGGCGGCGACGAATTCCACGGCGGCGCGGGCCCCCTTTATGTGGAGAACCCGAAATCCCGCATGCCTGTGTTCCAGACGTTTGTCACAGCGGGCATGGAGGCGGGACACGCCTATACGCCCGACTTCAACGGCTACCAGCAGGAAGGCGTCGGCCCCTATCAGCTCACCATCAAGGATGGCCGGCGCTGGAGTGCGGCCTCCGCCTATCTGACGCCGGTGCTCAAGCGGGCGAATCTGAAAGTGGAGGTGAATGCGCTGACCTCGCGCATCGTCTTCACGGGCAAGAAAGCGTCCGGCGTCGAATACATGCAGAAGGGCGAGCGGAAAACGGCTTTGGCCGCCTGCGAAGTGATCGTCTGCGGCGGCGCGGTCAACACGCCGCAGATCCTCCTCCTCTCGGGCATCGGCAACGGCGAATATCTGCGCCGCTTCGGCATCGACGTGGTCGCCGATCTGCCCGGCGTCGGCCAGAACCTTCAGGACCATCTCGACTGCCTCGTGCAGTATGAGGCGACGAAGCCGGTGACGCTTTTCAGCGAGACAAAGCTGGGCCAGATGCTCCTGACCGGCATGAAATACATGTTCGCCCGCAAGGGGCGCGGCCGCATCAACGGCCTTGAGAGCGGCGGCTTCCTGAAGAGCCGTCCTGACCTGGAGGTCCCCGACCTGCAGCTCCACATGGTCAACGCGCTGATGACCGATCACGGCCGCCAGAAGGCCGACCGCCACGGCTTTACCGTCCATGTCTGCCAGTTGCGTCCCGAAAGCCGCGGCTTCATCGCCCTCAAATCCGATGACCCCAATGATCCGCCGCTGATCCAGCCGAACTACCTCGCCGCACCCGCTGATCTGGCCGCGATGCGCGCAGGCGTGAGGATCGTGCGGAAAATCTTTGCCCAGCGCGCCTTTGATCCCTATCGCGGTCCCGAACTCATGCCCGGCGCGCATGTGCAGGATGATGCAGCAATTGATGCCTTCATCCGCCGCACGGCGGAAACCATCTATCACCCGGTCGGCACCGCGCGCATGGGCAATGACGCGATGGCCGTGGTCGATGCGACGCTCAAGGTGCGCGGGATCGAGGGGCTGCGCGTGGTGGATGCGTCCGTCATGCCGACCCTTGTGGGCGGCAACACCAACGCCCCCACGATCATGATCGCGGAAAAGGCCGCTGACATGATCCTGGGCCGTGCGGCACCGGCGCCGGAGACAGTTAAAGTGGCGGAAGACGCGGCCCGCAGCGCCGCCTGAGGGCGAGCCCAGGGCCCAAGGCCATGGGTGACTCCGAAGGGCTTTGGCTCTAGGATGCCCGTCCTTGCGTATGGTCCTGTCAGATGGGGGCGTTCCCGTGCTGCGTATTCCTGCCCGCCTTTCGGTCGTTCTTGCCGCTGCCGCCTGGTTCTTGGCAGCTGCGCCCGCCTCTGCCCAGATTGCCGAACTGACCTTCGAGCGCTGGTGCGTTGAAAATCAGGGCTGGGAGGAATCGCGCTGCGATGCGCGCAGCGAAGCGGACTTGGCCGAGTTCAAGGCCTACCGCGATCAGGTCGAAAGCTATGAAGCGGAGTTCCGCCGCAAGCAGGAAGCCGATCGCATCTTGCGCGAGCGTGTGGACACGCAAGGCAACACCAATCCGGACACGTCCCGCGAACCCGGCGAGTAAGCGCGCTGGACTGC
Source organism: uncultured Flavobacteriaceae bacterium (assembly GCA_964494625.1). GTDB lineage: Bacteria > Pseudomonadota > Alphaproteobacteria > Micropepsales > Micropepsaceae > UBA2784. The sequence goes on along the minus strand of CAZBRT010000003.1, from coordinate 51,692 downwards.
GTTACGCTACCCGTCCGCCAAAACCGGTGAACCCGGCAACCAGACGCATCAGCCTGTCGCCCAGCGCTTCCTCGTCGGCTGATTCTGCGCGCGAAACCACAACCCGCAGATAAGGAACCTTGGTGGGCCGCCCGGCGAGGAAGGCTTCACGCCCTTGCGTGTGCATGCCGTCGCCGTCACGCCCGTTATCGTCACGCCGGTCATTGTCAGCCGTATGCGCGGGTTCGATGAGCGACGCCCGTTCGAGCGCCTGCACCGCGATGCGGAAATCCGAGTAAGCCGGCAGCGCATCTACCGTCACGAATGATCCGAGAAGCCGCGTGACCTGCCCGGTCTCGTCGGCAAGCGGCATCAGGAGAATTTCTGTTTCCGCTGTGCGGCGGTCGAGCGTTTCGGCCCGCGCCACAAAGAGCGCCGGCGTCGAGGTCTTCAACGCCCGCTCCATCACCGCCTTGACCGCGTTCTGGTCATTGGCAGGCCAGAGCGAGACGAAATTGTGGTCGCGCAATTCGCGCCCGTAGATCGCACAGACCCGCGTGCCCGCAAGCCGGAAGGCATAGGTGTGACGGTCAAGGCGCTCGATCAGGAAGACGTCCGGCAGCGCGCGCTTGAAGTCGCGTGGCGAGACATCATCGCGCTTTGGCGCCTGGCCGCGCGTGCCGCGCAAACCCGCCCAGTAAGAGAGCATCATTTCAGAATGCTTGTGACGCATGAGGATAACCCGCTGACACCCGAACCATTTTTTCCCGGACATGTGCCGCCTTGATCCAGAACAGGAAGGCCATGCCGTGCTTGAGGAGGTGAAAAGCACGCCCCATGCCAGAGCGTCGCGCCGCCGCAGGCACGCAACCACCTGTGCCGGAATGGGTCATGTACGCCGTGGCACAAGGCATGCAGGCAAGGCGCGCAAGGGCGATTAACGCTTTCTTAAGGTTCCGGGCATGGCGGCGCACGCTGTGTGTCATGGTCGGAAACCCGATGAGGAAAGTCGGCGCGACTGGATGCGCCGCGATGTATTGAAGGGAGAACAGCCGATGCGTACGGGCGCAAAGCTCTTTTCGGCGATGGTTTTTGCAGTCGTAACCTCGGCCGCAGGCGCGTTCGGCGCGTCAGCGCTTGCCGGCGAGCGCGGCAATGACGGTGGCGATGGCGGTGGCGGTTGCGGCGGCGGTGGCTGCGGTGGCGGATATCGCCCGCCACAGATCGACATTCCTCAGGTGCCGCCCATCAGCATCGGCATCCCGAACATCAACATCTCGATCCCGCGCATCAACACCTATGGCGGCGGCGGTTGCGGCGGCGGCGGTGGATGCGGTGGTGGCCACGGCGGCGGACATGGTGGCGGGCATGGCGGCGCACATGCGTCAGCCGAAGCCCATGCCAGCGCGGAAGCAACCGTGATCGTCAACAACAATGTCGAGAACAACGTCTATGTGAAGGGCGGCAGTTCAAGCTTCTATTACATCAACCGCGTTCCCACACCGCTCGGCTCGCTCAATGTCGAGACCGGCCGCTGGGAGTTGCGCGAAGGAACGGTCGTGAAGGCGCTGCGCGCTGTCTGCGTGGCCGCCGATGGCACCGAGCATCCCGCCAGCCGCGTTGACGGCAACACCTGGCTCGACATCGGCTACGAGGGCGAGCTTTACCGCTGCATCGAAGGCACAAAGCTGCGCGTGACCATCGGGTCGGTCGTCGAGTCCGAAAAGGGCATGGCGGCCGTGTTTGATGGCGGCGAGACGCTGGAATGCGCCGCCGGCGAAGCGCTTGGCCACTGGAAGGGCGGCATGATCAAATGCGTGCCGCGCAAGGCCATGGCCGAGTGCACCGAGCGCCGCCTGCTGCGCAAATATGGTGCGGGCGACATTTTCTTCACAATGCGCATGGAAGTGCGGGTCCGCGTGGATGAGGCCGTGGAAGACGGCATGGACCTGTCCGGCATGTTTCTCGACGGGGGCGTCGGCCAATCGTTCGGCTGGTAGGCTGATCGGCTGGTAACAGACCGTTAGGGTCTGGCTGAACGGCCGGGGGGCGAAGGCCTTCCGGCCGTTCTCATTTGGGGCGGAACCATCCCCTAACCGGCTGTTTACCCAATCATTGTTAAAAACGCCAAGGACCGCCCTCTCCCCTGCCGGGAGGGCGTGAACGCGGATTTTTCCTGACGATGACGGCGCCCGAAACCGCCCCAGCTTCTGGCCTGAATGGACCGTTGGAACGGCGCACTGCCTTCCTGCAGGGAATTCTGGCTGACCAGCGCGTGCATCGTCGTGTCGTCATCGCACTTGCGCTGCGTTTCATGACGGCGGGTGGCACCGAACATGCGGGCCATGTCATCGACATGTCACCCGGCGGCATCGCGATCGCCTGCGAACCCGAAATGTGCCCGGGCACCGGCACGAAGATCATCATCTACATTGAAGACATCGGCCGCGTTGAAGGCAGCGTCGTGCGGCACATGGAAAGCGGCTTTGCCGTCAGGCTCGACACCACCCAGGCCAAGCGCGACCGTCTGGCCGAGCGCCTGACCTGGCACGCCAACCGCAACTACGCGCATCTGGAAGATCTGCGCCGCCATGACCGCTCCGACACGGAACACCGCACGCGCCTCTTCATGGCCGACGGGCGCGAGCTCGACTGCCGCGTGCTGGATCTTTCACTCGGCGGCGTGTCGATAGCCGCAACCGTGCCGCCGCCGCTAGGCTCCCTGATCGTCATTGGCCGCATGCAGGGCCGCGTGGTGCGTCACCATGAAAAAGGCGCCGCCATCGAGTTCATCGATGCGCCGCCTTCCAAGGGCTCGCTGGCCGAGCGCCTTCTCAACCTCTGATTTTTGCTGCGCTTTCTGCGTTCATGCCCGGTTCAGGCCAGGCTTGCGATTGTGCGCGCCAGTTGAGGGGGGAAGAAACCCTCAAGGGTGCGCGAAGCGCCCATCATGAAAAGGAGAGGCGCATGTTTTCCACTTCAATCCGCAAGGCGATGGTCGCCGGTCTTGTCGCCGTCATGGCCCTGCCGCTTGCAGCGCCGCAGGCCATGGCAGGCTCGCGCCACCGCGACGACAATCATCGCCGCCCCTACGAGCATTATTGCGCCGACCGTGGTGACGTTGCCGCCGGCACGATCATCGGAGCCGTCGCAGGCGGCGTGATCGGCAACCAGTTCGGCAGGGGCCGCGGCCGCACCGTTGCAACCATTGCCGGCGTCCTTCTGGGTGGTGCACTCGGCAACCGCATCGCGGATGACCGCCGCTGCAACAACTACTATCAGCGCGACGCCTATTATGAGGCATTCGAGTACGACGATGGCGACCACCGCACGCGCTGGGACAACCCCTATTCGGACGACTATGGCTATATCGAAGCCCGCGACACCTATCGCGACGATCATGGCCGCACCTGCCGCGAGTTCACCCAGACGATCTTCGTCGAAGGCCGCCGTGAAACCGCCACGGGTGTTGCCTGCCGCCGCAGCGATGGCACCTGGCGCATTATCGACGACGGCACGGGTTATAACGAGAGCGCCTATGACGACAGCGCCTATTACGACGAAGACGATTACGACGACGGCTACCGCCGCCGCCGGTAAGTCGATGCAGCTGATATGTTGAATACTTCTTCCGTATACCCTTTGATAAAAGGGGTGAGCGGAGCGCAAGGGGTTTGTGTGAGCGCAGCGAACACAAACCCCTTCCTTCCGTCACTCCTCCGGCAATGCTAAGGATGGCTGACAACGCCATTGCCGGAGTGCCCCGATGAAAGTATCCGACGCCCTGATGACGCGCCAAAGCGTGCGCGCCTTCCTGCCGACTCCCGTTCCCGAAAAAACCGTGCGGGCGATCATCGAAACCGCGGCGCGTGCGCCCTCGGGCGGCAATCTTCAGCCCTGGAACGTGCATGTGGTCGCCGGAGCCGAGCGTGACCGCTTTCTCAACATCATCCGCGAGAAGATGAAAACGACGCCGATGGGCGAAGGCAGCGAATATCACATCTATCCGCCCGACCTGAAGGAGCCCTACCGCACCCGCCGCTTCCGCGTCGGCGAAGCGATGTATGCGACCCTGAACATCGCGCGCGAAGACAAGATGAAGCGCCTGGAGATCTTTGCAAAGAATTTCGCGTTTTTCGATGCGCCTGTGGCCATGTTTTTCCTGATCGACCGGATCATGCAGCAGGGCCAATGGGCCGATCTTGGCATGTTCATGCAGTCGATCATGCTCATGGCGCGCGAGCACGGGCTTCACACCTGCGCGCAGGAGGCCTGGGGCATCTGGCCCAGGACCGTCAAGGAATTCCTCGGCGTGAACGACGACTACATCATGTTTGCCGGCATGGGCCTTGGCTATATCGACAACAAGAACCCGATCAACAGCCTGCGCACCGAACGCGCGCCCCTGGCAGAATACGCGACCTTCCGCGGTTTTGCCTGAACCGGCCTCAAGGAGATGATCATGCGCTCTGCCCTCAAATATCTCGCCGCAGCCCTGCTTGCCTCCGCGGCCCCCATTGCCCTGGCAGAAGAGGAAGGCGGCGGTTGGCGGACGGAAGTGGTCGTGCCTGGCTCGGCCTTTCATGGCGTGCATGGGCTTGCCTTTGATGCCGAGGACAACCTCTACGCGGGCAGCGTCGTTGGACAGACCATCGACCGCGTGAATGCTGAAACCGGCGAGGTCACCAATTTCGTGGCGCGGCCCGAGGGCATGGCCGATGACATCGCTTTTGCTTCCGACGGCACCATGGCCTGGACATCCATCCTGACCGGCGAGGTGCGCGTGCGATATCCCGATGGCACGCAAGCCGTTCTGGCAAGCGGTCTGCCCGGTGCCAATTCACTTGACTTTACGCCCGATGACACGCTGTACGTGACACAGGTTTTCTTCGGTGATGGTCTGTGGCGCATGCACCCGAAAGCCCGCATCGCGCCCGTGCAGATCGCTGCGGATCTGGGCGGCCTGAACGGATTCGAGATCGGCGCCGATGGCATGATCTATGGTCCGATCTGGTTCAAGGGCGTGATCGCGCGCGTGGACCCGGCAACCGGCGCCCAGACAGTCGTCGCCGACGGCTTCAGGATACCCGCCGCCGCCAATTTCGGACCCGACGGCAAACTCTATGCGATTGATACGGCAACGGGCGAACTTTGGCGTATTGATGTAGCGAGCGGCGAAAAATCGGTTGTCACAACGCTTCTTCCTGCCCTCGACAATCTCGCCATCCGCGCCGATGGCATGATCTTTGTCTCCAACATGGCGGACAATTCGATCGAAGAAGTCGATCCCGCTACCGGCGCATCGCGCGTGATCGTGAAAGGCGCGCTTGCCACGACGGGCGGCATTGCCATGGCACCGGATGGCACCGTTCTCGTCGCCGACACATTCGCGATCCGCAAGGTGGCACCCGACGGCGCTGTGGCGACTTTGGCGCGCATGTGGTCGTCCGACATGGAATATGCCAGCGACATTGCGATGTCGGCGGATGGCGCAACGATCATCGTCACCAGCTTCTTTGGCGGCTCGGTGCAGCTGCGCGACGCGGAAACTTTTGCCCTCAAGACGACGATCCACAACCTTGCCGCCCCGATGACCGCCATTGATGGCGGCGACGGCTATATCTATGTGGCGGAGGCAGCGCCCGCGCGCATTTCCCGCGTCGCCATCACCGGTGGCGAACCCGAGAGCTTTGCCAGTGAAGTGATGGGACCTTCAGCCCTTGCCCTGTCGCCCGACGGCAAGGGGCTCTATGTCGTCGAGAGCAGCGCGGGACGCATCACCCACCTTGGCTTTGACAGCATGCGCACAACGATTGCCGAGGGGCTTGCCGCGCCCGAGGGCCTGACCATTGATCTCGACGAAACCCTCATCATCACCGAAGTCGGGCGCCAATGCGTCGTGCGCTTCAATGTGCAGACGGGGCACAAGAGCGATATCGCCTGCGACCTGCCGATGGGTCTTCCCGCACCTCTGGGCGTGCCTGCGACCTTCATCAAGTCCGGTGTGGCGCTGTCGCCTGACGGCACGATCTTTGTGGCAGGCGACCTGGATAATTCGCTGATGCGGCTGAGGTGGGAATAGGTCTCAGATTTTCAGGCCAAATTTCGGCCCTGCCCAGATCATCAACGCATAGAGCGCCATGGTGAGAATGCATCCCGCCGCAAGTGCAAGCCAGAAGCTGATCCCATGGCGCAACAGCACAGGGATAACGAGAAACATCGGCAGCGACGGCAGCACATACCAGAATGTCGCTTCCGAATGGGCCGCCATGCGTGTGGCATCGCTGGTGTCACGCCACAGCCACATCATGCCGAGCACGGAGACAAGCGGCAGCGACGCAATGAGACCGCCCAGCCCCGGATAACGCTTGGCAACCTCCGAGACGATGGCAACGATGATGCCGGAAAGCAGCGCTTTGAGGATGAGATAGGCCATCCGTGTATTCTGTCCTCGCAAGATTATCTGCACCCTGTCTCGCGCCAATACCTACAGCCCCTTGCGCTGCCGCGTCCATTGGACATAAAGTTCGCGCATCGGGGATCGGCAGACCCCCGGTGTTTTGGTCCCGCCGCGCGGGATAGATGGGCAACCATCCAAGTTCTGCCTCGTTTGACCACGAGGAGACTTGTCTGATGCAGCCCGTCACCACACCGCGTCCATTACCCAATCAACTTATCGAAAATGAGCTGACCGCGCTTTTCGGCGCGCGCCGACCCACACGCTGGGTCACCCGCGAGCGTCCCAAGATCGACCGCATCGCCTGCCCGTGGCTGATCTTGCGTTTCATCGACCCCAAGGCGCAGTTCCTTTATGTGCCACCAAATGAAGTGTTCGCTGCAGCATCGCGCGAAAACGCGGTCGCCTATGACATTCCCGGCGCGCCCTTGGAGCATGATGGCGAATTGTGCACGTTCGACGCCTTCATGAACCGCTTTGCGCTTGATGCGCCCGGCCTTGCTGACCTGGCGTTGATCGTGCGCGGCGCTGATACGTCGCGCCTTGATCTGACACCTTGGTCAGCCGGCCTCTATGCCGTATCGCTTGGCCTTTCGCGGAATTTTGCCGATGACCTCGAAATGCTGAAGCATGGACTCGTTGTCTATGATGCGCTCTTCCGCTATCTCGTGGACGCCAAGGGCGAGACCCACAATTGGCCACCCAAGATCGCGTGATGCGGAATCGATGACCATGCTTCCTTCCTTTGCGGCGCTGATCCGCACTTTTGCGCATATCGGCTGCATCAATTTCGGCGGACCGGCCGGACAAATCGCGCTCATGCACCGCATGCTGGTGGATGAGAGAAAATGGATCGGCGAAGCGCGTTTCCTGAATGCGCTCAATTACTGCATGTTGCTGCCGGGGCCAGAGGCGCAGCAGCTGGCGACCTATATCGGTTGGCTGATGCATGGGGTGCGGGGCGGGCTGGCAGCAGGGCTTCTGTTCATCCTGCCCGGCGCGCTGGTGATGCTGGCTCTAAGCGCGCTCTATGCTGCCTTCACCGATGCGGGTTGGCTGCAGGCGATGTTCTTCGGCATCAAATGTGCCGTGCTGGCGATTGTGGTGGAAGCACTCCTGCGCGTCGCCCGGCGCGCGCTCAAGACAAGCGCGGCGTGGGCGGTTGCCGCCTTGGCCTTTGTCGCGCTGTTCTTTTTCGATGCGCCGTTCCCGCTGATCGTCTTGGCGTCGGGCCTGGCCGGCCTTCTTCTGGGTGCCGCATGGTTTGCCGGCGGCGGCCACGCGAAAGGCAAGGGGCCAGAGAAAGGCGCCCTCGATCACGCGATTGATGCGGGCGAGATCAATCCGGAGCGCCGCGATATCAGTGGCACGATGGTGACTATCGGCATCTGGCTCACCCTCTGGCTGGCACCGGTCGGATTGATCGCGGTCATTCTGCCGGGAACCGTGTGGGATGACATCGCCCGCTTCTTCAGCGAGACGGCAATCGTCACCTTTGGCGGCGCCTATGCCGTTCTGAGCCACGTCGCCGCGCATGCGGTCGAGACGCGGAACTGGCTGACCGCCCCCGAAATGCTCCACGGGCTTGCATTGGCCGAAACAACACCCGGCCCGCTCATCCTGGTGCTGCAGCATGTCGGCTATCTTGCCGCCGCGCGCGCGGATACCGGCCTTGATCCGGTGCTGGCAGGCATGGCGGGCGCGATGCTGACCCTGTGGGTCACGTTCGTGCCGTCGTTCCTGATGATTTTTGCGGGCGCACCCTATGCCGAGACGCTGCACACGCGCCCGCGCCTGTCGTCGGCCCTGGCCGCGATCACGGCGGCCGTCGTCGGCGTGATCCTGAACCTGTCGCTGTGGTTTGCGCTGCATGTGCTGTTCGGCGAGCTGACGGTCCGCTCCTTTGGACCGGTCACGCTTCTGATGCCCGACTTTGCAACGCTCAACCTGCCCGCTTCCCTCTTGACCGCAGCAGCTCTCGTCGCCGTCTTGCGATTCAAGACAGGCGTGGCAATCTTGATCGCCGCCTTCGCGCTATTGGGACTGGGCCTGCAGTGGCTTGGCCTCTAGGCCGGATTACTTCGTCTCCGTCTTCACCTGCGTGAGGGCGGTCTGCATCAGTTCGTCCATCTCGCGACGGAGCTGATGATCCGAAAGCGCGACGCCTTTGGCGGCCAGATCGGCTTTCACCTTGCGGAAAACATCGTCGTCGCCCGCTTCCTCAAAGTCAGCCTTGACCACCGACTTGGCGTATTCGGCGGCGGCGTCACCTGAAAGCCCCAGTTTTTCGGCAACCCAAAGGCCCAACAGCTTGTTGCGCCGGGCTTGCGCCTTGAACTTCATCTCTTCGTCATGCGCGAACTTGTTTTCCTGGCCCTTCTTGCGGGTCTCGAAACCGGACATGACGTCGAACTCCTTGATTCAAATGGGGTAATCTTGCGCGTTGCGCCACTCTAGCTCATCTAGGGAATAACCGGAACCGGCGCAAGGGCGAAGCGCAAATTTGCCGCTGCCTTTGAATTGTGCACCCGCCCCCGTTCGGATAGGTTCCCCCCGACTTTCGGACAGGTGAGTCTTCGAAAAAACCCCGTGATTATTGGGGGACTCACGCGTCTTTCATGTCAGTCAGGCTTGGCAGGGCGCAGCGCCAATCCCGAAAACTTCCAGTGCCGTCATTTCCGGATGGGAAAATGAAAAGCCGCAAGATGGTCTACGAAGGCAAGGCGAAGATCCTTTACGAAGGACCGGAGCCGGGCACCCTCGTGCAGTATTTCAAGGACGACACGACCGCCTTCGACAACACCAAGCGCGCGAAGCTTGAAGGCAAGGGGGTGCTGAACAACCGCATCTCCGAGCACATCATGACCAAGCTCAACGACATCGGCGTGCCGACGCATTTCATCAAGCGCATGAACATGCGCGAGCAGCTGATCCGCGAAGTCGAGATCATCCCGCTTGAGGTCATCGTCCGCAACATTGCCGCTGGCTCGCTCTCCAAGCGCCTGGGCATCGACGAGGGAACACCCCTTCCCCGCTCCATCATCGAGTTCTGCTACAAGAACGACGCGCTCCACGACCCCCTGGTTTCGGAAGAGCACATCACGGCGTTCAACTGGGCAGGCCCGCACGAGATCGACGAGATCATCTCGCTCTCCGTGCGCATCAACGATTTTCTCACGGGCCTGTTCATGGGCGTCGGCATCAAGCTCATCGATTTCAAGATCGAGTTCGGCCGCCTGTTCGAGAACGAGACTGTCCGCATCGTGCTCGCCGACGAGATCAGCCCCGACAGCTGCCGCCTGTGGGACACGAAGACAAACGAGAAAATGGACAAGGACCGCTTCCGCCGCGACATGGGCGGTGTGACCGAAGCCTATTCGGAAGTGGCGCGGCGTCTTGGCATCCTGCCCGAATCCGGCAATCCGGAACGCAAGGGCCCCTCACTGGTGAAATGAGAAGGCGTGAATCGATGAAGGCGCGCGTACACGTGACCCTGAAAAAGGGTGTTCTCGACCCCCAGGGCAAGGCCATCGGCAATCAGCTCACCGCTCTCGGTTTTGGCGGTATCGGCGACGTGCGCCAGGGCAAGTTCATCGAGATCGAGCTTGCCGAGACGGACGCGGCCAAAGCGCGCGAGACGGTCAGGCAGATGTGCGAGAAGCTGCTCGCCAATACGGTGATCGAAAATTACGCCATCGAACTGTCCTGAAGGTCAGACATGAAGGCCGCCGTCGTCGTTTTCCCTGCCTCCAATTGTGACCGCGATGCCGCTGTCGCGCTGGAGAAAATCACCGGCCGCAAACCGGCCATGCTCTGGCATGGCGATGCCGCGGTGCCCGACGGGATCGATCTCATCGTGCTGCCCGGCGGGTTCTCCTATGGCGATTACCTGCGCTCGGGCGCGATGGCAGCTCACGCGCCGGTCATGGCCGAGGTGAAGCGCCGCGCCAAGGCCGGCACGCCGGTTCTGGGCATCTGCAACGGTTTCCAGATCCTGACCGAGGCAGGCATGCTGCCCGGCGCGCTGATGCGCAACGCAGGCCTCAAATTTGTCTGCCGCCCGGTCAAACTCAAGGTCGAAACCTCGCAGTCGATTTTTACGAACAAATATGCGGCTGGTGACGTGATCGAAGTGCCGGTCGCCCATCATGACGGCAACTACTTCGCCGATGACGAAACGCTTGACCGCCTTGAGGGCGAGGGGCGCGTCGCCTTCCGCTATGCGCAGGGGACCAACCCCAACGGGTCCGCGCGCGACATCGCGGGCATCTTCAATGAATCAAAGACGGTGCTCGGCCTCATGCCGCACCCCGAACGCGTGATCGAACCGCTTCTGGGCGGCACGGACGGACGCGCGGTCTTTGAAAGCCTCATCGCGGCCATCCGTTGAGGATGCGCCCGAACCACCCAATCTGCCGGATGACACATCAATGACCACCATCACGCCCAAGATCGTGGCGGAGCACGGCCTTTCCCCCGAGGAATACGCAGACATCGTGCGGCTGATGAACCGCGCGCCCAACCTGACGGAGCTTGGCATCTTCTCCGTCATGTGGTCGGAGCATTGTTCCTACAAATCCACGCGCTTCTGGCTGAAGACGCTGCCGACCAAAGGCCCGCAGGTAATCCAGGGCCCGGGCGAGAATGCGGGTGTGGTCGATATCGGTGACGGCGACGCGGTCATCTTCAAGATGGAAAGCCACAACCATCCGTCCTTCATCGAGCCCTATCAGGGTGCGGCAACGGGCGTCGGCGGCATCATGCGCGATGTCTTCACCATGGGCGCGCGGCCCGTGGCGATGATGAATGCGCTGCGCTTCGGCGCACCGGATCATCCCAGGACACGCCACCTCGTGTCCGGTGTCGTGTCCGGCATTGGCGGCTACGGCAATTGCATGGGCGTGCCGACCGTCGGTGGCGAGGTGAATTTCCATCCGAGCTACAACGGCAACATCCTTGTCAACGCGATGTGCGTGGGCCTTGCGCGCACCGACAAGATTTTTCTCTCGGCGGCCAGCGGCATCGGTAATCCGGTTGTCTATGTCGGCTCCAAGACGGGCCGCGACGGCATTCACGGCGCGACCATGGCGTCCGCCGAATTCGATGACGCCTCCGACGAGAAGCGCCCGACCGTCCAGGTCGGCGATCCCTTCACGGAAAAGCTCCTGCTGGAAGCCTGCCTTGAACTGATGGCGCGTGATGCCATCGTCGCGATCCAGGACATGGGCGCGGCGGGCCTGACCTCCTCCTCATCGGAAATGGCGTCCAAGGGCGGCGCAGGCATCGAGCTTGACCTCGACCACGTGCCCCAGCGCGAAATCGGCATGACGGCCTATGAGATGATGCTCTCCGAAAGTCAGGAGCGCATGCTGATGATCCTGAAGCCCGGCAAGGAAGCCGAGGCGCGGGCGATTTTTGAAAAATGGGGCCTCGATTTTGCGATCATCGGCCGCGTCACCGATACGGGCCGACTGGTTGTCAAGCACAAGGGCAAGATCGAAGCTGATCTTCCCGTTGATGCGCTTGCCGATGCTGCACCGCTTTACGAACGGCCCTGGCTCGAAACGCCCAAGCGCCCGGTGATCGACGCCAAGTCGGTGAAGCCACCCGCAAGCCTCATGGCATCGCTCACAAAAATCCTGGGTGCACCCGACATGGCCTCGCGCCGCTGGGTGTGGGAGCAATATGACCACACCGTCATGGGCGACACGGTTCAATTGCCGGGCGGCGACGCCGCCGTCGTGCGCGTTCACGGCAAGACCAAGGGCATTGCCATCACGACGGACGTGACGCCGCGTTATTGCCTTGCTGACCCCTTCGAGGGAGGCAAGCAGGCCGTTGCCGAAGCCTGGCGCAATCTTTGCGCGGTGGGGGCAACGCCGCTCGCCTATACCGACAACATGAATTTCGGCAATCCGCAGAAGCCCGAGATCATGGGCCAGTTTGTCGGCGCCGTGAAAGGCCTGTGCGAAGCGGGCATCACCCTTTCATTCCCGGTCGTCTCCGGCAATTGCTCGCTCTACAACGAAACGAATGGTCAGGCGATCCTGCCCACGCCCGCCATCGGCGGTGTCGGCCTGTTGCCCGACGTGAACTGCATGGCGACGATTGCTTTCAAATCGGAGGGCCAGACGCTGGTGCTGGTCGGCGAGACCAAAGGCTGGCTTGGCAGCTCCATCTATCTGCGCGAGATCGAAGGCCGCGAAGAGGGAGCGCCGCCGCCGGTGGACCTCGCCCACGAGAAGCGCAACGGCGATTTCGTGCGTGGACTGATTGCATCGGGCCGCATCAAGACCGTGCATGATCTTTCCGATGGCGGCCTTGCAGTTGCTATCGCAGAGATGGCGATGGCATCCGGCATCGGTGCAACCCTCGCCGACCCGCCCAAGGGCATGACGCCCCTTGGCTGGTTCTTTGGCGAGGATCAGGGGCGCTATGTGATCGCCTGCACGGCGCGCGAGGCCGAGGCCATCCTGTCCGCCGCCGGCAAGGCGGGCGTCGCCGCTATGGTTATCGGCCAGACAGGCGGAACGGACATCCGGATGAACGGCGAATCCGGGGTGGTTGCGAAAATGAAGGCCGTTCATGAAGGCTTTTTTCCGGCCTTGATGGGCTGAAAGGCCACGAACGAACCGTTGAAGTAGAAGGGCAGTTCCGCGAAAATGCCGCTTCATGGGCAGCGGTTCCGGACTGCCCGATCATTGGGGACAATCCATGCGCGTTTCAGTTCTGCAAAAGCTGTTTCTTGCCGTCGCCCTCATTCTGCCGCTCGCCGCAGCGCCCGCCATGGCAGCGGAAGAAGGACCTGATCGGGAAGAAGGCCTGATGGATGACGCCAGGATCCGCACCTTCGGCGAATTCTTCCCGGTGCAGCCGGAAGGCTGGGTGCGCGACCAGGACCCCGACATCTTTCTGTCGGAAGAAGCCTCGACGATTTCCTACACCTATCTGAGTCTGACCGAAGGCGGCGTCGGCTTCACCATTACCATCACCTTCTCGAATACGATTGCCTCGCAATACAAAAAGATGCTCCGCCGCAAGGAAGAGCGCGCAACCTGGGGGTTTGACAAGACCGAAATTGCGGATTGGGACGCCCTGACCAGCAAGGAGCGCGGCGTAGGCGAGGCCGATTTTGTGGTCGTCGTGTCGAACTCGCGCAGTGTTTCGATCATCCCCTCAAGCAACATTCCGTTGCCGCCGATCGCGGACATCACGCGCATCTTTGGCGCACTCAACTTTGACGGCATTGCCGCGAAGAACTGAAAACGCATCAACTCAGGGGAAACTTCATGAACATCACCCGCTTCCTGCGCGCACTTGCGCCGCTTGCCATCGTCCTGCCGCTTGCGGGCGCACCGGCCATGGCCGCTGACATGGGGCCGGACCGCACCGAAGGCCTGATGGACGACGCCAAGATCCGCGCGTTCGACGCCTTCTTCCCCGCAGCACCCGCAGGCTGGGAACGTGACGCAGCCCCCGGCGTGTGGCTGGCCGAATCCGGCTCGACGATCTCGTACACCTATTTCAGCACGGAGCCGGGCGGCGGCATCTTCACCATCACGATCACTTTTTCGAACGAGAATGTCGGCCAGAACCTTGGCCTCTTCGACGACGAGTCGATGCGCGACATGTTCGGCTTCGGCGTGACCGAAGTGAACGGCTACCAGGCCCTTTCCGCCAAGGAGCGCGGCATGGGTCGTGCGGACTATCTGGTCGTTGTCTCGAACTCGCGCGCGGTGTCGATCATGCCGGCCAGCGATCCCGCACCTGCCATGGACGTGGTGACAACCATCTTCTCGTCGATGGACCTTGCCGGGATCGGCGCGCAGGAGTAATGCCGAGCGCCTTTCACTGCTGCTTGGGGGGGCATAAGGACAAAACCTGCTCTCATGCCCCTCCTTCCCGCCACGCCTGACAATATCGAACGCACCGCCGCTTTGCTGCTGAACGGTGGCATCGCCGCATTCCCCACTGAAACGGTCTATGGGCTGGGCGCAGACGCCACAAATGGCGAGGCGGTCGCCGGTATTTTCGCCGCCAAGACACGGCCCCGGATCAATCCGCTCATTACCCATCTGCCCGACTTGGAAGCCGCACACACGCACGCGGTCTTCAATCAGGTGGCAGAGAAGCTTGCTGCCGCCTTCTGGCCCGGCCCGCTGACGCTTGTTCTGCCGCGCCGCGCGCAAAGCCCCATTGCCGATCTTGTAACGGCCGGACTTGATACGATTGCCTTGCGTGTTCCCCGCCATCCTGTCGCACTATCGCTGTTGCGGGCGCTGGGCAGACCCATCGCTGCACCCAGCGCGAACCGCTCGGGCGAGCCATCGCCGACAGACGCGTCCCACGTATCGGAAAGCCTGGGACCTGAAGTGCTGGTGCTCGATGGCGGCGCTGCCGAGATGGGACTTGAGTCGACCATCATCGGCTTTGACGGCGACATGCCCGTCTTGCTGCGGCTGGGTGCGATCGCACGCGGAGCCATCGAGGCAGTCACCGGCAGGCTCGCCGATGCAGAGCATGAGGCAAGCCGCCCGCGTGCCCCCGGCCGCATGTTCCGCCACTACGCGCCGAAGAAGCCTCTGCTGCTGGACGTGACAGAGCCCGGTCCGGATGATGCCTATCTTGCCTTTGGCCCCGCGCCGGATGGCGTTGCCCATGTTTTTCCCTTGAGCACCAGCGCGCGACTGGAAGAGGCGGCGAGCAATCTCTTCCGCATGCTGCGCCTCGCCGACAAGTCGGGCTGCGCGCGCATTGCGGTTGCGCGCGTTCCGTCGCATGGTCTGGGCGAAGCCATCAATGACCGCTTGCGCCGCGCGGCCAGCGGCAGCTAAGGGACGGGAATGACGCTGAGCCCGGATCTCCTCTCCCACTTTGTCGCGGCCGCTGGCCCCGGCAATGCGACGAGCGATGCCGCCGCGATCGCTCCCCATCTTTCCGAATGGCGCGGCCGCTGGCACGGGCAGACAAAGCTGATGCTGAGCCCCGCGCGCGTGGATGACGTGTCCCGCATCCTCGCCTTGGCCCACGAGACGCGCACGCCCGTCGTCACGCAAGGCGGCAATACGGGACTTGTGGGTGCGCAAATTCCCGACGAAAGCGGCAACGAGATTTTGCTCGTGACCCGAAGGCTCAACGCCATCCGTGCCATTGATCCCGACAATGACGCCATGGTGGTGGAGGCCGGTGTCGTGCTGGCGGATGCCCAGCGCATTGCGGCAGAGAACGACCGCCTGTTTCCCTTGAGCCTTGCTGCAGAGGGCAGCGCCACCATCGGCGGCAATCTCTCAACCAATGCCGGTGGCACCGCCGTTCTGCGTTACGGCAATGCGCGCGACCTGGTGCTCGGCCTCGAAGTGGTGCTGCCGGGCGGACGCGTGCTCAATCTCCTCACCGCCTTGCGCAAGGACAACACAGGATACGACCTCAAGCACCTTTTCATGGGTGCGGAAGGAACATTGGGCGTGATCACCGCCGCCACGCTGAAGCTTTTTCCGCGCCCGCGCGTGACCGAGACAGCGTTTGCAGGCGTGCCCGACCCGACTGCCGCCATTCGCCTCTTCCGCCGCCTGAAGCGCGATGCGGGTGATGCCTTGACCGCGTTCGAGCTTGTGCCCGCGATTGCCGTTGAACTTGCGGCAAAGCACATTCCCGGCATTCGCTCGCCCTTTGCCAAACCCTTTCCCTGGGCCGTGCTCATTGAATTGTCGTCGTCGGCACTCTGGCCGCTGAAAACCGTCCTTGAGGCATCGCTGGGCGCCGCCATCGAAGCCGGCGAGGTGGCAGACGCCGCCATCGCCTCAAGCGAGCGTGAAGCCGCAGCTCTCTGGCATTTGCGCGAAAGCCTGTCGGAGGCCCAGAAGCGCGAAGGTGCATCGCTGAAGCACGATATTGCCGTGCCGGTCTCGGCCATTCCCGCGTTTATCCGCGAGGCGGGCATGGCGGTGACCAATGCCTGGCCCGGCGTGCGGCCGGTGATCTTCGGTCATGTCGGCGACGGCAATCTGCATTTCAACATCAGCCAGCCTGCCAATGCACGTGCCGAGGATTTTCTTGCCCATCAGGAGGCGATTGCAGGCCTCGTGCATGGCATCGTCGCAGCCCATGACGGTTCGATCAGCGCGGAACACGGCATCGGCCGCATGAAGGCGGCAATCCTGCCCGGCTTCAAGGACAGGACGGCGCTGGAACTGATGCACGCGCTCAAGCGCACCATCGACCCGCACAACATCATGAACCCCGGAAGGGTATTGGGCGGATAGGCTGACGCGCCTCGCTTTCGCCTCCCCCGAGGGGGCGGCGAAAGTGGAACCCCCTACCGCATCTCCTTGGCAAGCCTGCCGATGCGCGAAAGCACATCCGCCGCCTCAGTGACCATCGCGCGCACGATTTCACCCGCTGGGCGCACGTCGCGGATGGCACCTGCGCCCTGCCCCATCGCAAAGCACGAGCGGTCGCGGTCGAGCCCTTCGATCTGCCCGCCAATGCCGCCCATCACGCCCGCCTGTGCTGAAAGCATCGCCTGTGCCGGGAACGGCTTGATGTCCTGCGGGCGGCGCTCCCAGTCGGCGACGTACGGGTTCTTGTAAACCCGCATCGTCTTGCCCGAGTAGCAGCGCGTGACGATCGTATCCTCGTCGCGCGCATCCACGATCACGTCCTTGTACATCTGGCCTGAATGCGCTTCGGCGCTGGCGATGAAGCGCGTGCCGACCCACACCGCCTCCGCGCCCAGCGCAAAGGCTGCCGCCATGCCGCGGCCATCGACAATGGATCCCGCTGCCACCACCGGCACACGCACCGCATCAACGACCTGGGGAATAAGTGCCATGCCCGCGATGCGGCCGGTATGTCCGCCTGCCTCGGTGCCCTGCGCGATCACTGCATCAAGCCCGCCCGCCTCGCCGTCGCGCGCATGTTTGACGGTGCCGCACACATTCATGACCTTGAGACCGGCCGCATGGAAGCGGTCCACCAGATGGCGCGGCGGCACGCCAAGCCCCGAGATGAAAGCGTTTGCGCCCTCGTCGATGATGATGTCGGCAGCTTTCTCGAGTGACTCCGGCACTGCCGCCAGAAGATCCACACCGAAGGGCTTCTTGGTCAGTGCGCGGACTTTGCGGATCTGGTTGCGGATTTCGGATGTGCCGACGCCCGCCATGCCCAGCGTGCCGAACCCGCCTGCTTCGGAGACCGCCGCACAAAGCTCGGCATAGGAAACCCCGCCCATGCCGGCAAGAAGGATGGGGTGATCGATCCCCAACAGGTCGCACACGCGGGTTTTCACGCTCATGGTCATCTCCCCAAAATGTTGCTGGGCGCATCATTGGCCCGGCCGCGCCAAAGCTCAACCCGCCCTTTCGCCTGCCCAGTCTCGCCCAGCCTCGCCACGGCCATTTTTCTGTGGCACGCTTTTGACCCTCAGACGTCCAAAGGTCCAAACCCCGAAGGTCGATGCCATGACGAGATTCGTGAACCGCCTTTCCCGAGCGTTGCCGGGCATGTTGATGGCGATGTTCGTGGTCCTTGCCGTTGCGTCACCGGCCCATGCCGGACCACCCTGGACCGAGGAGGAGTTTCTCGCCCAGGTCCGCCCGCAAACCGCCTCCATGACCCGTGATCGCATTCACGATTGGTGGAAACGCGCGCCGCAATATCTCAAGGACCGCATTCTTGCGTCAGATCAGGCCCGCTGGTGGCCGGTCATTCTCTGCAACTACATGGGCTATCGCCCGGACGTCGAAGGCCGCACCAATTCGCAAAGATGCGAGGACGCGGCCTATGCGGATGTCCAGCGCGGCGCATCGATGTGGAGCCCCGACGGCACTTACGCTGGCCCCAGCGCCGAATGCCGCGCCCGCAACAAGCGCAATTCCTATGGTCAGCTGATGTGTGACTGAGGCGGAACCGCCCGCCTCAGAAAATCGCGTAACCGCCGTCGATCACAAAGCTGTCGCCCGAATGATAGGCGCTGGCATCACTGGCGAGATAGACTGCAACGCCGCCAAAATCCGCTGGCGTCCCCCAGCGCCGCATCGGCACGCGGGTGATGACCTTCTCGGTAAAAACCTCGCTGCCTTGCGCAAACGCCGTCATATCGGTTGCAATCCAGCCCGGCAGCACGGCATTCGCGCGGATGCCATAGCGTGCGAACTCGACCGCCACCGACTTCATCATCGAGATGACCGCACCCTTGGTCGCTGCATAAGCCTGGTTGCGCGCGGCTCCTTCAATCGCCGCCAGTGACGCGACACCCACAATTGAGCCACCGGCGCGGTCGCCGCTCTTGAACCGGTCCACCATGTGGCGGCACGCCTCGCGGAATGTCCAGAACACCCCGTCCTCGTTCACCGACAGGACCTTGCGATAGGTCTCGGTCGTCATGTCAAGAAACGAGGGGGCGCTGCCGCCGATGCCCGCATTGGCAAAGACGCTGTCGATGCGGCCCATGACGCCCACGGCCGACTTCATCGCCGCAACAACCTCGGCCTCGTTGGCGACGTTGACCTTTTGCACATGCACGCGACGCCCGTGCGCCTTGAGTGCGGCTTCAGCCTCCGCGTTCTTTTTCTCGTTCGTACCCCAGATCACGACATCGCCGCCCGCAGCCGCGATCGCCTCGGCAAAGCCAAGCCCGATGCCGCCATTCCCGCCGGTGATGAGGGAAACCTTGCCTGTGAGGTCAAACGGCTTGTAGCCCATGGCGTGCGTCCTTGGCTGTTGGGGTTGGCGTGATGATAGCGGCAGACCGCCAAAGCGGAAGCCCCTAGCCGAAGCGGATGCGCGCTTCCTCCGTGAGGCCTTTCGCTACGGAAAGAAAGTCATCGCCCGACCGCATGACCGCTTGCGGCAGGAGGGCCGCAAGGCGCTGGCGGACGGCTGGCACAAGGCCCGAGCCACCGGTCACGAAAATCGTATCGACCTTCTGCGAATTGAGCCGCAGCGTGCGCTGGCCAGCGATGTTCACGCCAGCCTTCGCCAGCGTCTCGCGCACGCAAGCATCCATCCGGTCAAGCTCGCCTGCAATCGCCGTATCAAATTGCGCACGCGTCACCGGCGCTGCAAGCCCCGCCTCGACAAGCGACAGGTCGATGGCATCGGTCTCATGGTGCGTCAGCCGCATCTTGCCGGCTTCGACTTCCATTGCCACGCGATGACCCAGCCGCTTTTCGACGATCCGCAGGAGCCGCGCGCTTTTTTCCGGTTCCCGGCAATCGGCATCGAGTTCGCGCACCTCGCGCATCGTGCGGGCCGTATAGAGATTGTTGATCGATGGCCAGTGCGCCAGCTCCGCAAAGAGGATGTTCGGCATGGGCAATCGCTTCGACTTGAGGCTTGCGCCCATGCCGAAAAGTTTCATCACCCCGGCAAGCGAGAGGAGCCGGTCGAAATCCGTGCCGCCCACGCGCACGCCGCCTGTTGCGAGGATGTCGCTGGCACGTTCAGCCTGGTCGCGCCTTTCCGGCGACAGGCGCACAACGGAAAAGTCGGACGTGCCGCCACCGATATCGGCGATCAAGGCCGTTTCGTCGCGCGTGATGGTGCGCTCGTAGGCGCGCGCCGCCGCAATCGGCTCGAACGCGAAGGCGACATGCCTGAAGCCTGCATCCTGCGCAACCTGCGCCAGCGTATCCTCGGCAAAGCGGTCGGCAGCCGCATCGCCATCGACAAAATGGACGGGCCGCCCATGGACCACGCTGTCGATCGGTGCACCCAGAAACGCTTCCGCCCGCCGCTTCATCTCGCCGATCACAAGGCCCAGAATGGTGGTGAAGGGAACCCGGCGCGTGCGCAGCAGCGTATCCTCCTTCACCAGCCGCGAGCCCAGGATCGACTTGAGCGAGCGCATCAGCCGCCCGTCATTCCCGCTGACATAGGCATCAATCGCCGTGCGGCCGAAACATGGACGCTCCTCCTCGAAGTCGAAGAAGATCGCCGACGGCATCATCGTGTTGCCGCCGTCAATCGGGGCAAGCACGGGCACGCCATCGCGGATGACGCCGATGGCCGAGTTGGAAGTACCGAAATCAAGACCGGATGCAGGCATGGTGCGCCTCCTTGTGTCGCCGAAGAGGCTGACCAGATATGGCTTATTTTCCCGTCTTGCCAGTCTGTTTCTTTGTGCGTAAACTTGGGGCGCGTTGCTGATTGTCCGCCCGCCGCCGCCGCATCATCTGCCGGCGGCTTTTTCGTATCACGCGCAAGGTTTCGCCCCAAAGGCCAAACCCGGAAATCTCCGCATACGGAACATAGCGCGCGTCCATGGCGTCATCCCCTGCCCGCACGCGGCCCCGTACGTGGCGGGCGGTAAAATCAACAAGCACGATGTGATGGCGAAGGCGACCCGTCGCCGGAAAGCGCGCCTCCAGCGTCTCGCAATGCTGGATGCCGGTAATGGCAATGCCGGTTTCCTCGCGCACTTCGCGGGTGACCGCATCGACGAGCGTTTCACCCCAATGGACGTGGCCGCCTGGAATGCTCCATTCCCCCTTGCGGGGCGCCTTTCCCCGCCGGATCAGAAGGACCGCATCTCCGCGCCAGACAATGGCACCGACGCCGATGGCAGGCTGTTTCATCTTTGTCCCCGTTTTTTCCCGCCCCGGAATGGCGCAGGATGCCGCCTGCAGGCAAGGGAAATTGGAGCCCGCTGGGTATCTCATGTGCGGCCGCTACACGATCGCAGCACCGTCTGAAGCGATCAGACGCATGTTCGGATTCCGGAATCCGCTGCCCAATTTGCCCGCCCGCTTCAATGTTGCCCCCACCCAGGACGTGCCTGTGGTGCGGCTGGAGGGTGGCGTACGCACGCTCGCCATGGTGCGCTGGGGACTTGTGCCGTCGTGGTCGAAGAAAATGTCGCCGTCTGCACCGCTCATCAATGCGCGCAGCGAGTCGGTTGCCGACAAGCCGTCTTTCCGTCAGGCCTTCCGCTTGCGTCGCTGTCTTGTGCCGCTCGACGGCTTCTACGAGTGGCAGGTAAGACCGGATGGCACCAAGCAGCCGATCCACATTCATCTGAAGCAAGGCGGCCTCTTTGCCCTGGCGGGCCTGTGGGAGAACTGGACGGCAGAAGATGGAACCCAGGTGGAATCGATGGCGCTGGTCACCACATCCGCCAATGCGACGCTGCAACCGGTCCATGACCGCATGCCGGTGATCGTGCCGCCGGAAAAATTCGATGTCTGGCTGGATGTCGGTCAATACGGGCCGCGGGAGGTGACGCCCCTGATGGTCCCCGCGCCCAATGACCTTCTCGCCTTTCATCCGGTCTCGACCCGCGTCAATCGGGTGGCCAATGACGATCCCGGCCTGATTGCGGCAATTATCCCCGCGCCCGAAGAACCGCCGAAGATCGCGGAATCGAGGCCCGGCAAAAGTCCGGCTAAAGGTCCGGGCAAGGGCCAGCTGGACCTCTTCTGACAGAGTTTTGCGTTGAGTGCGCGCGGACGCCATGGCATGAGGGGCGCCCGTTCAATTCCTCCCCATCATTTCCTGTTGCATGAGGTCGCCATGATCCGTCGCTTTGCCAAGGGCACAATCCGGGCCGCTGCCCTGCTTGCCGCTGCTGCCGCTTTGTCGGCCTGTGTTCAGGGCGTCGCCCCCATGACCTGCGAAGAAACCCGAACCGGAGTCCTCGATATGTCCGCCTTGTCTGATGCCGCCAATGCCGAGTTCCTCAAGAACTATGATGCCCAGCCCGGCGTCGTGAAGACCGCAAGCGGCCTGCGCTACCGCGTGCTGGCCAGCGGCAAGGGCGCGCAGCCCGCCGCGACCGCGCGCGTCCGCGCCCATTATCAGGGCACGCTGATCGACTGCACGGTGTTCGACAGCTCCTACGCCCGCAACGAGCCGGCTGTGTTCCCGGTCAACCGCCTGATCCCCGGCTGGGTCGAGGCGTTGCAGTTGATGCATGAGGGTGATGTGTGGGAACTCGTGCTGCCCTCCAATCTTGCTTATGGCGAGCAGGGCGCGGGTGCGGACATCCCGCCCCGCCAGACGCTGATCTTCAAGCTGGAACTGCTGCAGGTGATGTAAGCGGGCGCCTCAGGCGCCTGCAGCGCCGAACTGCCGCATGAATTCATCAAAACTGGTTTCGCCCGCCACCGTGCGGGCGATGCCGTCTTGGGCGATGCGCACAAAGCCCTGCTCCTCGGCAAATCCTTCGATCTCCGAGCGGGTCGCCCCCTGCCCGATCAAATCGGCAAGCTCGCCGTTGATCACGAGGACTTCCGAGAAGGCAACGCGGCCCTTGAAGCCCGTGTCGCGGCAATAGCTGCAGCCCTTGGGCATGTTGAGCGTCACGCCCGCCTGGGGATCAAGCCCCATGGCTTCGCATGAGGCAGGGCTTGCTGCCTGCGAGCGCTTGCAGACCGTGCACAGCCTGCGGCCGAGCCGCTGGGCGGCAATGGCCGTCACATTGGCGGCAACCAGCGCCGGTGAAATGCCAAGGTCCATCATCCGCGCAAGGGCAGTAAAGCTGTCAGGCGCCGAAAGCCCGGCGATCACGCGGATGCCCGCCATCGCGGCATCAAGGGCGGCACGCGCCGTTTCGCGATCGTCGATGGAATCGATCAGGATCACATCGCAATCCTGCATGATGCCCGCGCGCAGGATCGCTGCGGCTGAATAGTTCTCGGCACCGTCAAGCGCCATCTGGCGCGCGCCCGCGACATGATGCGACACGCGGGCCTCGATGGTCAGCGCAGCCGCACCGGGCTGAATTGCCTCGGCGAACAGCGCATGAAGCGTTTCCGTGCGCCCGCTTTCGCGCGGACCTGCAATGATGGTGAGGCCCTGCGGGCGTGCAATGGCGTGCCGCAATGCCTGGCGCGTTCCCGCACCAAGCCCCAGACGATCAAGCGCCATCGGCGAACGCGTCGTTTCCGTCAGGCGGACGACAATCGCCTCGCCTTCTGCTGAAGGCAGGCCCGAAATGCGCCCTTCAATGTGACGGTCGCCCAAAAAGGCGGCGATGCGCCCGGTGAGGATGCCGGCGGCATCCTTGGCAAGGCGCTTGGCGCCAGGACCATCTTCCGCCAGAGCCTCAAGCCGCATGAGGAGGGCTGCAAGTTCGCGGCGCGGCACGGAGCCGCGCGGCTCGAGTACGCCATCCAGCCGGAAGGAAACGACGATGCGATCTCCGCGCGGTTCCAGATGAAGGGCGGTCGCCGACAGGCGAAGTGTTTCAAGGATCGCCGCGTTGACAAAGCGCACGGCGGCATCATTCCAGCCCGCCCGCGCTGCTTCGTCGGCAGCCGCGGATGCATTCGTGTCGAGTTCGGCCATCACCGCGTCGAACGCAAGCGGATGGTCATAGGCCGCAGAAATCATGTGACCCAGTTCATCCTGCGGCCAGATGCGCGGCTCGATGCGCAGGCCCGCCGGGAAGAACGGCTTGAGTTGTTCCAGCGTCGTATCGTCGAACGCGGGCGTAACCGCGACGATGACCACGCCATCGCCGGTTGAAATCGACAGTGCCTGATGGTTGGCTGCGACATCGCGCGGCAGCATCCGCACAGCCGCCGGATCAATCAGCACCGAACGGGCCTGCGGCACGCTCTGGCCGAGCACACTTGCAAGGCTTGCTTCGGAAAGGACGCCCTGTTCGATCAGGATGAGGCCGAGCCGCTTGTGCGGACTGCGCCGCTGCTCGTCGAGCGCTTTGGCCAATTGTTCCTCTCCCACAAGACCCAGTGACAGGAGGCGCTCACCGATCCGCACGCGCTTGCGCGCCGGTGTGAACGGGACGGCAGCAAGACCGTCATCGCCCGCATCGCCATCAACGGCGCGGGCCTGTGTACGCACATTCGACAGGAACATGTGACCCAACTCCTTCCGGCTGCCTTGGGGGAATTGCAGCCGGCCACCCCACCAACCCATGATCCGGACCAACAGCTTGTTTCCGGAAGGGACAACATCCCTTGCCGATGCAAGCCCCGCACCGTGCGCTTTTCGTGTGCTGCCCCGATGACAAAGGGGCAGACCGGCGCATCTGTCATGCGGCAGCCGGAGAACTGCCCGGACCGTCTAATTGTCCACAGGCCGGGCGTGCCATTTTGAACAGAGGAATGCGGTAAAGAAAAGCGGTAAATAGAGGGACTTGGCTCCAATGAGCTGCACCGCCACCCGCCACAGGAGTTAACGGCGATGACTGCGTCATCCACAAATGTACCGCTGAGCGATGCCGCCATCGCTGAGGACAAGCGCAAGGCCTTGGCCCGCGTGCTCGATATGTGGGATGCCGCCTTGCACGAAGGTGTGCCCTCCGAGGCATTGGCCTCTGCAGCGATTTTCGCGGCCCTGACCGAGATGGTCGATCTTTACGGCGTCGAGCCCGTGGCTGCCTTTGCCGACGGTCTGGGCGCCCGCGTGCGCGCTGGCGAGTTCACGCCCGGCGCATGAAGTCCATCAAGGAATAACCGCTTCGATCAGCACCGGTCCCTTGCGCTTCATGGCCGCGGAGAATGCGGCATCGAATTCTTCGACCGTCTCCGCCCTGATGCCTTCAACGCCCATCGCGCGGGCAAGGCCTGCAAAAGACATCTCGGGATTGGCAAGGTCAAACAGCGACAGCGCCTGCGGCCCGGCATTCTGCACGCCGGTGCGCATCAATTCGATCTTGAGGATCGCATAAGACCGGTTGGCAAAAATGACGGTGACCACGTCGGTCTTCTCGCGCGCCATCGTCCACAAGGCCTGGATCGTGTACATCGCGCCGCCATCGCCGTGCAGGCAGACAGTTTTGCGGTCGGGGCAGGCAATGGATGCGCCCAGCGCCAGCGGCAATCCCATGCCGATGGACCCGCCGGTGAGGTAAAGCCAGTCATGGCGCGCGCCAGCCGCACTCATGCCGAACGCCGCGCCGCCGGACGTTGCCGCCTCATCGACGACAATCGCATTATCCGGCAGATGATGCGCGATGACAGCACCGGCATTGGTCGCATTGAGCGCGCCTTGTTGTGGCCGCTCCATGCGCTTCAATTGTGTGCGCGGGGCGGGCGATTTTGCGCCCAGTTCATCGGCCAGTGCCTGCAGGGCAGAAGTTGCATCCATCGACGGCGCGGCAAGCGAAAGCACCTCGGCGCCCTCGGGTGTCAATGCGCCCGGCCGTCCCGGATAGGCAAAGAACGCAACGGGGGCCTTGGTACCTGCAAGAACGAGAAGATCAGTGCCCGCAAGATCATCGACAATCATCTCGGGGAAATAGGGCACGCGCCCGATGGCGGGAACACCCGCACCGCGCGTGACCCGCGAGACAAAAGTGTCCGTCATGATCCGCGCGCCCGTGGCGGTCGCGATGCGCGATGCGGCCTCAAGGCCCGGCTCAAGCAGGGCCTTGCCGGCGATCAGGATCACGGCCTTGCGGGCGCGCTTGAGACTTGCGGCAATGTCGTGGACGAGCCGCGCGTCAGGTTGAGGTTGTGGCGTCACGCGCAGGGCAGGCGTCGCAAGCATTGCCCCCTCGGGAATGCTCTCCCACGCCGTATTGGCCGGCAGGATCAGCGTGGCGATGCCCTGCGGCGCGCCCATGGCGGCAGCAACGGCCTCGGCAGCCGCCGGCCCCACATCTTCAACCCGGTCGGCCGACTTGATCCATTTGGAAACGGGTGCCGCAAATCCTGCGACGTCAGACGCCAATGGCGCATCCAGCGCACGGTGCGAGACTGCATGATCGCCCACGATGTTGACGATGGGCGTCGCTGCCCGCCGCGCGTTGTGGAGATTGGCAAGACCGTTGGCCAGGCCCGGCCCGAGATGGAGCAGCGTTGACGCAGGTTTTCCGGCCATCCGGCCATATCCATCCGCTGCACCCGTCGCCACGCCCTCGAACAGTGCAAGGATCGCACGCATCGATTGGGCACGGCCGATGGCCGCAACCGCGTGCATCTCCGAGGTGCCGGGATTGGTGAAGCAGACATCGACGCCGGACGCCTCAAGCGTTGCGATCAGGCTTTCGGCACCCGTCGGGCGCAAGGCATCACTGCTCATAGGAGATGGCTCCAGACCACATTGCCGAGAACGGTTATTCCGAATGCACCGATCACAAACCCGGTGCCCTTGTTGATCAGCCGCATGCCGCGTTCACCGATCTGGTGATGGAACAGGCTGGTGAAGGCCGTCACGAAGAACCACCATGCCGCCGATCCCGCCGTGACCGCAGCAACGACCGTGGCGGCCTGCGCATAGGACGAACTGCCGGTATTGAAGCTGCCAAGGCCGGCAAAAAGGGCGGCAAAGCCGAGCATGGTCGCAGGATTCGTGATGGTCAGCGCAAAGGTCGCCGCCATCGGCTTGAAGATGCCTGCGCCGGCGGCGCGCGCCGCATTCTGTTCCCGGCTCTTGAGATGGATGGGCTCAGGCAGCGTGACATCCGACATCAGCGTCTTGACCGCATAGCCAAGCAGGATCAGTCCGCCGAACACTTCGATGTAGAGGATGTTGCCTTCGATGAGCTGTGTTGCCGCCGTTAGGCCGAAAGCGGCGATGATGGCAAAAAATCCGTCCCCCACCGCCGCCCCAAGACCCGTGATGAAGCCGTTGATGGGCCCGAATTGCAGCGTGCGCCGGATACAGATGAGATTGACCGGACCGATGGGCGCTGCCGCCACCAGGCCGATGAAAAATCCGCTGACGAAGAGCCAGATCCAGTCAAGCACGCTTGCAGCACCCCTTGGACGCTTCAGACCATCAGACGGAACCAATCGGGACTAGGCGGCAATCACGTCATTGCCGGGCGGGTCCGCATAGAGCTTTTCAACCAGCGCCATGCGCCGCGCAAGTGACAGGCTCTGGTTGACATAGCCTTTGTCGGTGATCTCACCCGCATCAAGACTCGGGGGCTCCGCCATCAGCAAGGCACGCCGGATCTGTGTGCTGGAACCGGGGTTTACCTTGTTGTGGGATTGAAGGCCTGCGAGCAGGCGCGACAGGATTGCCGGATGCGTCGCCGCCTCATCAGCCGTAAGCGTGGCGATCCCCGACACGGCCCGGCAGGCCGCCAGATTGGGCCAGCCGAGGATGGCAGCGTAGGGCTTGTCGAGGCCTGCTACCAACGCATCCTGCAAAAGACCACCAGCCGCCTCGATTGCCTGCACGCGCAAGCGCCCGGCATTCACCCAGGTTCCGGTCTCAAGCTTGAAGTCTTCGGCGACGCGCCCGTCAAAGACGAGGCCCTGGGCGGGATCATCCGCATCCACGAACTTTGCCGCATCGCCAAGGCTGTAGAAACCCTCCGCGTCGAACGCCTTGGCGGTCAGGTCCGCGCGCTTGTGATAACCCGGCGTGACCGCATCACCCTTGACGCGCACTTCCAGCTTGGTGCCGTTGGGCACTAGCTTGATGGCAACGCCCGGCAGCGGCAGACCCAGAAGCCCCATGCGCGCGGTCGGCCAATGGACGTTCATGATCGTCGGCCCGGTCTCGGTCGCGCCATAGCCCGAGCTGAACGACAACCGTTCGCCGCAATGGCGGATCGCGACCGCCTGGATGCGGTCATAGAGGTCCTGGCTGAGTGCCGCACCACCATAGGCAAGCCCGCGCAATTTCCGGAAGAAGGTCTGCGCCAGCGCGTCATTGCGCTCCAGCTCCGGGATCAGCATCGCGTAAGCAGCCGGCACATTGGAGTAGGACGTCGGCGAAATCTCCGAAAGGTTGCGCAGCGTCTCGTCGAAGGCGCCTGCCTGCGGGAGACCGCTGTCGAGATAGAGCGTGCCGCCCGATGTGGTCATGCCGTTGAGAACCGCATTGCCGCCAAAAGTATGGTTCCAGGGCAGCCATGAGAGTGACACCGGTGGCTCCTCGCCCTCCGGATCGGCGAGAAGACTCCGCCCCATCACCGCATTCGTGCACATCATGCG
This sequence comes from uncultured Flavobacteriaceae bacterium, assembly GCA_964494625.1. Classification (GTDB taxonomy): domain Bacteria; phylum Pseudomonadota; class Alphaproteobacteria; order Micropepsales; family Micropepsaceae; genus UBA2784. Next base: position 23,399 of record CAZBRT010000003.1, on the reverse strand, counting down.
ATGCGTGTTGATGACGGCCTTGGGCATGCCGGTCGAGCCCGAGGTGAAGAGATATTTGGCGACCGCATCGAAATGGAGCCGCTTGTAGGCGGCCTCGGCCCGGTCAGGCGCGTGTCCGGCAAGCGCGGCAAACGCGATTGAATCGGCGCCGGGCGCCGCGCGCTTTTCGTGGATGAGGCGCGCACCGCGAGCAGCGACCCGCTTCTGCGCCTTTTCAAAGACGACCCCGTCATCGGCAAAGACAAAACCGGGATCAACCAGGTCAGCGCAATGATCAAGGCGCGCAAAGTCACTCGACATCAGGCTGTAGGCTCGGCTGAGGGGCGCAACCGGCATGCCGGCAAGGATGGCGCCATAATTCAGAAGCGCATGATTGATCGAATTGCCGGAGAGGATCATCACCGGCCTTGGCTCGCCGCCATCCGAGAGGGCGATGAGCCCGGACGCAATGCGCGAAATGGCGTCAAGCGCCTGTGCATAGGTGATTTCGCGCCATGTGCCGCCGGGCGCGGTGCGTTCGGCGAGCCAGACCCGGTCGGGCGCGACTTCAGCCCAATGGCGGAAGGGTTCGATGAGGTTGGCAGGCGGCGGCAGCAGCCTGTAGGGATTCTGGAGAATGATCTCGCCATTGGCGCGACGCGTGACATCGACACGCGGCGTAACCAGGCGCAAGGGACGGAAGGGCGGAAGGTTCCCGGTGCTCATGCGCGGACATCCACGACAAGGCGGCCGCGCACCTCGCCCTTGAGGATCGCCTTGCCCGCATCAAACACGCCGGCCAGCGGAATGGTCGTGGTCATCGCGGCAAGTTTCGTGCGGTCGAGATGCGACGCCAAGAGTGCCCACGCCTTCAGCCGCTGCTCGCGCGGCGCCATCACGGAATCGATACCCGCAAGCGTGACCCCCCGCAGGATGAACGGAAGGACGGTCGCAGGAAGGTCATTGCCGCCCGCAAGCCCGCAGGCCGCGACCACCCCGCCATAGCGCGTCTGCGCCAGGATATTGGCCAGCGTGCGCGACCCGACGCTGTCAATCGCTGCCGCCCAGCGTTCCTTGCCGAGTGGCCTGCCTTCGCCCGCAAGTTCGGCGCGCGCGATGATCTCGTCAGCCCCCAGCGACCGGAGATAGGCCGCTTCGCTTTCGCGACCGGTTGAAGCGATGACATGGAACCCGTTCGCTTTGGCAAGGGCGACCGCAACCGAGCCGACGCCACCCGCCGCACCCGTGACCAGAAGCGCACCCGCCGAAGGCGCGATGCCGCGATCAAGAATGGCCCTCATTGCCAAGGCCGCCGTATAGCCTGCCGTGCCGATGGCCATTGATTCTGATGGTGTGAACGGCGCCGGCAGCGGGATCAGCCAGTCACCTTTGAGACGCGCGCGTGCCGCATAGCCCCCGGTATGGACCTCGCCCACGCCCCAACCATTGAGGACGGCAACGTCGCCCTTCTTCCAGCTTGCGTGGGTTGAGGTCTCGACCACACCGCAGAGGTCGATGCCCGGGATCATCGGAAAGCGCCGCACTACGGGCGATCCGGCAAGCGCCAGCCCATCCTTGTAGTTGACAGTGGAGTGCGTGACCGAAAGCGTGACATCGCCATCCATCAGCGCACTGTCATCCGCCATGGTGAGCGCGGCCTTGATACCGCTGTCGTCCTTGGTCAGCACAACGGCCCGGAACGTGCCGGTCATATTTCCCCCCGCATCCAGGGCGCCGGAACCGATCGCCGCCCCCCGATGGTGAACGGCAACTGAAAATGGCGCCTGCGTCAAGCTTGACGGCGGCGCCTGGCCCCGGGAGCGGCACGATATTCCCCAGAAACGACCAAGAGGGCGCCATCAACCTGCCCTTACGATTTCTCAAGAATGCCTCAGTCAGAATGGCACCATGACACCGTTGATGAGTGCCTTGCCGGAGAGTTGAGCGACGAGTTGAGCGACGACATGTGAGGTGTGTGATGACCGATGCAGAGCGCATGGAGCTTCGGCTCCGCGGCTACCAGCTGACCACGGCAGAGATCCTCTATCACCTGCCCGATCATCCCCGCTTGTTGCAGTCGTTTCTCTGGCAGGAATACGATATGGCCCCGAAATACCCGGTGCTTGCGCGATTCCTCGCCTTCTGGACGGACCGGCTGGACGGCAAGCTGCATTCGGTGCGCGTGGCCTGTGCGGGCGTCTTCACCCCGACCGACCTCAAGCTGATGGGCGGCGAGTTCCGCCTGCACTGATGGGTCAGGCTGAGAACCGCACCGGTGCGCCGATGGCCGGTCCGATGACGGCACCATCGCGCGCGACGACATGACCGCGCAGGATCGTTGCAGCCACTTTGCCTTTGACAGGTATGCCGTCGAACGGCGTCCAGCCGCAGCGCGACGCCATGTCCTCATTGCGGATGATCTGTGAAGCCGCGGGATCAACGAGCGCAAAATCCGCATCAAACCCCGCAGCAATGCGGCCCTTGCCCGCGATACCGAAAATGCGTGCAGGGTTTTCGGCGCAAAGCTGTACCAGCCGCTCCAGCGAAAGCCGCCCCGCGGCCACATGATCGAGCATGAGGGGAAGCATTGTCTGAACGCCCGGCAGTCCCGACGGTGAAGCGGGATAGGCCTGCTCCTTTTCCGCACGCGCATGCGGCGCATGGTCGGAACCGATCGTGTCGATCACGCCATCCGCAATCGCCTGCCAGAGCGCTTCGCGATGCTCCAGCGAACGGATCGGCGGGTTCATCTGCGCATAGCTGCGTAGGCGCGCGTAGCATTCCGGCGCCGTCAGGGTGAGATGCTGCGGCGTTGTCTCCATCGTCGCCACATCTTTGGCGTCCTTCAGCAGGGCAGCCTCGCCCGCAGTCGTGCCATGAAGCACATGAACATGCCGCCGCGCCGCACGCGCCAGCGCGATCAGCCGCTCGACGGCACGCCGCGCGCATTCAGGATCACGCCAGATGCCGTGGGTCTCCGGCCTGTCATATTCGGCAAAGATGCGCCGCGCCTTGAGCCGCGCCTCATCTTCGGCATGCACCGCCACACACCGCCTTGTTCCGGCCAGGACGCGGGCAATCGTTGCATCGTCTTCGATCAGGAGAGAGCCTGTCGATGACCCCATGAAGATTTTGACGCCCGCACAGCCCGGCGCTTTCTCGATCGCGCCCAGTGCATCCGCGTTTTCCGCCGTCGCGCCTGCATAGAAGGCGTGATCGGCAAATGTCCGCCCCTTGGCCAATGCCACTTTTTCGGCAATGCGTTCGGCGGTCGTTGTCTCGGGGTTTGTATTGGGCATGTCGAAGACACTGGTGACACCACCCAACGCGGCTGCCCGCGTGCCGGTCTCAAGGTCTTCCTTGTGGGTAAGCCCCGGCTCGCGCAGATGGACATGCGTGTCGATGATGCCGGGCAACACATGAAGACCGCGCGCGTCAAAAAAAGCACGCGCATCTGCCGTCGCAAAACTGCCGATGGCTTCAATGATGCCGTTGCGAACCGCGATGTCGCCTGTCGCGCGGCCCGCGCCCGAGACAATCACGCCGTTGCGGATGACGAGATCAAATGACGTCATCAATGCGCCCTCAGCAATTCGTCGGTCGGCATGTCTGCCGCCACACCCTCGATATGAACCCTGTGCCAGACGGCAAAATAGAGAAGCAGCCACGCCGCCATGCCGTCATGCTTGCCGCTGCCGCGCGCCAGTCGCGAGAAAAGTGCGGCAACGCCATCCGCCCTGCAAAGGCTTTTGACACCCTCATTGGCCGCGATCAGCTTCCCGAGCATGTCGGCGCGCCCGGCAATCCATTCACCCACAGGAACCGTGAAGCCGCGCTTTGAGGCAAAGGGCTCTGATTCCGGAACTTCGCGCGCGAGCCAGCGCCGGAGGAGATGCTTGCCGAGTCCGCCTTTGATCTTGAGATTGTCGGGCAGGCAGAAGCCGGCCGCAATCATCGCCGGGTCAAGGAAAGGCGCCCGCCCCTCCATCGCATGCGCCATCAGGCAGCGGTCAAATTTGATAAGAAGGTCATTGGGCAACCACTCGGCGCAATCACTCGCCTGGGCCGCCTGCAATCGCGAATAACCGGCCCGCGCCGCCCGCGCTTCAGCCGCCGCGATACCATCGCGCCATCCCCGTGTCTCGTCGCGCAAGAGGCCAAGTCCGTCGAGCTGCCCGCGTGTGCGCATGGCGCGCCCGCCGAACAGCACTGGCCGGCGAACGGAACGGTAGCGGCCATAACCTGCAAAAATCTCGTCACCGCCCTCGCCGCCCAGCACGACCTTGAGTTCCCTGGCTGCGGCGCGCGCGAGATGCCAGGTCGGAATGATGGCGTAGTCAGCTGCCGGATCATCGGTCGCCATCGTGATGCGCGGCAGCGTCTCCCAGAAGTCGGCTTCGGTGACTTCGATCTCGGTATGATGTGCGCCAAGCTTCTTGGCGAGCATGCGCGCATGGCCGCGCTCGTCGGCAACGCCCGTGCCGGGAAATCCGGCGGTAAACGCACGCACCGGCGACGCATTGAGGCGCGCCATGCAGGCAAGGATCGCCGTGCTGTCGATCCCGCCGGAGAAGAAGAGACCATAGGGCACGTCCGAGCGCTGGTGCACATTCACGCTGTCCATCAGCGCGGCATCAAGGCGCGCCAAAGCAGCATCCTCGCTGATCGTCTCGGGCGCTTGATCCGGCAATGCCGCAAGGAAATGGCGGCCGGTGATGCGCCCATGCTGCACCACCATCGTCTCGCCCGGCAGCACGCGGTTGATCCCGGCAAAGGCCGTAGCCCGTCCGGTCGTGAACTGGAGCTGGAGAAGCTCCTGGGCAGCACGCCGCGACAACTCGGGTGTCACAAGCCCCGTTTTCAGGATCGCGGCAGGCTCTGACGCAAAAATGAGGCCCGACGGCAGTTCCGCATAGTAGAGCGGCTTCTGGCCGAAGCGGTCGCGCGCGAGATAGAGCGTCTCTTCGCGCGGATCGTAAAGCGCAATCGCATACATGCCCCGCAGCGAACGGGCGAAATGCACGCCATCACGCCTGAAACTGTGCAGCGGCATCTCGCTGTCGGAGCGCGTGGTGAAGGCATCCGCCGCAAATCCCGCGCGCAATTCGACATGGTTGTAGATTTCGCCGTTGACCGCCACGACCGTGCCATCAGGCGCAAAGATCGGCTGATCGCCCGTCACCAGATCGATGATCGCAAGGCGCGTCTGCACGAGATAGAGGCCGGGCGCCGCATGGCGGCCCTGCCCGTCCGGACCGCGATGGGCAAGGGATGCTGCCAGCGTGTCCATGATGGATGCGGGCGGCATCCGTCCATCAAGTGTCATGAAGCCTGCAATGCCGCACATCAGCCCGCAACCCTGTCAAAGAACGCACGGTAATGCGCGACCACCGCTTCGCGCGTGAACTCTGCCTGATGGCGCGCCGCGCCGCCACTGGCCAGTGAGGCAGCAAGATCGCGCGAGGCGAGCACCCGCCCAAGGGCTTTGGCCAGCGCATCCGCATCTTCAATCGGCACCAAAAGCCCGTTCGCGCCGTCATGGATGAGCTCGCGCGGGCCGTCACTGGCGGCTGCAACGACCGGCACTCCATGCGCAAACGCTTCGACAATCACATTGCCGAGCGGTTCAATGCGTGACGGGCAGGCGAGTACATCCGAAGCTGACAGGAGGGCGGGCACATCCGCGCGCCAGCCAAGGAACCGGACGCGCCGGTCAACGCCCAGTTCGCGCGCAAGCGACTCGAGCGCCGCGCGCTCTGGCCCGTCACCGGCGAGCCAAAGCACAGCAGCGGGAAGCGCTGCCATCGCGCGGATGAGAACGTCAAACGCCTTGTTGGTGTGAAGCCGTCCCATGGCGAGGATGACCCGCGCATCCGCTTGCGTGTCCAGCGCGGCGCGGTCGATGGGGGCTGCCTTCACCGCTTCGGCAAAATTGGGAAGGTAATGGCATTTTTCGTCGGGCCAGCCTTGCGCCTTCAGCCAGCGCACGATGCCGTGCGTATTTCCGACAAGATGATCGCAATGGCGGTAATATTTGAGATTGTAATAGCCGCCCAGCCGCGCTGCCAGCACCCCCGTTCCCGTGACACGGCGCGGATGCGGCGTCTTTGAAGCGCCACGGTTCATCCAGGCAAGCGTGATCTGGGGCCGGAATTCAAGCTGCACACGCCGGATCACGCGGCCGGTTGCAAAGTCGAAGGGACCACCGAACGGCGCGCCCTCGACCGCAAGACCACCCGCCTTCAGACGGGCCAGGCGTGCGCCATCGTTCCGGATGACAGCACGTTCCAAGACCCCGGCATCATGGAGCGCAAGCACCAGCCGCTCGAAGAACGCTTCCGCGCCCCCCGTTTTGGCTCCGGCCATGACCTGCAAAACCCGCATCACCTGCTTATATGGAGAGCCCGGACACTTGTGAAGCCGACGATCCTCTGTGACATATCGCACCCATGAACCTGTCCGGCATGTATCTCGATGACACACGCGCCGTCCTTCAAGTGAAGGGCGACGATGCGCGTGGTTTCCTGCAGGGACTTGTCTCGAACGACATGGGCAAGGTCGTGCCGGGGCGCGGCATCTTTGCGGCACTTTTGACGCCGCAGGGCAAGATCATCACCGACTTTTTTGTGGCCGCACATGACGGCACATTCCTGATCGACGTGTCAAAAGAGCGGGCAGCCGACCTTCTTCGCCGCCTGACGCTTTACCGGCTGCGGGCCAAGATTGCGATCAGCGACCTGTCGTCCACCCATGCCTCGGCCCTGGCGATGGGGGAGCTGCCAGCACCCCCTGAAGGCGTGGAGATCTTTCCCGATCCGCGCGACGCGGCACTGGGCCAGCGCCTGATGGGTCCGCGCGCTGCATTGCTTCACCTTGTCGCCGCAGCACCACCCCTCGACTTAGCCGCCCATGAGCGCCTGCGCATCACGCGCCATGTGCCGGCGTCAGGCGACCTTGAACCCGAGCGATTCTTTCTGCTCGACGTCAATTTTGAGGAAACGCATGGCGTTGATTTCCGCAAGGGATGCTATGTGGGGCAGGAAGTCACCTCGCGCATGAAACACCGTGCCAGCACCCGCAAGCGGCTGGTCGCCATCCTTGGGCATGGGCATGGGCACGCGCAGACGCCGCCGCCCGGGACACCCGTCATGGCGGCGGACCATGCCATCGGTGAATTGCGCAGCGCAGCAATCACGGCCTCAGGGTATGTTGCCCTCGCCCAATTGCGCCTCGACCATCTTGCCGATGCGATTGCCGCAGGCACACCATTGACCTGCGGCGGCAACCGGATTGAAGTTGACAAGGATGAATGGTGGCGCGCCGTCCTGCCCGCTTGATTGGGCCCGCTCTTGATCGTGCTCCACGCCCAAGGAACCTGACTCCCAAGTAACCTGCCTCCCGAGGAACAAGACATGCCCATGCTCTCCCATGTGTCCGTCGGCGTGAACGACACGGTACGCGCCGCCAAATTCTACGATGCCATTTGTGGTGCGCTCGGCTTTTCCCGTGTCGCCGACTACTTGCCGCACGCAGCAGGATATGGTGCGAAAGCGCCCGAGTTCTGGATCGGCGCGCCGCATGACGGCGGCCAGCAATCGGCCGGCAACGGGGTGCATATCTGTTTTGCCGCGCCCGACCGCAAGGCGGTTGACCGCTTCCACGCGGCAGCGCTCGCCAATGGCGGCAAGTCGGACGGCGCCCCCGGCCTGCGCCCGGAATACACACCCGATTACTATGCGGCTTTCGTGCGCGATCCTGACGGCAACAAGATCGAAGCTGTCCATCTGCCGCCGCCCGTTGCTGCAAAAACTGCAACCAAGGACGGCAACAAGGCGAAGAAGACAAAAGCCGCAATTGCCAAAACACTGGGGCCCAAGAAGGGCGCGAAATTGGCCTCGAAAGCAAAACCGCCGGTGAAGACCAAAAGCAAGGCGATGACCAAATCGAAAGCGCGCCACTGATGGCAGAAAAGCTGCGCTGTCCGTGGCCGGGCGAAGACCCGCTCTATGTCGCCTATCACGACACCGAATGGGGCGTGCCGGAAACGGACAGCCGCGCTTTGTGGGAAAAGCTCATCCTGGACGGCTTTCAGGCGGGGCTCTCCTGGATCACGATCCTGAAAAAGCGGGAAAACTTCCGCAAGGCCTTGCACAATTTCGAGCCCGCGCGCATCGCCCGCTATGGTGAGAAGGATGTGAACCGCCTCTTGGCCGACGCGGGCATCATCCGCCACCGCGGCAAGATCGAGAGCACGATCAGAAGCGCGCGCGCGTGGCTCGATATCGAGGAGAAGGAAAAAGGCGGCTTTGCGCGCTACCTCTGGCAATTCGTCGATGGCCGCCCGCAGCAGAACACGCTGCGCACGATGAAGGACGTGCAGGCGCAGACACCCATGTCGCAGCGCCTTTCAAAGGACCTGAAAGCACGCGGCTTCAATTTCTGCGGGCCGACGATTGTTTATGCCTTTGCCCAGGCTGTGGGCATGGTGAACGATCATCTCGTCACCTGCTTCCGCCATCAGGAAGTCGCGCGGCTTGCCAAGACAGTGAAGCTCGCTTGATGCCCTGCTTGACCTTGCCCGGGCTGGCCCTGATGGTGCGCCCAAGGGAATTTTGCGGGGCGCTTGAATGACGGGTTCTGATTCGGCAGGGCAGCTTTCGCCCGCACGCCGCTTTGCGCTTTCGGCGCTGCATTGGGCGCATTGGGGTGCGCTCGGCTATGCCTGCTTTGGCTGGCTCATTCCTGACGCCACCGCTCTATGGGTCCATATGGGCTTTGTTTTCGCGACCCTGCTGCAATGGCTGGTCAACCGCGACACCTGCATCCTCGACAGCATCCGCTCTTGGCTGATGACGGGGGCATGGCGGGCCAAATCGGTCAATCCTGAGGAAGGCCGCTGGATCGCTTCCCAGCTGGAGCGCCTCATCCGGCGCCCGGTTCCGACCTTTGTGGCCAACATCGTCATTTATGTGATGATTTTCGTGCTCGGATTGTTGAGCTGGCTGCATTTGCAACGGCTTGCCGGATGAATTCGGAGCATTACCCGGCGCCACCATTCAGGCACCATTCAGGTGCCCGGCGCGACAAGGGACCCCAGCCAAAGCGCCGGGCTTGCGCGTTTTGCCGTTCGGGCAGAAACTCGCATCCGGGAACAAATCACGGGGATATCGAATGCTCAAATATGCACTCACCGCCGCAGCAGCCGTAACGGCGCTTGCGCTGGCGTCATCGCCTGCCGAGGCGCGCACCCAGGTGATCACCTGCGGCTCGGGCGGCTATTCCTACAATTACTGTCCTGTTGATACGCGTGGCGGCGTCGATGTCTACCGCCAGAAGTCGAGCTCGCCCTGCGATTACGGCTCGACTTGGGGTTATGACCGTCGCGGCATCTGGGTTGACCAGGGTTGCCGGGCCGAATTCATTGTCGGCGCAGGCCACGCCGGAGACGGCCGTGACCGCGACGACGACTACTATCCTGACAGTGGCGGTGGTGGCGATATCGGTGCAGGTGAAGCCATTGGCGCCATCATCGCGCTTGGCATCATTGCAGCAATTCTCGAAGACGACGACGAGGGTCGCCGGGACCGCGGCTATGGCCGCACCGACGCGGTCAAGGCTTGTGCCAATTATGCGTCGGCCCAGGTGCGCGCCGATGGCGGACGCAGCGTGACCGTTGACGAGGTCTATTCGGTCAACCCGCGCGGCCGCCGCAAGTTCGAGGTCGAGGCCCGCTTCACCGCGAAATATGGCCGCCGCGACGTTCGCCGCTATGACATTGAATGCACGGTGCGCAACGGCACAGTGACAAGCTTCAACTGGTAAGCGCATTCCTTTCGAGGATGCGGAGGGCGGTGCCGGTAACCCGGTGCCGCCCTTTGCTTTTCCGGTGCCTGATGCCTCCCCCTTGAACCCGGCGAACCCCGTTCCTACCTCAGTTGTGCCGGAGGGAATGCCCATCAGGGGTTCCCGGATCCGGCGCCAACAGCAAGCATCTGCCCATCGGGGGATGCACCGAATGTCGCTCACCAAGGAGGACGTCCATGCGTTTTGATCTTTCACCCCTTTACCGTTCCACCGTCGGCTTTGACCGCCTGTCGCAGCTTTTCGACAATGCCGCCAATCCGGGCGAGGCGCCGTCCTGGCCGCCTTACAACATTGAGCGCACCGCCGAGAACGCCTACCGCATCACCATGGCGGTTGCAGGTTTTGCCGAAAGGGACCTTGCGATCGAAGTGAAGGAAGGCGTGCTGACCGTCACCGGCCGCAAGCAGGACGTCGAGGCCGACAAGGGCCAGATCCTGTTCCAGGGCATCGCCGCGCGCAATTTCGAGCGCCGCTTCCAGCTTGCCGAATATGTCGAGGTGAGCGGGGCAAATCTTGAGCACGGCCTGCTCCACATCGAACTCGCGCGCATCGTGCCGGAGGCCAAGCGCCCCCGTCGCATCAATATCGGTGCCAATCCGGACGCGAAATCCGAACCGCGGATCGTGGCCGCGGCCTGACAAGCCTGAAATGCTGACGCCTCGCGGCCACCAGCCTGAAGGCGTCTGACGACGATGCGCCGCCCGGACTTGAATCCGCCTCTCCCCTTCCCCCCGAGGGAGATGAGGCGGGGCGCCGGGCGGCGCTTCGCGTCCATTCCAGCATTCACCATCCGCCCTTGCAGTGCTTGCAGCCAAGCGGTCCAAATCGGTTAAACTGGCCGCCACGACAGATTCCCTTTGGGACCGGAGCACGCATTCCCGCATGGCTGCCTGGCAGGACACAATGCAGTCCCGCACCAACCGTTCACGCCGCCGCCCCATCATCGGCCGCGTGAAGCTGGAGGAAATGCGCGCGTGGTTTGCCGAACCGCCCAACCGCTTCGGAACGCTGCCCAAGGATATTGCCTTCGAGCCGGCGACCATGGGCCAGGTTCGCGGCGAATGGGTGAACCCCGCCGACGGCCCGATCCAGCGGATCATCCTCTACTTCCATGGCGGCGGATATATTTCCGGCTCCCCCGAAACCCATCGCCCCTTGGCCGCCCGGCTGGCGGCTGCGTCCGACGCGCAGACGCTGTCGGTTGCCTATCGTCTCGCGCCGGAATGTCCCTATCCCGGCGCGGTGCGCGACGGACTTGATTCCTATCGCTGGCTGCTGGCCCAGAAAGTGCCGGAACAGGCAATCGCCCTTGCCGGTGATTGTTCGGGCGGCGGCCTTGCCCTTGGCGTCGCCATGGCGATCCGCAACGCGGACTTGCCGATGCCTGCCTGCATTGTGGCGATGTCGCCCTGGGCGGACTTGACACTTTCAGGCCCCTCCGTCCTCGACAATGCGGAGAGCGACGGCATGATGACCTGGGCCGCCCTGACCCAATGCGCGCAGTTTTATCTCGGCGGGGCAAGCCCGACAGAGCAATTCGCTTCACCGGTCTTTGGTGATTACCGCAGCCTGCCGCCGATCATGGTCCATGCCGGTGCGCAGGAAATCCTGCGTGACGACGCTGGCCGCATCGGCGAGCGTGCGGCGGGTGCCGGTGTGCGCGTGTCGGTGGAGGTCTATGACGGCCAGCCGCACCTCTTTCAGGCGCTGGGCAGCAAGGAAGCCAATGTGTCGATCGAGCGGCTGGGCGCCTTCATCCGCACCCAGACGAGTGCGGCCATGCGCCGCCGCACCGATACCTGAAAACCGTTCAGCGTGAAATGAGCTTCACGCCGGTCGCACCGTCGAACACCGTTTCGCGGAACGATGAGTGCGTGATCTGCGCACCGGTCAGCACGGCATGGGAAAAATCCGCCTGCCGCATATTGGCGCCGACGAAATTGGCATAGGCCGCATCGACGCCTGTCATCACCGCATGGCGCAAATCCGTGCCCCGCAAATCCGCATAGCGCAGATTGGCACCCGAAAGCTGGGCCGGCATCAGCCGGTCACCATGGAGGACGAGCGGCCCCAGATTGGCATCGCGCAGATCCGTGCTGCCCAGCCGCGCGTCCCTGAGATTGGCACCACGCAGATCGGCACCGGCAAGGCACGTATTGCGCAGGTCTGCACCCTGCAATTGTGCGCCCTGCAACTGGGCGCCTTTGAGATCAAGACCATAGAAGACAGCCTTGTTGGCGCTGAGGGCCGTCAGGTTGAGATGGACAAGCCCTTTGACCGGGCGAAGGTCCACGCCATCGAGCATGACCGGCGTGCCCTCGGCTCCGCTGGTCTCGACCCAGCGCACATGGCGCGCCAGCATGTCCTCGATCGGCTCGCCCAGATCCGTGACCGACTTGCCCATGGGCGCATCGGTGAGGGCGCCCGTGAAATCCGCGCCGTCAACCATGGCCATGACAAGCTTGGCGCCGGTCAGCACCGCGCCCGAAAGATCGGCACCGGTCAGATCGCTGCCCGACAGATCCGCGTTTTCGAGATTGGCGCCGGACATTTTCACCTGGCGCAGATTGGCGCGCACAAGGCGGCAGCCGCGCATATTGGCGTCGGTAAAATCGGCCTGGATCGCGACGATCCCGCTCATTTTGGCGCGCTCAAGATTGGCGTTGACGAGGAGAGCCGCCGGCATTTCCGACGGGCCGACATCATGGCGCAGGAATTTGAGACTGCCCTTGCGGTCGCGCTCGGCAATGATGCCCTCCCGCAGATCCGCTTCAAACAGGTCCGCGCCGATCAGGTTCGCCCCGCGCAGGCATGCGCCGCGGATGTCGGCACGCCGCAGTGAGCACTCGGACAAGTCGGCCCGGCGCAGGTCGGCGGCAAAGAAGACTGCATTTTCGAGCTTGCAGCCTGCAAGATTTGCTTCGGTAAGGACCGCGCCGGTGAAATCGGCATCCGCAAGATTGCGCCCGGAAAGGTCAACGCCCGAAAGATCACAGAACGCGAAGACTGCGCGTGCACCACCCAGCCGCCCGGCAAACAGCATCTCGTGCTTGGCCGCGATGATATGGGCATCGCGCTGCGTCAGGCGCTGATAGACGATGCGGTCGCGGGCAAGGGTCATGCGCTCAATCCTCCCGGGCCATGACGGGAGCAAGACGGGCGATCAGCGCTGCACCCGCGGCACCGCCGTCGTCCCTCAGATTACCCTCAAGGATTTGGGACAGTGCTTCCCCATGCATGACAAGAGCGTCAGCCATGCGCATGTCGGCACCGTCGGCATGGCGTGTGTGACCGCAGATGGAGGCCGCAACATCGGTGAGCAGCGGAAAGCCGAAGGACGCAGCCTGCCCCTTGATATTGTGGGCAACGGCAAAGACGCGCGCGACGTGGGGTTTTGTTTCGCCGCCTGCCTTCACGGTCTCTGCAAGGGTCGTGATACCGGAATTGATTTCGGCAACATCGGCGCGCGCGTAATCAAGATACTCGTCAGCAAGCGCCGCCACGGCCGCTTCGGCCTCGGCGATCCGCTGGAGCATCTCCGCGTTGAGTGTTGCTGACAAATTCACGGTGTCCCGGTCTCAGTACCTGTCCCTGTCATTGGGACGAAGTTAGAGGCCCCGGGTAAACAAAGCCGCTACATTGCGGATAATCGTGCTTAACGGATTGTTGCCGCCGCAAGAAGCGCATCGACATCTTCAGCCCGCGTATCGAAAGCGGTCACAAGCCGCACCAGCATGCTGATGGCACCCTCGGGAAGCTCCCATTCCCACTCGTAAAACCGGGCACCGGCCCTTTTCAGCCGGTCGATCACCGGCAGGGGCAGCCGCACGAAGAGCTCATTGGCCTCAACCGGATAGGCAAGGGTGACGCCCGGCAGATTGGCAAGGCCATCAGCCAGCCGCGCTGCCATCGCATTGGCGTGGCCGCACAGCCGCAGCCAGAGATCATCCTGCACATAGGCCAGAAGCTGCGCCGAGACGAACCGCATTTTGGAAAGGAGATGCCCCGCCTGCTTGCGACGGAACTCCACATCTGAAAGTCGCGATTTGTCGAAGAAGACCAGCGCCTCCGCACCCATCGCCCCGCCCTTCGTGGCGCCGAAGGAAAGGACGTTGACGCCCAATTTCCAGGTGATGTCAGCCGGTGGGCGCTTGAGGGCCGCAATCGCATTGCCGAAACGCGCGCCATCCATGTGCAGGCAGAGTTGCGATTTGGCCGCGATGGCAGCGATCGCTGCAATCTCGTCGGGCTTGTAGATCGTGCCGCTTTCAGTTGCCTGTGTCAGCGTGACGGCTGTTGCCTGGCTGCGATGGACGACGCCCTTCGGCATCACGGCAATGGCAGCCTTGAGGGCTTGAGGATCGATCTTGCCCATGGGTCCATCGACCGGCACGATCTTGCCGCCATGCGCGAACACACTGGCCGCCCCGCACTCATCCTCATTCACATGCGAATTGCGATGGCAGAGCATCGCACCATGGCTTGGCGTCGCCGTCGCCAGCGCAAGGCAATTGGCTGCCGTGCCGGTGACGACCGGCAGCACCCCGACTTCGCGTCCGAACAGGTCCGAGAAGATGCGTTGGAGTTTTTCGGTCCATTGGTCGGCGCCATAGGCACCTGCCCTGCCCGACGCCGCCTGGGCCAGCGCCGCCATGATTTCCGGCGCAACACCAGCCGCATTGTCGCTGGAAAAGTCGAGATTGGCGTTGCCCATCATGATCCCTGTGGCAAATGTCCTCTTCCGTTGGCTTTAGCGCCAGAGCGCACGCGCGCGCAACTGGCGTTTGAGGCCAAAGCCCTTGTAGGTTGCGCCACACGCGGATTCGGGAGCCCTGCCTCATGCCTCACCCCTTGGTGCGCCTTCAGCCCCGCATGGGCCGCCGCCTGCGCGAGGGCGCCCTCTGGGCCTTCTCCAACGAGATCGTCATGGAGGCTGGCACCAAGGCTTTGGCGCCTGGAACACTGGTCAACCTTGTCGGCGATGACGGCACGAAATTCGGCACGGCCATCTTCAATCCGCATTCGCTGATCGCCGCGCGCCTGGTGTCGCGCGAGGAGAATGAAAACCTTTCGGCCGGTTTTTTTGCTGCACGGCTGCGCGAGGCGGCAGCTTTTCGCGATGCGGCCGTCGGAGTTCCGCACTACCGTCTGATCCACGCCGAGGGTGACTTTCTGCCCGGCCTGGTCATCGACCGCTATGGCGACCTTTTCGTCTGCCAGATTGGCGCCAAGGGCATGATGGATGAAGCTGACGCATTGGCCGAGGCACTCACCGGAACATTTTCCGCCCGCACCATCATCATCAAGGGCGACCGCCTGACCGCCGAACGCGAGGGCATTGATCTGCCGACGCCGCGCATCATCGGTACGGTGCCCGCAGCACCGCGTCTGATCGAAAACGGGCTCGACTTCGCCTTTGATCCGGTGGGCGGCCAGAAGACCGGCTGGTTCTTTGACCAGCGCGCCAATCGTGAACTGGCCGCGCGCTTTTCGCGCGGCACAAGCATGCTTGATCTCTTCTGTCATACGGGCGGCTTTGGCCTGACCGCCATTGGCGCCGGCGCGAGTGATGCTGTCTGTGTGGATGCATCCGAGCGCGCCCTTTCGCTGGTTGACGAAAGCGCGGCCCTTCAGGGTGTCGCTTCAAAGGTAAAGACCCTCAAGGCCGATGTGATGGAAACACTCGACAGCATGGAACAAGGGCGCTTTGGCCTTGTCGTGTGTGACCCGCCTGCCTTTGCAAAGACGCGCAAGGACATTGAGCCCGCCGCCCGCGCCTATCAGAAACTCGCACGCGCGACCGCCCGCCTGGTGAAGCCCGGCGGGGTGCTCGCCCTTGCCTCCTGTTCGCATCACATGGATGCGCTGCGCTTTGCCGACCTGAACCGCGACGGCATACGCAGGGCGGGACGCCAAGCGCGCCTGATTGCGTCGCGCGGCGCCGATCTTGACCATCCCGTGCACCCCGCTTTGCCCGAGACCGCCTACCTCAAAATCAACCTCTATGTACTGAGCTGACTGCCATGACCGCATTCGGACGCAACATCCTCTCGCGCTGGCACCTTGATCCTGCCCTTGCGCATCTCAATCACGGCTCGTTCGGCGCCTGCCCGAAGGAAGTGCTGGAGAAGCAATCGGCCCTGCGCGCCCATATCGAGCAAGACCCCGACAGTTTTTACCGCCACGAAATCTATCCATTGAGCCGCAGGGCCGCCGACGGCATCGGCGGATTCATCGGCGCGCCGGGCAGTTCGATCGTGTTCGTGCCGAATACCACGACCGGCGTTGAATCCGTGCTGCAGTCAATCGCGTGGAAAGATGGCGACACGCTGGTCTGCGCCAATCATTCTTACAAGGCGGTGCGCCAGTCAGTCGCGCGTCACGCGTTGGCGCACACGCTGCACGTCCGCGCCGCCGACATCCCCGTGCCCATGAGCGATGACGGCATTCTTTCAGCCTATGCGGCCGCCCTGCACGAGGGCGCGCGGCTCGTCATCATTGATCACATCAACTCGCCGCTCGGATGTCTCTTTCCGGTAAAGGAGCTGATCGCCATGGCCCGCGCCAAAGGCGCGCTTGTGCTGGTCGATGGCGCCCACGGCATCGGGCAGGTGGACATTGATCTCGCGGCGATGGCGCCAGATTGGTATGTGTCCAATGCCCATAAATGGCTTTTCGGACCCAAGGGATCCGCCTTTCTCTTTTCTGCGCCGTCAATGCAGGCAATCACCCATCCGCCTGTCGTGTCGATCTGGTTCAACGAGGCCTACACAAGCCGCTTTGATTATGTCGGAACGTCGGACCCGACGCCGTGGCTTTGCATGCCCGACGCGCTGGCCTTCACCAAAGCGCTTGGCCTTGCCGAAACCCGCGCCCACCGCGCCCGCCTGATGGCACGCGCCGATGCGATGTTTGCCGGATTGAAGTCTCGCCCCGCTGTTGCACCCCCTATGCGCGCGGCGATGGGCACATGGCTTTTGCCCAAATCCGCCATCAGCGAGCCGGAAGCCGCGCGCGCCCTGATGTTCTGGCTGCGCGAAAAACATGGTGTGCAGGCCGCATCCCACGATCATGGGCACGAGATCATCCTGCGCCTCTCGCTACAGGCCTATAACGGGCCGGAGGATATTGACCGCGTGGGCGCGGCCCTGGGCGCAATCGGTCTTGGCAAATAGCCACGCCCGCGCGACCATGGTGCCACAAACGGGGGGCTGCCATGATCCGCAACAGATACGCATCCTGGGCGCTTTCCGCCCTGCTTCTTTCAGCGCAAACCGGAGGTGCCATGGCGGCCGATCCGATCTATGGCCATGGCGGCGGCGACCGCATCACCGGCGCGCCGTTCGCGTCGCGCGCGCCTGTGGTGGCGCGCCACGGCATGGCCGCGACCGCTCAGCCACTGGCGACACAAATTGCCATCGACATCCTGAAGCGTGGCGGCACGGCGGTTGACGCGGCGATTGCGGCCAATGCGGCGCTTGGCCTGATGGAGCCGACCGGCAGCGGCATTGGCGGCGATCTCTTTGCCATCGTCTGGGATCCCGAAACCGGAAAACTCTATGGCCTCAACGGTTCGGGCCGCTCGCCGATGGGCCGGTCGTACGAGGACATGATCCGCATCATGCAGGATCGCCCACAATCGCCGCTGTTCGGTGCACCATCGGTCACCGTGCCCGGCACGGTTGATGCGTGGTTCGAGCTTCACGCCAAATTCGGCCGCCTGCCGATGAGCGACTTGCTGGCACCTGCCATCGCCTATGCCGAGGAAGGCTTTCCGGTATCCGAACTCATCGCCTGGTATTGGGAACGCAACATCAAGCGCCTTGGCGAAATGGCCGAAATTGAAGAATTCGCCAACGCCAGCGCCACCTATGCGCCCGGTGGCCACACGCCGCGCCATGGCGAGATTTTCCGCAATCCCGATCTTGCGCGCACCTATCGCCTGATTGCCGAAGGCGGCCGCGACGCATTCTACAAAGGCGACATTGCACGCACGATAGACGCATACTTCCAGCGCATTGGCGGCGATCTGCGTTATGAGGATTTTGCCGCCCACACTACTACGTGGGTGGAGCCGGTCGGTGTCAACTATCGGGGGGTGGACGTCTATGGCCTGCCGCCCAACACGCAAGGCGCTGCAACCTTGCAGATCCTGAACATTCTTGAGGGCTTTGACATTGCCGCCATGGGTTTCGGCAGCGCCGAAGCGCTTCATGTGTTCACCGAGGCCAAACGCCTCGTCTACGAGGATGTCGCGCGCTATTACGCCGACCCCGCCTTTGCCGCAGCACCCATGGATTGGCTCTTGTCGGATGACTATGCCGCAGAACGCCGCGCCCTGATCTCGCTTGACCGCGCCAACCCCACCTTCGCGCCCGGCGAGCCGAAACTGGAACCCGGCGACACCACCTATTTCACGGTGGCCGACAATGACGGCATGATGATCTCGATCATCCAGTCGAATTATCGCGGCATGGGTTCGGGGCTGGTGGCCGACGGGCTTGGCTTCATGTTCCAGAACCGGGGCGAGCTCTTTGCGCTCGATCCCGCGCACGCCAATGTCTATGCGCCCGGCAAGCGGCCTTTCCACACCATCATTCCCGGCTTTGCGATGCGCGATGGCAAGCCCTGGCTTTCCTTTGGCGTGATGGGCGGCGACATGCAGCCGCAAGGCCATGTGCAGATCATCATGAACCTTGTCGATTTCGGCATGGGATTGCAGGAGGCAGGTGATGCCGCCCGCATCCGCCATGCCGGTGGCACGGAATCAACGGGCCAGAACGAGGACATGCTGGGCGTGATCGAACTCGAGACCGGCTTCTCGCAGGAAACCCGCGACGCCCTTGCCGCCATGGGCCATGTGATCAGCACCGGCACCGGCGGCTTTGGCGGCTATCAGGCGATCATGCGCGACCCCGAAACGGGGGTTTATTTCGGCGCTTCCGAAATGCGCAAGGACGGCACCGCGATGGGCTATTGAGGCTGGCGCCTTACCCGCCCCGCTTGTAGATGCCGTACCAGGGCGGCAGCGCATGGCGAACCGCCGATGCACCCTGGCCGAGCGTCAACGCGCCATCCATGCAGATGGCGGTGGCGATATTGATGGAGCCCTGATCGCGCGCGGGCGGGGTGCGTTCATCGGCACGGATCATGCCGTCACGCCCCCAGAATTCCGTACGCCAGCGCACGTCGGATGCCGTAACCGTACGTTCAATGGAAAGTGCCTGAACGCCTTCGCCTGTCGGCGCGGGATCACCCGATTGCGCGGCACCCCATGCTTTGGACTCCCAGCGAAAACTGATCGAGCCGCGCATGACCGAGACAATCGAACTGTCGCGGTCAATCTCGCTGCGCCATTTAAGGTCGTGATAGGTGGCAACGGCAGACCCGTCCCCGTTGAACGTCAGCGACAGGTTGCCGCTCTCGAACGTTCCAGGCATTGTCATGCTCAAGGGGCTGGCGCGCACCATTTCCGTGTCCATGTACCAGTTGCCGATCGGGCACGCGCAATTGCGCATGCCGTCGGGATCGCGTGTCACGGTCAGTTCATAATTCCGCTGGTCAACCGTCGCAGCGGCAGAGGTCACAACGATGATCCCCCGCTTGGGTCCGTCGCAGGCTTCGATCGTGCCGGGAAGCTGTGTCCATGCACTGCCATCGGCCTGTCGCCACGACACACGCAGGTCCGGGTCGTCGGGAAAATCGATCTTCCAGGCGATCCCCTGCCCGAACTCATACATCTGGAATCCGGCCAGGAACGAGGGCAGCACCGGGAAAGAGAGAATCGTCTCGTGGTCGATCAGCTGCGCTTCGGGGTATTCCGGCGGCGGCGGAAGGACCGGCCTGCCCATGCCTTCCAGCAGCGCTCCGTCGATCCACGCTTTCACGAAGCTGTGGAACAGATTTGCCGCATCCGGCAGCGCGGCCAGCGTCTGCACGCTGCCATTGGCCGAACCATCGCGCGATGCTGATTTCAGCATGTTGACGACAGATTCCACGCTGTGGTGAATGCCCAGCCAGGTGACGAACAGATAGGCGTTGTAGCCAAGGTCATGGACCGGCATCGTCGCAAGCAGCGGCAGATCACGGTAGAAATAGGGATCAGGCCACGACTCCGGCACCACAAGCCCGGCAAAGAAATCCGCCGTCGATTCATCCCGCCAGACGACATAATTGTTGTCGACCGTCGGATCATTGATCTGCGTGCAATGGAAAAGCTCGTGGGCGATCGTGCGCTGGAAATGCGCAATGTCATCCGATCCGCCCTCGCGCCCCGCATGCAGCGCGTCGCTGCCAAGCGCGATGATGCAGCCCCGCCATGTGCCGGTCGCAAGGCCAAGAACGACCGAATGGGTTCCGGCCGTTCCAAGCGAGATGTCACCGGAGACAAACATCACATCCGGCACATCGAACCATTGCGAGTAAAGATTGACCCCGCGCACCACCGTATCCTTGGCGAGCATGTAGCGGTCGGTCGCACCCGCATCATAGCCCTCAAGGTCAACGAACAGATACTGGTTGTCGTGGAGGGTGAAACGGTCGCGCTCGACGCAATTGCCGGTCGCGATCTCCTCGGGCAAGGCGAGAAGTTCCGGGTCCTCCGGCATCATGAATTTGCAGGCGGCAACATCGGCGTCGGCAGCCCGGATGGACATCAGGGCGGCAAGCGCAACGCCCAGGGCAAAATATTTCCAGCCGTTCATGCCACTCCCCCCTTGTTCCCGGTCGGGCAATCCGGACGCACAAGCTTGATGCTATACCGGCACCCGCCGTCAAACTATCCATGGTAGGGGTTTTGCGCCATGAATGGCCCATGAACGGGCCCGATTGCCAACGCACAGGATCGCCCCCTCAATCCGGAACCAGCTGAAAGTGACCCGAACCAAAGACGAACGTGCCGCCCTTTTGGGAAAGCTCGCCGCCCATTTGATGAAGCACGGGCTGGCGGCATCCAGCCTGCGTCCGCTGGCCAAGGCGGCCGGAACGTCCGACCGCATGCTGCTCTATTACTTCCGCGACAAGACGGAAATGATGAGCGCGATCATCGCGCGCATCGGGGAAGATCTCGTCGCGATCCTGGAAAAAAAGCGCGAACCCCAACCCTTGCCGGCGGATCGCCTGGCGGCCGAACTCGCGCGCATCCTGTTCGACAAAAGGCTCTGGCCCTATATGCGCATCTGGCTGGAGATCGCGGCATTGGCCGCGCGCGGCGACGCGTTCTGTCGCCAGACCGGCGAAGCCATGGGCCGCTATTTTCTGGCCTGGGGCGAAAGCCAGATCGCCGCGCCCACAAAGACCGCCCGCACACGCGACGCCGCCCGCCTGTTGGTGACGCTGGAAGGCATGCTCTTCCTCAAAGCCATTGGCCTTGAGGACGTGAACGCCGCCGCCCTCGCAAAAGCGCAGTAAGAAAATTCCTGCAGAGGATGTTACGCTTCCCCCTGCGATGCGCGCGACTTGAGGGAACGCTCTCATGGACTTCAATGGAAACACGGTTCTGGTCACGGGCGCGGCCTCCGGCATCGGGGCGGCCCTCGCCCGCGCACTCGATGCGCGCGGCACCTGCGTTGTTCTGGCCGACATCGATGAAGCCGGGACAAGCAAAACCGCCGCAAGCCTGAAGGGCCTATCACGGGTGCTGGCTGCTGACCTTTCCATGCCGGAGACCGCCGCCAATCTGATTGCACAAGCGCACGACTGGCATGGCCGCCTTGATTTCGTTTGCTCAAACGCCGGCATGGGGCGGAACAAGAAACTGCGCAACGAGAAGCTGGATGAGACAGCCGCACGGCTCTTTGAAGTGAATTTTCATGCGGGCCTGCGCCTTGCCCAAGCCTATTTCACGCGGATGGAAGCGTCGGGAAAAAGCGGGCGCATCCTGTTTACGGCATCGGAAAATTCGCTGTCCGTCCCGGCCGCCGTCAAGGGCAGCGGCCTTGGCCTTTATGCAGCATCCAAGCACGCGCTTCTGATTGCGGCCGAATGGCTGCGCGATGAAAACGCCGGCAAACACGACATCCATGTGCTGCTGCCGGGCGCGGTTTACACGGCCATGAACGCGCGCGCTTTGCCGGATCCTGCGATGGCCCCGCCGGGCCTTGGCCTTATCATGCCGGAGCGTTGCGCTGAACTTGCACTGAAGGGGCTGGACCTCAACCTATTCTACATTCCGACCCACGCGCACATCGCCGCCGACATGCAGCCGCGCCATGACGGCGTGCGTGATGCGCTGAAGGCGCTGGGGCTGGTGTGAGGTGATGAAGGGCGCGGCGTGATCGCACTATCGCATGAGCGCCCGGACCATGAACCTGTTGAAATCGGTTTCCCGGTAATCACCAAACGGACCGCAAGTTTGGAAGCCGTGCGAAAGATAAAGCGCGATGGCCGCGTCGAACACAGGACCCGTTCCGGTTTCCAAGTAAAGGCGACGACAGCCGCTCTTACGCGCAACCGCGATGATGTGATCGAGCAGATGCGTGCCCGCACCCTGACGCAGAAAGGCAGGCGCTGTGCGCATCGATTTGATCGCGCCGCACATCGCGCCATCAGAATCGGCAAATTGCTTGAGCGCGCCGATCGCCGTCAGCGCCCCGCCTTGCCACAACGAATAGAACCGGATGTCCGGCCGCTTGAGGGCGGAGAGATCGAGCGCGTGAGAAAAGCCGGGCGGCGAAAACCCGCGCATCTCCGCAAGGTGCAGGCGCAAGAGGTCCTGCACCTGCGCGTCATCGAGCATGTTTTCGCGAATCTGCATCACCATGCCGGCGAGGTTGCCAAATCGCGGTACCGGCTGCGAGTAGCGCAAACGCATTCGCCCCGGCAAACGCGCCGGGGTGGGTACTGAAATTGATGGGAATGAGGAAATGGGTGCGGGAGCAGGATTTGAACCTGCGACCTTCAGGTTATGAGCCTGACGAGCTACCGGGCTGCTCCATCCCGCGGCAGGTGGTTGACAAGTGAATGAGGGGGCGATGCCGCGAACGGCAGGCCCATCTGATGATCTTCACACTCCGCTTTGCAGGCCTGGCAGCGACCTACTCTCCCGCGGCTTAAGCCGGAGTACCATTGGCGCAGGGGGATTTAACGGCCGAGTTCGGGATGGGATCGGGTGGAAAGCCCCCGCCGGGGCCACCAGGCCGGCAAAGCGGAATGTGAAGTGATGATCTGGTCTCGTAATCTTGGTGTTTCTTGATTGGCCAAACGCCCGACCGCTTTGCAGCGGCCATGCGAATGACGCGGATGAAGATCAAGCCAATCGAGCTATTAGGACCGGTAAGCTGAGCACATCACTGTGCTTACACGCCCGGCCTATCAACGTGATGGTCTATCACGGCTCTGGTGGCGAGACCTGGTTTTGAGGTGGGTTTCCCGCTTAGATGCTTTCAGCGGTTATCCCGTCCACACTTAGCTACCCGGCTGCGCGGCTGGCGCCACGACCGGTGCACCAGAGGTGTGTCCATCCCGGTCCTCTCGTACTAGGGACAGATCCTCTCAAGTCTCGAACACCCACGGCAGATAGGGACCGAACTGTCTCACGACGTTCTAAACCCAGCTCA
>CAZBRT010000002.1:216732-983159 GCA_964494625.1 uncultured Flavobacteriaceae bacterium | reverse complement strand
ACCCTCGTCGTAAGCTTGGGAAGCTTCTGCTCTGCCATTGAGCTACACCCGCGTGCGGGAGCCGAACTTGGCGTCGGCCGAGCGAAAAGACAAGCCGGTCAGCGGCTTCGCCCGACCGCAGAATTCAACGGCTTCTGCGGTGATTTGGACCCGAAAGTCCATTTTCCTTGCGGTCCGTATAGGCCCACGCTAGCGTTGGACCCTGCAGTCCAAAGAGGTCTGTCTCCCCACCTCTTCCGCCTCACGCCGGTGTCGCCATGAATCCCGAATTGCGTGCGCGCCTCGTTCCGGTTCTTGTCCTGATCGGCATGGTTTTGCTGATCGGCCTTGGCATTGACTGGTACTTCCGGGGCCGCTTCATCGAAACGACGGACGATGCCTATGTGAAGAGTGACATCGCGGTCATCGCCGCACGCGTGAACGGCTTTGTCGCAACCATCGATGCCGCGGAAAACCAGTGGGTGCGTGCGGGCGATGTGCTGCTGCGTCTCGACGATGCCGATTTTTCCGCACGTGTGCGCCAGGCCGAAGCGGCCGTCGAAGCAAAGCGTGCGGTGCTTGCTGCCGCAATCGCCCGCATCGGCCTCGAAGGCTCACTGATTGAATCGGCTGAAGCCAAGGTTGAAAGCGCAACGGCAGATGCCCGACGCGCCGCCGCCGACCTTGCCCGCTATGCCGATCTGCGTGATCAGGGCGCGACCTCTGCCCAGCGCTACGAGCAGGCTGTTGCAGAGAACCGCAAGGCTGAGGCGGCCCTTGATGTCGCGATTGCCGCCCTGAAGGCCGAGCAGGACGAAGTCGCCGTGACCGAAGCGCAGCGCGCGCAGGCCGCTGCCGATGTCGCCCAGGCCGAGGCCATGCTGGAACTCGCGCGCCTTGACCTTGAGCACGCCACCATCCGCGCACCGATGGACGGCGTCATCGCCAACCGCAGTGCCGAGCCCGGCCAGTATGTGCGTGCCGGCACGGCCCTTCTGGCGATCGTGCCGCTGCCGCAGGTTTACGTCATCGCCAATTTCAAGGAGACACAGGTCGCCGCCATGCGGCGCGGCCAGGCGGTTGAAATCGAAATCGACGCCTTCCCCGGTGACGTGCTGACCGGAACGATTGTCTCGTTTGCGCCTGCCACGGGTTCCGAATTCAGCCTGCTGCCGCCTGAAAATGCGACCGGCAATTTCACCAAGATCGTCCAGCGCGTGCCGGTGCGCATCGAAATCACCGGCAACCCGGAAATCCTTTCGCTGTTGCGCCCGGGCATGTCGGTCAAGGTCGGCGTGGATACGGGCGATGAGGGCGAGGGCCCCGACGCGCGCCTGTCCGCCGCGCCGCGCCCAGAGGGTCCGCTGGCCAGTGACGGCCAGCCCGCGCCGGCACAATAGAGCCGGGTGGCCGTATGAGCGTCACCACCATGGACGACGAAGCGCCAAAGCCGCTGGCGCCACCCGCAGATGACGCGCTGCCGATCGACAAGCGAACCCTCATCGGCTTCTTTGCCATGGTCTTCGGCATGTTCATGTCGATTCTCGACATCCAGATCGTGTCGGCAAGCATGGCGGAAATCCAGGCCGGCCTCTCGGCATCCGCCAGCGAAGTCAGCTGGGTACAGACGTCCTATCTCATCGCCGAAGTGGTGATGATCCCGCTCTCCGGCACGCTTTCGCGCATTTTTTCGACGCGGATCGTCTTCGTGGTGTCCTGCGCGACATTCACGTTTTTCAGTTTCATGTGCGGCACGGCCAGTTCGATCGGGGAAATGATCATCTGGCGTGCGCTGCAGGGGTTTTGCGGCGGCGCCATGATCCCGACCGTCTTCGCCACGATCTACCTGATCTTCGGGCGGCAGCGGCAGGTCGGCTTCAGTGCATTGATCGCACTCACGGCGACATTGGCGCCCACCATCGGGCCGACACTTGGCGGCTACATCACCGAGGCGATGGGATGGCACTGGCTCTTTTTCATCAACATCATTCCCGGAGTGATCATTACGGTCCTCGTCTGGAACCTGATGGATATTGACGCGCCCCAGCATGGTCTGTGGAAGCACTTCGATTTTCCGGGCCTCATTTTCATGGCGATCTTTCTGGGTTCGCTGGAATATGTCCTGGAGGAAGGCGCACGCGCCGACTGGTTTGAATCCCGCCGCATCATCTGGTTTGCGCTGGCCGCCGCGCTGGCCGGCATCTTGTTCTTCCGAAGGGTGCTGACCCGGCCACATCCCGTCGTGGACCTTTCTGCCTTCCGCGACCGGAACTTTGCAGTCGGCTCTGTCTTCGGATTTGCCCTGGGCGTGGGTCTCTACGGCATCACCTTCATCCTGCCGCTTTTCCTCGCGCGCGTGCGCGGCATGAGCGCGCTCCAGATCGGTGAGATGCTCTGGGTAACGGGCCTTGCCATGATGGTGACGGCGCCTGCCTCGATGTTGGTCGTGCGGAAATTCGAACTCGACCCGCGTTATCTTCTGGCCTTCGGCTTTTCGCTGATGCTGGCAGCCTCATATACATTCTCGCCAATGACCGCAGAATGGAGCTATGACCAGATGTTCTGGCCCCAGATCATGCGCGGCTGCGGGCTGATGAGCTGCATGATGTCGATCAACATGATCTCCATGGGCACGTTGCCGATGGAACAGGTCAAGCACGCTTCCGGGCTCTATACGCTGGTGCGCAATGTCGGCGGCGCCTTCGGGCTGGCGATCCTGACAACGCTTCTGAATGATCGCACTGCGCATCATTGGCAGCGTCTGGGCGAGGGCCTGCGCGCAGGCGACCCCCGTGTCGAGAATTGGCTCGCCGGATTGTCAGGGCACTATGACAGTGCAGGCGCCATGCTGAACAGTTCGGACGAAATGGCAGTGCGCCTCCTGTCGCATCTGGTCCAGCGCGAGGCCTGGGTTCTGGCCTTTTCGGACATCTTTACCGTGCTTGCCGCGATCTTTGCCCTTGTCCTCGTGCTTGTGCCGGTCGCAAGCCGTCCGAGCCATCAAGTGGAGGTTTCCGAATGACGGTTGAGGACAATGGGGCAAGCGTTGCCGCTTCCTTGCCCGTGCGCAACCGGCGCAAGCGCGAACACATTCTCAAGACGGCGTTTGCGATGTTCACCGAGCGCGGTGTTTCCATGGCGATGGAAGAACTGGCGGACGCCGCCGGCGTGTCGAAGCAGACGATCTATAACCATTTCGGATCGAAAGAGGGCCTGATGGCGGCGATGACCGCTGACCGTGTTGCCGAGCTGACCGAACCCCTGATCTCGGCACAGCCGGGAGACAGTCTTGCGGATGTGCTGGAACGTTTTGCCCGCACCTATGTCGCGCGCGTCCTCCATCCGCGCACGATCAGCATGATGAAGAGCATGCTGTCGGCACCGCAGACGCTTACAGGATTTGCTGCCGAATTCTATTCGATCGGTCCCGCCCGCACCCATGCCGCGCTGGCGGAGTGGATTGCAGCCGAGACGCGGCGCGGGCGTCTTGTCGTTGCCGATCCCGGTTTGGCAGCGTCCCAGTTCATGGGCAGTCTGGTTGGTGCGCGGCAGCTTCGCCAGTTCTTCATCGGCGGTGAAGGTCCGACCGAGGCCGAAGCCGCTCACCTCGCGCATACAACCGTAGAAATCTTCATCAGGGCCTGGAGCGCCTGAAGTCCAGTTTTTGAAAAATGATTCATGGTCACGCAGGCGAAAGG
Organism: uncultured Flavobacteriaceae bacterium; assembly: GCA_964494625.1. Lineage (GTDB taxonomy): Bacteria > Pseudomonadota > Alphaproteobacteria > Micropepsales > Micropepsaceae > UBA2784. Next base: position 979,482 of record CAZBRT010000002.1, on the reverse strand, counting down.
TCGCGCGGGCGGATGAAGGCAAGAAGCTTGCCTGTTTGCAGCCCAATCTCGCGCCAATTGTCGGTGTCGAACGAGAGTACCGCTGCCGTGCCGGTGGGAAAGCGGGACGACAACTGGTCGGCCAGCACCTGCTCGGCGCGGTCGCGGGGCTTGCGCGCAAGCCTGTATGCCGCCTCATGCATGCCCGGATTGTGCCCGACCAGCATCGCGATTTTGGCGGTTGCCGGAAACCAGCGCGCCCGTTCGATCAGCGCGGGCGCTTCGGCGAGATAGAGGTCGCGCTCGAACCTTGCCTCCGGCCGGGGCTTTCCCGCCGCGGCACCTTCCGACAGGGCGAGGTCAAGCGTCTCCATCGTGCGTTGGGCGTTCGAGCAGGCAACCGCATCCGGCCAATGGCCACGCGCAATCAGCTCACGCGCGACAAGCGGCGCGGCCTCGCGCCCGCGTTTGTTGAGCGGCCGGTCGATGTCGGCAATATCGCCGTCATCGGGCACCGCCTTGGCATGCCGCATCAGGACCAGAACCCGCATCACCACCATCCCTTGCGCGAGAAGGGACCGGTGATGAGCACATGGATGGGTTCAACCGTGCGCGCTGCTTGCACTTCACGCATGCCGGTAATCAATGTTCCTGCCGGTGCGCTTCGGAACGTGCCGAAAATCCGGTCCCACAGATTGATGCTGAATCCGAATATGCTGTTCTGCTCGGCCACGATCACCGAATGATGGATGCGGTGAAGCCGTGGCGTCACCAGAAAAAGCGACAGAAAGGCGTCCAGCGGCCGGGCCAGTCTCAGATTGGAATGATTGAACATGGCGCATGCATTGAGAAAAATCTCGAAGGCGATGACGGCAATGGCGGGAATGCCAAGAGCCAGAACCGTTGCAGCCTTGACCAGTGCGCTCAACCCGACCTCGACAGGGTGAAAGCGCAGCGCCGTCGTCACATCAATGTCGGGGTCGCTGTGATGCGCGGCATGAAGCCGCCACAGCACCGGCACCTTGTGAAAGATGCGGTGCTGGAAATAGATCACCAGATCAAGTGCGGCGATCCCTGCAAGGGCAGCTGCCCAGTCCGGCAAATCGCGGATGGCCACAAGGCCGATCCCTTCCTTGGCCGCATAGAGCGCGGCGGCAACACCGGCGACCGGCGCCAGAAGCCGCCCGGCGAGTGATCCGAGCGCACCGATCACCAGATTGAGGGCAGGTCGGAAGTAACCGGGCAAGACGCGCGCGCGGTCGGGCCACACGCGCTCGGCGATCAGGAGAAGGAACAGCACGCCGCCAAAGAACGAGAGGCGGATCACGCTCTCATGGTCAACCAGGGCGGCCTCAAGGTCCATCGCATCACGCCAGACGGTAGCGTGCAGCTTGCGTGCGCTCGATGGCGGCGGCGATCAGCCGGTCGATCTCCAGCGTCTCGCGGATCCGCTCCATCACGCGCAATTCCTCGGCCGTCAAGGGCCGGTCGGCATAGGCGATGTCGAGTGCCAGCGCATAGGCTGTTTCGCACAAATGCCGCGGCAGCGCATCACGCACCATGCTGATCACATCGGTAAAGCCGGTGGGTTCACCCAGGATCGCCGCGCACTCGCGCGCGATGGCAGGAAGTCCCGTCACATCAAACCCGGCAAAGACGGGAAGTGTCTTGGCCAGTTCCCCGATCTCGTGCAGCTCCGCATCGCTCATCTCGCCGTCGGATGCCGATGTCAGCACAAAGAGCCAGATCAGCGCATGATGCGCCGACAATACGGAACGCTGGGAAGCATCGGCCATGAACATCCATCCGGTCGGGGGTCTTGCTGGAACTTAGGTCGCAAGCGCTTCTGCTTCAATGGCCGGGTTGGCGAGAAAGCCGCGAATGAGGCGCACGGCTTCGGCAAGGCCGACGCGCGCCGGGATCACGCCATCGGGCAATCCGCTCAAAAGCCGTGTTGGCGTGCGCGCTTCAAGCACACAGAAGACACCGCGATCACCCTCGGCCCGGATCAGCCGGCCATAGGCCTGCCTGAGGCGCAGGCGCGTCATCATTTCGTCATAGCCGCGTCCGCCAAAGGCCTTGCGCCGTGCCTTGTGGCAGATGTCGGGCCGCGGCCATGGCACGCGGTCAAACAGGACCATGCGCAGGGAGCGTCCCGGCACATCCACCCCATCGCGCAGCGCATCGGTGCCCAGAAGCGAGCTGTCTTCGTCGGCGCGGAAGAGATCAACCAGCGTGCCGGTGTCGATCGCATCTGCATGCTGGGCAAAAAGCGTAAGGTCATCGGCCTCCAGCAACGGCAGAAGCCGCTTGTGGACGGCACGCAAGGTGCGGATCGCGGTAAATAGACCAAGCGCCCCGCCGCCCGACGCGCGGATGAGGGCGGCATAGGCCGCTGCGCGCGCATCCGGATTGTTCTGCGGCACGTCATTGATGACGATGACGCGTGTTGTGGCGGGATAATTGAAGGGCGAGGCAAAGCCGTGCCGCTCGGCGGCAACCGGCAGATGGACGGCGCCGGTGCGGATTTCGGCCGCCCGCCAGTCAAGCTCGGCAGATGCATCCGCAATCTCGGCCTCCGGCAGCCGGTCGCGCAAAGTGGCCGACGTGATCAGCGCCCCTTGCGCGCGTGTCAGGACTTCCGCCGCAAAGGGTTTGGTCGGGTCAAGATAGTGCCGGAAATAGCCCATGTCGGTCTCGCGGCCATCGCTGCGCGACACGCCAAACCAGTCCACAAAGACGTCGTCCGGCGTACCATCGCCTTTTCCAAGGCGATCAAGCATGGCGATCCAGCCGGGCAGGATGATGCGCGAACGTCGCGCGATGCCGCGGGCGACGGCGGTAAGCCGCGCCTTCTCGTGCGTCTCAAGTTCTTCGGCCTCGGCGTCAAGCTTGCCCTTGAGACCTGCTTCCAGCGCAAGCAGCGGAGATTGAAGCGCGCGCAAGGCTTTGGCGAGCGCAAGGGCCGCGTCACCGACACCTTCCGCGAGGGGGTGCGGCTCGCATTCGATGTCGTAATCGCTGTCGCTGTCAGGGCTGCGCAGGAAGACTTGGGCGCGCAGGGAAAGAAGGAAGCGCTCAAACGGCCCGCGTGGCGCGCCGCCTGTCACGCGTTGTCCCCAGCCGGGACCGGGCAGGATGGCGGCTGCCTCGATCGCGGATTCAAGTTTCTTCTTGAGGTCCTCGTCGTCGCGCACAAGGTCGTCCGCACGTTCGGAAAGCCCGCGCATGCGGCTTGCACCATCGCCTTCGCGTCCGCGGATCCAGCGGCGCAGCTCGGCACCTTCAAGCCCGGTCAGATGCAGCGCAAAGGCGCTGTCGGCGGCATCGAAAAGATGGTGGCCTTCATCAAAGATGAAATGACCCATGCCCGGTGGGGCGCCTGCTTCGCCGGTTTTCACCTCGGCGTCATCCAGCGACTGGGAAGCAAGGGCTGCGCGCACCATCACCAGCGCGTGGTTGGCGATCACGATGCGCGCGCGCGTGGCGCGGTCGGCGCTCGTCTCGACAAAGCAGCGGCGATAATGCTGGCAGGCGGAATAGATGCACTCGCCCCGCCGGTCGGTCAGCGCGCGGATGAAGGGGCTTTGCGCCAGAAGGAACGACGGAAAATCGCCGCCCAGAAGGTCGCCGTCGCGCGTCGATGTGATCCAGCGCGCGACCAGCCCCAGCATCACACTGTCGGCGCCCGGCGCAAGCGCGATGCGTGACTGTGCCTCCTGGTAATTGAGCAGGCAGAGATAATTTTCGCGGCCCTTGCGGATGACGACCTTCTCGCGCTTCTCCGCCGGGTCGGGCCAGATGCGCGACATTTCCTGGTCGATCTGCCGCTGCAGATTGCGCGTATAGGTCGAGATGGTGACGGTCGCATCGCTCTTCTCGGCATAGAGCGTGGCAGGCGCGGCATAGCCCAAAGTCTTGCCGATGCCGGTGCCCGCTTCGGCGATGATGACATGGGGATCGCCCTCGGAAACCGGCGGCGCAAAGATGCGCGATACGGTTCCGGCATAGTCAGCCTGCTGCGGGCGCTGTTCGCGTCCTTCGCCCAAAGCCGCAAACAAGTGCCGACGTGTCTCCTCGATGCTGACGCTGACCGTGGCGGGATGGCCGCGCGGCGGATGCTCCTCGATCTCCGGCAGTTTTTCCCACACGTCAAAGCCGCCCGGCTGTGGTGCAGGATGGGCCAGGCGCGCCAGCACGAAAGGGGCAAAGCGCCATCCCGCGCGCCCCATGGCAGCAGCAATCCTTGCCGCGCGTGGCGCGTCATCGGCCTTGGGGTCAAGCCGTTGCAAAAGGTGCTGTGCGGCCATCATCAGGAAGGCCGGTTCATCTTCCCGCGTGGCGGGCGGCGAAAGCCCCAAGAGCCGCGCCATGCCGATGGCGGTGGGAATGAATATCCGTGCCGGCAGGACAAAAGCGGCAAGCTCGGCAAGGTCGAGGTGGAGGGAACGCGAACGCTCCGCCCCCAGCCGCCGCAGCACGAAGGCCGCATGGCAGAGAAGATGGCTCTCCTGCTGCAGCGCTTTCTGCGCGGCCTCGCGCGACAGGGTCGCCAGCACGCCATCGCCATCCACGCGCACGGCACCACCGGGCGCAAGCGCAAGCGCCGGCATTCTTTGTGCCGCAAACGGAATCGGCGGTGAGGTCATGGGCGGGAGTTTAGGCTCTTGCGTGCGCCGGGCCAAATGTTTGCTTGCCCTCCCCGCGCGCTCTCACTCTCGGGGTCACACATTTCGGAGCAATTTTGTCTTTCGCCTCCCCCGTTTTTGGGGGTGAGCGAAGCGGGTGGGGGCACCATTGACGAGCTCAATACAGCTTCTCCCAACCCCACCGGGCTTGAGCTTCGCATGCGCTTGCTCAAGTCCCGCCTCCCCTTTTCTCAAAGGGGAGGCGCAAGGTGAAGACGGGCCCCGCTCAATGCAGGCGGCGCGGAATCTCCGGCTGGTCCAGCGGGAAGACCGGAATGGCGACGTCAAAGCGTTCACCCGACGGCGTCTGCATTTGATAGGTGCCGGTCATGAAGCCCGTCGGCGTCGGCAGCGGCGCGCCTGACGTGTATTCGAAGCGCTGGCCGGGCATCAAAAGCGGCTGCTCGCCCACCACGCCAGCGCCGCGCACGTCCTGGATGCGGCCCTGGCCGTCGGTGATCTGCCAGTGGCGCGACCGCAATTGCACCGGAATGGTCCCCCGGTTCTCGATCTCGACGCGATAGCTCCAGAAGAAATATTGTTCGGCGGGGTTGGATTGCTCGGCCCGGTAATGCGGTGCCACACGCACGCACACGCCATGCGTGACGCACTCGAATACGATATCCTTGCCCAGCGTCGCTGTCGTCATGACCAACTCATAGGCGCAAGGCCCCCGGAGCAGAAGCCCCGGCCTTGCCTTAAGGTTTACGCGGAAAGCCCGCGCCGCAGATCGTCAAGCAAATCCTCTGGATCCTCAAGCCCTACCGACAACCGCAGCATGCCATCGGTGATGCCAAGCTCGGCGCGGGCCGCGGGTGTCAGGCGCTGATGCGTGGTCGTCACAGGATGGGTGATGAGGCTCTTGGCGTCCCCCAGATTGTTGGAAATGTCGATGATCCTGAGCGCGTTGGCGAGCCTGAATGCAGCTGCCTTGCCGCCCGCAACCTCGAAGGTAACGATGGTGCCGCCGCCTTTCATCTGGCGGCGCGCCAGCGCCTTCTGCGGAAAATCATCGGCAAAGGGATAGATGACCCGCGCGATGCCCTTGAGAGCGGCAAGGCCCTTGGCCACATGCGCGGCATGTGCCGTTGCCGCATTGACGCGCAATTCAAGCGTCTCAAGGCTCTTCAAGAGGACCCATGCATTGAACGGCGAAAGCGATGGCCCGGTGTTGCGCAAAAGCGGCCAGAGCGTTTTCTCGATCCACTCAATATCATTGGAAAGGATCGCGCCTCCAAGGCACCGTCCCTGACCGTCGATATGCTTGGTCGCCGAGTAGATGACAATACCTGCACCCAGCGCGAGCGGTGATTGCAGCACGGGCGTCGCAAAGACATTGTCCACGACAAGCGTTGCCCCGACCGCCTTGGCAATCTGCGCAACGGCGGCAAGATCAACCAGTTCCAGCGTCGGGTTGGACGGCGACTCGACAAAGAACACCTTGGTCGCCGGTGTCGTCGCGCGTTCCCACGCCCCAAGGTCGCGCCCGTCGATCAGCGTGCAGGTCACGCCAAAGCGCGGCATCAAATCTTCGATGATGTAGCGGCAGCCGCCGAAGAGCGCGCGCGCGGCAACCACATGATCCCCGGCACGCGTCAGCGCCAGCATCGTTGCCGTCACGGCGGCAAGGCCCGACGCGGTTGCGCGGCAGCGTTCTGCCCCCTCGATCAGGGCAAGGCGTTCCTCGAACATCTCGACCGTGGGATTGCCGAAGCGCGAATAGACATAGCCCGTCTCCTCGTTCTTGAAGCGGCGCTCGGCGGATTCGGCGGATGGATAGGCAAAGCCCGAGGTCAGGAACATGGCCTCGCTGGTTTCCTCAAAGCCCGAACGCTTGGTGCCCCCGCGCACGGCGCGCGTCTTGGGTCTCAGCTTTGAAAAATCCTGCTTCTCGTCCATGGCCTGCTCCGCATGCGCCCCATCCGGGCAAAGAAAAACCCCGGTCGCCGGGACCGGGGTGATGCAGGCCCCCGCCGATGGCAGAGGTCGCGCCCGGTCCTTTTAGCGGTTTCTTTTACGTGGCCCGCAAGCCGACCGGCTCAAATCACCACGAAGGGGACCATGAAACGGGCAGCGCCCGGCTCCGTCAAGGGCGATTATCCACAGCTCTTTGGCCGGGAACATGGCAGCCCGCTTGTCCGCCCCCTAGGCGTGCCCGCCTGCCTTGCCTATAAGGCTCAAATGACAACGGATTCCAGCCTTTTCGGCGATGGCCCGGCCGCAGACAGCAAGGCGGCCCCGCGCCATTCGACCGGTCTTTTGCCGAGCCAGTCCCTGCGCGCGATGATCGCGAGCCACGAGATCATGGCGTCGGCCGACATCAAGGACGAGCAGATCCAGCCTGCCTCGATTGACCTGCGCCTGGGCACGGTTGCCTATCGCATCCGTGCCAGCTTCCTGCCCGGCGAAGGCGCAACCGTGCGCGACAAACTTGATGCCGTGATGATGCACGAGATTGACCTCACACGCGGCGCCGTTCTCGAGACGGGATGCGTCTATCTTGTGCCGTTGATGGAACAGGTCGCCTTGCCGTGGCGTGTATCAGGCGCCGCCAACGCGAAAAGCTCGACCGGCCGCCTTGACGTGTTCACGCGCCTTGTCACCGACAATGCCCGCGCCTTCGATACCATCCCCGAGCGCTATCGCGGTCCCCTCTGGGCCGAGATCAGCCCGCGCACATTTTCCGTGCTGGTCCGCACGGGCTCGCGGCTCAACCAGCTGCGCCTGCGCCGGGGCTCGCCGCCGATGAGCGACGCGGCACTGAAGCGCCTGCAGGAGGAAGTGGGTGTCGTGTCCGGCCTGGCCGATATCGACAAGGGCATCGGCTTCACGATCGACCTTGAAGGCGATCAGCTCACCGGCCTTGTCGGCTACCGTGCCAAGCGCCATGCCGGTGTGATCGACATGGATCGCGTCGGTGCCTATGACCCCGCCGATTACTGGGATCCGGTCTATACCAAAAAGTCGCGCAGCATCATCCTTGATCCCGGCGAGTTCTACATCCTTGCCTCGCGCGAGGCGGTTGCGATTCCGCCGGAGTTTGCCGCCGAGATGGTGCCGTTTGATCCGCTGGTGGGCGAGTTCCGTGTGCATTACGCAGGCTTCTTTGATCCCGGCTTCGGCTTTGCGGGTGCAGGCGGTGCCGGCGCACGTGGCGTGCTTGAAGTGCGCAGCCACGAAGTGCCGTTCGTGCTGGAGCACGGGCAGACGGTCGGCCGCCTGATGTTTGAACGTCTGACCGAACCGCCGCAGCGGCTTTACGGCCAGGGTGTCGGCTCCAACTATCAGCGTCAGGGGCTGGCGCTATCCAAGCACTTCCGCAGGGCGTGACGCCAATTTGCGGGGCGCGTGCGCGGCAATGGCGGCGCGCAGCAATTCAAGCTTGATCGGCTTGGTCACGTAATCATTCATGCCCGCGGCAAGATACGTCTCGCGGTCACCGCGGATGGCGTTGGCCGTCAATGCGATGACGGGAGTAGCGTTGAGCGGCGCAGGCAGGTTGCGGATCGCCTTGACGGCCTCGATCCCGTCCATCACCGGCATCTGGATGTCCATCAGCACGAGGTCGTGGATGTTCTGCTTCACGACCGCCACAGCCTCGGCGCCATCGGGAACAATTGTCACGCGATGGCCATCGCGTTTCAGGAAAGCCGTGATGAGCCGCTGATTGACGATATTGTCCTCGGCCACAAGGATGTCGAGCGGCGGTGTTTCCAGTGGCGCTGACGGGGTCGGGCCTGCAGAAAGCGGCAGTTCGGCGCGGATGGCCGGAATTTCAAGCCAGAATGTCGGGCCCACACCTTTGGTGGAGTGGCAGCCGATGCTGCCGCCCATCGCTTCGATCAGGCGGCGGCAGATCACAAGACCAAGTCCCGTGCCGCCCGCGCGCCGCGCCGCAGGCTGGTCGAGCTGCACAAAGGGACGGAACAGGCGGCCGATCTCTTCTTCCGACAATTCACGTCCGGTGTTTTCAACCTCGATGCGAAGCCGCGGGGCCCCCCAGCCATTCGTCATCATGGCGTGGATGGAGACACGGCCCTTTTCCGTGAACTTGTTGGCATTGCCGACAAGATTGAAGAGCACCTGGCGAAGACGCACGGGATCGGCGGCGATGGCGGCAGGCACGGCCGCATCTGCCTTGCAGGTCAGCGCCACATCCTTGCGCGCGGCCTCGCCTGCGAACAGCGATGCCACCTCCTCCATCAGGGCCTGCACACTGAGTGGCACGGGCGAGATGTCCAGCTTGCCTGCCTCGATCTTGGTAAGATCAAGAATGTCGTTGAGCAGCGTCAGAAGTCCCTGTGCCGCGGTTGCGGCGGTCTTGACGCTGTCGGCGTCATCATGGCTGAGCGCTGAAGGATCGATCAGGTCCAGCATGCCGATGACGGCGGTAAGCGGCGTGCGCAGCTCATGGCTCATCGTCGCAAGGAATTCGGACTTGGCCCGATTGGCAGCTTCGGCGGTCGCGCGCGCCTTGTCGAGGTTCCATGCCTGCTCGGAAAGCAGCGCCTGCTGTTCGCGCAGCCTTGTCTCGGCCTCCTGCTGCACGCGGGCATCGCGCACCACGATGGCAAACTCGCGTACCGCACCCGTTGTGCGGTCGCGGATGGGGTTGCACAAAAGCTCCAGCCAGATCCAGTGGCCTTGGCGGTGCTGCAGGCGATAGCGCACGGGCAAGGGCTTTTCACCACGCTCAACGCGATCGACTTCGCCCATGATGGTGGCGCGGTCATCCTCATGCACATATTCAAGGCTTTGGCCGATGAATTCTTCGGGCCTGTAGCCCATCAGCGGCAAGGTTGAGGGCGACGCATACGTGATCTTCCGGTCGAGATCGACGCGGCAGAAAACGTCGCCGGAATTCTCGGTGATGATCCGGAGCGACTCATCGCGCGATTCAAGCGCGCGATAGGCATCAGCCAGCGCCTCGTCTGCCACCACCTGCTCTGAGATGTCGCGTGAGACCGCAACCCAGCCGTCGTGTTTGCCGGTAGCGTCATCGCGCACGATGGCGGTGCGCATTTCCAGCCAGACATGGTGCCCGGCTTTGTGCCGGTAGCGATAGCGCACGCTCTCGCCACCCGCCGACATGTTCCGCAAGGCGTCACGGTCATCCGGATGGATGTATTCATACCCGATGCCGGTCAGTTCCCCGGGCTGGTAGCCAAGGATCGCCACGCAGGCGCGTGAAATGGAGCGCAGGCGTCCGTCTGGCGCGACGCGCGCGATAAGGTCCGCCGAACTGTCATAGATGATCTTGAGCTCTTGCTGCTCGTTGTGCAGCGCCTCGTGGGCTGCACGCAACGCGCCTTCCTGCGCCACCTGCTCCGAGATGTCGCGCGAAACGGTCACGAACTCGAGAAACTGTCCGCTGCTGCCGTCGAACACGGGCGCGATCTTGCCCTCGACCCAGACCGCATGGCCTTGCCTGTGCATGACGCGATAGCGCACAGTTACCGGATGGCGCGCGATGGCCGCCTCGACCGAGCGCACGACCAACCTATCCTGGTCGTCAGGATGGATGCGCGCCTGCTCTCCGATGACTTCCTCGGGCGCGTAGCCGAGCATTCTGGTGACGGCAGGCGACAGATAGGTCAACCTACCATCCGGGCCTGACCGCGTGATGAGATCGGAGACATGCGCGACGATGAGATCGGAAATCTGGTTGGTAAGACCTTCCTGTCGGCCCGCTGCTGCATCGAACTGGCCCGCCGCAACCGTTGGCGTGATATCGGTGGCGACACCGCAAAACCGGTCAGGCAGGCCGTCGCTCGCAGCCATGAAGCGCAACGTATAGCGAAGCCAGCGCTCGGAGCCGTCGGGATGGATGAAGCGATAGGGCCGCTCAAAAGTTCCATTGCGCGGCGCTGCCTGGAGGGTGCTTGCCACGCTGGCCGCATCCAATGGATTTGACATGCGCAGCCAAAGTCCGGGATCATCCAGGAAGTCCTGTGCTGGTCTCCCCAGAACTGACGCGCAATCGCCCGAGAGCGCCAGCGTTTCAAAGGGCGGCTCGGCCGAGAACGCAAGTACCAAGGCTGGCGCTGATTGCAACAGCGCAATGGTGTCAGCCGGGGCCGGGGTTGCCATGAAGTCAGCGCTTCCAATTTGCCTGAATTGCAACCACAAGACTATCCGGACTGATTTTCCACAGTCTTAACAGGGCAACAGCCGACGGGGCTTCCATGACAGGCAAACGCGACGGCGAAGGCCGCACAGCATTGGTGACCGGCGCCTCGGCAGGCATCGGCGTCTCATTGGCCAATGTTTGGGCGTCGCACGGTTTTAATCTTGTGTTAACCGCCCGCCGCGAAGACCGCCTCGTCAAAGTGGCCGAAGATATTCGCGCCCGGCATGGCGTGCAGGTTTCCGTCATTGCCGAGGATCTCGCCGATCCGGCGGCGCCCCAGCGATTGGTGGAGCGGCTTTCGGCCGAGAACGTCAATATCGATGTGCTGATCAACAATGCGGGCTATGGCGTCGGCGGCAGGTTCGACACAGTGCCGTGGGATGATCATTCCCGCTTCATCCAGGTCCTGATGACGGCACCCTGCATGCTGGCCCATCTGACGCTGCCCGGCATGCGCCAGCGCAATTACGGACGGATCATCAATATCGCGTCGGTCGCGGGGCTCCTGCCGGGATCGCCGGGCTTTACCCTTTATGGTGGTGCCAAGGCGCATCTCATCAGTTTCTCTGAAGCGCTGAATGCGGAATGCCGCAACACCGGCATTCACGTCACGGCAATCAATCCCGGCTTTACCCGCAGCGAATTCCATGACGCTGCCAATGTGCGCGCCGCCGTCGACAAGATGCCGAAATGGATGTGGCAGACAGCGGAACAAGTCGCCCGCGAGGCCTATGACGCATCAACCCGCAACAAGCCGGTGCACACGACCGGCGGCGTCAACCGCGCCATCACCTGGCTTGCCCGTCATTTGCCGCAGGGTCTTGTGCGCAAACTTTCCCAGGGCGCGGGCAATCGCGAGAATGCGGGCCGTTGAGGTTCAAAGTCCCAGCCGCGTGAATTGCTCGGCCGGGGCTTCGACCGCCTTGAGCGCAGCCCGCAGCCGCGCGGCACACTCGGCCTCGAGCGCACTGCCCGCAAGATTGCGCGTCTCGCCGGGATCATCCCGGGTGTCGTAGAGATGATTGCCGGAAAATTGCGCATAGGCCCAGAAGGGCACGCGGTCGCCTTCGCTCCAGGTCTGGTGGATCACGGGCACATCGCTGCCCGGCATGGTCGAAAGCCGAGCGCGCGCATCCGGCAGCGGCAATTCCTGTTCACGTGTCAGGAAATGTGTCGGCATCGTTGACCAGCGGTTTGACAGCATGGGCAAGGGCGCATTCGCGCCCGCAGGCGCGCGCGCATATTTGAGGCGTCCGTCAAAGAGATGGACCTCGCGCCCCCAAACACCGGCCAGCACATGGTCGCGCACGGATGATGCGGTGTCCGAAAGCAGTGGCAAGAGCGATACGCCATGCGTGCGCTGGCGGATCAGTGTCTTGACATCAAAGAGATCGGCAAGCGTTGCATGCAGATCAACCGATGTGGTGAGTGCGTTGATGCGGCGCGGCGCAAGACCGGCCCCCGCCATCATCAGGGGAATGCGGCCGATAGGCTCAAGGATGGGAACACCGGGTTTGCCCCAGATGTCCTTCTCGCCCAGATAGTGGCCATGATCGGTGGTGACGATGACGAGCGTGTCGTCCCACAGATTCAGGCGGTCCAGCTCATCCATCACCTTGCCGAACCAGTGATCGATCATCATCAGCTTGGCGCCATAGCGCGCGCGGATCTGGCGGCCCTGGCGTTCGGTGATGATCCCGCGCTTGACGGCGTCCTTCGCATAAGGCGGCCAGATCAATGGCGCGCCATCCCAATCGGGATCGGTGATCTTCGCGTAGTGATCGGGCGTATCAAACGGTTCGTGCGGATCAAACTCGTCCACGAACAGGAAGAAGTTCGGATGCTTGCCGGCATTGTCGGCAAGCCAGCGCGCCGTCGCCGCCATCGTCCTGGGGCCGGGAAACTCCGCTTCGCTGCCAAACCAGCCGCGCGACTTGTCATAATTGCTGTGGCGCCGTCCCATCAGGGGCGCACCGGCCCAGCTTGGATCGGCGGCTGTCTTCCACGCATCGCCCTCATGGCCGCGCTGATAATCCCACGCCGTGAAGTCGACGTGATAATTCTCGCCGCCCGTCTCGAAAAGATGCGGGTGATCGGAAATGAGTTGCGAGGTAACGCCGCGCCGCCCCAGCGCATGCGTGATCGCATCTTCCCAGATCTCGACCGAGCCCCAGGGCCGCCACAGGAAATCCCACGCGCCGCAGAGAATGTCGTGACGCGCGGGCATGCATGGCAGCGAGCCGGTATAGTGCGTGTCGAACGACACGGCGCGCGCGGCAAAGCGGTCGAAATGCGGGGTGGCGAATTCGCGGCCCCCGTAGCTGCCCAGCATGTGGCGGTTGAGGCTGTCGAACAGGAGCACGATCACATTGCGCGCACGCGGCAGGGATTCATGCGGCGGAATGGTTGCGCTTGCCGGACCTGGATCGCTCATGGCGCAACGCTGCCGACGAGGAGGAATATCTCCTCGGTGATGGGAACATTGCCGAAGCGCGCGGCAAGTTCGCCGGTCTTGTGGGCGCCCATGCGCCGGTAGAATTGCGTTGCCGGATTGCCCTTGAGCACGCGGATTTCAATGCCGTCAAAGCCGCCGGCACGGTCGAAGGCGGCTTCGCGTACGGCATGCCGGAAGAGTGCGCTGCCGATGCCCTGACCCACATGATTGGGATCGACGTAAAGCGTGTAGATCTCGCCATACCCGGCCTGATGGCGGCTGGGTCCCATCGTCAGGAAACCGGCGACAAGCCCCGAACTGTCGCACGCGACCAAGGCTGCAAATCCCGGCCGGAAAGTCTCGATGGTGCGCACATAGCGGCTCGCCTCGCGATCAGCCGAAAGATTCACGAGCAATTCGGCCGGCAGGAGTGACGCATAGGTCTCGCGCCAGGAATCTACATGGATCTGCCCCATGCGCCGCGCGTCGCCGCGCCGGGCAGTCCGCGTGTCGAATGCCTGTGCTGTTCTCGCCAAAGTCCCTCGCCAGCCCCCTATGCGTCAGCGGCGACCCCAAATGGGCCGACGATCAACATAGAGGGGACAGCATAGAGGAGATGGGCGGGCGGGAAAGGGGCGGCCTCAGATGACGACGTAGCTGACAAAGCCGCTGAAGACGGCAGCCGAAATGATGACGAAAACGATGGCAAGTTGGTCAAGGCGGGTGCGGGGCATGGGAAAGCTCATTTGATGTGGCGGGGGGAGGGGGGGAGAGAGAAAAGGGACGCGAAAGCACTTCGGGCAAACGGCATGGCGCCGCCCCGGTTCCTGGGTTGGATTCAGAAAAGCTCAGATGACGGCGATCATCGACTCCGGCACGGCCGCGCCAAGGGCGCTTGCGATGCTGACAAAGATGCCGACCACAAACTCGAAAATGCCAAGGAAGATCGCGCCGATCAGGCCGAAGATGGAGCGCGTCTCGGCAGACGTCTGCGGCGCTTCCCCGACGCTAGTTGCCTCAGCATTTGCCTCAGCTTCTGCTTCCGGGGCGGCCGCGGGCGCTGGCACACCCGCCTCATCACCGACTTGGCCATTGGCCATCGCGGAGGCGGATTGCGGGACGCAGGCATCCGACAAGTCGCGACCGGCAGCAAGGCGCGTATCGCCAGCGGCGTCGGCCGTGCCTTCGGGGACGCGCATGCAGCTGGCTGAAGCGGCGTCACCGTTGGTCGCCGGGACGTCACTTGGTGCGCCAAACGCATAGCCCGTCCCGATAGCTGTCGCCATCAGTCCCGCCAAGGTCAGTGCCTTCAGATGTGCCGCAACGCGCATGTTCCGCCCCGTGATGCATGGCAGAAGCCTGTGCCACTGCCGTCGCCTCGTGAGATCGGGGTGCAGAATGTGATCTGCAAGCGTCGGGGGAAAGTAAAAACGGCGAAATGTGGCTGAAACCGGAAGCGAATGTGACGAGCGCAACAAACCGGGATTGATCCCGGTCACAGTTCCGCGAATTGAAAAGGGCCGGAAATGGCGGAAATCCGCCTTCCGGCCCTTAAGGAGCAGGTTGCGTCAGTATCCGGCGGTCAGGGCCACGCCCACTTTGGTCTGGTCGAAATCGGCGATGAAGTCCGACTCGCCTTCCGTGTGGGTGATCGAGCCCGAAAGGCTCAGCGTCTCGCCAAAGGCATAGCGGAAACCGGCCCCGATGGTGCGCCGCTCGTCCGTGCGGGCGAACAATTCATATTCGCTCGACTGCCACGAGAACATGCCGCTCAGGATCAGGTTGCGCAGGACTTCCCAATCCGCTTCCAGTGAAACGCGGTCGATCCTGACCGGCACGATGTCGTTGCCAAGGCCGGTGACGACGCGCTGGGCACCGAAATCACGCGAGGCCGCGAACGTGATCGAGAGAAGCTCGGATGCAAACCAGGTGAAGTCGGCTCCGTAGGTGAAGCCGCCAATGTCGCCCGTGTTGGCATATTCGCGCGTTTGGTAACCGGCGAAAACTTCGCCGTGGAGCACATTCGTGAGGTTCGCTTCAAAGCCGCCGACATAGCGCCAGCCGCTGTTGTCAGCGCTGTCCTCGTCATAGCTGCTTTCCGAACGGCCGGCCTCGGCAAAGAGCGCAAGGTCCGGCGAGATGTGACGGCCGACCCGCAGCGAAAAATCAGTGGTGGTGCCGTCATTGAAGCTCTGGTCGATGGTGAGGCCGCCTGCGGTCTCGCGATCCTCGTTCCAGCGCCATGTCACGCTGCCTTTGCCCTGGATGAACCACGCCTCGTTGTCGTGGCGCAGGGTGAGGCTCACAGGCACCGAGTTCACCCGCGCATGGTTGATATAGGGATCGAACACGCCAAAGACGGTCACGCCTTCGCCGGCCGGAAAGCTGACCGATGAATTGAACGAGGCCGAGATGATCGCGCGCGTGAATTGCGTGAACGCATGTTCCAGCGTCACACCGACGGAACCGTCCGCAAAATTGAGGTCATCAGCATCGGTGAACCATGTATGCCCGAGCTCGGCCTGCACGCGGAAAATGCTCATGCCCATGTCGGCGCGCGCGTCAAAGGCACCCGAGAGGCGCAGATACATGCTCTCGATTTCGGGCACGTCGCCGCTGGCCAGCACATTGTCGTCGTGGCCGATGGCAAGTGTCACGCTGGGGCGGATGATCCACGGCCCCGACTGGATGCCGGGCGTGCCGTTATTGCTGTCAAAGCGGTCGTCAACGCTGGTCGGCGCATCAGCACCGTCGGCGAACGAAAGTCCCGCGCCCAGACCAAGTACGGCTGGCGCAATGGCAAGCGCGGCAAATGCCGCTGCGCGCCCCTTGGGTCCGTTTTTCCAGAACTGCTTCATCTCGATCACCGCAACTTGATTTTTGCCGCAAGAACGCTCCGGACCTATTGAACGACGTTCGGAGTTTGCTGCGTGTTCGGCGAGATCGAGCCACCGCCAAATCCGGTTCCCTGGTCAGTGCCGGTTGCGGTCCGCTTGAAGGAAGATTGCCGCGTCTGGAAACCTTCAACACAAGCTCCGGTTGGCTTGAAAGGGAGCAAGCCTTTGACGATCGCAGTGGTACTTTGATTCCCTGTACATCCACCATCACCCACGCCCATTACCATGCCCGATTTCTGAGCCTCATTCGCTGTAGGCCACGCTTGAGCAATCGCAGACGCTGTGCCGACCGGGTCGGCACGAAAAAGCTCATGGACGGCAAGGCCAAAATCTTTGCCGCCGTCCGGGTATTGGACCATGAGTTCGCTCACCGTGGCCGCCTGTGCCACTGACGCGAAAGCGCTGATCGCAATGACGCTTGCGACAAACATCCGCTTCAATCCACCAAACCCAAACATGGGAACCCCCATTGATGATCGCGCCTGCAATGGCCGCCGACTTGGTCTGCACCTGAACCACAGTCATGGAGACTCTGCCCCCATGGTTAGCGCCGGGTTAACAAACCTCCGCCACGAAACCTTATAACGGCGGAATTAACTGAATCGTGTGACTGTTTCCAGTCCAAATCGGCTGATTTCATACGCAAATCGCGGTCGCGCCGCCTGATTTTCGGGCCGACGGCGAGCTGGATCACATGTTGTGCGCAGGGGCGGTCTTTTTGCGAGCCGGTTGCAACGCAAATCTCGGTCGCTTGGCCGCTACCGGAGCGAATTCGACCCTAAACGAAAATCTTGTAGTGGGCTGTCTCGCCATCGGCCTGCCGCAGAAGGAACGACGCCCCCTTCTCGTGCTCATCTGCCAGCGCCTCGAAAACGCGCAAGGCATTGCGGATCACTTCGGCATAGGACGCCGCCTCGGTCTTTTCCTTGAGGCGTTGCAGCCGCTCCATGGCCTGAGGCGGCAGTTCCAGCTGCACGCGAGTCGTTGCGCGTTCAGGCGCCTCGCCCTCGCCATGGCGATGATGTCCGAAATGACGGTGGCGCATCACATGTCACCCTTCGCCGATGACACATCGCCGGACGATTTGCGGCGGAAGAGATGCCAAATCCCGTGACCCACAAGCGCAACCAGAAGAAGCGCGCCTGCCCCCGCCAGCGTTTCCAGGGGATAGCTGATCGCAGCCGTCACGCCAGCAGCGAGCACCGGAAGAAAGAACAATGCCGCGCCATGACGATGGCGGCCACGCCTGTGGCCGTTGTGGTGATGGCGCCAGTGACGCCCGCCACCAGGGCCGGCGATGGATGGCTCCTGCAACGGAAATTCTTCGCCGACACCGACACTCACCTTGCTCATGAAGGACCTCCTCTGGGCTTGATGGAAAGCATCATGCCAAGGCCTCAGCACAAGTCAATCATTAAATCATCAAATAATCATCATGCCATAACATATTGATAAAATGAGGATTTATCGCACGCCCGCCTCCGCAAGATCGCGTCCCAGCCTGCCGGCCAGAAAACGAAAGGTCATCCGATAGTCGGAAATCAGTGACCAGAACGGATAGGTGAAGGTCGCCGGCCGGTTCTTCTCAAGGATGAAATGACCATACCAGGCGGGTCCATAGCCAGCGACGGGCGCTGCCAGAAGCCACCAGGGGTCCACGAACGCGCCCAGCGCCAAAACGCTGAACGAGAAAAACGTCCCAAAATAGTGGACAGCGCGATTGGCCGGCAGCCGATGCTCGCGAAGATAGAAGGGCCAGAACTCGCGATAGGTCGTGATCTGGTTATGCGAACGGGTTGGCGTTTCCGTCATTGTTGAACTTTCCAACTGATTCAGTGGAGGGTCCGATTTCGCAATAAACGCAAAGGCCTATCTTGGCCACAGAAATTATCGCGACATTGTATTGACGTTGACGTAAGCGCCATATAGGAGTCACCCGACGCAGGGGATAGGGTGCCCCCCGTAAATCCCGACTGCGAACCCCGATTGCCTCCCCGGTTCTTTCCCCAGTGCCTCCCTATGAAGCGGCTTTCAAAGCAGGGCCTTTGTCCATGAAACAGACCTACACGATCAGCGAGCTTGCCCGGGAATTCTCGATCACGCCGCGCGCCATCCGCTTTTACGAGAGTGAAGGCCTGATCGCGCCCGCACGCCAGGGCCAGACGCGTCTCTTCAGCCCGCGCGACCGCGCCCGCCTGATCCTGATCCTGCGCGGCAAGCGCGTCGGCTTCTCGCTCATCGAGATCAAGGAGATTCTCGATCTCTATGATCTGGGCGATGGCGAACTCACCCAGATGCGCCACTCGCGCCGCAAATTCGAGACACAGCTTTCCAATCTCGAACGCCAGCGCCAGGATCTTGACGAGGCCATTGCCCAGCTGAAGCGCGGCATGGCCCATCTGGATGCGCGCCTCAAGGACGAGGATGCGCGCAACGAACGTGACCGCTCCATGAACATGATCGGTTATGGCGTGATGCCCAAGGCAGCCCAGCAATAGCCGGGAGAAGCGCCCGTGTCCGTGCTTGCCGTCGAAAATCCCGCATGGATGACCGAAGACGTCGCGATCTTCGCTGACGCCGCGCGCCGCTTCTTCGAAAAGGAATGCGTGCCGCTGAATGACCGCTGGATCGCCAACCATCAGGTGGACCGCGACATCTGGTTGAAGGCGGGCGCCGCGGGCCTTTTGCTGGCGTCAACATCCGAAGAACACGGCGGCGCGGGCGGCAGCTTTGCCCACGAGGCTGCGATCATCGACACGCTGGGCCGCGCGGGCGTCGATGGCTTCGGCATTGTCCTGCACAACGCCATTGTTGCGCCTTACATCGCGCATTACGGATCGCCCGAACAGCGAAAGCGCCTTCTGCCGAAACTCGCCAGCGGCGAACTGGTTGGCGCCATCGCGATGACCGAACCGGGCACCGGCTCCGATCTGCAAAGCGTCAAGACAACGGCGCGCAAGGACGGCAATCACTACGTCATCAACGGTTCCAAGACCTTCATCACCAATGGCGGCACCGCCAATCTCGTGCTGGTGGTCGCCAAGACCGACACGGCCAAAGGCGCCAAGGGCATCAGTCTGATGGTGGTCGAGACGGACGAGGTGGAAGGTTTCCGCCGCGGCCGCATCCTCGACAAGATCGGCCAGAAGGCCAACGACACGGCCGAGCTTTTCTTTGATGACGTGCGTGTGCCTGCATCCAACCTGCTGGGCATGGATGAGGGGCAGGGCTTCATCCAGCTGATGCAGCAATTGCCGCAGGAGCGCCTGATCATTGCGCTGCAGGGCATGGCGATGATCGAGCGCGCGCTTGAGCACACCATCGCCTATGTGAAAGAGCGCAAGGCCTTCGGCAAGGCGCTGATCGAGTTCCAGAACACCCAATTCAAGCTGGCCGAGTGCAAGACGGAAGCAACGGTCGCCAAGGTCTTCTGCAATTACTGCACCGGCCTCCTCCTCGAAGGAAAGCTCGATCCCTTCATGGCTTCGAAGGCCAAACTCTGGGTCTCCGAAGTGCAGAACCGCATTGTCGACGAGTGTCTCCAGCTCTTCGGCGGTTACGGCTACATGAACGAATATCCCATCGCCCGCATGTTCGCCGACGCCCGCGTCCAGAAAATCTACGGCGGCACGAACGAGGTGATGAAAATCCTTATTGCGCGGTCACTCTGAAGGACGGCGCATCATCCATGACAGACCAGAGGACCGATCTCCCGCGCACGCGCCCCTTTGGCGAAATGGTGATGCCTGCGGCGTCGAAGACGCTGGGCTGGCGGCTGATCGAACTCGACAAGAAGGCGGGCCGCATCCGGCTCGGCTTTGACGGCAAGCCGGAGTTTGCCAATCCCGCCGGCATCATCCAGGGCGGCATGCTGGCAGCCATGATCGATGATGCGATGGCGTCCTGCATCATCGCTCACTACGACACGCGCAAGATGCCCTCGACCATAGACCTTCATGTCCATTACCTGCGGCCCGTGCGCATCGGCCCGATCATCGTCGAAGCGCGCCTCTCCGAAAAGGGACGCAGTGTCGTCTTTGTTGAAGCTGACCTCTTTGAGTCCCGCGGCAAGCGTGCCGCACGTGCCAGCGCGTCCTGCGCGCTGATTGATTTTGTCAACGGATCACCAAAGCCCTCCGCCCCGTCGGCAGGCTGACGCCATCAGGCAACGAAAGGAAGAGAACATGACCGAGTGTTTCGTCTATGACACCGTGCGCACACCGCGCGGCAAGGGCAAGAAGGACGGTGCGCTGCACGAGGTGACCGCACTGTCACTGGCAACCCAGGTGCTCGAAGCGGTGCGCGACCGCAACAAGCTCGACACCGGCATCGTCGATGACGTGGTGCTCGGCTGCGTCGATCCGGTGGGCGAGCAGGGCTCCAACATTGCCCGCATCGCCGTTCTCAATGCCGACTATGCGGAGACGGTGGCGGGCGTGCAGATCAACCGCTTCTGTGCAAGCGGTCTTGAAGCCTGCAACATGGCGGCAGCCCAGGTGATGTCGGGCCAGTCCGACATGACAATCGGCGGCGGTGTGGAATCGATGAGCCGTGTCGGCATGGGCGCTTCGGGCGGCGCATGGGCGTCGGACCCCTCGATTGCCATCAAGAGCTATTTCTCGCCGCAGGGCATCGGCGCCGACCTCATCGCGACGCTTGACGGCTTTTCGCGCGATGACGTGGACGCCTATGCGGTGGAATCGCAGAAGCGCGCTTCCAATGCATGGAAGAACGGCTTCTTCAAAAAGTCCGTCGTGCCCGTGAAGGACGTGATCGGCCAGACCATCCTTGACCGTGACGAGCACATGCGCCCGGACGCGACCATGCAGTCGCTTGCGTCGCTCAAGGCGTCCTTCGCCCAGATGGGTGACTTCTGCTTCGATGATGTCGCCAAGCAGCGCTACCCGCAGGTCGAAGTGCTGAACCATGTCCATCACGCCGGCAATTCGTCGGGTATTGTCGATGGTGCGGCCGCCGTCCTCCTCGGCAACAAGGAAGCGGGCAAGCGCACCGGAATAAAGCCGCGCGCCCGCATCCGCGCCTTTGCGTCGATCGGTTCGGAACCCTCGATCATGCTGACCGGCCCGGCCCTGGTCACGCAAAAGGTGCTGAAGCGCGCGGGCATGAAGACAACCGACATCGATCTTTTTGAGCTGAATGAGGCTTTCGCCAGCGTCGTCCTGCGCTTCATGAAGGTGCTCGACATTCCCCATGACAAGGTGAACGTGAACGGCGGCGCGATCGCGATGGGTCATCCGCTGGGTGCCACCGGCGCCATGATCCTGGGCACCGTGCTTGACGAGCTCGAGCGCCGCAATCTCTCAACCGCCCTTGTCACCCTGTGCGTCGGCGCAGGCATGGGCACCGCCACCATCATCGAGCGTATCTGAACGCAACGGACCGATAAGGAAACAAACCCATGAACCTCGTTGCCTTCAAATGGGACCAGGACGCCGACGGCATCGTCACGCTGACCTGGGATGATCCCGCCCGCACGATGAACGTGCTCTCGAATGTCGCGATGAAGGACATCGCTGCCGTCATTGAAAAAGTGGCCGCCGATCCCGCGATCAAGGGTCTTGTCATCACGTCGGGCAAGGCGAACGGCTTTTGCGCCGGTGCAGCCCTTGATGAGATGGAAAGCTCGGCCTCCGGTGCCGGTGCGCCCAAAAGCGAGCAGGAGAAAATCGCCGAGCGCTTCAAGGGCGTGATGCAGTTCAACCTGCTCCTGCGCCGTCTTGAAACCTGCGGCAAGCCGGTCGCTGCCGCGATCAACGGGCTGGCGCTTGGCGGTGGTCTGGAAGTAACGCTTGCCTGCCACTATCGCGTGGTGGCCGACAATCCGAAGATCCAGCTGGGCTTGCCGGAATCAAAGGTCGGTCTTTTGCCCGGCGGCGGCGGCACGCAACGTCTGCCGCGCCTTATCGGTGCAGGCAATGCGCTGCCCCTCATCATGCAGGGAACGAGCGTTGATCCGGCCTCAGCCCAGAAGCAGGGCATCGTGCACAAGGTCGTGCCCGCCGCGGCCCTTCTCTCGGAAGCAAAAAGGTGGGTGAAGGAAAATCCCGGCGCCAAGCAGCCCTGGGACGATGAGAAGTTCAAGATTCCCGGCGGCGGCCCGCACAGCCCCGGCGGCAGCCAGACCTTCACCATGGGCAATGCGCTCTACCGCAAGACCACGGCGAATAATTATCCGGCCCAGCGCTATATCCTCTCGTGTGTCTATGAGGGCCTGCAGGTTCCCATTGATGCGGGATTGCGGATCGAAGCGCGCTACTTCACCAAACTCCTGATGGATCCCGCCTCGCGCAACATGATCCGTTCGCTCTTCCTGTCGATGCAGGAACTCGGCAAGGGCGCCCGCCGCCCCGAAGGCGAGCCGGAGACGAAGGTGAAAAAGCTCGGCATTCTCGGCGCCGGCATGATGGGTGCGGGCATTGCCTATGTGTCGGCGCAGGCCGGCATCGAGGTGGTCCTGATCGACACCGCCCAGGAAGCCGCCGACAAGGGCAAGGCCTATTCCGAAAAGTTGCTCGACAAGGCAATCGAGCGGGGCAAGTCAACGCCCGAGAAGAAGGCGGAGTTGCTCGCCCGCATCAAGGCGACCACTTCCTACGCAGACCTCGCCGGTGCCGACCTCATTGTCGAAGCCGTCTTTGAGACGCGCGAGATCAAGGCCGACGTGACAAAGAAGGCGGAGGCCGTTCTGCCCGCAACCGCGATCTTTGGCTCCAACACCTCGACGCTGCCGATCACCGGCCTTGCCGAGGCGAGTGTGCGGCCCGAGCAGTTCATCGGCATCCACTTCTTCTCGCCGGTGGACAAGATGGGCCTTGTCGAAATCATCATGGGCAAGAAGACGGGCAGCCGTGCGCTGGCCGTTGCCATTGATTACGTGAAGCAGATCAAGAAGACGCCGATTGTCGTCAATGACAGCCGCGGCTTCTACACATCGCGTTGCTTCGGCACCTATGTGGCGGAAGGTCAGGAAATGCTGGCCGAAGGCATCGCGCCCGCGATCATCGACAATGTCGGCCGGGCAACCGGCATGCCGCGTGGGCCGCTTGAACTCGCCGACGATGTGGCGCTTGACCTTGCCTACAAGGTGCGTTCGCAGACGAAGAAGGACCTTGGCGACAAATATGTCGAAGGTCCTGCCGACACGCTGATCGAGGCGCTGGTCGTCAAGAACAACCGCCTTGGCCGCAAGAACGGCAAGGGCTTCTATGATTATCCGTCCAATGGCGGCCCCAAGCGTCTGTGGCCCGGTCTTGCCGATCTGGTGAAGATCAGGATCACCGAGGCTGAGCCCGATGACGTCGCCGAACTCAAGAAGCGTTTCCTCTATCGCCAGGCGGTGGAAGCGGCGCGCTGCTTTGAGGAAAACGTGGTGACCGATCCGCGCGATGGCGACGTGGGCGCGATCCTCGGCTGGGGCTTTGCGCCCTATACCGGCGGCCCGCTCTCGCTGATCGACTCGGTTGGGGCCAGGAAGTTCGTCGAGGAATGTGACCGCATGGCCCAGAAATATGGGCCCCGCTTTGCCCCCGGCGCGCTGCTCAGGGACATGGCAGCCAAGGGCGACACCTTCTATGGCCGCTTCAACCCGGCCAAAAAGGCAGCCTGAACAGGATGTTGCAGCCCCGGTGCGGGGCTGCAAAATTCTGCCAGAATCTCACGCGACAAGGGCCGGGAAACCGGCCCTTCCTTTTTCTCTCAATGGGGCCGGGAAACCGGCCCTTTTTGCGTGTCCACCACACGTGGATCGTGACGCCATCACTTGGAAACGCGGGGTGGCTGTGGCAAAGCCTCGCGCGATTCTCCTGCCGCTGCCGGTCCAGCCCGGCGGGATGATTTCACCGGACAATTCACGGGGTCCCCAAATGCAGTCTCTTATGTCTCGTCGCCTGAAGGCCGCAGCGCTCGCATTGCCGCTGGTATTCGGTGGCATGGCGGTTGTGTCCATTCCGGTTCTGCACGCGCAGGAAAGCGTGTCGGCTGCGGTTGATGTCGATGCGCTGCTGTCGCGCCTGCCGCCCGATGCGACAGTGACGATCAATTCGCGCTCCATTGATGCAGCGACCGGCTGGACCGTTCTGGAGGGCGTGACTGTGACCTCCAGGTCGGACCCCTCGGCGCGGCTGACGGCCAACCGCATCGTGCTGGGTGGCGTTGATCTTGACGCGTTTGAGGCGATCTTCCGTCCGGAGCGCTACGGCGCAACGGCCGACGAGACCTTCCGCAAGCTCATGTGGGGTTTCACCATTGAAGGCCTGTCCGTAATGGAAGGCACCAAGGAAATTTTCCGCGCAGGCTCGCTTGAATTCGGCGGTCTTGAGATGAAGCAGTTTGCCTTCAAGCCGCGCGGCGAGGATGACGCCGCCTACGAGGCGCAATTCGGCCCGAACGGCAATTCGGAACTGCAGATGCTCGGAACGGTACTTGATTCAACCCGCATCGGCGAAATCCGCATCCGTGACCTCAAGTTTTTTGAGGCCGGGGAAGGCACCGAAATGACGATCGGCTCGCTGGATTTCGCAGGATATGACCGTGGTCGCGTCGGCGCCGTTTCCTACGCCAATGTGTCGTCCTCGATGTCAAACCCGGCGCTGGGCGAGACGATCACAACAGCGGTTGAAAGCGCCTCAAGCGACGGTGCCGACTTTGCCGCTGCCCTGCCATTCATGATCCAGGGTGTCGTACCGCCGATGACGGCCGAACCGATGCTTTGGGTCGGCGCGGGCGTCGTGAACAATGTCGCCTACAATCTTGGCGCCATGGGCAATGTCGTCATCAACGAGATCCGCAACGACGCCATCACCTTTGCCTGGTTCATTCCGACCTCACTGCGTTTCGTGATGGATGGCGTCTATACGCCCGGTGGCGCATCGGCAGCCGATCTCCAGCCGCTGCTTTCGCGTATCGGCCAGAACAATCTGCCCTTCGCGATGGAACTGGTCTGGTCCTATGACCCGAACACGGGCACGGCGGCGCTCTCGCCGCTCATGCTGAAGGCGGGCGGGCTTCTTGGTGCGACGTTCAACATTGAAGTCGGCGGTTTGCCGATGTCGATGCTGTCGCAGGGCGACCTTGAGACGGCGTGGATGGGCGCGATGACGTTCAACAGCGCGTCACTCGCGATTGCCGATGACGGCAATTTTGCCACCCTCATCGACTTCATGGCAGAGCAGGACGGCATCACGGGCGCGCAGGCGCGCGAGCAGGCCAAGATGGGCCTTGCCATGGTGATGATGGAAGCAGGCCTGCAAGGCGATCCGCGTGGTGATGCGATTGTCTCGGCCTTCAGTGCGTTCCTCGACGATCCGGGCACCCTGACTGTCGCGCTCAATCCGCCGGCCCCCGTATTCATGATGATGATGATGATGGGCATGAACGATCCGCGCACCGCGATCGAGCAGTTGGGCCTGACGGTCACCCACCAGGCCGACTGACGTTTTTTGGTGTGATCAGTTTCCGGCGGGCGGTGTGCAGGCAGCACGCCGCTCGCCGGACTCTTTCTGGAAGCGGGCGATTTCCGCATTGCGGTGCCTGCCGCAAGGGCCGACAGCCAAATCTTCGCCAATTCATGGGCTTAACCATGGGTGAAGGGACGGATTGAGCCTTCACAATCCGGTGCCGTTATGCTGATACTCCCGCGGTTGCGGGCTTTCAGGAAGAAGCCAACGGGAGATCCATGATGAAGATGTTTGCGGCAGCTGCCGCCTTTGTTCTTGCTTCGGTGATGCCGGCCTATGCCGAAGACATGCCGATCGAGCATTTCGTCGGCCGCTTCACGGGTGAGGGCCGCATCCAGACGGGTGATGGCGCCGAGACGCCGATCGCGGGACGCCAGTCCGAGGTCGAGATCACCGTCACGGATACGGGCTTTTCGCTCTACTGGAACACGCTGATGGTCGATGAGGCCAATCCGGCGGAAGTGAAGGTGAAGGCCAACCAGCTGAATTTCGTGCGCACCGGCACGCCGGGCGTCTTCCGCTCGGACGAGGAAAACGGCGTCTGGTCGGGCAAGCCGGTGACCTGGGCCTATATCGCGGACACGACGCTTTATGTGTCCAGCGTCATCATCAAGGAAGACGGTTCCTATGACGTGACGACCTACGCGCGCACGGTCACGAACAATGATCTTGATCTGGTGTTCACGCGCGTGCGCGATGGCGAGCAGGTGCGCCGCGTGACGGGTCGCCTTGCCCGCGTTGCGGAATAAGCGCCCGATGATTGCGGATGGCCGGGCCTTGGCGCCCGGCCTTTCCTTTTTCCGCGCCCGCTTCAGCAATCGCCGCCATGACAGGCGGTATTCTTGCGGCCTGCGCGAAACATGACAGAAGAGCGCGCGCCTGAGCGCCTGACCATCACCATCAAGGATGGCCCGGTGCACGTGCTCTTCTGGCCCGGCAATCCGGCAAGGCCCGCGCTTCACTTTGCCCACGCCAACGGCTTCAACGCCGCGACCTATCGCACCCTTCTGGCGCCCTTGGCGGGTGACTTCCCCATCTATGCCAGCGATTTGCGCGGCCACGGCCTGACCGACCTGCCTGCCGATCCGGAAAAACATGCGGATTGGCGCATGTATGGGCGTGATGTTGCGGAACTGCTCGATGCGCTGGGGCAAAAATCATATGTGCTCGCCGGTCACTCGATGGGCGCTGTCGCAAGTGCACTCGCCGCCGCAGCGGATCCATCGCGAATCCACGGCCTCCTGATGCTCGAACCGGTGACGTTTCCGCTTGTCTTCCGGATGGTGCGGAAACTGCAACGGGTCCTCGGGCGTTCGCTCGACAATCCCATGGCGCAGGCCGCCACGCGCCGCCGCGAAATCTTCCCCGACCGCGAGCTTGCCTTCCGTGCGTATCGGGGACGCGGCGCTTTCCGCACATGGCCGGACGCGGTTCTGCGCGATTATCTTGATCATGGGCTGGAGGATCAGCCCGACGGTACGGTGAAACTTGCCTGCGCGCCCGCATGGGAGGCGGCCAATTACAGGGCTGGTCCGCCGGCTCTGGCGGATGCGCTGCGCAGGCTCGCGTGCCCCGTCACCATCCTCTATGGAACACGGCGCTCGACCACATTCCCGGGCGAATTGCGGGCGTTGAAGCGCGCGGCACCGCATCTTCGTGCCATCAGGATCGAAGGCGCGAGCCACTTCCTGCCCAAGGAACACCCCGACGACGTGCGCGCGGAAATCCGCCGCCTGATGGCGTCCTAAACACTCAATCCGGGAATGACGAGCGCCTCCAGTTGCGCGCGGCGGTCAGGCGGGATGTCGATGGCCTTGCGCGCTGCAAGGTCAAAGCTGATGGCCACGGCCTCGGCGGTCATCACCGCATCGCCTGACTCCACATCAAACAGCCAATGGCACCATGAATAGGTCTTGTTGCCGACCTGCCGCAGGCCGCTCTTGAGGCAGAGAAGGTCACCGTCTTCTGCCGCCTTGCGGTGGACCATCCGGTATTCCAGCGCTGCCCCGCCAACATTACCGCCGCGCACATCGCCCCCTGCGGCCGGATCACGTGACTGGGCAAGAAGGGCAGGGATCGCATCCGACACCCGGCCCATATAGTGGCGCACCTGCAGGCGGCCATACCCGTCGCATTCGTGACGCTTCACGACACCCTGGAAAGTGGTGAGCATCCCCAGCGCCTCGGCATCTTCCAGCGTCGGATTCTGGCGCGGCACCATGAAAGTGATCCCGCGCGGCATGGCGGCTTCCGGCATCTCGACTTTCAGGGTCTCGGCGGCCTCACGCGCGGCAGCAGGAATGACATACGGCTTGAGTGTTGCGCGCGACACGAAGGCCGCATCAAGGATCATGGTCGCGGCAATGGTGCCGCTGGCCATGTTGTGCAGCTCCTGCACGATGCGCAGGGAATGCTCACGCACTTCAAGCACGCCTGCCCGCAGCGTCATCGGCGTGCCGGGCCGCAACTCGCGGTGAAAGCGCAGATGATGGTCGGCGGGCACAAAGCCCGTGTCGTGCTGGCGCGCGTAAGCCGGGCCAAGGCCGATGGCCTGTGCCATGGCATCGATCCCCTCCATCGATTTCTCGCAATAGAACTGGACGTTCAAGTGCCCCATCTGGTCGCACTCCCACGTCTGCACGCTGGAACGATAGACATCAATCATGGGGAAAATCCGGCTGGGGTTGAATTTTCGTGACGCGTCATCGGCGGCATGGGAACCGCGCGCCGTGTTGTGCGGTCGATCAGGACGGCGGCACCTTCGGCCGCCATAACGGGCAGGCCAGACGCGGCATGGAACATGTGATGCGAAAACCGCATCACCTTGCTTCCCGCAATCCGGAAGGCGCTGGTGACCACAAGGGGCGCGCCCGCCTCCAAGGTCGCGTGAAAGCGGATGCCGAGCTCTGCCGTCGCAGTGGCAAGATTTTCCTGCGTCTGCCAATGCCGCCCGATACCTGCCGCGTGCCACATATGGGCCTGGCACTCGGATAGCCGCGCCATGATGGCGCGCGCGCCCATTGTACCATCGCTGTTGCAGTCAGCCGGTTGAACGACACTGCGGATGGTTTCAAAGCGCTGTGCCGCGCCGTCGCGCGCGAGCGACGGGGTCCTGTCAAAGAGCGCGGGATCAATGGCGCGCGGCTGGGCCTGCGCATGGGGCACGTCCGATCCCGAAAGGACCTGCAGGTGCAAGGCCGACCGCTCGTCCGCACAGGCGACCTCCGCAATCTGGCTCGACGCCAGCACCTCGTCGCCATTCGACATCAGGAATTGCAGCGTCACGCGCGCCCCCGCCGTCGCGAGAGCAAGGACGCGGATGGTCACAAGATCGCTTGCGCGCATTTCATGGGCAAAGCGGAAATGGGCGTGATGCAGGCGTGGGGTGTCGATGCCGGCCAGCGCGCCAAGATGCGCCAACGCATCGGCAAATTTCGCGGCATGGAATTGCAGGTTCATGTGACCCATTTCGTCACATTCCCACGGGTTCACATAGCCGCGGTGCACCACGCTTCCTGCCAAAGAATGTGTCATCCGCGTCCGCCGGAAAGAAGTGTGGCGGCAAGCGCCTCAAGCACGGAGGTACCATCCATTTGCAGCGCCTCAAGACGCCCGGATCGCGCAAGCACCGCAAGCCCGATGGTTGCAGCCGCTGATGCGAGTGTGAGGGCGTTGGTGCGCCTGGCGTCGTGCCCGCCTTTTGCCAGAGGCTCATGCAGCGAGGTCAGAAGCGAAATGAAACGCCCCGTTACCGCGCGCCGCGCCTCGGCGCCGACTTCGCCATCGCCCGCACCAAGCGAGAACAAAAGCGCATCCATCGCGCCTGCGTCGTGGGCAAGGTGGGCAAAGAGATCGCCAAGACGCGCGCCCAAAATCTCCTGCGGACCGACGGCCTTCATCTCGCGCAGGGAGCGGGCAAAGGCCGCCAGATCCTGCACATGAAGCTCGGCCAGAAGTTCCGCGCGCGAGCGGAAATAGGAATAGACCGCCCCCGGCGCATAGCCCGCCTCGGCGGCAACGGCGCGGATGGTCAGATGATCGGCGCCTTGGGCCGCAAGGACCCGCCTTGCCGCGTCAAGGATGGCCCGACGCTTGAAATCGAACAGCGCCTGCCGCCGGACGGGCTTGGCCATGTCGTTGCGCACGGGTTCAGCCATCGATGCCGCCTTTCGCGAATCACGATGTCTGAACGATGTTCAGTTTTTTGAACGCTTGCAAGGACGAGCAAGCTTTAGCCTCTCCGGTCCCGCTCAGCCGACCTCTACCTCTTCCTCACGCAGCAACGCGCGCAGGCGCGGCTCGTTCGGCGCGGTCTCGGGAAGGGCAAGGCCGGGCCGCAAGGCTGGTTGTCCATCAAGGCCAAGGATCCGCTCGACCGCGACCAAGGCGCCGATGGCCGTCAAATGCGCCTGTCCCTTGCGGTCAAGAATGGTGATCTGGCGCGTGTGCTGCTTGCCCTCTCGCGTGCCCGCCAGTGCAATCACGATCTCATGGGGTGCGCCTGCCGCTTTGGGATTGTGTGCGGGTGAATTGCCGCGTGTCAGCGCCTGCACGAGTCCCCAGAGCCGTGTCTTGATGAGAAAGCGCATGGCCCGCGTGGCGCCATCTGAGTCAAGTCCGATGCGGACCAGAACGTCCTTTGCACCCGTCGCCTGCGCCAGCGTCACCACATCGGCCATGCTCATCCGGCTGACGATGCGCGAGCGGCCAGAGGGGAAAGTCACGCGTGCGGGCGCACTCATGGGCGGTACCATGCGCCATGCGCCGCCGGTTCTTGCAACAAAGCGCTCGTCAAGGCCGCTGCCGGCACCTGCCGAGTCAGGGCCGGTCTTGTCATTGCGGTCAAAGAGGATTGAGAGTTCAACAACGTCAACCTGATCGAACTCACGCGCCGCGCCTGCCGCAAGAATGGCCGGAACGCCCGCCATCCAGTTGGACGTGAGCAGTACAGGCGCACGCGGCGTTTCCAGCGCAGCGGTCGCAAAGGCCGCAACCTGTGCCTCAAGGCCGCGTGTGATATCGGCATAGGCGGCACCCTTGCGGATTGCTGCACGCATCAGATGATCGTCCGGATCATGGACAAGCCCGATCACGGCTGAAACATCCCCCGCCGCCGAAAGCGGTTCAGGCTTGCCAATGTCCATGACCAGAGGTTCGGCGTTGCCCAATCGTGCGGCGGCGGCGGCCGCCTCCGCCTGCCTGCGCCCGCCGATGACAAGGCGCAGATCGGGATGATGCTTGCGCAGAAGCGAAGCCACCATCGCGCCGACAACGCCATATCCTCCCGCCAAAATGACGCGATGCGCTGTCGCCATAGCAGTTACAGTCCGATCTGGCGCGCGGCCAGATCGCGCATGATCTCTTCCGACCCGCCGCCGATCGCGTTCACCCGCACCTCGCGATAAATGCGCTCCACCCGGTTGCCGCGCATGTAACCCGCACCCCCCAGAATCTGCATCGCCTCGCGCGCACAGAATTCGAGCGTCAGCGTCGCCTGCACCTTCAGCATGGCAAGGTCGGCAACCGGTGTCTCGCCGTTGGAAACACGCCACGCGCACATTTCAAGATAGGCCTGGGAGGCGTTGATCTGCCGGTACATCTCCGCGATCTTGTGGCGGATCACCTGATGATCGGCCAGACGCTTGCCGAATGTCTCGCGCTGCTGAGCCCATTTGACTGCTTCTTCAAGGCACACGCGCGAGGACGCAACCGCGCCCGACGCCATGCCGAGCCGCTCGCCGTTGAAATTGCGCATGATGCCGGAAAAACCCTGGTTCTCCCCACCGATCAGGTTTTCGGCTGGCACCCGCACATCGTCGAAATAGACGGCAGCTGTGTCCGACGCCCACCAGCCCTGCTTGTCGAGCTTGGTACGCGAAACGCCCGCGCGATCCGCCTCGATCAATACCAGCGAGATGCCGGAAAGGCCCGGGCCGCCTGTGCGCACGGCCGTGGTGAAGTAGTCGGCGCGCATGCCGCCGGTGATGAACATTTTGGAGCCATTGACGACAAACTCGTCACCCTCGCGCCGCGCCCGCGTCCTGAGCTGGGCGACGTCCGATCCGCCGGAAGGTTCCGTGATTGCAAGGCTGATGCGCTTGTCGCCGGAAAGCACAGCGGGCGCGATGCGCCGTTTCATTTCCTCGGTGCCGATGGCAAGGATCGGCGGCAGCCCGATGCCATGCACCATCAGGCTGGCCGAAATGCCGCCCGCACCGATGCGCGCCAGCTCCTCGGACGTGACCATGCCGTGGAAACGGTCCAGCCCCTCGCTGATGCCGCCAAACTCCTCCGGATAGCCCATGCGCAGAAGGCCGAAATCAGACGCCTTCTTGTAGAGCCCAAGCGGGATCTCGCCCTTCTCCTCCCATTCGTTCACATGGGGAACGATTTCCTTGTCGATCCATTTGCGCAGCGCCATCCGCCAGGCATTGTGCGTCTCCTTGAAGAACGGAGACGGCGGCCGTGACGTGTCAAAATCGATGACGGTACCCTTGGTCATGCAACGCCTCAATCCTTATGGGGTGTCATCTGGATCAGGACCTGCCGCGGCATGACCTGATCGCCTGCACTGACGCTGACGGTCTGGACGATGCCGGAAGCAGCCGCCTTGATCTCATGCTCCATCTTCATGGATTCAAGTGTCGCCAATGTCTGCCCCTTGATGACCTGGCTGCCCGGCGCGACGGCAACAGTCGTGATGCGCCCCGCCATCGGCGCGCGCACCATGCCGTCACCGCCTTCGGCCTTGGGTGTCGCCGGGCGGTAGGTGACGTCATGGAACATGGCATCCGCATAGGCTGTGCGCACATGCACGCCTGTGGGCGTGAGGGACGCAATGGCGCCGCCAGTGCCCGCAGGTGTTTTCAGCGCATCCTCGCCAAAGGCAAAGCGCGAGATTTTTTCATCCGCCGACCCGCCAACGCCATGGCCTTGTGCAACGGCAATAATCACGCGGCGGCCGTGGCTTGTGCTCCAGCTGGCACCGTCATGGCGGGCAAGCGCAAGCGCTGCGGCCCGCGCCATCTCCTCATCCGCAATGCCGGGCGCCGCACGCCGCGACAACCAGCCGATGTCGACGCCGCCGCGCGCGAAATCCGGGTCCACCATCAGGGACGAAAGAAGCCCGCGATTGGTGACAAGCCCCGCAATGTTGCCCGAGACAAGCGCATGATGCATCACATCGCGCGCCGCATCGCGCGTCGGCGCAGCGGCAATGATCTTGGCCAGCATCGAATCGTAGTGCCCCGAGACGCTGAGCGCGGGTGGCGCGTCCACACGCACTGTTGAAGGGAGTGTCATCGCGGTCAGCGCGCCCGTCTGGGGGCGATAATTGTCGGTCGGGTCTTCCGCGCACAAACGCACTTCGATGGCATGGCCGCAGGACTGCAGGGCATCCTGCGTGAAGGGCAGGGGCTTTCCCGCCGCCACTTCGAGTTGCAGGCGGATGAGGTTGAGTCCCGTGATCGCCTCGGTAACGGGATGCTCAACCTGGATGCGCGTGTTCATCTCAAGGAAGAAAAACGCACCCGACGCATCCACCAGAAACTCGACGGTTCCCGCGTTCAGGTAATTGACGGCGCGCGCAAGCCGCACCGCAGCCGCGCCCATTGCCTGCCGCGTGGCATCGGCAAGGCCGGGCGCGGGTGCTTCCTCGATGATCTTCTGGTTGCGGCGCTGCACCGAGCAATCGCGCTCGAAAAGATGGACGATGTTTCCCGCCGCATCGCCAAAAACCTGCACCTCAATGTGGCGCGCGCCCGACAATGCGCGCTCCAGGATCATGCGGTCAGAGCCGAACGCCGAATGCGCCTCACGCCGCGCCGCCGCAAGCTGGGCAAGGAAGCCGTCCTCCTCTGTCACAACGCGCTGACCGCGCCCGCCGCCACCCATCGACGCCTTGAGCAGGACGGGAAAACCGATGCGCCTGGCTTGCACCAGCAACACGGCATCATCCTGATCATCGCCATCATAGCCGTCGATCACCGGTACCTTGGCGTCGCGGGCAATCGCCTTGGCGCGGCCCTTGTCAGCCATGTCGGCAATGGCTTGTGGTGTGGGGCCGATCCACACGAACCCCGCCTCAACGACGGCGCGGGCAAAATTGTCATTCTCGGAAAGGAAGCCATAGCCGGGGTGGATGGCATCCGCCCCCGCGCGTTGGGCAGCTGCGATGATCGCCCCGCCATCCAGATAGGATTGCGCGGGCGCCGCACCGCCGATCAGCACTGTCTCGAAGGGCAAGGTGGCCCAGCCCGGCGCGTCGGCTTCCGACACAGCAACAATCGCCCGAATATGAAGCGCCTCGGCCTCGCGCGCGATGCGCAGCGCGATTTCGCCGCGATTGGCAATCAGGACCGAGCGAAAGGGGCGGCAGGCCTTTTCCGTCATTGTTTGCCTTGCCCCGCATTGCGCGCCATGTGGCGCGAGATGATCTGCAGCATGATCTCGTCGGCACCACCGCCGATGGACGCAAGCCGCCCGTCGCGATAGCGGCGCGAGATGCGCGTCTCGCTCATGAAACCCATGCCGCCCCAGAACTGCAGGCAGCTGTCATTCACCTCTCGCTGCAGCCGCGCGGCCTTGAGCTTGGCCATGGAAGCGTTCAGCGTCATGTCCTCGCCCGCAACATAGCGCTCGACGGCAGCCCAGGTGAGTGCGCGCAGCGCCTCCACTTCGGTGGCGAGTTCCGCGAGCCTGAACTGCACATACTGGTTGTCATAGATCGAGCGGCCAAAGGCCTTGCGCTCGCGCGTATACGCCATGGTGTCGGCAATCGCCTCATCCATGCCGGTCAGCGCCGCCAGCGCCGCATAGAGGCGTTCCTCCTGGAACTGCACCATCTGGTAGGTGAAGCCCATCCCCTCCTCGCCGATGCGGAAGCGTTGCGGCACACGCACGGCATCGAAATGGATCTGCGCCGTGTCGGAAGAGTGCATGCCCAATTTGTCGAGCGTGCGCGCGACCGTCACGCCTTTCGTCTTCATCGGCAGGCAGATCATGCTCTTGTTGCGGTGGGCGGGGCCATCGCCCGTATTGGCGAGAAGACACATCCAGTCGGCCTGCGCGCCGTTGGTCGTCCACATCTTGCCGCCGTCGATGATGTAGTCATCGCCATCCCTGCGCGCGACGGTGCGGATCGCGGCAACGTCGCTGCCCGCTCCCACTTCCGAGACGCCCAGACACGCCACATAGCGCCCTTCGATGGACGGGCGCAAAAATTCCTCCCGCACATGATCGCTGCCAAAGCGCGCAAGGGCGGGCGTCGCCATTTCCGTCTGCACGGCAATCGCCATGGGCACGCCGCCGCAATGGATGGAGCCCAGCGCCTCGCTGAAAACGGCCGCATAGGAATAATCAAGGCCAAGCCCGCCGAATTGCTCCGGCTTGTTGATGCCCAGAAGGCCGAGCGCACCCATCTTGCCGAAGACTTCATGGGCCGGAAAACGCCCCGCCTTCTCCCATGCATCGACATGGGGATTGATCTCTGCATCGATGAATTTGCGCACGCTTTCCTTCAGGGCGCGGTGCTGGTCGGTCAGTTTCATTTGCATCACATTCTGGCAACGCCGAAGGAGCTGGGATGGAGCTGGCGCATCCGCGCCTCGCGGCAGATGGAAAGGCAGAAGCCCACGACCTTGCGGCTGTCACGCGGATCAATGATGCCGTCGTCCCACAGCCGCGCCGTCGCGAAATGGGCGGTCGATTCTTTGTCATAGAGATCGACGATGAACTTTGCCTGCGCATCAAGCGCCGCGTGGTCAATCTCCTTGCCCGCGCGCCTGGCACCCTCTTCGGCAATGATGGTCATCACCTTGGCAGCCTGATCGCCGCCCATCACCGAGACACGGTTGTTCGGCCAGGCAAAGATGAAGTCTGGATCAAAGGCGCGCCCGCACATGCCGTAATTGCCCGCGCCGAACGAGCCGCCGATATGAAGCGTGATCTTGGGAACGGCCGCATTGGCAACCGACTGGATCATCTTCGAGCCATGCTTGACGATGCCGTTTTCCTCCGCCTGCCGCCCGACCAGATAGCCGGTGGTGTTCTGAAGGAACAAAAGCGCCACGCCCGTCTGCGTGCACATCTGGATGAATTGGGCCGCTTTGGCGGCGCCATCCGTATCGATGGGGCCATTATTGCCGATAATGCCGACGGGATGGCCTTCGATCGCCGCGCGCCCGACGACTGTGTGCGGGCCGAAAGCGGGCTTGAAGTCGAGGAAGTCGGAATCATCCACGATGCGCGCAATCACTTCGCGCACGTCATAGGGCTTGCGGTAGTCAACCGGAACCACGCCCAAGAGCTCGTCGGCAGAATAACGCGGCGGCGCGAAATTTGTGTCACGCGCAAACCCGCCATAATTGAGCTTGGCCATCACTTCGCGCGCGATGCGGATGCCGTCGGCGTCGTCCTCGGCCATGTATTCGGCAAGGCCCGAGATGTGATAATGCATCTCCGCGCCGCCAAGGTCTTCGTCGGTGGCGATCTCGCCTGTCGCTGCCTTGAGGAGAGGCGGCCCCGCCAGAAAGATTTTCGAGCGGCCGCGCACCACGATCACATGATCCGACAGGCCCGGCTGATAGGCGCCGCCCGCTGTCGAGCTTCCATGCACCAGCGAAATGACGGGAATGCCCGCCGCCGACAGCCGTGCCAGATTGGCAAAGCTGCGTCCGCCCTTGATGAACAATTCTGATTGCCGCAGCAGATTGGCGCCCGCACTTTCGACCATCTGCACATAGGGCAATTTCTGCTTCAGCGCGATTTCCTGCACGCGCAGGCCTTTCTCCAGGCCCATGGGTGTGGCGGCACCACCCTTGATCGCACTGTCAGAGGCGCTGACGACGCAGGTGACCCCGCCGATGACCCCGATGCCCGCGATATTGCCGCCGCCAAAGACATTGTCCTTGCCGTCGTCGTCATGCATGCCAAGCCCGGCAAGGGTCGAGAGTTCGATGAAGGGTGTGCCGCGATCAAGGATGAGGTCGATGCGGTCGCGCGGCGGCAATTGTCCGCGCGCTGAAAACTTCGCCCGGCTCCTTTCGGAGTGCGCCCTTATCTTTGCTTCCAGCCCCCGCACGTCCGCGAGCAGCGCGAGCTGCTGCGTCTGGTTCTGGGCAAAGGCGGCCGCCTTCGTGTCGATGGCGCTTTCAATGACGGGCATGGGGGACGGGCATGGGGCTTGGCCGCAGCGAAGGGTGAGGGGCTGGCCGAAACTCTGGCACCTCATGCGCACAAAGCAAAGGGGCAGGCGTTGTGCCTGCCCCCGCTTGTTTTGCCGCGCGAAGCGGCAAACGTAACGTCAAGACTTGGTGTCAGCCCATCATGCCGGCCAGCACGCCGCCGACGGCTGCAAGCGCCGCCGCGATCAGGATGCTGACAAGGAAGTCCACGAACGGGAACATGAAAACGCCGGTGAGGATCAGGAGAAGGATGATGAACGCCACCTGCGAAAGGATGCCGAAGATCGCGCCGGACACGCCGCCTTCGATGGCATTGGTGACCAGATCGCTCGTCTTCTTCCAGTTCACGGCCAGGAAGCCGACGCCGATCGGCAACGCCCAGCGGATGATCGGGGCAACGAATGTGATTTCGACAAACCACATGATGAGAAAGAGAACGATTGCAGCAACGGTACCGAAAATCGCGGCTTTGATCGCCGTCTGAGAAAGTCCGCCCATGGTTCACCTGTCAGGTTCGAAAGACGCTCCCCGCGCCACAGGCTGCAATCCACACTGATTTGCGGCACCTTGGCAAGCCCAGTCCTGTTACATAAAGGGCTCCATTCCGGGCCTTCGCAGGTGCAAAAATCAGCTTTCAACCCCTTGGGGCGGTGGCAGCTTGTCCTGTCGGAAGTGATAATGCGCCTCCATCTGGAACGACCGGCGCCTGATTCGATGCTCATCAATTTTTCTGATCCTGCGGGCTCCCGCACCCGTCTGGAGCGCCATGCCGCCTCGGCCCGCGCGCAGGGCGACCGCGCGCTGGAGGCAGAGTTCCTCACCCAGATTGCGCGCTGTCAGGGCCTGATGCGTGATTATGACGGCGCCCTGGCGACGCTGGACATTGCGGTCGACCTGGGCACCGCACGACCACGTTTCCTCGCGCGTGTGGCGATAGAGCGCGGCCGGGTCCTGCGCAGTTCCGGCAAGCCGGAGGCCGCGCGGCCCTATTTTGATCTCGCAATGGCCGAGGCTGACCGCGCGGGCGATGAGGATCTGACGCTGGATGCGCTCCACATGGTGGCCCTTGTCGCACCGCGAGATGAGAGCCTCGCGCTGGTTGATCGCGGCCTTGCGATGGCGGAACGCTCGGGCTCGCCGCGCGCGATGCACTGGGCGGGTGTGCTCAACAACAATGTCGGTTGGCTCTTCATGGGTGAGGGCGATTATGCAAGGGCACACGCCCATTTCGTCGCCGCGCGGGATGCCTATGCGGCAGAACCCGCAAAGACCGCAACCCTGCGCATTGCCGAACACATGATCGGCATTGCCTTGCGCCATCTCGGCCGGGCGGCCGAGGCGGCACCGCTGCAGGAGGGCCTCGCCGAAGCAGCGGCGGCGGATGGCAAGCGCGATCCCTGGTTCGAGATGGAAGCAGCCGAATGCCGTGCGGCGATGGGTGATGCCGGGCGCGCCACCATGTGGGCCACGCGCGCGCTTGAACACAAGGACTTGCTCGACGGCGAGAACCCGGACTATGCGGTGCGCCTTGCCCGCATTCTCGACGGCAAGCTTGCGGCGGAGTGAGAAATCCCGAAATGCTTCTCTTCGCTCTCCCCATCTTTCATTGGGGAGAGCAGAGATTTGCCTTCGCAAATCTCGTGAGGGGGCGTTGGCACTTGCTGCTGCTGCCCCTCACCCGCGCGGCTAAAGTGCCGCGCACCCTCTCCCAACAAGAAGCGTGGGGAGAGGGACGCGATCAACCACAATCAGGCAACCTCAATTGCCCGCGCCATGAGTCTCCAGCGGCGGCAACGCCGGCAGTGACTTGGCCAATTCGACCAACTGCATGAACTCCGAGCGATAGCCGTAACGGTCCTCGCCACGCGCACCGCGCGCAAGCGTTGCGATCGCGTCATAGCCGAAGTCCGAGAGATAGGGATCGCCGCGCAGCACCTGGGCAAATGCGGCAACCGCGACGCCGAAGCGCACGTCTTCCGGTGCGCGGGCAACATCACCCACCACGTCGCGGTCCGTGATCGGCCGTTCGATCAGCTTGCTCGCGTCCTCGCCCGGAAGCTTGTAGCGGATCTTGAGGAACGCGATCTCGCCGCCCGCCGCGTGCGGGGGTGGCACATTGCCGGTCTGGTAGCGCAGGGGCTCGGTCAGACGGGCGTCCGACCCCACCGGCACGATTTCATAGATCGCGGTCACACGATGGCCCGAGCCGATGTCGCCCGCATCCACCGCGTCATTGTTGAAGTCCTCGCGGTTCAAAAGCCGCGTCTCATAACCGATGAGCCGGTATTCCGCGACGCGCTGCGGATTGAACTCGATCTGGAACTTGACGTCGCCCGCAATCGTGAAGAGCGTGCCGGCCATCTCGTTGACGAGCACCTTGCGCGCTTCGTTCAGTGTGTCGATATAGGCAGCATTGCCGTTGCCCGTTTGCGCCAGCTTCTGCATCAGCGCGTCGTTGTAATTGCCCTGGCCAAAGCCGAGCACGGTCAGTGTGACGCCGGTCTCGCGTTCACGCGCAACGAAATCTTCCAGCTGTTCGGGATCGGTGATGCCGACATTGAAGTCGCCGTCGGTCGCCAGGATCACGCGATTGATGCCGTCGCGCTTGAAGGTCTGCTCGGCAAGCTGATAGGCAAGGCGGATGCCTTCGCCGCCCGCCGTCGAACCACCGGCCGAAAGACTGTCGAGTGCCGCAAGGATGCGCGCCTTCTGGTCGCCCGGTGTCGGTTCCAGAACTGTGCCCGCCGCACCCGCATAGACGACGATGGAAACACTATCCTCCGCCGTCAGCTGATCCACCATCAGGCGGATCGCATTCTTGAGGAGCGGCAGCTTCTTGGGATCATCCATCGAGCCCGACACGTCAAGCAGCAGCACCAGATTGGCGGCAGGCCGCTCGGCACGCGGCAGGTCAAAACCCTGGATGCCGATATGCACCAGCTGCGTGCCCGCGTTCCATGGCGTCTGCATCACCGTGATGTTCGGCTCGAACGGACGGTCGCGCGTTTCCGGCAGCGGGTAGGAATAGTCGAAATAATTGACCATCTCTTCGGGGCGCACCGCATCGCGCGGCGGCAGCGTGCCTGAATTGAGATAGTTGCGGATGACCGCATAGGACGCGGTGTCGACATCGGCCGAAAATGTGGAGACAGGCTCCTCGGCAACGATCTTCACGCCGTTCAGCTCGACGTCCTCAAACTGGTCGCGCACCACATCGCCAGGCGCAGGCGGCGGCGGCGGCGGATAAGGCGCGATCATCGGTTCCATGGCAGCAACGCCGGCTGTGGCGTCGTGCTCGCTGACCGTGCGGTTGACTGTAACAGTCCCTGTCTCTTCTCCTTCGGGCCGCGGCTTTTCGTTGGAGGCCGTCATGCGATCGCAGGCAGCGACCATGGCGGTGGACGACAGAAGCAGGGCCGAAAGTGCCGTGCGCAGCGGTCGGTTTTCCCGGATCAGATGGAGCATGGATGCATCCCCTTGTTGGACGTGTGAACGCCTTGAGGGTCGAAGCCGAATGGGCCGCTGAAAGGGCGCGTTCATGTCGATCACGGGGCCGTGAACCCGCGCGACGCCGCATCAATGCCGCATTTGGACCTGCGGCATCAGTGAAATGTCAGTTCCCGCCGCTTGCAGGCGCGTCTTCGGTCGCAGGGGGCGGCGGCGCGGGCGCAGGCTCCGGTTCGGGATGCTGGGCGCGATAGGCTGCGATGGCGGCGTTGAACTCCGCGCCGACGCGCTCCTTCTCAAACTGGTTGCGCTCAATACGCTCTTCGATGACCCGTACGACCGAAGGATTGCTCGTGATTTCTTCCATCGCCAGCAGGCGCACGAGGCACTCCTGATACATGTCCGAGAGGCCAAGGAACGCGATCACATCAAGCCGGTTTTCCCTGACCTGATCTTCGGTCGCCGTGGCGCCGTCGATGACATAGGGCGCATAGGGCTCAACGCACTCGTCAGCGCTCTGCGCGAACGCGGGCGCGCAAAGCCCGGCGGACAGGAGGAGGAAGGCGGCGAAGAAGCGGCGCATGGCATGGACCAGATGTGACCGGCGGAATGGCCAGCACTCAAAGCGCAGCCT
Organism: uncultured Flavobacteriaceae bacterium; assembly: GCA_964494625.1. Classification (GTDB taxonomy): domain Bacteria; phylum Pseudomonadota; class Alphaproteobacteria; order Micropepsales; family Micropepsaceae; genus UBA2784. The sequence continues at coordinate 938,614 of CAZBRT010000002.1, read as the reverse complement.
TGGCCCAATGTCAATTGAAGCTGCTTCAATTCACCATGAATGCATTCAGACGCCGTTCAGGCTTCGGCCGTATAGGGCGGGGCAGGATAATATTCCATCGCCTTCTGAACGGCGCGGGCAAAGGCGGGCGTATAGATCTGCCCCACCAGATAGAGCGACATGTCGATGCCTGCCGAAACGCCCGCAGATGTGATGACATTGCCGTCGCGCACAAAACGTACATCATCGCGCACGTCCTTGACGTCGCCCCGCTCCTTCAGTGTCTTCACAAACGCCCAATAGGTGGTGACGACCTTGCCCTTGGCAGGTCCCGCCGCACCCAGAAGAAGCGAGCCGGTGCAAACCGACGTGACGAATTTGCAGTGGGGCGCCACTTTCGCAATCCAGCCCAGCATGGCCGGATTATCGACTTCGCGCCGCGTGCCTTGCCCGCCGGGCACCAGGATGATGTCGGGCTTGGGGCAATCGGCGAAGGCGTAGTCAGCGAGCAACCGCATGCCTTTCGATGCTTTTGTGGTGCCGCCCTTCTCGCTGACGAAGAAGCAGTTGAGGCGCGACGCATCGGCAAGCCCGTGGGCAGCGCCTGCAGCGTCCAGCACCGGATTGACCATGGTCAGAACTTCCCACGGCCCCACAAAGTCGAGTTCTTCCGCGCCGTCAAACAGCACGATGGCGACATTGATCGCGGTCCTGGTCATCTCTAGGGTCTCCGTCTTGTGGTGAGGAATCGCGCGCGATAATCGCTGGGGCTGACACCCAGCGCGCGATGGAAATGGCGGCGCAGCACTTCGCCCGAGGCAAAGCCGCATTGGGCGGCGATACGCTCGATCTTGGCGGTACGTTCGGAAAGTTTTTGCCTTGCCGCGTCAAGCCTTGCGCGGGCGACATAGGCGGCGGGCGAAATCCCGTGCTCGGCCAGAAAGGCGCGCTGCAGGCTGCGCGGGCTCATGGCAGATGCCTTGGCCAAGGAAGGCAGGCCAAGATCACCGCCAAGATTCTGCATGATATGGGCAATGGCGCGCGCCGACTTGCCCTTGGGTGCGGTCTGGGACGCAAGCGCGGAACTGAACTGCGCCTGCCCGCCGGGGCGCATCATGTAGAGCACATGACGCCGCGCAATGCGCAGCGCAATCTCGTGGCCCAGATCTTCCTCGACCAGCGCAAGGGCCAGATCCATGCCTGCCGTGATGCCTGCACTTGTCCAGAACTTTCCGTCGCGCACATAGATCGCATCCGGCTCCATGGTGACTTTGGGAAAGGCGCGTGCGATCGCGGGCACGACGCCCCAATGCGAGGTGGCGCGACGGCCGTCGAGCACGCCGGTGGCCGCAAGAATGGCCGCGCCGGAACACACACTTGCCACGCGCGGCGCAAGCCGCACGGCGCGCCTGACAAAGGCCATGAAGGCCGCGTCGCGCAATACGCGCTCGGTGCCGGAACCGCCCGAGACCATGAATGTGTGAAGTGATGAAAGCTCGGCGTCGCTGACCTGGGAAAATCCGCGCGCGGCCAGGAGCGGAAGACCCATCGAGGTCGCCATCTCGCCTTTGCGCTCGCCGATCAGCTCCACACGGTAAGGCGCGGGCGAAATGCCAAGCTCATTGGCTGACGCGATGATCTCCAAAGGCCCGGTGACATCGAGAATCTGCACATTGTCATAGCCCAGCATCATCACGCGGCGCGTCGCGGCGGCCTTCTCGGGGACGATGATCGTTGCGGGCTTGGTCTGTTTCGCCATGGGGCCAAGCTGGCACGCGCGCGGGGCTGTCGTAAATGACAATAACCCAACGATTTGCGACAATAAGGTGCTCGCCAGCTCCATCCGCCGCGGCCGCACCTGCCACGAGTGGCCACTGGCAATGCGGCGTCTGGCTTGTTATCTCTCGCCCCATGCAACGCAAACTCACCGTCATCCTTTCCGCCGACGTGGTTGGCTACAGCAGCCTGATGGAACGCGACGAAGCGGGCACGCTTGCGCGGCTGAAACAGAATCGCGCTTCGGTATTCGATCCGCAGGTTGCAAAACATGGCGGGCGGCAGTTCAAGCTGATGGGTGACGGGGCGCTGGTCGAGTTCGCAAGCGTGGTTGCCGCCGTCAACTGTGCCCTGGCGATCCAGGAAGCCACGGAGAAGACGGATGCCAAGCCCATCCGCTACCGCATCGGAATCAATCTGGGTGAAGTCATCATCGAAGGTGACGATATCTACGGCGAGGGCGTCAACGTCGCCGCCCGCATCCAGACCCTGGCACCGGCGGGGAGCGTGGCGCTTTCGCAGGTGGTAAAGGAGCAGGCCGACGGCAAGATGCCTTGCACCTTCGAAGACTTGGGCGAGCACAGCGTCAAGAACATCGAGCGGCCCGTGCGTGTTTTCTCGGTGCGCGCCGCCGCACACGGCAATCCGGAAGGCAATCACGTGGACGAACGCCGCAAGCTCTCGATTTGTGTCCTGCCTTTCGCGAATATGAGCGACGATCCGCAGCAGGAGTATTTCTCCGACGGCATCAGCGAAGACATTATCACCGATTTGAGCAAAGTCTCGGCGCTTTGGGTCGCGGCGCGCAATACGTCGTTCACTTTCAAGGGCAAACACGTCGAGGTTCCGCAGATCGCGCGTCAGCTCAAAGTGAGCCACGTTCTTGAAGGCAGCGTGCGCAAATCCGGTGGACGCGTGCGTATCACCGCGCAGTTGATCGACGGCGCAACCGGCGGCCATGTCTGGGCAGAACGCTATGACCGTGACCTCAACGACATATTCGCGCTGCAGGACGAGATTTCCGAAGCCATCGTCAAGGCCCTGAAGCTCAAGCTGTTGCCGGAAGAAAAGCGGGCAATCGAGACGCGCGGTACGGATAGCGTCGATGCCTACAATCTCTATCTCATGGCGCGCCAGTATTACGTTACCGGCAATTACGGAGACGTGAGGCGGGAAGAGGCGATCATTCGCCTGTGCAGCCGCGCCACTGAGATCGATCCCGGCTATGCCCGCGCCTGGGCGCTCATGGCGTTGTCGCAAAACGTTCAGCGCTTCCAGTTTGGCGGAAAAGGCGATGGTGGATTGGCATCCGCGGGTCAGGCGCTGGCCTTGGACTCCAACCTGGCAGAAGCCCGTGCCGTGAAAGCCCTGATTGCCTTCGAAGCCGGGCGTCGGGATGAAGCGTCCACGGAACTCGCGGTCGCCCTGAAACTGGATCCGGAGTCCTATGAGGTCAACAAGGTGGCGGCCACACTGAACTACAGGCAGCGCCGCCTCGAGGACGCTGTGAGATTTTTTGAAAAAGCGACGTCGCTGATGGAAACCGATTTCCATTCGCCGGGCATGTTGAGAAGTTGCTACGCAGCGTTGGGTGATGACGAAGGCCGCCGTCGTGCGGCGCAGATCTCATTGGCTCGCGCCGAAAAGGCGATCGCGCAGGATCAAAGCAATGGCTCTGCCATGGCCTTTTGCGGCAACGCCCTTGCGGCTCTTGGGCAGGTTGAGCGCGCCAAGGAGTGGATGTCCCGCGCCCTGCTCATTGATCCCGCCAACATGAACATGCGGTACAATTTCGCTTGTGCCGCCGTTCGCGACTTCAAGGATGCCGATTCCGCGCTCGAACTGCTCGGCCCGTTCTTCGCCACGGCATCCATAGACTTCCTCAATCACGCGAAAGCCGATCCCTCCCTAGATCCGATCCGCGCCGACTCGCGCTTCAAAGAAATGATTGCCGCCGCCGAGGCACGGCTGACCGCCGCCGATTGAACTTCTTCTCTCACGCCAACCCGAGCGCCACCGCAAAGCCCGGCACGGGTTTGCCGGCGTTGAATCGCGGTGTGCATTGCAGGAGCCCGCGCACCGAAAGGCCGGCGGCCTCGGCGGTCGCCCGCAGATAATCCTCGCGATGGTGATAGCGCTTGGTTTCCTGCAGCGCATAGGGCGCGGGATCATCGCCCGTCTTGGCCTCAACCGTGAAGAAGAACATGGCCCCCGGTTCTAGCGTGCGCGCCACGCCCGAAAAAAGCGGTGCCAGATCGCCGAGATAGACCAGCACATCGGCCGCGATGATCCGGCCATAGCGGCGTGAGCCGTCCAGCACGCTTTCAATATCGGCCACGTCCAGCCGGTCATAGATGTTGCGGGCGCGCGCCGCCTCGATCATGCGCGGCGCAAGGTCAATGCCGTCCAGCGCGGATGCGAAGGGCTTGAACGCAACGCCGCCAAGCCCCGTGCCACAACCCAGATCAAGCGTGCGCGCCTTCGGGATAACGCCGCCCAGCGAAAGTGTGGCGAGTTCAAGCAGGATGGCGGGCGCCTGATAGCGCAGAAGCTGCACCATCCGCGCGTCATAGTCGGTGGCAAACTGGTCAAAGAGATGCCGCACATATTGCGGCGAGCGCCGCTGCATGGCCTCAAGCGTATCGATGCGTGCTGAAAGCGCATCGCATTCGTGCGGGTCAATGCCGACAGCCGCCGCGTCGCGCAACGCATCGCGCGCTTGCGCCGCCTCGCCCGCTTCAATCCAGCCATGAACGAGCGCAAGCCGCGCAGCCTTGTGGTCCGGCATCATGCGCACGGCGCGCTGATATTCGCCCATCGCGTCGGGCAGATGGCCTGCGGCAAGGAAGGCGTCGCCCAGCGTGATCGCGGCATCGGGATCCTGGGGCGAGAGCTGGCACGCGTCACGCGCGGTGCGCAGCGCACCCGCGATGTCACCCGCTGCCTGCATGGCGCGCACCAGCGAAAGCCGCGCCCGCATGCCGCCTTTGCCCAATGCGACATGGGTTGCCAGCGCGATCACGGCGGCGGCCGCACGTCCCGCCGCCACCATTGCTTCCGCGTCGGCGACCGCATCCTGCGGCCAGCCCTCCGCATCGCCCGCGTTGCTCACGCCACCACGCAGCGCCCGTTATTGAGGACGACAATGTCGCGCTCCTTCAGCCGCGCGCGATAGGAGATGACGTTGGCGTCCTTCCAGACATCGACCAGCATCGTCTCGCCGGGAAACACCGGCGCCGAAAAGCGCACGTCGAATGCCTTGATCTTCGTGGCATCATGGCCAAGCATATTGGTAATGATGGCGCGGCATGCGGTGCCATAGCTGCACAGCCCATGGAGGATGGGGCGGGGAAACCCGGCCATCTTGGCAATCGCGGGGTCGCGGTGCAGCGGATTGCGGTCACCCGAGAGCGCGTAAAGAAACGCCTGATCCTGATGTGTGGCAGCCTCATAGGTTGCGTCGGGCTTGCGCTCCGGCATGGCGTGCGGTGCAGGCGCGCCTTCGCTGGGACCGCCGAAGCCGCCGTCACCACGCGCGAATGTGGTTGAGACAAGCGTGCAGAGTTTCTCGCCCGTGTCCTTGAGGCGCAAATTCTTCTCGCTGAGGATGACAGCACCCTTGCCCGCGCCCTTGTCAAACGCACCGATCACGCGCTCATCGGCAATGATGGTGGCAACCGGCGGTAGAGGACGGTGCACGGTCAGCCGCTGCTCGCCATGCACGACCATGAGGTAATTGATGCCCGAGCGCGCCATGGTGCGCTGTCCCCAGGCAACGACGGTCGCCATGGTCGGCACTGTGCGCACGTTCTGCGCATTGAGGTCCTTCTCATAGACGAAGGGCAGCTCGGCCTCGTTCATCGGATCGCGGCCAAAGCCGACACCCAGCGCATAAAGGATCGACTCGCGCTCGGACCAGTGAAAGACGTCGCCTTCGGATTTGAGCGACATGATCTCGTCGTACTTGATGGGCATGGCCTGCCTCCCTTGGGGTGATGCGTGAAGTTGCGGTAAAGCCGGGCGCAAAGGCAAGGGCGGATAGGGCCGTTGGCCTTCCCGCGCGTCACCCTTTTGGCGCGCCGCCTGCCCGTGATAGGAAGGGCGCACTGATTTCCTGCACGAACACCCCATCCGGAAACATTGCCATGACCGTGCCCGCCGACGCGACGTCCTATGAGACCTCCTGCTTCAAGGTCGCGATCAGGGACAATGTCGCCCATCTTGAGCTTCACCGGGCGGATGCCTTCAACACGATGACACCCGGCTTCTGGCGCGAACTGCCTGAAATCGTGCGCGACATCGATGACGGCGCCAAAGCGCGCTGCATCGTGGTGTCGTCAACCGGCAAGCACTTTTCAGCAGGCATGGACCTTTCGGTCTTCACCTCGGCAAGCCCCGTTGCCGCATCAGAGCCAAAGCGCGAGCGCGGCCGCTCCGGTGCTGCCATGCGGCGCATCGTGCTCGATATCCAGAAGACCTTCAATTGCCTCGACGAGGCGCGCATGCCGGTCATCATGGCGATCCAGGGTGGCTGCATCGGTGGTGCGGTTGATTTCGCCAGCGCCTGCGACATCCGCTATGCGACCAGCGACGCCTTCTTCGTGGTGCAGGAGATCAATATCGGCATGACCGCCGATGTCGGCACCTTCCCGCGCCTTTGCCATCTCATCCCCCAGGGCTGGGTGCGCGAGCTCGCCTATACCGGCCGCCGCCTGCCCGCGTCGCGCGCGCGCGACATCGGTCTTGTGAACGAGGTCTTTGATACGCAGGAAGCGATGCTCGCCCACGCCATGGCAACCGCGCGCGAGATCGCCGCAAAGTCGCCGCTCGCGGTTCATGGATCAAAGCTGATGATCAACCACGCCCGCGACCATTCGATTGCGGATTCGCTTGATTACATCGCCACATGGCAGGCGGGCATGTATAATCCCGAAACCGACATGAAAGAGGCTTTCGTCGCCAAGGCGGAAAAGCGCGAGCCGAAATTCGACAATCTCTATCCGGTACGAAAGCCGGTCTAGGGCATTCGGTCGGTCGAGAACGCGCTTTCGGGGGGAAGCTCGGGCAATGGCGCAGAAACTGCCGGCCACGGCAAACGGCAATAACGGCAACGGCGAGATCGCAAGCCTGGATGGCTTGCGCGGCTTCGCCGCCGTCTGCATCGTGCTCTATCACGCACAGGGAATATTCGCTTTCTATCCGCCGGTGGCTTTTCTCGCGGGCGCGTTCCAGAAATATTATCTCTTCGTCGATCTTTTCTTCGTGCTGTCCGGCCTTGTGATCGCGCGATCCTCGGCGCGCCTGTTTGACGCCGACTTTTCAGCGCGCACCTACGGCACCTTCATGCGCGCGCGGCTTGTACGGCTGTGGCCGGTGCATCTGGTAACGCTTGCGATCCTTGTCGTCATCGAACTCATCCTCGTCTGGGGCGTGGAGAACGGCGCCTTTGATCCGGGCTTTGCTCCTTTCGACCGGCCCGAGGCCAATCCCGTCAATCTCGCAACGACCGCCTTCATGCTCCAGTCCTGGGGTTTTCACGACAAGCTGGTCTGGAACGTGCCGTCCTGGTTCATCTCGGCGCTGCTCTTTGCCTATCTCGCCTATCCATTCGTGCTGCGCCTGACGCGCTTCATGGGAAAGCCTGCGCGCGCGGCCTTTTTCATCCTGACGGGTGGTGTTCTTTCGATTGCCCTTCATGCCGCCTACGGGCTCGATTATCTGCAGGCTCCGAACGACATTCCCTTTGTGCGCGCGCTTCTCGCCTTCATGCTCGGCTGCGGCCTGTCATTCCTTGATCCCGGCAGGTGGGACAGGCAATTGCCCATGCTCCAGCCCTTTCTGGTGGTCGCGATCCTCGCCTGTTTCCACCTTCATGCACCCGATGCGCTGAGCGTTTTTCTGCTCGCCGTTTTCATCCGCAGCCTGCAGTTTGACGAGGGTGGGGTGGCAAGGGTGCTGGCGACGCCGCCGATGCGCTTCCTGTCGAAAATATCGTTCAGCCTCTACATGACCCATTTCATCGGGCTGTTCCTGATCGACAGCTTTGGCCAGATCAATCACGACATTCCGCGCAACATGTTCCGGACGGAGGCGATGGGGGTGAACATCGTCGTCCGCTTTGCGCTTCTCATCCTTTTGGCTTGGGCGTTCTGGCGCTTTATCGAGGAACCCGTCCGCCGCGCGCTTTCAAAGCCGCCTCAGGCGGCAACCGCCTCAGGCAGCAACCGCCTTTAGCGCGGGCGGCAAGCCCTGACGCTCCAGCACATCCATCGCGTGCGCATAGCCCCTCTCGACCGCCACATCAAAGCGCTTCCAGTGGCGAAGGCCCACCTCGTCAAGCGGTGGCACGAACAAAAGGTCGCAATGCCCGCGCGCCTGCTGGCGCTGGCCCTCGCTGCCGATCGTGCCCGCGCGCATCAACAGGCTCACGATGCCGGGCGTACCGCGAAGTCCGTTGCGGAAGAGGCGCCACAGCGAGGGTTCGTCATAATTGTCGAACTCGGCAGACAACGCATGGTCGCCGCCGACGTCAATGCCGATGATCGGCCCGCGCGCGTAACGCGCCATGATGTCGGCGGGGAAATTGTTGGTGACACCACCATCAACCAGAAGGTCCTTGCCCTCGACGACCGGCGGCAGCACGCCGGGAATGGAAATGCTCGCCCGCAGCGCGCGATGCATCAGCCCCTCGCGATGCACATGCGTGCCGCCCGTTGTCAGGTTTGATGACACGCAGAAGAACGGCCGCAGCGAATCCTCGATGCGGCTCTCGCCAAAATGATGCTTGAGCAGCGTCCGCACCTTGCGCCCGCGCACCAGCGACACCAGCGGCAGCGTGTAGTCGGACAGGGGGTTGGACGTGACGAAGCTGTCGCGGAACCTTCCATAGAGCGCCTTGTCGTCCCACTCCTGCGCCACCGCCGCACCGATGATGGCACCCATGCTGGCGCCGCCGATCATGTCGAAGGGAATGCCCGCCTGGCGCAGCGCCCGGATGACTCCCAGATGCGCAAAGCCGCGCGCGCCGCCGCCCGCAAACACGATGGAGACGGCATGACCCGTCAACAGCCGCGCGCAGCGGTCGGCATCGGCAGGGTTGCCTGTCCGGATGAAATGATGATGCTCACTGCCAAGCGAGCGCGCCCATTCGCGCGCCAGCGTGCCCGGCAGCGTGCCGTCGTCAGACAGCATGATGAGATCGGCGACATGGCGGCGCCCCAGTGTCGTGCGCAGGGCCTGGGCGGCCACGCCATCGACATCGCTTTTCGTGTCGACAAGCGCCAGGACCTTGTCGGCCTGGCGGATGCAGAGCTGCCCCCACGACGTATCGCGCGCATCCGCCTCATAGACGACCAGCTCGTGCTCTTCCTCCACACGATGGAACCAGCCGCTGTCCGAGCTTGCGTGCTGCGCATTGAAATGCATGACCTTGATGCCCATGCGTCCCAGCGCCCGCGTGATGCCCGCCGCGCACGCGCGCGTGTCGATACCCGGATGCAGGGGAACGATGGCATAGGAGCGCGGGCGGTCATGCGTCACCACCTTGCGCGTCGTGCGGCGCAGGCGGCGTACCAGAAGGCGCGCAAGATTGATGAGGATTTTGGGATGGCTTGCCGTCAACCGGTCAAAGACTGATCGGCGCACGCGCACGAGTTCGCTGTCACGCAGCGCCACCAGATGGGCCGAGTGCGGCTCGCCCGAGATCATCGCCATCTCGCCTGCCGTCTCGCCGGCCGGAACGGTGGCGACCATTGTCTCGTTGCCCGCACCATCGGCCACATAGACGCCAAGAGCGCCCGAGGTCACGAGAAACATCGCGCTCTCGGCATCATTCTCGCGGGAAAGGGCGGCACCGCCAGGCAGGCAGAACCAGTCAAGTTCACCGCAGATGTCGCGCAGGGCGTCCTCGCCGATGTCCTCAAAAATTGTCATGCGCGAAAGCACCGCGCACATGGCGTCGATCTCCGGCCCATGTGGGGACTTCCTGCCGCGCAGGTTCTTGAACACTTCAGGAAGGCGCATCACACGCTCCATCGGCAGGATGGGGCAGGCCGCCCGGCTTGCTCACCAGGCCGTCCAGCCGCCATCGACAGGAAGGTTGACGCCCGTGACGAACGACGCCGCATCGGACGCAAGAAAGGCAATGGCCGCTGCCGCCTCATGCGCTTCCCCCACGCGGCCCATCGGCGCGCGTGCGGCAAGCCGCGCGACAAACGCGCCGTGCTGGGCGCGGATGGCAGGGCGGGGGAAGGGGCCGGGACTGACGGCATTGACGCGGATGCCTTTGGCACCCCATTGGCAGGCCATGTAGCGGGTCAGCTGGATCAACGCGCCCTTGGTTGCCGCATAATGCGGCGGACTGTTGAAGGGTGTTCCGTCATAGAGGCGGGGATCCGGCGCCACATGCCCATACATCGACGCGACATTGACGATGCTCGCCTGACCCGTCACCGCGGCGGCCGCCTCAAGCGCAGGCAGCGCGATGCGCATCAGCTCGAAAGGCGCATAGGCGCCGCTGGAAAAGGCAGTATCGAATGCGCCTTTTGTGACGCTTTCAAGCGGTCCCGGCTGCATCGAGACGGCGTTGTTGACGAGAATGTCCAGCCGCCCGACTGAAGAAAGCGCAATGCGCGCCGCATCCATGTCGAGCACGTCAAAGGCGCACGGGGCAGCCGAAAGGCCGATGTCAGACAGGTCGCTGCACAAGCGAATGAGGTTTTCCTCGTTGCGGCCATTGACCAGCACATGCGCACCCAGCTCGCAAAGCGCCCGCACGGTCGCCTCGCCCAGATGGCCGGCGCCTGCGGTGACCAGCGCGACGCGCCCGTCCAGCCGGAAAAGATCGGGCCGGAAGTGCGGAGCATTGAGCGAGCCGACGGGAGCGTTCATTGCAGCTGGCTCCCTTTGGCTTCGCGCGCGGGCCATTGCGCCGGATCAAGCAATTGCACCGGCACACGCGGCATCCGGTTGGCAACAATGGAGCATTCCTCGGTGGAAAGCGGCCGCTCGACGAAGAGGCGCATGTTTTCGGAAAGCTGGTCTTCGGTCTCCATGCCGATTACGACGCCATGGATGAAATCCTGGCCGCGCGCATAGGCAAGGCAAAGGTCAGCGGCGTTTCTGCGGTTGAGCGCGCGCGCAAGGCTGTTGAGCGTGAAAAGCACGCGCGTCGCATCGACGCCCGGCACACGCGGCCAAAGGGCGGGATCATCGCAGGCGAGCAATCCCTGCAGGAATGGACCACGTGCATGGACCGTCACGTCGTCGCGCCGGCGCAGGACTTCGATCACGCCGCGTTCGGCCCAGCGCCAGTCAAGCACGTTGAACGGCAGCTGGATGTGGCCAAGACCGGGCGCTGCAAGCGCCAGATGCGCTTCTTCCGGCGATTGCACGGAGACGCCGATGCGGGAAATCACGCCCGCCTGGCGCAGCTCATTGAGGCGCCGCCAGATCGCGCCGCCATGTGATGTCACATGCCTGGCGCGATGCAGAAGAAGCGTATCCAGCGTCGTGCGTTTCAGGGCGACGAGCGACCGCGCGACGCTTTCATCAGCAGCGGCTTCCGCCTCGGCGGGCGAGGCATCGTCGGGCAGGCGCGACAGGGGATCGAGCTTGGTGATGGTTTCAACGGGCGTGCTGCCCTCGAATGCCGTGCCGATGCGGTTTTCCGCGTCGCCATAGGCGCGCGCCGTATCAATGGCTGCGATGCCAAGGCTGGCGGCCCGGCGCAAAAGGCGGATGGCGGTTTCGCGCGGCGGCATGCCATTGCGATTGGCAGCGCCATAGGGCACGCCAAGCTGCACGGTTCCAAGCACGAGTTCTGCGCGTCGCCGGTTCATGGCGTCAAGGAATAGCGCCGCGCCCGTTTCACTCGCGTTAACCGTGTGAGGGATTTCCCGTTAAGGAAGCGTCAAGACTTCGGCTTGTGCGCGGTGCATTTCCACAAGGACGTTGCCGAGAGGATGATTGTGCCGCCGCAATGAAAGTCACCGCGGGCAAAGATCATCTCGCGCCCCTGCCGCAGGACGACAGGTGCGACCTCGATCAGATCACCCAGCCGCACGGCCTTGAGGAAATTGGTCTGCTGGCCAACCGTCACGGGAAAGCCTTCGGGATCACATTCCCAGACCGCAACGCCAAGCGTTGCATCCACAAAAGTCATCAGCATGCCGCCATGACAGACGCCATTGGCGTTGATGTGGCGCGCGTCAATGCGGAACGCATATTCCTTGCGGCCATCGGGGCGCACGCGCTCGAACCAGGGACCGCAGAACGCCTCGAACGGATCAACCACCCGGCCCAATTGCCAGCCATCCGGCACAGGCACATCCGTGACAGCCCACGGGGCAATCGGGATGCCGAACATCGTGTCGCTCATGGGACGCTTGCGTCCTTGCGGTTGCCGATGATTTTCCAGATGCCGCTGGCCGTCATGATGGTCTTGCCCGCAACCGACAAGGTGCCGCCGACAAAGACGAGGCTGCGGGAAAGCCGCGTCACCTCGGCGCTGCCTTCGATCACTTCGCCCGCCTTGGCACCCGCGAGGAAATCTGTGTTGAGGGTTGCGGTTGTCGCGACCTTGCCGGGGATCGCTTCATGGACCGTATAGCCCAGCATGATGTCGCACAGCGTCATCAGAAGGCCGCCATGAACATTGTGTCCGGCATTGAGATGATGCGGTTCCGGCACAAAGCGGAAGCGGCCTGCCTCGCCTGCCTTGCGCGCGGGGTCGCGCAGGATGGGGCCGATATAGGCATTGAATCCGACAGGCACGACCGGCTGGAACCCGGCAGGCACGTGAGGGGTCGTCATGGCTCAAATCCGCTGCGTCAATGGTTGTGCCGCCGTCTTAGTCGCTTCCCGTCCGGCCTTCCAGCTTGACGTTTCCGTCAATCAAGATTCAGCGCGACTCCCGGCAATTCTTCCGCCTATTCTTGCAGCCAATGCACATCACACGATCCTGATTCAGGAAAGAGGAGCCTACCCATGCGTGAAGCTGTCATCGTCTCTGCCGCCCGCACCGGCCTTGCCAAATCAGGTCGCGGCGGCTTCAACGACACCCATGGCGCGGCCATGGCCGGCCATGCGATCAAGCACGCGATTGCGCGCGCCAAGATCGATCCCGCCGATGTCGAGGATGTATATATGGGCTGCGGCACGCCGGAAGGCGCGACCGGCAGCAATGTCGGGCGTCTCGCCGCCATGTGGGCAGGCTGTCCCACAACCACGTCGGGCGTGACGGTCAACCGCTTCTGCTCGTCGGGTCTGCAGACGGTGGCGATGGCCGCCCAGCAGATCATGACCGAGGGCACCAACGTGGCGATCGGCGCCGGCGTTGAATCGATCTCGATCAACCAGATGTCGGGCAAGATGAACCTGCACCGCATCACCGAAGAACATCTGATGGCGAAAATGCCCGCCCTCTGGATGGCGATGATCGAGACGGCGGAAATCGTGGCGGACCGTTATGGCATCAGCCGCGAGCGTCAGGACCGCTTCAGCCTTGAAAGCCAGCGCCGCACGGCTGCCGCCCAGCAGGCCGGCCGCTTCGACAATGAAATCGTGCCGATGCCGACCAGGATGGTTGTCATCAACAAGGACACCAAGGAAGCGTCGAAGGTTGATTATGTGGTGACCAAGGACGAGTGCAATCGCCCCGAGACGACGTATGAGGGTCTTGCGTCCCTGCCGCCGGTGTTCAAGGGCGGCCAGCAGGTGAAGGAAGGCAAGTACATTACGGCAGGCAATGCCTCGCAGCTTTCCGATGGTGGTGCAGCTGTCGTCGTGATGGAAGCCAAAGAGGCATCAAAGCGCGGCCTCCAGCCTCTGGGCATCTTCCGCGGCTTTGCGGTCGCGGGCTGCGAGCCTGACGAGATGGGCATCGGCCCCGTCTTTGCGGTGCCGCGCCTGTTGCAGCGCCACGGCCTCAAAGTCGATGACATTGACCTGTGGGAACTGAACGAGGCCTTTGCCTCGCAGGCGCTTTACTGCGCGGATCGCCTTGGCATCGACCACGCCAAGCTGAACGTGAATGGCGGCTCGATCTCGGTCGGTCATCCCTTCGGCATGACGGGTGCGCGCCTGACCGGCCACATTCTTCTTGAAGCCCAGCGCCGCAAGAACGCGAAGTATGGTGTCGTCACCATGTGCATCGGTGGCGGCATGGGAGCGGCGGGTCTCTTTGAGTTCCACCACTGACGGATTTCCTGATCCGGCCGGCGCGGGCGGGCGAAGCGGGCGAAATGGCCCGCATCGAACGCGCCGCGTCGGTGCGCTTTCGCGATGTCGGCCTTGGTGAACTGGCCGAGGATGGTCACGCGCCCCCTGATGCGGAAGTGGAAAGTTTCATCGCGGCCGGCAATGTGCTGATGGCCGAGATCGCGGGGAACCCTGTCGGCTTTGCCGCGATGGGAACGGCCGATGGTTGCGCCCATCTCATCGAAATCGATGTCGTGCCAGACGCAGGCGGCAAGGGCATCGGCCGCGCGCTGGTAGAAGCGATCTGCGCGCAGGCGAAGGCGCAGGGTTTTGGTCGCATCACGCTCTCGACATTCCGCGATGTCGCGTGGAATGCGCCGTTTTATGCGCACTGCGGTTTTGACGAATATCCGGAAAATCTCTGGGGGCCTGACCATCGGCGCATCTGGCAGCGCCAGTCCGGAAATGGCCTCGACATGACCCGCCGCCTTTTCATGGTGCGGGCGCTGACGTAATGCGTGCCTCGATGAACACTCGGCATGAGGGAGGTGGGCGCCCTGCATCACTGCAATCCACAAACCTGCCTCATCCTGAGTTCTTATCGAAGGACGCGTGGCGCTGATGCCGTCCCTCACGAAGCGGCATGGTGCGAAAGAAACGCCACCACATCGCTCAGGACCGGCGCGCGCCAGCGCAAGGCCCAGACCATCGACGAGATGACACCGATATGGGCAAGGCGCGGATAGATATGGGTCTCAACCTGAACGCCTGCATCGCGCAGCGCTTCGGCAAACATCTCGGTTGCACGCTTGTTGACCGTCGTATCGGTTGATCCGTGCAGCAGCAGCATCGGCGGCAGGCCGCGTCGGGCAGCTTCCGCCACAAGCTTGATGGGCCGCACGCGTTCGATGTCGGGCGCGGTCTCGAAGATCGGCTGGGTTGACGCCATCTCCAGCGGATTGAAAGTGTAGGGTCCAGCAAGCCCTACATAGGCGCCGATGACGGCGGGCGAAAGCCCGTGTGCGCCAAGCCATGCGGGATCAAGCAGAAGAAGCGCGCCGATATGGGCGCCCGCCGAATGGCCCATCAGCGCAAAGCCGGTGCCCTGTCCGCCATAGGCTCCGATATGCGTGTTGACCCATGCAAGTGCGCGGGCCGCATCCTTGACGAAGCCGGGAAACCGCACCTCGGGAAAATAGCGATAGTCGGGAACGACAAACACATAGCCCGCATTGGCCAATGCGACGCCCATGAACTTGTAGAGGCGCTTGTCGCCGCTCGTCCAGCTGCCGCCATAGACGAAAACGATGGTGCCTTTGACCGGGCCGCTTTCCGGCCGGTAGATGTCAAGCCGGTGCCGCGCTTCAGGACCATAGGCGACGTCGCGGGTGACGATCAGTCCCGCTTCGGAAATGAACGCGTCTTGAAGCTGCATGTTTGTGCAACCGGCCGGAATGATGAGGATGAGCAGAAGGGCGAAAAACCGTGTCATGCCCTTCATACGCACGTTTTACGCGGCCGGATCAAGCACCCTCAGCGGTACCACGCCAACTGCTCGGTTGTGGCAATCAGCCTGCCGTCACGTGACCACAGATTGCCGCGCGTGCCGAACGCTCCTTCGACACCGCGTGTGCCGGTTGCCTCCATCAGCAGGTAATCGTCGCCAAGGCTTGCGATCTCGTCGGCGGGCGCGATGAAATAGGTGTTGTAGGAGAGGGTCGATGACGGCCTTGGGCCGGTCCCGAGGAAGAAGGCCCGCGGCGGGAAATTGTCGCACAAATAGGCAAGCTGGATAGGGTCGATGCGCCGGCCGGAAATTTCGCGTATCCATCCCGCCGAATAGGTGCGACCCGCAGGAACCGCAGCATCATAGTCACAGATCGCCATGCGCACCGGCGATTGCACACCGAATGTGGCAGGCGGAACGACCAGCTGCACGGCGCCCTCCGGTGGTGCCACTTGCGGCATTTTCAATTCGGTCAGGGCATCACCCGCCCGACGAGAGCCCATCACGACAAGCGCGGTCGCTGAAATGTCGCCGCTGCCGGCAACCGAAATATCGACTGCCCAATGCTGGATGGAGCGCGTGGCCCCCAGGAGGCGGGTACGCAGTTCAACCGCACTGCCCGGCGGCAATAGACGCACATAGCTGACATTGAGGGATGCGGGCGTACCGATCACTGCCTTTTCGGACATAACGGCTTTGAGGAGGAGGGCGGCGGTCATCCCGCCATACATGCCGGTATTGGCCTCATAGTGCGGATCAGCCAGGCCATGCCAGATGCCGTCACCCGACGGCGTCAGGTTCAATGCCTTTTCAAGATTGCCCATTTCCATCCCCGGACTATCGCTTCAGGACGGACGATGTATCAGACGCGGCGCCGGAAGCGTCAGCAGAATTTTTCACGCCGCCTGATGGCTGCCGGGCTTGTAGGACCGGTCGCCCCGGTGATGCACGCGGTCGCCTGCCAGCACATCGCCCGGCAGATGGGTGGGGCCGGTTGAAAGCTTGCGGTAGAGCGTGCCGAAATCCTTGTAGGTCTCGCCGAACAATTCGGCAAAGCCGGAGATGACAAAATAGCTCTCCTGGAAATCATCGATCCGGTACTTCGTGCGCATCACGCGCTCAAGGTCGAAATGGATGCGGTTGGGCGAGGGGGATTCAAGGCTGTAGATTGACTCGGTTCGCGACGACACGATGCCCGAGCCGAAAATGCGCAGACCCTTGGCCGTTTCAACAAGCCCGAACTCGACCGTGTACCAGTAGAGCCGCGCAAGGTTTTCAAGCGCCCCGAATTCTGAAAGCGCCCGCAAGCCGCCTTTGCCATAGGCCTCCATGTAGTCGGCAAAGACGGGAAGCGCGAGCATCGGCACATGCCCGAACACGTCGTGAAAGACATCGGGCTCCTCGATATAGTCGAGGCTGGTGCGCGCGCGGATGAAATTGCCCGCCGGAAAGCGCCGGTTTGCCAGATGCTCGAAGAACGCGGCATCAGGCACAAGTGAGGGCACGGCCACGACCGTCCAGCGCGTGAGCTTATAGAGTTCCTCGTTGAGGTCATCAAAGCGCGGGATCCGGTTCTCGCCCAAAGGCAGCTTGTCGAGGCCTGCCATGAATTCGTCGCAGGCGCGTCCCGGCAGCACGTCAAGCTGGCGCCGGTAGAGCGTGCGCCAGACGTCGTGGTCTTCCTTGGTGAAATGATCCCAGTCCTGCGGGATCGTCCAGTCATCCGAAATATCCGGATGCGCCTTGCGCATCTCGGCAAGGTTGAGAGTGGGCATGTGCATTTCTCATCGCAATTCCGTTGCAGTCGCGCGCACTCGCTATGAGGGGCAGGCTGACGGCGTGTTCAGTTTGACCGCCTTATAGCGCGTAAGGCGCACGCCGCGAAGGGGGGCTCGTGCGTGCACCTTCTGCCTCCCCTTTCCTAAAAGGGGAGGCGGAAATGTTCACATTCATCCGCCGCCTTCCTTCTCCCCCTCAACCTTCATCCGACCCTGCTTGCGCAAGGCCTCACGCAACACGAACTCGATCTGGGCGTTCAGGCTGCGCAGTTCATCATCCGCCCAATGCTGCATGGCGTCGAAAATCCCGGCATTGAGCCGGAGCGCGAAGGGCTTCTTCTCGGCCATGGCGGCGCGCGCTCCGGATCAACTATAGAGCGAACCCGAATTGACGATCGGCTGTGCACCCTTGTCACCGCAGAGGACGACGAGCAGGTTCGAGACCATCGCCGCCTTGCGTTCGTTATCAAGCTCGACAACGCCGCGCTGCGAAAGCTGCTCAAGCGCCATCTGCACCATGCTGACTGCGCCTTCGACGATGCGTGTGCGCGCAGCGATGATGGCGCTGGCCTGCTGGCGCTGCAGCATCGCTTGCGCGATTTCGGGCGCATAGGCCAGATGGCTGATGCGCGCTTCCACCACTTCGACACCTGCGCTGGTCAGTCGGTCATGGATTTCCCGCTGCAGATGCTCGGCCACTTCCTTGCCATGGCTGCGCAGCGAGATGTGGCCGGTGTCGTGCGAGTCATAGGGATAGCTTTGCGCCATCTGGCGCAGCGCCGACTCGCTCTGGATGTGCACGAAATTGGCGTAGTCATTGACCTTGAAGAGCGCATCCGCCGTATCAACCACTTGCCAGACGACGACGGCCGCGATCTCGATGGGATTGCCGTCGAGATCATTCACCTTGAGCTTGCTCGATTCGAAATTGCGCACGCGCTTCGAGATCGCTGTCTTTGTGTAGAACGGATTGGCCCAGCGCAGGCCGGTGTCGTGCACCGTGCCGATATAGCGGCCGAACAATTGCAGCGCCTTGCTCTCGTTCGGCGCGACCGTAAAAAAACCGAACCAGGTGAAGAAGAGGATGAGCAGCGACACGCCGGCAAGAATGGTCGGCGCGATCTCGCGCCCCTCGATGCCATAGACGAGCGCCGCGACGCCGCCGATGGTGAGCAGGAGATGGAGAAGCAGGATGGGAATGCCGGCCGGGGCCTTGACGTGCAACTCGTGCATGGAACGCTCCTTTGATCCAGAATAATATCAAAATGATATCGATACGAGCTGGTCGATGCAAGTCGCCTGACCGCGAAATTAAATTTCGCTCTGGCGGCAAACCAAGCCATCCGCGAACGGAACCCCACAAGACTTCGAAAACTTGTGACGCGGAAAAAGGACTACATTGCTGACCTTAAATTGAGACTCTCCCAGCCTGCCGGAGCCCCGCATGACCGTCATGCCGTTGACCCTCGACGACAAATACACGGTCGAAAAGGGCCGCGTTTTCTTGACCGGCATCCAGGCGCTGGTGCGTCTGCCGATGATGCAGCAGAAGCTCGATATGGCCGCCGGCCTCAACACGGCGGGATTTATTTCCGGCTATCGCGGATCGCCGCTCGGCGGTTTTGATCAGCAGCTCTGGCGCGCGAAGAAATTCCTCGACCGCCACAACATTGTCTTCAAGCCCGGCATCAACGAGGATCTCGGCGCAACGGCGGTCTGGGGTTCGCAGCAGGTCAATCTTTATCCGGGCGCGAAATTCGATGGCGTCTTCGGCATGTGGTACGGCAAAGCGCCCGGCGTTGACCGCACCGGTGACGTCTTCAAGCACGCCAATGCGGCGGGCACGTCGCGCCATGGCGGCGTGCTGGCGATCGCAGGCGATGATCACGCCTGCAAATCCTCCACGCTGCCGAGCCAGAGCGAATTTGCCTTCATGGATGCCGAAATCCCGGTCCTGAACCCGGCAGGCATCCAGGAAGTGCTCGACTTCGGACTCTATGGCTGGGCGATGTCGCGCTTCTCCGGCACCTGGACGGCGATGATTGCGCTTGCCGAAAACATGGATGCGTCAGCGACCGTCGATGTCGCGCCCGATCGCGTGCAGATCCGCATGCCGCAGAATTTTGCGATGCCCATGGGCGGCCTTTCCATCCGTTTGGGCGACATGCCTGCTGATCAGGAACGTCGGCTGCGCGAGCACAAGCTCGATGCCGCGATTGCCTTTGCACACGAGAACGTCCTCAACCGCGTGGTGCTCGACAGCCCGAACGCCCGAATCGGCCTTGTGGCCAGCGGCAAGTCCTATCTTGATCTGCGCCAGGCGCTCGTGGACCTCGGCATCGGCAACAAGGAAGTGGCCGAGCTCGGGCTTCGCATTTTCAAGGTCGGCATGCCTTGGCCGCTGGAGCGCGATGCCGCGCGCCGCTTTGCCGACGGCCTCGAATCCGTTTTCGTCATCGAGGAAAAGCGCGACCTCATCGAAACCCAGTTCAAGAGCGCGATCTACGACCTGCCTGAAAGCCGCCGCCCCCGCGTGATCGGCAAGCTTGATCAGGACGGCAAGCCGCTCCTGCGTTCAATCCTTGACCTCAATCCGGCGATGATCGCACTCGCTTTGTCGCGGCTCATTCCGGAAGACCGCTGGACGCCGCGCATGCAGCGCGATCTCGACGTCATCATCGCCAAGGCCCGCGAGGTCGAAGGCCTGAAGCCCATTCACGAGCGCATCCCGTTCTATTGTTCGGGCTGCCCGCACAACACGTCGACGAAAGTGCCCGATGGGCAGCGCGCCATGGCCGGCATTGGTTGCCATTACATGGTGACGCGCATGGACCGCGCGACGGACCTCTTCACCCAGATGGGTGGCGAGGGCGTGCCATGGATCGGCCAGGAACCCTTCACCGACCACAAGCATATGTTCGCCAATCTGGGCGACGGCACCTATTTCCACTCGGGCATTTTGGCGATCCGCCAGTCCGTGTCGGCCAAGGCCAACATCACCTACAAGATCCTCTATAACGATGCCGTGGCGATGACCGGCGGACAGCCCGTCGATGGCGAGTTGCCGGTCGCGCAGCTTCTGGCGCAGGTCGCTGCCGAAGGTGTTGAACGCATCATCCTGATGTCGGACCAGCCGGAAAAATATCCCGGCACAGCAGGCCTTCCTCATGGCGTGAAGGTCGAGCACCGCGAACGCATCGACGCAATCCAGAGGGAATTGGCAGAGGTCAAGGGCGTCACAGTTCTCGTGTACGACCAGACCTGTGCTGCCGAAAAGCGCCGCCGCCGCAAGCGCGGCCTGATGGAAGACCCGCCCAAGCGCGTCTTCATCAACGAGGAAGTCTGCGAGGGCTGCGGCGATTGTTCGGTGAAATCGAACTGCCTTTCGGTTGAACCGCTGGAAACCGAATTCGGCCGCAAGCGCCAGATCAACCAGTCGAGCTGCAACAAGGATTATTCCTGTGTGCAGGGTTTCTGCCCCAGCTTCGTCACGGTCGAGGGCGGCAAGGTGAAGTCGAACGCCGTCAATGGCGCCGATGCGGTCCTTGACGTGCCCGAGCCCGCGCTGCCGGTACTCGCGGATGACCCGTTCAACATCGTGATCACCGGCATCGGTGGCACGGGCGTCACCTCCATCGGTGCGATCCTCGGCACGGCCGCCCATATCGACGGCAAGGCTGCAAGTGTGCTCGACATGATGGGCCTTGCCCAGAAGGGTGGCGGCGTCACGTCCTACGTGCGCGTTGCATCATCAAAGGTCCGCATCCACGGGCCGCGCGTGGCCACGGCGTCTGCTGACCTTGTGCTTGCCTGCGACATGGTTGTCGCCTCCAAGCCCGAGACCATCGACACGACGGATGCCCGCCGCACGCATGCCATCATCAATGCGGACCTCACGCCGACGGCAGGCTTCATCAAGGACAACGCGATCGCTTATGACGCGCATGCGATGAAAGAGCGCTTGAGGAAGGCCAGCCGCGATTTCTCGCAAAGCCCCGCTGATGAGCTGGCCGTGCGCCTTCTGGGCGATGCGATCTTCTCGAACATGATGCTGGTCGGCTATGCGTGGCAGAAGGGCACAATCCCGATTGCCCGCGACGCTGTCCTGCGCGCCATCGAACTGAACGGCGCCGAGGTGAAGAAGAACATCCGTGCCTTTGAACTGGGCCGCCTGGCCGCCCATGATGCCGGGGGCGTGCGGGCGATGGCGGGTCTCGACAAGGTCGCGTCGCGCCCCATCGCGACAACGCTGCCCGAGATCATCAGCCGCCGCGAAGTGATGCTCACGGGCTACCAGAACAAGGCCTATGCGCAGCGCTATGCCGCCCTGGTCGGGCGCGTGAAGGCGGCAGAAGCAAAACTCAACGGCAGTACTGCGCTCACCGAAGCGGTGGCGCGTGCTTACTACAAGCTGCTTGCCTACAAGGACGAGTACGAGGTTGCGCGTCTTTACACCGACGGCAATTTCAGGAAGCGCCTCGCTGAGACGTTTGACGGCAAGTTGAAGCTCAACTTCCACATGGCGCCGCCGATGGTCGCCCGCCGCGATCCCGATACCGGCTTGCCGAAGAAGATTGCGCTTGGACCGTGGATGATGGTTGCCTTCCGCGTGATGGCGCGCATGAAGGGCCTGCGCGGCACGCCCTTCGACATTTTCGGCTATTCGCACGAGCGTCGCACCGAACGCGCCCTCATCAAGGAATATGAGGTGCGGATTGCAGGGCTGCTCGTGTCCCTCAACGCGGCCAACCAGGCCTTGGCAGTCGAGATCGCGAGCCTGCCCATGGACATCAAGGGCTATGGCCACATCAAGGACCGCAATCTGGCCGCGGTGCGCCTGCGCGAAAAGGCGCTGATGGACGCGTTCCGTGCGGGCCCCGCCGCTCACCACACAAAAGTCGCTGCCGAATAGGACTTCATGCCATGACGCTTTTTG
This sequence comes from uncultured Flavobacteriaceae bacterium, assembly GCA_964494625.1. Taxonomy (GTDB): domain Bacteria; phylum Pseudomonadota; class Alphaproteobacteria; order Micropepsales; family Micropepsaceae; genus UBA2784. The sequence goes on along the minus strand of CAZBRT010000002.1, from coordinate 916,440 downwards.
ACCTGCCTGATTTCGACAATCATGAATCCGTTACGGCCTTTGCTGATCCGGAGACCGGCCTGAAGTCGATCATCGCGGTTCATGACACGACGCTGGGTCCGGCCTGCGGCGGCACCCGCATGTGGCCCTATGCCGATGCCGCAGCCGCACTCACCGATGCGCTGCGCCTGTCCAAGGGCATGTCGTACAAGAACGCGATGGCCGAATTGCCGCTCGGTGGCGGCAAGGCAGTGATCATCGGCGACGCGCGCTCGCACAAGTCAGATGCATTGATGCGCGCGCATGGCCGCAGGGTTGACCGCCTGAACGGCACCTATGTCACCGCCATGGATGTCGGCATGGACCAGCACGACATGGAAGTGATCGCAACCGTTACCAGGCATGTGTCGGGCTATGCCCAACCGGGCAAGACGGGCGGCGATCCCTCACCCATGACGGCTTTGGGTGTCTTTACCGGCATCAAGGCAGCTGTCGCCTTTGCGCTCGGCACGGCCGACCTGAAGGGCCTGCGCGTAGCCGTGCAGGGGGTCGGCAATGTCGGCTTTGAAGCCGCGCGTATGCTGAAAGAGGCGGGCGCTGTCCTCACCATCGCCGATGTAAACGAAGAGAACCGCAAGCGCGCCGAGGAACGTCTGGGCGCGCGCGTGGTCGCGACCGAGATGATTCACGCCGAGGATGTTGATGTCTATGCGCCCTGCGCATTGGGTGCGGTCCTGAACGACACGACGATCCCGCAGGTGAAGGCGAAGATCGTGGCGGGCGGCGCCAACAACCAGCTGCAGCGTCCGCATCACGGCTACCGCGTGCTCGACCGCGGCATTCTCTATGCGCCGGATTATGTCATCAATGGCGGCGGCATCATCCGCGTCTGCGGCCAGATCTATGGCTGGAGTGATGACCAGATCCGCGCCAAGACGGAACGCATCGGCGCAACCCTCACCGAAGTCTTCACCCGCGCCAAAACGGAAGGCAAACCGACGCACGAGATCGCTGACGCCATTGCCCGCAGCCGCATCGCAGCCGCTCGGGCAAAGAAGCAGGCGGCCTGACCGAACGTCGCAACTACGCGTAGCCGAACAGCCGCACGATCATCAGGCCCGAAAGCACGATGACGAGCACACCGACCGCTGCCATCAAGGGCCGCGCGGGGATGCGTTTGAGCGAGAAACCCGCAAAAGGCGCCGCCACAACGCCGCCGGTCACAAGGCCGACGAGCACGTTCCAGTCGCCGATGCTGCCATAGCTCGCCAGTGTCACGACGACGGCAATTGAAACGAAGAACTCGGCCATGGTGACCGACCCGATGACATAGCGCGGCGTGCCGCCACGCCCCACCAGCGTCGATGTCGTCACAGGTCCCCAGCCACCGCCGCCCACCGCATCCAGAAAGCCGGCGATGAAGCCCGCAGGCCTTGCCGCCTTGAGGGAATGGTCGGGTGCGTCCACGACCCGCCGATAGGCCCGCCAGATGATGAGGAGGCCCATCAGCAGGAGATAGCCCGCCACCAGCGGGCGCAGGATGCTGGCATCGACATGGACCAGAAGGACGCCTCCGAGCACTCCGCCAACCATCCCGAACAGGGAGAGCCGGATGAGCAAGGCCCGGCTGATATTGCCCGCCACCCAGTGCGAGACCCCGGCCGTACCATTGGTAAAAAGCTTGGCGGAATGGGTGCTTGCCGAAACGACATTGGGAGGCACACCGTTCCACAGAAGGACAGTGGACGAGATGACTCCAAAGCCCATGCCCAGCGCGCCATCAACCAGCTGCGCACCAAAGCCGATCAGGGCGTAGATCAGAAGACTGGTATCAAACTCCAATGGTGGTCCTCCGGTCAGAGGGGCTTGAGACCATGGTTGGGGCGCCCAAGTCAATCATTCAATACACGCGAAGATGTGAGTAATATCAATTGACAAAAAATTCTGTGATGGCGATCCAGATCACAGCAATCATGGCTGACAGGCCGGCAAGCCCAAGGGCAGCCGCAACGACAGAGCCGACCAGGCCGATCAGGACCAGAAGCCCGTCGCGCTGCGCCATGGCGATGCCCAGAATGCCGATGGCAATGGCGGGCGGCATGTTGGTGAGCGGGCCGGGCAGCGCGATAATGCAGGCCAGAAGGAAAATGATGAGGCCGAGAAATCGCTCGAACGTCACGCTCGTAAGCAGCGAAAGACGCGGGCGGGTGAAGCGCTCGATGAAGTCGAGCGGCTTTTTCACCTTGGTCACGAACAGCCGCACATCGGTCACGGCGAATGTCTTGTCAGCAATCCGGCGGGGCAGCCAGGGGCGCGGCTTGCCCGCCATCATCTGGATGGCAAAGAGCATGATCGGAAACCCGAAAAGGGAACCGATGCCCGGCGGCAGTGCGGCGCAGATGGCAAAGAGCACAAGTGACAGGCCAAAGCCGCGCGCGCCCAGCCCCTCAAGCAGCGCGCCGATGGAAATCCGCGCATCGGTGGCACTGCCAAAGAGTGCCATCAACGCATCGGAAAGGCGTGACGCGCCGGTTCCCTCCACCGTCAATGCCCGCTTGTCTTTGCCTTGGCGGCCCGCCGTCTGGCCCGCGAACTTGCAGCAAGGAGGTTCATGGCTTCCACACCTGCCGAGAAAGCGATGGCGAAATAGATATATTCGCGCGGAATGTGGAAGTGCAGGCCGTCGGCAATCAGCGCAACGCCGATGAGCAGGAGGAAATTGAGGGCCAGCATCTTGACCGTCGGATGGCGGGTGACGAAGGCGGCAATCGTCTCGGCCGCAAACAGCATCACCAGAATGGCAACGACGACGGCCGCGATCATCACCTCGACCTGATTGGTCATGCCGACGGCGGTAATCACGCTGTCGAGCGAGAAGACAATATCAAGAATGACGATCTGGGTGATGACGGCGGCAAAGCTCGCGCGCGCCGCGCCGTGTTCTTCATCGTGGCTTCCCTCCATCATCGCATGGACCTCGACCGTGCCCTTGTAGAGGAGGAAAAGTCCGCCAAGGCCGAGCACCAGATCGCGCCAGCTGGCCTCGAACCCGAAAAGCGTGAAGGCCGGTTGCGTCAGGCTCGCGACCCATGTGATCGAGAGCAGAAGGCCGATGCGCATGGCCAGCGCCAGGAAAAGGCCGATGCGGCGCGCGCGCGCCTGCTGCTCTTTCGGCAGTTTGCCCGAGGCGATCGACAGGAAGATGACATTGTCGATGCCAAGGACGATCTCAAGGGCCGCAAGGGTAAGAAAGCTGGCCCAGATTTCGGGCGATGAGAGCATGTCGAGCATGGCTTGCGTGTGTCCGGATGTCAGGGTGGCAGGCGGCCCGGCGCGCGCGTCCGGACAGAATCGACACCACAACCTAAGCGAAGTGCCAAGCGGCCTGCGACCGGAAATGGTGCTGTGAGAGAGGATTGAACTCTCGACCTCTCCCTTACCAAGGGAGTGCTCTACCACTGAGCTACCACAGCGCCGGGAAGGGGACTTTGGCGGGCGGGGCCGGAAAGGAAGCGGTCCCGTCAAAAAGCGCCGCGTCCTATAGCCCAAAAGGATCGGGGCAGGAAAGCCGGAAATTCTCCCCCTCTTGGCGGAGAAAGGATCTTGGGCTGCGCCCGGGTTGGCAAGGGTCGCAAAAGGCCGATGGCCAGCCTTGAATTCGGGCCGTGCCTTGGCAATGTCTCACCGGCAAGACGCGCGCTGGCACAATGGAGCCTCGATCATGACTGACCGCCTCAAACGTGCCGCCGAAGCCCTGCGCGCCAATCTGCAGCGCCGGAAGGCGCAGGCGCGTGGCCGCAAGGCGGGTGGGGAGGAGGTCTCGGTACTTATCGTTCCCGTGGCCGATACCGGCGAAAATGCCGAACGCTCCGGCAAGGACTGCCCCGGCGGAAGTGAAGACGCCGCCAATGATGGCGGCGGGGGCGGCGACGGCGGCGGCGACTGATCTTTGCCAGGAAATCGGAATTCGGGTAAAATCATCGCCTTGTTCGGGTCATCACATGAGCTTCCGGGGGGAAGAAAACATGACACGCAGCTGGATCCTTGGCGCACTCGCTTTCATGACGTTTGTGCTTTCGTCGGCAGATGCGCGGGCGGACACGCAGATATTCCGCGTACAGAGCAATTACCAGTACCGCGTGCAGATCGAGTTTTACTCGCAGGCGCGCGATGCCGCCTGGCCCGGCGACGGCATGGCCTACGAACTCAATGACGGTTCGGTTCAGGTCTACAATCTCGACTGCAGTTACGGCGAGCAGATCTGCTATGGCGCCTGGGTCACAGGCGACAGCACGGAATATTGGGGCGTCGGCTATGCCAACCAGTATTCGTGTGAAAGCTGCTGCCTGGTTTGCGGCAAGGGAGAAGGCCCGGTTTTTACCCTCGAGCCGTGATGGCATTCACCCGCGGTTCAGGAACCCTTTGAAAAAAAGGGCTTAACGCGGGGGCGATGTTTTGCAATCATGGTCTCCACGTCAATTGCCGGACGAAAGGGGAACACAAATGGCAAAGCGTTTCTTGAGTGGTTTTCTCGGGCTGATCGCATTCTTGGCAAGCTCGCTTGCCTTGAGCGCACCGGCCAGCGCGGACACGGTCACGTTCCGCGTGCAGAGCCTTTATCAGTACAAGGTCCAGGTCGAGTTCTACTCGCAGGCGCGCGATGCGGCCTGGCCGGGTGATGGACAGGCTTACAATCTGGACGACTACGACACCCACGCCTTCACGCTGGAATGTGTCACCGGCGAGCAGATCTGCTACGGCGCATGGGTGACGGGTGACGGCGGCCAGTATTGGGGCGTCGGTGCCAACAACCAGTATTCGTGCGACAGCTGCTGCCTCGTGTGCGGCAAGGGCGAAGGCCCGGTCTTTACGCTGAACCCGTAAGACGCGTCGCCGTTACGGTTAAGGGGCGCCCGCAGTGGCGCCCCTTTTCTTTTGGCCCCGCCTTCTTTTGAAGCGCCCATTGCTGCCGCCCCGATTTCGACATCAGCAAGGTGCCTGATCCGCCATCCCTGATTGAGCAGGCGCCGCTGATCCACTATGACCCAAGCCTCTTTGGCAGGGCAGGGATGGTCCGGTCGGCACGATTGCGGGGGCACTGGGGGAAGCGCATGGACCGGATTCTCATTCGCGGCGGCGCACGCCTTGAAGGCGCCATCCATATCAGCGGGGCCAAGAACGCAGCTTTGCCGCTGATGGTGGCAAGCCTCCTGACCGATGAGACCCTCACACTCCGCAACGTGCCTGATCTTGCCGATATCGGACAGCTCGCTGCGATCCTGGGTGTTCTCGGTGTTGCTGCCGACTTTCAGCGCTCGGAAACCGCCACCCACACAATGGTGCTGACGGCCGGGACGATCAATTCGACGACCGCTCCTTATGATCTCGTGCGCCGCATGCGGGCGAGCTTTCTCGTGCTCGGCCCGCTGCTCGCGCGCAGGGGCGAGGCGCGCGTCTCGTTGCCCGGCGGCTGCGCCATCGGCCCGCGACCGGTTGACCTGCATCTCAAGGGGCTGGAGGCGATGGGTGCCGCCATCGCGCTGGAAGATGGCTATGTCGTTGCTTCGGCGTCGGGCGGCCTAAAGGGCGCGCGTTTCAGCTTTCCGTTCGTCTCGGTGGGCGCAACCGAAAACCTGATGATGGCTGCGTCACTCGCCAGGGGAACGACGATTCTCGAGAACGCAGCGCGCGAGCCCGAGATTGCCGAATTGGGCACGCTCATCAATCTGATGGGTGGCAGGGTCGAAGGGATCGGCACCGCAACCCTTGCCATCACCGGCGTGCCGCGCCTGTCGGGTGCTGATTTTGCCGTGGTGGCGGACCGCATCGAAACCGGCACGTTTGCCATGGCGGTCGGTGCGACCGGCGGCGAGGTCGAGCTTCTGGGCGCGCGTCCCGATCATCTGGGCGCCGTGATCCCGGTTCTGGAACAAACGGGGCTCTCCGTCACCGCGACCAATCAGGGCATGAAGGTAAAGCGCAACGGCGTGCGGCCGCGCCCCGCCGACATCACGACGGCACCCTATCCCGGTTTCCCGACCGATTTGCAGGCGCAGTTCATGGCGCTGATGGCAACAGCAGACGGCATTTCGCACATCACCGAAACGATCTTCGAAAACCGCTTCATGCATGTGCCCGAGCTTGCCCGCATGGGCGCGCATATCGAAGTGGATGGCCAGAAGGCCATTGTCCATGGTGTCGGGCGGCTCAAGGGCGCGCCCGTGATGGCGACCGATTTGCGCGCTTCGGTGAGCCTCGTCATCGCAGGGCTTGCCGCCGAGGGCGACACGATCGTCAATCGCGTCTATCATCTTGACCGGGGCTTTGAGCGCCTCGAAAGAAAGCTCACCGCCTGCGGTGCCGGCATCACGCGCCTGAAGGATTGAATTGATATCGATGACGCATCCAAAGCCGGACGCTACCCACCCGCATGAAGGACGCCTGCGCCTCTATGCACAGGACGCGGAAGACCTGTCGGTGATTTCAGCCACCCTGCAGGACGCCGTTCTGACCATCGCCGACATGGCCTTTCTGCCGCGCCGCCGGCGCTTTGCGCTTGTGCTCAACCGTTTCCGCTGGGAGCGTCTGGCGGACGGCTCGCGCCGCAAGACGGCAGAGCGCGTGCGGACCGGCCTTCACTTTGACGGCGTGCTCAAGGCCGGCATGCGCAACCTGAAACGCGATAGGCCCGACGCGGTGCTCTCGCTGCTGGCGCTCACCCATGAAGCCGGTCCCGACGGCACGGCGACCATCGGTCTTGTCTTCTCGGGCGACGGCGGGATCCGTCTCTCGGCGGAATGCATCGATGTGGTGATGGAGGATCTTTCCGATCCCTGGCCAGCGCGCGGCGTGCCCAGCCACGGGTGAGGGTTGCCTTCTTTCGCCTCCCCCTGTTTTTTGGGGGAGGCCAGCGATGCGCAAGCATCGCGGGTGGGGGGCACCATTGACGAGTTCAATACAGCGTCCCGCAACCCCACCGGCTTTGGCATTCGCTTCGCTCTGCCAAACCCCCTTGCGCTCCGCTCACCCCTTTGATGAAAGGGGAGGCTGAAGCATGCCCTCCGCTTCCCCGGCGATACGTTGACGGGAAGACTCCGCAGCGCCACATTCGTCCAACAACAACTGCGAATGGATGAAAATTGGCGCGCCGCTTAGAGACGACCGACCCCGGCTTTCGCCCTGCCTTTGACGCCCTTCTGGGTGCCAAGCGCGAGGCTGCGCCCGACATCGAGGCAGCGGTGCGCGCCATCATCGCAGATGTGCGCGCCCGGGGCGACGCTGCGGTCATGGCGTACACAAAGCGCTTTGACCACTTTGACGCGCACGACACCGGACTGCGCCTTGGCGCAGCCGAGATGGACGCGATGGCCGCGCGCGCACCTTCGTCTGCTGTTGCAGCGCTCGAAGTCGCCGCCTCGCGCATCATTGCCTTTCACGAGCGCCAGATTCCGCACGATGTGGCCTATACGGATTCGACCGGAACCGAGCTTGCCTGGCGCTGGTCGGCGATCGAGGCCGTGGGAATCTATGTACCGGGCGGCAGCGCATCCTATCCAAGCTCGGTCCTGATGAACGCGCTGCCCGCGCGCGTGGCCGGGGTGAAGCGCATTGCCATGGCGGTGCCTTCACCCAAAGGCGAACTCAATCCGCTGGTGATTGCAGCGGCAAAGCTCTGCGGCGTCACCGAGATTTACCGCATGGGCGGCGCACAGGCGGTTGCGGCATTGGCCTATGGCACCGCCAGCATCGCGCCGGTCGCCAAGATCACCGGCCCCGGCAATGCCTATGTGGCTTCTGCCAAGCGCATCGTCTTTGGTGATGTCGGCATCGACATGATTGCGGGGCCTTCGGAGATTGTCGTCGTCGCCGACGCAAAGAACGATCCCGCATGGATTGCCGCCGACCTTCTCTCGCAGGCCGAGCACGATGCGTCGGCCCAGAGCATCCTCATCACCGATGATGAGGCATTTGCGTCAGCCGTCGATGAGGCGGTAACGGCCATGCTGGCCACGTTGCCGCGCAGTGCCATCGCGACGTCCAGCTGGCGCGACCATGGCGCAATCGTCATTGTGCGCGACCTTGCCGAAGCGTCCGGTCTGGTGAACGAGCTGGCACCCGAGCATCTTGAACTGGCGCTCGCCGATCCGGACGGCTTTGCTGCCCGCATCCATGCGGCGGGCGCAGTCTTCCTGGGCCGCCATACGCCTGAAGCCGTCGGCGATTATGTGGCCGGCCCCAACCATGTGCTGCCGACCGCACGCAGTGCCCGGTTCTCGTCGGGCCTGTGCGTCCATGATTTCATGCGCCGCACCTCCTATGTGCGCTGTACGCCCGACGCGCTGGCCGCCATCGGTCCCGTAGCAGCGGCGCTCGCCACGCAAGAGGGGCTCGATGCCCATGCCCGCTCTGTCACGATCCGGCTGAACCGGCGATGAGCGACGCGTCCTTACCGGATTTCCGTCTGGCAGAGATCGTGCTCGACGAAAAGTCGATTGCCCGGCGCGGTCCCGATGTGGAGCACGAGCGCAGCGTTGCAGTCTTTGATCTCCTTGAAGCCAACATGTTCCAGCCCGAAGGATCAGCGGGCGGCCCCTATCATCTTGATCTCTCGGTTGCTGACGGCAGGCTTGTCTTCGACATCCGCCTGATGGACGGCGCGCCCCATGGCCGCGTGATCCTGTCATTCACGCCGTTCCGCCGCATCGTGCGCGACTATTTCATGGTCTGCGACAGCTACTATGCCGCGATCCGCAATGCGGCGCCGTCGCAGATCGAGGCGATCGACATGGGCCGCCGCGGCCTGCACAACGAAGGCAGTGAATTGCTGCGCGAGCGCCTCAAGGGCAAGATCAGCCTTGATTTCGATACCGCGCGCCGCCTCTTCACGCTGCTTTGCGCCCTCCACTGGAGGGACTAGGTGATGCGCGGCGCTCCGGGCGAAGACCTGCCGGCGGCAGTGCTGTTTGCGTGTTCGGAGAATGCCGTGCGTTCGCCGATGGCGGCCGGCATCATGCGCCATCTGTTCGGACGCGTCGTGTTTGTGGATTCGGTCGGCGTGCGCGCGGGCCAGCTTGATCCCATGGCCGTCGAGGTGATGGACGAACTTGGCATCGACCTGTCGCACCACCATCCGCGCAGCTTTGCGATGCTCGAGGACAGTTCGTTCGACCTCATCATCTCGCTTTCACCTGAAGCCCATCACAGCGCCATCGAGCTGACCCGCACGCTCGCCGCCGAGACCGAATTCTGGCCGACCGGCGATCCGACGGCATATGAGGGCAGCCGCGAGCAGCGCCTTGAGGCCTATCGCCTTGTCCGCGACCAGTTGATGCGGCGGATCAAAGCGCGGTTTTCCGCGCCTGCCATGCCCTCGGGCTAGGGTTTTGGGGTCCGGGACGGGCCAAAGTCCCTTTGCGGGCTTGATTTTTGGCGGCCGCCGCGCAATGTCCGCGCGCAATGGATGAACTACGCGCGCAGCTTGGTCCCCAAAGGGGGCTGGTCGCGCGCCATCGAGGACCGGATGGCCAAGGAAGAACTGCTCGAATTTCCCGGAACCGTGATGGAGCTTTTGCCCAACGCAACATTCCGCGTGAAGCTTGAGAACGATCATATCGTGATTGCCCATACAGCGGGAAAGATGCGCAAGAACCGCATCCGCGTGCTCACCGGCGACAAAGTGCTGGTCGAGATGACGCCCTATGATCTGACCAAGGGCCGCATCACCTACCGCTTCAAGTGATGACGTGCACCCCGCTTTCACCCTCATCCTTGCCAGTGAAAGCCCGCGCCGCCTTGCCTTGTTGAAGCAAGTGGGCATCACGCCAGGCCGCATCATCGCCGCCCGCATCGACGAAAGCCCGCTCAAGGCCGAGTTGCCGAGCGTCTATGCCGAGCGCATGGCGCGCACCAAGGCAAAAGCCGCACGCAGCATGGTGGATGATGCTGCAAGCGCCGTCATTCTGGCCGCAGATACGGTGGTGGCGCTCGGGCGCCGCATCCTCCCCAAAGCCGCTGATGCCGGTGAAGTGCGGACCTGCCTTGGCATGTTGTCGGGCCGCCGCCATCAGGTAATGACTTGCGTGGCGATTGAAACCCCCGCTGGTCGCCTGCGCAGCCGCACGGTCCTGACCCGTGTGCAGCTCCGTCGCCTGACTTCGGGCGAGATCGACGCCTACGCCGAAAATGGTGAAGGCTTGGGCAAGGCGGGTGGCTACGCCATTCAGGGGGCTGCGTCCGCCTTCATTCCGGCCATCAATGGCTCATGGACGAATGTTGTCGGTCTGCCGCTGAGTGAAACGGTGACGATGTTGCAGGGCCTGGGGATCACGGCCCCCCGGATTCACGCCGCGTGAATCAACAAGCGATTCAGCGCGCAATTCAGCACTTGGGCTTTGGCGCAAGGCCGGTATAACGTCCTTACCTAACGTCACTCTTTTGCCTGTCACGGGACAATGGCAAGCGAAGTTCTGATCAATGTCGGCCCGGGCGAAACCCGCGTCGCCGTCGTGGAAGATGGCCGTCTCGACGAGTACTTCGTCGAGCGCGTGCCCGCCCTTGGCGAAGACGAATCCCGTCGCGGCCGTTCGGGTCATTCCATCCTGGGCGACATCATCCTTGGTCGTGTGCAGCGCGTGCTGCCCGCGATGGATGCTGCCTTTGTCGAGATCGGGCAGGAGCGGGCAGGGTTCCTGTCCGCGCGCGAGGCCCGCTGTCTTGCCGAGATGTCCGAACTGAACGGCGAGGCAATGCCGCCCATCAATCTCTGCGTGAAAGAGGGCGATGCGGTTCTGGTGCAGGTCATCAAGGATCCCATTGGCGACAAGGGTGCCCGGCTATCCGCCAACATCACCGTGCCGGGGCGCCTGCTTGTCCTGGTGCCGCAGCAAAAGGGCATTGCCCTATCACGCCGGATTGAGGACGAGGCCGAGCGCGAGCGCCTGTCAGGGCTTGTGGCGCGCGTGGCCGACGATCCCGGCACCATGCGCAGCGCGGGCTTCATCGTGCGCACGGTCGCCATCGGCACCGGCTTTGAGGAATTGCGCGACGATGCAGCGTCCATCTCGGCGGAGTGGCGCAAGGTCGAGGCGGCGCGCCAGGCAGCCCGTGCACCCGCCACAATCTGGCATGACCTTGATCCTGTCGCCCGCACGTTGCGCGACAATGTGAAGGCGGATACGTCGCGCGTTCTCATCGATTGTCCCGATGCGCATGGCGAAGCGCTTGCCTATGCCCGCCGGGCGATGCCCCACATGGCGGAGTGCATCGAGCGGTTCAAAGGACCCGGCACGCTTTTTGATGCCTTCGGCCTTGAGGGCGAAGTGGATCGCCTGCTCGACACCCGCGTCGAGCTTTGCTGTGGCGGCTGGATCACCATCGAGACGACCGAGGCACTGACAGCCATCGACGTGAATTCGGGCAGCCTGACCGGCGCGACCTGCCTCGAGGAAACCGGCTATCGCACCAATCTGGATGCGGCTGCCGAAATCGGCCGTCAGGTGCGCCTGCGCGGCATTGGCGGCCTCATCGTTGCCGACTTCATCCATATGGGCGATGGCGAACACATCGCGTCCGTGCTCCAGACCTTGGCATTGTCGCTGGGACGTGATCGCGTGCCCACGCAGATCCTCGGCTTCTCGGAGTTCGGTCTTGTCGAGATGACGCGCAAGCGCACGGGCGAGTCATTGGCAAAATTCCTCACCGAGCCCTATCGCGGCTGCCTGATGGGCGGGCGCGTGAAGACAATCGTCACGGTCGCCAATGAAGTGATGCGCCGGATCGCGCGCGAGGCAGAGCACCATCCCGGCCGCGCGTTGCTCATCCAGGCCTCGCCCGATGTGGCCCGCTGGCTGAAGGCGCAGGAGGAAGGCGCCATGCGCCGCCTGAAAGCGCGTGTCGCCAATCCCGTGCGGATCGAAGCGCGGGAAAACTATTCGCGCATGCGCTTTGATGTGACCCCGGTGGAGGCGGCCTGATGGTCGCCGCGCGGCCATGCCCGGTCTGTCGCCGCCCGGCGGTCGGGAATTTCCGGCCCTTCTGCTCGCGCAAATGTGCGGACGTGGATCTCGGGCGCTGGCTCAAGGAATCCTATGTGATCCCGGGCGCCCCGGCCCCGGAAAGCGAGGGGGAAGGGGACCGGGAAAAGGACGCGGATTCCGGCGATTAGGGCTTCGGCCCAGGCCGTTTCTATGGCTGGACACAAAGCCATGGCCCCCCTATAACGCCGCCCTTGCCAAAAGGTCCGGGCGGTCCATGTGCCCACCGGCCTTGAAAGAGCGCCCAGGTAGCTCAGTTGGTAGAGCACGTGACTGAAAATCACGGTGTCGGTGGTTCGATTCCGCCCCTGGGCACCATTTCCCGAAAACACAAAATACTGGTTCTTGCGGAGTAATCTTGCGCGAGCCATTATTTCCGGATATATTTCCGGAAATAATGGAGCGACAGATGGAGAGCGCGCGCAAGAAGGCCGTCACCGAGTTTCGCAAGCGCACACGGGCGGCAGGTCTGGCGCGCTGCGAAATCCTGTGCCGTAAGGACGACCGGCCGTTGTTGCAGGCTGTTGCCCGTAAATTGTCGGCTGGTGGCAGCGCGGAAGAGGCGTTGCGCGATCAGCTTGCCGACATCCTTCCTGCGAAACCGGAAACGAGGGGCCGGATTTACGCCGCGCTGCGCGCCTCGCCGCTGGCAGGCTCGGGCATCAGCATTGTTCGTGAACGCAATGCGGGCCGGAAAATCAGCCTGTGAACCGTTGGCTCATCGACACAAACATTGTCAGCGATGCCATCCAGAAGGTGCCGCTGCCGGCGGTTGCACGCTGGTTCGCCGCCCAGTCCGATCAAAGCCTCTTCATCGCGGCGTTGACATTGGCCGAAATTGGCCGCGGAATTCTTGAATTGCCCGCCGGCGCCAAGCGGCAAAGGCTGGCGGCATGGTTTGACGGCGCCACTGGTCCCGCCCATCTCTTTGCCGGCCGGATTCTTGCCTTTGACGCAGCCTGTGCAGAAATATGGGCCCGGTTGATGGCAGAGGGCAAGCGCAAGGGACGCCCACGCGATGCGCTCGACACGATCATCGCCGCAACGGCGATCACCAACGGGTGCACGGTCGTGACCCGCAACATGAGCGACTTCGACGGTGTGCCCGCCTTTGATCCGACCGCCTGATCCGGCGCTCAGGCCCGCGCGGCCGCGTCCGCATCGTCAAGCGCAAGATGCGCCGTGACGGCAGCAATCTCGGCAAACAGGTTGTTCACATTGACCGGCTTGGAGACATAGCCGTTCATGCCCAGCGACAGATAGCGTTCGCGGTCACCCGCCATCGCATTGGCGGTGAGTGCGATGATGGGAATGTCCTTCCACGCGGCATTGCTTTCGCGGATCAGCCTGGTTGCGGTGATGCCGTCCATCACGGGCATCTGCACATCCATCAGCACAAGGTCGTAGGCCTTTCGCTCAAGGGCGGTGAGCGCTTCAGCGCCATTGGCGGCGATGTCGATCGCGTGGCGTCCGGGCGCAAGAAACGCCCGGATGATCTTCTGGTTGATGAGATTGTCCTCCGCCACAAGAATGTTGAGCGGACGGCTCCCGGCTGCATCCATGTGCACAGGCTTGGGCGCAATCCTGGTTGCAGTGCCGGGCAAGGCTGGTGCCTTTGCTTCGGGCGCGCGGATCGTGAACCAGAAAATACTGCCGCCGCACGGATTCGGCTCGACGCCGATCTGTCCGCCCAGAAGTCCGGTCAGCTGACGGCAGATCGCAAGGCCAAGGCCCGTGCCGCCGAATTTGCGTGTGGTGGAACTGTCGGCCTGCATGAAGCGCTGGAACAGCTTGTCGCGCACCTCCTCGGGAATGCCGATGCCGGTGTCCATCACCCGGAAACACAATTCGCCCGGCCCCGCAGGACTGCCGGTGGCGACTTCGATGCGCACGTTGCCTGAATCGGTGAACTTGATCGCATTGCCGACGAGATTGACGAGGATCTGACGAAGCCGCGTCGGGTCGGTGACGACATGTTCCGGCACGCCCTTGGCGACATCGAAGGAGAGCGTGATGCCCTTCTCCGGCGCACGCGCGCGGAAAAGGCCGAGTACGTCCTGCACCAGCGGCCTGACCGCAACCGGGAGCGCCTCGATCCTGACCTGATTGGCTTCAAGTTTCGAGATGTCGAGAATGTCGTTGAGGATGGTCAGAAGCCCCTGCGCACTTTCATGCGCCATCTCGGCCCGCCCGCGTTGCTCGTCGGTGAGCGCGCTGCGCATCAGGAGTTCAAGCATGCCCAGGACCCCGTTCATCGGTGTCCGGATCTCGTGGCTCATGGTCGCAAGGAACTGTGACTTCGCCATGGCCGCAGATTCGGCTTCAAGGCGTTTGCGGTCAAGTTCCTCGTTGCGGCGCACTTCGGCCGTAACGTCCCAAACCACGCCGACGATGCAGCCGACACCACGCGCATCCTTATAGAAGCGGGCGCCATTGCGGACATGCCGGATGGTGCCATCCGGCCGGACAACGCGGTATTGCGCGCGCCAGATCTCGCCGACACGCCGCGCGGTGTACATGTCCGAAAATGTGCGCTCGGCGTCGTCCGGGTGCACCAGCGCTTTCCACGCCTCGAATGTCGGAACGAAGCCGGGCATGGCACCGAACAGCTCACGCACGCGCGCGTCCCATACGAGGACCCGGCTGTTCATGTCATACTCCCACACGCCCGTGTTTGAAGCCTCGACCGCAAGGCCAAGCCGGTCATTGAGGAGCCGCATCCGGTCATCAGCCAGCTTGCGTGCGGTGATGTCCTGGCGCGTGCCCGAGATCAGAAGTGGGCTGCCGTCGCCCGCGCGCGCCGTGACACTGCCGCGCGTCTGGACCCAGATTTCTTGCCCGTCCCTGTGGTAAACTCGCTGCTCGATCTCGAAATAATCTGTTTCACCGCGCAGATGTGCGTTCAGGATGTCGTCGGCAGCGGCAAGGTCATCGGCATTGATCTGCGACTTGAGCCGCTCAACGTTCATCGGGCCGAGCTCGCTGACCGTGTATCCGATCATTTCGGCCCAGCGCTCATTGATCCAGACATTGCCTGTCACGAGGTCGATTTCCCACGACCCGACCTTCGTGGCCTCAATGACATTCGACAACCGCTTGCGTTCCTCCTTCAAGGCGGCCTGGAAGCGCGCGGACTCTGCAAGTGCCGACTGCGCCTCGTCACGCGCCGCCACAAGGGCTGCCTTCGCGGCTTCAATGGCGGTGATGTCCTGGATGGCACCGATCAGGCGGACGGTCTTGCCGTCCTGCATTTCCGGCCTTCCGGTCGTGCGCACAAAGAGCTTGCGTCCCTTGGCGGTGAACAATGGCAGTTCAAGGTCCCAGGGCTTGCCGCTGGCAATGGCGTCGGATAGGGCCTGCCTGATCCGGGGCTGCGCTTCAGGCGCGAAAAATCCCGTCGCGTCTTCCGGGGTTGGCTGGAAACGCTCGTCCACTTCATGGATGGCACGCGCTGTGGCGGACCAGACCGGCCGCATCGTGGCAAGATCCAGCGACCAGCCACCGACGCCGGAGATGCCGGTGATGCTTTCCAGAAGGGCTTCGCGCTCGGCCAGCTCATCCAAGACTCTTTTTCGGTCATCAATGTTGCGCATCTGGAGCGTGAGGCCCGTAATGGCGCCATCCGGACCGCGCAGGATGCTTGGACTGCTTTCAAGCCAGATCGCGCGTCCGTCACGTGTCATGTAGCGCATGATGCGTTCGCTGTCCGGGGCGATCTCGCCGGTCGCCAGCAAGGTCTGCGTGCGTTTCACCGTTTTCTCGGCGTCTTCCGGGTGGATCAGGCGATAGCCATTGAACCCCAGAAGTTCGGCCGGTTCGTACCCGAACAAACGGACGGCGGGTGATACATAGGTGATCTCGCCGTTGGCCGACATGCTGACGATGACATCGGGTGAATTCTCGGCAAGCGCCCGGAATTTGTGCTCGCTGGCTTCAAGTGCTTGCGCGTTGGCTTCGCTGATGCGCGCGGCCTCGACCAGTGCGGTGACGTCACTGGCAGCCGTTCGGTAGCCTTCGAACTTGCCCGCAGATGAAAACACCGGCTGGATATCCAGATCGATCCAGTAGCGTGTTCCATCCCGCCGACGATTGCAGACGGTCTCGCGAAAAGGCTTCCGGGCGCGAAGTGCAATGCTGAAGCGCTCAAGTGTTTCCGGGTCATTCTCGTCGCGCTGCAGAAGGCCGGGAACCCAGGCGCCCGTCACTTCGGCGGCGGCAAAGCCCGTCACCTCTTCAAACGCCTTGTTGACCCAGGCGATCCTGTGCTTGGCATCGCTGAGGATGACCGGAACGCGTGTTTGTTGCAGCGTCATCGACAGACGTGACAGCCGCGATTGATGTGCCCCCACAAGCTGCAGCACCGGCACGAGCAGGCTGAGGGCATAGAGGATGATGATGATCGGACCGAATATCGTCCGCCCCCGCTGTCCGGCGGCAATGACCGGCACGACCTGTGCAACATATTTGTCCACAAGATCAATGTTGGCGCGAAGGACAATTTGCAGCTGGATCGACAGCAGCATCACATTGAATCGCGCATGGGCGCTCTCTGGTGATGCAATCAGCGCTTCGATTGCATGGCACCACGATTGCCCGCTCTCGATCACCGGTTCCGGTCGAAAGGGGGCAAGACCATTGAGCGCAAAGGCGGAGTGGGAAAAGGCAAGCCCGGCCGTGAATTCGGGCAATCGCGCCTGGCGTTGCTCAAAATCGGCAAGGATGTTGGCGTGCGTATCGGGCGCAATTCCTGGCTCAAGTAACTGGATGACGCTCAATTGCTCCCGCAGCAGGGTTCCCACACTGACGGCGTCCTGCACGTCTTTCCAATGGCGAACATTGTTGACCACGCTGATCGTCTGGAATCCGGTTGCCAGCAGCGTCGCGAGAAGTATGCCGCCGATGACAAGTCGGGTTGACGATTTCTCTGCCGACAAGGTTGCGCGCGCCTTTTGCTCCTGTGCCTGGAAGCAAGCCGCATGACCTGCCGCAATGGCTGTCATTGCGGCCATGAAACCGGCATAGGCAAGTGTCGCCGCAGAAGCGCCAAGCTCAGGGATCGCCCGGAACCAGACGAAGAATGCCACACCGCCAAAGGAGAATATCGTAAGGCCGACAATGGCGGTCGAGATGAGGACCTGCACCAACCGGCGGCCCGTGACGCTGCGGCGGAGATACTCGAAGCCCCAATGCGCCGCTAAGGCACCAGCAGCAATCCGTCCTGCTGTGACGAAGGACGTAATCACCGGGTTGGCTACGAATGCTTCCCAGTCAAGCGACAGGGTTGCCAGCATCGCTGCGGCAAAGGTCGCAAGACCGACGACAATGGCGGAAAGGATCCAGTGCAGGCGCGCTGTCAGCATGGCAGGCGGAACCATCAAGGTTGAACATCGGCAACCTTAACCGCGCGCTGCTTCACCAATGGTGAATGCTGGCCTGACCGGTACCATTCCGCAGCCTGCCGGCATTAAGAAACGGGAAAGGATTTTCTCAGTTGAAGAAGACAAGCCGCGCCAGTAGCGCGCTGTCCTCATCGCCATCGCCTGCAATGCCGAAACGTGCCTCGACGGTCAGGTCGATGCGGCCGCGCGGTGCCGTGTAGACATCCTCGTCGTGCCAGAAGGAGACCGTCACGCCGACGCCGCCCTCAAGCCGGGAAGTGGAGCCGAAATCATCGTCCTGCCATTGTCCCGCGATCACGATATGCGGGTTGATGGCGCTATGGTCGCCAAGCTTGAAGCGATGGCCCTGCACGAACTCGGCATAGAGTGAGGTGTATTCGGGATCGTCAATGATGTGCGCGGCATCAAGGGAGATCGTGGTGAAGTTCCAGTCGTCTTTGGTCGGCTCGAACTGGACACCATCGCCCCAAAAATATCCCGCCCGCACCAGCCAGGCGTCGCGCGCATTGTCACCAATCGCAATGAGCCGTTCGAGCGAGAAGCGCAGATCGGCATCCGCCAACGGCTTGTAGCGCACGCCAAAGCCGGCCTGCAGCGAGTCCTCATCCGGCGACAGCGAGTCTTCTTGCATGCTGCCAAAGACCCGGCCATAGATTTCGAAAATACGACCCGCATCAAAGCCGATGCCGGGCGGGCGCCAGGCTGCCTCCGCGCCGAACTGGCTGACCGAGCGGCCTGCTTCCGGCAAGGGCGATGTCGCCCCGCCAAAGGGTGAGCGGTAGGAGATGAAGGCAACCGTGGACCAGTCGCGCTCCAGCGCCTCGATCTCGCTCCGCACGCGGAAGAGATGCGCGATATCCGCGTCACTTGTGCCGCCGCTGGCGTTCAATGCATCGACAACTTGGCGGAATTTTGCCGCTGCCTCGTCATTGCGTCCCGCTCCCCGCAGCGCATAGGCGTGATCTTCCAAAGGCGCGCTGTCGGCCGGATCAAGTTCGGCCGCGCGTGCAAACATTGCGGCGGCATCGTTGTCACGACCCGCCCGCCGATAGGCATAGGCAAGATTGAGCACATGGTCGCGATTGCTAGGATCGGCCGCAACGGCTGCTTCAAGGGACGAGATTTCGTCACCAATGCGTCCCGCGCGCTGCGAGGCCTGGGCGAGATAGGCGCGGTTCTCTGCGGTGTCTTCAAGCGCAACGAGCTGGGCAAAGGCGTCTGCCGCCTCGCCATGGCGGCCGGTCTTCTCGACCTCGAAGGCAAGTGCCTTCAGCGCATAAATCTGCTCGTCGCGCGAAAGGTCTTCGCGCTTGGCCAGCGCGCGGTAATAGGCAGCGATGGCATCTTCCGTGCGGCCAAGCGTGGTGGCGCAGTTGGCAGCCGACAGATGATCACGCGCGAGGCCCGTTTCCCCTGCAACCTCAAGAAAGAGCGGATAGGCGCTTGCGCAATCGCCCGCGCCGGCCATCACATTGGCTTCGATCCGCCGGTCATCGGCCGCATCGGCATGGGCCAGCGGCACGGCAGGCAGCAAAGCAAGTGCCGAGGCGGCGAGAAGCTGTGCCCGCAGGCGTGAACGGTAACCGCGCATCTCCGGAAGTCTCCCCCTCACCCAATGGCCTGATCCCTGGGACAAGGTCAGGATGCCGTCTGGGCGGTTGCATTATCGTTTCGTGCGGCATCGGCGACAAGGGCTGCATCCACATCGCGGATAATACCCATGGCTGTTGCCATTTGGACAACATCAACGGGCGACCCCGCCTGCGACGACAGGGCGCCCTTCAGGCTTTGCCGCGAGACCAGACGTTTGCTGACGAGGAATTCGCCCAGATTCCGCCCTTCGCCCGAGTTCCAGAACGCATCCACGGCGTCCGTCAACTGGCGATGGGTAATGGCCCGGCGCCGGACCAGAATGTCGCCAAGGCCCAGATAGCGCCGACGGATCGCCCGCCACAGATCACGCTCCTGCGTCTGGTTCATCAAGGCAAGCTTGCGTAACAGGTCGATGGTCGAACGCTCCGCCTCGAACGCATCGGGCATATAGCCATAACGCACCGCAAACATGACATCCGAGCGCGGCGCATAGACGAATTTCAGCTTCTTGACGTCGCCATTGATCACGGACTTCTCGAGTGCCATGCGGTCATTGCGTGACAGGGGTTCGGCCATGGCGATGGTCAATTCGTCACCGGCCTTGCGCAAAGGATAGACGAGGAAGCGTGCTGCCGTCTCGCGCGGGATTTTCTTGAGCACGCGGCGATCAACGGTCAGGGGATCAAAACTTTCCCACGGTGTTCCGAACTGTTCGGCGAAGGCCTGGGCCAGCTGCTCGTCGGTGATAAGGCCCTTGTCCAGCATCAGGAGGCCGAAGGGACGATAGGCATTATCCTGCTCACTGGCGGCGGCCTCGGCATGGGCTGCGGTCACCCCGGCCGTAAAGGCCAGAATGTCGCCCAGCCGGTGGCGGCCCTGCTTGATTTCGGCAAGCGACGGATAGGTGTGCTCCGTCTTGTCCCAGACAATCTTGCGGCGAAGGATGTTGGCGGTAACGAAGAGCCGCATCGAGCGCACAAAGGCAAGAAAGCTCACATAATTCGAGATGACGGCCCGCACCGGCGACAGGATGGCAAAGCGGGCGCCATGGGTGCGCCCCACAAACCAGGCGCGATGCACAAGGCGGACGACCAGAAAGAAGAAATTGATGTAGATGACGGTCCACACCCAGTCGCGATCGACCAGCGGCGGCAGATAGCCAAAGCCCGGCAGAACCCACACCAGCAGCCAGTAAAGCGCGTACTGGATGACGATCAGATAGGCGAGCATCGCCATCGGCGCAGTGATCAGCGCCTTGCGGTCGCGATAGAGGAAATAGCGGTTCTTGAGATCGCCGTACCAGCCGATCTGCTGCCAACCCATATACGAGATGCCCAGCATCCAGCGCGCCTTCTGGCGGACCGACGTGCGGATTTTCTCCGGGAAATGTTCGCGTGTCGCCACGAGCTCGGTGCGCGTTGTTTCCTTCAGGCGCTTGCCGAACCAGCGCTTGCGCCAATGCGGCACCACCGCCCAGAAGCGGACAAAGCGCGTGCGGAAGCCTGCCTCTTTCAGGCGGTGGCCGACGTCATAGTCTTCAGTCAGGCTGTCCGTGTTGAAGGGCATGTTCTTGCGGCCTTCGCACAGATTCAGCATCGCCTCGCGGCTGAAGGCGGTCGCGACACCCGCACTGGGCGTCATGCCCGAATTGGCGGAGCGCACGACCAGGTCCTTGCTGTGCCATTCGGCAAATTCATCCATGTAGTGGCAGGCGACAAGCTGCGCCCAGCCCCGGTTCATGGAAAGGACAGGCAGCTGCACCATGCCCGAGGTTTCGATGAACCAGTTCATCACCTTGAGGCCCAGCCGGTGGACGACATCCTCGGAGTCATGCATCACGAACATGTCGAACTTCACGCCATGCTCTTCCTCGTAGAGGAAGACCTGCTGGATCACCCAGTTGAGGCAGTCCGCCTTGCTCGATGGGCCGTCATTGCCCACTTCGGCGCGGTGCACATTGGGAAAGCGCTGTCGCACGCGGTCAACTTCGATGCCCGTCTCGGGATCGTTGCGGTAGGTGCCGACGAAGAAGTGGACGTGTCTGTAGTCGAACGTGGTGATCGAGTTGATGAGCATCTTGGCGATGACATCGCTCTCCTGCCATGCAGGCACCAGAACGGCGGTCATCTTCTCGGGATGCGCGACGATCCTGGCGGTCGTCACCTGCGTGCCGCGCGCGCTGAACACGCGGGACAGCCGGATCTCCCAATACTGGAGGTCGAGCAGGAAATCGTCGGTCGAGCTGACAAGAATGCCGCACGCCACGATCATGATGAGGAACTGGAGCGGCGCCCAGTACTCCGCCATGACCGCATGCAAATCGCGCCCCATCTCCGAAGAGGTCACATATGTGACCACCTCCTGCAGGTACGCCATCACTTCGGCAAACGCCGCTTCCATCAAACTCCCCCGTGCGAGCTCTCCCGGCTTCTGGTACCGAAAGAACTTCAGGTGCAGAACGCACCACCCCCGCGCAGGGACCGTGTGTAACGGGGCAATTGTGCCTGCAATGGCCGAAATTGTGACGGCGCAGCGCTTTGCGCCACATTTCGATGAACACAGGGTAAATCGGTGTTCACTTTCGGCACACTCGCTGCCGATCTGAATAGCTGTTCAGAATTGTCGCTGCGTCAACTCGGCGCGAGTCGTTCCAGAGCACGTCCGCCGCCGGGCAGGGCGCTGACCAGAAGGGGCGGCAGGCAGAAAAGCGAATCGATCCAGATGACCGGCTTGCGTGCCTGCAGCGCCATCTCAATCACATCGCGCGTGCCGCCGATGCCGCGACCGTCTTTGCCGTCCCACACGGCGATGAGAAGGTCGCAAAGGCCGACCATCTCGGCACCGCACGCCTCATAGGCGCGCGCATCCATATCAGCCGTACCGCGCGCGACGGGACGCTCGGTTATCTTCGCCGCCCGGGAAAGGAGCCGCGCATAGTCGCGCTGGGACTCTGCGCCCGCAAAATCCTGCCCATAGGCGTCACGTGCAAATGGCAGCAGCGCATGAAGTATCATTCCCGCCGACAAGGCAGCGTCTGCGGCAATGCGGTCAGCGCCTTCGGCCAGCGATGAGACAAGGATCATTTCGGCCGCGCGCGCGCCCGCAATCCCGGTCAGGACGGCGGCAATCTCGCCGCCAAGCTGGCCCGCGCGCTCAGCCGTCAGCACATTGAGCCGGTGACCGGTGACGCCGATGACGCGCGGATGATCTGCTGAACTCATGGCGCAATTCCGCTCTGGTCGAGAAGATAGACGCGCTGGCGCCCGAAACCTTTGGGCAATTCCAGAAGCCCGGCATAGGTCGCCCGCCACGCATCGCGCGGCAGAATTTTTGTGTGCCGGTTTTCAAGAAGCGCGATGAATTGTTCACTGGCCAGAATCTGGCCGGGCCGCGCCAGCGGCTCCAGCCGGGCGGCGCGATTGACATGGCTGCCATAAAAATTTTCGCGCGCCGTCAAGGCGTCATTGAGCCGGAAGACAGGCCCACAGTGAAGCGCGATCCGCACCTGCAAGGGTCCGGCGGTCGCTTCCAGCCGGTCACTGGCGGATGCGATGGCATGGCGCAAGGCAAAGGCATAGCGCGCCATCGCCGCCACATCGCCTATCACGGCAAACACCGCATCGCCCCAGGTGTTCACATATTCCGGCTCGTCGAACCCGTGGGCTTCATGCGCTTTGGCAAGATCATCCTTGACCATCCCGAGGAAGCGCGAGAACGCGGGCATATGCTCCTCGCCCATCCGGCTGTAACCGACAATGTCGGCAAAGAGGAGCGAGCGGATCTCGCGCTTGCCTGCCGCAAGTCCGGGTCCTTGGGGCGCCGCGCTTTCCTCTCGCTCACCGATCAGCACGAACTCGCCGCCAAGCTGGGCGGCATGGGCGCGGGCCAGGCCGCGCACCATTTCGGCCGCAAACCGGAAAAGCGTCTCGTCCTCCAGCCACGGTTCGGCAGTGGCGAAAGTGACCTGGGCAGCACGCGCCAGAGCGTCCTCGAACCGCGCCCGCGTGCGCACATCTTTGCCGATGCGTGCGTCCACGAAATCCGGCTTGGCGAACGGCAGCACGATGTTGACCTCGCCCTTGCGCGCCAGCATCGCGTCGATAAAGGCAAGATCAGCACCATCCGCCGCCGACGAGAATGAGAGTTGCGGATCATGCCGGTCGAGGGCTTCACGGATATACGCTTGCGCGTCGCCAAGCGAAGCCTGCGGCGACGGCAGGAAGGCAACGACCTTGGGCGCCTTGAGGAGCGTCAGGAGTTCGGGCGACAGCGTGAGGCCCGCATCCTTGAGCATCAGCAATTGCCGGCGCGAGGAAAGCGTCAGGCGGTATTGCGTTCCGGCAAGGTTGTGGGCAGCCTGATAGTGCCCCGCGACAATGGCAGCAGGCTCACCGGCGATCAGGCTTGCCTCCCCAAGTGTGGCGGCATGCCAATAGCCTGCTTCCGCGTCGCTCGGCATTTCCTCAAACGCAACCCGGGCGATCACGTCGCGCGCCAATGTTGCGGCATGGACAGGATCACCTGCTGCATAGGCCATGGCCGCCGCATTGATGCCTGCAAAGCTCGACCCCGTTGCCTCATAGGCACGCGCATAAAGGTCGCGGGCAGTTTTCAGATGATGCGGGCCGTGCCCGGCGCGCCAGAGGTCCTTATGGATACGCGCGCGCAAGGAGACGATTTCGGCATAACCCTCATCTTTCGGGCCAAACGACAGATCGGCAGCTTCAAGGCTTGAAAGCGCTTCCACGCGGGCGCCCGCCTCGGCCATGGCGAGAGCCGCGATATGGCGCAGACGCCAATGGCCGGGATGAAGCCGCAAGGCATCAGCCGCCGCATCCTGTGCCGCAAACACGAGGCCGGCATTGAGCAGGCGTCGTGCTTCACGGGCCGCGTCATTGGCGTGGCCATTGGCAGCATGCGGGGCAGCATGCGGGGCAGATTGCGGGGCGGGGTCGTTCGGGGGCATGAAGCCGGGGCATGACGGGGGCGATTTGACCCGCTACGCTTGCCCGAATGGCGGAAAGCTGCAAGGCCCGGCGCAAGGCCCGCTCCGGTGGCCTGCCGCGGCTCATGGCACGCGTTGAGTGAAGGCACCATGTGGATCAGAACGACGGACCTTGGCGAGAAATTGAATGCCGCGTTGGCGGCAGATAGTCCAGCCATGCTGGCGGCCGCAAAGGCGGAAACCCCGGCGGAACATTTTGCCCGTGCCGTCGCCCGCAGCCAGACCGGCGACATGCGCGGCGCTGATGCCGATTTCATGGTCGCAGCAAGCGACCAGGCGCTGGAAGCCGCCGCAAGCCTCGAGCGCGGCTTCATCCGTTTGCGCGAAATGGGCGGCGAGGCCGACGCGCTCAGGACGGCATCAGCCATTCTGGATAAAGGCGCTACCGGCACTTTGCGCGCCCGCGCGCTGCATCTGGCGGGCTTTGCCGAATACAATCGCCTCAATGCACCGGCAGCGCTCGACCGCCTGACCCATGCCGCGCGTGCCTATGCGGAGTCCGCCTCGCGCGAAGGGTCGGCACAGGTGCACGACACGCTGGGGTCATTGCAGGCCATGATGGGTGCGGTCGAGAATGCGCTTGTGTCGTACATGCGGTCTTATGCCGAGAAGACGCTGATCGGCGACCGCATGGGCGTAGCCATCACGATGGGCAACATTGGTCGCCTCTGCCTCCAGATGGGTCGCCTCGAGGATGCAGAAGCCTTCCTTGCCCGCGACCACGAATTGGCCGTCGAATTGGCGGATGCGCGCGGTCAGGTGAGAACGCTGAGCGACATTGCCCGCACCCGCGCCGCAGCCGGCCGTCATGCCGAGGCAGCCGCTGACCTTGCGACCGCAACCGCGATGGCGCGAAAGGCCGGCCTTCATGCGCAGGAATTCCTCTGCCTCAAGGATGCGGCCCTTGTCGCGCTCGCGCGCAATGATCGCCCGGCGGCGAAAGCATTTCTGGATGATGCCGCCGCCCTCATCCCCAAGGATGGTGCGGAATATGAGCGGCTTGTTCTCAATGGCGCGCGCGCCGAATGGTTGATCGAGGAAAGCCCCGCTGAAGCGGCAAAATTGCTGGAAGAAGTCGTCGCCGGCTACCGCATGTTCGACATGCCGGATTTCGAGATCGGCGCGCGCCTCGCGCTTGCACGCGCCTATGTGAAAAGCGGCAAGGAAGCGCGCGCGGGTGCTGCCATCATGCTCGCCATGAAGCTCTGCCGTGGCCGGGGCTTTGCACGCTATTTCGCCGAGCTGAACGAAGCGATGGAGCGCCTGTCACTGACCGAAGGCGTGATGGAAGAAGCCGGTGTGACCGTGGGCGACACGGCGTCCGGCACACCGGAAGGCTATGTGCTGCGCGAATGCCTTGGCGCAGGTGCCTTCGGCCAGGTCTTCCGCGCTTTTGATCTGTCGCGCGGACGGGAGGTTGCACTCAAGCGCCTCTCGATTGATCAGGTCTATGACCGCGCCTCGCGCGATGCGCTTCTGGACCAGATGCGCCTTGAGTTCGAGGCTGCAGCGCGCGCGCGCCATCCCGGCCTCGTGCGCATCTATGCAATGGGGCGCGACGCGTCGGGCAGCCCCTATGTCGCGCAGGAATTCATTCCCGGATCAACGTTGCGTGCGGCCATGGGCGAGGGCGCGATCAAGGGCGAGGGCGCAAGTGCCCGCACGCTTGCCTTCATCTGTCATGCGCTGGCGGCATTGCACGACACGGGTGTCGTCCATCGCGATCTCAAACCCGAGAATGTCATGCTGCGCGAGGATGGCTCGCCTGTGCTGGTCGATTTCGGCATCTCGCATGTGCCCGGCCTCAAGCTCAAGGAAGGCGCAAGCCTTCCCGTCGGCACGCGCGGCTACATGGCGCCAGAGCAGCAGGCGGGCGGCAAAGCGGACCCGCGCGGCGATCTTTATGCCGTCGGCGTCATGGCATTCGAGATGATGAATGGCGACCGGCCCACGCCCGAGATCATCGCCAATCTGCCGCAGAAAAGCGGCTGGCGCCTCTTTGGCGCCAAGGCGCAGGGCTGGGAGGGCAGCATGAGCGGCCCCTATGCCGATCTGGTGCGCCAGCTTCTCGCCCCGAACGAAGATGCGCGGCTCGGATCTGCTGCCGAGGCCGCGCATCGTTTCGAGGCGATCGCGACGGCGGCCGAAGCCGCGCGCCGCTGAGCACCATCAGTTCGTCCGTGCACCGGCCACAAGGGCTGTGAACGAGAAGGGCGAAGGCGTGGTCGACGGTGCGCCATCGGGTCCGGCATCGGCGGCAACGATCGCAAGACGCACTTTGGTCGTCGCGGGAACGCTGATCGTCACGCTGGGAAAGCCGTTCAGCGCGGTGTCGCTGTCGATCACGTCACCGGTCGCCTGGTTGATAACCCACACGTCGATGTCACGGCGCGGCGTCGCGCCTGAAGTCGCCAGGAAGAAATAGGTCTGCCCGGCCTTCAGCTCGAAGTCGTACCATTTCACCTGCCCGCCGTTGAAAGCGGCGTCGGGCTTGTCAGCGGAAGCCGTCTCCTGGAGAAGCACGGCTGCATCCGGATGGGCCTGACGGAAGCCAGCTTCCAGATCGGCGATCTGTGCCGAGAGGTCGCGCGTCAGACGCTGCACGGCGGTCTGCCACGACGCCTGATAGTCCACCATGCGGGTTGCAGCCGTGTCTTCCAGAAGTTCGCGCAAAAGGTCCGCACGCTGGCCATAGTTCACGAGTGCGGCCAACGGATTGCCGACTTCATCGACATTGCCGGCATTGAGCAGCGCAACCACATGACCGGCCGCATTGAAGATCGGGCTGCCGCTCGCGCCGCCAGTGGCGGGAAGCGAGTGCTGCACCAACTGGCCCGAGCCCATTTCGTCCTTGGTGAGGAAGAAGCTGGTGAGCGAGGTGATGACGGCCTGCTGGAACGTCGAGGTCGGCTGTTCCATGTCGAAGCCGATCAGGTTACGGGCAGGATAGCCGATGAAGGCGACCGGCTGGCCGGGCTTCAGCTGGTTCAGCTCTTCCATGGTCGCCAGTGTCAACGGCGCGGCAAGGCGCTCCGGCTCCTTGGCGATCAGAAGCGCGACGTCATAGGACGGCGCCACGTAGAATGGCGTGACCTCGCCATTGTTGAACTGAGGAATCAGCGCCTGGTACATCTGGTCAAAGGCGTTGTATCCCGGATGCTGGATCGCTTCGATGATCTCGATCTCGTCATAGGGCGGCACCTGCGAGCGCACGACAAGCTTGCCGCCGGCCAGTTCAGGAATCTGTGTGAGCTCGTAATAGAGCGCAGCGACATGGCTGTTGGTCGCCAGCACCTTCTGTCCGTCGGGCTTGGCGACAACCCACGCGGTTGCCGAATTGGTGGCGTTGCCGTTCTTGTCGAGCTGGACGACGAGATAGACAGAGGCCTTCGACTGCTCAAACACGGCCGTGAAGTCGCCGGTGGCGGTGGACGTGCCCGTCAGCCGCTCGCGGAACTCGCCGCGCATGGCCTCAAGCTCGGCCTGCGCATCGGCCAGCTGGCGGCTGGTCTGCTCCTGGTTCTGCGCGATCACCTGCGTGTCTTCGCGCAGGAAATACCAGCCTGCCGCCGCGACCGCGACCGCAAGGGCGCCGGCAATCGACAGCATGCGCAGGCGCGAACCTTCCGTGCGCACTTTGCCGTAGATGTCGGTGGTCGTCTGGAGCTTTTCGGTCTTGAGCGCGTTGGATGCGCGCGCGTCAACACGTTCGATCATGAAGCGCGGGCCGCTGTCATCCGACAGCTGCACTTCCGACATCGCGCCCAGTTCCTCGCCGTCCATCACGGCGCGGCCGTGGCGGATGACGGGCTTCTCGCGGCTGATGACGAATTGATAGGTGCCCGTGCCGGGCTTGGCCTGAAGGCTGAAATGGCTGTGGCTGACCTTGGTCAGCTCCTCGGGCAGCTGCACGTCGCAACCGACGCCGCGCCCGAACGTGACGGTTTCCTTGGCGCTGTCGAAATTGAGCACGCGGCCCTTCGTGTCGCCTGAAAGGTAAGTGACTTTGAGTCCCATGATGTTCCCCGGTGTTGAGCAAAGCAGGCGCGCCGACGGAACGCCGCCCGGTCAGGGGCGAATAGAAACAACGCCGCCCGTCAAAGGTCAAAGCCCAAATGGCACAAAAGGTCGATTCTCAAGGCCCGACAAGGGGGTTAAGCCCCAGTTTCTCAAGGGAAATGGCGGCTTGTGTGCGGACAAGGCTTATTTCGCCATGACGTCCCGGATAGCGCTTGAATGCGTCGGCGTACGCGATGCGCGCTGCATGCGCGTCACCCGCGATCAATGTTGCTTCTGCCTCCGTCACGAGATCAAAGAAACTGCGGGCGACGCCTTCACCCTGACCCGTGTGCGACAGGATTTCGTTTCGCCGTGTAAAGCGCGCCAGCACATCACGCGCCATCTCGCGCGCCTTGTCGGCTGCTCCCAGCCACAAAGCGGTCGCAGCGGCATTGACGCCAAGATAGGTGTTGCGGTTCTTCGAGCGCTTCCAGCCATTGCGATAAAGCCGTTCGGCCCGCTCCAGCGGTTTCATGTCGGTGCGGTTCTTGAGCCAGATGGATTTTGAAAGTCCCGCGAGCATCCCCATCGTTTCGTCATCGTCGGGCACGTCACGTTCGAGCCGTTCAAGAATGCGGGCAGCGTCCTCGATGGCACCGCGCCGCTTGAACTGCAGCGCCATCAATTGGCGCAGCCTCAGATCATCCGGCGCCTCGACGAGGGCGGCGGTCAGAAGCGCCTCCGCCTCTTGCGTGTGACCTTCGGCAATAAAGCTCTCGGCCACGATGGCGGCAATCGCGGGCGCATGAACGAGCGTCTGCTCGCGTCCGTCGGTGTATGACGCCAGAAGGGAGCCGCCGCCCGGCCCGTCTTCCTGCCGCTCAAGCTGGTCGAGGATCGCGGTCAGCGTTTCATCCTCGGCATGGATGTCGAGCGAAAAGCGGCCCTCCGGCCGCGCAAGTCTTGGCCCGAGCGGGAACGCATAGAAGAACCAGATGAGGAAACGCTCGGCCAGAAGCTCGGCGAGATTCCACTCCCATGGCTTGGGCTCGCGCGCGACATGGCGCACCTGATTGGCAAGGCGGCGCAGCGCGTGCGCAAGATCAAGCGTGGCCCGCGGTGCCATCGCGAAGTCATCCAGCACGCCAAGGTTGGAAAAGCAGTTGGAGCTTGCCTCCTGCTCCAGCCGCTCGACCGCGTGCGCCGACAAAGCCTCAAGGATACGGCCCGAATAGAAGATGACGGCTTCCCCCGCCTCGACATCACGTACGCGACGCAGCGCGGTGATGTCGCCGCCCAGACGATAGCCGCCTGCACACACGAAAGCCGCCATCTCCGGCGGCACGGGATATTGCGGCATGGATTGATTCGGCTCCGTCATGGCCGAAGACTAACCGCATTGGGCCCGAGCGGAAGGGGCGCGAGGGGGCGTTCCTGTCAGCCGTCGGCAAAGCAAAAGGGCGGCACCGTTACGGGGCCGCCCTTGAGTTCACAACACTTGTAGGTTCACAACATTTGTTGGTTCACAACACTTGTTCAGTGCACTGACGGATAATCGTGCCGCTTACTGCGGAACAATCACGCCATCATACGCCCAGCCGTCGTAGAAGCAGACGCAGCCGCCCCACACTTGGCCCGGCGAGACCATTTCGCACCAGAAATACGGCGTCTGGCAGATGTAGGAATAGGCGGACGCGAACGCGTCAGCCGACATCTCGCCTTTGCGGGTCATCGCCGACATTTCCGCCGAGGTCGAAGAACGGCCCTCGCCGGAGAAAGTCGGATTGCCCTTGAGCTCGGCAGCATCCGAGCACTGGCCGTACACGCACTGCTTGGGAACATCAGCCTGAGCCTGAAGGCTCACGCCGCCAGCCACGAAAAGAGCGGCAGCAACCGCCATCGAGCCGAAAAGACCTTTGAACGTCATGGAAAACCCCCTTTTGTTCGCCAAAGGAGCGGAACCTACCAATCCGCCAAAGGCCGGACAAGGACGGCTTTGGGGCATGATTGTGGCCGCGTTAACCGTGAAAGAAGGGGGAACCTTGGGTTAACCCCCTGATAGCGAAGGCTTTGACGTGGGCAAGGCGAAGGCACTAGTCTTTGAGTCGCGAAGCGTCTGCTGCACGGCAATATGCTTTGGTGCAGTGCGTGATCGCCAGGAGGCCTGACTTGGACATGCCTGTAAGGACGGCGCTCGATTTTGCGCGCATGATGTTCGACCTTGGTTGGGCATCTACCGAATATGTCTCAAAGATCATTGCCGAGCCTTGGTTGCGTCAGGTGGCGTTGCGGGGCGATGGCACGCTTCCTGTTCTTACCCTGCCGGGATTCTCCGGCCCTGAGATTTCGCTCTCGCCGCTCAACCGCTTTTTGACCGCGCAAGGCTTCCCGGCCGAAGGCTGGGGGCTTGGCACCAATCGCGGCCCCGATCAGGACCGCTTTGTGGAAAAGCTCGCGCATCTCATGGGCGAGAAACTCGACCGCATGGCCCAGCGCCATGGCCGCAAGGTCGCCCTGGTTGGCCAGTCACTCGGCGGCATCTATGCGCGCGAGATCGCCCGCACCCATCGCAAATATGTGGATCGCGTCATCACGCTGGGCAGCCCCGCCTATATGCATCCGCAGCGGATGCATCAGCTGAACCGCACCGTGAATGTCGCCATGCAGTTTTATACGGGCCGTTCCTCCGGCGAGGCGCTGCACCATTTCGGACATGAGAACCTGCATCCGGCCCCGCCCGGCGTGCCGCTGATCTCGATCTTCAGCCCGTATGACGGCGTGGTTGGCCAGGACCTGACGGCGATCCCCCATTCCGACCTGACCTTCGAGAAGGGCGCCCCACGCGAGAATATCGAGATCGTAGCGTCCCATTGCGGCATGGCGGTCAACCCTGTGGTGCTGCTGGCAATTTGCGACCGGCTGGCTGCCGATCCGCATGA
Organism: uncultured Flavobacteriaceae bacterium; assembly: GCA_964494625.1. Taxonomy (GTDB): domain Bacteria; phylum Pseudomonadota; class Alphaproteobacteria; order Micropepsales; family Micropepsaceae; genus UBA2784. Next base: position 885,494 of record CAZBRT010000002.1, on the reverse strand, counting down.
CTGGAAAAAGTTCGACGCGCGCCAGTATCTGCCCTCGCCGGTCAAGTTCATTGCGCCGATTTTCTACCCCGACGCGACAGCCAAGCGGACTGCATCCCGTGCGGCCCGCATGGCAACGGCCCCAGCCTGATCACCACCTGATCACCACCTGATCGCATCGCGGGGCTTTTAGCGCTTTTCTTTGCGCCTTCCCTTCCGTAAGTGTGCGGCTGCACAAGCACGCCCGGTCAAGGCCGAACACGGCCCCGATCAAGGAATAGACCATGCAGCAGCTCTCCGGCCTCGACGCGTCCTTCCTGTCATTCGAGACGGCAAACTCGCCGATGCATATTGCCGGTGTCTGCCTCTATGACCCCTCGACGGCCGGTGCGCCGGCGTCGTTCGATACCTATCGCGAGCTGGTCATCAAGCGGTTGCATGTGGCGCGCACATTCCGCCAGCGCCTGGTGACGGTGCCGCTGGGCCTTGACCGTCCCTACTGGATCGAAGATCCCGATTTCGACATCGACTATCATCTGCGCCATCTGGCCTTGCCCAAGCCGGGCGGTTGGGCCGAATTGTCGGCCATGACATCACGCCTGCTCGCGCGCGGTCTCGACCGCACAAAGCCCTTGTGGGAAATGAACTACGTCGAAGGGCTGGATGCCATTCCCGGCCTGCCGCCCGGATCCTTTGCGACCATCACCAAGGTGCATCACGCAGCCATTGATGGCGTGTCGGGTGCCGAAATGCTGGCGGCTCTTCTCGACATCACACCTGAAGTCCGTGTCGTGCCGGAAGACAAGCCGTGGAAGCCCGAGCGCATCCCGTCCGACCGCGACATGCTGATGCGCACCCTGGGCGGCACGCTGACAAGCCCGATCAAGTTCGCGAGCCTTCTGCGCGAAACACTGGGTTCAGGTGTGAAGCTGGGCACCGAGCTTGCAAAGCACCGCATGAAGGCGCCGCCCGCGCCGTTCACCGCCCCGCGCACGCGCTTCAATCTCCCGGTGTCGGGCGTGCGCAGCTGGAGCGGCCTGATGATCGACCTTGAGCGCGTCAAGCGCATCAAGAACGCGGTTGCGGGCGCAACCGTCAACGACACGATCCTGGCCATCGTCTCGGGCGGCCTTCGCCGCTATCTCCAGCGGCACAAGGACCTGCCCAAGGAATCGCTTGTCGCTTTTGCGCCCATTTCGGTTCGCCCGGGCACAGAGCAGCGCGCGATGGGCAACCAGATTTCCGGCATGATGGTCCGCCTCTCGACGGACGAAAAGCTGCCGATGAAGCGGCTGGAGAAAATCCATGCCGATGCGGTGCAGTCGAAGGACTATCACCGCGCGGTCGGCGCCTCATCGCTGATGAACCTGTCGGACTTCGTGCCGTTTGCGGTCGCAGGCCTTGGCGCGCGGCTTTATACGGGCATGGAGGCGGCCAAGCGCCATAACCCCGTGTTCAACGTGGTGGTGACAAACGTGCCCGGCCCGCAATTCCCGCTTTACAGCGGCGGCGCGAAACTCGTGACGCAATTTGGCGCCGGTCCCGTGTTCGACGGGCTTGGCCTCATCATTCCGATTTTCAGCTACAACGGCACGATCACGGTGTCAGCGACCGCCTGCCGCAGCCTGATGCCCGATATCGAGGCCTTCATGGACGATTTGCGGGCCAGTGTGGACGAACTCGACAAGGCTGCGTCTTCGGTCAAGAAGCCCAAGGCGGCGACGGAAAAGCCCGATGCTGCCCGCAAGCGCGCAACCGGAAAACGCAAGGCAGCCTAGGCGTGTTCCTCCGGCGGCGGTGATGCCAGCGTGTAATGCGTGCTGCGCCCGCGTGACGTTCCTTTGACGAGCAATCCGCTTTCGGCGAGTTCGGCAAGGTCGCGCAGCGCGGTATCCTGCGAGCATTTGGCAAGCGCCGCATATCGCGACGTTGTGAGCTTGCCTTCGAACCCGTCAAGCAGCGCGTTGAGCACCCGCGTCTGGCGGGCATTGAGACCGGCAACCGGCGCGCGTTGCCAGAAGACGGCTTTGTGCAGCACCCGGCCAAGCGTCTTGTCGGCATTGGCAATGGCGCGCGCCAGGCATTGGCAGTACCAGACCATCCAGCCGGTGATATCAAGCGATCCCTTTTGTGTCTGCTCCAGCACGGCGTAATAGGCGGCGCGCTCGGCCATGATCTGTGCCGACATGCTGTAGAACCGCTGACCGCTGCCATCGGACCGTGCAAGCGCCATGTCGGCAATGGCACGTGCGATGCGTCCGTTGCCGTCTTCGTAGGGGTGGATGGTGACAAACCACAGATGCGCCAGCGCCGAGGCAAGGATGGGAGGTTGCTGGAGCGGCCGGTTGAAGGCCTCAAGAAAGCGGCTGATCTCCAGTGGAATGCGTGCAGCCGGAACCGCTTCAAAGTGGACGCGTTCGCGCCCGACAGGTCCGGAGACGACCTGCATGGGGCCGGTGCTGTCGGTGCGCCATGCTGCGGTTGCAATCCGTTTGAGGCCGCTATAGCCGCCGGGAAAGAGTGCCGCATGCCACGCATGCAGCCGCGCCTCGGTCAGGGGCAAATCCAGATTGCCGGTGGCGTCGAGTGTCATCTCGACAATGCCGTCCACGTGGCGGCTGCTGGCCGGAAGCCCGGCTGCGTCCAATCCAAGTTGCCGCGCAAGCGATGAACGCACTTCGCGTGGCTCAAGCACTTCGCCCTCGATGGCTGACGTCTTCAGTACGTCTTCCGTCAGCGTGCGGAGCATGGCTTCCTGGCGCGGGTCAAACCCCAAGAGTTCCATGCGGCCGAGGAGCTTGCCTTGGGCATGCGCGGTCTGCGCGAGCAGGGGTGTGACAACACCTTGATCCCAGCGGAACGTAGGCCAATCGGGCTCATCGTGAATGTATTGGGTCATAATCACCGCACTTTATGCGGCGATTATGAAGATTTTTCACCGCAAGGCAATGAGGAGGCGCGGAATGATCCAAAGGCCGGGGCAAAAAATATGATGTAACTCATTGTTATAAATGTGTTTTAAGTATTTCATGCCGATTTCAGATTGCCGCCCCTTGAATTCTGCTGCACTGCAACATAGATATTGCATTGCAGCGTAGGCTGCTGTAGCAAATCCCCATCGCCGCCCATTTGGGGGCGGCATCCTCCCGCGCCCCCGCGCGCGGTCAACGCGATGCGATCGACAGGAGACTGACCCATGGCTGCGAAGAAGAACGGTGCCAAGCGCGCCCCGAAGACTGCCAAGATCAACAAGGAAACCAAGGCCGAGTTCAAGGCTGAAGCCAACGGCGCCGAGACGATCATCGAGCGCGCCCGCGAAGCCTTTGAAGAGCGCGCCGAGCGCGTGATGGACGCATTTGCCGGCGTGCGCGAGCGCTTTGCCGACATGCGCATTGGCGCGACCGATGTGGCCGAAGTCCTGCGCAATTCGTGGGATCTTGCGACCTCGAGCGCCCGCGACGTCAACATGCAGATCATCGACTTCGCGCAGAGCGACCTCAATCGCCTGTTCGAAGCCCAGCGCAAGATGCTCAAGGCCAAGTCACTGCGTGAAGCCGCCGAGATCCAGGCGAACTTCATCCGCACCCAGTTCGAGCTGGGCGTGAAGCAGACCCGCAAGGTCTCCGAGATGGCCGTCGAGTCGACCCGCGAAGTCTTCGAGCCGATCACCACGGGCTTTTCGGAGATGCTTGAGAAGACCGGCCTGCGCAAGGCGGCCTGATCGGTCACCCCGATCAGCAATTGGCGAATAAAGCTGAGGGGCCTTTGCGCTCCAGAGCTTTGGAAAGGCAGCCCACCCCCCGGGCTGCCTTTTCTTTTGGCCAATCCGCCGGGCAAACCGGACCTCTTGGCCAATGTTCGTCGTTAACAGACCCCGCAGGAAAGCGGCCTCATCACGCGTCTGTTAGACTGACAGGCACGAATTACCCTATATTCAGGGAAACAATCATCCACCAACGGGCAACCGAAGGGCACGTTCATGGCAGTCTTCAAGATGTTCTTCCTCTGGGTCATGCGGATGTTCCGCAACGCGATCAATGTGTTCTTCACGGTGATTGCGCTTCTGATCCTTCTGTTCACGGTTGCATCCGTGTGGGGAATGCTCTCCGACAAGGGTCTGCCGCCCGCCATCGTGCTTACGCTTGATCTGCGCGGCGAGATGACAGACCAGCCGATGCCGAATCCTTTCGGTTTCGGCAGCACGCCTTTGGCCGTCACTGATCTGGTGCAAGGTCTGGAACGCGCTGAGGGTGACCCGCGCGTGAAGGGTATTGTCATCCGGGTGGGTGGCGGCTCTGTTGCCTTTGCGCACGCGCAGGAGATCCGGGCAGCGCTGGCCAGTTTCCGCGCCCAGGGCAAGTTCGTGATCACGCACGCGCAGGCCTTCTATACGACCGGCCTGTCGGAGTTTTATCTCGCGACCACGGCCGACCAGATCTGGCTTCAGCCCGCCTCGATGCTCAATACGGCGGGCATCGTCACATCGACGGTCTTCCTGCGCGGGCTCTTTGATCTTGTGGGTGCCGAAGTCTTCTTCGCGCAGCGTTACGAGTACAAGAACGCCGCCAATGTTTACACCGAGACCGATTACACTGACGCCCACCGCGAGGCGACCGGCGGCCTTATCAATTCGATCTATGAATCCCTCATGGGCGACATGGCGGCCGCCCGCAACATGAGCGCCGATGATTTCAAGGCACTCATCAATGGCGGGCCCTATTCGACCGCAACAGCCATCGAGGCAAAGCTCGTCGATTTCGCCGGCTTTGACGATGATGCCGAGCGTGCGGCGCTCGACCGCGCGGGTGCGGATTCCGACACGGTGGACTTCCACGCCTATTACGCGCGCGAGCGCAGCCCCTACGAGGCGCCGATGTCGGGCGCGACAGTCATTGCCCTTGTGAGCGGCGAAGGCGGCATCAATGACGGTTACTCGGGGTCCAGTTTCTCGGGCGACGTCATCATGGGTGGCGACACGCTGGCCCAGGCGATCCGCGACGCGACCGAGGACGAGGAAGTCCGTGCCATCGTCTTCAGGGTCAGTTCGCCCGGCGGCTCGGCAATCGCGTCTGACCAGATCCTCGACGCCCTGCGCAAGGCGCGCGCGGCAGGCAAGCCGGTCATCATTTCGATGGGACCGGTCGCTGCGTCCGGCGGCTACTACGTTTCACTCGATGCCGACTGGATTTTTGCGCAGCCCGCGACCATCACGGGCTCCATCGGTGTCCTCTCCGGCAAGATCAACCTGACCGGCGCCTACAACCTCATCGGCCTGTCGCCGCGCACATTGTCGGTCGGCAACAATGCGGATGCGATGTCGGAATTCACCGGCTTCACGCCCGAGCAGTGGGAAAAGTTCAATACGCAGGTGGACAACATCTATTGGGACTTCACCCAGAAAGTGGCCGATGGCCGCTCGATTCCGGTTGACCGGGTGCGTTACGAAATCGGCAAGGGCCGTGTCTGGTCGGGTGCCGATGCGTTGCGCCTTGGCCTGATCGACGAGTTCGGCGGCCTGCGTGCGGCGATTGCCAAGGCCCGCGACATGTCGGGCGGTGCAGCCGATCAGCCGGTCCGCGTAAAGGTCTATCCGTCGCCGATGTCGGCGTGGGAACAGATCATGTCGGCCAGCGTGTCGGTGCAGTCGCTGTCGATGAAGCTGGCCCGCATCGCCGAAGCGCTCGACATGAGGGGCGTACGCGACATGCTGACAGCACTGGAAGCCGCCGAAGACCCGGTGATGATGGAAACGCGCATGCCCGCACTGGAAATGCGCTGAATCTCAGAACTGGAAGCGCAGTCCCACGTCAAAACTGTGGGACTGCACACTGAAGCTGTAGTCGGTGCCGAAGCTGTCGGGAATGTCCGTCTCGCTGGCCGCAAAGTAGCGGTAGCCGGCCGACAGATTCAGCCGCTCGTCGATAGGCACCGATATTCCTGCCATCAGCTGCCAGGCAAACGTCCACGAATTGTCGTCGAATGACAACAGCAGGGGGGCCGACGACATGTCCGCCATGATGGCCGCAGCCCCGATGCCCGCGCCGACATAGGGCTTCAGCATGAAATGATCGAGCGGGATGTCGTAATGGACATTCGCCATGATCGCGGCGACCGACAGGTCGCCATTCACGTCATACTGGTCGCCGACAAGGTCGGGCACATTGATGAGGTCTTTCGTCACCTCGAAACGGTCGACGTCGGTCGTGAGGTAAAAGAACTCGCCTTCAACGCGCAGGCCCGTGCCGAAATCATAGCCCAGCGCCACACCACCCCCGAAAGTGTCGGTCTCCTGGATCTCAAGGCCGGTGAGCGTGGACTCGGTTTCCGTGTCTTCGGTCCACGCAAAGCTGCCGCGCAGGCCCAGATAGGCGCTCTCGCCGCCGACGGCCATTGCGGCCCCTGAAGCAAGCAGACCGGCAAGCAGGATGGCTGTCACAGGAATGCGGCGCATCATCCCCTCCATGTGGGGGTTGGGTAAGGCAGGGCCTCCAGCAGACCGGGATCACCGGGTGGAAAGAATCAGGCCCCTTCAAACACCAAAGCCTGTTGCCACAAGCGTAAACAGCAGGTTAAAGGCCCAACGCTCCGGCCCGATTTGTCCTTGAAGGGAAGGGGCCCCGCACCTATGGTGCGCCGCCCAAAAGAATGCCGCCTTAGCTCAGTTGGTTAGAGCGCCAGATTGTGGATCTGGAGGTCCCCCGTTCAATTCGGGGAGGCGGTACCATTTTTTGGAAAGCAGGAACCGGTTTCACCCTTGGACAGGCCCTGATGGACCCGCTTCCCACGACAGAGCCGGGTGCTGCCTTGCCACGCTGGAAACTGGCGGGCGGCTTTGCGCTGATTGCCTTGGTCTTTCTGGCGACGGCCCAGTTCCTCCTCCATCTGTCGACCACGGAAGGCCTGGCGGCACCCTTGCGCGAAAAGCGCGACGCGCTTCTGACCTATGGCGCCGACGCCGACGTGATCCTTGTCGGCACCAGCCGGACATTTTACGGATTTGATCCCATCGCCTTTTCGCAAGCCGCGAGGGCAGGCGGCTGCGAGTGGCAGGCGCTCAATCTCGGCATCGGCATGATGGACCGGGCCGCAGAGCAGATCATGGCCGAAGCCTTGGCAGCCCTGCCGGCGCGCCGACGCATCGTGCTCTTTGAATCTCTGCCCTTGGTGCTGACAAATCTTGTCTCGGTCGAACATCTGCCGGTCGGTGAGGTGGCGCGATACGCGTTTGCCGCCGCCCGCGTACAGGAGAACCGGACCGACCTGTCGCTCGACATATTGTGGGCATCTGACCGCATCGTTGCCTCAAGTGTGCTGATCGAACTTCTGGCGTTGAGGGGTCCCGATCCCATGGAGCCCGACTGGTCGCGCGGCGGCCAGCTGATTGCAGCAAGCTACGACCTCTCGCCGCCGGCCGCCAATATGGTGGTGAACACCAACTCATGGGTCCGCCCCGGCGAAGGCGCGCGCGCATTCATTGAACTGCGGCGGCAGGAAATCGCCGGACCATGGATCAGCGGCCTTTATGCGTTTCCTGCCCTGTCGGTTTCCGGACGCGAAGAGGTGCTGGCGGACGAGGCCGGGCGTCAGGGCGTTGCATTCTTCAATCTGAACAGCGAAGCCATCCGCGACACGCTCATGCCCGAAGATTGGTTTGACACCTGGCATCTGAGCCGCTCGGGCGCGGCAAAGCTGAGCAGCGCGCTCGGCACCGAACTCTGTGAGCGCTTCGGGCCCGGCATGGGATCGTCCGGGGACGCGCGCTGATGCTCTTTATCGAGATCCGCTACTTCCTGTTCTTTGCGGCCTTCTTTGCCGTCTATTGGCTGCTGCGCTCCAACACGCAGCGCAAATGGCTGATGATTGTCGCATCCTATGGCTTCTACGCCATGTGGGATTGGCGCTGGCTGGGGCTGTTGTTCCTTTCAACCGTCGTTTCGCATGTCGTGGCGCGCGGCATTTTCCTTGCCCGCACCGATCTTGAACGGCGCTGGTGGCTGGTACCCTCGCTCGTCTTCCATGTGGGCATGCTGGGCGTCTTCAAATACTTCGACTTCTTCTCGCACTCGCTCACCGACTTTTTGGCACTGATGGGTGTGACCGCTGACCCCATCATCCTGAACCTCATGCTGCCCATCGGCATCAGCTTCTACACGCTGCACAATGTGAGCTACATCGCCGATGTCTACATGCGCCGGATCGAGGCGCGCGAGAGCTTCCTCGACATCGCAACATTTGTTGCCTTCTTTCCGCAATTGGTGGCCGGCCCCATCCTGCGTGCGCGCCAGTTCGTGCCGCAGCTCGACAGCCTGCGCAAATTTGCCGATGTGCCGGTGCGCGCGGCCCTCCTGCTTTTCCTTGTCGGCTTCGTGAAGAAGTCGGTGCTGGCCGACAACATCGACCCGCATGTCGACGCTGTCTTTGCCGATCCCGGCGCCTACACCTCATGGACGGTAGCGGGCACGTCGTTTCTCTGGTCGATGCAGATATTGCTCGATTTCTCCGGCTATTCGGACATGGGCACGGCATCGGCCGCCTTGCTGGGCTATCGTTTTCCGCAGAACTTTTTTGCGCCCCATCTGGCGGTCAGCCCCGCCGATTATCGCCAGCGCTGGCACATTTCGCTGACCACCTGGCTGCGGGATTATCTCTTCGTGCCCTTGGGCGGCACCAAGGGCGGCCGATGGAAAACGCACCGCAACATCTTCATTGTCAATCTCGTTTCCGGCATCTGGCACGGCGCGGCGTGGACTTTCGTGCTCTGGGGTGTCTTCAATGCGATCGTCATCAGCGCCCAGCGCGAGATCGACCAGTCGGGCCTCAAGACGAAAATCCCGCGCGCGCTGCGCATCGTTTTCGGCTTTGCCGTCACGCTCTATACGACGGCATGGGTCGCCTACGCCTTCCGGGCAAGTGACATCGGGACGGTCGGCCACATGCTGGCGATGAGCCACGGGCTGGCGCCGGGCGGAACCCTTACGCTGCCCTTTGATCCCCTGGGCGCCTTCTTTGCCATTGTGGCGTGCCAGTTCGTGGCGATCCGCACCAACCTGGTCCATCGGGTGGAGAAGATGAACTGGTGGCTCTTTGCCGTGCTGATCGGCATCGCCTTTGCGCTGGCCTTTGCCTTGCGTTCGCCTTTTGCGCAGCCCTTCTATTATTTCCGGTTCTAGGGCTCAGGCGAGATCAAACGCGACAAGGCCCAACGCATCCTTCGCCGACACATGGATGGCGTCTTCGGCGGCAATGGCAACCCCGTCGCCCGCCGCCACTTCAACGCCGTTGATCGTGCCGGTTCCTGTATGCACCTGCACCCAGGCAAACCGGCCGGGCCGAAGCGCATAGGAAGCCTTCGCGCCCGCATCAAACTCGGCAATGTTGAGGCGCATGTCCTGATGGACGGCCAGTGCGTCAAGCGCCGCCGCCTCGCCAAACCCGGCAACGGCCGTGCGGAAGCGGTTACGGCGCTCGTGCGGCGCAAAGTTGCGCTGGTCATAGCGCGGGGCATGACCCGCGCGATCCGGCAGGACCCACATCTGCAGAAGATGCACCGGTTCTGTGGCCGACGCATTGAACTCGGAATGCGTCACACCGGTGCCCGCACTCATCACCTGCACCTCACCAGGCCGGATGACGGCGCCATTGCCCATGCTGTCGCGATGCTGCAGCGCGCCGTCGAGGATCAGGGTCATGATCTCCATGTCATTGTGGTCGTGGGGCGAAAAGCCGCCACCGCCCGCCACCCGGTCTTCATTGATGACGCGCAACGCGCGGAAACCCATGTGATCGCGGTCAACATAGCGGCCAAACGAAAAACTGTGCCGCGCCTTCAGCCAGCCGAAATCGGCTTGCCCGCGCGCATCGGAAGGACGGTGAAGGATCATGGAAGATGCCTCGGCAATAAGGATGGATGCGCCCAACATGGGTGCATTTGCGCGCAATTCAAGGAGGGCGTCTGGCCCGCAGCCATCCCGTCCAATGCGCCCCATCACCTACTTTGTCGGTCGGCACATCAGGCGGCATTGCATCACGCGCCGCCCGGCCTCGCGAAAACAGGCAGCAAGGGCGTCAGCATTCCCGCCTTCCGCACGCGCGGCTTCGATGCCGCCGCAAGTGTGATACTCAAGCCGCTCGAATGTCGGGCAATCCTCGCAAGTCGTCGGCTCGGCGCCGATCGGACGTCCATCCAGTTGGCCGCCCGCTGCATCTTCCTTGATGCCGTCCGGTGAAGCGTAACGATAGCCAAGCCCCTTCGCGTTGACCGTGAGCGTTACCTTGCCGCCATCAATGCAGTTCTCCTGCCCATAGGTGAGGCGCTCAAGATAGACGGCTGTGCCCGGCACAGCCTCGCTCTGATAAATGAGTTCGCCGCCGCAGCCATAGGCCTGATAATCGATCAGCGCCGCACCGCCATCAGTGATGACGATGGCGACCCGGAAGGGCTGGTTGGAGCCGCGCGGCACATCATAACTGGCTTCACCCACCCACACGCCGGTATAGGGATTGTCCCACGCCTCGGCGGGTGGTGCGACCACAAGCGGAACAAGCGCGGAAAACGCGGCCATCAGCTTTTTGTGAAGTGTCATGTTTCCGTCCTCCCGACAGCCTCGAAACAGGTGCCCAGCAGAGCAAATCCGGGCGTGGCTTGAAAGCCTCTCGTGGCTATGGGCCGTTCGGATCACAGCAGCCCTGTTGGCGAATGCCGCGCCGCGCGCGATACTGCCTTTGTCCGAACAAGGGGGCCGGTCATCCGGCAAGCATGATGTTCCGGTTGATCCGAATGACTCTTGTCGTCGTCCTTGTGACAGGGGGAACACTTTCTGCCATGGCCGGACCTGACACTAACGATGCGCCCGCCGCCGCTTGCGCCGGCACGATGGCGGATGTTGCCTTTCTCGGCGGTCACTGGCGCAGCGACAATCCGGTGAACGAGGAAGTGTGGCTGCCGCCGGCCAACGGCCTGATGCTGGGTATGGCGCGCTCGCTCTCGGTCAATGGCGCGTCATTCGAGTTTCTGCGTATCGAGGCGCGCGGTGACGCCATCGTCTATGTGGCGCTGCCGGGCCGCGCCAGCGCGCCGACCGATTTTCCGCTCACCGATTGCGGGCCTGGCTATGCAACCTTTGAGAACCCCGACCATGATTTTCCCCAGCGCCTGCGCTATGAATCACGCGGGCCGGACATGCTGACGGCGACGGTCGAAGGCCGCGATGGTCAGGGCGTGATGTCGGGCTTCACGCTGGTCTGGACGCGGGTGAAGTGAATTGCCGTCATTTGGCCGCATTCGGACCGCAACCAATGCGGCACCAGACCTCAAGAGGAGCCTGCCATGAGTGAAGCATCCCCCCGCCGCCTGGTGGATACGATCCTCTCGCTTCTGATGGCGTCGTTCGTTGTCGGCATTTTGCTGTGGGTCTTCGGCATCGATCCGATGGATCTGTGGAACGATCTGGGCGGCACGCTGCGGCGCATTGTCGATGCGACAGGCGACATCGTGGAATGGGCCGGGCGTTACATTGTTCTCGGCGCGATCATTGTCGTGCCGGTCTGGGTGGTGTGGAAGCTGTTCGACCTCATGACGCGCCGCAAGAAGGCGGACCCCGAGTAATCGCCGTCCGTCCTTTTACGGGAAGAGGTCAGGGATCGGGATCGGCACCCATTCCGGGATGCCCAGACGCTCGCGCAATTCATCAATGCCGCGCTCAACCGCCTCGTCAGCTGACGTGTGGATGAAGTCACGTACGCCGCCGATGAAGAGGCCGGCCGCATCGGTCAGGATCGACTGACCCTCCAGCACTTCCAGGATTTCACCCGTCATGCGCGAGGCGAGCGTTACCTTGCCGTCGAGCGTCGAAAGTTCGGTCGCGCCGTCATCGTCAATATCGACCTTCACGGTCGTACCGCGCACGCCGATGGTGACCGTAGGCGTCTCGATCACGACGTTCTTCTCGTCGATAAGGCCGGACGCCCAGCGGAACGCGCCTTTGGCAAGCGTGATGGTGCAATTGTCCGCTGTCGGCCCCGCATAGACGAAACTGTCGATCAGCGTCTCCGAATTGGCGCCCAGGACCAGGTCGCTTTCATCCACAAATTGGACACGCAGCGCGCTTTCGGCGCCCGTGGTCAGAAGATCGCCCATCGCGACGTCATCGCCGGGTTCCAGCGCGCGGCTGTCATCGTCAAGGACCGCACGGACACTGCCGATGGCGGTGGTGATGATACCGGCCGCGTCGGCGGCCCGCGCACGCGGCGCCGAAAGCGCAAAGTAGCTGACACCGGCCAGCAATGACGACAAAAGCGAACGGCGCGTAAGGCGCATGGGTTTTCCCCGAATGGACGTGCTCATTCACACCAACCCACACCAGAAGCAGGAAGGCGGTCAAGACCGGATCATCACCGCGCGTCTGATTAGATCTGCACGCATCCGCCGTTCATGCAGACATTCAGATGGTTAAGCGCCTAAAGCGATGAAAGAAACGCAATCAGCGCCGCGCGCGTTTCTGCATCCGCCTGGCGGAAGGCTTCGCGCGCGTTTTCTGCCTCGCCGCCATGCCAGAGGATGGCCTCGGCAAAGCCCCGCGCCCGTCCGTCGTGGAGCAGGAACTGGTGCCCGTTGGTGGTTTGAAGAAGGCCAAGCCCCCATAAGGGCGCCGTGCGCCACTCGCTGCCCGAGGCTTCAAAATCCGGCCGGCCATCAGCAAGGGCTGGCCCCATGTCATGGACGAGAAGGTCCGTAAACGGATGAAATGTCTGGTGGGCAAGCTCGGGCAATTGGGCCTCCGCCGTCTCCAGCATGGGCATGTGGCAGGCCGCGCAGCCAAAATCGCGGAAGGCGGTTTCACCCGCCCTCACACCCGCATCATTCTCGCCGCGCTGGCGCGGCACGGCCAGTGTCTGCGTGTAGAAGACGATGCGCTCAAGGAAGTGCGCGGAAAGCTCCGGTCCGTCCTCCGGGGGCTGCGCAAAGGCGGCAAGGCAATCGGGCGCGGCTTCTGTGCAATTCTGTTGCGGATGCACGGGTGAGGTGAGGCCGATATCGCCCAACGCCGCGCCGGATGATTGATCGACAAGATTGGCGACGTTCGCCTTCCATCCGAAGCGGCCGATAAGCGTCTTGCCTGCACTGGGTGAAAAGACGCGGTTGATGCGGCCGGATATGCCGTCGCCATCCTCGTCATTGGGGTCCGCCAGCGCTTCCAGCAATTCGTCGGGCACGGCTTCCAGAAGCCCAAGCCCGATCATGTGCGGCGCAACCCGTGGGGAAAAAAGTGCGCCCTCCAGCGATCCATAGGCGAGATCCTGGAAAATGTAGTCGGGCCGCCGCAGGCTGAACTTCGTGCCGTCACCATACTGGCCCGCGATCTCTGTGTAGGTGATGATGGCGCGGCCTTCGGGCGTCACACCCATGATCGCACGGTCATTGAGCTGCCCGCCATAGGCCGGGTGCGGCAAAGGCCCGCCATTGTCGGCGACGCCCGGAACAGAAAGCCGCACCAGCATTGAATCCATCGGCGCGCCGGTTTCTTCGGGCGGCTGACCGCGCCCATCGCGCAGATGACAGCCCGAGCACGACACGCGGTTGAACAAGGGCCCCAGCCCGTCGAATTTGGTGACCGATGCGGGTGCCGCCACCCAGTTCGTGTTGAACAGGCGATTGCCGAACTGGAATGGACGCACATAGCCCTCGCCCGCATTGCCGATCAGGAAAGTGAACGCGTTGGGGCTTTCATCGACGCGGGTCGTCTTGCCACCCAGCTCGGCCGAGATCGCGCCCATGATGTGGCGCGTGCGGATGTCGTCATGCCGGGCAGCGGCAATACAAGCGGTTGCCGTCAAGCCCAGAAGAAGAATACCCGCGCGCCACATTGGGGTTCAGAGCCCTTCGACCTGCACGATGATGCCAAGCACGGGGCCGGTATCCTTGAGCGCCCGTCCCAGCGCGACAAGGGCGGTGGCTGCGGCTTCCGCTTCGGCGCGGGCAGGCGTTGATGGCTCCTGCGCCAGCACCTGGTCCCATGGCTCGTCGAGATCATTGATGCGCGCACGCGCCTCCTCAAGCAGCGCATCGATTCGCCCGGCCAATGCCGGATCAATGCCGCGCACCAGTGCATCCATGCCCGCGCCAGTGGTGCCGCCATAGCGGCCCCGCCAGACATTCTCGATGCCCTGAAGGTCGAACACGAAATCCTGCTTGGTCGTATCCGAGAAGCAGGAGTGCTCGTCTTCCTGGTCGCCGGATTCAAGCGCCACCGCAAGCCGCTCGGACGCGGTCTCGAACCCGGCCAAGACTGCCATGCCGTTGACGATACGGCCCACGGCTTCGCGCTGGGGCAGGGCGCGGAATGTCGCTGCATAGTTCCCGGCCGTGGCCGGATCCCACGCCGCCACAAGGCCCGCAAGGTCGTCGGTCAGCATTTTGGCTGACAGGGAAAGATAGGTGCGACGGCGGTCATTGGCGGATGTACCGGCGATATAGTCTGTGTACGGACGTGTGCCCGGCCCGGTCGCTGAAAAATCCTGACCCCAGAGCAGGAACTCGATGGCATGCCAGCCGGTGGTGACATCGGCTTCGTCGCTTGTCTGGTTGCGGTTGCGCAGCGTGTCTTCGTCGATGGCAATCGCCGGGTCATTGACGATGCCGCCTTCGGGCGCACCGGCCGTTGCATCGATGAAGGCTTCATTGAGCGGCCAGGCATTGATGAAGCCTTCAACCTCTTCAATCGGGCCGTCATAGAAGCGGAAGGTCTCGGTCACCAGATAGGCGGGACGTGCGGCAACCCACGCTTTGCGCGCGTCGTCGAGCGTCGCGTCGCCTGGCGCGGCCAGGAAAGCGTCAATGGCTGCCTGCAGTCTTTGTGCTTCACTCAAGGCGGCGAGATAACTCGCATGAACGCCGGTGGCGTAGGCGTCGATCAACGCTGCCGCGTCATAGGCATAGGCATCAGGATCGGTCGAGTTGAGCGAATAGCTCGACAGGCCGCCCCCGCCGCCTTCACCGCCTTCGCCGCCTTCGCCGCCCTCGCCCTCAGTGGCAAAGGCATGTGGCGGGCCAAAGGAGGCGCCAGAGCCTGGGGGAAGCACGCCGTGCATCGCCTGCACCAGCACAAGTGTTCCGGCGCCAAGGAAGAGTTTTGAGGTGAGCGAGGTCTTGTCGGCCATGACACTTTCAAGAGGGTTGAGCGGTTGAAACCGCAATGGCATAGTGCTTTTGAGAATGACTTGCAACTTTGATCCAGATCAAATGGGCTGGTCGTGCGGGCGACATTCCGCCGCGCGGGGCTTGGAAGGGCACGCCAAAACCTGCCGGGCGGCGATGTTCCCGGCTACCGTGCCGCGAAACCGAGAGGCGCCCCATGTTCATGCTGGCCATTGAAAACCTGATCCCGCCCGAGACGCTGGACGAGATGCGCGGCCTTCTGGCCAAGTCGCAATTTGGCGATGGGCGGCGCACGGCGGGATTCAGCGCCCGGTTGGTGAAGAACAACGAGCAGCTCAACCGCGACGATCCCCACACGCCGGAGCTGACGAAGAAGGTCGAGGCGGCGCTGCAGTCGAGCCAGATGTTCAACCGCGCCGTGCGCCCGCGCCGAACCATCGTGATGTTCAACCGTTATGAGGGCGGGCAGTCCTATGGCTCGCATCTTGATGACAGCTACATGCGCGGCATGCGCACCGACGTATCCTTCACGATCTTCCTCAATGATCCCGAGACCTATGCGGGTGGCGAGTTGGTGATCGAGCAGCCGCATGGCGAGGTGCCGATCAAGCTCAAGGCCGGCAATGCCATTGTCTATCCTTCAACCACGCTCCACCGCGTTGAGCCGGTGACATCGGGCGTGCGCCTGTGCGCGGTGGGGTGGGTGCAGAGCTTCATCCGCGAAGACTCAAAACGCGAAATGCTCCTTGATCTCGATAATGCGCGCCTCGCCATGTTCGATCAGAACGGCAAGTCGCGGGAGTTTGATCTGGTCTCCAAAACCATCGCCAACCTGATCCGCCTGTGGGGCGACGGGTAGGAGACAGTTCGGACTTTCAGCGAGAATTCTTCCGCCTCCCCCTGTTCATGGAGGCCGGCGATGCGCTTGCATCGCCGGTGGGGGCACCATCAGGAAATTCATTACAGCGTCCCGCAACCCCACCGGACTTGCGCTTCGCAAGCGCTCACGCAAATCCCCTTGCGCTCCGCTCACCCCTTTAATCAAAGGGGAGGCTGAAGTGGGAAACAAAGTATGCGAATGAACAACCCCGCATTGCGCAGGACGCTCTCCCGAGGCATGCTGATCCCCATTGAAATCCTGTGCTTCGGGGGGATGCGTCATGGAGTTCAACCGCAACATTGCAGCACTCGTCATCACCGGCGTGATTGCACTCGTCGCTGGCTGGCAGGTCATGCCGCTGATCTTTGGCGGCGATGACGAAACCGAAACCCGCGAGAGCCGGGAAGTCACGCCCGAGGAGGCCGCCCGCCGCCAGCGCGCCAAGGATTTGCGCGCCGCTGCCCGCCTCAATGCCGAGCGCGTCACCAACGCCAACAGTGAGGCCGACGCAGGCAACTGGATGCTGCACGGCCGCACCTATGACGAGCAGCGCTTTTCGCCGCTGACGCAGATCAATCGCGATAACGTGGGCACGCTGGGCGTGGCGTGGGAGTATCGCACCAATACCGTGCGCGGCCTGGAAGCAAGCCCCATCGTCGTCGATGGCATCATGTTTGCCACGGGAAACTGGGGCGTGGTCTGGGCGCTGGACGCAAAAACCGGCGAGGAACTCTGGACCTGGGACCCGCAAGTGCCCGGCGAATGGGCACGCAACGCCTGCTGCGACATCGTCAATCGCGGTGTGGCCGTCTGGAAGGGCGGCGTGTTTGTCGCAACGCTCGATGGCCGCCTTGTGAAACTGGATGCCGATACCGGCAAGCCGATGTGGGACATCAACACGATTGACCGCAACCGGCCTTACACGATCACCATGGCGCCGCGCATCGTCAAAGACATGGTGATTGTCGGCAATGGCGGCGGCGAGTTTGGTGTGCGCGGTTACTTCACGGCGTACGACACCAAGACGGGCCGTCAACTTTGGCGCTTCTATACGGTGCCGGGCAATCCCGATCAGCCTTTGGAAAATCCCGAACTCGCGGCAGCCCTTCCCACCTGGTCCGACGAAGGCGGCGCGTTCAAATGGTGGGAACTGGGCGGCGGCGGCACGGTCTGGGATTCGATGGCCTATGACCCCGAGCTCGACCTTCTTTATGTCGGCACCGGCAATGGCAGTCCGTGGAGCCGCTTCATGCGCTCGCCCGGCGGCGGCGACAACCTCTATGTCTCGTCGATCCTTGCCATCAAGCCGGAAACCGGCCAACTCGTCTGGCACTACCAGACAACGCCGGGCGACAGCTGGGACTATACGGCGACACAGCACCTCGTGCTGGCCGACCTCAACATCAATGGCACGATCCGCAAGGTGCTGATGCAGGCGCCCAAAAACGGTTTCTTCTATGTGATTGACCGCGAGAACGGCAGGCTCATCTCCGCCGACAACTACATCGCCGTCACCTGGGCCAAGGGCATCGACTTCTCGACGGGCCGCCCGATCGAGAACCCCGAAGCGCTCTATAACGAGAACATGGCGGTTGTCGTGCCCGCACCCGCAGGCGGCCATAATTGGCAGCCCATGGCGTGGAACCCGGATGACGGGCTTATGTACATTCCCGTGATGGAGCAATCGGCGGGCATCTACTCGCGCGAGCAGCCAGAGGCCTATGTGCCGGGCATCTGGAACACCGGCAATGACTTCACGGCGATTGTCGCCTTCATTCAGGAGCTGGTTGCATCGGGCCAGACGCCACCGCCGGTCTTGGGTTTCATCCGCGCGTGGGATCCGGTCACCCAGACCGAGCGCTGGTCAGTGCCGATGACGGGTTCGTGGAACTCCGGCATGATGACAACAGCTGGCGGGCTTCTGTTTGCGGGTGGTGGTGACGGCATCTTTGCTGCCTATAATTCCACGACCGGCGACCAATTGTGGAAGATTGATCTCACCACCGGCATCCTCGCGCCGTCCGTCACCTATACGGTGGACGGCGATCAATATGTGGCGGTGGCCGCCGGCTGGGGCGGGGTCGGCCTCACCAATCTGCGTGATCCCAACATGGCGGCGATCAAGTACGGCACCAATCAGGGCCGCATCTTCGCATTCAGGCTGGGCGGCCGCCAGAGCGTGGAACCCATTGCCGCCGAAACGCGTGGCACGGAAGCGCCGCCCGAAGGCGTGCCTGATCCCGGCATGGTCGATCAGGGCTTCCGCCTCTACAACCGCAATTGCCTTGTCTGTCACGGCTTCTTTGCGGAATCGACCGGCGTCATTCCTGATCTGCGCATGAGTGATCGCGGCACCTGGGACTCATGGGATGCCATCGTGCTGGAGGGTGCCCTGTCGGCCAACGGCATGGCCTCGTTCGCCGACGTGCTGAAGCCGGAGGATGTGGCCGACATCCGCGCCTATGTGCTGTCGCGCGCGCAAGCACTGTGGGCGGCAACGTCGGGGCCCGCACCTGAGCCGGCGCCTGAAACGCCGCAATAGGCCTATGGGGAAAGGGTGTTGAGCGCGCGCAAGAGCGCCTCAACATCCGCCACATCGTGATAGACGCCAAAGCCGACGCGCAAGCGGTCGGCGCGGTAATCCGTCATCACGCGTTGCGCGGCAAGACCATCATGGATTTTTGCGGCCTTCGGCGTGATGAAGGTGAGAAACCGCCCGCGCGCGCGCGCCTCCGGCACAGCAAGCATCGAAGGCGAAAGAACGCTCCTCGTGCCAAGCCCCTCCAGAAAATGCTGCTGCAAATCCTGCACATAGGCGTGTTGTGCGCTGATCGGGATGCCGAGCGCCTGCTGCCAGCGCATCACCGCATTGAGGCGGTAAAGGCCGGAGGGATCAAACGTGGCGCCTGCAAAGCGCGAGCCATCGCTGCCATAGCCGATGCTGCCATCGCGCGGCTTCTCCAGCGCGCCGAATTCTGCATACCAGCCGGTGTCGCGCGGGCGCGGGCCAAAACCAGGCGGGCAATGCATGAAGCACACGCCTTCGCCCGCCATCGCATATTTGTAGCCGCCCGCCAGATAGAACGCGCGTGCAGCGATGGCGGAAAGATCCGTCTCGACCGCCATGAAGCCGTGATAGCCGTCGATCACGATGAAATTGCTGTGCGGTGAAATCGCCGCCACCAGCGTTGGCAATTCCGGCACGATGAAGCCGGAGTTGAAAAAGACGTGACTGACAAAGGCAAGGTCAAACACGCCTGCGTTTGCGGCTTCAACAAACCGAGCTGCAAAACTTTCATGCGGTTGCGCGGGTACACGCACGATCTCGGCCAGTCCTTCTTCCTCAAGGCGCATCGTCTGGCGCGTGAAGGAATGGAATTCGGCATCACTGGCAAGAATGCGCAAGCGCTTGCCCGCCGGAAAACACGAAAACAGACGCACGACAAAATCATGCGTGTTGGGCGCAAAGACAAGGCTCGAAGGATCGGGCAAATGCAGCACGCGCGCCACATGGCGTTGCGCTTCCGGCAGAACG
Organism: uncultured Flavobacteriaceae bacterium; assembly: GCA_964494625.1. Classification (GTDB taxonomy): domain Bacteria; phylum Pseudomonadota; class Alphaproteobacteria; order Micropepsales; family Micropepsaceae; genus UBA2784. Next base: position 865,946 of record CAZBRT010000002.1, on the reverse strand, counting down.
TTGCCAAAAACGTGCCCCCATTTGCCGTCCAGCAGCCGCGCCGCATCATCCCAGGCTTGCGCCTGCGCCGTGCGGGAAACATCGGGCCAGGGATGATGCGAATGGGCAGCAAAATGCAGGCTGGCATCAGCCGCGCCCCTGCTTGGAGAACCCGTGCTCAGCGAAAAATGCGCCTTGAGGGAATGTCTCATCCTCACGCCTCGAAACGGTACCGCATCGACCGCCGCACATCGTCGGGCAGTTTCGGCATGGCCGAGCGCGGGATCAGGAACGTGGTGAGCGCAAAAAGATCATTGAACACGCGGTGCCCGTCGGCCGTGGCACGCAGGTAACTGGCGCCCGACGAGCCGCCCGTGCCCACCTTGGAGCCGATCATGCGCGACACCATCAGCGCATGGCGAAGCCGCCACAGCGCCATCTGCTCGTCAAGGTCCATGAAGGCATTGAGCAGCCGGAACGGCAATTGCAGCGCCGGCTCATCGCGATAGAGGAAGATGAAAAGGGCAGCCTGCAGCGCACGGCGCGACATCGAAAAACCGCCACTCTCGCGGATGGCGGCGTAACGCGCATCATCGATCAGCGCATCAAGGATCGCGCGGCTTTTCTCCAGCGCCTCTGTCTGCACGCGCTTTTCTTCCGGTGAAAGCTGGCTGTGGGCGGCGATCATCGCAATGTCGCCCTTCAGCATCGCATCAAGCGCGGCGCCATAGGCCTCGCGGAAGGTAAAGCCGCCCATCTCGACAAACGGCGTCCGCGCAAGCCAGGCATCAAGGGCGGCAAGGATGGAACGCTTGTCCTCCTCGGCTTTCACGCGCGTGCGCGCATCCGCCGGCAGCCGCGTGTCAAACGTGTGGCCATCAAAGGAAAGCCGCCTCGCGCGCGCCAGCCCCAGCCGGGCCTCGATCACGCGGAACTGCTCGCTCTGGAAGCCCGATGCAGGCACGAGCATGTTGCGGAACTCCAGGAAGTCCATCGGCGTCATCGTTTCAAGGATGTCGATCTGGGCAACCAGATGGCGCTGGATGCGCACGATGCGTTCGGCCGCGTGCACGGCGCGGCCAAGATCGGCCTCGTCCACACTGTCTTCGCCGAAAATGGAATCGATCAGGCCGATTTCGTGGATGATCTGCCGGAACCACAATTCATAGGTCTGGTGGATGATGATGAACAGCATCTCGTCATGCGCAGGCGTGCCGCGCCGGTCGCTTTCCGGCGCCTGGGCGGAAAGGATGCGCGAAAGTTGCAGATAGTCGGCATAGTCCATGGGAATGACCTGTCTCGATTGCCCGCCGGGTTGCGCGCAAACTGATCCAGGTCACAAGGCAGCGCAAGGGAAGAGTGGATCACGCGCCCCTCAGGTGAGGATCACGCCCCTTTCAACAAAAAGAGGGCCGGAGTTGCCCCCGGCCCCTTCTGTCATCCCTGCCGGAACTACGGTCGATAGATACCGATGATGACGTTCGAGCTTGTCTGCGGGCGGCAGACCATCACGACCTTCACGACATTGCGTTCGCTGCCGTGCAGATCGACCGAATAGGTGCGGTCCTCGCGCATGGAACCGCCATCGCCCACTGTTACATTGCGCGTGCGGCCATTGCCGTAATGGATGGTGATGCGGCGGCAGAAGGCATCGTCGTCCGTAGCGCGGAAGCCGAGGCGGTCCATCGAACCGGAGAAGCGGGTGAATTGCTGCTCGCGGTCACCAAATCCGGCGCGGAACGACTCATAGCCGATCAGCTGCCAGTTCGTGCTGCTGCCGCCGCCGCCACCGGCGTTGCGGTCGCCCCATCCTGAGATGCCGATGCGCGACTCGCCCTGACCGGTCGAGCGGCAGCGGAACGTCAGGCGCGTAATGTTGCGTTCGGCGCCGGGCAGGTCGATCTGGACATGATTGCCCTCGCGCAGCTGGCCGCTGAAAATATCGCGCGTGCTGCCATTGGCGAAATGTGCGCGCACATATCGGCAGGTGGCCGGGTTGTTGTTGGCCTTGATCTTGATGCGGGTAAAGCGGCCAGTTGGCGGATAGACCGTCTCGGTCGAATCCGAGAAACCGAAGCGGGCTGACTGGAACTGGATCCAGTCATCGGCGGCAGCTTGTGGTGCGGCAAGCCCCAAGCCTGCAACGGCCAAAAGCCCGATGATCAATTTGCGCATAGGCAGTCCTCCCGAGGAACAAAGCTCGCAACGTCAAACGACAGCATAGACCCGCTTCCGTCGCACGGAAACCGGGCTGTCGCGGGGGCGCAGGCGTTCATCCGTCACAGGGATGCCGGAAGATCAGAGTCTTCTTGAACGCTTGTTCAGAGCACCGGCTCGAAATCACCCTTGCCGGGATCAAGCCGGGAAAGCGAGCCGCGCGTGATGTCGAAATACCAGCCATGGACTTCCAGCTGTCCGGAAGCCACGCGTTCGGCGACCCAGGGAAAAGTCATCAGATTGGCAAGGCTTGTCCTCACGCCTTCCAGTTCCGTCAGATGGCAGAGATGCAGATGGTCATGGGCGCGTCCCTCATCTGTGGCGCGCGCGCGGGCGCGCTCGCGTGCGGGCACTGCGACCTGCATCCAGGGTTCGATGAAATCGGTCTTGGGGGCGGCGACATCCATGCCGACCAGCGTGGCGATGCCGCCGCATCGCGCATGGCCGAGCACAACGACGTTTTTCACTTCCAGCACGCGGACGGCAAACTCGATGGCCGCACTGGTGCCGTGATAGTCGCCATCGGGTGCATAAGGCGGCACGACATTGGCGACGTTGCGCACCATGAAAACATCGCCCGGCGCCGTGTCAAAATTGATGGCCGGGTCCACCCGCGCGTCCGAGCAGGCGATGATCATCGTTTGCGGACGCTGGCCACGCGTGGCCAGATCTTCGAACAATTTGCGGTTCGCGGCATAATAGCCGTCGCGGAACCGGCGATAGCCGTCAAGCAGGTGTTTCATTCAAATCAGCCCCCGGCTTGTTTGGCGGTGAGACTAGCCAACGCTGCATGCCAGTCAATGCTGGACGGGGACTGATTGCCGTGATCTGCCCGCGCCGTGCTTGGGCGTTGTGAGCAAGGCGTGCCTTTCGCCAATGACATCGCGGCTGCGCCCCGGGGCGGAAGACAACGGCACCCCCGGCATGTGCGATTTGCGTCCTTCGACGAAGGCTCAGGATGAAGAAATCTGTGGGCGGCATTTATGCAGTATACGGATCACCTCATGGTGAGCCTTCGTCGAATCCCGCAGTGAGCTTGCGCAACACTTCCCCCTCACGGCCCGTTCAGCACATGGCGGCGGTTGCCGATCGGCGTCCGGTTGCCGATCTTGTCGTCCGGCGTGCCCTTGAGCACCGCGACAATGTCGTCGCGCACGGCGGAAAATTGCCGGTAGTACTGGTGACCCTGCCACTCGTCGCCGAAATTGACCGCCTTGGAGACATCGATGCTGCGCACCTTGTCCGCGATGGTGGGCATGTTTTCCGGGCCATCGGTGCCAAGGCGCGGTCCGTTGAACTTCGTGTATTTGGAAAGCCGCGACAGGATCCAGTCTTCGCGCGTGTGATAGACGCTCACGCGCGCAGCAATGCGCGGCATCAGCTTGAACTTGTCGCTGTCGCTGAAGGCGTCTTCGTCCTCGTCGGCGGCCGCAAGGATGACCTCGTCAAAAAAGCCGCGAAGCCGCGCGGCTGGCGAACTTGCCGACGGCATGGCCGCCATCATGGCCGCTGCCTGCGGTGATTGTTTGTCGTCGGGAAGGTTTGGCGCAGGCGGCACGATGCTGGGTGCATGCAACAGGGCCTGGATGCCGTGCCGGAGCGCGAAAATTCCCATCGAATGCGCGATCAGGTGCAGCTTCTGGCGGCACCACTCGGATTCCGGCAGGCTGTCCATGTAGCGCAGAAGGATGCGCAGCGTGCGCGCCATGGCGTCACCGGAGCGCTCGGCATTCGTGCGGTCGTGGATGTAATCCACAACCGGAACCATCATGCCGGAGTCACGCCCCTTCGACGGCCAGGTGAAGGCAAACATGTTCGGCTTGAAGTCGGCGGTCGTATAGAACGCAGCGATCATGCCGGCCCGCTCAATGGCCTGCCAGAACGAATTGGCAAAGCCGTGAACGAAGGCAATCGCCGGGCTGTTGATCTTCTGCGCATCACATTCCCGCATGAGATCGCGCATTTCGTCGAACATCACGCGGCTGCCGACCTTGGGGCTGAAACGCTGGTCCTTGACGGTTGCCGTCAGCACTTCGGGCGCGACAAGAAGCGATTTCCTGTCTCCCTTGACGTCCCAATCGCCGGGAAGCTGGCCCTTCCTGGTCACGCGCACGATGGCTTTGCCGAAGCGTACGGCCTTGCCATCGATGGGCCCGAGGTCGTCGCCGAAATCCGCAATGACGTTTGAGTCTTTCGACTTGAGAAGGGGATTGCGGTTGGTGGCAAACCAGACAGGAACGTCGATGGATGTTGCGGCCATGGGATTCTCCGGGATGGATCAACAACTATGGCGAGCATCCGTGATCCCCGCAACTTTCAGGGGTGCAGTGCAGCAACGCGGCCCTTTCCGGCAACAGAAAGGCCCGGAGGTTTCCCTCCGGGCCTTGTCCGTTTCGCGTGAGAGCGAAAGGCTTACATGTCCATATCGCCCATGCCGCCCATGCCGCCGGGCATGCCGCCGCCGCCCTTCTTGGGCTCCGGACGGTCAGCGATCATGGCTTCCGTGGTGATCAGGAGGCCGGCAATCGAGGCCGCATCCTGCAGCGCGGTGCGCACGACCTTGGTCGGGTCGATGATGCCGCGTTCCACCATGTCCACATATTCTTCCTTCTGGGCGTCGAAGCCGAAGGTCGTGGACTTTGACTCGCGCAGCTTGCCGACAACGATCGAGCCTTCCATGCCCGCGTTCTCGGAAATCTGGCGCAGGGGTGATTCCAGCGCCTTGCGGATGATGTTGATGCCCGCCGTCTGGTCATCATTGACGCCGGTGAGATCCTTCAGCGCGCGCGCCGCATAGAAGAGGGCAGTGCCGCCGCCCGGCACGATGCCTTCCTCGACCGCGGCCTTGGTGGCGTTCAGCGCGTCATCGACGCGGTCCTTGCGCTCCTTGACTTCGGCTTCGGTCGCACCGCCGACGCGGATCACGGCCACACCGCCGGCCAGCTTCGCCAGACGCTCCTGGAGCTTCTCGCGGTCATAGTCAGAGGTCGTCTCTTCGACCTGCTGCTTGATCTGGCTGACGCGGGCGGCGATGTCGCCCTTCTTGCCTGCGCCATCGACGATGGTCGTGTCTTCCTTCGTGATGCGCACGCGCTTGGCGGTGCCAAGCTGGTTCAGCTTCACGTTTTCAAGCTTGATGCCGAGATCTTCCGAGATCACCTGGCCGCCCGTGACGACCGCGATGTCTTCCAGCATCGCCTTGCGGCGATCACCGAAGCCCGGCGCCTTGACGGCAGCAACCTTGAGGCCGCCGCGCAGCTTGTTGACAACGAGGGTTGCAAGCGCTTCGCCTTCCACTTCCTCGGCAATGATGAGGAGGGGACGGCCGGTCTGCACGATCAGTTCGAGGATCGGCAGCATGGGCTGCAGGCTCGCCAGCTTCTTCTCGTGGATGAGCAGATAGGGCTCTTCCAGCTCGGCGACCATCTTGTCGGCGTTGGTGATGAAATAGGGCGAGATGTAGCCGCGGTCGAACTGCATGCCTTCGACGACGTCCAGCTCGGTCTCAAGGGCCTTGGCCTCTTCAACCGTGATGACGCCCTCGTTGCCGACCTTCGACATCGCTTCGGCGATCATCTTGCCGATGGCGACTTCGCCGTTCGCCGAGATCGTGCCGACCTGGGCGATCTCGTCATTCGACTTCACCTTCTTCGAGCGCTTCTTGAGGTCTTCGATGACCCGGGCGACCGCAATGTCCACGCCGCGGCGCAGGTCCATCGGGTTCATGCCGGCGGCAACGGCCTTGGCGCCTTCGCGCACGATCGCCTGCGTCAGCACGGTTGCCGTCGTCGTGCCGTCACCGGCCACGTCGTTGGTCTTCTGGGCAACTTCGCGCACCATCTGCGCGCCCATGTTCTCGAACTTGTCGGCAAGTTCGATTTCCTTGGCGACCGTCACGCCGTCCTTGGTGGTGCGCGGGGCACCGAACGACTTTTCGATCACGACGTTGCGGCCCTTGGGGCCGAGCGTCACTTTCACGGCATTGGCAAGGATATCGACACCGTTGAGCATCTTCTCGCGGGCATCGGCGCCAAAGCGGACTTCTTTCGCAGCCATGTGGATAAAACTCCTGTTTGGAATGGGGGTAGGGGGCGGAAGGAAAGGGGCGTTACGCCGCCTTCTTCGACTTCGCCTTGCCTTCGATGACGCCCATGACGTCGGATTCCTTCATGATCAACAGCTCTTCGCCGTCGACCTTCACTTCGGTGCCCGACCACTTGCCGAACAACACGCGGTCGCCGGCCTTGAGGTCCATGGGGACGCGGGCGCCTTTTTCGTCGCGGGCGCCGGGGCCAACGGCGACGATTTCGCCTTCCTGCGGCTTCTCCTGAGCCGAGTCGGGGATGATGATGCCGCCGGGTGTCTTGGCATCTTCCTGGATGCGCTTGACAACCACACGGTCAGCGAGGGGACGGAACTGCATGTCAGCTCTCCGAATTCTGATATATGTCAATGGGTTAGGTTCGTCGCTAGCACTCACCATGAGCGAGTGCCAACGCCCGAGCGGCATGTAGGCGCTATTCCGGGGTCCGTCAATGGGCCGGGGGGGCGGGCAAGGTTGATTCTTTCGGGGGATTTACGCCCCCCGACCCCGCGCCTCGATGGGCCAGAGCGCGACCAGCCTGTCGCCCGAAACTACATGAAACACGTCATAGAGATTGACGGTCGGGTCGCAATGCGGCGGGTGGCAGTAAAGCCGAGCGCCGGGGGAAAGCTTTTCGCCCGGCGGCAGAATGACCCCGCCCTGCTCGTCGCCAAAGAAGAAGTACTTCGAGCCTTCCGGCGCGCCGCTGGCGATCACCGGCGGTCCCGCCTCGGTTGCAAAGGCCTTGAGGCCCGCGTCCGTGGTCGCAAGCCCAGGCACATTCGCGCTGATGACAGTGGTAGCAACCATCATTGCTGCAGCGAATGGGGGAACGCCGCCGCCCTTCGTCCAGACGTCTGCATATTGCCGGTCCATGACGGCATAGGAGCCCGCCTGCAATTCCGTAAACACGTGCGCTTCGGCGTCGATATCAAACGTGCCGGTGCCGCCGCCAGAGATGATCGCTGCTACAAGTCCCTCGGCGGCCAGTACGTCGCGCACCTCGCGCAGAAGGGAGAGTGCGGCGAGTGACTTCTCGCGCCGCTCGCCGGTATCCTCGATATGCTGCACGTGGCCCGCATAGCCCTGAAGCCCGCGCCACATGAGGTTGGCGTCATTGGCAATCTGCGCGCAAAGCGCAGCCGCGCCATCGGGCGATGCACCGGTGCGCGAAAGCCCCACATTCACATCGACCAGTACATTGACGCGCACGCCAGCTTTGGCAGCTGCCGCCGAAAGCGCGCGCGCGATATCCGGATGATCGACGACTGCCATCGTATCGGGAGCACGCCGGACAAGCGCACACAGGCGCTCATGCCCGCGCGCCGTGACGACGGGGGAGGTGATGAGGAGGCCCTTGACCCCGGCATTCGCCAGAACTTCCGCCTCGCCCAATTTGGCGACACAGATGCCGACCGCACCATGCGCCCGCTGGCGCCGCGCGATCTCGGCGCATTTATGCGTCTTGGCATGGGGGCGAAGTGCAAGGCCCGCCTTGCTGGTGGCATGGGCCATCGCCGCCAGATTGCGCTCCATGAGCTCAAGGTCGATCACCAGAGCCGGGGTTTCAATCAGGGCCCGCCCGCCGGGCACACCGACAAGGCCGCGATTGGGCAAATCAGTTCTTGCTGTCATGATGAAACGATTGCGGGAAACGCGGACCGGCTTCAAGCTGGAACGAATGCGAACCCCGAAGGTCATCCATGTCCGTCACAACAGGCAATGACGCTTTCCCCGTCCGCTCCCCCGCCCGCAGACCTGCTTGGGCGCTTTGGTGGGCAATGGCGATGGTGGTGGCGATAGCTGCCGTCTCGGTGGCGCCGCTGGCCGCCTATGTCGTGCTGATCGCATTGTTCGGCTTGCCGCATGTGCTCACCGAATTGCGCTATTGCGACGAGCGGTTCTCGCCGCGCATTGATGTGCGTCTGATCTGGATTTTGGGACTAGTCGTCGGCCTGATCGCCCTGGGCCGCATTGCTGTGCCGCTTGGCTATATGCCCGCCAGTCTCACCATGCCGGTCGAATTGTCATTGGGTGCGGTGCTTGCGGTCATCGCCCTCTTTGCCATGCGCCGCCTGCGCCTCCTGGGGGCGGTGATCGCTCTGGCGCTGGGGCTGGGCGCTGCCTTTGCGCCCCTCTCGACTTTTCTGGTGGTCGCTTGGGCGCATAATCTGACGCCGCTTGGTTTCACTACCGAGATCACGCAAGGCGCCGAGCGCCGCAGAATGCTGACAGCACTCACCATCCCCTTCTTCGTTTTCCCGGCATTGATCGCGGCGGGCGGGCTCCTGTGGTTGCCGGATTTCCTTTCGCCCGCCATCAATCATTTCACCACGCTCTTTGGTGCGGGAACATCGGTCCTGGCGTCGTTCCTGCCGCCGGGCATGGATCGCGCCGCGGCGGTGCCGCTCTTTCAGGCCGCCGTCTTCTCGCAGGTGATGCACTATTTCGCGGTCATCATCTTCATGCCGTGGCTCTTGAAGGAAAAAGGTGGCGCCACCGGCAAGCCGGTCGTGCCGTGGCCGCGCTGGCCCGTCTATTTCGTGGCAGTCGCCGCCGCTGCACTTTTCAGTTTCGGCTTCTACGCGATGGCCTATGCCGATGCGCGCGCGGCCTATGGCGCGGCGGCTGCCGTCCATACCTGGATCGAACTGCCGCTGTTCCTGCTTGCGCTGGGGTATGCGATCAATCCAGCCACCGCATCAGGAAGCCCGCGCCAACCGACGACGCATTGACCAGAAGCGACAGGAAGAAGGCCCGCCACCAGGCGACAGAAGTGGCAAGCCGGTAAACCAGCATCTCGCAAAGGACGGCATAGGCCTCGACCACGCCATAGCTCCAGAGTCTCAGATCCGGCCACAGTGCGTAGAAGGCGGGCCAGACGACCGGATGCGTGATCGCGCTGCCCAGCATCGCGGCGATCAGGGCGCGCTCGCGCGACGCGCCGAAGAGCGGTGCGAGAAGGGCGGCGACCAGTCCTTCGACCCCAAGGGTCAGTCCGAAAGCAAGGATTTGCTCAACTGTCATTGCTCGTCCATGATCAAGAACCATGAAGCTATTTTATACGACAGCCCACCACGCCCACGACCCGCTCTTCGAGTTTGAGGGCGGTCGGTTCATCGCAGCGCATGAGCGCGCCAGCCGCGCCGAGATCATCAAGGCAGCCTTGTTGGCACGCAAGCTCGGCAATCTCGCGCTGCCGCGGCATTTCGGCAATGAGCCGATCCTGCGCGTCCACACGCCGGAATTTGTCGCCTTCATGGGGGCAGCCTTCGCGCGCTGGCAGGAACGTCATGGCAAGGATGCGCCCCCCGCCTTTCCCAGCGTCTGGCCGGGGCGCACGCTGTCACCCGCCATCGTTGCCGATGGCGAGGCGATCCTGGGCAACTACACTTTCGACATGGGGACACCGATCCTGGCCGGAACGTTCAACGCCGCACGCGCGGCTTGCGATGTCGCGCTTTCGGCCGCACAGGATGTCCTCGCGGGTGCGAAACTTTCCTTTGCGCTGACACGGCCGCCCGGTCACCATGCGGCTTCCGATCTTTATGGCGGCTATTGCTTCTTCAACAATGCGGCCCTGGCTGCCCAATTGCTCAGCGATACGCGCCGCCGCGTCGCCATCCTTGACGTGGACATGCACCACGGCAACGGCACGCAGGCGATTTTCTACGAGCGGCCGGATGTCCTGACGGTGTCGATCCACGGCGACCCCGCCCATATCTATCCATATTTTCTGGGTCGCGCGGACGAGAAGGGCAGGGGCGCGGGCGAAGGCGCCAATCTCAATCTGCCCTTGGCACCCCGTTCAGGCTGGAGCGAATACAGCGCGGCGCTGGCATCGGCTTTGGCGCGCATCCGCGAATTCGGGGCGGACACGCTGGTTCTGCCTCTGGGCGTCGATACGGTGGCGGGCGATCCCACCGGCGCATTCCGTCTGGAGGGCAGCGACTTCACGCGGATGGGCTGGATGATCGCAAGCCTTGAGCTTCCCACCGTCATTACGATGGAAGGCGGCTATCGCCTCGATGTGCTGGGCAATTGCGTGGCCGATGTCGTGGATGGCCTGCGCCAGAAACTCGGGTGATGCTTTGCTTGGCCGTTACGGGCAGCGGCGGAAGATTTGCGCGCCGCCGCCATCAAGCGGCAGAAGCCGGAATGCATCTGCGCCGTCCATAAGAACTTCATCCCGCCGCCCGGGCCTCGTCATCACCACGCGCCCGTCCTCACCGGCAATCGAGACGATATAGGGGCCATCCAGCGCGCGGCCGCCGCTGGCGCTGCGCCGTGTCACTGTCATGCGGATGAGGTCGCGCGACGCGCGCTCGACTTCGGCAAGCTGACCGCCCTCATCAAGCACGCCATCGATGGGCGCACAGATTGCCCGACCATCCGCAATGGTGCTTCCCCCATCAACACGCCAGTTCCCGGCATAGGCATGTGTGTCGAGCGCATCCACGGCGTGTGCCGGTGCGGCGAGGGCAAGCGCACCAAGGATTGCCAAAGCAGACGCATGAAAAAGGCGGCGCATACGGCTCATGACCGTTGCGCCGCCCTTGAAGACCTTGCCCGGTGGGCAGGAAACATCAGCCGCCAAACATCGCGTTGCAGGCCGATTGCGTTGCCGCATCGACATTGTCGATCTTCACGCCCTTGAGGCCTTCGATCTGCATCGGGATTTCACTGTCCGGCAGACCCTCGGCCTTCAGTTCGGCAACAAGGGCGGCCTCGGCCGCTGCGGCCTTTTCGGCGTCGTCGGTCGAATTGAAAACCATCAGGCACGTGCCGGCATCGACCGTCTCCTGCGCGAACGCGACAGGTGCCGCCAGCGTGGCAGCAAAAAGACCGGCAGCAAGAACCGAAAGCGGACGAAACATGTGTGTATCCTTCCTGAAGAAAACCAGACCGCCCGACCATCGGCGAAAGCATGCCCCTCGCGAAAGCCCGGACGCTGGCATCATCATGGCACATAAGCGGTCCGGGCTGAACCGGGCCTGAACGGCCCCCGGCTTCATCCTGAGGGTTTGTCACAAGCCCCGGTCCGTGTCACGAATCCGGGCTCCAGCCGTACCGGAAACAGACAGGGGATCAAAATGAACATGGGGATGAACAGCTCGCGGATGGCCCTTTTGGCCGGAATTCTTGCGCTGGGTCTGGCCGCGCCCGCTACGGCCGACGCAGGCGACTGCGCAGCGACCGCCAGCGTCGCATGGACTCAGGCCGGCGCAGATTATTCCATTGAAGCCTTTTCGCACGGCAAGGTCTGCGCGAATGCGGTTGTCGTCATCGTCGCCTACGCGCCGGATGACACGATCCTGATGGTCGAGGCTTTTCCGGCGTCCCAGATGATGCTGTCGGCGGGCGCCCCGACCAGCGACGACATGGGCAAGGCCCTTGCCGACTGGATCAATCAGGATAGTGCGACATTGCGCATGAGCGCCGACCTGCCGGAATGGACGGCAGAACTGGACATGCCGATGCTGGGGGACTTTGCCTTCATGCCGGCCGAAGGGTTTGACCGCGACTATTACAACGCTTTGCGCGCCGAAAACCGTCCGCTGCTTTGTTTTGTGCAGGGTATGGAGAGCATGGCCTGCCATGCGCTCGCGCCGGAAGGCTTCATGTTTCCGGTGGGAATCCAGACCTTTCCGGGATGAGCGCGCCGCCGAAAACGATCCTGACAGCATCGCCTGCGGAGGAAGAAGCGATCCGCAGCGCGGTGCGGTTGGTTGATGCGCGTGTGCTGGGACCGGATCGGGTCGTCGCATCTTCGCGCCATGTGCCGGCCCTTGTTCCTTTTCTGGCCGACCCGGCTGTGTCGGGTCCGATCTATGATCTGCCGCGCCCGGTGAATGAGGAGACCGTCAGCGCATGGGTGGCGATGGCCGAAGCCGAACGCCAGCGCGGCGAAGGTCTTCTCATCCTGACGCTGCAGGGCGGTGACGTCGTCGGCTACTCCAAATTCACGGTCTGGCCGGATCGCGCGTCCGGGGAATTGGGCGGCGCCATGGCTGCCCACCTGCAGGGTCAGGGTGCAGGCATGATGGGCATGATGAGCGGATTTGATTTCCTCTTTGACGCCATCGGCGTGCGCCTCGTTGGCCTGACCGCGGCACTCGACAATCACCGCTCGGCCCGCATCATCGACAAGGCAGGCTTTGTCCGCATGGGCGAGCGCGACGCTGTGCGCCCCGACGGTACCATCCGCCGCTCCATCTACTGGGAAATGACCCGCGAGAATTGGCATCGCCTGCGGCGGGGCGGGGGGTGAAGGGCTGCATGGCTTTTGTGCGTCCTTCGACAAGGGCTCAGGATGAGGTTCTCAGTGTCTTGCACAAATGCCACTCACAAATTTCCTTATGGTGAGCCTTCGTCGAACCACGCATTGAGTTGAGGCAATTCTTCCCTTGCCGTCATCCCCGGCACCCGCAACACTTGAACCCATGACACCGGAAATTCTCGCATTGGCCGCGCGCGCAGGCGCACTTCTGAAAGCGCAAGGCACGCGCATCGCTATTGCCGAAACGTCGTCGGGCGGGTTGATCTCGGCTGCCCTGCTCGCCGTGCCGGGGGCGAGCGCGTATTTTGCGGGCGGCGCCATTCCCTATTCGGCGCGCGGTGTGCGGGGTGTGATGGGTCTTTCACTCGACGACATCCGCGCGCAAGGCATCCGCTCGTCGAGTGAGCCTTATGCCGCGCTCCTTGCCGCAACGATCCGTACGCGCCATGGCGCGAATGTCACCTGGGGGCTGGCAGAGACCGGAGCTGCCGGACCTTCCGGTAATCCCTATGGCGACCCCGCAGGGCATACTTGCGTGGCCGTGTCGGGCCCGCGCGCGGCGACAAGGACAATCCGCACAGGATCAAGCGACCGCGCCGCCAACATGGTGGCGTTTGCGGGCGCGGCCCTCGACCTCCTGGTCGAAATGCTCGAGGTCTAACCCGCCAGCGCCTCGTCGGCGGTGATCGACGAAAGCCCCATCGCCTCGGCAACCGCGGCATAAGTGAGCCGCCCGTGATGCACGTTGAGGCCTGCCTTCAGATGCGGGTTCTCGCGGCAGGCGCGCTTGTAGCCTTTGTCGGCAAGCTGCAGCGTAAAGGGGAGCGTTGCGTTATTGAGCGCGAATGTCGAGGTGCGCGCGACCGCACCCGGCATGTTCGCCACGCAATAATGGACCACATTGTCCACCACATAGGTCGGATGCGCGTGGGTCGTTGCCTTCGACGTCTCCGAGCAGCCACCCTGGTCGATGGCGACATCGACAATGACCGAGCCCGGCTTCATCCGGCGAACCATGTCGGCGGTGATCAGGCGCGGGGCATTGGCGCCGGGCACGAGCACCGCACCGACAACGAGGTCAGCGGCCAGCACATGCTCTTCGATCGCATCGATGGTCGAGAAGATGGTGTTGAGCTTTGCACCGAATTGCTGGTCGAGTTCGGCAAGCCGCGGCAGCGATTTGTCGAGCACGGTGACATGCGCCTCAAGTCCCATCGCCATGCGCGCCGCATTGGCACCCACAACGCCGCCGCCGATGATGACGACTTTGGCAGCGGCCACGCCCGGCACACCGCCCAGAAGCATGCCGCGCCCGCCCTGATACATCTCAAGGCAATGCGCGCCCGCCTGGATCGACATGCGGCCCGCAACTTCCGACATCGGCGCAAGCAGCGGCAGGCCGCCGCGCGCATCTGTCACGGTCTCATAGGCAATGGCGACGCATTTCGACTTGATGAGCGCGTGTGTCTGTTCCGGATCCGGCGCCAGATGCAGATAGGTGAAAAGGACCTGGCCCTCGCGCAGCATCGCGGTTTCGGAAGGCTGCGGTTCCTTCACCTTCACCACCATGTCGGCGCGCGCAAAGACGGTCTTGGCGTCCGGCACGATCTCGGCACCGGCATGGCGGTACATGTGGTCGGTGAGGCCGATCCCGTCGCCCGCACCAGTCTGCACGACGACCTTGTGCCCATGCGCGATGACTTCACGCACCGAGGCCGGTGTCATGCCGACGCGGTATTCGTGGACCTTGATCTCCTTGGGAACACCGAGAAGCATGGGGCAACTCCTGCTGGAATCGGGTGACGGTAGGTCAGAAGGGGCGATGCTTCACCCATACTAGGCCAACCGGTCAAGCACCCTGCGCAAGCCTGCGACAAGGCGGTCAATTTCATCCGGCGAGACGATCAGCGGGGGCGAAAATGCCATCGTATCCCCCGCCACGCGCAACATCATGTCTTCTTCAAGGAAGAGCGCCTTCATGGTCTCGAACCCGCGTGCCCCCGGCGCGCCGGCGCGCGGCTCGATATCGACGGCGGCGGCAAGGCCCTGATTGCGGATGTCGGCAACAAGCGGATGGCCCTTGAGCGAATGGACCGCTTCGGCGAAATGGTCCTCGAGTTTCAGCGCGCGCGCGAACAAATCCTCGTCCCGGTAAAGGTCGAGCGTTGCAAGTGCCGCGTAGGTCGCCAGCGGATGAGCGGAATAGGTGTAGCCGTGGAAAAGCTCGATCACCTGGTCAGGCCGCTTGGGATCATCCGAGACAAAGGTCTCGTAGATCTGGCGTGAAGCGATGACACCGCCCATCGGCACCGCGCCGGACGTGACACCCTTGGCGAAGGTGATCATGTCAGGGATGACCGCCATGCGCTCGGCGGCAAAGCCGGCGCCCAGCCGCCCGAAGCCGGTGATCACCTCGTCAAAGATGAGAAGAATGCCATGGCGCGTGCAGATGTCGCGCAACCGCTTGAGATAGCCCTTGGGCGGCGGGATGACGCCGGTTGATCCGGCCATCGGCTCGACAATTACGGCTGCGATGGTGGATGCATCATGCAAGGTCACCAGCCGCTCAAGCTCGTCGGCGAAATGCGCGCCATATTCCGGCTCGCCTTTCGTAAAGCGCTGATGCTCGCGGTCATACGTCGTGCGGATATGGTCCGTGCCGGGCAGCATCACGGGTCCGAACATTTTCCGGTTGTTCAGGATGCCGCCGACCGACATGCCGCCAAAGCCCACGCCATGATAGCCGCGCTCGCGCCCGATGAACCGCACACGCGCGCCCTCGCCGCGTACACGATGAAAGGCCAGCGCGATCTTGAGCGCCGTATCGGCCGCCTCCGATCCCGAATTTGTGAAGAACACATGGTCAAGGCCGGGCGGGGCAAGGGCAGCAATGCGGGATGCCGCTTCAAAGGCAGTCGGATGGCCGAACTGGAAACTTGGCGCATAGTCGAGTTCACGCGCCGCCCGCGCGATCGCATCGGCAATCGGCTTGCGGCAATGACCGGCATTGGCGCACCAGAGGCCTGCCGCACCGTCCAGGATTTTTCGGCCCTTGGTGTCGAAATAATACATGCCCTCCGCGCGCGCGATCATGCGCGGATTGCGCTTGAAATCGCGATTGGGCGTGAACGGCATCCAGAAGGCGTCTAGCGCATTGGTGCTGTGGGCGGGGCTTGTCATGGGCGCGTGCTCTGGCAATTGTGCGAAGGATCAGAAAGCCTAGACCAGAGTGACGCGTATTGCGAAGCCGCAAACGCGGGGGGCAAGGCAGGGGGAGCAGCGATGAGTGACGCAGGCACACGGTTGAAAGCGCTTCTGGCCAAAGGATGCGTGACCGCGCCCGGCGCTTTTGACGGCCTGTCGGCGCGGCTGGCGGCTCTGTCAGGCGCCGAGGCGGTTTACATGACGGGCTTTGGCGTCTCGGGGTCGCTTCTGGGCAAGCCCGATATCGGCCTTGTCAGCGCCAGCGAGATGACAGAGCGCGTGCGCGTGCTGGCCGAGGCGGCAGCACCCGCGCTCCTCATCGCTGATGGCGACAACGGCCATGGCGGTGTCCTCAACGTGGCCGCGCTGACCCGCGCCTATGAGGCGGCAGGCGCAGCGGCGATCCAGCTGGAGGATCAAGTGATCCCCAAACGCTGCGGCCATATGGAGGGCAAGGAACTTGTGCCGGTCGGCGAGGCGGTTGCAAAAATCCGTGCTGCCGTCGAAGCGCGCCGCTCTGCCGACTTCGCGATCATCGCCCGCACTGACGCCCGCGCGGTCGAGGGGTTCGATGCGGCGATCAACCGTGCGACGGCCTATCGCAAGGCGGGCGCAGACATTCTTTTTGTCGAAGCGCCGCGCGACATCGACGAGTTGCGCGCGATTGCCGCAAGCTTTCCCGGCGTGCCCTTGATGGCCAACATGGTGGAGGACGGCAAGACGCCGGTTCTCTCAGCAGGTCAGTTGGCAGCGCTGGGCTATCGTCTCGTGATCTTTCCGATCTCGGGCCTGTTGCGCGCGGCCCAGGCGCTCGCTGACACCTATGCCGAAATCAGGAACGAAGGTCGCCCCCGCGAGGGAGCGGCCCGTTTCAGTTTCGACGGCTACAACGCGGCGCTGGGCTTGCCGCGTTTGCTGGCGCAAGCGAAGAGGTATGAGGGGGAGTAGGATAATGAATAGTGAGGTTGGAACCCCAAGGATGCTTCCCTCGCCCCCGCACTTTGCGGGGGAGAGGGCAGGGTGAGGGGGCGGTTTCAACTTCTGAGCGGGGCTCCTCACGAAATTTGCGAAGGCAAATTTCGGCTCTCCCCGAGGGGAGAGCGTCAAAGAGAGTGTGCCCCTCAACGATGCCGCACATAGCGGATCAGGTGCCGGCTGCCTTTGACGATGTAGGTGTTGCCATTGCGCTTGTAGCACATGGTCGCGCCGATCAGGGCCGGACGTCCACGGTGATAGCCATACTTCGTGACCGGCACGCATTCGCGCCCGTGACGATAGCGGCGATCATGGCGATCCCAGTTGAAATAGGTCGGTTCGGCATACCAGTGACCGAACCAGCGGTCTGAATCATCCCAGCGCGAGTCGCGGTCCCGATGGTCGCGGCGGTGATAATTGTCGCGGTTGTGACGCCAATAATCGTCGTGACCGCTGTCGACATAGATGCCGAACTCGTCCGGCCCGATATAGATTGCAAAGTTGCCGTCATCATGCCGGTCGTGGTGGCCGCGCCGCGCCTCGGCCTCGCCGGAAACGGTGCCCACCGCCATCATCAGGCCAAGGGCAATGGCTGCAATAATCCGTGTCATGGTTGTCTCCCTTCTGGTCGGGGGTCAGAAAGCCCCGTGAGCCGCGCCAAATGACGCAACCCGCAAGGTTAACCAGTTAGGAATCGCTGGCCTGAACCTCACCTGAACGGATGGTTCAGGGTCCGGGTTCAGCCAAAACAGGAAATCGTGGCCCGCATGAAATCGCGCACGGGGTCGCGGAAGTCGCCGATGGAATCGCCATGGCGCACGACAATGAGGTCATGCTGCGGCACACAGACGATGTACTGGCCGCCATAGCCGTTCGCACTGAACGAGCCCGGACCGCCAAGCCCCAGCCACCAATGCGATCCATAGCCCATCGGCTCGGTATCCGGGACCCAGGGCGTGGGCGTGCGTGCATCATCGATCCAGGCGTGCGGCAGGAGCTCAGCGCCGTTCCAGACCCCGCCGCGCAGATAGAGGAGGCCAAAGCGCGCAAAATCGCGCGCCGTCATGAAGCAATAGGACGAGCCGATGAAAGTGCCCGCAGCGTCAAACTTGGGGACGGCACTGGTGATGCCGAGCGGACCAAAGAGGCGGCGCTGCATGAAATCGCGCATGCCGTTTTCGCCGCCACCGACAATGGTGCCGATCGCGCGCGCAAGGATATTGGTCGTGCCGCTGGCATAGTTGAAATGCGTATTGGGTTTGTGGATGAGCGGCAGCGACGCGGCATAGTGCGCCACATCATCCTTGCCCGAGCCGAACAACATCTCGATCACGTCGGACTTGTTGCCTTGGACATATTCCTCGACGAACTCAAGCCCGCTCGACATCCGCAACAATTGCGCGAAGGTGAGGTGGCTGCGCCGGTCACCGGCATTGCGCCATTCGGGCGCGTTGATCGGCGCGTTGGGATCAAGCCTGCCCTCCGCCCACAGGAACCCGGCCAAGGCCTGCGTGATGCTTTTGGCCATCGACCAGGAAGGATAGGTCGATTGGGCCGTCCATTGGCCGCCGGCATAGCGCTCAAGGACAAGCCGCCCGCCCTCGATCACCAGAAACGCATGGGTCTCGGACAACCGCGCGCGACCTGCATCCGAAAACGCGTCATCCAGCAGGGCACCGAGCCGCTCAGCGTCCGTTGCAGCGCTCAGCGATCCCGTCGGCCACTCGGCCCCCGGCCATGCCGTGCCCTGGGGCTGGGACGGCAATGGCGGAAGCGCTACGGCAGGAACGCCATCAGCGAGGGACCGGGCAGAGAGAGACATGGCGCCGCCTGATTGCTGGCCTGGTTGCTGGCCTAGTTGCTGGCCTAGTTGCTGGCAGCGGCACGCTGCGGTTCGGCCGGTCCATCACCGGCGCGCTCGCACAGTTTCTCCAGCTTGCCGACCTGGCGGATGTAGAGCGTCTTCGACTTGCGCTCGACAATCCCGTCGGATTGCAGCTGCGAGAGCACGCGTGCCACGGTTTCGCGCGTGGTAGAGGCGAGAGCTGCGATCTGCGCCTGCGTCGGCAGGGGGTAGATGATCCACGAGCCGTTGCGCACCGGATCAGGACGCTTCAGCTTCAGAAGTTCGAGATAGACGCGCTGATAGGCCGACAGCGTGGCCAGGTCGAGAATGCGCTGGTCGCACGAGCGGATGATGCGTGTCAGCTTCTCCATCACCGCAAAGGCAACGCGTGCATCGGAAAGCAGGACATCGCGGAAGGTCGATTGCGGCAGGATCGCGAGCTTGCACTCGTCGATCGCCACAACGCTGGCCGAACGCGCGCCGCCGTCAATCGCCGACAACTCGCCGAAGAACGAGCCGGCCTGTGCGGTTGCGTAGGCAACCTCGCGCCCACCGGTCGAGTAGTTGACGATCCGCACATGGCCCGACAGGACGAAGAACACGTCCGTCGTGCGGCTGTCGCGGCTCATCAACTCTTCTTCCGGCTCGGCCTGGCGGATGATCGCGCTTTTCTCGATCAGCATTTTCACCGCTGGCGACACATTCGCAAAAAGCGGGAAATTGGCGAGCGTGATGGCCGGCGCCTGCTGCACGTCCTCGGGCAGCAGGCCGACCACCGGTCGCGCATGCGCCAGCTGCTCGTTATTTGTGATCTCGTTCACAGTAAGAGTCCCCATGATACACCCGTTACAATCTTGGCTTCACCGGAAGATTGTTGAATTCCCTAGAGAAGCCTCAAACCCAACACCCGCATATTCCCACTTTAGCGGTTGTCACACTGTGACGGAAATCACATTACCTCATAACATGGTCGGGAGGCGGACCCGCCCGGACTCGCCTGCCAACCCTTTGAAAAACCTATGCAACCAGGATTCCTGAAGGGGCCATGACCACACTCATGAAATGGTCTGGCCGCCATCGGCGACAAGGGCCTGGCCCGTCATGAAGGCACCGGCCTTTGACGCCAGCATGACGGCAAGGCCTGCAATTTCATCGGGTTCACCGATCCGCTTGAGCGGCGCGGTGTCGGTCGCGCGCTTCAGGATGTCGGGGTTCTCCCACAGGTAACGCGCGAAATCGGTGCGGATGAGCCCCGGCGCAATCGCATTCGCGCGGATGTTGTGGGGCCCGTATTCGACCGCGATATTGCGCGCGAGCTGGAAGTCAGCGGCCTTCGAGATGCAATAGGCGCCGAGGATGGGCGAGCCGCGCAACCCGCCGATGGATGACACGATGACGATGGCGCCGTCTTTGCGCGCCTTCATCTCCGGGATCACCATGTTGGCAAGCCAGACGTTGGAGCGCACGTTCGACGCCATGATCTTGTCAAACGCGTCATCCGGACAGTCCGCCATCGAGCCCGCATAAGGGTTTACGGCGGCATTGCACACGAGCACGTCGATCTTGCCGAAATGCGCGCGCGTCTTGTCCACCAGCGCCTGCAATTGTTCCTTGTAGGAGATGTTGCAGGCAATGCTGACGGCATGGCCGGGATATTTGGCGTTGATGGCGGCGGAGACGGCATCGCAGGCGTCCGCCTTGCGGCTGGAAACCACGACTTTTGCGCCATGCTGGGCCATGCGCTCGACAATCGACTTGCCGATGCCGCGCGATGAGCCGGTGACGAGTGCCACCTTGCCGCTGAGGTCGAAGAGCGAATTCTCGTTCATCTGGGGCCTTTCCGGAGAATGTGTGATTGCCCGGTGTTGGCAGGCAATCGC
This sequence comes from uncultured Flavobacteriaceae bacterium, assembly GCA_964494625.1. Lineage (GTDB taxonomy): Bacteria > Pseudomonadota > Alphaproteobacteria > Micropepsales > Micropepsaceae > UBA2784. The sequence continues at coordinate 845,481 of CAZBRT010000002.1, read as the reverse complement.
GCCGATGTGGTAGAATAGGACGAGTATAACGGCCCCCTTGGGCTATAACGCAACTGCCAAGCTGCCCTCCGGCGCCTCCCCCCATCCCCCAACTGAGCCGGAACAAGAAGGACATCAGAAGATGACATCACCCGCCCGCAAACTCGTTGTCGCCACCACCTGCGCCGCCTTCCTGCTCGGCGCCTGCACAACCAAGAACCCCTATACGGGCGAGGAAGAAACCTCGAACACCACGCGCGGCGCCATCATCGGCGCGCTTGGCGGTGCGCTGGTGGGTGCGCTCACCAATACGTCGGACGGCAAGCAGACGGCGCGCAACGCGCTCATTGGCGCGGGCATCGGTGCGCTGGCCGGTGGCGCGGTCGGCTATTACATGGACGAGCAGGAAGCGAAGTTGCGCGAGCGCCTCCGCAATTCGGGCGTCAGCGTCAGCCGCAACGGCGACAACATCGTCCTCAACATGGAGAACGCAATCCTGTTCGAACTGGGCTCGTCCGAACTGAGCCGTGAGGCGCGCGAGATCATCCGCTCGGTTTCTTTCGTGCTCAACGAATATGACCAGACGATTGTCGAAGTCTCGGGCTTCACCGATACGACGGGTTCGGATGATTTCAACCAGGACCTGTCGGAAGAACGCGCAGGTGCCGTAGCAGAACGTCTGATCCGCTTTGAAGTCATGCCCCAGCGCCTCATCGTGCGCGGCTATGGCGAGACGCGCCTCAAGATCCGCACGCGCGATGGCGTGAACGAGCCCCGCAACCGCCGCGTCGAAATCGAGATCTCGCCGCTGACGACGAATTGAGGCCATCGTCGGCCCGGTGGGATACCGGGCCGACAAGCCCGGCGGACCAGTGTGCGTCACCGGGCGCGCGGGGGCGGCGGCATCTACGCCGCCCGGCGTGACACCTGAAGCGAAATGTTCAACCCCGCGCCTTCCGCAATCTTGATGAGCGCATCGACACTGAACTTGTTGATGCGTCCGCGCAGGAGATCGTTCATCCGGGGTTGGGTGAGGCCGAGCTTTCGTGCAGAAGTCTGCTGGGTAGTCTTCCACCCTTCGACGACTGCACGGACCTCGTGCATCAGCGCCGCGCGCACCTGCATGTTCTGCGCTTCGGATGGCGACGATTCAATGGCATCCCAGATGCTCGCAAACTTCTTCGGCTTCATGTCGCTCTCCGCACTGAAATGCCGCGATACCTGAGGACCGCAATCTCGATATCCCTATTCGGTGTGCCACGCGCCTTCTTCTGGAAGGCGTGAAGCACATGGATTGAATCCCCTAATTTCGCCACGTAGATCACACGGAATGCACCGGCTGGGTCTCTGACTCTGATCTCGCAAGCGCCCGATCCGATTGTCGGCATCGGCTTCCAGTCATCCGGTTGAAGTCCCAATTGGAGTCGCTCAATCTGGTACCCTGCGTGCCGTCGCGCGCTTTCTGGAAAGCCGCGCAAATCCTCAAGCGACCGCCCGTGAAATGTTACCGGCTTCATGACGACATTATATCAGACATGATATAATCAGCAAGGGTGGCACATCCGCGACGGGCGCGCCCTCATCTCGCCGCCCACTTGTTGCCGCAATAGAAGGCTGAGCTTGGCGCATGATCATTCTCGCCCCCCTTGCTTTTGTCGCCATCCTTGCCGCTGACACTGCGGCGCCGAACCCTTGTGCCACCGGCTGGGCGGCATGGCAGCGCGGCGAAGTCAGGATTGCCCTGCCGCTGCTTGAGGAATGCATCGCCGGTGTGCAGATGCCGCGCACCGTCGCCATTGAGATCAACAACGCCATCGGCAATATCCGCGCGGGCAGCCGGGACCATCAAGGCGCCATCGCCGCCTACACCGCCTCGCTTGAACTTGATCCCGCCCAGACGGCAACGTTGGTCTGGCGCGGGGATTCATTTGCGCGCACGGGCGCGCTGGACCTCGCGCTTGCTGATTACAATACTGCACTGTCGCTTGAACCGGCGAACCCCCAGGCACTTTTTTCGCGCGCAGGATTCTATATCGAGACCAAGCAATTGCCGCTGGCCTTGGCCGACATTGACGCGGCCGGCCCCGCGATGGGCGATGATCCCGCGCTCCATGTGAGCCGCGGCATCCTCTTTCAGCGCGCGGGAGAGAATGGCAAGGCTGTGCGCGATTTCTCGCGCGCGCTCGAATTGTCACCGGATTATCCGCCGGCGCTCTCGGGGCGTTCGGTCTCCCATGCCAATCAGGGCGACGTGGATGAAGCGGTCGCCGATGCCCAACGCCTGATTGCGCTTCTGCCCGATGATGCGCGCGGGCACGCGGCCATGGGCTTTGCCCTGGAGCGTGACGGCGAAAGAAGCAAGGCCCGCGAAAGCTACGAGCGCGCGCTTGAACTTGATCCTGGTAATCCGCTGGCGCGCTCAGGCCTGCGCCGCCTCGATGGCAATGACTGAGATTATTTCAGTGCCGCGTTGATGGCGTCGCCCATGGCCGCGTCATCGGGTTCTGTGCGGCTGCCGAATGTGCCCAGAAGCGCGCCATCCTTGCCGATCAGATATTTGTGGAAATTCCAGCGCGGCGCGGCGGCCTCGCCCAGCGTGCCCGCGATCCATTTGTAAAGCGGATGCGCGTCCGTCCCCACAACATGGGTTTTGGTGGTCAGGGGAAAGTCGACGCCGTAACGGACTTCGCAGAATTCAACGACTTTCTCTTCTGTCAGCGGTTCCTGCGCGCCGAAATCGTTTGACGGCACGCCGAGCACGATAAGCCCCGCATCCCGCTTTGCCGCCCACAAGGCCTGCAAGCCCTTGAACTGCGGGGTCAGCCCGCAGGCGCTGGCCGTATTGACCAAAAGCACCGCCTTTCCCGAAAAATCCTTGAGCTTCAGGGGGCCACCTTCGATGGCCGTAAAGGAAAAATCATGGGCATTCGTCATGGCGGCTCCGTGAAGGGCAGTTTGCAGGCGTTAAGTCCCGTTTAAGGTTAACCGGTTGTCAACCGATGGCAAAGCACGATGGGCAAAAGGCGGAATCAGTCCGCAAACCGGGACGGAATGGCCATGTCCAACAATACGCTTTCCGACAATACGCTGGGCGACATTCTGGTGAGCGCCAGCTGCGCCATGGTGGCGATCGGCCTTGCCATCATCCTCAATCAGGCCGCAGGAATGGACGCGGCCGTCAGCATCGTTGCAGGTGGCCTCATCTTTCTGGCCGCATCCCAGGCCCACGCAATTGCCATCCGCCTGCGCGAGCGCCGGATCATTGAGGAAGAGCTCGAAGAGCTTCGCACGGAGAATGGAAAACTCGCAGGCCAGCTGGTCGCGACTTCCCATCGTGTGACGGAAATGGTGGAAGGTCTGGAATCGCGCACGACCCAGCGCTCCCAGAAAGTCGTCAGCGAGGTGAAAATTCTCGAGACCTTGATCCGCCAGTTCGCCGATCAGGTTGTCGCCCGTGTAAAGCAGGTGGAGCAGGGACAGCATTCCCGCACCCATGGCGTCCATCAAGGCCATGGTGACGCGCGCGTCCTGCAACAGCATCTCCACGATGGCGTGGACAAGGGCGCGCTTGGCGTCCAGCCGGGCCTCAACACCATCGACGATCCGCGCCTCCTGGCGATCATCCAGAGTTCGTTGGTCGAAAACCGCGTCGATCTCCATCTGCAGCCGGTCGTGACTTTGCCCCAGCGCAAGTTGCGCTTCTATGAGGGGCTGACGCGCCTGCGCACCAGTGACGGACGCCTCATCATGCCCTCGCAATATCTGCGCGTGGCGGAACCCGCGGGCCTCATGTCCACCATCGACAACCTTCTCCTGTTCCGCTGCGTGCAGATCATGAAGAAGCTGGCCCAGCGTTCCAGCGACACCGGCATCTTCTGCAATATCTCGGCGCACTCGCTGAAGGACCAGTCGTTCTTCCCGCAATTCATCGAGTTCATGAAGCATCACCGCGATCTGGCGAGCCAGCTCATCTTCGAGTTCGGCCAGACCACGCTGGATGCGATCGGCCCGGCCGAGGAGGCGAGCCTCCACTTCCTGGCCGACCTGGGCTTTGCCTTCTCGCTTGACCGCGTGACGCGCCTGGACGTTGATGTGCGCCGCCTGCGGCTCTTGGGCTTCCGCCATATCAAGGTGCCCGCAAGCCTGCTCCTCGACCCCAACGCCAAGACCGCCGGCAATCTCGCCCGCGGTGATTTCCGCCTGCTCCTTGAGCGCAACGGCATCAATTTGATCGCCGAGCGCATCGAGACTGAACGTCAGGTGATCGATGTTCTCGACCTCGGGATCAGCTTCGGGCAGGGTTATCTCTTCGGCGAGCCGCGACCGGTGCGCGAAGGCATCGTTGACGAGGCAGCGGACACGAGCCCGCTTCCGGTCAAGCGCGCGGTTGCATGAGGCGGCAACGAACCTACCATGTAAAAGCACATTCATGATGAGCCAGTCGAACCGCGCAGTGCATTGATGCAGAGTTTCCCTCGCCCCATGCTTAAATGGGGAGAGGGTGGCTGGCGCTTGCCAGCCGGGTGAGGGGCCTTGTTGGGCATGGCCGCTTCAACGCCCCCTCACGAAATTTGCCGAAGAGCAAATTTCTGCTCTCCCCGATGTAGCCGGGGAGAGCGAAGAAGATTGCGCGAAGCGTCCTGCGACGAAGGCTCAGGACGAGGAGCGATGAGATTGGCATGGATTGACACACGCGCTGCGCCATGCGACCCGGCTTTCGCATGACAGAATTGCTGCCATCCCTCACCTCGCTCGCCCCGCGCTTTGACGCGGTGATCTGCGACGTCTGGGGCGTCATCCACAACGGCAAGACGCCCTATCTGGCGGCAGCGGCGGCGCTCAAGCGCTTTCGCGATCAACGCGGCCCCGTGCTTCTTCTCTCCAACGCGCCGCGCCCGGCCGATGATGTGGCGCGTCACCTTGCCGGCATGGGCGTGCCAGCCGACGCATTCGACATGATCCTCACCTCGGGCGATGCAACGGTCAGCGAATTGGCACAGCGCGCAAAAAGTGGCGCGCAGCGTGTTTTCCACATCGGACCAGCACGCGATCACGGCCTCTTTGCGCATGACGCCATCAGCCTGACGCACGCTGAAGCGGCAAATCTTTGTGTCTGCTCCGGCCTTTTCGACGACGAGAATGAAACGCCGGACGACTATCGTGCCACGCTGGCGCTCCTCAAGTCGCATGACATCGAGATGATCTGCGCCAATCCCGATCACAGGGTCGAGCGCGGCGAAAAACTGATCTATTGCGCAGGCGCCATCGCCCACGCGTATGAGCTGATCGGCGGCAAGGTGCTCTGGCTCGGCAAGCCGCACGCGCCGGTCTATCGCCGCGCGCTGGCGATGTTGGCGGCGAAATTGGGTCACGAACTTGCCCCCATGCGTGTCCTTGCCATCGGAGACGCACTGGCAACCGATATCACGGGGGCAAACCGCATGGGGCTCGGCGCGCTTTTGATCACCGGCGGCATCCACGCAGAACAATTCGGCACCCACGCGCTCGAACCTGATGCTGCCACTGTTGCCCGCGCACTCGCCGATCACGGCCTGCGCATCGACGGCATGATGCCAAGATTGGTTTGAGTTGGCCGGGGTGGCCTGCAACCATCGCCCCCGCCTTGCGTCGTGCACGGCACCTCTGTCTAATGCGCGACCTTCCCCAACCAGCGGCGCCATCCATGTCACTGACCATCGACAAGATCACCATCGGCCTTGCGGCAACCTATGAGCGTACGGTCACCGAAAAGGACATTGCCCTTTTCGGTGAAGTCTCGGGCGACATGAACCCTGTGCATTTCGACGAAGCCTATGCCGCCACCACCATGTTCAAGACGCGCATCGCGCATGGCATGCTTTCGGCAGGATTTTTCTCGACCATCCTCGGCACCAAACTGCCCGGACCCGGCGCGATCTATCTGGGCCAGACCTTGCGCTTCAAGGCGCCGGTCAAGATTGGCGATCATGTGGTTGCCACCTGCACCGTCACCAAGACCTGGCCGGAAAAGCGCCGCGCCGAACTTTCCTGCATCGCCAGGGTTGGCGAGACCGTGGTGATCGAAGGCGAGGCGCTCGTCATGGCGCCAGCCGCCTGAGAAATTCATGCTGATCGTCCGCCGACCGCCGCCGAACGCTTCCGCTCACCGCGGCGCCGTGGTGGCGCTTGGCAATTTCGATGGCGTGCATCGCGGCCATCAGGCGTTGCTTGCGGAAACCTGTGCGATTGCGGCGCGCGAACACGCAAGGCCCGGCGCGATCATCTTCGAGCCCCATCCCCAGCGTTTTTTCCGGAAAGACGCCGAGCCCTTTCGCCTGACACCGTTCCGGCCGAAGACCCATCTGCTGCAGGCCTGCGGGATCGAACACGTGTTCGCGCTGCCCTTTGATGCGGCAATGGCAAGGACAAGCGCCGAGGATTTCATCCGGAACATCCTCGTGCGCGATCTCGGCGTACGCCATGTGATCACAGGTGCTGACTTCCTGTTCGGCAAGGGGCGTGCGGGCAATGTCGCATTGCTCTCTTCCATGGGCAGGTCATCGGGACTGGGCGTCACCATTTTCCGGACGATTGCCTCGCCTGCGGGTACGAAAATCTCGTCGACGCTCATCCGAAACGCATTGCGCGAGGGCCGCATGGATGACGCGGGCTGGGCGCTTGGCCATTGGTGGACGGTCGAAGGCCGCGTGCAGCCGGGTGACAAGCGTGGCCGCACCATCGGTTTTCCGACCGCGAATGTGTCGCTGAAGGATTACATCGAACCTGCTCTTGGCGTTTATGCGGTGCGGGTGAAATGGGGAGAGGGTGCGTCAGCGCGCGTCCATGACGGCGTGGCCAATTTTGGCCGTCGCCCGACCTTCGACAAGAAAGACGTGCTTCTGGAAGTCCACCTGTTCGACTATGCGGGCGATCTCTATGGGCAGCACATAGCGGTATCCTTCATTTCCCATCTGCGCTCCGAGCAGAAATTTTCAGGCCTTGATGCCCTGAAAGCCCAGATCGCCCGTGACGCGGAAACGGCCCGCGAGATTCTGGCCCGGTCTCCCGCACGGCCGCCCATCTGACCGCAATTTTCCCCTGACTTCGGGCACAAAACCCGATAGAAGTTGCGCCGTCCGCCGGACTGCGTCTGGCCCCAGATCAGGGTCTCTGCCACATGAACACGCCCGAAAGCCCCAAGGGGGCAGGGCGCGCGCCGGAAGGCGCCGCCGCTCCTTCCGCCAAGCCTGAATCCAGAAGCGCCTACAAGGATACCGTGTTCCTGCCGAACACGGGCTTTCCCATGCGTGCGGGGCTGAACAAGACGGAACCCGAATGGCTCGCCCGCTGGCAGAAGATGGGGCTTTACGCGCGCCAGCGCGAAGCATCCAAAGGCCGCAGGAAATTCATCTTCCACGATGGCCCGCCTTACGCGAATGCCAACATCCACCTCGGCACGGCGTTCAACAAGATCCTGAAGGATTTCGTCGCGCGTGGCCGCCAGATGATGGGCTTCGATACGCCCTATGTGCATGGCTGGGACTGCCATGGTCTTCCGATCGAGTGGAAGATCGAGGAGCAGTACCGCGCCAAAGGCTTGAACAAGGACGCCGTGCCGCTGGCCGAGTTCCGCGCGGAATGCCGCGCCTTCGCCGCCCACTGGATGGAAGTGCAGAAGTCGGAGTTCATCCGCATCGGCTGCAATGGTGACTGGGACCATCCGTACACGACGATGAACTTCAAGGCAGAGGCGCAGATCGTGCGCGAGCTGCAGAAGTTCCTGATGAACGGGCTGCTCTATCGCGGCTCAAAGCCTGTGATGTGGTCACCGGTGGAAAAGACAGCCCTCGCCGAAGCCGAGGTCGAATATCACGACAAAAATTCGCCGCAGATCTGGGTGGCGTTCAACGTGGTCAAGGGACCCGCCGTCCTCAGCGATGCGCGCGTCGTCATCTGGACGACGACGCCCTGGACCATTCCCGGCAACCGCGCGATCTCCTATTCGGACCGCATCGCCTATGGCATCTGGCAGCGCGCTGACAATGGCGAGAAGCTCGTCCTTGCCGATACGCTGGCTGAAAGCGTGGCGAAGGAAATCAAGGCTGAACTCACGCGCCTTGCCGACGCGCCGGAATTGAAGGACGTGATCTGCGCCCATCCCTTCAAGGGCATGGAAGGCGCGGGCGATGGCTATGATTTCGACGTGCCGCTGCTTGAAGGCGACCACGTGACCGATGATACGGGCACGGGCTTTGTCCATACCGCGCCCGGCCACGGTGCCGACGATTTCGAGATCTGGAAGCGCTACTTCCCCGATGCCGAAATCCCGTTCACGATCGCCGAAGACGGATCCTATTACCCGCATGTGCCGCTCTTTGCCGGGCTTCTGATCATGAAGCCCGACGGCAAGGACGCCGACGCCAACCGCGCGGTGATGGCGAAGTTGACCGAGGCGGGCGCACTCCTTGCTTCAGGGCGCTTTGTGCATTCCTATCCGCATTCTTGGCGCTCCAAGGCGCCGGTCATCTTCCGCAACACGCCGCAATGGTTTGTCGCGCTGGACCGGCCTTTTGCCGCCGAGGGCGAGATCGACTATGGGCCCTCCTTGCGCGAGCGCGCGCTGGCTGCCATCGATGCGACGGACTTTTATCCCGAGCGCGGCCGCAACCGCCTGCGCGCCATGGTCGAGACGCGTCCCGACTGGGTCCTGTCACGCCAGCGCGCCTGGGGCGTGCCGCTGACGCTTTTTGTTGACAAGGCAACCGGCAATCTCCTCAAGGACGCCGCCGTCAACAAGCGCATTGCCGACGCGATCGAGGCACGCGGCGCCGATGCGTGGTACACGGATGATCCGCAGACTTTCCTCGGGTCCGCCGGCAATGCCGCGGACTACGAGCAGGTCCACGACATTCTCGATGTCTGGTTTGATTCCGGCTCGACGCACGCCTTCGTGCTTGAGGATCAGATGGATGCGCACTGGACGCACACTTGGCCCGCCGATCTTTATCTGGAAGGCTCCGACCAGCACCGCGGCTGGTTCCAGGCCTCACTGCTCGAATCGTGCGGCACGCGCGGTCGCGCGCCTTATCGCGCGGTCGTCACCCACGGCTTCATCGTCGATGGCCAGGGCCGCAAAATGTCGAAGTCGCTCGGCAATGTAATCTCGCCCGTCGAGGTGGCCAACGAACAGGGCGCCGACATCCTGCGCCTGTGGGTTGCCTCCGCCGATTACGGCATGGACCCGCCGCTCGACAAGGCGATCCTCGCCAAGGTGGGCGAGGGCTATCGCAAGCTGCGCAATACGCTGCGCTATCTCCTGGGTGCGCTGGAAGGCTGGACGGACGCCGAGGCCGTGGCCGACGCGCAATTGCCGCCGCTTGAGCGCTACATGCGTCACCGCATGACCGAAGTGGGCCACGATGTGCGCGAGGGGTTTGCCTCCTACGATTTCATCCGCGCCTTCACGGCGATCAACACCTTCATGGTGAATGACCTCTCGGCCTTCTATCTCGATATCCGCAAGGACGCGCTCTATTGTGATGACGCGCAGGCGCTGCGCCGCCGCGCGACCCGCCAGGTGATGAACGAGGCGTTTCGTGCACTCGCCACCTGGCTTGCGCCGATCCTGCCCTTCACGGCGGAAGAGGCGTGGCTGACCCGCTATCCCGGTGACACGAATTCGGTGCACCTCGAACGCTGGCCGGAATTTCCGGCAGGCTGGAAGGACGACGCGTTGGCCGCGGGCTGGACCCGCATCCGCGATCTGCGCCGCGTTGTCACCGGTGCGCTCGAACTTCGCCGCGCCGCCAAGGAAATCGGTTCAAGCCTTGAGGCCGCGCCCACGCTTCATCTTGCGCGCGCCGAAGACCGCGCCCTTCTGGATGCCGAACTGCTGGCCGAGATCGCCATCACCTCATCCGCCTTCATTGCCGAAGGCGAAGGTCCCGCCGATGCCTTCCGGTTGCCTGAAGTCGCCGATGCGTCTGTGGTCTTTGCCCAGGCGAAAGGCATGAAATGCGAGCGCTGCTGGAAGACGCTGGAGGATACAGGCTGTGATCCCGCGTTTCCCGGCACCTGCCGCCGCTGCGCGGACGCTCTGAAAATCCGCAAGGCAAACTCCGGCGCATGACCCTTTCCCGCCCGACATCCTTTGCCCGCGCGGGCGCGACACTGGCTGTCGCGACATTCCTGCTCGACCAGCTGGTGAAGGCAATCTTCCTTTATGGATTCGATTTCATCTCCTGCGCCCCTTGCGCGCCGTATTTGGAAGGCGAAAATCTCTGCCTGCCATGTGCGTCGGTCGAAGTGACGGGGTTCCTGAACTTTGTCATGGTCTGGAACACGGGCGTCAGCTTTGGTCTTTTTGCCGCAGGAAGCTTGGGCGGAACCCTGCTTCTGGTCGGGTTTTCGGTGGCGATGTCCGTTCTGCTGGGCTTCTGGCTCCTGCGGGCCGAGAACCGGAACCTGGCGCTGGGTCTGGGATTTGTCATCGGCGGCGCCATGGGGAATGCCGTCGATCGGGCGGTTTATGGGGCGGTGGCGGACTTTTTCCAGTTCCATGCCTTCGGCTATGACTGGTATGTATTCAATGTGGCGGATGCCGGAATTTTCTTTGGTGTCGTGCTGATCGTGCTGGACTCTCTGGGCATCGGGCCCGGCAAACCTGCACGCGACGGCACCTCCTGAACAGGAAGAGGTTGAACGTGTTGCGACTGAACAAGACGATCCGCTTTGCCGCACTGGGTGCGGGCCTATTGATGCTGCCGTCCTGCGAAACCGTCGGCGACGCCATTGGCACGAACAAGCAGTCGCCCGACGAGTTCGAGGTGGTGAGCCAGCGCCCGCTGACCATCCCCCCGGACTTCAACCTTGCCCCGCCCGAACCCGGCGCCCCCTCGCTCACCGAGGAAGTGCCGATGGAGACCGCGCGCGATGCGCTGATCGGCGAAACGGCGGCCCCTGGTGCTGGGGGACCTTCCGCTGCGGAGCAGGCGGTTCTGGCCGGTTCCGGCGAAGGCAATCCTGACATCCGCACCGAGATCGAATCCGAACGCCGCGAGCGCGTGCGTGAGGAGCGTTCGGAAGGCTGGTTCTCGCGCTGGTTCGACTGGTTCGGTGACGACACGGAAAACGATCCGGTCGCCCCGCCTGATGACGAAGCAACGACTTCCACGCAAAGCGACCAGCAGCCCGCCGAGCAGCCGCCCGTTGAGCAGCCGCAGGGCGGCAACTGAACCCGGCTTGATGCCGTTCACCGTCTTGTGTCAGGCAATGGCCCGCAAGGGCTGTAGCCTTGGCATGGGGCATTGCATTCGCCATGTGAGGGTAAAATGAGCCGTCTTTACGGGATCGTTGCGGCAGCTGTCGCCGTTTTCCTCGCCGCTGCGCCCGTGGCGCAGGCCGACTTTGCCGCCGAGACCTTCACGCTCGACAACGGTATGCAGGTTGTCGTCCTGCCCGATCATCGCGCGCCGGTCGTCACCCACATGGTCTGGTATCGCGTCGGTTCGACCGATGAGCCCATGGGCAAGTCCGGCATCGCGCATTTTCTTGAGCACCTGATGTTCAAGGGCACGGACGAGATCCCGCCCGGCGAATTCTCGCAGCGCGTTGCGCGCAATGGCGGTCAGGACAACGCTTTCACGTCCAACGACTACACCGCCTATTTCCAGCGCGTCGCGCGCGACCGGCTTGAGCTGGTGATGGAGATGGAAGCCGACCGCATGACCGGGCTTGTGCTGACCGACGAACTGGTTCTGCCCGAGCGCGACGTGATCCTGGAGGAGCGTTCAACCCGCACCGACAACGATCCCGGCCGTATGCTGTTCGAGCAGATGAGCGCAGCACTCTTCCTCAATCATCCCTATGGCCGCTCGATCATTGGCTGGCGCCACGAGATGGAGGGTTTGACGCGCGAGGATGCGCTCGCGTTTTACCGCCGCTTTTATGCGCCCAACAATGCGATCCTGATTGTGGCCGGTGACATCACCCTCGAGGAACTGCGTCCGCTCGCTGAAAAATACTATGGCCGTATCGACGCGCGCGAATTGCCGCCGCGCCTGCGTCTGGCGGAGCCGCCGCCTTTGGTCGCACGCCGCGTGGTCCTTGAGGATGCCCGCGCACGCCAGCCCAGTCTGATGCGGTTCTATCATGCGCCGTCCGCAACCACGGCGACCGGCAATGACACCTATGCGCTTGAAGTATTGGCGCAGGTGCTGGGCGCATCGTCAGGCCGTCTGAACCGCCAGCTGGTGGAGGAGCAGAGCCTCGCCGCGTCGGCCTCCGCCTGGTATTCGGGCAACGGGATCGACAGCCGCTATTTCGGTTTCAGCCTGAACCCGCGCCCCGAGACGGCGATGGCGGACATGGAAGCTGGCCTTGACCGCGTCCTTGCCGACATCATCGCCAATGGCTTTACCGATGAAGAAGTCACGCGCGCCAAGACCGTGATCATGGCTGACGCGATCTTCCTCAAGGACAGCCAGCAGCAGATGGCCAACAATTACGGTTCACAGCTCGCAACCGGCCTCACCATCGAACAGATCGAGGCATGGCCGGAGCGCATCCGCGAAATCACGCCCGCAGATGTCCAGCGCGTCGCTGCCACCTATCTCGTGCCGGAGCGTTCGGTCACCGGCGTGCTTGTGCCCGGAGGTGCCCAATGATCCGCGCAACATTTTCAGCCTGCGCCCTCGCATTGGGCCTTTTTCTTCTGCCCCTGCAGGCCGCGTCGGCGATGGAGATCAGGGAAGTCACGTCGCCCGGCGGCATCAAGGCGTGGCTGGTGGAAGAGCATGGCCTTCCGCTTGTCTCGTTTGCCGCAGCCTTCCGGGATGCAGGCTCTGCCAGCGATCCCGCCGGACAGGAAGGCATGGCTGTTATCCTGAGCGGCCTTCTGAACGAGGGTGCGGGCGACATGGATGCCGCCGCCTACAAGCGCGCTTTGGAAGAGCGCGCGATCTCGCTGGGCATGAGCGCTGACAGCGACAATTTCTATTTCAGTTTCTCGACCCTTTCCGAGCACCGCGAAGAGGCCTTCCGCCTGCTTTCCCTCGCGCTCACTTCACCGCGCTTTGACGCGGACGCGGTGGAGCGTGTGAAAAGCCAGATGTATGTCGCCCAGAAGCAGGTGGAGGAAGACCCCGAGAGCCTTGCCGGCAATGTGTTCAACGATCTGGCTTTCCCCGGTCATCCCTATGGCCGCCGCCAATATGGTTCACCCGAAACAGTCGGCGCGATATCGGCGGACAGCCTGCGCGGCTTCATGTCCGCTCGCTTTGCCCGCGACAATCTCTTCATCACGGTTGTCGGCGACATCTCGGCGGAAGAACTCGGCCAGCGGCTGGATGCCTTGTTCGGCGGCCTGAATGCAAACGCCGCACCCCATGGCATTACCGATGTCACCATGGCGCAGATGGCGCCGATGACGGTTATCCGCCAGGAAAATCCCCAAAGCGTCGTGGTCTTCGGCGCGCCGGGCCTGCGCATCAAGGATGCCGATTTCATGACTGCCAACGTCATGAACTATGTCCTGGGCGGCGGCTCCTTTTCGTCGCGCCTGATGACGGAAGTGCGCGAGAAGCGCGGCCTTGCCTATGGCGTCTCGACCTTCCTCGTCCCCAACAATTTCTCCGGCGTCATCATGGGGCAGGTGGCAACGGACAATGCCCGCGTGGCGGAATCGATTTCGGTCATCAAGGCCGAACTTGAGCGCATGCGCACAGAAGGCGTGACCGACGCAGAGCTGACCGACGCCAAAGCCTATCTGACCGGCTCGTTTGCCTTGCGGTTTGATTCGAACGGCCGCATCGCCAGCCAGCTTCTGGGCTATCAGCTTGATGAGCTGGGCATCGACTATGTCCTGCGCCGCAATCAGCTGATCGAAGCCGTCACGCGCGAGGACATCGCCCGTGTGGCCGCCTCGCTGCTTGATTCGGGCAAGTTCGGTTTCGTGGTCGTGGGCGCCCCCGAAGGGCTCTAAGCCAGGGGGTTATCCAAGGTCCGGGGTCTGTAACCAAAGACTGCGGCGGCGGTTGACTTTGCGTGACCCGCACCCGGATAAGTGGGGGCATGACGGGTCTCTTTCAGCAGGACATGACGCACGCCTTTGCCGGGGCGGATGGCAGCGCCATCCGTGCGCAATTCGGCGCCTGCAGCACGCGGGCGGCTGAGGCCGCACGCCGCCTTTCGGCTGACAAAAGCCATGGTCTTGCGTCGATCATCGCCTCCGTCAGACGGCGTGACGATCTGGTGCTGGCACGCGCTTCTGTTGACCGCTTTGCCGAAGGCGCCGACGCGATCTGCCTCTTTGGTGTCGGTGGCTCCAGCCTCGGGGCGCAGGCGATTGCCCAATTTGCCGGTTGGCGCATGCCGGGCACGGATGGTCGCGTCAACGGCTTGGCCTTTCATGCCTTCGACAATCTGGACGCCCAATCGCTGCGCCGCGCCTTTGAGACGCTCGACCTCAAGCGCACGCGCTTTCTGGTCGTCTCCAAATCCGGCGGCACGGCTGAAACGCTGCTGCAGACCTTGGCGGCTTCCCATGCGCTGAAGGCGCGCGGCCTTGATCCCGCTGCCCATGTGCTGGCAATCACCGAGCCGACGGATAACCCGCTGCGTCGCCTTGCAACCACGATCAATGCGCCGGTGCTCGAGCATGATACGGGCGTGGGTGGGCGCTTTGCGGTGCTCACATTGGTCGGCATGGTGCCGGCGATCCTGTTCGGCCTTGATCCCGCAAAGCTGCGCGATGGCGCGCTTGCCGGTTGGGAGAGCTTTGAGAGCGTCGATCTTCGTGCTGTCCAGGGTGCTGCCCACGCTGCGGCAGCGCTGGAGAGCGGAACGATCCGCGAATTCCTGATGTGGCCCTATGGCGACCGTTACGAACGTCTGGCGCATTGGTGGCGGCAACTTTTCGCCGAAAGCATCGGCAAACACGGCAAGGGCGTGGCAGCGGCCTGCGCGCTTGGTCCTGTCGACCAGCACAGCCAGTTGCAGCTCTATCTCGATGGTCCGGCCGGGCGCTTCATCACCATGATTGACGGATGCAGCAAGGGTGCGGTCGCCCTCGACGAGAAGCTGGCAGCGCGTGCGGGCATCGTGTTGCAGCCGGGCGAAGGCCCCGAACGCCTTGTCGCCGCGCAATTCCGTGCGACTGCCGAAACGCTGGCCCGTCGTGGCCGGCCCGTGCGCATCCTCAAGCCGGTGCAGCACGACGCGCAAGCGCTCGGCGCCCTTTTCATGCACTTCATGCTGGAAGTGATCCTGACCTGCGAACTGGCAGGCGTTGATCCCTTCGGCCAGCCTGCGGTCGAAGAGGGCAAGGCCCTTGCCCGCAAATATCTCGCGGAGGGGTGAAGTGAAAATCCGCCGCCTGAGCGAAGGCACCGTCAACCGCATCGCCGCGGGCGAGGTGGTGGAGCGGCCAGCCAGCGCGGTCAAGGAGCTTGTCGAGAACGCGCTTGATGCCGGTGGCCATCGCATCACCATCGCGCTCGAGGGCGGTGGTCTTGCCGCAGTAATCGTCTCCGACGATGGCAACGGCATGGATGCGGACGAGCTGGCGCTTTGCGTCGAACGCCATGCGACCTCCAAAATGCCGGTGGGCGAGGGGGGCGACGACCTGACCGCCATTGCCACCATGGGTTTTCGCGGCGAGGCGCTGCCATCCATCGGTGCCGTTGCGCGCATGACCATCACGAGCCGCGTGAAGGGCGCCGACACCGCCCATCGCATCATGGTGGAAGGCGGCACGGTTTCAGCTGTTGCACCGGCGGCGTTTGGCCACAGGGAAATGTCGGGCACCCGCATCGAAGTGCGCGATCTCTTCCACGCAACGCCCGCGCGCCTCAAATTCCTCAAGTCACAGCGCACGGAATCAATGGCGGTTGCCGATGTCGTACGCAGGCTGGCCATGGCGCGCCCGGATGTCGCCTTTGTCCTGACCGACGAGGGCCGCGAAGTCTTGAACCTTGCAGCCGGCAGCGACGACGATGTCGGCCGGCTTGCGCGCCTTGCCGCCATTATGGGGCGCGAGTTCCGCGATAACGCCATGCCGGTGGTCGCCGCCCGCGAGGGCATCTCGGTGACGGGGTTTGCGGGTCTGCCGACCTATAATCGCGGCAATGCGCAGATGCAGTTCCTCTTCGTCAACGGCCGCCCGGTGCGGGACAAGCTGATCGTGGGCGCCGTTCGCGGCGCCTATGCCGATGTGCTGGCGCGCGACCGTCATCCCTGCCTTGCGCTTTTTGTCGAACTGCCCGCGCGTGCGGTCGATGTGAATGTGCATCCTGCCAAGACGGAAGTCCGCTTCCGCGATGCAAGCCTGGTGCGCGGCCTGATCGTAAGCGGCCTGAAAACGGCGATTGCGCGCGCGGGCTTCAAGGCCTCAACCCATGTCAGCGAGGCGGCGCTGAAGGCGCTGGCGCGCGATGTTGCATCCTCGCCAGCTCCCGCCTCCCAGGCGAGCTTCGCGGACGCCATGGCCACACCGGCAACGGCCTTCATCGCAGCCCCGATGGCGCGCGAGATGATTGCCGCCGGTTTTGCGCCTGCAGCCCGCACGGCCGAACAAGTTCAGTCTCCCGTTCCCGCAACCGGGCAGTTCCCCCTGGGCGTAGCGCGCGGCCAGCTTCACAACACCTATATTGTTGCCGAGACAGACAATGGCCTTGTCATTGTCGATCAGCACGCGGCCCACGAACGCCTGACCCACGAGCGGCTGAAGCGCATGGTGCTGTCGGGCGGCGTCGCGCGCCAGATCCTGCTTGTGCCCGAAATCGTGGAGCTTGATGCCGAAGATGCCGAACGTCTGGCCGCGCGGGCCGATGAACTCGCAGCACTTGGTCTCGTGATCGAACCCTTCGGTGGCCATGCACTCGCGGTGCGTGAAGTGCCCGCCCTTCTCGGCAAGACGGATGTGGCAGGGCTCCTGCGTGACCTTGCCGCCGAGCTTGCGGAACTCGACGAAACACTTTCCCTGCGCGAGCGCCTGGATCAGGTTTGCGGCACCATGGCGTGCCACGGCAGCGTGCGCGCGGGCCGGGTGCTGCGCACGGAGGAAATGAACGCGCTCCTGCGCGAGATGGAACAGACGCCGGGCAGCGGCCAGTGCAATCATGGCCGACCGACCTATATCCGCCTCAGCCTCAATGACATCGAGCGGTTGTTCGGCCGCAAATAGGCGTAGCCCATGCGTTGTGTGCGAAACTGTGTTGTGGATGGCCCGCCCGAGGCGGTATGGGCGGCCTTGCAGGCGCCTGAAACCCATGTCGC
The DNA here is from genome assembly GCA_964494625.1 of uncultured Flavobacteriaceae bacterium. Taxonomy (GTDB): domain Bacteria; phylum Pseudomonadota; class Alphaproteobacteria; order Micropepsales; family Micropepsaceae; genus UBA2784. The sequence continues at coordinate 828,249 of CAZBRT010000002.1, read as the reverse complement.
GATCGCGCGGCCGTTCCTCAATCTCGCGCCCGCCGACGGCCATGCGCGTTTTGCCGAATTGTTGCATGACGGGCCAACCGCCATCCGCGTGAGGCTCTTTGGACTTCTGCCGCTGGGCACACGCATCTGGCAAATCTCCCGCCCGGTTCATGAGCCGGGCAGCCGCTTCTATGCGCTGGAAATCAAGAGCCGCGCGCGCGGTATCGCGCAACGCCGCGTCCTGCGCCTGTCGCCTCACGCATCCGGCCGCACCAACATCGAAGAGACGCTGGAGATGACAGGCTGGCGCGCGACGCTGCTTGGGCCTTTTGCATGGCTCGCGCAAGCTTGGCGGCTGAAGCGCCTTGCACGCCTGTTGCGTGCTTCGGCGAAGGCTCAGCATGGGGGAGGCGTTTAGCCCGCCTTCACCCCACCCGCAGGATCGCGGCTTTGGTTTCGCCCCACGCACGTTCATCGGCAAGCTTATAGCCGGGTGCGCCGTCGAAGGGTTCATCTGCCGCCATCTCGCACACGATGACCGCATCGGATGAGAGCCAGCCGCCTGATTTGAGGCTCGCAAGCGCTGGCACGAGCAATCCCTTGCGATAAGGCGGATCAAGAAATGCAAGGTCGAACGCGCCGCCCGCATTGCCCGGCATGGGGCCTAGGTCTGCCGCATCACGCCGCCAGATTTTGGTGACGCCCGTTGCCATCAGCGTTTCCACATTGCGGCGGATGATGGCGCGGCTTTCCACGCTGTCATCGACCAGAAGCGCAAAGCGCGCACCGCGCGACAAGGCTTCCAGCGCCAGCGCGCCCGTGCCCGCAAAGAGGTCAATCACCCGCGCGCCTTCAAGCGTGAAGGCACCAAAATCATTGTGCGCCAGAATGTTGAACAGGGCCTCGCGCACCCGGTCGGATGTGGGACGCACGGACTTGTCTGCCGGTCCCTCCAGCGCGCGCCCGCGCCAATCGCCACCCACAATCCGCATGGAGGTCACGCGCCCTGCTTCGCTTTGGCCTGTGATTTGGGTTGCGGTCTGGGTTGCGGCTTGCCGCCAAGGCCAAGCTGCTCGCGCAAGACCTTGCCCGGGACTTCTTCAACCTCGCCCGCCTCAAGCTGTCCCAGCTGGAACGGGCCATAGGAAATGCGGATAAGGCGCGCGACCCTGAAGCCCAGCCACTCCATCAGCCGCTTGATCTCGCGGTTCTTGCCTTCGCGCAGCGTGATCATCGCCCAGGCGTAGCTGCCCTTGGCGCGCTCCAGCTGCGCTTCAACGGGACCATAGGAGACGCCGTCGATGGTGACACCCTTGGCAAGCCTGTCGAGATCGGCCTGCGTCACATTCCCGAACAGCCGCACGCGATAGCGCCGCGTCCATTGCGTGGAAGGCAGTTCAAGGTGCCGCGACAAGGCGCCGTCATTGGTGAGAAGGATGAGCCCCTCGGAATTGAAATCAAGCCGCCCGACAGACACCACGCGCGGCATGCCTGCAGGCAGATTGGCAAAGACCGTGGGACGCTCTTCCGGATCCTTGTGCGTGGTCACAAGGCCCGGCGGCTTGTGATAGCGCCAGAGCCGTGTCGCCTCCGGCTTGGCAACCGTCGCTTCATCAACCGTGATGAGATCGCCCGGCAGCACTTTTTCCGCTGGTGTTGCGACCACCCGTCCGTTGACGCGCACGCGACCCTCGGCGACGAGTTTCTCGCCGTCACGCCGCGAACACACGCCCGCGCGCGCCAGCACCTTGGCAATGCGCTCAGCGCCCGCCGCTTCTTCGGTGGTGGGAGAAACCGGCGCAGTCGGCGACCAGCCGGGCTTTCTTGAAGTCTTGTCTTGAGCCATTGCCGGTTCCTATCAGGCTTCGGGCAATCACTCCAGTAACCGGCGTCCGATGACGGCGGCTTGGGCGGGCGCGACCAGCAGCACGCATGTCTGCGTCCGCGGCGCATAGGCGTGACAGAAGAGGGCAAGATCATCCGCCCTTGCCGCTTCGTAAGCCGCGCGGTCGATTGCGGGCTCAAAGCCATCTGGCCGCAAATCATCACGCGGCCAGACGGGCAGCTCGCCCGAACGCTGCGGCTTCGGGTGCCGCTGGTCGATCAGGCTTTCAAGCTCTGCCTGCATTTCGCGCGCACCCGGTACGCCGTAAAGCGTCCGGATCGCCGCAGCACCGGTCTCAAGTCGATAGAGAACGGTGCCGTCAGGACCGGTCAGGGTCAGGAGCAGCGATGCTTCGCCGCAACTTGGCCCGCGCGTTTCGACGTGAACCGCATACAAGTCCCCGGCAGAATGCCATGGCGCATCCGCCGTCGCATTGCAGTCCGGGGTGGGGAGGGGTGCCTCAACCGGGAAACGTCTGCACCCCGACCATGACAAGGCCTCCCTCGTAAAGGGCAAGGCATGCCAAGCTTTCCATGCCCTGCACATAGCAGATCATCGGCGCCTTGGCGGCGCGCAGCTGCTCGTAATAGGTCTGGTCGACCGCCATGTCGGGATAGAACGGAAACTCGCCCGCATCGGGCGATTCACCGCCCGCCTGCCACGCGGGCAGCGATCCCGTATTGGCAACGCCATCGGCGCCAGCATCCTGCATCGTCCACTGGAAAAGGGCCGCCTCCATGTCGGACTTCGTTGGCTGCCCGGCAAGCAGCATCACCTGATTGGCCTGATAGATATTGTAATAGAGCGGTGCACCATCCGGTCCGCGCACGACAAAAGCGGCAATCGCCTGGTCGCAGGTGGAGCCATCGGTGATCGCTTCGATCATGTAGGTCTGCCCGTTGCCCGGTTCCCATGCGCTGGCATAGCGCGCGTTGCAGTCATCGGCAAAAGCCGGTGCGGCAGCAAACATTGATAGGGACGCAGCAGCGGCAAGAATGGCAAAAAAGCGTGACATGAAAAATCTTCCCCTCGGATCAGGAACAGCCGGAAAGCGGCACGGCGCAAACTTGATGCGGATTGCGGTAATTTCAAGTGTTTTCGTTTGGCGCCCCCTGAACTAGGATTGCCGCCGCAGCCGGTTCGGATAGCTGAACCGGCGTTCATTTTGGGGGTTTTCAATGCGTTTGCTCGTTGCTTCCTTTCTGACTGTCTTTGCTGCCATCGCGCCGGTTCAGGCCGCCGAGGCTGATCCGTGCAGTATGTCCCGCACGGCCGAAGTTGAATTCTCGACGCCGGGCCAGAAGGACATCGTGACGGTGACATCGATTCCATCGCCCATCGCACCGGGCGGCGACACGATTGCACCCAATGCCGGCGAAGGCCCCAACTGCGTGTTTGCGACCATTGTGGTGACCATCCACGCACCCAATGGCGGACTCGTTGCAAGTGAGGCCGGCATGCTGGTCGCCTTCGACTATGACACGGGTCACCAGATGTCACCCCTGTCTCCCGAAGGGTTGGCGACGGTTCTTGAGGGACTCACGCAGGTGACCGTGTTCCAGTCGTCGGCCGCCCCGCCCTCGGATTCGCCGATGGTGACGTATCCCAGCGGTGGCGTGGAGGAATACGACCGCTTGAAGGCGCTGAACGCACCGGCGCTCTGCTACGCCAAGGATTCAACGACCCAAACCTGCCTCGTCAATGAAGGCGGGGTCGTGCTGCCCTTCTTTGAAGTCACCTCGCTCTAAGGGCCACGCCTGACCCGCGACGACACCCGTTTCATGCAGCTTGCCCTGGCCGAAGCCGAAAAGGCTTCGGCCCGTGGCGAGGTGCCGGTCGGTGCCGTGCTGGTCGATGCAGAGGGTGGCGTCCTGGCCGCCGACGGCAACCGCACCATCGGCAATCATGATCCTTCGGCCCACGCTGAAATGCTTGTCATCCGTGAAGCCGCCGCCCGCCTGGCCAATGAGCGGCTGCCGGGAACGACGCTTTATGTGACGCTGGAGCCCTGCGCCATGTGTGCAGGCGCCATCTCCTTTGCCCGCATTGCCCGGGTCGTTTACGGGGCTGACGACCCCAAGATGGGGGCCATTGCCCATGGGCCCCAATTCTTTGGCCAGAAAACCTGCCACCACAGGCCGGAGGTAAGCCGGGGCCTGGGCGCAGCGGAATCGGCCGTCCTCTTGAAGGATTTCTTCCGGGCCCGGCGGGCGTGAGGCCCGCTCTTGATCCCCGCTCTTGATCCCCGCTCTTGATCTAAGCCGGTGACTCAGGCGCAAAACGCGGTCTAGGATGGCGCATCGCCATCGCCAGCAAGGGACCGCCTCGCCATGAACTTCGACTACACGCCAAAGATGAAGGACTGGATCGCCCGCGTCAGCGATTTCATGGACCGCTACATTCACCCGGCCGAGGCCGTCTATGACGCCCAGATGAAAGAGGCACGCGCCAAGGGCGATCCATGGATCGTCGTGCCCATCGTCGAAGAACTGAAAGCAAAGGCGAAGGCCGCAGGCCTCTGGAACCTCTTCCTGCCCGAAAGCAGCCACGGCGCGGGGCTCACCAATCTGGAATATGCGCCGCTCTCCGAGCTGATGGGCCGCGTCGGCTTTGCCTCGGAGGTCTTCAATTGTTCGGCTCCTGACACCGGCAACATGGAAGTGATCGAGCGCTACGGCGCCGACTGGATGAAGGAGAAGTACCTGAAGCCCCTTCTGGCGGGCGAAATCCGTTCGGCCTTCATCATGACGGAGCCGGAAGTTGCTTCTTCGGACGCCTCCAACATCCGCACCCGCATTGAACGCAAGGGCGACAAATACGTCGTCAACGGCCGCAAATGGTGGTCGTCAGGGGTCGGTGATCCGCGCTGCAAGATCATGATCGTCATGGGCCGCACGGACCCGAATGCCGACAAATACCGCCAGCAATCGCAGATCCTCGTCCCCATGGATGCCAAGGGCGTGAAGGTCGTGCGCATGCTGCCGGTCTTCGGCTTTGATGACGCGCCGCACGGCCACGCCGAAGTCCTCTTCGAGGACGTGGAAGTGCCCGCCGAGAACCTCATCCTGGGTGAGGGCCGCGGTTTCGAGATCGCGCAGGGCCGGCTGGGGCCGGGCCGCATCCATCATTGCATGCGCACCATCGGCGTTGCCGAGCGCGCGCTTGAATCCATGTGCAAGCGCCTGATGGCGCGCGAGGCCTTCGGCAAGCGCATCTCCGAACATTCGATCTGGGAACAGCGCGTCGCCGAAGCCCGCATCAATATCGACATGTGCCGCCTTCTGACGCTCAAGGCTGCCGACATGATGGACAAGGTCGGCAACAAGGTCGCCCGCACCGAGATCGCGATGATCAAGGTGGCAGCGCCCCGCATGGCGCTTCAGGTGATCGACGATGCGATCCAGGCCTGGGGTGGCGCGGGCGTCACCAGCGATCCCGGCCTTGCGAAAATGTACTCCGGCATCCGCACCCTGCGCCTCGCCGATGGTCCGGACGAAGTGCACAACCGTACCATCGCCCGCCTTGAGTTTGGTCGTCACGCCGGCGCGAGCTTCAAGCGCGCAGCGGAGTAGTTGTTGTCAATTCCACTCTTCGGCCTCCCCTTTGATAAAAGGGGAGGCGGGGTTTGGCAGAGCAAAGCGAATGCCAAGCCCGGTGGGGTTGCGGGACACTGCAGTGAGTTCGTTGATGGCGCCCCCACCGCTTCGCGGAAGTCCGCAAATCTGCCTCCCCCGAGGGGGAGGCAAAGCGGAGATTGCTTACTCACCCCGGCATGGGACCCGCAGCAAGCTGCGCGTCAAGCCGCTCCTGGAACCAGTTGAGGCGCCAGCAGAGATGCGGGCCGGTGGCGCGTCCCGTCTTGCCGATGGCGCCGATGGGCGCACCGCGCGCCAATTGATCGCCCACCGCCACATCAAGCCGCGACATATGGAGATAGGTCGTTGAGATGCCTGCACCATGGTCAAGGATGACCGTGCCGCCGGTGTAATAGAGATCAGCCTCCGCCATCCGCACGATGCCCGGCGCAGGCGCTGCGATTGGCGTGCCCTCGGGGCTCGCGATATCGACTCCGAAATGCGGCCGGCGCGGTTCGCCATTGAGGATGCGCTGGCTGCCATAGACACCCGAGATGATGCCGAGGACAGGCCAGTCGATTTTTTCGGCAAACCAGTTCTGCGGCGTATCAAAGCTGCGCGCTGCACCCACCGCCTTGTTTTCGCGCGCGATACGGTCAAGCACGTCCTGCGGCGGTGTGACCATGCTGTCGGGCAAACCGTCAATGCGCTGGATGTCGTATTCGCGCGGTGCGACGGCAAGGTCGCGGACAAGCTTGCGGCCATCGGGCAAATCGGCCTCGACACGCGCATCCGCCTTGAAGTCGCGGCCAAAACCGAAGGCGAAGTGCCCGTCCGCCTGAACCGAAAGGGCCGTGCCGTCAAAGCGCACTTTCGCGCCCGGCAGCGTGCGTCCGATGACAAGGCCGCCTTGCGTCATCCCGCCGGTCAGTTGCATGTCGGGATCATCGGCTTCAACCGCAAAGGCGCGACGCGGTGAAAGCGCCGCAAGCCCGAGCCCGAGACTTGCCAAAGCGCCGTGGCGCAGAAAAGTCCGTCGCGACACGCCGTCCATTTCGCAAGCGATGCACATCAGATGCGCCCCTCGGCCTTGAGTTGCGCATGGCGCTTGGCCGCAGCATGCGCATCCACATAGGCCTCCTGCAGATCGACATTCCAGTAGCGCAGTCGGTCGAGCGGAATCTCCGCCCCCGTGACCGCGCAGATGACATGGGTGCCGGGCGACAGGACGGCATAGTCGCCGTCGCCATAATGCAGGCGCGCAAGCCGCCCGGATTTGGGATCCTGGATGTTCATGGGGCTCAGAATAGCTGGCCTTGGCCGGAAGCGGAACCACCCCGTTTGCCGCGGCCAGAAGGGGCGGGGGAGGGGGAACCTTCGCCAATCACAGCCTTGGCCTCGCCATCGGCAAAGGCAAGGATCACGTTTTCGCCAGCCTCAAGGTCACCCACGCGCCGCCGCACCGAGCCGTCCTGCGCCCGCACGAGCGCAAAGCCGCGTTGCAGTGTCGCCTTGTGGGACAAGGCCTCCATCAGCTTGGCAAGACCGCTCAGCCGCTCGCCGTTGCGCTCCAGAAGCCGCCGGAGTGCCAGCTGCCGCCTTTGGTCGAGATTGCGGGCGGTGTCCCGCTTGCGCAGCACGGCTGATGAGAGCCCCGAAGGCGACAAGGCGGAAGCGACCCGCAGAAAGGCGCTGCGCCGCTGGCCCGCGAGCAATTTCAGGCTGTCGCGGAAGCGGAACGAGATGGCGTCAAGGCGCTGGGCGGGACGGCCGGTCAGATCCTCGACCCGCGGCATGCCGCGCTGGAGCCCGCGCAGGTTCTCGCGCCTCAGTTCCAGCCCGCGCCGGAGTGACCGGAGCAGCCGGTCGCCCACCAGCGACACGCGATTGAGAAGCTCGGCACGCACCGGAACAGCGAGTTCAGCCGCAGCCGTCGGCGTGGGCGCGCGAATGTCAGCGGCAAAGTCGATCAGCGTCGTGTCGGTCTCGTGACCCACCGCCGAGATGAGCGGAATGGTGCTGGCGGAAGCCGCACGCACGACCTTTTCCTCGCTGAAGGGCAGAAGGTCCTCGAACGATCCGCCGCCGCGCGCAACGATCAGAAGATCAGGCCGCGGCACCTTGCTGCCAAGCGGCAGTGCATTGAACCCCTCGATGGCCCGCGCGATTTCGTCCGCGGCCTTGTCGCCCTGCACCGCAACCGGCCAGACGAGAACGTGGCGCGGGAAACGGTCGGCAAGCCGGTGGAGGATGTCGCGGATGACTGCGCCCGTGGGCGAGGTGACGACACCGATCACTTCCGGCAGGAAGGGCAGCTTCTTCTTGCGTTCGGGCGCGAAAAGCCCTTCGGCAAGCAGGCGCTTGCGCCGCTCCTCGAGCATTTTCATGATCGCGCCGAGGCCCGCGAGCTCCAGCCGCTCAATCACGATCTGGTATTTCGACTGGCCGGGATAGGTGGTGAGCCGCCCGGTCGCCACAACCTCAAGCCCGCTTTCCGGCTGCACGGCAAGGCGCGACGTTGAACCCTTCCAGATCACGCCGGCCAGAACTGCCTTGTCGTCCTTCAGGTCAAGATAGACGTGGCCCGACGAGTGCCGTTTGACGCCCGACAACTCGCCCCGCACGCGCACAAAGCCGAACTGGTCTTCGACCGTGCGCTTGAGCGCCTGCGACAATTCGCTGACGGAAAATTCCGGCATGTTGCCGGCAAGGGCGGTGGTGTCCTCGGCCATGGCGCATGATTACGTGCTTCGCCGCTGCTTGGCGAGGCCCCGCTTGGCGGCATCGGGCCGGGGCGCTAGAAGGTCGCCTATCAGGCAATCGAGGGAGTCGGCGACATGCGGGTCATGCTGATTGGCGGCGGCGGGCGTGAACATGCGCTGGCGTGGAAACTTGCCCAAAGCCCCGACCTGACCGCGCTCGTCGTGGTCCCCGGCAATCCCGGTATTGCGGCCGAGCCCAAAACGAAATGCGTGGCCGGCAATGTGATGGATTTTGCGGGCCTTGCGGCAATCGCGCGCGCCGAGCGCATCGATTTCGTGGTCGTCGGCCCGGACAATCCTTTGGCCGGAGGCGTGGTCGACTTTCTGGAGGCCGAGGGCTTGAAATGTTTCGGCCCCACCAAGGCGGCCGCCGAGCTTGAGTGGTCGAAGGGTTTCACCAAGGATCTCTGCGCCGCGAATAACATTCCAACTGCAGGCTATCGCCGCTTCACGGATGTGCGCGCCGCGCGCGCCTATGTGGAAACGCACAAATTGCCGGTCGTCATCAAGGCCGACGGTCTGGCGCTGGGCAAGGGCGTCATCATCGCTGAAACAAGGCCGGAGGCATTGGCTGCGATTGACGGGATGTTTGCGGGCCAATTCGGCGCTGCCAGCCACACCATTGTGGTGGAAGAGTTCCTGACAGGCGAAGAAGCCAGTTTCTTTGCGCTGTGCGACGGCGCGCACGCGCTGCCGCTGGTGGCGGCAGAGGACCACAAGCGCGTGGGCGATGGCGACACCGGCCCCAATACCGGTGGCATGGGTGCCTATTCGCCTGTTGCCGCGATGGATGCAGGCATGGTCGCGCGCACCATGCGCGAGATCATCAATCCTACGCTCATCGCGATGGCCGGGATGGGTCGGCCCTTCAAGGGCGTCCTCTATGCCGGGCTGATGCTGACAAAGGACGGCCCCAAGCTCATCGAGTACAATGCCCGCTTCGGCGATCCCGAAACGCAGGTTTTGATGATGCGGCTCGAAAGCGATCTCTTGCCCGCCCTTGTCGCTGCGCGCGAGGGCACGCTTGATCGGGTGAAACCCGTCTGGAGCAACGCGGCAGCACTGACGGTCGCGATGGCAGCCAGGGGCTATCCGGGTGACGTAGTAAAGGGAAGCGTCATCCATGGTCTCGACAATTTGGTGGGCGATCCATTGCTCAAAATCTTTCACGCAGGCACCGCGCGCAATGCGACAGGTGAAATCGTCGCCAATGGCGGCCGCGTGCTCAACGTGACGGCCCTTGGCAGGGATGTGCGCGAGGCGAAGGCGCGCGCCTATACCGCCATTGACAAGATCAACTGGCCCGAAGGCTTTTGCCGCCGCGATATTGGCTGGCGCGCGCTTTAGGCGCCCTTGGCCGCAAGATGCTGCGCGACCGCTTCATGGCCGCGCTCGCGGGCAATCATCGAGGCCGATTTGCCGTCGGCGGAGCGCGCATCCAGCAAGGCTCCCTTGGCGATCAGGAGATCACACAGAGCCTGATTGCCGCGTGAGGCCGCCAGCATCAACGGCGTGTAGCCGGCAGCCCCGGCAAACGACACATCGGCACCAGCCGCCAAAAGCGAGGCGATAACGCCCATGTCGGTCTGCCCCGCAATCGCGGCATGCAGCGGATGGTTTTGGGTACTGTTCTTTGAAACGGCATCGTGGCGTGCGCCCGCCTGCAACAGCGCGTCAACCGCTTCTGCCCGGCCGAGAAAGGCGGCCAGATGCAGGGCGGTCCAGCCATCCGCACTCATGGCCTGGATGTCTTCACCGCGCCCAAGGGCGCGGCCAATCGCGGCCACATCACCCAGCGCTGCGGCTTCGACCAGATCAAGTTGATAACCAGCGCTGACCAGTTTGCGGGCGAGCGCGCCCATACCGCGATAGAGGCCCTGCAACACAGGTGATTCCGCAAAGTCCGACCGCTGCACCGACTTGCCCTGAGTGAGGGCGGAAAGTGCAGCAGCCTCATCATTGGCCTTGATCGCGGCAAGAATGGCGTGTGTCACGGGGCATGCTCCGGCGTCCTGGGCAGTTCGGCATGCGTTGTGCATCGCCTGCCGCCCGATGTCCATCCGGGCTGCCCATGCGGAAAGCTGTGAGTTGCCGCCTTTGACGCGGGGGCGCGAATGGCTATGGTTTTGCCTGTCGATCCCGAACATTGCAGCGGCTGAGCGAATGTCAGATACACCGTCACGTCAGGAACAATTCAGCGGCACGAAAGACGTGACCGAGCGCCTGCGCTTTGATGAAAAGAAGCTGGAGGCCTGGCTGTCGGATCATGTGAAGGGGTTTGAAGGACCCCTGACCGTCCACCAGTTCAAGGGCGGCCAATCAAACCCGACCTATCAACTTGTAACGCCCAAACGCAAATATGTGCTGCGCCGCAAGCCGCCCGGCGCGCTTCTGCCGTCGGCCCATGCCGTGGATCGCGAGTATCGCGTGATCGCCGCCCTTCATGCGGTGGGCTATCCGGTGCCGGAGCCTGTCATCCTCTGCACCGATGAGAGTGTCACCGGCACCATGTTCTATGTAATGAGCATGGTGGAGGGTCGCGTCTTCTGGGAACCCGCCCTTCCCGGCATGACGAAGGCGGAGCGCGGCGCGATCTATGACGCGATGAATGAGACGCTGTCGCGCCTTCACCAGATCGATTTTCAGGCGATCGGCCTTGGTGACTTCGGCAAGCCCGGCAATTATTTCTCGCGCCAGATCTCGCGCTGGGGCAAGCAATATCTTGCCTCCGAAACGCGCAAGATCAGCGCGATGGACAAGCTGCTTGTCTGGCTGCCGGCAAACATTCCGCCGGGCGAACGCAATGCCATCGTTCATGGCGACTACCGGCTCGACAACATGATCCTGCATCCGACCGAGGCGCGCGTGCTTGCCGTGCTCGATTGGGAAATCTCGACCATCGGCGATCCCCTGGGCGACTTCACCTATCATCTGATGCAATGGCGCATGCCGGCAGGCGGCACCGGCGGCGGCACGGGAAGCCTTGCGGGCATGGACCTTGCAGCACTCGGCATTCCGACCGAAGCCGAATATACCGCCCGCTATTGCGCACGCACCGGTCGCAGCGCGATCCCTGCCGAGCATATGGACTTCTATATGGCCTATAATTTCTTCCGCATCGCCGCGATCCTGCAGGGGATCGCGGGCCGCGTGCGCGATGGAACGGCCTCCAGCGCGCACGCGCTCCAGATGGCGGAATCGGTGGAGCCCTTGGGCAATCTTGCCTGGTCATTTGCAGTGCGGGCAGGGGCAAGCGGGTGAGCGCGGGCGACATGTCGCCCGATGCAGGCGCGACCGAAATCCGCGCCAATCACCGCTTTGATGTCGCCCGCCTGCGCGACTGGCTTCGCCCCCGCCTTGACGGCGTTTCGGATGATACCGAGATCCGCCAGTTCGCGGGCGGCCAATCCAACCCGACTTTTCTCATCAAGGCCCATGGCCGCCGCTATGTGATGCGGAAGAAGCCGCCCGGCGCGCTTCTGAAAAGCGCCCACCAGATTGAACGTGAGTACCGCGTGATGAAGGCGCTGGCCGGAACCGGCGTGCCCGTGCCGGCCATGCATCTTCTGTGTGAGGACGAGGCCATCATCGGCACGTCCTTTTACATCATGGATTTTCTGGAAGGCCGGATATTTCGTGATCCGCAATTGCCTTGCATGGCGCGAGAGGAGCGCGCCGCCATCTATGACTCAATGAATGAAGTGATGGCGACGCTTCACGCGGTTGACTACGCCGCCATCGGCCTTGGCGACTATGGTCGGCCGGGGAATTATTTCGCACGCCAGATCGCGCGCTGGATCACACAATATCGTGGCGCCGAAACAGACCGCATCACGGACATGGAAACGCTCATCGTGGCGATGCCCGGCCTTGTTCCTGATGACGATGCCACCAGCATTGCCCATGGCGACCTGCGGCTTGAAAACGCGATCTATCATCCTGTTGAGCCGCGCATGATCGCGCTCCTGGATTGGGAACTGTCCACCATCGGCCATCCGCTGGCCGACCTTGGTTACAATTGCATGGGCTATCGCGTGATGAACCCGAGCCAGGGCGGGTTGATCGGCAATGATCCGGCCGTGACCGGCATCCCATCCGAGGCGGATTATGTGCGGCTTTATTGCGAACGCACGGGCCGCGCCTATCCTGTCCCTGCTTTCAATTTCTATGTGGCCTTCGCGCTTTTCCGGCTGGCCGCCATCTCGCAGGGCGTGTTCCGGCGCGGTCGCGACGGCAATGCCAGCTCGCCCGAAGCTGCGACAAGGCCGAACCTTGCGCCCTTCCTCGCGGACGCGGCCTTGCGCGTGCTGGACGGCCGGTCCTGACAAGGCCGTTCTTAACAGGACCTTACCGTCGCGCAGCCCGCGCCCGCAAAAGGTAGCCTTAACCATCGCGCTCTATCGTGGCCGGACGTTTCACCCGGGGCGCCATGAATTTTTCATTCGACAAGATGCCGATGACTGCTGCCGACTTGCACCGCCATCTCGAGTTCATCGAGCGCGCGGCACGCATCGGCTCGTGGCGCTGGGTCCTGGGCGAAGAACGCCCCAGCATCTCGCCCGGCATGGCCGCGATGCTGGGCATCCGCGACGAGAGTGAACTGCGCTCCGGCTGGATCCTTGATCGCCTGCAGCAGGAAGACTGTGTGGTGGTCGCCGAAGCGGTGCGTGCCGCCATCGAGCGGCCCCGGCCATTCCAGTTCCGCGCACGCGTGCGCGTGCCGGAACTGGGAACCCGCATTCTGGATACCTCAGGTGACATCGCCACGGATGCCAATGGCAAGCCGGAGGCCATCTATGGCGTCTGCCGCGATGTGACAGCCATGGTTGAGGCGGAAGCCGCCCTTTCGGCCAGCGAGGCGAACTACCGGCTGCTCGCGGAAGAATCAAACGACATCATCTCGCGGCATGGCCCGGACATCCGCACGACCTACATCTCGCCGGCCATCAAGCGCATCCTGGGATACGCCTCCTGGGAAATTCTGGGAACCCTGACCACCGCCAGCATCCACCCTGATGATGTTGACGTGCTCGCCGGCATGTTCCGCAACTCCTATCACGGTGATGGCCGCTGGACAGCGACGATCCGCCATCGCCACAAGCAGGGACATTATGTGTGGCTGGAGGTAACGGCCCGTTCGCTGCGTGACGCCAGGTCGGGCCGCCTGCGCGAGATTGTCTCTGTCACCCGCGATGTGACTGAACGCAAGAACGCGGAACTCGCCCTTGAAGAGGCGCTGAAAAGCGCCGAGGCGGCCAGCCGTACCAAATCGCGCTTCCTCGCCAATATGAGCCACGAGCTGCGCACGCCCCTGAATGCGATCATCGGCTTCTCGGAAATCCTCAAGGACGAGATGTTCGGTCCCCTTGGTGCGCCGCGCTACAAGGAATACGCGGAGCTCATCAATGAGTCAGGTGCGCTCCTGCTCGACCTCATCAATGACATTCTCGACATGGCCAAGGTCGAGGCGGGCAAGTACGAACTCCATCTGGAGGATATCGATGCTGCCGAAGTCGTGGATGGCTGCCTGCGTCTCTTGCGCCGCCGCGCCGAAGAAGCTGGTATTACCCTGAGCCGCGCCTTCCCCGCCAGCGCCATTCCGGTCCATGCTGATCGCCGTGCCCTCAAGCAGATCACGCTCAATCTGGCCGCCAACGCGATCAAGTTCACGCCAGGCGGCGGCAATGTACGCATTGAGCTGGAAGCCGGTGACGAAACCCTGACTTTGCGCGTGACTGATACCGGCATCGGTATTGCCAAGCGCGATCTGGAGCGGATCGGCCAGCCCTTCGAGCAGGCACGCAGTGACGCTCAATTGGCTCAAGCGGGCACAGGTCTTGGTCTTGCCCTTGTGCGCTCGCTTGCCGAAATGCATGGCGGTACGATTGATGTGGCGAGCGAAGAGGGGCAGGGCACGACCGTGACCGTCCGCCTTCCCCGTCAGGCAACAGAGCACGTCATTGCCGCAACGGCTGCGGCCTAGACAGTTCCCTTCGGCCACCGCCGGTGCAGCCACAGCCATTCATGCGGCCGTGCGCGGATGATCCCCTCAAGGCACCGGTTCATGCGGGCAAGGTTCTCCATCATGTCCGCCTGACGGTCGCCCGTTGCGGCCTGCTCCAGCGGCGGGTGGATCGTCACCCGGAAATGCGAACGCGGCAGGCGTTCGATGGAGACGGGGATGAGGGCTGCCCTGTAGCGCGCGGCCAGGAGCGCCGCACCGGCAGGTGTCAGCGCCGGACGACCGAAGAAATCCACTGCCACGCCCTCGCGCATCTTCTGGTCTGTCAGCATCATCACCGACTGCCCCGCCTTGAGATGCCGGATGATGCGGCGTGAATTGTCGCCACCCTTGGGAATGAACTTGGCAGGAGAGGCAAGCCGCCGCATGCGGTAGATGAACCAGTCCACCATGGGATTGTTCACCTTGCGATAGATGATGCCGCCCTTGATACCCGAATTGGTGACGGCAACCGACATCACTTCCCAATTGGCAAGGTGTGCGGAAAAGAAGATGGCGCCGGAGGCCGCAGCCGCGCGCCCTGCCTCGGCCCCGATCACTTCGACACGAGGGGGTAAAGCATCAGGCAGGAATTTCGGCAGATGCGGATATTCTCCGATGGTCCGCCCCAGATTGTCCCACAGGCGGCGGATGATCGCATCGGCGTCGGTCGGCGACGTTTCCGGCATCGCCATCATCAGGCGCTTGACGCCATCGCGATGGACCGGAAGCAACGGTCCAAGCTTGCGCGCGATGAAACCGGAAAATTGCGGCCCCCGCTCCGGCCCGAGCAGATAAAAGACCGCCATCATCAGATAGAAGAAAAATGCCTCGACCATATAGAGCAGATAGCGGAACGGCGTGAACAATTGCCGCCGCAGACGCCGCCATTTGCGTCGCTGTTCCTGCGTCATGACTTCGCCCTGGCAAGAAGGGGCGTGATGAGTTTCAGGAGCGCGGCCTGATCATCAAACACCGCATTGACCTTGAGCACGCGGATCCCGGCAGGCTTTTTTGCAAGCCGGAAGAAATCCTTCTCGGTTGTGACCGGAACGGCATCCTGTTTTCGTGCTTCTTCGCACAAACTGTCGATGACCGCCTGTGCGATGAGCTGATGGTCGTCAAAACTGTGTCGCGCAACGACCGTGGCACCACAGGCCTCCAGCGCCGCAAAGAATTTTTCCGGTCGGCCGATGCCGGCAAAGGCAACGACTTTCTTGCCCGTAAACGCGTCGCCATTTTCAGGCGCAAGATGCGCGCGGAAAAGCGGCAGCCCGCTTGCCATCGCTTCTGGCGGGGCGTTGCCGTCGCCCATCAGGATGATGCCTTGCGCGCGCGTAAGCCCTTGTGCTGCCGGCTCGCGCAAAGGCCCCAAAGGGAAGATTTCGCCGCTGCCAAATCCCGTCTCCGCGTCGATGACGACAAGCGAGAGGTCTTTGGCAAGGCGTGGGTTCTGGAAGCCGTCATCCATCACGATGATCCGGGCGCCCTGGGCCACCGCCAAGGCGGCGCCCTTCACGCGGTCGCCTGACACGATGGTCAGATGGCGCGCGGCATGCATCAGTGCCTCATCGCCCACTTCCATCGCATTATGTGCGGCAGTCACGACCAGCGGACCCGGCAGTCGCCCGCGATAGCCGCGCAGAAGGATCGCGGGCTTGATACCCGCCTTCGCACACAAATCAGCGATGGCGATGGCGACCGGCGTCTTGCCGGTTCCGCCCACCGTCAGATTGCCGATGCAGATCACCGGAACATTTGCGCGTGTGGGCGAGGTCAGCCGGAACCGCATGGATGACATGACGCGATAGATCATCGCCGCCGGGCCAAGGAACCCGCGCAGGATGTAGGACGCACGGCCCTTGCCATACCAGAAATCAGGTGGGCGCATGATGACCCAATTGGCGCAAGAATGCGGCAAGAAAGGCGAGCGTGCGATTGAGCGCCTCCCGGTCGGCGCTGGCGGCCTCGCGTGCGGCTTCGCCGGAGAGGCGCGCGGCCTCGGGATCATCAAACCGGGCTGAGGCATAAGCCGCAAGTGACGCCGTATCCTGCGTGAGCGTTGCAGCGCCCACGGCAGAAAGGGCGCCATAGGCCTCACGGAAATTGAAGACGTGCGGGCCATGCGCGACGCCAAGACCAAGCCGTGCAGGTTCAAGCGGATTCTGCCCGCCATGCGCGATCAGGCTGCCACCCATGAAGACTGCACCCGCCAACCGGTAAAAGAGACCCAACTCGCCCATTGTATCGGCAATATAGAAGCGCGTGTCAGCATCTATGGCGTCACCCGCGCTTCGCAGCGCAACGCCGACGCCGGACGCGCCATAGAGGCCACGCAGTTTCGCGCCCCGTTCGGGATGGCGCGGTACGATGATGGCAAGAACGTCTTTGTGCCGCTCCACCATGGCGGTCACGGCATCGGCCAGGATCGCATCCTCGCCTTCATGCGTGCTTGCTGCGACAAAGACCGGCCGTGTGCCGATGGCGTCGCGCAATTGCTGCAGGGCGCCCTCGTCATGCGCCAGCGCGTCAGCAGCGCCTTTGAGATTGCCGACGATCTTTACGCGGTTGAGCCCGATGGCCTGCAGGCGTTCCGCCATCTCCTTGGTGGGCGCAAGGCCGAGCACAAAAGACCGCATCATCTCATGCGACAGCGAACGCAGGCGGCGCAGGCGCCGGAAGCTGCGGTCGGACAGCCGGGCATTGATGAGAATGGCGGGGATGCGCCGCGCCGCGATGGCAGACAACGCCGTCGGCCAGAACTCGGATTCAACCCAGAGCACCAGATCGGGCTTCCAGTGCTTCAGGAACCGGTGGACATAGGGCGGCACATCGAGCGGCGCGAATTGGTGGATCGCCCGCGGCGGCAGGTCTTTCTCAAGCATCCGCGCCGATGTGAGCGTGCCCGTGGTGATGAGAAGATGCGCATCCGGCCGCCGCGCCAGCGTCGCTTCGATCAGCGGCAACACGGATTTTGATTCACCGACCGACGCCGCATGCACCCAGATGAGCGGCCCCTTGGGCCGCGCCCGCATGCCGCGCGCCATCTTCTCGCGAAAGCGGAGCGGGTCTTCCTTGCCGCGCGCCCGGCGTCGGCGCAACAGGATCGGCGCCAGCACGCGCCCGAATGTCCAGCCAAAGCCACGCCAGAGCTTGAGCGAAAAAGTGGCGGGGCGCGGATTCATGCAGCGGCCCCCTTCTGCGGCGCCGCGGTGAGCGCGGGCAAGTCGGCCTGCGTTGGCGTGGCATGACCTGTCAGGTGGTCGGCCTCGCGGGTTACCGCCATCAACTGCGCCTCGATGGCAAGACGGCCCGCTTCGGCTGCAGCCTCATCAGCATCGCGCGCGATGGTGACGGGATCGCTCCAGACGAATACACCGCGCGAAAAGGGCAAGGGCACGCAGAATCTGTCCCAGCTTGAAAGTGTGATGCGCCGCCTGGTGCCGAACGACCCGCAAAGCACGGGCAGCCCCGTCAGCCGCGCAATGGCAACAATGCCGTCGCTCGCCCGCATGCGGGGGCCGCGCGGCCCGTCGGGCGTGATGCCGATGGAAATTCCAGCGCGCGCCGCCTTGACAAGGTCCATCAGGGCGGCAGCGCCGCCTTTGTCCTTTTTCTTGCCCGGCTTGGGTGACGATCCACGGATCGAACCAAAACCGAAGCGTGCGATTGTCCGCGCGATCAGCTCGCCATCGCGGTGGCGCGAGATCAGCATGGAAATAGGCGCCGGGTTCACCCATGCCCGCGACATCATCAGGAGGCGCCCGTGCCAGAAGGCGAAAATGAAGGGCTTGCCTGATTGCCAGAAGACGTCGGCAGCTTCGCCATTGACCGTCTGCCAGCGCGACGTGGCCCACACAAACCGGATATAGAGCGCCGCGAGAAACGATGCGGCGTTGCGCACAAATTGGCTCTGGAGGATGCGCTTGAACATGACCGCACCCTCACGATGCCGGTTGCGCGGCGGCGGGCGCCTCGTCCACAAGCAGGTTGGTGCGGTAGAGGCGCGCATAAAGTCCGCCTCTGGCCAGAAGCACGCCATGCGTGCCCATCTCGGCAACGGTTCCCTTGTCGAGCACGATGATGCGGTCGGCGTCGATCACGGTTGAGAGCCGGTGGGCGATCACCAATGTCGTGCGGTTCTTCATCAGCGTGTTGAGCGCATCCTGCACCTGGCGCTCGCTCTGCGTATCCAGCGCTGATGTCGCCTCGTCCAGCAGCAGGATCGGCGCGTCACGCAGCATCGCGCGCGCAATCGCGATGCGCTGGCGCTGGCCGCCCGAAAGGCGAAGGCCGGCCTCGCCAAGCCGCGTCTCATAGCCCTGGGGCAGCGCCATGATGAACTCGTGGGCGGCCGCCGCCCGCGCCGCCTGTTCGATGGCGGCGTCATCGGCATCGGGCCGGCCGGCGGCGATGTTGGCCCGGACAGTGTCGTCGAACAGGAAGGGGTCCTGTGTCACCAGCGCCATGGCATCACGCAACGAGGCAAGCGTGACGGCGGCAATGTTGTTTCCTGCAATCGAGATGCGGCCTGCTTCTGCATCATAGAATCGCAACAAGAGGCTGAAGATCGTGCTCTTGCCCGCGCCAGACGGTCCGACCAGCGCAATCGTCTCGCCCGGCGCAACGTCGAACGACACGTTGGTGAGCGCGGGCGCGTCGGCATGATACGAAAACCCTGCGCTTTCAAACCTGATGGAGGCACCCTTGGCGGCGATGGCAGCCCGCAGATCCTGTGCGTCCGGCGCGTCGGTGATGCGCCGCTTGACATCAATGGCGGCAAAGATGCGCGACAGTGCCGCCGTTCCCTCCGATAGCGCTGCATAGAACGACGAGAGCGCGCGCACCGGCTGGAACGCCAGCATGGCGGCACCCATGAAGGAAAGGAATTCGTTGAGCGCCATGCCGCCCGACAATCCGCGCCAGCCGGCATAGAGGATGATGAGCGCGATCGCGACGCCGGTCAGCGCCTCGGACATCGGCACGGTCGCCGCCTGTCCGCGTGCCGCCTTGATGAGCATCCGCGCGCGCCGCTCGATGCTGGCCCCGGCCCGCGCGATGGCCGCATCCTCCAGCCGGTAGGCCTTGACGATGCGTCGCCCGTCCAGCGTCTCCGAGATGATGGTCGAAAGTTCGCCCGTCTCGGTCATGCTGGCCTTGGTGGATTTCTTCACGCCCTTGCCCAGCTGGCGCAGCGCGCCGCTGACAATCGGCAACACCACGCAGGCAATCAGGGCAAGGAACCAGTCCTGCCAGAACATGACGCCTGCAAGAAAAATGAGCGACAGGAAATCACGCACAGCCCCCGTCGCGCCGCGCGTGATGGTGGCGCGCACCAGAAGCGCGTCATTGAGAAAGGACGAAATGGTCCGTCCCGAATGGACATCATTCAGCCGCTCAAGGTCCGAATGGACCAGAACGCCGAACATGCGGTTCTGCAGGTCGGCAATCGTGCGCTGTCCGACCGTCGCCAGAAGCAGGGAGTCGGCATAAGCCGCTCCCGCCTTGATGAGCATCACGGCAAGCACCGCTCCGGGAATGAGCAGCAGCATGTCCTCGCGCCGGTCGATGAAGATCAGCTTGACGGCCGGATCAAGCAGCCATGCGGTGATCCCGGTTGCCGCAGCCCCGATGATCATGCAGACGGATGCGATGATGACGAGGCGCCGGTATTTCCACACATGCTCGCGCACCAGCCGCCCGATCAGCGCAAGATCGCTGTCGGCAGGCCGTGACGCGGAATGGGTGGGCAAATTGCTTGTCATTTCACCCGTGATAGCGCGATGGGGCCGGACCAGAAGGGCTCAAGCCCCGTTAAGGTAAAAGACGGTCAGGTTAAGATACGCCGCAAAGCCTACCCAAGCGAGATAAGGGGCAAGCGCCAGCGCCGCAAGCCGGTCGAACACCCTGAAGGCGCGCATGGTGAGCGCAATGGCAACCGCCAGCATGGCGATGACACAGGCGGCAAGCAGGGGCGATTGCAGGCCAAAGAAGGCAAAAGACCACGCGATATTGAGCAAGAGCTGCCCCACCCAGAAGCCGAGTGCGGGCAGGAAGGCGCGAAATGATGGTGCCGCCCGCCATGCGCGCCAGGCCCCGAGCGCCATCAGCGCATAAAGAAGTGTCCAGACGACCGGAAAGACCCAGTTGGGCGGATTGAGCGCCGACTTCTGCAGTCCGGCATACCAGCCCGCCGGATCAGACGTGACAGGCGTCGTGATCGCGGCACCGATCTGTGCGGCTCCGAAGGCGACGGCCAGAAACACGAAAGCGCCTGCAAGCTGCAGGGCCAGATGCGGCCTGATCGAAAGATGCGGCAGCTTCATGCGCGCTTCTTTGCAGCCGGGCGTCTCGCCCTGGGGCGTGACGCGGGCTTCGGCTTTTCGGGTTCAAGAAGCCGGTGCAGATGCACGATGAAGTAGCGGGTCTGCGCATGATCGATCGTCGCGCGCGCTGCCGACTGCCACGCTTTGAAGGCGGAGGCATAATCGGGAAAGAGCCCGACCACATTGACCCGCGACAGGTCGGCAAACTCGACCCGCTTGAGATCCGAAACCTCGCCGCCCAGCACGAGATGGAGAAGTTGTTTCTTTGCCGCTGCCTGCTTTGCCATGGTCCTTCAGTTCCGGTTGCTGCCGGGTCCAAGCTTGATGCCGCCGACCCGTGCATGGATGAGATCGTAAAGCTGCTTTCCCGCGCACATGATGCTGGGTTTGACGGGTTGCGGCTGATTGTAGCGCAAAATACCGCCGTCATGGGTGCTGACAATGCCCCCGGATTCGGCGACCAGAAGGTGGCCCGCCGCAATGTCCCAGTCGCTTTTCGACGAAAGGGCCAGCATCGCGTCGGATTGTCCTGCCGCCACCAGCGCCATCCGGTAGGCGATGGAGGAGGGGTTGGAGAGTTCCATCGCCGGCCAGCGTTCCGGCCAGGCCGGGTGCTCGAACATCGCCTTGGCGCCCAGCATCCGGCAGCCGTCAAGCGAAGCCTTTGTGGAAACATGGACCGGGGCACCGTTCAGGAATGTGCCGCCGGCCTTGGCAGCGCTGAACATTTCGTCGCGCGACGGATTGAAGACGCAGGCTGCAACCGGCACGCCTTCGCGCGTGACCGCCAGCGAGACGGTGAAATCCGTCTTGCCCCGGATGAAACCGGCCGTGCCATCCAGGGGATCGACGATGAAGACGGCCTCGCAGCTGAGGCGCGAGGCGTCATCCGTGCTTTCCTCCGAGATCCAGCCATAGCCGGGCCGTGCACCCATGAGTGCTTCACGCAAGGCGGCGTCGGCGGCCAGATCGACTTCGGTGACAGGCGTGCCTTCTTCCTTGGCCCATTTGCGGTAGGGTTTGCCGCGATGCGCAAGGATGATCGCGCCCGCCTGCCGCGCTGCGGCTTCAAGCAGGCGGACATCCTCGCGGTCGGCATCACGCACCGGCAAGGGTCATCCCTTCGACGCGCAGCGTGGGTGCATTCGTGCCGTATTTGAAGACAAGGTCATCGGCAGCGATCATGTGCAGGAACATGTCTTTGAGATTGCCCGCGATCGTCACTTCGCTGACGGGATGGGTGAGCTTGCCGTTCTCGATCATGAACCCGGCGGCGCCGCGGCTGTAATCGCCTGTCACGCCATTCACGCCCATGCCGATCATCTCGGTCACGTAAAAGCCGGTGGTGATGTCGGCAATCAGGGCTTGCGGCGAAACCTTGCCCTTGGCGAGATAAAGATTGGTGACAGCGGGCGAAGGTGTGCCGCCCACGCCGCGCGCCGCATGGCCGGTCGAGGCAAGGCCAAGCTGGCGCGCACTCGCCAGATCCATGACCCAGGTGGTCAGACGCCCGTCATCGGCAAGGATCATCCTGCGGTTGGCGATGCCCTCGCCGTCAAAGGGCTTCGAGCGCAGGCCCCGCACGATATGCGGATCGTCGATGATGGTGATGCCTGGCGCAAACACCTGCTCACCCATCCGGTCCTTCAGGAAGGAAACGCCGCGGGCAACCGATGTGCCCATGATGGCCGAGGCAAAATGCTGGACAAGGCTCATTGACACGCGCGGATCAAACACGATGGGAAGCTTTGCTGACGCCGCCTTGCGCGGATTGAGGCGGGCAACAGCGCGCGTGCCGGCCTCGCGTCCCACCTGACCCGCATCTTCCATGTCGGTGATATGGCGCGCGCTCGTGAAGGCGTCATCGCGCTCCATGAGCGTGCCTTCGCCCGCCAGCACGCTGACGGATACTGAATGGCTTGTGCTGCCATAGGACTGGAGAAAGCCGTTGGTCGCGCCCAAAGTGATCCGCGAAAGCCCATAGGCCGCATTCGCACCTTCGGAATTGGTGACGCCCGCAACGCCGCGTGCGGCGTCTTCTGCTGCCAGTGCCAGCTCCTTGAGCTTTGCCGAAGACGGCTCGCCGGAAGCTTCCAGATCAAGCGCCGGAAACTGGCGTGCAAGCTGGTCTGGCTCGGCAAGGCCGCACCATTTGTCCTCCGGCGCGATCCGTGCCATGGCGATGGCCTTCTCGACCAGCTGGCCAAGGCTTGCATCATCAAAGGACGACGCGCTGGCGGATGCCTGCCGCTTGCCGATAAGCACGCGAAGCCCGATGTCGCCGGATTCAGCGCGCTCGACATCCTCAAGCCTGCCAAGCCGCACCGACAGGCTCGTGGATACGCTGTCAACGGTCAGGGCATCAGCCGCATCCGCGCCAGCCTTGCGGGCAAGCGCGAGCAGGCGGGAGACAATTTCGCTTCGGTCTTGTGCTGTCATGGCGCTTTGGGGCTCATCGGTCGCAAGCCGCCTTATCCGGCAAGCCGCACCCCGAACGCAAGGGCAAGTGTCATGACACCGCCCGCCAGATAGGCCGCCCAGGTGAAGAGTGCGCCCAACGTGCGCGGCGGCGAGTATTCCGCCGTGCGGGAAAGGCCCACGCCATGAAGAAAGCGCCCCGCCGTCAGAAGCCCGCCGGTCAGATGAAGGATCTGGGGCGAGGCCTCAAGCCCCGCCAATCCGACCAGCATGAGCAGTCCCGCCGGCACATGCTCGGCAGCATTGCCGAAGGCGCGTTGCGCCCGCAAGACCTCGACCACATCGCCATGGCCGATGGCAACCGAATGCTGCCGCCGCCGCAAGACGGCGATGTAGGACAAGACAAGCATCAGGAGCGCATTCAGCCCCGCATAGAGCGCAAGGATCGAGGTGGCTTCGTGGGCGATATACATGGCGCAGCCTAGCTGAAGAGAAGCGGCGAGAAAGCGCCTGCCAATGCCGCCAGCGCACCGGTCAGGAGCGACATCCAGGTCAGGACCATGCCGAGAAACCTGCCGCGCGTGACGCCGGTGGAGGTGAGAAGGCCATAGGCATGCATGCACCGGCCCAGAAGCAGCGATCCGCCGACAAGATGCATCAGCCAGATCGGCGCATTGAGAAAGACGAGCACCACCAAGAGCACCAGGGCCGTCGGAATATATTCCGAGGCGTTGCCATGCGCGCGCTGCGCCTTGATGAGATCGTTCTTGCCGCCATCACCGATCATCGTCCGCGTCCGCAGCCGCACCCTGACCGTGATGACGGAAAGGATCAGCAGCAACAGCCCCAGCGTGCCCGCATAGAAGGCAAAGACGGCAGCTTGCGTATCGAGCATGGATGTCTCCGGATCGGTGGTCAGGCGTTTTTCTTGTTCTCGCCGGATGATTGATCGGGCGCGTGATCCGGTCTTGGTTCCGGCTGATGGCCCTCAAACACCGCATTGCGGCGGCGTTCGCGCGCGCCCGAATTGCCCCCAATGCTGTGCGCACGCGACGTCGCATCGCTGATGATATCGGCATAGGAGGGGCGCAATTCCATGCGTGGCCCGAACCCCTTGGCGATCAGCAACGCATGCAGGCGCGGCAGGCGGTAGCACGGCACCCAGAAAAGCAGATGATGCTCGACATGATAATTGACCCAGTAGGGGGCAAGGATCATGCGCTCGGCAAGATTGGCGCTGACCGTGCGCGCATTGCGGAAGGGATCATTGTTGTCCGGCACGATCGCATGCTCGGCGATGTTGCGCACGCGCACAACCAGCTGGAACCATGTAGCGAGCGGCAACAGCCACAGCGCGGGATAAAGCCACCAGAAGCCCGCCGCGATGCATCCCGCCAGGATCAGCGCGTTGACAAGAAGGGCAGGCCACATCTTGTTCAGAAAGCCGACAAGCCCGCGCTTGGCCGCCCCGGCAAATTGCGCTTTGCGCTGCTGATAGGCGGTCTGGCCCGTCATGTCGCGCACGAGCTTGCGGCGGAAACTCGCGCGCGTCACGGGAAACGGTGCTGACAATGCCAAGTCAGGATCATCCGGCTGCTGCGTGCGCCGGTGATGCAGCAAATGATAGACGCGATAGGGCTTGAGATCGCTGAAGACCGGTGCCGCACAGAGATATTGCCCCAGAAAATTGTTGAGGCCATTCCCGCGCGCAAGGATGCCGTGCGCCGCATCGTGCATCAGGATGGCCAGGCCCAATTGCCGTGACCCGATACTGATCAGGGCGATGGGTGCAATCCACGGCACATAGGCGGTCGCGACCATCGCAAGGGCAATGACGCCCCAAGCATGGAGAACGCACCAGAGCCCCCAAAGATCGGACGGGTGCCGGACCGTTTCCAGTTCGGCCACCGTCAGAAGGTCGCACGCCTTGACGCGCTGAAAGACGCTCATTGCCTATGCCCGCTTGTGCGCTCTCCCCTCGGGGAGAGAAGGAACGCGCGATAGCGCGTTCCGTGAGGGGGCCGTGGCGAAATCTCCCCCTCACCCGCTCGCAAGTGCTCGCGACCTCTCCCCGAAGGGGAGAGGCAAAAGCGATGTGCTGACATGCGCTCCCTCACCCGGCCGCGACCTGGCCGATCGCCTTGAAGACCATGACGCCCATGATCGCAAGTGAGACGACCTGCACGAGATAGGCAAGGAAGCGCAGATTGACGAAGAAGTTCGACACCGACGTCAGGTGGATCAGCGATTGCGCGATGCGTGCTGCCAGAAGGATGTTGGCCAGCATCACAAAGGTCTCGGTGCGCACATTCACGAGGATGCCCGCGATGATGATCGCACCGATGGCGGGCAGGTTCTCGGTCAAATTGGCGTAAGCACGCGGCGCGCGGTGGACAAGTTCCGTGCCCTGCTCATTGGCGGGAAAGCCGTTGGGCTTGCGCTGGCCCGACATGACCTTGCCGACGCGAACAAGCGCAACCACACCCACAAGCACCAGCGCCCACAGCGCAAGTGCGACCAGAACCTGAAGCGGCGTCAGAAGCGTCATGTCATCCCCCTTAAGGAAACCAGAATGCCGGCTGCAAGACCGGCGAAAATGAGAAAGCCCGTATCGCGGTTGGCGCGGAAGAGCCGAAGGCACGTCTCGGCGCGCGCGATATCGAGTCGCGCCACCTGCCAGCCCAAGTGAACACCCGCCGGCACAAGGGCCGCAAGCACCCAAAGCGGCAAGGCAAGGGCAGCACCCGCCGAAATGAGCACGAAACCCGCCAGATAGAGCACGCCTACGGCCATGCGGCTGCGTTCGCCGAAAAAGAGGGCCGTCGATTTCACCCCGGCGAGAATGTCGTCTTGCTTGTCCTGATGCGCATAGATCGTGTCATAGCCGACGGTCCAGGCGACGCAGCCTGCGTAGAGAAGAAGGGGGGCAAGCGTCAGCGTGCCGGTCATCTCGGCAAAGCCCACCAGCACGCCCCAGTTGAAAACAAGGCCAAGCCCTGCCTGCGGAAACCATGTGATGCGCTTGAGGAATGGATAGGCGGCAATGAGCACGACTGACGCAATGGCCACGAGCTGTGCCTCCTGCCGCAGGGTCAGAAGAACGCCAAGGCCCAAAAGCAATTGCACGCCAAGAAAGATGAGAGCCTGAAAAACCGTGACGCGCCCCGCGGGCAAAGGACGCAGGCGCGTGCGTTCGACCTTGGCGTCGATGTCGCGGTCCGCGATGTCGTTCCAGGTACAGCCAGCGCCGCGCATCACAACGGCGCCCAGTCCGAACGCAAGAAGCAGCGTGACCACGCGCCAAGGGGCATCCGCATAAAGCGTGTCGGCATGTGGCAGCCCGAGCACCACGCCGAAAGCGCACGGCCAGAACAAAAGCCACGAGCCGATGGGCCGGTCGATACGCGCAAGCCGCAGATAGGGCTCAAGCCATGCTGGCGCGCGATCAACCAGCGACAACCGCACGGCATCCTGGGGTCGGGACTGTTGGCTGCCCTCTTCGGTGCTCACGGTATCGCTCATGTTTTCTTGCCAAGGTTTTCTTGACCGGGCAGATGGAACGGCAAGAATAGCCTGATGGCTGATCCAAATCACGTCCGCGATTCCGCTCCAAGGCTGTTTGTCGCGTCAGACCTCCGCCGGGGCGAAACCGTGAAACTGGACGAAGGGCAGGCGCATTATCTGCGCAATGTCATGCGGCTGCCTCAGGATGCAGGCCTTATGCTCTTCAATGGTCGCGACGGTGAATGGCGTGCCACACTGAACCATTCAGGCAAGCGCGCGGCCGAAGCCGTCGTCACCCGGCAGTCGCGCGCGCAAACCGCCGCACCCGATATCTGGCTTCTCTTTGCCCCGATCAAGCGGACGCCCGGCGACTATATTGCCCAGAAGGCAACCGAACTGGGTGTAAGTGCCCTGATGCCTGTCATCACGCGACGAACGATTGTCACCCGCGTGAATGACGAGCGCCTGAGGGCAAACGCCATCGAAGCTGCCGAGCAATGTGAGCGCCTGGATGTGCCGCAATGTTTTCCGGCGCGTCCCCTGATGGACGTGCTGGCCGACTGGCCGCAGGACCGCGTGCTCGTCTTTGCCGATGAGGCCGGTGTTGATGACGGGGATGCCGCGCCCATGGCTTTGGCCCTTGCCACCCATCGCGGCGCGAAGAAGAAGTTTGCGTTGCTGATCGGTCCCGAAGGCGGCTTTGATCCGGCGGAACGCGCGGCGATCCGCCGCCTGAAGCAGGCAATTGCCGTTACGCTTGGGCCTCGCATCTTGCGGGCAGATACAGCGGCGTTGGCCGGACTCGCTCTCTTTCAGGCGAATTGCGGCGATTGGTCCTGACTTCCATGTGAAATGCCCGACTCTGTCGTGCGGCAGGGGTTGCATGTGCGCCCGCCGTTTGCCACATGGCATTGAACAGAAAATGCCGCGTTCACTGTTTGCTGCTTTGCCAGTGAACCATGAGAGAAGGATACCGGATGTCCGTTCCCCAGGCAGGCGGTGGCCCCATCGAGTCCAAGGCACAGCTGATCGCGTCGATTGCTGATGGATGCAAGCCGCGCAAGGAATGGCGCATCGGCACCGAGCACGAGAAATTCGGCTATCGCCTCAAAGATCATACGCCGCTGGCCTATGAAGGCAGTAATGGCGTCAAGGCGCTTCTGGAGGGGATGCAGCGTTTCGGCTGGCAGCCCGTGATGGAAGGCGAGAACATCATCGGTCTCAGGATGGGCAGCGGCGCCATAAGCCTTGAGCCCGGCGGGCAGTTTGAACTTTCCGGCGCACCGCTGAAGACCGTCCACGAGACCTGCGCTGAAGTGAATCTGCATCTTGAGCAGGTGCGGGAAGTGGCGGGCGAGATCGGTGCGGGATTTCTCGGCCTTGGCTTTGCGCCGACCTGGACCCGCGAAGACGTGCCTGTCATGCCCAAGGGACGCTATGCGATCATGCGGCGCTATATGCCCATGGTCGGCGGCTATGGCCTCGATATGATGTTCCGGACCTGCACGGTGCAGGTCAATCTCGACTTTGCGACCGAAGACGACATGCGCAAGAAGATGCGCGTCGCGCTCGCCCTGCAGCCGGTTGCAACAGCGCTCTTCGCCAACTCGCCGTTCCGCCATGGGAGACCCAATGGGTTCCTCTCCTACCGCAGCCAGATCTGGACTGACACCGACAATGCGCGCTCCGGCATGCTGCCGCTGGCGTTCGAGGACGGCTTTGGCTTCGAGCGCTATGTCGATTACGCGCTCGATGTGCCGATGTATTTTGTCTATCGCGACGGAAAATATATCGACGTGGCGGGCAAATCCTTCCGCGACTTCATGGGAGGCCGCATTCCTGAATTGAAGGGCATCACGCCGACGCTTTCCGATTGGGCCGACCATCTGACGACCCTTTTCCCCGAGGCGCGCCTCAAGAAATTCATCGAGATGCGCGGCGCCGATGGCGGCCCGTGGCGCCGCCTCTGTGCGCTGCCCGCCCTCTGGGTGGGCCTCATGTATGACAGCGCAACACTCGATGCGACGTGGGAACTCGTGAATGACTGGACAGCGGAGGAGCGTGCAACCCTGCGCCATGCCGTGCCGGTGCTTGGTCTGAAAACGCCCTTCCGCAAGGGCTCTGTGCGCGATCTTGCGCGCCAGATGGTGGAACTTTCCGCCCATGGCCTGAAAGCCCGCGCGCGCGCCGACGGCTTTGGCGATACCGAGGAGCACTTCCTCCACACGCTTCGCCTGACGGTCGAGCGCAACGAAACGCCCGCCGAAGAAATGCTGGCGAAATATCACGGCGCCTGGAACCGCGACATCAATCGCGTCTATGCCGAATACAGCTACTGAAAAATAGGACGGGGGAGCGGAACATGAAAAGCGTCGTCATTACCGGCGTATCGACGGGCATCGGCCATGCGGCGGCCGCAACCCTGATCAAGCAGGGCATCCATGTCTTCGGCAGCGTGCGCAAGAAGGCCGATGCCGACCGCGTAAAGACAGAGCTTGGCGCGTTCTTCACGCCGCTCATCTTCGACGTGACGGACGAAGCCGCCATCCGCCGGGCCGCAGAAGACGTGCGCCGCGAGCTGAATGGCCAGAAGCTCTTTGGCCTCGTGAACAATGCCGGCATCGCGGTTGCAGGCCCGCTGCTCCACATGCCGCCCGATGAACTGCGCCAGCAGATGGAGGTAAACCTGATGGGGCCGATGATGGTCTCGCAGGCCTTTGGTCCGCTTCTGGGTGCGGATACATCACTGAAGGGTCCGCCCGGCCGCATCGTGATGATCTCGTCAGTTGCCGGCGAGAACGGGCAACCCTTCATGGGGCCTTACGTGGCATCGAAGCACGCACTTGAAGGTCTGTCGGAATCGATGCGCCGCGAACTGCTTGCCTTCGGGATTGATGTGATCGTGATCGGACCCGGTGCGGTCAAAACGCCGATCTGGGACAAGGCCAACGATCTCGACATCAGCCGCTATTCGAACACCGCCTATGCCAAGGCGCTTGGCAACCTCAAGGCCTATATGCTCAAGGCGGGCTCGCTCGGCGTTGCCGCGTCGAAGGTGGGCGCGCTCGTCCATCACGTGCTGACGACACCCAAGCCCAGGACACGCTACCGCATTGTGCCCAGCGCGCTTGAAAGCTTCATGCTGCGCGTTCTGCCCAAGCGCATGGTTGATCGCCTGATCGCCAAGCGGCTGGGGATCAAGCGGGTCTGAGCGTCAGCCGGTGCCGCCGACCGTCAGCCCCTCGATAAGAAGAGTCGGCTGGCCCACGCCCACCGGCACACCCTGACCGTTTTTGCCGCAGGTGCCGATGCCCGGATCAAGCGCCATGTCATTGGCGACCATGCGGATGCGCGTCAACGCATCCGGCCCGTTGCCGATGAGCGTCGCCCCCTTGACCGGCGCGCCGATCTTGCCGTTCTCGATGCGATAGGCCTCGGTGCACGAGAACACGAACTTGCCGTTCGTGATGTCGACCTGCCCGCCGCCGAAATTGACCGCATAGATGCCGTTCTTGGCCGCCGCGATCACTTCTTCCGGCGCATGGGTGCCGCCCAGCATATAGGTGTTCGTCATGCGCGGCAGCACGGGATAGGCATAGGACTGGCGCCGCCCGTTCCCGGTGGGCGCCATGCCCATCAGGCGCGCGTTCTGCCGGTCCTGGATATAGGCTTTGAGAATGCCGTCTTCGATCAGCACCGTGCGCGATGTGGGCGTGCCTTCGTCATCCACGGAAAGCGACCCGCGCCGTCCCTCAAGCGTGCCGTCATCAATGACCGTTACACCGGGTGCTGCAACCCGCTGTCCTAGAAGGCCCGCAAAGGCGCTGGTCTTCTTGCGGTTGAAATCACCCTCAAGCCCGTGGCCGATCGCTTCATGAAGAAGGATGCCCGGCCATCCGGAACCCAGGACGACCTGCATCTCGCCTGCCGGTGCGGCGACAGATGAGAGGTTGACCAGCGCCTGGCGCAGTGCCTCGTCAACTTGCGCCTTCCAGACGACGGGATCGAGATAGACTGCATAGCTTGAGCGCCCGCCGGTTCCCGCCGTGCCGGATTCCTGACGGTCACCGTCACCCACCACCACGCTTACATTGAGGCGCACCAAGGGGCGGATGTCGGCCACACGCTCGCCGCCCTTGCGCATGATCTCGATCGACTGCCATTCGCCTGCCAGCGACGCCGATACCTGCCGCACGCGCGGATCCTTTGCGCGCGCATAGGCGTCCATCTCCTGCAGCAGGCGCACTTTCGCCTCGAACGGGGTCAGGAGAAGCGGATTGTCGTCGGGATAGAGGTGGCGGTTCGTGCGCGCGGGCGCTGCGGCCGCAACGCCGCCATGGCCCGCCTTGACCACATTGACCGTATCGGCCGCGCGCTTCATGGCGGCTTCCGAGATTTCGGTCGCATGGGCATAGCCCGTGGTCTCGCCCGCCACACAGCGCAGGCCAAATCCCTGCGATACATCGGTCGTCGCGCCCTTGAGCCTGCCGTCGTCGAATACGAGGGATTCCGACTGCCGCAGCTCCACGAACAGCTCGCCGTCATCGGCGCCATTGAGCGTGTCGTCCACGAGGCGCTCGACCCGGGCGCGGTCAAGACCGGCCTGATCGAGAAGGCGGGCAGGCAAGGGCGCTTGGGTGCTCAAGGCGTGGCTCTTTCCGGGGAGGGGCAAATCAGGTGCAACCCATTGTGGCCTTTGGGACATAACGTCGCAAGTGACCTTGCATGAATCGAAGCGGACGCCATCCTCTCTATGATAAAGACCGGATTCGTGTTGATCCTGCTGGAGCTTTACGCTTCACCGGGGCAGTGCGGGGTTTTGCTGGCTGGGGCAGGCAGCGGGTCGGACGGTGGCTGGATCTTCGGGTCCGGTATTGTCGGGCGCTTTGCGTTTCCGGTAGCAGGTACAGGAATACGGCCTGGCAATCGCAGGGTCGGCAGCAACCAGCTGCCGTGGGAATTCGGCAGCAATCAGCTGCTGCGGGAATTGGGACAGGACATGAACCAGTTTGGACGGATTTTCGGGCAGCTTGCCCGCACCATTTCGATGCCGTGGCGCATGCTCGCGGCAGCCGTGGGCGTCATTGCCCTCAACGCGTCGGCCGCCTGGGCGTCGCAGCCCGTGCCGTGGCAGATGAATCTTCAGCCTGCCGCCACCGAGAAGATGGAGAAGGTGCACGAGTTCCACGACCTTCTGCTCGTCATCATCACGGCCATTGTCATCTTTGTGCTCGCCCTCCTGCTCTGGGTGATGGTGCGTTACAATTCGCGCGCCAATCCGGTGCCGTCGAAGACCAGCCACAACACGCTGATCGAAGTGATCTGGACGGTGGTGCCGGTGGCGATCCTTGTCGTGATCGCCGTGCCCTCGTTCAAATTGCTCTATTACGCCGACACCATTCCCCAAGCCGACCTCACGGTGAAGGTCATCGGCAAGCAATGGTTCTGGACCTACGAATATCCCGACAACGGCAATTTCACTTTCGATTCCCTGATGCTGACGGATGAAGAAGCCGCAGCAAAGGGCGAGCCGCGCCTTCTGGGTGTTGACAACCGTATCGTGGTGCCGGTCGGCAAGAATGTCGTCCTCGACGTGACGGCGGCTGACGTGATCCACGCATTCGCGATGCCCGCCTTCGGCATCAAGATCGATGCCATTCCCGGCCGCCTCAACCAGACATGGTTCAAGGCCGAGAGGGAAGGCATCTATTATGGCCAATGCTCGGAGCTTTGCGGCTCGCGCCACGCGTTCATGCCCATCGTCATCGAGGTCGTGAGCGAACAGCAGTTCAACGCCTGGGTGGCTTCCGCCCAGCAGCAATTCGGCGCCGCGGATGGTGAGACGATCACCGCCGCCGCAGGCAACTGACACTCAAAGGTTCAAGGGGCAACAGACCCATGTCTGCACCAAAAACATCGGCAGAAAAAGCAGTTGACGCGCACGGCCACGACGATCATCCGCGCGGCCTTCGCCGGTTCCTCTACTCGACGAACCACAAGGACATCGGTTCGATGTACCTCATCTTCGCGATCATCGCGGGGATCGTCGGCGGCGCGCTGTCCGTCGTGATGCGCATGGAGCTGCAGGAGCCGGGCCTCCAGTATTTCGGCGGCGAAGAGCACATGTTCAATGTGTTCGTCACCGGCCACGGCCTCATCATGATCTTCTTCATGGTGATGCCTGCTATGATCGGCGGCTTCGGCAACTGGTTCGTGCCGCTGATGATCGGGGCGCCCGACATGGCGTTCCCGCGCATGAACAACATTTCGTTCTGGCTTCTGCCGTTCTCGTTCGCGCTGCTCCTGCTCTCGATGTTTGTCGAGGGTGATTCCGGCGGCATGGGCGTTGGTGGCGGCTGGACGATCTATCCGCCTCTTTCAACCACCGGCAGTCCCGGCCCGGCGATGGACCTTGCGATCCTCGCGCTCCACATTGCGGGTGCGTCCTCCATCCTTGGCGCGATCAACTTCATCACCACGATCTTCAACATGCGCGCGCCGGGGATGACCATCCACCGTATGCCCTTGTTCGTCTGGTCGATCCTGGTGACGGTGTTCCTGCTCCTGCTCTCGCTGCCGGTGCTGGCGGGTGCGATCACCATGCTCCTGACCGACCGCAATTTCGGCTCGACCTTCTTCAATCCGGCGGGCGGCGGCGACCCGATCCTCTTCCAGCACCTCTTCTGGTTCTTCGGTCACCCCGAAGTCTACATCCTGATCCTGCCGGGCTTCGGCATTGTCAGTCAGATCGTCTCGACCTTCTCGAAGAAGCCGGTGTTCGGCTATCTCGGCATGGCCTATGCGATGGTCTCGATCGGCTTCATCGGCTTCATTGTCTGGGCGCACCACATGTACACGGTGGGCATGGACGTGGACACGAAGGCCTATTTCGTCTTCGCCACCATGGTCATCGCGGTGCCGACAGGCGTGAAGATCTTCTCGTGGATCGCCACCATGTGGGGCGGCTCCATCAGCTTCAAGACGCCGATGCTCTGGGCCATCGGCTTCATCTTCCTGTTTACCGTCGGTGGCGTGACCGGCGTCGTGCTCGCCAATGCGGGCATCGATCACTCGCTGCACGACACCTATTATGTCGTGGCGCACTTCCACTACGTGCTGTCGCTGGGTGCGGTCTTTGCGGTGTTCGCGGGCTTCTACTACTGGTTCGCCAAGATCACCGGCTATAACTACTCGGAGTTCTGGGGCAAGCTGCACTTCTTCGTCACCTTCATCGGCGTAAACGTGCTCTTCTTCCCGCAGCACTTCCTGGGCTTGGCCGGCATGCCGCGCCGCTATGTCGACTACCCCGACGCCTTTGCCGACTGGAACTACATCTCGTCGATCGGTTCCTACATTTCGGCGTTCGGTGTGGTGATCTTCCTCATCATGCTGGCGGATGCGTTCCTGAAAAAGCGCAAGGCCGAGGGCAATCCGTGGGGCGAGGGTGCGACAACGCTGGAATGGACGCTGCCGTCCCCGCCGCCCTTCCACCAGTTCAATGAACTGCCGCGCATCAAGCCGACGGATCATCACTGAGAAACGGGAGCAGTTACGAGCGTGGGCGACCGCAATTCACGAAAGATTACCCCGCAGGAGGCCAAGCGGCACTCCTACGAGCGTGATTGCGTCAACACGTGGTGCGACAACAAGAAGGCAGCGCGCACGGCGATCCCGCGTTTCAAAGCGGCTTCACGTCGGCAGGAGCGGCACGCGGAAGAGGAACAGCTCCGGTTCGCGTCGGCGCGCTCATTGGCTGACGACGTCAGCTTTGAAGCCATCGAGCGAAAGATTGTCCGCGCAAGGTTTAAGGGGCGCAATCCCGAGCGAACGAAGTTTCGTGATGAGCCGCTGCTGGTCGTCTTGGAGAGAAGAAAGCCACCGGATCTAGGTCCTAAGTTGAGTTATGCAAAGCGGCGCGAAAGCGTGCGGGTTCCCCTAACAGACGTTCAGCGCCCCGTTGGGTTAAGACTCCCGGCAATGGGAGATGTGGAATGAACACTGCTGCTCATTCCATCGCGTCCACCCACGCGCCTTCAATGGCAACCGCCGGTGACTTCTTCACGCTCCTCAAGCCGCGCGTGATGTCGCTTGTCGTGTTCACGGGGATTGCCGGCATCATGCTGGCACCTGTGGCCATGCATCCTTTTGCCGCGATCACCGCGCTCCTCTGCATCGCGGTCGGCGCGGGCGCATCCGGCGCGCTCAACATGTGGTTCGACGCCGACATTGATGCGCTGATGGCGCGCACGAAAAACCGCCCCATTCCGCGCGGGCGTGTCTCGCCTGCCGAGGCGCTGGGCTTTGGCGCGGGGCTGGCACTTGCTTCCGTCGCCACGATGGGCGTGCTTGTGAACTGGCTGGCGGCCGGGCTGCTTGCCTTCACCATCGCCTTCTACGTGTTCGTCTATACGATGTGGCTGAAGCGCAGTACGCCGCAGAACATCGTGATCGGCGGATTGGCCGGTGCCATGCCGCCTGCTATCGGCTGGGCCGCGGCAACGGGCAGCCTCGCCATCGAACCGTTGATCCTTGTCGCCCTTATCTTCATGTGGACGCCGCCGCATTTCTGGGCGCTCGCGCTTTACCGCGCCGATGATTACGCCCGCGCCGGCGTGCCCATGCTGCCGGTGGTGGCGGGCGAACGCGCGACGCGGCGCCAGATATTCCTCTATACGCTTGCCTTCCTCTCCACGTCGGCATTGCCGGTACTGGCGGGCTTTGGCGGCGCGATCTATGGGGCAACCGCCGCAATTTTCGGCGCAGCCTTTCTGGCGCTGGTGATCCAGCTTTGTCTTGGCGAGGCGGCAAGCCGTGCGATGGCCGCACGCCGCGCCATGCGCGTCTTTGGCCTGTCGATCTTTCATCTCTTTGCGCTTTTTGCGGCCCTGATCGCTGAAGCCGCGTTTTCGCTCACCCCTCTGACGGGAAGCCTCTTCTCATGAGCAACGCACCTGATGCCGGGCTGCAGCGTGACAACAGCGCCGACGCGGCCCGCTCCCTCAAAAGCCGCAACCGCGCGCTGGCATTGGTGCTGGGCGGCTGCGTGGTCCTTTTCTTCGTGATGACGCTGGTGCGCCTTGGCGGCAATATCGCGGAGCGGACATTCTGAGATGACTGCGCCCGCGCCCCAGAACCGCTCGAACCGGAAAGTCGCGATCTACGCGGCCGGCTTCGTCGGCTTCATGCTGGCGCTGACTTTTGCCTCGGCACCGCTCTATGATCTTTTCTGCCGCGTCACCGGCTTTGACGGCACGACGATGCGCGCGGATGCGCCGCCCGATCCATCCGACATCCGCGACCGCATCATCACGGTGCGCTTTGATGCCAATGTCTCGCCGGATCTTGCGTGGGAATTTGAGCCGCTTGTGCGCAGTGTGGATGTGCGCATCGGCGAAACCGGCATCGTCTATTTCCGTGTGCACAATCTCTCCGACAAGCCTGTCATGGGCCGCGTCGCGCACAATGTGACGCCCGAAAAGGTCGGCGGCCATTTCCTGAACATCGTCTGTTTCTGCTTCACCGTGCGCGAACTGGCGCCGGGCGAGACGGCCGATATGCCGGTCAATTTCTTCGTGGACCCGTCTTTTGCCGATGATCCGGCGATGCGGGATGTTTCCACGATCACCCTTTCCTATACCTATTTCCCCGCAATGGACGATGCGGGCGGCGATCTGGCCGCCGCTACGCAATGAGTTGAGGAGCACGCTGATGGCAGGCGACGTCAAACACGACTATCACCTTGTTGATCCAAGCCCGTGGCCGCTGGTGGGCTCCATCGGCGCCTTTGTCATGGCGGTGGGCGCGGTCCTGTGGATGCACAAGGGCTATGCCGACTTCGCCAATCTGGCGGGAACGCCCTGGGTGTTCGGCGCGGGCCTTCTGATCGTGCTCTACACCATGACGGGATGGTGGCGCGACGTGGTGAAGGAAAGCGTCGTGCGCGGCGACCACACGCCGGTCGTCAAGCTCGGCCTGCGGTATGGCATGATCCTTTTCATTGCCTCCGAAGTGATGTTCTTCGTCGCGTGGTTCTGGGCCTATTTCCATGCGGCCCTTTTCCCGGCGCATGTCGGGCTTGATGCCTGGCCGCCGACCGGCATTGTGACGTTTGATCCCTGGCACCTGCCGCTCATCAACACGCTGGTCCTGCTCACCTCGGGCACCACGGTTACCTGGGCGCATCATGCAATCCAGACGGGCGACAAGCGCGGCGCCGTCAACGGCCTTTTGCTGACTGTGCTGCTGGGCCTCCTTTTCACGACACTTCAGGTCTATGAATACGGCCATGCCGGTTTCTCTTTCGGCATGAATGAGGAGCTGATGGGCACGGACGCCTTCGGCAACCCCGCCGATGTTTCGGGCATCTATGGCTCGACCTTCTTCATGGCGACGGGCTTTCATGGGTTCCATGTCATCGTCGGCACGATCTTCCTGACGATCTGCCTCTTCCGCGCGATCCGCGGACATTTCACGAAAGAGCGGCATTTCGGCTTCGAAGCTGCAGCCTGGTACTGGCACTTCGTTGACGTGGTGTGGCTCTTCCTCTTTGCTGCGATCTATGTCTGGGCGGCTGGTCCCATGCCGGGAGGCGCAGGCCATTGACCGGCAATCCGGGCGGCGTTCACGCGACCTTGCGTGGCCGCTGCCCGCGCTGCGGAGAGGGCCGCCTCTTCAGGAACTGGCTCGGCATCAGGCCCGCATGCACATCCTGCGGGCTTGATTTTGCGCCCTTCGCGCAAGGCGATGGACCAGCCGTGTTCGTGATCATGATCGCGGGCTTCCTGATCGTCGGCCTCGCTCTTTATGTCGAGGTGAATTACGAGCCGCCGCTGTGGGTCCATGCAGCCCTTTGGGGGCCCATCACGCTGATCGTGACCCTGGGCCTCCTGCGGCCGATGAAAGCATGGCTGATCGCCCGCCAGTTCGCGACGGGTGCATCCGAAGCCCGCTTTGGCGGTTAGCCTGATGTTCCGCCCCCGCCTATGGCCCACGCTGCTTGCAGCCCTCGGCATGGTCATCCTGACCTTCCTTGGCCTTTGGCAGCTTGAGCGCCGCGAATGGAAGCAAGGGCTCATCAGCGACATTGAAACGCGCAGCATCGCGGAGCCCGCATCAATTGCCGGATTGATGCGGCTTGACCCCGGCTCGCGCGCTTTCCGTCATGTGCGCGTGTCGGGCTATCTGGTGCAGGAACCCTTTGCCCGGCTCTATGTGACGACAAGCGACGGTCCCGGCTATCGCCATCTCCACGCGCTGCGGCTGGACGAGGGCGGCTTCATTCTTGTTGATCTCGGCTTTGCGCCGCTGGCTGAGGAAGATGTGTCAACCGGCCCGGCGGATCATGTGACGATCACCGGCCTCATCCGCCTGTCCGAGGTGCCGGGAAATTTCACGCCCGCGCCGGATCTGGCCAAGCGCATCTTCCATGCGCGCGACGTGCCCGTGATCGCAAGCGCGCTGGACGTGGCTGCCATGCCGGATTTCGTCCTGGAGGCGGAGACAATATCGCCGCCTGTGGCCGGTGAATGGCCTCGACCGGGGCGCGCCT
This sequence comes from uncultured Flavobacteriaceae bacterium, assembly GCA_964494625.1. Lineage (GTDB taxonomy): Bacteria > Pseudomonadota > Alphaproteobacteria > Micropepsales > Micropepsaceae > UBA2784. Next base: position 790,251 of record CAZBRT010000002.1, on the reverse strand, counting down.
TTGGCGAGATCACCGACAATCATCTGCAATATGCGCTCACCTGGTTTGCGCTTGGCTTTGTGCTGGCCGTGATCTGGGCTGTTTACCACTGGCGTCAGCGTGACGGCCAATGACGCCCGTTTCCCGATGACGCCTGTTTCCCGATGACGCCTGTTTCCCGATGACGCCTGTTTCAATGTGCGGCCCGCTTTCATAAGCTGCCCGCCATGGAATTCATCAGCACCCGCAGCGCCTCCCCCCAATCATCGCAGCCGTTGCGCTTTGACGACATCATCGTCGCAGGCCCGGCGCCCGATGGTGGTCTTTATGTGCCGGCGACTTTGCCAAGGCTCGTATCTTTGCCGCCAACGGCCGGCTGGAACGCAACGGCTTCCCATGTGCTTGGTCCCTTTGCGCAGGGCGTGGTCGGAAAGGATGCGCTTGCCGGGATGATTGCGGCTTCGTCCTCCGCTTTCGATGATCCCGGCGTCGCGCCGCTCAGCTCCCTTGAGGACGGACTTCATCTCCTTGAACTCTTCCATGGGCCGACATTGGCCTTCAAGGATGTGGCGCTGCAGCTGCTCGGTCGCCTGATCGACTGGCGATTGCGCCAGTCGGGCGCGAGCGCCCTCATTGTCGGCGCAACTTCGGGTGACACGGGTTCGGCGGCAATTGCGGGATTGCGGGGGCAGGCGCGTACGAAAATTGCCATCCTTCATCCCAAAGGCCGCACATCGGAAGTCCAGCGCCGCCAGATGACAACGGTTCTCGACGCCAACGTGCTCAATCTGGCGGTCGAGGGCACATTCGATGCGTGCCAGTCGCTGGTGAAGGCGCTTTTTGCCGATCAGGCTTTTGCGCGCGGCACCAATCTGGGTGCGGTCAATTCGATCAATTTTGCCCGCATCGCAGCCCAGATCGTCTATTACTTCACGGCCTCATCCGCGCTTTCCAAGGGTGGTGTCGTCGATTTTTCCGTGCCGACCGGCAATTTCGGCGACATCTATGCGGGCATTCTTGCGCGGGCCATGGGCGCACCGGTCGGGGAGCTTGTCATTGCCACCAATGAGAACGACATTCTGGTGCGCGCCTGCATGACCGGCATTTATCAGCCGCGCGGCGTGATGGAGACGACAAGCCCCTCGATGGACATCCAGATATCCAGCAATTTTGAGCGTCTCCTCTTCGACCTCTCCGGTCGCGATGGCATCATGATCGCGCGCCTGATGGAAGATCTGCGTACGAAGGGCAGCATGACGCTGCCCCGCGCAATGCATGAGGGCCTGCGAGCGGCGGTGGGGGCGGAACGTGTGACCATGGATGAGGCAAAGGCCGAAATGGCAAGCGTCTGGCGCACAAGGAACCGCCTCATTGATCCGCACACCGCCATCGGTCTTGTCGCCGCACGCCGCCGCAAACGCGCCAATGTGCCCATGGTCGCGCTCGCAACAGCTCATGCTGCAAAATTCCCTGACGCGGTTGAGGCGGCAACCGGCATCCGTCCGTCTTTGCCCCCGCATCTCGCCCATTTGATGACCGCACCGGAGCGGTTCGAGACAATTGCCGGCGATCTTGCGGCCCTTCGCGCGCGGCTTTCAGCCTTTGCCGGGGGCGTCTCATGAAGCCGCATGTCACAAGGCTCGGGAACGGCCTCACCATCGCATCGGATCCGATGCCGACCCTGGAAACGGTCGCGCTCGGCGTCTGGGTCGATGTCGGCGCGCGCCATGAGAAGGCAGCGGAAAACGGCATCACCCATCTCATCGAACACATGGTCTTCAAGGGCACAAAAACGCGCAGCGCCCGTGCGATTGCCGAGGAGATCGAAAGCCGCGGCGGCTTCCTCAATGCCTATACAAGCCGCGACCAGACCTGCTTCCACGCCCGCGTCCTCAAGGATGACGCGGCACTTGCCGCCGACATCATAGCCGATCTTGTGCGCAATCCCCTCTTTGCCGACGACGAACTGGTCCGCGAGAAGGACGTCGTGCTGCAGGAGATCGGTCAGGCCGCCGATACGCCGGACGACATCATCTTTGATCATCTTCAGGCGCAGGCCTTTCCCGATCAGCCTTTGGGTCGCCCGGTTCTTGGATCACCGGCAACGGTCAAGGCGCTGACGCAGGGCCACATCGCCGCATGGCAGCGCCGTGCCTACGTGCCGTCGCGCATGATCTTTGCGGCCTCGGGCGCCATTACCCATGACCGTGCCCGGAAAATCGCGGAGAAATGTTTCGGCGACGCCGAAAAGGGCAAGCCCGCAGGCCACGCCCGAGCGAAGTACCGCGGCGGCGACTTCCGCCGCACACAGAAGCTCGAGCAGGCGCATGTCGCGTTCTGCGTTGAAGGCGTTGCCGCAGACGATCCGCGCGCGCCTGCAGCCCAGATATTCTCGCTGTTGTTTGGCGGCGGCATGTCCTCGCGGCTGTTCCAGGAGCTGCGCGAGAAACGCGGCCTCTGTTACGAGATACACTCCTTTTCCGGCTCGCATGCGGATACCGGGCTCTTCGGCGTCTATGCCGGCACCAGCGCGCAGGGCATCGGCGAACTGATGCCGCTGGTGATCGGCGAGCTGGAGCGTGCCGCGCGCGACGTGTCGCAGGCGGAGCTGGACCGCGCCAAGGCGCAGATGCGCTCGTCACTGGCGATGGGACTTGAATCCCCCATGACACGCTGCGAACTGATGGCGGGCCATCTTCACACCTGGGGCCGCATTCTTTCGGTCGCCGAAATGCGCGCGAAGGTCGCAAGTGTCACGCTTGAAGATGTGCGCGGCTTTGCCGCGCATTTGCTCCGCACGGGCAAGCCAGCGATCGCGGCATTGGGCCCCGTGCGCAGGCTCGAGTCCCATGCCAGTCTGTCGCGCCGCTTTGGTTGAGACAGATGAAGCCACCGATTCCCTTCCCCCGCACCCTCAACGCACTCGTCACCATGTCGCCGGTGATCGAAGGCCGCCTTGTGCGCCTGCGCTATCCGCAGATGGCGGACTACGAGGCCTGGGCCGAATTGCGTGAGGCGAGCCGCAGCTTCCTCGTGCCCTGGGAGCCGACGTGGCCCCTGGATGACCTGACGCGCATCGCGTTCCGCCGTCGCTTGCGCCGCTATCTGCGCGAGATCCACGAGGACAAAACCAGCCCCTTCTTCGTATTCGACCGCGAGACCGGCGATCTTGTGGGGGGGTGCACGCTCTCCAACATAAGGCGCGGCGTGGCGCAGGCCTGTTCGCTGGGCTATTGGTCGGGCGCACGCCATGCGCGGCGCGGCTATATCAGCGATGCAGTGCGGGCGCTCATCCCCTATGTGTTCGGCACGCTGGGCCTCCACCGGCTGGAGGCGGCATGCCTGCCCGCCAACGAGGCGTCGCAGGCGCTTCTGCGCAAATGCGGCTTCGTTCACGAGGGGCTTGCCCGCAATTACCTGCGCATTGACGGGGCCTGGCGCGACCATCTGCTTTTCGCGATTCTGGACGATGACCCGCGCACCCGCTAGGGCGTCCCGAGCGCTTGTGTTCCTGCCATGGGGCGGCTACGAAAGGGCACGCCCCCTGCGGCCCCGGCACGGCACCTGAGGAACAAGTCCCCTCCGATGAACAGATTTCAGCGGCTCATCGGTGCGGCGTGCGTGCTCATCGCCTTTGCGGCGGCGCCTGCTGCTTCCCAGGAAGGCGGAATCGGTGATGCGCGGGCCGAGGAACGCGCGGTCCTCATTGATCCCGATATTCCCGCCGTCGATGTGACAGGCGCGCTTGTGCGTATGGACCCGGCTGAGGCCCCTTCGGTTGATGGCGTCTGGTATGCGCTGCGGCTCCACAACAGCCTCGGTGACCCGGTCGCCATGTCGATCCTGCTCGACACGGATGAGCCGGGGCAGGGCAATCTGCTCGATAGCCCGTCAGCTGCCGAACTCATCCAGATCGTGACATCCAACGAGGGTGCCGGTGTCGAACCCCTGCGCACGGGCTTTCGGCCTGCCGCGCGCCTGACGGTGCCTGCCGGCGAGACGGCAGTCTTTGCGCTGCAATTGAGTGAACCGACCACGCGCCTTTCCGTCGAGTTGTGGAACGAGCGGGCGCTGGCCGATTTCGAGCGCAACAGCGCCATCGTCGCGGGCCTCATCCTTGGCCTCATGCTCGCGGTCACCGCCTATCTTGCCGCCCTCTGGTATCTGCGTCGTGAATTGCTGGTGGGCGAGGCCGCGATCTTTGCCGTCGCCGCCTTTGCAACGGTCGTAACCCAGTTGGGCGTGATCGGCCCCTTTGATGCCGCGGGCGCGCTCAATCACGGGTCGCTCGGCCTTGGCATGGCGACGGTGACGGCGGCATTGGCGCTTCGCTTTGCGCGCGGCGCCGCCCATGCCGTGCACGAGGACGACGAGGCCACGTTGTCGATTGCCGATTACACGCCGTGGATTGTGGCGGCGGTCGGCCTTCTGGCCGGGTTCGGCGTGCCCTTCGCCGCCGGTGTTGCCCGCGTCATGGTGTTCGGCGCCGTGACATTTTCTGCAGTCCTCCTCTTTGTGCGCGCCCAGCGTGGCGACGTAGAGGCGCGCCGTCTGGTCTGGGCGGCTGTCCTTGCACTCATCGCGCTGGTGACAGCCGGTCTTGCCTATATCGGCATCGGGTCAGGCCGGGCCTCGCAATTGGCGGCCATGGGATTTCTGGTCGCGTGCCTTCTCGTGATCGCGTTCTGGGCGGCCAATGCATCGCACGAGATCCTGATGGGCAAGGTCGATGCGCTTGAGCGCGAGCCGGGCCTGCAGCCGGTAACCGCGCCGCGCCGCCCGCGCCATGAGGAGGCCGAGCCCGAGCAGCGCGCCGCCGCGCCGCAAGATGCCGACGAGCCGCGCTATGCCCTTGCCCTGGCAGCCGCCCATCAGGGCATCTGGGATTGGGACATCAAGCGCGAGAAACTCGCGCTCTCGCCTTCGATCGAGGCCGCCTTGGGCATCCGGCCCGGCAGCCTGACCCGCGGCGAGCGCGACTGGGCAAAGCTCATCCATCCCGATGATCTTGCCACCTGGCAGGGCGCACTGGCGGAATATCGCCGGGCGGGCGACATCAGCTTCTGTCTCGAATTCCGCGTGCGCGCAGCGGACGGCCATTATCGCTGGATCCAGTTGCGCGCCAGCATGATGTCGGACGGTGTGGAGGCGGCACGATGCCTTGGTGTTGTCACCGACATCACCCAGCAGAAGCGTCAGGAAGCGGAGCTGATTGCCGCCGCCCGTCGCGACGCGACAACCGGCCTGCCCAATCGCGCGACCCTGCTTGAAGCGGTCGCGGCCCGCCTGAAGTCGCAGGCGCGCACGGCACTGGTGCTGATCGACCTAGACCGTTTCAAGACGATCAATGATGGCCTTGGTCAGGCGGCCGGTGATGCGCTCTTGGCTTCGGTCGCCGAGCGGTTGATTGCGATTTCACCCGAAGGCAGCCTGATCGCCCGCATCGGCGGTGACGAATTCGCGATCGTCTGGCCCGATGCAGAACCGATGGGCGCCATCGACCGCGCCGAAGGCATTCTGGCGGGCCTGTCTGATCCGGTTGCCATCGCCGGACGCGACATTTTCCCGAGCGCCAGTGCGGGCCTCGTGCTGATCGACCCGCGTCACGACCTTGCCGAGGATGTGTTGGGTGAAGCAGAGATTGCGATGTTCCACGCCAAGCGCGCCGGGCGCGGCCAGCTCGCCGTCTTTGCACCCGGCATGCGCGCAGGCTCGCAGGATCTTCTCGCCATCGAATCCGATCTGCGCCGTGCGCTGGAGCGCCGCGAGATCATTGTCCACTACCAGCCCATCATTGATCTGACCGACCTGTCTGTTTCGGGTTTCGAGGCGTTGATGCGCTGGCGTCATCCGTCGCGCGGCATGCTGAATGCCGACCAGTTCGTGCCCTTGGCCGAGGAGACGGGGCTGATCGTTCCCCTGGGCCGTCATGTACTGGAAGTCGCCGCGCGCGAGCTGAAGGAGTGGCAGCGCTTCTTCCCGCTCACCCATCCGCTCTTTGTCAGTGTCAATGTCTCGAACCGCCAGCTCCTGCGGCCCGACTTCCTGAAACAGGTCGAGGAGATCCTTGATACGGCGGGGCTTGCCCCCGGCACGCTCAAGTTTGAGGTGACCGAAAGCCTTGTCATGGAAAATCCCGAAGCGGCCGGCCGCGTGCTGCGCCGCCTGCGCGCGGCGGGTGCGGGTCTTGCGATTGACGATTTCGGCGTCGGCCATTCCAGCCTTCAGCGCCTCAACGACATGCCGTTCGACACGATCAAGATTGATCGTTCCTTCGTGGCCGCCATCGACGAAGGTCATGCGGAGAAGGTGACGCTTCTGGAGAAGATTATCTCCATGGCCCACGGGCTGGGTCTGGCGGCGGTGGCCGAAGGTGTGGAGAGCACGGGTGCGCGGGACTGGCTTGCGTCAGCCGGCTGCGATTTTGCGCAGGGCTTTGCCTGCGGCCAGCCTGATGATGCCCGCCGCACCCACGAGTTCATTGCCTCGCATCATCGCGTCGGTGATCTCAGGCAGGCCTGAAATTGAAGCGGAAAAGTCAGGCGTGGCCAAAGCCCGGTGACAGGCGTTCCGGCGGGATGCCCAGCTTGTCGAAGGCGTGACGCCATTTGGGTTCCAGCGCGTCCCCGAACAGAAGCATGTCGTCGGGTGCGCAGGTCAGCCACGCATTTTCCTGGACCTCATCCTCAAGCTGTCCTGCACCCCATCCCGCATAGCCAAGGGCCAGAAGCGCCTTGCGCGGCCCCTTGCCGCCCGCGATGGCCTTGAGGACATCAAGCGTTGTCGTCATCGCGGTGTCGGCTGTCACCTGCATCGTGCCTTCACCCGGCGCATAGTCGGTGCTGTGCAGGACAAAGCCGCGCGTCACATCGACGGGGCCCCCGAAGCGGACGGGAATGGATCGCGCCGCCGCCTTGTCGATACCCAGCTGCGACAGCAATTCGGGAAAGCTGACGGATTCGGCATCGCGATTGAGCACAAGGCCCATCGCGCCATCCTTGTTGTGCGCAACCACATAGATGACTGTGCGGGTAAAGCGCGGATCGGCCATCGCGGGCATGGCAATAAGGATCTGCCCGGTCAGGTAGGGACCGCCGGAGCGCGACTTGCCTTTGCCCTTGCGCGATGGATTCGCCATGAGTCCGACGATACAGCCATCGCGCTTTGGGGTCATCGGTGTGCTGGCAAGGCAAAACATCACGAACATTCGGGCAACATGGCAGATATGGGGCACGTGCCGTGGGGGCAGCGATGCTGATTCACGACAGCGTGACCAATTTTGCCCCAAGCTTGACTTCATTTTGGCTTGTCGCCGCGCAACATGGCGCACCATGACCACCACGACTGCCATCCGCCGCGCGCTGCCGCTTGCTGCCTGCCTTGCCGTTCTCCATGCGGTGGCGGCGGGCTTGCCTGCGTGGGGCCAGGGCAGCCCCGGCGCTGAAACCCTGCCGGTGCTGGCAACACCCTGGAGTGGCGATGCCGCTGCCCAGACGCGTCTCATCCTGGCGGAAGGTTCAACCTTTGGGGGCGGTCCGGTCTGGGCGGGGATCGAGTTCAAGCTCGCGCCCGGCTATGTCACCTATTGGCGCTCGCCGGGCGAAGGCGGTGTGCCCCCGCGTTTCGATTGGGGCGGATCAGAGAATCTGGCGCTCAGTTCTGTGCGCTGGCCCGTGCCGGAGCGCGTGATGATCGGGGGTCATCACCTCAACGTCTATCGCGATCATGTCGTGCTGCCGGTGCGCCTCTTTCCGGCGGTGGCTGATCATGATCTGAAGGTCGTGCTCGCGCTTCATTATGCGACCTGCAGCGATGTGTGCCGTCCCGTCTTTGCACGGCACGAGCTGACCATTCCCGCAATCGCGCCGCCAAGCACCATCGGCAACGAGGATTTTGCCGAGCTCATCGACCATTTTCTTGATCTTGTGCCCGCAACCGTCTCGGAAGATTTCACCGTGCTGGTTGATGGCGAGATGACGCAGGATGGTCGCCATCAATTGCGCATCATCATCCACACGAGCGAGGCGCTGGATGCGCCGGAGCTGTTTGTCGAAGTGCCGTCGGAAATCTGGCTGGGCGTGCCGGAGCATGTGGCCAGCGACGGCGACACCCACAGTTTTGTGCTGGCGCTGCCGGGCACGGGCGGCGGCGCGGAATCGGGCGGCTCGATCACCATTACGCTGGTCGATGGCGACTTCATCGTCGAGGCAAGCGGCGACTACACCGGCGAAGAGGGCAAGACACCAAACCCGGTCCCCCGCCCCGGCGAACTGCCGGATGGCTGGGATCCCCCCGAGCCCCCTGAACCGCCGGAACCTCCTGAACTGCCGGAGTGATGGCTGATGGTTGGGCGGTTGGCCGTCTGCTCGCTTGGCTGATTTTGGCGACTCGTGAGCCGTTAACCTTTTGATCTTCAATATATTTTCCACCCGACTCGACAGCGGGTGGGCTTGGGTGTTTGATGGAACAAAATAAGAACAAAGATCGGTTCCGTCATGCAGCCACCCCCCACAACCCCGCCTGCAACCCCGTCCACAACCCCGTCCACAACCCCGTCCACAACGAGGCGCATCGTCTCGCTCAGCGAGTTGCGCCGCATGATGGCGCATGGCGTATCGCCAGTGCCTGCCCAAACGTCGGCACACGCGTCGGCCCAAGGATCGGCCCAAGGATCGGCGCAGGCGGAGTTTTTCACCCTCGGCCTTGCCGCCATTGATGGCACGCTGGGCAAAGGCATCCTGCGCGGTGCCCTGCACGAGATCCTTCCCGCCAGCACCGACCGCGAGGATGCAGCCTTGCCCGCCGCCTTCGCTGCGTTGATGGCCGCGCGCGCGGCCACGCCTGCCACACGCGCGGTCCTGTGGTGCGGCAGCGGGCGCGATCTTTATCCCGATGCGCTGGAAGGTTTCGGGCTTGATCCCGCCTTCCTCATCATCGCCGAGGCGCGCCGCAGCGATCACATCCTTGCCGCGATGGAGGAGGGGCTGAAGGCGGGGGCATTGGCCGCCGTGATCGGTGAAGTGCCCGGCCTTGACCTGACCGCAAGCCGCCGCCTGCAGCTGGCCGCCGCCAAAAGCGCAACCCCCGCTTTTGTCATTCACCGCGCGCCTGTTGCTGCCCGTGGCGATGCGGGAACGACCAGCGCCGCATGGAGCCGCTGGCAGGTCCTGCCCGCCGCAAGCGCGAGCCCCGATGTGGCGCTGAGACCTTCCCTCTGTGTGGGTGCCGCGCGCTGGCGCCTTGTCCTGTTGCGTTGCCGTGCCGCACCCGTTTCGGGTTCCGGGCCGGTCGAATGGTGTGTGGAGATTGCCGATGCGACGCGTCCTTTCCGTTTGTCTGCCGAACTGGCCGCTGGATTGCGCGAGGATCCGCCTGCCGCGCAACACCACGCGGGCAGATGAGGTCTTTGCGCTTTGCCGGGCGGTTGGCGGCCGGCGCATCATCACGGCGGCATCGGCAGCCGCGCGTGTGGCGGGCGTGCGCCCCGGCCTTGCAGCGGCTGATGCCAGTGCGCTTGTGCCTTCGCTCCGGCTTTTTGAGGCGGACGAAGCGGGCGATGCGCATCGCCTGATGCGGCTGGCCCGATGGTGTTACCGCTTTGCGCCGGCCGTGCGCCGGGCATCCGCTGATGCGCTTCTGCTCGACATCACCGGCACCGCGCATCTTTTCGGTGGCGAGGAAGCGATGCGCCGCATGGTCTGTGATGCGCTGGCCCGCCACGGCATCACCGCATCAGCCGCGATTGCCGATACGGGTGCGGCGGCCCACGCGCTGGCGCGCTTCGGGGAAAGGCAATTCATCGCGCGATCCGGCCACACGCGGACGGAAACCGCACGGCTTCCTGCCGCCGCCCTGTCGGATGACGCAAAAATACTTGCCGCATGGGCACGGCTTGGCCTGCGCCGGGTCGAGGATCTTGCCCGCCTGCCGCGCGAAGGTTTCCGCGACCGCTTCGGCAATGATCTCGCGCAAAAGCTCGCGGCCATTTTGGGCGAGGACGAGCAGCACGGCGCCAACATCACGGAAACACTCCGTCACGAGGCGCGCGCGGATTTTGCCGAACCCGTCTCGACGCCTGCCCAGTTGCAGGACATCTGCTCGCATCTGGCGCAGGCCCTTTGCGGCCATCTGGAACGCCATGGCCTTGGCGCGCGCCGTCTGGTGCTGGATTTCTTCCGCACCGACATGGAGACGCCGCGCATCCGCATCGGGCTGTCGGGCGCTTCGCGCGATGCGCGTCATCTTGCAAAGCTCTTGGTCATGCGGCTGGAGACGGTGGACCCCGGCGAAGGGATCGAGGCCGCGCGGCTTTGCGCTTCCCTGACGGATCCGCTCGTCAACACCACGCCTGTCTTTACCGCTTTCGTGAAGGAGCGGCGCGCGGAGACGGCGCCCATCGCGCTGCATGAACTGGTGGATCGTCTGGCCAGCCGCATGGGAGAGGCGCGGGTCTATGCGCTTGCGCCCCATGAAAGCCATGTGCCCGAACGCGCCGTGCGCCGCGTGCGCCCTTTTGGCGGGAAGATGATGCAGCGCCTGCGCCGCCTGCCGCCGCGTCCGGCGCGGCTTCTGCCCGACCCCGAGCCGGTGGAGGTGATGGCACCCGTGCCGGATGATCCGCCCGTGATGATGCGCTGGCGCCGTGTGGCACGCCGCATTGTGCGCGCTGACGGGCCGGAACGCATTGCCCCCGAATGGTGGCGTGATGCGGCGGCAGGTGATCGCGTGCGCGACTATTACCGCATCGAGGACGAGGAGGGTCGCCGCTACTGGGTGTTCCGCGATGGCGCTATGGACGGGGAAACGCCGCCGCGCTGGTTCCTGCACGGGATTTTCCACTGATGACGCCGGGCGCGCCGCCTTACGCTGAACGCTATGCAGAATTGGCGGCGATGAGCTGCTATTCCTTTCTCGAGGGCGCCTCGCATCCGCGCGAGCTGATTGATCGCGCCTTCGAGCTGGGCATCGCCGCCATCGCCATTGCCGACGTGAATACGTTTGCCGGTGTGGTGCAGGCCCATGGCCGCATCCGCGAAGTGATGGCCGCCTTGCGCGGGCAGGGGCAGAACCCGCACGCCCTTTCCCTCATCATCGGCACCCGCATCGTGCTGAATGACGGCGCCGCCTTCATCTGCCTGCCGCAGGATCGCGTCGCCTATGGCCGCCTGTCGCGCCTCATCACGCTGGGCCGCCGCCGCGCGCCCAAGGGCGCATGCGATCTTTCCCTGGATGATCTTGCAGCCCATGCTGCGGGTTCCGTCATCATTGCCATTCCGCCCGCCGAAGAAGGGATCGAGGCGCTGGAGCGCTTTTACCCGCTGCTCCTGCGCGCGCGGGAAAGTTTCGGCGAGGCCTTGTGGCTGGGCGCGTCGCACCATTATGGCGGCGCCAATGACCTGCGCATCGCGCGGCTTGACCAGCTGGCGCGCAAGGCCGGGATCAGGCTGACGGCCCTGGGCGATGTGCGCTTTCACCATGAAAGCCGCAAGCCCCTGCATGATGTCCTGACTTCCATCCGCGAAAAGACAACGCTGGAGACTGCCGGCTTTCGCCTCTCACCCAATGCCGAACGCACGCTGAAATCACCGGCCGAGATGGCGCGGCTTTTCCGCGCCTTTCCCGATGCCATCGCCGCGACGATGGCGATTGCCGCGCGCTGCCGCTTTGACCTCTCCTCGCTCAGATACGAATATCCCGAAGAGATCATCACGCCCGGCCTGACGGCTGACGAAGATCTTTCCCGCCGCACCTGGGCAGGCGCACATGAGCGCTATGGCGAATTGATCCCGCCCATGGTTGACCAGCAATTGCGGCGCGAATTGTTCTTCATCGCCAAAAAGGAATACGCGCCGTTCTTCCTGACCGTCCACGAGATCGTGCTGTTTGCGCGGTCGCGCGGCATTCTGTGCCAGGGCCGCGGTTCGGCGGCCAACTCCGCCGTCTGTTTCGTGCTGGGCATCACCAGCGTTGATCCCGCCGACGGCAATTGCCTGTTCGAGCGCTTCATCTCGGACGCGCGCAACGAGCCGCCCGACATTGATGTCGATTTCGAGCATGAGCGGCGCGAGGAGGTGATCCAGCATATTTACGCGCGCTATGGCCGCGAGCGTGCGGGGCTGGCCGCCACCGTCATCCATTACCGCTGGCGCCGGGCCATCCGCGAGGCCGGCAAGGTGATGGGCCTGAGCGAAGACGTAACCGCGAGCCTCGCCCGCGCAAGCTGGGGCTGGCATGCCGATGATGTCGCCGACGGCCAGTTGAAGGAGCTGGGGCTTGATCCCCGCGCGCCCAAACTCGCCCGTGCCCTCGACATGGCGCGCCAGCTGACGGGACTGCCGCGCCATCTTTCCCAGCATGTCGGCGGCTTTGTGATCTCGCGCGGGCTTCTGTCGGAACTCGTGCCGATTGAAAACGCCGCGATGGCCGACCGCACCGTGATCGAATGGGACAAGGACGACATCGAAACACTGGGCCTTCTCAAGGTCGATGTGCTGGCGCTCGGCATGCTGACCTGCATCCGCAAGGCGTTCGACCTGATCGCGCAGCATGGCGGCCCGACGCTCGATCTGGCCGCCGTGCCGCGCGAGGATCCTGCCGTCTATGACATGATCTGCGATGCCGATACGGTGGGCGTCTTCCAGATCGAAAGCCGCGCGCAGATGTCGATGCTGCCGCGCCTCAAGCCGCGCTGCTTCTATGATCTGGTCATCGAGGTAGCGATTGTGCGCCCCGGCCCCATTCAGGGTGACATGGTGCACCCCTATCTGCGCCGCCGCGAGGGCAAGGAGACGGTGAATTATCCAAGCGAAGCCCTGCGCGAGGTTCTGGAGAAAACGCTGGGCGTGCCCTTGTTCCAGGAACAGGCGATGCGCATTGCCATTGTGGGCGCGGGCTTTTCACCCGCCGAGGCCGATCAGCTGCGCCGCGCCATGGCGACCTTCAAGAAGAGCGGCGACATCCAGCGTTTCCGCGAACGCTTCATCGGCGGCATGATGGCAAACAGCTATCAGCAGGAATTCGCCGAGCGCTGCTTCCGCCAGATCGAGGGCTTTGGCACCTATGGCTTCCCCGAAAGCCACGCCGCATCATTCGCGCGGCTTGTCTATGTCTCGGCGTGGCTGAAGCGCCATCACCCGGCAGCCTTTGCTGCTGCCCTCCTCAACAGCCAGCCGATGGGATTTTATGCGCCCGCCCAGATCATCGGCGATGCCCGCCGCCACGGCGTGTCCGTGCGGCCCATCGACGTGAACGCGAGCCGCTGGGACAACACGCTGGAGGAAGGCGCGGGCGATGCGTTGGCGCTGCGGCTTGGTTTTCGCGAGATCAAGGGCATGCGCGAGGAGGCAGGCCAGCGCATCGTTGAAGCGCGCACCACGCCCTTTGCCACAATGACAGAGCTTGGCCGCCGCGCCGCCCTTGACCGTGCCACCCTGATGAAACTCGCCGGCGCCGATGCGCTGGCAAGCCTTGGTCTCGACCGCCGCCAGGCCCTGTGGGCGGCAGGCGGTTTCCGCGATCATGTGCTGCCGCTTTTTGCCGCTGCCGATGCGCGCGAGAACACAAGCCGCGCCGAGCGCATGGAGGCTGATCCCGCCCTTCGCCCCATGCATCCGGGCAGCGCCGTGACGGAAGATTACCGGGCGCTGGGCTATTCCCTCAAAGCCCATCCCTTCTCGTTCCTGCGTCCGCGCCTGTCGGCGGAAGGTCATGTGTCGAGCCGCGACCTGCCGCTTCTCGGCAATGACAGCTGGGTGAAAATTGCGGGCCTCGTGCTGGTGCGCCAGCGCCCCGGCACGGCGAAGGGAACCTTGTTCATCACGCTGGAAGACGAGTTCGGCAGCGCCAATATCATCGTCTGGCCGCATCTTTTCGAACCCAACCGGCGCACCATTCTCGCCGCGCGCCTGATGCGGATCGAGGGCCGCCTGCAGCGCGAAGGCAAGGTGATCCACGTGATCGCACGGCGGCTTGCCGACATCACCGCGTTGGCGCGCACGCTGGACGTGGATGCAGCCGAAGCGCTCTCAGGCCTTGCCCGCGCGGATGAGGTCGCCCGCCCGGCGCAGGATCAGCGCAACAAGGAGATTGCACAGGCGATGGAATTCCTGGTGGCGCGCGAAACGGAACTGCGCATCCGCAGCCGCGATTTTCACTGAAGGGAAGGCCTGCCTTACGCCATGCGCTTGCAGGTCTCACGATCAATGCGCGTCATCCATGCGCGCAACGGCGCCCGCGCATCAATCACGGCCTTGCCCTCCGGCGTGCCGTCAATGCAGAAAAGCTGGACGAACACGGAAATGTCGGCAAGCGTCAAGGCATCGCCCACAAGATAGGACCGCCCGCCCAGCATGAGCACCAGCGCATCCGCATGGCGCTCAATATCGGCGATGATCTGGGTCTGCGTCTTGCGCCCTGTTCCTTGTGCCTTCGACTGCTTGGCCACAACCTTGGGCACCATGCGCGGGCCGATCATGCGGAAAAGCGCACCCTCTTCCTTCAGGAGGACAGGCACCCAGCGTTTCGCATTTTCGGGCCACATCAGCCGCATGGTCATCTCGAAGAAATAAAGGCTCTCATCCGCCCAATCCTCCAGCACATGCACCAGGGCCGCCGCCGCAGGATCCGCGGGAACAAGGCGCGGTGCCGGAAATGCGCGCTCAAGATGACGGGCGATGTCGGTAGAATCGGTAATCAGCCTGCCGTCATGGTCGATGACCGGATATTTTCCCGTCGGACTGATCTGCCGCAGCCGTCCCGCCTCGGAGAGTTTCACCTCGCGGATCGTGTAGGGCTGCCCCTTCACATGCAGCACGCGCCGCACTTTGTCGCAGAACGGTGAAATCTCGAACTGATAGAGCGTGATCATCGCCAATTCCCTGATTGCCGCCGGGTCTTTCCGCCGCTTGAAGCCGCCTGCTTGGCAGCTTCATGGCCGCCATGCTAGAGGCTCCGCCTCATTCTGCAAACGGACCATCCACGGAGATGACGGACATGACCATCAAGGTCGGTGACAAGATCCCCTCGGCAAACCTGATGCATATGGGTGACAAGGGCCCCGCGCCCCTGACGACGGACGAAATGTTCGCCAACAAGCGCGTTGTGCTTTTTGCCTTGCCCGGCGCCTTCACGCCCACCTGCTCGGCGCGCCATTTGCCCGGCTTCGTCCAGCACGCGGAAGATTTCCGCAAGAAGGGCGTTGATGAAGTGGTCTGCCTGTCCGTCAACGACGCCTTCGTGATGAATGCCTGGGGCAAGGACCAGAATGCCGGCGGCAAGGTCCACATGGTCGCTGACGGCAACGCCGATTTCACAAAGAAGGTCGGCCTCGAGCTCGATGGCTCCAAATTCGGCATGGGTCTGCGCAGCCAGCGCTACTCGATGCTGATCGAAGACGGCGTCGTGAAGAAGCTGAATGTGGAAGAAGGCGGCGGCTTCGGCGTCTCCAGCGCCGAAACGATCCTCGCTCAGCTCTGAAGCGCGTCCACGGCTGCGCGCGCCAGCCGGTCAGCGTCCTCGTTGAGCACGTGACCGGCATGGCCGCGGATCCAGTGCCATCTCACCTTGTGGCGGTTGCGCGCTTCGTCCAGCCGCTGCCAAAGATCAAGATTGATGACCGGCTTTTTTGAGGCGGTCTTCCAGCCGCGCTTTTTCCATTGCGGCATCCATTGCGTGATGCCGTCGGCGACATAGCGTGAGTCGGTATAGAGCGAGACCTCGCACGGGCTCTTGAGCGCCTCCAGTCCGGCAATCGCGGCCATCAGCTCCATGCGGTTGTTGGTGGTGGCGGGATCGGCGCCCGTCACCTCGCGCCGGTTGGAGCCGGAAAGCAGGATGGCCGCATAGCCGCCCGGACCCGGATTTCCAAGGCATGCGCCATCCGTATAGATCGTCACTTTCGTCATCAGTAAGTCCGGTTCAGAGCCCCAGCGCGTGGGTGTCGGGAACATTGCGGAAGAATCGCAGCTTCGCCGCATACTCCATCGGATTCTTCGGCCTGACGAGGGCCGCGGGATCATGATTGAGAAAATCATGCGCGCGCGTCATGAGAAAGCGGAGCGCCGCCCCCCGGCAAAGGACAGGCAGAGCCGCAAGCTCGGATGCCTCAAGCGGACGCAACGTCTGATAGGCCGCCACAAGCGCCCGCGCCTTGGTCACGTTGAAACTGCCGTCGCCCTCAAAGCACCAGGCATTCAGGGCAACCGCGATGTCATAGGCAAGAAAATCATTGCACGCGAAATAGAAGTCGATGAGCCCCGAGACGGCGCCATTGAAGAAGAGCACGTTGTCGGGAAAGAGATCGGCGTGAATGACCCCTTGCGGCAGTGAAGCCGGCCATTTGGCCGCAACATCGGCAAGGCCATCGCTGATCAGGGTGGAAAGTCCTGGGCTGATTTCATCAGCGCGCGCGACGATTTTCCCGGCAAGCGTCCGCCACCCCGCCAGTGACAATGCATTGGCGCGGGTTCCCCCGAAATTGCGCGTCGCAAGATGGAGCCGCGCCATCGCCGCACCCACTTGCGCGCAGTGGATGGTCTCGGGCCGCTTGACCGAAAGGCCAGGCAGGAAGGTGAAGATCGCAGCCTTGCGGCCCGCCAGCGGTGCTGTCACTGCGCCGTTGCGCATCGCAACCGGCCGGGGGCAGGAAAGCCCCGAAGCGGCCACATGCTCAAGCAGCGCGAGGAAAAAGGGCAAATCGGCCTCATTCACCCGCTTCTCGTAAAGCGTCAGAATGAAATTGCCTGCCTCAGTCTGCAGGAAAAAATTGGTGTTCTCGACACCTTCAGCGATGCCCTTCAGGGCCGTGACCGCACCAAGATCATAGGCGGCAAGGAACGCTGCAAGTTCCGCATCGGAAACGTCGGTGTAGACGGCCATTCAGCTGCGGTCCGTTGCGACATCGGCAAGCGCGCGCGGCAGTTTGAACTGCACATCCTCGCGCGTGACGACAACCTCCTCAAGCGTCAGCTCATAGCGTGCGCGGAAGGCGGCGAGCACTTCATCCACCAGCACATCAGGCGCGGAAGCGCCGGCCGTCAGCCCGACATGCGAGAGCCCGTCAATCATCCGCCAATCGATCTCGCTCGCCCGCCTGATGAGCGAGGCGGCCCTGGCGCCCGCACGCGTTGCCACTTCGACCAGCCGCATGGAGTTGGATGAATTGGGCGCACCGATCACCAGCACATGGCCACAGCGCGCGGCCATCGCCTTGACCGCATCCTGGCGGTTGGAGGTCGCATAGCAGATGTCATCCTTGTGCGGTCCCTGGATCTGGGCAAAGCGCATGCGCAAGGCAGCAACAATCGAAGCGGTGTCATCCACCGAAAGCGTCGTCTGGCTCACATAGGCAAGGCGCGCAGGGTCGGCCGGGGCAAGGCGTGCAACATCGGCCTCGGTTTCAATCAGCGTGATTGCGCCTTCCGGCAGCTGTCCCATCGTGCCGACGACTTCCGGATGCCCTGCATGGCCGATCAGGAGAATATGCAGGCCCTGCCGGAAATGGCGCTCGGCCTCGACATGGACCTTGGACACCAAGGGGCAGGTCGCATCGAGATAGAAGAGCGTGCGCCGCTCCGCCTCGGCGGGAACGGATTTGGGCACGCCATGCGCCGAAAAAATGACCGGGCGTCCTTGCGGCACCGCATCGAGCTCGTCCACGAACACGGCGCCCATCTGCTCCAGCCGCTCGACGACAAAGCGGTTATGCACGATCTCGTGCCGCACAAAGACCGGCGCGCCGTATTTCTTGAGCGCAAGCTCCACGATCTGGATCGCCCGGTCGACACCTGCACAAAAGCCGCGCGGCGCCGCCAGAAGCAGGGTCAGCTTCTGCCGGGCGGGGTTGGAGACGTCGTTCGAAGGGTCAGCAAGGGACATCGGGAGCACGCGCGGGGAGTTTCGGTGTTTCTTGGCAATCTGACGGCTTTCCGGATATAGACGGGGCCGTGCCGCCGCCTGTCAAGGAACAAGCAGAATGAAGGGTGAAATTGCAGCCAACGCGCCCATCGCCGTAGAGGTGGAGGCAGGCAAATCCTATTGGTGGTGCGCCTGCGGGAAATCGGGCCGCCAACCTTTCTGCGACGGCAGCCACAAGGGTTCCGCATTCACGCCGCAGGAATTCAGGGCGGAGAAGACCGGCACCGTCTGGTTCTGCGCCTGCAAGCAGACCGGCCGCGCGCCGCTTTGCGATGGCAGCCACAAGAAGCTCTGACCGGAATCATGTCGCTGCTCGAAAAATTGTCGCGCGAAGTTGGCGCCGCCTTTGCCGGCCTTGGCCTTGATGCCGCTTTTGGCGCGGTTCAGGTTTCAGACCGCCCGGACCTGGCACCCTTTCAGTGCAACGGCGCTTTGGCAGCAGCCAAGGCAGCCAAACTGAATCCGCGCGCCATCGCCGCCGATGTCGAAAAAGCACTTCTGCTCAATTCCAATGTGCAGGCGGTATCGCTGGCTGGTCCGGGCTTCATCAATCTGGCACCATCGCCGACATTGGTGGATGCGGCCCTTGGCGAATTGGCCGCGCGGCTTGACGGCAAGCCCCATCCCAAAGGCGAGCGGGTCGTCATCGACTTTGGCGGTCCCAATGTCGCCAAGGCGATGCATGTGGGCCATCTGCGTTCATCGATCATCGGCGATTGCCTGCAGCGCGCCTTCCGCTTTGCCGGTTACGAAGTGGTGAGCGACGTGCATTTCGGCGATTGGGGCAAGCCCATGGGCCAGCTTATCACCGAATTGAAGGCGCGCGAGCCGGACCTTCCCTATTTCGATGCGGGGTTTTCCGGTCCCTATCCCGCCGAACCGCCGGTGACGATGGAGGATCTTGAGGTCCTTTATCCGGCAGCCTCTGCCGCCTCGAAGGCCGATCCCGTGCGCGACGAGGCAGCGCGCCTTGCCACCGTTGAATTGCAGCGCGGCCGTCCGGGCTATCGCGCGCTGTGGAAGCACTTCCTTGATGTCTCGGTTGCCGGTGTGAGGCGCGAATTCGCAAGCCTTGGCGTCCACTTCGACGAATGGAAGGGCGAATCCGACGCCGATCCCCTGATCGCCCCGATGCTGGAGCGCCTGAAGGCCGAGGGCCTTGCCGTGATGGACGAGGGCGCGCTTGTCATGTTTGTGGCGGAGGAGAGCGACAAGAAGCCTCTGCCGCCGGTCATTCTGGTGAACAAGGATGGCGGCGCCAATTACGAAGTGACCGACCTTGCAACGATCGTGGACCGCGTTCAGCGCCATGACCCCGTGCTCATCCTCTATGTCGTCGATCACCGCCAGCATGATCATTTCGAGCGCGTGTTCCGTGCGGCGCGCAAGGGCGGCATTGCCGGCCGCGCGCATCTCGAACATGCGGGCTTTGGTACGATCAACGGCAGCGACAACAAGCCGTTCAAGACGCGCGCGGGCGGCGTGGTCAAACTCTTTGATCTCATCGAAATGGCAACCGCCGAAGCGATGAAGCGCATCGACGCCGAGGGTCTGGCTGCCGAACTGGCACCGGATGCCAAATTGCGCGTGGCCCGCCAGATCGGCATTGGCGCGATGAAGTTCGCCGACCTCGCCAATCACCGGCTCACCAACTATATCTTCGACCTGGAGCGTTTCACGCGCTTTGAGGGCAAGACCGGCCCCTATCTGCAATATGCCGCAGTCCGCATGCGCTCGCTTCTCGCGCGTGCTGCAGCCGAGGGCCATGCACCGGGAACGATCGCGCTCTCGGGCGTTGCCGAGCGCGAACTGGCGCTGGCGCTTGCACGCTTTCCCGATGCACTGGACGAGACGCTGAAGCGCCGCGCGCCCAACATGCTCTGCGATTTCGCCTTCAACGCGGCCCAGGCCTACAGCCGTTTCTATGCGGCGCACCACATTCTCAGTGAGACGGACGCGCGCGTGCGCGAAAGCCGTCTGGGCCTCACGCGGCTCGCGCTTGAGACACTCGAAGCCGTGCTTGGCTTGCTTGGCATCGACGTGCCGGAGAAGATGTGACATCCGGCACTACGGCCCAGGCCACCGCCCATACGCATAATCTGCGCGCCATCGTGGCGATGCTGGTGAGCCAGGCGTTCTTCATTGCCAGCGATACGGTCGTGAAACTTGCTGCCGAAGCGGGCATGCCGTCGGGCCAGATCATGGGCGCGCGTTTCCCGATGGCGCTGATGCTGGTACTCGCGCTCGCCTGGCGCGCGCGCGTGCTGCATCATCTTCGTCTCGCCATGTCCAGAATTGTCGTCACGCGCGCGGGGCTCGAGATTGCCATCGCCTTTACGTTTCTGGGCGCGTTGCCGCATCTGGCGCTGGGCAACATCACGGTCGTTCTGCAGGCAACCCCGCTGATCATCACAGCACTTTCAGCCATGCTTCTGGCCGAGCAGGTGGGGTGGCGCCGCTGGCTGGCAACGGCCATCGGCTTTGCCGGCGTCGTGGTTGTGGCAAGGCCGGGCGGCGAGGGCCTCAATGAGTGGGTCATTGTGGCGCTTGTCTGCGCGATCCTCATCGCCTTCCGCGATCTCGTCACCCGCCGTCTCTCGTCGCACATCCCCTCGATTGTGGTGACACTGACCACGACCGTTTTTGTCGGCGTGGCGGGCCTTGCCGCAGCCCCGTTCGAGGATTGGGTGCCGATGACCTGGCCGCTTCTGGCCGCATTGGCTGCTTCAGCCGTGCTGGTGACCGGCGGCAACTACTTCATCATCCAGGCGTTCCGGCAGGGAGAGGTCTCGGTCGTATCGCCCTTCCGCTATGCGGTTGTGATCTGGGCGATGTTTGCGGCGTGGGCGGTCTGGGGCGATTTGCCGGACGGATGGGACTTGGGCGGCGGCGCGCTGATCGTGGGCAGCGGTCTCTATACGTTCCACCGGCAGAATATTTCGCGCCGCCGGGCCGAGCGGGAGGCGGAAACGCCGACGGTTTGACTCTTTTCAGGTCGCTCTATACTCCCTCCCTACACTCCGAGTCCGCCGTGTGGCGCGCTTGGGGTGCCATACAGTTGATCCCCCGCGGAAGAGACCGGACCCCAAAAAAGTCTGGCGCCGAAGGAGCAACCGCCCCGGAAACTCTCAGGCAAAAGGGACCGCGGGGGGGATGAACGTCTGGAAAGTGGAGGACTGGCAACGGCCCTCCCACCGACGGGGTAAGCAGGCAGGCCCGGAACGGGCAGGCAGGCGAAATCTCTCAGGTTCGATGACAGACGGGGCGCGTTTCCGGTCACAAGGGCCGGATGCGCGTCGCGTCATGATTCGGAACCGGGAGAGGCCAGATGGCCGCAAATATGGACATTCCCGACAAAGGCGGACTTCACCGCACGCCACTCCATGGCCTTCATGTGGCCCTCGGCGCGAAGATGGTGCCGTTTGCGGGCTATGACATGCCGGTGCAGTACAAGACGGGCGTGCTGCAGGAGCATCTGCACACGCGCACGAAAGCGGGCCTGTTTGATGTCTCGCACATGGGGCAGGCGTTCCTGCACGGCGACAATGTCTCGGCGGCACTTGAGAAGCTCGTGCCCGGCGACCTCAATGTCCTGAAGCCCGGCCTCATCCGCTACACACTTCTGCTCAATGATCAGGGCGGCATCCGTGATGATCTGATGGTCACAAGGCCGGTTGGTGCCGATGACGGCCGCAAGCTTTTCCTGGTGGTGAACGCCGCCTGCAAGGAAACGGATTTTGCCCATATCGAAGCAGCGCTCCACGGCAAGGCAAAGCTGGAGCGTTTGCCTGATCGCGCCCTCATTGCCCTGCAAGGCCCCGGCGCATCGCAAGCTTTGGCGCGGCTCGCACCGGAAGCCGCCACCATGAAATTCATGAACGCCGCATCCTTTGCCGTCGCCGGTGTGCCTGCCTATGTCTCGCGCTCGGGCTATACGGGCGAGGACGGCTACGAGATATCGCTTCCCGCCGACAAGGCCGAAGCCGTCGCGCGCCGCCTCCTTGAAGACCCGGACGTGCTGCCCATCGGGCTTGGTGCGCGCGACAGCCTGCGGCTTGAAGCCGGTCTTTGCCTTTATGGCCACGACATCGACGAAACGACCTCGCCGGTTGAGGCAAATCTCACTTTCACCATCGGCAAGCGCCGCAAGCTGGAAAAGGATTTTCCCGGCGCTGACCGCATCATGGGCGAGCTTTTCGATGGCGCCTCGCGCAAGCGCGTCGGCATCGTGCCCGAAGGCCGCGCGCCTGCCCGCGAAGGCACCGAAATCCATGCCGATGGAAGGAAGATCGGCGTTGTCACATCCGGCGGCTTTGGCCCGACGCTGAATGGCCCGATGGCCATGGGTTATGTCGAACCTTCCTTCGGCAATGACGGCACGAAACTGGGGCTGATGGTGCGCGGAGAATTGCGCCCCGCCACTGTCGCGCCGATGCCGTTCGTTCCGCACCGATATTTCAGGGGTTGAGGAGAGAGAAAATGAGCGAGACCCGCTTTACCGAACAGCATGAATGGGTGCGGATCGAGAACGGCGTCGCGACCGTCGGCATCACGCGCTATGCCGCCGAGCAGCTGGGCGATGTCGTCTATGTCGAATTGCCCGCCATCGGCAAGAAGGTCGCGCAGGCCGGGGAAGCCGCCGTCGTCGAAAGCGTGAAGGCGGCCAGCGAAGTCTATGCGCCGCTCTCGGGCGAAGTGGTGGAAACCAATGGCGCCCTGACCGGTGATCCCGCAAGCGTCAATGCGGATCCCGAAGGCGCCGGCTGGTTCATGAAAATCCGCCTCTCCAATCCGGGCGAGACTGCGGGCCTGATGACCAAAGACGCCTACGATTCCTTCGTGAAGGGACTTTGATCCATGCGTTATCTGCCGCTGACCGATACCGACCGGCGCGACATGCTTGCGCGCATCGGCGCCAAATCGATGGACGATCTCTTCATCGACGTCCCCGAAGCCGCGCGCCTGAAATCACTCGTCGATCTGCCGCGCCACAAGGGCGAGCTTGAGGTCGAGCGCATCATGGGTGCCATGGCCGCGCGCAACATGGCGGCGTCATCCGTGCCCTTCTTCGTGGGCGCAGGCGCCTACAAGCATCATGTTCCGGCCAGCGTCGATCACATCATCCAGCGTTCCGAGTTCCTGACGTCCTACACGCCCTATCAGCCCGAGATCGCGCAGGGCACACTGCAATATCTCTTCGAGTTCCAGTCGCAGGTTGCCCTTCTGACCGGCATGGATGTGGCGAACGCCTCGCTCTATGACGGCTCGACCGGCACCGCCGAAGCCGTGCTGATGGCAAGCCGCATCACCCGCCGCAACCGCGCCGTACTCTCGGGCGGGCTGCATCCCCATTATGCCGCCGTGGTGCAGACCGTGTGCGCAGCGGCCGGCATGGAAATCGTGACCTTGCCCGCGCGCCCCTTGTCGCGGGAGGATTTTGCAGCCCTCGTGGATGACAAGACGGCCTGCGTCGTGGTGCAGAACCCCGATGTGTTCGGCACGGTGCGGGACCTTTCGCCTGTCGCCGATCTTGTCCATGGCAAGGGCGCGTTGATGATCGCCGCCTTCACGGAAGTCGTGTCGCTGGGTGCCGTGATGCCTCCCGGCGCGATGGGTGCCGACATTGTGGTGGGCGAGGGCCAATCAATCGGTGTCGGTCTCAATTTCGGCGGGCCCTATGTGGGCCTCTTTGCCGCCAAGCAGCAATTCCTCCGCCAGATGCCGGGCCGCCTTTGCGGTGAGACCGTCGATGCCGAAGGCCGCCGCGGCTATGTGCTCACGCTGTCAACGCGCGAGCAGCATATCCGCCGCGAGAAGGCGACGTCGAATATCTGCACAAACTCCGGCCTCATGTGCCTTGCCTTCACCATCCATATGTCACTCTTGGGCGAGCGCGGGCTGACGCGTCTTGCGGCCTTGAACCACGAGGCCGCCTGTGCGCTCGCGGATCGTCTGGCCACTGTGCCCGGCGTTGAACTGGTGACGCCGCACTTCTTCAACGAATTCACCTTGCGCCTGCCGCGCCCCGCGCATGAGGTCGTTCATGCACTGGCCGGCAAGGGTGTGCTGGGCGGCGTGCCCGCCGCCCGTCTGTGGCCCGGCGAGAAATCGCTTGAGAACCTGCTCGTGGTCGCCGCGACCGAAGTGAATACCGAAACGGATCGCGTCAAATACGAAGCCGCGCTGACGGAGGTGCTGTCATGATGAACCGTGAAGGCCGCGCCACCACCCCGGTCGAGGGCGAGCGCCCCGCCACATTGCACACGCATTCGGGACACCGTGCCCTGGTGCAGGAAGAGCCGCTGATTTTCGAAATCGGCCGGCCCGGCAAGATCGGCGTTGATCTGCCCGAGCTGAGGGGCACGCAGAGCCGCATGGGTTCAGCCGCGCGCCGCGGCAAGATCGGCCTGCCTGATTTGTCAGAGCCGGAAGTCGTGCGCCACTATGTGCGCCTGAGCCAGAAGAATTTTTCCATTGATACCGGCATGTTCCCGCTTGGCTCATGCACGATGAAGCACAATCCGCGCCTGAATGAGAAAGTCGCGCGGATGCCCGGCTTTGCCGACATCCATCCGCTGCAGCCGCAGGAAACAGTGCCGGGCGCCTTCGAGGTGATGGACGAGCTGGCCCGCTGGTTGAAAGTGCTGACGGGCATGCCCGCCGTGGCGATGTCGCCCAAGGCGGGCGCGCATGGCGAGCTCTGTGGCCTCATGGCGATCAAGGCGGCGATCGAGGCGCGTGGCGAGAAGCGCACCCGCATCCTCGTTCCCGAAAGCGCGCACGGCACAAATCCGGCAACGGCGGCATTGATCGGCTTTACCGTTGATTCCATTCCGGCAACGGCACGGGGCCGCGTTGATTTGGTCGCAATGAAGGCCAAGCTCGGCCCCGATGTTGCTGCCGTGATGGTGACCAACCCGAATACTTGCGGCCTCTTTGAGGACGAAGTGCGCGGGATCGCCGATGCAATCCATGAAGTTGGTGGCTATTTTTATTGCGATGGCGCCAACTACAACGCGATTGTCGGCCGCGTGCGGCCCGGCGATCTCGGCGTCGATGCGATGCACATCAATCTGCACAAAACCTTCTCGACGCCCCATGGCGGTGGCGGGCCGGGTGCAGGCCCCGTGGTGTTCTCGCAGGCGCTCGCGCCCTTCGTGCCGCTGCCTTATGTGGTGAGCGAGGCAGGCGGCCATCGTCTGGTGGAGCATGCAGATGAAGATCCGGCCGCCAAGCCCTTCGGTCGCATGGTTGCGTTCCATGGCCAGATGGGCATGTTCACCCGCGCGCTCACCTACATGCTGAGCCACGGTGCGGATGGCCTGCGCCAGGTGGCGGATGATGCGGTGCTCAATGCCAATTATCTCCTGGCCAGTCTCAAGGATGTCTATAACGCGCCCTTCGCCGCCTCCGGCCCCTGCATGCACGAGGCGCTGTTCGATGATACGGCGTTTGAGGGCGTCACCACGCTCGACATCGCCAAGGCCCTGATCGACGAGGGCTTCCATCCGATGACGGTTTACTTTCCGCTGGTCGTCCACGGCGCGATGCTGGTGGAACCGACCGAGACGGAATCGAAGGAGACGCTCGACGTCTTCATCGCCTCGATGCGTGGCCTTGCCGCCGATGCGAGGGCGGGCAAGGTCGCACGCTTCAAGGGCGCGCCCTTCCTTGCGCCCCGCGCGCGGCTGGATGAAACGGCTGCTGCCCGCAAACCGGTGCTGCGCTGGGAACCACCCAAGCGGGCCGAGGCGGCGGAGTAACGCAAGCGGAGAAGTGCTTTTGCCTCCCCCTGTTCATGGGGGAGGCACGTTTTGCGAAGCAAAACGGGTGGGGGCGCCATCGCCATACGCGGTACAGCGTCTCGCAACCCCACCGGACTTGAGTTTCGCTTGTCGCTCAACTCAAGTCCCGCCTCCCCTTTTAGGAAAGGGGAGGCTGAAGGCCTTTTCGACCTCACGCCTCCAAATTCAGCCGCTCCAGTCCGCGGAAGAAGGGCAGAGCGCGCCAATGCGGCTTTTCATCCGCAAGCCGAAGCGTCGGAAAGCGCCGGAAGAACACGCTGAAGAACGCAACCGCCTCCATGCGCGCGAGCGGGGCGCCGATGCAGATATGCGAGCCCCCGCCAAATGAGAGATGCGGCGTGCCCTTGCGTGTGATGTCGAATTCATCCGGGCGCTGAAACACTTCCGGGTCGCGGTTGGCGCTGCGCAGGAGAACGACCGTGCTCTGCCCCTTGTGCATGGGGCATCCGCCCAATTCGCGTTCGCCCGAGAGCACGCGGCCCGTGATGTCAACCGGCCCTTCGAAGCGCAGGATTTCTTCAACCGCCTGCGGAGCAAGGCCGGGATCGTTTTGAAGCAATGCCCGCTGGGCGGGATGCATGACAAGAAGCCGCACGCCATTGCCGATAAGGTCAGTGGTGGTGAGATTGCCGCCGATAAGAAGCGCCAGAAGATTGATCTTGATTTCGGTGTCGGAGAGTGGCGCGCCATCTTCCTGCAGCGCGACCATGTCGGAGACAAGATCGTCCTGCCTTTGGCGCCGCCGCTGCGCCATCAGCTCGGTGAAATAGGCATCAAGCGCCGCATTGGACGCTTCCATATGCGCGGTCTCTTGCGGCGTGCGCACGGGGTTGAGCGCAAGGATCGCGCCCTCCGACCAGTGCCGGAACTCGGAAAGCCGCGCGTCGTCCACACCCAGGATGCGGGCAATCGTGATGATCGGAATGGGAATGGCGACATCGGCAATAAGGTCAAAGCGCGCGCGACCCTGAACCGCGTCAAGCGTCTCTGCCACGATCGCTTCGATCTTGGCACGCGCCTTGGCGACGCGCGCATAAAGCGCCTTGGCCAAAGGCGTGCGGATGCGCGCATGATCGGGATCATCCATGGTCAGGATCGACTGGCGCTCGCCCGGCGGCAGGTCCAGCTTCTCCTGATTGATGAGGAAGCGCGCAAACGACCCTTCCTCGGCATGCATGCCGTTGCGCCACAGACTGTTGTCGCTGACGATGGCCCGCACATCGGCATAACGGCTGACGACCCATGTCTTCGACGTTTCATCGCGCCACACCGGGCATTGCTCGCGCAGGGGCTTCAGGCGCGCATGCGGGTCTTCCCGCGCGATGGCATCAAAGGCGCTGAGCTGGATAACGCTCTCAACCGGCGGCTTTGACGTCATGCGAACCTCGCGGGCCTTGATTCCGGATTCTGACTAATTGTCAGCATGGCGCACTTGGCAAGGCGAGGCAATGGCACGGGGAACAGCTTGACGCCGTGAGGCAGCGCCAGCAACCCTTGCGGGCCGGGGCCAATCCCGGTTGAGACCGCCGGGAACCCCGCCATGAAACCTGCCATCGCCGCCGCTTGCCTTGGTCTTGCGCTGCTGCTGACGCCCGTTCCCGTGCATGCGGATCTGGTTGAACCGCCGTCGCAGGGCACGACGACCACCCGCTTGACCCCGCCGGAAGCCCCGCTGGATGCAGAGCTTGCGGTGATGGTCGGGAAACTGAAATCCATCGTCGCGGCGCGTGATGTGAAGGGGCTTGTGGCCATGCTCTCGCCCACGGTCACAAGTTCATTCGGTGACGAGGGCGGCCCCGAACGCTTCGTCGCCAATTACGGGCTTGAAGGTCCGGAAGCCGCCAACGCGCCCATCTGGGCCGAGATGGAACGGCTTTTGACGATTGGTGTTGCCCACGCAGGCGATCCCGCCTGGGCGGCGGCACCATGGCCCTATGCAATCTGGCCGGATGATCTCGACCCCTTCATCCACATGGTGGTGGTCGCCAAGGGCGAGAGCCTGCGCAGTGCGCCGTCATCAACCGCACCTGCCATCCATCCGCTCGACTACGACGTCCTCACGCTGGTCTATGACGAGGAGAATCCTGATCCCGCTGTCACGGAAACCATTGACGGCGTGGAGATCACCTGGCTGAAGGTCACCGATGCCAAGGGCGTGCTGGGCTATGTACGTGACGAGTGGGCGGTCAGCACGGTCGGCTATCGCCTTGGCTTTGAGCGCTCGGAGTCCGGCTGGGCGATCAGCTTTCTGGTGGCGGGGGATTGAGGGCGGGAAGCAATTCGCCCCTGTTTTTCTTCCGCCGCCCCCTTGGGGGAGGCACGTTTTGCGTAGCAAAACGGGTGGGGGAAAACGGTTCAGGGAATGTGCAGGCGCGCATCGGCGCAGCCCACTCACATCGTCATCCTGAGCCTTTGTCGAAGAACGCATGGCATCAGTGCAGTGCGTGGTTCGATGAACACTCACCATTAGGGACGTGGTGGATGGCATCGGAGCAATCCACTTACGCCCTCATCAAGGCGCGGGGCGAGGCGAGTGCATACTGCTCCCACCAACCTCAATTCAGCTTGCTGCGGAGCTCGTTGAGCGAGTTGTTGGCATAGGCGCGGGCTTCATCGTCGCCCATGCGCTTCTCGATGATGGTGCGTGCGGCCGAGATGGCGGCATTGGCCGTGGCAGCCTTGACCTCGGCGAGTGCCGCAAGTTCGGCCTGCGCGATCTTCTGCTCGGCGAGCCTGGTGCGGCGCTCGATCGTCTGCGCGGTCTGGGTGCGGGCTTCGGCCTGGATGCGTTCGGCTTCAGCGCGTGCGCCCGCCAGAATGTCGTCAGCCTCGCGCTCGGCATCGCGCTGCTTGCGCTGGTATGACGAGAGGAGGGCTGCAGCATCCTCGCGCAGTTTGCGCGCGTCATCGAGTTCCTTGGCGATGGCAGCGGATTTTTCATCCAGCATTCTGGCGATCATGGCCGGAATCTTCTTCCACACGAGAATGCCGATGAACACGGCAAGGCCGATGGCTACGAAGAACGTCGCGTCGGAAAGAATGTCGGCCATAATCGCCTCCCTCAGCGCTTCAATGCGGCGTCAACGGCCGCTTCAGCTTCGCCCGGTGCGACGCTGATCGTGGTCAGGCGCTGGACAACGCTGGTGGCCGTCTCGGCCGCCAGTGTCCGGATGCCGGAAAGCACCGCAGCCTTGCGCGAGGCGATGCGCGCTTCGGCCGCTGACATCTCGTCGGCAAGCTTGGCATCCATGTCGGCGCGACGGCGGTCGGCTTCTGCCTTGGCCTTGCGGCGCGTCTCGTCGGAAACGGCACGCGCCTTGGCACGCGCATCCGCAACCGCCTTTTCATAGGCCTTGATGGCGGCTTCCGCCTGGGCCTTGAAATCGGCGGCACGGTCGAGATCGTCGGCAACGCGGTCGCGCCGCTCCTCGATCACGGTTGCGATCCGTGGAGCGGCAATGCGCGACATGACAAAGTAGAGAATGCCGAACGTAACCGCGAGCCAGAAGAGTTGACCGACGAAGGTTTCAACCTTCATCTGCGGCAGGCCGCCTTTGCCATGCTCGCCGCCTGCGGCTTCACCGCCCGCAGCAAGCGCAGGCAGTGCCGACATCACGCCGACGGCACAAATGGCAACCAGCGTCTTCATCAACGCGCGCATGGGCAGATATCCGTCATGCGGTGGGGCGGTCGGGCGCAACGCGCCTTGCCCGCACCCGCCTTGGCCGATCAGGTGAACAGGATGACGAAGGCAAGCACGAGGCCGAACAGGCCCGTGGCTTCGCAGAGCGCAAAGCCGAGCAGGAGGTTGCCCGACTGGCTGGCTGCGGCGCCCGGATTGCGCAGCGCGCCCGACAGATAATTGCCGAACACGTTGCCGATGCCGATGCCGGCGCCCAGAAGGGCAAGGCTGGCAAGACCGGCGCCGATGAACTTTGCTGCTTCCGCTTCCATGATGAGCTCCTTGGGGTTTCGCGGTTTGGGTAGGCAATCAGGTCTGGCGGATGATCCGCCCGATCCGTCAATGGTCTTCGTGAAGATGGATGGCGTCGTTGAGGTAGATGCAGGTGAGGACGGCAAACACATAGGCCTGCAGGAACGCCACCAGGAATTCGAGGCCGGTGACAAAGACGATGCCCAGCATCGGGCCGATCGCCATCACCGAGAAAACACCGCCTGCCGCCATCATCGAAACGACAAAGCCGGCAAAGACTTTCAGCATGGTGTGGCCCGCCAGCATGTTGGCGAACAGACGTACCGAAAGGCTGACCGGGCGTGACAGGAACGAGATGAGCTCGATCGGCACGATCAGGGGCAGGATCCACGACGGCACACCCGACGGCACGAACAGCTTGAAGAAGCGCAAGCCATGGCGGAGGACGCCGACCAGGATCACCGTCAGGAACACGAACATCGCCAGTGCGAAAGTGACGATGATGTGGCTGGTGACGGTGAAGGAATAGGGGATCATGCCGAACAGGTTGCAGAACAGCACGAACATGAAGAGCGTGAAGACAAGCGGGAAGAAGCGCATGCCTTCCTCGCCCGCATTTGAACGCACCGTGTTGGCAACGAATTCGTAAGCCATCTCGACCATCAGCTGCCAGCGGCGCGGCACCAGCGCGCGGCGCTGGATGCCAAGGGTGAGGAACAAGGAAACCCCTGTAACCGCCAGAACCATCCACAGCGAGGCATTGGTGAAGGAAATGTCCCAGCCGCCCAGATGGAGCGGCATCAGCACGTTCACCTGGAACTGGTGCAGCGGGTCATTGGCGATCTGTTGGAACACCGCAATCCTCACGCTTGTCAGGGGCTTGCGGCAGGAAGGTCTGGCCTGCCGTCATCATCGTCGTCTTCGTCATCACAACTGAAATCAAGGCCGGCAGCCGGTCCCATTTCCTTCACCTGTTCCGCGGCGCGCGCGTTGATCGCCTGCGCAGCCCGCCAGACATTGAGGAAACCCGCCCCGACGCCCAGCACGAAGAACACAAGAAAGAGAACTGGCCCCGTTCCGAACACGCGGTCGCCCAGATAGCCCATGCCTCCGCCGATCACCACCGCCGCCACGAACTCGGTGGACAGCTTGAAGGCACGGCCGAAAGCGGAACTGTCGCCCGCGGAACGGGCTTTCGTTTGGGGGGCGACAACACTGGGGCGCCGCTCCATGTCGTTGATGCGGCGGCCAAGTGCGTCAAGCGGCGCATGGGGATTTTCCCCGGCACCATCGCCCTGATCGGTTGGACCCGTCACCACGCCGGATTGACCCCTGTTACGGCCGCGTCACCCACTCCGATACGCCGGAAAATGAGTGGTACTGCCGGGAAGCCCCCTTCGCGAAAGCGCGCGGACCATAGGGAGGGGGTCTTTCATTGTCAAGCAGCCGGGACCATGAACTAACGCAATGAATATAATAGGAAAAACGTGACTTGGCGACATGGTCGCGCAAGAAAATGCTGCAATTGCGAAATCATGCTGCCGGGCGCTGTGAGTCGCGTCCCTTACCCTTTGGGCGGGCTGATCCCCGAAGCCAGCAACGGCGCCAGCATCTCCGCCAGCGTATCGACATCGGCGTGGACCGGAGAGACCCTCGCCCGCAGCACCGCACCATCCAGAAGCGCCGACCACAGGAACCAGACGGCCTCGGCATCATGTCCGTCATGGATGAGGCCGCGCGCCTGCATCGCGGTGATGAAGCTCAAGGCCCGCTCACGCAGCCGCGCCTGCAACTGGTGCAGGACTTCGCGGCTGTCCCCGTTTTTTGCCAGAAGGTCCATGTCGAGATAGAGGCGCCACCAGCCGCCCGCCGCATGGCGGCGCAATTGCGCGACAAGCATCAGCTTGATGCCATGGGCAGGATTTTCCCGTGCATGCATCGCGCCCAGGATATCGCCCTCGGTCGCCTCAATGTCCTCTTCAAGCTGCTCTTCCAGTGTGGCTGCCACGAGATGCAGCGAGGTGCGGAAAAGCCCACGCGCAAGTCTTGCGCTCACGCCCGCGCGCCGCGCCGCGCGGTCCAGTGTGATGCCGTGAAAGCCTTTCTCGGAAAGAAGCGCGCCTGTCGCTTTGACCAGAAGTTCCCGCGCCTCAACCGCGCGCGTACGCTCCTTCTCCTTCATGGGGCGCGAAGCCTTGCGCACGGCGCGCGCAACCTTGCGCAAGGAAGGCGGTTTGGCCGCTGCTCTCGGTTTCACCTTGCGCGGGGCCATGGTGCCTATTCTGCCGCGAGCACGCGCTCGGCAGCTTCGAGGTCAACGGAGA
Organism: uncultured Flavobacteriaceae bacterium; assembly: GCA_964494625.1. Taxonomy (GTDB): domain Bacteria; phylum Pseudomonadota; class Alphaproteobacteria; order Micropepsales; family Micropepsaceae; genus UBA2784. Next base: position 758,296 of record CAZBRT010000002.1, on the reverse strand, counting down.
CAAGCTGGCTGACGCCACGCTCCTGCATGGTCACACCGAAAAGCCGGTGGACGCGCGCCATGGTCAAGGCATGGTGCGTGATGACGAGGAAGCGCGTTTCGGTCTGGCGCGTCATCTCATCCATCAGATTGCAGAAGCGTTCGACATTGGCGTCGTCAAGCGGCGCATCGACTTCGTCCAGCACGCAGATCGGCGCCGGGTTCGACAGGAAGATCGCAAAGATGAGCGACAGCGCTGTCAGCGCCTGCTCGCCGCCCGAAAGCAGCGACAATGTGGTCAGCCGCTTGCCCGGCGGGCGCGCGAATATCTCAAGGCCCGCCTCCAGCGGATCATCACTTTCGGTCAGCGTGAGGTTCGCTTCGCCGCCGCCGAACAAGGTCGTGAACAGGCGCTTGAAGTGGGCGTTGACGACGTCAAAGGCGGCCAGAAGGCGCTCGCGGCCCTCGCGGTTCAGGCTGCCGATGCCCGCGCGCAGCTTGGCGATGGCGCCTTCAAGGTCGGCCTTCTCGGCAACCATGGCATTCAGGCGTTCTTCGTGCTCGGCCGCTTCTTCTTCGGCCCGCAGATTGACGCCGCCCAATTGCTCGCGCTCGCGTTTCAGGCGCTCGACCTTCTGGTCGATTTCCTCCTGCGTGGGCAGGCCGTCATCCGCATCAATGTCGTTCTTCGACAAAAGCTCGCCGGGTTCGACGCTCATCACCTCGCGGATGCGCGACGCCGTTTCGGCAAGCCGCTCGCGTGCGGCATCCAGCATGGCACCGGCGCGGGCGCGTTCCTCGCGCGCTTCCGATGCGGCTGCATCGGCCGCCTTGACCGCGCGGTCAGCATCGGCAAGCCGTGTCTCAGCCGTTTGCAAAGCGTCTGAAGCCGCATTGCGCAGAACTTCGGCTTCGCTGATGAGCGAGAGGAGCGCCGAGCGCTTGATCTCGATGGTTTCCGGCACGCTGTCGTACACGGTCTTCTCGGCCAAAGCCGCGTCGCGCCGTGTGACAAAGCCTTCGCCTTCGGCCTCAGCCGTCTCAAGACGGCGCGACCATGCCGCGATTTCCGACTGGAGCGCCGTGCGGCGCTGGGAAAGCGCCTGCGCCTCCCGCACAAGGCCCGCCAACGTGCCGTCAGCTTCCGTGGCCGCAATCCGCAATTCCGAGACGCGCTCACGCAAGGCGGCAGCTTCGGCCAGGACCGGCTCGTCCGAGCCCAGGGCGATGAGACCCGCATCGGCTTCCGCCACATCATTCCGCGCGGCAAGCACTGCTTCTTCCAGCCGCCGTGCCGCTTCGGCCAGGGCCGCGCGCTGTGCTGAATGGCGCGCAGCCTCGCGCTCGGCAATGGCCGACGCATCAAGCGCGCGCGCAAGGGCCGCATCCGCTTCACGCTGGGCAGCACGCGCAGCGCGTTCGGATTCCTGGGCTGCATCAAGCGCATGCTGTGCCGTTTGCCAGACGCCGCGCGCCGCTGATGCATCCGACGCAAGCGCTGCAAGCGTTTCACCCATGACCGCAAGCCGGTTGCGTTGGGCCAAACGCTGGGCAGCCTGAGTCTGCGCATGCAGCATGACCGTATAGCCATCCCACCGCCACAGCGCGCCCGAACGCGACACCAGAATCTGGCCCGGCAGAAGCAAAGCCTGAAGGCGCGCGCCATCCGCATCTTCAACGACGCCCGTCAGCGCAAGGCGCCGCGCCAGCGCGGGCGGTGCCGTCACATGGGCGCTGATCGGTTCGGCGCCTTCGGGCAAGGGGGCAAGATCGGACAGCGTTGGCAAGGTGCGCCAATGGCTGGGGGCCGCCTCGTCGAGCGGGGCTTCAAACTCCTCACCCAGCGCGGCCGCAAGTGCTGCCTCATACCCGGGAGCGGCGCTGACCGCATCAATGAGGCGCGGCCACAGATCACCATTGGGCGAGCGCAGCACATCGGCGATAGCATCGGCTTCGGCGGCAAGGCGCTCATGCGCGCGCTCGGCCCGCGTCAGCGCATCGCGCGAAAGCGCTTCCTCGCGCGCCTTTTCCTGGCGGAGATTTTCGGTGGCATTCAGGGCGGCGAAGGCGCCTTCAGCGGCCTCGCGCGCGGCGGCAGCGTCGCGTGCAGCCGCGTCAATGTCGGGCGAGGCAGCTGCGTCCTCATCCGCCTTGAGGCGCGAGGCGGCAAGAATTTCCAGTTCGCTGATCAGGCGGGTGAGGCGGGGCAAGCCCTGCGCCTTGGCATTTTCCAGCGCATGGCGTCGTGCGGCGTGATCGGCGGCCCGCGCCCGCGCGGCCTCGAAGCCGGCTTCCGCGCGCGACAATTGGTCGGCCGCATCGGCGGAAAGGACACGCGCATCGTGCAGCGCTTCATCGCGCGACGCGGCACCGTCATCTATGGACGACGCTTCAGTGCCAAGCTTCTCCTGCATCGCGCGCGCGTCATCGGCGCGCGCTGTGCTTGCCGCAAGGTCGCGCGAAAATTCTTCAATGGCGCGGGCAAGGCGCGCTGACGCCTCCCGGGCGCGGCGCTCCTCGGCGTCCAGTGTGTCGCGCTCGACCTTGAAGCGCTGGAGGGCGGCTGCGCGTTCGGCTTCCGCCTGACGCAAAGGTGGCAGGTCCGACTGGGCTTCCGCCTGCAGGGTAGTGGATTGCGCGGCCGTGCGCGTGGCCTCGGCGACGCGCGCTTCGGCTTCGGCAAGGCGGCGCTCGGCCTCGGCCACCTGTTCGGCAGATGCGACCCAGCGCAGATGGAACGCGACCGCTTCCGCACGGCGGATATGGCCGGACAGATTGCGGTAACGCGATGCCTGGCGCGCCTGGCGCTTCAGCGCGGCAAGCTGGCCCTCGACTTCCTGGATGATGTCGGTGAGGCGCTGCAGATTGGTTTCTGCGGCGCGCAGGCGCAACTCGGCTTCGTGGCGGCGCGAATGAAGGCCGCTGATGCCTGCGGCCTCTTCCAGAATGGCGCGACGCGCAAGCGGCTTGGCGCTGATGAGCGCACCGATCTGGCCCTGCTTTACAAGGGCGGGCGAATGCGCGCCGGTGGAAGCGTCTGCAAAGAGCAATTGCACGTCACGCTGGCGCACTTCACTGCCGTTGATCCGGTAGGCGCTGCCCGCCTCGCGCTCGATCCGGCGCGTGATCTCCAGCGTCTCCTCGCCATTGAAGGCGGCGGGCGCCGAATGGTCGGTATTGTCCATGAAGATGGTGACTTCGGCCATGTTGCGGGCCGGGCGGTTGCCCGCGCCTGCGAAGATCACGTCATCCATCGCGCCGCCGCGCATCGACTTGGCGCTGTTTTCGCCCATTGCCCAGCGCAGGGCTTCAAGCAGGTTGGACTTGCCGCAGCCATTGGGCCCGACAATGCCGGTCAGCCCCGGCTCGATATGGAGTTCGGTCGGCTCGACAAAGGACTTGAAACCCGAAAGCCTCAGGCGGGTAATCTTCAAGGGCCAAACTCCTCACACGTCGCTTGGGGCAGGGAAATGCCCCCGGCCCGTCATCGCGCTTTCGCGCCTCAGTTCTGGCCGGCCAGCAGTTCCTTGAAGATCGCGTCGATCTGCTCGAACGGCATCGCGCCGCGATAGACCTTGCCGTTGATGATGAGCGTCGGCGTCGAATTGACGCCGAAGATGTCACCGGCTTCTGCAATCAGGGCCTGCATGCGGTCCTTTTCAGCCTGATTGTTCAAGCACGATTCGACCTGCTCGCGCGAGAGGCCCGCCCGGCGCGACATGGTGATGAGGCCTTCCTTGGGATCATCCACATGCGCCCAGTCCGGCTGGTTGAGGAAAAGCATGTTGATGAAGGGGAAATACTGGTCAGGCGGCAGGCAGCGCGCGACAAGGGCGCCGCCCGCGGCGACGCCGTCCAGCGGAAACTCGCGGAAGACCCACCTTGCCTTGCCGGTATCGATATATTCGGTCTTGAGGCGCGGGCCGGTCTGGGCGTGGAACGCGGCGCAATGGCCACAGGTCATCGACGCATATTCGATGAGGGTGATGGGCGCATCGGGCGACCCGATCACCCGGTCATCCGCGCGCACGCTCAGCGCGCGGTCACGTGCGGCGGGATCGGCCACGGCCGATTCTGTCGGCGTGACGGAGGTTGCGCCCGGTTTGGGCGTAAGCAGATAGAAGGCGGCAAACACGGCGGCCAGAAGGCCCACGCCGATACCGGCAACGGTCAGAATACGCTTGTCCAAGGAACGATCCTCTCGAGCTTTGCAGCCGCGCGCCAGCCACCGGCGCGCCGCAGCTTTTCATTCCGGCATGTCCGGCCCGGAAGCAGCCAATCTAGCAATCCGGCGGGCACGCCTCAACGCGCTGCGGCTTGCCAAATAAGCGCGGCATTCTCAAGGCTTTTTCCGGGTTGTGGCAGAAAGGGCACCCAGCGCGGCAAGGCTGCGGCGCAATTCGGGGTCTTTGACCTTGGCACTGCGGCGGCTTGCCGCCTCCAGAACCTGACGATCAGGCTCGGCTGGAACAAAAGGGGGCAAGGGCTTGGGCCGGTCAAGCCGGGCGGCCACGATCTTGAGGCGGGAAATGGCGGCGTAGCCATAGAACGCGTTCAGCCGCTCGATCAGCTGCCGTGACACATGGTGCACCTCGACGCTGGCCGCGCCCTCGACCTCCAGATGGAGCGTGCCGCCGTCGCGCCGTCCTTTGGGAAAGGCAATGCGTTGCGGCCGCGTGAAACGGAAAAGATGCGGGCCTGCGATTTCGCGCCAGCGTTTCAGGATCTCCGGCTTGTGGAAGCCGAAGCGCGCAGCCAACTCCGCAAAGGCCGCATCGCTTTCGCGCGCCAGCGGCGCTGGCCCTTTGCGGCGCGGGCGCGTGTCGGGATCATCGCGCATGAAAAATCTTGGCCCCGCGATGCCAACTTGAATTGCTGCAAATCCCGTGCATCAACAGGACCGATGAAAACGAGGGTCAAGGATCGGGCGCCAGCGTCGCGCCAAACGCGCCGCCGTGCAAGCGCTGCCGTCAGCGTGCGCCTGCTTGCCTGGTATGACGCCCACGCGCGCGTGCTGCCTTGGCGTGCCCGCAAGGGCCAAACGCCTGATCCCTATCGCGTCTGGCTCTCCGAGATCATGCTTCAGCAGACGACGGTCGCAAGTGTCGGGCCCTATTTCCATGCCTTCACCAGGAAATGGCCCGACATCGCCGCCCTTGCTTGCGCGAGGCTGGAGGACGTGCTCGCCGCCTGGGCTGGCCTTGGCTATTACAGCCGCGCGCGCAATTTGCATGAATGTGCGCAAGCGATCATGATGGATCATGGCGGCGTCTTTCCCGACGACGAGGCGACGTTGCGAACGCTGCCCGGCATTGGTCCTTATACGGCAGCGGCCATCGCTGCGATTGCCTTTGGCCGCAAGGCAACGCCCGTTGACGGCAATATCGAGCGCGTGACCGCGCGCCTTTTTGCCATCACCCGGAAATTGCCCGACGCCAAGGTCGCCATCCGCGCGCAGGCCGCAAAGCTGACGCCGGAGTTGCGTGCAGGCGATTTCGCGCAAGCTTTGATGGACCTTGGCGCCACGATCTGCACGCCGCGCGCGCCGCACTGCGGTTCGTGTCCCTTGCACGATGGTTGCATCGCGCGTGAGAAAGGGATCGCAGCCGATCTGCCGCGCCGCGCGGTAAAGGCGCCAACGCCGCAACGCCACGGTGCCGCCTTTGTGGCCATGACAAAGGATGGCCGCGTTCTGTTGCGCCGCCGCCCGACCAAGGGATTGCTGGGCGGCATGATGGAAACACCATCAACATCGTTTTCGGCAACGCCGTTGGACGATGCGATCGCTCATGCGCCGTTGACGGGCAAATGGGCGCATCGCGGAAAAATTACCCACGTCTTCACGCATTTCCGTCTGACGCTGGATGTCTATGCCCTTGAAGATGCCAGCGCCCGCAGCCTTGAAGGGCTGGGCACGCTGGTGCCGCCGGATGAACTAGACCGCGCGGGGCTTGCGACCCTCTTTGCCAAGGTGATCAGCAAGGCGCGTGACTCCGCCTGACAGGGTGGCCGTCTCCATCTCGCTGCGGATCTGCTGACGCAGAAGGTCGATCGGCTTGAGCTTGCCCTGCACATCGAAATGCCAGAACGCCCAGCCATTGCAGGCAGGCAATCCCTGCACCTGGGCGGCGATCTGGTGGATGGAGCCTTTGGCATCGGCGGTCACAAGGCTGCCATCGGCGCGCACCCGCGCGGCATGGCGGCGCGTCGGACCATAAAGCATCATGCCGGGTTCAAGCAGGCCGCGTTCGATCACGGCGCCGAACGGAACGCGCACCTCCTCGCGCTTGCTCTTGGTGACCTCGATGTCCTCGGCTGCGGCCATGGAGACGCGCTTGATGCGCTCCTCGGCGATCTTCACATAGGCAGCCTCGCGTTCGATGCCGATATAATGGCGTCCCAGCTTCTTGGCGGCAGCGCCCGTGGTGCCGGTGCCGAAGAAGGGATCGAGCACCACATCGCCCGGCCTCGACGCCGCAAGGATGACGCGGTGAAGCAGCGCCTCGGGCTTTTGTGTCGGATGCGCCTTCTCGCCATTGTCGGATTTCAGGCGCTCGCCACCGGTGCAGAGCGGGATCAGCCAGTCCGAACGCATCTGCAGGCCCTCATTGAGGGATTTGAGCGCGTCATAATTGAACGTGTAGCGCGTTTCGCCCGGCGACTTTGCCGCCCAGATCAGCGTCTCATGCGCATTGGTGAAGCGCCGCCCGCGGAAATTGGGCATCGGGTTCGACTTGCGCCAGACGATGTCATTGAGGATCCAGAAGTCGAGATCCTGCATCGCCGTGCCGACACGGAATATGTTGTGGTAGGAGCCGATGACAAAGATCGTGCCGGTGTCCTTGAGCACGCGCCGCGCGGCAGCAAGCCATTCGCGCGTGAAGCGGTCATAGGCGGCGAAGTCGGAAAACTTGTCCCAGTCATCGTCAACCGCATCGACCTTTGACTGGTCGGGACGTTTCAGATCGCCCTTGAGCTGAAGATTATAGGGCGGATCGGCGAAGATGAGATCAACCGACCCCTCCGGCATCGCCCGCATGGCCTCGATCGAACAGCCATGGATTACGCGGTCAACAGCAACGCCACGCGCGGCTGCGCGTGCTTGAACCAGTTTCATGAAGATCCCCACTCTTTTTGTTGGGGGGAGCCTGAGTCAGGCGGGACTCGCCGTCAAGAGTCCGTTTTGAATCAAAGAGTTGAATTGAGTCTCCGGAATCCGCGACCCACCAGATGTTGTGTCTACCCGGAAATTTTTTGGATCACCTGACGCACCGGTTCGAATGAGCGGCGATGAAGGTTGCTTGCCCCCAGCCGGTTCAGTGCCTCAGCATGCTTGGGCGTGCCATAGCCCTTGTGGTCGGCAAAACCATAGCCGGGAAAACTCTCGTCCATCGCGATCATCAGATTATCGCGCGAGACTTTTGCCAGGATGGACGCCGCCGCGATTGACAATGACAGCCGGTCGCCGCGCACCAGCGCGCGCGACGGCACAGGAAGTTCAGGCAAATCATTGCCGTCGATCAGGACGCCCGCGGGTTTCAGCTTGCGCGCAAGCACATTGTAGGCGCGTGTCATGGCAAGATGCGTCGCCCGGCGGATGTTGAGTTCATCGATCTCGCGCGCCCGTACATAGGCGACGGCAAAAGCCAGCGCCTTTTCCTGGATGAGTTCGGAAAGGGCTGCGCGCTTTTTGGGTGTCAGGCGCTTTGAATCGTCAACGCCTGCAATCACCACGCCGGGGTCGAGAATGACGGCCGCCGCCACAACCGGCCCAGCCCAGGGGCCTCGCCCCGCCTCGTCAATGCCGGCAATGGGCGATCCATGCACCCGCGCAAACGCAAGCTCGTGCGCAAAGTCTGGCCCGTCGCTGAGAGATGGCTCAAGCCCGGGCAGGATGCTGTCGGCGGAAGTTTCTCCCATGGGGCGCGGAATCTAGTGTGATTCGCCCACGCGCTGAAATTCGCCGTTCAGAACAATTGCAGCTGCCCCGTCACGGGCCTGGGCCGCGCGAACAACTGCGTATTGAGCGGCGGCCGCGGCCGGTTGAGTTGCAGGCGCTTGACCGCAAGGCGGAAGCGCTGGCCCAGCATTTCGGCATAAGGCCCGGTGCCCTTCATGCGCGTGCCCCATTGCGGATCATAGTCACGGCCATTGCGCATGCCGCGGATGAGCGCCATCACATGGGCGGCCTTGCCCGGCGCACGCGCCTCCAGCCATTCGCGGAAGAGGTCTTTGATCTCAAGCGGCAGCCTCAAGACGATGTATCCGGCAGATGAAGCGCCCGCATCGCGCGCGCGCTCAAGGATCGTCTCCATCTCCGCATCATTGAGCGCGGGAATGACGGGCGCGACCATGACTGCCGCCGGAATGCCCGCTTGCGCCAGTACGCGGATCGCATCAATGCGCCGCTCGGGCGCAGCCGCGCGCGGCTCCATCGTGCGGGCAAGCTTGCGGTCAAGCGTGGTGACAGAAAGGGCGACCTTCACCAGTCCCTTCTCGGCCATCGGTCCCAATATGTCGATGTCGCGCGTCACCAGATGCGACTTGGTGACGATGGCAACAGGATGATTGTGCGCGGCAAGCACTTCCAGAAGGCTGCGCGTGATGCGGTGGCGCCGCTCGCCGGGTTGATAGGGATCGGTGTTCGTGCCGATTGCGATCGTCTTGCACTCATAGGCGGGGTTGGCGAGTTCGCCGCGCAGCAATTCCGCTGCATTGGGTTTGACGAAAATGCGGGATTCGAAATCCATTCCCGGCGACAGGCCGAGATACGCATGCGTCGGCCGCGCGAAACAATAGACGCAGCCATGCTCGCAGCCCTTGTAAGGATTGATCGAGCGGTCAAACGAAAGATCGGGCGACTGGTTGCGCGCGATGATGCTGCGCGACGTGTCCCGCAGGAATTGCGTATCGAGCTTGGGTGCTTCCTCGTCGAAAAGGCCCCAACCGTCATCACCAAGCACACGGGTGAGCGCCTCAAAGCGTCCGGCATTGTTGGAGAGTGTGCCGCGCCCGCGATCCGCGCCCGGATGCAGCGTGCGCAGATTTCCCTCCGGCGATGCCCCGGATGAAAGGCCCTTTCGCTCATCGACAAAGCGTGTCTGTGCCATGTGCCGCATAAGGAAAACCTAGGCGGGGATTGTGAACAAATCAAGAACAAGGCGTGGTAGGAAAGTGGCACATCAACCCCACAGGCTTGATTGAAGGAGGCCCATAACCCTTGCGAAGCTTGTCCATGATCTCGGTCGTGATTCCCGCCCTGAACGCCGCGGACCATCTCGTGCCCACCCTGACGGCGCTCATTGAAGCGTCGATGCGCGGGCTCGTGCGCGAAGTAATCATCGCCGATGGCGGCTCAAGCGATGACACGTTCGCGATTGCCGATGATGCCGGCGCGATCTTTGTGACGTCGGAGAAGGGCAGGGGCCGTCAATTGGCGGCAGGCGCGAGCGTTGCCCGTGGCCCCTTCCTGCTTTTTCTCCACGCCGACACGGTCCTGGCCCAGGGATGGGAGGATGAGGCGATGCGCTTCATCCGCGAGCATGGCGAGGCGAAGGCTGCCTATTTCCGCTTCGCGCTTGATGAACCACGCAAGCGCGGCAGGTTTCTGGAGTGGATGGTGGCCTGGCGCTGTCGGCTTTTTGCACTGCCTTATGGCGATCAGGGATTGCTCATATCGAAATCACTCTACGAGGCGACTGGGGGCTTCAGGCCGCTGGCGCTGATGGAGGATGTTGATTTCATCAGGCGCCTCACGCGCCGCCGGCTGGTTCGTCTCGACGCCCGCGCGACCACAAGTGCCGCACGCTACAGGCGGGATGGCTATGTGCGAAGGCCGATGCGCAATCTCTTCATTCTCGGCCTTTGGAAATTCGGCGTGTCGCCCGAGCGCCTGGCGAGGCTCTATCGGTGAAGACGCTCATCATCTTTGCGCGCGCGCCGCAGATGGGTCGGGTGAAGACGCGGCTCGCGCGGGGCATTGGTGCAGTGGGCGCACTCAAGACCTATCGCGCGCTTCTCACGCGGACAATCACGCGCGTAAGCGATGCGCGCTGGCAGACGCGGATTGCTGCAACTCCTGACATTCATCCGTTTGGCGCAGAGGTGCTGGTGCAGGGGCGCGGCGATCTGGGCGCCCGCATGTCGCGGGTGTTTCGAATGGCAATGAAGGGGGCGATTGTCATCATCGGCACTGATTGCCCGGACATATCGCGGGCGCATGTCGCGCGCGCCTTTGCGGCGCTTGGCCGTGCCGATGCGGTGATCGGCCCCGCAGAAGATGGCGGCTATTGGCTGATCGGCCTCAGGCGCACGCAAGCAACACCGCCCCTTTTCCGCAGTGTGCGCTGGTCCTCGCCGCACACGCTTGCGGACACGCTTGGCACGCTGCCCGGCAATTGGCGCGTGGAAATGCTTGATACGCTTGGCGATGTCGATGAGGCAGAGGACCTGTTTCGCCTCACAAAACCCGGCCGCCGCATCATTTGACAGGAAATGTAGCGAGTGCTACATATCATCCTCGTTGCTCAGATCTCCCAGGAGGGAGGGCGAAATATCTTGTCCTTGGAACACGTCAACGACGGAGCCCCCATGTCCCCCTTCTGGAAAAACTGGCTGAACATCTGGTGCCTGGTCGTTGTGCTTTTCGGGATTGTGTTGGCCGTCGGCGGTCACGCGGCTGGCGGTGACATTGCGCGTCTTGTCTTTGCAGCCATCGGCAGGGATGAGGGGCTGGTGCTTGATCCGCATACACGTTTTTCGATTGCCTTGATGGGCGCGGTCACGCTCGGTCTGGGCATGGCGTATTTCGTCATCATCAAGGCTGCCTTGATGCTGGGTGACAGGGCGCGGCCCATCTGGCAACTGGCGACGCTCGCCATCCTTGTCTGGTATGTCGTCGATGGTTACCTGTCGGCGCACACGGGCTTTGCCACGAACATCATATCGAACACGGGCCTGCTCTTGGGCTGGCTCATTCCGATGGCGGCAACGGGCGCGCTCAAGCGCAATTGAGATCAGGCGGTTTTGGGCGCTTTGCCGCGCTTGCCGCCGTCGGGCATATGCTCCTGCAGGCGCGGCATGATCTCGGCGAAATTGCAGGGCATGTGGCGGCTGTCGAATTGATGCTTCAGGATGCCGTCCCATGCATCCTTGACCGCACCCGACGAGCCCGGCAACGCAAACAGATAGGTGCCGCCCGCAACGCCTGCGCAGGCGCGCGACTGCAGCGTGGAAGTGCCGACCGTGCCAAACGAGATCTGGTGGAACACGGCGGCAAAGCCGTCGATCTCCTTCTCAAACACTTTGCGGAAGGCTTCCGGCGTCACATCGCGCCCGGTCAGCCCCGTGCCGCCGGTGGAGATCACGGCGTCAATCTTCGGATCGGCAATCCAGCCTTTCAGCTTTTCGACAATTGCGGGCACTTCATCGCGCACCAGCGCCCGGTCGAAAACCGTGTGGCCCGCATCGCGGATGCGCGCGGCCAGAAGATCGCCCGACTTGTCCTCCGCCAGCGTGCGCGTGTCGGTGATCGTCAGCACCGCGATGTTGAGCGGCAGGAATTTGCGGGCACCATCAATGCGTGACATGGGTTCAGCCATCATTGTTGTTCAAGGGCGGAAAGCCGCGCCGTCACCTCAAGCATGTCGCGCCAGACATAGCGCTTGTTGAGGGCATTGCGCAGCAGGGCAGCGGGATGAAACGTCGCCATGGCGGGGATCGCTTTGTCCTCGATCAAAAGCTCCTGCCATTTTCCGCGCATCCGCGTGATGCCCTCGGCGGTATTGAACAGATGCCGCATCGAGGTTGCCCCCAGCGCCAGAACGATGCGCGGGGCCACCAGCGCGATATGGCGCTTCAGGAAGGGCAGGAAAAGCGACGCCTCCGCCAGCGACGGCTCGCGGTTCTCCGGCGGCCGCCAGGGCAGCACATTGGTGATATAGACCTGCGTGCGGTCGAGGCCCGCAGCCGCAAGGATACGATCCAGCAACTGGCCGGATGCGCCCACAAAGGGACGCCCTACGGCATCCTCATCGCGGCCCGGCGCCTCGCCGACGAGCATGAGCGCCGCCTGCGGGTTACCGTCGGCAAAGACGAGATTGCGTGCGCCCGCCTTAAGCGCAGTGCCGTCAAAATGGGCAATGGCCTCGCGCAATTCGGCAAGCGAGGTCGCAGCTGCTGCGGCACGCTGGGCTTCAGCGAGCGAACCTGCCTCGGCAACGTCGCCCGAATCCGGCGCGACTTTTGCGCGCGCAACCGGAATCGCAATCGCCTCGGGCGCGGGAGCAGTACCATCTGATTCTGCGGGCGCGCCGAAAGCCGGGGCGACTTCATCCGCAAGCCGGTTCTGCGGTGTTTCCAGCACGGCATCTGCCGCTCGGAAAGACGCAAGCCACTCAAGCATTGCCAGCGCGCCGGGACCATCCAGCACCGCTTCGTCTGATTGAGGATTATTGCCCGCCATGGCCGGACCATAGCCAACGCTGACCCGACGGCAAAGGCTTTGGAAGTGGACCGCCTGTTGACCGGCGGCAAAAGCCTCTCCACAAAAGGTAGCTGATGGCGGCGCGGCAAGGGGTGGATTGCGGAATGACCGGCGAAATTGAACGCGAGTCGATGGAATATGATGTGGTCATCGTCGGCGCGGGCCCCGCGGGCCTGTCTGCCGCCATCCGCCTGAAACAGCTGGCCGCAGAAGAAGGCCGCGACGTCTCGGTCTGCATCCTTGAGAAAGGGTCCGAAATTGGTGCGCATATTCTCTCGGGCGCGGTCATTGATCCCTGCGCGCTGAACGACCTCATCCCGGACTGGAAGGACAAGGGCGCGCCGCTCGACACGCCGGTGACCGCGGACAAGTTCTATTATCTTGGGCCAGCAGGCCAATTGCGCATTCCGAATTTCCTGTTTCCGCCACTGATGAGCAATCACGGGAACTATGTCGCGAGCCTTGGCAATCTCTGCCGCTGGCTGGGCACGCAGGCCGAAGCGCTTGGCGTTGAAATCTATCCCGGCTTTGCGGCATCCCGGCTTCTCTATGACGGCGACAAAATCATCGGTGTGCAGACGGGGGATATGGGCGTTGGCCGCGACGGCAAGCCGAAGGACAGCTTTCAGCCCGGCATGAATATCCTCGGCAAGTACACGCTGATCGGCGAAGGCGTGCGCGGTTCGCTCGCCAAACAGTTGATCGCCCGCTATGGCCTCGACAAGGACAGCGAGCCTCAAAAATTCGGCATCGGCATGAAGGAACTTTGGCAGGCGGATCCCGCCCGCCACAAGCCCGGCCTTGTCATGCACACGATGGGCTGGCCGCTGTCGGCAGGCACGGGCGGCGGCTCGTTCCTCTATCACATGAAGGGGGGCTTCATTTCGGTCGGCTTTGTTGTCCACCTCAACTACAAGAACCCGTATCTCTCGCCGTTTGAGGAGTTCCAGCGGATGAAGCAGCATCCGCTCATCCGCGATCAACTCGAAGGCGGCAAGCGTCTCTCCTATGGCGCGCGTGCGATCACCGAGGGCGGCTGGCAGTCCATTCCGAAACTGGCATTCCCCGGCGGCGCCCTGATCGGCTGCTCGGCGGGATTTGTGAACGTGCCGCGCATCAAGGGCAGCCACAATGCGATGCGAAGCGGCATGCTCGCCGCTGAAACCGCTTTCGCGGCTTTGGGCGCGGGGCGTTCGCACGACGAGCTCGTCGGCTATGAGACCAATGTCCGGCACTCGCCGATTGCGAAGGACCTGAAGCGCGTCCGCAATGTGAAACCCCTCTGGACCCGCTTTGGCACGTTGGTCGGCGTGCCCCTGGGCGCGCTGGACATGTGGTCGAACCAGCTCTTCGGCTTTGGACCCTTTGGCACATTAAAACACCGTAAGACGGACGCGGCCTCGACTGAGCCTGCGGCCAAACACAAGCCGATTGCCTACCCGAAACCCGATGGCGTCATCAGTTTTGACAGGCTTTCCAGCGTGTTCCTGTCCAATACCAACCACGAGGAGGACCAGCCGGTCCACCTGACGCTCAAGGACTCGTCAGTTCCCATTAACGTGAATCTGCCCATATATGCGGAACCGGCCCAGAGTTATTGCCCGGCCGGCGTGTATGAAGTCGTTTATGATGGCGCTGGACAGAACCCGCGCTTTCAGATCAATGCGCAGAATTGCGTCCACTGTAAAACCTGCGACATCAAGGACCCGTCGCAGAACATCAATTGGGTGACCCCGGAAGGTTCGGGTGGGCCCAATTATCCGAACATGTAAGGGGGGCGGGGTCCGGCCCACAGCAAAGGTTTGCGCCTGATGATGCGCCGGACGACAACGATCCTTTCCTCGGTCCTCATTGTGGCCGCCGCCGCCGCTGGTGTCCTGGTGGCCGTATCCTCCGGCGCGCTGGACTGGCTGAAGCAGGGCGGAGATGGCGAGCGCGTGGCCGAGTCGACCCGGCCGGCCAGCGACAATGTCTATGGCGATTTTCTGGTGGCGCGCGAGGCCGCCGCATCGCGTGATGTGCGCGAAGCCGCTAGGCGCTATCTCGATGCGCTGGCGCGCGATCCCGAAAATAACATGCTGCTGCAGCGCGCTTTCCTTTATGCCGTCCAGTCCGGCGACATGGAGACGGGCGCAAGCCTCGCACGCCGGGTGGTGGCGGCAGGCCAGAACACGCTGACTTCGCGTCTCGTCCTTGCCGCAGAAGCGGCACGGCGCGGCGACTGGCCGATGGCCCGCGCCGAGATCGACGCGATGATGGCAACCGACCAGGGCATCTCGACGAGGCTCCTGAGTTTCTGGGTCATGGTGGGCGAAGGCCGTGGTGCCGATGCCCGCCGCGAATTGCAGCGCGCGGCAAGCCAGCGCGGCTTTGACGTACTTGCCGACTATCACGGGGCGCTGATCGCGGCGCAATTGGGCGACCGCGATGGCGCCAATGCGCTTTTCGTGCGCGCGGTGGAGCAAAGCGAAGCCAGGAGCGCGCGCGTGCTTGCCCTCTATGCAGCGTATCTTGAGGAGAGCGGGGCCACCGATGGCGCCCGCGCAGCCCTGGATCGCGGGCTTGCGGCTATGCCGGATAATTTCCTTCTGACCGTGGCGCGTGAGCGCACCGGCACCGGTACCAATGCCCTCTGGCGCGCGAAGACGCCGGCGGCGGGCATGGCGGAGGCGCTTTTCAACCTCGCGACAGTGTTTGACACGGAAAACGGCCTCGATGCGCCGCTGATCTATCTCCAGGTGGCGCTCTGGCTCAACCCGGAGCTTGCCAGCGGCCGCGTGGTGCTGGGGGAACTTTTCGAGGAAGGCGGGCGCTACGAAGACGCCAATGCGATCTTCGCCTCAATCAGCATGGACGAGCCGCTTTATGTCTCGGCAGTCATCTCGCACGCCCTCAATCTCAATCGCCTGAAGCAGCCGGATGCGGCGGTTGAACTGCTCGACCGCGCGGTGGCGGACGGATTTACCCATGCCCAGTTGATGCTGGCCCTGGGCGACATCGAGCGCGACCGCAAGAACTGGGATGCGGCCGCTGCCGCCTACACGGTTGCGATCAATGCCATCACCACGCCGGAAGAACGCCACTGGCTCTTCTTCTTCGCGCGCGGCATCGCCAACGAGCGCGGCAAGCACTGGCCGGAAGCCGAAGCCGATCTGCGCCGCGCCCTTGAACTCAAGCCCGACCAGCCCGCCGTCCTCAATTATCTCGGTTATTCGTATGTGGACCGCGGCGAAAACATGGACGAGGGCACGGAGATGATCCGCCGCGCGGTGGAACTGAAACCCAATGACGGTTTCATCATCGACAGCCTTGGCTGGGCCTATTACCGGCGTGGCGATTTCGGCACCGCCGTCATCCATCTGGAGCGCGCGGTCGAACTCGCGCCGCAGGACCCCACGATCAACGATCATCTGGGTGATGTGTACTGGAAGGTCGGGCGTGAGCGTGAGGCGCGCTTCCAGTGGCAGCGGGCCATGAGCCTGTCGCCGCCGGAAGAAAACATTCCCGCCATCAGGGAAAAGCTCGAAAACGGCCTGGCAGAATCGCCGCGCGCCGATGCGGGTGAAGGCGAAGTGCCGCCTGCTACACCCTGAGGGGGCGCCATGGCGTTCATCGAAATGTCGGCGCGCGCAAAACTCAATCTTTTCCTGCATGCCGGCCCGCGCGCCGAAGATGGCTATCATGCGATCGCAAGCCTTGCCGTTTTCCTTGATCTTGCCGACCGGCTGCAAGTCACCCGTGTATCCAAAGGCGTATCGCTCGATATCTCCGGCCCCTTTGCTGATGCGGCAGGCAATGGCGAGGGTAATCTGGTGATGCGCGCCGTCCGCGCCTTCGGGGCGGACGGGCTTGGCATAAAGTTGGAGAAGAACATTCCCGTTGGCGGTGGCCTTGGCGGGGGCTCTGCCGATGCTGCAGCCATCTTGCGCGCGCTTCAATCACTTTTCCCCGGTCGTCACACGGGCGACGAACTCGCGCGCATCGCGCTGTCGCTGGGCGCTGACGTGCCGATGTGCCTCCTGTCGCAACCGGTTTTCGCCGAGGGGCGCGGCGAGCGCCTGTCACCCGCGCCCGGCCTGCCGCCGCTCCATCTTCTGCTCGTCAATCCGCGCGTGCATGTCGCAACGGCGGAAGTGTTCGGCGCGCTGAAGCATCGCAGTGGCGCGCATGTGCCGTCGCATCCCGCCCGGTTTGAGAGTGCTGAGGCGCTGGCCACATGGCTCTTGCGCACACGCAACGACCTTGAGGAACCTGCCTGCACCATCGCGCCCGTGATCGGCGACGTGCTTGCGGCCTTGCGCACCCGGAATCCGCTTCATGTGGCGATGTCGGGTTCCGGCGCGACGTGTTTTGCAATTTTTGCCGATGAACGTGAAGTCACGCTTGCTGCCGGCCAGCTCGCAGCGCTTCACCCTTCCTGGTGGATCACGCCGGCCAATGCCGTCTGACATGCATCGGCTCACGCTCCGAACTGCATTCTGGCTTTGCGCTTCGCTGCTGCTCACAGCCTGCAATTCATCGCCCCAAATACCCGATCCGGTGACAGAGCCATCCGGCCCGATTGTCGGTGGCAATGCGACCGTCTGTGGCAATGCGGTTGCAAAGCCGTTTCATGCCGCACCGGTTTTCTTCGCGCCGGACGAGACACGCGCGCGGGGCATTCTGGTCAATATCGACGATGGTGCGGGGGAGCCTGTCCGCGACCGTCGCGCGCCATGCCTGCCTTTGCCCCTTCGCCTCAACAATCCGGGCGCGCAGAAAAGCGTGGATGCGCCGGGGCAGATCGGCAATGACGCCAAGGGCCACGCGATCTTCGTCACCAATGAAGACGGCATCGCCGAGATCGTGCGTTGGGTCGAGCGCCGCCAGCGCGAGGGCAAGGGTTCAGCCTTTGCGATGATGAGCCGTTATGCGCCGCCCGATGACTGCATCGGCTCGGTTGAGAAACTTGGCTCCGGTGAGTGCCCGCCCGGCTTTCCGTTGAACCCCACGCGCGAGTACGCGCAACGCATCGCGGCGGCCTTGGGCAAAGGCCCGATGGATGAACTTGGTCTTGGGCTTCATAAATGCGCGGATGAGCGCCGCGCCATCCGCATCTTTGTCGAAGAGATCATGACATTTGAGTCAGGCGCGGCGTTCTGCGGGGGGCGCTGCGGCATCTCGGATGCATTGTTCAACGCTGCGATGGAAATGGCGTGGGGGCCTGAACCCGAGATATGCCAGCGCGATTGACGCGCAAGGGTTCAATACGCGCGGTCAACGCAGAAATCGGCGACATCGCTGAGCGCGTCGCGCAAGGGCGAGGGGGCAAAGATCGCCAGCGCGTCCTTGGCAGCATCGGCATGGGCATGCGCCCGCTCAAGCGTGCGGGCTACCGCCCCATGGCGCGAGAGAATGCGGATTGCCTCTTCCAGATCGCCGTCCTTTTGGACGCCATCGGCAATGACCCGGCTCCAGAAGGCGCGCTCGGCATGATCGCCGGCCGCATGGGCAAGGATGACAGGGAGCGTGACCTTACCCTCCCGGAAATCGTCGCCGACGCTCTTGCCGAATTTTGCATGCACCGAACCATAGTCGAGCGCGTCATCGACAAGCTGGAAGGCGATCCCCAACTCGCGGCCATAGGCGTGGAGGGCCTGTGCCTCGCGCACCGGGCGGTTGGCGATCACGCCACCCACTTCGGCCGCCGCCGCAAAGAGCGCCGCCGTCTTGGCCGCGATCACTTTCATATAGGTTTCGTCGCTGGTGGCGATGTTCTTGGCTGCGGTCAGCTGCAGCACTTCGCCCTCGGTGATGATGGCGGCCGCATTCGCAAGAATGTCGAGTGTCGCAAGCGATCCCGTCTCCACCATCAGGCGGAACGAGCGGCTGAAAAGATAATCGCCGACCAGAACGCTGGCCTGATTGCCGAAGATGATGTTGGCGGCAGCCTTGCCCCGGCGCAGCGATGAATTGTCGACCACGTCGTCGTGCAACAGCGAGGCAGTGTGGATGAACTCGACAGCGGTCGCCAGCTTCACATGGCCGTCACCCGCATGGCCGCACATCCGGGCCGCAGCAAGCGTGAGCATCGGGCGGATGCGCTTGCCGCCTGCCTCGATCAGATAACCCGCCAGCTGCGGGATCATCGGCACATCGCTTTGCATGTAGCCGGTGATGGTGGTGTTGACGGCCTCAAGATCGGCGGCGACAAGCGCGGTCAGCCGGTCCAGCGCCCCCTGCACATGGGCACGCTCGGCATCGCGGCGCGGCTGCGTCTTGGCTGCGATGGCAGTCGTCAACGGCTCTGATCCTTGTGTGATCCTCTGGCGGCACCTTCTGTGCGCGCCCCGAGATGCCTCTACAAAAAACCCTTGCCAGACTTGGGCGCACAAAAGCAAGTTGACCTGTATCAGCCAATGGCTTGCGCCCTGTAAGGCGTGGCCCCAAGAATAAGAATGCCGGGCCGCACGGGCAAGGTATCAACCCGTTGATTCGCCTTGATCCTGTGGGGCAACCCTGCGGCAAATCGCGTCCATCAATTGTCTGTGGTTTCTGTGCCGCGTCCAGATAAACCATGCCGGCAAGGGGGCAGGTGCACATGAAAGAGCTTTTGCGCACGAATGACCTCGCCCTCTTTGCCTATGTGGATGCGGTCCTCAAGGCGGAAGACATCGCAGCCTTCCCGATCGATATGCATGCCAGCGGAATCTACTGGGTTTGGGGTCCCCTGCAGCGGCGCCTGATGGTGCTCGAGGAGGACTTTGACCGCGCCAAAGCGCTGCTGGGCACGATCCTTGCCGACCTCGCGGCAAAGGCAAATGAGGCGGGGCCCCCGGAATGCCCGGAATGAAGGGAATGCCGCAAACAACAAGCGATGCCTTTCTGGGTGGGCGCCTTCATGTGTTCCAGCCTGAGCGTGGCTTTCGTTCGGGGCAGGAAGCGGTCCTGATGGCCGCTGCTGTTCCGGCACGCGCAAACGAGCACGTGCTTGAATTGGGATGCGGCGCGGGCGCTGCGGCATTGTCGCTTGCCGTGCGGGTTCCCGGCCTGCACGTGACCGGCATGGATGTCGATGGCAGTATTCTCGACCTTGCGCGCGCCAGCGCGTCAGCCAACGGCCTTGCAGGTCGCGCGACTTTTCACGAGGGCGACATCGCCCGCTTCCCCAAAGCGCTGCGCGGCCTCTTCGCGCATGTGATGTTCAATCCGCCCTTTCATGATGCACAAGGAACGAAGACGTCTGGGCGCGCGACTGCAACCCATGGCGGCGATGACATGGTGGCCGCCTTTGTCCGGGCAGCGCTTCTGGCGGGGAAGGCGAAGGCAACATTGACCGCCATCGTCTCGGCGGATCGTCTGCCGGGATTGCTGGCTTGCCTGCATGGCAAGGCGGGAAGGATCATTGTCTTTCCATTGTGGCCGCGCGCGGGCGAACCGGCCAAACGCGTGATCGTCCAGGCAACAAGGGACGCGCGCACGCCGGCCACACTGCTGCCAGGCCTTGTGCTTCATGGCTCGGGACAGGACTATACGCGCGAGGCGCAAGCCATCCTGCGTCACGGCGAAGGTCTTGTGCTTGCGCCGCGAAAAAAGGATTTGACGGCATGATGCTGGTCTTCTGGCTCATTGTGATTTTTCTGGGCGCGCTTGCGTGGTTTTCGATGCGCGGTCGTGCCGTGCGCCGGATCGAGGCAACGCGCGACTATGCGCGCCGCGCGACCGAGGAGGCGATGCGCCGCAAGCAAAAGGACAAGCAAAAGGATGCGGGCGGTTCCGGTGCCGCGGGCGGGAGCATCGAGGAACTCGTGAAATGCACGGTCTGCGGCGCCTATGTCTCGCCCAAGGCCGCCAAATGCAGCCGGGCCGACTGCCCGGTCTGACCGGTCGGGCCTGCCTGACCGGACAGCCTGAACTCATTGGCTGCCGAGCCAGTGCGCCGTTGCAGGGAGTCCGGCGCGGCGCAGCGCGGAACAATACGCATGCATCGTCAAAGGTTGGTGCCTGAGCCGCGTCCTCACAGTCATGGCCGCGTCCATGAGCGCTTTCGCGTCAGCGTCCGCGAGACGCACGAGGAACTTGTCAGGGTGTATCGCCGTCATCCCGCTGCTTCTCATGGCGTGGGCAGGAAAATGCCTGACATTTGATGTGAGGATCAATCGGCATCCCGCCTTGGCCGCAGCTGCTGCCACATGGCGGTCATCCGGATCGGGGAGCAGAAAGGACTGCACATACGCATCAAACCGGGAGACAGTGGCCTCCGGAAATGCGCTGTCCATCAGATTGCGCAATCTCTCGATCCGCTCCTGCGGAATGTCTGGCCGGTTGCGGCCGAGCGCGCGCATCCACTCCCTGTGGATTGCCGCAGACCAGTGTGGCGAAAACATCTTGCGTGATACGCACTCCAGCACGAGGTCGCGCACAGGCGCGGCGTAGAGAACTGTAGCATCGAGCAGGACCCGCATGCCGCCTCAGTATCCCAAATTGAGATCCTGCGACTCCTCGGCCAGTTTTGCGAGCAACGCGCGGCGTGCCGCGTCCTGACTTTCGCGGAGACGAACCACATCGCCGCGCCGTATCCGCCGGTGCGTGCCAACCTTCCGAAATGGCAGCTTGCCCTGCCTGATGAGCTTGATGACATGGGGGCGCGAGACGCCGAGAATTGCAGCAGCGCCCTCGGTTGTGACTTCATCCTCGCGGGAGTGGATGGTGACCTGCCTGCCGCGCGCCATCATTTTCAATGTGTCCTTGAGGACATCGACGGCCTGCGCCGGCAAGGCAACAGGTGCCCTCTTGCCCCGCACGCGCGCCTCAAGCATCAACTCCCCTGGCACTGGCGAGATGCGCGCGAGTGCTTTGGCGGCGTTGCGGGCAGCCTTGCGATCCCGGTCCGTGATCCGCGTGTCCATGCTGCCTCCGGCGCCAAGTCCATGATTATTCGAAGCGTATGAAATAATCGCAATAAACGAAACAGAAGTCAAGATCGGCGACAGTTGCGCGCCTCTTGGTCCGAGAGATAGGAAAGCACCTATCCCCATGATTCGGAGTGACTTTCTCCCCAGTTCAACGTCCCCAATTCAGGATTGACACCCCTTATGCTCACATGCAGCATATGGGTCACGCGGTGCTGCACGGCATCGCGGTCTTTTGGGCCCTGATTATGCTCATATCGAGCATAAGGAAGTGGAAGATGACAACGCTGCTCGATACCACCGCGCGCGCCAGCCTGAAGCCGCTGCCGTTCACACCCGACGTGGCGCGCGCCACGAAGGACATCCGCGAAAAATTGCGGCGTCTCATTCCCGATGTGGAGTGGGAGCTGCACGCGCCTTACGTCGCGCGCATCAATGAGCTGAAGAAGCAGAAGAACGCCGTCATCCTCGCGCACAATTACCAGACGCCGGAAATCTTCAACACGGTGGCGGATTTTGTCGGTGACTCGCTTCAGCTTGCCCGTGAAGCCGCCAAGACAGATGCCAAGGTGATCGTGCAGGCCGGCGTCCACTTCATGGCGGAGACGTCAAAGATCCTCTCCCCGGACAAGACGGTGCTGATCCCCGACCTGGAGGCCGGTTGCTCGCTCGCTGCCTCGATCACCGGTGCCGATGTGCGCTTGCTCCGCCAGCGCTTTCCCGGCGTGCCGATTGTCACCTATGTGAACACGTCGGCCGAAGTGAAGGCAGAAAGCGACATCTGCTGCACTTCCTCGAATGCGGTTGAAGTGGTCGAGTCCTTGGGCAGCCCTCGCGTCATCATGATCCCCGACGAATTTCTGGCCAAGAACGTCGCGCGGATGACCAAAGTCGAAATCATCACCTGGGCAGGCCATTGTGAGGTGCATGAGCGCTTTACGGCGGACGACATGCGCGCCTTCCGCCGCTCGCATCCCGGCGTCATCATTCTGGCGCATCCCGAATGTCCGCCCGAAGTGGTGGCCGAGGCGGATTTCGCCGGCTCCACCAGCGCCATGATCGGCTATGTCGGCGACAAACGGCCCAAGCGCGTCGTCATGGTGACCGAGTGCTCGATGAGCGACAATGTTTCGCTCGCTTATCCCGATGTCGAGTTTGTGCGGCCCTGCAATCTCTGCCCGCATATGAAGCGCATTACGCTGCCGAAAATCCTGCGTTCGCTGGAGACGATGACCCATGAGGTGATCGTCGATCCTGCGATTGCCGCGCGTGCGCGCATGGCAGTCGAGCGCATGCTGGCGGTCGGCATGCCGTCGAAAACGCATCGCAATTTTGCGTGACAACGAAATGAGCAGCATTGCCCCCATTGAGACGATTGATGCCGGCCCCGTCCTGATTGTGGGCGCAGGCCTTGCGGGTCTCTTTGCGGCGCTGCGGCTCAAGGTAAAGCCGGTCACGGTTCTTGCGTCCGCTCCGCTGGGGGCTGGCGCATCGTCCATCTGGGCGCAGGGCGGTATCGCCGCGCCCATCGGCAAGGATGACAATGCGGAACTCCATGTCGCCGACACGATTGCCGCAGGCGCGGGTCTTGTTGACCCGGCCATCGCGCGCATCCTGTCGGAGGAAGCGCCGCAGCGCATCGATGACCTGATCCGCATGGGCGTGCCTTTCGACCATGATGCCTTGGGCACGCTGGTCCTGGGCCGTGAAGCCGCCCATAGCCGCAAGCGCATCGCGCGCGTGAAGGGCGATCAGGCAGGCCTTGCCGTGATGACAGCGCTGATCGATGCCGTGCGCGCGCGCGGCGACATCAGGGTGATCGAGGGCTTTGCCGCAACCGATCTCGTGATGGTCGATGGCCGTGTCGCTGGCGTCATGGCCATGTCGCGCGACAACAAGCGCCTGCGGGTCAAGGCGGCCAATGTCGTGCTGGCGCTGGGCGGGGCAGGTGCCCTTTACGAAGTGACCACCAACCCGCCGCAGGCGCGCGGCACGGGCTTGGGCTTTGCCGCGCGTGCCGGTGCGATCATTGCCGATGCGGAATTTGTCCAGTTTCACCCGACCGCCTTGGCCATCGGCAAGGATCCGGCACCTTTGGCAACCGAGGCCTTGCGCGGCGAGGGTGCGCAATTGGTCGATGATCTCGGCAACCGCATCATGCGCGGCATCCATCCCGATCTGGAACTGGCGCCGCGCGATGTCGTGGCGCGTGCGATTCACCGCGCGCTTGGCGCTGGCCGGAAGGCGTTTCTCGATGTGCGCAGCGCCGTTGGTGCCGCGATGCCGGAGCGTTTTCCGTCAGTGACGGCAGCGTGCCGCGCGGCGGGCATAGACCCCGTGACCGATCTCATTCCCGTCGCACCCGCAGCGCACTATCACATGGGCGGCATTGCAACGGACGCACGCGGGCGCACGTCGCTGCCGGGCCTGTGGGCATGTGGCGAAGTCGCATCCACCGGCGCCCATGGCGCCAACCGGCTCGCGTCCAACTCCTTGCTTGAGGCCATCGTCTTTGCCGCGCGGATCTCAAGCGATGTGGACGAATGCGCTGACGTGGAAAGCAGCCTTCGCCATCATGTCGCGCCGCTTTTGCTGGGTGATGCGGCCCCCGCGTCGGCCATCACGCAACTGCGCAAGGCCATGACGCGCGACGTGGGCGTCGAGCGCAACGACGAAGGGCTTGCCCGCGCCATCGGCGAAATCACGTCTTTGTCGCAGCGCTACGGCAATGATCCCGTCTTTGCCAATGCGGCCATTGCCGCCCTGATGATTGCGACCGCAGCCTATGCGCGGTGCGAAAGCCGTGGCGGCCATTTCCGCAGCGATTTTCCCAAGCTCAATGAAAGCCTCGCCCATCGCACCTTCCGCACCTTGGGCGAAGCGCGTGCGATTGCCGATGGCGCCTTGGCACCTTCAGCCAGGCGTGCAGCCCCATGAAGGCGCATGATCTTCCCGAAGCGCCGCCCGATTTGGCGGTCGAGCGCGTGGTGCGCAATGCGCTGGCCGAAGACCTCGGCGATGCCGGTGACATCACGACGGACGCGACAATTGCCGCCGACGCAACCGCCATGGTCCGCATCGTGGCGCGTAAACCCGGCCGCATCGCGGGACTTGTGGCCGCGCGCATGGCATTCCGCCTGCTTGATCCCGGGATCAGGATTGCGGTCGTAGTGCCCGACGGCCGCGATGCAGAAGCGGGCGCAACGATCGCAGCCCTTGATGGCCGGGTGCGGCCGATCCTGACGGGCGAGCGCGTGGCGCTCAATTTTCTCGGCCACCTCTCCGGCATTGCCACGCTGACCGCGCAATATGTGGCAACGGTGAGGGGCACGGGTGCGCGCATCACCTGTACCCGCAAGACGACGCCGGGCCTGCGCGCGCTGGAAAAATATGCCGTTCGTTGTGGCGGCGGCGTCAATCACCGCTTCGGCCTTTATGATGCGTTGCTGATCAAAGACAATCACGTGGCGGCAGCGGGTGGCATTATCCCGGCGATCGAACGCGCGCGCGCCCATGCGGGCCATATGGTGCGCATCGAGGTGGAGGTGGATCGCCTGTCGCAGCTTGAGGAAGCCTTGTCAGTCGGCGCAGATACCGTGATGCTCGACAACATGAGCCTCGCCGACATGCGCGAGGCGGTGCACCTGACGGCGGGCCGCGCGCGCCTGGAGGCATCCGGCGGCGTGTCGCTTGCAACCGTGCGCGCAATTGCCGAAACCGGCGTTGACCTCATCTCGGTCGGCGCGCTCACCCACTCCGCGCCCAATCTGGATGTGGCGCTGGATTATTGAGGTGTCACGTTGCGCTTGGGCCGCCAGAAGATGTGGCGGCCGATGGTGACGGTTTTTTCCAGACCCAACGCGTCCCAGCCGGGGTTCACGTCCACCGTGTGGAAGTGAGTCGCCCCTTGCGTGGTGTCGCGCGCGAGAACGCCGCTGACATCGCCCATGAATTGCCCGGCCAGCGTCCATGCCTGCCGCCACAAGACGCGCCCGCGCGGGCGCCGCCGCGCGCCATCACAGGCAAACGAAAACTGGCACACTTCGTCGAACTCGCCCTGATAGACGACCTTGCACACCGTGCCCGGATAGCCGGGTGAGCGCATGCGCCGGAAAATCACCTCGGCCACCGCGCGCATGCCCGGTTCGCCTTCGGCGGCGGATTCGAAATAGAGCGCCTCGGCCAGGCATTTGCGTTCGGCATAGGCGCGGATTTCGGGCGACACTTCGGCACGCGCAAATCCTGCCAGTGTCGCAACGGCAATCGCGGCAAGGCCCAAGCGGACAAGAACGTGCTTTGCGCTTTTTCCCATGATGCGGCAGAGATTGGGCCATCCGCCAATACAAGTGCAAGGACAACACCATGAACACGGTGAATACGGGCAACCCGCGCAAGGCCATCTTCATTACCGGCGCGGCCAGCGGCATGGGCCGTGAAGGCGCAAGGCTGTTTGCCGGGCGCGGCTGGTTCGTGGGCGCTGTGGATGTCAACGAGACCGGTCTTGCAACGCTCGCCCAGGAGCTGGGCACGGAGCGCATCTGGACGCACCGCCTGGACGTGACGCGCAAGGAAGATGTCGAAAGCGTGCTTGCCGCCTTTGTGACTGCCGCAGGCAACCGGCTTGATCTCATGTGGAACAATGCCGGTATCGGTGAAAGCGGCTGGTTTGAAGACGTGCCGTTTGAGGCGGCCATGCGTGTCGTCAACATCAACTTCATCGGCGTGCTGCATGGCGCCTATGCGGCGCTGCCGCACCTCAAAAAGACGCCCGGGTCGCTGATGTTCTCAACCTCGTCGTCTTCGGCGACCTATGGCATGCCGCGCATCGCGGTCTATGCCGCCACCAAATTTGCGGTGAAGGGCCTGACCGAGGCGTTGTCGATTGAGTGGGCGCGTCACGGCGTGCGTGTGGCCGATACACTGCCCGGCCTGATCGACACGCCCATTCTGACTGAGACCAAGAACCACTCGGGCGATGCGCCGCCAAACTCGCGCGAGAACCTGCTTGCGAACGCACCGAAGAAGGGTCCGTTCCGTCTGATGCCGGCGGATTCAGTCGGTAAGGCGGTGTGGGACGCCTATCACGACACCAAAGGCCGCATTCACTGGTATGTGCCCAAGGACATTGGCTGGATCGACCGGCTGAAGGGCATCATCAGTCCCGAATTCGTCCGTAAACGGATTATGAAAGCGTCGCCGGTGATGCGGCGGGAGTGATCGCTTGTCTTCCGCCTCCCCCGTTTTTTGGGGGTGAGCGGAGCGCAAGGATTTGCGTCTTCGCAAATCGGTAGGGGACACCCTAAACAAACTCAATACAGCGTCCCGCAACCCCACCGGACTTGAGTTTCGCAAACGCTCACTCAAGTCCCGCCTCCCCTTTCAGAAAAGGGGAGGCTCAAGATCAGCAACCGTCGGGAGCACCCTCAACCCTTCGCCAGCGCCGCCTTGAGGTTTGCGCTGATCTTGTCGAGGAAGGCTTCGGTCGTCAGCCAGCTCTGGTCGGGGCCGACCAGAATGGCGAGGTCCTTGGTCATGAAGCCGGCCTCGACCGTATCGACGCAGACCTTTTCCAGCGCGTGGCTGAAATGGGTGAGCGCATCATTGCCGTCGAGCTTGGCGCGGTGGGCAAGACCGCGCGTCCACGCAAAGATCGAGGCAATCGAGTTGGTGGAAGTCTTCTCGCCGCGCTGATGCGCGCGGAAATGGCGCGTCACCGTGCCGTGGGCGGCTTCCGATTCAACCGTATTCCCGTCGGGTGTCAGCAAGACCGAAGTCATGAGGCCAAGCGAGCCGAAGCCCTGTGCAATCGTGTCGGACTGCACGTCGCCGTCATAGTTCTTCGCGGCCCACACGAATTTGCCGGTCCATTTGAGGGCGGCGGCGACCATGTCGTCGATCAGGCGGTGCTCGTAAGTGATCTTGGCGGCGTCAAAGCGTGCCTTGAATTCCTTGTTGAACACGTCCTCGAACAAATCCTTGAAGCGCCCGTCATAGGCCTTGAGGATCGTGTTCTTGGTCGAAAGATAGACCGGCCAGCCGCGCTGCAGGCCGAACGAGAAGCTGGCACGCGCAAAATCGCGGATCGAGTCGTCGAGATTGTACATGGCCATCGCCACGCCCGAGCCGGGATAGGTGAAGACCTCGTGCACGATGGGCGCACTGCCGTCTTCGGGCGTGAAGGTGATGGAGAGCTTGCCCTTGCCGGGAACGAGGAAATCCTTCGCCGCATACTGGTCGCCAAAGGCATGGCGGCCGATCACGATGGGGTCGGTCCAGCCCGGCACCAGCCGGGGCACGTTCCGGCAGATGATCGGTTCGCGGAAAACCGTGCCGCCCAGAATGTTGCGGATTGTGCCGTTGGGCGACTTCCACATCTTCTTGAGGCTGAACTCCTTCACGCGGGCCTCGTCCGGCGTGATGGTCGCGCATTTGACGCCGACGCCCAGCGCCTTTATCGCATGGGCAGCTTCGACCGTGACCTTGTCTTCGGTCTTGTCGCGGTGCTCCATCCCGAGATCGAAATATTTCAGATCGATGTCGAGATAGGGGAAGATGAGCTTTTCCTTGATGAGCGCCCAGATGATGCGGGTCATCTCATCGCCGTCGAGATCGGCGACCGGGTTCTTGACCTTGATTTTGGCCATGGCAGCGCTCCGTTGATGGGGTCTTTATGACGAGCGGCGGTAAAGCGTTCACGGCGACAAATCAAGCCTGTGCCCCCGAATCTGTTGGCGAATCAGGAAGCGCAGCCCCCGTGATTGTGCTGGTCGAGCCCCAGTTGGGCGAGAATGTCGGCGCAGCTGCCCGCGCCATGCTCAATTTCGGCCTGTCGGACTTGCGCCTCGTCCGCCCGCGCGATGGCTGGCCCAATGGCAGGGCGCGCAACGCATCCTCGGGCGCTGATGCGGTGATCGATGGCGTGCGGGTCTTTGCCACCACCGCCGAGGCGCTGGCCGATGTGTCACTTGCCTTTGCGACAACCGGCCGTGACCGCGCCATGGCCAAGCCCGTGGTCATCCCCCGGGAGGCGGCAAAGAGGATGCGTGCGCTGGGGCAAACGCGGTCGGCCCTGGTCTTCGGGTCAGAACGCTTTGGCCTGTCGAACGAGGACATCGCACTTTGCGATGCCGTGCTGACGATCCCCACCAACCCGGATTTTGCCTCGCTCAATCTGGGTCAGGCGGTGCTGCTTGCCGTGTGGAGCTGGTTTGAGGCGGGCGACGAAACGGCCGCCGTCAAGCTTGACCTGCAGGGTTCGCCGCCATCTTCCAAGGAAGAGCTCTTTGCCATGTTTGCCCATCTCGAGCGTGAACTCGACATAGCCGGTTTCCTGTTCCCGCCAGACAAGCGCGAGGTGATGGTGCGCAATCTGCGCAATTTGTTCACGCGTGCCGGCCTGTCGGAACAGGAAGTGCGCACCATGCGCGGTGTCATCACCGCCCTCATCAAGGCGCCGCACGCGGCCCGCCGCATCCGGCCGGAAGACAAGGAATGACGATGATCCGCGAAGGCTATGCCGATGCCAATGGCCTGAAATGGCATTTTGCCGAAGCGGGCGATGTGCACGCACCCGCAACGTTCTTCCTGCACGGCTTTCCTGAATTCTCGGGCATGTGGAAGCGCGTGATGACGGGGCTCGCCGATGCGCATCATTGCATCGCGCCTGACCTTACGGGCTACAATCTTTCCGACAAGCCTCACGATCTTGCGCGCTACCGCACGCGACGCGTGGTCGATGATCTCGCCTCCTTCATCGACATGTTTCCGCAAGGCTCGCGCGGGGGACGCAAGATCAATCTTGTCGCCCATGATTGGGGTGGGGCGCTGGCCTGGGCCTTCGCCTTGCGCTTTCCCGACTGGATCAACCGGCTTGTCATCATCAATGCGGTCCATCCCGCCGCCTATCAGCGCGAAGTCGCCCGCAATCCCGATCAGGTGAAGGCGAGCCGCTACATCAGCGAGATCAGGGCCGAGGGTTCCGAGGAGCGCTTTGCCGAAAATGATTTTGCGCTGCTGCGGCGCTCGTTCCGGCTGGTGGAGGAAAAGGGCCTCCTTCCGCCTGACGAACTGGCCACCTATCGCAAGGCATGGGGCCAGCCGGGCGCGTTGACCGGGATGTTCAACTGGTACCGCGCCATGAAACTCGCGCCCGAAGGTGCTCCACCGTCCGCACCGGCTTACGACCCCGAAAGCCTGAGTGTGCGGGTGAAGACCCTGGTCCTGTGGGGCGAGAAGGACGAGGCCCTTCTGCCCGGCTGCCTTGACGGGCTTGAGGATTTCGTTCCCGGCGTCGAAATCCGGCGTTTTCCCCAATCATCCCATTGGCTTGTGCACGAGGAGCCGGAAGCGGTGACGCAGGCAATCCGGAGCTTTTGCGCTTCTTGAGCCGTCCTTCCGCCTCCCTTAGGGGGGAGGCACGTTTTGCGAAGCAAAACGGGTGGGGGGAAAGCGTTGACACCCCGCCCCCCATCGCTATGGTGCGCCGCCTTGGTCGGCCCCCCATGACACATGGTGGGAACCGGGCAAGACATGCACCCGCGGCAGGAAAGCTCCTGCCTGTCGGCCCCCGATCGGGCAGAGGAGGGCGCGTTTCCCCAATCCTCGATTTTCAGGAAACTGCGATGACGAAGCGTCTGACTGCAAAGCACAAGATTTCGCGCCGCCTGCGCGAAAGCCTGTGGGGCACGAACAAGGTCCGTGCCAACCGTCTTGAATCCGGCCCCGGCCAGCATGGTGCGCGCCGCAAGGGCAAGCCGACCGACTTCGGCACCCAGCTTGCCGCCAAGCAGAAGCTCAAGGGCTATTACGGCAACATCACCGAGCGCCAGTTCCGCAAGATCTATGCGGAAGCCTCGCGTCGCCGCGGCGACACCGGCGAGAACATGATCGGCTTGCTCGAGAGCCGTCTCGACGCCGTCATCTATCGCGCGAAGTTCGCCGCCACCGTCTTTGCCGCCCGCCAGCTGGTCAGCCATGGCCATGTGCGCGTGAACGGCCGGCGCCTCAACGTCGCCTCGGCCATCGTCAAGGCCGGTGACACGATTGCGCTCGCCGAAAAGTCGCGCCAGCTCCTGTCGGTCATGACCGCAGCCCAGTCGCCCGAGCGTGACGTGCCCGATTACATCGAAGCCGATCACGGCAAGATGGCCGCGAAATATGTCCGCGTGCCCAAGCTCGCCGAAGTGCCCTATCCGGTGCAGATGAACCCGAACCTCGTGATCGAGTTCTACTCGCGCTGATCCATCCGGCATTGCCGGAAACGAAAAGGCCGCAGGAGCGATCCTGCGGCCTTTGTCTTTGATGCTTGCGCTATTGCGCTGGCAGCTCGGCGGGTGCTGCGCCTTCAACATCCTCGCGGAACATGCGGCGCAGATCATAGCCGTCGTCCCAGCCGACATTGTCGATCTTCCAGACTTCCACCTGCTTGATCAGCGTGATGATCGCTTGGCGCGGCTCGCCAAAGTTCTTGAACGAGACGGTCACGACCGATTGGCCGCCCTCATTCGCGCCGGTTGCCGTCAGGGCAAAAGTCAGCTCGGTGATCTCCCAATCCTGCGCGCCCCAGAACACGTCGCCGTCAAGCACCGGTTCTGGCGTGGCAAGGAACGCGTTGAAGATCGCAAGCAGTTCTGTCGAGAACGTCTCGCCGATCAGCACCATGTTGGCTTCCCATTCGCCTTCGCCCAGAACATCGATGTTCTGCTTGCGCGCGTAGACGTCCTGCACGAATTGCACCTCGTCAATGATTACGGGCACGCTTAAGGGCGACGGCGGCGGGGCCGGATCATTGGCCAGAACGGCAGGAGCTGCGGCGAGAGCCAGGCCGACCGCAAGCACGGTCGCACGAAGTATCGAGATCATGTTTCCCCTCAGCAAAAAGGCCGCCCGCATGTGGCGGACGGCCCGATAATACAGCATTTGGCGCAGCACCAGAGTGCGTTATGCAGCCTTCTCGAGCTTGATGCCCTTTTCGGAAAAGAAAGTCTGCAATTCGCCGCTCTCGAACATCTCGCGGATGATGTCGCAGCCGCCGACGAACTCGCCCTTCACATAAAGCTGCGGAATGGTTGGCCAGTCCGAGAATTCCTTGATGCCCTGGCGCACTTCGGCGTCGGCCAGCACGTTCACGTCTTTGAACGCGACGCCCAGATAATCAAGAATCTTGGCGACCGTCGCCGAAAACCCGCATTGCGGGAACGTCTTCGTGCCTTTCATGAAAAGCACGACGTCATTTCCCTTGATGTCGCGATCGATGCGCTCAAAGACAGGATTGCTCATGGGCTTGTCCGCCACTGAAATATTTGTTCGCCAGCCGGATGCTGACCTGCCCTCATATTACGCGGAATTTGTTGCGCTGCAATAGGGTGCTTGCACTTTACGTCTTGGGAAGGGCGGTCGTCAGCGCCAGCGCATGCAACTCGCCCCCCATCCGGCCCCCCAGCGCCTCATAGACCAGCTGGTGCTGCTTCACCCGGGGAAGCCCCGCAAAGGCCGACGACACGACATGGGCAGCGTAGTGGTCGCCGTCACCGGCAAGGTCGGTGATGGTGATATCGGCATCGGGCAGGGCGGCCTTGATCATCTTTTCGATGTCGGCGGCTTTCATGGGCATGAGACG
This sequence comes from uncultured Flavobacteriaceae bacterium, assembly GCA_964494625.1. Taxonomy (GTDB): domain Bacteria; phylum Pseudomonadota; class Alphaproteobacteria; order Micropepsales; family Micropepsaceae; genus UBA2784. The sequence goes on along the minus strand of CAZBRT010000002.1, from coordinate 726,325 downwards.
TCTCGCGTTCCGGCTCGCGTTGTTAGCAGGTGCTTTTCGCCTATGGCGCGATCCGCCGCAACAGGGGCAAGGCTGCAAGCGCAAGGATGCTGGCCGCCGCCCCCGCAAGGAACGTGGCACCGCCGCCATGGGCATCCCACAGAAGGCCTGCACCCGTGCTGGCGACAAGGACGGCCACGCCGCACGCAAGGTGGAAGGCGCCAAAGGCCGTGCCGCGCAGATCGGCGGGTGCCGTCGCCGCCACGAAGGCCGAAAGCAGACCTTGCGTCAGTCCCATATGCAGACCCCACAGCACGATGCCGGCCCCAAGCGCCAATGGCGAGGCGCTGACGGCAAGCACAAGTTCTGCAAGCAACAGGATCGCGCAACCCACAGCCATGACACCCAACCGCCCTACGCGATCGCCAAGCCGTCCGGACGGCAGGCTGGAGAGCGCGTAAACGACGTTCATCGCGACAAGCACGATGGGCGCAAGCCACAGCGGCACTTCGGCATCCTGCGAGCGCAGGATCAGGAACGCCTCGCTCATCCGCGCCATGGTGATGAGGACACCGACAGTCACAACGGCGGCAAAGGGTCCGCCCAGGCGCCTGAGCCGTTGGGCAAGCGTGCCCGTCGCCCGGGGCGGTTTGACTGGCGCTGCCGTGTCGCTTGTCTCCGGCGCGTCGGCAACACCGGCAAAGGCAAGCATCGCTGAGGCTGCCGCCGGCACGATCGCAATCGCAAAGACGAGAATGAAGTTCGCGTCACTTGCCAGCATCAGCGCGATGGCCAGAAGCGGCCCCACCACCGCGCCGATCGTGTCGAGCGACTGGCGAAGTCCGAAGGCCGTGCCGCGATGCGCGCCGGGCGTGAGGTCCGTGATCAGCGCATCGCGTGGCGCGCCGCGCACGCCCTTGGCAAAACGGTCGATGAAGCGCGCCGCCATGATCGGCCAAACGAATGGCGCCAATGCGAAAACCGGCTTGGTCAATGCCGCAACGCTGTAGCCCGCAACGACCAGTGGCCGCCGCCGCCCGATGCGGTCGCTCAACGCTCCCGACATCGCTTTGGCAACGGCAACGGTTGCTTCGGCAATACCCTCGATCAGGCCCAGAAGGGCAGCCGATACGCCCAGCACGCCCGTGAGGTAAAGCGGCATGAGGCCGTGGATCATCTCCGACGAGATGTCCATCAGCATGCTGACAAAGCCGAGCACGAAGACGGTGCGGGGAATGACGCCCAGGCCAAGGCGTCTGCGAAGCATGGCGATCATGATGCAACGTTAAGGGCAGCAGTGAGGAAGGACGAGAGAAAACTCTCCTATTTCGGTGACAGTGCACTAAATTAATTAAGTGCACTGTCACCGAAATTCGTTCCACAGCGCGGCGATGCGGGTGAAGACCGCCACGGCCTGGTCGCGCGTGGCCGTGCGATGGGCCGCGCGCTCATGCGCAGGCAAAGCATCGCGCTCGATTTTGAGAAGGTGAAGCCCCCAGAAGATGAAGAGCAGCGCATGCGCATTGTCGCACCACACGCGCGCATGGCCCGCCTTCGCCATCTGATCTGGTAGCGCCTCGATGGCATCGACAAGCGCGCGTGCGCCCCGCGCGATGACCGCGCGCTCAGCGTCCGACGGATGACGTTGCGCCCGCAAGGCTTCAAGCCCGTACCAGTCGCGCCGCAGCGTCGCCCAGCCCAGCGCAAAGGGAATGGTGTCGTCGAGCATCACGCCGGATTGCCCGCGCAATTCTGTCAGGTGGTCAACGACCTCGGCCATCAGGACGGAAAGCTCGGCGGCGCGTTCGGGTGACGCGTTGGACGGGTCACCGACATCGCCCGGCGGATCATCCAGCATGTCCTCAAGCGCGCGTCGATGGCGCAGCCGCACTTCATCAGGTGCCATGTCAAGCGCAGGGCGCAGGGCTTCCTCAAGCCCGGCGAAATGCGAAATTCCGTCGCGCAATCCGGGGAAGGTGGCGCGTGCAAAGTCGCTGCGGATGCGGTCAAGCGGCCACGCCGGATTCCACGAAAGCCGTGCAAAGCCGAACGCATTGATCGACGGCACGCGGAAAGGTGCGGCCCCCGTCAACAGCGCACCGACACTGTGCGCGCCAAGACGATGATAGGTGGCAAGGTCTTCCGCCATCACGTCCAGAAGCGGCGGCACCATCAGCTTGAAAAGGATCGCGTCCAGATAATACTCGAACACGCGCAAGCCCCCGCGCGCGGCCTCTTCACCCATGTGCGCGGCATTGGCCGCAATGAGTTCGCCATAGGTGCGATTGACCGGATGGTCCGACACGACCGGTGCCGCATAGCTGCGCAGGCGCGGCGCAAAAGTGATCGCCACATTGGGCAAGGGCGCCACGCGTGCAGGGGCCTTTTCCGTGTCGTGATAGGCGAGATAGGAAAGCCGCGCGCCGGGCGCGATTTCGGCAAGCACACGGGCCAGCGCGTTCGTCACCAGCATCATCTGGTCGGACGGTGAATAGCCCGCCCGTGCCGCTTCCGCGCACCAGCCGCCATCGGGCAGATCGTCCGCCCACAGATGATAGACGTCAAAGCCCCTGTTTGCCGCAAACCACGCCCGCGCATTGCGGCAGAGTTCGTCGAGCGCACCTTGCGACAGGGGGTTGAGATTGTGGTCCGCCACGCGCACGCCGTCCTTCATGCGGAACCAGTCGGGGTGATGTGCAAAATGTTCGCGCGGCAAGAGGGCGACAAGCCCATGCCCGCCCAGTTCCAGCGTCATCCCGTAGGCGCGGGCAAGCGCAATGGCCGCCGCCTTGCGCGCCTGCCAGATCTTGCCGGGGATCGCACCAAGCCCAAGCCCGTGCTCATCCGTGTGGAAGAAAATCGTGTTGAGCCTGTTGGCAGCGGCAAAGTGGATCCAGTCTTCCACCTCTGCCATGAAGGCGGCGTGACCAATGATGAGGCTGCGCCCGGCAAGCTTGGGGGCCCCATGGTGCCGCCTGGGTATCCTCACATCGCCGCTTGGCGGCGTATGCACAATGCCCGGCGCCGGAAAAATGAAACCGCACGCCTCAATGAACGCAAAGGCCGCCCATAAAAGTCCGCGCGGCCCCGCGCCCGAAAGCACGACGCGCTGGCTGGTGGCGTCCCACGAGAAGGCTTCATCTTCGGGTGCGACCGCCTGACCGCAATCGAGCACGATGAGCGGCGCATCCGCCCGCGTGGCAATGCCAAGGTGCCGTGCCAGCACCCGCGCAGCCAGGGCGGCAAGGGGATGGTCGCCCCGCACCTCAAGCCTGATGCCGCTTTCAAGTGAAAGAAGCGTCATGCCGCCCATCTCCCCAAATACCGCTCCCGGATTCCTCTTTGTCTTGATCTTCATCGCGTCCTTGCCGTAATGAACGGGACTATCCTGGGCTCCCCAGCCCGGTTCAACAGAAGGCAAGGGCAACATGAGCGCCGACCTCATCAAGGAGATCACCGAAGGCTTGCGCAAGGCCATTGGTGACAATTCGGGCCTGGGTGCACGCCTGAAATTCGATTTCGAGGGTCAGGGCCAGACCTTGGTGGACGGCAAGGCGACCCCCAACACCGTCTCGAACGAGGATGGCCCCGCCGATTGCACCATCACCATCTCGGCCGAGAACCTGATGAAGATGTTCCGGCGCGAGCTAGATCCGACAGCAGCCTTCATGCAGGGCAAGATGAAAGTGACGGGCGACATGGGTGTGGCCATGCGGCTTGGTCCCGTCCTGCAGAAGGCAGGTGGCGGCTGACCGCCGCCGGCTTCACGCTCATTCCCGAAAACCCGCTGCCGCAAGGCGGCGAGGCGATGTTCCTTTGGCCTGATGGCGAGGGAAAGCCCCCGCGCATCCGCGCTGCCTTCTTTCCGCGAAGTGCCGGAACAGCCGCGCGCGGCACGCTGATCCTTCTCAATGGACGCAGCGAATTCATCGAGAAATATTTTGAGGTGATCGGCGAGTTCGTGGGCCGCGGTTTCGACGTGGCGACGCTGGATTGGCGCGGGCAGGGGCTTTCAGCACGCGCACTGGCCGAACGGCGGCGCGGCCATGTGCTCGACTTTGCCGAATATGATCGCGACCTTGCCGCATTGATGGAAGAGGCGGAGCGGCGCTTTCGGCCTCCCTTCGTGATGCTTGCCCACTCGATGGGCGGCCAGATCGGCATTCGCGGCCTGAAGCACTACGGCGGGAAATTCGCGAAAGGTGTGATCTGCGCGCCGATGCTCGCGGTCAACCTGCCGTTGTGGATGCGGCCGGTAGCGGGCGGCATGGCGCGCGGCGCAGCCATGGTCGGCAAGGCCGAGGAATACGCACCCGGCGGCGAAAACATGCATCCTTTCGCCAACGAGTTTGAGACCAATCCGGTCACCATGGACCGCGGGCGCTTTGATCGCGGCCGTGCCATCCTCAGCGCGAATATGGACCTGATGCTGGCGGGTCCGACGATGGCCTGGTTCACCGCAGCCAAACAGGCGATGGCGGCGACGGGCAAGAAGGGTTATGCCGCCGCGCTGCCGCAAAAACTCCTTTTCCTGACAGCGGGCCGGGATGTGTTTGTGCAGACAAATGCGATCCACAAATTTGCCATGCAGGCACGCGACGCGGTGATCCTGCACATCAACGACGCCAAACACGAATTGCTGATGGAGCGTGACGCCGTGCGTGCACAGGTCTGGGCGGCGATGGATGAGTTTTTGCGCGATTGACGGTCAGTCCGGGTTGAGCGCACCAATGATGCGGTCCCCGATCAGCGCATTGCGCCATTTCGTCCAGATCCAGCCTTGACCGTAATTGCCGCCGGTGATGACGACCACGAGCTCAAGCTCCGGCACAACGACCAGATACTGGCCGCCATTGCCGCTTGCCTCGTACGAGACATATGTCCGCCCGGCACTTGTGACCCCATAGAGATGCCACGCATAACCATCCGCGCCACGCGTGGCGATCTGAGCAAATCGCTCGGCATCCATGCCGGTCGTTTCCTCGTTAATCTCAGTCTGTCGCGCGACTGACGCTGCAACCCAGTCGCTGCTGACAATCCTCTGGCCGTTCCAGATGCCGCCATCGAGGTAAAGCTGGCCAAGTTTGGCAAGGTCACGCGGCCGCATGTGCATGCCGCCCCCCAGATAGGCTTCCCCGTTCGGCATCAGGTTCCAGTGATAGGCGCCAAAGCCGAGCGGTCCTGCAACCAGCCGCTGGAACAATGCGGGCAGTGCCTCGCCAGAAACCTTGCGCATTGCCGCACCCACGAGATTCATGCCGGCCGTGCAATAGGCATAGTGGAGGCCGGGCGGATGCACGACGGGCAGGCGCAGCGTGAAAGCCCACCAATCCGGCTCATCGCTCTGGCTTTGCATCGTACCTTCGCTGCCGGGTGACGCGTCGTCGTTGTCGTCGCAGGCAAGGCCGGATGTGTGTGTCATCAAATGGCGCAGCATGATTTGACCATGCGCCGGGTCTGCCGAAGCGCCATTATTGGCGAGGAGCACAAATGGCCTGGTGTCCGGCCCGATATCGGCGCCTGCCTGCATCATCGCGCCCAGAAGGATCGACGTCAGTGTCTTACCCGCTGAACGCAGATCGTGCGGCGTGGCGGCATCGTGCCCGTCGAAATAGGCGTCGAGCACCAGCCTGCCTTTGCGGATCACCAACAGCGAATGGATGCGTTGCGGACTTTCGCTGAAGGGATCACCGCCCGCGATCTCACGCACCAGCGCATCCAGAGCCGCCTCATCAAATCCTGCATCCTGTGCGCGGCCAGTGGCCCAGCCGTCGGGAAGCGCGGCAGGAACCTGATAGCCAACTGTGTCGGATGCATCTGTGCGGGCATTGCTTCGGGTAAGGACAAGTGGCTGCGGCGAAGGCGGCCATTCCACTTCGATGACGGCGCCATCAGCCGAAACTGTCGCATTGCGCGCAGAGTCACCCCGCGTGGCTGCAAACGCCAGCGCGTCGCCGTTTCGCGTCACTGTGAAATGTGGTGACCCGCCATTGAGATTGTATTCGCGATTGCGGAAGGCGGCGCGCCACGCGCCCTCTTGGTGAAAGAGTGACATCTCAAGCGTGAAAGTCTGGGGCAGGGGCTGCACGACCCCGCGCCAGATGCCGCTGCCACTGTGGTTCAGTGTCACCGGGGTTGCGAATGCCATTCCGGGTGGCCCTGGCGGTTGCGTCCACCACCCATCCATCCGGCCTTGCGCGATGTCGATTGTACCGTCAAAGCGGCTGCCGCTATTGGCAAAGGCGATGGAGATTGCCGTGCCGTCTGTGTGGATGACCTCGCCCTCTTCGCCGCCATAAACGGCGCGCCAACCTTCCCCGATCACTTCAAGCACGAGTTCGCCGGACGGGCCGGGTCCAAAATCATTCTGGCTGATCCACATGCCGCCAAGGGCAGCAAGATCGTCTTCGGCACAAGCCGGAGCCGCAAGCCCCATCGCAAGGCCAACCAATACCAGGAGCCGCTTCATGCGCGTCCAGTCCTTTCAGGGATCGAAGCCGGGCGTGACTTCAGCCACGCCGTTATCGGCGGCAATGCCGTCACAAGATTTTCGCGTAACGCTGCGCACGCGCCATCCAGATTGCCTGCCCCAAGCTGGAAAATGATGGCGCCATGGCCGGTCGCTGCCTGCCGTGCGGCGCTGACCTCGCGCATATAGGCAAGCTCATAACGCCGTGTACGGAGCATCATGCTGTCAATCAGCGCTGTAAGTTCATGATTGGGGCAGTCGGCCAGAAGCATCCGGTGCCACGCATCGTCCAGTGTGACGATTTCTTCGGCGTCGCGCGTCTCAAGCAATTGATTGTTGAGCGCGGCAAGGCGCGCCAGCCTTGCCCTGTCGGGCAAGCCGGCAAGACGCAGAGCCTCGGGATCAAGCAATGGCCGGATGGCATAGACCTCTTGGAACTCGGCGACTGTCATTGCCTTGACGTAGTGACCGTGCCGGGGCCGCGCACGAATGGCGCCCTCCGCCACAAGTCGCCCCATTGCCTCGCGCAGCGGTGTCCGGCTCACCGAGAGGCGCTCGGCCAAATGCACTTCATTGATGCGCGCGCCCGCTTCCAGCGTGCCATCAAGGATGAGTGCGCGGATCGCGTCCGCCACCTCATCCACCAAGCTCATGCGCTGCGGTTTCTCTCTTTGCATACTATATACAATACGGGGTAAGGCAATGAAATGCAACAGGAAACGAATTGAGAACGCTGAAGAAATCAGACCGCAACGCCCGCCAGCATCGGCAGGATTTCGGCATGCAGCCTTGGATCACCGCAGGCGATGCAGCGCCCGCCATGCTGCACGCCACCACCCTCGAAATCGGTGATGATGCCGCCCGCATTGGTGATGATCGGGATCAGCGCCTGGATGTCCCAGGCGTTGAGCGCGCTTTCGACAATGACATCGATGAAGCCCATGGCAAGCAGCGCATAAGCATAACAATCGCCGCCATAGCGCGTCATGCGCGCTTTCGCCGAGAGACGCTGGAAAAGCGCCTGCTCGTCGCGCGAGAAATAGGCGGTCGGATGCGTGGTGGAAAGCACGGCCTCTTCGAGTGAGGCGCATGCGCGCGTGTGCAGGGCGGTGCGGCCGGCAACCGTCTGCACATAGGCATGACCGTCGGCGCCGACAAAGCGTTCCTTGAGGAACGGCTGGTCAAGCATGCCCACGACCGGCCGCGTGCCGTCGTTGAAGGCGATCAGCGTGCCCCATTGCGGCATGCCGATGATGAAGGCGCGTGTGCCATCAACCGGATCAAGCACCCAGCGTCCCGCGCTGCCTTTGGGCGGCGTGAAGCCGTATTCCTCGCCCTCGATGCCGTGATCGGGATAGGTGCCCGCGATCAGCGTGCGCATGATGCGCTCGGCACCCTTGTCGGCCTCGGTGACGGGATCAAAATCCCACCGCCCGTCCTTGTGGGCGATGTCGATGGGTGTACGGAAATACGAAAGGATATGCGGGCCGGAGGCATCGGCAAGAAGATGCGCAAAGGCTTCAAGCTCCGCAATCGTCTCGCGCATCGGGCTCACGCCTCCGCGTTGGCCGCCCGCTTGCGCAGATGCGGCACCAGTTCCCGCTTGCGCAGGCGGATGGAGCGCGGCGTCACTTCGACAAGCTCGCTGTCGTCGATATAGGCGATGGCCTGCTCCAGGGACATGACGCGCGGCGGCGTCAGCTTCACGGCTTCATCCTTGCCGGAGGCGCGGAAATTGGTGAGCTGCTTGGCCTTGAGCGGATTGACGTCCAGGTCATTCTCGCGGCTGTGCTCGCCGATGATCATGCCTTCATAGACGCGCACACCGGTCTTGATGAAAAGCTGGCCGCGCTCCTCCAGATACCAGAGCGCATAGGTCACGGCATCGCCGTCGCCATTGGAGATGAGCACGCCCTTGCGGCGGCCTTCGATGGCACCAAAGAACGGCTTCCACGAGTGGAAGATGCGGTTCATCACGCCCGTGCCGCGCGTGTCGGTCAGGAACTCGCCGTGATAGCCGATGAGCCCGCGCGACGGCGCAAAGAACACGATGCGCACCTTGCCTGCGCCGGACGTGCGCATGTCCTGCATTTCGCCTTTGCGCTGCGCCATCTTCTCGATGACGATGCCCGAATAGGGCTCGTCCACGTCGATGGTCACTTCCTCGATCGGCTCCAGGCGTTCGCCGGTGGCCGGGTCGTTGCGGAAAAGCACGCGCGGGCGCGAGATCGACATCTCGAACCCCTCGCGCCGCATCGTCTCGATGAGGACACCCAGCTGCAATTCGCCGCGTCCCGAAACTTCATAGGCGTCGCCGCCTTCCGTCTCGCGCACGCGGATGGCGACATTGCCCTGCGTCTCGCGCATCAGGCGGTCGCGGATCACGCGGCTCTGCACCTTGTCGCCTTCACGGCCTGCCAAGGGCGAGTCATTGACGCTGATCGTGATGGCAATCGTCGGCGGATCAACCGGCTGCGCCTTCACCGGCAGGTCCATCGTCACGTCGCAAAGCGTGTCGGCCACTGTTGCATTCTGGAGGCCGGCAATCGCCACGATGTCGCCCGCGCCTGCGGTTTCGACCGCCACACGCGCAAGGCCGCGGAAGGCGAGAAGCTTGGTCACGCGCGCGCGTTCCAGCACTTTGCCGTCATGCGACAACGCCTTGATGCTGCGGTTGACGGCAACGATGCCCTGTTCGATGCGGCCCGTCAGGATACGGCCAAGATAGGGGTCGGCCTCCAGCGTCGTCACCAGCATGGCAAAGGGCAGGTCCTCGCGCGCATTGCCCAATACGGCGGGCGCGCGGATATGCGAGACCATTTTCGAGAAAAGCGGCGACAGGTCCTTGCGCTCGTCCTTCAGGTCGTTGACGGCCCAGCCCTGGCGTCCCGAGGCATAGAGCACCGGGAAATCGAGCTGGTCGTCATTGGCTTCCATCGCAAGGAAAAGATCATAGATCTCCTCCAGCACTTCATCAGGCCGCGCGTCCGAGCGGTCGATCTTGTTGATGACGACGATGGGGCGCGCGCCGACTTTCAGCGCCTTGGAGAGCACGAACTTGGTCTGCGGCATGACGGATTCGGCCGCATCGACCAGAAGCACGACGCCATCGACCATCGACATGATGCGCTCGACTTCGCCGCCGAAATCGGCATGGCCCGGCGTATCGACGATGTTGATGCGCTTGCCCTCCCACTCGACCGACGTGCACTTGGCAAGAATGGTGATGCCGCGCTCGCGCTCGAGGTCGTTTGAGTCCATCGCGCGTTCCTGCACCTGCTGGTTCTCGCGGAACGCACCCGACTGACGCAGCAATTGGTCCACCAGCGTGGTCTTGCCGTGGTCAACATGCGCGATGATGGCAATGTTGCGAAGGTCCATGAGGCGCCGCGCTTTCAGGAAAAATGGGAACAGACGGCACCCGCCAATGGGCACCGCGCGAACAAGCTGATTTGGCCGGGCTTATACAGGGCGGATGCTGCACCGCACAAGGCGCAAGGCATCTTTGACTCAGGAGCTTGAAACGCGTGTGATCGCAGAGGGTTAGGATCATAGGGATTGGCGGCGGGTGCCGGAACTTTCCCGGCGTGAAGGCTTGTGTTAGCGTTGGAGCATGACTGAAAGCGCTGCCCGCACAAAATCAGACGTGGTCGTCCACACGGCGCGGAGCCGGGACGACCTCAATTCAGAAGAGTCGCTGCAGCGGTTTCGCGCCGCTGCGAAGCGGTTCAACCGGAAGTATCTCGGAACGCGCGAAAAGGCAATTGAACAGCTCAAGCGCGAAGGCATCCTTACCAACTCAGGCAAGCTCTCCCGTAATTACGGCGGAAAGTAACGGATGCATCGCCTCGCGGCGAATTTTGTCCTTGGCTACCACGGTTGCGATGAATCAATCGCTGGGCTCCTGCTGAATGGCGAGCCGTTCAAGCAAAGCAACAACGCTTATGATTGGCTCGGCCCCGGCATATATTTTTGGGAAGCCAATCCCAAGCGCGCGCTTGAGTTTGCAGAGGAAGTTGCTGAGCGGCACCCCAGGCTGATCAGAACACCGGCCGTCGTTGGCGCAGTCATCGATCTTGGCTATTGCCTTGACCTGTCAACCAGCGCGGGCATTGCCCGCCTCAAAATTGCCTACAAGAGTCTGAAGCAGGACAATGTTGGCAACTTGCCGAAAAACGGGAAGAAGTTGCTTCTTCGTTATCTCGATTGTGCAGTCTTGAAGCGGCTTCATGCAATCCATGGAGACGACGCACCCGATGATCCGATTGAAACAGTGCGAGGCATTTTTGTTGAGGGAAAGTCTGCTTACCCGGGAGCCGGGTTTCGGGACAAAACCCATGTGCAGATCGCGGTCTGCGATCCTGAAAACATCAAAGGTGTCTTTCGGGTGGGGCAGAGTCTGTTGAGGTGAGTTTATGCGGACGGTGCCTCCAGAATCCTGCGCGCCGCCTCCAGCGCCCGCTCAAGGTTCTTGACGATGGTAACGCCGCCGGTCCCGTCTGAAAGCCCGAGACTTTCAATCATCCCCAAAGGCTGGCCCTTCACATTGGAGAGGATGACGCGCGTTCCCTTGCGTGCGGCCTCGGCCACGAAATTGGCAAGCGCCTGCCCGCCGGTCGTATCGATCAGCGGCACGCGCCCCATCCGCAGGATGAACACGCGCGGCGGTGACGCCGTCTGCGAAAGGATGTCCGTCAGGCGCGAGGCGGCACCGAAGAAGAACGGTCCGTTGATCTGGAAGACTTCGACACCGGGAGGAATTTGCGCGCGCTCCAGCGCATCGGGGCGGGGTGCTGCGAAATCATCGACATCGGATTCGATCAGGCGGCCTTGCGTCGTGATCTCGACCGCCTCGGCCATGCGGTGCATGAAGAAGAACGCGGCCATCACCACGCCCACTTCAATGGCAAGCGTCAGGTCCGCAAACACGGTGAGAAGGAAGGTCGTCACCGTGATCAGCCGCTCGCCCCAGCTTGCGCGCAGCAAGGCAAGGAAGCGGCGATGCTCGCTCATGTTCCATGCGACAATCACCAGAACCGCGCCCAGCGCACAAAGCGGCATCGCACCGGCCAGCGGCGCAAGCGCGATCATGAACAGAAGCACGAACACGGCATGCAGCATGCCTGCAACCGGTGTCCGCGCGCCCGCGCGGATGTTGGTGGCGGTACGCGCCACGGTTCCCGTGGCGGGCACGCCGCCGAAAACGACCGAGGCCATGCCCGCAATGCCCTGCGCCACAAGTTCGGTGTTGGAACGGTGCCGCCGTCCCGTCATCCCGTCCGCGACGACTGCGCACAGGAGGGATTCAATGCCCGCAAGGAACGCGATGGTTGCAGCCGACGGCAGCAACGCGATCATCATGTCCCATGAGATGTCGGGAATGAAGGGCGCGGGCAGCATCGTGGGCACGGCGCCAAAGCGCGTCTCGACCGTCTCAACCGGCAGACCAGCCAGCATGGTCACCGCTGTCGCGGCAACGATGCCGATCAGGAAAAACGGGATTTTGGGCGATAGCCGCCGCAAGAACAGCATCAGCAGCAATGTTCCCGCCGCAAGCAGAAGCGTGACGGGCTGCGTGTCGCCGATCCGCGATGCATAAAGCGACCAGCGCTCGGCAAATCCTGCGGGCGCATTTTGAAGGTTCAAGCCCAGTATGTCGCCCACCTGCGACGTGAAGATGATGACGGCGATCCCGGCCGTGAACCCGGTGACGACCGGATAGGGCACGTACTTCACATAGGTGCCGAGCGTCATCAGCCCGGCGGCAATCAGCATCACGCCCGCCATCAAGGTGGCGACAACCAGCCCGCCATAGCCGTGCACCGCCACGATGTTGAAAACGACAACCACGAAGGCACCGGCCGGCCCGCCGATCTGGTGGCGCACCCCGCCCAGAAGGGAGATCAGGAAGCCTGCAATGATCGCGGTGTAAAGTCCGCGCTCGGGCGGCAGGCCGGAAGCGATTGCAAGCGCCATCGAAAGCGGAAAGGCGACGATGGCGACCGTAAGCCCCGCAATCGCATCGGCCCGCAGATCCGGCCAGCGATAACCCTCGGACAACGCGATGACGAGCTTGGGCGTATAAAGCCGCAGCCAGCCGATGAAGCGCCGCTCGCTTGAGATTTCAGTTTGCTTGTTGTGCATGCGCGGGATGCCGACTCGGATTCAACACTTCGAGAATGTTGTATCAGGCATTCCGCCCGCAACGTGAATCATGTGCTGGGCAGCGCGCGAAGGCAGACGAAAAAGCAAAAGGGCGGTGGTTGCCCACCGCCCTCTCACATCCCCCGCAAGGGGAAAGAAATTAGCTGCTCGAGCCGCCGATCAGCTTGCCGACAAGGCCGCCAACCGCGCCGCCAGCAGCGGTCGAGGCAACGCCCATCTTCAAGAGCGCCATCCAGTCCATGCCGGTCACGGCATCCATGCCACCGGCAATGCCTGCATTCGCGACACCACCAAGCAGGCCGGCAAGTGCGCCGGCAACCGCGCCGCCGCCAACGCCGCCTACGATATCAGGCTTCGAAGTCACGCCATAAAGAAGGCCCATGACCGCACCGATAATGCCACCCGTAGCCATTCCGTTGAAATTCGCTCCGATCTCGCCAACCATCGGGACAGCAGCCACCAAGTGCGGCCAGCCTACCCACATTGCGGCGCCGATAATGGCCCACAGGATCACTTTGCCATTCAAAAGCTTGTCCATCGTCACTCCCCCTGGATGCGGTCCGGCCATCTGCGAAGTTGGACCTGCCGCGTGATAGCGCACAGACGCGCGCGAGTCGGGACTTTAGTGGCCTGTGCGGTGCAATATCTACCGTGCCCCCATGCTGCACTGCAGAAGAGTGTGACGATCCTGCATCACATGAAAGCGCAGGAATTCGCCGATTATGCCATGTTGCAGCCATAGAGCAGGCGCAGCGTGCCACTTGGTCGCGCATTGTTTTTGCCGCCCTGACACTGGCGACGCCAAGAATCGTCGCTAGGCTGTCACGGCAGTGTGAAGTGGTGAATGTTCGGGCGGAACCGTTTCCGCACGCAGAAATTTCGGGGGTCTTCATGAACAAGTTGATCGGCACGGTTGCGGCAGGTGTTGTCGCACTGGCAGCGGGCGTCTATGTCGCGCGCGATTATGTGCCATTCCTTGGCGACATTTTCGGCACGTCGTCGACAACGACGGGTTCCACCACCGGCACGACCGGTACGACGACGGCTGGAACCGACTCGAGTGGCACCACGCGCGTCACCACGCCGCCCGTCGCTGATACCGACCTTCCCGATTTTGCTTTCCGCCGCCTCGAGACAGAGACAGGGCAGGACACGCCCGAGGCCTGCCTCGTCTTCACGCGCAATCTCGTCGCCGACGGATCGGTGCGTTACGAGGATTATCTGCGCTTCGAGCCCGAAGCCGACATGGCGCTGCGTGTCAGCGACAACCGGCTCTGCATCCAGGGTCTCGCTTTCAACGACGAATACGCCCTCGAAATCCGCGAAGGCCTTCCCGCCGCCAATGGCGAAAAGCTGACGCTGACCGAAACGATCCCCGTTGCGCTGCGCGACCGGCCGTCGTCCGTTGCCTTCGGTGAAGGCTTCATCCTGCCGCGCAGCAATGCGGGCGGCGTGCCGATCACGACCGTCAATGTGGACAAGCTCAACATCCGCGTTGTCCGCGTGGGCGAGCGCATGCTGGCGCGGCTTTCGAGCTACGTGCTCGAGCAGCGCGAAGTTTACAGCTACGAGTCGAACGGCTACGAGCAGGACGAAGGCTCGCTCATCTGGGAAGGCCAGATGGTGGTGGCCGGTGGCCGCAACATGGCCGTGCGCACGGCATTCCCCGTCGGCGACGTCATCAAGGACCAGCCCCCCGGCGTCTATCTGGTGATCGCCAAGGATGCCGCCCGTGACGAGCGTGAATCCGAATGGGACTGGGATCCCATCGCCGCCCAGTGGATCATCAACACCGATGTTGCGCTGACGACTTTTGCGGGCGAGGACGGGCTCACCGTCTTTGCGCGCAATTTCTCGGGCGCCGAGACGATGGCGGGCGTCAAGCTGCAGCTTGTCGCGCGCAACAACGAAATCCTTGGCGAGGCAACAACCGATTCCGATGGTCGCGCCAACTTCACCAATGCGATGGTCTCGGGCGCCGGCGGCAATGAACCTGCCGTCATCACCGCGCGTGCGGGAGATGATTTCGCCTATATCGACCTGCGGCGTTCCGCCTTTGACCTGTCGGATCGCGGCGTGGAAGGCCGTTCCATCCCCGATGTGGCCGATGCCTTTCTTTATCTCGACCGCGGCATCTATCGTCCGGGTGAGACGGTCTATCTGACCGGCTTGCTGCGTGACTTCACCGCCAATGCGCTTGGCGACATGCCGGTGACGCTGATCGTCTCCAAGCCCGACGGGCAGGAGTTCCGCCGCTACGTGCTCAATGACGAGCAATTGGGCGGCTTTGCGCAATCCTTCACGCTCTCGTCGGGCGCACCGCGCGGTCGCTGGAGTGCTGCTGCCTATGCCGATGTCGATGGCGAAGCCATTGGCCGCGTGCAGTTCGACGTGCAGGACTTCGTGCCGCAGCGCCTCAAGGTCGAATTGACGCCGCGCGAGACCTGGGTCTCGACCGGTGGCAGTGCGACCATCGATGTGATGACGCGCTTCCTCTATGGCGCAACCGGCGCCGGCCTGACGGGTGAGGGCGAATACCGCATCACGCGCGACACAAATCCGTTCCCCGACCTTGCCGGTTACAGCTTTGGCCGCGTGGACGAGATGTTCGACGAGGTGATGGGCGTCATCGACGTCACGACCGCCGATGCCGAAGGCCGCTCGTCGGCGACCGCAATCTTCGATCAGGTGCCCGATACGACCCTGCCCCTGATCGCGACCATGCGCGTCGCGATGCATGAACCCGGCGGCCGCACCACGGCGCGCGAGGTCCGCGTGCCCGTGCGCACGCGCAATGTGATGATCGGCATCCGTCCGCTCTTTGAATACGAGATCGCTGAAGGCAGCGAGGCGAAGTTCGAGATCGTCGCCGTCGATGCCAATGGCCAGCTTGTGGCGCTGCCCAATGTCACGCTGGAGCTCGTCAACGAGAACGTGGACTATCACTGGTACACGGTTGACGGTAACTGGCGTTATGAGCGCATCGTGCGCGACCGCATCGTGGCCGGCCAGACGGTCAACATCGAAGCAGGCGCGCCTGCAATCTTTGGCCAGGTGCTCTCCTGGGGCACCTATCGCCTGACGGTGACCGATGCCGCCACCGGCGCATCGACCTCGATCCGCTTCTGGTCGGGCTGGGGTGCGTCGTCCACCGGCGACCGTCCGGATCGCCTCGCGGTTGAAGCCGAGCAGAATGACTACGCGGCCGGTTCGACAGCCAAAGTGCGCATCACACCCAACACCGACGGCAAGGCGCTGGTGGTGGTGGCGGGTGACCGCATCTTCTCAAGCGAAGTGATCGACGTGCCCGCCGACGGCGCAACCGTCGATATCCCGGTCCGCGCGGAATGGGGGGCGGGCGCCTATGTGCTGGTGACGCATTACCGTCCGCTGGATTCGGCGCTGTCAAAGGCGCCGGTGCGCGCCATCGGTCTTACCTGGATCGGTGTCGACAACCGCCCGCGCACGATGGATGTGACCATTGAAAGCCCGGATGTGATCGCACCGCGGCAGTCGGTCACCGTGCCGCTGACGGTCGCCAACGCGCAAGGCGAAGCCTATGTGACGCTGGCCGCCGTTGACGAAGGCGTGCTCCAGCTCACCGACTTCAAGAGCCCGAATGCGGCCGGCTTCTATTTCGGCCGCCGCCGTCTTGGCCTCGACATGCGCGACGACTATGGCCGCCTGATCGAGACCGATCTTGTGCAGCTCGGCGAGTTGCGCTCGGGTGGTGACAGCATGGGCGGTCGCGGCCTTTCGGTCGTGCCCCAGCGGATCGTTGCCCTCTACTCGGGCATTGTTGCCCTCGACAGTGACGGCAAGGCCTCGGTCACCTTCGATGTGCCGGACTTCAACGGCGAGCTGCGCCTGATGGCGGTGGCCTGGTCGGCCAGCGGCGTGGGTCAGGGCTCAAAGCCGATGACTGTGCGCGACGATGTGGTGGCGGAAGTCATCCTGCCGCGCTTCCTTGCACCCGGCGATACGGCAAGCGTCGGCCTCAACCTCCACAACGTGGCGGGACCGGCGGGCGATTACACGGTGACGGTCCGCGCTTCGGGCACGGTTGCAGCCCAGGGCGGCGAAGTGCGCCTGTCGCAAAATCTCGGTGTCAACCAGCGCGAGCTTCTGCCCGTGACGTTGACTGCCGCGGGTGCAGGCATCGGCACGATCAACCTGACGCTGGAAGGTCCCGGCGGCATGAAGATTGACCGCGCCTGGCCGATTGAAGTGCGTCCGGCGCAGCTCACCCAATCGGTGGACGAGGTGGCGACGCTGGCACCGGGAGCGTCCTACACGCTGCCGGCGACGATCCTTTCGCAATTCGTGCCGGGTTCGACCAGCCTCTCGCTCAACGTGTCGAGCGTGCAGGGCTACGACAACGTGGCCGGCATGATGAAATGGCTCGACCGCTACCCCTATGGCTGCCTTGAGCAGACGACCAGCGGTGCGATGCCGCTGCTCGTCTTCAATGATGTGGCAGGTGCAGCGGGCCTGCGGGTTGACAACACCATGCACGACCGTGTGCAGGGTGCCATCGACCGCATCCTCGACATGCAGCAATGGTCCGGCGGCTTCGGCATGTGGTCATTCCTCGGCGACGAGGCGGACCCCTTCATCGGTGCCTTTGCGGTGGACTTCCTGATGCGCGCCCGTGCAGAGGGGTCCTATGTCGTGCCGCAGGATGGCATTGACCGTGCCCTGAAGTGGCTGCGCGGCGTGGCGGCGTCCGAGGGACGTCCCGACATCGCGCGCGCCTATGCCTATTACCTTCTGGCGCGTTCCGGTCAGGTGATCCCCGGCGATCTGCGCTACTTCGCCGATACGTCGGGCGCCTCGATCGGCAATCCCCTGGGCGATGGCATGCTGGGCGCAGCGTTGCTGGCGATTGGTGACCGTTCGCGCGCGAACATCGCCTTTGGCCGTGCGCGTGACAACGCCTTGTCGGCCCAACCGCTGACCTACATCTCGACGGGCTACGGCTCGATGCTGCGCGATGTCTCGGGTCTGACCGCCGTTGCAGCCGAAGTGAACGACAACAGTCTCGTGCTGCAATTGCTGAACCGCACGCGCGAGTTCAACCTGTCGCTCAACTGGACGACCACGCAGGAAAAGGCGTGGATGCTGCTGGCCCAGCGCCAGCTGCTCGCCCAGGCCCAGCCGGTGTCACTCAGCATCACCGGCACCACGGCGGAGACGGGCGGCAATGCCGTCACCATCCTGCCGGCCGACGCCGAGGTTCTCAGCGGCGTGACGGTGACGAACACCGGCGCGGCGACGCTCTATCGCACGGTATCGGTCTCGGGGGCCCCGGCTGCGCCTTTGCCGCCGATGGCGTCGGGCCTGTCGGTCAACAAGATGGTGCTTTCGCTTGACGGCACGCCGCTCAATCTGGCGACGATGCGCCAGAATGACCGCGCCATCGTGGTGGTCTCGGGCCAACTGTCCAACAACCTGTACCGCGAGATGGCGGTGCTCGATCTCCTGCCTGCGGGCTGGGAAATCGAAGGGGCTGTGCGCCGGAACGAGGATGGCTCCAGTGTCTATCCGTTCCTGCCGACGCTTGCCTCCACAAGTTCGGTGGTCGCGCGTGATGACCGTTTCGTGGCAACCTTCACGGTCGGCTCAAGCTGGCGTTCGACCGACCCGTCGGTGAACCAGGTGCGCCCGGTCTTTACCGTTGCCTATGTCGTGCGTGCGATCACGCCCGGCACTTTCACCCTGCCGGCCGCGCAGGTGGAAGACATGTATGCGCCGCAGATCATCGGCCGCACCGCGCTGTCGTCGGTGTCGATCACGGCAGCTGACTGAAGTCCGCCAAGCGGGGCAGGGCCACAAGCCCTGTCCCGAAGGCGGCAGGTTGAAATGCAGGACTGAGGATTGGTGTGAGGTTCTGGCCGCGAGTAACCCGGGAGCGCGCAACGATGGCGGCCTTTGCCGTCATCGGCGCGCTCTTTGCCATTCTGGCCGCCGACCGTGTCTTTCCGCCCGATCTCTCGCGCACCCTTGACCGCTCGACCGTTGTCGAGGACCGCGATGGCCGCATGCTGCGCGCTTATCTTGCCAAGGACGGCATCTGGCGTCTGGCGACACGGCCCGAAGATGTTGATCCCGGCTATCTGCGCCTTCTGGTCGCCTACGAGGACCAGCGTTTTTCCGGACACTCGGGCATTGATCCGATCGCCGTTGCACGCGCAGGCTGGCAGTTCCTGTCGAACCTGCGGGTGGTGTCGGGTGCGTCTACACTGACCATGCAGGCCGCGCGCTTGCTGGAACCGGGCGGCAGCGGCCTTGTCCGGAAATTTGCGCAGATGACGCGCGCCCTTCAGCTGGAAGCGCGGTTCAGCAAGGACGAGATTCTCGGCATCTACCTGACGCTCGCGCCCTTCGGTGGCAACATCGAAGGCGTGCGCGCTGCATCGCTCATCTATTTCGGCAAGGAGCCAAGGCGGCTTACGCTGTCCGAGGCAGCCCTGCTGGTCGCCCTGCCGCAATCACCTGAACGCCTGCGGCCCGACCGCAATCCCGATGCGGCCTTGAAGGGGCGCAACCGCGTCCTGCAGGTCCTCTGCGAGCGGGGCGCGATCTCGTGCGAGGAAGCGCGCGAGGCGATGGACGATCCCTTGCGCGCGGATCGCGGCGCGATGCCGTTTTTCGCCCCGCATCTGGCCGACCGGCTGGAGCGCCGCGCCTCACCCGGCGAACGGATCACAACCACGATTGACCGCCGCATCCAGGAGAACGTGGAGCGCCTCCTTTCCGGTGAGCTCCAGTTCGTGCGCGACGGCGCCAATTTTGCGGCCATCGTCGTGGACAACGAAACGCATGAGGTGATCGTCTATGCGGGCGGCGCCAATTACTGGGGCGTGGCCGGCTATGTTGACCTTGCCGGCGCCATCCGTTCTCCCGGTTCGGCACTGAAGCCCTTCATCTATGGTTTCGGCTTTGACGATCTGGTGATTCACCCGGCAACCCTGATCGACGATGCGGCCATCACTTTTGAAGGCTATACGCCGCGCAATTTCGACCGCGACTATCAGGGAACCGTCACCATCCGCGATGCACTCCAGCATTCGCTGAACGTGCCGGCGGTGCAGATACTCGAACGCGTCGGACCGGTGCGCATGGCAGCCACTTTGCGGCAGGCTGGCGCGCGGCTTGAATTGCCGTCGTCATGGGCAACACCCTCGCTGCCGATTGCGCTCGGCGGTGTCGGCATTTCGCTTGCCGATATCGTGATGCTCTATACGGCCATTCCCGGCGCCGGCATGGCCGAGCCGCTGCGGTTCCGCCGCGATGTGCCGCCTGACGCACCCGCCAAGCGCCTGTTTGGCCCGGCTGCAGCCTGGTACCTGACCGACATCCTGCGCGGCAGTCCCCTGCCGGATGAATGGGCGATGGGGCAGGGCATCGAACGCGCCCGCGCCGTCGCCTTCAAGACCGGCACCTCCTATGGCTATCGCGATGCCTGGGCGATCGGCTTTTCTGATCGCTACACGGTGGGAGTCTGGGCCGGGCGCGCGGATGGCTCAACCCGCCCCGGTCGTTTCGGGCGCAACGAGTCCGCACCTCTGATGCTGAAGATCTTCGACGTGCTGCCGCCGGAAGATCCGCGCGCCGACACGCCGCCCGTTGACGTGATTGCAGCCGCGACTGCAGGTGAATTGCCGCCCGGCCTTCGCCGTTTCCAGCGTCTCCATGCGCCGGTGCAGGGCATGGTGCGCGTGGCGCCGCCACCCTCGATTGCCTTTCCGCCCGATGGCGCAACGGTGGCCTTTGAGGCCAACGAGGAGGAGCGCCCGCTGGTCCTGCGCGCCGAAGGCGGCACGGCGCCGCTGCGCTGGATCGTCAATGGCGAGATGCTGCCCGAGCCTCCGCTCTACCAGACGACCACCTTCACGCCCGAGGGTGAGGGCTTTGCGCGTATCACGGTCATCGATGCGGCCGGCCGCAGTGCCAGCGCGATGGTGCGCTTTGTAGCAAACGATTGATCAGGCGGCTTTTGCGGGCAACCCGGTACGTGACTGGCATGCGAACGCTTGAAGCGCCGCCGTCGCCGCGCCCATCGCCTCTTCCCAATCGCCAAAGCGCTCAGGTGCAAAGACGCGCGTGGCGCGGTACCAGGGATAATGATCGGTGCCAAGTTGCGGCCACACACGCCCCATCGCGACAAACCATGTCTCGGCACCAGCACCCGCCGCCAGCGCGGCCGCTGCGGTGGGGGCTGCAATCACAAGATCAAGTGCTGCCGAAAGGGCGGTCGAACGATCAAGGTCGTTCTTGAGATCAAGGCCGGGCATCTGGTGGATGTCCACGCCGAGTGCGTCACGCGCGTGCGCAAGCTCTTCGGCGCAATCGCCATACTGCAGATTGACGAAGCTGACGCCCGGCACGCGCAGGAGCGGCGCCCAGGCATCTACATTGCGGAAATATTTCCGGCGCTGGCCGGTCGTCAGCATCGAGCGCCAGCAAATGCCGATCTTTGGATTGGGGCCAAGGGTTGCAAGCTGCTCACGGAAGGCTGCCACGCACGCAGGTTCGGGCAGAAGGAAGGCGCGTCCCGGAAATGACGCCACATCGCGCCGCATGTGCCTGAGCGCATCGCCACCGGGAAAGAAGAAATCCAGCGGACCTTCGGCATTCATCCACGCAGCACTGCGGATCGCCTTGCCGTTCGACTGCGACAATTGATAGGGGCCACACAAGGCCTCGGGGAATGAGCGCTGGAACAGGGGCACCAGCCGCCGCTCGCATGCAATCATCAATGAGCCGGTGGGGCCGATGGCGGCGAGCACATCGGGAATGGTCTCGGCGAACATGATCTCGTCGCCCAGCCCCTGCTCGCAGATGATGCCGACACGCTTGCCCGCAAGGTCCTCGCCCTGCCAGACCGTGCCGTTGATGGCATAGAGCGACGAACCTTTGGTGAGGCGGTTGTGCCGCCCCGCATAGGCATCGAAGCCCTCGGCCACGCAGCCCATCGACATCAGGCACAACGCGCGCGCCATTACGCTTTCCGCGTGGTCGCGCGGTGAGGCGGCATGGCGCATCGCCTTGTCGAATGCGGCAATCGCCTCGTCGAAACGCGAGAGATGCGTGAGCGCATTGCCCAGATTGTGGAAGGCGCGGCCATTCCCGGGATCAAGCCGCGCGGATTCTGCAAGGAATGTCTCGGCCTGTGCCCACTCGGCCTGCTCGATCATGATCGTGCCGACCGTGTTCCAGAGTTGCGTTTCCCCCGGATGGACATTGATCGCCTCGCGCACGACGTCGATGGCTTCGACATGCCGTCCGGCATCGCGCAGGACGCCGCCAAGATTGTTCCACGCGAGAACGTGGAGCGGATTGATGGCGATCACCCGGCGGAGCAGCGTCTCGGCCGCAGGCAGCATGCCGAGCCGCCAGGCCACAAGCCCCAGATTGATGAAGAGGTCGCAATCGTCGCCGCCTAGCCTGTAGGCGCGCTCATACATCTGCAGCGCTTTGTAGAGCTGCCCCAGATTTTCAAGGCCAAGCGCCAGCACATGGAAGGCGTGGGCATTGGTGGTGTCGGCGCGCGTTGCATCAAGGGCGAGCAGCGCCGCTTTCTTGTAGTTGTTCTTGCGATAGGCGCCGATGGCACGCGCGAGGATCTTGTTTGAGGCGACACGCGCCCTTGTGTCCACGCCTGCTGCATGCGTCGTCGATGCCCGGGCAAAGGCTTCCGCCCGGCCGAGCGCGCCTTCTATTGCGCCCAGGTCCGCATTGGCAGTGAACTTCTCTTCGGAAGCACGCGCCTCTTCCGGCGCTGTCATCGCGGCATCGTCGTGCATCGCCCGCATCTCCGGCAGGGTGAACATCTTCTTAAGTCTGGCGGGATGTGGTTAAGGCGGCGTGAAGCGCGTGGCGGGAGCATCGCGTTGACCGCGCTTTAACCATGCATGGCTAATGTCACACCGAACGCGAGCGGTTGCATCCGCTCCGGCACAAAGGCTGCTGGGCCATCCGGCAGGGCAGAAAGCTGACAGGATCCCGCCATGCCGCTCAAATTGTCGCTGAAACCGCATGAGAAGTTTGTCGTGAACGGCGTTGTCATCACCAATGGCGACCACCGCTCCAGTCTTGTCGTGCACAACAAGGCGTCCATCCTGCGCGAGAAGGACATCCTTCAGGCCGACGAGGCGGATACGCCCGTCAAGCGCATCTATTTCCCCGTGATGATGATGTATCTCGAGCCCGACAGTGCCGGGCGCTATCACGGCGAGTTTGCCGACCGCCTGGGCGAGCTGATGGACGTCGTCGAAAGCGGCGACGTGCTTGCGTCCTGCGTGGCGATCTCGAAGGACGTGCTTGCCGGCGACTATTACAAGGCGCTGAACCGCGTCCGCAAACTCTTCGATTTTGAGCAGGAAAGGCTGGCCTATGTCCCTGAAAGCCTATCAGCAGGCGGTTAAGGTCACCGAAGACAGCCGCGGCACGGAGTTCAGGCTCTTTGCCGATGTCACGCGCGCGCTGATGGAAGCAGCCCCGCTTCCCCGCAGCGACCGCCGCGTGATTGCCGCCATCGACTGGAACCGCCAGATGTGGTCGACGCTGGCAATGGATTGCGCCAATGGCGACAATCGCCTGCCGAATGGCCTGCGCGCGCAGATCGTCTCCCTGTCGATCTGGGTGGCGAAATATTCAAGCCGCGTGATGCGCGAGAACGCGCCGGTCGATCCCCTGACCGACATCAACCGCACGATCATGCAGGGCCTGGCCCAGCGCCAGACGATGCAGGCGTCGCGCTGACGCGTCGGCCCGCCTTGCCTCCTTGCGGCACGATCTGACCGGCGGATTTGCCGGGCGGCAGATCCTGCCGCGTCCGGCCAGCGCCGACCAGCGTTCGGCCATAAAAATCCCTTCTGATTCAATACGTTGAGAACGCCGGTCGCCGCCAATCATGGCATGGCGATTGAAAGTGATTCTGCTGGACCCGTCCTCAACCCGGGTTCC
The DNA here is from genome assembly GCA_964494625.1 of uncultured Flavobacteriaceae bacterium. GTDB lineage: Bacteria > Pseudomonadota > Alphaproteobacteria > Micropepsales > Micropepsaceae > UBA2784. The sequence goes on along the minus strand of CAZBRT010000002.1, from coordinate 702,741 downwards.
GCGAGCAAAAGGCTCGCTCATCTCAAACCAGAATGGGAACTGACATGCTGAGCGTCAACACCAACATGGGGGCGATGATCGCCCTCCAATCCCTGAACCAGACCAACAACGACATGGCGACCGTCCAGAATCGCATCAACACCGGTCTCAACGTCGCGTCCGCCAAGGACGACGGCGCGACCTATGCGATTGCGCAGAACATGCGTGGCGAAGTTGCAGGCTTGCGCGCGGTCGATACGAGCATCGGCCGTGCCATCAGTGGGGTCGACACGGCCCTCGCCGCCGGCGAGGCCATTTCGGACCTTCTGATCGACATGAAGGAGAAGGCCCTTGCGGCTTCGGACGTGTCGCTCGACACGGCAAGCCGCGATGCGTTGAACGAGGATTTCGTGGCCCTGCGTCAGCAGATCGCGACGATCACGACCAACGCAGTCTTCAATGGCGTCAACCTTGTGGACGGCTCGGTGACCGACATCACGCCGCTGGCTTCGGCCGACGGTTCGTCGGTGATCACCGTGAGTTCGGAAGACCTCTCGCTGGGTGGCACGATCCTGACTGTGGCTTCAACACAGGAGATCAGCGCCCAGACGAGCGCGGCAACCGCACTGACCGCCGTCAATGCCTCGCTGCAAAATGTCAACGAGGCGCTCGCGCGTCTCGGCACGTCGGCCAAGAAGCTGGAAATCCACCAGAACTTCATCGGCAAGCTGTCGGACACGCTGCGTGGCGGCATCGGCAACCTGGTTGATGCCGATCTTGCGGTGGAAAGCGCGCGTCTTCAGTCCTTGCAGGTCAAGCAGCAGCTTGGCGTGCAGGCCCTGTCGATCGCGAATTCCGCACCGCAGATCGTCCTGTCGCTCTTCCGCTGATCGAAGCGGAAGAAGGGCCTGGTCAAACGGGCGCATGAAACCTGGGGCGGAACCGGTAACGGTTCCGCCCTTCCTTTTTAACCGGATATTCATCACGTCTTTTCAATGGGTTGGGCCTGTCACACCCGGCAAGATTTGCCGCGACGGCAATCCTTGCCCGGCAGAGTTTGCCGACCCGGCAATTCTTGCCCGGCAGCATGTGCAGGCCGGAATGGTTTGCCGGGAATGAATGATCCTGCCCGCAACAGCTTCGATGGTGAACCGCGATTAAGACAAGGCTGGCACATGGGTTGCCTTTTGGAAGACCGGGGCAAAACGCCCCGCGGGCAAAACGCCCACTGTTCCGATTGAACATTGTCGAACCAGAACGGAGTGCAAAATGCTGAGTGTGAACACCAATGTCGGCGCCATGGTGGCGCTCCAGTCCCTCAACAAGACCAATGACGAATTGTCGATGACCCAGAGCCGCATCAACAGCGGCATGGCGGTTTCATCGGCCAAGGACAACGGCGCGGTTTACGCCATTGCCCAGAACATGCGTGGCGACGTCGCCGGCCTTCGCGCCGTGTCGCAGAGCCTCGACCGTGCAGTGTCGTCCGTTGACACGGCGCTGGCCGCTGGCGAAGCGATTTCTGACCTCCTGATCGACATGAAGGAAAAGGCGCTCGCCGCTTCCGACGTGTCGCTCGACACCGCCAGCCGTGAAGCGCTGAACGAGGATTTCGTGGCCCTGCGCAACCAGATCGCCACGATCGCCGCCAACGCGACCTTCAACGGCGTCAACCTCGTGGACGGCACCTCAACCTCGATCGCCGCGCTGGCGTCGTCGGACGGCGCGTCCTCGATCACCGTCGCGGGCGAAGACCTGTCGCTGGGCGGCTCGATCGTCTCGGTTGCTTCGACCCAGGCGATTGACACCCAGACCGGCGCGTCAAACGCCCTCTCGGATGTTGAAGCCTCGCTGCAGAACGTGAACAACGCGCTCGCGCGCCTTGGCACGTCGTCCAAGAAGCTCGAAGTGCACAACTCGTTCGTCGGCAAGCTGTCGGACACGCTCCGTGGCGGTATCGGCAACCTCGTGGATGCTGACCTCGCCGTGGAAAGCGCCCGTTTGCAGGCCCTGCAGGTGAAGCAGCAGCTGGGCGTGCAGGCCCTCTCGATCGCCAATTCGGCGCCGAGCATCGTTCTTGGCCTCTTCCGTTAAGCCGGAAGAAGTCACGAGAGTACTTGTTGCGTAGTTGCGTAAGCATGTCTGTGCGTTGGTTGAGGGAGGCGGCGTCCGGTGCGTATCTCCGGCGCCGTCCCCTCCGCCGCACAAATTCTCCCCAACGAGGAGCGGGGACGAAAGCGTCGATGAGTTGCGTTGCGTACAAGGGTAATGTGTCATGTCAGGGTCCATCCAGAACGCCGCCAGCACTTCCCCCGTCTCGCCTGTCGTGCAGGCGCAAGGCGAGATGTTGCGGCAGGCACCCGGACCCGCGCAAAGCGCACGTGCAGCCGTTGCACCGCCGGACAGCCCGCCGCCTGAGGCCGTCGAGGCGCTGGAGCGCACGCTGCGGTCCCTGACCCCCAAGCTCATGAATACGGCAACCCGCCTCTCCATCGACAAGGATGCGGCGACCGGCACTTTTGTCTATCGGGCAATTGACCGCGAGACCGGCGATGTCATCCACCAATATCCCGGTGAGGACATGCTGGCGGTGATCCGCTTCATGCGTGATTTCGAAGGGATGCTGGTGGACCAGCGCGCCTGACGGCTGATTCAGCCGAACTTGCCGCCCGATGATCGGGCTTGCCGGGCATAATCTGCCGGGCGAAAGATTACCCGGAAAATAACCAAATCAAATCAGCGTGTTGCGGTGCCGTGACTTGGCATCATGGTTGCTCATTCCTTTTCGGGCGGCTTTGGGCCGCATCGAATTTCTGAACCGTCCGGGTCCGCCGGACCCGCATGAAGGAGCGACAACCGATGACGATGTCAGTCAACACGAATATCGGCGCCATGGTGGCGTTGCAAAATCTGAACGCGACCGGCCGCATGCTTGAGCAGACCCAGAACCGCATCAACACCGGTCTTGAGGTTGCCAGCGCGAAGGACAACGGCGCCGTCTATGCCATCGCGCAGAACATGCGTGGCGACATTGGTGCGCTTGATGCCGTGCAGAAAAGCATCAACCGCGCGATGTCGATCTCGGATGTGGCGCTGGCCGCGGGTGAATCGATCTCCGACCTTCTGGTCGAGATGAAGGCGAAGGCCGTGGCCGCCGCCGACGGTTCGATTGATACCGCCAGCCGCGATGCCCTGAACGAGGACTTCCGCGCCCTGATGGGCCAGGTCCAGACCATCATCGACAATGCCGAGTTTGACGGCGCCAATCTGCTCGACGGCTCATTGCCGGCAGGCATTGCCGTGCTCGCCGACGCGGATGCACAGAACTCGATCACCGTGACAAGCGAGTCGCTCAGCCTTGGCGGCGCCATCCTGACCATGGCGTCGACGCTCTCACTGTCCAGCCTGACTGCATCCCAGAACGCCATTTCGGACGTGCAGGCGAGCCTGACCAACGTCAACGCGGCGCTCGCCCGCATCGGCTCGGTCTCGAAGAAGCTGGAGACGCATCTCAACTTCGTCACCAAGCTGGAAGATACGCTGCGCGCCGGTGTCGGCAATCTTGTGGACGCCGATCTCGCGGTTGAAAGCGCCCGCCTCCAGTCGCTTCAGGTGAAGCAGCAGCTGGGTGTGCAGGCCCTCTCGATTGCCAACGCGGCACCGCAGGTGATCCTGTCGCTCTTCCGTGGCTAAGCGGAGCAACACTCCTGACGCAAAGGCCGCCCCTCGGGGCGGCCTTTTTGTTCAAGCGCCAAACACGCGGGCAAACACTGTCTCTACATGGCGGAAATGATGTTCGAGATCAAACAGCGCCTCGATCTGCGCCGGTGAGAGCGCGCGTGCGACATCCTTGTCGGCCTTGAGATTTTCAAGGAACGAGGGGCCGGTCGTGCCGCTCTGCATACTGGCCCAGACCGGCATCGCGTTGCGCTGGACGAGGGTATAGGATTCTTCGCGGCCCACGCCTGCCTGGGTAAGCGCCAGAAGTACGCGCTGCGAATGAACGAGCCCGCCCAAAAGATCGAGATTGCGCTTCATCCGCTCGGGATAGACGACAAGCTTTTCCACCACATCGGCAAGCCGGTTGAGCGCAAAGTCGAGCGTGATGGTGGCATCCGGGCCGATATAGCGCTCGACACTGGAATGGCTGATGTCGCGTTCGTGCCATAGCGCCACGTTTTCAAGCGCCGGCTGCGCATAGGCGCGCACCATGCGCGCAAGGCCGGTAAGGTTCTCGGTGAGTACCGGATTGCGCTTGTGCGGCATCGCGCTGGAGCCCTTCTGGCCCGCGCTGAAGAACTCTTCCGCCTCCAGAACTTCCGTCCGCTGCATGTGCCGGATCTCGGTTGCCAGCCGCTCGATGGAGGCGGCAACGACGGCCAGATGCGCAAAGAACGCGGCGTGCCGGTCGCGCGGGATCACCTGGGTCGAGACAGGTTCGACGGCAAGGCCAAGCTTTGCCGCCACATGCACTTCGACCCGCGGATCGACCTGCGCAAAGGTTCCGACGGCACCCGAAATGGCGCAGGTGGCGATCTCGGCACGTGCGGCCTGAAGGCGCGCGCGTGCGCGGGCAAACTCGGCATGAAAGCCCGCAAGCTTCAACCCGAATGTCACGGGTTCGGCATGAATGCCGTGGCTGCGCCCGATCATGGGCGTGAACTTGTGCTCTTTCGCGCGGGTCGCAAGCGCATGCAGCACGCGGTCAACGCCCGCAATCAGAAGGTCTGCGGCGCGCGTGAGCTGGACGGCAAGGCAGGTGTCCAGCACATCCGAAGACGTCATGCCCTGATGGACAAAGCGCGCCTCCGGCCCGACGATCTCCGAGAGATGCGTAAGGAAGGCAATCACGTCGTGCTTCACTTCGCGCTCGATGGCGTCGATCCGCGCCACATCAAACACGGCATTGCGGCCCTTCTCCCAGACGCGGGCGGCGGCATCCTTGGGGATGACGCCGAGCGATGCCATCGCATCAGCCGCATGGGCCTCGATCTCGAACCAGATGCGGAACCGCGTCTGCGGCTCCCAGATATCGGTCATCTGTTTGCGTGCATAGCGCGGGATCATGGGCGGGCGGCCTCTCCAAGGCTTTTCTCAAGCAGGGACATGCCCTCGTCAATCAGCGCGTCTTGCGCCGTGATCGGCACCAGGATGCGGATGCCGTTGCCATAGAGGCCGCAGGTGAGAAGGATGAGGCCGTTGGCGCGCGCCCGCTCGACCAGCCGTTTGGTTGCATCCGCATCGGGTTCGCGGCTGACGCGGTCCTTCACAATGTCGAAGGCGATCATCGCGCCGAGCCCGCGCACGTCATCGATGGGCAAAAGGTCATTGCGGCGTTGCAGGGCGCCGAGCCTGTCCTTGAGCTTGGCGCCGAGCTTCACGCTCCTCTCAAGGATGTTCTCCTCCGTGATGAGGTCAAGCACGGCAAGGCCGGCAGCGCAGGCGAGCGGATTGCCCGCATAGGTGCCGCCAAGGCCGCCCGGCTCCGGCGCATCCATCAAGCGGGCAGGGCCGATGACTGCTGACAGCGGCAAACCGCCCGCAATCGACTTTGCAGTCGTGATAAGGTCGGGCGTAATGCCCGAATGCTCGATGGCAAAAAACTTTCCCGTTCGCGCGAAGCCCGACTGGATTTCATCGGCAATCAGCAGGATGCCGTGTCTGTCGCAGACCGCACGCAGTTCTTTCAGGAAGCCGAAGGGCGCGACATAGAAGCCGCCTTCGCCCTGCACGGGCTCAAGGATGATCGCCGCCACGCGCTGCGGTTCGATATCGAATTTGAAGAGGTGATCGAGCGCTTCCATCGCGTGCGCCGCGGTGTGGCCATGGCTCTCGATGGGAAAGGGCAGGCGGTAAATGTCGCCGGGGAAGGGGCCAAAGCCCGTCTTGTAGGGAACGACCTTGCCCGTCAGTGCCATGCCCATGAAGGTGCGCCCGTGGAACCCGCCCGAGAAGGCGATGACGCCCGGCCGCTTGGTGGCTGCGCGCGCGATCTTGACCGCGTTCTCGACCGCTTCCGCGCCGGTCGTGAAGAAAATCGTCTTGGCGGGTTTTTCAACCGGCGCCAGCGCGTTCAGCCGCTCGGCCAGCGCGATATAGCTCTCATAGGCGTTCACCTGGAACGCCGTGTGGATCGATTGCTTCAGCGCGCCTTCGATGGCCGCCACGATCTTGGGATGGCGGTGGCCGAAATTCTGTACGCCGATGCCGCCGACAAAGTCGATATAGCGCTTGCCCTCGACATCCCAGATCTCCGCGCCTTCAGCGCGCGCGGCAAAGACGGGGTGCGCGGTGTTGACGCCGCGCGGCACGGCATTCTGGCGGCGGCTCCACAATTCGGCATTGGTGGTCATGGCTTGGTCGCTTCTCTGGCTTCGATGTCGGAGGCACGCGTGAAGGCGGGGCGCGCACGGGCGCGTTCGGCGAATGCCACAAAGGCGTCGCGTTTGTCGATCATGCCGAAATTCATGCCGAACATGAGGAGCGAGGCGATGGAGAGATCAGCCGAGGTAAAGTCGCCGCCCAGGAGCCATTGGCCCGGCACCATCGCCTTTTCCAGCGCACCAAAGGCGCGGTCATAATCGCCCCAGCCTGCTGAGGTGGGCATCGTGGGCGTGCCATTGCGCTTTTCCATCATCGCGGGCTCAAGGGCCGACTGCGCGAAGAACTGCCATTGCAAAAAGCGGCCGCGGTTTGGATCGGAAAGCGAAGGCGCAAGGCGTCCCGGCGCATAGCGGTCTGCCAGATAGAGAAGGATCGCCGCGGTCTCGCCAAACCCCGTGCCGCCATCGACTATGGCAGGAACCTTGCCCATCGGATTGATCACAAGATAGGCGGCATCCGGGTGGCCCGGCGCGCGGATGTTCTGGCGCACGATCTCGTAGGGCGCGCCCGTCTCCTCCAGCATCCAGAGGGCGGTAAACGCGCGGGTCATCGGCGAGTGATAGAACTTGATGGTCATGGGCGTGTCGTCCCTTCTGTCACGCGCCAAGCCCGCCCAGCGCGAGATATTTCATCTCGATGAAATCCTCGATGCCGTATTTCGAGCCTTCGCGGCCGATGCCGCTTTCCTTCATGCCGCCAAAGGGCGCAACCTCTGTCGAGATGATGCCCTCATTGATGCCGATGATGCCGTATTCCAGTGCCTCGGCCACGCGGAACACGCGACCCAGATCGCGCGCATAGAAATAGGCGGCCAGGCCGTATTCGGTGTCGTTGGCAAGGCGGATCGCGTCTTCGTCGGTCTTGAACCGGAATAGCGTGGCAACCGGCCCGAAAATTTCCTCGCGCGCGATTTCCATCGCCTGTGTGATGCCGGTCAACACGGTCGGCTCAAAGAACGTGGCGCCCAGACTATGGCGCTTGCCGCCGGTGGCAATCGCCGCGCCGTGTTTCACCGCATCCGCAATCAGGCTTTCGACCTTTTCGACCGCCTCGCGGTTGATGAGGGGGCCCTGCACCACGCCCTCTGCCATGCCGTCCCCCACCTTCATGGCCGAAGCAGCGGCGGCAAGGCGGCGGGCAAATTCGTCATGCACCCTGTCCTGCACCAGGATGCGGTTCGCGCAAACGCAGGTCTGCCCCATGTTGCGGAATTTTGAGGAGAGCGCGCCCTGGACGGCCGCATCAAGATCGGCGTCGTCAAAGACGATGAAGGGCGCATTGCCGCCCAGTTCCAGCGACACTTTCTTCACCGTTGACGCGCACTGCGCCATCAGAAGCTTGCCGATGGCGGTTGAGCCCGTGAACGAGAACTTGCGCACCTTTGGATTGCCGGTCAGCTCCTTGCCCACGCGCGAAGCATGTTTGGACGTGATCACGTTGAACACGCCCTTTGGGATGCCTGCACGATGGGCAAGCTCGGCCAATGCCAGCGCCGAGAGCGGTGTCTCCGCCGCAGGCTTGACGATGACGGGGCAGCCTGCCGCCAGCGCGGGCGCCGCCTTGCGCGTGATCATCGCATTGGGAAAGTTCCACGGCGTGATGGCGGCGACAACGCCGATGGGTTCCTTCATCACCAGGATGCGGCGCCCCGGCGCGTTGTGCGGAATGATGTCGCCATAGATGCGCTTGCCCTCTTCGGCAAACCACTCGACGAACGATGCGCCATAGGCGACTTCGCCGCGCGACTCGGCCAGGGGCTTTCCCTGCTCGGCGGTCATGATGCGGGCGAGGTCTTCCTGGTTGAGCATCTGCAACTCGTACCAGCGGCGCATGATCGCCGCGCGCTCCTTGGCGGTTTTTTTGCGCCAGCCCGCCCATGCGGCGTCGGCGGCATCGATGGCCGCGCGCGTGTCCTCTTCCAGAAAGTCGGGCAGTTCGGCGAGCACGCTTGAATCAACCGGGTTCGTTACCTTGAACGTGCCGCCCGCCTTGGCACCGACAAAGGCGCCATCGACATAGGCCAGTGATTTGAGAAGCGTGGGGTCGGAGAGTTTCATGGGGCTCGATCCATCGGCGGGAAAAGGCGCGGCGTTTTCCGCAAAGAAGGGACGGCCTCCGATGCGGATGGTGCGTCTTCTATCGGGTCAGATGGATTGCGGGAAGTCCGCTGGCGGCAGTGGCGTATCCAGCCCGGGCACCTCGGTCAGAATCGGCACGATTCCGCCATTTTGCAGGAGGGATGAGGCCAATGGCCCCAAGGGGCGCTCCAGCCGCCCGACAGCGGCCGTGAAGGGATCAACCGGATTGCCGAAGACGCGCGATGGCGGCCCGGCATCGACCACATCGCCACCGTGGATCACGATGATGTCGTCGGCAAAGCGCGCATCTGCGGCGTCGTGCGTCACCATGAGAAGTGCGAGCTGGTTCTTCATCGCGGTTGCGCAGGCAAGTTCAAGGAACGCGTCCCGGTCGGCCGGCGCCATGCCGTCTGTGGCATCACACAGGACAAGGCCGGGCGGCGACAGGATAAGTGCGCGGGCCAGCGCCACGCGCTGACGGTCCAGGGGCGACAATTCATAGGGCCGCCGTGACAGATCATCGGGATTGATGCCGATGGCGTCGATCGTATCCTGCATGCGCGCGTTCCGCTCGTCACTGGCCGCACGGCCGTGGGTCTTGAGCGGTTCACGTATCGCATCGCCGACGCTGCGCATGGGGTCAAGCGTCCCCAGCCGATAGGGCCAGACCGCACCCAGCCGCCAGCGCATGCGCCGCAGCGTCTCGCCCGAAAGCCCTTCGCTGTTCATCGACTCGACCAGGATCTTGCCCTTGGTGATCTCGCGCCGCCGCAGGATCGCGTCCACGATGGCGCGGCGCGCCTCGGGCGATGACGAATAGATGCACAAGGGACGCCGCGTCACGGCGTCAAAGCTGAGATTGCGGACGACCGGTTTGCGCGGCTCGTTCAAATCGGGAATCGTCACCTGCTCGAAGCGGATGACGGACGAGATGCCCTGCTGCTGCGTCCGCCCGCCGCGCGGGTCACGTCGGGCATCTTCCGGCCTGACGGTTCCCGGCGCACCCAATGCTTCGGCAACGCCCGGCCGCGCGGTGATGACAAGAAGCGCAAAGCCCATGCGCCGCCGCAGCCGAGACAGGCCTTCAAGGAAGCGCAGGCGATCCAGCGCCTCAAGCTCGGCACCCGGATCAATTGCAATGACGAGTGACGGCTTGCCTGCAAGGCCAAGCGCGGCCACCAGCCGGTGCCGGTCGCGCGGCGCGATCTCGCCGGGCAGTTTCTTGCGTGCGGCCCCGATGTCGCGGAAGCCAAGCTCCTTGAGCGCATCAAGGATGCGGCTTGCCCCTTCGGGTGCTGCCCGCGTGACCGCGATGTGGTCGATCATGAAACCGGCAGTTTCGCCCGGCGGCAATACGCGCGCGGGATCATCAAAAATGATGCCGGTTGCCTGCGCCCGTTCCTTGGGCGACAGGCCATGCACGCGCACGCCTCCCTCATGGGGAAAGCCGTTGGTGCCCGAAACGACACAGGCAAGTGCGCGCCCTGCGATGACATCAGCGTCGAGCCAGACGACTTCTCCCGGCTGGATGGCAAGTGTCAGGGGGCCGATAAGCGCCGCACCGCTGTCATCGGTCACGACCAGATTTTCAAGCTCCAGGGCTGGCGGAACAGCAATGATGGTGTCGGGCGCAGGGACTTCGATCGGTGCGGCAGGACTGCCGGCATCCAGCGCAGGAATTTCTTCCGGCACAATTTCCGGCATGTCATCCGGCTCATGTGTCATGGCTGGCCACCCTCGCGGCGTGAAAGCCGCGCCGTGGACAATGCGGCAAGGGCAAGAAGAATGCCAAGGGCGCCGGCAGCCAGAAGGGTGACGAGGCTGTAGCCTTGCCCGGAAGCATCCGCGATCAATTCGCCAAGCGTGGGCGGATCCGCAAGGCCGCCAAGACCCGCAAAGTCGAGGGCGGAAATCGCCAGAAGCGCTGCAGGAAAGAGTGTCAGCATAGCGGAGAACACGACGGCGGCAACATTGGGCAGCACATGGCGGAAAAGGATCGTTCCCTCTCCAGCCCCGCTTACCCGCACGGCCTCTGCATAGCCGGTGCGCCCGGTCTGAAGGACCGCGCGGTGGATGATGGCAAAGAGCAGCGGGAACAGGATCGCGGCTGTCGCTGCGGGAAGCACTAGATCATCCGTGCCGATGATCGCCGCGATGATGATGGCCAGAAGAAAGGGCGGGGCCGTTGCCGCTGATGCCGCCAGCGCATCGACAATCCGGCCAAGTCCGGAATCAAGCGACAGCATCAGGGCAAGGATCGTGGCGGCAAGCCCTGCCGCGACCAGCGCCATCAGCGTGAAGGTGAGCGTCGTCGATGCGGCTTCGATCAGCGCGACATGATCGGCAAGTACCGGCAGGACACCCGGCCCATAGAGCGCAAGCGCACAAAGCCCGGCCATCAGGAAGCCGAAGAGCGCAAGCACAAAGAAACTGCGCATCGCATCGCCGCGACGGCGCCCCCGCGTTGGCCCGCTTGCTGAATTTATGCTGTCGCGCTGGCGCCTGGCCCGGCCCGGCGCGATGATGAGATGGAGGAAAAGGACAAGGCCTGCCCCCGTAACAAAGATCACGCCCAGCACAAGGGCGGCTGCGGAGAGCGTCAGCGTGTCACCGTCGGCGGCGGCGCGCATCAACGCACGGCCTGCGCCATCAATGCCGAAGACTTGCTCGGTCAGCGGCGCAAGTCCCACGCCCCATCCGAACAGTCGCTGGCTGCGCAACAGATAGTCGCGGCGGGCCTCGCGCTTGAGGATTTTGCGGCGCAGCCAGCCCGCGCTTTCACCGGCAAGCACAGGACCTTCGTCCGGCAACGCGCGGCGGCGGATCAGCGTGACATTCATGGCCATCGAGGCTGCAAGGGCAAGCAGCGCCACGAACGTCGTTGCTGTCGCAATGCCAAGGGCAAGCCCTCCCTCGGGCGCGGCTGCCTGCAGCATCAACGGCGCAGCCAGGAACACCGGCAATGCGAATGCGGCAATGCGGCCGGTATCGACAAGCCGCGCCATCCGCTTGTTGGCGCGAAGGCCCGCGCGGATGCCGATCAGTCCGCCGAAAGCGAGAGCTGCCAGTACCGAAACGAAAATTGACAGGGCGCTGATCGCAAATGGCGTGAGCGGCGCAAGTGCTGTCTCGCCCACGACCAGCTGCTCCAACCGCGCCAGAAATGCCTCCGGCACCAGGTCATTCCAAGCGAGCAAAGAAGGGATCGCCGCAATGAGGACTGCCAGAATACTGCCGCCAATGGCTGCGCCCAGCGCGCGCAGGCGGATCTTGCGGGGCGGGCGGCGCACAAGGGTCAGCATGAGACCTCCCGTTCACCCGCAAATGACCGGGATGTGATGGGAGCAGCCCCGTGCAATTCCGCCGAACCCATGTAATGTGCCGCCACACGGCACGAACCGGCCCAGGGGCGGCGGTTCCGTGCATCACGGGGCCCCTTGAAGAACGGTACTGCCATGGCGCGTGCGAGCATTTCTGTATCAAGCCGGAAACGGGTTCTCGGCCTCTTTTTGGGCCTTGGTCTGACGGCGTCAGCCTTGACCCTGTTCCAATCCGGCACAGTGGCGGCGGAATCGGGCGAGGGCGTGGCAGTGCCAACCCCGCCGGTCGCAAGAATCGTGCCTCGCGAATTGGCGCTGCACGGCATCACCCGCACCGACAATTATTACTGGCTGAACGAGAAGGAAAACCCCGAGGTTATCGCCCATCTGGAGGCCGAGAACGCCTATGCGGATGCGATGCTTGCCGGCCTGAAGCCGGTGGAAGACGAACTCTATGCCGAGATGGCAGAGCGCCTCGACGACGCCGAAAAGAGCGTCCCCTATACCGACAACGGCTACATTTACGAGACGGTGTACGAGGAGGGCGCTGACTACGAGACCGTCTATCGCACCAAAGCGGGCGAGGGGAATGCGCGCGAAGTTCTCCTCGATGTGACCAAGTTGGCCGAGGGCCATGACCAGTACAATCTCAACAACTGGTCGGTCAGCCCCGACAACAGCAAGATTGCCTATGCCGTCGACTTCTCGGGCGACCGGATTCACACGATTTTCGTGCGCGACATCGCCTCGGGCGAGGTGTCAGGCGAAAGCGTGACCGGCGCGGGCTCCGACATTGCCTGGTCTGCCGACGGTTCTGTCTTCCTCTATACGCGTGTTGATGACGCCGTCCGCGACTATCAGGTCTGGCGCCACACGGTGGGAACACCGGTCGAAAGCGACGTGATGGTGATGGAAGAGCCGGACGAAACGTTCTCGCTGACGGTCGGCCTCACCAAGTCACGCGAATATCTTGTCATCACCGACTATCACCGCCAGTGGACGCAAGCCTGGGTGATCCCGGCTTCCGATCCTTCGGCAACGCCGGTGCTGATCGCGCCCAAGGTGCATGGCGAAAGCTATTTCGTCGATCATGTGGGTGACTATTTCTACATCCGCACCAACCAAGGCGCGCCAGACTACAAGATCGTGCGCGCCCCTGAAGCCGACCCCTCGCAGGCCAACTGGGAAGAAGTCGTGCCGCATCTTCCCGGCTTCTATCTCTCAAGCTTTGAAGTGTTCGAGCGCTTTATCGTGATCGACCAGTCGCATGGCGCCGTCGTCTCCATGCGCATTATCCGCCTCGATGGTGGACCCGACATGATGGTGCCGCGCGATGAAGACATTGGCGTCGGTTCGATGGGTGACTTCAGCGACGCCGTCAATCTCGACGTACACACCACCAAAGTCCGCTATGGCTTCATGGGGCCGATTACGCCGACGCGCATCTACGAGTTCGATGTCGATACGGGCGCACTCGTTACGCTCAAGGAAGACCCGGTGGTGCGCTGGTTTGATCCAGCCCCCTATACGGTAGAGCGCATCGAGGCGACCGCTGCCGATGGCGAGAAGGTGCCCGTCACGATCGTCTATCGTACGGAGTTGAAGCGCGAGGGCGGCAATCCGCTTTTGATCCAGGGCTATGGCGCCTATGGCCTCAGCGAAGACCCGATCTTCCGCACGACCTGGTTCTCGCTGGTCGATCGCGGCTTCGTCTATGCCATCGCGCATATCCGTGGTGGCCGCGAGAAGGGCCAGCGCTGGTACGAGGGAGGCCGCATGGCCAACAAGATGAACACTTTTACGGATTTCATCGCAGCAACCGAAGCCGTGATTGCATCGGGCCTTGCCGATCCCAAAAAGGTGTTTGCCCGTGGCGGCTCTGCCGGTGGATTGCTGGTGGGTGCGGTCGCCAATCTGCGGCCTGATCTCTATAACGCCATCGTCGCCGAAGTGCCTTTTGTCGATGTCCTCACCACGATGTCGGATGCCACGATCCCGCTTACGACCTTTGAGTGGGAGGAATGGGGCAACCCCGAAATCCGCGAGCAGTACGACTGGATGGCGGCCTATTCGCCCTACGACAATGTGCGCGCGGTGGATTACCCCGCGCTCTATGTCACGGCGGGGCTCAATGACAGCCAGGTCGGCTATTTCGAACCGGCCAAATGGGTTGCCCGTCTGCGCGCCACCGAAACGGGGAAGAGCGAGATCTTCTTCCGCGTCAACATGGGGGCGGGTCACGGTGGCGATTCAGGCCGTCTGGGCTGGCTGGAAGAGCGTGCGCAGCTGATGGCCTTCCTGATCGGGCGCGCCACCCCCTGAGACAACGACTCAGAGGAGCCCAAGCGACTTGAAACTCGCATGGGCGCCTTTGCCGACGATCAGATGATCGTGGACCGTGATGCGCAGCGGCTTGGCGGCCGCTGCGATCTCGCGCGTCATTTCAATATCCTCGCGGCTCGGCTTGGGATCGCCGGACGGGTGATTGTGCACCAGGATGACGGCGGATGCGCCCAGTTCGAGGGCCCGCGACACGACTTCGCGCGGATAGACAGGCGTGTGGTCAACCGTGCCCTTTTGCTGCACCTCGTCGGCGATCAGCACATTCTTGCGGTCAAGGAAAAGGACGCGGAACTGCTCCTTGCGCTCATTGGCAAGGGCAGCCGACACATAGTCGAGAAGCGCTGTCCATGACGAGATGACCGGCCGCTTCATCACGTGTGCGCGCGACAGGCGCAGCGACGCGGCATGAACCAGCCGGAACTCGGTGATGGCCGCGCGCGTCATGCCCTTGATCTCAAGCAGGAGATGGTCAGCCGCCGTCAGCGCCGCGCCAAAGCCGCCGAAATTGCGGATCAGCTCTTTGGCCAAGGGCTTTACATCGACGCGCGGAATGGCGCGGAAGAGCACAAGCTCGATCAGCTCATAGTCGCTGACGGCCGCTTCGCCACCCGCAACGAAGCGGTCGCGCAGGCGTTCACGGTGGCCGAGATAATGCGGCGCGGCATCGCCCGCATCCGCGACACCTGGAGTGACGGCCCGCGACTTAGCTGGCCGCTTCATGGGTCGGCCGGTCAAGGCCGGCAGGCGAAAGCGTGAAAATCTCTGCGCCGGTCGCGGTCACGCCGATGGAATGCTCGAACTGGGCTGACAAGGATTTGTCCCGCGTCACCGCTGTCCAGCCGTCGCTGAGCAGTTTCACCGCCGCCTTGCCCTGATTGATCATCGGCTCGATGGTGAAGAACATGCCCTCGCGCAGCGCAAGGCCTTCGCCCTTTTCGCCGTAGTGCAGGATGTTGGGCGGCTCGTGGAAGATGCGGCCCACGCCATGGCCGCAGAAATCTCGAACGACCGAATAACGCTGCGCCTCGGCATGGGTCTGGATCGCGTACCCGATATCGCCAAGCGTGGCACCGGGCTTCACCGCAGCGATCCCCTTCATCATGGACTCATAGGTCACATCGATCAGGCGGCGTGCCTTCAGGGGCACATTACCGACGAGATACATGCGGCTGGTGTCGCCGTGCCAGCCATCGACAATGACGGTCACGTCGATATTGACGATATCGCCGTCCTTCAGCGCCCGCTCCTCGGGAATGCCGTGGCACACGACATGATTGATCGACGTGCACAGCGCCTTGCGATAGCCGCGGTAAAAGACGGTCGCCGGAATGGCCCCGTGGTCGAGCACGAACTGGTGCGCCAGCCGGTCAAGATGGGCGGTAGAAACGCCGGGCTGCACGAGGGGCACCAGCATGTCGAGCACTTCGGCGGCAAGGCGCCCCGCCTTGCGCATGCCGGCGAAACCTTCCGGCCCGTAAAGGCTGATCTGGCGGGGATGGATAAGGTCCTGCAGGTCCGTCATGGTGTCCCGATCAATGATTGCCCATGTTATATAGCGCACATTGACGATTGCAAAACAGGCAGAGACCCCCATGGCAGAAGCCCCGCTTGAGGCCGCCATCCTCATCATCGGCGATGAAATCCTGTCCGGCCGCACCCAGGATACCAATACCGCGACCATCGCCCGCTTTCTGGGCGCGCGCGGCATCCCGGTCAGGGCCGTGCGCGTGTGCCCGGATGTGACGGAGGAGATCATCGCCGACCTGAACGCGCTGCGGGCGCGGCACAGTTACGTGTTCACGACGGGCGGCATCGGCCCCACCCATGACGACATCACGGCCGATGCAGTGGCCAAGGCCTTTGGCGTGCCGATCGGCTTTCACCCGGATGCCTTCGCGCTCCTCGAAAAGCACTATGGCGCGGAGAACTTCAACGACGCCCGCCGCCGCATGGCGCGCACGCCCCAAGGGGCGACGCTGATCGACAACCCCGTGTCGAAGGCACCGGGCTTTCGCATCGGCAACGTGTTCGTGCTGGCAGGCGTGCCCCGGGTGATGCAGGCGATGCTGGATTCGCTGTCGCCCATGTTGCCGGGCGGCAAGCCCCTTTTGTCGTGCACGGTCAGTGCCCACACGGGCGAGGGCGTGATCGCGGCCGCCCTGGGCGCCATCCAGACCGCCAATCCCGACATTGCGATCGGCTCTTACCCGTTCTACCGGAACGACCGTTATGGCGTGTCGGTGGTGATGCGCGGGGCCGACGCCGAGCGGCTTTCGGCCACAGAATCGGTCGTGTTCACCATGTTCGAGGGGATGGGCGTGAAGCCCTTTGCGGGTGAACCAGCCTGAACGCAACCGGGCCTCAGCCGGGTGGCAGAGTGGGGGAAGCGCCGAATCCGGCCAAAAGCGGGCCCGAATGGGCTCAATGCGGGGCTTTGGGCGGGCGGCGTTGCGGCAAAAGCACGGGTCGCGTTCAATTCCCCTTCAACCGCTTGCGGCAGGCCGAAAAACCTGATGCATTTCCATGCGCTTTCGATAGATTCACGATTGGGGATGTACCGGCAGCAAAAGAACCCGTTTCAGGGCGATCACGAAACGAACTTTGCGACCGGCGCGACAATTGAAGAAGACCAACGGTCAGGGAGATCAGGAATGACAAGTTTTGCAAAGGCGGTTGCGGGGGTTGCAGCCGGTCTTGGGTTCCTTGCAGCGGCCAGCATCGCGAATGCGGCTGACGCGGCACGCGAGAACTACACCCAGGCGGGCACGCACCAGTTCTATGTGTGGTGCACCGGCTCGACGGCCAGCTACACGACTACGGCTGACGGCGCGAATGCCGAAGAAGCCCAGATGAAGGCCTATGAAGAGGCCAAGGCGCAGGGCAAGTCGACCTGCTGGCCGATCTGGCAGGGCAAGGCGGGCTGAGCCCACCTTGTGATTTGCGGATTTGAAACGGCGGTCCTTCGGGGCCGCCGTTTTGTTTTGGGCGAGGGGGCAGAGTGCTTCTGCTTTCCCTCTCCCTGCGCTTTGAGCGGGGAGAGGGCGAGCGGCCTCTTGGACGCGCGGGTGAGGGGCCCTTCTGCCCTTTGCCGCGTCAACGCCCCCTCACGAAATTTGCGAAGGCAAATTTCTGCTCTCCCCGTATGAGCACGGGGAGAGCGAAGGGGTACCGCGCACACGCCCCCGATTGATCCTTCCGGCAATTGATCCTACCCATTGAGATCGCAGTCGCGCGCGGCCCCTTGGCGGAACTGGTAGACGCAGCAGACTTAAAATCTGCAACCTCTCAAGGTGTCCGGGTTCGAGTCCCGGAGGGGCCACCACGCGCCAGAGCAGGGACGGAACCAATGACCCTCGAAGACATCTATTTCATTGGCCAGACAATTGCGGTGGTAGCGATCTTCGGGTCGCTTGCCTATGTCGCCATCCAGACGCGCCAGAACGGCCGCCTGATGCGCGCCAAGGCGGCGTGGGATGCGCAGATGTCATTCATGGAAATCAACGAGCGCCTGGCCAGCGGCGATGCGATCAGCCAGCTCACCTTCAAGGTGCATGGCAACGAGGCGAGCCTTACGCCTTACGAAAAATATCTCGTGCACCGTTTCATGCGCGGCGTGCTTCAGCGCACCGAGGCGCAGTTCGCGCTTTTCCAAAGCGGCATTCTGGATGCAGAGGTGTGGAGCCTGCGCATCAATTACGTGAAAAGCCTGATGAACTATCCCGCCTTTGCCGAAATTTGGGAGGCGGAGAAAAAGAACTCGATGTTCACCCGCGCCTTTATCGCCGAAATGGACCGCACATCCTCCACCAGCGCGCCAGTGTTCATGGGCGCGGGCGGGTGAGGACCATCTTGGCAGCACAACTCAAGGCGGTATAGGGTTGCGAATGCAACGGACGGCGGATGCGAGATATTCCCCACAGGGACTTGAAGGAGTTACCGGTAGTTCATCGACCGAAAAGTGAGTTGAAGGGGCACGAAAAGCCACTTGGTCGAGAAGCACTCAGTGGTTCTAGCCGAGACTCCCGCAATAGAAATTATTAGTCGCGACGAGCACTGCCATGACCCAAAATTTCGATGTTGAAATACAGCCCGACTTTCTCGAGCGCCAAACAAAGGCGCAGCCGGTTGCTGCTCTAGCCGAATTGATCTGGAACGCTCTCGACGCCGATGCAACGGAGGTGAATGTCGATCTGGTCTCGGATAAAGTTGGCGGCATGTCGAAGATTATAGTTTCTGATAATGGCCACGGCATCGATCTAGATGAAGCTCCAGCGCTCTTCAAAAACCTCGGCGGCTCATGGAAAAACCAGGGCGCGCGCACAAGACGCCTTTCCCGAATGTTGCATGGAAAGGAAGGCAAAGGTCGCTTCAAGGCGTTTGCCCTCGGCAGCGCCGTAGATTGGAAAACGGTCTACGCAAAGGGCGACCAGCTCTTCGCATACGAAATCTCCATTCTGGAGAGTAACATCCGGCAGCTTCGGATTGGTGACCAGAGGCAACTCAAGGGTGCAAAGAGTGGGATGACAGTTGTCATCTCAGACTTGAAAAGAAACTTCGTCTCACTGAGACCCGAAAATTCCCTCCAAGATTTCTCCGAGATCTTTGCGCTCTACCTTATGAACTATAGGGGCGTTGTCATTTCCATCGATGGGCAAAAGATCGACCCATCGTTAGCCATTGCGCGGTCGTCGGAAGTCCGTTTGCCGTCTGTAGTTGGAGACGACGGCGCTATACATCCCATGTCACTCCAAGTCGTTGAGTGGAGCCGACCGACGAAGCGGGCTCTATATCTTTGCAATGAACAGGGCTTTCCACTCTCGCAGGTGGAAACACGCTTTCGCGTCGGAGACTTCCACTTTTCCGCCTATCTGAAATCGTCCTATATCAGTGCGCTGCATCAGGAAAACCAACTGGAGTTGACCGAACTGGTGCCTAAACTTGAGAATGCCATTGAGGAGGCAAGGAGGCGGATCAAGCTCATTTTTCGCGACCGAGCCGCCGAAAAGGCGCAGATCGTTGTCGATGAATGGAAAGCGAGGAATGTTTATCCCTACGAGGGAGAGGCGACCAGCGCCATCGATAAGGCAGGCCGTCAGATATTCGACATCGTTGCCGTGACAGTTCAGGAGGCTTCGCCCGAATTTGGCGATGCGACGTCCTCGCAAATGGCGCTGCACCTCCAGATGCTTCGCCACGCGATAGAGCGGAGTCCCTCTGATCTGCAAAAAATTCTGGATAGTGTGCTGAAACTACCGAAAACGAAGCAGAAGGAATTGGCGGCGCTTCTTGATGAGGCAGACTTGCCCGGAATCATCAGCGCAGCGACCTTGGTAGCGGATAGGTTGAAGTTTTTGCAGGGTCTTCGCTTCATCCTCTTTGACTATGAAGCAAAGGAAAAGCTCAAAGAGCGCTCCCAGCTCCATAAAATATTGGAACAAAACACATGGCTGTTCGGTGAGGAGTACAATCTCTGGGCCAGCGACAAAGACCTAACTTCAGTTCTAAAGGCCCACAAAAAGAATCTGGATCCCTCGCTCGTCATTGATGAGCCGGTAAAGGTTGTCAATAAGGTTCGCGGCATCGTCGACCTTATGCTTTCACGCAAGACAGCACGTCATCGCATTGATGAATTTGAGCACCTTGTCATTGAGCTGAAAGCCCCGAAAGTAAGACTCAATAGCTCGCACTTAATTCAGCTTGAGGGTTATGCGCATGCCGTTGTGAGTGACGCTCGCTTCAGTCGAGTGCCGGGTGTCCGTTGGCACTTTTGGCTAATTTCAGATGAGTTTGATGACTTGGTTGAGCAGCGCATCTTGGGCGGCGCAGACCCGAAACGACGTATCATTTTAAAGACCGACAGATACTCATTGGGTGTAAAAACTTGGGGAGAAATACTCGATGAAAACAACGCCCGTCTCCAGTTCCTCAAGGAGAAGCTGGAGCACAATGCGAGTGACGAACAGGCGCTGGCACACCTTGAGGAAAGGCATAGAGAGTTCCTGCAGGGCGTTATCGTAGAGGAAGGTGACACCGCAGATGCTGCTCAGCCGAAACCGAAACCAAGAAAAGTATCTGTCGGCGCGAAGACGTAAGCGGCAAGTGTGCCGAGCGACTACCCGTCTAGTGGTATAGAGATAGATAAGCGCTTTGCGGCGCTCATCAGACTCCCCAGGCAAATCCGCGGCCCCATTTTGATGGCGCACTGCGGAGTCGCAAGCTGAACCCATGTGTAGCGCGTTTGTACGTTTGTCGAGAGTCGGCACGTTCGCGCGAGTCTTGCGAGAACTTCACCGCCCATTTGGAGCCGACGGACGCCTCGCACGCGGGGCTCAAGGCACTCGCTGAGAGCGCGGAAAGAACCGCGCGCGGGAAGATCCCCCTACCTCAACCGCTGGCTCGCAAACGTCACCGCGCCCACCACAAACAGGCCGAACACGGTGAGCGAGAAGAAGGGTGAGAACCACGCATTGTCCCACACGGCAATGGCGGCAGCAGAGCTGGCCACGATGAGTTCCGGCAGGCCTTCCTGCTTCTTCACCTGACGCGCCTTGTCGGCGGTGCCGCGCGTGCCCTTGGGCGTGCGCACAAAGGCGGATTGGCGGCCGATCATCGCCTCCCAGATCGCGCGCGAGTTCGACAGTGCAAGCCCGCCGTTCAGCGCCAGCATGGTCAGGAACCCGCCCACCATCAGGGGATTGAACCGCCGTCGCAACACGGCCTGCGCCGTTCCCACCATGATGAAAACGCCGGTTGCGCCCATCGCGGTTGCAAAAAGGCCAAGGAAAAGGATCGCCCAGGGCTGGCTTGCGGTCAGAACCATGGCCAGAAGCGCCGAGAGCATGGCGATAAGGCCGGCGGGATAAAGCCATCCCTGGATCAGCTGCACGCTGACGGCAAATTTGTGCAGGGGGCGCAGGTTTGATTTCAGCACGGAGGGCAACAGCTTGATCGCCACCTGCGCAAAGCCCTTGGTCCAGCGGAATTGCTGGTTGCGCCAGGCGCTGATCGATTCCGGCAATTCGCTCGGGATCGAAAGATTGGTCATGTAAAGGCTCTTCCACCCGCGCATGGCGGCGCGGAGTGAAAGGTCAAGGTCTTCCGTCAGCGTGTCGCCTTCCCAGCCACCCGCATCGTCGATGGCCGCCCGGCGCCACACGCCGCCCGTGCCATTGAACGACATTGGCAGGCCCGCCCAGTTGCGCGCGCATTGCTCCACGCCGAAATGGCTGTCCAGCATCAAGCCTTGCGCGCGGGTGAGAAGGCTCTTTTCGACATTGGCGTGCTCCCAGCGCGTCTGCACGAAGGCGAGGTTTTTCTCATGGATGAGCGGGCGCAGCGTGCGCTTCAGCACATCGGGCGGCGGCACGAAATCGGCGTCGAACACGGCAACATACTCGGCGTCGCTTACCTCAAGCCCGGCTTTCAGCGCACCGGCCTTGAAGCCCTCGCGGTTTTCGCGGTGGAGGAGGATCGCATCAATGCCACGCGCCTGAAGGTCTGCGATCTTCGCGCGTGCAATGCCGGTCGTCTCGTCGGTGGAGTCATCCAGCAACTGGATGTGCAGCCGGTCGCGCGGCCAATCGATGGCGGCGGCGGCTTCGAGCGAGCGCTCCACCACTTCCGGCTCGTTGAACGTGGGCAGCTGGATCAGCACATGGGGCAAATCATCGGGCAGCGGCAAAAGCTGCACGTCTGCTTCGCGCTTCAGGCCCCGGTCGCGATAGATGACATACATGCCCCACAGGACCATCAGGTGGATCGCCAGCGCGCAGATCACCAGAAGCGACAACAGGAATGTGCCCCACGCAAGGAAGGTCAAGACCTCCATCACGTCGAGAAGGATCGAAGCGCTCAAAAGGCTCGTGATCACGGCAATGTTCCCCATGTGCACCGGCGCCCATCGATCCCCGGCCCGGCACGATTGAAGCGCGGAACATGCTTTGCCGCGCCGCACAACTCAAGCCCCGGCGATGCCTGTTTTTGACAAGCCGTTGAAAACAAAGGGAGTTTTGTGGTCCCCGTCCCTCAGCAGCAGCCGCATCCGGCGGCAAAAACCTTGCCGTCTGTACGGAATGTGCCTTCGGGCGCGTTCCCCCCGCCGGATTCCCGGAAGCCGTCTTCGGTGCGTTTGCGCAAATCCGCATCGCAGAAGAAGTCGATGGCGGTCATCGCCATGGCCTTGGCGCCGTCGATCGCGCCTTTGTCGCCGCGCTCCGACTTGGCCCAGCGCGTGAACTCGGGATTGTGGATCACGACATTCATCGGCGCGATGGCGATCATCGGATGGATCGATGGCACGCGATAGGAGACGTTGCCCATGTCGGTAGAGCCCGCCGTTCCGGCCGGCAGCTGATCCAGCTCCACAAATTGGCGGCCAAGCTTTTCAGCATTCGCGCGATAGGATTTCGCCAGCGGCCATGCGGTCTTGAGGTCAAGATAATCGGCCTTGGCCCAATTGATCTCGGCCCGCGCGCCGGTCGCCATGGCCCCTGCCTCAAGGCAGCCATGCACGCGCTGTTTCAGCTTGGCGAGGTCCTTGGCGTTTTCCGCGCGCACAAGGAAATGCGCGGCCGCGCGTTCCGGCACGATGTTGGCCGCCTGTCCGCCATCGGTGATGATGCCGTGGATGCGCTCGGTCGGGCGGATATGCTGGCGCAGCGCCGCAATGCCCTGATAGGCAAGCACGACCGCATCAAGCGCATTGAGGCCGCGATGCGGCATGGCCGACGCGTGCGACGACAGCCCGTGATAGATGACATCAACCTGCGTCAGCGCAAGGCACGGCATGGTTTCAATGTCGAAGCCCGACGAATGGACCATCATGGCGGCATCCACGCCTTTGAAGGCGCCATGCTGCGCCATCACTTCCTTGCCGCCGCCGCCTTCTTCGGCTGGCGTGCCGAGATAGCGCACGCGGCCCGGCAGCGCACTGCCAAGCTTTGCAAGCCCAAGGGCGGCACCCAGGCCCGCGCTGCCGATGACATTGTGGCCGCAGGCATGCCCGATGCCGGGCAGCGCGTCATATTCCGAAAGGATGGCAACGACGGGCGCTCCCGCTTTGCCGAACGCGCTTTCATAGCCCGTCTCGCAGCCATAGGCGCCGCTGGTGACCGGCAGGCCCGCATTGCGCACCGCCTCCTGCAGCTTGGCCGATGATTTGTATTCCTTGAAATTGAGCTCGGGATTGTCGTGAATGAAGTGCGATACCGCGATCAGGGTGGGCGTCATCGCATCGATGGCGGCGCAGGCATCGCGCTTGAGTGTTTCGGCGTTCATGGGGCATCTCCTGTCGCAATCGGACGTGCGTCAGCACCAAGTCAATCAGGCAAGGGGATGAAGAGCAATGGCGGAAGTCCCACGTTCTGAAGTCCGGGTGCGCGGCGCGAACGGCCAAACCCTTGTCCTGGCTGTCGACGATGTGATGCCGCCCCATCCCGCACCAGGCCTGCCGCCGGTGGTGCTGGTTCATGGCTTTGCCTCTGACCGCCAGGTCAACTGGGTGTCACCCTCGTGGTATCGCGCCTTGGGCGAAGCCGGGCGGCGCGTGATCGCTTTTGACGCGCGCGGCCATGGCGCAAGTTCAAAGCCGCATGACCCCGCCGATTATGACGAAGGCATGATGGCCGCCGACATCGCTTTCGTGATGGCATCGCGGGGCGTGCGCGAGGCGGATGTGGTGGGTTACTCGATGGGCGGCTTTCTCGCCATGCGGCTTGCCCATGACATGCCGGCACGTGTGCGCAAGCTTGTTGTGGCCGGTGTGGGCGAGAACTACTTCAATGTCGCCGATCCCCTGGCGCCGCGCATTGCCGACGGACTTCTTGCGCCGTCGATCAATGAAGTGGGCGATCCCGTGGCGCGCGACTTCCGGAAATTTGCCGACCGCAAGGGCACCGACCTGAAGGCGCTGGCCGCCTGCATGCGGCGGCCCCGCCGCATATTCGCGGCCGCTGAACTCGGCAGGATCACGGCACCGGTCCTGGTGATATGCGGCGAGCGCGATGTGATGACGGGATCGCCGGTGCCGCTGGCCAAAGCCTTTGTGAAGGGCGAGGCGGTGATTGTTCCCAACCGCGACCACATGACTGCGGTTGGCGATCCGGTCACCAAGCGCGAGGTCGTGAAGTTTCTTTCAGAATGATGGCTCTTCCGGATTTGCCGCGAGATATCTCGTAAGCGCGGCGAGCATGGGCGGCAATTCTCGCCGCAGGACATTCCAGATCAACGCGTGATCGAGACTGCCTTCGTACCAGTGGGCAGCAAGGTCACGAAAGCGGCCTGCCTTGCTCCAGGGGGCCATCGGATCGATGGCGATCAGCACGTCCGCTGGAATCGCTTTGACGGCTTCTCCAAATCGCAGGAGCAGGCGCTCGATCGCATCCTGCCGCTCCTCGTTTCCAAGGTAGGTGTCAAGCGTATCCGCTTCGGTGCGCCTGATGGCCCGCTCCGCAGCGCTGGCAGCGGACTCTATGGCGCGCCGCGTGTTGTGGCTTCTGCCCCTTCGGTCAGAAGACATGGATCAAGTCGCGCGCGATGGTGGCTTTCAACCGGGGCACGCGGTCGAGCCCTCGAAAGTCATGCAGGTCGGCTTTGCGGCCGATCAGCCGGCTTACGGCATCCGAGAGGTCCATCATGTCGAAGAGTGAGAAGTCCGCACGCGATGGCTCGACAAGTATATCAACATCGCTCCCGGCCCCATCGTCGCCACGCGACACGGAACCAAAGAGAAAAAGGCGCCGGGCACCAAGGGCCGAAAGGCTGGCGCGATGTTCCCGCAGCCGGGATATGAGGTCTGACCTCTCCATCCGGACATTCTAGAGCATGTTTCAGGAAAATTGAATCGGCACGGGCACGGGATTGTTGGCTACGCGAGTATTCGGCTTGCGGCGTGCTTTTGGGTCCCGGCGTGCCTTAATTGGCCTGTTGGAGCAGGCAGTTCCGATTCAAGCCGACCCTTGGGTCATGCAAAAGAAAAGGCCCGCCGGTGAGGGCGGGCCTTTCCGTAACTCCGGCCGAGGCCGGATCAGAGATTCAGCGTGGCCGAGAGCACGACCGCGCCGTCGCACACGTCATCGCAGAAGCCGCCGATGTCGGTATCGACATAGCGCGCGTCAAAGTCGATGATTTCCCACGATGCTGTCAGGCCGGCGTTCCAGGTGGTGTAGGCCCCCAGATCTTCCACGTCCTGATAGCCGACATTGGCGCTGATCCCGAGCCATTCGACGATCTGGAAACCGACGCCGCCTTCGATGTACCAGCCGAAACCGGTCTCACCGAAATATTCCGGCGTCAGCGCAACCAGACCATGAACTTCCGCACCGCCTTCATAGCTGTGCGTCAGGGTCGCCATCAATTCGAAATAGTCGTACTCGCCGCCCGACGGCTCGTCGTTGTAGAGGTAGTAGAGCAGGGCCACGTCAAGATTGGTCTCTTCGCTCATGTCGTGCGAGTAGCCGAGATAGATGTCGGTCTCGATGTCGGCGAACGCGTCGAAATCGACATTCGAGAACCACACACCGCCGTAGAAGCCGCTTTCATGGGCGAGCTCGACGCCAAGCTGCACGGCACCTTCGCCCGTCGTCTGCGACACGCCGCGGAAGCGGTAATCGTTCGTCACAGTCAGCGTGCCGGAAAGGTCCCACGCGCCTTCGCCGTCTTCGGCCAGGGCGACCGTGGCCGGCACCATGGCGCCAACCAGAAGGGCGGCACATACCGAGTTCTTCAGGAATTTCATTTTCATCGCTCAACTCCCCTTGGACGTCGAACCGTCCGTTTGAAAGCTCCGGTCAGGAGCACTCCCGATGTCCCGACGCGGCGCCGGGCAAGAAAGCCCCTTCACACCAACGTCACAAGGGGAACTGTATGGAGATTCCTTGGTTAAGAACAACTTAACGGGGCCAAAAACCTGTGACATCGCGGTCACAGCCGACCGCCTTCTGTCAGGCAAAACCCCTGTTTGCCCAAGGGATCAACAGGGTGACGTCCGGGGCAGCAGCTGTTGCCTCTTTGCCGGGCAAGCGGGGTGGGGCTCAGCGCGGCGGCAAGACGGAGGCAAGGTCGAGATGTGCGCCTGCATCCACCAGCAAAGTTTCGCCAGTGATGTGCTGGGCACCCTCGGCGCAGAAAAAGACAACCGCGTCGGCGATGTCTTCCGGCATGCCTGCACGGCGCAGGGGCGTTGACTTCTGCTGGAAGGCGATTGCCTTGTCGAATGTCGCTTCGTCGAGGCGATCCTTGAACCAGCGTGTGCCGACAAAGCCGGGACAGATCGCGTTGACGCGGATCTCGGGGGCAAGCGCGCGTGCAAGTGAAAGCGTCATCGTGTTCATGGCGCCTTTCGAGGCGGCATAGGCAACGGAAGAGCCGACGCCGCGCACGCCGGCAATCGACGAGATGTTGACGACCGCACCGAACCCTTGCGTCTTCATCGCGGGCGCGCAGGCGCGGATCATCTGGTAGGCACCGACGACGTTCACGGCATAGATGTCGAGAAAGTCCTGGCCCGACAGCGCTTCAAGGTCGCCATGCGCCGCAAAGCGCGTCGTGCCCGCATTGTTGACGAGAATGTCGATGCGCCCGAATGCATCCTGTGTCGCTTGGGCAATCGCCCGGCACGCGGCATCGTCGGCGACGCTGCCCTGGGCAAGGATCACTTTCACACCATGCTTGCGGCAGGCATCGGCGGCTTCCTTCGCCTCCTTTTCGCTCTTGGTGTAGTTGATCGTGATGTTGGCGCCGCGCGCGGCAAGTTTCTCGGCAACAGCTGCGCCGATACCGGTGGCCGATCCGGTGACAATGGCGGCCTGACCCGAAAGATTCTGCATGGGATATTCCGTTCGCGCGGATGGGGTGGCGCGCACGGTCCCAAAGGAATCGTGGCCTGTCCACCCCCAACACGCCTGCCCGGGCCGACTTCAGTGCGACGGAACCGGATGGTCCCGGCGTTCAACCTCCTGAGCCCCCAAGAACGGACACTCAACGGAGATGCAGATGAGCCTCAGACCCTTTTACCTGGCAGGAATTCTGGCGGTTGCCGGTGCAACAATTGCCTTTGCCGAGCCTCCTGCTGATGGCGGTGACTGCCGCCACGGCCGCGGCGATCATGGCGCGCGCATGATCGACATGATCGACACCGACAATGACGGCAAGGTCACCAAGACCGAAGCGCAAGCAGCCAGCACGGCGCATTTCGACCGTCTGGATGCCAATGATGACGGCGTGATCACGCCGGATGAAGCCGAGCGCATGTTCCGCCCGCAGCCCGACGCCAATGGTGATGGCAAGATCACCGCAGCCGAACTGGCCGCTATCGGTGACGCGCGCTTCGCCAAGCGCGATGCCAATGGTGACGGCGTTCTTTCGGATGACGAGCTGAAGCCCCCCCATGGCCGTCATCACGGTGGAGACGATGGTCCTGGCGACGAGTGAACGCGACGCGTGTTTCCGCCCCGGAGTTGGCGCCCCCAGCAGCTGACCCCGTCACGGCACCCACCCTTTACTGACCCGTGAAAAACGGCGGACGGCGCTCGAGGAAGGCTTTGCGGCCTTCCTCGAAGTCGTTTGAGGCATAGGCGCGTGCTGACATTGCGCGGGCGAGCGACAGATCATAATCGTTCCCCGTGCGCAGCGCGCGCACGGACGCCTTGGCGGCAGCAATCGTCAACGGCGCATTGGCGGCGATGAGGTCGGCAAATTCGCGCGTCGCACTCTCAAGTTCCGCTTTCGGCAAGACGCGGTCCGCAAGTCCGGTGCCAAACGCTTCGGCCGCCGCCACAATCCGCGCGCTCATCAGCATGTCCTTGGCCATTGAAGGGCTCGCAAGCGCCATCAGGTCCCGCACGCCGCTGAGCGGATAGGCGATGCCAAGCCGTGCGGCGGGCACGGCAAAGCGCGCATCGTCGGCGGCAAACCGGAAGTCGCATGAAGCGGCAATCATCAGCCCGCCGCCCATGCAGAATCCGTGGATCATCGCGATGAATGGCAACCGCGCGCGCGCGATTGCGGCGCAGGCCAGATCGACAATGGCGTCATAGTTGCGGCCATCGGCGGGACTGGCACGCACGCTGTCAAATTCCGCAATGTCGGCGCCTGACGCAAACGCCTCGGTGCCGGCGCCGCGGATGATGGCCACGCGCAACGCCTGATTGCGGTCCAGCGCCTCGACGGCCTCACGCAGGCCTTGCCACATGGCAAGATCAAGCGCATTGCGCCGCTGGGGCCGGTTCAGCGTGATGGTGGCCAAAGGGCCTTCGCAATGGGTCAGGATTGGGTCTTGCGCCGTCATGGCCTATATCTTTCCCGGATTCGCCTGGAACCATCATACGCCCTTCACATCCTTGGCTCATGCCCGTGTGCAAACGACAAGGCCGGAAGTCATGAAAATCGTTCTCGTCCGCCATGGCGAGCCGCATGTGGAGCCGCAAAGATGGATTGGCCATCGCGGCTTTACGCGTTTCATGGACGCC
This sequence comes from uncultured Flavobacteriaceae bacterium, assembly GCA_964494625.1. Lineage (GTDB taxonomy): Bacteria > Pseudomonadota > Alphaproteobacteria > Micropepsales > Micropepsaceae > UBA2784. The sequence continues at coordinate 674,172 of CAZBRT010000002.1, read as the reverse complement.
TATCGTGACGCCGGGTTGCTGCCGGCCAGCGAACCGCCCCCTGAACTGAAAGAGCTGGTAAAGGGCTTGTCGCGCGTCTTTACGAGCGACCTGCAGCGCGCCATCGACAGCGCGCGCGCCCTGTTGCCCGATGCCGAACTTGTCAGCGACAGCGTGTTCACCGAGTCGCCGCTGGCGCCACCGCGCATTCCGGGCTTGCGCCTGAAGGTTCCGGGCTGGGCCGTCTTTTCCCGCGTCGCCTGGCATGGCGGCTATTCGCCACGCATCGAGAATTACCGCCAGTCGCGCAAACGCGCCCAGAAGGCGGTTGCCTTGCTGCTGGATGCCGCGGAAGAAAACGGCGGCACCGTCATCCTCGTCGGCCATGGCTATTTCAATGCCATTCTCGGTCGCATGTTGCGTTTGCGGGGCTTCGCGCGCACCGGCTCGCATCGGGCCGAATACTGGAACACGGTTGTGTATGACCGGCCGCATCATGCGGATGCGCCGGCGCGCCGCTTGCAGCGCGACGCGGATCACGAACTGCAGCAGGACAAAGCCTGAACTGAATGCAGTCCGGTCTCAGCCGCCAAAATGCGATACATGCGCCTGGATCGCTGGTCGCGGGCGGTCTTCCAGCGTGTCTGTCGGCTGACCCAGATAGATGAACCCGGCCACGCGCTCCTGCTCCGAAAGCCCGAGGACGCGGCACACGGCGCCGTCATAGGCGCACCACTCGGTAACCCAGGATGCAACAAAGCCGAGCGCGCGTGCGGCCAGTGAAAGGGAAAAGCACGCAGCACCCGCCGAAAGAGTCTGCTCCCATTCGGGAATGGGAATGCCGGGCGTCAAACGGCTGACGACACCGACAACGACCGGCGCGCGCAGGAAGCGCGTGCGTTCGAGCTCGCGCCGTTCGGCACTGGCGTCAGGTTCATTCACGGCAAGGATGCGGGCGAGTTCGTTGCCGAATGAAGCGCGCGCATCTCCCGCAAATACGATGAAGCGCCACGGCGCAAGCTTGCCGTGATCGGGCACACGCATTGCGGCTGTCAGGATGATGTCCAGCTCCTCAGGCGTGGGGCCGGGTCCCGTCATCCGCTTGGCCGAACCGGAGCGGCGCGTCAGGAGAAGGCGAATCGCATCGGGCACGAGAACATTGATTTGTGCAGTTTCTGTCATGGAAGCGCGGTTTGCCTGACGATTTGGGGAAGTGGAGCCGTTTGTGTGGACGAATCCGGATTAATCCGTTGAAGCGTTGCATGTCAAAGGCTTCGCCTGTGGGCAGGCCGCTTCTTTCGCTTGTTTCACGAATTTGAATCAATCGTTCCTTGATTGCCCACGCGTTCCTTGGTCCAATCGTTCCCCGTGGCGGAGACATCATGCCGACCGACATTGAATTTGGCTGGATCTGGTTTGCCGTGGGCGCCGCGCTTGCGGTGGCACTTCTGTTTGGCGGCCTGTCGCTTCGCCGCGCCCGCACGTCGCGCTTCAACAAGCTGGATGCCGCCTTCAACCGCGCCCGCGTCAGCCGTCAGGTGAATGCCGGCTACAAGCCGATGCGCAAATAGCGCACCCAGTTGCGCGATCAGCGCACACCATCCAGGACCTCCGTGCACGGATGATCAGGAGGGCGTTAACCGCCTGATGCGTGGCGTCTTTCGTCCGCTGGTTGCCGCTTCGCACGCACGTGTTTTTGCGGTAAGATGAGGCATCAATATCAGGAAGGCCTCCCCCGCCATGTCCGTTTCCCCGCTCCCCGCTGAAAAGATGACCAAGGTCGATCCGGTCTGGTCCGGCTTGCGTCTTGATGCCGAAACCGTGACGCGCGATGAGCCTGCGCTGTCGAGCTTTGTTCATTCTTCCGTCCTGAACCACGACCGGCTGGAAGGCGCGCTGTCCTATCATCTCGCATCGAAGCTCGGATCGTCCGACATCAGCGACATGCACATCCGCGACACGATCCTTGCTGCCTTTGCCGATGCCCCATCGATCGGAGAGGCTGTGCGCGCCGATCTCGTCGCGGTGCGCGAACGCGACCCTGCCGCGCGCGGCTACATCCAGCCATTCCTCTACTTCAAGGGCTTCCACGCGCTCCAGGCCTATCGCATCAGCCACTGGCTCTGGAACAAGGGCCGCGTGTGGATGGCACTGCATTTCCAGAACCGCATCGCCGAAGCCTTTGCCATGGATGTGCATCCCGCCGCGCGCGTCGGCCGCGGCATCATGGTCGATCACGCAACCGGCGTTGTCATCGGCGAGACGGCAATCGTGGAAGACGACGTGTCAATGCTGCACGGTGTTACGCTGGGCGGCACCGGCAAGGACCGTGGCGACCGCCATCCGAAAATCCGCAAGGGCGTCATGATCGGCGCCAATGCGACCATCCTCGGCAATATTGAAGTCGGTGCCTATTCGCGCGTCGGTGCCGGCAGTGTGGTCCTGGAAAATGTCCCGGCCAATTGCACCGTGGCGGGCGTGCCGGCCAAGGTCGTGGGTTGCGCGGGCTGCGACAAGCCAAGCCACGAGATGGATCAGATGCTTTCTTCGGCACTCAGCACCATGCCGGGTTAGGCCTAGAGCCGGTCGCGCAGCGCGTACCACGCCATCCCGAGCGCCATCAGCGGCGCGCGCAATTTTGCGCCGCCGGGAAAACGCGTGTGCTTGAGGCCCGCAAAGACATCAAACTTCGACGCCGTACCCAGGACGGCTTCGGCCATCAGGGCGCCCGCATAGGTCGCGATGGCGACGCCTTGACCGGAAAATCCGTGGGCAAAGAACACATTCGGTGACAGGCGTCCGAAATGCGGCAGCCGCGACAGCGTAATCCCGACCGGTCCGCCCCAGGCAAAGTCGATGGCAACATCGCCGAGTTGCGGAAATACGCGCAGCGCCACCTTGCCAACAAACGCCCTGAGATCCTTTGGATAGGCCGTGCGGTAATTCTCGCCGCCGCCAAACAGCAACCGCCCGTCCTCGGTCAGCCGGTAGTAGTCGACGACGAATTTCGTGTCGGCAACGGCCGCACCCGACGGGATGAGCGCTGAAGGGTCCACAAGCCTTGAGGTCGTCATCACGAAGGAGTTGATCGCCATGGCATAGGCACCCATGCGGCCATCGAGCGCGGCAAGCCCCGTATCGGCGGCAATGATCGTATGCTTGGCATCGATCCGGCCGCGATCCGTCGCAACGCCCTTGTCATCGACCGAAAGCGCGGTCGTGCCCTCATGGATGCGCGCGCCTGCGTCACTTGCCGCATTGGCAAGTCCGATCACAAGATTGAGCGCATGGAGATGAAAGGCACCCTTGTCGTAAAGCGCGCCGTGATAGCGCGTGGTCGCGACCAGCGCCGGAATGTCTTTGGCCGCGACATACTCATTGTGGGCGTAGCCATAGTCGCGCGCGAGGAAGGCGCCATAGGCCTCAAGCGCGTCCGCATCACGCGCTTTCCATCCGGCATGGATGAGGCCCGGTTTCAGCGCGCAGTCGATGCGGTGGCGGGCAATGCGCTCGACCACAAAGGCCTTGGCCTCTTCCGCCAATAGCCAGAGGGCGCGGGCGCGTTCCTTTCCCGCCATCGCCTCGATCAAATCCTGGTCGATGCGCTGGCCGGTATGGAGCTGGCCACCGTTGCGGCCCGCAGCCAGATGGCCGATGCGGTCTTTTTCAACCAGCACCACCGACAGGCCGCGTTCGGCGGCCGTCAATGCGGCGGCCGTCCCCGCATAACCGCCGCCGATGATGCAGAGATCGGCTCTTGTGCTGCCGTCGAGCGGGGCAAAGCTGCGCCGCCCGCGCGCCGTCGTGTGATACCAGGTGGCGGGGTCACCTGAAGGGGGCAGGACTGTTGCGCCAGTCATGATCGAATGTCCCATGCCCGCTTGCGGTCCTGCTTCATTTCGTGTTCAACCCGGGCTCCCGCGCCCGCAACGGACGCAATCATAGGTCAAGGAGCGGCCGTGGATCGAACCGAAATCCTGCGCGTGCAGAAATATTTGCGCAATCTTTTCCGCCTCGACACGATCGAATTGCAGGCGCGCCAGAACCGCGCGGACTCGGTCGAAGTGATGGTCGGCGGGGAGTTCATCGGCATCGTCTTCAAGGACGAGGAAGACGGCGAAACGTCTTACCAGTTCCAGATGGCGATCCTGGAGATGGACCTGCCGCCCGCACCCGGCGCCAAGCCCTGAACTTTGCTTCCTGGGTACGTCTACGGCCGCACCAGCGCGAATGAGCGCAGGAGCCGGTCCACCTTCTCGTCCAGCGCCCGCCAGTCCGCGAGCCATTTCTGGCTGAAGCGGTAGTTCGCCCGCACGCCCGTTCCAACCGGCATCCAGCGCGAACAGATCGTCGCGCCGCGACCGTCATCGGCCGGCGTGCAGCGATAGAGCGCAAAGAGCCCGTCTTCATCGTGCACATAGATGCGCTCGGTGGTTCCACCGGCGCCGCTGTCAGGATCAAAGCGCCAGACGACAAGGCCTGCGGGTCCCGTTTCCTCGGCACGCTGGATGGCGTTGTCGCGCTGCCAGCGGTCAAAGCGGTCGCGCTCGGTCAGGGCATTGGCACGGCTGCGGATGAGGATGCGCAGGATGCGCGATTCCTCCGACACATCGTCAAAGGCCGCGTCATCACCCGCCTTGAACCCGTGAAGGTCAGGCATCAGAGCGGCGAGCTCGATCTCCTCCATGGCCCCGCCATTGCGGGCATTGGGCAGGAGAATGTAGTTCGACGGAATGACGAGGCTCACCGAGCCGATCTTGACGGCAACCGGGTCGATTGCAGCTGTCGGGCGGATCGCAGTCCCCATCACTTCAGCGGGCCGCGGACCAAAATAATAGAGGGCAACGGCAGCCGCCATGACGGCCGTGAGGGCAAAACCCATGATCGGCCACCGCCACGAGGAGCGCTGCTTGGGAGCCCATTCGGGATCGTAGTCGTCGAGGTCAGGCTTGCTCAGGCAAATAACCGCTGGTTGGGGTGAGGCCGGAATGCCCACGAATCTGCTGCCAGTCTATCGGCATTCGGATGGGGAACGAGGGGGCAGACGGCATTGTGCCTTTGCGGTGCAACACACTGGGCGCTGAACTTGCACCGGTGTTGCCCGGATGCATCGTTTTGGACCCGGGTTTTGCCATGATTGGTTTCATTTTCCGCGCGTCGCTGGGGTTTCTGGTTGCCGGTTACGCCCTTCACCCGGTGGAAACCCGGGCGATTCTGGCCGCCATCGGCCCCCATGCCTCGGACGCTGGCGCCATGGCCGGGAACCTGACCACGGGTGCCGCTCTCAACCACTTTGGTGAGGTTCTGCTAGCCCTTGCCGACAAAGACACAAACGACTGAACCCCTGATCTGTGCCGACGCGGGACAGGTTCTTTGGCCCCGCATCTGCAATCAGGTTCTCAACAATTGGCTGGCAAGGGGTTTGTCCATGTTGCGCGAGTTCCTGATTATCCTGTTTGCGATTACCGGCGGCTTTGTTGTTTCGGGGGTCGTGTCGAGCTTCTATCGCCTCGTCACCAACCAGCCGGGCAATTTCAAGGTCACAGCCAAGTCACATGCCGGCAAGGCACTCTCCATGGGTCTGATCGTACTGACCGGCCCGACCGTCTTGTTCCAGAACGCCTACACCTCCCGCCGCAAGGCCGGGACGCCCAAGGGCCAGTTCGCCATAGCCTGCGCTGTGGTCCTGTTCTGGAGCTTCCTGTTGGGGCTTTTCTGCCTCAATATGGTCATCCTTGCGGGCAAGTAACAAACTGAATTCATTCGTGAAATAGGAGTAAGTGAGGGGCGGGGGCTTGATCTTGGGTCGCGAACTGACTAAATGTCATCTCGCCAGCGCAGCATAAGCTGCGCAGCGCGAGTCCCCCCAAAGGTTCAACCCCATGTTTGGTTTTTCACGCTTCAAGTTTCTGGATGCACTCCGCGATCATCCGGGTGCCTTCGCCCTTCTGGCGGCGATGGCGGTGATTTCTGTCGCCGCTCTGGCGGGCGCGTTGCGCCCGGCCGATGCGGCCTTCCTGGCTGTTCTGGTGCTTGTGCTCGGCACAGCGCAGCGTCTCCTCGCCCATGAAGGCAAGGATGCAGCCTTGGCCGTGCGCGCGGCATTGTTCGGCGAGAACGAACCGCGCGAACACCGTCACGCCTATCGTTCGTTCCTGGTGTCAGGCGCGCTGGCGCTTCTTGTGATCGCCAACGCTACGGTGACGACCGCATTCGCCGGTTGAGTTGGGGGGAAGGAACGCTGAGCGTTATTTCCCCTTCCACTTCGGCGGGCGCTTCTGCGCAAAGGCAAGCGGGCCTTCGATCAGGTCTTCGCTGCGAAACATCGCCTTGAGCGCCTCGTAATTGCGCTGATTCTCATAGGCAGCGCGCAGGCCCGGCTCATCAAGGCCCCGCATGACCGCCTCCTTTGAGGCGCGGATGGACATGGGGCTGCATTCGCTGATCAGCGCCGCCCATTTCTTGGCAGCCGGAAGAAGCTCGGCCTGCGGCACCACCTCATTGACGAAACCGAGCGCCTTGCCCTCCGCCGCGCTGACGCGGCGTCCTGTCAGGATCATGCCCATCGCCTGCTTGAGCCCGATCTGGCGCGGCAGGCGGTGCAGGCCGCCGGCAAGGGCCGCAAGGCCGACGCGCGGCTCGGGCAGGGCAAAGAGCGCATTGTCCGACGCGATGATGAGGTCGCAGGCCAGCGCGATCTCGAAGCCGCCGCCCATCGCCACGCCATTGACCGCTGCAATCACCGGCTTGGTGAGATCATAGCGCGAGGTCAGCCCGCCAAAGCCCGTGGGCGGCACGCTCATCGGCTTGCCGCTGGCCTGATAGACAAGATCGTTGCCCGCACAGAACGCCCGCTCGCCGGCGCCGGTGATGATGGCAACCCAAAGCTCCGGATCGGCGGCAAAATCGTCAAAAATCCTGGCCAGCTCGAAATTGGCGGGCGGATGGACCGCATTCATCGCCTGTGGCCGGTTGATCGTGACAACCAGCACGTGGCCGTCACGTTCAACCTTTGTAAAGGTTTCGGAAGGTTTCTCGCTGCCAGGGGCCGTTGTCATGGGGTGTTAACCTCGCATTGCCGATAATGGGTCGCGGCATCCTGCCCCGAACCGTGCGCGCGCATCAAGCAGCGTGCGTGGAACGGCGTGCAGTGTGTCGCCGGAAGGACCATGTCGGAAGAAGCGATCACGTCCGGAACTCGCGAAAGCACACCGCCTGCGGCGACCACCTCGCCGTGGGACGCGAGCTATTACGTCCGCACGAACGGGATCAATTACGGCCCCTATACAGGCCACCAGATCAAGGCCTTCATCGCTGAGGGTCGCGTCGTCGGTGCAACGCTGATTGCCGCCGAGGGTGACGCATCCTGGCGCCGTGCCGATCAGGACGCGCTTTTCGGACCTCTGATCGGTCAGGTAGCGGTACCTCAACCCAAGCCCGCCGTCCTTGCCGTGCGCGCCAAGCTGATGGAGGCCGAAGAACGCGCGTCCCACAAATTCGGCCAGCGTTCCGACGGCAGCGATCCCAAGGTGGTCTCGAACTTCATCATCATTTTCGATGTCAAGTCGCGCGGCAGTGCAAAGCTGGAGCAGTTCATCATGGAGCTGGGGCCGGCCACGCGCCTTGCCCCCACGGTCTGGCTCGTCAGTGGTTCCCACGCGATCGGCGCACTGCGCAACCAGCTGGTGCAGTATTTCGGTTCGACAGACTCATTCACCATCATTGATGCGACCCACAACAAGATCGGCTGGTTCAATCACGGACCGGAAGTGGATTCACGCATTCACCGTGTCTGGAAAAGCTGACGTGGGAATTCATGGGCCGCTGCCGCGGCAAGTGTCCCCGCACATTGACCTGAAGCGCCTGCACGCCTAACCTTTGCGGACTTTCATGATCCCGGTTGGAACAACCATGGCTGGTCTGGCGCGCAATTTTTTGCTGGCATCGGTGCTGGCGGCATTCTGCGCCGCACCGGCAGCTGCCCTCATGCAAGAACAGCCTTTGCCGACTGATGCGCTGCGGCCGCCGCCCCTGACCGACTATCTGCCGAGCGATGCTGTCGGGCTCTGGACCCTCTTGGCGGAGACGCAGGAAGGGCAGGAGACGCGGCAGGACGGGATCTGGATTGTGCCGATCTTTACGGATCACGTGCGGGCGCTCGACGGCAAAATTGTCAAGGCGACGGGCTTCATGTTCCCGGTCGAGGCCGCCGAGCAGCATAGTTATTTCCTCCTTCAACCGCGCCCGCCGCATTGTCCCTTCTGCTTCAACGTTGGCGCCAACCAGGTGATCGAGGTCAGGCTCGACATGCCCATTCCCTACTCGCAGGCGCCGATCACCATCGAAGGCGCATTGACGCTGGTCAGCGATGACGAGCGCGGGATTTTCTACCGCATGGATGCGGCGCGGCTGGTCAACTGACCAATGGCCGGACAAGCGGTCTCGATTGCCGGTCTCTCTCATGGCTATGGAAGCCGCACGCTTTTTGCGGTTGAAAGCCTGTCGCTGGGCGAGGGCGAAAGCCTTGCCATCACCGGACCATCCGGTTGCGGAAAGACGACACTCCTCCATTTGATCGCCGGTCTGATGGCGCCGCGTACCGGAGCGATCGCTGTGCTCAATCAGGAAATGTCCGTGCTTGGCGAGGCTGCGCGCGACCGCTTTCGCGGGCAGAACATCGGCATCCTGTTCCAGCGCCACCACCTCATTCCGGCGATCACACTTGCCCAGAACCTCGCACTGGCGATGACCCTGGCCGGGAACACGGTCGATGCCGCGCGCATTGACGACCTGTTACGATCCCTTGATCTTGGGGCGCGCGCGCATGACAAGCCCGCAACGCTGAGCGGTGGCGAGACCCTGCGTGCGTGCCTGGCCCGCGCGCTCGTCAACCGGCCCCGCCTTTTGCTGGCCGATGAACCAACCTCAAGCCTGGATGACACGAACGCCGTGGCGGCGATCAGCCTGCTGCAGCGCGAGGCGAGCGCGAGCGGTGCAGCCCTGATCGTGGCAACGCATGATGCGCGTGTGCGTGCGGCTTTCCCGCGTCATTACGAAATGGCAGCGCAGGCGGGGGGGCGGCCATGAACATCCTGAGGCTCAGCATCGCCAATCTGCGCCACCAAAGGCTGCAAGCGGTGCTTCAGGTCTTGCTCCTCGCGCTTGGCACGGCGGCCATGGCGCTGATGATCCTCCTGGGGCGTGGCCTTGAAGGCGCGATTGCGCGTGACCTTGCAGGCATTGATCTTGTCGTCGGCGCGAAAGGAAGCCCGCTGCAACTGATCCTGTCGTCCGTCTATCAGATCGACGTGCCGACCGGAAACATCGATCGGGCAGAGGCCGAACGCATTGCCAAGGACCAAAGAATTGCCCTGGCCGTGCCGCTGGCGCTGGGCGACAGTTTTCGTGGCGCGCGCATCGTTGGCACAACGCCGGATTACCTCGCGCTCTACCATGCAGGGCTTGCGCAAGGCGCGATGTTTGCGGCACCGCTTGAAACCGTGATCGGCAGCGAGATCGCACGTGCAACCGGCCTTGGCATCGGCGACACATTCACGGGCGCGCACGGCCTTGCCGAAGGCGGCGCTGAGCACGCCGATCATCCCTATCGCGTGACCGGCATTTTGGCGCAAACCGGCACCGTGATTGACCGTCTGGTGATCACGAGCCTTGAAAGCGTTTGGGCGGTTCATGCTGTCCATGAATCGGCGCCGGGCGGCTATGATCCTTCGCGCGAGATCACGGCGCTTCTCATCCGCTACCGCACGCCGCTCGCCGGACTGCAAATGCCGCGCTACATCAATGACGAGACATCCATGCAGGCGGCTGCGCCCGCGACGGAAGTCGCAAGGCTTTATGGATTTCTGGGTGTCGGGCGCTTGGCCTTTCAGGTGCTGGGCCTCGCATTCATCGGCCTTGCGGCACTGTCGGTCTTTGCCGGACTTTACGCCGCCCTCGATCAGCGGCGGCACGACCTTGCCATCATGCGGGCACTGGGCGCGTCACGGCCGCGCGTGTTCCTCCAGCTCCTGAGCGAGGCAATGCTGATCGGCCTTGCCGGCGCGATGTCCGGGCTAATGCTCGCGCATCTGGCGGCAACGGCGCTTGCGGCACTCCTTGGCCTGTCCCCCTTGCTGCCGGACGGCGGCAATGTGTTCCTTGCCGAAGAATTGCTGGTGGCCGCTTTGGCGCTGATCGCCTCTGCCGCTGCGGCAATCCTGCCCGCACTCAATGCCTACCGTCTGGACATTGCAGCCACCCTTCAGCGCGCCTGAATGCTTTGCCCAGGGCACGCGCCGCGCTAGCCTTGGCGCATCGTTTGGCCATTCCCGCAGAGACCATCCCATGGACCTCAAATACGACGAGGCAGAGCTTGCCTTCCGCCGCAATGTGCGCGGCTTCATTGCAGCCAGCCTTCCTGATGATCTGCGCCGCAAAAGCGAGGCAGGCTTCAAATGGAAAAAGGAAGACGGTGTCAAATGGCACCGCATCTGCGCGTCCAATGGCTGGGGCGCGCCGGGCTGGCCGAAGGATCAGGGCGGCTGCGGCTGGAATGCGACCGAGCTCTACATTTTTGAGGAGGAGCAGGCCTTTGCAGGCTGCCCGCCGATCTCGCCCTTTGCGGTGAAGATGGTGGGGCCTGTCATCATCCATTTCGGCACACCCGCGCAGAAGGAAAAATGGCTCGCCCATGCCCGCGATGGCATCGACTATTGGTGCCAGGGCTATTCCGAGCCGGGTGCGGGCTCTGACTTGGCCACGCTGCAGACGCGTGCTGTGCGCGATGGCGATGATTACGTCGTCAACGGCATGAAAATCTGGAACTCCTACGGCCACGAAGCCGACTGGATGTTTGCGCTGGTGCGCACCTCAACCGAGGGAAAGCCGCAGGAAGGCATCTCGGTCCTCCTGATCGACATGAAATCAGCGGGCATTTCGCACCGGCCGATCATCACCATTGACGGTTCGCATATCCTCAATGAGATCAGGTTCGAGAATGTGCGCGTGCCCGTCTTCAACCGCATTGGCGAGGAGAACCTCGGCTGGACTTATGCGAAATATCTTCTCGGCAACGAGCGCGCGTTGATCGCGCAGGTCGCTGCCTCAACCCGGCTCGCCGACCGCATCCGCCAGGTTGCGCGGGCAGAGCAGGACGGCAGCGGCGGCAGGTTGATCGATGATCCCGCCTTCCGCACAAAGCTTGCCGAGATCGAAGTCGAGCTTGAGGCCCTGCGCATCACCAATGAGCGCGTGCTCTATGAAGCGCGCTCGGGCACGGCCGGCAATGGCGGCGCGATCCTGAAGTCGAAGGGTACATTCATCAGCCAGGCGCTCTCCGAGATCATCACCGAGGCGGTGCATTTCTATGCGGCGCCCTGGGTGCTGGCTGCGCTTGATGCAGGCGCTAATGAGCCGCCAGTCGGCCCCGCCTATGCGAAAGGCGCGATGCCGCTTTACATGCGTCAGCGCGCCAACACGATTGAAGGCGGCACGGAAGAAATCCAGAAGAACGTGATCGCCAAGCAGGTGCTCGGGCTGTGAGCGGGCGCTGACTGATGAGCCGGAAAATCACCCCGCGAAGAGGTTTTCCTCGAACTTGGTGACCGTCACGCGCCACCAGTCGATGACTTCCTTCACGTACTGGCGGTCAACGCCGCCCTGCACGGTCGCGCTCATGTCGATGTTCACGGAACCGTCGCGCGCCATATAGGCCTGTCCGAACACGGCGCGCGAGTTGAATACGTTCAGCATATGCAGCGTGACGCGCTTGTCGAAATTGAAAGTCGCATTGAAGCGGATGTCGAGGCACTGCTTCTCGTCATTGCAGCGGTGGAAGAAGACCGAATAATTGATGCCGTCCATATTGCCGACGACCATCGGGTCACCGTTGCCGTCCGTATCGGTCGAACCGCTGAGGCCAAGCTCCCGCAGGATGGCAACGAAGTCGCTTGCCGACAGCGACGGCATGATGCCACCCGATGTCGCAGGTGGCCCGACCTGATTGATCGCCTGGGCGAGGACAGGGGCTGCGGCGGACATGAGCAGAAGGGCGGCAATCGCGGCACGGATTTTGGTCGTCACGGGAACGCATCTCCGGAGGACGGATGAACGAGGCTGGCGGCAACCTATCGCGGCAGGCAGGCCAAAGGCAATCACCGCGCGGCAGCGCCTGATTAGGCCTGGAACGTGCTCGAACCCGAAAGACGGGAACCTCAAGGAAAAGGGCGCCCCCGGCCATTGGCCAAGGGCGCCCGGATCCACTTGGCGCCGGGAGCCAGGCCTTACTGGTCGCCCGTGATCTTCTCCTGGAAGCTGGTCAGCGTGGTCGCGTACCAGTCCACGATTTCCGTCACATACTGGCGGTCAACGCCGCCCTGGACGGTCGCGCTCATGTCAACCGAGACCGTGCCATCGGCATTCACATAAGCCTGACCGAAGCGGGTGTTGGTATTGTACTCGTTCACTTCAAGCAGCCCGACCGAGCCGTTGAAGTTGAAGGTCGAGTTGAACTGCAGATCATAGCAGCGCTTCGACTCGTCGCAGCGGTAGAAATAGATGAGGAACTTGTAGCCCTGCAACTCTGCCTGGATCAGCGGATCGCCGGCTGAATCGGTGGTCAGCTCGGCCGTGGCGCCATAGGCGCGCACAATCTTGAGCATGTCCGGGCCCGAGATCATATCGAGCTCGCCGGCGAATGCAGGCGATGCCGCAAACGCCGAGCCCGCAAGAACGGTCGCGGCAAGAGCCGCACGCTTGATGAAATTCGTCACGATGGTCAGTCCCCGAGTTTTCTTCTGTCCGGCCGAAGCGGCGCGGAAAGGTCATCATAAGCCCAAACGGGCTGGGCGAAAGCAAGGCGTGAACATGAATGACATTCACGCCGCCGCCACGCCGCCGCCGCAATTGCCGCAAGGGCGCGCGGTTTTCCTTGGGTTTTCAGAGGGGTGCGAGTTCAGATGCGAACCGTTTCCAGTTGTGGACATAGTGATCAGCCGACAATCGGATGATCGCAGCCATCTCCGGCGAGACGGGTTTGACGATTCGCCCCGGGCTGCCCAGCACCATGGAGTTGTCGGGAATGATCTTGCCTTCCGGGATCAGCGTGCCCGCACCGATCAGGCAGTTTGTCCCGATCTTCACGCGGTTGAGGATGATGGCGCCGATGCCGATCAGGGAGTGGTCGCCGATGTCGCAGCCATGCAGCGTCACCTTGTGGCCGATGGTCACTCCTTTGCCGAGCGTCAAGGGCGCACCGATATCGGTGTGGAGAACGGCGCCATCCTGCACGTTGGAGCCTTCGCCGATGGTGATCCACTCCGTGTCACCGCGCAGCGTTGCGTTCCACCAGACGCTGGCATCGGCATGAAGGCGCACCCGGCCCATCACCGCGGCATTGGGCGCAACCCAATAGCGTCCGTCGCCGGGAAGGTCAGGAGTCCATGCGCCGAGACGGTAAAGGGTCATGAGTCGGGTCCACTGTTTGGGGAACGCGGGGAAGAGCAGGGACTTGAATTTGTGCCCGTTGAACCGCAAATCTTGGGTGATCGCAATGCGCCAATGCGCTTTGCCCCCAGTCTGTTCCGGAAAGCGGCTCCAGCATGATCGAGTATATCGGCTTTGCTGCCGCCATCCTGACCACGGCATCGTTCCTGCCGCAGGTGATCCGCACATGGCGCACGCGTTCGGCGCGTGACCTCTCCTGGGCCTGGATTGTCCTTTTTGGGACCGGGCTGGCGCTCTGGCTCGTTTATGGGCTCGTCATCGGCTCGAATTCCCTTGTGGCCGCCAATGGTGTGACGCTTGCCCTTGTTTTGTCACTGGGATGGCTGAAGCTCTTCCGGTCGCATCAGGGATGAGGAAGGCGATGGCCGCACAAGGTTCCGTTCCCGCTTCTGGTCGCACCCGGCCGGCAGCATTGCCGGTGGCGAGCGAGGCGCTGGCACGCGCCATCATCAACGATGCCGTGCGCCGCTATTTCATCAAGGCGCGCGCGCGCGTGCCGGGATTTGTTGATGCGACCTTCGGCTTCAGGGGCGCGCTCAGGCTCCACCGCAATGCCTTCGGCCATGATCTCTGGCGCGCGCCGCTGAATGCAGCGCTGGTCGCGCCCGCGCTTGGTCTCAAACTGGCGGGCAAGATCGCGCGTAAGGGGGGCCGCCCCGACACAGCCCATTGGCTGGAAACACGCGAGTTGTTCCTGCGCACCGACGTGTCCAACGCCTTTGCAGCCCGCATTTTCATTGACCTTCTGCGATTGCCCTACAGCGATGGCGCCAACCATTCGGGGGCGGACGCGCTGGCGGACGAGATTTTGGGCGACCCGCGCCTTCAACCCGTGCGCGCGCTTCTGGAAACCCGATGGGGCGAGACCATGCGCAACCGCATGGACACGCGCTTGCAGGAGGCGCTTGCCGTCTATCTCTCCAGCCGCTTTGCCGTGGCCGAATTGGCCAATATGGCTGCGGCAACCGGCTTTGGCGCGATCGTGATGGGGCAGTTCACGCCCGGCATCCTGACGCTTGGTCCGGCCATCGCCAACGCGCTTGGAACCAGCAAGTTTGCGGGAATGGTGGGCCTCGTGGCCGCGCCCTCGCTGACGGCAACGGCCGCATCCGTTGCGGCTGCGATGGCGGCGCTGGCGTTGCTCTCGTCAGTCTCGGGCGTGGTGACCGATCCGGCGCAGGCGGCCTTGGGCGTACATCACCGCAGGCTTGTGCGCTTCCTCGATGCGCTGGAAGCGGCATTCCTGGCCGATGGTCACGTCGCCTATGACGTGCGTGACGCCTATGCCGCGCGCATTTTCGAGATGATCGATGTTGCGGCAGCGCTCTATCGCCACGTTCCGGTGTGAGTCATTTCCGCCACACGCGCATGCGCGATCCGGCGCGCGGGAAAAAGATTCACAAATTCCTTGTCGGTGAAATGCCGGAGGCGGGTTAGCTTGAATCGTTGCCCGTGATTCGTGCGCTCGCGCGGTTACCGGGCCTCTGGCGACTCTGGCGAGAGGGAAGCGCGCATTGGCAAGACCGCGTATTGGTCTCCATGAGAGTGCAAAGCGCAAGGCGGGTGATGAACCCGGCCATTCCTGTCACGCCGCCCATTCGTTTTCCGCAAATTCAGTGAAGGCACCGCAAACGCGCGGGAGAACAATCGCGCATGCGCTGCCGATGGCAGGGGCTGGCACAGGCTGAAGCGCGAAGGAGCAGCGTTCAATGGCAAAGCGCATGAGTAATCGCGACCGTTCACGTGACCATGACAGCCATGAAAGGGGCAGCGCGCGCGGCAATGTCCGCGCCATCCACTCGGGACATTCCGTTTGGAGCCCCATGGGCGAGACCGATACGCAAGTCGGCGAAAACCGCGACCGTTCGTATGTGCGCAATATACGCCCCTGCAGCGACAACCAGCGCATGTTGCTGGAAGCAATCGACCGCAAAAATCTTGTCGTAGCGCTGGGGCCCGCAGGCACCGGCAAGACCTATCTCGCCATTGCCAAGGCGGTGGAAGCCTATGAGGCCGGCAAGATCGGCCGCATCATTCTCTCGCGTCCGGCGATCGAAGCGGGCGAAAGCCTCGGCTTCCTGCCGGGCCATCTGGAAGACAAGCTCGCTCCTTATCTGCGCCCGCTCTATGACGCGCTGGGCGAACGCCTGGGCGCCAAGCGGTTGAAGCAATTGCTGGCGGATGGCTCCATCGAGATCGCACCCGTTGCCTATATGCGCGGGCGCACGCTCAACAATGCCTTCATCGTGATCGACGAGGCGCAGAACTGCACCTATGGCCAGATCAAGATGCTGCTGACGCGGCTCGGCTGGCACTCGACCATGGTGCTGACGGGCGATCCCGACCAGACCGATCTTCTGCCGGGCATGTCGGGCTTTGGCGATATCGCCAACCGGCTTTCAACCCTCGACGACGTGTCCGTCGTGCGGCTGGGCGACCGCGATATCGTGCGTCACCCGCTGGTTGCCTCGATGCTGACGGTGCTGTGAGGGACTGAGAGTCAGATATTCCTTGCGCCTCCCCCTTCTCGTGGGGGAGGCGGATTTGCGCGCTTGCGCAAATCGGTGGGGGGCACCATCTGCAAGCTCAGCACAGCGTCCCGCAACCCCACCGGACTTGCTGTCGCTTTGCTCCAGCAAATCCCGCCTCCCCTTTAAGGAAAGGGGAGGCTGAATAAAGGAATCCCGCGGAGACGATCCTGCCTCACCCTTCCGCCAGTTCCTTCGCCCGCTCGCGCAGCTTGAATTTCTGGATCTTGCCGGTTGAGGTTTTCGGCAGGTCGCAAAAGACCACGTTCTTCGGCGCCTTGTAGGCGGCAATCGCTGCGCGCACGAAGCCGATGATGTCGTCGGGCGTTGCCGTCGCGCCCGGCCTCAGCGTGACAAAGGCAACCGGCGCCTCGCCCCACTTCTCGTCATGGCGGCCGACGACGGCGGCTTCAAGGATTGCGGGATGGCGATAGAGCACATCCTCGACCTCGATCGAGGAAATGTTCTCGCCCCCCGAAATGATGATGTCCTTGGAGCGGTCCTTGAGCTGGATGTAGCCGTCCTCGTGCCACACGCCCAGATCGCCCGAATGGAACCAGCCGCCTTCGAACGCCTTGGCCGTGGCATCGGGATTTTTCAGATAGCCCTTCATCACCACATTGCCGCGGAAGAAAACCTCGCCCATCGTCTCGCCGTCTTTGGGCACGGGCTTCATGGTCTTGGGGTTCATCACGGCAAGATCTTCCAGCACCGGATATTTGACGCCCTGTCGCGCCTTCATGGCGGCGCGGTCGGAAGGCGCCAGTGAGTCCCACTCCTTGTGCCAGGCATTCACCGTGGAGGGGCCATAGGTCTCGGTGAGGCCGTAGAGATGCGTCACGGCAAATCCGGCATCAGCCATCTTGGCAAGCACGGCCGCAGGCGGCGGCGCGGCAGCCGTAAAGAATTCAACGCGGTGCAGGAACGCCTTGCGTTCGCTCTCGGCCGCATTGACCAGCATGCCCATTACAATGGGTGCGCCGCACATATGGCTGACGCGGTGCTGGGCGACAGACTCATAGATGCGTTTGGCTTCGGTCTTGCGCAGGCACACATGCGTTCCCGCCACGATGGAAAGCGACCAGGTGAAGCACCAGCCATTGCAGTGGAACATCGGCAGCGTCCACAGATAGACCGGATGCTGCGGCATCGACGCA
Source organism: uncultured Flavobacteriaceae bacterium (assembly GCA_964494625.1). Taxonomy (GTDB): domain Bacteria; phylum Pseudomonadota; class Alphaproteobacteria; order Micropepsales; family Micropepsaceae; genus UBA2784. The sequence goes on along the minus strand of CAZBRT010000002.1, from coordinate 657,005 downwards.
GTGACGATGTTGCCCATCGCCAGAAGATAGGCGCCGCGATGGTGATAGACGACACCCTTGGGATTGCCGGTCGTGCCGCTGGTGTAGTTGAGCGCGATGGCATCCCACTCGTCTTCCGGCATCAGCCATTTGAAGGCCGGATCGCCCTTGGCGATGAAATCCTCGTATTCGATCTCGCCGACCATCGCATTGCCGATGACGGCAGGGTCGGCAATGTCGATCAGGAAGGGTTTTGCCTTGCAGAGTTTCAGCGCCTGAGCGGCAAGGCCTGCAAACTCGCGGTCAACGGCAAAGATTTTGGCCTCGCCATGATCGAGAATGAAGGCGACCTCTTGCGGCGACAGGCGGAAATTGATGGCATTGAGGACGGCGCCGGCCATTGGCACCCCGTAATGCGCATCGAGCATCGCGGGCGTGTTGGCCGCCAGGAACGCAACCGTATCGCCGCGCCGGATTCCCTTTTTTGAGAGCGCCGAGGCAAGCCTGCGCGCGCGCGTGAAGAACTGCGCATAGGTGATGGTTCGCTCGCCATGGATGATGGCGGGATGATCGGGATGAACCTGTGCCGCGCGCTCCAGAAACGAGATCGGCGTCAGGGGCTGATAGTTCGCGGCATTCTTGTCGAGGCCGCTTGCATAGGGTCCGTTTGCTTTGGCGAGCTTTGCCTTCGGGGCAGGCTTTGCCGCCGCTTTTGCCTTTGCCTTGGGGGCAGGGCGGCTGGCCGCCTTCTTCTTAAGCGTCGGTTTCGGCTTTGATTTTGCGGCGGCCATGGCGGTTTTCCGGGAGGATCAAGAGGGTCAAACCAGCTGTCGCGAGGCTTAGGCAGGCGCCCCCCAGGGGTCAAGCGGCGTTAGCAGGGAATTTACGCTCCGGGCGGAAACTCCTGGGGCCAAGACCCCCCGCAATTTGCCGAGGCGTGCGATGACCCATTTTCTGGTTTCGGACAAGAACCCGAAGGGCTTCAAGCTTGAGGAAGTGCTTGCGACCATCCGCAAGGACATTCTCTACCGTGCCAACAAGATCGTCGATGACGCCCGCCCCGAGGCGCGCACGGTGCTCGACAACAACATGCGCATCCTGCAGCTCGTGACCGAAGCGATCCACATTGCCGAAAGTTCGACACGCCTGCTCGACAAGGCCTTCGGCCCCTCCCAGTCGCTCTATGGCGGCGGACCGCGCATCGGCGCCGCCTGACGCGCAAAATCTGCGAAAACACGGCTTTTCCGGCCCGCAAGGCCCGTGCTAGCTTGCGTCCCCGTGATGCGGGCGCGGGTGATTCCGCGCGCCGCAACAGCCCCCATCGGACAGGAACACGCCATGCTCGACGCTTTCTTCAAGTTTGAAAAGTTCGTCACGCCGACGATGATCAAGATCGTGTTTTATGTCGGCCTTGTGCTGATCGCCGTGCTGTCGGTGTGGCAGCTGGTCGAGTCGATCCGCCTCATGAACACGCTCGTCGGCACCGGCCTGATGTATTTCATCATCACGCTCGCCGCGACGCCGTTCGCCCTCATCATGTGGCGTGTGGTGGTCGAACTCATCCTTGTTGCCTTCCGCAACAACGAAAAGCTCACCGAGCTTGCCGACAAGGGCAAGCACTGAACCTGAACCCCGCGTTTGCCGGATTGAACGGCGTCCCGGGAACACCGGGGCGCCGTTTGGTTTTGTAGACGTCGAGCAAGATCTGCAGATGAACTTCAGTGTTGCCATATCCGCGCTTGGTCTTCTTCAGCCTCCCCCAAAAACGGGGGAGGCGGAAGAGCATGCGCGCCAGCCAGGTGAATCTTCGATGCCCGGCATGGGAGCGTGCTCCTATGCGTGACACCCTGAAAAGCGTCCTGCCGCTGCTTGCTGCCACCGCGCTGATGCTGACCGGCAATGGCCTGCATTTCACGCTGACATCTGTCGTCGCGGGGCAGGCAGGTTTCAGTGCGGCCACGACAGGGCTGGTCGGCGCGGCGTATTTTCTGGGGTTCCTTTTGGGTGCACTTGCCGCGCCGTGGTTTCTGGGAAAGACGGGTCACGGAAGGGGTTTTGCCTTCCTCATGTGGGTCACATGCCTTGCCCTTGTGGGCCAGTGGGCAATTGTCGAGCCGGTTACCTGGGCGCTTCTGCGCTTTGCCGTCGGCGTTCTGGCGGCCGCGTCGTTTACGGTGATCGACAGCTGGTTCCACTATACGGCGCACAATGCCAATCGCGGCCGCGTGCTGGCGATTGCTGCCATCATCAATCTCGTGTCGCTGGTCCTTGGCCAGCAATTGCTGAAAGTCGGTGCGGCACCATCGCCCGTCCTGTTCCTTTTGTCGGCCTGCATCCTTGCGGTGGCGGCAGCACCGCTCCTGCTGACAGGATTGCAGCCGCCGCCGCCCGCATCGGCCCGGCTGCCGCGCCTGCATCTTCTCGCCAAGGCTTCACCCGTCGGCGTGGCGGGGCAGGTGGTCGCCGGTTTTGTCAACGCGCCCTTCTGGGTGCTGGCACCGATCTATGTCGCGTCACTCGGCTTTGCCGAGGAAACGGTGGCGCCCTTCATGTCGGCAGCGATCCTGGGGGCCGCATGCCTGCAATGGCCGGTCGGCCACATGAGCGACAGACGCGACCGCCGCATTGTCGCCGTGGTGACCTCCATGGCAGCTTCAGCGGCCGGACTGGGCCTGACGCTGGGTGCGTCGTCGGGTGAATGGGTGGTGCTGGGTGCTGCCCTGATGTTCGGCGCATTCGCCTTTCCGACCACGAACCTGACCAATGCACATCTGAATGACCGCATGCCCAAGGAAGCGATGACGGAAACGGCGGGCGGCCTTCTGGTCTTTTATGGTCTCTTTGCCACGGTGGGCCAATTGGTGGCGTCGGGCCTGGCCGAGCTTGTCGGCATCGGGCCGTTTTTCATCTATACCGCTTGCGTGCATGCGGGGTTTGCCGTTTTTGTGCTGTGGCGGATTGCGCGACGCGCGCCGGCGGCGCACAAACCGGCGGAGCATGTTGATCTTCAGGCGCCCTGATTTGCAGATGATCGGGATGCCGGCAATGAGGGCGCTGTCGAGCGCGCGCCCGGAGGCGCGAACAGGACCGTGAATACACTTTCGGGAAAAGTCGTCATCATCACCGGTGCCTCGCAGGGCATCGGCCTTGCGTGTGCCCGCCGCTTTGCCCGTGACGGGGCCAAGGTCGTGCTGGCCGATGTCGATGAGGAAGGCGGCAAGCGCGCCGCCAGCGAAATCGCCGCCAAGGGCGGCATCGCCCGCTTCATCTATTGTGATGTGGCCGAGCGGCTGGACATCCACAATCTCGTGGCTGCGGCCCTGGACGAGTTTGATCGCATCGACGTGCTCGTGAACAACGCGGGCATTGCCGACGCAACGAATTTCTTCAAGCTCGACGACGTGACCTTCGACAAGGTGTTGCGCGTCAATGTGAAGGGCGCGTTCCTGGCGGCACAGGCCGTGGGTCGCCAGTTCATCCGCCAGATCGAGGCGCTGGGCGAGCCGCGGCGTACGCAGACGCGCCAGCCTTACGCCATCATCAACATGAGTTCGATTGACGCGGTGATGGTGAGCGAGGACCACGTCGCTGCCGCCGTGTCAAAGGGTGCGGTCAACCAATTGACCCGCGCGCTGGCTGTTGCGATGGCGCCATGGGGCATTCGCGTGAATGCGATCGGCCCCGGCACGGTCTCGACCGGTTCGGTCGAGGGCCTGTCCGGCGGTGATACCGAAGGCGCACTTGAGCGCACGCCGCTGGGCCGCTTTGGGGCACCGGAGGAAATCGCGGCCATCGCCGCATTCCTGGCGAGCGAGGATGCAAGCTACATCACCGGCCAGTGCATCTATGCGGATGGCGGCCGGCTCGCGCTCAATTTCACGATGCAGCAGAAGGGGTGATAGGCCCATACTTTTGCCTCCCCCTTCTTATGGGGGAGGCAGATTTGCGCCGTTCGCGCAAATCGGTGGGGGCACCATCAACGAACTCATTACAGCTTCCCGCAACCCCACCGGACTTGCATGTCGCGCAATCGCACTCATGCAAGTCCCGCCTCCCCTTATAGATAAGGGGAGGCAAAAGATGCCATACACCTTCACTCCGCGCTTTCGTCACCTGCTTCCGGCGCGTCGGCCTCGGCTTCAACCGCTTCAGGCTCGGCAATCGTTTCCTTCGCCGGACGCAGCGTCTTGCTGGCCTTCTTGGGACGCATCGCCCGCGCCTTGGCGCGCGCAGCTTTCTCCACCGCGAAGTCAAGGTCGATCTGCGAGCAGAGGCCCAGCGTCACAGGATCAACCGCCTTCAGATTGGCGGTGTTCCAGTGCGAGCGGCCGCGCACGCTGTCGATGGTGGATTTGGTGGTGCCGACAAGCCGGGCAATCGTGGCATCCGGCAGTTCCGGATGATTGCGCAGGAGCCAGAAAATCGCGTCCGGGCGTTCCTGACGGCGCGACACCGGCGTGTAGCGGCCCTTGCTCTTCGAGGCGGCGTTGGACAGCGCGATGCTTGATTCCTCAAGCTTGAGCTTCGCGTTCGGATCCTTTTCGCAGCGCGCAATTTCTTCCTGCTTGACCTGGCCGGTCGCAACGGGATCAAGCCCCTTGATGCCCTGCGCCACATCGCCATCGGCAATGCCCTTCACTTCCAGCGGATGAAGCGCGCAGAAATCACCGATCTGCTCGAAGGTGAGCGAGGTGTTTTCGACAAGCCACACGGCAGTGGCCTTGGGCATCAACGGCTTCGACATGATCGTTCTCCATGGGGATCACGGCTGTCAGCCGGGTGATCCACCCCAATCGCGATGGGGATGAGCGGGAAGATGGCGGCTCTATAGCCGAAGGCAGCCCGCCTGCCAAGCGGTTCAGACAGCAAGGATGATTTTGCCCGCATGCGTGCCACCGCCCATGTATTTCTGGGCGGCGTCTGCCTCTGCCAGCGGAAAGACCTTGTCGATCACGGGCTTGAAGCGGCCGGTCCCGACAAGCCCCCAGGCCCAGTCAAGGAGCCCCTCGCGGATCGCAGCCTTCTGGGCAGCATTGCGGATACGCAGGGTCGAGGCCGTGACCGTAAGCCGCCGCAGCATCAGTTGAAGGAGATCAAGCTCGACCCGCGCACCTTTCTGGTAGGCGATGTTGACGAGCCTGCCATCAACGGCAAGGCATGCGATGTTGCGCGCCACATAGTCGCCGCCCACCATGTCGAGGATGACGTCAACGCCGCGACCGCCGGTCCCGGCCTTGATGATCTCCACAAAGTCCTCGTGTCTGTAGTCAATCGCGCGCGCGGCACCCAGGCTTTGGCAGAGCGCGGTTTTGTCCGGCCCGCCTGCCGTCGCAAAGATTTTGCCGGCATAGTCGCGGAAGATCTGGATGGCGGTTGTGCCGATGCCGCTTGCGCCACCGTGAACGAGAAGCGTCTCACCACGCTTCAACTGCGCGCGGTCCATGATGTTGGTCCAGACCGTGAAGAAGGCTTCGGGCAGGGCGGCTGCCTCGACCATGGAAATGCCATCGGGCACGGAAAGGCACGATCCCTCGTCTGCAAGCGCATATTCGGCATAACCGCCGCCCGCCATCAGGGCGGCCACGCGGTTGCCCGGCGCCCATTGAGACACACCTGCGCCCACGGCAATCACCTCGCCAGCGGCTTCAAGTCCCGGCACGTCGGTCACACCCTTGGGCGGCGGATAGAGGCCCATCGACTGCATCAAATCACCGCGATTGAGCCCCGCCGCGTGAACCTTGATCAGGACCTGACCCGCGCCCGGCACCGGCATGTCGCGCGGGGCGAGCACAAGGCGCGCTGACGTTCCGGGATTTTCAATCGTGATGGCACGCATCCGGGCGGGCAGGGTCATGGCGTCGGGCTCCGCAAAGCGCATTGCATGGTGACCGGTATGCGGTCCATCATTTCCCTGCACAATGCAAGAGGACGTCATGGCCATTGATCCCGAAGAGCTGTTGCCTGCGAAAGGAAAGCCGCTTGACCTCTATGGGTTCGGCATCGGCGAGTTGAAGGAACGCATCGCGATGCTGGAAGCGGAAATCGCGCGCTGCCAGGCGATGATCGACAAGAAAGAGCGCGAGAAATCCGCCGCCAACCAGTTCTTCAAGGGCTGAAAATCTGGCGGCTGCGTCCCATCACGGAACGCGCGAGGGTCGCCAACGCGCCGGATTCCGGGAGATTCATCTTCGTTAATTGTACGGTTTTGGGATTTGGCACGATCAGCGCTAGGCTTTTGGCCTTGGCACGGTCCATGCGAGGGCAGGCGTAACATCGCCCGTCAAACATGGACATCATTCATGCGGATCGTCATGCAGGCCCATTCGGAGTTGCAGGTTTCTGGTTCGGTTTCCGAACGCGCCGGCGCATTCGCGCGCTCGGAACTCTTCCAGCGCACTTTCCGCGAAGGCATGGGCCTTGTGGAGGAGACCGCAACCTATCTGGACGGCGTGGGCCGCACCGAGTCGCGCGATCTGCCGCGCCGCGCAGCCCTTGCCTATGCGGGCGAGAGCATGCGCCTGACGACACGCCTCATGCAGGTCGCCTCATGGCTTCTTGTCCAGCGCGCACTCGCCAATGACGAGATGAGCACGCAGGAAGCCGCCAACGAGAAATATCGCCTCGGTGCCAAGGAAGTGTGCCGCGGTACGCGCCTTGAAGCTGCAGACCTTCTGCCGCCCAAGCTCATCTCGCTGCTGGAGCGTTCTGCGCAGCTTTACGAGCGCATCGACCGCCTTGACCAGTCGATCTACGTGGATGCGCCCCCGGCACATGATCTGCATGGCGCCCGCGCGCAACTCTCGGCGCTTCAGGCCATGCTGGGCGCGCCGCGCTGAACGGCGCCTTCACCGGGATCAGGTTTTCACGAAACGACAAGCGACCAGCAAAGGCGGCGCGGTGACGAAACCGCCTCGGGCTTGCGCGTGTCATCGACTTCCAGCGCCGACAGCATAAGTCGGCAGAAGAAGCTCTCTTCCAGTGGCTTGTGCTCGACAAGGCCGATCATCGCGCCGTCCGCCTGGTCAATTTCAAGCCGCACGGAAGACATGCCATCGGATGCTTCAAGCACGCCGCCGGTCATGCCGACGCCCGACTGTGCCGAGACCAGGAACGAGACCGGCGCGCCCAGATTGACCGTGTGACCGGCAAGCGAACACGTCTCAGGCGCCCCACCATTATGCGTGATGAATGAGAGCCGACCGGCATCAAAGGCGTCCGGCTTGAGCGTCACATGGCCAAGCCGCAATGAGCCTTTGCCGAGTGTCGGCCAATCGAAAATTGTCTCGCAGCTGACGCGCGGCGCGTCTGCGTGAATGCGCATGGTCTTGGTGATGGGACCAAGCCGCGTATCCATCATGCCGGAGACCAGGACGTCGCCGGTGGCATCGTCTGTCGAGACGGTGGGTGTCACGGGCTCAAGGTCGGTGACTTTCGCCTCGCCCGGAACTTCGAAGACGGCATTGCCGGTGTACCAGTCAGCCGCCAGCGCAATATCGTCGATGGCGCCATGGGGGAGGCCGCCGACCAGCGGCCTGCCGCCCAAAGTGCCCATCGCATCGATGGCAAGCCCGCGCCGTGCGTCGAGCCGCACGGTCATCGTGCCGGTGGTCACGGTAACGAACCGCCCCTCCTGCGCGACATGTAGGGGCAGCGCATTCTCATCGCGCGTAGCGATGCCGTAAGGCGTGCCGGATTGCGCCGGAAGCCCGGCCACGAACTGGTTGAGCCGTTCAAGAAAATCGTCCCAACGCTTGCGGGTGATATGGGTGCGGAAATCGCTGGACCAGAGGTAAAGAAGCTCGCGCCAGTGATCGACCGTCGCATGGCGATTGCCGTCGAGGGCGCGGAATGCCTTCCAGCACATCGTATTGGCGTGGAAGTCATCACGCCCCGAAACGGCCCATCGCGTGATGTTGTATTTGAGCTGCTTCTTGACGGGTGTCGGATTTTCCGGCGTCTCAAGCCGCAGCCGCTTGCCGCCTTGCGGATGGGCAAGCAAAGGCAGCGCCTCTGACGGACGCACGAAAGCGATGCGCGGATCGGCCTTGAGCGCGGCAAAGGCGGTAGAAAGTCGCGCCCACTCGCCCTCACCGTGGATGCGCTCCTCCGTCATGAAGCGGCCGGGTCGGAAGTCGAAGCACTCGGCATCATTCGTATAAAGGGCAAGCGTCCGCGGCTGGGCATCGGCGTGTCCCGCCACATAATCGAGATAGGCTTCCAGCGGAATGTCGCCATGCGCATAACGCTGCATTTTCTGGAAGGCGATGGTATTGGACCAGAGGACCGGAATTTCGGTGCCATCCGTGCCGCGCGCGATCTGCGGATAATAGCGCCACAGTTTCGGCCACTCGGCATGATGCTGGGCGGCATTGTCCCAGTCCGCAATTACGGCCGAGAACCCGGCCGCGCGATAGTGCGAGACAAGCCCGCCGGACCATGCCTGCTCATTCACCAGCGCGATGGCAGGTGTGACGCCCAGGATCCGCTGAACTGTCTCCTGGCCCAGCATCAGATTGCGGCGCACGGCCTCGGCGGGCAGCAGGGGTGCGATGATCTGCGCATAGCCCGAACCGATGATTTCGATCTGGCCGTCACAGGCAAGCCGCCGCATGCGGCGGATGACATCGGGCGCCAGTGTCTCGATGAATTCAAGCGTCAGCGCGGTTGCTTCAATGCCGACGGGAATGTTGTTTGTCTCGGCAAGGTCAAGCAAAGGCCGGTAGCATTTGTCGATGACCGTGCTGCGCGCCTCGACCTCGATCGACGAGAACATGAGATTGAGATGGAAGACGGCATAGGCGGAAAGGGGCGCAAGCCGCGGCGTGACTGCAATGTCGCCACCCGGCACCAGCGCAATTCCCTGCGCCCCGCGCACGCGGTCAGCGGGCACGGTTGCGGATCCAGGATATGGCCGGGGTGATGCGCTCATGGGGTCAAGCCGCGTGCGTCTCCACCCGGATGAGTGAAGCGGCCCGCGCCGCGCTGGCACGTGCGGCGGCCAGCGTGTCACCCGTTGCAAGGATCATGGCGGCGCGCGCAGCACTTGATGTCGCACGCGGAATATCGTCGCCTGCGCGCGCGCTCACGACGATCTCCTCGATGCCGGGAAGCGCGCGGGCTTCTTCGACGCCGCTGATGGCTGCAACCTTGCCCGCTTCCGGGAAGACATAACGCTGGATCACCGGGCGGATGAAGCGCGGTGTCACATCTTCTGCCGTCACGCGTTCACCCAGCGCAAGGCGAATGACGCAGCCGACAAAATCAACCCCGGTGTTGAGCGGGATTTCGCGCGTGCAGAAATAGCCGCCCGAAAGCCGCGCCGCGAGTTCGATCACATGGGCGCGGCCCTGATGCACGACCATGTCGCCTTTGACATTGTGGTTGTCGATGCCAAGGGCGGCAGCGGCGTCACCGACGACGCGCCTCACGTCATCCTGCTGGTCCTGCGGCAGGAAGCTTGGCAGATCGCCGCCATTCTCGATGAAGAAGGGCTGATAGCGGTCGAGATATTCGTAATTGCGGTCCGAAAAGCCCGGCGTGTGGCAAATGCCGTCAAGCATGATGGACTCGGTCGAAATCTGCGGGCCATCCAGAAACGCCTCGATCATCACACGGCGCGTGGGCGATTGCGCCTCGGCGCGCTCGTAAGCCAGAACGGGATCAACACCGGAATTGAGCCGCTGCACGCCGCGCCCGCCGCGGCTGTCCACAGGCTTCACCACAAAGTCGCAGCCCTTGCGCGCGACATGGGCGGAAAGCCAGGCAGCGTTGGGCACAGCGTCAAACCACGGAATGGGAACGCCGGCAGCCCTGAACTTCTCCTTCATCAGGAGCTTGTCCATCGCGGCGCGGGCCGTTTCGGGCGCAAGGCCGCGCAAGCCCAGCTTAGCAGCGACCGCGGAAACCGTGTGCGGCACATCGGCGCCGCAACAGATCACGCCGTCAATAGGACCGGCATGGCGGGTGTAATAGAGGGCGGCATTCGCGGTGCCCTCTGCATCATAAGTCGAGCTGACAATGGCGCCGTCGGCAAGCCGGAAGCCCGGCGCCTGCGGATTGCCGTCGCTGACCACGACCTTGAGGCCCATGTCCTTGGCGCGGGCAATGCCATGAGTGGCCTCGATGCCGCCGCAGACGATCATGATGGTCTTGGTCATCGTCGCCTCAGAAATAGAGCCCGCCATTGACGTTGATCGTCTGGGCGGTGATGTAGCTGGATGCATCGCTGGCGAGAAAGACGGCGGCGTTCGCCACTTCCTGCGTCGTGCCAAAACGCTTCATGACGATCTGTTCGGCTGCGGCCTTGACGGCGGGCGACTGCATGCCCGCATCCGCCATCTCGGACGCAATGAGGCCCGCCGCCAGCGTGTTGGAGCGGATGTTTGATTTCGCCCCGAAGCGCGCGATCACCTGCGAGAGGGAGATGAGACCGGCCTTTGACGCCGCATAATGCGCCGTGCGTGGCCCGCCATATTGCCCGCTGACCGAGCCGACATGGATGATCGAACCGCCGCCGCTTGCTGCCATCAAAGAAAGCGCTTCCTGTGCACAGATGAAGGGGCCTTTGAGGTTGACGGCAAGGATCTGGTCCCAGTCCGCGTCGGTCACCTGGTCAAAGTCGGTCGGCTTGTTGATGCCGGCATTGTTGACGAGCACGTGGAGCGCGCCGAACCGCGCCTTCACTTCGGCAATCGCTGCCTTCACGCTGGCGCGGTCCGCCACTTCCATTTGCAGGGCGATGGCATTGCCGCCCGCAGCCTCAATGGCGGCAACGACGGCGTCGGCCTTCGGCTTCTCATGTCGATAGGTGAGCGCAACGCGTGCGCCTGCATTCCCCATCGCCTGGGCTATGGCCATGCCGATGCCCCGGCTGCCACCGGTCACGAGTGCGACTTTCCCTGAGAGTTGGCCGCTCATGCGCGCTTGCGTGCAATGGCACGCCTGGCTGCGGCGGCGATGTGCGGAGCCGTCAGGCGGAAATGCTCCGCCAGTTCCTGCGGCTCGCCCGACTCGCCAAAGACGTCATTGACCCCGACAAATTCGACGGGGCAGGGATGGGTCTGCGCCAAAGCCTCGGCAACGGCACCGCCAAGGCCGCCATGGATGTTGTGATCTTCGGCTGTCACGATGGCGCCCGTCTCGCGCGCGCATCGCGCGACCAGCGCAACATCGATGGGTTTGATCGTCGCCATGTTGACGACACGCGCGGAAATGCCGTCGGCGGCCAGAAGCCTTGCGGCGTCACGTGCGCGTGCCACTTCCACACCGCACGCGATCAGCGTGACGTCGCTGCCGTCCACGAGCACATGGCCCTTGCCGATCTCGAAGCGGTGATCGGGACCATAGACATTCTCGGCCGGGCTGCGGCCCGTGCGCATATAGACAGGTCCGTTGAATTCAAGCACCGCACGCGTCGCCAGCGCCATCTCGACCGGATCGGCGGGGGAGATGACAGTCATGCCCGGAATGGCGCGGAAAGCGGCCATGTCCTCAAGTGACTGGGCCGAACCGCCATCGGGTCCGACATCAAGGCCGGGATGGCTTGCCACGATCTTCACATTGCGGCGCGCATAGGCAATCGAGAGGCGCGCCTGCTCGATGGCGCGCAGGCAGAAGACCGCAAATGTGGTGACGACCGGAACAAGCCCGGTTGCCGCCATGCCGCCTGCCGCCGCCATCATGTTCTGTTCGGCAATACCGAACTGGAAGAAGCGGTCGGGGTGGGCCTTGCGGAAATGATGCACGCCGGTGCCACCGGCGATATCGGCGTCAAGCACGACGACATTCGTCTTCTCGTGCGCGGCCGCGGCCAGCGCCTTGCCGAAGGCTTCGCGCAGGCTGTCGCCGCTGGTGCCGATCAATTGGGGCGCGGGCTCAGCCATGATGGACCTCGGTGGCGCTTGCCACGATCTGGTGAAGGGAAGCAGCCGGAAGGCCAAGGGAGCAGAGCGCCTCTTCGGCTTGTGCGGGCGTGAGCTTCACGCTGCCGTGCCATTGCGGCACGCCCTCCATGTAGCCGACGCCCTTGCCCTTGATCGTATGGGCAATGATGACGCTCGGGCCGCCTGTGTGGTCGGCGGCTTCCTTCAGCGCGCCCAGGATGACGGTGATGTCGTGACCATCGATTTCCTGCACATGCCAGCCGAACGCGCGCCATTTTTCGGCAAGCGGTTCCAGACCCATGATGTTGGCGTTGCGGTCGTCGGACTGCAGCTTGTTGTAGTCGATGATGGCGCAGAGATTGGAAAGACGGTGGTGTGCCGCGCACATCGCGCCTTCCCACACTTCACCTTCCTGAAGTTCACCGTCGCCCAGAAGCGCATAGACCCGCGCCGGATTGTCCTGCAGGCGAAGCCCCAGCGCCATGCCGATGGCAACCGAAAATCCCTGGCCCAGCGAGCCGGTGGAGGTTTCGGCCAGCGGCATGTCGAGCACATGGGGATGGCCTTGTGCGCGCGAGCCCAGCTTGCGAAGCCGCACGGCATCGCTGCGCTTCATCAGACCCATCGCCGCCCAGATGCCGTAGAGCGCGGGCGCGGCATGACCCTTCGAGAGAATGAAGCGGTCGCGCATCGGATCGGCGGGATTTTCCGCGTCGATGTTGAGTTCGGCAGCATAAAGCACGGCCAGGATGTCGGCGCATGAGAGCGAGCCGCCCGGATGGCCGGAGCCGGCATGATAGATGCCGGCAATCGCTGTCGCGCGCGTATCGCGTGCGCGCTCCGCAATGCGGGCGACAAGGGCGGGAGAGAATGCGCGCGTTGCATTCGCGCGCTGTACTGCGGCAAGAGCCATGACCGATCACCTTCTGCGTGGCCGAACAGAAGGCATTCTCGAATGGTTAGGGTTACTCTCGCGTAAATGCGGCGCGCGATGCAGGTGCTGCAAATGCCGAAAGCGAGGCGCGCACGATGGCAGCAAGTGATTGCGGCGTGACCGGAACGGGATTTTCCTTGGTCAGCACGCTGTCGCGCGCAGCGGTCGTTAGGAGTTTGTCAATATCTACACCGCGCGACAGCGCCTGCCGCACGCGTTCATAGAGGCCCACACGCGTCAAAACCCCGTGCCAATGGGCAATGACGCCATCAAGGGTCCATGGCGCGCCGTGGGCAAGCGTTGCATCAAGGAGCGGCGTCAATATCGCCAATCGGTCGGCAATGGCGGCGCGATAGGACGATAGTCCGGCACCGAAGAAGACAAGGAGCGTCAGGGGATGCGGCAGGCTCAATTGCGCCGATAGTGACTCGCCCAGCGTATGCACAAGCCCCGTGCGCACATTCGAAATGGCAACGCCGCCAAAGGATGACGCGTAAAGCAGCTGCATCAGGACCGCGTCATCCGGGCGCACATTGCGCGACAAGGCTTCGGCCGCCTGCATCAATTGCGGCATGTGCTGCAGCGCCAACATGTCGGTGGCGGGCGAACGCTCGTTGCGGCAGACGAACGCTTCCCACAAATGCATGAAGGCGTCGAACGCACCGGCCAGAAGTCGCGTGGCCGAAGCACCTTCAAGAAGGGCAGGGTCAAGCACCGTCACATCCGGCACGGCGTCAAAGCTGCGGTGTGAAATCTTGTGGCCTGTGGCCGCATCCGAAAGGATAAAGAAACGACTGGTCTCCGACCCCGCGCCCGGCAGCGACGAGGCCGCGATCAGAAGCGGCGTCTTTCCGCTGCGGGGCATGTCGCGCATGTCAAGCGAGCCATGCCGCAACAGCATCGCAACCGCTTTGGCGGTATCAAGGGTCGAGCCGCCGCCGACGGCAAGGATCGTCTGTGGTGCGGCCTCCGCCGCTTTCTGGGCAGCTGCAATCGCGTCGTCGCGCAGGGGTTCGCGCGAGACAGCGATGCGCAGCGTATCGCGCGGCACCGGAAACGATCGCTCCATCAGCGCTGCATCGACGACAAGGACGAAAGGACCTGATGCGGCCTTCACCGCATCGGCAAGCGCGCCGTCACCGGCCAGAAGCCGCCCGGGAAAGTGGAAGCCCTTGCGGGTCTCGCTGTTGAAGAAGCGGTCGAACATGGCGTCCGGACATTATCCTTGTGCGGCAAAGAGCTCGCACTCGTAAGGCGCGCTGGGGTGATGGCCAAGGAAAAAGCGGTATCCCGGCGTGATCGCGTCAAGCTGCGCGGGCAGGGTGAAGAGCTGCTCCGGCGTGTGATAGAGGGCAAGGGCCATGCCGGGCCGGTCGCGCGCGATCAGTTTTTCGCCGCCTGAAAGGACGGCGGGTTCAAAGCCCTCGACATCAATCTTGATGAAGTCGGCACGCCGCTTGCCCTGCAGGAAAAGGCGATCCAGCGTTTCGACCCTGATGGTCTCGCGCGCGGGCGCCTGTGCAAGGCGCAGCGTCGCACGGGGATCACTGCTCTGAGCGCCCGAGACGATTTCGGCGTTGCCCGGCGCATCACCCGCGGCAAATGGATAGATGGAAACCTTGCCCTGCAGGTTCTTTTCCTCAACCGTGCGGGCCATGGCGTCGAGATTGCGCTGCAGCGGCTCCAGTGCACTCACATGCGCGTCGCCGTCAAGGCGTTCGAGATACATCTCGGCCGTGTCACCCGTGAAGGCGCCGACATCGATGATGTGGTCGCCCTTGTGCGGCCCGAGGCCTTTTGCCTTGTAGTGGTAGAACCCGGCGAGCTTCGGATTGCGCCTGAGGTCTGCGGGATCCATCGTCCAGCGAAAGCGCATGAGGGCGCAAAGATAGTCGCGCGATTCCGCGTCCTCCAGCCGCCCCATCAAATCCTCAAAGGCGGCAAGATAGGGCTCCACCGCCTTGCGCCCGAAATGGCTGCGGAACATCGGCGAGACAAACGGAAAGACGCGCGCGCGGTCGATTCCCAGTTCGCCCGTCAGCTGGTTGGCAATCTCGCTCTGGTAGGCAGCCGAAATGATGATGGCGCGATTGGCGCCCATCATGGTCTTGAGATCGCCGGGCCGGAAGACGGGCTTGCCGTTGAACGCGCTGCCCTGCTTGGCCGGGGAATTGTCGCAATAGCCGATGACACGCTTGCCTGCGTCGCCCAGCACGGTCTCGACTTCATGCGCGCCACCGCCCGCGCCGAAAAGCACGAATTCGTCGAAATGGGTGAGGTCGTCAAAGCTGCGCGGTGATCCGGCATTGGGCATCGTCATGGCGCACCGTCAGCGTCAGGAATGGGGTTTGCGGGAGAAGACAACGGCCTCACGCCCGATGCCCGTATCCGCCAGCGCCGCATATAGGCGCTTGCGCACATGGGAAAGCCCGGCACGCTCCAGCGAAAGGTCAATCGACTTGCGTTTGCCGTGCAGCGTCCGCCCAAGGGCGGGATCACGCGTGTAGTCGTCACCCATGAGGAGGAAAAGCTCCATGGGAAAATTGGTCGAGACCGAAAGCAATTCCTGTCCCAGCCGCGCACACAGTGCCGACAGCGAGCGGAAGTCGAAATAGTTGAGATGATGCGGCGGTGCGACCCACCAGGGTTGCAGCCCTTGCCCCTCGCGCGCAGCGATTTGCAGCGGCGAGTAATCATTGGGTACGGCGACCATCAGGACGCCACCCGGCTTCAGGCATGCAATCGCGTTCGACAGAAGTTCAACCGGATCGGCGACATGCTCCAGGACATTGGTCATGGTGACGGCATCGGCGGGGGAAAGAGATGCGGCAAGCCTGCCGTCAAACATGGCATTGGTGATGTCATGTCCGCGCGAGCGCGCAAATTCTGCTGCCTGGCGTGAAGGTTCGATACCACGTACCGCAAAGCCGAGCGCGCGCGCTTCATCCAGAAAAAAGCCAGGCCCGCTGCCGATATCTATCAGGATGGGTGCAGGTGTTTCCGCCGGCAGCGCGTCGCGGATCGTCTCCAGCCGGTCGCGATGCATCAGCATCAGCCATTCGGCATCCTCGGCGGCGTGCTTCAGATAATCCGGCTTTTCACCGCTGTAGTAGTTTTCTGCGTATTCCGCCTCCTGTTCGGCAGGCGTGGGCAGGGGCACCACATGGCGAAATCCGCATGACCCGCAGTCGATGACATCATAGCCATTGCGGTGGTCGATCACGGGACCACGATGGCTTGTGTCAGTGCGGGGCAGGGCGCGGGCAATTTTCATGGCCCGCACTTTGCGCCTGCATGGTTAGGAAGTGGTTAAGGGGCGGAATGGCAGGATGGGGCGATTCAAGGGGACCCCGCCATGCCGGTTCATTTCTGCGCCGAAGTCTCGTCCAACCACGCGCGCGACATTGGCCGCGCCCGCGCCTTCATCGATGCGGCGGCCGCAATCGGCTGCGACAGCGTAAAATTCCAGCTGTTCCGGATTGATGAGATGTTCGCGCCCGAAATCCTTGCCCGCAGCGAAAAGCACCGCGCGCGGCGCGAGTGGGAATTGCCGGTGTCGTTCCTGCCCGAACTGGCTGCCCATTGCGCCGCGCGAAACATCCGGTTTTCGTGCACGCCTTTTTATCTGGAAGCAGTCGAAGAACTTCTGCCTTTCGTTGCCTATTACAAGATCGCGTCCTACGAGCTGATGTGGGATGCGCTTCTGGAAGCCTGCTGCCGCACGGGCAAGCCCGTTGTTCTCTCGACCGGCATGGCAGAGCTTTCCGAAATCGTCCATGCGGTCGAAGTGATGCGCGCCGCCGGTGGCCGCGACCTCACGCTGCTGCATACGGTTTCCGCCTATCCCACGCCGCCGGACGAGGCAAACCTTGCTTCCATCGATCTCATCCGCCGCATGACAGGCCTTCCTGTCGGCTGGTCGGATCATACGGTAAGGCCCGGCATCATCCATCGCGCCGTCTCGCGCTGGGGCGCAAATTTTGTCGAGTTCCATCTCGATCTCGATGCATCCGGTGCGGAATATGCGGCAGGCCATTGCTGGCTGCCGGACGAGATCGCGCCCGTGATCGCCGAAGTGCGTGCGGGCGAACGCGCCGACGGCGATGGCTTCAAGAGCGCAAGCCCCGCCGAACTGCCGGACCGCGACTGGCGGGCTGATCCCGCTGACGGTCTTCGCCCGCTGCGCCACATCCGCGATGAATGGAAAAAGGCCTCGTGACTGGGACCGTTCGATCGGCGGAGGGAAAATCCGGCGTTGTTGCCATCGTGCAGGCACGCATGGGATCAACACGCCTTCCGGCCAAGGTCCTCAAGGACATTGCCGGCTGGCCGCTCATCAAGCATGTCATCCACCGCCTGCGCCGCGCGAAGTGCGTGGACCGCATCGTGATTGCGACAACAACCCGCGAGACGGACGACGCGCTGGTGGCGTGGCTGGCGCGCGAGGAGCCCGGAATTTTCGTCATCCGCGGACCCGAGGATGATGTGCTCGCCCGCTACGCGCTGGCCGTGTCGGCGCACGACCCGGAATTCATTGTCCGCGTGAACGCGGACGCGCCCTTGATTGATGGCGCCTTCATCGACCACATCGTGCGCGTGATGCGTGCGGAGGACACCGACTTTGTGATGAGCCTGCCGGGCGAACCCTGCATCCATGATGGTGTCGATGTCTGCTCGCGTCGCGGTTTCCGCACGCTTCTGGCCGAGGGCAGCAATGATCCCGTCGCGCGGGAGCATGTCACGGCCTGGTTCAAGGCCCATCAGGACCGCGTGCGCGTGTCGCATATCGCTATTCCCGATGCCTGGCGCTTTTCGGGCGCGCGGCTTTCAGTCGATGCGCCCGCCGATGTCGCTTTCATCGAGGCGGTCTATGCGCGGCTGCAGGCGCAGGCCGGCGAAGCCTCACTGACTGATCTGGTGGCGCTTTTGAGGCGCGATCCCTCGCTCATGACCATCAATGCGCATGTCCGCCAGAAAGCGGTGGAAGCGCAAAGCGGGACGATCCTTGTCCGCTGCGACGGCAACCCGAAACTCGGCTACGGTCATGTCATGCGGATGCTGGCTCTGGCAGAGACTTTGCGCGATGCGCACGGCTTTGGTGTCGCCTTTGCGGTCGCGCCGGATGCCGAGACACAAGCCCGCATCGCCGCGCGCGGCTTTGCCCTGATGACCATGCCGGACGGCCTTGAAGAGGCGGCCTGGGCAACGGCGCTGGTTGCAGGCGGCGCGCCGCGCGCGCTGGTGCTGGACGTGCGCACGAAACTCTCCCGCGCCGATGTCATGCGCCTGCGCCGCACCGGCACATTGATTGTCGCCATTGACGACGGCAGTGAACGCCGCCTTGGCGCTGATCTTGTGTTCCTTCCACCGGTACCGCAGGTGCGCGCCATGGACTGGCGCGGGGCGGTGGGCGAAATTCTGGTCGGCTGGGAGTGGACATTGGCGGGCGCGCCGCCGCTTGTCCGTGCGCCGCGTGCGGAGGGTCGACCGCACCGGCTTTTGGTGACCATGGGCGGCAGTGATCCGGCTGCGCAGACCCTGATTGCAGCCCGTGCGGCCGCGTCTCTCGGCAAAGCGGTCGAGACAACCATCGTGATCGGACCCGGTGTCGCCGATGGGGATGTGCTTGCTGCATCACTCGCGACACTGGACCCGCGTCCGAAGATTTCCCGCGCGCCATTATCGCTCGCGCCGCTGATTGCGGGCGCAGACATGGCGATTGCAGCCTACGGCGTCACGGCCTATGAACTGGCTGCGGCCGGCGTGCCCACGGTCCTCATCGCCCTGACCGATGATCACGCGCAATCGGCGTCGGCGCTGGAAAAATCTGGCGCGGCCGAATTGGCAGGCCTTGCCGGCAACGTGTCGTCGGCCTTGCTGGAGGAGCGCCTGCTTGCATTGCTCGCCGATCCTGACCGCCTGCGCGACATGGCCGCAGCCGGTCGCCTGCATTTTGACGGCAATGGCGCTGGTCGCATCGCGGCGAGAATTGTGGCAAAGCTCACGCAGCTTGCATCAGCCAAGCGCGCCTGAGCGGCGTCAGCTCAAAACTTGCGCGACGCGCTGAAACACCCCCTCAAACCCCTCGCCTGACGCTGGAACCACATTGCGGCAGGAAGGTGCCATCGGCTCAATTTCCGCGCCTCCGGCCGTCCAGCTCTTGTGGCGCTGGATTTTGATGGTCGGAGCGCCAAGCCCGGCCGCCATCCATGCAACCGCGTTGGCAACGCAGACGGCGCCATCGAGCCCGGCTATCAGGGCAGCGGTGTCATCCAGCGCATTTTTCTGGTCAAGACCCGGCGGCACATGCAGGCGCTTGCCGGACATGGTTTCAAAGGCCGCGATCTCGCTGTCGTCGGCGGCATACTGGATGCACACGAAATCCGCATCGACCTGCCGCGCAAACGCAGCCCACAGTTCAAGCGCCGGATATTGCAGCGCGCGCAAACCGCTGAGCTTTCCCGAGCGCCATGAGAGCCCGATCTTTCGCTTGGCCCCCGTGCCGGCAAGCCATGCAGCCCATGCGCGTGACTTGTCCGCGTCCGCACGCAGATAGCCGCGCACGACGTATTCAGGCGACGGCCACGGTCCCGCGAGATGCGGCAGGCTCGCCAGATCGACAGCAAGGTCGAAACCATCGGGTGCTGTCTCCGGCATCGCGACGACGCGTGCGGAAGGAAACGAGCGGGCAAAGAGGGCAAGAAGGCGCGGCGCACAGGCAAAGGTGATTTCCGCGCGGTCGCAGAGTTGGGGCAGATAGGACGCATAGGCCATTTCGTCACCTATGCCTTGCTCGGCAATGACCAGAAGCTTGGCGCTGCCAAGGGCGTCCCCCCGCCAGCGCGGCAGATGGGCAAAGCGCATGCGGCCCTTGAGCTTCAACCGCCAATCATATTCCTTCCATCCGCGCACCACATCGCCGCGCGCCAGCAGGGCAACCGCATGATTGAGATGCAATTGCGCATTCTCCGGCGCAAGCGCGATGGCGCGCGTGAAAAAATCAAAGGCCGCATCGCAATTGCCTTCGTCAAAGGCAAGGTCACCCAGATTGCCCATTGCCTCGACAGAGCGCGGATTAAGACGCAGTGCCTCGCGATAGAAAATGCCCGCATTGTGATGATCGCCCGTCTCGCGCACGATTGTCCCGAGCTGGAGCCAGAGGGACGCCGTCGCCGGGGAAAGCGCAAGCGCGCCCTTCAATGCGTCGATGGCATCCCCATGGCGCATCAGCCGCGACAGCGCACGGGCAAGCCCGCAGGCGGCGTTTGCGTGGGCCAATGCCTGATCCTGCGAAAGGCTGAGCGCTTGCCGGAAGAGATGTTCGGCCCGATCCGCCATGCCAAGTTCCAGGGCAGCCTGCCCAAGTCCGCACAGGGGCTCATAGGCCTCAGGCATCATGTTGTGGGCAGCGCCATAGCAGTCGAGCGCCTGGGGCACATCCCCGCGTGACAACGCCTCGTCACCCCGCGCCAGTTGGCGGCGGAACGCGTGATGCGCGGTGTGGGCAAGCGTCTGGGCCATGCCCCATGGTGGAACGATCCCGTTAACGCCCCCTTAACCATGAAGATGACGACGGCGGCTTAGCACCCCGTTTACGCCGCGGGTGCGACATTGGCAGGTGGAGGAAACCGCGTGATCGACCCCGCCGTCCTGCAGGGCTTCTTCAACGCCCAGACGAATTTCTCGCTCGCCTCGCGGCGGACGGGAACGGGAACGCTTGCCTCCACCACAAGCCTTGCAACCGGCGTGGTGCCGCCCTGGGATCCCAAGGCGCCGCAGCCGCGCGAGACTGAGCGCGTCAGTGCGGCCCTGCGCACGGAGAAATTTGTCGATTACGACGACGCGGTTTTCGACCGCGAAGGTGTGCCCGAGGACCACAAGAAATTGTTCGGGCTCTATAAGGCGCTGAACACGCTATCGATCATCGCCAATGAGGCCACCGACAAGAAAACGGCCGAGACGCGCCTCTCAGGCTTCGACCGCCGGTTCCAGATCGGCCTTGCCCAGGTGACGGACGCGCTCGCCTCGACCAGTTTCGACGCGCTGACGCTGATGACGGGTCGCAAGTCCGACTATGCGGAGAGCCCGCTCGGCGTGCCGCGCGACCGATCGCAGTTTTCGACTCGCGCCTTGCGCGTGGGTGACCCCAACATCGCGCTTGAGGGCGTCACGGGCACGGAGAGCTTCACGATCCGCGTGCGCAAGAACAATGTGGACACGGACGTGCTGGTTGATTTCGCAGCGCTTGCCGGTGCGCCAACCGTCAGCAATATCGCCAAGCTGATGAACGATGCGCTGGCGGCAGCCGGCATGGTGACGCGTGTGACGCGCGCCGAAGTCGGCACGGCCGAAGGCACCGCGCCGCGCAAATGGGGCCTCAAGTTCGAAGGCGTTTCGACCGAGGCTCTGAACTTCATTCCCGCCACTTCCTCGCCCGCGATCTACACCATCGCGCGCACAGGCACGGCCGGAAGCGATACCGCACAGATTTCCAAGCTTGTTGACAATGGCGCACCCGCTCCTGACGTGATCTCGACCACGACGGTGAAGGCCGAAGGTGGCGCCTTCACACCCGTCTCGGCCAGGACCGACAGCGACGGCAATGTCTTCGTCCTTGGCACCACGACCGGCAGCTCAGGCACGCAAGTCCTGCAGGGCAGCAAGGATATGATGCTGCGCAAGCTCGATTCCGCCGGCAATGTGCTCTGGACCAAACTTCTGGGCACGAGCGACAAGGCGGAGGCGGCAGCGTTGGCCGTGGATGCGGACGGCAATGTGGTGGTGGCCGGCCGCATCGCCGGCAAGATAGATGGCGATGCCAAAGGCGGCGGCTGGGATTCAATTGTCGCGAAGTTCGATGCGGGCGGGGAGGAAGTGTTCCTCCGCCAGAATGCACCGCTGACCGATGACGAGGCAACCAGTGTCACCATTGCCGCTGATGGCTCGATCTTTGTCGGCGGTGTCACCCGGTCGCGCCTGTCCGGCGTTGCAGCCCATGGCGGCGGCACGGACGCCTATGTCACGCGCCTTTCGGCGGATGGTGCCCTTGTCTGGAACCGGCAGATCGGCGGCGCGGGCAATGAGCGCGTCGCGCGCCTTGCCATTGCCGGTGACGGCGAATTGCTGGTGGCAACATCCGAAGATGGTGTTGCCCGCCTGGCCAAGTACGATCCGGCAAGTGCGGCAAGTGCTGCAACCTGGGACATCACGCTCGGCAATCTCTCGGGCGGTGCCATCAGCGCGCTCGCTGCGCGCGACGGCAAGGTTTATGTGGCCGGTTACACAACCAACAGCGCGTTTGATGCCGGTGGCCTTGCGACGACGAACACCCATAATGGCGGTATCGACGGGTTCGTGATGAGCCTCTCGGATGATGGCGCCAGCACCACGCCGATCGAAACGAATTACATGGGCTCCAGCGGCACAGACCGCATCCGCGACATGGCCGTCACCGCGAACGCCATCTATGTCACGGGCGATACGAACGTGCACATACCGGGTGAGACGCTGGCACCGGAAGGCAGCGTGAGTGCCTTTGTGACCAAGCTGCCGCTCGATGGCAGCAATGGCTTCCAGCGTTATTTCGGCGGACCAGGCGGCACCGGCGCCGGTGCGGCCGTGGTGGTGGACGAGACCGGATCATCCGTGCTTGACGCGCTGGGCCTGCCGCGCGGCGAACTCGATTACACGCCTGCACGCACGCTGACGGCACGCACAACGCTGAGGCCCGGCGATTACTTCACGATCTCCGTCGATGGCGCGCGCGAGCGTCGCATCACCATCCGCGAGGGGGAAACGGTCCGCTCGCTGGTCAACAAGATCAATCGCGTGGTGTTGCCGGACGGAAGGGCGAGCGTCAAGCGCGGCGTCGATGGCGACCAATTGCGCATCACGGCGCGCGAAGGCTCGATCATCGACATCAAGGCGGGCCCCGTGGGGCTCGATGCACTGACGGGTCTGGCCATGCAGCCGGGCAAGATCGTTGCCGCGACAAAGCTTTCGACTTCGGGCCTCGACGACGAGGAGGACAACGACGACACGACGGAAGAGGCCGACAAGGAAGAAGAGGCGACCGACAATATTTTCGGCCTTGGCCTCAAGACCGGTCTCTCGCTCCTCTCGCGCGATACGGCGGGCGTGGCCAATGAGGCCATCCGCGACGCGATGGGCGTGATCCGCAAGGCCTTCCGCCAGATCACGCGCGATCCGGCGCTGGAAGCGCTTCTGGAGCGCCGGACCGGTGGAACGGTCCCGGCTTACATGCGCGCGCAGCTTGGCAATTATCAGGCTGGCCTTGCCCGTCTGCAATCGGGCGGCGGCTCGACAGGCGGCCTATTCTGAATTCCGACTTCTGGGTTTGCTGATCCATCTCCCACACGCTTTCGCTCGCCTAGTTGGCGAATGGAGCCGGCGGAATGGGATCGTTGCTGCTCAGGCCTGGCCGTTGAAGGCCATCGGCTTCATCCGGTTGGTGGCAGCAGCATGGCGGCCATAGCCAACGGGCGGCGAATGGCGCGCGGCGATGTCATTGGCGATCGCCTTCACAATGCCTTCGGTGACACGCCGCACCCGCTCGACCGCCAACCGGTGCTTGTCGAGCGCGCTGCGGAACCGTTCGGTCGCCGTCGTGAGTTCCATGCGCAGGTCGGGCGCAAACGCGTGGAGCGCGCCCTTTTCGCGGCGGATCACCGCCATCTCGCGCGCATAGATCGCCGCAAGGCGCGTGCGCTCCTCGTCGAGCCGGGCCAGTTCCAGCGGCCGACGCTCGGTGATGAGGAGGATTTCCTGCTCCACAAGGCCTGTCAGCCTGGTCGTGAGCAGCACGAGATCGCGCGCGCGCATGTCGGCGTCGCTCATGGCTCAGAGCCCCTGCATCTTGAGGATTTCGGCATAGACATTGTCGGCCAGTCCGATGCCGCCGGCGGCCGCGATCGACTTGCCGTATTCGTTGAGGAGGAAGCCGCGCATCACGGCCTCGCCGTGACCGCCGCCGAAGAGCCCGTCGGTCTTGATGCCCTCGAACATCGGCTGGAGCATCTGCGTGATGGCCATGGCCTCGAAATCCTGGGCAGACTTGCGTGCGGCCTCGCGGTCGCGGATGCCGGCACCGGGATTGCGCGGATCAAAGGCCGGTGTGGTGAGAAGCGGATCGGCGCGGAGCGTTTCCATCACATCACCTCGATTTCGGCCTGAAGCGCGCCAGCTGCCTTGATCGCCTGGAGGATCGAGATCATGTCGCGCGGGCCGATGCCCAGCGCATTGAGCCCGTCCACCAGCTTCTGGAGGCTGACCCCGTGGCGCAGCACCGAAAGCCGCGCATCGGAACTGTCATCGACTTCGACATTCGTGCGCGGAACGACTTCAGTGGTGCCGCCTTCCGAGAGCGGGGCAGGCTGGCTGACCTGCGGCGTTTCGGTGACGCGGATGGTGAGGTTGCCTTGTGCGATGGCGATCTCGCTGATCCGCACATCCGCACCCATCACGATGATGCCCGAGCCTTCGTCGATCACGACTTTGGCGATCATGTCGGGCTCGACGCGCAGCTGCTCGATCTCGGTCATGAAGGCGACAACGCCGCCGGGCCGGGTGGCCGGCATCGCGACCTGCACCGTGCCGGGATCGATTGCGATGGCCGAGGGGCTGCCGGTAAACGTGTTGATGGCGTCTGCAATGCGCCGCGCCGTGGTGAAATCGGGATTGCGGAGCGCCAGCCTGATCACATCCATCTGTGCGAGTTCGAAGGGAATTTCACGCTCGATGATGGCGCCCGACGCGATGCGTCCCGTGGTCGGCACGCCGCGCGTAACCGTCGCTCCGTCGCCGCCCGCCGAAAAGCCGCCGACCGCAATCGGGCCTTGTGCAACCGCATAGACATTGCTGTCCGCACCCATCAGGGGCGTGACGATCAGCGTGCCGCCCATCAGGCTCTTGGCGTCGCCAATGGCGCTGACTGTGATGTCGATGCGCGTGCCTTGGGTGGCAAAGGGCGGCAGATTGGCCGTCACCATCACGGCGGCGACATTGCGCGAATTCAGCTGCTCGCCGCGCGTGTTGACGCCCAGGCGCTCGAGCATTGACTGGATGGATTGCAGCGTGAAGGGCGCGTTGCGCAGGCTGTCGCCGGTGCCGTTGAGACCGACCGCAAGCCCATAGCCGACAAGAAGGTTCTCGCGCACGCCTTCCACATCGACAAGATCCTTGATGCGCGACAGCGCTTCGGCCTGTGCGGCCGGGATGAAGGCGGCGGGCCATGCCAACACTGCCGAGAGGGCAACAGCGGCAACCGGGCGGAAGAAACGGTCAAGGCGGATCATGGTTTTCAGCGCTTTCGGGCCGGAGACGGAAATCTTCATCGCCATCCAAAGCGAGAAACGTGCCAGTCGCCGTTCATGCCAACATCTTGAAATGAATCATGTTTTTGAGGGGGCTCCCCTTCAGGGGCGAAGCCTGCCCGGCAAAAAATTCCGCCCGTTAGGCCGGATTTAACCATGGCGGCCCCAAGGTCTGATCCGACGTGAAAGGAAAGGGAGGGGCACGAGCTCGCCCGCAACCGCCATGCGCATCAATGCGACCGGACGGATCGAGACACCGCCAAGCCTGCGCCGCCGTGAAAAGGTGCAAGGCGGCAGCACTGCGTTTCATGTCAATGAACCGCACGAGACTGCACACGCGCCTGCGACCGATGCCGCCATCGGTGTCGGCTCGGTCGAAGCCCTCATTGCCATTCAGCAAGCGCCGGACGCAACGACCGGCCGCGCCAAGTCACTGGCCCGCGCCGACTCCATTCTGGATGCGCTCGACGATCTGCGCGTGGGCCTGCTTTCGGGCGGCGTGCCACGCGCAACCCTTCACCGATTGGCGCATCTGGTGAGGGACCGCGGCGAAGATTTTGCCGACCCGCGCCTGACCGAAGTGCTCGACGAGATCGAGCTTCGCGCGCATGTCGAACTCGCCAAGCTGGGGGAAGTGGTTTGACGGCCCCGGTCAATGCTGCGCCGCACCATCACAGAAGCTTTGTAAATCAAGGGTTTTGCAGTCTGCGGAACCGGTTGTAGGCAGCCCGACTCGCCGATATAAGACGCGCGCTTTCGGTCCTGTCCCCGGGAAGACTGGTTTATCCCCCCCGAATGCGTTCCGGGACATAAGGCCCCGACAAGATGGAGTAGTCGCCGATGGGTGTTGTTATCAGTCCGGACTACAAACCGACAGAAGCCGAGCCGTTCATGAACGAACGGCAGCGCGAATATTTCCGCCTCAAGCTCGAGAACTGGAAGGAAGAGATTCTCCGCGAGAGCCGCGAGACGATCCAGAGCCTCCAGAGCGACACGGTCCAGCACGCCGATCTGGCAGACCGCGCATCGAGCGAAGCCGAACGTGCACTGGAACTGCGCACGCGCGACCGCCAGCGCAAGCTGATCTCGAAGATTGACGCGGCCTTGCGCCGCATCGAGGACGGGACCTACGGTTTTTGCGAGGAAACCGGCGAGCCGATTACGCTCCGCCGTCTGGATGCGCGCCCGATCGCTACGCTTTCCATTGAAGCGCAGGAACGCCATGAGCGCCGCGAAAAAGTCTATCGCGACGATTGACGGACACACCCGGCAACGCGGTGGCGTTCACGGCGCCGCGCAGTTCTGACCGTCCCACTCAGTACCTTCCGGGCAGCGGCAAGCGCCTTCACCCTCGTCCCACTCGCTGCCGCCAGGGCACGAAACGAACGCGGGCGGTGGCGGACTGGGCACGTCTGGCGGGTCATTCGCCGCGCATGCCTGAAGACATGGCTCCATGCAGATAGCCCAGTCATCGGCATTGGTCTGCGAATCCAGGGGGCCGCACGCCAGATCACAATCACCGGCACAGTCTGCCCGCGCATCGGTCGCGGACAGGAGAAGCCCGAATATCGCTGCTGCGAGAGTTAAGCGCATCGCCATCGACCTCCAGCCGCCACAACGCGGCAGCTTCAGCCCATCACAGGCTTTCCGCCAAATCCTTGATCGGGGTCAATTCAGGGCAGTTCAAGGGCGGCTGTCTCGCCCGGCGTGCCGCCCGCATCAAAGCTCTCAAGGAACTTGTCGAGCGTGTCGATCGCAGCCACGGCCTTGGCAAGGTCGCGGAACGCAACCGAGTCGGGCGCAATGGTGCGGGTCACAACATCAAAGGCAGGCCCGTCCTTTGTCGTCTCCATGCGCGGACCAAATGCCTCGCGCAATCGGGAAAGTCCGCGCGCGTCGTTGGCCAGCGTGAAGGCAACAGCGGCACGCATCACGTCAAAGCGCGTGATGTCATCGGCTGGACCCGCGCCCGCGGCAAGCGCAAGCGTTTCAAAGCGTTCACCGGCAACCTGCCAGTCCGCCGCCATCCAGGAAATGTCGGCCTTGAGACGCCGCGCATCGGTGCCGTCGTCCTGTTCAAGCGTTTCCTGGGCAAGCTGGAATTGCTTCAGTTCGGCAAGCGCGCGCGCCTCCAGAAGGCGCCGCTGGATCAGGAGCTCGTCGGGAAGCCGCGTCTGGCGTGTGGAGCGGATGGTGTTCAGCGCCTTGTCCGGCTCGCGATCCATGAGATAGACAAGTGCAAGCCTTGTTGCGACCGACGCACGCGCCACGCCATTAAGCCGGTTGTCCACCTGATATTGCAGAAGCTCGGTTGCCTGGGTGAGGAGGTCAACCGCCACCAGCCGGTCGGCAAGCCGCCGGATCATGTCGTCGCCCAGCCGCCCGATGGGCGTGAGTTCCTTGAAATCGTAATAGAGGCCGACCGCCTGCACGGGCGGCAGCGCATCGGCCTTGCCATTGAGGAAGAGATCCTCAAAGGCGCGCGCCATGTCCTCGCGCACATGCCTTGCCAAAGGATCATTGGGAAATCCAAGGACAGCGGCCCGCATGGTGAGCAGGCCGTTGCGGTAATCGCCGCTGGCGATCTGGAGGTCGGCCAGCGCCTTGAGCACCTGCAACTCCAGCCGGTCACCGCGCCAGCGCCAGCTCAGCCGCTCAAGCTCGCGGATGGCATCCTTCGCCGCCAGTACACCCGTGCGTGACTTCAGCATGATGATGGCAAAGTCGGCACGCGCCGCCAGCGGGCGATAGCCGCCCTCGGCAACTTCGGTGAAAAGCTCCATCGCCGCTTCAGTGCGGTCGAGCCGGCTGAGAAGTTCACCCTTGAGGAGTTTCGCCTCCAGCGCCTGATGATGTTCAATGCCCTCTGCGGGCATCGCACCAAGCGCGCGCTCGGCAAGGCCAAGATCGTTCACGGCAAGGCCGGTCGCTGCATTCGCCAGCCGGAAGCGTGCCTGCCAGTCGGCGGGATAGCGGCCAACCCACTCTTCACCCAACGCAAATGCAGCACGGGCCGCCGGCCAATCTTCAAGCGCGACGGCAACCAGCCCGCGCATCAATTGGGCATTGGGATCGGAATCCAGTGCGCGCGTCGCAAGGTCTTCGCGGGCTGCCGCAAATTCGCGCGCGAGATAATGGCCGACAGCGCGCGCGGTCAGGAATGACGGGTCAAGGCTTGCCCGCTCATCGTCCGCAACCAGGATTTTCAGAATGCCGAGGGCTTCCGGCGCAAGACCATGGGCGAGATAGAACTGCGCCAGCCGCAGCCGCGCGGCCGACGGTCCGCCAGCGTCGTCGCCGATCGCGTTGATGAGCCGCGCATGCTCACGCGGGAATGCGGTCGCGGGAACGCGCCAGGCGGCAAAGTCCATGAAGGCAGGCCGCAGCGTATCGCCCAGCGGTTTGCGCTCGGGCGCATATTGCGAAACGGTTCCGGCCGAAAGCGAGAGGCCTGCGCCGCTTTCGATCAGGACTTCGGAACCCTCGACACTGACCGAAAGATCATCGGCAAGCGGACGCACGACCAGACCTTGCGCGGTCTCAAGTGCCGTGAACTCCACAAAGTCGCGCTGCGCGATGAGGCCCTGCACTTTGCCCGTCGCTGTAACGACGTGAAGAAGATCGCCTGCATCGCTGTCGGCAAAGCTGACAACGCGTGAAGCACCTGCAAGTGAAGCCCGCACGCGGCTGGGGCCGACCGTGCGTGCCTCGCGCAAGAGGCGCACCGGCAGCGGTGTTTCCATGATCGAAGGCCCGAGCGTCAGCACCCATGTCATGCCTTCAAGCGACACGGTTGCCAAAGGCTGGGCGGCCAGTCGCAGGCGGATGACCGTGTTGTCGCCTTCGCGCGTGCGGCTTGCTTCGGTCACATAGTCGAAAAAGCGCTGCGGCAGCGATTCAACGGCAAACGGTGCGTCGCCGTCAAAGACGGCAAAGAAGGTGCGTCCCCGCTGGAAAAGCGCAGCCGGCGTCGCGACTGCAAACGGGAACTCCATGCGCAACCCGTCGCCGATGACTTCTGCCCGGAACTCCAGTGACTGGGGGGATGCTGCGTGTTCCAGCGCTGCGCCATCGGTTGCTGCATGGGGCGCTGCGCCGATGGCTGCCGCTGCGACCGCGTCGGCAATGGGAGCGGCAGGTGTTTCCGCATGTGCCGCGGCATCTGTGCCTTGCGGCGGGACTTCTGCTTCTGTTGTTTCAGGTGCCGCTGGTTCAGCCGCTGCATGTGCCGCGGCTCCTGTCGGCGCTGCAACGGTTTCGCCAGCTTCGGCTGTCGCGGGCGCTTCAGCAGGGGGCGGCGTCTCGGCAGCCGCTTCTTCGTGATGCGCCGGTGCTGCCTCCGCAGGTTCGTCAGGCGAGAGCTCAGCTGGTGGGGCACCCTCGGGAGCCGCCTCGGCAGTTGCGCCGCTTTCAGCCGCTGCAGGAGCAGACACGGGAACAATGCCGCCCTCGCTATCTGTGCGGGGACTGCGGATGTCGAGTGCGACCTTGGGGCCATCGCGGAAATGGTGGATCGGCGAGGAGGGGTCAACCACCATGCGCACCACAAGCTGCCCGCTTTCATTGCCGGCGGACACTTCGCGTACAAAATGCGGCGGCGCGGAAAGGAAACGTCCTGCCGACAATTCGGCGGCGCGGTCGAAAGTGATCGTCAGCGCGCCTTCGTCCAGCGCCAGCGCATAATCAACCTCTTCCGGCCAATCGAAGACGATGCGCGTATAGTCGGCATGTTCACCGATGCGGACCGGCACACCCAATGGCGGCAAAGTCGATGGATCGACCGGCGTTTCCGCCTCGATGGCCTCGGCAGCTTCTGCTGCTGCGGCGGCAAGCTCGGCCTCGGTAGGGGAAATGTCGGGCGGGTCGCCCGCAAATTCCTGGGTCACAAGATCAATCGCCAGCGCGTCGGCATTGCGGCTGGTGTGGATGCGCCAGCTGCGTTTGAGGGCAACGCGCAGCGTGCGGCCGCCATCATCCAGCCGCGCGACGGAAACATAGTCGGGCATCGCGCGGGCAAGGGCTGCGGGATCAAGGGCGATAGCGCGGTCAAACCGCACGACGAGCACGCCATTGGCGACACTCGCGTTGAAACGGGCGGCGCGCGGCAGATCAAGCGTCACGCGCGCATAGCCATCGGCCAGCATCGCGGTCGCTTCGGCCAATGCCGACTGTGCCGGCACCAGCGACACGGTTGCCAAGAGGAGCGGGAGGAGCGCGGGCAGCGCGAGCGCACGCCAATGCCGCAAGGCCCGCGCGCGCGCGGTCCCTTCCGGCATTTGCATTTGTCGCTTTTCACCCATGAAAGATCGCCGCCTCGCCGACGGAATTTGCTTCAACGCATGACCCTAGGCGGCATGGGTTAACCTTTGCTTAAGCAAGCCCCGTTGCCGACCACCTTCAGCCCGCCGGAGGCGTTGATCCGGCTGTGGTTTCGCTGGCTGGCGGCGCAGGCGGCAGAAGGCCGGTCGGGCCGCGTGTTGCCGTCGGTGTCGGCTCCGGGGAAGTTGACGGCGCTGCCTCATCGGCCCCGGCCCCGGCCCCGGCAACCGGCTCAGGCGTGCGCACCGTCAGGGGCTCGGCATCAAGGGGAAGGCCGGGAATGTCGAGCGCGGCATTGTCTGCAGGCTCCCCATCTGCAGGCGTTGCGTCTGCGGGCGCCCCGTCTGAAGGCGTCGCGGCAGGTTCCGTTTCCGGCTGCGCCTCGGACTGCGGTTCAGCAACAGGCGGCGGCACCGGCTGGTCAACAAGGGGTGTCTCCGTTGCCGTCTCTGTTGGCGCCGCCTCTGCAGGCGTCGCCTCTGTCGGTGCAATCTCGGGCGCAATCTCGGGCGCAATCTCGGCAATCGGTGCCGGACTGATGTCGATGACCGGACCTGCTGGTTCTTCCGTTGCAGCTTCAGCGGCCGCCCCATCATCGGGTGCACCATCAAGCGGGCCGGTTTCGCCGATCGGCGTTTCGCTTGCAGGCGGTGTGGTTTCAGGTGCTGCTTCCGCAGCTGCTGGCGCAGGTGCGGTGTCCTCCAGCATCGCCATTTCCGGCATGTCGAGGCGGCGGGCGAGTTTGACGGTAAGCGCTTCCGCAGTTTCCGGTTTCATCGCGGCCAGAATCGGCGCGAGCTTGGCGGGCTTCATGCGGGTCGCCACGTCGAGAAGCACGGTCTCATCCAGTGTCTCGAAGATACGCGCTGCTTCCTTGGGCTTCATCGTCTCATAGACCTTGACGAGCGCAAGGATCTGCTTCTCGGCTTCCTCGTCGCGTGCGCCCAGCATTGCATTGATGCGCGCCTCGATCGTTTTCAGTTCCGCCACGCGCGCATCGACGCGGGATTCGGCGGCTTCGATCAGCCTTGCCTGCATGTCGAGTTCGCGCGCGCGCGCGTCCAGTTCACTCCGGCGTTGCGCAAGGCTCTGCAGCACCTGGATTTCCGATGCACTCATCGACGCTGGATCGGCCATGGGCACGATGTCTTCAGGCTCACCGGATGCAGCCGCGTGGGAATCTGGTTGCGCCTCAGGTTGCGTCTCAGGTTCAGCCGCTGCCAGGGCCGTGGAAAGTCCCGCCATCGCGCTCAACCCGAAGACCATGTCGGCGGACTTGAGGACGAGCACGGCGACGAGCGCCGTTGCGGTTGCGGGCAGAAGCCGGATGCGTGGCATGGCCATGATTGTCCTGCTCTCAGCGTGCGCCGCGCAACGCGGCGGCAATGGGATTGGGCATCGCAGGCGCAGAAGCGGAATGCGCGGGCGCAGCCTTCGCACGCGGGGCGTCACCCGCATCATTCGCGCGACGCTGGGCAAGCCGGTTGGCCAGGGCATCCGCTGTCTCGATCATCAGCGAGAGTTCGCCGGTCAGCGCGCGCGCCCGGGCTGCTTCGCCCGAAAGCTGTGCGCCTGCATGTTCGGCAGCCTGCTTGAGATTGCTCAGCGCGAGTTCCGCCCGCTGTGAAGTGGCGGCAAGGGCGGCCACCAGTTCCTTGAGCGCGCCTTCGCCCGCGCGCAGGGCGCCAAGCTTGCGGCTGATGCTCACGCACGCGCATGTGGTTGCGATCAGGAGACCCGCAACAACGATGTCGATCAGGAGGGCGATGGTCATGGCATGGTGCCTTTTCAGCTCAGTTCAATATTGGTGGAACGGCGGACTTTTCCGTCCACCCGCACGGCAACATGGTGGCCGACCCGCCCCATGCGCCCGCGCAGGAGCGGCACGCCGCCCGAGCGCAGTTCGATGGCGGCATCCGGGCCGGTGTTCAGCATCAGCGTCTGGCCGACCTTGAAGTCCATGACCTTCGACAAGGGCATGACCTGTTCGTCGAGCACGGCATCAAGGTCGATATGCGTGGACCAGAGTTCGGTTGCGAGATGGCATTCCCAGATCGAATCGCGGCCGAATTTCTCGCCCATGAATTGCTGGAGCAGGAGTTTGCGGATGGGCTCCAGCGTCGCATAGGGCAGCATCAGCTCAAGCCGCCCGCCACGGTCTTCCATGTCGATGCGCAGCTTGATGAGGATGGCGGCATTGGCCGGCCGCGCGATGGCGGCAAAGCGCGGATTGGTTTCCAGCCGGTCCAGCGTAAAGCCCACGGGGGCCAGAGGTTCAAAGGCGGTGCGCATGTCGGCCAGCACGACTTCGATCATGCGCTGCACCAGCGTGCGCTCGATGGTCGTGTAGGGACGGCCTTCAATGCGCATGGCGGCCGTGCCGCGGCGTCCGCCCAGAAGCACATCGACGATGGAATAGATCAGGTTGGAATCAACCGTGATGAGGCCGAAATTGTCCAGCTCCTGTGCCCGGAAGACGGAAAGGATGGCGGGCAGCGGAATGGAGTTGAGATAGTCGCCGAAGCGGATCGACGACATGTTGTCGAGGCTCACCTCGACATTGTCGCTGGTGAAATTGCGCAAGGAGGTCGTCATCAGCCGCACCAGGCGGTCAAAGACGATTTCCAGCATCGGCAGGCGCTCGTAGGAGACGAGCGTGGAGTTGATGATCGAGCGGATGCCGCTCTTCTCGCCGCCCCCATCCGACGCCATGTCGAAGCCGAGCAGGCTGTCGATTTCGTCCTGGTTGAGCACGCGTTCGCTGGCGCCGGCAACCGCCGCTTCGGGATCGCCCGCACCGGCCTCGCCGTCCTTCTTCAGCATCGCTTCCCAGTCATCGGCGGCGGCAGCATCGTCCGCGCCGGCAGGGGAAGCATCTGTTCCGTTCATATCAGCCATGGTTGCAACCTTTGGGCGCGCGCGCCGTTACTGGATCAGCATCTGCTTGAAGAGCACGTCACGCACTTCAGCGGGTGCGACGGCCAGATTGACGCGGCGCAGAAGCTCTTCCTTCAGGCGGAACATCCCCGCCGATCCTGAAAGGTCTTCGATGCGCAACTCGCGCAGGAAGGTCTGGAAATTGTCGAGCACGCGCGGCAGCACCGGCTCGATCGCCGGCACTTCCTCGGCACTGGCAAGTTCAAGCGCGACGGCAAGCTTGAGGAACACGGGCTTGGCGTCCGTGCTGCCGGCCAGATTGACGAGCATTTCCGGCAAGTCGAAAAATACGGGCGGCGCTTCCGCCACCATCTCTTCCGCAGCCGCACCTTCTTCCTCGCCGCCCGCGAACAGGAAGAAATAGGCACCTGCACCACCCAGGAGAAGGACGGCAGGCGCCACAACAAAGAGGAGAAGCTTCTTCAGGCTGCGCTTCGGCGGTGCGGCCGGCGCGTCGCCTTCGGGCTTTGTCTCTTCATCGGCAGCCTTCGGCGCCTTGTCTTCTTTGGCTTTCGCCATCGCTTGTGCCCCCATGATGGCAGCGTCACGCGTTCTGCGGGACGGATTGCTGCCTTGCTGCACCACGACGCCATGCTCTGCTGGTCTGGTTAAAAACCGGTTGAAGAAACCGCCCATGCGGCAGGAATTGCCGGGCCGCCTCTGCCGCATGACGCCCGACCGTCCACAAGCCTCAGGGCCAAAACCGGCGCTTTCTGCGGGTTTTCCGGATGGCACGAGGCTTGCGCTCGCATTGAGCGGGGCAAGAACGCCCAAACCTTGCCAAGCCCTTAATGCCGGGCGCCGGTGGACGACGAAGGAAGAAGACCGATGGACAACGCGCTGTTGCTCAGCCTGTCAAAGCAGATGGTGATGCGCCGGACCATGGACATCATCGCGAACAATCTCGCCAACATGAACACGACCGCGTTCAAGCGCGAGAGCGTGCTGTTCGAGAGCTTTACTGTTCCCGTCGAGTCGGTTGACGAAACCGGCAACACCACGACCGAGGACCTGACCTTTGTGCGCGACTATGGCGTCGTGCGCGATCTGATTGAAGGCCATCTTCAGACGACGACCTCGCCGCTCGACATTGCCATCAAGGGCGAGGGCTTCTTCGTGATCGGCACGCCGGAAGGCGAGCGCTACACGCGCGACGGCCATTTCCGCCGTGACCCGGCAGGCCAGATCGTCACCAATGACGGCAACCCGCTTCTGGATGACGGCGGCAACCCCATCGTGCTCTCGACCGAGGAGACCTCGATCAAGATCGCCGAGGACGGCACCGTTTCGACCGAACTGGGCGTACGCGGCAAGGTGGCCCTTGTCACCTTTGAAAACCCGCAGGACATGGAGAAGACGGGCGCAGGTCTCTATGCGACCGAACAGGCTACAACGCCCGCCGACGGCGCGACCATCATGCAGGGCATGCTGGAAGCATCCAACGTCGAACCCATCGTCGAGATGACGCAGATGATCGAGGTCATGCGCGCCTATCAATCGTCGAGCGAACTGCTTTCCACCAACGAGGACATGATCCGCCGGGCGATCCAGAAGCTCGGCGAGGTCAAGGCCTGAGCCATCACGAACCATTACGCGCGCTGAACAAGGAACAGTCCCATGAGAGCGATGAGCATTGCGTCCACCGGCATGCTGGCCCAGCAGCTGAACGTGGAAGTCATTTCCAACAACCTCGCGAACATGAACACGACCGGCTACAAGCGCCAGCGTGCCGAGTTCCAGGATCTTCTTTATCAGAACATCGAGCGTGTCGGCGCCGCCTCGTCGGACGCGGGC
The DNA here is from genome assembly GCA_964494625.1 of uncultured Flavobacteriaceae bacterium. Classification (GTDB taxonomy): domain Bacteria; phylum Pseudomonadota; class Alphaproteobacteria; order Micropepsales; family Micropepsaceae; genus UBA2784. The sequence continues at coordinate 621,828 of CAZBRT010000002.1, read as the reverse complement.
ACCGTGGTGCCGTCGGGCATCCAGATCGGTGTCGGCGTGAAGACAGGATCGGTCTATCGCATCACCGACCAGGGCAATCTGCAGTCCACCGAAAATTCGTATGACCTGGCGGTGCAGGGGCGCGGTTACTTCCGTGTGACGTTGCCCTCGGGCCAGGAAGGTTATACGCGCGCCGGCGCTTTTGCGCTCTCGCCGGAAGGCCAGCTCGTGACCGCCGACGGCTTTACGGTCGCGCCGGGGATCACGATCCCGCAGGAAGCAACCGACGTCATCATCAATCCGCAAGGATCGGTGCAGGTGATGCTGCCCGGCCAGACGGGCCCGCAGACGGTTGGCCAGATGGACCTGGCGATCTTCTTCAACGAAGGCGGCCTTGAGGCCATCGGCAACAACCTGTTCCTGGAGTCCGCGGCTTCCGGCGCCCCCAACACCGGCACGCCGGGCTCGACGGGCTTCGGCACGATCATGCAGGGCTTTCTCGAAACCTCGAACGTCAATGCCGTTCAGGAAATGACGAGCCTCATCACCGCCCAGCGTGCCTATGAAATGAACGCCAAGGTCATCTCGACAGCAGACGAAATGCTGGCGATGACCTCGAAGCTGAGGTAATCGCCATGCTGCTCCGTGGTTTCCTTTTCACGCTTGCTTTCGGCCTGACAATGTTCTTCGGAACATCGGCCATGGCGGCATCCGCGCCCGCGTCTGTTGCTGCATTCAAGGACGCGGTGGCAGAGGCTCTTGCAGCCGAAGGCGCGCCCGCGCGCCTTCAGGTGACACTGGCCGGAAACATCCGCGCCGCCGAAGACCCCGCCATTCTGGTCACCGCTTACGAGCCGGAAACGGGCCGCTTCCGCGCCGACTTCACGGCGGAAGACGGCACGCGCCGCACCCTGCACGGCAAGGCCGAGGCGCTTGTTTCGGTGCCGGTTCTCGCGCGTGACATCGCGATGGGCGAAGTGATCCGCGCCGAAGATGTGACCTTCCGCGACATGGCTGCCAGCCGTGTGCAGCGCAGCTTCGTGACGGACACCGCAGCCCTTGAGGGCTTTGCCGCCCGCCGCGCCATGCGTGCCGGCGATGCCGTACGCATGGGCGATGTGCAGCGTCCCTTGATCGTGAAAAAGGGTGACCTTGTGACCATCGTTTTCGAGGCGGACGGCATTTCGCTTTCCGCGCGCGGTCGCGCCATGGCCAACGGCGCGCTGGGCGATGTGATCCAGGTCGTCAACGTCCAGTCCCACCGCACGATTGACGCCGCCGTGACCGGCACGGGACGCGTTGCCGTCTCGATCCTGTCTTCGAGCGACTTCACCGTCCTTTCATCCAATGCCAACTGATCAGAGCCGGAGCCAGTCCATGCGTATCTCCTCCTTGCGTATCCTCGCGCTGACCGGCGCGCTTGTCGCCCTCTCGGCCTGCAGCGCGGCGACGCGCCTCTCGCAGATCGGCGAAGTGCCGCCGCTCTCGCCCATCGGCAATGTGGCGCCGATGATGACGCCTGCGCCCGGCAACGGAACCGGATCGGTCATTCCTGTTGCGCGCCCCCAGCCGCAACCCGCACCGGCGCCCGCGCCACGCGCCGAGCCTGTGGCCTATCAGCCCAATTCGCTGTGGGCGGCGGATGCGCGCGGCTTCTTCAAGGACCAGCGTGCGTCACGCATCGGCGACATCCTGACCGTCAACATCAAGATCGAAGACAAGGCGGATATCGCCAATACGACCGAGCGCACCCGCGCCAATGCCGAAGATGCCGACATCACCAATCTCTTTGGTGCGGAAGCGGCCCTTGGCGAATTGCTGCCCGAGGCCTATGCGCCTGAAACCGCAGTCGGGCTTGGCAGCACGTCATCGACGAGTGGAGCGGGAAGTGTCGCCCGCGCCGAGACCATCGAACTGACCGTGGCCGCCGTCGTGGTGGATGTGCTGCCCAACGGCAATCTCATCATCGAGGGCCGACAGGAAGTGCGCGTGAACTTCGAGGTGCGCGAACTCTATATCGCCGGCATCGTGCGTCCCGAGGACATCTCGAACGGCAACACGATCTCGAATGACATGATTGCAGAGGCCCGCATCTCTTATGGCGGCCGCGGCCAGATCTCGGAAGTGCAGCAGCCGCGCTATGGCCAGCAGCTTCTCGACATCCTGCTGCCGTTCTGAAATTCCCTGAATCGTGACGACAACGCGAAAGGCCGGGCGCGATGCCCGGCCTTTCTGCCTATCCCCCGCCGAAACTCTGGACAAGGCTGCCTGCAATCAGATGCCAGCCGTCCACCAGCACGAAAAAGATGAGTTTGAACGGCAGCGAGATCACCACCGGCGGCAGCATCATCATGCCCATCGACATCAGGATCGAGGCGATTACCAGGTCGATGATGAGGAAGGGCAGGAACACCATGAAGCCGATTTCGAAGGCGCGCCGCAATTCCGAGATCATGAAGGCGGGCACCAGCACCTGGAACGGCGTTGCATCCGCATTCTCCGGCACGCCGTTGCCTGCAAGATCGATGAAGAGCTGAAGGTCGTCATTGCGCACATGCGCCAGCATGAAACCGTGCACCGGGGCCGCAGCAAGCGCAAAACCCTCTTCGATGCTGATGGTCTCGTCCATCACCGGCTTGATGCCCTCGGAATAGGATTTCTCGAGGACAGGCGCCATGATGAAGAAGGTGAGGAACAGCGCAAGGCTGATGAGCACCGAGTTGGGCGGGCTCTGCTGCAGGCCGATGGCCGTGCGCAGGAGCGAGAGGACAACGACGATGCGTACAAAGCTCGTCACCATCACCAGGATCGACGGTGCAACCGAGAGGATGGTGATGAGCGCGACAATCTGGATGACTTGCGATGTCAGGCTGCTGCCATCGGTGGCCAGCCCGAGATCACCAAGGCCCGGCACATCGATCGTCATTTCCTGGGCAAGGGCCGCATCCGGAAAGGCGGCAAGGGCAAGGAATGCGGTCAGCAGCGCAATAAGGAGACGCGTCTTCATGACTTTGTCTCCGCAGCGGCGGCAGGAGCGGGCAGGCCGCCTTCGATCAACGTCTCGCCGGTGGGGCCAAGGATCACCAGATGCTCGCGGTCATCGCGCCGGATGATCATCAGGGTACGACGCGCATCCAGCGCCATGCTTTCGACAACCGACAGGCGCCGTGTGCCTTTGCCCCGTGCGGACAAGGCGGGCACGAGGCCAAGGCGCTTGACCGCAAAGGTCGCAAGCGCGATCAGCGCAAGTACGCCGGCCAAGGCTGCGGCAAGCCGCATGACTGCTTCAAGTTCCATCTGGATCAGGTCCCGGAAATCCGTGTGGGGAAAACCTCACGTGCCGGATCGTGCTGTCTTAACCTTAAGCCCCGGTAAAAATTGCCGGGTGCTGCCGCGCAATGCGGGAAAAAAATGCCGGGTGCGATTAAGGGCCGGTTAAGCACATCAGGCGAAAACTCTTGGTCGAAAAGGAAGGCAGCAACGCCGTCCCCGGAGAATGAACACCCGGAGAGTGAACATGGACTTCGCGAACACGCCAGTGCTCCAGATGCTCCGCACACGGATGGACTGGCTCACCGCCCGCCAGTCCGTGCTGGCCGAAAACATTGCCAATGCCAACACGCCCGGCTTCCGCGCCCGCGATCTGGGCGAACCCGACTTTGCCGCCCTCCTGCGCGGCGACACGGCTGCCGGCGGCAACGGCAAGGTGGAGATGATTGCAACCGCGCCGTCGCACTTCGGTGTCTCGCCCGCCATTGATGGCGCGCGTGCGCAGGGTTTTGCCCCCATTGACCGGCCTGACTCAGAATCCTCGCCCAACGGCAATTCGGTCGTGCTGGAAGAACAGATGATGCGCCTCTCCGAGACACAGATGGACTATTCCATCGTGACCGGCCTCTACAAGAAGACCCTCAACCTGTTCCGCCTCGCGCTGGGCCGGACCTGAACCGCTGAAGGAGCACGATCATGGACTTTCATGATTCAATGACGATTGCGGCATCCGGCATGCGCGCGCAGACGGGCCGCATGCGGATCATCGCCGAGAACCTCGCCAACGCGAATTCAACCGCGGCAGGTCCGGGCGAAGATCCCTACCGCCGCCAGATTGCGACCTTCCAGAGCGAGCTCGACAGCGTGACCGGTGTCCGCGTCGTGCGCATGGGCGGCACGATCGCCGATGCCGCCGAGTTCCGCTCGCAATACAATCCCGGCCATCCGGCAGCGGACGCGCAGGGCTATGTGAAGCTGCCCAATGTCAATGCGCTCATCGAAATGATGGATATGCGCGAGGCGCAGCGTTCCTACGAAGCCAACCTCAATGTGATCGACGCGGCGCGTTCCATGATGGCGCGCACGATCGATCTCCTGCGCCGCTGAAGGGGCCCTGAACCATGACCATCAACGCCGCTTCAGCCCTTCAGGCCTATACGAATGCAGCCCGCGTCGCGACAGGTGCCGGAACGGGAACCGAAGCCATGTCGGGATCAGGCGGCAAGTTTGCCGATCTGGTCGCCGACGCGCTGGGCGAAGGCATTGCCCAGACCCGTGCGGGCGAGCAGGCGATTGCCGATGCCGCCGCCGGGCGCGGCGAACTTGTCGATGTGGTGACGGCGATTGCCGAAGCCGAGTCGACCCTTGAAACCATTGTCACCGTCCGTGATCGCGTCATCAACGCCTATCAGGAAGTGATGAAAATGCCGATCTGACGGGCCGTAATCGGCCCTTACTTCCTTTTTCCGCTTTGCAGAACGCAAGGGATCACCTGACATGACCGGCGCTGAAGTGCTCGACATTGCTACCCAGTCGATCTGGGTCCTCCTCAAGATGGCCGGCCCCGTCATGCTGATCGCGCTGGTGGTCGGCACAGGCATCGGCGTGCTTCAGGCATTGATGCAGATCCAGGAGGCAACGATTGTCTTTGTGCCGAAAATCCTCGCGATCTTCGGCGGCCTCATCGTCCTTCTGCCCTTCATGGGTGACGTGATGGCGGCCTATATGCAGGACGTTGTCGCCCACATCGTCTCGCCCTGACGCGACCGTTTGAAGGGGCAGGCGGCCCATGACCATCGACCTCTCAGGGCTCCTGCCGGATCACGTCTGGCCGTTTCTTCTGACCTTCGCGCGGGTCGGCGCGATGATGATGCTCTTGCCGGTGATCGGCGAGATGATGGTTTCGCCGCGCTTCCGCCTTGGGCTTGCGCTGGCAACGTCGCTTCTTCTTACGCCGATGAATGCAGCCAGCGTTCCCCTCATGCCGGAGACCATCCTTGGTCTTGCCGGGCTTCTGGTGACCGAGATCGTGGTTGGCATCGCGCTCGGCGGTGCCGCGCGCCTTGTGATGAGTGCGCTTCAGGTCGCCGGCAGCGTGATCGCGATGCAGACCGGCCTTGGCTTTGCGATGGCCATTGATCCGACGCAGGGTGCGCAATCCGCCTTGGTCAGCACGTTCCTGACGCTTCTGGCGATCACCCTCATCTTTGCGACCGGCATGCATCATTTGCTGATTGGCGCGGTGCACGGGTCCTATCTGCTTTTTGCGCCCGGTGTGATGCCGGAATCGGCCGACCTCCTGGAGCTTGTCATCCACATGGCCGCAGGCGCCTTCACGCTGGGCATCCAGATGAGTGCGCCGTTCCTGGTCTTCGGCCTCGTGTTCTATCTCGGCACCGGTGTGATTTCGAAAATGATGCCGCAGGTGCAGATTTTCTTCCTGACCATGCCGGCCAACATCCTGATCGGCTTCACGCTGCTTGCCTCGCTGCTGGCGCTGATGATGACGTGGTTCCTTGACAGCTTTGCCGCCGAAATCGGCAGCCTTGCGGGATAGGCGCCCTGATGGCCGAAGAAAACGACAAGTCACAAAAGACAGAAGAGCCCACACAAAAGAGGCTCCAGGACGCCGCTGAAAAGGGCGAGATTCCCCAAAGTCAGGACGTCGTCACCTTCATGATGATGGCGTCCGCAACCCTGATTGTGGCGGTCGGCGCAGCACCTGTCGCGTCGGATTTCATGCGCACGTTCCGCGCCTTCATCGAGCGCCCCCATGCTTTCGCGGCCGATGGCGCGGGTCTCATGGACATGGTGGCCAACGTCGCCCTGTCGCTCATGACGCTGATGGCGCTGCCCTTGGGCGCGATGATGATCTCAGCCATCGCCGGTCACGTGATCCAGAGCCCGCCGCGCTTCTCGACCGAACGCCTCAAATGGAGCCCGTCGCGGCTGTCGCCGATGGCAGGCTTCAATCGCCTCTATGGCAGTCACGCGCTGATCAACTTTGCCAAGGGCATCATCAAGATGGTGGCGGTGGGTGCCGCGGGCGTATTCACGGTCTGGCCCGAGCGTGATCGCATCGCCGAGGCGGTGACGCTCTCACCCGAACAGATTTTCCCCGCCGTCTCGGACCTTGCGTTGTCCATGCTTGGCGCGATGCTGGCCGTGATGGCCGTCTTTGCGGCTCTCGACTGGTTCTTCCAGCGCTGGAGCTTCATGCAGCGCATGCGCATGAGCAAACAGGAAGTGAAGGAAGAGCTGCGCCAGTCGGAAGGCGATCCGATGGTCAAGGCCAAGCTGCGCCAGATCCGCGCTGAAAAGTCGAAGAAGCGCATGATGGCCGAAGTGCCCAAGGCGACCGTCGTCATCATGAACCCGACCCACTACGCGGTCGCCCTGCGCTACGAGCAGGGGGAGATGACCGCCCCGGTCTGCGTCGCCAAGGGTGTGGATGCTTTAGCCCTTCGCATCCGCGATGTGGCCACGGAAGCTGGGGTGCCCGTGGTCGAAAATCCGCCATTGGCCCGCGCGCTCTACGCTTCTGTGGATATCGATGGCGTGATCCCGGCCGAGCAGTTCAAGGCAGTGGCGCAGGTCATCGGCTATGTTTACCGTCTGAGGCGCCGTTCCTGACGCCGTAACGTGATTCGCCGCCGCCCATGACCCTGACGCCCCAATCCGACCCCCCTGCTGCCGATGAGACCCTGCCGCTCACGCTGGCAGGGCCGCGGCAGACACGCGCGCGCCTCAACATGCGCAACCCTGGTCACGCGGCGTCGCTCGGTGCGGCCGTATTCATGGGGATCGCGGTGGCGGCGGGCGTCCTGTCGGTGATGTATCAGGATCAGGCGGGCTTTGCCGGCCTGGCCTTGCTTGTCGGATTGACCCTGACAGGTATCGGCTTTCTGGTGGCGATTGCGGTCAGCGAGCCCCAGCCGCTTTTCCGCGACAAGAAATCCCGCGTGCTGACCAAGGCGTTTGACGGTTTCGAGCATCCGCTCGCCGTCACCAACCGCGCAGGCGACATTCTTTTTGCCAACCGCGCCTATCGCAAGCTGGCTGCACCCGCGACCGGCGGGCCGACCACACCGCCCGAGCTTCTGCTCGACAGCCACGCCGACATGGCGGGTCGCCTCTATCGTCTGGTGCGTGCGGCAGCAGAAGGCGGCAAGGCGAGTGCCGACGTGCGTTCCAAGGCGGTCAAGGGCGAAAAAACTTCCTGGTTCAAGGTCACGGTCTCGCCGCTCACCGACGAAAGCCGCCTCACCATGTGGCGGCTTGAGCCGGTGGATGAAGGGCGCAAGGATGGCGGTGCCGTCGTGCTGCCGTTCCCCGGCGTGAGATCGCCCGACGATACGCAATCGGTTCCGGCCGCCAATGCCGAACCCCGGGCGCAGGTTTCCATCGATATGCCCTCACAACCCGAAGTGCCCGTCAAAAGCTTCTTCACCGCCGCCCCTATCGGCATCGCGCTGATCGACGGTGAAACCGGTTCGATCGAGGAAGCCAACGAGGCGCTCGCCCGCTTCCTGGGTGAAGAGGCAACCGCCGCCCTGACCGGCCGCAAGCTGGCGGATTGGGTGGCCCCCGAGGACCGCGCCGAATTGCGCCAGCGCATCGAGGCCGCGATGAACGGCAATGCGCCTGCAGCGCCCGCAGAACTGCGCTTCGGCATGAAGGCGGACGCGTCAGGTCAGGTTCATGTGGCCCGTGCACAAAGCCGAATGAAGGGGCATGAAACCTCGAACGGCGAAGGCACGACCGATGCCGATGCCGAGAGTGGCGCGAGCCGCTTCAACGTCGCGGTTTACATCATCGATACGACCGAGATGCGCGCGCTGGAGACCCAGATGGCGCAGGCGCAGAAAATGCAGACCGTCGGCACCATGGCCGGCGGCATCGCGCACGACTTCAACAACATCCTGACGGCCATCCTCGGCTTTGCCGACATCCTTCTGGGCAAGCACCGTGCAGGCGATCCCTCGTTCGGCGATCTCATGCAGATCAAGAGTGGTGCCACCCGCGCCGCGCGATTGGTCGGGCAGCTTCTGGCCTATTCACGCAAGCAGACGCTTCAGCCTAGGCCCTTCTCGGTCAATGATCTCCTCACCGAAATGGGCGAGATGCTGCGGCGCGTGATCGGCGAGCGCGTCAGGCTCGTCCATGAGCTCAGCCGTGATGTCTGGCCCGTGCTGGTGGATGGCGCGCATTTCGACACGATGATCGTGAACCTCGCCGTCAATGCGCGCGACGCCATGCCCGATGGCGGTACGGTGACGATCCGCACAAGCAATGTCGCCGCCGCCGACGTGGCCGCCGAAGGCCATGCCATGATCACCCCGCGCGACTATGTGCGGATTGAAGTTGCCGATACCGGCACCGGCATTGCGCGCGAGATCATCGGCAAGATATTTGAACCTTTCTTCACGACCAAGGGCGTCGGTGCGGGCACCGGCCTTGGTCTGTCGATGGTCTATGGCTTCGTGAAGCAATCCGGCGGTTTTGTCTTCCCCGAAAGCGAGACCGGCAAGGGCACCGTCTTCAAGATCTGGCTGCCGCGCCACGACGCTTCCAACGAGGAGCTGACACCGGTCGAGGACAAGCCGGTGCCGCGTGACCTGACAGGCATGGGAACCGTGATGCTGGTCGAGGACGATAACTCGGTGCGCTCGTTTGCGGCGCGCGCACTCACCATGCGCGGCTATACGGTGCTCGAAGCCGAAGGCGGCGAGGCGGCCCTTGAAATCCTTGGCCACTATGATGGCGCCATCGACATCTTGGTGACCGATGTCGAGATGCCCGGCATGAGCGGGCCAGAACTGGTGCGCGAAGTCGAAAAGCGCCGCCCCGGCCTCAAGGTGATCTTCATGTCGGGCTATGCGGAAGATGCCTTCCGCCGCACCGGCGAGGATGCCAGCGAGATCGAATTCCTGCCCAAGCCCTTCAACCTGAAGGAATTGGCCGCCAAGGTGAAGGACGTGATGGCCAAGGGGGCCGCAGAATAGTCCATTCGAAACCGCGACCACTTCCACATGGGTGTGCGCGCCACTCATCTTGCGGCACCGCGCACCAACGAGTGATGTTGCGGAAGCGCGGACACTCGGCCCGCGCTTCCGTTTCACTCAGATCGTGCCGATGAAATCGCGCTTGCCGATGTCGATGCCGTTGTGGCGCAGGATGTTGTAGGTGGTTGTGGCGTGGAAGTAGAAGTTCGGGAAGGCGAGGTGCGAGAGGTAGTTCGCGCCCGTGAACTTCACGTCCTGCCCACCCATTTTGAGGGTGACTTCGCGTGTTTCACCGCCTGCGAATTGCGCTGGCTTCAAGCCCTTGAGGAAGTCCAAAGTTTTTGCAATGCGGGCCTGGAGTTCGGCGAAGGTCGTTTCCGTGTCGGGAAAGCTCGGCACGTCGATGCCGGCAAGGCGCGCGGCGGCACCCTTCGCGGCGTCGCTCATGATCTGGATTTGACGCGAGAGCGGGAGCATGTCGGGCGCGAGGCGCGCGTTGATCAGGACCGCGGGCTCGATCTTCTTGGCTTCGGCATGGGCGACGGCCTTGGCCAGCAAAGCTGAGACCGCGTTCAGCGTCTGCATGAAGGCCGGAACGCTCGTCTGATAGATGTTAAAAGTCACAATCAATCTTCCTTTTTTGTGTCGTGGGTGGGGACCTGTAGCACAAGTGCGTCTGCGCCGGGCGGATTGCGCCGATCACATTTGGAGACACGGGTCGGAAGGCTCTATGCTGCAACGGCCCTGTCGGCCGCTGCCAGTTGAGCGGCGTTGTGGGCGCAATCCCGGGCGCTGACCGACCTCAAATTTTGTGGCCCTTCGCCTTGCGGTAGGATTCGACGATCTCAAGGGCAGAGCGGTCCTGCGGCGGCAAAGCGGCATCCGATGTGTCCAGCGGCGTCACGCGCCTGCCCCAGCGCACCAGATGCGCGCAGAAGGTAAGCCCGCCGCCAAAGGCAGGCATCAGTAACGTACTGTCGGGCTTGACCCGGCCTTCCTCCAGCGCATCACAGAGCGCCACCGGCACCGTGGCCGCCGACATATTGCCATAGCGCGAGACGGTCACGAACACGCGCTCCATCGGAATGCCGGTCTTTTTGGCGACCGCCTCGATGATGCGCAGATTGGCCTGATGCGGCACGCAGAGGTCAACGTCGTCGGCGCCAAGGCCCGCGCGGCGCAGGACGTCATCGCTGGCAAGGCTCATGCCGCCGACGGCCTTCTTGAAAATCTCCTGCCCCTCGAACTGCCATTCTGTTGAGCCCAGAAGACGGCCAGTATGCGCATAGGCGCCGCCCATGCCGTGGATCTGCAGGATCGCGCGCGAGTCGCCATAGCAACCAAGCCGCTCCAGCTTGACGCCTTCGTCATTGTCCGTCGCCTGCAGCACGACGGCGGCACAGCCATCGCCGAAAAGGACCGCCACATTGCGGTCATCCCAGTTCATGAAGGGTGAGATCAGTTCGCCGCCCAGCACGAGCGCCGTCTTGATGGCTCCCGTCTTGATCATCGCGCTGGCGGTCGAGAGGCCATAGAGAAAGCTGGTGCAGGCCGTATTCACGTCCATTGCGCCGCAACCCTCGGCGCCCGGAATGCGGTGCTGCACGCCCGATGCCTGGTTGGGGCATTGTTCGTCATGGGTGGTCGTGCCCATCACGATGAGGTCAAGGTCTTTTCCCGAGATACCGGCGCAGGCCATGGCGCGCTTGGCCGCAACTTCCGCCATGTCGGTCAGCGAGCAATGCGCGATGCGCCGCGTGCTGATGCCGGTCCGCGAAGTGATCCACTCATCGGATGTTTCAAGGAAAGTGGCGATGTCGCTGTTGGAAAGAATGGCTGGCGGCAGGCACTTGCCCCATCCGGTGATACCGGCGTTCGGCATTCGGCATTCCCCGCTTGTTCAAGAAAGCTGCAGCACTCCGGCCCGCAATCCGCTTGGGGCCCCCCGATCCGCGACCTTCCTTGAAGGAGGCTGGCGGGTCAATGGGGCGGGCTAGTTGGGCGAGGGGGGCGAGTTGGGCAAGGGGGGCGGTGCGCTCTCCCGTGTCATCTGGCGCCGGTAGAGGCTGAAGCTGACCGGCAGGAGCGCGACATAAAGCACGCAAATGACAGTCAGCGTCTCCCATGGAAACGTGATCAGGCACATGACCACGAGCGCGGCGGCGCCCAGCACCGGCAGCACCAGGTCGCGCTTGATGCGTGTGAGTGATTTTCCCGAAAAGGTCGGCAACCGGCTGATCATCAGCGCGGCGACGAGGATGACATAGGCGGCGACAAAATAGGCGGCGGGCTTGCCGCTGGGCACGATGTCCAGGAACCCGAGATAGATCGGCATCATCGCAAGGGCAGCGCCCGCAGGGGCTGGAACACCATGGAAGAATTTTCCGGTCCATGCGGGTCTTTCCGTGTCCTCCTGCATGACATTGAAGCGCGCCAGCCGCAGCGCGCAGGCAATGACAAGCATCAGGCAGGCGACCCAGCCAAAGCTGGGCAACGCATTCAGCGTCCAGAATTGGAGGAGGACGGCAGGCGCCACACCGAAGTTCACAAAGTCGGCAAGTGAATCAAGTTCGGCGCCGAACCGGGAGGTGCCATGCAGATAGCGCGCAAGCCTGCCGTCCAGCGTGTCGAGAACGATGGCAAGGATCACGCAGCCGACCGCAAACTCGTACCGCCCCTCAGCGGCAAATCGGATGGCCGTCACACCACTGCACAGCGCCAGAAGCGTGACCAGATTGGGCCACAGGAAGCGGATGGGAATGCCGCCAATGGCATTGCCACGGAAACGTCTGGGTCTGTTTTCGTCCGGCGCCAAGTTCACGCCTTCCTTCCCGTACGCTGCACTTCGCTGCCTGCAATGTCGGCCAGAACGGTCTCACCGGCAATGGCGCGCTGCCCCACACAGGCAAGCGCCGTGACACCCTGCGGCAGATAGACATCGACACGGCTGCCGAAGCGGATGAGGCCGAATCGCTGCCCGGCAGCCAGATGGTCGCTCTCCTTGACGAAGGACACGATCCGGCGCGCGACAAGCCCCGCGATCTGGACGACGCCGATCAGCCTGCCGTCATTCATCGCGATGGTCAGCGCCTGGCGTTCATTGTGCTCGCTCGCCTTGTCGAGCTCTGCGTTCAGGAAGCGCCCGGCGACATAGGCAAGCCTTGTGATGCGCCCCGCGACCGGGGAGCGGTTGATGTGCACGTCAAACACATTCATGAAAATCGAGATGCGCGTGATTTTTTCGCGTGGCAGATCAAGCTCGGGCGGTGGAATGACTTCCGCAATCATCGACACGCGACCGTCTGCCGGCGAGATCACAAGCCCGTCCCGCAACGGTGTCACGCGCTGGGGATTGCGGAAGAAATAGAGGCACCAGAGCGTCACCACCACGCCGATCGCGAAGGGCACATAAAGCCGCGCCACAAGAAAGGCGATCGCGATGAGCGCGAAGACGGCGGCAAAGCGCCAGCCTTCGCGGTGAATGGGAACGAGTGTTGATTTGATGCTCTTCAGGACAGACATGTTTGCGTGCCTTTCTTGGGCCGCTGTCTATCCGCTTTTCCGTGTGGGCGAAAGAAGGCCTTTCCTGGCCCTGCTTCCGACGGGATCAGGCGTGACGCCTTTCAGGGCTGGCCGCAATCTTCACTGCATCACGCGCCCGTGCCGGATCGTAAAAGGGCCGGTCACCCTTCAGAAGCGTACGATGCATGATGCGGCGGTGGGGCAGATAGTCGTTGACCGCGTAATGCTGCGTTGAACGATTGTCCCAGAACGCGATGTCGCCCTTTTTCCACCGCCAGCGCACCTGGAACTCGGGCTTCTGGACATGCGCATGCAGGAATTGCAGCAGCATCCGGCTTTCGTTGCCGCGCAGCCCCTTGATCTTGGTGGTGAAGCCGTAATTGACGTTCAGGATGTCTTCGCCCGTCTCGGGATGCGTGCGGATGACAGGATGGATTTCGGGCGGGTTTTCGCGCACCGCCTTTTCGTATTTCTCGCGGCCCGCATTCTTGCTGACTGTCCAGTCCGGCGGGAAGGCACGCATGAAACTGTGCTCGGCCGAAAGCCCCGCAAGGAATGCGCGCAAGGGAGCCGAAAGCGTGGCGGCAGCCATGACCATGTTGGCCCAGATCGTATCGCCACCCGACGGCGGAATCTCCACCGCATGCAGCAAAGCGCCCATCGGTGGCTCGGGCAGGAACGTGGTGTCCGAATGCCAATTGTCATTATGCGTCGGATTGCCGGGGTGGTTGTCGAGCACCATCACTTCAGGAACATCAGGCAGCGGCGGATAGACGGGATGCGAATGCAGCGCGCCGAACCGCGCCGAGAAATCCCGCTGCTGGCGGGGCGTGATGGTCTGGTTCTCGAAAAAAATGATCCGGTGCGCCATCAGCCCCGCATGCAGGGCGGCAATGTCGGCGGTGCTGAAATTGTCGCCGAGATTGATCCCGTCAACCACGGCGCCGATATGCGGGCTCAAGGGGCGGATGACAAAGGACGCCATGGCAGGAACTCCGGGAAGGGCAGGGCAGATGAGGAGGGAATCAAACGGCAGCACATCGCGCCTTTCAAGCGCTGTTCTTGGCCTTCGTCCCACGGGCGACAGTTTCAAACAAGCCGGAACATCTGCGAACGAAATCGGCATTACCTAACAAAATCATATAATTAACGACATGCTTGCCAATGAGAACAAAACGTGCACTTTTGCGTCGACATATCCGCGACGGAATGAATGTGGAATAAGGGGACATCATCATGAGCCAGAACCAATCGGTGCTTCGCGTGGTTGATCGCAGCGAGAATGACAAGGACCGCAAGCGCGCCCTTGAAGCAGCCCTGACCCAGATTGACCGGGCCTTCGGCAAGGGCTCCGTCATGCGGTTGGGCCAGAAGGACAAGATCGTCGAGATCGAGGCGACATCGACCGGTTCGCTGGGTCTGGATATCGCCCTGGGCATCGGTGGTCTGCCGCGCGGACGCATCATCGAGATTTACGGACCGGAATCATCCGGCAAAACGACACTGGCGCTTCATGTGGTTGCCGAAGCGCAGAAGCGCGGCGGCGTCAGCGCCTTCATCGACGCGGAACATGCGCTTGATCCGATCTATGCCCGCAAGCTGGGCGTTGATCTGGACGAGCTTCTGATTTCCCAGCCCGATACCGGCGAGCAGGCGCTGGAGATCGCCGACACGCTGGTGCGTTCCGGCGCGGTCGATGTGGTGGTGATCGATTCGGTCGCCGCCTTGACCCCCAAGGCTGAACTTGAGGGCGAGATGGGCGACCAGCTGCCCGGCCTGCAGGCCCGTTTGATGAGCCAGGCGCTGCGCAAGCTGACCGGCTCCATCTCCAAATCGAATACGACGGTCATCTTCATCAACCAGATCCGCATGAAGATCGGCGTGATGTTCGGCAACCCGGAGACGACCAGCGGCGGCAACGCGCTGAAGTTCTATTCGTCGGTCCGCCTCGATATCCGCCGCATCGGCCAGATCAAGGAGCGTGACGATGTGGTCGGCTCCCAGACCCGCGTGAAGGTGGTGAAGAACAAGGTTGCGCCGCCCTTCAAGGTGGTGGAGTTCGACATCATGTACGGCCACGGCATTTCCAAGACCGGCGAGCTGGTCGATCTCGGCGTCAAGGCCAATGTGGTTGAGAAATCGGGCTCGTGGTTCTCGTTCGAGGGCCAGCGCATCGGTCAGGGCCGCGAGAATGCCAAGGCCTTCCTTGCCGCCAACCCGGACATCGCCGGCAAGATCGAGGCGGTGATCCGCGCCAATGCGGCAGGCCTCAATGCCAATCTTCAGGGCGCGCCGGAAGAAGATCCGGCCGCAGCCGCTGGCGGCGAGTAAGCGCCACCATCTGATCCCCGCTCTCAACCGCGAGAGCAACTTGAACCGGCGGGCGCCCTGTCGCCCCGCCGGTTCTTTTTTGTCCATCCCCACGCCCATCCCCGCACTCGTCCTCGTGGCCCGCCACCATGCCGGGATGCTTTGCATGGGGCCCTTGGCCTCGCTACAAGGGAGCCAAATCCGCACCATCGACGCACCCGGGTAACAGCGCCCCCATGCAAAGCCTCAAAGACATCCGCTCGACCTTCCTCGACTTCTTCGCCAAGCGGGGCCACGACATCGTACCGTCGAGCCCGCTCGTGCCGCGCAATGACCCGACGCTCCTCTTCACCAATGCGGGCATGGTGCAGTTCAAGAACGTCTTCACGGGCCAGGAAAGCCGTGCCAACAGCCGCGCCGTGTCTGCCCAGAAATGCGTACGCGCGGGCGGCAAGCACAATGACCTCGACAATGTCGGCTATACAGCGCGCCACCACACCTTCTTCGAGATGCTGGGCAATTTTTCCTTTGGCGACTATTTCAAGGAAGAGGCGATCCTGTTCGCCTGGGATCTGGTCACAAAG
Organism: uncultured Flavobacteriaceae bacterium; assembly: GCA_964494625.1. Classification (GTDB taxonomy): domain Bacteria; phylum Pseudomonadota; class Alphaproteobacteria; order Micropepsales; family Micropepsaceae; genus UBA2784. The sequence goes on along the minus strand of CAZBRT010000002.1, from coordinate 606,158 downwards.
GAATTTTGCCTCAACCCGGATCGCCTGACGATCACGGTCTACTCCGAGGACGATGATGCCCGCCGCATCTGGCGCAAGGTTTCCGGCTTTCCCGATGCGCGGATCATCGGCATCCCGACCTCCGACAATTTCTGGATGATGGGCGACACGGGTCCCTGTGGGCCCTGCTCAGAACTTTTCTATGATTACGGCGACAGGATCGCCGGTGGTCCGCCCGGCTCGCCCGACGCCGATGGCGACCGCTTCACCGAGTTCTGGAACCTTGTGTTCATGCAGTTCGAGCAGCGCGGCCCCGGCGAGCGCGCGAGCCTGCCCAAACCCTCGATCGACACCGGCATGGGGCTGGAGCGCATGGCTTCGATCCTTCAGGGCAAGACCAGCAATTACGACACCGACCTTTTCCAGCACCTGATTGCAGCTTCCGCCGAACTCACGCGCACGCCCGCCAATGGCCCGCACGCGGCCAGCCATCGCGTCGTTGCAGACCATCTGCGCGCCGCTTCCTTCCTGATTGCGGATGGCGTGCTCCCCTCGAATGAGGGCCGCGGCTATGTACTCCGCCGCATCATGCGCCGCGCCATGCGCCACGCCCACATGATGGGCGCGAAGGAACCGCTGATGCACCGCCTGGTGCCGGTGCTGGTCACCGAAATGGGTCAGGCGTATGGCGAACTTGTCCGTGCGGAAGCGCTCATCAAGGAAACGCTGCAGCAAGAAGAAACCCGCTTCCGCACCTTGCTCGAGCGCGGCCTGCGCCTCCTGGACGAGGAGCTGGACCGGCTGGGAAGTGCCAAGACGCTGGCTGGCGACGTGGCCTTCAAGCTTTATGACACGTTCGGCTTTCCGCTTGACCTGACGCAGGATGCCTTGCGCGAGCGCGGGATCGGCGTGGACACAGACGGCTTTGCCGCCCAGATGACCCGCCAGCGCGAGGATGCGCGCCGCGCGTGGTCAGGTTCCGGCGAGGCGGCAACCGATGACATGTGGTTCCGGCTGCGCGACGAACACGGCGCCACCGAGTTCCTCGGCTACGAAACCGAAATGGTCGAAGGCAAGATCACGGCCATTCTGGTCGATGGCAAGCCCGTGCAGCGTCTGGATGCAGGCCAGGCTGCCGGCATTCTGGTGAACCAGACGCCATTTTATGGCGAGTCAGGTGGGCAGGGCGGCGACAGCGGTATCATCCGCAAGGGCAGTGCCCGTTTTGTGGTGCGTGACACGCAGAAGAAATTGGGCGCCCTGCATGTCCATATCGGCACGCTCGAAGGTGGTACACTTTCCGTCGGCGACGAGGTTGCGCTTGAGGTTGATCACCAGGCCCGCATGCAGACCCGCGCCAATCACTCCGCAACCCATCTGCTGCACGAGGCCCTGCGCCGCACGCTGGGCGCGCACATCGCGCAGAAGGGGTCGCTGGTGAATGCGGAGCGCCTGCGCTTCGACTTCAGCCATGCCAAGGCCCTGACCCAGACCGAGATGGAAGGGATAGAAGCGACCGTCAACGCGGTCATCCGCGACAATGAGGAAGTCACAACCCGCCTGATGCGCCCCGAAGACGCGATTGAGGCGGGCGCGATTGCGCTGTTTGGTGAGGACTATGGCGAGGAAGTGCGCGTCCTGTCCATGCCGTCCGCGCATGATGACGCAAGGCCGTACTCAGTCGAACTCTGCGGTGGCACGCATGTGCGGCGGTTGGCCGATATCGGGCTCTTCCGCATCATCGGTGAAAGCGCGGTGGCGGCCGGCGTGCGCCGCATCGAGGCGCTGACAGGCGATGCCGCGCGCCGCTATCTGGCAAATCAGGCAGCCATTGCCCGCGATGCAGCGTCGGAACTGAAAACGTCGCCCGCCGAATTGGTGCAGCGCGTTGCGATCCTTGCCGACGAGCGTCGCAAGCTGGAACGCGAAGTGGCCGATTTGCGTCGCCAGCTGGCGCTGGGTGGCGGCGGCAAATCCGGTGGCGGCAGCGAAGCAGAAAAGATTGGCGCCCTCAGCGCCGTCCTGCGCGTGGTCGACAACGTCGCCGCCAAGGATCTGAAGCCGCTGGCCGATGACGCCAAGGCGAAAATTGGCTCGGGCGTCGTCGTCTTTATTGCGGTCGAGGAAGGGAAAGCGTCCATCGTCGCGGGCGTTACGGCGGACCTGACGGCAAAAATCAGCGCGGTTGATCTTGTGCGTCTCGCTTCCGGAGTTCTGGGTGGCAAGGGTGGTGGCGGCCGCCCGGACATGGCGCAGGCCGGCGGTCCCGATGGCGCGCGCGCCGACGAGGCGCTTGCCGCGCTGCGCACCCTGATTGCGGGTATCGCTGTGTGATGCAGAGCGCGCCTTCCCTGCAGCGTTCCTGGCGCAAGCGCCTTTTCATCGTGCTTGAGAGTGGGCGGCACGATGATTGGGCGGCGCGTATCTTTGAATGGGGAATGGCCGCGCTCATCCTGGCCAATGTCGCGGCGGTGGCGCTGGAAACGGTACCTGCGCTGGCGACTGCATGGCACGGCTTCTTTGTTGTCTTTGACGACATATCGATTGCCATTTTCACGCTCGAGTATCTCTTGCGCATGTGGGTGGCGTTTGAGCATCCGCCCGTACGCCAGCGCGGCGGTGTGAGGGGCCGCCTGTGGTTTGCCATGCGGCCCGCCATGCTGGTTGATCTCGCGGTGATCCTTCCCTTCTATTTTGCGTCTTTCCTGGGGATCGACACGCGCTTCCTGCGCATCTTCCGCGTCATCTGGCTCTTGAAGCTCGCACGGTTCTCGCCGGCGCTTTCAACTTTGGGGCGGGTCGCCGCCGCCGAGCGTCGCGGTCTTTTCGGTGCACTCATCATTGTGCTGGGTGCTGCCTTCGTGACGGCGTCCCTCATGTATGTTGTCGAAGGCCATACCCAGCCGACCATTTTCGGAACGATCCCCGATGCGCTGTGGTGGGCGCTGGCAACACTCACGACCGTCGGCTATGGCGATGCCGTGCCGATCACGGCGCTGGGCAAAATATTGGGCGGGATCACCATGATCCTGGGCGTGTGGCTGATTGCGCTGCCTGTCGGCATCATTTCGACGGGCTACCTCAACGAGATCCGTCGCCGCGACTTTGTGGTCACCTGGGGCATGGTCGCCAAGGTGCCGCTGTTCCGCGATCTCGATGCCGCCGCCGTCGCCGAGATCACGCAGATACTTCGCGCGCGCAATGTGCGCCCGGGCGAGCTCATCACCATCAGCGGCGACGAGGCGGATTCGATGTACTTTATCCAGTCCGGCGAAGTTGAATTGACGATGACCGAGGGAAGCGTTCACCTGCTTGACGGCGATTTCTTCGGCGAGATGTCGCTGCTGGCGCCTGTGCGGCGCGGCGGCACGGCACGCGCCGTCACGCGTTGCGAACTCCTGGTGCTGGACGCCGAGGATTTTTCCGCGCTGCTGCGCCGTCGCCCCGGCATCCAGCCGCTGATTGCGCGCGCAGCGCAGGAAGGCAGCGCGCACCCGGTGCGCGGTGACATCGCGGCGGAAGAATTGCAGCACCATCGCTCCTGACCGCATCAGACATTTGCACGTGGCTGCAATGCCTCTAGGCTGCAGGCGGGCGTGGCAAAGCGGTTCGGAAGGAATGCGGGACAGGTGGCAGCGGGCGGATCGGAACTTGCGGCATTCAAGGATGCGATGGTCTTTCTCGCGGCGGCCGGCGTGGCGGTGCCGCTGTTGCGCCGCGTGCGGGTGAACCCGGTCCTCGGCTTCATGCTGGCGGGATTTGCGATTGGCCCGCACGGGCTTGGTGGCCTTGTGCCGGACGTGTCGTGGCTGGGCTATGTCACGATCACCGACCGTGATGAGATCAGCGGGCTGGCGTCGCTGGGCATCATTTTCCTGCTCTTTGCCATCGGTCTTGAGCTGTCGCTGGAACGGCTCTGGGCACTGCGGCGCGTGGTCTTCGGCCTTGGTGGCCTTCAGGTTGCCGCAACCGGCGCGGCTTTGACGTTCATTCTTCTGCAGACGGGCCTTGAATTCGGCGGCGCACTGGTGGCCGGTCTCGCCCTGGCGCTTTCATCCACCGCTGTCGTCATGCAGATGCTGGTAAGTCAGCGCCGCTTCAGCATGCCATCGGGCCAGACCGCCTTTGCGATCCTTCTGATGCAGGACCTGATGGTGGTGCCCATCCTGTTCCTGGCAGGCGTGCTGGGCGCGGCATCGGCCCCCGTGTCCGGGCTTTCCGTCGTTGCGCTCTATGGCGCATTGGCCGTTCTGGGAATTGTGCTCGTTACGCGCTATGCGGCGGTGCCCCTGATGCGCAGCGCCGCGCATGCCGGAAGTCACGAGCTTCTGGTCGCCATGATGCTGCTTGTTGTGATGGGGGCGGCTGCGGCATCGGGCGCTGCTGGATTGTCCACCGCGCTGGGCGCGTTCCTTGCAGGCCTTCTTCTTTCCACCAGCGAATTCCGGCACCAGATCGAGGCGGATATCGAGCCGTTCAAGGGCCTCCTGCTCGGCCTCTTCTTCGTGACCATCGGCATGTCGGTTGATCCGGCCGTGCTTGCCGACAATGCGGTCGCGATTGCAGCCGGGCTTTGCATCGTGCTTGCGGTCAAGCTGCTGATCGTCTTCGGCCTTGGCATGCTTTTTCGCAAGGGGCCTGCCATCTCGCTCGAAGTAGCTTTTCTGCTCGCCCATAGTGGCGAGTTCACGCTGGTGATCGCGGGCGCCGCCGCCACGACGGGTCTGCTGCCTCCGGCATTCAGCCAGATACTGGTCGCGGTGACGGTTCTGGGGATGGCGATGGTGCCGTTGCTCGATTTCATCGGCCGCCATGTGGCCAACCGGATCGAGGGGCGGCGCCACGATCTGCCTGCCAATGCAGCAGATCGTGACGGACAAATCATCATTGGCGGCTTTGGTCGCGTCGGCCGCACGATTGCCGAAGTGCTGGAGGCGGAAAACCTGCCCTGGCTTGCCCTTGATACCGACCCCACCGTGGTCGCGACCGCACGGCGCGAGGGGCTGCCGGTGTTCTTCGGCGACTCAAGCCGCAAGGATGTGCTGCTGCGCGCTGGCGCCAATCGCGCTCCCGCCTTCATCGTGACGGTGTCAGCAGCTCAACTGGCCGAACGCATGGTGCGGTCGGTCAAGTCGGAATGGCCGGATGCCCTCATCTATGCGCGGGCAAAGGACTGGCCCCATGCAGGCCATCTGCGCGCGCTTGGCGTCAATGACGTGACGCCCGAGACTGTCGAGGGAAGCTACACCCTGGCCGGCCACGTTCTGTCGGGCCTTGGCCTTTCGGCAGGCGACATCGCGAGCCGCATTTCGGCGCAGCGCCTGCGCGAGACGGCAGCGCATGCAGATGATCTGGCCTGATCCGGCATACTCGTTGGGCTATCGCGCGGTTGCCTGAATGCTCACGACGACCTTGACGGCCAGCGCAACCGGGGTGTCACCGGCAAACTCGCCCTGGCCAACACCGAAATCACCCCGATTGAGGGTGGTCGCACCCGCCATCACAGCCTTGCCGTCGGCAATCGCCAGCGTGAACGCAAGCGTCACCGGCTTTGATGTGCCGCGGATGGTGAGCGTGCCATCGGCTTCATAGGCGTCGCCGCCCATGGAACGGAAAGCCGAAGCGACGAAAGTCGCAGTTCCGAAATTGTCCGTGTCGAACCAGTCCGGCTGGGGCAGGGCGGCATCGCGCGTGCCATCGCCGGTTTCGGCGGAAGTCATGTCGATGGAGACTTCTGCCTTTGATGCTGCCAGATCGGCGGGATCAAAGCTGATTGTTGCGGTCCAGCGCCCGAACTGGCCGGAAAAGCCGGTCCCGTTCATGGAGGCTTCAAAGCCAAGCGTGCTTTGCGTGTGGTCCACGCTCCAGTCGGCGGCAGCGGCAGGCAGGCCCATGAGGGAAAGGCCCAGCGCCGCAACAGAAGTCGCGCGCGCAAGAAATCCGTTCATCCAGTTCATTTCCGTCTCCGCATGAAGGGAACCATCCGGGTCAGCACGTCGTCCTTGTCCCGGATGTGATGTTTCAATGCGGCAGCAATATGGAGGATGAGGAGAAGGATGGTGAAATTGCCCAGAAGCTCATGCGCCTCTTCCGCCGTCTCCTCGACTTGCCTCTTGTCGTCGCGCGGCAACGTGCTGACATAAGGCAAATGTGGGACCTCAATCACGCCGAAATAGACGGTCGGGATGTTGTACTTTGATGCTGATGCCAACGCCCAGCCCGACAAGGGCAAGACCAGCATCAGCGCATAGAACACGAGATGCGTGGACTTGGCGGCCAGCCGCTCCAGCCTGCCCATATGCGCGGGCAACTCAGGCTGCTTGTTCACAAGCCGCCACAGGATGCGCAGCACGGTGAGCGCCAGGATGGTAAGGCCGATGCTCTTGTGAAGCTGGGTCAGGTCAAACCGGAACTGGCCAATCTCGAGATCGGTCATGTATTTCCCGGCCGCCAGCATGAGGATGATGCCAAGCGCAATCAGCCAGTGCAGGACGACTGCAACCGCACCATAGGTTTCTCGCGAATTGAGCAGAGCCATGAGGTCACTCCCGCAGAATGAATTCGGCTTCCAGCATCAGTTTCACATCATCCCCGATGCCGAACAAGACGAGATGGTCCATCCCGAAATCCGAGCGTTTGATCGTGCCGGTCGCAGAGAATCCCAGCGCGCGGCGTTGTTCAAATGGATGGAGCAATGAGCCGTTGAACGTGACATAAAGCGTGATCTCTTTTGTGACCCCAAGCAGCGTCAGCTGGCCGGTGACCACGCCGGTGGTCCCGCTTGTCCGCACGACCCGCGTGGAGACAAACCGGATTTCCGGATGATCGGCACTGTCAAACCAGCTGCCGCCCTGAAGCTCCTGATCGAACTTTGCATCACCCGTCATCACGCTGGCCGGATCAATCTTCACCGAAACCACGCTGGCTTCGGGCATCGCCGGGTCGAACTGAAGCATTCCCTCTGCCCGCGTCATCTGTGCCCAATAGGTGGAGAGCCCCAGATGCGGCACGCCGAACAGGATGCGGACATGGCTTGTCTCAAGCCGATAGTTGCCGTCCGGCGCATCGGCGAGCTCAAGGGTCGGCGTGCCGCAGCCTGTCGCCGCAAGGGACAGTATCATGGCCCATGCCGCGCCTGTCCGCCGGACCGCTGGAAATATCGAACGCATCGGCCCCCCTGTCGGTGACTCTGCCATGGAAATTGTTCTATACCGCGCGCACCATCCATTCACGCGTAAAATCTTTCCGAAGAAGCGCAGCAGCCCATGGCCGAACTGACAGCCTATCATGCCCCCGTGCGCGATATCCTCTATGCCATGGAACATATGGTGGGCACGCAAGCGCTGGCGCAGGTGTCCACCTTTGCCGATTTCACCCCGGATTTTGCCGTATCGATTCTCGAGGAGGGCGGAAAATTCGCCGCCGGTGTCCTCGCACCGCTCAACCGCAGCGGAGACAGGGCAGGCGCCAGCCTGGGAGAGGGTGCGGTCACCACACCACCCGGATTTCGCGACGCCTATCATGCCTATGTGAAGGCGGGTTGGAACGGCATTGCGGCAGAGCCGGATTTCGGCGGGCAGGGCCAGCCATTGACGCTTGCCTTGGCGCTTCAGGAAATGTGGCAGTCGGCCAACATGGCTTTTGGCCTTTGCCCGCTTCTGACCCAGGGTGCGATCGAAGCGCTGACGGCGCATGGAACGCCTGAACAAAAGCGGCTCTATCTGCCGCGGCTCATTACCGGCGAATGGACCGGCACGATGAACCTGACCGAACCCGAGGCAGGTTCGGATGTCGGTGCATTGAAGGCGCGTGCCGAGCGGGCGGGCGACGGAACCTTCCGCATCACCGGCACGAAGATCTTCATCACCTGGGGCGAGCATGATTGCGCGCCCAACATCATCCATCTGGTCCTTGCCCGCCTGCCGGATGCACCGCCGGGGACGCGCGGCATATCGCTCTTCCTCGTGCCGAAGTTCCTGCTGAAAGAGGATGGCGCGCCGGGCACCCGCAACAACCTTCACGCCGCAAGTCTGGAGCACAAGCTCGGCATTCATGCTTCGCCCACATGCGTGATGCAATTTGAAGAGGCCACGGGATTTCTGATCGGTCAGGAAAATCGCGGCATGGCCTGCATGTTCACGATGATGAATGCGGCCCGCCTCAATGTCGGCATGCAGGGCGTGGCCATCGGCGAACGCAGCCTGCAACAGGCGCTCGCCTATGCCATGGAACGCAGGCAGGGAAAGCCCTTTGGCCTGCAGCACGAGATGCGCGAGATGCTGCCTATCATCCAGCATCCCGATGTGCGCCGCATGATCCTGACCATGCGCGCCCGCACCGAGGCTGCCCGCGCCATCTGCCTCGCGACGGCCATGGCGATGGACCTTGCCCGCCATCACCCCGATGCGGCCGAGCGTGCACGCCAGCGCGCGCGGGAGGAATTGCTGACGCCGATTGCCAAGGCGTGGGGCACCGATGCCGGTCTTTCCACCGCCTCCATCGGTGTGCAGGTGCATGGCGGCATGGGCTTCATTGAGGAGACGGGCGCCGCACAGCATATGCGCGACGCGCGCATCCTGCCGATCTATGAGGGCACCAACGGCATTCAGGCGATTGATCTTGTCACGCGCAAATTGACTTTGGCCAATGGTGACGCGCTCGCCGGTCTTTGCGGCGAGATGGCGCAAACACTTGGCGGCCTGGAGCAATCAGGGCTCGGGACACTCGCCACACCCTATGCCGCCGCATTGAGGGAGTTTACGCAAGTCGCGTCATGGCTCACACGTAAGCTGAAGGATGGCCATCCCGGCGACGCGCTTGCAGGTGCCACGCCCTTCATGGACTTTGCAGGCCACATGGTCGGAGCCCACTTCCTGGCGCGGGGTGCAATCGCGGCTTCCTCCTTGCGCGCGCGCGGCGAAGGTGATCCAGCCTTCCTCAACGCGAAAATGAGCGTGGCGGAATTCTTTGTGAGCCAGCTTCTGCCCGCCGCCGCCGCAAACGCCGCTGCGGTAACGGCAGGCGCCGACATTCTTTTCCGCGCCGGGCCTGATGCTTTGGGCGCGATTTGACCTTGGGTGCGCCGCTGCCTAGCCTTGCCGCAACACATCATCGGCGACAGCAGGTACCATGAAGCAGAGCCCCGACGTTTCCCTCGTCGAACCGGCGCGCACGCGCGACGACAGGGGCCTCATCTATCCCTTCCAGACAAAGCCTGAACCGGGTGCAACCATCGAGGTGGCCCCCGGCGTTCACTGGCTGCGCCTGTCGCTGCCCTTCCAGCTCAACCACATCAATCTCTGGATTCTGGAGGATGGCGATGGCTGGACCATCGTTGACACGGGCCTCAATGATCCGGGTTCGAAGACCGCCTGGGAAAATCTCTTCGGCACCATGATGGGCGGCAAGCCCGTTCATCGCGTGATCGTCACGCATCTTCATCCCGATCATGTGGGGCTCGCGGGCTGGCTGGTCGAACGCTTTGACGCGCCGCTTTACATGTCGCGCACGGATTACCTGCTCTGCCGTACGCTGGTGACGGATACGGGCCGCGAGGCGCCGCACGAAGGTGTGCGTTTCTACAAGGCCGCCGGTTTCCCCGATGAGGCGCTGGCCAAATACAAGGAACGCTTCGGCGGCTTCGGCATGGGCGTGCATCGCCTGCCGCAATCCTTCCGCCGCCTGCAGGAGGGCGATCGCCTGACGATCGGCGGCCGCGAATGGCGCATCGTCATTGGACGCGGCCATGCACCGGAACATGCCTGCCTGTGGTGTCCAGAGGCGGGCCTCCTGATCTCGGGCGATCAGGTGTTGCCGCGCATTTCATCGAATGTGTCGGTCTTTCCGACCGAGCCGGAGGGCAACCCCCTGCAGGACTGGATCGATTCCTGCGTTCGCCTCAAGGCGATTTTGCCGGAAGATACGCTTGTGCTGCCCGCCCACAACGAACCCTTCCGTAATGCGGGCAAGCGCCTGCAGGACCTGATCGACGGGCACGAAGAGGGCATGACGAAGCTTCTGGACCTTTGCCGCGAGCCCAAACGCGCGGTCGAGGTTTTTCCGGCGCTGTTCCGCAGCCGCATTACCGGTGGCAATTATATCATGGCAACAGGTGAAAGCCTCGCGCATCTGAACTGCCTGATCGCGCGCAAGGCGATGACCCGCACCACCCGCGCTGACGGCATTGATTTCTACCAGACGGCATGATTGCCGCTGCGCATCTTGCGGCAGGGGAAATGACATGACAAAGCAGGCTGCCTCCACGCTCTATCACTCGCCCACCTCGCCTTACGCCCGCAAATGCCGCGTGGTGTTGCGCGAGAAGAACCTGCTGATGCAGGTAAAGGAGGCAGTGGCCCAGCCGCTCGACGAGCCGCATTTCGTGCGCGGCATCAATCCGTTGGGCCGTGTGCCGTGCCTCATCACAGAGGAGGGCATGCTGATCGCCGACAGCCCGGTGATCTGCGACTGGCTCGATCAATTGGGCGGCGCGCCCTTCCTCGCGCCGCAATCTGGCGCGGAAAAATGGCGCGTCTGGACCATGCATGCGCTGGCCGACGGCATCATGGATGCGGCCCTGACGCTCCGCATGGAGCAGTTGCGCCCGAAGGAATTCCACTATCCACCGAACCGCGACCGGCAGGCCGATGCGATTGACCGCACGCTCGCATTTCTGGAATCATCTTATGCCGATTGGTCGCCGGGCTTTGATCTTGGCGACATCGCCCTGGGCGCAGCCCTTGGCTATCTCGATCTGCGCTTTGCCGATTGGGGTTGGCGTGAAAAATCACCGCGCCTTGCCGCCTGGTGGCAGACAATGGCCACGCGCCCATCCTTCCAGCTGACCAAGCCGTGAGCGATGATTGCGGCCACCATCCGTGACGCGACATTCGACGAGGTGGACGACATTGCGCGCGTCTTTCTTTCAGCAAGGCTCGCCATTCTCGACATCGTGCCCATGGTCCACGCGCATGACACGGTGCCGGGTTTCATCCGCCGCCTGATGCGCGAAGGGCGCGTGGTGGTCGCGATCATGGAGGAAAGGATCGCCGCCATGATGGCGCTCGCGCCGGGCTGGATCGAGGCGCTTTATGTTGATCCCGCGTTCTGGAACAGGGGGCTGGGCACCGCATTGCTCTCGCACGCAAACCGCAGCCCCGAAGCAGCCAAAGGCCTTGCGCTCTGGACCTTTCAGGCCAATGCGCGCGCGCGCCGCTTCTACGAGCAACACGGCTTTCAGGCTGTTGCCTTCACCGATGGCGATGGCAATGAGGAAAAGACGCCGGATGTGCGCTACTTTCGTGGGCCTATTGCCTGAAGCGCAGCATGTCGCGCATGGCGACAAGCATCTTGAGGCCATCGATCACATCGGACGCGCCGTTGAACTCGACATGGGTGATCTCCGCGATGACGCAAAGATGCACATCGGCAATTGCGTCCGCAAACTTGCGGCTCTCGGTGGACGGGATCATCGGATCATCGCTGCCGTGAAGAAGGATCATGCGCGCCTTCAGGCGTGAGAGATCTTGTTGTGAGAGATCGAGCGCCGCAAGGCCCGCGCGCAGCCGCGGCGGCAATGCCGCTACAAGCTGTGGCACCGCATCGGGATCTCGGTTCATCAGAAGGGTGAAGATGCTGCGACCTTCCGCGCCCAGCTGGAACGACAGGGGGTCGATATTGGCGTTCTCGTCGGCAAGCTTTGCATCAGCAATGCGGGTCAGAAGGTCGATGTCGCGCGGGTCGTCAGCCCCCGCCGCATTGGCGCGCAGGAAGGCCCATGTCGCATAGGAGGCGGGATTGCCCTCCTGCCACGGCGCATTCTCGTCACGGCGGAACATGCGCGTGGTGACGAAAGTAACGACATCATTCATCGAGTAATAGCCGCCGATGGAAAGAATGAACGGCGTTGTATCGGCAATGCGCGGGTCCATCGCCGCCAGCACCGCCGGTCCGCTGGCATAGGAAAGGGCGGCAAAGCCTGCCACGCGCGGCAGCGATCCGGCATCATAGTCGCGCGACAGGAACAAGGCGGCATCCGCCAGGATCAGCGCGTCATCGGGATGCGCGCGGAATTCCCGCAGATTGGCAATTTCGGGCACCAGAACCAGAAAGCCCGCGCGTGAAAGCGTGTTGGCAAAGGCAATAAGGCGCGGATCGTCCTTGCCAAGGGCAGCAAGCCCCGGCACCAGCACCAGCCGCGCGCGTGCGCCGGTGGTGGGCACGTAAAGATCGCCATGATTGCTCCGCCCGTCGATGGTCCAGGCGATGGTGGAACGATGGGGTGCGGGCACGCTCGCTTTGAAGGCCGAGGGTCCGTCACCGGCTGCCACGTCGGCAAGGATGAAGGCAGCCTCCTTCAACTTCAGCCCATAGGACGTGCCAACCGCCATCAGCACGGCAAAGCTGGCAACGGCCATGGCCTTGAAGGGATGCCGGATGGTCCAGCCGATCATGTCTTCCCCGAAGCAGGAACCCGCGAGGGAGAAAATTGCGCGGGCAAGTGTGGCGTCTTGATGGCGGATTGGCCTATCCTTGGCGGGCCATGACGACCGCACTCTTCACGCATGAAGCCTGTCTTGCCCACGAGACGCCGCCGGGTCATCCCGAAAGTCCGGCGCGGCTGAAATCCGTCTTGGCAGCGCTTGAGGCGCCCGCTTTCGCAAAACTGCTGCGGCGCTCTGCACCTTTGGCCACAAAGGATGAGATTGCCCGCGTGCATCCGATGGCGCATGTGACGCGCGTGCTCGATGCGGTGCCGAAGAAAGGGCTCTACCGGCTGGATGGCGACACCAGCCTGTCGCCCGGCTCGGGCGAGGCGGCCTTGCGCGCTGCCGGTGCGGTGATTGCCGCCGTCGATGCCGTGATGGCGGGTGAGTGCCGCAACGCCTTCTGCGCCGTGCGGCCGCCGGGTCATCATGCCGAGCCGGATGTGCCGATGGGCTTTTGCCTCTTCAACAACGTGGCGATCAGCGCGCTTCACGCCCGCGCGGTGCATGGCGCGCGGCGCGTGGCGGTGATCGACTTCGACGTCCATCACGGCAATGGCACGCAGGCGATGTTTGCCGATGACAAGGACCTTTTCTTTGCGTCCACCCACCAATGGCCGCTCTACCCCGGAACGGGTCTGCCGCAGGAACGCGGCGTTGCCGGCAACATCCTGAATGTGCCGCTGCCGCCGCGTGCCGGTTCGGCTGATTTTCGCGCGGCGTTCGAAGGGGTGATCCTGCCCACCCTTGATTCTTTTGCGCCCGATTTCATCCTCATCTCGGCCGGGTTTGATGCCCATGCGGATGACCCGTTGGCGGAGCTGCGTCTTGTCGAGGACGATTTTGCCTTTGCCACTGCGGCGATTGCAGCCCTGGCGGCAAGGCACTGCAAGGGGCGTCTGGTCTCGACGCTGGAAGGCGGTTATGACTTGGCAGCGTTGGGCCGCTCGGCTGCGGCGCACGTGGCTGCCCTGATGGCGGCATAGGGATGATGTCATGGCGAAAAGCGACAAGACCGCAAATCCGGCAAATCCGGCAAATCCGGCAAATCCGGTGGAACAGCTCAGCTTTGAGCAGGCGCTGAAGGAACTCGAAGACATCGTGGCGCGCCTTGAAAGCGGCCGTGTGGAGCTTGAGGAATCGATTGCCATCTACGAGCGTGGCACGGCGCTGAAAGCCCATTGCGAGAAGAAACTGAAGGACGCAGAAGCCCGCATCGAGCGCATCGTTGTGTCGCCCGGCGGCGTGGTTTCGGCTGAGAAGGCCGAGATCGGCTGACCCATCATGGCAACGCTGCTTGAAGCCGCGCTGAAGGAAACGCAGGCGCATCTGGAAACCGTGCTTGACCAGCTCCTGCCGCAGCCGCAGGGGCCTGAAGCACGCCTGATGGAGGCGATGCGTTATGCAACTTTGGGCGGCGGCAAACGCATCCGCGCCTTCCTGACATTGCAGGTGGGACGGCTCTTCGGGGTGGATCGCCGCGCCATCAGCCGCGTGGCAGCAGCCCTTGAATGCGTGCACGCCTACAGTCTTGTCCATGACGATCTGCCCGCCATGGACAATGATGATCTGCGGCGCGGCCGCCCGACCACCCATCGCCGCTTTGACGAAGCAACTGCCATTCTGGCCGGTGACGCGCTTCTGACCCACGCTTTTGCTCTTCTGGCTTCGCCCGAAACCCATCCCGATCCGCATGTGCGGGCGGAACTCTGTGTGCGCATGGCGCAATCAGCAGGCGCGGGCGGCATGGTCGGCGGCCAGATGATCGACATGACTGCAGGCAACGCGGATCCCGACATCGTCACCATCACGCGCCTGCAGCGCATGAAGACCGGTGCGCTGATCGTCTTTGCCGCCGACGCGGGCGCGATCATGGGCAAGGCGACGCCCCACCAGCGCCATGCGCTATGCGGCTATGCGCAGGATTTGGGGCTTGCCTTCCAGATGGCGGATGACCTGCTCGACCAGACGGGCGATGCGGCCGAAACCGGCAAAGCGGTCGGCAAGGACATGGCCCAGGGCAAGGCGACCTTTGTGGCAGCCCTCGGGATCGAGCGCACCCGCGCCCAGGCGGGGGCTTTGGCCCGCCAGGCAGCGGAATATCTCGCCGAATTTGACGAGCGGGCCGACCTCCTGCGGGCCCTGCCGGCCTATACCGTGACCCGCAAAGGTTAGGGCGTCACAAGACCCGCAGTTTCAGGTCGTTAACCCCCTTCAAGCGGGGGCGATTTGCCACTCTCTTGCCACGCGAAAACCCCCTATATGGTGGGCGTGCGGGCTTGCAGGAATGTCCGCCGCGATATGTGAATCGCTCGATTGCCGGGGCAGTTTTGTGACACCAGAGACGCTACCAGAGACGCCAAAGGATCAGGCCGCTTCGGCCACGCCGCTGCTGGACCGCGTGCATTTGCCAGCCGACATGCGCAACCTGTCGCGTGCCGAGCTGCGCCAGCTGGCGGATGAATTGCGCAGGGAAACGATATCGGCCGTCAGCGTCACCGGCGGCCATCTGGGCGCTGGCCTTGGCGTGATCGAACTGACGGTGGCGCTGCACCACCTCTTCAACACGCCCGACGACCGGCTGATCTGGGACGTGGGCCATCAGGCCTATCCCCACAAGATACTGACGGGGCGTCGCGACCGAATCCGCACCTTGCGTCAGGGGGGAGGGCTCTCCGGTTTCACCCGCCGCAGCGAAAGCGAATATGACCCCTTCGGTGCCGCGCACTCCTCCACGTCGATCTCGGCGGGCCTTGGCATGGCTGTCGCGCGCGATCTTTCGGGCGACAAGCGCAATATCGTCTGCGTCATCGGCGACGGCGCCATGTCGGCCGGCATGGCCTACGAGGCGATGAACAATGCGGGCGCCATGAAATCGCGCCTCATCGTCATCCTCAACGACAATGACATGTCGATTGCGCCGCCCGTGGGCGCAATGAGCGCGTATCTCGCGCGCCTGATCTCGTCGCGCAAATATCTGGGCTTCCGCGCCTTTGCCAAGCGGATGATGGCCAAGTTGGGGCGCTTCCTTTTCGACAAGGCCCGTCGCGCCGAGGAATATGCGCGCGGCCTGTGGACCGGCGGCACGCTGTTTGAGGAAATGGGCTTCTACTATGTCGGCCCGATCGATGGCCACAATCTCGACCATCTGCTGCCCGTGCTGGCGAATGCGCGCGATGCAGTTGTTGATGGCCCCATCCTCGTCCATGTCGTGACGCAGAAGGGCAAGGGCTATGTCCCGGCCGAAAAGGCCGCCGACAAGTTCCACGGCGTCACCAAATTCGATGTCATCACCGGCGCGCAGGCCAAATCATCCGCCAAGGCACCGGCCTACACCAAAGTCTTTGCGGAGAGCCTGATTGCCGAGGCGCGCAAGGATGACAGGATTGTTGCCATCACGGCGGCGATGCCATCGGGCACGGGCCTTGATCTCTTTGCGCAGGAATTTCCCCAGCGCTGCTTTGATGTCGGCATTGCCGAGCAGCATGGCGTCACCTTTGCTGCGGGCCTTGCCGCCGAAGGCTTCAAGCCTTTTGCCGCGATCTATTCCACCTTCCTGCAGCGCGCCTATGACCAGGTGGTGCATGACGTGGCGATCCAGTCGTTGCCGGTGCGCTTTGCCATCGACCGCGCGGGCCTTGTCGGTGCCGATGGCGCAACGCATGCCGGCGCCTTTGATGTCGCCTATCTTGCGACGCTGCCGAACTTCGTGGTGATGGCGGCCAGCGACGAGGTGGAACTGCGCCACATGATCGCGACGGCGGCATCCATCAATGACCGGCCATCGGCGGTGCGCTATCCGCGCGGCGAGGGCCTGGGTCTGGAGATGCCGGCGGAAGGCACTGTGCTGCCCGTCGGCAAGGGTCGCATCGTGCGCGAAGGAAGCAAGATCGCCATCCTCTCGCTTGGCACCCGCCTGCAGGAATGCCTCAAGGCGGCTGATCAGCTGGCAGCCATGGGCCTTTCAGCGACGGTCGCGGATGCCCGCTTTGCCAAGCCGCTGGACGAGGCGCTGATCCGTCAGCTGGCAGCAAACCACGAAGTGCTGGTGACCATCGAAGAAGGCGCCGTCGGCGGCTTCGGTGCGCATGTGCTGCATTTTATGGCCAATGCAGGCCTTCTTGAGAGTGGCTGCCGCGTGCGAACGATGGTGCTGCCCGACATTTTTCAGGAGCACGACACGCCGCAAGTGCAATATGCTGCCGCGCATCTCAATGCGCCGGATATCGTGGCAACGGTCACTGCCGCGCTGGGACACGAGGGCCAATGGGCGACGAACCGCGCGTAAGACCGACACTGACACTGAAAGCCGCACCGGCTGCCGCCGCGCCGCAGGGTGCACGCATGCGCGCCGATCTGCTGCTTGTCGAGAAAAAGCTGGTGCGCAACCGCTATCGCGCGGCGACCGAGATCGAGGCCGGCAACGTCTTTGCCGGTGACGTGAAGATCGAGAAGCCGGGTGACCTTGTTGACGTGACAATGCCCATCAGCCTGAAGCAGCGCCACAACCCCTATGTCTCGCGCGGCGGACTGAAGCTCGCCCATGCGCTGGACCATTTCGGCATCAATCCCGAGAAAAAGATCTGCGTTGATCTGGGCGCAGGGCAGGGCGGCTTTGCCCAGGTGCTGGCCGAGCGCGGTGCCGCGCGTGTCTATGCGGTCGAGCAGGCGGTGGGCATGCTGGGTGATGCGCTGCACCTCAACCCGATCGTCATCAATCTTGAGGGGATGGATGCGCGCGCGCTCTCGCGTCGCCAGATTCCCGAGCATGTGGACATCATCACCGTAGATCTGGGCGGCCTTCCGCTGGCGCAGGGCGTGGGCGCAGCATTATCGCTTGCGGCCAAGGATGCTGTGCTTCTTGCGCTGGTCTCACTTGATGCGGAGGCTGGGCGCGGCCGCCCGCCGCGCGGACGCGGACCTGCGGTTGCGGCGCCTGGCCACGCGTTGACGCCACGCGAAATTTCCGCGCGTCTGGATGCGTTCCTCAAGACCAATGCCGGCTTTGCCGTTGCAGGTCTGGTGGAAAGCCCGGTGCGCGGTGCGGGCCAGCCGCGCGAAGTCTTCATTCTGGCCAAGCGCGTGTGACGCATGAATGTCCGCACTTCGGCAGCTGCGGCGGCTGCCAGCTTCACGGAATGGGAGACGTGGCCTATGCTGCGGCAAAGCTGCGGCTGGTCAGTGATGCACTCGCAGCACAGGGGCTTTCGCCCAAAGCCCTCCATCCGCTGTTGCCCGGCACAATCCATTCGCGCCGCCGCGCGACCATAAAGCTCTGGCAGGATGAAACCGGCAGCATGTGCATCGGCTTTGCCGCCGAGCGCTCGCATGTTCTGGTCCCGATCGAAGCCTGTCTTGTGCTGGAACCGGCGCTTCTGGCGTTTGCGAAGGCCATGGCCGCTTCGCTCGCTGGGCTCTCGCTGGGTCCCGCCACATTCCCGCTGTCGCTGACACGCGCCCGCGAAGGCATTGATCTCGACATCACGTCCCAAGGCAAAGAAGGGATGGCACGGAACATCACCGAAAGGCTCGTCACAGCTGCCCGCGCTGCCGGTGCCGTTCGCGTGACCATGGGCAACGACGTTCTTTACCAGGCAGGGCCACCGCATGTGGAAATGGACGGCGTGCCCGTGCGCCTGCCGCAGCGATCCTTTCTGCAGGCCGTTGCGGCATCGCAAACCGCGATGAATGAGCGCGTTGCGGAGATTGTCAGGGGCGCAAAGCGCATCGCTGACCTGTTCGCGGGGCTTGGCACATTCAGCCTGCCGCTCTCGCGCAAACACACGGTGCATGCTGTCGAGGGAGATGAGGCGGCAGCCGCCTGCCTCAAGGATGCGGCATCGACCACCTCCGGGCGCAAGCCGCTGACGGTGGAGTGCCGGGACTTGTTCCGCCGCCCGCTTCTGCCGACCGAACTCGAAAAATTTGATGCGGTCGTGCTCGATCCGCCTTTCCAGGGTGCGCGCGAACAATGCGCGGACCTCGCACGGGCGAAAATCCCGGCAATTGCCTACGTGTCCTGCAGTCCGGCGAGCTTTGCGCGCGATGCAGCGCTGCTCGTCAAGGGCGGATGGCACTTGGGGGCGATCACGCCGATCGACCAGTTTCTCTGGTCGCGTCAGGTGGAGCTGGTGGCGGCCTTCACTCGCGCCGGATGAAGATATCCGTCAGCCACGAAAACCGCCGCCGCGACCGGAACGCGAGATCGACCGCAGCCGGATCATAGGAATTTGTCGCCCATGAGAGCAGCGTCTGCCCCTTGGCTTCGCCGTCGCGTTCATAGGCATCAAGGAAAGCATCGAGCGCACCCTGCGCACCGGCCTTCATGTGGCCAAAACGCAGGCCAAGATGCGGGCGCGCATCGGCAACCCGCTTGCCTTCAGCCATGATGAGATAAAGCACGGCGACTATGCCCGCGCGATCCGCGCCGGATTTGCAGTGAATGAGCACCGGCTTTTCCATCGTGCGGAACAGCTGGTCGAGCGCCTGAAGCAGTGCCACTGGCGGCGCATTGCGGCTTGAGATGCGGACATTGTGCACCACAAGGCCAAGCTGCCGCGCCTCTGCCATCTCCAGCGCATAGGCGCCGCACACGCGGTCCGCACGCAGATTGAGGATCGATTTCACGCCAAGCCGCGCCGCCGCACGGATCTGGTAGGGCCATGGCTGGCTGGAGCGGTAGACGCCATCAGCCACTTTGCTGCGCGTGTTGAAGACAATGCGGAATATGCCGTGATCGGCAAACAGCATGTCGAGCCATTGGCGCCAGCGCGGCCAGGTGAAGGCGGGATTGTCCGCGCCGGGTGCGCTCACCGGCACATAAGGGCGCTTGGGTTGCTTGACGGGCAAAGTTTCTGCCATCGCTATTGCATCACCCGCATTGCGCGCGGTGGCGCAGCGCATGGTCGGCCAGAACAAGCGCCATCATCGCTTCGCCCACCGGCACCGCACGGATGCCGACGCACGGATCATGCCGCCCGGTCGTGGAGATTTCGGTCTCCGCATTTTCTACGGTCACGGTCGGCCGCGGTGTGAGGATGGAAGAGGTCGGCTTCACCGCAAAGCGCACGACAAGCGTCTGTCCCGTCGAGATGCCGCCAAGGATGCCGCCGGCATGGTTGGAAAGAAAATGCGGGCGGCCGTCACTGCCCGCGCGCATGTCGTCGGCATTTTCCTCGCCGCGCAACGCAGCTGTCGCAAAGCCATCGCCGATCTCAACGCCCTTGACGGCATTGATGCTCATCATCGCGGAAGCAAGGTCCTGGTCGAGCTTGCCATAGACGGGCGCACCCCAGCCTGCAGGCACGCCCTCGGCGATTACTTCGACAATGGCGCCGATGGAGGAGCCCGCCTTGCGCACGTTGTCCAGATAGTCTTCCCACTGCGCCGCAGATTTGGCATCCGGGCACCAGAACGGATTATTCTCCGTTTCCGCCCAGTCGAACCGCGTGCGGTCAATTTTCCGTTCGCCGATCTGCACAACCGCGCCCCTGATGGTGACGGGGCCATGCACGTGGGCCAACACCTTGCGCGCAACCGCACCTGCCGCCACACGCGATGCGGTCTCGCGCGCGGATTGGCGCCCGCCGCCGCGCGGATCGCGGATGCGGTATTTCGCCTGATAGGTATAGTCGGCATGGCCCGGGCGGAATTTTCCGGCAATCGCGCTGTAATCCTTCGAGCGCGCGTCCTCGTTCTCGATAAGAAGCGAGATCGGTGTACCGGTTGTTTCAGCGCCCGTGCCCGCATCAAAGACGCCCGAGAGGATTTTCACGCGGTCGGGCTCGCGCCGCTGCGTGACAAAGCGCGACGTGCCCGGCCGCCGCTTGTCGAGGAAGGGCTGGATATCGCTTTCGCTCAACGCGATGCCGGGCGGACAACCATCGACCACGCAGCCGATGGCGGGCCCATGGCTTTCGCCCCAGGTCGTCATGCGGAACAGATGGCCGAAACTGTTGTGGGACATGGGCGTGCGCGGAAGCGCTCTATCCTTCGTTGCGCAGGGACGAGAGAAGCTGGCCAGATTGCGTGGCGTTGTCGAGCGAGGCAAGGCCCAGGACCGAGTACCCGCTGTCCACATACTGGATCTGGCCGGTTACGCCCGCCCCGAGATCGGAGAGCAGGAACAGGCCCGCATTGCCGACATCCTCGATGGTCACGTTGCGGCGCAAGGGCGCGTTCAGCTCGTTCCATTTCAGGATGAAACGGAAGTCGCCGATGCCCGATGCGGCCAGCGTCTTGATGGGGCCGGCCGAAATCGCATTCACGCGGATGTTCTGGCGGCCAAGGTCTTCGGCGAGATAGCGCACGCTGCATTCCAGCGCCGCCTTCGCGACACCCATCACGTTGTAGTGCGGCATCACCTTCTCGGCGCCGTAATAGGAAAGTGTCAGCAGCGCGCCGCCTTTCGGCATCATCTTCTCCGCGCGCTGGGCGACAGCGGTGAACGACCAGCAGGAAATGTTCAGCGCCTGCGTGAAGTCATCCTGCGTCATGTCGAGATAGCGGCCCTTGAGCGCATCCTTGCCGGCGAAGGCAATGGCATGCACCACAAAGTCGAGCGATCCCCATGCGTCCTTCAGTGCGTTGAATGTTGCGTCAATCGTCTCGGGCTGGCCGACATCGCAGGAAAGGATGTGCGTGGCGCCGATGCTTTTTGCCAAGGGCTCAACCCGCTTCTTCAGGGCGTCGCCGAAATAGGTGAAAGCGAGCTCCGCGCCCTGCGCGTGAAGCGCCTGCGCAATGCCCCACGCGAGCGACTTGTCATTCGCGACACCCATGATGAGGCCGCGCTTGCCTTTCATCAGAGCCGTTCCGGTGGACATGTCTCAACCTCTTGATCTGACGCCATTTGACAGGCGCAATAGCCGATCAGCCGGAATGGGTCAAACAGTGGCACCGGACCTGGGCGGCAAGGATCAACCCAGCTTCTTGCGGGGATCATAGGGGTGGCGGCCAGTCCAGAGCTTGATGAAGTTCTCAAGCTCGGCGTCGATTTTTTCCGGTAGCGCGATTTCAAGGATCAGATACTGGTCGCCCGCGCCGCTGGCCGCCTGCACGCCCTTTCCTTTGAGCCGCAGCCGCGTGCCGCTGTTCGCGCCCGCCGGCACAGACATGACGACACTGCCCGAGAGCGTCGGCACGGTGATCTTGCCGCCCGCAACCGCTTCGCCCAGCGTGATCGGCAGGCGCAGATGGATGTCCTTGCCCTCGCGCGTGAAAAACGGATGCGCTTCGACGGCCACGTTGATCAACAAGTCGCCGCCTGTTTCGGCCTGGCCCTTGAGACGGATCTGCTGGCCCTCGGCAATGCCGGCGGGAATTTTCACGTCCAGCTGCTTGCCGCCCGCGAGCCGCACGCGGCGTGTAGCGCCAAGCGCCGCATCGGCAAAGCTGACACTGAGCGAGAACGTCTGGTCGCGTTGCGGCTCGCCACTGTCAAACCCGGCAAAGCCGCCTTTGGCACCACGCCCGCCCATATTGGCGCGGCGTCCGAAAATGTCGCCAAGGATTTCCTCGAAGTTGAAGCTGCCTGCAGCTGCCTCCGGGCCGGGGCCCGCGCGTCCGCGAAAATCACGGAAAGGGCCGCGCGCACCACCAGGCCCCCCGGGACCACCCGCAAATCCCTGCGGTTGGCCGTTGGCGTCGATTTCGCCGTGGTCAAACTGGCGACGCTTCTCCTTGTCCGAGAGAAGCTCATAGGCAGCCGATATCTCCTGGAACTTTTTCAGGGCATTGGGGTCTTTGCTGTGGGTATCAGGGTGATGCTTCTTGGCGAGATCCCGGAACGCCTTTTTGATCTCGGCCTCGCTGGCCGATTTCTTCACGCCAAGAATGGTATAGGGATCGCGCATGGTTCCGGCAGCTTGGCGCAGGGCGGAAAGGATTCGCCTGTCGGGCCCAATCTAGGTGCTCACCCGGCCCGGTTAAAGGGCTGTCAGGGGGCAGTGCCCCGAAGACCCGCATCGAGTCGCGCCAGCGCCAGTCGCGATTCTTCATCACCTGCTTCGGCCGCGCGCTGGTAGAGCGCGCGTGCGTTCTCGATGTTCTTCTCGACACCGGCCCCGGTCTCGTAAAGACGGCCGAGCTCATACATCGCAACCGGAATGCCCGATTGCGCGGCGCGCGTCAGCCACTGGGCTCCGGCGACAGGATCGGCTTCCACCCCCTCGCCATTGACGAACATGACGCCGACATTGGCCATAGCAGTCGCCAGCCCCAACTCGGCCGCCCGGCCATAATAGCGGAAGGCCATGACCGGATCGCGCTCGACCCCAAGCCCGCGCCGGTAGAGCTGCCCGACATTGCGCATTGCGGCGATGTCGCCTTCGTCCGCCAATTCTTTCCAGATGGCGAATGCGGCGGCATAATCGCCCCGGTCATAGGCGCTGGCCGCATCGTCAAATTGCGGCTGGCCAGGTGCGGCAGACGCGCAACCGGCGGCCATGACCGCAAGACTGAAGGCGGCAATAAGACTGCGAACCAGTTTCAACATCGAAAGATCGACCGCATGGGATGTTTGCCGGGGAAAGATAGCGTGTTACCTCCCTTGCGTCACGCCACCCCTTTTTGCATGGCAAATGAACAAGATGCCGGGTGAACCCGCCGAAAATGCCGAGATGCCGGTCGTGGGCGATCCCATGGCCCAGTTCGCGACCTGGTATCAGGATGCACGCGCCAAGGAAGTGAATGACCCCGACGGCATGGCGCTCGCGACGGTTGACGAGGCGGGTCTGCCGAATGTGCGTATGGTGCTGATGAAATCATTTGATGCGCGGGGCTTTGTCTTCTTTACCAATTTCGAGAGCGCCAAGGGCCGCGAGCTTCTGGCCAGCCGCAAGGCAGCCTTGCTGTTCCACTGGAAATCCCTGCGCCGCCAG
The DNA here is from genome assembly GCA_964494625.1 of uncultured Flavobacteriaceae bacterium. Classification (GTDB taxonomy): domain Bacteria; phylum Pseudomonadota; class Alphaproteobacteria; order Micropepsales; family Micropepsaceae; genus UBA2784. The sequence goes on along the minus strand of CAZBRT010000002.1, from coordinate 582,814 downwards.
GTGCGCGTGCGCGGTCCGGTCTCGATCGTGACGGACGCGGAAGCAGACGCCTATTTCGCTACCCGCCCCAAGGACGCTCAGATCGGCGCTTGGGCGTCGGCTCAGTCGCGCCCGATGCATGGCCGCTTCGAGTTCGAGAAGGAAATCGCGCGCTACGCCGCCCGATATGCGCTGGGCAAGGTGGATCGGCCGTCACATTGGTCGGGCTTCCGTGTGACGCCGCTGGAAATCGAATTCTGGCGCGACCGCCGCTTCCGCCTGCACGACCGTGTCGTTTACCGCCGCGCGTCGCCCGAGCTGGCGTGGGCGTCATCGCGCCTTTACCCCTGACCGACCGCAAAGCAGATGTGATTGCCTCCATGAGCCTGAAACCGCAAGAAGCAGCCCGCCTGATGCAGCGCGCAACCATCGCGTCCGTGCTCGTGGCGCTGTCGCTGGTTGCCGCAAAGGCAGTGGCGTGGTGGCAGTCCGGCTCGGTTGCCATGCTGGGCGCGTTGATGGATTCAGGCCTGGACGTGCTCGCCTCCGCCTTCAATTTTCTCGCTGTGCGGCATGCCGTGACCCCCGCTGATGCCGAGCACCGCTTTGGCCACGGCAAGGCAGAGGCGCTGGCAGGCCTTGTGCAGGCAGGGTTGGTTTCCGTGTCAGCCGTGTTCCTGACTTGGGAGTCGGTGTCACGGTTGCGCCATCCCGAGCCGGTCACCGGTGACATCCTGGGCATTGCAGTCATCCTTTTTTCGATTGCGATGACGCTGGGCCTGGTCGCCTACCAGCGCCGCATCGTGCGGCTGACCGCGTCTGTCGCGATCCGCGCCGATAATCTGCACTATGTCGGCGACCTTCTGATGAATACGGCCGTCATCGCAGCCCTGGTGATGACCGCGCAGTTCGGCCTGCTCTGGTTTGATGGCGTCATCGGCCTTGCCATTGCAGCCATCATCGCCTGGAGCGCGATCAGCATCATCCGTGGTTCCTATGACCAGCTGATGGACCGCGAATTCAATGACGCGGATCGCGCCCGCATCCGTGACATTGCCTGTGCCCACCGTGACGTGCGCGCGATCCATGATCTGCGCACACGCCGGTCAGGAGTGGCAACTTTCATCCAGTTCCATCTTGAACTTGATCCCGATATGCGCCTCTCGCGCGCCCACGAGATATCCGACGAAGTGGAAGCCGCTGTGATGGCGGCCTTCCCCGGAGCGGAAGTGATGATCCATCAGGACCCCGCCGGGCTCGAAGTGAACCCGGCGTTGGCCCACACCTGATCCCTCAATAGCGGAACAGGTGCCCGATGCGGATGGACGCGCCGCTGACCTGCGACTCGTAGGTCTCCTCGTCGATATGGGCGCCCTCGGCGATGGCAGCAAAGAATTCCGAACCCGGCTCATACTCCCAGCGATAGCGCAAGGACGCACCCATCGACTGCGAGATGTTGTCCCACTGCGCCTGCAGGATCATGCCGCTGTCGGGTGTGAAGTCGAATGTGCCGTTGAGCGAGGCAATGTGGATTTCGACCTTGCCGTCCGGCACATCAAACACCTGATAGTTCCAGCGCGGAGAGATCGAGAAGTGCTCACTGGGACGCCAGGTGATCCTCAAATTGAGCCCGAGCCTCGATCCATCGAAGAACCCGTCGGAGTAGGAGAGGTTGATCCCGTAGGAGAATGCGTGCTCGTCAGAGGTGCCGTGGTTCAGGTTCATCTGCCACCACTCGTAGTCACCGGCCGGAATGAACACGCCATCCGGCAGGAAGAATCCGAAGGGCAGGTTTTCTTCGATGTTCACCAGATTGACGAACAAATCCGCATTTTCGCTGGTCATGAACCCTGCCCACATGCCGTTCTCGCGCGACTCAAGATTGCCGTCGAGATCGGTCACGTAGTAGCTCCATGCGCCCGCCTCATACCATCTGATGTCGCCGCCGTCAGTGCGATAGCGATAAGATACATCACCATAATAGGTGCGGATCGCCGGGCGGTACACGAAGCCGAGCGCCGGATTGAAGCTCTCTCCCACCTGATTGAAGTTGAGGGAGAAAGTGAGGGGTTCGTTTGTCTGCGAGAACTGCAGGCCGAAACTGTCGTCGTCACCTGCCAATGACGAGAAGCTGCGCTGGTAGAACATATCGGCACGGAAGGTCATTCCCTCAACCCATTGGGAGTTGCGGTACTGGTAGTCAAACCCCATGACCGTGTTGTCGTCGTCGCCGACCGGATCGCCATTCGTCAGGATAAGGCCGGCCTTCGACTCCCCGATCGGAATGGTTGCCCGCACGACTGAAAGAAGGCGCGGGTCCTCACCCGCGGGGCCATCGGCCCACACACTGAGGGCACCCAGCGATATGTCGCCCGCGACCCCCGACAGTTTCACGCCCGCGTTGAGGTTCACGGGCACACCATTGGCCAGACCGATCCGGCGGGAAAAGAAAGGAACACCGTTTGCATTCGCGATGGCCCGACCGCCGAATTCGAACAGCGCCACATCCTGCAGGAAGAAGTCGCGTGTTTCCGGAAAGAACAGCGAGAAGCGGGATGTATTGACCTGCCGCTCGTCCAGCGGTGTGTCGGAAAAATCGGTGTTGAGCGTCAGCGTGCCGGTCAGCGCTGGCGTGATCTTGTAGAAGACATTGGCGGACGGCTCGAAGCTGATGTCGTCCTCGCGTGTCGCAGGCCGCCAATCATGTTTGTAGATGAGGCTGCCATAGACAATGGCGTCGATCCCCATGCCTTCTGCCGTGTTCTCGATGGAGCGCATGGTGCCTGCGCGACTGACATCAGTCGAAAACAGGGCGTTGTCGCCGTTGGCCCAGCGGATACGCTCGCTTTTGCGCCGCACAAGCCGCATCATCTCAAGGCCCCAGTCGCCCATATTGCGGTCATAGGAGATCGAGCGGAACGGAATGACGATCTCGGCTGTCCAGCCATCGGCAACGATTTGCGCCTTCGCGCCCCAAACCGTCTTCCACTCAAAGATGAAGTCGCTGTTGTTCTGGATGACGGCGTCGGAGCGTGCCCCGATCGGGTTGACCTCGAAGAGGTACGCATTGCGGCGGCTGCGTGAAGGATCAAGGAACACACGCACAAAGTCATTGGACGAGAGGCCATAGGGGCCGCTCATCAAATCGGCCGAAATGCCGGACGGATCGCTGTCATAGGCATGGAACGAGAAGTAGAGGTTGTTCTCGTCATAGAGGATGCGGGCAACCGTGCGTTCGCTGGGCGGGGCGGCATCATCGGGCTCAAGCTGGTCGAAATCCTCTATGGGGGTCGCGCGTGCCCAGACTGCATCGCTGATGTCGCCGTCAATGCTGGGCGCCTCATCGGAATTGATCCTTGTGGCCTGCGCTATCGGGCGCGTCGCGCCGGTCGCGTCCACGGTGTCATTTTCCTGCGCGTGGACTGCAATCGCCGGTGCCAGCGCAAACAAGAGGGCGGCAGCAAAGCCGCGCATTGGCCAATCATGTGACACGGATCACCGCTCCCCAGTTGCGTTTTCGCAGAGCGCACACCGTATCGGGCACGCGCTGGGATTAAGAGCTTGTTTTCAGAAACAATGTGTTCACGAAAGACCGAAACGGAGTCACAAGCCTGTGAAGTGTGCGGTCGTCACAGAGAGGCCGAGCAGTGGCATGTGATGCCGGTAACAAGCGGGTCGCTAGAGTGAGAAGGCAGGACTCACATTCCGAAGCGCGCGCGGGTCGAGGCCGGTACGCCGGTTGCATCCTGGAACCACCCGGTGACTGCATAACGCCCGATCGGTGCAAACGGCGCGACGCACGTAACCGCATGCATTTGCGGCACGGCAAACAGCATCAGCGAGTTGAAACGCGGAAGAAATCCCTGCTCCACGTTCTGGTGCGCATCAAGGAATTGCAGCATGCCGCCATAGTCTGCACGCCATCCCTTGGAGAATCCCATCACATACGCGGCAAGTCTGCCTTTCTCGGCATCAAAGTCATTGTGCAAGGTCAGGAAGTCGCCCGGCGCATAGAGTGTTGCTTGCGCATCCGCCCGGACGATCTGGCGAAAGCCGGTGACCGCTCTGGCGAAGTCCAGCATTACGGGGGAATTGATGAACTCGAAGAGGCGGTGCAACAGAAGGCCCGGATCCCGTTGCTGAAGATAGGCGTCCAGCATGGGGTAGCAGCGGTACTTGTACTGAAAACCCTTTTGCGCGCCCTGATGGATTTTCTGTTCCAGTGATGACCGTTCGGGAAGGGAGAGCGCGTCAAGGCGGGCGCGATCCATCAATTGCGTGCCTTCCGCGTCGCGATAAGCCAGCCCCCATTTCACGTCGCGGGTGAGGCAGTCATGAATCTGTTCCGCCGTGCTTGGGGCAAGCACGTCCGGTATGACGAGTCGCCGCGCGCGCTGGAATTGCAGAGCCAATTCCGGAACATTCAAACCTGCATTGAGAAGCATGGTTCCAATCCACTTGACGTGTCCGCCGATGCTAACGGAGGCGAAGCGGAAGTTGCAACGTGCCACCAGCGGCGTCGCCTTGCCACCAAGCGTTCATCCAAATACACCGAAACTGTCGCAGTGGAAGACCCGGACACCGTGTTCCCGGCGGGCGGAAGCCGGGATTGGGACGGTTGAAGGGCCGCAGCCGAGTAGGGTATAAGCAGTTTTGGGGTGTCAGGGTCCGGCACACAGCGGCAAAATTCTGCGTGTGTCAACGCGTTAGGGAGATAACGTCAATGCGCAGCTTGATGCAGGACTGGCCATTGCTGGTCCACAAGATTCTCGACCATGCCGCAACCTATTTTGGCGACCGCGAGATCATCACGCGTGCGGTTGAAGCGGATGGCGGCATCAGGCGGACGACCTATGCCGATGTGCACCGCCGCGCCCGCATGCTGGCCTCGGCTTTCAAATCGCTCGGCATCCGGCTGGGCGACCGCGTGGCGACACTCGCATGGAACACCGAGCGCCATCTGGAGGCCTGGTACGGCATCACGGGTGCGGGCGGCGTCTATCACACGCTGAACCCGCGCCTTTTCCCCGAGCAGATCATCTATATCGCCAATCACGCCGAAGACCGGATCATCATGACCGATCTGACCTTCGTGCCGCTTCTGGAGAAAATCCAGGATCAGCTGAAATCGGTGCATGGCTTCGTGATCCTGACCGACCGCGCGCACATGCCGGAAACAACGCTCCGCAATGTCATCTGCTACGAGGAATTTGTCGCATCAGGTGACAGTGCCTATGAATGGATGGCCTTCGACGAGAACACCGCCTGCGGCCTTTGCTACACCAGCGGCACGACCGGAAACCCGAAGGGTGTTCTCTACTCGCACCGCTCCAACGTGCTGCATTCACTGGCCGCAAACCAGTCGGATGCGCTGGGCGTTTCGAACGGCGACGTGATCCTGCCGGTCGTGCCCATGTTCCATGCGAACGCCTGGTCGCTGGCCTTCTCGGCGCCTATGGCGGGTGCTTCGCTCGTCATGCCGGGCGCGCGGCTGGACGGCCATTCCCTCTACGAGCTTCTGGAAAATGAACGCGTCACGCTGACTGCGGCCGTGCCGACCGTTTGGCTTGCGCTCCTCAATCACCTTGAACAGAACAACCTCAAACTCTCGACGCTGAAGCGCGTGGCGATCGGCGGTTCCGCCTGCCCGCCTTCGATGATCGAGAAGTTCGAGAAGAATTACGGCGTCGATGTCAGCCACGCCTGGGGCATGACCGAATTGTCACCCATCGGCACGGTGGGCACGCTCAAGGCCGAACAGAAATCCCTGCCGTTTGAGGAGCGTTTGCGGATCAAGTCCAAGCAGGGCCGCCCGGTCTTTACCGTCGAAATGAAAATCCTCGACGACAACGGCAAGGAATTGCCGCGCGACGGGAAGGCCTTCGGTCATCTTGTCGTGCGCGGCCCGGCCATTTCGAGCGGCTATTTCAAGGGCGATGGCGGCAACGTGCTGGACGCGGAAGGCTTCTTCGACACGGGCGATGTCTCGACCCTTGACGCCCAGGGTTTCATGCACATCACCGACCGCGCCAAGGACGTGATCAAGTCGGGCGGCGAGTGGATCAGCTCCATTGACATCGAAAACCTCGCGGTCGGACATCCCGCCGTTGCCAACGCGGCGGTGATCGGCGCCTATCACCCGAAATGGGACGAGCGCCCGCTTTTGATCGTCCAGAAAAAGCCCGGCGCGGAAGTCACGCGCGAGGAGATGCTGGCATTCCTTGAAGGCAAGATCGCCAAATGGTGGATGCCCGATGATGTCGTCTTCATCGACCTTATTCCGCTGACGGCAACCGGCAAGATCCAGAAGGTCGATCTGCGCACGATGTTCAGGGATTATCGCCTGCCAGGCACCGCTGCGGGCGCGGCCGCTGCTGCGACTTAGCTGGAGCGTCCGGCCCGCGCTGAAGAGGCCATCACGGCAGACCTGACAGATGCGGTTCCTGAAACCGCCGCGGCCCTGCCTGCGCGCGATACGGCGATGCTGGACGCGCTCGCAAAGGACGCCGTTGATGTCGCGCCTTTGGCCGATGTGACGCTGGCAGCGGAGCCTTCGTCGCTGGAGGCACCTGCGCCGGTTGAGGAAGCCGATGGCCTGCCAAGCCTGCGCGGGCTGATGGCACGTTCTTCCGGTGCGGAGGCGCCTGAGCAAATGCCAGCCGGATTGGAAGCTGCGCCAGAAGCCCAACTGACGACCCAGCCTGACGAAATGCTGCCTCCCCCCGCAGCCCCTGTGCAAGTCCATGTCCACAAGGAGGCGGACGCGCCGTTGCAGGCGTGGCCGCAGCGGGAGGAAGAGACCATGACCGTCATGACTGAAGGGGTGATGGATACCGGCAATGATGGACCGCTGGAGCGGTTCGCCACGCTGACGCCGCGCCCGCGCCAAAGAATGGCGGGGATCACTTCAACCCTCGCGTTGGTCACAAGCGTGGTCGCGCTTGGTGGATTCTTGCTGGTCGCCAGCGGCGTGCGCGTTCAGGCGGCTGGTGTTGCTGCGACCACCCCGCAGTTTCTTACCTACGTGGGCTACGCCGCCATGGCGGGCGGCGCCCTTGGCCTTCTCGGGCTTTTATGGGCCATGGTGACGACACGGCCGGGCGGTGTGAAGCGGTCAATGCTGGCCGTGTTGGCATCGGCGATTGTCATTTCTTCGACGGTCCTTGCACCTGCCGGCACCTCAAACCCGCCAGACCCCGAACTCGCACCGGACCCGGCAGCTGATCGTGCGGATGTTCTTGCGCCCCCTGAAGCAACAACGGCAGCAACCGCACCTTCACCCGCCGCCGCACCCGCCGGGATCGGCAAACTCATTTGCCAGATCGAGCGCAACCGCGCGCGTGCCGCTCAAGCTGGCGATATCGACCTGACGCGCTTCCAGATGCAGGCGGCGCGCGCAGAGGCTGAACTTGCAGCGCGCGCCGACCGCACCGGCATCGATTCCGATCCTGACTTTGCGGCGTCCATTGGCGCGTCATTCCTGGGCGAGCCGGAGCTGCGCATCGAACCCGCCTATCCAACTGACGCACTGGCGCGCGAGATGGAAGGCATTGTGCATCTTTCGGTCGGCTTTGGCCGCTCTGGCGCGGTCGCGCGCGCCTATGTGCTGGCAGCCGATCCGCCTGAAGTTTTCAATACCGCGGCCATGGACGCCGTATGGGCGTGGACCAACCGCACCCATGGCGATGCCACGAATGCCCCGATGCAGTTTGTTGATGTCACCATCCGCTTCTGCCTCGATCAGGGTAACGCCGAACAAGTCCCGGTGACGAATTGATGCGTGCCCTGCAAAAGGCAGTCGCCGCAGGCAGCCTGATGGTTGCATGGGGAGCCACAGCGCTGGCAGAAGAGCCAGGTGCCGGTCAACGCAGGTGCGAAATCAGTGAAGCGACGGCAAGAGCGGCTGTAGCAGGCACCGATACGGCCGATCTGGTTGCCGAGAATGAACGCATCATGGCTCAGTTCAGGCTATCGGATGATTACTCCGCTTTGATTGCCGAACCCGACTATCCCGAGCCTGCAGGCGTCACACTGGGTGCGACCCCGGTAAGACTTGTACAGCCGAGATTTCCGCTCCATGCGCTCGAGTCTAACACCAATGGCATCGTGGTTATGGTCGCAAAGGTGAATCGTGAAGGCGCGGTTGAGCGGGCTTACGTCATTAACGCCGATCCAGAAGGGGTCTTCGAAGACTCTGCGACAGCAGCTGTGCTCAAATGGACCTATGCTCCAAGCAGTGACCTCCATGAACCACCGTATCGCTTCGTGTCAGTAGTCGTCGCATTCTGCCAACATGTAATTCCTGGCTCCCCACTTCCCGTACCGCCATCGCCGGCAACCCAGCCCGCCAATTGACGGCCAATCATAGGACGCTGACATGACCATCTCCCGCATTCTTGGTTTGCTGGCCTTGCTCACCGGCGTCATCGCCATCCTGATGGTCGGGCTTGCCGGACCCGGCAACCGCTTTGGCGTCTGGGACTGGATGTTCGCGCTGGGCACGCTTTTCAAGTTCGGCGCCTATGCGGGCATGGCGGCTGCGGGCATCGGGATTGTCTGGCTCGTCGTTGGCCTGATCCGCAAGGATCGCTCGGGTGGCATGCGCGCGCTGACCGGCTTCGTACTTGGTTTGCTGGCGGTTGCACCACCGTTTCTGCTTCAGCAGCGCGCAGGTGAGGTGCCACCCATCCACGATGTCACCACCAACATGGACCAGCCGCCCGCCTTTGTGGCGCTGGCTGACGCGCGTCGCGCCAGCACCAACGGCCTCGACTACAAGCCGGTGATGGAGGTACGCGGCCAGACCATCAATGTGCGCGAATTCCAGGTCGCCGCCTATCCCGACATCGTCACCTGGCGCAGCAGCGCCTCGCCTCAAGCCGTCTTTGCGCGCGCGAAGGCAGCCGCCGAAGCGCAAGGCTGGGAAATCGTCGCGGTCGATGACGGCGCCATGCGCATCGAGGCAACAGCGACATCGCTCGTGTTCGGGTTCAAGGATGACGTGGTGATCGTGGTTTCCGCCGATGGAACAGGCGCCAAGCTCGATATCCGCTCGGCATCGCGCGTCGGCATTTCCGATTTGGGCGCGAATGCTGACCGCATTCGCGCCTTCTTCTCGGAATTGAACAAGGTGAACTGACGCCGGCGCTTGACTACGCCGGGCGATAGCGGCTTGAGGCGCGGGGTTCGCCGTCCGTTGCCACTCGTCCGTCGCGCACAAGGGCGATGAGATGGGCATAGACCGATTGTCCTGCGGCTGCGTGCAGGCGCTTGTCCACATCCGCATAGATGCCGGCCACAAGTGCGGGGATCGTTTGGGTGCCGAGCGCCAATGCAGCAAGGATTTGCGATTCACGCGCGCGCCGATGGTCGATCAGCTGGCGCACATAGGCTTGCGGGTCGCGTGACCCGGGATCAAGCGGCCCGCCGATCGGCCCGCCATGGGTGGGGATGAGAACCGCATCATCGCGCGCGGCGAGTCTTTCAAGACTTGAAAGATAGGCCGTCATGTCGCCATCGGGCGGCACCACGACACTGGTGGACCAACCCATGACATGATCGCCGGTAAAAAGCGTTCGCTCCTCCGCCAGTGCAAAGCAGACATGGTTGGACGTATGGCCGGGCGTATGGACCGCGGTGAAGCTGAAGCCCGCGCCATCGATCCTTGTGCCGTCGGACGCCACGATGTCCGGCACAAAGTCCATGTCGCCGCCTTCTTCGACCTTCACGTCGTCATCCGAATGACCGGAGCCGTGCGGCCCAAAGCCGAAGCTTGGCGCGCCCGTCGCTTGCCGGATGGGCGCTGCTCCCGGCGAATGATCCATATGTGTGTGGGTGACAAGGATGTGCGTGATCGTCTCGCCCGCCGTCGCCGCAAGGATCGCCTGGATGTGCGCCGGATCGGCCGGCCCCGGATCAATCACCGCTACGCGGCCGTGCCCCACAAGATAGGTGCCGGTGCCATGAAACGTGAACGAACCCGGATTTCGCGCGGTGATGCGACGGATCAGCGGCGAGATGGTCTCGGCCATGCCATAAGGCGGTTCTGCCGCGCGCGAAAGGTCAAGGCGGGGCATCATGGCAGGATGAAATTCGGATGATGACGCGGCACGGTTTGCTCGTCTAAGAAAGCGGGTGAGAGCGCCGGGACATGTCCGGCCGCGATGCCATTCTAGCTTCCGGAACATCCCACGCAATGCGCCGCCTGCCGCACCCTCTTGCCGCTGCAACGGCCCTCACCCTTGCGCTCATGACCGCATCCTGCGGCGAAGGCGGTGTGAGTGAGGGGGTGAGCGACAGCGAGATCATCGTCGGCACGCATGTCGACCTGACCGGGCCGGTCTCCGGCTGGGGCATCGCGGTGCGCAACGGCATCGAGATGGCCTTTGCCGAGGCAAATGCCGCAGGCGGCATCAACGGGCGCATGCTGCGCCTTGTGGTGGAGGACAATGGCTATGATCCCCGCCGCGCCATCAGCGCCGTGCAGAAGCTCATCAGCCGCGATCACGTATTCGCCGTCCTGGCGCCCTTGGGCACGCCGACGGTCGAGGCAACCATTGAGCGTGTCATCGAGTCCGGCACGCTGCATCTTTTCCCGCTGACAGCGGCCCCTTCGGCCTATGAGCCATTCCATCCTTTGAAATTTGCAGCCCTTGCGCCTTACGGGCCGATGATGCGCGCAGGCCTGAGAGAGCTTCTGAAGGAGCGCAGCTTCAACCGCATCTGCGGCATCTTCCAGAGTGATGATTTCGGAACGGCCCTGCGCGAGGGAACGGTCGAAGGCTTGAAAGCGCACGGGCTGGAATTTTTGGCGACTGAAAGTCTCGCCCGCGCCGATGCCGACGCCAGTGCGCAAGTGGCACTTCTGAAGGAGAGTCAATGCGATCTCGTGATCCTGGGTACGATCGCTGAAGCAGCACTGACCGTGTTGAGCGCCGCACAGGACCTTGAGTGGTCGCCTGTGTTCCTGGGCAGTCAGGCGATCTATCAGCCCAGTCTTGCCGCAGAACCCAAGGGGCTGACGGATGGCCTCTATGCGATGGGGCAGGTGGCGATGCCCTATCCCGACGATCCCGACGGTGCGATCCGCAGCTGGATCGGCCGCTATGAAGAGCGGTTTGGCACGCGTGCCGGTGTGGAAGCGCTGGCAGGCTACGACCTTGCCAATCTCTTCATCGCGGCTTTGCAGGCAACCGGCCACGACCTCACGCGCGAAAGATTTGCCGAAGCGCTGGAGGGTCTGCCGCTGTGGACCGAGGGCGCACTCGGTCATGCGCCGCTCGACTACTCAGCCAATGATCATCTGGGCGTGCGCGGCGGCTTCCTCGCGCGCGTGAAGGACGGACGCTGGGTGACCATCGCCCCGGTTGTAATCGCGGAGTGAACCGGCAATGTGTTGATGTGCGTATCCGGTTCAGCCTTTGGCAGACCGCGCGAGCTTGCAGGCATCGTCGATCAAAGCCCGGTCCTGCGCAGAAATCCGCTTTCTGGCGGCAGCAAGCGTGCTTCGCCATTTCGAACCGCGATTCCCGGCTTCAATGAATGCTGCCCCCAAATCGACTTTGCGTGAGTTGACTGACAACGCATGGATCAGCGTGAGGGCCTGCGAGATGTCGTTCTCGGGCTTGTTGCCCCGGTCAGGTCCGGCACGCCGCAGTTCTGACACCATGAGTTTGTGGACGGCGTATCGCTCGGGTGCCGGAACAAGGACAGCAATGCCGCCTTTGTGCAGCAACACCGAACGCACCGGTTGATGGATCAGGAAGTCCAGGTATCGCAATGGAAGGGCATGCGCACCGCCGAGCGCGGGCATCGCCGCAGGGCTATCCGCATAGGAATCCTTGCCGCGGTTGGGGGTAAGAAACTCGACTTTGAATCCGGTGCGATTGCCATAGCGCCACGATTTCACGGGGCTGTCGAGGCTGGGGAGCTCCCGAAACGTCTGGTCGGCTTGGCGCAGCGCGTCAAGAATGGACGGGACAGAGTCTTCAACTGATACGGATATCGAGTGGAACTGGGCAAAATCAACATCGCCGGTCATCAGCACCGCATGGGGAAGGCGCAAGCCCAGCAATCCGGCATAGGTCTGGAATGCAGTTGTACCGACAAGGACTCCCTGCAAGCGGAACAATCCAGCCCGCCAAAGTGACTCCACAATGTCGCCGACCAAAGACGTCGGCGAGGGAAGTCCTGCCGCATGGAGCGCCGATACCAGCGCACGGCGTTCCTTGAAGCTGGCTTTGATTTGCCGGAAGCGCTCAACGCGGGATGTCACGGCAGGGTCAGCAACCGGCCCTGCATATTTTGCAAATCGCTTTTCGCCGGAAACATGCTCACCGCTGCGATAGCCTTTATAGTACCAGAATTGCTGACCGTTGGCCGACTTGACCTTGGCAAAGGAGCCATTCTCAGGGAACGCCTCATCAAACTCCGCATCCAGGCATTTCTGGAGGAGGTCTGCGAACATGATCTGGTGCGCATGGCTGAGCGAGGCGTTCATCAATTATACCCAAAGCAAGCATCTTGGGTATAATAGCGGTGCTGGCAAGCCCGTCAAGGTCATTATACCCAATTTTCTGATTTGGGTATAATGGCGGTATCGGCACGGGCTCAGGCCCGCTCCATCAGCCCCAAGGGCGACGAACGCATATGGGTAAGCGTCGCGTCCTCGTGCATCATGCGGTGTGAGAGAAGCGCCCGCATCGCCGCCATCACGCGCGGACCATAGGCAGGATCATCCGCGCGATTGATGCGCTCTTCCGGGTCGCTGGTGCGGTCAAAGTAGAGCGGCGCCAGTGAAGGGAAATGCACATACTTGAAATCCCGGCCGCGCAGGACGGCAAGATGGCACGCGTCATAGGCGATGCCGAGCGCTTTCTCTACATGATCGCTGCCCGCATCGCGGAAGTCATACTCCCAATAGGCGTGATCACGCCAGCCGCGTGGCGTATCACCTGACAGAAAGGGTGAGAGGTCGCGCCCGTTGCAGGCGCGCGGCACGCCGAGCCCGAGCAGCGACAGGAGCGTGGGCATGATGTCCACATTCTCCGTGAACGCCTCAACCATGCGCCCGCGTGCCGAGTTTCCGGCGCGCGGATCACGGATGATGAGCGGCACATGGAAGCTCTCGTCAAACCAGCCGCATTTGCCCAGCAGATGTCTGTCGCCCATCTGCTCACCATGATCGCTGGTGACGATGATGGCGGTGTCATCCCACATTCCCTCGCGCTTCAGATGCGCAAACAGCATGCCGAGATAGTGGTCTGTCTCCTCCATCAGGCCGTAATAGACGGCCTTGAGGCGGCGCAGGCGCTTCCCGCTTTCTGGCGCATGATAGAGCGCGTTGGAAACCTGATAGGAAAGCCACGGATGCATCGCGCCTTCATCTTCGCGCGTTGGCGCCCGCACAAAGCCGTCAACTTTCGCGGGATCATGGCGCGTGTTCCACGGTTCGCTGGCAACAAAGGGCGGATGAGGCTTCAGGATCGACAGATGCAGCACAAAGCCCGGCCCGTCGCGCGACGGCGCCTGTGACGCGATGAACTCCTTTGCCCGATCAACCAGGAATGCGGTGTCACCATCTTCGCTGCGGATGAGCCAGGGGCGCGGCGCGGCTGCGCCATCCTCCCAATCCGGCCCCGGCGCACGCAACGAGAGCAACTCCATCTCGCGCTTCACATTGGCCGGATAGCCCTTGGCCAGAAGGTCGGCCTGCCATGGCCCCGTTTTTTCCATGCCGGCAAAGGCGATCTCATCGAGCCCCGGCAACACGCCTTCATAGGTAAAAAGGCGTGGATCGGTACGCGAAAGCCCGCGCGGGTCCGGTGTCTGGTCGGTGTAGCCGATAAGGGCTGGGCGATAGCCCGCCTTGCGCATCTCGAGCGCCCAATTGGTATGGCGAACGTCAAGCGGCGTGCCGTTCATCGCCACACGGTGATTGTGCAGGTAGAGTCCGGTGTGGATTGATGCGCGCGAGGGCGCACAAGGCGCCGCATTCGCAAAATGATTGATGAAGGCAACCCCGTCGCGCGCCAGTGCATCAAGATGCGGCGTGCGCACATGGGCGTGTCCGCGCAACGAGAGGCATTCGCCGCGCCATTGATCGACGGTGATGAAGAGGATGTTGCGGATCTTTGTCATGCCGCAGACCTTATCCCCGCTGCGGACACGAAAAAAGATGCGTCTTCAACCTTGAACAGCGCGCGCTCGCGCCTATCTGCAGCTTCATCTGGTTTCGTGTGCCCGGATGGCGGGTGCGGAGAAGACCAGGTGATGCAGGCAGAAGGTCACGAGGCGGACGGGGAAAACCCGGACCGCCTTTTTGGCTTTCGTCCGGTTGCCTTCCGGTTGGGCCATTGGCCGCCGGTCCCAGCGGGTATCGATGACAGAGCGGGTTGAAGAGCCAAAGCATGGAACGCAAGCTCCGGCAAAGCGGCGAAAGCCCCTGTCACCGGCTGATGTGGCCGCCCTTGGCGCTGCCTTTGCCGCCCATCACGGCAGGATGGAGGATCTGGCGGCGCTGTGGGGCATCACCCTGCTCGCGCTGGAGCGCCTCGCCCGCAAGCATCACTGGCACCGCACCCCGGTCCGTCGCGGGCTCAAGGAGGACGAGAGCGAGGAAGCACGACACATGGCCCACCGCATCCTGAAAGCGCTGGAACAGCAATTGAGCGACATCGAACACCGCATGCAGCGGCGCGCGGGCGGCAAAAGCGCCGGACGCGCAAACTCTGCCGAGCACGAGCGCGATGCGCGCACGCTGGCTTCGCTCACCCGGACGCTTGAGAGCCTGACCGAGTTTACCGAGAGCCGCCAGAAGAAGGTCGCCGCCCATGACGCGCCGCACGACATCCGCGCGACGCTGGAGCGCCGCCTCGATGGCCTTGCTGCCGCGGGAAAGCCGAAGCGCGTTCCTTGACAGTCTTTCGCCTGAAGAGGCGGACTTCCTCTGCCATGACTGGCGCTTCTGGGCACGCGACGACCAATTGGAGCCGCCGGGCGACTGGTCAGTCTGGCTTGTGCTGGGTGGCCGCGGCAGCGGCAAGACAAGGACCGGCGCCGAATGGATTTTGGAAGCCGTGCGCGAAAGTCGCGCAGGCGCCATCGCCCTGATCGGCGAAACTTTGGCGGACGCGCGCGACGTGATGGTTGAGGGCGAAAGCGGGATCATTGCCTGTGCGTCGCCCGCCGGGCGGCCGCGCTACATGCCGTCGAAGCGCCGCGTCGAGTGGCCGTGCGGGGCAAAGGCGCTGCTTTTTTCCGCGACTGACCCCGACAGTTTGCGCGGACCGCAATTTGATGCGGCCTGGGGTGACGAGTTCGCCAAGTGGAATGAGCCAGGCCGGGTGTTTGACATGCTGCAGATGGGATTGCGGCGCGGAACCAACCCGCGCCTTGTCCTCACCACGACGCCGCGTCCCGTGCCTGCGCTGAAAGCTTTGATGGCCGATCCCGTGACCGCAATGTCGCGTTCAACAACAGCGATGAATGGAGCAAACCTCGCACCGGCATTCGTCGCCCGGATGCAGGACCGCTATGGCGGTACGCGTCTTGGTCGGCAGGAATTGATGGGTGAGTTGATCGAGGACGCCAAGGGCGCGCTATTCACCCACGCCCTCCTCGAACAATGCCGCGCGCGGACGCGGCCGGAACTGCAGCGCATCGTGATCGGCGTCGATCCACCGGTGACGTCAGGCGCCGATGCCGATGCCTGCGGCATTGTTGTGGTGGGCAGGACCGCCGACGGCAATGCCATCGTGCTTGCGGATGCAACGCTCGAGAATGCGCGACCCCATGAATGGGCCGGGCGCGTGGCGCAGGTCTTCGCGGCCCATGAGGCGGATCTGGTTGTCGCCGAGGTCAATCAGGGCGGTGATCTGGTGGAGGCCACCTTGCGCGCGACCGCCGCCCATCTGCCGATCCGCAAGGTGCGGGCAACACGCGGCAAGCATGTGCGCGCCGAACCGGTTGCCGCACTCTATGCCCAGAAGCGCGTGCTGCATCTGGGAACGCTTGCAGCACTGGAGGACGAGATGTGCGCTTTCGTGCCCGGTGAACGCGGAAAAAGCCCTGACCGCATGGATGCGCTGGTCTGGGCAGTGACCGAATTGTTGCTCGAAGGCGAAGCGGGTTTCCCCCGCGTGCGCAAACTCTGACGGCAGGCTGACACGATGCTCGAACGGATGAAGGCGTGGCTCGCACCGCGCGCGTTTGCACGCGCCGCGCCGGAGGCAAAGGAATCCCGCGCAGGCAGCATCATCGCCTTTTTCGGGCAAGGCCGGCCGCAATGGTCGCCGCGCGACTATGCGGCGCTGGCACGCGAGGCCTATCAGGGAAATGCGATCGCCTATCGTGCCGTGCGCATGATCGCCGAGGCGGTTGCCAGCGTGCCATTGACCCCCTTCGAGGGCGAGCGCGAGATCGTCGGCAGCACGGTTGTGGACGTGCTGGCCAATCCCAATCCGCTGGAGTCGGGCCGCAGCCTGATGGAGGCGCTGTGTGCCAATCTGCTCATCGCGGGCAACGCCTATCTCGAGGCCGTGGGTACAGGCAGCACCATGCGGGAACTCTACGCGCTGCGCCCGGATCGCATGCGCGTCGTGCCTGGCGCCAATGGCTGGCCGGAGGCGCATGTCTATTCCTGTGATGGAAGGGATGTGCGTTTCGAGCACAACCCGTCGGCGCCGCCGACCATCCTGCATCTGAAACTCCATCATCCGCTGAATGACCACTATGGCCTGAGCCCGCTGGAAGCCGCCGCACGCGCCATTGACCTGCACAATGAAGGCGCCGCCTGGAACAAGGCCCTGCTTGAGAATGCGGCGCGGCCCAGCGGCGCGCTGACCTATGCCACGGGTGAACACGCGCGCCATCTCTCGGAAGACCAGTTCACGCGCCTCAAGGCAGAACTCGACGACGCCTTCCAGGGCGCGCGCAATGCCGGGCGCCCGATGCTGCTGGAAGGCGGTCTCTCGTGGCAGAAGCTCAGCTTCTCGCCGGAAGAACTCGACTTCCTTGAAGGTCGCAATCACGCCGCGCGCGAGATCGCGCTGGCAATCGGTGTGCCGCCGATGCTTCTGGGTATTCCGGGCGATGCGACCTATGCGAATTACGCCCAGGCAAACATGGCCTTCTGGCGCCAGACCGTGCTGCCGATGGCTGGCCGCATGGCCGAAGACATTGCCCGCTTCATTTCCCGATGGGCAGGCGTGCGCATCATCCTGAGGCCGGATGTGGATGCCATTGATGCCCTTGCAGGCGAGCGCGAAGCCCTGTGGCAACGCATCAATGCCGCAAATTTCCTGACCCTGAATGAAAAGCGCATGGCGACCGGCTACGGCATCGTGCCTGGCGGAGATGTGCTGTGAGTGTGGAGGATGCAATGCCGTTCCAGCTGGAAAAGCGGGTTCCGATTGCCCTGATATCCGCCATCCTGCTGCAGACCGGCGGCGCGCTGATCTGGGCGGGCGCGGCGAGCCAGCGGCTGACCGCGCTGGAACAGGTGGGCACGAGCCAGCCTGTGATGCTGGACCGCATCACCCGGCTGGAGGAGCAGTCGGGATTTGTCCGCGACTCCCTTGTGCGCATCGAAGCAAGGCTTGACCGGCTGCTTGAAACTGCCGAGCGCGACCAGGCATCCGGGCACGCGCACCCATGATTGCCGGCTATGCCGCCTTGTTCGGCGTGCCCGATGCGGGCCGTGACATCATCGTGCCAGGCGCCTTCCGCCGCTCGCTGCGCGACATCGGCAGGCAGCCGGTGCGCATGCTGTGGCAGCACGACACGCGCGAACCGATCGGGCTCTGGACCGAGTTGAAGGAAGATGCCCGCGGCCTCTTTGTGCGCGGCCATCTGGCATCGGGCGTCCGCCGCGCGGACGAAGCGCTGGCGCTGGTTCGCCAGGGTGCGGTGGATGGATTGTCCATCGGCTTTCGCACCGTCCGTGGACGGACGGACAGGAATACGGGTCTTCGCACGCTGACGGACGTGGACCTGTGGGAAGTCTCGGTCGTCACCTTTCCGATGATCGCAGGCGCGCGGGTGACTTCCGTCGGCTGACCACCCAATTCCACTTTCAAAGGAGCACATGATGAGACCGGATGATCTGGGCGCGATGGGCGCCCCGGAAACGAAGGCGCTTGAGATGAAGGTGCCGGGCCGCGAGAGCGACGCGCGCGCCCTCCACGCCGACCTGATGACGGCATTCGAGGCCTTCCGTGAGGCAAACGACTCCCGACTCGACGAACTTGAACGCAAGAACAGCGTTGACGCGCTGACCGACGACAAAGTTTCCCGCATCAACCGCGCTTTGACCGAGCAGAAGGCGGCCCTTGACGCGTTGGCCGTCGAGATCCGCCGTCCTGCCTTTGGCGGCACCTCGCGCGAAAGCGGAGACTTTGCCACACGCGAGCGCAAATCGGCATTTGAGCGCTATGTGCGGCGCGGCGAGACGCATGAGCTGGCCCGCCTCGAGATGAAGGCGCTGTCGGCAGGTTCTGATCCCGACGGCGGCTATCTTGTGCCCGCCGAGACGGAAGCCGCGATCGACCGCACCCTTATGGCCATCTCGCCGATCCGTGCGATCTCGCGCGTGCGCCAGATCGGCGCAAACGTGCTCAAGAAGCCCGTGGCGAATGGCGGCTTTGACGCGGGCTGGGTGGGCGAGACGGCGGCGCGTCCCCAGACCACCACCGGCCAGTTCCAGCTGCTCGAGTTTCCGGCGATGGAACTCTATGCGATGCCGGCCGCAACCCAGACGTTGCTTGACGATGCCTATGTCAATATCGAGCAGTGGCTTGCCGAAGAAGTGCAGGCCGAATTCGCGCAGCAGGAAGGCACGGCTTTTGTTTCAGGCGACGGCACCAACAAGCCGAAAGGATTTCTCTCCTACGAGAAGATCGCGAATGCGAGCTGGGTATGGGGCAAGACCGGGTTTATCCTCTCGGGTGCAGCGGGTGCCTTTGCCGCATCCAACCCCTCGGACCGCCTGATCGACCTTGTCTATTCAACCCGCCAAGCCTATCGCGCGCGCGGCCGCTTCGTGATGAACCGCAACACCGAGGCCGCCATCCGCAAGTTCAAGGACGCCGACGGCAATTATCTCTGGCAGCCTGGCGCATCGGCAGGCGCGCCCGCCACCCTTGCCGGCTATCCGGTGAGCGAGGCTGAAGACATGCCGGACATTGCCGCCGACAGCTTTGCGATTGCCTTCGGCGATTTCGAACGCGGCTATCTGGTGGTCGACCTCGCGGGCGTGCGCATCCTGCGCGATCCCTACAGCGCCAAGCCCTATGTCCTCTTCTATATGACCAAGCGCGTGGGTGGCGGCATCCAGGACTTTGATGCCATCAAGCTGATGAAGTTCGCCGCGTCGTGACAATCAGCGTTGCAGAGCTGCCGCCGCTGCCCGTTCTGCCGGTGCCGCTGGATGTGGCGCGGCAGCATCTGAAGGTGGAGCATGGGACCGAAGACGGCCTCATCAGCCTTTACATTGCTGCCGCCGCATCCCGTATCGCCGCGATGAGCGGCCTCTCGCTGACTGCGACGCGCCTGCGCGCCGCCTTTGATGTCTCCGACATCGAGGCGGCCCGCAAGGGCGCGCACATTGTGGTGGAACTGCCGCGTCCGCCGCTGCTGCAGCCCGTGAGCACGTCCTTTGTGCGTGACGACGGAACGATGCTGGTGGTGTCGCCTGCAGCGATCGAGGCGGATACGATAAGCCGGCCGGCGCGCCTTGCGATCAATGCCGATGTGATCGCCAATGTGGCCTTGCGAAGCCGCAATGCATTGCTGGTGGAGTATGACGCGGGCTTCGGCAATGCCGCCGAGGATGTGCCACCGGCGCTGCGTCAGGCGGTCCTGCTGCTGGCGGCCGACGCCTTCGAGCGTCGCGAGCCGGGCGCAAGTCCGTCGGCTGCGACCGCGCAACAGATCGCGAGCCTTCTCGCCCCGTTCCGGCAGGTGCGGCTGTGAGCATCGGAGCCATGCGGTCGCGGCTTGAGCTGCATGACCGCGTCCGTGTGCGCGATGACGCGGGCGGATTTGCTGAGACGTGGCATCCCGTCGCCATCGTCTGGGCCGAAATGCGCGAGCTGCGCGGACGCGAAAGCGTGATTGCCGAGAGCGTGACCGAAACCGCTGAAGTGATTGCAACCATCCGCTTCCGCGCGGGGATGACGGCGGGCATGCGCGCGGCTGCGGGCGGCGTGGTCTTCAACATCCGCGCTGTACGCGATCCCGATGGAAGGCGCGAGCGGCTGGAACTTTCGCTCGAACGCGGTGTGGCCACATGAAATTGGGCAACGCGGCAAAGGCGCTGCGGGAGCGGGCAATCCGCGCGGCGCGAAAAGCGCTGGCGCTGCGGGGCGAGGTCTTGCGTTCACAAGCCTTGCGCGAGAGCCACGACAAGGCCTCTGCCGAAGATGCCGGTCGCCTCAAGGATATGCGGATTGCGGTGGAGTTGCACAAATGACCGGAAGCTTTGCCCTGCAGGCCGCGATTGCCGGTGCCCTGGCGGCACATGCAGGCGTGCGCAGCTTTGCGGGCGCGCCACCGCGGATTTACGACGATGTTCCGGAGAAGCCGGTCTTTCCCTACATCACCATCGGTGACGATGAAACGCGCGACTGGAGCACCGGCAGTGACGCAGGTGCCGAACATGGCCTTACCATCCACGTCTGGTCGCGCTACGCGGGCCGCCGCGAGGCCAAACTCCTGATGGACGAGATCGCCGCCGCACTTCACGACCAGCCGGTGGCATTGTCCGCACGACGCCTCATCAATCTGCGCCTGGCAGGCATGGAAACCTTTCGCCTGGGTGATGGCGAAACCTGGCACGGCATTGTGCGCCTGCGCGCGGTAACCGAGCCCCTCTGATCCACACACGCAAAGGAACTGACCATGGCTGCCCAGAAGGGAAAGGCCCTGCTGCTGCGCATCGCAGACGGGCCGGGAAGTTATGCCACCATCGCCGGCCTGCGCGCGCGCAGCCTGACGCTGGAAGCAGGCGCCGTTGACATCACCAATGCTGACAGCTCTGGCGCCTGGCGCGAGCTTTTGGCCGGTGCGGGCGTTCGCAGCGTCTCGCTCTCGGGCGCGGGCATCTTCAAGGATACGGCATCCGACGAGCTTCTGCGCGCGGCCTATTTCGGCGAGACGATCCCTTCCTTCCAGCTGGTGATCCCTGATTTCGGCACGCTGACCGGACCCTTCCACATCCGCCGGATCGAATATGCAGGTGAGCACGATGGCGAAGTCAGTTTCACGATCGCGCTCGACTCCGCCGGCGCCATCGCCTTTGCCGCCGCCTGAAGCCATGGTGAATGCCATGCGTGGCGAAGTGAGCCTGATGATCGGCGGCAAGCAGGCGACCTTGTGCCTGACCCTTGGCGCACTGGCCGAAATCGAGAGCGCGTTGGGCGGCGAGGGGCTTTCGGGTTTCGCATCCGCGATGAAATCACTGCGCGCGCGAGACATCACGGCGATCCTGGGCGCGCTCATGCGCGGTGGCGGCAGCACCGTGGCCGATGAGGAATTGGCGACAATGCGCGTGGACATCACAAGTGCCGTTGCTGCCATCGCGGAGAGTTTTGAGGCCGCCGGATTGGGGGCAAATCATGCGCCGGGATGAGTGGCAGCTCGCCCTCAGCGTTGCCAACAACGCTTTCGGCATCGCGCCGGAAGTGTTCTGGCGCATGAGCGTGTGTGAATGGCACGCACTCATTGCGCAACGCACACCATCCGGCGCGCTCACCCGCACGGAGCTTGACGCCATGCTGGCGGGAACATCGGGCGGCGCGGCATGACCGAAGCAGTCCGCATCGACATTGCCGCCAACATCGATCCCCTGTTGCGCGCGCTTGGAACCGCCGGCGAGCGGCTGGAAGCGCTGGCGGCACCGGCCGCGAACAGTGCGCGCTTTCTGGAACGCGCCTTCCGTTCGGGCCTTGGCAATGTGGAGGATGCGCTGGTGCGCGCCGCATCGACCGGCGAACTCTCGTTCGGCAAGATGGTCGATGCGATCATCGCTGACCTTGCCCGTCTTGCCATCCGCAGTTTCGTGACGGACCCGTTGATCGCCTTTGCCAAGGACATCATCGGCAATGCCGGATTTGGCGGCGCACGCGCGGGCGGCGGACCCGTTTCACCCCGCCGCGCCTATCTGGTGGGTGAGCGCGGGCCGGAAATGTTCGTGCCCGGAGCCTCGGGGGCAATTGCGCCGCTTGAGCCGCAGGCGCGCGCGTCAACCATCCGACCCAGCGTGACAGTCAATGTGAGCACGCCGGATGCCAGTGGCTTCCTGCGCGGCGAGGGGCAGATCGCCGCTGCCATGGCGCGGGCCCTTGCCCGCAGCCGCCGCAATCTGTGATGGCGCCGGCATGACAAGCTTTCACGAAGTGAACTTCCCCCTGTCCGTTGCCTTTGGCTCACAGGGGGGGCCGGAGCGGCGCACACAGATCGTGACGCTGGCCAGCGGCCACGAGGAGCGCAACACGCATTGGTCGGCGAGCCGTCGGCGCTATGATGCGGGTTCCGGCATCGCATCGCTTGATGATCTGCACGCGCTCATCGCCTTCTTTGAGGCGCGGCGCGGACGATTGCACGGCTTCCGCTTCAAGGACCATGCCGATTTCAAGTCCTGCCCACCCGGACAGGAGACGAATGCGCTTGACCAGCTGCTCGGCACCGGCGATGGCGCGGCAGTCGGGTTTCAGCTGAGCAAGACCTATGGCGCCGCGCCGCATACATTTGTGCGGCCCATCGCAAAGCCGGTGACGGGAAGCGTGAAGTTGGCCGTCGCGGGCGTCACCCTGGCGCCGGGCGCTTTCAGCGTCGATACCGGTACGGGACTTGTGACACTTGCGACCGCACCTGCTGCTGGGCTTGAGGTGACCGCAGGCTTTCACTTTGACGTGCCTGTGCGTTTTGACACGGACCGGCTCGACATCAATCTGGCGGCCTTTCGCGCCGGTGAGGCCCCCGCCATTCCGCTGGTCGAGCTGCGGCTGCCGTGAAGACCATTCCACCCGCCATGCAGGCCGCCCTTGACGGCGGTGTCACGACATTTGCGCGCTGTGTGAAGATCACGCGATCCGATGGCCTGGTCTTGGGTTTCACCGAACACGACCGTGATCTTGCGATCGGCGGCGTGACCTATCGCGCAGAGGCCGCCCTTGATGCGTCGGCGGTCGAGAGCCCGCTTGGCCTTGCCGTCAGTGACAGCGAGCTTGCCGGTGCCATTGCGCATGATGGCCTGAGCGCGGACGCGCTGGAGAACCGTCTCTTTGATGCGGCGCGCGTGGAACTTTTTCTGACCGATTGGCAGGCGCCCGGCGACCGCATCATCCTGCGCACGGGCGAGTTGGGTGAGGTGCGTCGCGAAGGCATCGCGTTTGTCGCCGAGTTGCGCGGCCTTGCGCATCGCCTGTCGCAAACCATCGGGCGGACCTATCAGCATCTGTGTGACGCGGAGCTTGGTGATGCGCGTTGCGGAGTTGATCTATTGGCCCCCGCCTTTCGCGGTATTGGCACGGTGACGATTGCATCTTCGCGCCGCCAGTTTTCGGCAAGCGGCCTTGGCAGTCATATATCGGGAAAGTTCGATGGCGGTGTCTTGTCGTGGACAAGTGGCGCCAATGCCGGCCGCAAGTCCGAGGTGCGGAGCCATGGCTTGAATGCGGGCACGGCTTCCTTCCGGCTTTGGAGCGATCTGCCCGCATTGCCGATCGCGGGCGATGCCTTTGCCGTGACTGCAGGCTGTACGAAGACATGGGAAGCCTGCCGCGAGCGCTTTGCCAATGGTGCGAATTTCCGTGGTTTCCCCTTCATGCCCGGCAATGACTGGATAGCAGTCACGCCGCGCAAGGGCGGCCGCAATGACGGCGGCAAACGCTGATGGTCACGCGCGCCGATATCGTCGCCGCAGCCGAAAACTGGATCGGCACGCCCTATCGCCATCAGGCGAGCGTCAGGAATGTTGGCGCGGATTGCCTGGGTCTGGTGCGGGGCGTGTGGCGCGATGTCTTTGGTGAAGAGCCCGAGGCCGTGCCTGCCTATGCGGCGGATTGGGCAGAAAGCACAGGCAGAGAGAGCCTTGCTGAAGCCGCACGGCGGCATCTGGACGAGATGGACAGGAAGGCAATGGCGGCCGGTGACGTGCTTCTCTTCCGCATGCGCGAGCGGGGCGCCGCCAAGCACGCAGCGATCCACGTGAGCGAGGGCATGATGATCCACGCCCATTCAGGACTGGCTGTCGCCCGCGTGGCAATCGACCGCGCGTGGCTGCGACGCCTTGCCCATGTGTTCCGTTTTCCCGGTGTGACGGACTAGACGATGGCAACGCTTGTTCTGACGACCATCGGCTCCGCTATTGGAAGCGCGCTTCTGCCAAGCGGATTGTCGATCCTGGGCGCAACCCTTTCGGGCGCAGCGATTGGTGGCGCCGTCGGATCACTGGCGGGAGGTTATATCGACAGTGCGATTGCCGGACCGCAACGCGTAAGCGGTCCGCGTCTGGGCGACATCCGCATCCAGGCATCGACCGAAGGCGTAGCCATTCCCCGCGTGCGTGGCCGCGCCCGTGTGGCGGGTCAGGTGATCTGGGCGGCGAACTTCCGGGAAAAGAAGAACACCTCCCGCGAAGGCGGCAAGGCGACATCAGGCGTTGAGGTGACGGAGTATTCGTACACCGCGAGTTTTGCCGTCGCGCTGTGCATGGGCAAGATCGGTGGCATCGGTCGCGTATGGGCGGACGGTGATCTGGCCGACCTGACCAATGCGACGATCAGGCTTCATCCCGGCACGCCCGACCAGCTGCCGGATCCTTTGATCGCCGCGATTGAAGGCGAGGCACCCGCGTTCCGCGACACCGCCTATGTGGTGTTCGAGGATCTGGCGCTTGAAGCCTTCGGCAATCGCGTGCCGCAATTGAGCTTCGAGATTTTCGCGCCGGCAGCGGAAGGCGAAACGCTGGAAGCGCTGGTGCGCGGCGTGGATGTCATTCCGGCATCGGGCGAATTCGTCTATGGCACCACGATTGTCACGCGCAAGACCGGTCCGGGTGCCGTGACGCCCGAGAACATGATGAACGGTCAGCGCCGCGCCAACATGGACGTGGCGCTCGATCAGCTTGAGTCGCAGCTGCCGCATGCGCGGAGCGCGGCACTGGTCGTCTCGTGGTTTGGTGACGATCTGCGTTGCGGCGTTTGCACAATCAAGCCCGGGGTCGAAATCGCGTCTAAGGAAACGAAACCTTACGCCTGGCGCGCGGGCGATGTGGGGCGCTCTGGCGCCCATCTGGTCTCGCATGACGCTGACGGCCCCCTTTATGGCGGCACGCCGGCCGATCGCGCCGTCATCGAAGCCATTCGCAGCATGGATGCGCGCGGCCTCTCGGTGACGTTCTATCCCTTCATCCTGATGGATGTGCCGCCGGGAAACACTTTGCCCGACCCATGGAACCCCGCCGGCACGCAACCGGCCTTTCCTTGGCGCGGCAGGATCACGCAGCATCCAGCCGCTGGCATTGCAGGATCACCGGACAAGACAGCAGGCGCGACGGCACAGATTGCAGCGTTCTTTGGTACCGCTGCCCGTACCGATTTTTCCGTGGCGGGCGACGACGTCTCCTATCACGGGCCGGACGAATGGTCGTTCCGCCGTTTCATCCTTCATTATGCGCATCTTTGTGCGGCGGCGGGCGGCGTTGATGCTTTCCTGATTGCCTCCGAGATGCGCGGCATCACCACCATCCGCGATTCCGCGACAAACTTTCCTGCCGTGGCTGCGTTGCAGGCGCTTGCCGCCGATGTGCGCGCCATTTTGGGATCGTCGGTAAAGATCTCTTATGCGGCGGACTGGACAGAGTATCGGGGTCATCAGCCTGCCGACGGCAGCAATGATTTGTTCTTCCACCTCGATCCCTTCTGGGCCGACACCAATGTGAACATGGTGGCGATCGACTGGTACGCGCCATTGTCGGATTGGCGCGATGGCGCGGCCCATGCTGACGCACTGGCAGGCGCGCGCAGTATTTTTGATCGCGACTATCTCCAGTCGAATATCGAGGGCGGCGAGGCCTATGACTGGTTCTATGCGTCAGATGCCGCACGCGACGCGCAGACGCGCACCACAATCACGGATGGGACCTATGGCGAGCCTTGGGTTTCCCGCGCCAAGGACATGCGGAGCTTCTGGAGTCTGGCGCATCACAACCGGCCGGGCGGCGTGCGCGCCGTCTCGCCGACCGCTTGGGTGCCGCAATCCAAACCCGTCTGGCTGACCGAGATCGGCATCGCCGCCATCGACAAGGGTACAAACGAGCCCAACATCTTCTTCGACCCCAAGTCGAGCGAGAGCCGCTTTCCGCTCTATTCCACTGGCGCGCGCGATGACCGTATCCAGCGGGCGGGACTTGAGGCGTATCTCGCCTATTGGTCAGCACCGGGCCGCAATCCTTTGTCCTCTGTCGACGGACGACCGATGCTTGACCTTGCCCGTGTCCATGTATGGGCATGGGACGCGCGGCCCTTTCCCGACTTTCCGCTGCGCAGTGACCTTTGGCGCGATGGCAGCCAATGGGAGCGCGGCCATTGGCTGAGCGGACGGGCAGGCGCCGCCAGCATCGCCGCCATCATTCGCGGGCTGGCTGAAGAATCCGGCAATGTGGCCGTTGACGTGACGCAGCTACGCGATGTTGCCGATGGCTATGTGATCGACCGGCTGATGAGTGCGCGTGACGCGCTGGAGCCACTGATGGCAGCCTTTGCCATTGATGCGGTGGAGGCGGATGGTGCAATGCGCTTTGTCCCGCGCGGCGCTGCCCCCGTGGCGACGTTGATGCGCGACAACCTCGCCGAACGCGGCGAAGGTGATGTGGCGCTTGTCGGCACAACGCGCGCGCAGGAAACCGATCTGCCCTTGCGCGTGAAGACTGCCTTCCTGGATGTGTTCGCCGACTATCGCCAGGCTTCGGCGGAGGCATTGCGCGCAACAATCGCATCCGATCGCGTGCATGAATTGCCCTTGCTGATGGTTCTGTCCGTGCCGCAAGGACGTGTGATGGCCGAGCGCGCCCTGCGCAGTGTCTGGGCCGAGCGCACGGTGGTCAGTTTTGCTCTGCCGCCGTCGCGTCTTGCATTGGATGCGGGCGACGTGGTGACGCTGGACCTTGATGTTGGACCGATGGATGTGCGGCTTTTGCGCGTGACGGATGCTGGCGCGCGGCAGATGGAGTCTGTGCGGACCGACCTTGCCGTCTATGACACGATTGCACCGCCCGGCTTGCCGGGACCAGGCGCATCGCCGCCTGCAACATTTGGCGAAGTGCTGGCACATATCATGGACCTGCCGGTCATCCGCGATGATGTGCCGCCGCCGTCGCCCCATTTTGCAGCAATGGCCACGCCATGGCCGGGTGCTGTCAATGTGTTCCGCGCGACGCCGGGCGGCAGCTTCACGCTGCTGGCACAGGCTTCGGGTCGGGCAACCATGGGCGAGACGACAACCGCCTTCTGGCGCGGGCCAATTGGCCGGTGGGACAATGGCAACCAGCTCTGGGTGACGCTCTTTGCAGGCGAGCTTGAGAGCATGGATGAAATGGCCGTGTTGAACGGCGGCAATCTTGCAGCGATCCGCAATGCGGACGGCTTTTGGGAGGTCATCCAGTTCCGCATGGCTGAACTCGTCGCGCCGCAGACCTACAGGCTTTCGGGATTTCTGCGCGGGCAGCGCGGCACGGAAGCGGCAATGGGCAATCCTGTTGCCGCCGGTGCGCCCTTCGTGCTGCTTGATGACGCCGTCATCGGCTTGCCGTTGGCGCTCGATGCACGTGGCCTTGATTTTGACTGGCGATATGGTCCGGCAACGTCTCCCCACGATGCGGATTCATACCAGACCGAGACAAAATCGGTTTCCGGCCTTGGCCTGCGTCCACTTTCGCCCGCGCATCTCTCCGGCTGGCGCGACGGCGCAAGCGGCAACATCGAACTGCGCTTTGTGCGCCGCACGCGGCTGGGTGGTGACAGCTGGGAAGGCGCGGACGTGCCTCTGGGCGAGGAGAGCGAAGCCTATGAGATCGACATCATGGACGGCAACACGATCAAGCGCACGCTTGCCGCTGTGACGCCATCGGCAATCTATTCCGCCGCCCAGCAGACTGCTGACTTCGGCGGCACGCCCTCATCCCCGCTGACGGTGCGCGTTTGCCAGATGAGCACGGTCTTTGGTCGCGGTGCGATCGCGCAAGCGCAGATCTGGTTCTAGGAGAAAGTCATGCCCGCCACGACCAAACTGCTGCTGCCTCTTCTGGAGGCCGCACAGGCGCAGAAGCACGTCACCGTCAACGGCGCGACCCTGCGTCTTGATGCATTGGTGCAGCTTTCGGTCATTGATCGCGATCTTGCGACGCCGCCGGGATCGCCTGCCGATGGTGATCGCTATCTCGTCGCGCCGTCGCCGACGGGCGCCTGGAGCGGGCAGGCGGGCCGCATCGCGCTGTGGCAGGACGGCGCGTGGAGCTTTCTCCAGACGCGCGCGGGCTGGCTCGTGTTTGTCGAGGATGAAAAGCGCCTCATCGCCTTTGACGGCACATCGTTCAACGAAGCCGTGACAACCACGCTGGGTGGCAACGGACATTTCGCAAAGCTCGACAGCATCAAGGCAACGACCGGCGACCCATCAGGCAGCGAAGGCCTGCTCGTCATCAATACCGCCGACAAGAACGTGAAGCTCTTTGCCGGTGGCGCCTTCCGCACACTCGTAACCTGGGTGTGACCCCAAGCCTGCCAACACCCACCATTCAAGAAGGATCACACAAATGGAATCCATCCTCGAAGGCCTCGCCGGCTTCTTTGACTCGTTTCCGGCCTGGCTGAATGCGCTTCTGTCGCTGATGGCGGCTGCATCCGCCATTGCCGCACTGACGCCGACGCCGCGTGACGACACCATTGTCGGCCGCATCTACAAGATCATCGAGTGGCTGGCGATGAATGTGGGGCATGCCAAGGAAGTGCCGCCCAACCGCGTCGGCAAGATCGGAAGCTGACCCATGGTGGACGCCCTTGTCCGCCTGCTCACGCGGATCATCGGGCTCCTTGCCCTCATCTTTGCCGTGCGCCGGTCCGCGCGGAACAAGGCGGATGCGGAAGCCGCCGAACACGCCAACGAGGTGAAGGATGCGCAACTGGACGCCGCAATGGATCCTGCCCGCAGCCGTGATGATCTTGTTGAGCGGTTGCGCAAGCACGGGCTCTGAGCCGGGCGCCATCTGCCCGCCACTGAAAGACTATGCGCCGGCATTTACGGAGAAACTCGCAGATGAAGTGGCTGCTCTGCCCGAGGCGAGCCCCATCATCATCGCCCTCGATGATTATCGCATCCTGCGTGCGCAGGTGAGGGCCTGCCGCATCGAAGAGTGAGTGATCGAGCGTTGCACAATACCACTCTCGCTCTCCCCGCCAAAAGTGCGGGGCGAGGGAAGAATTGCACCGTTGCAAGTGATCCCTTCTTCCAGATTGCCCCGCGGCTCTGCCGCTGCGGCAAGGCGCCCCGCAAGCTGATGACGCGCGATTGTCCCCCCGACGCGCGTTCCGGCTTGCGGGGCTGCATGCGCCCCCTTAACAATGCCGAACCTTTTGCATCAGGTTCCGCATGGGCGCGTTTTCCTTTGAACCCCTGACATTGCCGGACGAGGCCGAGCGCCTGCGCGCTGAAGTGCGCGCATTTCTCGCCCGCGAAATGTCTGTCATCCCCGCGGTGATCCGCGCGCAGTCGTGGAGCGGTTCTGATCCCGCCTTCAGCCGCAAGCTGGGCGCCCAAGGCTGGCTCGGGATGACCTGGCCAAGGAGATATGGCGGCCACGAGCGTTCAATGCTCGAGCGCTATGTCATGCTGGAGGAGATGCTGGCGGCGGGTGCGCCCGTCGGTGCGCATTGGATCGCCGACCGGCAGTCCGGGCCGCTGCTGCTGCGCTTTGGTTCCGAAGGGCAGCGCATGGAACATCTGCCGGCCATTGCGCGCGGCGAACGCTTTTTCTGCATCGGCATGAGCGAGCCCGACAGCGGTTCTGATCTTGCTGCCGTGCGTTCACGTGCCGAGCGTCAGGCCGACGGCTCCTATATCGTCAATGGCCGAAAGCTGTGGACCTCGGGCGCGCATCTGGCGCATTTCATGATCGCGTTGCTGCGGACATCCAACGAGTCGCGGCATGGCGGGCTTACCCAGTTCCTGGTGGACATGAAGACGCCGGGCATCATCGTGCGCCCCATCCGCGACCTTGCAGGCCATTCCCATTTCAACGAAGTCACCTTCGACAATGTGCGGCTCGCCCCCGGCTGCGTGATCGGCGCCGAGGGCCAGGGCTGGGCGCAGGTGACGGCCGAACTCGCATTCGAGCGATCAGGCCCCGAGCGGTTTCTTTCCTGCTTCCGCCTGATCGCCGAGATGCTGCGCATTGCCGGTCAGAATCCCGGTGAACGCGCGACGCAGGCCTTTGGGCGGCTTTATGCGCATCTGGCAACCTTGCGCCGCCTGTCGCTGTCCGTGGCAGGGCGTCTGTCACGCGGCGAAGACCCGGCGCTGGAAGCCGCCGTCGTGAAAGATTTGGGCGCGCTCTTCGAACAGGACATGCCCCAGCTTGCGCATGATCTTTTCGGCATCGCGCCCGACGCGCACGGTGTCCGCGACTATGAACGCGTGCTTGCCGAGCTCACCATGGCATCTCCCTCATTCTCGTTGCGCGGCGGCACGCGCGAGATCCTGCGCGGCATCATCGCGCGCGGCTTGGGGCTGAGGTGACGCGATGGATGACACGCGCGCCATTCTTGAGAATGCGGTCAACGGCCTCTTCACGGATGCGGTGACACCCAAGCTCCTGCACGAAGCGGAAGCGGGTGCCTTCGCCACGAGCCTGTGGGAGGCGATTGTCGCACAAGGGCTCCTCGACATCTTCGGCGCGCTGGACGAGCCATTCATCGTCGTCGGCGCAATCATCCGGGCCAGCGGCTTGAATGCGCTGCCCTTGCCTTTGCCCGAAACCTTGATCGCGCATGCAGTGCTGCCTGCCGCGATGCGCGCGCGCCTGGGCAATGCACCTGTCGCGCTGGCTGAAACCGTCACACGCGATGGCGAGAATTGGCTCTTTCACCGCGCCGCCTTTGGCCGCCACGCCCCTTTTGTCGTCGGCATCGAGGGGGACAAGATCGCGCTCGCCGAAAATCCTGTGGTGAAGGAGAGGGGCGAGGCCATCGCACGCGATCCGCGGGATGTGCTTGCCGCCACCCGCGTAGAGCGCATGGACCCGGTCCATGATCCTGACGCGCTGGCCGCCATGATGCGCGCAAGCCAGCTGGCAGGCGCTATCGCGCGCGTGCTGGAGCTTTCTGTGCGCTATGCCGCAGAGCGGGTGCAGTTCGGAAAACCCATCGGCAGCTTCCAGGCGATCCAGCAGCAATTGGCCGCGCTGGCCGGCGAGTCGGCTGCAGCCACGCGCGCAGCGGATGCAGCGTGGGAAGAGGCTGCCCGCAACGGCGACATCCGCATTGCCGCGGCCATTGCCAAGTCGCGCGCGGGCGAAGCGGCGGGCAAGGCCGCATCCATCGCCCATCAGGTCCACGGCGCCATCGGCTTTACCGCCGAGCACGTTCTTCACCATTACACGCGCCGCCTCTGGACGTGGCGCAGCGAATGGGGAAACGAATCGCGCTGGAATGCGGAATTGGGCCGTCGCGTGCTGGCGCTGGGTGCGGATGGCTTCTGGAATGCCGTCGCCACACCGGGCTGAAGAAGCGCAAATCCGCCATTCTGAAGGTTAAGACAGCTTCGCCTGACACAACCGTGCTTTGCATGTTCATTGCCGGTTCAGGCTGGGAAAGGTAGCACTTGCGTCATGAAATGGTTTCTCGCCCTCGCCGCCGCCTTCATCGTCCTGGCCTCAAGCCCGGCGGCGCAAGCACGCAACACCAATGACGGCGGCGTCAATGCCGCCGTCAACGAGACGCTCCCGGCTCCGTCGGCACCTGTCGTGATCGCACGGCGCGGCAACGATCTGGCCGAGGCGGACGCGGTACTGCCGCTTGACCAGGTGCTCGCCAATCTGCGCGCCCGTTACTCGGGCAACATGCTGGAAGTAAAGGGTGGTGGCCGCGATGGCGATGGCCGCCCCTACCGGATCAAGTGGCTGACTGATGAAGGTGCAGTTCTTTACATCACCGTTGACGCCCGCACCGGCGATATCATTTCCGTTCAGGGAGACGACTGACATGCGCCTGCTCGTGGTCGAAGACGATGGCGACCTCAACCGCCTGCTTGTCGGTGCGCTGAAGGACGCCGGCTATGTGGTCGACAGCGCCGCCGACGGCGAAGAGGGGCATTTTCTCGGCGATACCGAACCCTATGACGCCGTGGTGCTTGACCTCGGCCTGCCGCAGATGGACGGCGTGAAAGTCCTCGAGAAATGGCGCAAGGCAGGCCGCACCATGCCGGTCCTGATCCTGACCGCACGCGACCGCTGGTCGGACAAGGTGGCGGGCTTTGACGCCGGTGCCGACGACTATGTGACCAAGCCCTTTTACACCGAAGAAGTGCTGGCCCGCATGCGCGCGCTGCTGCGCCGGGCCTCCGGCCACGCCAGCGCCGAGATCGAATGCGGCCCGCTGCGCATCGATACCCGCGCCGCCCGCGTGACGGTCAACGGCAACCCGGTGAAGCTCACCTCGCTGGAGTACCGCCTCCTGGCCTATCTCGGCCATCATTCGGGACGCGTGGTCAGCCGTGCCGAGCTGGTCGAACACCTCTATGACCAGAGCTTCGACCGTGATAGCAACACGATTGAAGTGTTCATCGGGCGCTTGCGCAAGAAACTGGGCATCAACGTGATCCAAACGATGCGTGGTCTTGGCTACAAGCTGGCGCCGCCCCATGGCGACGCGGCGGATGATCGCCCGTAATTCCATCCAGTTCCGGCTGATCGCGGCTGCCGCGATCTGGACGCTGGCGGCGCTTGCCGCCGCCGGTTTCCTGCTTTCGAATGTCTTCCGCGACAGTGCCGAGCGCGGGCTGGATGCGCGCCTCAAGGCCGATCTTGAAAACCTGATTGCCGCGGCCGAGCCTGCCGTTGACGGCACGCTGATCGTCGTCAACAATTTTGCCGATCCGCGCCACGACACCGCATTTTCCGGCTGGTACTGGCAGGTGCGCGACAACCCGGCATTCGAAGTGGCGTCCGAAGGCGCGGGAGAACAGCCACGCACATTCCTGACCTCCCGCTCGCTCTGGGACCAGACCCTGATGATCGTGCCGGTCGCTGATGCGCCGCAGGGCACCATCCGCGCGGGCTATGTCGGTGGACCGGAGGCGCAGGAACTGCGCTTCATCGAACGCGACATCAGCTTTCCGGACCTGACGGCGTCGGGTACCGGCGGCGAGGCGGCCACCGGCGCGCCGCGCGGCCGCAAGCATTACCTTTTCACCGTCGCCGCCGACCGCAGCGCGACCGACACGGAAATCGCGCGCTTCAACGCGACATTGTGGACGGGCCTTGGCGTGCTTGGCTTTGGTCTTGTGCTGGCGACGCTTCTCCAGGTGCGTATCGGCCTGCAACCGCTGCGCCGCATGCGCGATGCGCTGTCGCAGATCCGCTCGGGCCGCACGCAGCGCCTTGAAGGCGAGTTCGGCGCCGAGATCAATCCCCTGGCCACCGAGCTGAATGCGCTGGTCGAGCACAATGCCGAGATCGTGGCGCGCGCCCGCACGCATGTCGGCAATCTTGCCCATGCCCTGAAGACGCCGCTCACCATTCTTGCCAATGAAGCGCAGGGCCATGAAGGTGCGCTGGCCGACATGGTCTCGCGCCAGACCACGGCGATGCGGCGCTATGTCGATCATCATCTCGCCCGTGCCCGGGCCGCAGCGACCGCTGAAACCATCGGCAGCCGTACGGAAGTGGAACCCGCGCTGGATGATCTTGTGCGCACATTGGCGCGCATCCACGGGCGGCGGGGCATCGATTTTGAAGCAACGGTCACAGGCGCGCTCGCCTTCCGCGGCGAGCGGCAGGATTTTGAGGAACTTGCGGGCAATCTTCTCGACAACGCCGGCAAATGGGCGGTGAGCGAAGTGCGGGCAAATGCGGTGGCTCGCGGCGGCCGGCTGATCGTGACAGTTGAGGATGACGGGCCGGGCCTTACCCCGGAACAATGCGCCCGGGTCCTCGAAAAACGCGAACGGCTGGACGAGAGCGTTCCAGGCACCGGCCTTGGCCTTGGCATCGTGCGCGACATTGCCCGCATCTATGGTGGTGACCTTTCCCTGTCGCGCTCGGAACTTGGCGGCCTGCAGGCGGAATTGAACCTGCCGCTGGCCGACGCCTGAACATGGTCAACAAAGGGTAAACGCCGCCGGCGACGCGAAACGGACGCAATCGGCTGTTAAGTGCCTGCGAATTAGGTTTGCCGCATGACTCCGGAAAAGCTGGCACAGCTCAAAGCGCTGCTGGCCGCCCTGCCGCCGCGCCAAGCGGGGCCGCTGGCGGCTGCGGTCGAGCGCGACCGGCTGGGCGGCGGCAAGGCCTTTCCCCATGAAGAAATGCTCGAAGCATTGCGTCCCGTGCTGCGTGCGGCGCGGGTGGCGCGCATGCCGTCGGCCTTGCGCGTATTCTGCATGCCATTCGAGGATGTGCTCGCCGACGGCACCGGGCGCGATCCGCGCGCGGGCCTGATCCGTCGCGGCCATGTGCGCGAGATCTGGAGCTGGATCACCGAGCAGCTCATTCCCCTTGATGCCGTCACCCTGACCGGTGATCTGCGTGCGGCCCTGCTGGACGGGCGCAACGCGGACGCTGAAGCCCGTGCGATGCGCATGCGCATGGCCGCCGCCATCATCGATGCGCTGGGTGACGACATTGCCGATCCCGACGCCCTGAAAAGGCGCGCGCGTTACCTCTCCTCGGGTGCTTCTGCCGTCGAAGCCATCATGATGGCGCGCTTCATCGCCATCGAGGATGCGGTCTTTGCGCTCCACGCAGTCATGCCGCCCGCATCGCGGCCATCGCCGCATCTGGCCGGACTTTTGAAGCCGGTCTTTGGTCGCGAGGACATGCGCGACGATGCGCGCACGACGACGCTTTTGTTTGCCTTGATGGGCCGCATGGAAATGCCCGCCCAGGTGCTCGCTTTCACGGGGCAGGTGAGCGAGCGTTTCGATGCGATGCTCAAACCCGCCTTTGCCGGTGCGCGCCTGACCGGCGATCTGGCTGACGCCGTTGCCGCCGTGCGCCGCCAGCGCTCCATCAATCTGGATGGCGAAGCACTGGTTGCCGACTTCAACCGCTTTTCAGGGGGCGTGATCGCCATCGAAAAGGGTCTTGGCCTGCGGATGGACCGCACCTGGGAACTGGCGCTGAACAGCCTGCGCGCCAGCATCGCCGAGCCCATCGAGAATTTCCTGGAACGCGTGCCGCGCGACATCAATGCAGCGCTGCCGGTGCAGCGCATGGGCCAGTTCGGCCCGCGTGGTCCCCGCCGCCCCGACCTTTCGCGCGACTGTGATCCTCAGAAGGCCGAGCGCGGGATGCGGGCCGCAAGGATCACCGCAGGCATCCTTCCCCTTGCGGCGGCCGGCGCGGTCGCTGCGACCTGTCAGGCCGTGGTGGAGGAGGCAGGCAATACCATCCGCCTTTATGTGGATGACATCATCGCCGATATCCGCACGGCCGAAGGCGCCGAGCACGCCCGTGCGAGCGCCTATGCCGAACTTGCTGTCAGGATCGGCACGGCATTGCTGGGACCTGCGGACGGCGACATTCTCGCCCGCCGCATCGCCGCCGCCCACGCCGCAGATGCGGCGTAGGTGGAACAAGTCGCGGATGCGGCGTGAGGCCCTTCTTCAGAGATTCAGCGCCCCGACATAGTCGCGCAAAACCTGTTCGGCCGCGGCCTTCTCGCCCTCAAGACGCGTGAGGTCGGCGCCAAGCTGCGCGAGCCGGTCTTCGTGCGCGGCCATCTGGTCGAGATAACGCCGCGCCAGATCACCACCCGCAGGCACGGCCCCAAGATTTTCGCGGATGCGCGCCTGCTCCTGATAGATGCGGTCGCGTTCGGCATTGGCTCCTGACATTGCACTGTCCATCGATGCCATCTGCATGCGGATTTCGCGGATACGCTGGAAGGCTTGGCGCTGCGCCTCGCTGAATTCGCTGCGGCCGATCCAGTATTCGACTGTCGAGAGGTCAGTATCGGCGAGATACATGTCCTGCTGCCGTGTCTGCTCGAAGACGACATCGAACTGCGTCTCCTGACCGGCGGCAAGATCATAGGGCAGACGAAGCCACGCACCGGCAATTTCGGCTGACGCCGGATCCGGTTGGCGCAACTCCCAGCCATCCATGCGGGGATGCGAGATGATGAGGCGCCGCCCCTCGTTGGCAGCACCCTTCACCCGATAGGCTGTGGTGCTGCGTCCGGAAATCGAAAGCTCCAGCACACCGGCGACAATACGCGCACCGGTAATGGTCTCCTCGCGCGTGTCGGAGCGGTCAACCGTGACCTTCTGGTCCAGCGCGAACGATATCATGCGGGTCTCACCGACCGGGAACGTCGCAAGCTGCGCGTCGCCGATATAGGTGGTGCGCCCTGCGTCACTTTCGAACAGCGTGACAATGCCGGGCGGCAGGCCGGTGCCGGTGTCATTGGTGAGACGCACGGCGGCAAGCGGATGTGTGGCATGTGTGTTGGGGTCAAAGAACGCCACGCGCTGGCCCGAAACTTCCCGGTCGATGATCGGAACGGCCAAAGTCTCTCCGGTCCTCACGGTAATGGCATTGTCGAGCCTGAAGATGACCTGGGTCGCGGCTTCCTGGCTCTGCGCCGCAACATTAGAAGTTGCGATGTCCATGGTTGTTGCAGGCGGCGCCGGTGCTGCCATGGGAGCAGGATATACTTCGCTTGAAGCGCGGTCGGCACCGCCGGAGAGCCCATAGCTGTCCACCGCCAACTCACCTTCCAACGCAATCGAGCCGTCGTCCACATTCGGCAGCACACGTCCCAGCACTTCGACGGGCACCATCGGCCGATCCACATAATAGGCCGTGTAGAGCGCCTGACGCAGTGTGACCGGATTGCCCGTCACCAGCGTCAGCTCCACATTGTTCCAGTCAACGCCGCTGGTGTTTTCGAGGATCGCCCAACCCTGCATCCGCGCCTTCTCGCCCTGGGGCGCGCTCACAAGGCGATAGGATGTCTTCCACAAAGGCGCTTCCACCACATAGCCGACGAACAGACGGCGCGCGCCATCGCCCCGCGCAGTGATGCGCAGCGTGCGCCCGTCGCGCACGCGGTATTGCGCCATGGCGGCCAGCGCCGATTTCACCTGCCCGTCAAGCACGGGATCGGTGAAGCGGATGGAACTTGTTTCCTCCATCACGAATTGCTGCACGCCTGCTTCGCCCATCACGGCCATGCGCGTGCGCGTCACCGTGCCGGTTTCGGTTGTCTGGTTTTCGGACCATACGCCGACGATGCGGCCGGACGCACTGACCGCACCCTCGACCTCAACCTCGGCGCCCTTCAGCGCATTCATCAGCGAGCCCATGGAGGCAAACGCCTCTTCGCCGACCGGCAGGCTGCGGAAAATCTCCGACAAAGGCGAGCGACTGGGCATTTCCACGACACCGCTGCCGCCATGATCGTCAAAGATGACAATGCTCTTGAGCACGTCATCCATCTGGTCAAGCCGCACCGGAAGCTCGATCGTCTCCCAGCCATTGACGTCGGCCTCATACTCGAAATAGCCGACACCGCCCGACGACAGCATGACGCGCTTGAGTTCAAGTTCGTCCGCAAAGGCCGGCGTCGAAAGCGCGGTGGCAGCGGCAAGGAGCGCAAGCGTGGCAATCCGCTTCATGGTGCAAGTCCTTTTTGGGGGGCAGCGCAGGGGCAGGGGGTTCAAGGTGCAGCCCGCCGGAAGCTGACTATGCCTTCGGTCTTCCCGGGGCCAGGCTCCACGAAGAGGGAGCGCCCGGCGTCGGTTGCCAGGAATGCCGCGAGTGCATCGGCAGAGGCCGTGATGTGGACGGACGGGTCATCCGAAGGCCCCGTAATCGTTCCCGCAACTGCGCCTGATCGCACCGCATCCAGCGTTCGTTCGTCATGCATGAACGAAAGCGTCAATGCTGCATCGCTGACATAAGCGCGCACGATGAACCACGGTGAACTCTCGGCGACGCTGGTCAGGCGCAGGCTGAGGAACAGGGCATCGCCGATGATGACCGGCTCGCCCGCATAGACATCAACCTGGTTGTGGTCCTCCGGGCCAGAGGTGGTCATGGTGGCGGTGATCGATGTGCACGCGCCCTCTTTCGGCGCTACGATCAGGATCACCTTCTGGTCCGGCTCGTCTTCGTCCACAAAATCGAAAGAGCCGCACAGGCCGGCAGGGATCGCCATGTCGTCGCTGCGCACCGGCGGCGACTCAATTGTGGGGAAACACCCCGACAGCATGAGAAGGCCCAAAAGGCCTGCAATGATTTTCAAGGGCATGATGCGCCTCTCCTTGATTCCACGAAAATTTACCGCACTTCCGGTACGAATTCTGCCGGTCATCTTTGCCGCTTTTGGCGTGGACCGCCTTGATCTGCCCCATGGTCTTACGGAAATGCTGCCCCTATAGTCCGGCCGCATCCGCGGCAAACTGATGACGGCATGACCCGCAAGCAACGACGATTGGCAGTGATTCTGGGCGGTCTGGGCATACTTGGCCTTGCCGTCACGCTGGCGCTCAATGCATTGAGCGACTCGATTGTGTTCTTTTATGGCCCCGGCGATCTTGCCGAAAAGCACGTGCCCATCGGTGCGCGCGTGCGGATTGGCGGCCTTGTGGAAGCGGGTTCCATCGTCAAGGCGGATGGCGGGCTTGTGACCTTTGTCATCACCGATGGTCAGGCGACGGTGCCTGTCACCTATCGCGGCATCCTGCCTGACCTGTTTGCGGAGGGAGAGGGCGTGGTGGCGGAAGGCGCGTTTGATGCCTCGCGCAACTTCATCGCCGCCGAAATTCTTGCCAAGCACGACGAGACCTACATGCCGCCGGAAGTTGTCGATGCCTTGAAGCGATCCGGCAACTGGCGTGAAAATGCGCCGGAAGCACCGTAATGATCCCTGAACTCGGGCAATTGCTGCTGGCGATAGCACTTGTCGCGGCAATGGTGCAGTCGGTTGCGCCGCTGGCCGGCGCTGCACGGCGCCACACGCAATGGATGGATGTCGGCGCGCAGGCGGCGATGGTGCAGGGCGCAAGCCTGACACTCGCCTTTGCAACGCTGGTCCATGCCTATGTCGTGTCGGATTTCAGCGTGGCGAATGTGGCGGCCAATTCGCACTCGGCCAAGCCGCTCATCTATCGCATCTCCGGCACATGGGGAAACCACGAAGGTTCCATGCTGCTCTGGGTGCTGGTGCTCGCGCTCTTCGGCGCCGGGGTTGCTGCCTTCGGCCGGAATCTTCCGGCGACGCTCAAGGCGCGCGTGCTGGGCGTGCAGGGCCTTGTGGGTGTCGCTTTCCTTCTCTTCATCCTTGCGACATCAAATCCGTTCCTGCGGCTTGATCCGCCGCCACTGGATGGCGGTGACCTCAATCCGCTGCTGCAGGATCCCGGCCTCGCGTTCCATCCACCGATGCTCTACATCGGCTATGTCGGTTTTTCGGTGACCTTTGCCTTTGCGGTTGCGGCCCTGATCGAAGGCCGTGTCGATGCGGCGTGGGCGCGCTGGGTGAGGCCCTGGGCGCTCTTTGCCTGGAGCGCGCTGACGCTTGGCATCGCGCTGGGCAGCTGGTGGGCCTACTACGAACTGGGCTGGGGCGGCTTCTGGTTCTGGGATCCGGTTGAAAATGCGTCCTTGCTGCCCTGGCTTGCAGGCACAGCGCTCCTGCATTCGGCGATTGTGGTCGAGCGGCGCGAGACGCTGAAGGCGTGGACGGTGCTTCTCGCCATCATCGCCTTTGCCTTGAGCCTGCTCGGCACCTTTATTGTGCGGTCGGGGATCCTGACTTCGGTTCATGCCTTTGCGAATGATCCCGACCGGGGTATTTTCGTCTTGGCGATCCTTGTCTTGAGTGTTGGCGGCGCGCTGGTGCTCTTTGCCTTCAGGGCGCAGCACCTGAAACCTGCGGCGAGTTTTGCGCCGATGAGCCGCGAGACGCTTCTCCTCGTCAACAACCTCCTCCTGGCAGCCCTTGCGGGAACGGTGCTCATCGGTACGCTTTTTCCGATCATGGCCGAGGCAGCCGGATTTGTGGCAAGCGTCGGCGCGCCCTATTTCCATCTGACCTTCCTGCCGATGGCGGCCCTTCTGGTACTCTTGATGCCGTTTGGTCCGCTTTTCTCTTGGAAGCGGGCGGATGTGGCGCGCGCTGCTCGTGCGCTCTGGCTTGCCTTCGGTGGGGCTTTGCTTCTCGCGGTTCTCGCCCTCGTGATGATCGAGGGAAGGCCCGCCATTGCCGCGTTCGGATTGTTCTGCGGTATGTGGCTCATCTTCGGCGCCTTTGTTGACCTTGCCGAAAAGGCGCGGCTGGCACGCACCGGCATTCGGGCAGGCCTTCGCCGCCTTGTGGCGCTGCCGCGTTCGGCCATTGGCGGCGCGCTCGCCCATCTGGGTCTGGGTGTCACGATTGCCGGCATCACCGGCACGGTCGTGTGGACGACGGAACTGGTAACCGCCGCGCGCCCCGGCGATGTCCTGCATGTGGCCGGTTACGACGTGGAGTTTGCGGGCACGACGCGCGCGCTTGGGCCCAATTACATTTCCGACCGCGCGGAACTTGTGTTCTATCGCGACGGCGGCGAAGCGTTGCGCCTCTTCCCTGAGCGGCGCTTCTACCCCGTCCAGCGCACGGCGACGACCGAAGCAGCCATCAGCGCGTCACTGTCGGGCGATGTCTATGCCGTCCTGGGCGACGCCAATGACGATGGCACGTTCACGCTGCGCATCCATATCAATCCCTTGGCGCCGTGGATCTGGGGCGGCGCACTGGTCATGTCACTGGGCGGCGCGATTTCGCTGTCGGACCGGCGCCTGCGCATTGCTGTGCCTGCGCGCAAACAAGCCCAGGTGGCGGCATGACGACTGGCAGGCCCGCCCTGCCACTTCGGCCTCCCCTTTCCTTAAAGGGTGAGCGGAGCGCAAGGGACTTGCGTGAGTGCGAATGCACGAAATGCAAGTCCGGTGGGGTTGCGGGAAGCTGTAATGAGCTTGTCGATGTTGCCCCCCACCGAATTGCGCAAGAGCGCAAATCTGCCTCCCCCATGAGACGGGGGAGGCGGAAGAGATTGATTCTCACTTGGTTACACGGCGTTTTTGCATTCCTTCTCGTTTTTTTTCTCACGGCATCGCCTTCCATGGCCGTCGAGCCGGATGAGATTTTGGCCGACCCTGCACTGGAGGCGCGCGCGCGCACGCTCTCGCAGGAACTCCGCTGCGTCGTCTGCCAGAATGAATCGATTGATGCGTCGTCGGCCGGCATTGCGCGCGACCTGCGGCTGCTGGTGCGCGAGCGTCTTTTGGCTGGCGACAGTGACGATGAAGTGCTCGCCTTCATTACTGCGCGCTATGGCGATTATGTCCTTCTGAAGCCGCGGCTGACCGCTCAAACCCTGGTGCTCTGGTTCGGCCCGTTCATCATCCTGGGCGCAGGCGTGGTGGGTGTTGTCATTTACCTTCGTCGGCGCAAGGTACCGGCCAATGACCTGGGCGACGCCGCAGCCTTGTCACCGGCCGAAGAGGCCGAGATCGCGGCCATTCGCGCCCGCGAGCCGTGAAATCAACCTGAACTCCTTTTCATGCAGGCGACAGGCGCGGGTAAGGCGCCAACCGCCATGATTTGACCCACTAATCGGGGTGATCTCCCTCCCAGCGATGCAACAGCGACGCAGAATACTGCCCGGCGGGGGCGGGGTGGGCTGCGCCAGAAACAGATACGAACCAGATACGAACCGGATGCGAACCAGATGAGGAACGACATGACGCCGTCAGAATTCGATCACGTCCCCACCCCGGAACAGGATGCCATCACGCCGGTTACCCAGCCAACGCGGCGCAAGGGCAATCTCCTGCGCAGCCTGTTGCTCGGCGCGTCGGCCATCGGCCTTGTGGCGATCGGTGCACTCGCGCCGCGCCTCCTCGACACCGAGCCGGCGCTGGCCATTGATTCCGCCGCGCCCGCCATTGCGGGTGTGACCACATCGGCTGCAATCGTGCCGGTGGCGGGAACGGCTGTCGGTCCCTCGGCCTATCCGCTGTCTTTTGCTGAAGTGGTGGAGCGCGTGGCGCCTGCCGTTGTCAGCGTGCGCGCCGAAGTCACGGCCACCGTTGCCAATTTCGAGACACCGGTTGATCCGCGCCTTCAGCCCTTCATGGATCGTTTCCGCGACCAGTTCGAAGAGCGCCCCAATTCAGGCCCGCGCGGCGGCCGCCGTGGCCGCCAGCCGGAACCCCAGCCCGGCCCGCAAGGCATGTCGATGGGCTCGGGTTTTGTGGTGGACAAGGACGGCTTCGTCATCACCAACAACCACGTGATCGAAGGCGCAACGAAGATCACGGTCATCATGTCCGATGGGCGCGAGATTGATGCAACCCTTGTCGGCCGCGACGAGGCAACCGACATCGCCCTCCTGAAAATCGATGCAGGCGCTGAACTGCCTTATGTCGAGTTTGCTGATGACAGCAAAGTCCGCGTGGGCGACTGGGTGGTTGCAGTCGGCAATCCCTTTGGCCTTGAGGGAACGGTGACGGCGGGCATTGTGTCTGCGCGCAGCCGCGACATCGGCTCTGGCCCCTATACGGATTTCTTCCAGATCGATGCCTCGATCAATCGCGGCAATTCCGGCGGACCGGCCTTTGACCTCAATGGCCGCGTCGTCGGCATGAACACGGCGATCTACTCGCCCTCAGGCGGCAGCGTGGGCATCGGCTTTGCGATCCCGGCTTCCACCATCCAGACAATCGTTGCCGATCTGCGGGCGACAGGATCGGTTGCGCGTGGCTGGCTCGGCATCCAGATGCAGGCCATCGACGCGGACATGGCCCGGGCCCTTGGCCTTGATGCACCCAAAGGCGCGCTGATCGCCGCCATTGATGCGGATGGTCCCGCAGCTCAGGCCGGTTTCCAGCGTGGTGACGTGATCCTGAAAGCCGGCGGGCAGGATGTTGCCGACAGCCGCGGCCTTGCCCGCATCGTGGGCAGCCTTGATCCCGGCACGGCGCAGACGTTTGAAGTGCTGCGCGACGGCCAGATGGTCACGCTGACGGCAAATCTGGGCACCCGCCCTGGTGTGCAAGAGGCGTCGATTGACCCCTCGACGATTGCCCCGCAGGTGGAGGATTCGTTGCCGGGTCTTTCGCTGGGTCGCGTCGAGAACAATGTGGCCGGTCCCAATGGGCAGGTTATCGTCTCCGGCGTGCAGATCGTTGGAGTTGAGCCGGGCAGCGATGCTGCCGACAAGGGCCTTCAGCCGGGCGATGTGATCCTTGCTGTCAACAACAGCGACGTTGCGACGCCTGCCGACGTGAAAGCCGCCGTCGATGGCGCGCGTGCCGCTGGCCGCCGCACGGTGATGCTCCTGGTCGAAAGCAATGGCCGTCAGCGTTTTGTCGCACTTGATCTCGGGCAGGGTTGATCCTGCCCGCCATGTACCGGCGGTTTCCACGCCCCGTATGGGAGCCGCTGTAGTCCGCGCCGGGAGCCGCCGATCCTTCCCCCCGTGTTGCTCCCGGTGCGGACGCTTTTTCCCCAACCGATCCGAAGGCGGGCCGCCTCCCACGCTGCCGTTAGGGCCGCGCCCGCACCTTCCCTTGGGACCTCATTGCAGGCTATGGTCATGACCCTCCAGACATTTACTTCAGCTGAAAGCAATAGCGACCAGATGCGCGTCCTCGTCGTTGAAGACGACCGTGAAACCGCGAATTACCTGATCAAGGGTCTGCGCGAGAGCGGTCATGTGGTCGATCATGCGCCAGACGGGGTCGAGGGCCTCGAACTCGCGCGTGGCCAGTCCTATGACGCGGCGATTGTCGATCGCATGCTGCCGCGCCTTGACGGCCTCTCGCTCGTGAAGCGCATGCGCGAGGACGGCAATGAAACGCCGGTCTTGTTCCTGAGCGCCCTGGGCGATGTCGATGACCGCGTGAAGGGCCTGAAGGCCGGCGGCGATGACTATCTGACCAAGCCTTACGCCTTTGCCGAGCTTCTGGCGCGTGTGGAGGCGCTGGTGCGCCGTCGCCAGCCTGCCGCGGTGCAGACGCGGCTTCAGGTCGGCAACCTTGACCTTGACCTTCTCTCCCGCACGGCCACGCGCGCCGGGCAGGCGATTGACCTTCAGCCGCGCGAATTCCTGCTGCTGGAATATCTGATGCGCCATGCCGGGCAGGTGGTGACGCGCACGATGCTGCTCGAAAATGTCTGGGACTATCATTTCGATCCGCAGACCAACGTGATTGACGTGCACATCTCGCGCCTGCGCGCCAAGATCGACAAGGGATTTGACGAGCCGCTGCTGCACACTGTGCGCGGCGCCGGGTATTGCCTGCGTGCGGGCGCTTAAGCTCCTCCGCACCACAGCCTTCCGGCTGGCGCTCGTCTTCGTCATGGTCTTTGCCGTATCCGCGGCACTTCTGATCGGCTTCATCTACGTTTCGACGTCATCCTTCATGGCGACGCAGACGGATGAGACGCTGGTTGCCGAGATCACGGGCCTTGAAGAGCAATACCGGCAGCGCGGCCTGCCGGGGCTGCGCCAGATCATCATCGAGCGGAGCTCGCGCTCGGAATCGAGCCTTTACCTCCTGGCCAATGCGGATCTCTCGCGCATTGCGGGCAATCTTCTGGTGTGGCCGGCGGATGCCGA
The DNA here is from genome assembly GCA_964494625.1 of uncultured Flavobacteriaceae bacterium. GTDB lineage: Bacteria > Pseudomonadota > Alphaproteobacteria > Micropepsales > Micropepsaceae > UBA2784. The sequence goes on along the minus strand of CAZBRT010000002.1, from coordinate 537,949 downwards.
GCGCGAACCCAACGGCTACATGAACTTCACCTACGACCGTCAGGTTGTCGACGGCATCGAGAAGCGTCTGGTCCGTGCGCGCCAGTTCCGCCTTGCGGGAAATTTCTACCTGCTCGTTGGCCGCGACGTGGTGGACCGGCGCGGGGTGGAGGACCTCATCACCGATGCGCTCCTCTGGGCGGGCGCGCTCACCCTGGCGCTGGGCCTGGTCGGTGGCTTCCTCATCTCGCGCAACATGATGCGCCGCATCGATGCGATCAACCGCACCAGCCGCGACATCATGGATGGCGATCTTTCCCGCCGCGTGCCGGTGACCGGCATCGGCGACGAGTTCGACGAGCTGGCAACCAATCTGAACGACATGCTCGACCAGATCTCCCGCCTGATGGCCGGTATGCGCGAAGTCTCCGACAATATCGCCCATGATCTGCGCACGCCTTTGAACCGGCTGCGCTCGCGGCTGGAAGTAACCCTGATGAAGCCGCAGGGCGACACAGAATACCGTGACGCGCTGGAGCAGGCGATCAGCGACGCCGACAGCCTGATCTCGACCTTCAACTCGCTGCTTCTTATCACGCGCGCTGAATCAGGCGTCTTGCGCGAGAATTTCGCGGAAGTTGATCTGGCCGCCATCGTGCGCGACATGAGTGAGTTGTACGAGCCTGTGGCCGAGGCAAATTCTATCGCCTTCCGAGCCGTCAGCGGGCCACCGGTGATGTGCCGCGGTGACCGCAGCCTCATCTCGCAGGCGCTCGGCAACATGATCGACAACGCGATCAAATACACGCCCGCAGGCGGCGCCGTCAGCGTGTGGGTGCAGCGCGGGGTGGGCCGCGCAGCCTTGTGCGTGCGCGACAACGGGCCGGGCATTCCCTTGGCCGAGCGCGAGCGTGTGCTTCAGCGCTTTGTCCGGCTGGAGGCGAGCCGCAACACGCCGGGCAGCGGTCTGGGCTTGAGCCTGGTTGCGGCCGTTGCCCAGCTGCATGAGGGCACGCTGGAACTGGACGATGCGAGCCCCGGCCTCATCGCCAGCCTGGCGCTGCCGCTCGAAGCCTGAGCCATCGCTGGCCGCTTGCGCTGTTGTCCCCAAGACCCTAGGAAACCATGGGATCACCCGCGCCAGAATTGCCCGCGCGCGATCTGCCATAAGGGAGAGTGCATCATGACCGGCGTGTTGACGGGTGTACGGGTCCTGGATTTCGGCCGCTACATCGCCGGACCTTATTGTGGCGCGCTGCTCGCCGATCTGGGCGCCGATGTAATCCGCATCGAAAAGCGCGAGGGCAGCGAAGACCGCTACCTCACACCCGTGCTCGACCACGACAATTCGCGCGACCGCGAAGGCGCGCTCTTTCTCCAGATGAACCGGAACAAGCGCGGCATGACGCTTGACCCGATGACCGCGCGTGGCCGCGCCATCGCACATCAGCTGGCAGCCAGCGCGGATGTGGTGATCGCCAATCTGCCACCGCAGACGCTGAAGGATATGGGACTGGATTACGCGACTCTTTCCGACGTCAATCCGCGCATCATCCTCACGACGGTATCGGCCTTTGGCCATGGTGGTCCGTATTCGGACCGCGTGGGGTTTGATGGCGTGGCGCAGGCCATGAGCGGCTCGGCGTGGTTCTCCGGTTCGCCGACGCAGCCCGTGCGCAGCCAGGCACCATGGGTTGATTTCGGCACAGCATCCCTTGCCGCGCTCGGCACGCTGGCGGCGCTGATGGCGCGCGACCAGACGGGGCGCGGGCAGGTGGTGGAGGGTGCGCTTCTGGCAACGGCCGTCACGTTCTTTTCGGGCACGCTGATCGAGCAGGGCATGCTCGACCTCAACCGCCAGGGCACGCTCAACCGGGGCCAGACAGCAGGACCTTCCGACATCGTGAAATGCAGGGATGGCTGGGTGATCGTGCTCATCAACGGCAACCAGCTTTTCCGCCGCTGGGCAAAGCTCGTAGGGCGACCCGAGCTGGAACAGGACCCGCGTTTCCTGACTGATGAATTGCGCGGCAACAACGGCGCTGTGCTTTCGCGCATCACGGAGGATTTCTGCCGCAACATGACGGTGGCCGAGGCGCTGGCAATTTTTGAAAAGGGCCGCGTGCCCGCAGGCCCCGTCTACTCACCGCAGCAATTGCTGGATGACCCGCATGTCAACGCCATCGGCCTTCTGGAGAAGGTCGACTATCCCGGCGCGCTGAAACCAGCACCGCTTGCCCGCACGCCGGTGAAATTGTCGGACACGCCGGGCACCATCCGCCACCGCGCACCGCTCTTGGGTGAGCACACGGACGAAATCCTGGGCGAGCTGGGGTACTCCGACAAGGAAATCGCGGCCCTGCGGGCAGAGGGCGTGGTGTGAGGTTGGCGTTGGCTTGGCAAAGCGAACTGCTCTCGCGCGCGGCCGGGGATCACCCTGCCACCACCCCCTTGCGGCTCAATAGCTCGAAGCGCGCGACCATCAGGATCGCGGCGACGAGGAGCCCAAGGGCGAGGCCGTACCAAACGCCGGTCGCACCGAGCCCTTCCTGAAAGCCAAGCAGTGCCGCTGCCGGAAAGGCGATCAGCCAATAGGCAGTGCCTGCAATGAACATCGGCACCCGCGTGTCCTTGAGGCCGCGCAACGCGCCCGCCGCCGAAACCTGCAACCCGTCAAAGAGCTGGAACAAAGCAGCCACGCCAAGGAACGATGCGGCAAAGGCGGCAGCGGCCAGATTCTGCGGATCATCGGGATCAAGATAAAGCGCAACGATGACCTGCGGCGCAAACCACATCACAATGCCCATGGCGAACATGAAGCAGGCCGACATCAGGATGGCCGCATGGCCCGAAATGCGCATGCCGGCAGGATTGCGCGCCCCGGCCGCATAGCCGACGCGCACGGCTGCAGCAGAGCCGATCGCCATCGGCACCATGAAGGTGACCGAGGCGACATTGATCGCAATCTGGTGGCCCGCGACCGCATCGGCGCCAAAGAGCCCGATGAGCGCAACGGCCGCCGAGAAGACCCCGACTTCAAAACTCATCGACAGCGCAATGGGCCAGCCGATGCGCGCAATCTCGCGCACGCGCTTCCAGTTCACCTGCAGGAAATTGTGCATTGCGTGAACAGCGTGGAAGTCCGCATCAAACCGGAACACGAGTGCCATCAGCCCAAAGCCGATGATGTCGGCAATCGTGCTGGCAATCGCAGCACCGCCAATGCCGAGCGCGGGCGCACCCAGATTGCCGAAGATGAGAACCCAGTTGAGGAAGACGTTGACGCAGAACATGACAAAGGCAATCGCCAGCGCCGGGCGTGGCCGGTTCATCGCGGCTGCAAAGCCGCGCATGGCGATCAGCATGAAGATGAAAGGCAGGGCAGGCAGCCGCAGGTAGTTGTAGAGCGCGCCTTGCGCCGCCAGCTCCTCATCCTGTCCCAGTGCTACAAGCATGGTCTGGCTGAAAAGCATGATGATGATGATCGGCAGAGAGCCGAGCACAGCAACCCACAATCCGCTGCGGCATGTGTCGCGCAGGTCATCGGTCGTCGCTGCAAGGCGCTTCGTGCGGTCAAGCCCGTGAATGTCCGCGCCGATGCGCTGCGCGGCAACCGGTGACACCGCCTGCAGGAAGCCCATCGCCGGAACAAAGAAGAAATAGAATACGGCTGATCCCAGCGCGACGGCAGCCAGCGGCCCTGCGCCCAGCGTGCCGATCATGATGACATCGGCAATGCCGACAGCCATCCACAGCATCTGCGTTGCCATGATGGGCGACGCAAGACGCAGCATCGCATTCACTTCGCGCCGGTAGGCAGCAAAGACGCCAGGCCGTGCGGGCGGAATTCCTTCCGCCGCTGGATCATTCATTGCGGTCATGGCCGCACACAGACTTTCTTTGCGCCCAGGGTCTCCGGATGGGTCCGGACTCAAGGGTGCGTTTCAACCAGCGGAAGTTTTGGTCGGAGAGAGAGGATTCGAACCTCCGGCCCCTGCGTCCCGAACACAGTGCTCTACCAGGCTGAGCTACTCTCCGTCACTGCCGCCAGTCGGGGAGGCGGGGTTATAGCCGCGCGCCTGCGTGCCTGTAAAGCCGCAGATTCAGGGCGGTTTCAGGCCCCCGAAATCGCCTGTCATGCCTTGGCGGCAAAGGATTTGAGCGCCCGGTTGAGTTCCGCCCCGAAGAGAATGACGGTCGCCGTGAAGTAGAAGAACACCATCGCCGCCGCTACGCCGCCAAGCCCGCCATAAAGTGTCACATAGCTGCCGAACTGCGACAGATAGGCCGAAAATCCCGCCGCCAGAACAAGCCATGCGAAGGAAGTCAGCAGCACGCCGGGAAGCACCTGGCGCACGCTGCGATGTCCGCCCGGCAGCCACAGATGCGACAGCAGGAGCGCGAGGAACAGGATCACGAAGGCGATGGCGTAGTGGAAGACGGCATTGCCGAAAAGCGCATTGGCAAAATCGACTGCCGCCTGCGGGAGGATGGAACTCGTCTCCGGCCAGAGAAGGTTTGACACAACGGTGAGGTAGCCGATCACCAGCGCCAGCGCGACGCTGAGGATGACGATGAAAATGCTCTCGATCCGGCGGCGGATGACCGACCGCTCCTCCATCGCGTCATAGGCCCGCGTCAGACCGGTGCGCAATGTTTCGACGCCGTTGGATGCGGCCCACAGCGCCAGAACGGCACCGATGGTGAGAAGGTCTGGATCGCGGATGCGCATGGCCTCCATCAGCGGCGCCGAAAGCGCGTCTGCCACCTCCGGCGGCAGCGTGCCGAAAACATACTCGGCGACCTCGCGCGCGGTGCCTTCAAGGTCGAAGAACGCCGCCGCCGCAAACAGGAAGATGAGAAAGGGAAAAAGCGCAAGGATCGCCGAGAACGCCATCGAGCCCGCGATCTCGAGCCCGTCATGCATGACCAGCCGGTCGCTGGCATCGGCAACAGGCCGCCACACCCGCAGGAACGCGGTGCGCAAAGGTCCGGGCCTTTTGCCTGTCGATTCAGTCCCCATCGCACCCTTATAGCAAAGCTGCGGTCGGGGGTTACGCCCGCGCAGCGGCCTGGCGTGAAGCGCGATAGAAATTTCTGCTTAATGCCTATTGATTATCGTCATACAATAATATATGAGCGTTACACAGCAAGGAGATCAAAGATGCAAAACAGCGCCGCCCGGCTTTGGGAAGAAACCGTGAAAGACGCCGGCAAAAGGGCCGAGGGTCTGCGCATCGCCGTCCAGGTGGTGTTCTGGATCGTGGCTGTCATGATCCTTGTGCAGCATGTGATTTTGCCGGTGGTAAGCGTCCTCACCGAAAATGACTTCAGCGATGAACTGCGCAATCACCGCAACTGGCAATTCCTCAATTTTCATTTGATCGAAGCGGCACCGCTCATCGCGCTGGCCTGGGGCCTTTGGTCCGCCCAGCGTTATCTGGGTGTTGTGGCACAAGGCGGATTGTTCGATGCCGCCAGCATGAAGCTCATCGCTGCCATCGGCGATGCGCTGTGGTCGGCAGCCCTGTGGCTCGCGGTGTTCGGCCCCAGCCTTGGTGAATTCGTGCGGGGCACCGGCGTTTTTTCGGTTGAGATGGAGCCGTCCACGCTGGTGCTGGGCGTTCTGGGCCTCACGCTTTCGGCGATCGCCCGCACGCTGGCGCGGGTGCTGGAAACGGCAAGCCGCCTGCGTGCCGAGAACGAGGCCTTCGTCTGATGCCGATCATCGTCCGGCTCGATGTCATGCTGGCGTTGCGCAAGAAGCGGGCAAAAGACCTTGCCGCCGAAATCGGCATCACGGAGGCGAACCTCTCGCTGCTGCGCACCGGCAAGGTGAAGGGCGTGCGCTTCGATACGCTGGAGGCCATCTGCAAGGCCCTCGACTGCACGCCGGGGGACTTGCTTGAGTATGAAAATCATGGTGATGAGATGTGACGCAGTGCAAGCAGAGGCTCATGCAAATGAGGGTTGCGGGCCTGTCCGTCCAGCGTCAGACTGACCCGAAGGGGTTTGAAGGCCGGGGAGCGCAACATGCTTGCGCAGCAGCCTGAAAAGAATGTGCCAGAGCCAGGTGCGAGCTATCGCGCATCGGAAACGCGCGTTCGCCCGCTCCGCATGATCGCACGCGAAATACGCAATGCAGACTGGCGCGGCATCGGCATTCTCCTTCTGGTCACGCTGGCTGTAACCGGCGCGTTCATGGGTGTGTCTGCCCTTGACGACGCGCCTCGCAAGATCGAGCGCCTCATCCTCCTGGCTGCTGCCTTCTGGGCCTCCATTATCGCCGCCGCGTGGGCATCGGGGCGGGGAACGCTCTTGCGCGAGTTTGCGCTGGTGATTGCTGGCGTCTCGTTTGGCGCGACGTTCTGGTTTCTGGTTGCGCTCTATCAACTAGGGGTCACGGCCTCAGAGATGCACATGCTTGTTGGATTGGGCGCTCTTGGCGTTGCTTGGTCGGGCAAAGGAAAGCTTGCAGCTTCGATTGCCGTCATTTGGATTGCATTCAGCATCATTGCTGCTGTTCACCCAATTGATTGGGGTGCCGCAATGATAGAGCGAGCGATGCTATTGCGAGGCTTAATTCTCGTGGGCATTTGCTTTGCTGCTGGCTGGAATTTTGGCGGCACGCCGGTGCTAGCGACAGCCTTCTTTGCGCTTGGAGTTCTTGTCTCATACTCAGCGCGACCGCTGCTCTTCACTCTCTTCGCCCCGGATTACGTTGTCGAGGTGAGAAGTCCCGTCTCGCCGCTGTGGGCTGAAGTACTAACCAGTGGCATGATCGGTGAAGTTCTGATTGTACCGGTGACAATTGTCGTGTGGTCTCTTTTCGCGCAGTTTCGGACAGACAGCATCACCTATCGCCTTGCGCGCGCTTGGACCGTTGCGATGCTGGGAAAGGCGCTCGCTGATGGGATCGGTCTCTATTGGTTTATCGAACCAGTCGCATATGCGTTTGTTCCGCCGCTATTCGCGTGTGTGCTCACATTGCTTGTCAGCTCTGCACGGCGAATCCCTGCTTCAGACACGCTGTTCGCCATTGCCGCTTCGACCGCCGCATTAGCGGTGTTGATGCTTGACGAGGAGAGCGCGCGAAGTCTGCAGGTCGCATGCGGGGTAATGTTGACCGGATGGGCGCTGGTCAGAGGGTGGCATCAGGTAGACTGGCCACTCTTGACCGTCGCAGGTGCATTTATCGGTGTTTGGATGGGGCAAGGGATCATGTATTTCGAGCCGGTGGATTACGTGAAGGATTCATTCTATCATGTGTTCATAATTTTAATATTGGCTCTCACACCGATGTTTGCAGTAGCCTTGCCAGTCGCACGCAAGATTGCATGGTCGAGGAACAGGAGGCGCCATGCTTCGCTCTCCTAAGTTGAGCGCACAAATTCTGGTCGTTGGCTTGCTCCTGTCACTCGTTTGTGGGGTCGCCATTGGGCCAGCAATTCTCGCACTTGCGCACGGCAGGGAGATTTCCCTCTCGGCTATGACAGACGAATTCGTCCCGATGAATTTTCCATTCAAATTGAACTATTCGTTCGACTCGATTTCTGGAACTGACCGGTACTTTTCTGACCTCCGCTGGGGAGAAACAGTGTTCGTTGCCGTCCAGCTGGATGGCAATGTTGAACGCCCTCTTTCTGTGACTCGCGAACTCAAAGATGCGGATGCTGCGGCTGACTTTGTAATCCGCGGGACTGTGGAAGAATTCCGTCCTATGGACAACAGAGACCAGCCATACGGGCGTCTGGCGCTATCATTTGGAATCCAGGAGACGACACTTGGTGGAATGCCGCGGGTGCCGTCAGATTTCGACGAGTCCCGGGGGAGGAGATGGAAGTATATCATCGCCGTTCTTCCCTCGGGCCACGCCGTCCTGAAGGCGATCACCGTCAACGGCATTGTCGTTTGGGAAAACACGCCCTGGTAGGCTGGGCAAACCACGCCACCGCCTTGATCTGCCTCCTCGACACGCCCCCATGGCGCGGTAAGCTTGGCGCATAACGCCATTCCGCTTTGCCATTGGAGCCTGCCCATGGATTTCCGCATTCCTGACCACGTCACGGCGCTCATCGCCCGCATGGATGATTTCATCGCGCGCGAGATCAAGCCGCTTGAAAGTCAGGATGACAACATCCGCTTCTTCGATCACCGGCGCGAGCATGCGCGCACCGATTGGGATCACGACGGCTTGCCGCGCAAGGATTGGGAGGATCTGCTGCGCGAGATGCGTCGCCGCGCCGACAAAGCAGGCTTTCTGCGGCTTGCGCTGCCCAAGGAGTATGGCGGCGAGAATATCGGCAATCTCGCCATGGCCACCATCCGCGAGCACCTTGCCGCCAAGGGGCTTGGCCTCCACAACGATCTTCAGAACGAAAGCTCGATTGTCGGCAACTTCCCCCAGGTGCTGATGTTCCGCGATTTCGGAACGCCGGCGCAGAAGGATGAATTCATCACCGGCATGCTCGCGGGCACGCATCGCGTGGCCTTTGGCCTGACAGAGCCCAATCACGGTTCAGACGCCACCTGGATGGAAACGCGGGCGGAGAAAGTGGAGGGTGGCTGGCGCATCAATGGCGAGAAGATGTGGAACACGGGCGTCCACGTCGCCAACTTCGACATGGTCTTCGTGCGCACCAGCGGCAAGGATGGCGATGCGCGCGGCATCACCTGCTTCCTCGTGCCGATGAAGGCGCCGGGCGTGAAGGTCGAGTTCTATTACTGGACCTTCAACATGCCGACCGACCATGCGCATGTGACATTCAAGGACGTCTTTGTGCCCGACAGCGCCGTCTTCGGCCCCGTCGACAATGGCCTCGTGCTGGCGCGCCACTTTGTGCACGAAAACCGCATCCGCCAGGCAGCATCGTCACTGGGCGCGGGCGTCTATTGCCTGAACGAGGCGGTTGAATATGCGGGCCTGCGCAAGCCCTTCGGCAAACCGCTTTCTGCCAATCAGGCGATCCAGTTCCCGACGGTGGAGCTGATGACGCAGGCCGAAATGCTGCGCCTTCTTATCCAGAAAACGGCGTGGGAAATGGACCAGATGACGGGGCCGGAAATCCAGCTCTATCTCTCCGACAAAGTGTCGATGTGCAATTACTGGGCAAACCGCTTCTGCTGCGAGGCAGCCGACTGGGCCATGCAGGTGCATGGCGGCATGGGTTATTCGCGCCACAAGCCGTTCGAGCACATCTATCGCCACCATCGCCGCTATCGCATCACGGAAGGGTCAGAACAGATCCAGATGCGCAATGTGGCGGGGCATTTGTTCGGGTTTCTGGGCAAGAACAAGCCGCGCGGCGGCGAACACTGATCGATGACGCTCATCATCCGCCCCGCAACGGAAGCTGATCGCGATCAATTGCGCGGGCCGGCCCTGCGTTCATGGCTTGATGCCTATGTCGGGCTTCTGCCGCAGGCCGACATTGATGACGCGCCCGCCATGCTGGAGCGTGCGTTCGACAGACGCATCACCGAACTGCGCCTCGCCATTCTCGATGGAACCATTGCGGGCTTCTATTCGCTGGGGAAGGCGGATGATCCCGAAAAGGCGGGTTACCTCTGGCACCTCTATGTGGATCCCTTGTGCCAGCGAAGGGGCGTGGGCGGCGCGCTCAATGCGGCGGCCCTTGCCGAAATTGCCGCCCGCGGCGAAAAGCGCGCATGGCTGGATGTGGTTGAAGGCAATACCAAAGCGATTGCATTTTATGTGGCCATGGGCTGGCGCGATTTTGGGCGCGAGCAGTCAGACGGCCTCGATTTCGTGCTGATGGAGAAATACCTGTGAGCGCACCGTCAAAAGTTCTCAACATCGCCCATCGCGGCGGTGCTGATCTGTGGCCCGAGAATACGATGGCCGCCTTTCGTGGCGCGCTTGATCTTGGCTGCGATGGCATGGAACTCGATGTGCATCTGTCGCGCGATGGCGAACTGGTTGTGTTCCACGATGAAGCCCTGAAGCCCGAACTGGTGCGTGGGCCCGATGGCAGATTCCTGGAACAGACCGGGCCGCTCCTCAAAGACCTGACGGTGAAAGAGCTGCATGCCTATGATGTCGGCGCGCTGAAACCCGGCTCGTCCTACGCCAGACACCACCCCAAACAGGCGCGGCTTGATGGCGAGCGCATTCCGCTTTTGCGCGATGTCATCCGCCTCGCCAAGGCCAAAAGCCCCCACGCGCGTTTGTGGATCGAACTGAAAACGTCGCTTCTGGAGCCGCACAAATCCTCAACCCCCGAAGCGCTTGCAGACGCCGCCGCCCGCCTTGTGCGTGAGGAGGATTTTGTCGCGCGCACCACGTTTGTGGCGTTTGATTGGAATTGCCTCGTGCTGGCCAAGAAAAAGGCGCCCGGCGTTGAAACCCGCATGACGACATTGCCGCAAAGCTGGTTTGGCGATGTGCCGCCGCCTGCCAGCGATCACCCGCCGCCCGCGCCGGTGCTGGAAATCTTCCGCGCGCTCAATGCCAAAGGCGCGCCATGGGAGGCGGGCTTTCATGGCCGCGAACACGGTTCACTGCAGGGTGCGGTAAAGGCGGCCGGCGGCGACGCGTGGTTCCCCAACCATGTGGATGTCACCGCCGATACGGCCGCGCGCACAAAGGCGCTGGGGCTGAAACTTGCCTGCTGGACCGTCAATGACCCCGCCGAAATGCGCCGGGTGATGGACCTTGGCTGTGACGCGGTCTGCACGGATGCGCCGGATGTTCTGGCCCGGTTGCTGGGCGGCGCGCCCTAGGGCGCCTCAACCCTTGTTTCTGGCGCGTGCCAAGGCTATGAGGCGCGCGCATTGGGGCGTCGCCAAGCGGTAAGGCACCGGATTTTGATTCCGGCATTCCCAGGTTCGAATCCTGGCGCCCCAGCCAATTTCATCGTGTAATCTCCGCCGGTCTCACCGCTATGGAGCACGCGCATGGGCATTCTCACCACATGCAAGCCGGTATCTTTCATCTTCACGCGCGACCGCGAGAAGCTGAAACCGTTTTATCGCGATGTCTTGGGCCTGACCCTGCTCTTCGAAGATCCTTTCGGCACGACCTTTGACCTTGGCGGGGCGGCGATCCTGCGCCTCACCACCATCGAAGATCACACGCCGTCGGCCCACACGGTGCTCGGCTGGGAAGTGCCGGACATCAACGCGGCGATCCTTGCGCTGAAGGAAAAAGGCGTTGCGACCATCATCTATCCCGGCTTCGGGCAGGATGATCTGGGCATCTGGCATGCGCCGGATCGCCGGGCGAAAATCGCCTGGTTCAATGATCCGGAGGGGAACAATCTCAGCGTGAAGTCGGATTGACCGGTTGCATCGGGCGCAGCTTGGGCGAACCTTGCCGGTGAAACCGCCGCTTCAGGGGGACGATTCGCATGCTGGGTTTCCACTTCTTCCGCTCGCGCCCGACCGACTATGTGCTGATGTTCAGTTCGGGCCGCATGCGCCGCAAGGGCCTTGGCATTGGCGGGCTCATCTACACGCCGACGACAACGGCTGCCGCCGTTCCCGTTGATACGCGCGACGACATTTTCTCGGTCGAGGCCATGACGGCCGATTACCAGACCGTCACCGTGCAGGGTCAGTTGACCTATCGCATCGCCGAACCCGAAACGGCCGCCTCGCGCCAGGATTTTGCGATAGATCTCAAAACCGGCCGCCACGTGGGCGAACCGATGAAACAGGTGGTGGAGCGGCTGCGCGCCATCGTGCAATCGGCCTGCCGCGACGCGCTCGTCAGTTCAACGCTGGATGCGGCCCTGAACAAGGCGGGTGACCTTTCCTCGGCGGTCATCGGAACGATCACGCGCGACACACGGATTTCCGGCGACGGCATCGCGGTTGACCGCGTGCTGGTGCTCTCCGTCAAGCCCGCGCCCGAAATCCGCAAGGCGCTGGAAGCCGAATTGCGCGAGCAATTGCTGCGCAAGGCCGACAGCGCCGTGTTCGAACGACGCCGCGCCGCCCAGGGCGACGAGCATGATCTGAAAGTGCGCGAGGAACAGAACCGGCGCGAGCTTGCCGAAAGCGAACTGAAAAACCAGGAGGCGCTGGAGGCCGAGCGGAAGCGCGTGGCGGACGCCCGCGCCGCCACCGCCATGCGCGAGGCGGAAACCGATGCCGAGGCCGCGCGCATCCGCATGAAGCCTTGGGGCGAATTGCCCGCCACCCACATCGCCGCCATGGCCTTCAAGGATTGGGCAAACCGCAACACGGCGCTGCAGAATTTGTCGTTGGGCGGCGATGTCCTGTCTGATCTTGCCGATGCGATGAAGGCGGGCGGCGCAAAGCCGGGTTGATGCCGTCATGCACAGCCGTATCGTCATCCTGACACGGCCCAGCGCCAAGCAGGCACTGGTTGCCCGCTATGGCACAGAGGGTCAGACCCGCTTTGCCATGGCGCAGTCTGTGCGCGGCACGACCGACTTTGCCCGCGCCGTGCACGAGGATGACGCGCAATCGATCGCCGTGCGCCGCATCCGCGAGGCCGTGCCGAGCGACATCAGGATCGCCGAGATCAGCCGCGCCATGGTCGCCCAATTCCTGTTTGCGCCCGACGATCTGGTGGTGGCGGTGGGGCAGGATGGCCTTGTGGCGAATGCCGGAAAATATCTCGACGGCCAGCCGCTGGCCGGCGTCAATCCTGATCCCGGCGTGATTGATGGCAGTCTCTTGGCCTTTGACGTGCCGCATTTCATCGCGGCCCTGCCTGAAGCGCTGGCAGGCAAACGCCCCATGCGTGAGGCAACTTTGGCCGAAGCCGCAACCAGCGACCGCCAGACCCTCCGCGGCCTCAACGAGATTTTCATCGGTGTACCCAATCACCAATCGGCGCGCTACCGCATCCGCTTCGGCAAGGAGGAGGAGGTGCAATCATCCTCCGGCCTCATCGTGTCAACGGGCACCGGCGGCACCGGCTGGATGCGCTCGATTGCAGGTGACGGCGAACGGCTTGATCCGGCCGCGCCCGCCTTGCGCTTTGCTGTGCGCGAGGCGTGGCCCGGCAAAGGCTTTGGCGCGACCATCACGCGCGGCGTTGTTACCGCAGCAGAGCCCCTGGTCATTGAATCGCGCATGGACGAGGGCGTCATCTTCGCTGATGGTATCGAGGCCGATGGTGTGCGCTTTGATGCAGGTGTCACGGCGACAATCGCGCCCGCCATGCGCCGCGTGCGGCTGCTGCAATGAAGGATCGCTGCCATGTCCCTGCCGCCCCTTGAGATCGACGGTCACTGGTTCCGCGAGCCATCGGGCCGCCGCATCCTGTTGCGCGGCGTCAATCTGGGTGGCGACTGCAAAGTGCCGTTCAGGAATGGCACCACCAACATTCCAACCGACTTTGCCGATCATCGCGAGGTGAGTTTTGTCGGTCGGCCGTTTCCGCTGGCTGAAGCGAATGCGCATCTGGGGCGGCTGCGGCATTGGGGCTTCAATGCCCTGCGCCTTCTCACCACCTGGGAGGCCGTCGAGCATAAAGGCCCCGGCCAATACGACACCGCCTATCTTGATTATCTCGAAGCCGTCTGCCGCAAGGCGGGCGAGTACGGCTTCTATGTCTTCATCGACTTCCATCAGGATGTGTGGAGCCGCATGACGGGTGGCGACGGCGCACCCGGCTGGACTTTTGAGGCGGCCGGGCTCGACTTCACGAAGTTCCATGAAGCCGATGCCGTCAACGTGATGCAGTACCGCTATGACCCAAAGCGCGGCGGGCGGCAGGAGGAAAACTATTCCCAGATGAGCTGGGGATGGAATTACCGCATGCCCGCCAACGCGATCATGTGGACGCTGTTCTTTGCCGGCCGCACATTCACGCCGCAATTCAGCGTCGGCGGCATGAATGTGCAGGATTATTTCCAGTCGCATTATCTCGGTGCGATGCGCGCGGTGGCTGAGCGCGTGAAGGACATGGACCATGTTCTGGGCTTCGACACGCTGAACGAGCCGGGCTCCGGCTGGTCGGGCAAGGCGATGTCGTGGCAGCACACGAAGAAGACGCCGGAACATCCCGAACGCGTGACACCCGGCCCCGCCTGGTCGCCGCTTGACGGACTTCTGGTTGCGCGCGGCCAGCCCCGAAACATTCCCATTGTGCAATTCGACATCAACACGATGGCGATGGCGGTGGCCCGCACGGATGTTGTGAATGCCAAACGCGCCACAATCTGGCGCAATGGCGGGCAATGCCCGTTCGAGGCGGCAGGCGCCTATCGCCTCGACAAAGGCGTGCCACGCGATGTGCGAGAAGACTTCTTTACCCATGCGTCGGGCCGCCAACTCGACCACGAACATGATTTCATGCTGCCGTTCTTCAATCGCGTGGCGACCGAAATCCGCGCCGTCAATCCGCGCTTCATGGTTTTTGCCGAGCTTGATCCCTTCAAGGGCCACACCGAGGGGTTCCCGAAGGGCATGCCCGCGCGCACGGTCAATGCCAGCCACTGGTATGACATCGTGACGCTGGTGACCAAAGTTTTCATGTATCCCGCCTCGCTCAACCCCTTCAACGGCAAGATGCTGAATGGGCGGGGAGAGATCGGCGCGCATTTCCGTTCGCAACTGGCGACGATCAAGGGCGCATCGGATTCACTGGGTGGTGCGCCCACGCTCATCGGCGAATTCGGCATACCCTATGATCTTGATGGCGCAGCCGCCTATGCGGCGTGGGCGAGGGGCGACCGCAGCGCCGGTCCCTGGGAAAAGCACATCATCGCACTCGACATCACCTATGACGTGTTCGACGAGCTCCTGCTCCACGGCACGCAATGGAACTATACGGCGTCAAACCGCAACGATGCGGCCATTGGCGATGGCTGGAACCAGGAAGACCTGTCGATCTTCAGTGTCGATCAGATGAGTGATTCCGCCGAACCGGATTCGGGCGGCAGGGCAGTGGACGGCTTTTGCCGCCCCTATGTGCGGGCTGCACAGGGCACGCTTTCGGCGATGCGCTTTGACAGCGCGTCGGGCGCGTTTGAGGCGGTGATCGATGCCGATCCTGCCATCACTGCGCCGACCGAAATCTATCTGCCGCGCCGCCGCTATCCGAACGGCGTGCGCGTACATGCGGGCGAAGCTGCTGTCGCCCACGATCCCGCCGCCCAATTGGTTCGCGTCACGGCGAAGACAAAGGGCACGCTGGCCATCCGCATATTGTCGGGGTGACGCCCCTTTACATTCCGTGGAATAATGATATATTCCAAAGAATATAATGGAGGCAATCATGACGACGCCCAATCTTTCCCGCCGCCGCTTCATCCGCGTGCTGGGCGGTTCCGCCATCGTGCTGGGCGCCGGTGGCCTTGGCCTGTCGCGCTGCGACCGCCTGCCCGACGGGGTGCTCGACAGCTGGAATGGCCCGCCTGCTTCCGAAACCGATCCGCGCCGCCGCGCGCTTGCCTATGCGTTGCTCGCGCCCAATCCGCACAACCGCCAAAGCTGGCTCGCCGATCTGCGTGAACCCGGCGTGATCACGCTGTGGACCGATCGCACGCGGCTTCTGCCGATGACGGACCCCTATTCGCGCCAGATCATGGTCGGCTGCGGCTGCTTTCTGGAAACGCTGATGCTCGCGTTGAATGGCGAGGGGCCGGGGGCAAGCCTCGTCCTTTTCCCGGAGGGCGGCATGGCAGATGCCGAAGTGGGCTATGCGCCCTTTGCGCGGATCACGCTGGGCGATGCGGTGCCCAATGCCGATCCGCTCTTTGCCGCCATCCTGCAACGCCGCTCGGCCAAGGTTGATTATGATCCCGCCCGCCCGCCATCGGCTTCACAGCTTGGGAAGATTGCCGAAGCATCCGCCCGACCCGGCACGCGCTTTGCCGCAACAACGGATGCTTCGACGATCGCCACCCTCAAATCCATTGCCAAGGATGCCTTCCGGATCGAGGTGGATACCGACCGCACCTTCCGCGAGTCGGTCGATCTGATGCGCATCGGTGCCGACGAGATCGCGCAGCATCGGGACGGGCTCACCATGCATGGGCCGTTCTTCTGGTGGCTGAAGACGTTGGGCATGATGACGCCGGAAGCGCAGATGGAGAAGGGCGGCATGGCGCGCGATCAGGCCCGCAGCTTCATCGACAGCCAGGTTGATACGACCCCCGCCTTCGCCTGGATCATTTCCGCCGCCAATGACCGCGTGGCGCAGGTGGAGTCGGGCCGCGCCTATGTGCGCGCCAATCTTCAGGCAACCGCTTCGGGTGTGGCGCTGGCGCCGCTCAGCCAGGCGCTGCAGGAATTTGCCGAGATGGCAGACCCCTACAGGGCCATCCACGATATCTGTGGCGCGCAATCGGGTGAGACCCTGCAGATGTTCTTCCGCCTCGGCTTTGCGGACATGCCGGAGGCTGTGGTGCGGCGCAGGCTTGACGACATCGTCCGCGCCTGAAAAAGCTGATGTATGGCAAAACGTGCGGCGAAGCGGGAGATGACGGCGGACGATGCGGTGGGCGATCAGGCCCGCCTGTCGGCGCTCACCCGCGTCAGTCCCGAACAGGCGCTGGCGTTCCAGACATTGCTGTGGATCGGTATCATCGACCAATTGGCGACGACACAGGCGAATCGCGCCCTCGCCGCAGTCAGCCTGCCGCTGCCGCAATTCACCGTGCTGAACCACATGGTGCGCCGCGACTATGAGACCCATACGGTCTCGGGTCTTGCCCATTCGTTCCAGCAACCTCAGCCGGGCGTGACCAAGACGGTCAGCAAACTTGTCGCCAAAAAATTCCTGAAGGCTGAGGATGCGCCGGGGGACAAGCGCTCCCGCGTGCTCATCGTCACGCCGGCGGGAAAGGCAGCGCTTGCCCGCGCGCTGATGGCGCTCGCACCGGGCATCGACATGATGTTCAAGGGCTGGACCCGCGCGGAGCTTCAGGCGCTCTTTACCAGCCTCGACCGGCTGAAGGTCTGGCTCGATTCAAACCGCAATCTCGCCGCTGAAATCATGGCAGCGATGATGCTGGCGACGAAAGCGGCGCCGAAAATCAGGGGAAGAGCAGGCTGATCGTCTCGGCAAGGCAGGCGGCTTTGGCCTGGCCCTCAACCTCGACAGCAAACTCGCTCATCACCTGCATGCCGCCCGCGCGCGGTTCGACCGTCACGATTTTCTGGCGCAGGCGTACCCGGCTCCCGGTCGGCACCATCGAGGTAAAGCGCACCTTGTTGAGCCCGTAATTGATGCCGCGCGACGTGCCGGTCACTTTCAGGATCTCGGCGGCCAGTGCCGGCAATAGCGACAGGGTCAGATAGCCATGCGCGATCGTGCCCTTGGTCGGCAATTCGCGCGCCGCCCGCTCCGGGTCCGTGTGGATCCACTGATGATCGCCCGTTGCTTCGGCAAAAAGGTTGATCCGCGCCTGATCGATCATCAGCCAGTCGGATACGCCCACTTCCTGGCCGGCCAGTTTGGGCAGGTCGTTCAGTTCGATGTTGCGCGGCTCTTTCATGTCTCAGGCTCCAGCAGGCAGATGATCCGGCCTGTCGCCGGTCAGGCGGCAGACCCGGGCAAAAATATCCGAAATATGCGGGTCGTCCAGCCCATGACGGGCCAGTTCCGCGTGCGTGCGGTACAGATAATCGCGATTCGTGCCAAGAACACCCTCGGCCCTGGCAATGCGTCGCGCGATTTCGTCAGGTTCCAGCGCGCCAGTATAGCGCGGATGGGTGCGGTTGACAGCAAAGGTAAGGGCTCTTGCTGGCCCCCCGGGGCAGTCAAGGGGAACCCAGCGCGGTTGATAGGCACCGGTCAGCATCTCGCGCGACCAGAGGATCGCGGTCTCGCTTTCCACATGCCCGGGTGCCAGCCGGTGGGCGACGCCCCAGCACAGGCCGGGCATTTCCTCCACAACAAGCATGAGCCCCGGTTTTTCCGGCGTGCCGCGCCCCAGTTCCAGCGTAAGCGCAAACTGGCGCTTGAGCCCATGCGCGCGGGCGACTTTCGTGCCGCTCACATGGATCGCCGGGTTCCACATCAGCGAGCCATAACCGAACACCCAGACATCCTCGCCGGGGGCAACATCCGCCAGCACGGCTGCGCGTGATGCATCGCGCTCCTCGGGCGAAAGGAAGGGTGCGCCGCCGCGCTTGGCGATTTCCTGGCGGTACCACTCAAGCCGCTCCGAGGTGAAATCCTCGCGGCGCAGCAAGCCATCCTTGCCCAGCGAAAGCCCGGGCGGCAGAAGCGGATCGCCCGGATGGCCGTTGTCAGACGATGCGGCTGTCACGCTTGCCCCAATAGCGGTCGCGGATCAGCCGCTTGTAGAGTTTTCCCGTCGGATGGCGCGGCAGTTCTGGATCAAAGTCAATGCTGCGCGGGCATTTGATCGGCGAAAGGTGCGCGCGTGCGTACGCCATCAGCTCGGCGGCGAGTGCCGGCGTGGCTTCGCGCCAATGGACCGGCTGCACAACGGCCTTCACTTCCTCGCCGAACTCCTCGTTCGGCACACCGATGACCGCGACATCGGCGACTTTCGGGTGGCCGATGAGCACGTTTTCGGTTTCCTGCGGATAGACGTTCACGCCGCCCGAAATGATCATGAAGGCCTTGCGGTCGGTCAGATGCAGGAAACCTTCTTCATCCAGCCTGCCGACATCGCCCAGCGTGGACCAGCCTTGCGCGTTCCGGCTGGATTTCGTCCGCTCGGGATCGTTGTGATACTCAAAGACCGGGCCGTTGGCGAAATAGACGAGCCCCTCGGCGCCTGCCGAAAGGTCATTGCCGTCTTCGTCCACAATATGGATTTCGCCGAGGATCGCCTTGCCGACCGTGCCGGGATGGGCCAGCCATTGCTCCGAGTTGCAATAGACAAAGCCGTTCCCTTCGGTGCCCGCGTAGTACTCGTGGATGATCGGCCCCCACCATGCGATCATGCGCCGCTTGACCTCAACCGGGCAGGGCGCGGCAGCATGGATGGCACAGCGATGGCTCGACAGGTCGTGGCGCGTGCGCGCGGCGTCGTCGAGCTTGAGCATGCGCACGAACATGGTCGGCACCCATTGGCTGTGGGTGACCTTGAAGCGTTCGATGGCCGCAAGGGCAGCCTCCGCCTCGAAATTCTCCATGATGATGCAGGTGCCGCCCTGGCGCTGCACGCTCATGCAATAGCGCAAAGGGGCCGCATGATAGAGTGGCGCAGGCGACAGATAGATGGTGTTGGCATCAATGCCGTAGAGGAGCGAGACGAGCCCCAGAAGCGGTCCGCCCTCCGTGATCGCCAGACCGGACAGGGACCCTTTCACGCCCTTGGGCTTGCCCGTCGTGCCCGATGAATAGAGCATGTCGCCGCCTGCGGCCTGATCTTCAATCGGCGTGATCGGCAGTCCGGCGAGAAGCTTGTCGAGGGATTGAAAGCCGGGCGCCTCACCATCGACCATCAGCCCGGCAACTCCGGGCACTTCCGAAAGCGCGGCACTGGCAACGCCCGCCAGCATGCGCGAGCTGATGAACATTTTCGCGCCGCTGTCCTTGAGGATATAGGCGACTTCACCTGCCGTCAGGCGCGACGAGATGCAGGTGTAATAGAGGCCCGAGCGTTGCGCCGCCCATGTCGCCATGAAGAAGTGGCGGTTGTTCTCCATGAAAATCGCGACGCAATCACCGGTCTTGAGGCCATGCTTGCGGAAAAGATGCGCGATGCGGTTCGACTGCGCCTCAAGCTCGCCATAGGTGACTGTCTCGCCCGATCCGGCCATCACATAGGCAGGTTTGTCGGGGGACGTTGCGGCGTAAACCGAGGGATGCATGGCAGAATCCTGATGCGCTGGTCTGACCCGCCTATCTCGCCAACATGTGGGCCACGAAGCAAGGCTTCCGCGCGAACATTCGGGCAACCGCAGCGAAACAGGCGACGTAACGTCAGGGGTTTCGCGCGGGCTTCCTTCACGCCACAAAGGCTGCATGCAGAAAAACCGGGAGCTCGCCCATGACCTATCAGCAGATCCTCTATGACGTGCGCGACCGCATCGCCACGATAACGCTCAACCGCCCCGAGAAGATGAATGCCTTTACTGGCATGATGATGACCGAGCTGGTGGACGCATTCGACCGCATCAACAAGGATGATGATGTGGGCGCGGTGATCGTGACAGGGGCAGGCAAGGCCTTTTGCGCGGGCGCCGATCTGTCAGCAGGTGCGAAAACCTTCGACTATGACGCGCGCGACGACCGGCCCGAGCGCAAGGGTGCGATGCGCGATGGCGTGATCGACTGGTCAAATCCCGCCATCCGCGACAGCGGGGGAATGCTGACCCTCAAGATTTTTGAATGCCTGAAGCCCGTGATCGCGGCAATCAACGGCGCATCGGTCGGCATCGGTGCGACCATGCAGCTGCCGATGGATATCCGCATCGCAAGTTACGACGCCCGCTTCGGCTTTGTCTTTGCGCGGCGCGGTATCGTGCCGGAAGCCTGCTCCAGCTGGTTCCTGCCGCGGCTTGTCGGCATCCAGACGGCGGCCGAGTGGTGCTATACCGGCCGCCTGTTCGGTGCGGAGGAGGCGCGTGCGCGTGGCCTCGTCAGCCGCGTCGTGAAGGCGGAGGAATTGTTGCCCACCGCAATGGCGCTCGCCCGCGAGATCGTGGACAATACAGCCCCCGTGTCGGTCGCGCTGACCCGCCAGATGCTGTGGCGGATGATGGGCGCAGACCACCCGATGGAAGCGCACAAGATCGACAGCCGTGGTGTCTATGGCCGCGGCCGCCAGGCCGATGCCAAGGAGGGCGTCATGTCGTTCCTTGAAAAGCGCCCGGCGCAATTTCCCGACAAGGTCTCTCAAGATATGCCGGAATTCTTTCCATGGTGGCCGGAACGCCGTTTCGAATAGCCGGGGGGACCGGATCCGCATTTTGCCGCATTGATGCCCTTCCGTTGCCGTTCGCGGCAGAGTAGGTTCACGCCCTTCCGGGCTCGGCCAGTCTCTGGGCCAGTCTCTGGGGCAGCCTCTGGGGGCATAGGCTTGTATGCAATTGGCTGACCCAACCCGGTTCTGACGAGTGTCGAGGGAATGAGCGAACCAGTCCACGCCGTGACAGGGGCCATTCTTGGCGTGCTTGGTGCCGTATCGCTGCTCGGTGTGGGCAGCATGCTGGTGCCGGCAGCCAAGCGCGTTGCCGTGCCTTATTCGGTCTTGCTCGCTGTCTTCGGTGCAGCGATTGGCGCAACGATTGCGACCGGCTCGCTCATGGATGGGGCGCTGGGCGACATATTCCGCGGCGTGGGCAATATCAGTCCGGATTCGGAAAGCCTGCTTTATCTTTTCCTGCCGCCGCTCCTTTTTGCCGGCGGGCTGACCATCGACGCGCGCCGCCTGTTTGATGACATCTGGCCCGTCATGCTGCTGGCGATTGTGGCGGTGGTCCTGTGCTGCCTGGCCGTCGGCTATGCGCTGCATCTCATGCTCGGCATCAGCCTTCTGACGGCGCTTGTGCTGGGCGCCATCGTCTCGCCGACCGATACCGCTGCCGTCCTCAGCATTTTCCGCGACATCGGCGCGCCAAGGCGGCTTTCCGTGATTGTGGAGGGTGAAAGCCTTTTCAACGACGCCGCGGCCATCGCGCTCTTTGCGGTCTTGTTGCAGCTTCTCATCACCGGCGCTGAAGGCGGTGTGCTTGATGTTGCTGTCGAGTTCGTCGTCGCGATGACGGGCGGCATCATCATCGGCTATGCGCTCGGCCGCATTTTCGGCTGGCTGGTGCCGCTCGCGCGCGGCTTCATGGTGACCGAGCTGACGCTTTCCGTCGCACTGGCCTATCTCTCCTTCATCATTGCCCAGCGTTATGCGGGCGCTTCCGGCATCATCGCCGTGGTGACGGCGGCGATCACCGTCTCGACAACCGCCCGCACGCGTCTTACCCCCGGCACATGGGAAGCGCTGCTGGCGATCTGGCGCCAGCTCGACTTCTGGGCAACTTTGCTCATCTTCGTTCTGGCCGCGATGAAGTTCCCCGATGCCATCAACCAGTTGTCGATGTCCGATGCGAACGGCATTGCGGTTGTCTTCATTGCGGCCCTGGTGGCACGCGGCTTCTCGCTTTACGGGCTGATGCCTGTCATCGCCTTTGCGCGGCTCGCCGGTCCGATCAGCATCCGCTACAAGACCGTGCTCTGGTGGGGCGGTGTGCGCGGCGCGGTCACCGCAGCCTTGGCCCTGTCGGTCGCCGATACAGGGCTGATCGATGCCGAAACGCGGCGCTACATTTTCGTAGTGGCCATCGGCTTTGTGCTCGCGACCTTGTTCCTGAACGCGATCACGCTGCGCCCGCTGATGAAGCTCCTGCGCCTCGACAAGCTTGATGACCGCGAGCGCATGGTGAAGAACCGCGTGCTGGCGCTGTCGCGCGCCCGCGTCGAGCGCGAGGTCGCCGAAGCCGCCAAGCGCCTCGGTCTGGAACACGCCGTAAGCCCCGCCCAGACGATGGAGGAGGATCAGCGTTTCCGCGCCGAGCTTGGCCCCGACGACCGCTTGATGGTCGGGCTGATCTCGGCTTGCAACCGCGAGACGGAATTGTGCATCGATTATCTGCAGCGCGGTCTGGCCGACCGCGAAGTCGTGGATACGATGCTCGCCTATACGGGCCGCCTGCTCGACGCGACGATCGCGCGCGGCGAGGCGGGCTATGTCGAGGCGTCCCGGCGCAATCACCGCGTCACCTGGCGCTTCCGTGCATCCTTGTGGCTTCACCGCGAGTTCGGAATCGAAGGACCGCTGGCGGGCGAGATCGCGGCGCGCTTCGAGATCATGCTCATCAAGGACCGCATCCTCTCCGACATCAAGGAATTCGGCGCGAACCAGCTGAAACCCGTGATCGGCGACGACGCCTATGCGCGCCTTGAAGTGATCCTCGCAAGCCGCGCGGCCTCGATCCATGCCACGCACTCGGCGCTGGAGCTCCAGTATCCGGATTACGCGACCCTCATCCGTCAGCGGCTGGTCGAGCGCCTGTCGCTGGCCATCGAGGAATCCGAATATCGCGTGCAGCTCGACCAGTCGTTGATCTCGGCGGAAGTGTTCGAGGAACTGGAGAACGACCGCCTGCGCCGCATGAAGGCGCTGTCGCACCGCCCGAAGCTTGACCTTGGTCTTGAGCTGACCGACATGATTGCCAAGGTGCCGCTCTTTACCGGCGTCGCGCGCGAAAGCATCGACCGCATCGCCAAGCTTCTCCGGCCGCAGCTGGCGGTGCAGGGCGAGCGGATCATCAAGGCGGGCGAAACCGGCAGCGAGATGTATTTCATCGTCTCGGGCGAGGTGGATGTCATGGTCCGTCCGCATCCGGTACGGCTGAAGCGCGGCGACTTCTTCGGCGAAGTGGCGCTCATCAAGGCGCAGCCCCGCAATGCCGATGTCATTGCCGCCACCTATTGCGAATTGCTGACGCTGCGCCAGCGCGATCTCCAGTCGCTCTTCCGGCAATATCCGGGCCTTGAGGCCCATATCGCCCGCAAGGCCGAAGAGCGGCGCGGCAGCGAAGACGTCAGGCAGAAGGCGTAAAGCGCGCGTCGCCTTTCAGAAGGCCGGGCTTGACCGGGATCTGCGCAAGAAGTTCCTTGAGCGCACGTTCCGCCATGGCGTTTGTCCGCTGGATGCGCTCGGCCAGGATGAGTTCATTCTTGAGCGTATGCTCAAAGCCGGTGAATTCGGTGACCCGCACCTTGTAGCCGCACGCCTCAAGATAAAGCGCCCGGATCACATTGGTGAGGTTGGAGGCAAACTCCCGCCGATGCATCGGCCGCCGCCACAGTTCGGCGACGCCGGATGGTTTGACGTCATCAAGCAAGCGCGCGACTTCGGCCTGACAGCACGGCACCAGCGCGATGAAGCGCGCATCATGGGCAAGTGCAAAGCGGATCGCATCGTCTGTTGCCGTGTCACAGGCATGAAGCGCGGTCACAAGCCCGATGCGTGTGCCGTCGGCAAGAGGCAGGCGCGCCGTGGCAATCGCGCCCGCCACAAAATGCATGCGCTCAAAGCCGCTGTCGCGCGCCAGCGCTTGAGCCTTGGCGACAAGTTCTGCACGCGCTTCGACGGACCACATCTGCCCGCGCCCCAAGGCTCGCAGATAGAGATCATAGAGAATGAACCCGAGATAGGACTTGCCCGCACCCATGTCCGCGATCAGCGGCTCTGCGCCATCCTTGGCCAGATCATCGAGTGACGGCTTGATGAGCTGGAAGAGGTGCTGCACCTGCTTGAGCTTGCGGCGGCTGTCGGCGTTCAGTTTCCCGTCACGCGTCAGAAGATGCAGTGCCTTGAGGAGCGGCACTGAAAGCCCGCCGGTTTCATCATCCGCCGGCGGCGACTGGTTCGCCTTCAACGGCTTCCTCCCGTCATGTCGTCTTCGTCGCGGCCTGCGGCCGAATTGCCGCCGCATGAGCCAAAGCCTGCTGACCACCCGGCGCGATAGGGCTCCTCGCTCGAACGCGGGGCAGGCCGTCCGCCAACGCCTGTTGTTTGCGCGGCAGCACAGCCATCGCTGTAGCCGATGTCATAAAGCGGATCCTCCGCAAACCGGTTCTCCGCACAGGCGGAGAGCATGAGGAGGGATGCAAGGGCAGCAAGGATCGGTCGGCGCATGAAACATCCCGCAAGAAGGTCTGCTTTTGCCATTGTCGCCGCTGGGCCGCGCCGATGTCGAGCATCAATAGCAAATTGCGCATGAATTTGATGCAAACTTGGCGCACGGGCTTCAGCACGGCTTAAAGCGCCGCGGCTAGTCTCAACCGCACGTGCCTGTCTGCACGCGACGAGGAACCCATGCCGCACACCCTGCCTCTATCGACCAATGGCCAGCCCCCTGCCGGAACTCCGGCCATGCGTGTCCTTGTGGTGGCGTCCCAGAAAGGCGGCTCCGGCAAGACGACGTTGGCTGGTCACATTGCCGTTCAGGCGGAACGGGCTGGCGCCGGACCGGTTGCGCTGATCGACACCGACCCGCAGGGCAGCCTTGCCAAATGGTGGAATGTGCGCGAGGCGACCGCGCCAAGTTTCATCCAGTCAGTATTCACGAACCTCTTTCAGGACCTCGATACCGCCCGCGCGCAGGGATTCCGGCTGGTTGTGATCGATACGCCGCCTTCGGTGACCAAGGCCATCGCCGAAGTCGTCAATCACGCCGATCTGGTCGTCGTGCCCACACGGCCAAGTCCGCATGATCTGCGCGCCGTTGGCGCGACCGTTGACATCATCGAGGCGCGGCGCAAGCAGATGGTCTTCGTCCTGAATGCCGCAACCGCGCGCGCCAAGATCACGATGGAGGCGGCAATTGCGCTGTCGCAGCATGGCACGGTGGCGCCGGTCACGGTGCATAACCGCCTCGATTTTGCGGCCTCGATGATCGACGGCCGCACCGTGATGGAGGTGGATGACACCAGCCGTTCCTCGCAGGAAATAGCCGAGCTCTGGAATTATTTGTCGCAGCGGCTGGAGCGTACCGACACGATCGGCACCGGGCTTCTTGACGAGATGCCGCGCGGTTTTGGCGCGCGCGTGACCAATGCACTGGGGCGACCCGCGCCGGTCTTTGGCCGCCGCGCAACGGCGTGAGGTGATCATATGCGTTTTGCATCACTGACTGCTGGACTTCTCGCACGCAAGGGTGAGGCTCATCCGGCGTCGACCGTTACCTACCCCGAAGACATGCTGGTGCGCTCGCGCCTTGGCTGGACATCACCCTGGCAGGGCAAGGCCGAAGAACCTGCGGCACCCGTCGTGGAGTCGACCACTGCGCCGCCGCTGCCGCGCGCAAAGCCTGCAATTGCGGACGAGCCCTGCAGCCAGGGCAGTGCCTGCCACTTGGGCGATGCCCCGGCGGCTGCACCTGATCCCCAGAAGCGGTTTCATGTGTCGGTGCGGTTGAAGCGCGGACATTATATCCGCCTGAAACTTGCTTCCGCCCAATTGCACAGGCCCAGTCAGGACATTATCGCGGAAGCGCTGACCGACTGGTATGCAAGGCAGGACAGCGCGCTGTTCGGCGATTGCACCTGCCTCGATGACGGGGATTTTCCATTGCCGCGCTGAGGTTGCAGCGCTTGCATCCGCCTGACTGATCCATCACAAGTCCCCCGCCGTCGGATGGGATGGCGGGAGCGGGCGCATGGACGGATTTCTCGAACTGGCAGTGCAGAACCTCGTGTCGCCGATGGTTCTCTTTTTTGCGCTGGGTGCGCTCGCCGCGATCGTGCGCTCGGACCTGGCCATTCCCGAACAGGTGGCCAAGGCGATTGCGCTCTATCTGATGCTGGCCATCGGCTTCAAAGGTGGCGCCGCCATTGCCGCCAACGGCTTTGGGCCGCAGCTGGCGATGACGGCTGGTGCCGGGATCGTGTTGGGTCTCGTCATTCCCCTCATCGCCTATGCGTTCCTTGTGCGCACAACGCGGCTGGAGCGCGTGAATATAGCGGCTATCGCAGCGCACTATGGCTCGATCTCGGTCGTAACTTTCGTGGCGGCGGGCGAGATGATGAAGGGCCTCGGCATCGTGACCGACGGTTGGATCGTGGCCGTTATGGCCGTGATGGAAACGCCCGCCATTGCGGCGGGGCTTTTTCTGGCCGGCAAGGCGCGAGCAAAAAATGGCGAACCGCTGTTCAACCGGCACATGATGCGTGAAGTCTTTTTCAACGGCTCGATCATTCTCCTCACGGGCGCGTTCGTGATCGGCTGGGCGACCGGCGCCAAAGGCATGGAAGCAATTGGCCCCTTTGTCGACGCACCGTTCAAGGGCGTGCTCTGCCTCTTCCTGCTCGACATGGGGATCGTGGCGGCGTCACGCCTGCGGGCAACACGCGGCCTGCCTGCGGGACTGGTTGCCTTCGGACTTTACATGCCGTTTGTTGCCGGCGCGCTGGGCTTGGGTGCGGCCTGGCTGATCGGTCTTTCACCCGGCACCGGCGCCCTCTTCATCACGCTCTGCGCAAGTGCGAGTTACATTGCTGTGCCTGCCGCCATGCGCCTTGCGCTGCCGGAGGCAAACCCCGCTTATTATGTGACCGTGTCGCTTGCCGTGACCTTTCCGATGAACCTTGTCATCGGCATTCCTGTCTATAATGCGCTCGCAACCCATTTCCTCGCGTGACCGACATGCAGCGCCATTCCCGCAAGAAGATCGAAATCACGATTGCCGAGTCCTATGTGGACCGCGTTGCCGCGATCCTCGACAGGCATGACGTCAAGGGCTTCACCGTCCTTCACGCGTTTATGGGGCGCGGCGCGGGCGGCAGCTGGCGCGACACGGGCCTTACCCGTGCAGACCAGCATGTCGTGATGGTCGCCGTGATCGGCACGGAGGCAGCGTCCGCCATCATGGATGACCTTGCCAAGTTCTTCACGACGCACCACGGCATCGTCACCTTGTCGGATGTGGAAGTCATCCGCGGGGAGCGTTTCTGACGCCTACAGGAACAATGTCGAGACAAGTGCAAAGACCGGCAAGAGGAACACGGCCGACCAGCCGATGAACCCGAAGAAGCTCGGCATCTTGATGCCGCGCTCCTCGCAGATCGCCTTGATCATGAAATTGGGCGCGTTTCCGATATAGGTGAACGCCCCCATGAAGACCGCGCCCATCGAGATGGCAAGCAATGTGGAAGAGAGCGGCCCCATCAGCGTTGCCGGATCGCCGCCCGCGAGGTTGAAGAACACGAGATAGGTCGGTGCGTTGTCGAGAAACGCCGACAAGGTCCCGGTCAGCCAGAAATACATCATGTTGTCGGGCGCGCCGCTCTCCGAGCTGACAAGACGCACGGCATCGGCCGCCGCGCCGTCAACACCCGCTGCCAGAATGGCGATGACGGGGATGATGGTGACGAAAATGCCGATGAAAAGGATGGCCACTTCCCGGATCGGCTCCCAGCTGAATTGGTTCTTGGCACGCAAATCCGGCGGGGTCAGGCGATAGGCGGCACCCGCAACGGCCAGCAGCACCACATTGCGCGCAAGGCTTTCGGCGGGAACGTAAGTGCCGAAGATCTTGAACGTGTAGAGATCGGCATAGACGCCCGAAAGCAGCACAGCGGCAATCACAAGGCCAAGGAACAGGAAATTGATCCCGCCCTCGATCGTGATGCGGTTGGGTTCCGTCTGTCGCGCTCCCGATGCCGCTTCACCGCGCCAGATCACCCAGTCGATGACATAGAACGCGGCCGCAAGGATGGCGGACGTAAGAAACATCGGCCCGGCCATCGCCTTCATCGTCCAGAAGAAATCGATCCCCTTGATGAAGCCGAGGAAGAGCGGCGGATCGCCCAAGGGCGTCAGCGAACCGCCGATATTGCCGACAAGGAAAATGAAGAAGATGAAGATGTGGACTTTGCGCTTGCGCGCCGCATTCGCCGCGATCAGCGGTCGGATGAGCAGCATTGCAGCACCCGTCGTGCCGATGAAACTGGCAAGCAGCGTGCCGATGACAAGGATCGCGGTATTCATCAGGGGCGTGCCCGCGAGGCGGCCGCCGATATGGATGCCGCCCGACACCACAAAGAGCGCAAAGAGCATGATGATGAAGGGCAGATATTCGAGCACGGTCACCGCAAAAAGCGCGACACCCGCAGTCTCGATCCCGTAGACGAGCGCGAAGGGAACAAGGAAGGCAAGGCCCCAGACAAACGAAACCTTCGGGTAATGATGATGCCAGAAATGGCCCGCAAGCACCGGAAAGAGCGCAATCGAGAGGAGAATGCCGGCAAAGGGCACACCCCACAGGAGCGATAGGCCTGCGCCATCAACCAGCGCCGCCGCATGGGCAGTGGATGCAAAACCCGATGAAAGCACGACAAAAATGGCCAGAACGGGCAGGATATGGCGGGCAGGAAGGCGCATTTGCGGTTTACTCACCGTTGGTTGCGACAATGGAGGCTTGGGGTCAGGGCCGGAGAGCTTCCGGCTGCATGCAGGTGGTCTTATTCACGCATGAGCATTTTGCCAAGATGGAGTCTGGGTCTTTGTGCCCTTGCTGTGCTCTTCTTTGCATCGCTGAAGGTGCAGACGCCGCCGCTTGCCGATGAGCGCATCGCTTTGCCGACATCACAACTTGATGATGTGGATCATTGGCTGCTTTTGCTGAACAACCCGCTGGAAAATGAGGTCATCGCGCGCATTCAGGCCTCGGCGCATGACATGGTGGTTGTCGACTTTCTTGCGTCGATCAAGGGTATGGAGCAGGTGGACATGCGGGGGATCATCGCGCGATTGCGCGATCGCGGTCCCGGCCGCGCACCGCGTCTCGTCATCGCCTACATGAATGCGGGCCAGGCGGAGGATTATCGCACCTATTGGCGCGATGGTTGGAGGCCCGGTGCGCCGGACTACATCATATCGGATGATCCCGATGGCTGGGCAGGCAATTTCCCTGTCGCCTATTGGGATCCACGCTGGCAAAGCGTGCTCATGGGCGATGGCGGCCTGATCGACAATATCGCTGAAGCGGGTTTTGACGGCCTCTATCTCGACTGGATCGGCGGTTACGAGTTTGAACCTGTTGTCGCGCGCGCGCGACGCGACCATGTTGATCCTGCCGATGCGATGGAGACGCTGGTCGCCCGCATCTCGGCGCGCATGAAGGCGCAACGATCCGGCGCCATCATCATCGCACAGAACGCGCCCGCTCTCTGGCAGCGCGACGGGTTTCTTGCGGCGATTGATGCGGTCGTGCAGGAACACACCTGGTTTGCCGGTACCGACGATAATGCGATGCTGGGTGATTGTCCCTTGCCCCGCACCGAAGCGGAGGCTGCAGGCAGTGCAGATTATCTCGCGCGCCTGCCGCCTTTGTGCCTGAAGGATTGGCGCGACAATCCCGGCTCCAGCCTGCGCTATGAAAGCGAAGCCTATCTCCTGCCGCTGTTTGCGCGGGCGCAACGGGCCGGCAAAGTGGTGTTCACGGTCGATTACGCGCTTGACCGCCGCAATGTCGGATGGATTGCGCAAGAAAGCCGCTCACACGGCTTTGTTCCCTTCGTTGGCGCGCGACCTTTGACCGATTATGTGGAGCCGCTTCCTTAAGGCCGCGACTCACTCGAATCGGCTGCGAAACGATTCCATGATGAGAATCATTGGGTTAGGACCACAGACTCTTGCGGGCGCGTTTCCCGTCGCCTAGAGTTAACGAATCGTTACCGCGAGGTTTCGAGGGGGGATCGATGGCCGCAGACCAGCTCTTGAAGGCACAATTGAGCTTTGCCGATCAGCGCGAAGTCTTCGACTATTGGTCATCGCTGGCGACGAACGGCTTGCCTTCCCGCAGCGCGATCAACCCCGGTGCCATCAAGCGGCGATTGGCACAGATCAGCATCCTGGTCGTGGATCCTGCAGCCAAAGGCGGGCTGCGCGTGCGGCTGGCGGGCACAGGTCTGCGTGACGCCTTTGGCCGTGACGTGACGGGACAGGCGTTGTCGGCAATCGAGCCGGGCGAGCGCTACGACTACTGGCTGACGGCCCTGAAGCGGATCATTGCCACTGGCGAACCAGCCCTGGGCACCATCTCGCTTTCGTCCTTGGGCAAGCCGCATCTGGAGCAGCATTGGCTGCGCCTTCCTTTGTCGTCGGATGGCAGAAATGTTGATGGCTTCCTCGGCCATGACCGTTTCGTGCCCACAGAAATTGCGGCGAAATCGGCCTATCTGGCCTCTGCAATCGCCGCAGGGTGATACAACCATAGGTTATATTGATACACGCAGGGCGATGGTTGGCCTGTAGGCCATCATAGGAATATAATCCTCGCGTCGGGGGCAGCAGGTCTAATCCTCGCGGTCATTCCCGATCGAACGAGGTTTCCGATGGTGTTGCGTTGCGCCCCAGAGACATTGTCCGCGCTGCCTTTGGCACCGGTTCCCGCCAACCCCCAACCCTTCAATCTCTCGCCGCCCGCCAATCCCCGCACGCGCGACAGCGCGCTCATCGCCATCGCGTTGACGGCGGCGGCCTTCGGTGTGCCGGTCGATGAATTGCGCGCCCGCACCCGCCGTCAGGCCCCCATCGCCTTTGCGCGCCAGGTGGCAGTCTATCTGACCCACACGATCGGCGGCTTCTCGCTGACCGATGTCGCGCGCGCGTTTGGCCGGGATCGAACCACGGCCGCCCATGCCTGCCATGTAATCGAGGATCAGCGTGACGACCTTGCATTCGATGCGCGGCTGTCGGCTCTCGAACAGACCTTCAAGGCCTCGCTCGTTGCCAACGGCATTTGAGGCAAGGCCGCGATGGAACATTCGCCCGCTTTTCACCGGCAGTCCCGCCACCTTCTGCGGCTTCTCTCGCATGAGGGGACGCGGCTTCTGCCGACCGGCATGGGAGATTTCGTGCTCGAGCGGCGCGCCCGGCGCACACGCGAGATTTTCGACGCACGCTTGATTGAGACTCTCATCCGCAACGATCTCTTGGCGCGCAATGACCCGCCCTCGCTCATCATCAGCGATGCAGGCCGTGCCCATGCAGCGCGGGCGGAAGCTGCGGCGCGAAACATGCCGCTTGATGCCTTTCGGCGCCAGCATATGGCCGTTGACGCCATAACGGTGCCCGAGGCTGGACGGGGAAACGCGCCAATCTCTCGCGATCCGGTCTTTCGCGACTCTGCGGAGTCAGTTCTGACGCTTCTTGCGCGTGCGCGCGGGAACTCGCAGCCATTTCTGGCGCGCGATGAATTGGAGGCCGGTGAACGCCTGCGTGCCGACATGACCCTGGCCGCTTTGGTGCCGCGCCTGACGGCCAATCTTTCAGCCTGTGGCGCCTACGGCGGAAAGGTGCAGGGCGCACCGATGACCGAGCGGATCGTCTCTGCCCGTCAACGCGTGAACCGTGCGCTGGAGGCGGTTGGCCATGAGCTTTCAGGCGTGCTCTTTGACATCTGCGGCATGAACATGGGTCTCGAGACGGTGGAGGAGCGCCGCAATTGGCCGCGCCGCTCTGCCAAGCTTGTGCTCAAGCTCGCGCTTGGCGGTCTTGCGCGGCACTATGCAGGCGCCCGCCCGGCCGCATAGCACTCATGCCGGCGGACTGCGCCGCCGCACCAGATATTTATGCGTGCCGTCCAGGACCATGACCCGATCCTGATTATGGATCGTCGCCCGCATGGTCACGATGCCGGTCGTGCGCTGGGGCACAAGTTCCGTGATGGTGAGCGCAGGATAGAGCGTGTCACCGGGAAAGACCGGCTTCAGGAATTTTGCATTGACCTCGATGAAGCCAAGGAGCGCGTCGCCGATCTGGTGCGGGAACAGGCCGGCACCTGCTGCCGTGAACGCGAGCACCTGAAGCCCATGCGCCAGCGGTCCCTTGAGGCCGCGCGCTTCACAATAGGCGTGATCGTAATGGATCGGATGATTGTCGAGGCTGACCGCCTGGAAGGCAGTAAAATTCCCGTCACCGATCGTGCGCGAAGGCAGATTGAACACCTCGCCCGCACGAAGGTCGTCAAACCATCGTGCGGGCTGAAGGCGGTGCTGGGCGGGATCAAACGGTGGGTGAGGCGGGGACGAGGACGGGGAGGAAAAATTGCTGGTCATGGCACCACCTTTTGGAAGGAGGCAGCCTGAACCAGAGCAAGGCGGGATTCAAATTATCATGGCGTCGTGGGAGCGTCGTTGTCGGAAAGGCCGCCAGCTGCGTCATCCATCAATCCCGAGGCCTCGCTGAAGAGATCGACCGCGGCGTCGCAGAGTTTTGGATTTTCAGCGCAGGAGAACGAGACGCTGTCGACCGAGTTGGCAAGACCAGTCATCACGCTGTCAAAGGTCAACGGGCCCTGGGCAAGCGCTGAATCCTTCAACGGATTGCTTGGCATCAGGGTCGCCACGACGGCAAACCAGAAGATGGTGCGGAAGATAAAGCGCATGGAGACCCGGGTGGACTGACGGAGGGTGGGCTGTTGGCCGGAACGTGGGGCCACTTTGCCCGCACCCCCTTGGCGCTTCCTGAACCGGCAAATTAAAATTTGATGCAATGCGCATTTGAGGCGGTTTTGCCGAAAACTGCCCGGGAACGCGGGTAAGACCGGGTTGCCGCAGGCCCGCGGATTTTCGTCAACTGAAACGAAAATTTGCCGACACTTTGCCGAAGATTTGCCGAAACTTTGAACGAATCGGCACCATCTCGGCATTTAGGTTTCGTTAAGGATGAGCGGCCAGAGTCCGGACGCGCTTTGGGCAGGAATCGTCCCGCCCGGACGCCCAGATATACGGCCCCCAATTGTTCAGATCCGCAACAACGCGATCACCCGTCCCGGCAGACCTTCTGCCGGAAGGGGGATTCGCCAAGGGTCATCTGGCGGCTGCCCTGGCGACGCTTCTTGCGCTTGTGCTCTTTGCGGTCTTTGCAGGCGCCGTGCAGGTGCCGGAATGGACAATAGCCGCGGGCACCATTCTGGCCGCGACGGCCATTGCGCTCATTGACCGCACTGGTCGCCGGTCGCTGGCGCGCCTTGTCTCGGCGCTGTCCTTCACACTTCTGATCACGGCGCTTGCCGCCTTCACCGGCGGGATCGCCTCGCCGTTTCTGGTGTGGTTTGCGCTCGCGCCCGTCAACGCCGCCCTGGACCGCGACCGCCTCCAGATCGTCCTGGCAGCCATAGCAGCCGCCGCTGGTGCAGGCGCCAATGCGTGGCTGGGTGCAAACGACCTTTTGCCGACGCCAGCTGTGCCGGAAGCCTATGCGGGACTGGTCTCGCTTCTGTCCGCCCTGGGCGCGATCCTGTGTGCAACGCTTTCCGCCTTCGGGATCGAAGCCGCCGAGCGCCGCCAGACGCGCCGCGCCGAAGAGGGCGAGGCGCGCTTCCGCGTGCTGGCAGAAGAAGCGGTTGACCTCATCACGCGCCATGACCCTGATGGCACGATCAATTTTGCCTCGCCTGCGTCCCTTTCACTTCTGGGCCGCGCGCCACGCGACCTGATCAACCTTTCGCCGCTGGCGCTGGTGCATCCCGCCGACAGCGCAAAACTGCGCATGGCGCTTGAACGCGCCAGCATGCATGGCGAGGTGGCGGCCGTTGATCTGCGCCTCATGCACGCCAATGGCAGCGCCGTGGAAACCGAATTGCGCTGCCGTCCCATAGCACCGGAGAAGGGTCAGGGCTGGCGCGGCTTTGGCGTGATTGCAGTTACCCGCGACATCACCGAGCGCCGCCGCCACGAGATGGAAATCACGCAGGCCCGCGATCTGGCTGAATCCGCCAACCGGGCCAAGTCGCGCTTCCTTGCCAATATGAGCCACGAATTGCGCACGCCCCTAAATGCCATCATCGGCTTTTCCGATGTCATGCGTGCAGAAATGTTCGGCGCCCTGGGCAATGCGCGATACCGCGAATATTCGGGCCTCATCCACGACAGCGGACAGCATCTGCTGGACCTCATTGCCGACGTGCTCGACATGTCCAAGATCGAGGCAGGCAAATACGAACTTGCCTTCACGCCCGTTGATGTCGCCGACCTGTCGCGTCAGGTAATGGAAACGATGCGGCTTGCGGCCGAACGCGCCGGGGTGCGCCTTCTTGCCGACGTGCCCGATCCCTGCCCGCGCCTCAAAGGGGATCGCCGCGCCCTGCGCCAGATCCTCCTCAATCTCCTCTCCAACGCGGTCAAGTTCACACCGCGCGGCGGCGAGATCGTCTTGCGTGTGCGCAGCGCAGGCACGGCAATGACCGTGAGCGTACGCGACAACGGCATCGGCATCGCGGCAGGCGACATGGAACGGCTGGGTCGCCCGTTTGAGCAGGCTTCCGGCGCCTATGAGCGCAAGGAAGGCGGCACGGGCCTCGGCCTTGCACTCGTCAAGTCGCTGACGGAAATGCATGGCGGGACCATGCGCATCGACAGCGCTTTGGGGCAGGGCACTTCGGTCGAACTGCTTTTCCCCGGCGAGATGCCGGTGGCGCGCGGTACACAGGCGGCCAATGTGGTGACGCTGGGCCGCAAGCGGGCCTGATGATGACGCCCCGCCTCAAAGCGGGTTTCCGCGCTGCTGCCATCATCCGCCGCGCGCAATTGGCGGGTCACTTTGCAGCCCTTGTCCGCAGGGGCGATGAGGATGCAGGCGCGCTTTTTCTCCAGCTTGAATATGCCGACCGCCGCGTCGATTTGCTGATGGAAGCCAATCGCGGCGATGGCACGCGGATCTGGCGCTGCCTCAACGGGTCAACACCTGCCGATGCCGATCGTGTTGCCGCGCTGATCGAAAAAGAGAAGCGCATGGATCCCGACTTGTGGATCATCGCTGTCGAGATGAATGGCGACGCGGCTTTTCTCGATGAGGCGGTGCAGCGGTAAGGGTGAAAACCGGGCTCCGCGTATGGATAGCCCGGCCACATCCCCGCCATCTTCCTTGCCAAGCATGGCAAGGGGCCGTCAAATACAGGCGGACCCCCTTAGGGAACACCGGCCATGCGCATCGCAATTCTTCTGGCTGCCGCCGCCATTGCAGCATTGCCCGCATCCGCGCGCGCCATCACCGAGGCGCCGGCGCCTGAATTTCCCGATACCGCAAATGTCTTCGAGGCCGGGCGATACGCCTGCACCGATGGCTTCCCGATGACGAGCCCCGATGGCCTTGTCGGATCCGTGGTCGAGGATTGCGTGCTCCTGGAACAAGGTTCGGTCGTCACACCCGAATTGGGCAAGAGCTTTGGTTGCCGCATGACGCTGCCGGGCGTTCCCGGTTCTGCGATCATTGACATTGAAACCGACTGGCGATTTCCCGCGCCCGGCCTGCCGCATCCCGTGACCGGCGAAATCCTGCATTCCAGCGGATGGACCTGGCCGATGATCGCAGGCGGCGACTTCATTGCGCTTTATCGCTTCGACTTTCCCGCCGAGATGATCGAGGGCGCGTGGTCCATGGAGGCGCGGCTGGGGGGTGAGGTCATCGCCAGCTGCTGCTTCAATGTCACGCGCGACCCCTCGGCGGTGTCGTCGTCTCCCATCGCCGCCTGCGCAACGCCGGTTTCTTGAGCGGAGGTGAAAAATGACTCTGTCCTTTCGGTCCTTGGTTCTGCCCTTGGCAGTTCTTTCGGCAACCGCGTTGCCGGTGATCGGCACTGTCAAGGCTGATACAGAAACCCATCGGTCCTACGTCATCGCGGCTGGCAGATACAATTGTATGGGCGAAACCGGCATTACTTCGCTCGACGGGCTCCCGCGTCACTCGTTCCGGAGTTGTGTGTTGGTCGAGCGCGGATCGGTCATCATTCCTTCGCTGGGCGATACGTTCGGTTGCATGGTCTTATTGCCATATGCGGCCGACGGCGCACCGGTTGCGCTGGAGTCCCGCTGGCGATTTCCCGCACCAGGCGTTCCTGACCCACGTACAGGCGAGCGATCCCTGGAACTGAGTTGGCGGCAGCAATGGCAGGATGGTCAGGGCCTGTTGGAGGGTTTCCGGTTCGACGTTGCGGACGAAATGGTCGAAGGCGTCTGGACGGCAGAAGTCCTCGTCAACGACAAAGTCATCGCCAGCTGCTGCTTCAATGTCACGCGCGACCCCTCGGCGGTGTCGTCGTCTCCCATCGCCGCCTGCTCAACGCCGGTTTCCTGAGGCGAACCAAAGGAAGGCCAGTCATGCGCATCGCACTTCTTCTGGCTGCTGCTGCCCTAGCAATTCTGCCTGCGCCTGCGCGCGCCACCACGATAGCACCGGCGCCAGAGCCATCAGGCGATGCAATTGTGTTTGCGGCCGGGCGCTATCATTGCGACGTCTGGATTCCCCGGATCACGCCCGACGAGTTGCTGGCGACTGTCATCGGCAATTGCCTGCTGCTGGAGCCGGGCTCTCTCATCCGCCCGGAACCCGGCAACACTTTTGGCTGTCAGATGACGCTGCCCGGCATACCGGGAACGGGAATGATTCAGGTCGAATCCCAATGGCGATTTCCTGCGCCAGGCATTCAGCACCCGCTTACGGGCGAACTATTACGCGTCAGTAACGGAACCGAAGATTTGATCGCGGGCGGCGACCTTCAGATGCTCTATCGCTTTGACTATCCCGGTGAGCTGGTCGAAGGCGTCTGGATGTTCGAGGCCCGCCTTGACGGCCGCGTCATCGCCAGCTGCTGCTTCAATGTCACACGCGACCCCTCGGCGGTGTCGTCGTCTCCCATCGCCGCCTGTGCAACGCCAGTATCCTGAGGCGGAGCAATATCCATTTCCCGCGTGACGCCGCCGCCCCGATCCCTTATTGAGGCGGCGCATGAGCACACTGGCCGATCCCAAAACACCCGCCGAGGCCGCCGCCGCAAGGCGCACCTTCGCCATCATCTCGCATCCTGACGCGGGCAAGACGACGCTGACCGAGCATCTTCTGCTCAAAGGCGGCGCGATACACCTTGCCGGCGAGGTCAAGGCCAAGGGCGACCGCCGCCGTGCGCGCTCTGACTGGATGAAGATTGAGCAGGACCGCGGCATCTCGGTGACGACGGCGGTGATGACCTTCCGCGCCAATGGCGTGACCTTCAACCTTCTGGATACGCCCGGCCACGAGGATTTCAGTGAAGACACCTATCGCACCCTGACAGCTGCCGACAGCGCCATCATGGTGCTCGACGCCGCCAAGGGCATCGAAGCGCAGACGCTGAAACTCTTTGAGGTCTGCCGCCTGCGCGACATTCCCATCATCACTTTCGTCAACAAGATGGACCGTGAGGCACTCGACCCCATCGCCCTTCTTGACGACGTGTCGTCGAAGCTCGCGCTCGATTGCGTGCCGATGGCCTGGCCGGTGGGCATGGGGTCGGGTTTCCGGGGCGTGGCCGACATTGCGACCGGAAAGTTCCTGCCTTTCCGCCGCGAGGGCGACGCGCCCAGGCTGATGGATGCAGATGACGCGGTGGCCCAGGGTTTCCTGTCCGCCGGTGAACGCCGCCAGATGGCGGATGACGTGGACATGGTCCGCGGGCTCTATCCCGCCTTTGATCTTGCGTCCTACCGCGAGGGACATCTGACGCCGGTTTTCTTCGGCAGCGCCTTGCGTGATTTCGGTGTGACAGAGCTTCTGGCCGCCATTGGCCGCGTGGCACCGCCCCCGCGCCCGCAAAAGGCCGAGACGCGCATGGTCATGCCGGAGGAAGAACGCGTGTCGGGCTTCGTGTTCAAGGTTCAGGCGAACATGGACCCGAACCACCGCGACCGCGTGGCTTTCATGCGCATCGCGTCCGGCCGTTTCAGGCGCGGCATGCGCCTTCGCCAGTCACGCACGGGGAAAACGATCCCGGTCCACAACCCGATCCTTTTCTTCGCGCAGGACCGCGAGCTGGTCGATGAAGCCTGGCCGGGCGACATCATCGGCATTCCCAATCATGGCGTGCTGCGTGTGGGCGATACGCTGAGCGAGAGCGAAGACCTGACCTTCACCGGCATCCCGAACTTTGCGCCCGAAATCCTGCGCCGCGTGCGTCTGGCTGATCCCCTGAAAGCAAAGCACCTGCAGCGCGCGCTGGAATCGCTGGCAGAGGAGGGCGTAACGCAGGTCTTCCGCCCCAATATCGGCAATGCCTGGATCGTCGGTGTCGTCGGCCAGCTGCAGCTGGACGTGCTGGCAAACCGCATTGCCGCCGAATACGGGCTGGATGTGGGCTTTGAGGACTCACCCTATGACACCGCCCGCTGGGTCCATGCGGAAAAGCGCGAGGACCTGGAAGCCTTCGTCAACTCAAACCGGGGCCAGATGGCGCTGGATGGGGATGGCGCGCTGGTGTTCCTCGCCAAGGGTGGGTGGGAGCTGCGCTATGCGAGCGATCGCCACCCGAAAATCGTCTTCACCGCCACACGCGAGCGGCGCGACATCAAGGCCTGAAAATGGGGTTCAGCGTGCGGCAGCCGCTGCAGGTTCACTGCCCAGCGCATCGCGGCGCACGCGCCAGAAGCGCATCACGCGCTGGGCGGTTTCGGGCGGCACTTTGTCGTATAGGCTGAGAAGGTCATACGTATCGCCCAGCGAGCGCGCATCGGGCGGCGAGGTCAAAAGCGCGATGGTCGAGAACGTCGCGCGGTCGAACTTGCTGGCCTTGCAGGCAA
This sequence comes from uncultured Flavobacteriaceae bacterium, assembly GCA_964494625.1. Classification (GTDB taxonomy): domain Bacteria; phylum Pseudomonadota; class Alphaproteobacteria; order Micropepsales; family Micropepsaceae; genus UBA2784. The sequence goes on along the minus strand of CAZBRT010000002.1, from coordinate 498,987 downwards.
TCGCAAGGCTTTCCGCATTGCGGTCAAACAGCACCTTGCGTGACGTGCGGTTGTCGAGGCCCGTCATGCGGGCAAAGGCGACGATGAGTTCGGGAATCTGCTTCGCCCGCAACAGCGTGATGACCAGTGTCTCGTTCAGCTTGCCTTCGCGTTCCTTGCCCGAGATGAAATGCTCGGCCTTTGCATAGGCATCATGTGCGGAGGCGAGCTCGGCGGACATGCGCTTCTGGCTGTCCGCAAGGGCGGCATCCAGCACCTGGGGATCGATGTCCTCCATCTTCGCCACGATCTGCTTCTTGAGCTCGGTCGTGACAAAGAAGAACATGTCGTTGAGAAGGTCGGGCGGCAGGTCCTTGCGCGAGACCATGCCGGCCTGAAGCTCTTCGCTCTTTTCCGAGCGGGCGACCATGGTTTCCATCGCACCGCGTGACAGCCGCGCGCCGGGATTTGTGGCAAGCCTTACAAGCACGCCGTCATCGCCGCGCGCGACAATCGCATCGGCAACCGTCTCGCTCACGCTTGGGCGTTGGGCCATCGCGGCCAGATGGTCGCGGCCCTTCATCTTGGCGATGGCGACAAGATCGGTGTCGCGCAGGACCGGGCTGTTCGTCAGAAGCGGCTGCGCCACCTCGATCGTGTCATTCGCAAGCTGCGTGACAAGGCCATGCGGCGCCTGGGCAACCGTGGCAAGCCGCTCGGCCAGCGTGCGCCGCACGGTCATTTCCATCTCCAGCGCCACCTTGCCGATGATGTCGCCGAAATAATCGGTTTCGCGCGGCGAGTATTGCGAGGGCTTTTCAAGGAAGAGGTCGGTGACATCGCGGAGCAGCTCACGCCTTTTGTCGCTTGATGGCTCCTTGGCCAGCGCGATCAGGCGTTGAAGATGGCTGTTCTGCGCGGTCATCGTTCTGGCAAGCCCGGGAGGGCCGGCGACGGCCCCGTTGCAACATTGGCGATGGGCCAATGTTGCCGTGCGCGGGTAAAGAAATTGTCAGTAACGATGAAAGGATTGGCGCGATCAGGGGACGGCGTTTTTACGCCTCGTTAACCAGCGCGAAATTGTCGGGATAAAAACCGTTGAACGCCGTGCGCAAGGCGCAGGAATAGGCGCCCACCATGCCGAACTCGACATAGTCGCCCGCTTCAATCGTGTGCGGCAGCAGGATCGGCTTGGGCAGCACATCCAGCGTATCGCAGGTGGGGCCGAAGATTTTGAAGGGACGCCGCGGTCCGCCAACCTCCACGACCGCCTTTTCGCCCGTCGTCATGAAGACCCGGCGCGGATATTCGACATTCCAGTCGGGCAGCGTCATTTCGTCCAGGCTGCCATAGATGCCGTCATTGATGTAAAGCCGTTCGCCGCGCCGGCGGATCACCTGCGTGACGACCGAAACGCCTTCCGCCACCAGCGCACGACCGGGTTCGCAGAAAAGATCTGCACCCGGCTTGAGCTTCAGCGTCTTGCGCGCGGTCTTGATGGCGGCGAAGAACTGGTCCATCGGCGGCACGGCAAGACCCGGATAGGGCGCGGGAAATCCGCCACCGACATCAAGTGCCGCAATCTCGACGCCCGACGCCTCGATCGCCTGCCGGCAGATATCAAGCGCCTGTGCATAGGCTTCCGGCTTGATGCACAGCGTGCCGACATGGAAGGTGAGTGCAGGCCGGCATCCGGTCTCGGCAACGGCTTTCAGAAGCTCCGCCCCCTGTTCCGCATCGACGCCGAACTTGGACGAAAGCTCAAGGAAGGCGCCTTCCACCGGTGTCGCCAGCCGCACAAAGATCGTGAGACCCTTGCGCTCGGCCGGGGTGCGTGCCCGCGTTTCGGCAAGGATGATGTTGAGCTCACGGATGTCGTCGATCACGAAGTGACGCACGCCGAACCGGCGATAGGCTTCTCCTGCCCAGCCGCGGATGCGGATGGGGGTCATGAAATGGCATTTGGCCTGCGGAAAGCGCCGCGCGATCAGTTCAACTTCGGGGAACGAGGCGGTATCGAAATCCCGTACACCCGAAGCGTAAAGAAGGTCCAGCACCGGCAGGGCCGGATTGGCCTTCACGGCATAGAGGGTACGGCCGGGAAAGCCCGTCAGGAACCGCTCGACCGCGCGCTTGATGCGCTTGGGATAGAGCGCATAGACGGGCGTGGCGGGCTGGCGCTTGCGGCAGAGCTCTGCGACCGTCGCGTAACGGTCAAGGGCTTTGGCGTGACTCTTTTGTGCCTTTCCAGCGGCGCGTGACATCAAGAACTCCCTCAGCCGTTTCCTTGCACATGGGCAAGGCGGCCTTATGCGGCAAAATGCCGGCAAGTGCCAGCGCGATTCGGAAAGCGCCGCAGCCAACAACTTGAAAGCAGGTCGTCCAAAGCATGTCCGACAGAAACCTTCGCGCCCGCGTCACGGCACTCGTGGAGCACAAGCTCTTCCACGACGTCATCATCGCTGTGATCATCATCAACGCCGTGACCCTGGGCCTTGAGACCTCGGGGGCCATCATGGCGCGCTGGGGCGATCTTCTGACGCTGGTGGACAGGGCGATCATCGGCATATTCGTGGTCGAACTTGCCTTGCGCCTCTATGCCGCGCGATTGCCGTTCTTCCGCTCGGGCTGGAACATTTTTGACTTCCTGATCGTGATCATCTCGGTTATCCCGGCGGCGGGCGCGCTATCGGTTTTGCGTTCGCTGCGCATCCTGCGCGTGTTGCGCCTTCTGTCGGTCATTCCGCAATTGCGCAAGGTCGTGGAAGCCTTGCTGCGCGGCCTGCCGGGCATGGGCGCCATCGTGCTGGTGCTGATCCTGGTCTATTTCGTGGGCTCGGTTCTGGCGACCAAGCTTTATGGCGCGGACTTCCCCGGATATTTCGGCTCCATCGGCGACACGATGTTCACGCTTTTCACCATCATGACGCTGGAGGGCTGGGCCGAGGTCGCCCGCGACGTGATGGCAAAGCATCCCGCCGCCTGGCTCTTCTTCATCCCCTTCATCGTTGTTTCCGCCTTCATGGTGCTCAATCTCTTCATCGCCATTATCGTCAATGCGATGCAGGAGGGTGCCGAAGGCGAAAAGCAGGTCGAGCGTGATGCGGCCAAGGACGCGCATGGCGAGCTGATGCTCACCATCTCCGCCTTGCGGGCTGATATCGAGCAACTCAGGGAAGAAATGAAGCGGCGCTAGGGCTGGCAACTGCGCCATGCGTCCTTAAGCAGAGTCCTCGTCGAACCACGCAGGGCGCTGATGCCGACCGAATCTCAGACCAGCTTACCCGTGTCGTGCATCAAGGATGCTTGGCCGTCCGTCGGCGGCTGGCTGATAGACATGGGCAAAGGTTGCAAGCGCTGCGCGCACCGCCTCTGGCGTGATGCGTGCGTCGCCCGCAAAACTGTTGACGCCGCAGCGGATCATGAAGAAAAGCTGGTCGCGCAGGAAATTCCCGCGCGCGCGGAGTTCGCCCGTGAACGAAAGCCGGGTGCGCAGGATCCGCGCCCATGAAAATCCGCGGCCATCGCGGAACTTCGGAAATTCGAGCACCACCAGCGACAGGCGCTTGAGGTCGTCCGGCGCAATCTGCATCGGGGATTCATGCGAACGCAGCACAACGCCGACGGGATCATTGCGGCCGAACACCTGCTCGCGGGCGTCAGCAAGCCGTGCGAGCGACACGATGACGGCGCCGCCCGTCGGCAGCGGCGTATCGTCGGGGACGTCCGTATAAGGATCAACGCCGGGTTGCCCGTCCCTAATGAGCGGCATGGAGACGCTCCTTGAAGGGCTGTGCCCCCACGCGGCGATAGGTGTCGAGCAGGCGCTCGCGACCCTCCCGGTGCGCGCGATAGACCGCAACGATGGTCTCGATCGCATCCGCCACGCTTTCGGCGGGAACGGCAGGGCCGACAATGTCGGCCAGCGACGCATCCTCCGCTGCCGAGCCGCCCAGACTGATCTGGTAGTGTTCGACACCCTTCTTGTCGACGCCCAGAATGCCGATATGGCCCACATGATGATGACCGCAGGCGTTGATGCATCCGGAAATCTTGATCTTGAGCTCGCCGAGATCAAGCTGGCGCGCGGGGTCTGCAAAGCGCCGCGAGATGTCCTGCGCGATGTTGATCGACCGCGCATTGGCAAGGTCACAATAGTCAAGGCCGGGGCAGGCGATGATGTCGGTGACAAGGCCGATATTCGGCGTGGCCAGGCCGACGGCTGAAAGCGCCTGCCAGACCGCGAAAAGTTCGTCGCGCCGCACATGCGGCAGCACCAGATTCTGTTCGTGCGTCACGCGCACTTCATCAAAGGAATGGCGCTCAGCGATGTCGGCCACTGCGTCCATCTGCGCTGCATCGGCATCGCCGGGAATGCCGCCAATGGGCTTGAGCGAGATGCTCACGCTGGCATAGCCGGGAACCTTGTGTGGGAAAATGTTCTGCTTCACGAATGCGGCAAAGGCATCATTGCGGCGCTTGGCGTCTTCTTCCGCCGCCGAAACGGCTGGAAGTTTCGCAAAGGAGGGCGGCGCGAAATAGTCAAGGATGCGCCGGTATTCCGCTTCCGGCAGTTGCAGCGAGCCCGCTTTCCTGATCTCGGCGAACTCGGCTTCCACGCGGCGACGCATTTCGTCCGGCCCAAGCTGGTGCACAAGAATTTTGATGCGCGCCTTGTAGATATTGTCCCGGCGACCTTCCTCGTTGTAGACGCGCATGACGGCTTCAAGGAACGCAAGGATGTCTTCGCGGGAAACAAAATCGCCCACGCAATGCGCCAACATTGGCGTGCGTCCTTGTCCACCGCCTGCAAACACCTGATAGCCCGCCTCGCCCGCCGCATTGCGGATGCAGGCAATGCCGATGTCATGCACGCGGATGGCGGCGCGGTCCTGCGGCGATCCGGTCACCGCGATCTTGAACTTGCGGGGCAGGAACGAGAACTCGGGATGGAACGTGGACCATTGCCGGATGATTTCCGAAAGGATGCGCGGGTCCTCCACCTCGTCGGCGGCCGCACCGGCAAAATGGTCGGCGGTCACGTTGCGGATGCAGTTGCCGCTCGTCTGGATCGCATGCATTTCCACTTCGGCCAGCGCGTCCAGGATGGCGGGCACATCGGGCAGCCTCGGCCAGTTGAACTGGATGTTCTGGCGGGTCGTGAAATGGCCATAGCCCCGGTCCCATTTGCGCGCGACATGGGCAAGCATCCGCATCTGCCGCGATGAGAGTGTGCCATAGGGAATGGAAACCCGGAGCATGTAGGCGTGAAGCTGGAGGTAGAGACCGTTCATCAGCCTGAGTGGCTTGAACTCGTCCTCGGTAAGTTCGCCCGCCACGCGCCGCGCGACCTGCCCGCTGAACTCGGCGACCCGGTCCCGCACCATCCGCGCGTCAAACTCGTCATAGCGGTACATGGGAATTACGCCCGCGCCTGCTTGCCAAGGTCCAGCCGCACGGTCGGTCCCTGGGCGCGGATGATCTCGCGCGCACTCAGCGCCTCCACGCGGCCGTCACGCGTCTCGACCTCGAAGAGATAGGGGCCGACGACAAGACGTGCCGCGACATCTGTTTCGGCCGCTGCAAGTTCTGCCGCGGCGTCTTCGGGCTTGGCGAAGGCGCGCGCGTCCGCAAGGTTTTCGACCCAGCCTTGCGTTCCGCGATAGACGGCTTCGCCATCGCCGAGCCGCCAGGCGGTCAAGACTTGGAGCCGTGTTTGCTGGGGGGCAGCGCGCATTCTTCCTCGCGACCATTCACGCGGATTTCCCCTTCTAGATCGCCCGGGCGCCTATTTATGTCAATAGGAAAGTGAAATATGTTGAATTACACAATAAAATGTAATTATCCCGATTGATCCGCGTACCAGCGCCGCAGAGCCAGATGCTCAACCAGCCTCAGGATCGCAAAAATCCCGACGCCAAGGGCGGAAAGAAAGACCAGGGCGGCAAACATCCGGGCGATCTGGAGCCGGTTCCCGGCCTCGATAATCCGCCAGGCAAGGCCGTTGGAACTGCCTGTGCCCGCGACGAACTCGGCGACCACAAGGCCGATCACCGCAAGGCCACCGGAGATTTTCATGCCGGAGAGGAGATAGGGCATCGCTGCGGGCAATTGCAGGCGAAAGAAGGTCTGGAAGCGTCCGGCCCCGTGCAGGCGGAAAAGATCAAGCAGTCCCTTGTCGGCGGACCGCAACCCGATGGTCATGTTGGAGAGGACCGGGAAAAACGCCGCGATGAAGGCAAGGAGCACCAGCGCCGTCTCCACATTCTCCAGGCCCACCCAGATGAGGATGAGCGGCGCGATGGCGACAATCGGCGTCACCTGCAGGATGACGGCATAGGGAAAGAAGGCGAGTTCGATGATCCGGCTCTGCGAGAAAATGGCCGCCATCATGATCCCGGCCAGCACGGCCAGAACAAAGGCGACAAGGCTGAGCCTCAGCGTGACCCATGCTGACCCGGCAAGCAGCTCGAAATGTTCCACCATCGCGCCCGCAATGGCACTGGGCGCGGGCAGCACATAAGGCTTGATGTCCTGTGCGATGACCATCCACTCCCAGCCGCCGATGAACGCAAGCAGCGTCGCGACGGGAAGAAGGTAGCGGATGAACGGCGGCATGCTCACGCGGCCTTTGCCTGTTCCAGCGCGGAAAGGATCGACCGCACGCGGGTGCCGAAGGCGTCTGTCGTGCGCCAATGCGTATCGCGCGCGCGCGGCAATTCATCCTGAAGCGTTGCTGCCACCCGGCCGGGCCTTGCCGTCATCACCACGATGCGCGGGGCAAGATAGGCACTTTCATAGATCGAATGGGTGACAAAGAGCGTTGTCAGCCTTTGTGCATCCGCAATCGCGATGAGGTCATCGTTGAGTTCCTGACGGGTAAACTCGTCCAGCGCCGCAAAGGGCTCGTCCATCAAGAGTACTTCAGGATCTGCTGCCAGCGCACGCGCGATGGAGACGCGCATTTTCATGCCGCCGGACAATTCGGCGGGAAAGGCGCGCTCAAATCCTGCAAGGCCGACCCGGTGGAGGAGGGCGGCGGCACGCTCCTCGCGCTCGGCCTTTGCCATGCCCTGAAGCGTCAAGGGCAACGCCGCATTGGCAATGACGCGCGCCCACGGCATCAGCGTGGGCTCCTGGAACACAAAGCCGATCCGCTTGCGGCCCTCCGGCCAGATGACATCGCCCGCGGAAGGCTTGTCCAGCCCGGCAATCAGCCGCAACAAGGTGCTCTTGCCGCAACCGGATGGCCCGACAATAGCGGTAAAGCTTCGCGCCGCAAACGCCAGCGACACGCCGTCAAGCGCCTGCGTGCCCGTCGCGAAAACCTTCGAGATATTCTCAACGCGGACGGCGTCACTCATTCAACTGTCGGCACAAAGTCGAGGGAGAAGGCGCGGGCGTAGTCCATGTCGGCGGGATAGACGGAGTTGCCTGCCATCAGCGTGAAGAACGCCTTCCAGCGCTCTTCCGACATCGGGCCGATCACATTGAGGCCCTGCGTCACGTCACCGGCGATTTCATTCTCGCGCAGGAGCACGATGGCCTGTGCCAGCACGTCGTCCGTCATCTCGGGGTTTGCTTCCCGGATGAGCGCATTGCCCGGCGCGGGATCACCCGTGAGGTAGTCCAGCCAGCCCTCGCGGCTTGCCATCACAAAGGCCTGCACCAGCGCGGGGTTACCGACGATCGTATCCTCGCGCGCGAGGATCATGTTGGCATAGCCGGGATAGCCTTCATCCGACAGGAGATAGACTTCCGGCTCGAACCCGCCATCGCGCCGGATGAGGAAGGGCTCGGATGTGAGATAGCCCTGCTGGATGGCGGTGGTATCCGTCAGGAACGGCGCAAGGTTGAACGTGTATTTGCGGATCTCGGTGTCACGGAAACCGAACTTCGCGCGCAACCAGATCCAGAACGCGCCGATGGTCGCATCGGACACCATGACTGGTTTGCCTGCCATGTCGGCGATCGAATTGATGTCATCGCGGGGATGGCAGATGAGAACCTGCGGGTCCTTCTGGAAGAGTGCCGCAACCGCGCGCACCGGAATCCCCTCCTGCACCATATTGAGGGGAATGAAACTGTTCGAGCCCATGCCGAACTCGACCGCGCCGGCCGCCAGAAGCTGCGGCACATTCACGGCAGGGCCGCCCTGGATGATCTCGACATCAAGTCCGCGCTCGGCATAGAAGCCGCGCGCGACGGCCTGATAGAAGCCGCCATGCTCTGCCTGCGCGCGCCAGTCGGTCACAAAGCGGATCTTGATGAGCGGCGGCGGCGCCATATTGGCCATCCCGGGCGCAGCCATCCAGCCAGCCGTGACCACGACTAGAGCCGTGGCAAGGAAGGCGGCAATCTTTCGGATTGGTTTCATGGGGTTCCCCCGGTCGTGCATGTTGTCTGGCGCCGGGCCGCGTCGATCTCGCCCGCCCGGGCATCATCATTGATGAGCGAGCGCATCAGCATCAAGCCCCGCCGTGTGGGCGACGTGATCAGGATGGCGCCCGCCGGAACATGGGCAGGTGCCGCACCCTCGCCATGGATGACGAAGGTGACACCGTTTGCCGTGTCGGGACCATCGCGCGTCACGGCGTAATTGTCAGTCTCCGACGAGTAGAACGCGGCCGACCAATAAGTGTCCGCAGGCGGCTTTGCCGTCACGATCATCGGCCCGTCAGCCAGATCATAGCTGCACGCCGCATAGAGGAGGTCAGGCGACGGCTTGACGATGGCGCGCGCGGTCTCGTCGGCCCGCGGTGCAAACGCCGGTTGGCCGCCCTCGCTGATGCGGTCCATCGCGATATCCATGATGTAGGCAGGCACCAGCATCAGGAGCACCACATGCGTGGCGGCGGCAATTGCAATGACAAGAATAAGCATGCGTCCCCAGGTCATGACACGCACCCCGTCTTGATGATGCGCGGCAGGTTGGCGCTGGAAAGGTCAGCTGCAATCGCCGCATCCGGATTATAGAGCCGCAGTGTCAGGTTGAAGGCGTCCGTGCCGGTCGGAATGGCATTCGGCCCGGACGCGGCAGTCGCCAGCGTGATGGCGAAGGAACCGTTGGCATCACGCACCACGTTGTTCCTGGTGACCGAAAAGAGGCCATGGCTGCCCGGCAACAGGAAGTTGTCGGCGCCATAGACGGTAATGCTCCACCAGCGCGCGGCAGGATCGGTGCCTTCGACGCGATAGGTGCAGTTCCCCGAAAGGCGCTCGCCCGCCTCATCGGTCATGGCTTCGTAATAGACGGTCTCGCTGCGGTTGAGCGCCAGAAGGCCCGTGAGCGCGACCAGCAAACGCGTATAGGGATCAGCCGCCGCGCTGCCCGTATTGGCATCAGCACGCCAGGCATTTACCTGGACGGAGCTGCCGGCAAATTGCAGCACGCCCCACAGGCTCGCGATGCCCAGTGCAATTCCCAGCACCAGACAGAAAAATATCTTCAAGAGGTTGGCCACGCAGCGTCTCCCTGTCAGCCCCTTTGGTCGGGCGCCATCATGGCGCGGGTTGCGCGTGGATGCAAAGCGGGAGGGGGCAGGCTGAGACTGCGGTTGCGTGCTCTGGCCCGCTACCGCTTCCGGTAGCGTGGTCGGCGCCTTGGCTTCTCTTCGTCGCTCTCGAAAAGATCTTCCAGCCAGCCGTCGTCCTCGGCCCCCGGGGCCTGCACGATCGGGTCTTCGATAACGTCGTCTGCCGACCGATCGGCGGCGATACCAGCCATCACGGTATCGATGGGTGCCGCCCCGGCAATGGCGGTTACCGGCAGATCGCGTTCGGCCACTTCCATAAAGCCCTGCCAGACCCGCGCGGGAAGGGAGCCGCCCACGATCTTCTGCATGGGCTGGCTCTCGTCATTACCGACCCAGACGCCGGTCACATAGTCGGCGGTAAACCCGATGAACCACGCGTCGCGGTAGGATTGGCTGGTGCCGGTCTTGCCTGCTGCCGGCCGCTCGCCGAGCGTGGCTGCCTTGCCCGTGCCGCTGTCATTGATGACGGCCCACATCATCGCGTTCATGTCGCGCAGGACCGTGTCGCTGATGACGCGCTGGCGTTCGCCTGGCTCACGCTGCCATAGGGGCACGCCGTCTTTCGTGCGCACGGCAAGAATGGCAAAGGGCTCGACCCTGAATCCGCCGGACGCAAAGGCACCATAGGCCGACGTCATGTCGATCAGCGTCACTTCCGAGGTGCCCAGCGCGATGGAAGGATTGGTCTGGAGCGGCGAACGGATGCCCAGCCGTTGGGCAACATCGATCACCATTTCGCGGCCAGCCTCTTCCGACACGCGCACCGCGACGGAATTGAGGGAACGCTTGAAGGCCTCGATCAATGTCACCCGGCCCTTGAAGTCCTGCGTGTAATTGTCGGGGCTCCAGCCCTCGATCTCCAGCGGCGCATCGCGCTTGATGGTGAGCGGCGAAAGCCCGTACTCGAATCCGGCGAGATAGACAAAGGCCTTGAACGCGGAGCCCGGCTGCCGCTCTGCCTGATAGGCGCGGTTGAACTGGCTCTCGCGATAGTCACGCCCGCCGATCAGCGCGCGCAACGCCCCGTCCGGCGAGAGCGACACAAGCGCGCCCTGCGTTGCGCCCTTGGCCTCGCCTTCGGCAAGGGCGGCTTCCAGCCTTTGGCCTGCTTCGGCCTGAAGCTTGAGATTGATCGGCGTGGTGACGATCAGGTCGCTTTGCGGATCAAGCCCCATGTCGAGAAGCTGGTCATAGGCATAGTCGGCATACCATTCACCGCTGTCGGCTGCTTCGGCGGCATCGCGGTTGATCTCGGCGGGTGACGCCTTCGCGGCCATTGCGGCTTCAGCACTGATGGCATCCGTCTCGACCATCAGGTCAAGCACGAGTGAGGCCCGCGTGCGCGCGGCCTCGATGTTGCTGGTGGGCGAAAGGCGCGACGGCGCGACGGTCAATGCAGCCAGCATGGCGGCTTGCTGCAGCGTTACTTCGCGGGCGGAAACACCGAAATAGCGCCGTGCCGCCGCGTCGACACCATAGGCACCCGCGCCCAGATAGATGCGGTTGAGGTAGAGCGCGAGAATTTCGTCCTTCGAGAAATTGAACTCGAGCCAGAAAGCAATGAACGCCTCTTCGACTTTGCGCGAGAGCGTCTTCTCGTTGGTCAGGAAAAGGATGCGGGCAAGTTGCTGCGTGATGGTCGAACCGCCCTGCACCATGCGCCCTTCGTCGAGATTGACGAAGACGGCGCGCCCCAGCCCGATGAGATCAATGCCAAGATGCCAGTAGAAGCGTCGGTCTTCTGCTGCCAGAAACGCTTCCACCAGATGCGGCGGCATGTCGGCAAGCGAAAGATCATCGCCATAGGCGGATCCGCGCACGGCAAAGACGGTGCCGGCCTCGTCCGTGAAGATGACGCTGCGCTCGCGCTTCTGGCCGGCGATCACCTCCGGCTCGGGCAGGTCCTGCGTGTAGCTCACGTAAAGGGTGATGAACCCGGCCAGCCCCAGCCCGAACAGGCCAAGAAGGACAAGCCCCACCACCCGCCTCCAGCGACGGCGCGGTCTCTCCTGAAAATAGACGGGGGGCTCGAATGTCATGGCATGATCTGCCGGGATGATTGCGGTTTTTTCTTGGAAACGGCATGAACAAGCGTGTTGCCGCTGCAACAGCCTGCCATCGCTGTGCCTGCCTGCCTCTCCGCCGTAAACGAAAGGTTGCCGCCCCATGCTTGGCGTTTGCTGGTATCCCGAACAATGGCCCGAGGCCTGGTGGGAGGAAGACGCCCGCGCCATGGCGGCACTTGGCATCGAAATCGTGCGGATCGGCGAATTCGCGTGGAGCGTGCTGGAACCCGAGCCGGGGGAATACGCATTCGGCTGGCTTGACCGCGCGCTCGACACGCTTGCCCGCGCCGGGTTGAAAGTCATCCTGGGAACGCCGACCGCAACGCCGCCGAAATGGCTGATCGACCGCCACCCGGATATCCTGCCGGTGGACAGGAATGGCCGTCCGCGCAAATTCGGCTCACGCCGCCATTACGATTTTTCGAGCAAGGTCTGGTGGGAGGCGTCAAAGCGGATCGTCGAGAAGCTGGCCCAGCGCTATGGCAAGCACCCCGCCATCGTCGGATGGCAGACCGACAATGAATATGGCTGCCACAATACGACGCTGAGCTATTCACCAAACGCGGTGGAAGCGTTCCGCGACTTCCTGCGTGCGCGCCACGGCGACGTGTCGACAATGAACGCGGCGTGGGGCAACCGCTTCTGGTCACAGGAATACCGCAGCTTTGACGAGGTGGATGCGCCGAACCTGACCGTCACCGAACCCAATCCCGCCCATGTGCTCGACTTCCGGCGGTTCTCCTCGGTGCAGGTGGCGCGCTATAACGCCATGCAGGCGTCGATCATCCGCGCGCATTCCCCCGGCCGCTTTGTCACGCACAACTTCATGGGCGGCTTTGTCGAGTTCGATCATTACGATGTCGCGCGTGATCTCGATTTTGCCAGCTGGGACAGCTATCCGCTCGGCTTCACCGATGTGCTGCCGCATTTCGGTATCACCAGCGACGAGCGGCTGGAGTTCGCGACGACAGGCCATCCCGACATGTCGGCCTTCCACCACGATCTCTATGCAGGCATGAGCAAGGGCCGCGGCTTTTTCGTGATGGAACAGCAGCCGGGTCCCGTGAACTGGTCACTCTGGAACCCGGCACCCGCCGCAGGGATGGTGCGGCTGTGGACGTGGGAAGCGTTCGCCCATGGCGCTTCTGCTGTCTGCTACTTCCGCTGGCGGCAGGCGCCGTTCGCACAGGAGCAGATGCATGCAGGCTTGAACCGCCCTGACCGGACGCTTGATACGGGTGGCGAGGAAGCGGGCTGCGCCGCGCGCGAATTGCGGCGCTCAAACATCCTCAAGTCCGCCATCGGCACGCGTGGTCGCGGTGACGCTGCGCTGGTGTTTGACTATCCATCGCTCTGGGCGCTTGAGACCCAGCCTCAGGGCGCGGACTGGCACGGCCTTGAGCCCTGCTGGCAAATGTATGGCGCCCTGCGCCGCCTTGGCCTCAATGTCGATATTTTGCGGGCCGGCGATGATCTTGCGTCCTACCGGCTGATTGCGGTGCCGTCGCTTGTGCTGGTGAGTGCGGAGGCGCAGGCAGCGCTTGAAGCTGCCGCGCGCCATGCGACCATCGTGATCGGCCCGCGCTGCGGCGCCAAGACAGGAGACCTTTCGATCCCGCAAAATCTCGCGCCCGGCGCGCTCGGCGTGATCGCGGGTGTAAAGGTGACGCGTGTGGAAAGCCTGCGCCCTGGCCTTGTCCGCCACGTCGCCTTTGCAGGCAAGCGTTACGCCATGACCAAATGGGCGGAGCGGCTGGAACTGCCGGACACCACGCGTGCGCTTGGCACGTTTGTTGATGGCTCACCTGCAGTCACGTTGCGCGAGGATGGTGGCAGCACGATCTACCTGGCGGGCCTGCCCGAGCGCGGGCTGATGGATGACATCATGGCGATGGCAGCCGCGCGCGCGCATCTGGTCGTATCGCCACTCGCCCATGCCCTGCGCATCCGCAAGTCAGAGGGACTTACCTGGGCCTTCAACTATTCCGGCACACCGGTTGATCTGGGCGCATCAGGCGCGCGCTTTCATCTGGGCGAAAACATGCTGGAACCGCAAGGCGTCGCGGTGTGGGAGTAGACCAACCGCTGCTTCCGCCTCCCCCTTTTGATGGGGGAGGCACGTTTTGCGAAGCAAAACGGGTGGGGGGCACCATCGACGAACGCGGTGCAGCGTCCCGCAACCCCACCGGACTTGAGCTTCGCTTTCGCTCGCTCAAATCCTTGCGCTCCGCTCACCCCTTTTATCAAAGGGGAGGCAAAAGAGAGGAATGCCCCCCAAAACCAAACGGGCGGATCGCATTGCTGCAATCCGCCCGCTCGAGCACTTGATTGAGGCTGGGATTACAACCCGGCGCGGATTTCCGTCCATGCCTTGATGATCTCATCCTTGTTGGGCAGGCGGATCTGGAACGTGCCCGATGCAAGGAACGCGTCCACATCGGCAGGCAGGCCCGCATTCGCGACCATCTCGACCGGAAGGGCGGCCATCGCCGCCGCATTGGCAGAGCCGTTCGAGTATTCGCTCACCAGATACTCGGCAGCTGCCTGCGACAGGCCGCTGTCGATCAGGGTGTAGATGCGCTCCAGATCGGTTGCATCCTTGTGGACGACAAAGCCGCACACATAGGTGAACATGCCCGTGGGCGGGTTCATGAAGCCGACATCGACGCCGTCATTCTTCAACGCCGCCCAGCTGTCCGACCAGGTGATCGCCGCAACGATTTCGCCCGAGGCAAGGCCCTGGGCAATCGAGGTCTGGTCTGTCGTGATGAAGCGCGAATTGGCAACAAGCGCACGCAATTTCTCCTGCACCTGCGTCCACTGTTCGGGCGTAAGGTTGTAGGGATCAAAGCCCATCGCCTTGGCCGTCAGCGTCACCGTGTCGTCAACGCCTTCAAGGGCTGCAACGCGGCCCTGATATTTCGGATCCCAGAGGATGTCGAAGCTCGGGGTTGTCACATATTCCGGCGCAAGGTCGCGGCGGAATGTGATCGAGGTGCTGGCCCAATATTGCGGCACGAACCAGGCAGTTGTCTCCGACGCCATCATGCCGGGGATCGACTTGAGCGACGGCGGGATCGTGTCCCAGTATTTCAGCTTCGTCACGTCGATCGGCTGCAGGATACCGGCTTCCTTCCAGCGCTCGAACTCGTAGGAGCATGGCCCCATGAGGTCAGGCGCGAAGTTTGCACGCATCTTGGCAAAGGCTTCGTCTTCGTCCGCGAACACGACCGTGTTGGGCTCGACGCCGTACTTCGCGCGATACTCCGCCGTCAGCGGCGGGTTGACGAGGTTCTCAAAGGTGAACAGCGTGATGTTGCCGTCCTCGGCTGCCGTGGCGCCGCTGTTGAGCGCCGTCAATCCGACAAGTCCGGCGAGCGCAATGGCGCCCGCAGCAACCGCCGTGCCGCGCAGGATGCGGGTCAGCTTCATGTGAAAGTCTCCTTCCCAAAGTTCGGCGGCGCAAATGCCGGACCGCCCCCGGTTCCCGAACGCAAATGCACCAAATCCTGACTCTAGGGCGAAGTCATGGCAGTGCAAGCATCTCCTTCCATAGGCGCGGGGTCTGGAATTCAACCCCTTTGACGCTGGGGGGCCGGACAGCCTATCTTGGGCCAAATGCGCCGCAAGTGCGCCAATTGATTGATGATTCCATCATGAACAGCCTGAATCCTGCCCGCCGACCCGGACCTGACCTTGAAGGCGCTGAAATGGCGCGGAAGTTCCTCGCGCAGCATCCGGGCATTGCAAGCATCGATGCTGTCTTTGCGGACCTGTCGGGCACGATCCGCGGCAAGCGCATGCCGGCCGCCGACCTGCCGGACCTTTACGTCTCCGGCCTCAACATTCCGGAGACAATCTATCTCCTTGATGTGCGCGGCGAGATGACGGATGCGCTTGGGCGCGGCTTCACCGATGGCGATCCCGATGGCGTGGGCTATCCGGTGCCGGGAACATTGGTGACGGTCGGCAAGCCGCCCTTCACGCGCGCGCAAGTGCTGATGACGATGTGCAAGCTTACGGGCGAGCCGAGCGACATCGAACCGCGGGCGGTCCTCGCTCGTGTCGCTGCACGCATGAGTGAATTGAAGCTCAAGCCGGTCACCGCCGTTGAACTCGAATTCTACCTGATCGATCCCAAGCGCGTCGGCGCGGGTGCCCCGCAGCCACCGATCTGCCCGACAACGAAGGAGCGCGAGAAGGCGATCTCGGTCTACGGCATCTGGGACCTCGACCGCTATCAGGCATTCCTTTCGGACATCGCGGAAGAGGCCGCGCGCTGGCGCGTGCCCGCCACGGCGGCGACATCGGAATATGCGCCCGGCCAATTCGAGATCAATCTCGAGCATGTCGATGATCCGGTCACCGCCTGCGATCATGCCATCTACCTGAAGCAGATCATCCGCAACGTCGCGCGCGCACACGGCTTTGAAGCAAGCTTCATGGCCAAGCCCTATGCGGACCGCGCGGGAAGCGGCATGCATGTGCATGTCAGTCTGGCAGGCCCGGATGGCCGCAACGCCTTCGCCTCAGACGATCCGGCCGGTGCACCCATTCTGCGCCACGCCATCGGCGGGCTTCAGCGCATCATGCATGAGGGGATGGCGTTCTTTGCGCCGACCCCCAATGCCTATCGCCGCTTCGTGCCGAACCTTTTCGTGCCGGTGAACCGGCATTGGGGCATCAATAACCGCTCGACCGGCTTGCGTGTGCCAGCGGGCAACCCCAATTCGCGCCGCGTCGAGCACCGCGTCTCCGGGGCGGATGCCAATCCCTATCTCGTCATGGCGGCATTGCTTTCGGGCCTGCACCACGGGCTTGTGTCAAAGATTGATCCCGGTGCGCCGTTCGAGGGCAATGCGTCTGAAATGCCCGATGCGAGCATCCCTTTCAATTTTGCCGATGCGCTGACGGCGCTCGAGCAATCGTCAATCCTGAAGAATTATCTTGGCGCCTATACCGGCATCTATGCAGCGACCAAGCGTGTGGAGCTGGAACGCTTCAACGCGGTCATTCCGCCGCATGAGCACGAGTGGTATCTCTGACGGCCGGGTTGTTGCCGATGAAGGTAAGCCAGGCAAGGTTGTTGACTGCGCGCCACATCATGGTCGCAGCCGCAAGAAACGACACGAGCGACGCGGCGAAATAGCCGTAGCCGTACCACGCAAAGCCGGGGATGATTGTCAGCGCCGTCAATCCCGCATTGAGTGCGAGAAAAAGCAGATAGAGCCACATCACCTGCCGCCTGAGATCAAGATAGGCGAGGACGATGGTCGAGAACAGGAAAAGCCCGTGAAAGGCGGCGCCCAGCGCACCGAAACGGAACATGCCCAGCTGTTCGGCATGCATGGCCAATGGGCCAGCCAGCACAGCCGACAGGAGAATCGCAAGGGCAGCAAGGGCAAGCTGCAGCACGACCAGCGTGCGCGCGCCGCCCTTGACCGCCGCGATGATGGCCGCGTGATTGGCGCGGATCACTTTCAGCGGCGCGTGGTTCTGGATGTCACCGTAGAAATTGCGGTAGCGCGCATAGAACAGCGTCTCGATGCTGACAACGAACACCGCCATCGCCGGAATGAGCAGGAGCTGCGCGTAAAACATTGCGCCGTCATAGAGCGGATAGGACGGCAGGTTGAACGCGGGCAGGATGCGCTCGGGCGCAAACCACATCACCCATTTGTCGGACCAGATCGCAAGGTTATAGGCAAGTCCCGCAATCGCGAGATCGCCAAAGCGCCGGAACGCGCCTGAAAGCCCGCTCCAGCCGGCAAGGCGATAGGGATATTCTGCCAGAATGCGCGCGATCAGGATGAACAATGTCAATGCACATCCCGCCGCAAAGCCGCCAAAGATGCCGATGGCGCCCTCGCGCATCAAAGCGTCGGCCAGAAAAACACCGCCCGCCATGCCCGCAATGAACGCAAGGGCGACCGTGCGATAATCCTTGAGGGCCGAAAGGAACACCGCCGCACACCAGATGGCCGACACGGTGAAATAGTTGAAGATCGCGAGCGCCGAAAGCGGCTGGCTGATCTCGGCAATGCCAAGATAGAGCACCAGCACGAAAGGCAACTGCACGAGGCTGGAGGCCGCCAGCGAAACGATGAGCGACGCGGGCGCCTGCCGCGCATCGCGGTCAAAGATGCGGTCCGAGAGGAACCGCGTGGCGACCGCGCTGAAAGGGCCGGTCAGCGCCAGCGAGAACGCGAAATTGTAGATGATGAGCGTGCGCACCAGCATCAGCTCGTTGCCCGCCGTGTCGCGTGCCGCCAGAAGATTGATGGCGGCAATTGCGGCAACCGTGATGATCCACGGGCCGGACGTGACAAAAGCCGCATAGGCAAGTCCGCTGACGGGGCCGGTCAGATCGTCCCGCCGCGCAAGCTTGCGTAGAGTAAAACCGATGCCAGCCATCAGCCAACGTCCTGCAGGGCCGCGGGCACTTGCGGATCAAGGATCGGTTGCCACGGCGCGCGCCGCAGCGTCTCGTAAAGCGCGCGATAGGAAGCATCACATTGCGGCTTGTTGTAGTGGCGGATCACGCGCTCGCGCATCACCGCGCCCGCCTTGGCAAGCCGTGCCGGATCCATCAGGAGGTCACACATCGCATCCGCCACCGCGAGCGGGCTTGCCAGGGGCACGATGGCGCCGCCGCGCCCGAGCGCAGGCGTCTCATCCGGCTTGCCCATAAGGATTTCCGCGCAACTGCCGACGTCTGTGGCGATGGAGGCAATGCCGGCGGCACCTACTTCCAGAAGGACAAGCGGCTGCGCTTCGGACACAGAGGTCAGCACATTGAGATCGATATGCGGCAGATAGTCGTCGAGTTTGACCCGGCCCGTGAAAACAAGCGCGTCATTGAGGCCCAGATGGGCCGCAAGCTCGCGGCACTCGCGTGCATAGTCGGCGTCCTCATCGGCAGGTCCCATTACCAGCGCGCGCAAGTCCGGAATGCGCGTGCGTGCGATTGCCACGGCCCGCAGATAGGTCTTGATGTCCTTGATCGGAACGACACGGCCAATCAGCGCAACAGTAGGTGGTCTTGCACCGCCCGCCCGCGCAATGCGCGAGAACCGCGCGGCATCAACGCCGTTGGGAATGATCGAAAGCCGCGCAACCGGCGCGCCGTCGGCAATCTGCATATCCTGATTGCCGCGATAGAGCGTGATGATGTGGTCCGCCACCTGATAGATGGCGCGCGAGAACGCGGTGAACGCATCAGTCCAGAGGTCTTTGAGGTCGCGGGATGTCTTCTCAAGGCCCAGATGGCTCACCCCCGGATCGTGCAGCCATTCGGCGAGTGCGACTTCGATGCGCCGCTCATTCGTATAGATGCCGTGTTCGGTCAGAAGGGCAGGCCGCCCCATTTCAATGCGCCCGCGCGCCGCCATCAATCCGGCATAACCGGTCGAGATTGCGTGATAGACCCGCGCCGGCGGCAGGGGCGCGAGCATGGCAGCAAAAAATGCGGAGGAAAGCGCCCGCCAGCTCCAGAAGAAATGCAGGAACGAGGCGTCCGGCATCATCTCCTCATAGATGTCGCACATCGCGCGGAAGGCGGCGGGCGCATCAAGCAGGCATCGCTGGCCGAGTTGCGCACGCAAGGGCGCCACGATGGCCGCAAGCGCTGTCAATTCGCCAAGACCGCCGCTCTGGATGAAGGCGGCAAAGCGCCTTGCAATGTCCCGCGTCACGCCATCGGGAAGGGATGCAGCGCCATTGCCGGCGGGCAGCGCGTTGAGGGCGACATGATGGATCGCGCGCACATTCGCCGGCACGTCATAGACACGGGCACGCGGCGCATGGTCGGGCACGATGGCGACAATCTCGAATGTCAGATGCGCCTGCGCCTTCACCAGATCATGCACCCACGCCGATACACCGCCCGCGACATAAGGATAGGTGCCTTCCAACAGGAGGCAAACATCGGCAGGCATGCGCGAAGTGCCGTTCATGTGCGCACCCGCTGCGGCTGCGCCTGTCCTTCGGATGGCATCCATACGCTGAGTGCCTGGCCCAGGGCGGTATCGGCGGCCGCCATGCCATCGGCAGCAAGGGCAGCCGCAGCCGCGCGCAGCCGGTCGCCATCGCCCAGCCGCAACATGGCCTCACCCCATGCAGCAACGGTTTCCGCGTCGCGCGTGCCTTGCGCAAGCAAGGGCTGCAGCAGCGTTGCCGCCTCGCTCGCTTGCCCGTGAAAGGCAAGCAATTCGCCAAGCCGCCGCCGCGCATCGATATGCCGCGGATCAAGCTCAAGGGCCGCACGCAGTGCGCGCTCGGCATCGTGCAGATGGGCGCGTGTGCGCTCCTCCTCCAGAAGGCCGGACGCCGCAAAATCGGCGTGGATCGCGCCAAGCCGGGTGAAGTTGTCGGCAGTGGCGCCTTGCGTGGTGATGTCGGCTTCAGCATCCGACTGGCGCTGGTGGAAATCGTGTTCAAGCGCTGCTGCAACGGCGGCGGCCTGAACGCGCACGGCGGGAACATTGTCGCGCAACGCCTTCTGCAGCACGGGCGCGAACACCGGCCGGAACTCGCGGCCGATCAAGGCAACGATGTTGAGCTTCATCGGCGTGGTGCCGAAGGCCAGCACATCGCTGAAGGATGCAAGATTGCTTACCGATCCGGGCGACCCGGAAAGTGGCGGGGCATGATCCTCGCCATCGTCAAAGCCGAAAAGCATTTCGCGCCAACGGTGGAAAGGTGTCGCAGCGCGCCGCATCGGGATGGAAAGGAGCAAGGCCAGAAGCGATCCCGCCGCACCCAAAGGTCCCATGAACAGGGCGCCGATGGCCAGCACGGCGCTCTCACGCCGTATCTGCGGCCGCTCTGCAAGCATGACGGCAAGCGGAATGGCGCAAACAAGAATATGACCCCCAAGAAACAGGAGGCCGCCGATCTCGCCCGCGGCAAAAAGGAGGAAGATCGCGGCCGATAGCCCCGTCACCAGAAGTGCCAGCAGCACATCGGCAAGCCGGGCGGATGCTGCCACATCGCGCGGCTCAATCGTTGCAGGCGCTTGTGCCCTCACGGCACGACCTCGGGCACAATGTCGGTTTCGGGCGCGCGCGCGTCCGGTTCATGCAGCATGCGCACGAAAACCTCGCAGCCGCCGCGATAGCCAAGGCCGCGCAAGCGCGCGTTGATTTCAAGCTTGAGCCGCTCGCTCACATGATCGGCCTCCAGCCGCGAGACGGCGGGCAGCACGACGGCAAAGGGGCGGTCATGCCGCTCGGTGGCAAAGCCGATGTCGGTGTCGCGGAAAGAGCGGGCGAGCGCATCCGCCACGGCCTGCGCCTTGTCGATTTCCTGCTGCGAGCCCGGCAGCACGCCGGCGATCTCGATCTCCGCAAGCCCAAGCCCGAAGTTCTGGCGCTTTGCCAGCGCCTGCATGAAGGGCAGGAAGCGGTTGAGCACATAGGACGACATCACGGCGCCGCCCGCACCCACCGAACTGCGTTCATTCGACTGCGCAAAGGCTTCAGCCCGCGAAAAGGCATGACCGATCCAGTCGCACAGGATGCGGAAATTCTGGATCGCCGAAAAATTGAGATCAAGAAACTGCAATTGCTCGACCTTGATCATCCCGATCAGCGCGCCGGTGTCGGCCGATGCGATGGGTCCTGCAAGAATGCCCTCGCGCCCCAGGATCAGCTGGTCCTCGCGCGTGGCATAGGATAGGTGACGGCGCTGCCCGACAATCGCCTGATGCAAAGGGTGCCCCGGCGCGATCAGCCGGGTGAAACTGTCGCCAGCCGTCCAGCCTTCGTTGAAACTCGCTTCAAGGACGCCGTTGTTGAGGAAGAAGATCGAGAACTTGCCGGGGCTCATCACCGCGCGCACAAGTTCGGCAATGCCCAGAAGCACGTCGCCCGGCTTGCGGCCTTCAACCGCGCGCGCGCCGCGATAGAGATTGATGACGGTGCGGATCTGACCCGCGATGCGCTCTTCCAGCGCCTGATTGGCGGCGGCAAAGCGTCGCGCGGATTCTTCGGCAGCATGGCGCCGCGCACTCTCCTGATCCGCCAGAAGTTCAAGGTCAGTGATGTGGTTGCGCTTGCGCTGGGTCAACTCGCCGACGACGAGTGCGGTTGAAAGCCAGAGCGCAGGCATCAGCGCGATGCGCGCAAGCCACGCATAAAGGTCCTCGCTCAATGGCTGTGGCGGCAAATTGCCTGCCAGCAGCGCCAGCGAAGAGAGGACAGCCGCCGCAAGCCCCTCCGCCGTGCCGTATTGGGCAGCGATCAGGACGACGACGATCCAGAAGGGATGGAACGCTTCGTCGCGGAACCTCGTGCCGTCAAAGAACAGGAAGTCTATGACCAGAATGGCGAAGATGCCGGCCAGCGTCTCGAAGAGTGCGGCGACAGACATGCCATGGAACTTCGACGCGCGTGGCAGCGCACGCGCGGGTGACCGGGAGACAAGCGGGCGCTCACTCATTGCCGGGCGGCGCAAGGCGCCATGTCAGGCTGGCGCCCGCGCGTGTCACCCCGCCTTCCTCGCCCGACCGGCCCGAGACGGCGGAATGGCTTGCCGAAAGCGTGAGGTCGACATTGTCGACGGGCGTCCATGTCAATGAGAGGCCGCCGAAGGGCCCGTTGGAACCAAAGCGGTCATAGGCAAAGCCCGCATAGGCATCCGTGCGCAGACCAGGTGCCAGAAGGGAACCGAGCGACAGATCGATGGCATGGGTTTCGTTGTCATTGATGTCGATGGGCGAATAGGGCGAAAGGAAGCCGTCTAGCCGCGTCTCGTTTTCGATCAGGTACTCGCCGTCAACGCCATAGCCGAGCGAGAGGTCCGTATCGCGGCCCACGCGCCAGTTCTTGCGCAAGCCTGCATGGAAGCCGAAGGTCCGGGCCAGATCATCCTCGCCGTCAATGCCGTAGCGCGCCACGCGCAACCCGACCGAGGCCGAGAGCGAAGGCGAAATGCGCCGCGAATAGGAGAGATGCGCGGTGTCGCGTGTCCCGTTGTAGCGGATGCCGGATGTCGTCTCCCACCATGGCTCGTGCCAGGCGGCACGCAATTCGATCTCATCGTCCGGCGTCCGGCGCAAGAGCGCGGCAACAGCACCCACATCCGATGGCGCCTCGCCACCGGTCTGGCCGGTGATCCCGGCGCGCAATTCAAAGCCGTCGCGTGCATAGGCAAGCGAGACCTCGCCGCGCTGACGCGTCTCGTCATAGGCGTCAAGGCTGCCATCGGCGGGCACCTGCACCGCGTCGTCCTCGACAGAGCGGTTTTCGCCAGAAAAGGCGACAGCGACACCGCCGCCCAGATGGATGCGGCCCTCGACATCTGATTGCAATTGCGTGTCGGCGTCTTCCACGATCTGCCAATCGCTGCCGGCGCGGATGAAGGACCCGATCTCGCGCAAGGCCTGCGCGCGCGCGGCCCGCAGCGAAGCATCGTCGGGGACGAGCGCAAGCGCTGCGTCATAGTGGGAAAGGGCATCAGCAGGATTGCCCGCGCGCATCTCGGCGTCACCGGCGGCCCGGCGCAACGCGCCATCGCGCGGGTGGGCGGCAATCAGGCGGCCAAAGGCATCCCGCGCGGCACCAGCCTCTCCCGCCTCGGAGAGAAGGCGGGCCTTCTGCACTTCAACCGGATCGGCTGTGCCGTCGGTTGTTTCTGGCGTCGCCGCGCCACCGGTTGAAAGCACAAGCGTAAAGCCGCTGCCATCGCCATGGGCCGTGAAAGTCACGGGGCGCGACGCGCGCACTACGGCGCTGTCATAGCCGGAAAAGGAAAAGGCGATCCATTGCGGCCACGATGTTTCAAGGGCTGCAAAGACGCCATCGGGGACGGGATTGGAAAATTTGAGCGCGATCTCGTTCTGTGCGGCGTTGATCGTGGAATCGGCAAGCGTCAATCCGTCGAATCGGATTTCAAGTCCGTTTGCTGTCTCCTGCGCCGTAAAGGGAGGTGCCGCGTGTGCAATGGTGGATGGCAGGCATGCGATCGCGAGCAGCGTTGCAAACACTGCCGCCTGCCGTCGAAGTTTGATGAAACCCGCCATGCTGCCCACTGCATTCCGCGCGAAGGAAGATGGGCGGTTGACCGGTCATCGGCCCGCCCACAAACCCTTGCAGGCGACAGCATGGTTCCCAAATGGTTAACAGCACCTTTCCAGCGTGCTTTAGCCTTGCCCCTCAAGGATTTGGGCGGCGAGGTCGAGCGCCCCTGCATCGATCAATGCGCTGCCGATCTCGGCGCGAATCCCCCGGTCCCCCGGGTGGGCCGCCAGCACCTTGTCGATGGCGGACCGTGCTTCGCTGATATTGCCAAGCCGGATGAGGCAAAGTGCAATGATCCGCAAGGCTGGTTTGGAGGTCGCGGGTGCTGCCTTCGCACCGACCAGCGCGCGCTCATACCATGCGCGCGCGTCGGCCTTGCGGTTGAGCGCATAGAGGGATTCCGCCGACAAATAGTCGGCCGTAAAGCTCTTGCCGCCAGCGCGCGCAAAGGCGTCGAGCATCGCCAGCGCATCACGCGGCCTTGCAAGGACAATGGCCGCCGCCGCCGCACCCTCATAGGCGGCAACTTCACCCTTCTCGCCAGCCGCACTGAAAAGCGCGAAGGCTTCTGCAGGTGCGGGCGTCGCTTCGGCGTCGCGCGCCATCGCGAGCAGGGCTTTGCCGTCTGTCTCATGGGCAAGGATGAGGCGTGTCAGCGCGGCCATCAGGCTGCGATCCTTCAGCGCCGCCAT
This sequence comes from uncultured Flavobacteriaceae bacterium, assembly GCA_964494625.1. Taxonomy (GTDB): domain Bacteria; phylum Pseudomonadota; class Alphaproteobacteria; order Micropepsales; family Micropepsaceae; genus UBA2784. Next base: position 474,694 of record CAZBRT010000002.1, on the reverse strand, counting down.
CGCGGACATCATGACCATCGCAAAATCGCGGTCGTAATTTTCACCCATCATGGTGCGCGCGATGCGCAGTGCATCGCCCGGCGCACCCGCATTGACGACATGGCGCAGCCATTGCGCGCGGGCAGGTCCGCTTGCTCCTTCGGCCTGCCGCAACAGATAGGCGATGCGGTCGGCTGACGGCCGTGGTCCGAAGAGGAACAGCAATTGCTGCGCATCCGGCGACAAGGGGCCGCTCGCCTCTGCCAGCACGATGAAGATCGCTTCCGCATCCTCGCGCGCACCTGCCTCCAGCAGGATGAAGGCAAGGTTGCGTTGGCGTTCGGCGGTCACGCCTGGCGACTGCGCCATGTCGCGCGCATAGGCGATCAGGCGGTCATGATTGCCGGTCTGCTTCAGGGCGTCCAGAAAGGCGCTGTCCCAATCGCCACCACGTGCACGCGCGCGGACCTCAAGACCGGGCAGGGCAGCCGCATAGGCCTTGAGCTCGATCAGCACATAAAGGAACCCGTCCGCCACAGGTCCATCGGGCAGATTGGGCAGGACACTTGCGATGTAGGCGACCAGCGCTTCCTGCCGGTTGAGCTTGCGCAAGGCATCGACATAGGCAGGCCCGTCACGCAAGGGATCTTCCCGCGCGGCTGCCTCAAGCCAGGGAAGGGCGCGCGATGGATCAATCACGCCAAGGAGCGACAGCCGGATGGATCGCCCGGCAGGCGAGAGTTCATCACGCAACTCGCCTTCAATCCGGGCGGCAACGTCGCTGATGCCGCGCGTGAAAGGCGGCCCGGAATCATTGAGCGCATAAAGCAGCGACAGCCGCCGCTCCTCCGTCAGTGGCGATTGCAACAGGCGGCGATAGAGATGCTCTTGCAGCGCTGCGCGTTCGTCCAGCGCCCGCAACGCGGCGATATAGGCTTCCTCCACGTCGTCGCGCGTCAAATCCATGCCGACAAGAAGGTCCAGCGCCTTCTGCCCGTGCCCCGCGACCGCATAGGCGCGCGCGAGCAGCACATTGGCAGCGGACCCGGGCCGCAATTGCGCAAAGCGCTCGGCGGCCATGAGTGCAAGTTCGGTCTTGTCGAGGCGCGCGGCGGCAACGATCAGCGGCGGCAACTCATCCGCGGCCATCGTGGCAACGAGGTCTTTCAGCGGCGCAAGCGCGCGCGTTGCCTTGTCGCGCTCGCCAAGGTCGGTATAGAGCTGCACAAGGTCAAGCCGCTCTGCAGGCTCGGGGTCATCAAGCCGCGCGCTCTCCTGCGCCTTGCGCCCTGCGCCGGTGCGATCTCCGGCAGCAAGCAACAGGCGGCCCTGAAGCGCCGGTTCGCCGACGCCGCCCCCGTCAGGGTATTGCGCCAGCACTGCGCGCGCAAAATCACTGCGTGAGGCAGACTGTGCCAGCGACGCCAATCCACCCTTGAGCCAGCGCGGCAGGACGGGAAAGGAGGCTTCCTCGGCGACCGCAAAGGCTTCATCCATCAGCCCGCGCCGCATGGCAAGATCGATCAGAAGGACAGCACCTTCCAGCGACAGGCGCTTTGTGTCGCGCAGCGTGCGCAGCATCTGCATGGCAAGTCCGCTGTCGCCGAAGAGCGCTTCAAACCCTGCAGCCGCGACCTGCGTGCGCGCGTCACTTGGCGCCAGCGGGGCGATTGCGCGCGAGAAGGCGAGCGCCGCATCAATCTGCCCGAGCCGCACCAATTGCAGGAGGACGATCTCGAAAGCGGCGCCATCGCGATGCCGCTCCCACCAGAAGCGCCCCAGCGCGAGACCCAGATCGATGCGCCCGGCATCCGCCGAAAGCGCCATGAAGAACTGCACAAACGGCAGCGTGAGCGCATCAGGAAAGCGCGTGGCCGCGTTGTAGAGGATCGTGAGCGCCCGCTTGTGTGCGCCGGTCTGGGCGAGTTGCCGCGCAGCCTCGACATGCTCGTCGAAAGTCGCTGCGCCGGTCTCACAGAGGAGTGCCAGGGTCTCGCCCCGCGCCGCGCTCATGCCCGCGAAATTCTGCAGGCCCGCCAGCCGCCGCAATATGTCGGCATCCGCATCTTCACGCGCGATGCCCATCAATGTTGCGATAGCTTCCTTGATGCGCTGCGAGTCCACAAAAATCTGTGCAAGCCGCAGGCGCATCTCAAGGTCATAGCCGTTGTCGGCAAGAAACGTCTCAAGGATGCCGGAGGCTTTGTCGAGCGCGCTCAGCCGCAAATAGAGGTCGGAGAGGCGCACGGCAACTTCGCGGCTGTGATCGCCACTCTCCCAGCGCCGTTCGAATGCCGCCAGCGCCTCGCGGTGGTTCTCGTCGCGGAACTGCATTTCGGCAAGCTCAAGCCCGCCGGGAACGAGCAGCACACCTGCCGCCACGCCCGACAGACCAAGAAGAACGCCGATGATGGCGCCACGCTTCATTCGCTGCCACCCTCGCGCTTCAGGACCACGCTGACATCCTGCATGGCGAGCAGGGCAGGCAGGACAAAGGCCGCCTCGCCTTCGTCGGTTGCAACGACACGCGCCTGATCGCGGCCATTGACAATGACTGTCCACGCACTCAGCGGCGTCACTTGCCAGATCATGTCACCCTCGCCAAAGCCGTTGGCAGTGAAGGTGAGTTTGTCCGCCGTCCGCTCCAGCGACCGCACGGCCCAGCGCGACTCCACCATGAGGGGAAGGCCCGGATCGTGTGTGGTCAGGACGATGAAGGGATCGGCGGCGTCGGGATCAAGCGAGACATAGAGCGAGCCCTGGAAATGCACGGCCCCCATCACGCCGCGCGAGCGCTTGAGGTCCGGCAGCATGTCAGCGGCGTCATCAAAACGGATCGTATTGAGCGCGCCGCGCCCCGTAATCACCCAGCCATCGCCCTCGCGCGTGATGCTGGTTCCGAAAAAGCCGTTGGCGATTTCAGCAAAGTGCGATGTGGTGATGGGGGCAATGGCCTCACCGCGCGCATAATCGAGATTGCGGCGCAAGGCATCAAGCCCCTCCTCGCGCTCGCCGGAATACATGTGGTAATAGATGTTGATCGGCTTGACGCGGATCGGGCTTTCCGTGTTGCGCAGCGACGTTTCAAGAAAGCGGAAGCCGAAGAAGCGGCCGCGCCACAGGTCTGTATAAAGGTTTTCGTTGGCCTGCGACGCATAGATCTGCCGCTCGCGTCCAAGCTGTCGCCCGATCGGTGACACTGCCGTGTAGGACGGCCAGTCACCGTCAAAGCGCGTATCGCCGCCATTGATGTTGAGGAAGCCCAGGGTGCGTACAAGCGCCAGCACATCCTCGCCAGGCGACGTATCGCCCGACCATTGGATGAGGCGGCCGGGCCGCCCCTCCGGCGCAAGTCCGTTGATGATCCCGATCGAGCCCGAAATCTCGCGCTCGAGATTATAGGGAATGTCGCCATAGGCGCGCGGCAATTCATAATTGCCGGCCAATGAGCTGCGTGCGGCCGGGCTGATCTGGCTGACCGAAGGATCAATCCGGACCTTTGGATAGAAGCCCGCAAAGGCAAGGTCGCGCGCAACGTCATAGGTGGGGCCGAAGAAGTCCCACTGATAGGGATGCGAATAGGTGTGGCTGGCTGCTTCCACCTGCGGCAGCGCGAGAATGCGACGCGTGACGTCGATCGCATCGGCGCGTGCACCGAAGGCGGGATCAATCTCGGCCGCGATCGGTGCAACTGTCACCGGCAGGTCCGGATAGGCCTCGATCACTTCACGCAGGATCACTTCCGCCGAAATGACGCCGCGGTCGCGATAGCCGTCGGCGTTCGAGACATTGACCCAGCCATCTCCGTCGATGTGGCTGTAATAGATGCGCCGCCCGTTCAGGGTTGTCGTGTCGGGCTTGGGCAGGCCCACTGTACGATAGACATCGCGGAAGAACAGGAACGGGTTGAGCCGCCACGCGCGGAACGCGCCATCCTTGCCGCCCCAGATGATGAACTCGGACTGCACATAGGCGCCTTGCGGCGTGATGATGGCGGGGCTTGTCTCGCTGGCGGGATCATTGCGGCGCAGAAGCGTGATGAGCGGGCGCGCGTCCATCGTGCCCGGCGCGGCGCGCACGATCCCGACCGGTGGCAGCGCGTCATCAAGCTTGCGCTCGAACTCCAGCATGTCGCGGTCGATCTGGGTGATTGACAAATCATGGCTGTAGGGAAGCCAGCCCCCCAGATCAACGAGGCCGATGGCGGCGAACATGCGCGCGGCAAGGGCGGGATCACCCGGCGTTTCATCCATGAGTGTGTCGCCAGGCATTGCCCCGAAGACGACTACCGGAATGTTGCGTGACGTTGCCGCTTCCAGCCAACCGGCCAGCGCCCGCGCGTGGGCATCATCCAGCCGGTCATCGGTGACCCAGATAAGGATGCCGCGCACATCGCCGCGCCCGTCAAGCGAAGGCAACTCCGCAAAGATGTCATGCGCCTCAACGACAAGCCCCAGATGATTGAGCGGCATTTCAGCCAGCGCATGCACGTTCGAGAGACGATAGTCGTCGTCCTCGTGGCTGTTCCAGATGCCGATGATCGTGCGCGGCTCCGCCGTGCCGCCTGCGCGCGCGTCACGCGCCAGGGCGACAGAAAAAAGCACGGCAGCAAGGAGGGTGAGGATGCGTTTCATGGGGCGGCAGGCTTGCAGGTTGCGACGCCGCCATTGTGGCCATCCGGCCTTGAAGAGATGTTAACCCTTCGCTTGCGTTAACGCGTGATTAAGGGATCAGCGTTGCAAAAGCTTGCGCACGGTCGCAACAAATTCTGCCACCGCCACCGGCTTGGGCAGGATCGCCTGAAATCCTGCATGGGCAAGGCGGTGACGCTCGTCGGGCGTTGCCGCATTGGTGACCGCGATGGCGGGAATGTGCTTCAGCCGCGTGTGGCCGCGCATGGCCGCCAGCACCTGATAGCCCGAAAGGCCGGGCAGGTAGATGTCGAGCACGGCCAGATGCGGCGTCTCGGTGGCGAGAAGCCGCAAGGCCTCTTCGCCCGTGCGCGCCACCAGAAGGCCAAGGCCCAGGGGCGCAAGACAGCTGCGATAGACTTCAAGGACAAGCGCATTGTCCTCAACGATCAGGACTGACGCGCTCATGCGAGCTGGATCCACGCATCCACGACAGGAAAGCTCGCCATGATCGACGCATTGAGCCCTTTCACGCGCGCGACGGCGGCCAAATCGCCGCGTGCGGCTTCCTCCTCGGCGGTCCGCGCTTCTGCGGCAAGGCGCAGGAAACCCATCGTGCCCGCGTTCGTCACCAGATCATGTGCGGCACGGCGCAAGCCTGCCATGTCGCCATGCCCGGCGGCGTCGTCCATGGCCTTCATGATCTCCGGCATGCGGGATTGATAGAGCGCGCAGAGGCGGCGTGCCGTGTCATGGCCCAGCAATGCGGCGAGTGCATGAAGTGCCTGCGCCACGTCACTGGCGCGGTCCCGGCTTGCGTCATCCGCCATGGCGCGGGCTGCCGGCAGGCGGCGCCTTTGGTGGTGTGGAAGCGTAAGGCAGACGGAACCCGACAGTCGTGCCGCGTCCCGGCACGCTGCGGATCATCAGGCGTGATCCATGCAGTTCGATCAGCGCGCGTGAAACGGCAAGGCCAAGGCCCATGCCGCGCGTACGCTTGGAATGCTGGTTTTCGACCTGCGTAAAGGGCTGACCGAGCCGGGCGATGTCTTCGGCCGCAATGCCGACGCCGGTATCGGCGACGGAGATGAGCACACCGTCCGCTTCCGGTGTCACGCGCAGCGTGGCCCGCCCGCCCGGTTCGGTGAACTTGACAGCATTGGACAGGAGATTGAGCAGCACCTGCTTGACCGCGCGCCGGTCGGCGCGTGCGGGTGGAAGCCGGGCGATGTCGCGCGTCAGCGTGACATGGCGTTCGAAGGCGCGCGCTTCCACCAGCTTCAGCGTCTCGTCAGCGAGCGTGCCAAGGTCAAGCGGCTCAAGATTGAGGTCCATCTGGTGGGACTCAATCCGCGACATGTCGAGAATGTCGTTGATGACCTCAAGCAGTCCGCGCGCGCTGCCCAGAATGTCGAGCACATACTCGTCATATTTGGGATGGCCCAGTGACCCATAGAGACTGGACTGCATGATCTCGGAGAAACCGATGATCGCGTTGAGCGGCGTGCGCAGCTCGTGGCTCATGTTGGCCAGGAATTCCGTCTTGGCGCGGCTGGCCTCTTCGGCACGCTTGTGCTCGGCGTCAAGCCGTGCCGAGAGCTGGGTAAGTTCGCCCGCCTGCGCCTGCAGGAGCCCGCGCGAACTGTCGAGCTGCACCAGCGCGCCTTCCAGTTCGCCCCGCGCGCTGATGATGTCCTCTTCCTGTTCCTTGAGAACCGTCACATCGGTTGCGACCGACAGGCGGTTGCCGTCGGGCATGGTCCGCGTCACCACATGCAGCCAGCGCACACCGGTATGCACAAGCTCGTCGCGGCCATCAGCACGTTCGACGCCCAGCGGGAAACGCTCGATCACCTTGCCTGCGGCCTTTGCATTGCGCGCGATCAGCATGTCGGCCTCGCCGGTGCCCGGTGCCACGGCTTCTGCTTCGACCGACCAGAGTTCCGCGTAACGCGTATTGGCCAGAAGCAGGCGCCCGCGCGCATCAAACAAGGCAAAGGACTGGGGCGCGGCATTGAGCGTCGCCTTGAGGCGTTCGTCGCCGGTTGCGCCTGAAACATTGCCCGCAACATGGTCGCTGTGCCCATCGCTGATGCGCGCGACAGCCGCGACACGCTGGCCTGCCGCACCTTTGAAGGTGACACGCATGGGCACCCAGCGACCCTCGGGATGCGCAAAGCGGAGATCAAGCGCCTCCGAAGGACGGTTTGTCCGCAATGCAAAGGTCAGCCGCTCAAGCTCACCGTGATCATCCGGATGAACGATGCGATAAAGGGTTGCAACATCAAACCCCTCGGCAGCAGGCTCGCGCCCCAGCGTGGCGGCAAGCGACGGTCCGAACTGGAAGCGGTTGACGCGCGGCAGAAAGTGGATGAGCCCCGCTTGCGCATCGCCCAAGGCCGCCTCATAGCGGTCGCGCACCCGGCGCGAGGTGCCGCGCACGGTCTCGGCCTCGCTGAACTGGCGAAGCAGGGCTGCAGCCATCATGGCGGCAAGGACAATCGGACCGAGCACGATCAATAGATAAAGCGGCAGCGTGCCGAACCAGGGCGCCAGCGCGGCGGAGACAGGTTTGGAGACAGCGACAAACCCGTCCACGCCTGGCAGCCGCACCAGCGCCGTCACCCGCGCGGTACCGTTGCTGTCGGCATAGCGGATTTCCGGCATCAGCCCGTCGGACACATTGTTCGTGTCAATGCCGCTCGACTGGCCGGGAACCATCGCGCTTTCGCCGATGGAGATCAGAACGCGGCCGAAGGGATCGACCACATCGGCCCGCACGCCGGGATCGGCGGCGCCCGCATTCACGCCCGAGAATGCATCGGGCTTGAGGAGGGCAATCACGACGCCCGCAAACTGTCCCGTCGCATCGTCAAGCCGCACATAGAAGGAAAGGGCAGAGCCGCCATAGTCCGCATCGTTGAACGGCGCGATGAAGGACCGCGGATTGTTGCGCGCCCGTACAAAGAACGCGGTCTCGGAAAAACTGCGCGGACCAGCCGGTCGGCCCCGCGCCGTCGCCTGCACCATGCCGTCGCGGTCAATGACGATGAGCTGCATGACCGAGGGATCAAGTGCGGTCAGCGTGGCAACCGCGCCGATCCCTTCTTCGCCGCGTGTTGAAACGGCATGGCCGGCCACTTCGGCAATCCGGCGGATGCGCGACAGCGCATGACCGGTGCCGGTAGCATAGGCGACCGACAATTCACCGGTCCGCGCCTCGGCAATCGCCAGCGCTTCGGCGTGCTCGCGCCGCACCTGAAGCACGACAGCGGCAGCCAAAGCAGCGACCAGAAGGACTGCCGCGCCGATGGCGGTGTGGCGCTCGCCGGGAACAAGCCCGGAAACAGCCGCCCGCGCCCGCGCCCACAACGATGTGGGCACAGCGGTTTGCGCAAAGTCGGTCGCCGCCGGCTGCAAGCCTGCGTCCCCATCGCTGTGTCTCGGCCAGGCCGGAGCCTGTGTTCCGAGGGCCATCCCCCCACCTTCCGGAAGTCCGCTGCCCCGCACCGTCATGGAATGGGTCAGCCGGCACCCCAGAGCAGCAGCCTCGGGGCACCGTCAATGATTCGTTAACGAATGATTATGAATGGCATTTCGCCGCTGTCACGCGGGCTTAACGGTTCCGATTCGCCCTGAGTCACTTCGCCGCGTTTGGGCAGAAGTCAAACCGGACGTGGTGCCGGCAAGGGCAGGGCGTGGCCGAACAGATAGCCCTGGCCAAGGCCGACACCCATGCTGGCCAGAAGATGGGCCTGTTCCTGTGTCTCCACATGCTCGGCGATGAGCGTGATGGAAAGCTCCTTCGCCAGCGAACTGATGGAGCGCAGCATGGCCTGCTCGCGCGGCGAATCGATCAGCCGGTGCACATAGGCGCCGTCGATCTTCACAAAATCGATGTCGAGCGCCTTGAGATACTGGAACGAGGCGGCACCGGCCCCGAAATCATCAAGGCCCACGTGATGGCCCGCCGCGCGCAGCCGGGCGATCTGGGTGTTCGCGGCGACCAGGTCGGTGATTGTATGGCTCTCGGTGATCTCGAGCAAAAGCCGCGTGCGCAAGTCGCGGCTGGCGGTCCCGCGGGACAAAAGCGAGTCGATCAGCGGCACGTGCAGAAGCGAGCGCCCGGAGAGATTGACCGCAAGCGATTGCGGACCGCCGGGCACCGGTGCGCGCAGATAGGCAAGCGCACGCGCGATCACCGCGTCATCGAGGTCAAAGATGAGCCCGACACTCTCGGCAAAGGTCACTTCGTCATGCGGCGAACGCCCGGTGCCGAAGCGCGACAGAAGCTCGTGGTGGCGCACATGGCCGCTGGCCAGTTCGACCACCGGCTGGGCGACAAAGCGCATCGCCTTGCAGAGGATCTCGCGCTTGAGCGACGAGAGCCGCGTCATGGATTCCCGCATCCGCGCGTCCATCGCCTCGTTGAGCGATTGCACCGACTGGACGCCGGTCGAAGCGCGGGCAAAGGAACTGATCGTATGGATCAGCGCCTGCGCCGCGTCATTGTCGTCGAGATGGCCTTCAATGGCGATCGTCCCGTGTTCCGGGCTCACGCCTCTGCCATCCGGATCCAGCATCCGTGCGATCTCGCCCAGCTCATCCGCCAGTACGGCGGCGTTCACGCCCTTGCCATGCAAGAGGGTAAAGCGGTCATCCGCCACGCGCGCCGCCGCGTCGAACATCGCCTGCGCGCGCAAGAGCGCACCGGCTTCGGCAAGAAATGCGCGCACGCCGCCCTGACCTGCGCGTGCACTGAAGGCATCAAGGTCGGGAATGGTGAAGAGTGAGAGCTGTGCCCCGTCGCCCTTGTGCCGCGCTTCGCCAAGGCCGGCCGTCAGCGCCTGCGCAAGCGCGGCCTGATCAGCAAGGCCGGTCTCCGCATCGCGTGTGTCTTCGGGCCGCATCAACGAGCCGCCGCGCGTCAGGGCGAGGTGGATGGTGCCGTCATTGCCCAGCATGCGGCATCCCGAGACGGCAACGGCTTCGCCGTTGGCACGCGCTGTCAGGTAAAGCGGCCCAAAGCGCTGGCCGTCCTTGAGGGTACGGAATGCGCGGCGCAGAAGCCCCTGATCGGCATCCCGGAAGAAGGCGAAAAGGTCGCTGCCTTCCAGATCTTCCGCAGGCACGCCAAGGCAGCGGTCAGAAGCACCCGCTGCATAAGCGACACGACCCGCCGGTGCGCACTCGACCAGAAGGTCGGAAGCGGCGAAGGCAAAAGCCAGAAAGCGGTTGCGTTGCGATGCAAGGTCCAAGGCGGCGCCTGAAAACTGAAGGGCCGGAAATCTCCGGCCCTCCATCCTCATCATTGCTGGTAAAGGCGGTGTTACACGCGCCCTTATCCCCCCGATTACCCTGCCAAAGTCCGCTCGACCATTTCCCGCAGATTGCCGGAGATGTCCTCTTTTGACGCAATCCTGGAGAGCGCGGCTCGCGCATGTTGCTGGCGGTCGGCTGTATAGTGCCGGAAACTCTCGAACGCGGTTACCGGCCGCGCCGCTACCTGCGGATTGAGCTTGTCCACCACCAGAAGCTCGTCGGCCACGAAGCGGTAGCCCGCACCGTCCGCACTGTGGAAGTGGAGCGGATTGGAGAACGCGAACGCCGACACCAGCGCCCGGAAGCGGTTGGGGTTGCTGTGCGAGAAGTGCGGATGCGACTGCAGCGCCTTCACGCGATCCAGTGTGTGCGGCAGCGCGCTCATCGCCTGCAGCGACATCCATTTGTCGAGCACCAGGGGCTCGTTGCGCCAGCGGTCATGGAAGGCAGCGAGCGCTTTCTCGCGCGCGTCGCCCGCAATGTCGTTGAGGATGGTGAGCGCCGCCATCTCGTCGGTCATGTTGTCGGCTTGCTCGAACTGGGCAAGCGCCTCGTCAGGACCATCATTGATGCAGAGATATCGCAGTGCCGCATTGGCAAGCGCGCGGCGTCCCGCCTGCTCGGCACCGGGATTGTAGGTCTCCTTGACGCGGAAGCTGTCACGCAGCGCGCGGAACTTCTCCGCATGGATGCGCGCGAGTGCGGCGTTGACGAAATTGCGCGCCACATGGATTGCCGACGGATCCGCATCGCCCGCCAGGGCAAGCGCAATCTCGCTCTCGGGCGGCAGGATGATCGCAAGGGCCGCAAAGGCCGGATCACGCGCGGCATCATCCAGTACATGGCCGATGGCGCTGATGAAATGCGGATCGGCCTCAAGCTTGCGGCCCGCGCGCACGTCAGCGGTCAGCCGGACAAGCATGTCGAGCGCGAATTGCTGCCCGGCATCCCAGCGGTTGAAAAGGTCACTGTCGCGGCCCATCAGGAACGCGCGATCGGTGGGCGTCAGATTTGAGCGTATCTTGACCGGTGCCGAAAAGTGACGGCCCAGCGACGGCACCGGGCGCGTCGTCACATTGATGAAGGTGAAGCGCTGCTCCGCCGCGCGCACTTCCAGCACGCGCGTGCCATCGCCAGCCGCGTTCTCGCCCGCGAGCTGCAGCGGCAGATCAGCACCATTGGCACCCACAAGGCCGACCGAGAGCGGAATATGCATCGGCATCTTGTCGGGCTGGCCCGGCGTCGGCGGCACAGTCTGCTTGACCGTAAGCGTATAGGTCTGGGCGTCTGCGTCGTAAGCACCGTTCACCTCAAGCTCCGGCGTGCCGGCCTGCGACCACCACAGCTTGAACTGGGTCAGATCAACCTTGTTGGCATCTTCAAAGCTTGCGGCGAACGCTTCGACGGTCGCCGCCTCGCCGTCATGCGTGGCAAAATAATGGTCCGTGCCGCGCCGGAACCGGTCTGGCCCCAGCAGCGTCTTCAGCATGCGGCAAACTTCGGCGCCCTTCTCATAGACGGTCGCCGTATAGAAATTGTCGATCTCGACGAAGGATTCCGGTCGCACCGCATGCGCGAGCGGCCCGCCATCTTCGGGGAACTGGCGCGCCCGCAGGGTCTTGACCTCGCTGATGCGGCGCACCGCCTGCGAGCGCATGTCGGCGGAGAATTGCTGATCACGCAGAACGGTAAAGCCTTCCTTCAGGCACAGCTGGAACCAGTCGCGGCAGGTGATGCGGTTGCCGGTCCAATTGTGGAAATATTCGTGCGCGACGATGCTTTCGATAAAGGCGAAGTCGGTATCGGTCGCGGTCGATGCATCCGCCAGCGCATAGCGGTCATTGAAGATGTTGAGGCCCTTGTTCTCCATCGCGCCGGCATTGAAGGCGCTGACGGCGACGATCATGAAAATGTCGAGGTCGTATTCGCGGCCATAGGCTTCTTCGTCCCACCGCATGGCAAGCTTGAGGGAATCGAGTGCGTATCGGCCACGCTGCTCATGGCCTGGATCGGTGAAGATGCGCAAAGTCACCTTGCGGCCAGAACCGGTGATGTAGTGGTCTTCCAGCATGCCGAAGCGGCCTGCGACCAATGCGAAAAGATAGCTCGGCTTCTTGAAGGGGTCTTCCCAGACGGCATAGTGGCGCCCGCTATCAAGCCTGCCGCTTTCAACCGGGTTGCCGTTGGAAAGGAGGGTGGGAAACGCGGTCTCGTCAGCGCTCATGCGCACGCGGAACACGCTCATGTTGTCGGGGCGGTCGGGATAATAGGTGATGCGGCGAAAACCCTCTGCCTCGCATTGCGTGCTGAGAATGCTCCCGGCCTGGTAGAGGCCTGACAATGCCTTGTTGTTGGCTGGCGAGAACGAAACCCTCGTGGTCAGGCTGAAACGCTTTGGCGGTTGAAGCAGGACAAGCGCCTTGTCGGAGAGCGTGTAGTCGCTTGCCGAAAGCACCTTGCCGTCGATTGTGATGGAGAGGAGCTTCAGCTCCTCGCCGTCGAGATGCAGGGGGCCGGCATTCTCATGCGACGCTTCGACCTCCAGCCGGGCCGTGACGATTGTTTCGGCGGCATCAAGCGCAAAATCGAGATCAACCGACAGGATGCGGTACGAAAGCGGCGTGTAGTCGGCAAGCCTGATCGTGACAGGGGTCTCGGTTCTCATGGTCGATGTCCGGGCAAGGAGGATTTGGGCGCCGCGCGCCGTTCGGGCCGGGACAATAGGGGGGAGCCTGCGTCAGGTCGAGATGCGCCAGCGACGGTTTTCCCGCCTCGCCGAACACGCATGCGTGAGTGCGCGGGGGGCTGCCCGCCGCCAGTCAGCTTTCGCCGGTCAGCTCTCGCTGTCGATCAGTTTCAGGAGGTTCTCGGCGCGCTTGGCCAGCGCCACGGCTTCCTGGGGAAGATTGTCGGATTCAGAGGCCACGAAATCCTTGAGGGCTTTGACGACACCATAAAGATGCGGTGCGTTCGTGATCAGGCGCGCCTGTGTTTCAACCTGGTGGGGATGCAGATCGTACTCCGAGCCGGGCACGCGCCAGCCACCCCAATCGGTCTCGCCCGTCATCACCACGGGATAGGTGCCGGGGTGGGGATGATGGCTGCAATCTTCCGGCTGCTGCCACTTGTTGCGCGCGCGGACAATGCGCCACTGCCCATTTGCGCCCGCAAGCGAGGTGTTCAGATGCTGTTCTGACTGCAACTCGTCAGCGCCGAAGTCGCGTCCAAGGCCGACATCGTAGAAGATGCGGATCGGCTCATCGAGCCCCTTCGCCCATTGTGGCAGCACGCGCTCGATCAAGGCCCATGTGCCGACGGGGCGCACATAGACCCGTTGGTTCTTGTGATATTGCGCCTTTGCCATCGGGCTTTGCTTCCTTGCCGGCCCCGATGTTGCGACACTTCCGTGCTGCATCCCGGGGATCGTGGCATTCTGCAGGGGGATTGGCTAATCGCCGGTTAAGCCGCCCGCGTGCGGTGGTCACAGATGCACCCGGAATCACCCGGCTTCTGAACCAAGCATGAATGGAAACCGCCGGTTGCTGCGGCGCAATGAAGCGAAGATTCAGGGCCAGGCGTGACGGCCTCCCCTCCCCATGGGGCCACCGTTCCGCTAAGGTTCGCGACGAGGCAGGCGGTCAACTGCCGCTGCCATATGGAGGGAAAGAAATGCGCAAGTTCGTAATGGGCGCGGTGGTTGCTGCGCTGGCAATCTTCGGTGCCGCGCCGCAGGCACTCGCAGGATATGACGACTTCGTGGGCACGTGGTCCACCACCACGCCGGGCGATGGTGGCCTTGTCTCGCTCGACATCCGCCGTTCGGGCGGCACCATGACCGTGCAGGTGGGCGCCCAGTGCAGCCCGCGCCCGTGCGATTGGGGCCGTGTGAATGCGGTTGCCTATGCGCCGACGGCTGGTGCCAATCTTCGCCGCGACGCCAACACGCTTGTCGCTGTCTACAATCAAGGTTTCGCGACCAAGACGGTTGTCGTCACGCTGAACAGTGGCCGCCTGAATGTGACGGTCTTTACCCAGTTCTCGACGGGTGATGGCCGCACCAACTACACGCAATCCTCGGTCTTCCAGCTGGGCGGTGGTTCTGCCGAAGGCGAATGCGTTGACGTGACCCCGCGCTGGGGCAGCCTGCGCGTGCGCGAGACCGGTGACGGCTACGCCATCATGCAGAGCGGCACCGCGCTGGCCACGTTCGAGACACAGGAAGAGGCAGCCTATGCCCGCCTTCTGATCGTCTCCTATCGCCTTACCCAGAAGTGCACGCTGGGCGATGACGAACTCGGCTTTGAGTACTGGCTCGCTGGCTCCGACGTTCCCGAAGGCGCCATGCTGGGCGAGGACTGCATTGGCTTCAACCCGGCCAATCTGCGCGCCCGCCGCTCCGGCGGTATCTGGCGCGTGCAGGATGGTTCGTCGATCCTCTATGCGATGGAAACGCGCGAGGATGCGGATGCCGTGATCGCGATCCTGCGGGATTCGGGCGCGCGCCGCTCGTGCTTCGTGGGCCGCCCCGATCCGGGCATGTCCTACATCCGCCGCTGATGCGGGATGCCTGACGGCACGTAAGCGCCATCAATATCGTAACGTCACGCCGCCGCCTGTCACATGAAACAGGCGGCGGCGTTCTTTCATCCGCTTTCCGTTTCCGTTAGATGGAGTCTGGGCCGGACATCTGGCGGACAACGGGAAGAGTGGGACATGAACTTCGACTTTTCGGATGACCAGAAACTCCTCAAAGAGCAGGCGCAGAAATTCCTCGCCGAGCATTGCCCGCCAAAGGCGGTGCGTCGCATCCTCGACGGCGAGGACCTTTATGACCGCGCGCTGTGGAAGCGCATCGGTGAGATGGGATGGACCGCAACGGCCATTCCCGAGGAATATGGTGGCCTGGGCTTGGGGGCGCTGGAACTCTGCGTGATCGCCGAGGAACTGGGCCGCGCCGTAGCCCCCGTGCCGTTCTCGTCGACTGTCTACCTCGCCGCCGAAGCCATCATGCTGGCGGGCACGGAAGAGCAGAAGAAGAAATACCTGCCCGGCATTGCCGCAGGCGAATTGATCGGCACGCTGGCCGCCGCCGAAGGCCCGCAGCCGCTGTCGCCGCGTGCCATCCATGCGACGCTGAAAAATGGCAAGCTCGATGGCATCAAGACCCCGGTCGTGGACGGCGAGATCGCCGACATCGCGATTGTGGTCGCCCGCACATCCGACGAACCGGGCGAGCGCGGCATTGGTCTTGCGATCGCCGACCTCAAGGGTGCAGGCGTCTCCCGCAAGACGGTCAAGACGCTCGATCCCACCCGCAACAATGCGGCGATTACCTTCAAGGGGGCCCATGCCGAGGCGCTCGGCGCGCCGGGCACGGGCTATGCGACCCTGCGCAATCTCCTTGACCGCGCAGCCGTGTTCACTGCCTTCGAACAGGTCGGCGGCGCTGATGCGGCTTTGGAGATGGCCAAGGACTACGCGTTGAGCCGTTATGCCTTCGGGCGGCTCATCGGGTCGTTCCAGGCAATCAAGCACAAGCTTGCTGACGTCTATGTGAACAACCAGATCGCGCGTTCGAACGCCTATTTTGGCGCATGGGCGCTTTCAACCAACGCGCCCGAGACGCCCGAGGCGGCAGCCGGTGCGCGCATCAGCGCCTGCGAGGCCTATCACGTGGCCGCCAAGGAAAACATCCAGACCCATGGCGGCATGGGCTTTACCTGGGAGCTCGACTGTCAGCTGCACTACCGCCGCGCCAAGCTCTTGGGATTGGCCCTGGGCGCTCCGCGCGTCTGGAAAGAAAAACTTGTCGCCCATCTTGAAAAGAAAAACGCGGCCTGAGCGGGAGCACCAGCCATGGATTTCAACGACACCAAAGAAGAAGCCGCCTTCCGCGCCGAAGTGCGCGCGTGGCTTGAGGCCAACGCCCCCCTGAAGACGGAACAGTCCGGCTTTGCCCGCACGCGCGCGAGCGAGACTGACGCCCTGAAGCGTGCCAAGGAATGGCAGGCGAAGAAGGCAGCCAAGGGATACGCACGCATCTCGTGGCCCAAGGAAGTCGGCGGGCTTGGCGGCACGCCGATGCAATCCGTAATCTGGGGTCAGGAAGAAGCGAAATTCGATGTGCCGACCGGCTTCTTCGAGATCGGCCTTGGCATGTGCATTCCGACCGTCATGAAATTCACGACGCCGGAGAACATCAAGCGTTACGTGCGGCCGGCCCTGTTGGGTGAGGAAATCTGGTGCCAGCTCTTCTCGGAACCGGCAGCAGGTTCGGACGTTGCGGGCCTGCGCACGCGCGCCGAACGCGATGGCGATGACTGGGTCATCAATGGCCAGAAGGTCTGGACCTCGGGCGCGCACTATTCTGACTACGGCATTGTGCTCACCCGCACCAATCCGGATGTGGCCAAGCACAAAGGCCTCACCATGTTCTTCCTGTCGATGAAGTCGCCGGGGGTGGATGTGCGGCCCATCCGCCAGATCAATGGCGGCGCCAACTTCAACGAAGTTTATTTCAATGACGTCCGCATTCCTGATTCACAGCGTCTCGGCGAAGTGGGCAAAGGTTGGGAAGTGGCGCTGGTGACCTTGATGCACGAGCGCCTCGCCGTCGGCGGCGGCGCGGGCGGTGCTGGCCCCGACGTGCGCGAGTTGATCGCACTTGCCCGTTCAACCGAACTGGAAGAAGGCCCCGCCATCCGCAACGCGGCTGTGCGCGAGAAGATCGCCGACTTCCATGTGCGCACGCAGGGCCTCAAATACACGACCTATCGGACCATGACCGCCCTTTCCAAGGGGCAGGTGCCGGGGCCGGAAGCCTCTATCGGCAAGATCGTCTCGGCCGTGAAGCTGCAGGACCTCACGCATTTTGCAACCGAGCTGGAAGATATGGGCGGGCATGTGGTCGGCGAGGGCGCGCCGCAGGATGGCGCGTTCCAGCAGGCCTATATGTGGGCGCCGGGCCTTCGCATTGCCGGCGGCACGGATGAAATCCTCAAGAACATCATTGCCGAGCGTGTGCTGGGTCTGCCCCCCGACATGCGCGCCGACAAGGATCTGCCATTCGCCAAACTGCCGACCGGTCGGTAAGTCGACCGATCAGAGCACCTCGCGCCATTCACCATCGGCCCCCAAGACTTCATCGCGCCCATCACCGGTGCGGTGATAGAGGGGGCCGATGGGTGCCTTCGATACGCCACCGGGAATGTCGATGACATAGGTGGGTACGGCAAGGCCCGAGGCGCGCGCGTGGAGTGCGCGCATCAGCGCCTGGCCCTCGGCAATCGTGGTACGGAAATGCGCTGTGCCCGGCGCCAGATCGCCGTGATGCAGGTAATAGGGCTTGATGCGGTTCTCGACGAACGCGCGCATCAGCGCCTCCAGCGCATCGATGTTGTCGTTTACGCCCCTCAGCAGCACGCTCTGGCTGACGAGCGCGATGCCGGCGTCCGCCAGCCGCGCGATGGCTGCCTGCGCATCCGGGGTAAATTCGCGCGCGTGATTGGCGTGAATGCCCGCATATGTCGCAACATCGCGCGCGCGGATCGCCGCCACGAACGCATCCGTCACGCGTGACGGATCGACGATGGGCACGCGCGTGTGCCAGCGGATGACTTTTACATGCGCGATGGCGGCAAGCGCTTGCGTCAGCTCGCCCGCCCGCCGCGGCGCCAGCATGAAGGGATCGCCGCCCGTGATGATGATTTCCCTGATGCGCGGATCATCGGTGATATAGGCCAGCGCGCGTTCGAGTGCCTCGCCCGTCAACGGGGGCGCGTGGCCCGGTCCCACCATCTCGCGCCGGAAGCAGAAGCGGCAATAGACGGGGCACGCCGATATGGCCTTCAGGAGCACGCGGTCGCCATAGCGATGGACGACACCAGACACCGGCGAATGGCGCGCATCGCCAATGGGGTCCGCAAGCTCTTCGGGCCTTGTCTCCAATTCGCGCGCATCCGGAATGAATTGCAGCGCGATGGGATCAAGGGGGTCGCGCGTGTCGATCAGTGCCGCCATCTCGGGCGTGACCGCAACCGCATAATGCGTCGCAACTTGTTCCATGAGGGTTGCGTCACCGCGCAGCAACCCTGCGGCCGCAAGATCGGCGATGGACTTGAGCGGCGCGTTCATGGGCTTGGCGTCCATTGCACGTCGTCAATGCTGCGTGCGTGTGTTGCGAGCATCACCAGCCGGTCAAACCCGAGCGCGACGCCGCTGGCGGGCGGCATATGGGCAAGGGCTGCGATGAAATCCTCGTCAACCGGATAGGTCTCGCCATAGAGACGCTGCTTCTTCTCCATCTCCGCGACAAACCGGCGGCGCTGTTCGGCCGCATCTGTCAATTCGCCAAACCCGTTGGCGAGCTCCACACCGCAGGCATAGGCCTCAAAACGCTCGGCAAAGCGCGGATCATGCGGGCAAGGCCGCGCCAGCGCCGCCTCCGAGACAGGATATTCGTAGAAAAGGGTCAGGCGCTCGCGACCAAGATGCGGCTCGATCTTCTCCGCCATCACGCGTGTGAAAATGTCGGACCAGCTGTCATCACCGGGAACAACGATACCTGCTTTGCGTGCGGATGCGGCAAAGGCTTCGCGCCCCCCATCAATGGCCGCCACAAGGTCAATACCGGCATGACGCCGGAATGCTTCTGTCGCGCTCAATGTTTCGGGCGCAAGAAATGGATCGATTGATACGCCGCCAAAGGCGAGCGTTTTCTGCCCCCCTTCTGCGGTTGCCGCACGGATGATCGAGACCGTGTCATCCATGATGATGCTGTAAGGTGCGTTGGCGCGATACCATTCCAGCATCGTGAATTCGCTGGCATGCGTGCGGCCGCTTTCGCGGTTCCGCCACACGCGCGCGAAATCAAAAATCTGCGTTTCGCCCGCCGCCAGAAGTTTTTTCGCCGCAAATTCGGGCGAGGTGTGGAGGTAGAAGCGCTCGCGTCTTCCATCCACATGCACGCGCTCGGTGGCAAAGGCGTGGAGATGCGCTTCGGCACAGGGACTGTGCTGCAGGGCGGTGCACTCGACTTCGACAAAGCCCTCACCGGCAAACCAGCCGCGCAGCCGCGCCAGAATCCGTGCCCGGGCGAGGAGCAGGGGCCGACGGTCGGCATGACGCTCACGGTCCCACCAGGGGCGGCCTGCCGGAGAGGCAGAATTGCCAGCATTCCCCGTCATTTGATGCCTCCCAGGGCTCCCGCTGGGCACAAGGCGAGGAACACCCCTTTTCGCGGGGCTGGCAAACGTGTATCAGCCCCGGCCAATGGCATCACCCAAGACAGCCGTTTGGGGCACCGGGGCCTTCCCGGGGCACATGGCCTGTCATTCTGTCGAGCGAAGGTTTCCATGGTCAAGGTCATCGCAAGCAATCTGCGCAAGGGCAATGTTGTCGAGCTGGAGGACGGCCGACTTTATGTTGTTCTTTCGGCGGAGAGCTTCTTCCCCGGCAAGGGCACACCCACAACCCAGGTCGATATGCGCCGCATTTCCGATGGCGTAAAGACCCAGCAGCGCTGGAAGACGACCGACCCCGTCGAGAAGGCGCATGTGGAATATCTGCCCTTCACCTATCTCTATGCGGATGGTGACGACTTCGTCTTCATGAACAAGGAAAATTTCGAGCAGATCAACGTGCCTGCAGATGTGGTGGGCGACCTTGTTCCCTACCTTCAGGAAAACATGGAAGTCGAGATCAGCCTGCACAATGGCACCGCCATTGCGCTGGAAGGTCCCCAGCGCGTGATCCTCGAGATCACCGATACGGAACCCGTAGTGAAGGGCCAGACGGCAGCCAACTCGTTCAAGCCCGCGATGCTCTCGAACGGCGTCCGCACGCAGGTGCCGCCGCATATCGCCGCCGGCACGCGCGTGGTGATCAACACGGCTGATGGCGCCTACGTCGAACGCGCGAAGGAGTAACGCAGGATTCCTGTTTCGCTCTCCCCGCGATACTGCGGGGTGAGCGAAGCGCAAGGGAGATTTGCGTTTCAGCGAATCTCGTGAGGGGCCGTTGAAGCGGCGAGAAACAGGAACACCCCTCACCCTGACCCTCTCCCCGCAAGCGCAGGGCGAGGGAAGCATCGAACAGCGTTGCCAATCCCTCTCAAACTTAGAATGCCCCCAGCATCGCCCGCGCGCCGGCAAACAGCGCGTCTTCCGGCAGCGCAAACAAGCCCTCCGCGATGAGGCCTTGCTGCGCCAGCCGGTCGCGTTGTGCTGTGAGGTAGGGCACATGGATGAAGCCTGTGCGCATCTCCGGCAGCATCCGCCGCGTCTTGTAGAAGACGAGATTGCACATGTAGGCGCCCGCATCGTCTGAAAGCTGATAGGGCAAGGAAAGCGCATCAAGCTGAGTGGCCATCGCGGCCAAAGGAAGCCCGCTGCCCAATGTCGCCGGGCCAAGTGGGTCGAGCCAGGGTGAGGTTGCCACCACGCCGTCGGCATCGGGCGCGCCCTGTTTGGCTTCATTGCGCGCCAGCCGCTCAAAGGTGAAGCCCTGCGCCTTGGCAGAAAGCCCGAACGAGACGATTGCATCGGGCTTCGTTTCCGCGATCAGCGGTGCCAGCACGCGTTCGAACACGTCGAAAGTCGTGGGCAGCACATGGGCCGAAAGCCGTGCGCCACCTGGCGGAGATGTCTCCGCAAGATGGCGCATCATCAATTCGGTCGGATTTTCCGGCGCACCCGGAAAGGGTTGAAAGCCGGTCACCAGAATATGCATCTTCGGGTCCGGGCTATGCCGCCTCGAAGCCGTAAACCGATTTCACTTCCAGGAAGTCCATCAGGCCATGCTCGCCCCACTCGCGGCCATTGCCCGACTGCTTGTAGCCGCCAAACGGTGCCTTGATGTCGCCGCCCGCGCCGTTGATGTGGACCATGCCGGTGCGCAATTGTGCTGCCACCTTGCGCGCCCGGTTGATGTCGGCCGATTGCACATAGCCCGACAGGCCATAGACCGTGTCGTTCGCCATGGCGATGGCTTCCGCCTCGGTCTTGTAGGGAAGGATCGCGAGCACCGGCCCGAAGATTTCCTCGCGCGCGATCGTCATCGTGTTGGTGACATTGGCAAAGACGGTCGGGCGCACGTAATAGCCCTTGTTGAGGCCATCGGGACGGCCAAGCCCGCCGCAGACCAGCGTCGCGCCCTCGTCAATGCCGGCCTTGATGAGGCCCTGGATCTTGTCGAACTGGATCTTGTTGACGACGGGGCCGATGGTCGTGCCCTCCGCCCACGGATCACCCGCCTTCACCTTGGATGCGGTCGCCTTGGCGATTTCAACGGCGGCGTCATGCTGGGCGACCGGCACGAACATGCGCGACGGCGCGTTGCACGACTGGCCAGAGTTCGACATCATCGACATCACACCGCGCGACACGGCCTTGGTAAGGTCCGCGTCATCGAGCAGGATATTGGCCGACTTGCCGCCCAGTTCCTGCGCCACACGCTTCACCGTATCGGCAGCAGCCTTGGCGACCAGAATGCCCGCGCGGGTTGAACCCGTAAACGACATCATGTCGATGCCCGGATGCGACGACAAGGGCGCGCCCACGCCCGGCCCGTCACCCTGCACCAGATTGAAGACGCCCGCCGGAATGCCTGCTTCTTCCAGGATTTCGGCCACGATGATGGCGTTGAGCGGCGTATATTCCGAGGGCTTGAGCACCATCGTGCAGCCGGCTGCCAGCGCGGGCGCGACCTTGCACATGATCTGGTTGATGGGCCAGTTCCACGGCGTGATCATGCCGACGACGCCCACGGGCTCGTGCACCACATGCGTCGTGCCGAGCTTCTTTTCGAAATGGAATTCCTTGAGGACGCGCATCGTCTCGGCCAGATGGCCAAGGCCGATGGCGGCCTGCGCGGCGCGCGACAGGCCGATGGGCGCACCCATTTCCTTGGTGATCGACTCGGCGATCTCGCCCAGGCGACGCTGATAGATTTCGATGATCTTGCCGAAATAGCCAAGGCGCTGTTCGCGCGTGGTCATGGCCCAGGCCGGGAAGGCGCGCTGTGCGGCGGCAACGGCCTTGTCCACGTCAGCCTTGGAGCCAAGCGCGATCTGCGCCCAGACTTCTTCGGTCGCGGGGTTCACGAGGTCCCAAGTCCGCATCTGGGCCGGGGCAACCCATTTGCCGTCGATATAGAACTGCGTGTTGTGGGCGGGATTTTGCGCCATGGAATGTCCTTTCGGGGCGATGAAGGGCGGGGGAGGCCGCCTAGTCTGTCGATCCCCGAACTTATGCCGCGCCGCCCCGCCTTTCCAGCCCCTGAAATAGCAACCAGGGAAGCAACTGACACACCGACCATTCGACAGCGCGTCGCTGCACGGCATGTAAGCAGCGCAAAATCACCAGAATTCCGAAATGATGATCGTCGTGATCAATTGGGTAGACTGATACTCCTGCCGAAGGAACTCGTACTCCGGAAGGTCTGTGGCAGCGAAGCAAAGGCGTTGCTTCCGGGCAAAACTCTCGCTAAGAACAAAGCATAAACAAGCTTGTGAGGTAGCGATGCGTATTTTCCCAAAACCGGTTGATCCCGAAGCGACTTTTGAGAAAGGAGATCTTTTCAAACGGAAGCCACTTGCCGTCTCGCTCACAAGTTTGGCCTTGAATGTCGAGGATCCAATTGTTTGTGCAATTGAGGGCGGTTGGGGAACTGGAAAGACAACGTTTCTTCATATGTGGAAGAACGAGCTTCGAAAGCAGGGCGTACCGGTCATCTACTTCGATGCATTCTTGAATGACCATTACGATGACCCGCTGATACCGTTGGCGGGTGAAGTATTCGAGATCGCCCAGACTTTAGCGGCAGACTCTCCCGAACTAAAGGAATGGTTAGGAGTGGCTTGCAGCTTCTTGAAGAAACTTGGCAAAGCAACCACTGTCTTAGTTGTCAAAGGTATTGCGGAGGTCTCTGGAGCCGGAAAGTTGACAGAAGCAATTGCGAGTTCTGCAGTCGAGGCATTTTCCACTCCTGTTGATGATCTGATCGGCGAGTACGCAAGCAAGAAGCGGCAAATCGAGGAGTTCAGGAGGACGCTCAAGTTACTGGCCGAGAGAATGTCGCAAGCGAAGAAAGGTGAGGGTAGCTCTCGGAAAAAGGTTCCGCTCGTCTTCATCATTGATGAGTTGGATCGTTGCAGGCCCGATTTTGCTCTAAGTTTGTTGGAAAGGGTGAAGCATCTCTTTGAGGTGGAGGGCGTGCACTTCTTTTTCGGAGTAAATTTTCCGCAGCTTCGTCGCATGGTGGCCGCTAGGTACGGAAGCGGCAATGAGGTGGCCAATTATCTAGAGAAGTTCTTCAATTTGTTTTTCACACTCGGCTCAGAGTCCGCGAGCGATCAACGTGCATGCGAGTGGTCATTCATATATAACAGCGTTAGCGAAGCGTTGGGAGCGCGGGACGACCTGAGAGTACGAAGGTGGGCGGAGCTCATTCGCCTATTCACTAATCAACTTGCGCTTTCATTGCGCGAAATTTCGCGGCTGTGCTCGGCCATAGCTATAGGCCGCGGGATTATTGGGCGCGTCGAAGAGTGTCGAACCTACTTCGTAGCGGCTTGCGTGCTCAAATTGAGATCACCAGAGCACTTCGCCAAATTGTGCATGGGATCGCTGAGGTTCGATGAGTTTAGCAAGAGTTTGCCAGAATCGTTTTCGAATCGCGGCCTGACTGGCGGTGAGTTAGATCTGGCAATGAAGCTTCACCATTCAGTGCGAGAGGATTGGGCCGAGTTGCTAGACGAGAAGGCTGTAAGAAACAAAGGAGATACAATGTCTGGTGGGAGCGCGCGGAGGGATGTGTTGGCTTGCTTGGCCCAGTTAGAGCATTTCAAACTCTGACATTAGGCGGTGACATCAAGTGTCTCTCACGCACTGCCCCTCATTTCTTGAGTGATGTTGTAGGGTGATCGCAGAATTAACGTTCCGGCTCCGCTGAACCCGAAGTCAATACGAAAGGATCACCCCCACCTGGAAAAATTGCGGCGTGCCGGGAATGGTGCCCCGCGTGCGGTCCGCCACGTAAAGTGTGTCGAAGAGGTTCTTGGCCGTGGCAAAGAGGGTGACCGAAGAGCCATCCTCCCGCGCGATCACGTTCCAGTTGATGGCGGCGTTCCAAACGACGCTCGACTTGATGCGCCCGCGTTGGCCATTGGCCGAGACCGGAATGGTGTTCAGATCATCTGTGAACATGGCATCCGTATAGACGGCTTCGATCTCGGTGTTGAAAATGCCGTTGTGGTCATAGCCGAGTGCAGCCGAAGCAAGCCATTCCGGCGCGTAAGGAAGCCGGTTGCCCGAAACGCTGACGCCGCCATAGCCGCTGACGTTCGAGAAGCGCGTGCCTTCAAACGAGGCATCCCACAGCCAGGTGATCGCCGTGCGCACGTAAATGTCGCCGTCGTCCATCAGGCCGGCATCAGCCAGAGAACCATTGAGACTGAATTCCAGACCTTCATGGAGCGTTTCACCCGCACTTGTCAGTACGCTGCCGGTGCCGCCCGCAACGCTTGACGGGATGGTCTGGTTCTCGAAATCCATCCGGAAAAGGGTGATGTCGCCGGCAAGGCCTTCGACCAATGTGCCGCGCACGCCCAATTCCCAGTTCGTGCTTTCCTCGGCATCAAGGTCAACCGAGCCGCCATTGTTGTTGATGACATCTTCCGCACGTGGCGGCGCAAAGCCGCGATGCACACCGGCATAGGCGACCAGCGCATCGTCAAGCTCGTAGGTGAGACCGACGCCGGGAATGACCGCGGTAAGGTCCGAGCGGCCCTCAAGGCCGTTGAGATTGTTGCGCCGGAAATAGTCGATGAACTCCGCACGCAGTCCGGGTTCAACCCCAAGGCGGCCCCATGCGAAGCGGATCGTCGCAAAGCCCGAGAGCGCTTCAGCCTCGCGGATATTGTCTTCGCGCACGCCGGCATTCACGCCGGTGCCCGGCCTGCGGGAATCCGGGGCGTCCCCGTTCCATTGCAGACGCGCCTGGCGTTCATGGTGCCAGCGGATGCCAAACTCGCCCGAGGCCTCAACGTCGCCCCAGTTCCACGCCGTTGTCAGGCGCGTCTCGATGCCGAAAGTGTCATACGCGCGAAGGCGACCTTCATTGCCGCAGGTGGTCGAGAGATTGGCCATGCCACCGCAGGCAGGATCGGACGAGTCGTTGGGACGCTGGCCGGAATTGGAGGATTGCCGCCACCAGTCACGGTCAAAGCCCGCGTAATAGGCCGTCGTCACAAGGCGGGATGTTTCGGCAAACTCGACCCCGTGCGACACGGAGAAGCCGATGCGCTCGCTCTTGAAGCTGTCATTGCGGAATGCGTTTCCGCGCGGGTCTGCTTGCCATTCGGCCAGCGTGAGGCCCGAATAGGTGATCTGGCTGTCTTCGGCAAAGCGGCTGGCGCGGATCACAAGGTCATGTCCGTCACCAAGGTCTCGCTCGGCCTTGAAGAAGAGGTCGCTGAAAGAGAGATCGAGGTTCTCGCGCGCGCCGTCCGAAGTTGTGGCATTGCCGTGAAGGAGGACGTTCCATCCGAACAGCCCGCCGCCGATGGAGCCATCGACTTCGCCATAGCCGCGATTGCCGGTGACGAGCTTCAGGCGTGCTTCAAAGCTGTCGGGCGCAGCGGGCGTGATGTAGTTGATGACCCCGCCGATCGTCTGCGGTCCGAAACGAACCTGTGACGCGCCCTTGAGCACCTCGATGCGGCGGAAGCGGTCAAGCGGCGGATGGTAATAGGTGGCATTGTCGCTGTAGGGCGCAAACGAAAGCGGAATGCCGTCCTCCAGCAGCAGCACCTTGGTCGAGCGCACGGGCGCAAGGCCGCGAATGCCGATATTGGGCCGCATGCCCAATCCCTCCTCGTCGCGCGGGAAGATCCCGGCGACCCGGCGCAGCGCCTCATTCACTGAAAGCGGGTGGGAGCGGGCAAGGTCAGCCTCTTCAATCGTGGCACCCGAGCCCGGAATGCGCATCAGATTGGCCCGCTGGCCAATGACGATGACCGTGGCATCGACCGCCTCTTCGATACGGTCGGCGGCCCCTGCGGCGTCACCTTCGCTCAGTGGCCCCTCTTGCGCCTGTGCGAGGAACGAAAACCCCGCAAGCATCGTGCTTGCCAGAAAAATCTTTGTCATTGAGCGTGTTACGCGACGCATTGGTCCCTCCTGCCGCCCGGAATTGCCCTTTGATCTGGATCAAAGAATATGCAATTGCGAGGCATTCGCAATAATTAGAGGGCGAGGCCGTCGCGGTCAATCGGGGAAAGTTGCGTCAAATCGTCAGCGGCCAGGAACGTTTGCCAAGGGTCGGGCTATCCGGGTTCTCCTCAGGCGGCTCACTGCTTCAGTTGCCCGTAAACCCCGGCTTGCGCTTCTCAAAGAAGGCGGCGACCGCCTCCTTGAAATCGTCGCTGGTGGTGGCCAGCAGCCACTGGTCCACATCCATATGCATGATGGCGGAATCGAGCGCGCCGGAAATCTTGTTGATGGAGCGCTTGATCATCTGCACGGCAATGGGCGGCAGGGCAGCATATTCCTCGGCCCACGCGCGTGCCCGCGCGGCAAGATCGGCAAGCGGCACAATCTCATCCACAAAACCCCATTGGGCAAGAATTGCCGCCGGAAAAAGCTTGCCCGACATCACCATTTGCTTCGCACGCGACGGCCCGACCAGATGAACGCAGATGGGCAAAGCGTGCCACATGAGATTGATGCCGATCTTCACCTCGCCATAGCCCGCACGCGCATTGTCGGCAGCGACGCGGAAGTCGCAGGCTGTGGCAATGCACGCGCCGCCGCCCGTCGCGATGCCCTGTATTGCGGCAATGGTGGGCTGCTCGATCTCCTGGATGGCGCGCAGCATGCGCCCGCCAAGGCCGACGGTGCGCCGCCGCATCATAAGGGAATCCGCATCCGTACTCTGGAAACGTGGCTGGGAAAGATCGGCGCCGATGGAAAAATCCGCGCCATCGGCGGCGAAGATCACCACGCGAGTCTGCGCATCATCGAGAAAGCCGCGCGAAATCGCCTCGATGTCTTCCATCATCTCGTTGGTGATGGCATTACGCCGCTCGGCCCGCGCAATGCGCACGGTCGCAATCGCGCCGTCGCGTTCCAGTTTGATGACGCCGCTTTTCATGGGGTCTCCGCTGGTGGCACCGGTGCACCCGCCCATGGTGGGCCGGTGAACTCCGCCTCGATGATGACTTCGACCTCGTCACCCACGCCCATCGTCGAGCCCGGCGGCGGCAGGCCAATGGTCATGCCGAAATCGCTGCGCCGGAATGCGCTGCGGGCGGACAACCCGATGCGCGCGTTGGGCTCATACATGTGACCGGCATAGCCGCCATTGAATGTGACATCCAGCACCACGGGTTTGGTAACACCCAGAAGGGTCAAATCGCCTGTCACCCTTGCGCTGTTCGGGCTGGTGAGCTCAACACCGGTGGATTGAAAGCTGATCGCCGGATGAGCCGTTGCATACAGCCAGGCGGGTGCCAGCAGCTCCTCCAGAAATCCCTCAGGCGGTGCAGGCAGCATGAGCGAGGAAACGTCTATCGACGCGCTGACCGACATGGAAGCCGGATTCGCCGGATCAAATTTCAGGGCCGCTTCAAAGCGCGAAAACCGCGCCGTGTATTTCGACATGCCGATGTGATCGATGCGGAAGGCAAGGTCCGCATGGGAGAGATCAACCTTGTAGTCGCCCGCAGGTGCCTCTGTAGCCATGGGCGCGATCTCTGGCTCGGGCGGCGCCAGATCAGCACGGGCAATCGTTGCCCCAGAGCAGAAAACGACAACCAGACACAAAAGTCGCATACGCATTATTCTCTCCATTGCTCCCGTCACTCCACCATGACCCCTTCGGGGCGTCAAACGGCGGGCGCGGGCATCCCTTTTCAGGAACCTGTCCTGTGCTAGGGTCCCGCGCTCAGGGGAAAATCATTGTCTGACACCACCCGCAAACTCGCCACCATCGTGGCCCTCGACGTCGCCGGTTACTCAGCGCGGACGGAGGCTGATGAGGCGCGCACGACGGCTGAGGTAGCTGCACTTCGCAAGGTGATCGAAGCCATTGCTGCAAGGCATGGCGGCCGGGTGTTCAACACCGCGGGTGACGGCTTCATGCTGGAGTTCGGGTCGAGCCTCTCAGCCGTCGAAGCCGCCTTTGAACTCGCCGAGACTTGCTCCCCACCAGTCCGCGTGGGCGTGCATCTGGGTGACGTCGCGGTCCAGCCCAATGGCGACCTTTTGGGCCACGGCGTCAATGTGGCTGCGCGGCTGATGGCGCATTCACAACCCGGCGCGGCGCTCGTTTCGGGAGCCGTGCGTCAATCCATTCGCGGACCGACTGCCGAGCGCCTTGTCTCGCGCGGCATGATGAAGCTCGACAAGATGGCCGAGACGATCGAGGCGTTTTCTTTGGGCGCCATGGCAGCGACTTTTACCGTCACCTCACAGAAGCAGAGCGAGCCTCTACTCGCCGTTCTGCCGTTTGAAAACCTCTCCTCCGACACCGAGATGCAGTTCTTCTCCGATGGCGTCAGCGAGGACATTCTCGGCCGCATACAGCGCGGCTCGAAACTAAAGGTGATCGGCCGCACATCGAGCTTTCAATATAGGGGGGCGGACAAGCCCAAAGCGGCGGCAGAACTGAAGGCGAGTCACCTGCTCGACGGTTCGATCCGGCGCGGCGGCAACAAGGTGCGTATCGCTGCCCACTTGAGCGAGGCGGCAACGCGGACGACGCTCTGGTCGGACAAATACGACCGTGGCCTGGAAGACATATTCGCGGTGCAGGATGAGATCTCCGAAGCAATCGCAGCGGCTTTGGACACGGCATTTTTTCCCGTTAAGACTGTGGCGATCGATCCATTTGCTTATGACCTCTATCTGCGCGCCCGGGACTATAATCCGGACCCCGCGATTGGTGCACAGAACTTGGCTACGTTGGACCGGGTGGTCGACATGGCGCCCGCGTTCGCAGATGGCTGGGCATCCTTGGCGCTCGTGCTTGTATTCCAGAGTTTCATTGCGCCCTATGCCGAGCGGCGACAGATCAAGGCGCGGGTAGAGGCGGCGCTTGCACGCTGTTTGGAGCTTGATCCCGACAATGCAGTCGCGATGGGGGTGCAATGGCAACTCTGCGATCCTTTTGGCGCCTATCTTGCACAAGAGAAGGCGGCGCAACGGATCGCGGAGAAAGGACACGCCTCCGCCTGGGCGCTGACTTCTCTGACCTACCATCTAGAGAGTGTCGGCCGAAACCGCGAAGCGACGGATACAGCGCGGCGGGCGCACGACCTTGATCCCAAGAATATCGTGGCAAGCGCGCTACACTGCCAGTCCACTTGGCGTTCAGGCCGCTACGCCGAAGGCATCGCGGCCATGGAAACGCATGCACTGACCTGGCCGGACGATCATCACACCGCAGCCTTGCGCGTTATCGCCTACGCCCATCAAGGGAACTGGGGTCAAGTCGACACCATGCTGGATCCCCAACGGCTCAGAGAGTTTCCGCTACGCGAGCATTCAGCTGTCATAGGCCTTGTCTGGCTATTGCGTTCGCCCGACCCAACAAGGCGGCGACGAGTCCTCGAATCATTTCGGGAAAGCGTGGAGGCGCGCCGTCTGGAACCGGCCGACCTGATTTGGCCGGTAATCCTGGGCTTTGCTGACGAAACTTTTGATCTCGTTGACAAAGCAAGGTTCGGACCCTCCGGCGGGCCTAATGATGTCATTGGCATCAACGCCTATCGCAGTCACATGATCTTCTCTGCCGCCTATCCCGAATTGCGCGCCAATCCCCGCTTTGTGAAACTTTGCGCGCGGTTGGGACTGGTGGAATGTTGGCTCACGACGCAGCAATGGCCCGACTGCGCAGAGGTGACGCCCTACGATTTCCGTGCGGAGTGTGAGAAGTATCGCGATTTTCCCAAGGACCAATTTTTCAGGTGACCGACACCACCCGCAAACTCGCCACCATCGTGGCCCTCGACGTCGCCGGATATTCGGCGCGGACGGAGGCTGATGAGGCGCGCACGACGGCGGAAGTGGCGGCCCTTCGCAAGGTGATTGAAGCCATTGCCGCAAGGCACGGCGGCCGTGTTTTCAACACCGCCGGCGACGGCTTCATGCTGGAATTCGGGTCGAGCCTTGCGGCCGTCGAAGCCGCCTTTGAACTCGCCGAGACTTGCTCCCCACCAGTCCGCGTCGGCGTCCATCTTGGCGACGTCGCGGTCCAGCCCAATGGCGACCTTTTGGGCCATGGCGTCAATGTGGCTGCGCGTCTGATGGCGAAGAGCGATCCCGGCGGTGCGCTTGTTTCGGCCGATGTGCGGCGCACGATACGCGGCAAGCTGGGCGAGCGCCTTGTCTCGCGAGGGCTTTTGAAGCTCGACAAGATGGCCGAGACCATCGAGGCCTTTGCCATGGCGGCAGCCACAGGCGCAAACAAGGAAATCTTCCTGTCCTATGCGCGGCAGGATCAGGCGGCTGCGCGCAAATTCGCCGATGCGCTGGAGCGCGCAGGCTTTGGCGTGTGGTGGGATACCGCGCTTCGTTCAGGCGATGCCTATGACGAAGTGATGGAGTTGGCGCTGAAATCGGCCAGAGCTGTTGTCGTTTTATGGTCGCGCAATTCGGTGGAGTCGCGCTGGGTGCGCGCTGAAGCAACCCACGCAGATCGCAACAAAACATTGGTCCCCGCCATGATCGAGGCGTGCGAGCGCCCGATCATGTTTGAGTTGACCCAGACAGCCGATCTTTCGCACTGGAATGGCAGCGCGGATGACAGGGGCTGGCAGGATTTTCTGGCCGATCTGCGCAAAATCGCAAAGTCAGCGCGTCCGGCAGATCAGGCGGCACTTAGGTCCCAGACCGTCGTGTCGGGCGCGGCGGCGCCATCAACGCCGCCGGGCAAGGTGGAAAAGGGCGTGCGCCCGACACTTGCGGTCCTTCCTTTCACCAACCGGTCTGGGCTGAAGGAAGACGACATTTTTGCCATCGGCATGGTGGAGGATGTTGTCGGCGCGCTGTCGCTCAGCCGCACCATGCGTGTGCTGGCGGCGGTCTCGACAATTGCCTACCGCAACAACTCAGCCGATGTGGCGCAGATCGGCAATCAGCTGGGCGTGCGCTATCTGATGGAGGGCAATGTGCGGCGCGTCGGCGAGACCCTGCGCGTGACGGCCCAACTGATCGAGGCTGCCAATGGCGCCATTCTCTGGACCCGGAAATTCGACCGCCCTCTGACCGAACTCGCCACCCTGCAGGAAGACCTCGTCACCGAAGTTGCGGCAAATCTCGGCACGCAGATCCAGCGTATCGAAATTGAGCGCGCCCTGCGCAAGCCGGACAATCTCAATGCATGGGAGGCGATGACGCGCGCCGCCATGGCAACCGGGCGCGGCAACTGGCCGGTGGCGGTGGCAGAGGCTGAAAGGGCAGTGGCCCTTGCGCCCGACAGTGCCTCGGCGCATGCCATGCTCGCTTTTGCCCTCAGCGGAAATGTGTCGCGCGGCAGCAATGATCCGGCTTGGATGATCCGCGGCCAGAAGCATATCGACCGCGCGCTGGAACTCGATGCCGCGCGGCCGTCAGTGTTGCTTTGGGTCGGATGGGCGCTCGCCTGGTTCGGCAAGCCGGAAGAGGGCATTCCCTATATCGAGCAGGCCTCCGAACTCAATCCCAACGATGCGGTCGCGCTGCTGGGGCTGGGTGCGGTTTACGCCATGCTGAACCGCCTGAGGGAGGCCAAAGCCGCGCTGCGCGCGCACGATGTGCTTTCGCCCAATTCGCCTTACCGCTTCAACGCGCTGATTTGGGATACGATAATCTTCATTAAGGAGGAGAATTTCGGAGCAGCTCTCGCCGCGCTGGATGAATCGCTCCGGCGCATGCCGAATTTTCCTGCTGCCCTCAGCATAAAGGCCATGGTCTGCGAATTGATGGGACAGCATGAGCAGGCCAAGGACTGCGTGCGCCGCCTCAAGGCTGCCGACCCGACATACGGGTACGACGAGGTCGAGCGGAGCATGGCGGAATTCTTCCGCCATCACCCGATGGCCCCGCGCGTGCGTGAGGCCCTGGCTCGGGCGTGGGGCCCCGCGCGGACAGCTTGATTCTGGTCGGAGCGCTCGCTTTTCCTCAAGGAATGGCTTGCAAGCCCTGCGGGTTGACGGCGATATTCCGGCGCTATGAAACGCAAACTCACTGTTATCCTGTCGGCTGACGTCGTCGGCTATTCGGGCATGATGGAGCGCGACGAAGCGGGAACGCTGTCGCGACTCAAGGAAAATCGCCGCGTCCTCTTTGACCCCAAGGTGGAGGAGCATGGCGGGCGCATCTTCAAGTTGATGGGAGATGGCGTTCTGGCCGAATTTCCCAGCGCCGTTGCAGCCGTCACGTTCGCGACAGAAATCCAGCAGGCCATGCGCGCTGCCGCTTCTGCGGATGGGCATCCAGACCCGATCACCTATCGCATGGGGATCAACATCGGCGAAGTCATTGTCGATGGTGAAGATATCTACGGCGACGGCGTCAATGTGGCCGCACGCATCCAGACCATTGCGCCGACCGGTGGGGTGGCCGTCGCCCGCAATGTCAGTGATCAGGTCGCGGGCAAGATTGCGGTCACATTCGAAGACCTGGGCGACCATGCGCTCAAGAACATTGCCCGCCCTGTTCAGGTCTTTGTTGTGCGCGACGGAAGGCCGGAGGCGGCAAGAAGTCCGGTTAAGGCAACAAAGCCCGTGAAAGAGAAGAAAATTGCGGTCTGCGTGCTGCCGTTCGCCAATATGAGTGGTGAAAGCGAGCAGGAGTATTTTTCCGATGGCATCAGCGAGGATATCATCACGGACCTGAGCCGCGTATCGGCCTTGTCAGTCATCTCGCGCAACAGTGCCTTTTCCTATAAGGGCAAGCATGTTGACCTGCCAAAGATCGCACGTGAACTGAACGTAAGTCACGTGCTTGAGGGAAGCGTGCGCAAGGCGGGCCAGCGTGTGCGCATCACGGCCCAGCTGATTGACGGCGCCACAAATGAGCACATCTGGGCAGAGCGGTTTGATCGGGACCTCCAGGACATCTTTGCGGTGCAGGATGAAATCTCGGAAGCAATCGTGAAGGCCCTCAAGGTCAGGCTGCTGCCCGAGGAACGCGCGGCCATCGAGCGCCGTGGAACCGCGAGCGTGGAGGCATGGAGTCTGGTTGCAGAAGCGCGGCAGTTCCTGCTGCGTGAAAACCCGAGCGCCCGGATCTACCGTGCGGTTGTCCGATTTTGTGAGAACGCCATCGCGATTGATCCGGATTTTGCCGAAGCATGGGCCACCATTGCTTCGGCGAAAGACGGGCTGCGCTTCAACGATGGCATTTATGAAGAAGACGGTTTTGACGCCGCCATGCGCGCGCTCGCGCTCGACGACAAACTTTCGATCGCCTATTCGACCGCCGCGATGGGCCACATGCGGCGCGATCGCTTTGCCGAAGCGGAAGCGATGATTGCAAAGGCAATGGAGCTTGAACCCGACCGGCCCGAAGTCCTCAAGGCGAGGGCAGGAATCTCCTATCGCAGCCGCAACTTTGCGGAGGCGCTCGCATACTTCGAGCGCGCAGCCGCCGCGTCGGTCCACGACATCTCTTCGCCGGGAATGATGCACTCATGTGCCATGGCGCTGGGCGACGCCGCCGCGCTTGAGCGCAGCGCGCAGCTTATTTTGAACCGCGCTGACCCGATTTTGGCCCGCGAACCGGACAACACCTATGCCATCGGCTGGCTGGTGACCATCCTGGCCTATCAAGGACAGGCCGAGCGGGCAAAACACTGGATCAAGCGTGCCTTGATATTTGATCCGGAGAGTTTTGTTTCGGTGTACAATTTTGCCTGCGCGCTCACCCAGCTGGGTGAGCATGATGAGGCAGTAGAACTCTTGCGTTCGGTCAAGTCGAAGTTTACGGACGAGAATCTGAAGGGCGTGCGCGCGGATCCGGATTTTGACGCCCTCAAAGATCATGCTGGGTTTATTGACCTGCTTGCCGAGGTGGAGACGCTTGTGGCAGAGGCACGTCGTTAGACGAAGGCTTTGAAATGACCGCCCCCTCGCCCTGGCGCTTTTGCGTTGCGCCCATGATGGATTGGACAGACCGGCATTGCCGCGTCTTCCACCGCATGCTGTCGGCGCGCGCGTTGCTCTACACCGAGATGGTCACAACCGGCGCGCTGATCCATGGCGACCGCGCGCGGTTTCTGGCGCATGATCCGGTTGAACACCCCGTCGCACTGCAATTGGGCGGGTCTGATCCGCGCGATCTGGCTGCGTGCGCGCGCTTTGGCACTGAGGCGGGTTACGCCGAGATCAATCTCAATGTTGGTTGCCCGTCGGATCGTGTGCAGTCGGGCCGCTTTGGCGCCTGCCTGATGGCAGAGCCGGAACTGGTGGCGGATTGCATCGCGGCGATGAAGGCGGCCGTTCGCGTGCCCGTCACGGTCAAGTGCCGCATCGGCATTGACGGCGATGATCCGCATGTGCGTTTGGGCCAGTTTGTTGAGATTGTAGGCAGGGCAAAGCCCGACGCTTTCATCATCCATGCGCGGAAGGCGATTTTGAAGGGCCTGAGCCCCAAGGAAAATCGCGACGTGCCGCCGCTTGATTATGCGCTGGTCCACGCGATCAAGCGCGAGAACCCGCATCTGCGGATCATCATCAATGGCGGCATCCACACGCTGGAGGAAGCATCGGCCCAACTCGCGCATGTCGATGGCGTGATGCTGGGTCGCGCTGCCTATCAGACGCCCGCAATTCTGTGCAACGTTGATGGCGAGTTGTTTGGCGCGGGCGAGAGGCTGCGGCCGGAAGATGGTCTTGCCCGCTTCATGCCCTATGTCGCGCGCAAGCTGGAGGAGGGCGTGCCGCTTGCGTCGATGACGCGCCACATTCTGGGTCTTTTTTCAGGCCGCCCCGGCGCACGTCTCTTTCGCCGCCATCTCGCCGAGAACGCCCACAAGCACGGCGCGGGCGTGAAAGTGCTTGAAGACGCCATTTCGCTGCTTTCCACACGCCGCATCACTGACGAAGCCATGCGCGATGAAATGGCAGACGCAACATGAGCGCCTTCGACCTTGCCGGCCACTCACCCGAGTTTCTGGCGTTGCTCGCTCTGGCGCTCGCCCTCTCGGGGCTTATCGCAGGAACGATTGGCGGCTTGTTGGGCGTCGGAGGCGGCATCGTGCTCGTGCCGGTGCTCTATCAGGCATTCGAGATGCTGGGCGTGCCGGATGCCGTGCGCATGGAATTGTCGGTGGCAACATCGCTTGCCACCATCATCCCGACATCGCTGCGTTCACTCGCCAGCCACAACAAACGCGATGCAGTCGATTGGTCCCTGCTGAAGTCATGGGCGCCCGGCATTTTCATAGGCGCGGCACTTGGAACGATTGTCGCTGCTTTCATCGGCGGTGATGGCCTTCGCATGGTGTTCGTCGCCATCGCGCTGCTTCTGGCGCTCTATATGGCGCTTGCGCCTGACACGGTGAGGCTTGCCGACGCGCTGCCCGGTGGCGTGGCGGCACAGATGATCGCAGCAATTATCGGCGGGCTGTCGGTCCTGATGGGCATCGGTGGCGGCACCTTTGCCGTTTCGTTGCAGACGCTTTACGGCACGCCGATCCATCGTGCGGTCGCAACGGCCTCCGGGTTCGGTTTCATCATCGCCATTCCGGGCACAATCGGCTTTGTCCTGCTGGGTTGGGGGGCAGCGGGCCTGCCGCCGCTCTCACTCGGGTTTGTGAGCCTTGCAGGCTTCCTCCTGATCACGCCTGCAACTGTGCTGGCAGCGCCCTGGGGCGCGAGGTTGGCGCACGCGATCCCGCGCCGCGCCTTGCGGCTTCTCTTCGCCGGCTTTCTGATGGCGTCGGGCTTGCGCATTCTCTTCGGCTTGCTCACCTGATTGGCGAAACCGCCGTGTTCCAGAAAAAACGGCGGCAAGGTTTCCCTTGCCGCCGCTTCTCGTATCTGCCGGATGGCATCAAACGCCAGGCTTCAATCGCCTGGCATCAATCGCTTTCGGGTGATATCAAGCGAGCTTGAGATTTCCCGCTGCAGGCTTGCCGCGCTCCATCTGAACATCATAGGTCACTTTCTGGCCTTCGTTCAGGGTCTGCAGTCCGGCCTTCTGGACTGCGCTGATGTGAACGAAAACGTCCTTCCCGCCGTCAGACGGCTGGACGAACCCATAACCGCGCTGGGTATTGAAGAACTTCACGGTGCCGGTGGGCATCTCTCTATCCACTCCATGTTAGGTCAAGACGTTGCGCACCGCCCGACGTGTGCGGCACGCGGCAGTTCTTTGCGTCAGAGGTTCTCTTGGGGAACGCGCGAAGCGTCTGGCCAAGCGGGCCCAGGCTCAAACTGTCAGCCGCAAGTGTGCCCGAGAATTGGCAATTGACCAACAGGATTTGATTCGCGCGGCCGGTTGAACCCAACCCGTTAATGCCGCAATTCAGCCGGATTTTATCCATGCTGCATTGCGGCAGCAGGGTCGGACTGTGGCGGAATTTACAGCGGCGGCGGCAGCTTTTGGTCCCACGCCCCGATCTCGGGATAGGTCGCAAGCAGGTTCTCGATGGCGGCAAACATCGCGCGCATGCGGGCGTCAGAGACGGTGCTCTCGCACACGACAACCAGTCCCGGCTTGTTGGATGACGCGCGTACAAGTCCCCAGGTGCCATCGGCCACGCTGACCCGAACGCCGTTCACCGTGACAAGGCTGGTGATTTTCTGGCCCGCAAAATTATCCCCCTTTGCATGCATGGCCGTAAACCGTGAGGTCACATCGGCAACGACCTGGTATTTGCGCTCGTCCGGGCAGAAGGGCGACATCGTGGGCGAGCCGAAACTCACCGGTAATTCCCTGACGAGTTCGGAAAGCTTGCGTCCCGCCCGGTCCAGCATCTCCAAAACGGCAATGGCTGAGACGATGCCGTCGTCATAACCGCGCCCGATCGGCGGATTGAAGAAATAATGGCCGCTCTTTTCAAAACCGGCCAGCGCCTTCAATTCATGGCAGCGGCGCTTGATGTAGGAGTGACCGGTCTTCCAGTAGTCGGTCGTTGCCCCATGGGCTGCCAGCACCGGATCCGTTGCAAACAGCCCCGTGGACTTCACATCGACCACGAACTTTGCATTCGGGTGGAGCGGCGCAAGATCACGCGCAATGAGAAGCCCCATCTTGTCGGCGAAAATCTCGTGACCGAGATCATCGACAACGCCGCAACGGTCGCCGTCACCGTCAAAGCAGAGGCCGAGGTCGGCTTTTCCGCTTTTCACCGCATCCGCCACCGCATGGAGCATTTCCATGTCTTCGGGATTGGGATTGTGGTGCGGAAAGGAATGATCGAGTTCGGTATGCAGCGGCACCACATCGACACCGATGGCCGAGAGCACACGTGGCGCAAAGGCGCCTGCCGTTCCGTTGCCGGTCGCAACGACGGCGCGGATTTTCCGCTTGAGCTTCTTGCCCGCGGCAAGATCGGCGCAATAACGCTCTGCAGCATCGTGATGGACAATAAGCCCGCCACCCTTGCGGGCGACCCCCTTGCCTGCAAGCACGGTCTCCCTCAGCCGGTTCATTTCATCAGGGCCGAAGGTCAAGGGCCGCGCGGCACCCATCTTGATGCCGGTCCAGCCATTTTCGTTATGGCTTGCCGTCACCATCGCAACGGCGGGGCAGTCGTAGGCGAACTGCGCGAAATAGGCAGTCGGCGAGAGCGCAAGACCGATATCGTGAACTTCCATGCCGCCTGCCATCAGTCCGGTCACCACCGCCTGCTTCACCGCCATGGAGTAGGAGCGATAATCATGGCCGACAATGATCCGCGGCTCGACCCCGAGGTCGTGAAGGACGGTTGCAAGCCCAAGCCCGATGGCCTGGAAGCCAAGAAGGCTGACATCGCCCGGGAACAACCAGCGCGCGTCGTACTCCCGGAAGCCGGTCGGCTTGATCAGCGGCACGGTTTCATAGGCAAGTGTGTTGGGCTTGATGTCGGCGCGCGGCACGGCAAACATGGGCAAATCCGGTCTTGCAGCAGATAAGGGCTGCCGGGGTTCTAGGGGGCAGGGCACCGAAACTCAACGAAACAGGCCGGGTTGGATTAAACACCAAATGTATTGTTATTTGATTTTAATGACGAAGTATGATGTAATATCCCAATGAGCGATCGCCTGATCTCCTTTCCAGTCCGGGCCGCAGCCTTTGGCGGCAATCCGTTGCGCGTCCGGTTGCCAGCGCTTGATCTGCCGCTGTTTGAGCCGGGCTGGGTCTGGCTGGCAGGTTCCGGGCCCGGCGACCCCGGCCTCCTGACCCTGCATGCACTGAATGCGCTGGAGCAGGCGGATGTTGTCGTCCACGACGCGCTTGTCAGCGATGCGGTGCTGGCCCTGGCGCGCCCCGAGGCGAGGCTGATCCACGCGGGCAAGCGCGGCGGAAAACCCTCTCCCAAGCAGCGTGACATTTCGGCCCGCCTGGTCGAACTGGCGCGGCTTGGTCACCGCGTGCTGCGGTTGAAGGGCGGTGATCCCTTCACCTTCGGGCGCGGCGGCGAGGAAGGATTGTCGCTGGTTGCGGCAGGAATCCCGTTCCGCGTGATTCCCGGTGTGACGTCAGGGATCGGTGGTTTGGCCTATGCAGGCATTCCTGCCACCCACCGTGACACCAATCATGCCGTCACCTTTGTCACCGGCCACATGGCGGGCGGAAAAATGCCGGACAACGTGAACTGGCAGGCCATTGCCCAGGGCTCGCCAACCATCGTGCTCTATATGGCGATGAAGCACCTTGCCCGCATCGCGGCGTCATTGATTGAAGCGGGGCGCGATCCGGCAGAACCGGTCGCGCTGATCTCGCGCGCCACCACGAAAGATCAACGTGTGCTGGAGACAACGCTCGTCTCAGCCGCGGATGACGCGCAGCGCCACCGGATTGAGGCACCTGCCTTGATCGTGATCGGCGAGACCGTCCGCCTGCGCGCGGGGCTCGACTGGCTGGGCGCGCTGTCAGGCCGTGTCCTGGAACCCGACCCCTTGGGTGAGCGTCAACGGGACGAAGCCGTTTAACTTGCCTGTCCCGCGCCGCCTCAGAACTTGAACACCACATTGAACGTGCCGATGTGGCGTTCGGCGATGTCACCCGTCTGGTATTCATAGCCGGCGCGCAGCGTGGCCTCGTGGCCATAGAGGCCAAGCGACATGCCCGCCACCGTCTGCGATTCCGGCAAGGGCGACGTGTCGAGCACAAAGAACTCGCTGCCACCGCTGAATTGCGCGGTCACTTCCTGATCGGCACCGTCAATGATCTCGCGTACGCCGCCAAACAATT
The DNA here is from genome assembly GCA_964494625.1 of uncultured Flavobacteriaceae bacterium. Taxonomy (GTDB): domain Bacteria; phylum Pseudomonadota; class Alphaproteobacteria; order Micropepsales; family Micropepsaceae; genus UBA2784. The sequence goes on along the minus strand of CAZBRT010000002.1, from coordinate 435,378 downwards.
CGGGGCGGAAGATCAGGCTGTTGCGGATCTTGGTGTCGTAGCTGACCGTCACTTCGGCAAAGACACGCTGCAGGTCGGCATCCAGCGGCACATAAATCAGGTCAAAGCCCGTGCCGCCGCCCGATTCACGGCGGCCATCTTCCGAGATGGAGACATAGGAGTAACCGATGACCGGAACGATGCGGACTTCGCCGATCATGAACTCGGCGCCCAGGCGAAGCTCGGTGTCAAACTGCGTGCCGCTCCACTCGCTCTCCAGCTCGGCCGTCGTGATCGTGCCGCCCGGCCCGGGCGCGCTGACAACGCGCGTGCTGTTGAATGTGGTGTAGCCATAACCCGCCATCACCTGCAGGAACACGGGGCCAGCGGCCGCCGTGGCATAGGCGCCGACGGAGACGTTCGTTGCGCTTAGCGTCTCCGCTGCTTCGTCAGCGTTGTCGAGTTCCGAGCCGGTGGCGGCAAGGAAGATGCCCGCCGGCATGTTCTCGAAAAGCTCGGTATCAAGGCCGAACAACTGCCCCGCCACCTGACCATCAATGCCCTGGCCGGTTGCAGTTGCGTCGGTCGTGACGAGGCCACCGAAATAGCGCGTCCATGCGCCGCTGTCATTGCGGCGGTTGCGACGGCGGACTTCGCCATTGGTGCGACGGTCGGCAATCGCGCTTGCGCGTGAATCGAGCCCGGCAATGGCCGAATGGAGTGAAGCCAGCGACGTATCGGGCAAGAGGCTGTCATAGGCTGCAAGGAACTCCGCCTGGCTCTCGATGGGTGCCAGAAGATCATCCAGCACGTTGCCGTCAACCCCCATGATCTCGAGCACGGCGTCATAGAGTTTGGCCTGCTGGGCGTTGAGGCCGAGTTGCTGGGCATCTTTGATGTCGATGTCGGCGGTTATGGTGTCGGTTGCGCCATCGGTCAGGTTGAACGTGGCATCGTAGATCCACGGGGCATTGTCTTGCGTGAGCGCGGCAAGGCCATCTGCAATCGTGATCGTGCCCGCTTCCGCAATCAGGTAGGAGCCCGCAACACCGACAAACTCGGACAGCACCAGCGAGAGGTTCGACCCTGCCGCGAAATTGAGCGTGCCGTCCACAACCACGAACGCTGTGGAACCGTCCGTGTCGGTATTGATCTCGGCACCCAGAGTGCCAGCCGCCGCTGTATTGATGGTGGACGCACGGATCTGGCTGCCGGTTGTGGCAAGGGCCAGACCGTCATTGATGTTGATGTCGAGGGTGCCGAGGAACGAGGTGCCGCCGGCAAATGTGCCGCCACCGCCGACATTGAGCACGTCCGCACCAAGGCCGAATTCAACCAGACCCGTGATGGTCGAGACCATTTCGTCGTCAGTGGTGGTGTCTGGGTCATCCGTATAGGCAAGAACCGACAAAGTGTCGTTGCCTGAACCAAACAGGATGTCACCGCGGATCGTGTTTGCGCTGGTAATTGCCACCGCGCTGATTGCAGCCGACACATCGATGGCGATGGCGCGCGACGTGTCATCAAGGTCGCCGTCCGTTTGCGGCGCCACAACAGCCACAATGGTGCCGGTGTTTTCAATCGACGAGAGCAGGCCCGTCAGGTCGCGGATGCCGACCGCCTCGGCAAACTCTGCCGTTGCCGTCGCCGTTATAGAGCCGCCATTGGTGATTTCGGGAACACTCGCGCCGTTCTCGAGCAGGATACCGACGGAATTGGAGGTCACCGTGTCGCTGGCGGATGCTGTGATGGCACCATCATTGATGATGGCAGGTGTTGACGCGCCATTCCCGAAGGCGATGCCGACCGCATCACCGCCGCTTGAGTAGGATGAAATCGAGCCGAGATTGTAGAGGCCGCCCTCGATGAAAGTGGTGAAGGCGCCGCTGCCTTCGATCCGCACGGCCGTCGTATCATCGCCATCATTGCCCGGATTGACGGTGATTGAACCCAGGTTGATGAACCCGAACCCGTTGTTGGCCGCCAGCGGCGCCGACAGCACGAGGTTGGCCTGGGCCACGGCAAGGCTGGGAGAGACAAGAACTGCAAACGGCGCATAGGTCGCAGAGATTATGGCCGCCAGATTTTGGTCCACATCACCGATCAGGCCGCCATTCTGGAAGCCACCACCGATGCTCGAGCCGATGCCAACGGCAAAGTCCGCCTGCGGGATCGGATTCACATTCGTGTAGTCCTCGCCCAGCTCCTGTGCGCTTACGCCAATGGTACCATTGTTTGTGAATGCACCGCTCACGGTTGCTGCAATGACGACGCCACGCGCATTCGCCCCGTAGGCGCCGAACCCGCCGGCGTTCCCAATGGTCAACGAACCCGTCAGCGGCGCGGCGAGGTTCAGACCCGTCGCATTCGCGCCGATCACCTGAATAGCCCCGCCAATGGAGATGTCACCTGTCATCGCTGAAAGGATGTTGATGCCGAATGAATCGTCACCGCCAACAGTGATGACAGAACCGTCCTCAAGGGTGATGTCGCCCGTGAAGACACCGGCACCCGACACCTCGATGCCTGTGTTGTGGTCGCCGAGCACCGGCCCCACATCTGCCGCATCCGGATCCGCGTCCTGATAGAGGTCGATCTGGCCCGACAGGGTGAAGTCGCCTGTATTGCCTGCTTCGAGCAAAGCGCCCGTGCCATTGCTGACGGACGTGATGAACACGTTGCCGTCAACGGTCATGTCGTGGCTGGAATCGATGGTCAGCGCGGTGCCGCTCGCAACGGTCACATCCGCATCCTCGTCGATCACTACGTCATCGGCGGCGCCATTATTGACGGTCGAGGTATTCACCGGTGTGGAGCGATCAGCATTGATGACCGTCTGCGCCAGCGCGGCACTCGCGCCTGCAACCACGAAGATCGCAAGAAAGGCGCGCGCAACACGCAGAAGATAACCGCTTTTGACGGACAGCAATGACATCCAGACCCCCACAAAACCCAGCCTGCCCGGTCATAGCACAACCGGGCCGCAAACCCATTCCCTAAGCAATACGCTGGCAGCTGATTCCAATCAGCTTAATGCGTGTTCATTGCACAGATTTAATGTGGCCGGGATGCGCTATTTTGGCAACAAAGCCTGCATCTTAGCCGGGTTTGACCGACCGGACGGCCCGGTCCCCCATCAGGGCGGTCCTGCGGGGCAATTCAGCCATGATCCGCGCCCGGCCTGATTCGCCCAGCACGCTCCACTGGGCGATCTCCGCCAGCGTCCGGCGACAGCCCAGGCACCAGCCCGTAGCCCGGTCGATTTCGCATACCCGGATGCAGGGGCTTTCAGTCGGGGCGGTGCTGCTCAGCAAGGAACCAATCTCTGTCGTGATCGTGCTTGCCGCCTTCCCGGTCGGGCGGCAGGGTGCGGCAGGATTTCTCCCCTTGGGAATAGCGCATGAGCAGCCGCGACGAAATGGGTGAACGATTTGCCGGAATTCTCCATCATTTGCGTGGGGTGATCCGGCCGGGCGACCCGGTGACCCCGCAAATCACGCCGGCCGCCGTCTTTCATTTGCCAGGCGATCCGTCGAATGCGCCTTTCCAGTATGGCCGCTTCGACAATCCGACCTGGCGCATGGCGGAAGAGCAATTGGGCGCGCTCGACAATGCCGAGGCTGTGTCATTTCCCTCGGGCATGGCGGCGCTGGCGGCAGTCTTGTTTTCGCATGTCCAGAAGGGTGACCGCATCCTGTTGCCCGCGGATGGCTACTACACGACACGGCTGATCGCTGAACGCTACCTCGCGCCGCTGGGTGTCATCACCGAAACGCGGCCAACAGCGGCGATGGGGGCGGGCAGCCTTGAGGGGTTCAAGCTGGTGCTGGTCGAGTCACCCTCCAATCCCGGACTGGATGTCTGCGATATCGCCGACATCGCAAGTCGCGCGAAGGCAGGCGGGGCTCATGTCTTTGCGGATGCGACGACCTTGACGCCGCTTGGCCTTCGCCCGCTGGAGTTGGGCTGCGATGCTGTCATCCACGCCAGCACCAAGGCGATCAACGGTCACAGCGATGTGCTGTTTGGTCATGTCGCCTCGCGCGACGGTGCCTTGATCCAGCGCCTGCGTGACTGGCGGCGGATCACGGGTCCCACCCCGTCCGTCTTCGATGCATTCCTGGTGATGCGCGGTCTTGAAACGCTGGAGCTGCGCTTTGTACGTGCCGCCGAAAATGCCCGGATTATTGCCGACCGCCTGCAGGGTCATCCGAAACTGCTGGCCTTGCGCTTCTCCGGCCTTGAGAATGATCCTGCCCACGGCATCGCCAAGAAGCAGCAGCATTCATTTGGTTCGTTGATGGCGCTCACATTCCGCGATGCGCGCGCGGCCAATCTTTTCATCGAGGAGTGCAGGCTCGCCCAGGCATCGACAAGCTTTGGCGGCGTGCGCACCTCCGCCGAGCGGCGCGCGCGCTGGGGTGATGCGGTGCCCGAGGGATTTGTACGCCTCGCCTGCGGTATCGAGCCGGTTGAGCCGCTTTGGCGCGCGATCAAGGATGCGATGGATCGCGTTTGAGGTTCAGTTTCCCGCACCCAATGCTGCCGCAAGATAATCGGTGATCGCGGTCAATGCCGCGGGCGCAATGGTCTCATCGACCGTATAGGCATTGGCTTCGCGATCCGGATTGGGCGTGGCCAGATTGGCGCCTGCGCCCGGCACGACGATCGTGGTTGCGGTTACGCCATTGGCGCTGATCGCACCGGCCACGAGATCCATGGCGTCGGCAGGCGGATTGGCGCGGTCCTCGCTCCCGTAAAGGACAAGCGTTGGCACTGTCACGCGCCGGAACTCGGACAAGGGATCAAGCGTCAGATAATCGCGGAACCATGGCGTGATCAGGCGGCGCGCGATTGCGTCAATCATTTCATCCGAGACAAAGAGACCAAGGATCATGCCGGCCTCATCGCGCACGATGCGCGCGATTTCAAGGCGCAGCGTTTCAGAATCTGTCGCAGGGGAGGCAATGATCCTGTCAAAGATCAGCGACTGCACCCGTACACGCTCGGCAACCGTATCCTCGCTGCTGCCATTCTCGCGCATGGCCCGCATGGCAAGGCCGTTGGCAGCTTCAGCGCCGCGCAGCGAAGGGGCTGACACCAGCACCAGCGCGGCGACACCATTGCTCATGCCCGCCCGGGCAGCGATCACCGCGCCATTGTTGCGGCCATAGACGGCGATGCGCCCATGATCAATGTCGCTGCGTGACTTGAGGAAGCGGATCGCGCCTTCAGCATCGCCCGCATAGCCTTGCGTGGTCGCACTGTCATAGAGGCCACTGGAACCGCCGACGCCGCGGTCGTCGAACCGCAACACCGCAATGCCGCGGCGTGCAAGCGCATCGGCGATGACCGCGTGGGGGCGGTGGCCGAAAGCAGTGCCATCGCGATCCTGCGCCCCTTCGGGGGAAATAATGACAACGGCCGGAAAAGGGCCAGGGTTGTTCGGCAGGGTAAGCGTGCCGGCCAGCGTGATGCCGCTGTCGGTGCTCGAAAATGCGATTTCTTCCATCTGGTAGGGAAGGGGATGGGTGGGATCCTGCGGTCGCTTGGCAGGTGCCAGCGGTGCCGCACGCTCCAGCGAAAGGTCTGTGCGCCCCCAAGGCCGCTCGACATGACCATCGATTTCGCTGCCGTCAAAAGTGCCGATGAAACGGTATTCGGTGCCCGGCATCTCAAGCGTGATCGTATCGCCGCTGCGTTGACCCCGGACGATGGGCAGGTCGACCCCGCTCTGCACCCCGCGCACGCGGCCGGTAATGGTCCCGTCCGCCGCTTCGTCGAGCAGCAATTGCACTTCCTGTACACCTTCCTCGCCCTGCCAGGCGCCGGAGAGGTTCTCGGCCATTGCGGCGGGGACTGGTGAGAGGGCGATAAGAGGAATCGCAAAGAGCAGAATGGCTTGGCGCATGAACCGGACTCGATTTCTTAAAAAGGATCCCGACGGAACCGGGCTGACGCGGGAGTGGATGACGGGTCGGCAGGCTTGTTCCCAATCTGGGGCGGATTGCTTCCATGTCCAACTGACATTGGTGTCATATGCAAACTGCCAAAGTTGACGCTACGGCGTTCCTTGCCAGAAGAAGTTTCGCCGCTATCATCAGCGCGACTGACAAATTATCGGATCGGCTGAATGGCGATCTGTCCCCCTGCGCATGAACACCAAGGAACGAAAAATGGATGTCCGTTTCAGCCCTGCCGAAGAAGCCTTCCGCGCCGAAGTGCGCGACTTCATCGACAAGAATTATCCTGCCCATTTGCGCGGTGTCGCGCGCTCCGAGTATGACAGCCGCGACGATTTTCTCGCTTGGCACCGGACGCTCTACAAAAAGGGCTGGGTCGCCCAGGCTTGGCCCGTCGAGCACGGCGGCACGGGCTGGACGGCAACACAGCGCTACATCTTCAACGAGGAGAGTGCTGCAGCGGATTGCCCGATGCTGCTGCCCTTCGGCCTCTCGATGGTCGGGCCGGTGATCTATACGTTCGGCACGCCGGAGCAGAAGAAGAAGTACATCCCGGGCATTCTCTCGGGCGATGTGTGGTGGTGTCAGGGCTATTCCGAGCCGGGCTCAGGTTCCGACCTTGCTTCATTGAAGACAAAGGCCGTGCGTGAGGGCGACCACTACATCGTCAACGGCCAGAAGACCTGGACAACGCTCGCCCAGTTCGCCGACTGGATTTTCTGCCTCGTCCGCACCGATCCCGCTGCCAAGCAGCAGGAAGGCATTTCGTTCCTGCTGATCGACATGAAGACGCCGGGCATCACGGTAAAGCCGATCATCACCATGGACGGCTCGCACGAGGTGAACGAGGTCTGGTTCGACAACGTGAAGGTGCCGGTCGAAAACCGCATCCACGAGGAGAACAAGGGCTGGACCTGCGCAAAGTTCCTCCTGAGCCATGAGCGCGCTGGAATTGCCGGTGTTGCACGCTCGAAGCGCGCGATCATCCGCCTGCGCGAGATGCTGGCGATGGAGAAGATCGACGGCGCCCCGCTGATTTCGGATGCGGAGTTCCAGCGCAAGGTGGCCGAACTGGAAATCGACCTCCATGCGCTTGAATATACCGAGCTGCGCACGCTCGCGGGTGAATCTTCCGGCAAGGGACCGGGCCTTGAAAGCTCGATCCTCAAGATCAAGGGCACCGAAATCCAGCAGCGCATCACCGAGCTGGCGCTGGAGGCCAGCGGCCACTATGCCCAGCCCTATCAGCGGGAGCTGGGAGATAACGAGCAGGTCGGCCCCGACTACGTGGAGCTTGCTGCACCGCATTATTTCAACATGCGCAAGACTTCGATCTATGGCGGATCAAACGAGATTCAGCGCAATATCATCGCCAAGATGGTGCTGGGCCTCTGATACGCCGCCAATTCGCACGACAAGCCCTTCGCACCAGACAGCCAGAGCAAGACGGAACCGATCATGGATTTCTCCTTCACTGAAGAGCAAACCCTCCTGCGCGACACGGTGCGCAAGTTCCTCCAGAAGACCTACGACTTCGATTCGCGCCGCAAGGCCGTCCGCTCGGATGCCGGCTGGCGCAAGGAAGTGTGGAAGGAGATGGCGGACCTGGGCATTCTGGGTGTTGCCATTCCCGAGGACAATGGCGGGCTGGGCGGCGGCCCGGTCGAGACCATGATCATCATGGAAGAACTTGGTCGCGCGCTGGTGGTCGAGCCCTATCTGCAGACGGCTGTCATCAACGCCAATGCCATTCGCCATGGCGGCACCAAAATGCAGAAGGAGCAATGGCTGCCCGCCATCGCCGCCGGCGAAGCGGTCTGCGCCTTTGCCTATGCCGAGCCGCAGGGCCGCTACAATCTTGCCGACCTCGTGACCACGGCGAAGGCCTCGGGCACGGACTATGTTGTGTCAGGCCACAAGGCGGTCGTCCTCGGCGCGCCTTTCGCCGATTATCTGCTCGTCACCGCGCGGACAAGCGGTGGCCAGCGCGACGCCAAGGGCGTGACGCTCTTTGCTGTCCCGAAGAATGCCAAGGGCATCACCACGCGTGACTATCCGACCGTTGATGGCCTGCGCGCGTCCGAAGTGATCTTCGAGAATGTCGCGGTCTCGCGCGATTTCGTGATTGGCGAGGTGGACAATGCCCTGCCGCTGGTCGAGCGCGTCACCGACGAGGCGATTGCAGCGCTCTCGGCCGAGGCGACCGGCGCCATGAAAGTGCTGAATGATGCAACCGTCGAGTACTGCAAGACGCGCAAGCAGTTCGGCGTGCCCATCGGCAAGTTCCAGGTCCTCCAGCACCGCATGGTGGACATGTTCATGAACTACGAGCAGTCGGTGTCGATCACCTATATGGTAACGCTCAAGCTGAACGAAGGCGCGCATGAGCGGGCGAAGGCTGCGTCAGCAGCCAAGGTGCAGATCGGCAAGGCGGGCCGCTTCATCGGCCAGCAGGCGGTCCAGCTGCATGGCGGCATGGGCATGACGGACGAGCTCAATGTCGGCCATTACTTCAAGCGGCTGACAATGATCGACACGCAATTCGGCAATGTCGATCATCACCTGAAGCGTTATGCGGCGCTGACCGACGGGAAGGCGGCGGCCTGAATTTCAGGCGGCACTTGATCTGACGGGCGACACCCGGCTGACCGTGCGGACGGCCGGGAACGTCGCCGTGAACATCGTGCCTTCGCCGACCTTGCTGTCGAGGCGCACGGTGCCGCCATGGGCTTCGATGATGCCCTTGACGATGGGCAGGCCAAGGCCTGTACCTTTGTCGCGCGCCGAGATGTCATGGCGGCCCTGGCCGAAGCTTTCAAACACATGCAGCACCTGCTGCTGGTCGATGCCGCAGCCGGTATCTCGTACCGAGATGCTGATGCAGGCGCGCTCGTTCACGTCGGCCGAGATCGTGATGCTGCCGCCATCGGGTGTGAACTTCACGGCGTTGGCGACGAGATTGATCAGCACCTGCTTGATGCCGCGTTCGTCGCCCACAAGGGCCAGCCCTTCGGCGACATCGACCTTGAGTGCGATGCCGCCCTGCTGGGCCTTGAGCTCGAAGAATTTCATCACGTCATTGGCGACGGACAGGAGATTGAGCTCGCTGCTGGTGATGGTGTGACGGCCTGCCTCGATGCGCGAGAGATCAAGGACATCATTGATCAGCCTGAGCAGATGCGAGCCCGACGTATGGATGTCGGCCGCATAGCCCTTGTAGGTTGCATTGCCGATCGCGCCCAGGATTTCGTCTTTCATCACTTCGGAAAAACCGAGGATGGCGTTGAGCGGTGTGCGCAGCTCGTGGCTCATGTTGGCGAGGAAGTCGGACTTGGCACGGCTCGCCGCCTCCGCGCGGAGCCGCGCGCCATCAGAGTCATTCTTCGCCTGCTGGATCTGCTCGATCAGGTCGCCCCGGTCTTCACGCAGCATCAGCACATCGGCAGTTGCCTTGTAGACACTGCGCGCGACACCGGCCATGAAAGCCGTAAAGCCGAGTGCGAGGCCCGTCAGCCAGTTGTGGATCGGATCGCCTTCGCCCAGCGGCAGGACGATGAAGAGTACGAGATAGACTCCAATGGCAAGTGTGCAGACCGCCGGGGACGGACCGGACAGGGCCGCGGTGCCTGCAACACTGGCGCAAAGGAAAAGAAGAAGGAGCACATGATTGAGGTGGTCGCCCGGCACCCAGAACCAGAAACCCATTGAAGCCCAGCAAATGGTGACGATGCCATAGCCGAGCACGAGGCGTAGCGTCCATTCACGCAGGCGTTCTGGCTCGTCATCGGCGCCGATGACCACCGCCGCCTGCCGGGCCATGAACCAGACCGACGCGAGTACAGGCACGAGCCAGGCTGCGACGCTTGCGTCGTCTGCCCAGCCGCTGAAGAAAAACGCCAGCATGATGCCGATGGCCGGCAGCGCATACTTGGCTGGTGCCATGTTGTGCGCGACGATGCGCAACTGCTCGAAACGCAGCTTGGCAAGCTGCGGATCGTCTGGCAGGAACGCATTCTTGAGTGCGGCAATGGGTTTCAAGGCGACACACGGGAATTGCAGGGCCGGGATCATCCGGACGCAAGACTTGCATGGCGGACGCTAAGGAACCGTTTCAATGAATCTTGCCAATTCCTTAGCGGGGCAAATGCATGAGCGCGCTTCTTGTCGAGAAAACCGGCCACCTTGCGGTTCTCACCATCAATCGCCCGGAAGCGCGCAATCCACTGGGCGAGGAGGGAGATGGTGAACTTTTCCTTGCTGCCTGTGCGCAGCTGAACGCGGACCGTGATGTGCGCTGTGTGATCCTGACCGGTGCGGGCAAGGCGTTTTCCGCCGGCGGCAATGTCAAGGCGATGCGCGAGAAGGCGGGCGCCTTTGCCGGTCCCGGCGTCGCCATCCGCGAGCGCTACCGCAATGGCATCCATCAGATCGTGAGAAGCGTGTGGGGGCTTGAGATGCCGGTGATCGCCGCCGTCAATGGCCCCGCCATCGGTCTGGGCAATGATGTCGCCTGCCTTGCCGACATGCGTGTGGCCGCAGACTCGGCGATTTTTGGTGCGACTTTCCTGAAGATCGGTTTGGTGCCGGGCGATGGCGGCTCCTGGCTTCTGCCACGGGTCATCGGCATGGCGCGTGCGGCCGAGCTTTTCTTCACCGGCGACACGATTGATGCGGCAACTGCGCTCTCATGGGGCCTTGTCAGCCGCGTTGTGCCCGCAGCAACCCTCATGGACGAGGTGCGTACGCTCGCAGGCCGCATAACAGCGCAGCCGCCCGATGTCCTGCGCATGACGAAAAAGCTCATGCGCGAGGGCATGGGCACATCGTTTGACACGATCATGGAAATGTCGGCGGCAGCCCAGGCGCTGGCGCACCACACCGAAGACCATGCCGAGGCGGTGAACGCCTTCTTTGAAAAACGCCTCGGCAACTACAAAGGACGTTAGGGCAGCTTGCCGCCCCAACCTCTTCGTCCTAGCGTCGCGCCATTGAGCAACCAAAGGGGACCGCACATGGCCATCGGAATCGTAGCAACGCTGAAAGTGAAAGAGGGCGAGGACGCCGCCTTCACCGCGATCTTCAAGGAGCTTGCCGCCGCCGTGCGCGCAAACGAACCGGGCAATTTCTACTACGACCTCTACAAGTCGAAGACCGAGCCGCACACTTTTGTCGTGCTTGAGCGCTACAAGGACGCCGACGCCCTTACTGCCCACCGCAAGTCGCCGCATATGGCATCTGCGGGACCCAGGCTTGGGGCCGTGCTGGCGGGTGCGCCGGTTGTGACCCTGCTCGACGAGGCGTGAGCCTTACGGCATCTCCATCTCTTCGCCCTTGAGGCGCGCGATGATGTCGTCGCGCACAGTCTCGGTATTGGGCGCGGCACCGGCGATGACCCAGTAATATTCGACGTGCAGCGCGCCTTCGTGGATGTAGATCATCGGGTCCGGCGCGCCGCCCGCTTGCGGCAGCACGATCGACTGGACCTGGACCGCAAGTGATTCCTTCATCGCCGCATCAGCGCATACTTGCCCCAGGGCGTCGGTGAGGAAGGTAAGGCCCGAGCGCATGATCTCGGCTGCATCGTCGCGGCTCATCAGGCCAAAACTGTCCCACCGCACATCGATTGTGATCGGTGCCCCGCAGCTTTCGGCGATCAGTCCCTCGGCCTTGGCGATCAAGGCCTCGCTGCCTTCCGGCGCATCGCTCGCAAGTACCGGCGTTGCGAGCACGACAAAAAGGGCAAAGGGCAGCAGCTGACGCATGGGAAGCCTCCAGGATGATTGGCGGCGGATGTTAGCATGAATTCTTGACCTTGCGCGCGCCCCTCTCCACGCTGGGCGGATCACATTTCGGGAGCCGCCCCATGGACCTGTCCTTTTCGCCTGCCGACATCGCCTTCCGCGACGAGGTGCGTGCTTTCATCAAGGAAGCCTTCGACGAGGACCTGCGCTGGAAGGTCTCGCAGTCCAAAAACGGCTATATCGACAAGGAGGGCATGCTGCGCTGGCAGCGGGCGCTCTATCGGCGTGGCTGGGCGGCGCCCAACTGGCCGGTGGCGCATGGCGGACCCGGCTGGACGCCCGCGCAGAAATACATCTTCGATCTCGAGATGTCCGGTGCCGGCACGCCGATCATGAGCCCGATGGGCCTCAAGATGGTCGCGCCCGTCATCATGGCGTTCGGCACCGAGGCGCAGAAGAAAAAGTTCCTGCCGCCGATTCTGGCTTCCGAAATCTGGTGGTGCCAGGGCTATTCCGAGCCGGGCTCGGGCTCCGATCTCGCCTCGCTTACGATGAAGTGCGAGGACAAGGGCGACCACTTCCTGCTCAACGGCTCGAAAATCTGGACGACCCATGCGCAATGGGCAGACTGGATGTTCAACCTCGTGCGTACGCGCAACACCGGCAAGCCGCAGGAGGGCATCAGCTTCATCCTGGTGGACATGAAAACGCCCGGCATCAGCGTGCGCTCGCTGCCGACGCTCGATGATCCCGTCGATGGCGAGCAGGAGATCAATCAGGTCTTTTATGAGGACGTGAAAGTGCCCCGCGAGAACCTGATCGGCGAAGTCGATCAGGGCTGGACCTACGCGAAATACCTTCTCGAATTTGAGCGCGGCAATGCCTATGGCCCGGGCCTGCGCCGCAGCCTCAACAAGCTGCGCAAGATGGCGTCGGGTCAAATGGGCGGCGTAAATGTCTATGACGATCCGGATTTCCGCCGTCGCCTTGAAGACCTCGACGTGCAGATTTCGGCGATGGAATTTACGGAGCTGCGCATCTTCTCGGCCATGTCGGCCGGCCAGCGGCCCGGTCCGGAATCATCCATGCTGAAATGCCGGGGCACCGAATTGCAGCAGGCGATCTCCGAAATGGCGGTCGAATGCGCAGGCCCCTTCGCGCAGCCCTTTGTGCGCAATACGTTTGACCGGCCGAACGAACCGCGGCCCGGCCCCGGCTGGGCGGCACCCGTGGCGCCATACTATCTCAGCCTGCGCAAGGCATCGATCTATGCCGGATCAAACGAGATCCAGCGCAACATCATGGCAAAGGCTGTGCTGGGGCTCTAGGCGGGTCGGAGCGCCTTGCTGAGCCAGACCAGATGGAAGTCGCGCCGCTTTTCGCCGGGAACGACGTCGAACGGAAAGGGCTTTGTCTCGCCCGTGCGGGCATAGCCGCGCCGCTCGTAATAGGCGATCAGCTCGTCGCGAAGGTTGATCACTGTCATCACCATGGCGCTGGCATTGAATTTTTCGCGCGCGCTTTGCTCGCAGGCTGAAAGGACCGCGCGGCCGATGCCGCCCGCCTGCCGGTCGGGACGCACGGCGAACATGCCGAAATAGGCGTTCTTGCCTTCACGCGATACCAGCGCGCATGAGACATGCTCACCCGCTTCCTCGGCCATGACGAAGAATTTGTTCGGGTCCGCGATGATCTCCTCGATCTCGCCGTCCCGCGTGCGGGGCAATTCAAGGAGGCCGACCTCGTGCGTCCAGCCCCGGCTTGCCTCTTGGCCGCGATAGGCGCGTTCGATGAGGGCGCGCAGGGCAGGCGCATCGGCGGGCGTGGCGTAACGGAATGTCAGTGGCATCGTGGCGGCTCTTTCATCCTCGGACGCACTATCTAGTATGGCCCCATGAGCAAGATCAAACTCGGCATTGTCGATCAAAGCCCGGTGCGCGACGGCGGCACCATGGCGGATGCCATCGCCGAAACGCTGGCGCTGGCCAAAGCCTGTGATGCGCTCGGCTATCACCGCTATTGGCTGGCAGAACATCACAACACGGCGAGTTTTGCGGGCTCGTGCCCCGAGATTCTGGTCGGCCATGTGGCAGCCGCCACAAAGCGTATCCGCGTGGGATCAGGCGGCGTGATGCTGCCGCATTATGCGCCGCTGAAAGTGGCTGAACAATTCCGCATGCTCGAAACCCTTCATCCCGGCCGCGTTGATCTGGGGTTGGGGCGCGCGCCGGGCGCTGATCCGCGCACGACTGCTGCCTTGCAGGCGGGTCCCAAGCCATGGCCCATCGAGGTCTATCCCCAGCAGGTGGAACTGGTGCGCAGCTTCCTTGAGGAGGCAAACGGCACGGCAGAATGGGGCGCAAGCCATCCCTATCGCGGCATTCATGCAATGCCGCGCGGGGCCGGCATGCCGGAACTCTGGATATTGGGCTCCAGCGGCGACAGCGCATTGATCGCAGCCGGGCTGGGTCTGCCTTACTCGTTTGCGCATTTCATCGGCGGCGCGGACAATCTTTCCCTGATCGACTTGTACCGCGAGCGTTTCACGCCACGCCGTGCGGGCGATGCGCCGCGTGTCTCCATCGGGCTGTCGGTGCTCGTGGCTGAGACTGAGGCGGAGGCGCAGCGTCGCGCCGCCTCACGCAATCTCTGGGTTCTGCGGCTGCTTGCCGGGCGGTCCGGCGCGTTTCCCTCAACCGACGAAGCGCTGTCTTATCCCTATAGCGAGGCCGAGCGCGCCCAGCTTGCCGGCATCGAGGCGCGCAGCGTCACCGGCACGCCCCCGCAAGTGCGCGCGCGGCTGGAGGAATTGGCGGCACGCTACGGCGCCGAAGAGATTTTGACGGTGACCATCACCCACGACTTCGCGCACCGCCTGCAATCCTATGAGCTGCTGGCGGAAGTGTTTGGGTTGGGTCAGTAACGATCTTTGCGATCACGCGGGTCGGTTACATCCGCGGCACGAGCAAGTCCTTCCAACGAAGCGCAATCCGGAACAGGTACAAGCCGGATGTGGCTTCCCTTTGTCACGAAGGCAATCTGCTGCCCCGGCTTCCAACCAAATGATCGGCAAAGATTGCGAGGCAATGTCAGCCGGAAGGCGCTTGTCAATTTGACGATACTGCTCATGCATTGCAGCCTATCAAGCGAAGCTGAAATTTGCCAATCCGGCCGACATTCTCAACCCCTCAACCCAAATTCTTCATCACCGCGCCCATGAAGGCCCAGACTTCCGGCGAGAACGGCATCTGGCGTGCGGTTGTGGGACTGGCAAAGCCTTCGCGGTAGAAATTGCCTGCACCCTTTTCAAGTGCAGCATTGCCTTGGGTGAATTTCTCCACCTCCGCCTTCCACTTCCGGCCAAGGGCAATGGCCTCGCGCGTATTGGCGGGGCCGTGGCGCAGGCGCTCGGCTTCGGCAATCAAGGCTGCCCAGATGGCAGATGACTTCGCCTGATCGTCAGCTGACCAGTTGCGTGCAGCCAAAGCAGCCTTGTCTTCGGCAGTATAGGACTTTTCGATCAGCGCGTTGATCTCGGGAGTCGTTTTGAAGTTGGTCATGGCAAGATCCTTTGCAAGGTTTTCAAGGTCGTTGCCACTGCCGAGTTTGCCCGCCTCTGCCATCACCCGCGCCGTGCGCACGCGGGTCAGCATGCCCTTCAGCTCTTCTGCCCTCTGCTCCAGCATGTGCTCGTGAATGGCAAGCACGGCCGGCAGATTGACATTGCGCATCGTGACCAGTTCACGGATGCGCGCGAGCGGAAGGCCAAGTCCTTTCAGCGCCAGGATCGTCACAAGTGCCTGTTCCTCGGCTGTGCCGTAGTGGCGCCAGCCTTTTTCGGAACGTGCCGGCTTCAGAAGCCCTTCACGCTCATAGACACGCAACGCCTTGGCCGTGACGCCGAAGCGGCGGGCAAAGGCAGCGGCATTGTCACCAGCGCGGCGGAAGATGGACATGAAGTTCTCTCGTCAGTGCAACGCTGAACCTTGTCCGGTCGGACCCAAGGTCCGGCTCAAGGGACATTCTGACGCATCCCGCCATATCATCCTAGTGTGGATGGGCCGCGTTCCGCCTGGCAATTGCCGCGCGCAGGCGGCGCTGGCGCTCTTGCGTGATCGGATAGGTCCACATTGAGCGCAGCGCGGTGAGCGCAAAGATCGCCGGGATGATCGAATAGAAGCACGCCAGCACCAAGAGCGACCAATCGCTGTTGACGCAATCGGCAGCGGCAAGTCCCTCGCGCACCAGCGTGGCAAGCTGCTCTGGGGATGCGTCGGGGTTCTTGAAAGCCATGGCTGCCGACATCTTGCCCGGCGAGGCGCAGGCGCTGTTGAAGCCCGCTGCCCCCACCACACCCACCATCAGGCCTGCGATGCCTGCGGCGAGTTTGACGATCATGCCCCAGATCGCAAAGTAGAGCCCGGTGCGCTGGCGGCCCGAGCGCAGCGTATCAAGGTCCACCACATCAGCCGCCATGGACACCGGCAGGAACAGGAGCGCGCCGATGGCCGATCCCTTGAGCAGCATCAAGGCGAGGAAAATGTTGAAATCGCCCGCGTCCAGAAACGGGATGGGCGCCGACCAGATGGAGAGCCACAGGATGGCAAGCGCCGTGGCCTTGTGCTTGCCGATGCGGCGTGCAATCGCAGCCCAGATGGGGATGCCGATGATCGACGCCATGAAATAGCCGAACAGGATATAGGGGTAGATGCGGCGCACACCCATGACGTGATCAACAAAATAGAGCGATGTCGCCGTCGTGGTGCCAATCGCCACCGTGAAAATGAGACCCATCAGCGCGAGCCTTCGGAAGGCGCCGTTGCGCCAGACAAGGCGCAATCCGCCTTTCCAGTCCACAGGCCCGCGCTGCACGCGCTCACGCGGCGGTTCGGGCACAAAGATGAGGGCCACAAGCACAAACACCGGCAGCGAGATCGCCGTCACCAGCGCAATGCCCAAGGTCCAGTCGGTAATCTTCGTCTGACCCAGCGCGAAGATCATGTAGATCGGTACGGCGAAAACGACGAGGTTGCCGATGAAACCGAAAGCTTCGCGCCACCCGGTGACATGGCTGCGCTCGCCGTAATCCGTTGAAAGATCGGCGCCCCAAGCGCGATAGGGCAGGTCGATCATGGTGTTGGCGAGATAGAAGAGGCAGATGAAGACAAACAGCCACCACACATCCGCGCCATCGGGCGGCACAAAGAGGAACCAAAGCGAAGCGATCATCAATGGGGTTCCGAGAAACACCCACAATTTGCGGCGGCCAAATCGCGTCTGCCAGTTGTCCGACAGGGAACCGATGATCGGGTCGGTCACCACGTCCGTCAGGCGCGAAACAAAGATCGCGATGCCGACCAGCCCGAGCGAGACGCCGAGCGCTGTTGTATAAAGGTCATTGAGATAGATGCCGATGGGCAGTTGCGCGACCGAGATTGATATGTTCGGCAACGAATAGAAGAGGAGCGTGCGTTTGGAGAGGCGCTTTGGTGCGCCCGGTGTCCCGGCGTGACGCTGCATTGTCTCTTCCCCCCGGGGCCGCAACCTAGTCTTTGGACAGCTTCGTCCAGTTGGTGCGGACATAGGCCGCAAACATGCAGACAAGACCGACCAAAAGCGTGGACACGTCGATCTTGATGAAGAAGAGTTCGTAATCGAGACGGCCAAGGCCAAGGCTCGCCAGGATAGCGACAACGCCCGCGCCCCACAGCATCCATGCGACCAGCTTTTCCATCGCCCGACTGCCTTTCCGGTTGATCCCGCTTCAGAATGCGGGAAGGGCTCCCACAATGGCGCCCGTCATCATCGTAGCCAGCGTGCCCGACGCGATCGCCCGCATGGACAATTGCACGATCTCGTCCCGCCGCGAAGGCACCATTGCCGACACGCCCGCGATCATCATGCCCGCACTGCCCAGATTGGCAAAGCCGCACATCGCATAGAGCATGATCATCTCGGTGCGGGGTGACAGTGTGCCCTCGGGCAGGGCTGAAAGGTTGAGATAGGCGACAAACTCGTTGAGCACGGTCTTGACGCCCATCAGGGCACCTGCATCGGCTGCCTCTTCCCACGGCACGCCGATGAGCCACATGAACGGCGCAAAGAGCCAGCCCAGGATGCGCTCGAAGGTCAGTGCCGCACCGTCAACCGGCGGCGCCAGTGACAGCGCGCTGTTGGCGAGTGCGACCAGCGCCACCATGACGATCAGCATCGCAACAATGCCGGCATAGATGCGGATGCCGTCCTGTGTGCCGCGCGCAACCGCATCCATGGTGGACCGGTATTGCGTGCCGATGGCCGCATGCGCCGGCGTGGCCGCGCGGTCCGGGATCATTACCTTGGCAATCACCACGCTCGCAGGCAGCGAAAGCAGCGATGCAACCAGAATATGGCCAAGCGCATCCGGCACGACCGGGCTCAGGATAACGGCAAAGAGCACCAGCACGGTTCCCGCAACTGTCGCAAGGCCACAGGTCAGGACGACAAACAATTCGGAACGCGTGAGCTTTTCGAGATAAGGCCGGATGAGGAGCGGCGCCTCGATCATGCCGAGAAAGACATTCGCCGCACAGCCCACCCCGACCGCGCCGCCGACGCCCAGCGTGCGCTCCAGAAGGAACGAGAACCCGCGAACGATGGCGGGCAGGATGCGCCAATGCCAGAGCATGGCCGAAAGCGCCGCCATCAGAAGGACAAGCGGCAGGATCTGGAAGGCCAGCGAGACAAGACCGTTGGGGTTTGTAACCGTGAAAGGGGCAGGTGCGCCGCCCGTATAGCCGAACACAAAGGACGTGCCCGCCAGGGATGCCTGCTGCAATGCTTCGACAACCCCGTTGAGCGATCCAAGGCCTGCGCGCGCCCACGGCGTGCCAAGGAACGCCAGCGCCAGCACAAGCTGCAGGCCGATGCCCGCAACAGCGACGCGGACCGGAAAGGACCGCCGGTTCTCGGAAAACACCCACGCCAATGCGACGAGCGCGAATAGGCCAAAGAGGCTCTGGAGCTGGAGCAAGCTCATGCGGTCTTGTCGAGAAAGGCCGCAAGGGCGGCATAGTCCTTGCGCATGGCCGAAAGGAACATGCCTTTGAACATGGAGAAGAACAGGCGCTTCACCCAGCCACCCATATTGTCGAAATGGCCGGTGAAGTTGAGCGTGCTCCCCGTTGGTGTGTCCACACACTCCATGCGGAAATTCATGTCGCCCATGCCCGACGTGCCTTCGCGGCCATTGCAATAGAGCGAGAGGCTCCTGGCCGGTTCAAGCCCGGTCACCGTGAAAGTCTCGTGTGCCAGCTTGCCGAACATCTTGCGTGTTTCGCGCCATTTCGTGCCGACGGCGAAGGGGCCGGGCGTCAGGATTTCAATCCGCTGGGCGCCCGGCATCCATTGCAGCGCGCGGTCAAGATCGCACAGGGCGGCATGGACGATGGCCGCCTTCTGTCGGAACTTCACACTCATGGTCAGGATTGTCGCCATTGCTTTCTCCCGCATTGGTCCCGCCAGGGAACCCATGGCCTTTTGCTTGGGCCCTTGCTTGATTTGGCCTTGCGTGGCCACTAGAACGCTTCCCGTCTTTCCATTCAAGCCGACACGTTGAAGGAGCCTTCCCATGACCATCCGTTTTGACGGCAAAGTCGCCATCGTGACCGGCGCGGGCGGCGGCCTTGGCCGCGCGCATGCCCTCGAACTGGCGCGTCGTGGCGCAAAGGTCGTGGTCAATGATCTGGGCGGCTCTGTCGATGGCTCGGGCGGTTCGTCTTCTGCAGCCGAGGCGGTCGTCGCCGAGATCAAGGCGATGGGCGGCACCGCCATGGCCAATGGCTCGTCGGTCACTGATGACACGGGCGTTGCCAACATGATCAGGCAGGCCATGGAAGCGTTCGGTCGCATCGACATCCTGATCGCCAATGCGGGCATCCTGCGCGACAAGAGCTTTGCCAAGATGGAGCAGAAGGACTTCAACATCGTCGTTGATGTCCATCTGATGGGCACGGTGAAGCCGGTGAAGGCCCTGTGGGAGATCATGAAGGCCCAGCGTTACGGCCGTATCGTTGTCACCACCTCGTCGAGCGGCCTCTACGGCAATTTCGGCCAGACGAATTACGGCGCTGCCAAGCTCGGCATTGTCGGCTTCATGAATACGCTCAAGATCGAAGGCCAGAAGGACAACATCAAGGTGAATGCGATCTCGCCGGTGGCGGGCACGCGCATGACCGAAAACCTCTTCCCGCCCGAGGCAATGAAAGTGTTCCTGCCGGAGGCCGTCACGCCGGGCGTCATCTATCTCTGTTCCGACGATGCGCCGACCGGTGCGATCCTGACCGCAGGCGCGGGCGTCTTCTCGCTGGCGCAGATCGTCGAGTCACACGGCGTATCGCTTGGCGCGACAGCAAGTGCCGATGATGTCGCCGCCGCATGGAGCCGGATCACCGACATGGGCGGCGCCAAACCCTATTTCCAGGGTGGCGAGCAGACCGGCAAGTTCATCGAGCGCCTCGCCGGGAAGTAATCGGGAAAATCACCGCGACCTACACCACCGCGCCCGATTTCCGGAGCGCGCCGATCTCCACGTCGCTCAATCCCGCCGCGCGCAAGACTTCGTCATTGTGTTCGCCGAAGTCCGGCGGCAGGCGGTGAAGGGCAGGCGGCGTGCCGCTCATCTTGATGGGCGACCCCATGCCCTTGTACCCGTCGGTTTCCACCTTCATCGCGCGCGCCTCTGTCTGCGGATCATCCAGCGCCTCGGCAACATTGTTGAGGGGGCCAGCGGGCACACCGGCTTCCAGAAGTTTGGTTGCAATCGCAACGCCGTCCATCGCGGCAAAGATCGGGGCAAGGATCGCCGTCAGCGCCGCGCGGTTCGTGTTGCGCCCGGCCATCGAGGCAAAGCGCGGATCGTCGGCAAGCTCTGGCCGCTTCAGGACCCTGCAGGCCTTGCGGAATTGGCCGTCATTGCCGACGCCCAGGAAGATCGGCCGTGTCGCGGTCGCAAAGAGGTCATAGGGCGCAACATTGGGATGCGCGTTGCCCACCAGCTGCGGCAGCTTATTGCCCCACATCCAGTTTGCCGAATGCGGATGCAAAAGCGACAGCCCGACGTCGTAGAGCGCCACTTCGATGAACTGGCCCTTGCCGGTCTTGTCGCGCTCGCGCAACGCCAGCAGGATGCCGATGACGGCATTGAGGCCGCTTGCAATATCAACGACCGGCGTTCCCATTTTCACGGGGCCGGAAGCGGGCGAACCTGTCACCGACGACAGACCCGTCATCGTCTGCACGACCGCGTCATAACCCGGCATGCCGCCAAGCGGCCCCTCGGCACCAAAGCCCGAGATGCGGCAATGGACAAGCCGCGGGAAGCGCTGCGCCAGCACATCCCGGCCCATGCCCCAGCGCTCCAGCGTACCGATCTTGAAATTCTCGACCAGCACATCGGCGCCTTCAAGCAGGCGGAAGACGATCGCGCGCGCATCTTCCCTTGTCAGGTCAAGCGCAAGCCCGCGCTTGTTGCGGTTGATGTTGAGATAATAGGCACTGGGCCCGCGCGGGGGTTTGCCGGGCTTGCCGGCATCGTCGCGGAACGGCGGCCCCCATTCGCGTGTTTCGTCTCCCTGCGGCGGTTCGACCTTGATGACATCGGCACCGTGATCGCCCAGAACCTGCGTGGCATACGGACCACCAAGCACGCGGGAAAGATCGACCACGCGCACGCCCGCAAGCGCGCCCGCACTCTTTGTCGCTGTCATCGAAGGAAACATGAGACGTCCGTCAGCTGTGGCGGATGCCGCCGATGGTGAAAAAGGGAAGGGCGCCGATGAAAAGCGCTGTGCCTGTATACCACAGGATGGCGGTCGGCTCGCCGGTCCAGTCCATGAGCGCGCCCGAGAACCATGTGCCGAAGGCAGAGCCCAACCCCCCGCCCAGACTGATCGCGCCATAGATGCCGCCGACACGATGGCCCGCAAACATGTTGAGGGCGATGGCCGAAACCATCGGTCCGCGCGATCCCGAACTGATGCCGAAGAAGAAAATGGCCGGCACGAGAAGGATGATGGACGGGAAAAAGCCGATGAGGAAAAGGCAAAGGACGGCAAGGCCCGTCGCGGAGTAGGAGAGGGCGGCGGAGCGCCGCCGCCCGATCCGGTCGGAAAGCGTGCCAAAGCCGATCATGCCGAAGGGCGTGAGCAGCCCCGACATACCAAAGGCCGTTGCCGCGACCAGTGGATCAAATCCGGCAACGGTCAGATAACTCACCATGTGGACGGCCAAAGCGGTCGTGCATCCGCCCGTAAAGAAATAGACGAAGAAGAGCCCCCAGAAACTCGGCGTACGCATGGCCGAACCGATGGTCCAGACATGCGGATCGCGTCCCGGTTCCAGCGGCGCATTGGGCTTGTGCGCAACCAGCGGATCACCGGCCATGATCTGGCGCCATGGCATGAAAAGAACGATGGGCACGATGCAGCCGATCACGATGGCATAGATGATGAATGTCGCGCGCCAGCCCATTGCGTCAGTCAGTACCTGCGAGACCGGTGACGTGAGCGCGGTTGCAAGCCCGCCGGCCGAAAACACGATCCCCATCGCCGTACCAGCATTCTCGCGGAACCAGCGGCTGACCAGCGCGGCATGGGGAACGCCGCCGGTCAGCGCGCCGCCGATCCCGGCAAGCCCGCCATAAAGAAGGCCGATCTCAAGCAGCGAGTCGGCGCCCGATCCCAGCGCATAGCCTGCCGCCGCAACGGACGCGCCGACGGCATAGACGATGCGCGGCCCCAGCCGGTCGAACAACAGCCCGACAAGCGGCGAGGCAAGGCCGGACGCCAGAAGCGATGCGGAATAGACAGCGGCGATCTCGCCACGCTCAAGTTGCAGCGTCTGGCTGATCGGCAAAAGGAACACGGAAAAGCTCTGCCCCATCGAGCCGACGATTGCCGACACCGTGAAACAGAAAACCAGTACCGCCAGCGCCATGGGCGGAACGTGACGGAAGGGAAGGCGAAGGGCCAAGGACATGAACCGCGATTGCAATCACCAAGGCATAGGCGAGGGGCGCGCCTTGCGCAAGTTTCCCCGCGCTCAGCTTTTGACCTTCGGCCTCCGCTCGTCTTCAATGGCGGTCCGACACCATGCTCCTGCCGCCGGATTCCGCCATGGCCCTTGATTCAGAAACCCGCCAGCAATTGCTCGATTCCGTTTCGCGCTTTGTCGCAGAACGTCTGGTGCCGATCGAGGACGAGGTTGCCCGCACCGACCGCGTTCCCGACGACATCGTGCAGGAGATGCGCGAGCTTGGCCTTTTCGGCCTCTCGATCCCCCTGGAATTTGGCGGACTTGGTCTCTCCATGGAGGAGGAAGTGCTGGTCTGCTTCGAATTGGGCAAGACCTCACCTGCCTTCCGCTCCGTCATCGGCACCAATGTCGGCATCGGCAGTCAGGGCCTGGTGATGTTCGGGCGCCCCGAGCAGAAAACGCATTGGTTGCCCAAGATTGCCTCAGGCGAAGTGATCGCGAGCTTCTGCCTGACCGAACCCGGCGCCGGATCGGATGCCGCCGCCGTACGCACCACGGCGATCCGCAAGGGCAATGTCTATGTCGTGAATGGCACCAAGCGTTACATCACCAATGCCAACAAGGCGGGTGCGTTCACCCTGATGGCGCGCACCGATCCCGCCAACAAGGGTGCGGGCGGCATCTCGGCATTCTTTCTGCCGTCGAACCTCAAGGGCATCACGATTGGCAAGCCCGAGCGCAAGATGGGGCAACAAGGCGCGCATATCTGCGACGTGATTTTCGAGGATTGCGAAGTGCCGGCCGACTGCCTCATCGGTGCCAGGGAGGGTGAGGGCTTCAAACTCGCGATGCAGGTCCTGGATCGCGGGCGTCTCCATATTGCGGCCGTCTGCACGGGTGTTGCCGACCGGCTGGTGGCCGACAGCGTGAAATATGCAAGCGAGCGCAAGCAATTCGGTCAGGCGATTGCAGAGTTCCAGCTGATCCAGGGCATGCTGGCGGATTCAAAAACCGAAGCCTACGCCATGCGCTGCATGGTCCTGGAGACTGCGCGCAAGCGCGATGCGGGCGAAAACATCTCGCTGGAGGCATCAGCGACCAAATATTTTGCCTCGGAAGCCGTGGGCCGCATCGCCGACCGCAATGTGCAGATTCATGGCGGTGCAGGTTATGTGAGCGACTATGCCGCCGAGCGCTTTTACCGCGACGTGCGCATCTTCCGCCTCTACGAGGGCACCTCGCAGATCCAGCAGATCGTGATTGCCAAGAATTTGCTGCGCGCGGCCAAGGAGCGATAGGGCAACCGCATTACAGCCCCGCTTCACAGTATCGTGTCGATACCGTGATCGTCCTCATGTGCGAATGTTTTGCCCATCGATGATCCACTCGGAGATGCGCGAGATGTCAGGCAGGTTGCTCAGGCCATTGGCGGTTGTTGTGATGGCGGCAGCCTGGGTTTGGCCTGCCACAGCCCAGGCCATTGATGGTTCACTCGTCCCCCTCGACATGACCGGAGAGCGCCCCACTGCGCAGCTGACGATCAGCGGCGTCACACGAACTGTTATTGTCGATACGGGCGCAGGCGCGACCGTCATCTTTCCTGAATTTGCCGACGCCGCAGGGCTTCCACGGCTGGCGCCATTGCGGGCCTCTGCCCCGGGGCAGCCGGGCGTCGAGGGCTTCATGTCCGAAATCAGCAATGCGCTTCTCGGCAGCGCACCGATATCGAAAGCCATGGCCGCGATTGTCGATTTGAAGCTGCCGCTCGAAGGAATTTCAGGCGTCGCCAGCCCGAACATGTTTGCAGGCTCTCTGGTGCGTTTCGACTTTGGCCGCTCTGAATTGCATGTCTTGCCGCGCGACGCGGCGCACATCCCGCCGGTCGAAAAGTTCGATTATTACGGCACCAGCTTTGGTCGCCGCATCCCGGCCATCCCGGTGACAATCGGCGATGAGGAATATGAGGCCATCCTCGATACCGGCAATGGCCGCGGCCTCGTCTTCCCGCTGAGCGAAGCGGACAACTTCATCATCGAGGGCGAAATGACGCCCACGAAACCCGTGCGGATGGCAGGCGACAATCAATTGCCCGCGTTCCTGGCTACCATCAGGGGCACGATCCATGTTGGACCGCTCACCTTTGAAAACCCCGAGCTGACCTTTGTTGACGGTGTGGACGAGGTCAATGTCGGCATGGCCTTCCTGCGCCAGTTGGTGATCACGCTTGATCCCGAGGAGGGAGAGTTGTGGATCGAGGCGGCCGACCCATCCAATCCCGGGTGACAGGCGCCGCGCACCAAGGCTAAGCTTGTGCGCATGAGCAAGACCATCCGCATCGGCTGTGCCTCCGGTTTCTGGGGCGACAGCTTTACCGCCGCCCCGCAACTCGTGCGCTCGGGCCAGATCGACTATCTCGTCTTCGACTATCTGGCCGAGATCACGATGTCGATCCTCGCCCGCCAGCGCGAGAAGGATCCCGGTGCCGGTTACGCGCATGATTTTGTGAGCGTTACCATGGCCTCGCTCGCCCGTGAGATCGCCGAGCGCAAGATCAAGGTCATCGCCAATGCGGGCGGTGTAAACCCGAAAGCCTGTGCCGCCGCTCTGGAGGCGGTGCTTGCCAAGCAGGGCGTGGCGCTCAGGGTCGCCTATGTGGAGGGTGACGACATCCTGCCGCGCATGGATCACTGGCGCGCGCTGGGCCTCACCGAAATGTTCACGGGCGAGAAGTTGCCGGAAAAGCCCGTCAGCATGAACGCCTATCTCGGCGGCTTTCCGGTAGCCGCAGCGCTTGCGCGTGGTGCTGATGTCGTCATCACCGGCCGCTGTGTGGACAGCGCGGTGACGCTGGGTGCCTGCATCCACGAATTCGGCTGGGGGCCAAAGGACTACGACAAATTGGCAGGCGGAAGCCTTGCTGGCCACATCGTTGAATGCGGCGCGCAGGCAACCGGCGGCATTTTCACCGACTGGCAGGACGTGCCGGGCTGGGAAAACATCGGCTATGCGATTGCCGAAGTGTCGGCCGATGGCAGCTTCGTCACGACCAAGCCCGAGGGCACTGGCGGTCTTGTGTCTGTCGGCACGGTCGGCGAGCAGATGCTTTACGAGATCGGCGATCCCCAAGCCTATATGCTGCCCGATGTCGTGTGTGATTTTTCGCAAGTGTCGATCACGCAGGACGGCAAGGACCGCGTGCGCGTGACCAATGCCAGGGGATATGCGCCGACCGACACCTACAAATGTTCACTGACATGGGAGGATGGCTTCCGCGTCACCTCGATGCTCTCCGTCAACGGCATCGATGCGGCCGCCAAGGCGCGCCGCACAGGCGAAGCGGTCCTGAAACGCATGGAGGCGATCCTGCGCCAGCGCAATTGGGGGCCTTTTACCGAGACAAGCATCGAAGTGGTGGGCAGTGAGGATTCCTATGGCCCCCATGCGCGCGACCTGAAGACGCGCGAGGCGATCCTGAAACTTGCTGCCAAGCATCCACGAAAAGAGCCGCTGGATCTTATGGCGCGCGAGATTACGAGTTCCGGTACTTCCTTCTCGCCCGGCACGACGGGGTATGGCGGCGCGCGGGCAAAGGCGTCGCCCGTGGTGCGCCATTTTGCATTGCTCGTCCCCAAGTCCGATCTGACGGTGACCTTGCACATGGATGGCAAGGCTGAGCCCGTGCCGATTGACGTCCATGGCGGCTTTGACCCTGCCGCGATCAAGCGACCGGCAGCCGCAACGCCTTCGCTTGGTGCGCTGGATCACACGGTGCCGCTCATCAAACTGGCCTTCGCGCGTTCGGGCGACAAGGGCAACAACGCCAATATCGGAATCATGGCGCGGCGCAAGGAGTGGCTGCCCTTCATCCGCGCGGTCCTGACGGTGGAAGCTGTCGCGGCCTGGATGGCGCACAAATTCGAGGGTGGCAAAGGCAAGGTCGAACGCTTTGATCTGCCCGGCATCTCAGGCCTCAACTTCCTTCTGCACAACGCATTGGGTGGCGGCGGCATTGCCAGCCTGTCGGGCGACCCGCAGGGCAAGGCCTTTGCGCAGATGCTGCTGGAGTTCCCGGTGCCGGTGACCGCAGCTTTAGCAGCGGCCACAGCCTGAACCCGGTTCATGTAGCCCCTGTTCATCCCGCACTGCAGCGACGAATTGAACGCGCGCGCCATGTCGCTGGCCATGCAGCAGTGCTAATGATTCCCGCGTGAAAACACCGGGAGGGTGAAATCATGTACCGATATCTTGCAGCGTTGATCGTGGGGCTGGGCCTCAGCTTCGTGCCGGGCGCCGTGCGCGAAGCGAAGGCAACCGCACCTGAATGCGTGTCATGGAGCGCCAATCGCATAGATTGCTTCGTGCGCGGCACTGACAACGCGATGTGGCATCGCTGGTGGGATGGCGCAAACTGGGGCGGCTGGGAAAGCCTTGGCGGCGTGTTGAGCAGCGAAATCAGCTGCACGACCTGGTCTGCCAACCGTATTGATTGCTTTGCCCGCGGCACTGATGGCGCCATGTGGCATCGCTGGTGGAACGGCGCTTCATGGGGCGGCTGGGAAAATCTGGGTGGCCTCTTGGCTGGCGATCCGGAATGCGTGTCGTGGAGTGCGAACCGCATCGACTGCTTCGTGCGCGGCCCCGGCAATTCCATGTGGCATCGCTGGTGGGACGGCGCCAATTGGGGCGGCTGGGAAGATCTCGGCGGCAACCTCAAAGGCGATCCCGAGTGCACCACATGGTCGGCCAACCGCATCGATTGTTTTGTACGCGGACCCCAAAAGGCGATGTGGCATCGCTGGTGGGATGGCGCGAACTGGGGCGGCTGGGAAAATCTTGGCGGTGACCTCAAGGGCGATCCCGAATGCGTGTCGTGGAGTTCCAACCGCATCGACTGCTTCGTACGCGGACCCGGCAAATCCATGTGGCACCGCTGGTGGAATGGCGCCTCGTGGGGCGGCTGGGAAGATCTGGGTGGCGTCCTCAAGGACGAACAGATCGAATGCGAGACGTGGAGTTCCAACCGCATCGACTGCTTTGTGCGCGGCACGGATAACGCGATGTGGCACCGTTGGTGGGACGGCGCCTCGTGGGGCGGCTGGGAAAGCCTTGGCGGTGTCATGGATTCCGAGATCAGCTGCACCGCATGGAGTGCCAATCGCCTCGATTGCTTTGTGCGTGGTCCGGCCAAGGCGCTGTGGCACCGCTGGTGGAACGGCGCGTCATGGGGCGGCTGGGAAAATCTGGCCGGCGTGATCAAGTAGGAAACGGCTTCACTCGTCCCTCTCCCCTCTGGGGAGAGGGCAGGGTGAGGGGTTCTGTTCGACAGGTTTTCTAGGGATCGCGGTTGATGGCGGCGCTGCAATTTTCGCGCACGGAAAGCAGATTAAAGCGGACAGGCTTTGGGATGCGGGCAGCGTGGCTCATCGCCGCTCTGATGCTGCTGCCCGCCTGTGCGCCGGTGATCGCCGCCCGCGGCACAACGCCGACCGTGCCGCATATCGCCGGTGACCGCTTCATCACCAATGACGGGCTCGCGCTGGGCTACACGGCGTGGGAGGTGCCCAACCCCAAGGCCGTCATCGTCGCCTTTCACGGCATGAATGATTATGCGAATGCCTATGCGCTGCCCGCGCCCTGGCTGAACCAGCATGGCATCAGCGTCTATGCGATAGATCAGCGCGGCTTTGGCCGCTCACCCAATCGTGGCCTGTGGCCCGGCACGGACGCGCTGACCGAAGACGCGCGCGACTTTGCAGCCCTCATCCGCGCCATGCACCCTGACGCGAAGTTCTTTTTGATGGGCGAAAGCATGGGCGGCGCAGTGGTGCTGGCGACGCTGGACCGGCCCCTGGCCCCCTCGCCCGATGGCGTCATTCTGGTTGCGCCCGCCGTGTGGGGCTGGTCAACCATGGAGTTCACCTATCGCGCGGTTCTCTGGATTTCCGCGCACACGATCCCGTGGAAGACAGTCACCGGTTCGGGCCTCACCATCTATCCTTCGGACAACGAGGAAATTTTGCGCCAGCTTGGCAGCGATGATCTGGTCATCAAGCCAACGCGCACCGACGCCGTCTATGGAATTGTCGGCCTGATGGACGAAGCGATCCTTTCAGCCCCGCGCCAGACCGGGCGCTTCCTCGTGCTCTATGGCGAGAAGGACGGCATCGTGCCGCGTTGGCCGATCGAGCGGCTGACGGAAACGATGGGCGTGCGCCCCGTTATCGCGCTCTATCCCGATGGCTATCATCTGCTGTTGCGCGATCTGCAGCGTGAAGTCGTCTGGCGCGACATCCTGCATTTCATTGAGGGCCGCGAGGGCCCGCTGCCTTCTGGCTATGAGCGCGAAACACTGGCAGAGAGTGTGACGCAGTAGGGGGAGCTCGCCTCAGCTCGCTCCCCCAAAATTCTATCACGGCACGCTCACCGTCACGCGCAGGAAGTTGGCGCGGATCAGTGTTTCGTCGGTACGGCCGCTGGAATTCTGGCTGTCGAAGAGGATTTCCAGCGCCCCTTGAAGCTCGTCTGCTTTGCCATTGGCTTCGGCAGCGGCAAATGCGTTCATCATCGGGCCATAATAGCTGCGCATCGTCGAAAGGAAATCGCGCGGCGAGCCCCGATGCTTGAAAACATAGGCATCTCTCTGGAACGCGATGTTGCGCGCAGGAATGCCCGCGGCGGTAAAGCGCGCGCGCACCTCATCTACATCACCCCAGCTCATCGGGCTGACAAATCCGGCAGGCGGTGGCGGTGAATAGGAAGCACTGATTTTCAGAATCTGTGCGATCAGCGTGGGGTCACCTGGCATCCAGTTGCCCATCACGATGCGACCGCCGGGCCGCGTTACGCGCGTCATTTCTTTGGCAACGGCGTAGGGGTCGGGCGCAAACATTGCACCGAATATGCTGATGACCAGATCAAAGCTGTCATCGCCAATGGCCGACAGATTGCGCGCATCACCCTGTTCGAACCGGCAGTGGCGCAGGCCAAGGCTGGCCGCCCGTGAATTGCCCGCAGCCACCAGATTGCGCGCAATATCAACGCCCAAAACATTGGCGCCCATCTGCGCGGCGGGAATGGCGGTGGTGCCATCGCCACAGCCCAGATCAAGCACACTGAAACCGGGCAGCACGCCGATGGCGCGCACCAGCGCCTCGCCGCTGTCGCGCATATAATCGGCGATGCGCGTAAAATCGCCTTTTTCCCAAAGGGCTTGATTGGCATTCGGCAGAGCATTCATGGGTCTTTTCCTTCATTGGGCGCAAGGGGTTGAGGGGAGGCGCGCCACAGAGTGCGCGCTCTATGCGCCGCGAAGGCCCCGCCGATCCAGTTCAGGAACTGAATCACGCAGATATAGTTTCTGAACTGGATGGTGATATTCCGGCATGCCATTCTGGCCCGCATCAGACCGGGAGGTGAAAGTGGCGGAAGGCAGCTACAAGCAGTTTTGTCCCGTGGCGATGGCCGCAGAAATTCTCTGCGCGCGCTGGACCATCATTCTGCTGCGCGAGTTCATCTCGGGCTCCAAGCGCTTCAATGAACTGCGCAAGGGCGTGCCGCGCATGTCGCCCGCGCTTCTGTCACAGCGCCTCAAGGAGCTGGAGGAGGCGGGCATCATCGCTCGCGCGAAGTCGCCGGATGGCAAGGCCGGTGCTGAATACAGGCTGACCCGCGCGGGCCAGGAGCTTGAGCCTGTTGTGATGGCGATGGGCGCATGGGGCCAGCGCTGGATCGATAAGGATCTGATGCTGGAGGAGCTCGACGCGCAATTACTGATGTGGGACATGCGGCGCAACCTGAACCCGCAGCCACTGCCTGACCGTCGCTGCGTAATCCAGTTCCGCTACCCCGATGCGCCCAAGACGATGAAGGTTTGGTGGCTGGTGGTGGAGCCGGGCGCGGGCGTTGACCTCTGCTCTGTCGATCCCGGCCACGATGTCGATCTTTATGTGGCCGCCGACCTGCGTGCCATGACGTCAGTCTGGATGGGATACGAGCCGATCCGCAAGGCGATAGGCGAGGGCAAAATCATCCTGACCGGCGATCGCAAACTGGCATCCTCGATCCAGTCATGGATCGGCCTGAGCTCGCTTGCCAAGGTGAAACAGGCGGCGTGAATGGTGGGCGATGCAAGGATTGAACTTGCGACCCCTCCCGTGTGAAGGGAGTGCTCTCCCGCTGAGCTAATCGCCCTGAAGGGCCGACACGGCCCCAAAGAGGCGCCTCTCTTAAGGGTCAAGCCCCGCTGCCGTCAAGGCGGGCAAAAGCCCGGAAAAGTGATCCAGAACCTGATCGGCGCCAAGGTCCTGGGGCGCAATGGCCGTATAGCCATGGCTGAACACGATGACAGGCACCTGGGCTGCCCGGGCTGTTGCCACATCCGTCTCACTGTCGCCCACCATGATCGCACGGCCGGGCACGCCGCCAGCACGCAGGATCGTCTGGTTCAGATGCTCCGGATGCGGCTTCTTCACCGGCAACGCATCGGCACCCAATATGGCATGGAAGAACCGGTCGAGCCCGAGAATGCCGAGCAGAAGGCGCGCAAGATCAGTCGGCTTGTTGGTGCAGATGCCCAGACGCGCGCCGCGTCGCTCCAGCGCCTCAAGCACCTCGACGGCTCCCTCATAAGGGCGCGAGGCATCGGCGATGTTCTCGCGGTAGTGAGCCAGGAATATCCCGACCAGCCGATCGAGTTCCGCCGACGAAGGCAAGGTAATGCCGTTGATCGCAAGACCGCGTTCCACCAGAACACGCGCGCCGCGCCCCACCAGATGCCGCACGGTTGCGACCGGAACAGGTGGAAAGCCAAGGTCGGCCATGGCGGCATTCATGCCGGCGGCAAGGTCGGGCGCCGTGTCGACCAGCGTGCCGTCGAGATCGAAGATGACGCAAAAGGGGTCGCTCAAAGGGAGTTCCACAATTTCCGGCGTTAACATGTGCCCGCGCCATACCATGATTTTGCTAGGGAGCGGCGCAGCTTACTGGTTAACAGAGGGCAACAATTCGTCAATTCTTTACGGCTTGCGCGCAAACTAGGGTCCGCCCGCACCTTGCCCCCCAATTCGCCCCCCCCAAATCTTCAAACGAATGACCGATCCGCAGTCCAAAACAATGCGCAAGCCATTGGCCGTTGTGATTCTGGCAGCAGGCCAGGGCACGCGCATGAAATCGTCCAAGCCGAAAGTGCTGCACGAGATCGCTGGCCGCACCATGCTGGCGCATGTGCTGGCGACGGCATCGGCGCTCAATGCTGCGCGCACCGTCGTTGTCGTCGGCAAGGGCATGGATGAAGTTGCGCGCGCAGCGACGGGTGCAACGATTGCCATTCAGGATCCGCCGCAAGGCACGGGCCACGCACTCATGGCAGCCATGCCCGCGCTGGAAGGCTTTTCCGGCAACATCCTTGTGCTCTACGCCGACACCCCGATCATCCGGGTGGAAACGCTGGCAGCATTGCTGGATGAGTTGACACGAAATCATGCGGCTTGTGCGGTGCTGGGCTTCCATCCCGCTGACGCCGCCCAGTATGGCCGACTCATCGAGACAAACGATGGATGGCTCGACCGTATTGTCGAGTTCAAGGAAGCAACTTCCGCCGAGCGCGCTGTCGGCTTCTGCAATTCCGGTGTCATGGCGGTGACCGGTGAAGCCGCGCGCACGTTCCTGCCGTTCCTGTCGACCAACAATTCAAAGGGTGAGTACTACCTCACCGACCTCGTCGGTCTGGCAAATGCGCAAGGCAAGAAGTGCAAGGCAATGCCGGCGACAGCCGATGAAGTGCTGGGTGTGAACAGCAAGGCGGACCTTGCCGCTGCCGAACACGCCTTTCAGCAAAGCCTGCGCCGGCAATTCATGGACGCGGGCACGACCCTTGCTGATCCGCAGACCGTCTGGTTTGCGTTCGACACGAAAATCGGCCGCGATGTCTCCATTGGACAGAACGTGGTCTTCGGCCCCCATGTCGTGGTGGAAGATGGCGTGACCATCAAGCCCTTCTGCCACATCGAAGGCGGCGTCTTGCGCGCGCGGTCGATTGTGGGGCCCTTTGCCCGCATCCGCCCCGGCAGCGACATCGGCGAGGACGCCCATATCGGCAATTTTGTGGAAACGAAAAAAGCAAAAGTCGGCAAGGGCGCCAAGATCAACCATCTGAGTTATGTCGGCGACGCAAGTGTGGGCGAGGCGGCCAATATCGGCGCGGGCACCATCACCTGCAACTATGACGGCATCGACAAGCACGAAACGAAGATCGGCGCGCGCGCCTTCATCGGCTCCAACACGTCGCTGGTGGCCCCCGTTTCGGTCGGAGATGGCGCCATCACGGGCGCCGGCAGCGTGATTACAAAAGATGTTCCCGCCGATGCGCTTTCGGTGGAACGCAGCAACCAGCGCGACATTGCGGGCTGGGCAGCATCGTTCCGCGCGAAAAAGCTGGCCGCAAAGAAAAAGGATTAAGCCATGTGCGGCATCGTCGGCATCATCGGTAACGCGGACGCGGCACCTCTTATCCTGGAGTCGCTGAAGCGGCTTGAGTATCGCGGCTATGACAGCGCGGGCATCGCAACCCTTGTCGATGGCCGCATCGAGCGACGCCGCAGCCCCGGCAAACTGAAGAACCTTGCGGAAATTCTCGCCCGCGAACCGCTGCCGGGTTCCACCGGTATCGGTCACACCCGCTGGGCAACGCATGGCGTTCCCAACGAAGTGAATGCGCATCCCCATTCCAACAGCCGCGTGGCTGTCGTCCACAACGGCATCATCGAGAACTTCAAGGAGCTGCGCGACGAACTGATCGCCGCCGGCCACAAATTCGAGAGTGAGACCGACACCGAAGTCGCCGTCCACCTCATCACCCATTATCTCGACCGCCAGATGACGCCGCGCGATGCGGCGGCTGCAACTTTTGCGCGCCTCAAGGGTGCGTTTGCGCTGGGCGTGCTTTTCTCCGGTATCGAGCCAATGATGATGGCCGCCCGCCGGGGCAGCCCGCTGGTCGTCGGCTATGGCAAGGGCGAGATGTATCTGGGATCGGATGCCTTTGCGCTGGCCCCCTTCACCAATCGCGTCACCTATCTGGAAGAAGGTGACTGGGCGGTGATTACGGCTGCAGGCGCCGAATTCTTCAACGAGCATGGCGAGGCGGTGAAGCGCGAAATCCGCATCACCACTGTGTCGGCGGGCCTTGTTGACAAGGGCTCGCACCGTCATTTCATGGCGAAGGAAATCCACGACCAGCCGGAAGTCATCGGCCATACGCTGAACGCCTACGTCAATCCGGTGACCCAGGAAGTAAGCCTGCCCAAGGCGGCGTTTGATTTCAT
This sequence comes from uncultured Flavobacteriaceae bacterium, assembly GCA_964494625.1. Taxonomy (GTDB): domain Bacteria; phylum Pseudomonadota; class Alphaproteobacteria; order Micropepsales; family Micropepsaceae; genus UBA2784. The sequence continues at coordinate 401,361 of CAZBRT010000002.1, read as the reverse complement.
CAATCTGCCGCGCATCACCATGTCGGCCTGCGGTACGGCGTATTATTCGACCATGATCGCCAAATACTGGTTCGAGCGTGTGGCGCGGCTGCATGTGGAAACCGACATCGCCTCCGAATTCCGTTATCGCGAGGCGGCCTTGCCCAAGGGCGGTTTGGCGTTGTTTGTCTCGCAATCAGGCGAGACTGCCGACACGCTGGCCGCGCTGAAATACTGCAAGGATAACGGCCAGCACATCGCCTCCATCGTCAATGTGCCGGAAAGCTCGATTGCGCGCGAAAGCCATGTGGTCTGGCCGACCCATGCGGGTCCCGAAATCGGTGTCGCTTCGACCAAGGCGTTTACCTGCCAATTGACCGTGCTTGCGTGCCTCGCGATTGCGGCGGGCCGCCAGCGTGGAACATTGTCGCGCGACGGCGAAATCCGTCTGACCGGCGCGCTGATGGAGCTGCCGCGCCTCATCAACCGGTTTCTCGCCGACGAGGCCAAGATCGCAGGCCTCGCGCACGAGATCGCCAAGGCGCAGGACGTGCTCTATCTCGGCCGCGGGCTTGCCTATCCGATTGCCCTTGAGGGCGCGCTGAAGCTGAAGGAAATCTCCTACATCCACGCCGAGGGCTATGCGGCGGGCGAGATGAAGCACGGCCCCATCGCCCTGATCGACGAAAAAGTGCCGGTCGTCGTGATCGCGCCTTACGATGCGCTGTTCGAGAAGACTGTTTCGAACATGCAGGAAGTGATGGCGCGCGGCGGCAAAGTGGTGCTGATCTCGGACGCCAAGGGCATTGATGTGGCGGGCGACGCCGCCTGGGCGCGCATCGAGGTGCCGCAGGCTGATCCCTTCATCACGCCCATTCTTTACACGCTGCCGGTGCAGCTGCTGTCGTATTACACCGCAGTGGTGAAGGGCACCGACGTCGACCAGCCCCGCAACCTCGCCAAAAGCGTGACGGTGGAGTAGGGCTTACGCCCGCGGCCAAAGAACCCGCGCGACCAGTGCGGCGACAAGTGCGCCGACGATCTGGGCCGCAACAAATCCCGGCACGCCCGATGGCGCGATGCCCGCAAAACTGTCTGACATGGAGCGCGCCAACGTTACCGCCGGATTGGCAAAGGACGTGGATGCCGTGAACCAATAGGCGGCACTGATGTAAAGCCCAACGGCCCAGGGCACAGCCATCGGCGCGCGCATCACGCAGCCTAAAATCGCAAGCACAAGTCCGAACGTGGCAACGCCCTCCGAAAAAAGCTGTGCCATGCCCTCGCGGTGCTTCAGCGATTCCTGGATGACGGGCAGATCGAACATCACATGCGCGGTCCACACGCCAACAATGGCGCCTGCCACCTGCATTGCAAGGTAAAGCGGAAACGCCGCTGCCTTCAAATCGCCCCGCAACAGGAAAACAAGACTGACCGCCGGGTTGAAATGCGCGCCCGACACCGGCCCGAAAATCAGGATCAGCACAACCAGCATCGCACCTGTTGCCAGCGTGTTGCCCAGAAGAGCGATGGCCACATTGCCGCCCGCAAGCGTCTCGCCCATGATGCCGGAACCGATCACGGTCGCGAGCAACAACGCGCTACCCAAGAACTCGGCCAGCATTTTCCGGCCAAGGGGTGCAGGCATAGCCTTCTCCGTCATCGCTCAAGCCTCTGCATCAGGCCCGCCTTCACGCGCGGCCAGTCATCATCAATCACGCTGAACCAGACGCTGTCGCGGTTCTTGCCGTCGGGCAGGATCATGTGCTTGCGGAAAATGCCTTCCTCGGTGGCGCCCAGCTTCTTCATGGCGGCCCAGGAACGCTTGTTGTCGGCATCGAGCTTGAACTCGACCCGCCGCCAGCCCAGCGTCTCGAACACATGGGTCATCATGGCGAGCTTGGTTGCAGGATTTGTGACACCCCCCTGAAAGGGCTTGGCGTACCAGGTCGAGCCGATCTCCAGCCGCTTGAAGGGCGCCGAGATCGCAAGGAAGGTGGATGACCCGGCCAGCTGCCCGGTCGCCACGTCGAACACTGCAAAGCAGCAAATGTCGCCGTCGTCGGTCCCCTGGCAGTAAAGGTCGAGCCAATGGTCAAAGGTCTTGCCGTATTGGTTCTGGTAGTGGAAGCGCCAGAGGTCAGGATCGGCCGCCACGGCCTGCATGGCATCGCGGTGCCGCGCCGCCAGCACTTCCAGCCGGACCCATTTGTTGTCGATGACAGGCGGTGAAACCGGATCGCCCACGAAACTCCCCCGATGTGACTTGCGCGGCTGCATGGGCTAAGAAATGCCATCACGACATCGCGCGGAGATTCCATTGGCGCTCTATCCCACGGCAGACGATCAGAAGAAAGCAGCGGCCCTTAAGGCGCTGGAGGAAATCAGGGACGGCATGGTGGTGGGGCTGGGCACCGGCTCAACCGCTGTCCATTTCGTGCGTGCGCTGGGCGAAAAGGTGAGGGGCGGCCTGAAAATCCGTGGCGTGCCCACCTCGCAGGCAACCGAGGATCTGGCGAAAGCGGAAAAGATACCGCTGGTGGGGCTTGAAGACATCGAGCGCATCGACGTGACCGTGGATGGCGCAGACGAAACCGACCGCGGCCTGACCCTGATCAAGGGCGGCGGCGGCGCGCTTCTGCGCGAGAAGATGGTGGCGACCTTCTCGCGCCGCCTTGTCGTCATCGCCGATGCGGCCAAGCTGGTGGAAACGCTGGGGCGCTTCCCCTTGCCGGTCGAAGTGGTGCGCTTTGCCTGGAAGGCGACCGCCCGTCGCATCGCCGATGTGGCGGCCGAACTTGGTTGCCAGAGCAATCTCGTGCGCATTCGCGGCGGCGAAGCACATCCTTATGTGACCGACAATGGCAGCTACATCCTCGACATGGATTGCGGCCGGATCGTCGATGCGCATGCGCTTGATCATACGCTCTCGCACATTGTCGGCGTGGTCGAGACGGGCCTTTTCATCGGCATGGCGGACGTCTTGCTGCTCGGACATCCCAATGGCGTTGATGTCCTGACCCCTTGAGTATTCACGACATGGGTTTTGACTTCGACCTCTTCACGATCGGTGCCGGCTCGGGTGGCACGCGCGCCTCGCGCATTGCTGCGGGCTTTGGCGCCAGGGTCGCGGTGGCCGAAGAGTTTCGCATTGGCGGCACCTGCGTAATCCGCGGCTGCGTGCCCAAGAAGCTGATGGTCTATGCCGGGCGCTTTGGCGCGGATCTGGAGGAGGCGCGCCATTTCGGCTGGGACATCGAATCTTTCTCGCACGACTGGCCGCGGCTCATCGCCAACAAGGATCGCGAGATCGCGCGCCTTGAGGGGCTCTACCGCAAGGGACTTGCAAGTGCCGGTGCCGAGATCATTGAGGAGCGCGCGGAAATCCTCGGTCCCCACGAACTTCGCCTCGTGAAATCGGGGCGCAAGGTCACGGCAAAGACGATCCTGATTGCAACCGGTGCCGCGCCCCATCGCCCCGAAGGCGTGCCGGGCATTGAACACGCCATCACCTCGAACGAGATTTTCCACCTGCGCGAGCGGCCCGAGCGCATTGTCATTGTCGGCGCAGGCTATATCGCGCTGGAATTTGCCTCGCTCCTGAACGGCCTCGGCTCCGAAGTAACGATTGTCCACTACGCGCCTGAAATCCTGCGCGGCTTCGACCGCGAGGTGCGTCACCATCTGCATCGCGAGTTGGCAGCAAGCGGCATCAGGTTCGAGATGGACGCCAATCTTGTCGGCTTGCGGCGCGAGGGCGCGGTGCTGGAAGCTGGCCTCTCCACCGGCAAGCTGATCGCGTGCGATCAGCTGATGCTGGCAACCGGCCGCTGGCCCAACACACTCGGCCTGGGGCTTGAGAATGCGGGCGTCGCCATGGATGGCAAGGGTGCCGTGATCGTGGACTCGCATTCGCGCTCAAGCGCGCCCAGCATCTATGCCGTGGGCGATGTCACCAATCGCGTAAACCTCACGCCCGTTGCGATCCGCGAAGGCCATTATTTTGCCGAGACGGTCTTCAACGCCAACCCGATGGCAGTGGACCACACGAACATTCCCACAGCCGTCTTCACAACGCCCGAGGTCGGCACTGTCGGGCTGACCGAGGAGGCCGCGCGAAAGTCGGTCGGAGAAGTCCACATCTACAAATCACAATTCAGGCCGATGAAATACACGCTGGGGTCGAAAGAGACCAAAATGCTCTTCAAGCTCATCGTTGATGCCCATTCGGACCGCGTGCTGGGCTGCCATATCGTCGGGCCGGATGCGGCAGAGATCATTCAGGCCGTTGGAATTGCAGTCAAAATGGGCGCAACCAAGCGCGACTTTGACGCCACCATCGCTTTGCATCCCTCGGCTGCCGAGGAGCTGGTGCTCATGCGCCAGCCGGTAACGTAAGGCGCGTTAACGGAACGCCTGTTGATAACTAGCCAGCGCCTTGCCCGCCCTGTATCTTTTGCGCTGCAATATGGCGTGAGGATTTGAGGCATGAGCGTGAATTGGTCTCCCACCTCCTGGCGGACGAAGCCGGTTGAGCAGGCACCGGTCTATCCCGACCGCGACCGGCTGGCCGATGTGGAGACGCGTCTGCGCAAATTTCCGCCGCTGGTCTTCGCGGGCGAGGCGCGCAATCTCACCCGCGCTTTGGGCGATGTGGCCGACGGCAAGGCTTTCCTGCTTCAGGGCGGCGATTGTGCCGAGAGCTTTGCCGAGTTCCATGCCGACAACATCCGCGACACGTTCCGCGTTCTTCTGCAGATGGCGGTCGTGCTCACCTTTGCCGCTGCACGGCCGGTCGTGAAAGTAGGCCGCATTGGCGGACAATTCGCCAAGCCGCGATCTTCAGGCGTTGAAGTCCAGAACGGTGTCGAGCTGCCGTCCTATCGCGGTGACATCGTCAACGGCATGAATTTCGATGCGGCGTCGCGCACGCCTGATCCCGAGCGCATGGTGCAGGCCTATTCGCAGGCGGCGGCGACCGTGAACCTCCTGCGCGCGTTTGCGACCGGCGGCTATGCCGACCTGCACAATGTCCATCGCTGGACATTGGGCTTCATCGCGGGTTCGCCGTCCGGTGACCGCTATCGCGCTTTGGCCGACCGCATCTCGGAAACGCTCTCCTTCATGGAAGCCTGCGGCATCACGCCGGAATCGACACCGCAATTGCGCGCGACCGATGTTTACACGAGCCACGAGGCGCTGCTGCTCGGCTTCGAGCAGGCGCTCACCCGCGTCGATTCAACAACCGGCGACTGGTACGACACCTCCGCCCACATGCTCTGGATCGGCGATCGTACGCGCCAGCTGGATGGCGCGCATGTCGAGTTCTGCCGTGGCGTCGGCAATCCGTTGGGGCTGAAATGCGGCCCCTCGATCAAGACGGACGAGCTTCTGCGCCTCATCGACATCCTCAATCCCGCCAATGTGCCGGGTCGGCTGACGCTGATCGCGCGCTTTGGCGCCGATGCCGTGGGCGATCATCTGCCGCGCCTCATCCGTTCGGTGGAGCGCGAGGGCCGCAAGGTCATCTGGTCGTGCGATCCCATGCATGGCAACACGATCAAGGCGGGCAATGGCTTCAAGACGCGGCCGTTTGAGCGCATCGTCAAGGAATTGCAGGCGTTCTTTGCGGTGCATCGCGCCGAGGGCACGCATGCCGGCGGTGTCCATTTCGAAATGACCGGCCAGAACGTCACCGAATGCACCGGCGGCGCCATGGCGATCACCGAAGGCGATTTGTCGAGCCGCTACCACACCCATTGCGATCCACGGCTGAATGCCAATCAGGCGCTTGAACTCTCTTTCCTGATTGCCGAGGGCCTGAAGGCCGAACGCGACATCTCCGCCAAATTCCGCGCGGCGGAGTAGCGGCGCCTTCCTTTCGCCTCCCCCTGACTGGGGGAGGCACGATCCGCGCTTGCGGATCGGGTGGGGGGCACCGTCGAATGGGGTTTGCTGTCGAGCCCCCCGCCCGGACTTACTGCTCGCTGCGCTCACGTAAGTCCGACCGCCCCCGAGGGGGCGGTGAAAGCAGGGCGCTAGACCCTCACAAGACACCGCCCGAAATTGTCACCGGAAAAAAGTCCGATGAAAGCCGTGGGCAGGTATTCGAAACCCTCGACAATCTGCTCGCGGAACTTGATCTGGCCCGCGCGGATCATGGTCGCCATCGCTGCCTGCGCCTCACGGAACTGCGCCGCGTAGTCGAGCACCACAAAGCCGCGCATCGAAAGCCGCTTTGAGATGAAATCCGTCACATGGCGGATGCCGCGTGGGCTTGCGGCATTGTATTCCGCCACCTGGCCCGAGATCACGATCCGCCCGTTCTGGCGCATGTTGCTGATGGCGCAATCGAGCATGGCACCACCCACATTGTCGAAATAGACGTCGATGCCCCGGGGGGCCGCCGCCTGCAGCGATACGGAAAGATCAGGCGTTGTGCGATGATTGATGACCGCATCAAAGCCGAGTTCATCAATCAGCCACGCGCATTTTTCGTCACTGCCCGCAATGCCGATGATGGTTGCGCCCTTGGCCTTGGCGATTTGACCAGCGGTGGCTCCGACCGGTCCCGCTGCGGATGATACAAGAAAAACCTCGCCCGGCTTCAGGTCCGGGAGCGCATGAACCCCGAACCATCCGGTCAGCCCCGGCACGCCCAGAATGCCGATGGCGCATGTCGGCGGCACCGCGCCCGAATAAAGAGCAGGATCAAGTTTCAAAACGCCCTTGCCGCTATGGGCGAGATGCGTCGTCCACCCGAACGCGCCGGAGACAAGATCGCCCGCCGCAAATTTCGGATTGCGGCTCTCGATCACGCGGCCAAGGCCCGCGCTCTCGATCGTCTCGCCAAGCGCAAGCTGTGCCGCATAGGAATCGCCCGACAGCCGCGACCGCATGCCCGGATCAACCGAGACATGGGTCGTGGCAATCAGGATCCCGCCATCGGGAACGGCGGGAAGGGGCAGGGTTTCAAGGCGGAAGTCCTGCGCTTGCGGCACCCCTTGCGGCCGCCGCGCCAACACAAATCGCTGCCCAAATCGCTGCATCGTCGCGCTCAGAGCTTCACCAGGGCCTTGCCGAAATTCTCGCCCTTGAAGAGGCCAAGGAACGCCTTGGGCGCATTCTCGACACCTTCCAGCGTGGTCTCGCGCCATTTCATCTTGCCCGCGGCAATCCACTTGCCCATGTCGCGGTAGAAATCGCCAAGCATGTGGAAATAGTTGGAAACGATGAAGCCTTCGATGCGCAGGCTCTTGGGCACGGTCATGATGATGTTCCACGGACCCGGCGTGGGCTCGGTATTGTTGTACTGCTCGATCATGCCGCAGACGGCGATACGGCCACGCACGTTCATGGCATTGAGCGCGGCAACGAGGTGGGCGCCACCAACATTCTCGAAATAGACGTCGATCCCCTTTGGGAAGGCGGCACGCACGGCGGCATCAAGGTTCTTTTCGGTCTTGTAGTTGATGGCCTTGTCGATCCCGGCTTCTTTCACAAGCCACGCGCATTTCTCGTCAGAACCGGCCGAGCCGACGACATAGCAGCCCTTCGCCTTGGCAATCTGGCAGACGACCGCGCCCACGGCACCCGATGCCGCTGATACGAAGACGGTCTCGCCGTCTTTGAGTGCGCCCACATGCAGAAGTCCCGCATAGGCGGTCAGGCCCGGCATGCCAAGCGCGCCCAGGAATGACTGGATGGGCGCGAGCTTGGGATCAACCTTTGAAAGCCCTGTGCCATCCGAGATAAAGGCCTCGCGCCAGCCCCACATGCTCTGCACATGGTCGCCGACGGCAAACTTGGCACCCTTGCCGGCGGCCACGACTTCACCCACTGCGCCGCCTTCCAGGGCACGCCCGATGGCAAAGGGCGGTACATAGCTCTCGCGCTCGACCATCCGGCCCCGCATATAGGGGTCGACCGACATATAGCTGTTGCGCACCAGCACTTCGCCATCGCGCGGGGCGGGCAGGTCCACAGATGCCAGTTCAAAGTCTTCCGGCTTGGGCATGCCCACCGGGCGGCGGGCAAGGCGGATTTCGCGGCTCTTGGTTGTCATGGGGGAACTCCTTGCGTGCCAATAGGTTGAGTGTGCTTAACCTAGCCGAACCCCCGTAACCCCATGCAACATTTCTTGTGTTGCCGCAGCATCTTTGGCTAAGCCTTTAATCCGCCCGCTGAATCGGGCGGCCGGCCCCGAACCCCGTGGACACGAAGACGATCCGACGCTGATGACTGCTAAGACTCCTCACGATGCGTCAATCCGCGCCGGTGTCGTTGGCGCCGGGTTCTTTGGCCGCCTGCACGGCCAGAAGCTTTCGGCAATCCCGGGCGTCACCCTTGTAGGCATTGCCGACCCCATGGCTCAGGCGGCGGCGGAGGCAGCTGCAAAGCTCCATTGCGCCCCTTTCGCCAGCTGGCGTGACCTCGTCGGCAAGGTCGATGTCGTGTCCGTCGCCTCACCGGCCAGCACCCATGCCGAGGCCGCGATTGGGCTTCTGGCGGCCGGAATCCATGTGCTGGTGGAAAAGCCGATTGCGACCAGCCTTGCGGACGCGGATGCGATCATTGCCGCTGCCAAGGCGTCGGGCCGCGTCCTCACCTCTGGCCATCAGGAGCGCTACGTCTTTGCCCAATCGGGTTTGCTCAGCCGCAAGGTGAAACCCGTCAGCATCGAATGCGTGCGCGAGGGCGTTCCCAATGGCCGCGGGCTTGACGTGTCGATTGTGCTCGACCTGATGATCCACGACCTTGATCTCGTCCACCAGATCATGACCGGCCCGCCCGCGACGGTGACGGCAATGACGCGGGCACAAGACGGCAATTCAGCCGATGACACGGTCGCTGACCTTGGCTTTGCCGGTTGCAAAGTGCGCCTGACGGCAAGCCGCATCGCCAGGGAACGCAAGCGCACCATGCGCCTTGTCTATCCCGACGGCGAGATTGCCATCGACTTTCTCGCCCGCACACTCACCAACACGACCCCCGAACCGTTGAAACCCGCCTTTCAGGGCATCGGCGAATGGGAAGGCACCGCACCGCGCATCGCGGATGATCCGCTGGGTTATGCGATCGGCCGCTTTGTTCATGAAGTCAGAACCGGTGTGCCGGCATTGGTACGCCCCGAGGAGGCACGCATGGCGCTGGCAACGGCGTTGCGTGTCATAGATGCGGCCAGAAAGGCCACGAAAGGCTGAACGATGGATCCGATCCTTTTCTTTGATTTGAAGACCCAGGCCAAACGCCTGCGCAGCGGCATCGAGAAGCGCCTTCTCGCAGTCCTTGACCACGGTGCCTATATCAACGGGCCGGAAGTGATCGAGCTTGAGCGCACGCTGGAGCGCCTGACTGGCGCACCGCACGCGTTGGCGGTTGCGAGCGGCACGGACAGTCTTGTGATCGCCATGATGGGCGAAGACCTTGGGCCGGGCGATGCGGTCTTCATTCCGACCTTTACCTATAACGCCACCTGCAATGCGGTCTTGATGACAGGGGCGACGCCCATCTTCGTCGATGTCGATCCCGCGACCTTCAACATCAACATCGAACACCTTGCCCATCAGGTGGAGGCGGTTGCCAGGGAAGGCCGCCTGAAACCGCGCATGATCGTGCCGGTCGATCTTTATGGCCTGCCTGCCGACTATGCCCGCATCGCAGAGATTGCAAAGCGCCACGGCATGACGGTGCTCGCGGATGCGGCGCAGAGTCTCGGCGGGGGCCAGGACGGCAAGTCGGTCGGCGACCTGTGCGAGATGACGGCCACGAGCTTCTACCCGTCAAAGACGCTGGGCGCCTATGGTGACGCGGGCGCGATGTTCACGCGCGATCCCGAACGATTGGCGCGCTGGGCTTCGATCCGTTGGCACGGCACGGATGATGCGCGCAAGGAATCGGTCCGGGTGGGCCTCAATGGCCGCCTTGATTCCATGCAATGCGCGGTGCTTCTTGAAAAGCTCACAGTCTTCACCGATGAAATCGCAACCCGTGCCCGCATCGCCGGAGAATACCGGCAGAAGCTCGGCAATGCGGTGACCCTCCAGCGCGTGCCGGAGGGGACCAGGAGTGCATGGGGCCTTTTCACCATCACGGTCGAGAACCGCGACCGCTTCCAGGCCGAATTGGCCGAAAAAAAGGTCCCGACCGCGATCTACTACCAGAAGCCGTTGCACCAGCACCGCGCCTTTGCGCCCTTTGCCCCGCGCGCAGGCGAGCTGAAACATGCCGAGAGCCTGTCAGGCCGCATTGTCAGCCTGCCATTCCACCCTTATCTGTCAGAGGCGCAGATCGCCCATATTTGTGATGCGGTCCGCAAGGCCGCTTGATGACGGACACACTGAATATCGCGCTCGCCCAGCTCAACCCCAAAGTGGGGGACATTCCGGGCAACCTCGCCAAGGCGCGGGCCACACGCGCGCGGGCGGCTGCCATGGGCGCCGACATCATTCTCTTCAGCGAGCTTTTCATCACCGGCTATCCCCTGGAAGACCTCGTGCTCAAGCCCGCGCTCCAGCACGATGCGATGGCAGCCGTGCGCGAACTGGCGGCGGATACAGCGTCAGGCCCCGCGATCCTTATGGGCACGCCCTGGGTTGACGACGGCAAACTCTATAACGCCGTTGCAGCCCTTGATGGCGGCAAGGTGCAGGCGCTCCGCTATAAGGTTGATCTGCCCAATTACGGCGTCTTTGACGAGAAGCGCGTCTTTGCGGCAGGCCCCATGCCCGGCCCGGTGACATTGCGCGGCGTGCGCATCGGGGCCCCGATCTGCGAGGATGTCTGGACGCCCGACATTGTGGAGTGCCTCAGCGAGACAGGCGCTGAAATCCTGCTTGTGCCCAATGGCTCCCCCTTTGACTGCCGCAAGCCCGACCGCCGCCTGGAATTGTCGGTTGCGCGCGTTGTCGAAAGCGGCCTGCCGTTTGTCTATCTCAATCAGGTGGGCGGGCAGGACGAACTTGTGTTCGATGGCGCGTCTTTCGTTCTCAATGCCGACCGCTCATTCGCGCTCCAGATGCCGGCCTGGCGCGAGGCGCTGGTGGTCACACACTGGAAGCGCACGCAAAAGGGCTGGGTCTGCGCCAAGGGTGAGATGGCCCGCGTCGAAACCGGCCTTGAGGCGATCTATCAGGCGATGGTTTTGGGCCTGAAGGATTATGTATCCAAGAACGGCTTTCCCGGCGTGGTGCTGGGGCTCTCTGGCGGTATCGATTCTGCGCTCTCGGCGGCGGTGGCGGTTGACGCGCTGGGCGCTGATCGCGTGCGCTGCGTGATGATGCCCTCGCGCTATACCGCCAAGGACAGTCTCGAGGATGCGGCTTCAGTCGCAACTTCCCTGGCCGTTCCCTATGAGACGATCCCGATTGAAGAAATGGTCGCCGCCTTTGGTGGCGCGCTGGCTCCCGCCTTTGCGGCCCGGAAGCCCGATGTGGCCGAAGAAAACATCCAGTCGCGCATCCGCGGTGTCCTTCTGATGGCGATCTCGAACAAATTTGGCCCCATGGTGCTGACGACCGGCAACAAGTCGGAAATGTCGGTCGGCTATGCCACGCTCTATGGCGACATGTGCGGCGGTTACAACGTGCTCAAGGACGTCTACAAGACGGATGTCTTTGCGCTCTCGCATTGGCGCAATGCGCACAGGCCCGAAGGCGCGTTGGGGCCAGCGGGAAATGTCATGCCGCTGCGTGTGATCGAAAAGCCGCCCACCGCCGAACTGCGCGCCAACCAGAAGGACGAGGACTCGCTGCCGCCCTACAAGGTGCTGGACGACATCCTTGAGTCGCTGGTCGAGCATGAAAAGACGTTTGAGGAAATCGTGGCGATGGGTCACGCCCCCGCCACCATCCGCCGCGTGGAACATCTTCTCAACATCGCGGAATACAAGCGCCGTCAGGCAGCGCCCGGCGTGAAGATCAGCACCCGCAATTTTGGCCGTGACCGCCGTTATCCGATCACCAACGGCTTCCGCGACGCGCCGAAGGATGCCTGAGATGAATGTGTCCGCGCCAATCATTGTCCGCTTTGCGCCAAGCCCCACGGGCACGCTTCATGTCGGCAACATGCGCGGCGCCATCATCAATTGGCTCTTTGCCCGCAAGCAGGGCGGTAAAGTGCTGTTGCGCATCGACGACACGGACACGGAGCGCTCGAAAGAGGAATATGCCATCGCCATCCGCCATGATCTGGCGTGGCTTGGCCTTCTGCCTGATCTGGAGGCGCGCCAGTCTGACCGCACGGCGCATTACGAGGCAGCCGCAGAGAAGTTGCGGGCCGCAGGCCGCCTTTATCCCTGCTACGAAACAGAGGACGAACTGGAGCGCCGCCGCCGTCAGGCGCAGGCGCGCCATCTGCCGCCCATCTATGACCGCGCAGCACTCAATCTCACCGATGCTGATCGCGCGCGGCTGGAAGCCGAAGGCCGCAAGCCGCATTGGCGCTTTCGCCTCAACTGCAAGCCTGTGGTCTGGCACGATGAGGTGCGTGGCCGGGTCGAGATCGATACGTCAACAGTGTCTGACCCCGTGCTGATCCGCGAGGACGGGCGCTTCCTCTACACACTGCCGTCCGTCGTTGATGACATCGCCTTCCGCATCAGCCACGTGATCCGCGGCGAAGACCATGTGATGAACACGGCCAGCCAGATCGAGATTTTCGAGGCGTTGGGCGGTCCCGTTCCCGCCTTCGCCCATTATCCGCTGGTCGTGGCAGCCGACGGCAGCGGCCTTTCCAAGCGCATCGGCTCGCTGGGCGTTGCCAAATTGCGTGATGACGGGCTGGAGCCGATGGCCCTCATCAGCCTGATGGCCCATGCCGGCACATCGGACGCGATGGAGGTCCACCAGACGCTTGCCGACGCCGCCACAAGTTTTGGTTTCGGAAAAATCTCGCGCGCGCCGATCCGCTTTGACGAGCGCGAACTCTGGCTGCTCAATGGCCGCATCCTGCACAGTCTGCCCTATGCCAGCGTCGCCGAGCGGCTGGCGGCCCTTGGCGTCGGCGGAGGCGAGGCGTTCTGGCTGGCCGTGCGCGGCAACATCACAGTACTGCCCGAGACGCGCAAATGGTGGCACATCGTCGCCGAGCCGGTCGCGCCGGTCCTGGAGGACGCCGATTTCACGCGTGGGGCCGCAGAGCTCCTGCCCGACGAATTGTCGGAGGAAAGCTGGCCGCTCTGGACCAGGGCGATTGCCGGGCGCACCGGCCGCAAGGGCCGCGCCCTCTTTCACCCGCTGCGCCTTGCCCTGACAGGGCAGGAGGACGGGCCCGAGATGAAGCGCCTTCTGCCCCTGATGGGACGCGCGCGGGCTCTTGCGCGCCTCAAGGGGGAGCGGGCATAGTGCCCCCATGACCGCGCCCATGACCCTGACCATTCAAGGCTTGATTTGCTGCTGTTGATGAACAGCGGCCGCGCGATCTTTTTGCCTCCTCCAAAAAGTTTCAGGGCCGCTTCTTGTGAAGCCAAGCATGCATTGCCGCGCGTGAGGAGCACGTGCTGAGAGACATTGAAGGCCCGCCATGATCGAGATCCACAATACCGAGACCCGCCGCAAGCAAGTCTTTGCGCCGATCGATGCCAAACGCGTGCGCATGTATGTCTGCGGCCCCACGGTCTATGCGCTTGCCCATATCGGCAATGCGCGTCCGGTCATCGTCTTCGACGTGCTCTTCCGGCTGCTCCGCCACCATTACGGCAAGCCGCATGTATTCTATGCGCGCAACGTCACGGATGTGGAGGACAAGATCAACGCGCGGGCAAAGGAACGCGGCATCACCATCCGCGAACTGACCGAGGAGACGTTGCGCATCTACCGCGAGGACATGGCCGCGCTGGGCAACCTTGAACCCACCTTTGAGCCGCGCGTCACCGAGACGATCCCCGGGATCATCGGAATGATCGCAACGCTCATCGCCAATGGTCATGCCTATGAGGCGGAGGGGCATGTGCTCTTCAGCGTGCCGTCGATGCCGTCTTACGGATCATTCTCGGGCCGCTCGGTTGACGAGATGCTGGCCGGCGCGCGTGTGGACGTTGCGCCCTACAAGCGCTCGCCGATGGATTTCGTGTTGTGGAAGCCGTCGGATGCCGAAACGCCGGGCTGGGACAGTCCCTGGGGGCGTGGCCGCCCCGGCTGGCACATCGAATGCTCGGCCATGGCCGAAAATCTCCTGGGCGAGACATTCGACATTCATGGCGGCGGACGCGATCTGCTTTTTCCGCATCATGAAAACGAAATCGCCCAGTCGGTCTGCGCCCATGGCGGCGCGCCTTTGTCGAATTACTGGATGCATAACGGCATGCTCCAGATGGGCGGCGAGAAAATGGCCAAGTCCGTCGGCAATGTCGTTTCCGTGCGCGACCTTCTGGCCGAATGGCCGGGCGAGGTGATCCGCCTCCAGATGCTGATGACGCATTACCGCCATCCGCTCGACTGGACAGACGAGGGCAGCCGAACCGCGCGCACGATCCTCGACCGCTGGTACCGCGCGGCGGGCGACGCGCAGCCTTCCCACGACCTGCCGACGTCGTTCGTGGCCGCACTCGACGACGACTTGAACACGCCGGAAGCCTTCGCCGTCATGCACGAGCTGGCCGCCGAAGCCCTGAAAGGCTCTGCCGCCGCTGCGTCTTCCCTGAAGGCAGCCGGCAATCTCATCGGCATCCTTGAGAAATCGCAGGCCGAATGGGCCGCCTGGCGCCCCGCCGCGCTGACGCTGGGTGAAGCCGAGATCGAAGCCCGTATCGCTGCCCGCAATGCCGCCCGCAAGGCGCGCAACTTTGCCGAGGCCGACCGCCTGCGCAAAGAGTTGCTTGAGGCAGGCATCGTGCTGGAAGATGGGCCTTCGGGAACAGTCTGGAAGCCGGCCTGATGGCAAAGACGCGCCTTTATCTCTTCGACACAACGCTGCGCGACGGCGCGCAGACGCAGGGCGTTGATTTCTCCGTCGAAGACAAGCGCCAGATCGCCCTCATGCTCGATGGCCTTGGCATTGATTATGTCGAAGGCGGCTGGCCGGGCGCCAATCCGACGGACACAGAGTTTTTCAATGCGCCGCCAGCATTGAATCACGGGAGATTGACGGCCTTCGGCATGACGCGCCGCTCGGGCCGCAGCACGGAAAATGATCCCGGCCTTGCTGCCGTGCTGGATGCCCGCGCCGATGCAGCATGCCTTGTGGGAAAGAGCTGGGACTTCCAGGTCGATACCGTGCTCGGGATCCCGCGCGACGAAAATCTTGCCGCCATCTCGGAATCAATGAAGGCGGTGGTCGCGCGCGGGCGCGAGGCGATGTTTGATGCCGAACATTTTTTTGATGGTTACAAGGCGAACAGCGCCTATGCCCTTTCCTGCCTCAAGGCTGCGCTGGAGGGCGGTGCGCGCTTTGTCGTGCTCTGCGACACGAATGGCGGAACCCTGCCGAGCGAGGTTTATCGCATTGTGCGCGAAGTGGCCCGCCACATTCCGGGCAATCATCTGGGCATCCACACCCACAACGACACCGACAACGCGGTGGCGAACACGCTCGCCGCTGTCGAGGCGGGCGTTACCCAGATTCAGGGGACGCTGAACGGGCTGGGCGAACGCTGTGGCAATGCCAATCTCGTTTCGCTGATTGCCACACTCGCGCTGAAGGAACCCTTCCGCAGCACGCTTGAAACCGCCGTCACGGGCGAGGGCCTTCGGCGCCTGCGCGAGGTGAGCCATACGCTCGATGAAATCCTCAATCGCGCGCCATGGCGCCATGCGCCCTATGTCGGCGACAATGCCTTTGCGCACAAAGGTGGTCTGCATGCTTCTGCCGTGCAGAAGGACCCGCGCACCTATGAGCATGTGCCGCCGGAGACCGTCGGCAACAGCCGGCGGATCCTCGTCTCCGACCAGGCGGGCCGCTCCAACGTGCTTTTCCGCCTGGAACAGCTTGGCATCGACGCCGGTGCGGATGACCCGCGCGTGCGCCGCCTTCTCGACGAGGTGAAGTCACGCGAGTTTCTGGGATACGCCTTTGATGGTGCCGAGGCCTCGTTCGAGTTGATGGCGCGGCGCGCACTTGGCCAGGTGCCGGAATATTTCCGGCCCTTGAGCTTCCGCGTGATGGTCGAGCGCCGTTTCAACGCAGTGGGCGAGCTTGTCACGGTATCGGAAGCGGTCGTGAAGGTGGATGTCGAGGGCGAGGCGATCCATTCGGCGGGCGAGGGCAACGGTCCTGTCAACGCACTCGACAATGCGCTGCGCAAGGACCTCGGGCGCTATTCGGCCTTTCTCGATGATCTGCGTCTTGTCGATTACAAGGTCCGCATCCTTACGTCGGGCTCGGAGGCGGTGACCCGCGTGCTGATCGAAAGCGCCGACCGCGAAGGTCGCCGCTGGTCGACTGTGGGTGTGTCGCCCAACATTGTGGACGCCTCCTTCGAAGCGTTGATGGATTCAATTACCTGGAAACTCCTGCGTGACGGCGCACCCGCGCCGCGCCCGCGATGAACGGAGACGGACATGCCGATGAACGTGAAGCCGAAGGATGAAGCCGCCATCTTCGCGCAGCTGACGGCGCTCTCCGCCCATGATGCACCGTGGCGAACCGGCAAGACTTTTGCCTATGTCTATGATCCGGGCGCCGATGTCGAAGCGGTCGCCAAGCGCGCTTATATGGCCTTCCTGACCGAGAATGCGCTCGACCCGACCGCGTTCCCGAGCCTGTTGCGGCTTGAGAATGAGCTGGTCGGCTATGCCGCCAACCACCTGAACGCACCCGAAGGCGCCGCCGGCAATTTCACCTCCGGCGGCACCGAAAGCTGCATGCTGGCGGTCAAGACGGCGCGCGACTTTGCCCGGGCGGTAAAGCCGGAAGTCACCGAACCGGAAATCATCCTGCCGGTCACAGCCCACGCGGCATTCCACAAGGCCGCCCATTACATGGGCCTGAAGAAAGTGCTGGTGCCTGTCGATCCCAAAACCTTCAAGGCCGACCCGAAGCTGATCGAGGCAGCGATCACGCCCAACACCATCCAGATCGTGGCGTCAGCAGTTTCCTATGCCCATGGTGTGCTCGATCCCATTCCCGAGATCGGCGAGATTGCCGAACGGCGCGGCACGCTTTTTCATGTCGATGGCTGCATCGGCGGCTTCCTGCTTCCGTACTTCGAGAGGCTGGGCGAGAAGCTCGCGCCGTTCGATTTCCGGGTGCCCGGCGTCACGTCGATGTCGATGGACTTCCACAAATACGCTTACTGCCCCAAGGGCGCCTCAGTCATCCTGCACCGCTCAAGGGACGTCCGCCGCTTCCAGATTTTCACCTGCGCGGAATATACCGGCTATACGCTCATCAACCCGACAATCCTTTCGACCAAGTCCGGCGGGCCTCTCGCCGCCGCCTGGGCGGTGATCAACTATCTCGGCGATGACGGCTATATGCGCTTTGCCCGCCGCATCCACGAGGCAACGAAGAAGATCATAACCGGCATCAAGGCAATACCGGGCCTCAAATTGCTGGCCGAGCCGGATACCAATCTGGTGGCATTTACGTCCGACGAATTCCCCGTCTTCCACATCATTGACGAGATGAAGAAACAGGGTTGGCTTTTGCAGGCCCAGCTTGGCTACATGGGTTCGCGCGACAATGTGCATCTCTCCATCGGTCAGTCGAATCTGGAGCAGGTGGACGAGTTCCTGCGCGATCTCGCAGGTGCTGCGGAACGCGCGCGCCTTATCCCGAAGTCGAATGTGATCGAGGGTCTGAAGGCGGAAGTGGCAAAGCTCGGCCCCGATGACATGACACCGGCAACGCTGCTTCGCCTTGCCACCATGGCAGGCATTGGCGGCAAATTGCCCGAGCGCATGGCAGATCTCAACCTTGCGCTTGATGCCCTGCCACCCAAGCTTTGCGAGATGGCGCTGACCGAGTTCTTCAATAACATGTACATGCCCCGGCGCGGATGACCCCACGCGAATGACACAACTTGGGCTTGCGCGTCTCGACGATCCACGCGGCGTTTTCTATGCGGCTGGCGCCTATGTCATGTGGGGGCTGGTCACCATCTATTGGAAGTGGCTGGGCAGCGTGCCGTCGGTCGAAGTGCTGGCGCACCGCATTGCCTGGGGCCTTGTCGTCGCCATGCTGCTGGTCGCGGCAACCGGCAGGATGCGCCACATCGTCAATCTCCTGCGCCGTCCGCGCATCGTCGCCTTGATGACGCTGACGGCACTTCTGATCGGCGGCAACTGGTATCTCTTCATCTGGTCGGTGGTTGAGGGCCGCGTGCTGGAGACAAGCCTTGGCTATTACATCAATCCGCTGGTGAGCATCCTTCTGGGCGCATTGCTGCTGGGCGAGCGCCTGTCGCGCCTTCGCAAGATCGCTTTTGCGCTGGCGGCCGCTGCGGTCGCCTTCCAGATCATCATGCTGGGCGAATTGCCGTGGATATCGCTGTGCCTTGCCTTCAGTTTCGGCATCTATGGCTATCTGCGGAAAGTGGCGCCGGTTGAATCGCTGGACGGCTTTTTCATCGAGACCTTGATACTGGCGCCGCTCGCAATTGCCTGGCTCGTGCATCTGGCGAACACGGGAGCGCTTCAGTTTGGTGCGCAGGGCACTGAAATTGACCTCTTGCTCCTGGGGGCAGGGCCGGTAACGGCGGTGCCGCTGCTGCTCTTTGCCGCTGCTGCGCGCCGGGTGCGCCTCTCGACCATGGGCTTTGTACAATACGCCGCCCCCACGATCTCTTTCCTGCTGGCGGTTTTCGTCTGGCACGAACCCTTCGGCCTTGCGCGCGCCGTAACCTTTACCCTCATCTGGATCGCGCTGGCGCTGGTGTCGTGGGAAGCCTTTGCCAATGAGCGGCAATTCAGGGCGGGGCGTATCAAGGCAAAGCGGGCCGTCGCCAATCCTGACTGACAAGACGCGCCATCACCTCGCCGGGCGTATGGGCAACCGCGAACGATGTCTTGAGGGCGGGGCCGGCAAAGCGCCGTTTGCGGATCGTCTCCATGAAGGCCAGAAGATTGTCGAAATAGCCAAGCGTATTGAGCACGATCACGGGCTTGTCATGACGCTCCAGGATCGCCCAGCTGGTCATCTCGGCAAATTCATCCAGCGTGCCGATACCGCCGGGCAGAACGACAAAGGCGTCGGACAGGTCGCACATCTTCTGTTTGCGCTGATGCATGGTCTCGACCACGATCATCTCCGTAACCTCAAGGCGCGGCGCCTCCACATGGCGCAGGAATTCGGGGATGATCCCGGTCACATGGGAGCCCGCCGCCATCGCCGCGCGGGAGGAAACTCCCATGAGGCCGATCGTGCCGCCGCCGAAGATGAACGCGAGCTTGCGCTCACCGATCAGGCGGCCCATCAGCGCCGCATCCTCGGCAAAGGCCGGGTCATCGCCCGCAGATGAACCGCAGAATACGCAGACAGACGTAACAGCCATGACGGAAGATCACCTTGCCGTGAATCACGCTCAAGGCGAATATACGCAAGCCGGGGCTTCCATGCTAAGAAAGTCCCCACAAGCCCCTTCTCAAGCCGTCACTCCAGGAAGCCTTTCATGACACGCGAACGCGGACGCAATTTCATCATCGGCGCAGCCATCGGCGTCGCGCTGGCCATGCTGGGCTTCACCATTTCGCCGTCGAGCGGTGAGGATGCACCCGCGATTGTCGATCCGGCAACGCTGTCGGGTCAGGCTCTGGTTGACTGGCGCGTCGGCGAGATGAAACGCATCGGCGGCATGATGGGCGCGATCAAGCGCTGGGATGGCACAGCGGCCACTCTTGCCGATGTCGCCGCAGCCGCCGAATCCCTGCGCGTCGCTGCGGGCACCATCCCGGCCATGTTCCCGGAGAACTCCGGCATCGGTGCCGAAGGTGTCACCAAGAGCCGCGCGCTTCCCGTGATCTGGGAAAAGTGGGACGGCTTTCTGACCGATGCCAAGGCACTGGAAGACGCCGCCGCAGCTTCGGCCGCCGCAATTGCCACAGGCGACGCCGATGCCATCACCGCCAGTGTCGAAGGCATCATTGGCACCTGCAAAACCTGCCACGAGACTTATCGCGGACCGGAAGTCGAATAGGACATTCTCCTGATGATGCGCCGCCTGCTGGCAGGACTTGCCGCACTCGCCATCGCGGGCGTGGCCTTCCTCATGTGGCCGCGTCAGGGTGCGATTGTGATTCCCGATGGCATCGCCTCATCCGATGAGGGGATGGAAGCGCGCGGCGCCTATCTGGTCCATGCAGCGGGATGCCTCTCCTGCCATTGGAACAAGAAGGGTGGGGGCGAGCCCTATGCGGGCGGCCGACCGATCGAAAGCCCGTTCGGGATTTTCTATTCCCCGAACATCACGCCGGATCGCGTCACCGGAATCGGCGACTGGAGCGATCAGGAATTTGCCGAAGCCGTCCTCCACGGCATCGGGCGGGAGGGCGAGAACCTCTACCCCGCACTGCCATTTGCCTCCTATGCGGGCATGACCATTGAGGACGTGCTGGCGATCAAGGCCTGGCTGATGAGCCTGCCGCCGGTGCGCCGCGAAAACCGCACCCACAACATCGACCTCCTGCTGATGTGGCGGCCTTTCCTGTCCGGCTGGCGGCTGCTTTTCTTTGACGGGCCCCATGACGAACACGAAAAGCGCGCCCGCAGCCGCGGCGCCTATCTGGTCGAGGTGCTGGGCCATTGCGGTGAATGCCACACGCCCCGCAATGCGCTGGGCGGGTTTGACGGGGCGCGCGCCTTTGGCGGCGCGCGTCTGGGCAAGGCAGTAGCACCAAACATTACGCCGCACGAAGATGGCATTGGCGGCTGGAGCCGGGATGCGATCATCACATTCCTTGACGATGGCACGACGCCTGATTTCGATGTGGCAGGTGGTGAAATGGCCGAAGTGATCGAGCACGGCACCAGCCATTTGACCGATGATGACCGCGCCGCAATGGCGGACTATCTTCTTGGTCTGCCCCCGCTCGCCGGAAAGCCCTGACCCATGTCTCGCGCCCGCCTGATTGCTGCATTATTGCTCTTGGGAGCCATAGGCGGCGGCGCGTGGTGGGCATTCGGCCCCGGCTGCATTTCCTGCAATGGCGCAGGCGAGGGTGAGGCGCCCGACCCTGCGCTTGCCCTGATCGACCCCTCGCAGATTTCATGGACGCCCGCGCTGACGCTCACAGCTTCGCGCGACAACGATGGGAATATTATCCTCTCCGGCACCGGCGCGCTTGGGCGCGCCACGCTGTGGCAGAATGCAAAGCCGGTGCTTTCGGTGGCGGCAGCAGCAGATGGCACCTTTGCCCTGACGGCCACGCCGGAGGAAACAGCAGGCGGCGTTGAGTACTTTGTCACCGCGACAGCAGCCGATGGCAGGCTCGTGCGCTCCAGCGACGCCGTCTTTCTGCTGGCGCCCGAAGTTCTCGTCGTGGCAGGGCCCGCACGCATCGCGCGCCTTGGTGAGGCCCTTGCGGCAAGCAGCGTCGTCATCGACGCGGCCGATTGGGACCGCACACCTGCCCTGCGGATTGCGGGTCGCGCGCCGCCGGCCGCGCGCGTGCGCCTCTACCTCGGCAACCGCATGGTGGGTGAGGCGACAGCCCGCGCGGACGGGCAATTTCATCTGCGCCTGATCGACATGTCGCCCTTTGGCCGCTACGCGCTGCGGGCGGATGTGCTGGGCCTTGAGGGCAATGTGGTTGCGCGCGCCGAGGTGACCTTTGACCGGGCGACGCCCCGCACCATGGGCAGCGGCACGCGGGTACTGGCGGCTGTTCCGGAGGGCACCGAACATGAGGTCATCCGCCTTCTGCGCCACGAGCCGGGGACTGGCCTGCGCGAGACCTTGCTGTTCCCCAAGGATGGCCAGACGCGAGATCCTGCCGAAATCCGTCCCGGCCAATTGGATGCAGAACCCCTGCTCTGAGTGGGGGGGAGTTCACCAATCCTTTGCCCGCCCATTTTTGTGCTTTGCGGGGCAAGCGGCGCCCTCTATGCCTTGAGCATCACAAAACCGGTGCGCCCTTCCATGACCAATCCTGCCAAGCCGTCCCACCCGGGCGGTGCTGCGTCTTCTGCTTCGGCATCTATCCGGCAACGGCTGGATGTAGAGCGTGCCTATGATTTCAGAAGCACGCTGAAGACCTTCATGCCCTATCTCTGGCCGAAGGACCGCGCCGATCTGCGGTTGCGGGTGATGCTGGCGCTGGTGGCGCTGCTGATCGCCAAGATCACGACGGTTGCCGTGCCGTTCCTGTATGGCGATGCGATCGATGCATTGGCGCCGGGCTCCGGCCTTCAGGCGGCTGCCGTCGCCATCAGCCTGATCGTCGCCTATGGCTTTGCCCGCATCATGATGCAGGCCTTTGCGCAATTGCGTGATGCGATCTTTGCCAAGGTCGCCTTCAATGCGGTGCGGCAGATCGCGGGCCGCACTTTCCGGCACATCCACCGCCTTTCGCTGCGCTTCCATCTTGAACGGCGCACGGGCGGCCTCCAGCGCGTGATCGACCGCGGCACCAAGGGGATCGACTCGCTCCTCTCCTGGACCATCTTCTCGATTGCCCCGACGATCCTGGAACTCCTGCTTGTCTGCGGCATCATGCTGTGGAAGTTTGATGTCTGGTTTGCCGTCGTGACGCTGGCAACCGTGGTTGCCTATGCGTGGTTCACGCTTCTCATCACCAACTGGCGGGTCAAATACCGCCGCGAGATGAATGACAGCGATACGGAGGCGAACACCAAGGCGGTGGACAGCCTCCTCAATTTCGAGACGGTGAAATACTTCAACGCCGAGGAGCACGAGGCCGGCCGCTTCGACAAGGCGATGAACGTCTTTGCCCGCGCCTCGGAAAAGACCCAGACCTCGCTCTCGATCCTCAACACGGGCCAGGCGGCGATCATCGCGCTCGGCCTGGTCGGCGTGATGGTGCTCGCGGCGATGGGCGTTGCCGAAGGCCGCATGACGATCGGCGAGCTGGTGATGGTCAATGCCTTTTTGGTGCAGCTCTACGTGCCCCTGAATCTCTTGGGCACGGTCTACCGCGAGATCACGCAGGCGCTGATCGACATGGAAAAAATGTTCGACCATCTGCGCCTGGACCCCGAGATCGAGGACAGGCCGGGCGCCTTGCCCCTGCAGGTGAAGGGCGGCGAGATCCGCTTCGAGAACGTGCGCTTTTCCTATGACCCCGACCGCGAGATCCTGAAGGGCATCTCGTTCACTGTGCCTGCCGGCAAGACTGTTGCCGTGGTGGGGCCATCGGGCGCGGGAAAATCCACGCTCTCGCGCATCCTTTACCGCTTTTATGACATAGCGTCGGGCAGCGTGACGATTGACGGGCAGGATGTGCGCGAGGTGACACAGAAATCGCTGCGCGCGGCCATCGGCATCGTTCCGCAGGACACGGTCCTCTTCAACGATACGCTGCGCTACAACATCCGTTATGGCCGCATCGATGCCGGTGACACCGAGGTCGAGACGGCGGCACGCCTCGCCCAGATCGATCCCTTCATCGCCAAGGCACCGCAGGGCTACAACACGATGGTGGGTGAGCGCGGCCTGAAATTGTCGGGCGGCGAAAAGCAGCGCGTGGCGATTGCGCGCACCATCCTCAAGAACCCGCCGATCCTGATCCTCGACGAGGCGACAAGCGCGCTCGACACCCACACCGAGCGCGAGATCCAGACGGCGCTGAAGGATGTCTCGCGCAACCGCACAGCCCTTGTCATCGCTCACCGCCTGTCAACGGTCGTTGATGCCGATGAGATCATCGTGCTGGTTGACGGGGCGATTGTGGAACGCGGCACGCATGAGGCACTGCTGGCCAAAGGCGCAACCTATGCCGCGATGTGGAACCGCCAGCGTGAGGCAACCGAAGCGCGCGACCGGCTGGCGGAAGCCTTTGGCGCGGATGATCCGATCGCCCAATTGCCGGCCACCGCAGGCGGTGCCTAAAGGCTACTCTAGCCTACTCTGCGGCCTGTCCCAAACCGCGCCCCGCCTGCCGCACGGCTTTCGCCGCCTTGCGCAGCCGCAGATGCTCAGGGATGGCCAGAAGCACGGGCGTGACGAGGAGCGTCAGCACCGTCGAAAAGCCCATGCCATAGACGACCGCGGTTGCGAGCTGCACCCACCAGTCGGAGATCGGCCCGCCCACCGAGACATGGCGGTTGAAGAAATCGATGTTGAGGTTCAGCATCATCGGCATCAGGCCGATCATTGTCGTAAACGTGGTCAGAAAGACCGGCCGCAACCGCTGGGCGCCGGTGCGGATGATTGCGTCGTAGACTGGAAATCCCTCGCGCCGCAGATGCTGGAACGTGTCGATCAGCACGATATTGTTGTTCACGACAATGCCGGCCAGCGCGACGATGCCCGTGCCGGTCATGATCACGCTGAATGTCTGACCCATCAGCAACATGCCCAGCATCACGCCGATGGTGGACATGATGACGGCCGAAAGGATGAGGGCCGTGTGGTAGAAACTGTTGAACTGCATGATGAGGATCGCGCCCATCAGGAACAGCGATGCCAGCATCGCCTTGCCAAGGAACGCGGCTGACTCATTGGCCGCTTCATCCTGGCCGCCAAAGGCGACCGTCACGCGTGGATCGATTGTGGTTTCGGCAAGCCATGCCTTCAACTCGCGCACCTTGTCGTCGGGCAGGACACCGGTCTGCACATTGGCGCGCACGCGCATGATGCGCTCGCCATCGACGCGCTCGATGAAGCTGACGCGCGGGGCCGGAACCCGGCGCACAAAGTTTGAAATGGGAATGAGGCCGTCGCGCGTCATCACGCGCAAACTGTCCAGCATGGCGATGCTGCGGTCTTCGGCCGGGAAGCGCACACGGATGTCGACTTCGTCTTCGGAAGTGTCCGGCCGGTACTCGCCGACCTTTATGCCGACCGTGATCAGCTGCACGATCGTGCCGATGGTAAGCACGTCAGCACCAAACCGGCCCGCCTGTTCGCGGTCTATCTCAAGCCGGTATTCGATGCCGGGCAGGGGGCGTGAATCCTCGATGTCGATCAATTCGGGCATCGAATTGAATTTGTCGCGGACAAGTGCCGCAACCGCATCCAGTGCCCTGCCGTCGGCAGAGGTCAATTCGACGATGATGTCCTTGCCTTGCGGCGGCCCGCCTTCTTCGGCGCGCGCCTCGGCCCGTATGCCGGGGATGGCATTCATACGGCCGCGGATTTCATCAAGGATGACGTTGGCCCGCTGACGTTTCTCGAAATCGTCGAACTCGATGGAGATCGTGCCGATCATGTCCTCGCCCGACCGGCCGCCCTGACCCATGCCGCCGCCGCTGCCGGTCTGAGTGAAGACACCACGCAGCCCTTCGGTGGTGAGCGCGATGGCCTCGATTTCCTTGACGAGCGCCAATTGCTCAGTGACGGAAAGATTGCCCCGCGCGAATACGTTGATGAAGGCACGGTTGGGCTCGGTCTCAACAAAAAACTCGGTACCTTTGCTGAAACTGTTGAAGGCCATCACCACGACAACCAGTGTGCCGATGGCAACACCAAGCACCTGGAAAGGCCGCCGGACAAGCCTGCCGACCAGCTGCGCATACCAGCCGGTAATGCCGCCGATATCGCGGATGTCGCCGGTCTCGGATGCGGCCAGGGCTTTCAGCGTTGCCTCATTGCCCGGTTCGGTCTTGCCGACAAAGCCGCCAACGACCGGCAGAAACACCAACGCCACCAGCGTGGACGCCGCCAGCACGAGGATGAGCGTGATCGGCAGATAGCTCATGAACTGTCCCGAGACACCGGGCCAGAACAGCATGGGCAGAAAGGCCGCCAGTGTCGTGGCAGTGGAGGAAAGCACGGGATAGAACATGCGCTTGGCAGCCAGCGCATAGGCTTCGCGCCGATGCATGCCTTCCGCCATCTTGCGGTCGGCGAACTCGACAATGATGATCGCGCCATCAACCAGCATGCCGACCGACAGGATCATGCCGAACATGACCATCATGTTGATGGTGATGCCGGCGATCCCGAGGAACAGGAAGGCGATCAGGAACGAGGCGGGAATGGCAAAGCCCACGATCATGCCGGACCGGGGGCCGAGTGCTGCAACCACGACGATCATCACGAGAAGGATCGCAAGCAGGATCGAGCTTTCAAGCGATTGAAGCGAGCCTTCGATCCATGTGGACTGGTCGAGCGAAAATTCGACCTTCACCTGCGGCGGCAGCGAGGCGGTGAAGGCGATGACTGTCTCTTTCACCCGCGCGATGGTGCTGATGATATTTTCGCCCACACGCTTTTTGACTTCCAGCGCAATGGCAGGCTGGCCGTTGAAGCGGGCATAGCTGTCAGCATCGACAAAGGTGGAGCGGATGTCGGCCACGTCGCGCAGCCGCACAATGCCGTCGCCGCTTGACCGGATGGGCAGGTCAAGCACGTCCTGCCGCGTTTCAATCAGCCCTTCGACCTTGATGGGAAAGCGCCCCGCGCCCACGTCCCAGTCGCCCGCCGCGATGATCTGGTTGTTGCTGCTGACAGCATTGAAGACTTCGATGGCCGAGATATTGTAGGCATCAAGCCGCGCCGGATCGATGACGATCTCCAGAAGCTCTTCCCGGTTGCCGACAATATCGGACGAGAGGACCGAGGGAATGGTTTCAACCTCGTCCTCAAGCTGGCGCGCGAGCGCAAGCAGCGTGCGCTCCGGCACGTCACCCGAAAGCGTGACGATCAGGACCGGAAAGGTCGAGACGTTGAACTCGGTGATGACCGGTTCTTCCGCGCCTTCGGGCATTTTCGACTGTGCAAGGTCGACCCGCTCGCGCACGCGCTGCAGCGCCGCGTCCTTGTCGAACGCAGCGTCAAATTCGAGGTAGAGACCGGCATAATTCTGTGCCGCGATGGCGGTCAGCTGCTTCAGTCCCTCGATGGAACGCAACTCGACTTCCATCGGCTTGACGAGCAGCCGCTCGGCGTCCTCCGGCGAAATGCCGGGATAGGGCACTGAGATGGAAACGAACGGAATCTGGATGTCGGGATCGGCTTCCTTGGGAATGCCGACATAGGCCGAATATCCCGTCAGGATGCAGAGGACGAGCGTCGAAAGAACAAGACGCCATTGCGAGACAGCCCAATCGACAATGCCGGTCATGGCCTAGCTCCCGTCCGCAACAGCGTTGACCGGCTGACCGTCCAGCACGAAATCCTGTCCGACCGTGATGATGGTGGCGGTTTCGGGCAGGCCGGTAATCCACAATCCTTCGGCGGATTCCTCGACGATGGATACAGGCACAAAACGCGCAATGCCGTCAGCAACAACCTTGACGCCCACATCGCCATTGGCATTGAGCGACAGGATCGCCGGCGGAATGCGATGGGCAGGAACGGTCGCCAGTGTGATGCGCACTTCAGCCGTCACGCCGTCGCGCAGGCGGAAATTTTCGTTGGGAATTTCAAATTCCATGCGGAACGTGCGCGTCGCATTGTCGGCTGCGCTGGAAATGAAGCGCACTTTGCCTGGAATTTCCTCGCCGGTGATCAGCACCGCCATGCCGTCGGCACCCGGCTGCACATAGCCGACCTCGCGCTCCGAGACCTGTCCAACAACAAGGAAAGGATCGGGATCAAGCACGACCGCGCAGGCCGTGCCGGGCTGCATGTAGTCGCCGACCTCGACCATGCGGTCATCGACATAACCGTCAAAGGGCGCACTGATGCGGGTCTGGGCAAGGTCATTCTCGGCCCGGCGGACTTCCGCCTGCGCGCCTTCGAATATGGCAAGGGCGGCCGCTGTCTGGTTGGCCGAGCGGTGGCCGCGCTCTTCAAGCTTGCGGGCGGCATCATAGTCGAGCTGGGCCTGCCGCATGCGGGCGCGGGCCTGCTCCAATGCCGCCTTGCGTGCACCGACATCCAGTTCGCAGATGACATCGCCCTGTTTGACCGGCGCGCCCTTCTGGGCGAACACGGAAACAACGCGACCTGCCGTTTCGGATTTGAGCACGACGCGGCGCTCTGCAACGGCCCGCCCGCGGATCGTCAGGGTCATCTCGTGCGGGATCGCGGTCATGGTGCGGACACGCACGGATGCGCGATCAGCCTCGGTCTCACTCGAAACAACGGTGCCGTCCGCTTCCGGACCAGCCGCGCCGTCACTTTCAAGCACGCCGGATGCAAGCCAGGCGACCGCAACGATGGCGATGCCGCCTGCAGCAATATAAGAACGTCGAAGGGGGGTCTCGGTCATAGGCTGCCCGTCATCGGCTTTTCCCGGAGTTCGATGTGCAAGCAGCCGTCCCCACACAACTGCAATCCCGGCAAAGAAACAGGCCCGACAGCGCGTCGCAACTCGCATAAGGCCCTGAAATCGCCCAGCGGCAGCGAGGCGACAATTTGTCAGGATTGCCCGTGGGATATAAGGGCTCGGTGAAATCGGTCAAGCGTTTGCCCGCTGGTCATAGGGCGACAAACCGATGATTTTTCAGCTTTTGCAGCCCGCGCAGCGTTTGCCCTTGGGAATTTGGACCAGCGGGGCGGCTCGCGTCTTGCTTGGGCGCAGAAATCTCCCTGCTTGCTCCGTGGAATCAGGGCGAACATTTCACCCGGCCGGGAACAGGCAAGCTCAAGAACTCGCAATCACAACGCTGCGGTCAAGCCCTGCATCGCGGTGAGGCAGTGCCGCCCGATAGCGCGCCACATGCTCCATCGAAAGAATGGCTTCCGGCGTCCGGTACTGCATGACCGCAATGTCGTGCCACGTCCCGCTGCAGGGGCCGGCTTTTGCCCCCCGCAGCACGCGATCAACCGCGCCGTAGAAAACAAGATGCCCGCCGGTTCGGTAAACGGTCTGAAAGGCGACCACGCCATAGCGCTGATAGGCGCGCGCGCCGGAAACGGGCGCGGCGCCAGCCTTCACTTCCGCGTATTGCGCCAGGGGGTGATAGGCAAGGAAGTTCACCATCGCCGGACCATAGTCTTTGGGACTGGCAAGAAGCCGCGCGATCTGTGCCTTGTCCGGCATCAGTTCAGCGCGAAAGCCCGCGCCGGAAACATCATCGGAGACTTGCGCATCCGGCTTCTTGAGAAGGCCGGTCGCCACAAGGATGCGCAAAAGGCCCAGCACGATCACCGGCGGCCGCATGATCCCGAGCCGCACGAGATAGGCATCCTCAACGTCAGCGGGAATCGTCAGCGGTGCTTCTTCGGTGTTGCCGCCCGCCAAAAGCACAAAGCGTGTCCAGTAAGTCTCATGTGGGCCGATGAAAGGAAAATCGGCCCGCACTTGCCACCGCACCGTGACGCTGGGCGCCAGCGCAGTCAAAGATGTGGCCTCTGCACCCGGCCGCTCTTTCAGCGCCAGAAACCAGAAGGGGCCAAGCCCGCGCGCGTTCCATCTGCCCGGCTCATACGCGCCGATGAGAACCGGAACGCAGGAAACGAGTACAAGAACGGCAAAGATGGTGACAGCGGTGAGCATGGCGTGGATCTGTCTGTCGTGCAAAGCGTGATGATCAGGCCACAACCTTATGCCATGATCGCGCAATCTGTCGCGGATGGCATGGGATCTGATCGGGCGGGCCGTTGATGAAATCGGTAGGCAATGACTGGAATGCCTGGGTGCGTGGCACAAAGATCATCCGCCATGCGCCGAATGTCGTGCGCCAGGCCAAAATTCTCGCGCCGGCGCTGAACGGCGCCACCGCTGCCCGGTTCGCTGATCTCCTTTGGGCAGCTGACCGGATCGCCAGCGCCGCCATGCGCATCACAGCCCACATGACCTATGCGACACGGGTGGACGCCAAGGGTCGCGCGCTTGGCAAGGGTGACTTCAAGCGGACACCTGAAGGTCATCTCGGCGGTTCGCTCAACGTCGCCATTGCCTATGCCGGCTACATGGCGGCCAACGCGCTTTCCGGCATCACGCGCGGTTGGTTGTTGGGGCAGGGCCATTGTGTGGCGGGGATCGAGGCGGTGAATGTCCTTACCGGCAATCTCACGCCCGCGCAGCAACGTCGCTATGGCGGCGGCGAAGGCCTGAACCGGCTCTGCCGTGATTTCTATTCCTATGTGCAGCGCGCCGATGGCTCGCCTGCCGCGCCGCTGGGCAGCCACGTCAATCCGCACACCGGTGGCGGCATCGCCGAAGGCGGCTATCTCGGCTTTGCCGAAACGCAATATTTGCATATGCCCTTGAAGGGCGAGCATCTGGTCGCGTTTCTGAGCGACGGCGCTTTTGAGGAACAGCGCGGTGGTGACTGGTCGCCGCGCTGGTGGCGCGCGGAGGATTGCGGCTGGGTGACGCCCATCCTCATCCTCAATGGCCGTCGCATCGAGCAGCGCACCGGCATCATCCAGGATGGCGGTGTTCCCTGGCTCAAGCGGCACCTGGTGCTGAACGGGTTTGATCCCATGGTGATCGATGGGCGCGATCCCGCCGCCTATGCCCTTGCCATTCTGGAGGCGGAGCGCCGCCTGATGAAGCGCGCCAAGGATGTAGTTGAGGGAAAAGCCGCCTATCCCGTCGCGTTGCCCTACGTAATCGCGCAAGTCCCTAAGGGTTTCGGCTTTGCCGGTGCCGGCACGAACCGCGCACACAATCTGCCGCTGGAGCACTCGCCGTTTGACGATGCCAAAGCGCGCACAGCCTTCAACCAGAGTGTCGCCGCCTTGTTTGTTCCGCCCGATGAGCTGGCACTGGCACAGCGCATTCTCGCGCGCACGCGCAAGGGCAGGCGGCCGCAGGAGCGCGACAATCCGCTTGCCCTGCGTGATCCGGCGTCGCCCGTCCTTCCCAAGCCGCAAGCGTTGGCCGTGGGAAGCGCCGCATCATCCATGGCAGCGATCGATGACTGGTTTTCCGCTTTTGCGCGCGCCAATCCCGGCCACCGCATCCGCGTCGCCAATCCCGACGAGTTGCGCTCCAACCAGATGGGAAAGACGCTGGAGCTTCTGAAACACCGCGCCGTCAAGCCGGAGGCCGGTGCGCCGGAATCCGTGACAGGTGCCGTGATCACCGCCCTGAACGAGGAAGCAGTGATCGGGGCGGCGCTCGGCAACAAAGGCGGCATCAGCCTTGCTGTCACTTACGAGGCTTTTGCCGTCAAGATGCTGGGCGCGTTGCGGCAGGACATCATCTTTGCCCGCCAGCAAGTGGAAGCGGGTCGCGCGCCTCGCTGGATCGGCATGCCGCTGATCGTCACGTCGCACACATGGGAAAACGGCAAGAACCAGCAATCGCATCAGGACCCCACCATTGCCGAAGCACTGCTCGCCGAAGCATCCGACATCTGCCGGGTGCTGTTTCCGCCGGATGCGCCAAGCGCGGTTGCGTGCCTGCGTGCGATCCATGGCGCACGTGGCGTCATCGGCTGTATCGTTGCCGCCAAGCGTCCATCTGCCGTCTGGCTCACGCCTGAAAAGGCCTCAAGGGCCGTGGCCGACGGCGCAGTTGTCCTGAAAAGCGATGCAAGGCCGCAGATCCAGCTCATTGCGATGGGCGCTTGTCAGGTTGCGGAAGTGATGCACGCCGCCGCCCGCCTGGAAGCGCGCGGGTTGCGCGTGCTGGTGACGGCGCTCATTGAACCCGCGCGGTTCCGCATCCCGCGCGACCGGCATGAGGCCCGCATCACCCATGATGATCGCATGCTGGCGCGGTTCTTTCCGCCCGGCGTCAAACGTGTGCTGGCGAGCCACACGCGGCCGGAACCGGTCTTGGGCCTGTTGCGCCGCGCGGATGCCGGGCCGCAATCCTTTCGTGCCATGGGCTACATCAATCGCGGTGGCACGCTGGATCAGGACGGCATGCTCTTTGCCAATCGGTCCAGCTGGGCGCACATTGCCGCTTGTGCTGCCGGGTTGCTGGGCGAGAACATCAAAGCCTTCCTGTCGACGGCCGAATGCCGCGCCGTTGCAGGGCAGGGCGACCCGGAAGTGCTTCGGAAGAAACCATGATGCCCGCCGATATGCAAAACGATTGGCTCCTCACCATCAATTGCGGTTCCACCAGCATCAAATTCGCCTGCTTTGATGCGGCAAGCCTTGCGGTACTGGCGATGGGATCGATCCGGGACTTTCCTGCGCGCCCGCAATTCCGTGTGAAGCATGGTCCGCCTCACGCACCCGGGTCGGACATTTCATCACTGGAATCTGCAATCGGTACGATCCTCGCTTATGCAAGTACTGCCGCAGGCGGACGACCCAAAGCGATCGGCCACCGCATCGTGCATGGAGGAAAGCGTGAGCGCCCCGCGCTGATCGATGCGGCCCTCTTGGACGAAATGCGGGCGCTTCAGCCATTGGCCCCGCTGCATCAACCCGCCTGTGTGGCTGCTGCTGCGCTTGGCTTGGCGGCGCTGCCTTCCGTTCCGAACATTGCCCTCTTTGACACCGCCTTTCATCGCACCATGCCGGAGATCGAGCGTCGGCTTCCTTTGCCCCAGGCATTCGCTGCGAAGGGAATGGAACGCTTCGGCTTTCACGGCCTTTCATTCCAGTCGGTTGCGACGCGCCTGCGCGCACGCTTCGCGGCCGATGCGGGCGGCCGTGTGGTTGCGGCCCATCTGGGCGGCGGTTCAAGCCTGTGTGCGATGGTCGATGGCAAGAGCAACGCAACCACGATGGGCATGACACCCGCAGGCGGCGTGCCGATGACGACACGCAGCGGCGATCTTGATCCCGGTATTGTGCTGGCTCTGGTGCGCGAATTGGGAGTGGACGGCGCGGAGGATGTGCTCAACCGGCAATCGGGCCTTTATGGCCTGTCGGGCCGTTCCGATGACGCGATGGCGCTTCTGGCAGCAAATGATGACGCTGGCCGCCTTGCGCTGGCAATCCATGTGCGGCGCATCGCTCAGGCGATTGCGGCGATGGCAACCGCCATGGGCGGCATTGATACGCTGGTCTTTACCGGTGGCATCGGCGCCAATGCGCCGGAACTGCGCCGCATGATTGTCGAGGCCTGCGCATGGATGGGCCTGTCGCTGGACGGGCACGCCAATGCGCACGGTGACGAGCGGCTGGAGAGCGCTGCCTCGACCGCCCGCATTCTCAAGCTCAAGACGGGCGAGGAAGAGATCATGGCATCAGAAATGCAGGCGATGCTCAGCCAAGCCAGCTAACTTGCGGGAGGAAAACGATGACCGAAAGCCTTCTCTATCATGCGGGCAACCGCGCGCTGCAGGACCGCTTTGATAGCCGCCGCCTTTCCGACCGGCTGGAGGAAAAACTCGCGCGCACGGCATTCACGGCAGGCGACAAGGCGTTCATCGAGGCCGCGCCCTATTTCTTTCTGGCCACGGCCGATGAGGATGGCCGGCCCGATTGCTCGTTCAAGGGCGGCATGCCGGGCTTTGTGCGTGTGACGGGACCATCCGAACTTGCATTTCCCGATTACGACGGCAACGGCATGTTCAAGAGCCTTGGCAATGTTGCGGTCAATCCGCCGGTCGGCATGTTGTTCATCGCCATGCATGGCAAGCCGCAGCGCCTGCGCATCAATGGCGATGCGCAAATGCGCAGCGATGATCCGCTGATAGCCTCGATGGTGGGCGCGCAGATGGTGGTGCGGGTCAAAGTGCGCGTGATCTTCCCGAATTGCCCGCGCTACATTCCGGCACTCGAGATGGCGGCACCTTCAGCCGATGCACCGCGCGCGGGCCACACCCCGCCCGAACCGGCATGGAAGGGCTTTGACGATTTTGCTGCCTGCGTGCCGCCCCGCCACCCGACCTTTAAGGGGTAAGGACGCAGCAGCGTGAGCTCGCTTCGAGTCAATTCACGAAGAAATTGGTTGGGGGACTAGGATTCGAACCTAGACAACTGGAATCAGAATCCAGGGTCCTACCGTTAGACGATCCCCCAATGTGGCGGCCCGAGGCGGCCAGCCATCGGGCACAATCTGCCCGCTATGGGTGCCGACCGGGCGAACCCGGCCAAAGCGCGCGGAACCTAGTCGCGGCGCGCGATGGCGTCAACTGGCCCGCTGAAATCTGCGGTTATTGGGTTGCAGGAGGGCGCAGGGGCGTGCCCGAGGCGTGCCCGAGGCGTGCCTGAGGCGGGCATAGTGGGCTCGCAAGCCCCTTGTCCCCCCAATCCCGCGCGCGATAGGATGGCATCAAGCGACGCCGGATTTTCCGGCGGCCGGTCTAATCTCGCGGGGCTGCCCGTGTCACAGCATGAAACCCGTCCCATGGACGGGGATCCCCTCTCGGGGGGAAGTCTATCCGGGCCCCAAGCCCCGGTGCCCCCGGCGTCTCCGCCCCCACTCCAGCAGGGCGACCAGCCGCAGCGCGGCCGTTTCAAGCATGTTTTCGCAGCCATTGATCTCGGCACCAATAATTGCCGCCTGCTGGTTGCGCGACCGCAGACCGATGGCTTCCGCGTGATCGATGCCTTCTCGCGCACCGTGCGCCTGGGCGAGGGCGTCAGCCGCTCCGGCGTCCTGTCGGAGGATGCGATGGGCCGCACGATTGCGGCGCTGAAAGTCTGCGTCGCCAAGATGCGGCGCGATGGCGTCACCCGCCACCGCGCGATAGCGACAGAGGCCTGCCGGGCCGCGTCGAATGTCGGTGCCTTTCTGGCGCGCGCGCGTCGCGAGACCGGCCTTGCCTTCGAGGTCATTCCTGCCGGTGAGGAAGCGCGCCTGTGCGCGGCGGGCTGTGCGCCCCTGATCGAAGGCGACCACCGCGCTGCGCTGGTGTTCGACATCGGCGGCGGTTCGACCGAAGTGATCCATGTAGAATTGCCGCCCGAACGCCGTGACCGGCCGCAGATACGCGCCTGGGCATCCGCGCCGGTGGGCGTGGTGACCCTGGCAGAGCATTTTGCGCATGTGGCGGCGCCTGACTATGGCGCCATGGTCGCCCATGCGTCGTCCATCATCGGGGATGCATTGACGCGCGCGAATTTCTCGCCGCCGGGCGAGGGCCGCTACCATATGCTCGGCACCTCGGGCACGGTGACGACGCTGGCGGGCGTGCATCTGGGCCTGCGCAAATATGACCGCAGCAAGGTCGACGGCACCTGGATGACCGGTGCGGAATTGCGTGCGGTCTCTGATGATCTTGTCTCGCGCGCAAGGAATGGTGACCCGATGCATCCTTGCGTGGGTGCCGACCGCGCCGATCTTGTCGTGCCGGGCTGCGCGATCCTTGATGCCATTCTTGACCGCTGGCCTGCTGATCGCGTGCGTGTGGCGGATCGCGGCCTGCGCGAGGGCATTCTGCTTGGCCTCATGGCCAAGGCTGACAAGGAGGGGCGCCGCCGCAAGCGCCGCTTTCGCCGATGAGTGAACGCAAGTCAGGCAGCGGCACTTCGGGGCGTGGCGACCGCAAGCTTTTTGTGCGGGTAAAAACCGCGCGCGGGCGAACTGTATCATCGCAGAACTGGCTGAAGCGCCAGTTGAACGATCCCTATGTGCAGCGCGCCAAGGACGAGGGTTATCGCTCGCGGGCTGCCTTCAAGCTCATCGACCTCGACAACCAGTTCCACCTTCTGAAAAGAGGCGCGCGCGTGGTTGACCTGGGTGCGGCGCCCGGCGGCTGGACGCAGGTAGCGACCGCCAAGGTGGGCAAAACCGGCAAGGTTGTCGGCATCGACATCACGCCGGTCGATCCGGTGCCCGGCGCCGAAATCATCGCCATGGATTTTCTGGAGGAGGATGCGCCTGCGCGCCTCAAGGAACTTCTTGATGGTGAGGCTGACCTTGTGATGTCCGACATGGCGGCCTCAGCGACGGGCCACCGGCCGACCGACCATTTGAAGATCATGGCGCTTTGCGAGGCAGCCCTGATGTTTGCGATCGAAGTCTTGAAGCCCGGCGGCGCCTTTGTCGCCAAGGTGCTTCAGGGCGGAACCGAGCGCAGTCTTCTCGAATCGATGAAGCGGTCATTTGCGCGCGTCACCCACGCCAAACCGCCGTCCAGCCGGGCGGACTCGGCGGAAATGTACGTGGTCGCGACCGGCTTTCGCCGGGTTTGAGCGCTTTATTCCGTGCAGGGGAACTTTGCGGCCAGGGCGGCGGCCGTGACCTCGAACGCAGGCTGGCTGGTGCGGGCAGCGTCCGCTTCGACAAACGCGACGATGATCTGCGCGAATTCCCTGAACGACAGGAACTCGGGGAAGGCGATGCACTGCGCATTGTCTTCCGCGCCACCGCTTGATCCCTGGATCTGTGCGGCAAGCCCCACTCCCGCTTGCGCCTCATAGACCCGCACAAAGCCGCCAAGATAGGCCTTGCACGCGTCAGGCCGGCGCAGGGCGTTCTCGGGTGTTGAAGGGTCCACCGCCGCAAGCGCCTGGCAGGCTGCCTGCAGCTGTCCGCCTGTCTCGATGGGCTTGCCGGGATTGGCATGGGCGGGAAGGGCAAAGAGGGCAGCAACAGCCGCAGCGGCAATGATTCGGGACATGGCGCATCTTTCCGGTTGGTCAGGCCTTGGTCGCGGATAACTCTGCGCCCACAGCCCGGCCCTGACCATGCGAAAGATCAAGGATTTCGAGGATGGCTCGCGATGGCAGAAATGGCTTCCGGGAGGATTTCCAACGGTTCTGCCGGGCCAGTCGGGGGACGGTGACCCAAAGCCGCAGAATCCGCTTGGCACCGCCTGACCAGTGGGATAGACCGCCCGCCACTTCGGAAGCGGCCGTTTGTGATGGAGGTTCGCTTGGCAATCCGGGAAGCCTTGACGTTTGACGATGTGCTGCTGGTGCCCGCGGCCTCTGACGTCCTTCCTGCGCAAGCAGACACGCGCACACGCCTGACCCGCACGGTCGATCTGAACATCCCGCTTATTTCTGCTGCCATGGACACGGTCACGGAGTCGCGCCTGGCGATTGCGATGGCGCAGGCCGGCGGCATGGGCGTCCTTCACCGCAACATGACCCCGGCCGAGCAGGCCGAAGAGGTCCGCCGCGTGAAGAAATATGAAAGCGGCATGGTGGTGAATCCCGTCACCATCGGGCCGGAGCAGTCGCTGGCCGAAGCGCTGGCGCTGATGGAGCGTTACAACATCTCCGGCATTCCGGTTGTCGAGACGCCCAAGGCCGGGCGCGCGGGCAAGCTCGTCGGCATCCTCACGAACCGCGATGTGCGCTTTGCCATCGACCGCAACGAGCGCGTCGCCAGCCTGATGACGCACGAGAACCTCATCACTGTGCGCGAGGGTGTGGACAAGGACGAAGCCAAGCGCATCCTCCACAAGCACCGCATCGAGAAATTGCTGGTGGTGGATGATGCCTACCGCTGCATCGGCCTCATCACGGTGAAAGACATCGAGAAGGCCCAGCTTCACCCCAACGCCTGCAAGGACCCGCAAGGCCGCCTGCGCGTTGGCGCGGCAACGACAGTCGGTGATGACGGTTTTGTGCGTGCGGAGGAATTGATCGCCGCCGGCGTGGACGTGCTGGTGGTCGATACCGCACACGGCCATTCGCTGCGCGTGCTGGAACAGGTCAGCCGCATCAAGAAGCAGTCGAACGAAGTCCAGATCGTTGCCGGCAATGTGGCCACGGCCTCCGCCGCGCGAGCCTTGATCGATAGCGGTGCCGACGGCATCAAGGTCGGCATCGGCCCGGGTTCCATCTGCACCACGCGCATTGTTGCGGGCGTGGGCGTGCCCCAACTGACCGCCATCATGGATGTGGTCGAAGAGGCGCGCAAATCCGGCGTGCCGGTCATTGCCGATGGCGGCATCAAATATTCGGGTGATCTGGCGAAGGCGATTGCTGCAGGCGCGCATTGCGCGATGATCGGCTCGCTGCTGGCGGGCACAGAGGAAAGCCCCGGCGAGGTCTTCCTTTTCCAGGGCCGCTCCTACAAGGCCTATCGCGGCATGGGATCGCTGGGCGCGATGGCGCGCGGCTCGGCCGACCGCTACTTCCAGGAAGAAGTGAAGGACACGCTGAAGCTCGTGCCCGAAGGTGTCGAAGGCCAGGTCCCCTTCAAAGGCCCGGGTTCGAGCGTACTGCATCAGCTTGTCGGCGGACTGCGCGCGGCCATGGGCTATACCGGTTGCCGCACCATCGACGAACTGCACCGGAATGCACAATTCGTGCGCATCACCGGCGCCGGTCAGCGCGAAAGCCATGTGCACAGCGTGTCCATCACGCGCGAAACCCCCAACTATCCGCGCGAGCAGGGATGACGCCCGCGGCCCGCATCATGGCCGCGATCACGATCCTTGAGGGCCTTGCCGCGTCAGCCGCTCCCGCTGACCGCTTCCTTTCGGAATGGGCGCGTGCCAACCGCTTTGCCGGCAGTGCGGATCGCCGCGCGATTGCAGCTCTTGTCTATCGCGCAATCCGCCAGCACGGCTATCTGGCTGCTGCCTGCGGCGAAGATGTGTCGGCCCGCAAGACCATGATTGCATTGCTCGCCCGCGAAGGAATGGCGGAGGGCGCAATCAGCGCCGCCTTCAACGGCATGCGCCATGCGCCCGCTTCACTGACCGCTGACGAACGCGCGCTCATTCCGCGCGCCAAGCTGATCGACGATGATGTGCGCCGCAATGTTCCGCAATTTTTGCTGCCGGAGCTTGAGCGCAGCCTGAAGGACAATCTCGTCGCCGAATTGCGCGCGCTGGAAGGTCGCGCGGAATTGTGGGTGCGCGTCAATCCCGCCCGCATGGCAGTCGCTGCCGCCATTGCCGCCCTGAAAGAGATGAAAGTCGAAGCGGCGATGGACCCGCGCACTCCCTTTGCCCTGCGTCTCTCCGGCGAGACGACGGCGCTGGAGCGTCATCCACTTTTCACCGGCGGCAGCTTGCATGTGCAGGACATTGCCTCGCAAATCGCCGCCCATGCGACGGGCGTGACGCCGGGCGAGCGCGTGATCGACTTGTGCGCTGGTGCCGGCGGCAAGACGCTCGCGCTTGCCGCCGCGATGCAGAACAAAGGCGCCATCCTTGCCTGCGATGTGGAGGAGGCGCGCCTCAATCGCCTCACGGCACGCGCGGCGGCAGCCGATGCCAGTATCGTCACCACCCATGTTCTGGGTCGCGACTGGCTGGACAGCACAGCGCCGCAAGAAGCCGTACCCGAAGCATTTCGCGGCACGGCGGATTGCGTGCTGGTGGATGCGCCCTGTTCGGGTTCGGGTGTGTGGCGGCGCAATCCCGAAACGAAGTGGCGCCTGTCGCCTGCGCGCCTCGCCGACCTTCACAAGTTACAGAAGGGGCTTCTTGATGTTGCCGCAAGGCTCGTGCGGCCGGGCGGACGCGTCGTCTATGTCACCTGTTCCATCCTTGCCGCCGAGAATGAGGATGTGGCCGCAACGGCACCTGCCACGCTTCGGCAGCAAAGCGCCTTCCGCCTGTCGCCCGCGCGCGATGGCGCCGACGGCTTTTTCGTTTCCGCCTTCACCCGACAAGATTGATCCCGATTCACCCAACAGACGGCCACGCTTCCCATGACCGCCACGCCCGCGCATCCCGACAACATCCTCATCATCGATTTTGGCTCGCAGGTGACGCAATTGATCGCGCGGCGCGTGCGCGAGACGGGCGTCTATTGCGAGATCCACCCCTTCCAGAGTGCGGACGCAGCCTTCCGCAGGCTGAAACCGAAAGGCGTGATCTTTTCAGGCGGGCCAGCATCCGTGCTGGACGAAAATTCGCCCCGCGCGCCGCAAAGCGTGATCGATGCGGGCGTGCCCATCCTTGGCATCTGCTATGGCCAGCAGACCTTGTGCACCCAGCTGGGCGGCAAGGTGGAGGGGGGCCACGCGCGCGAGTTTGGCCGCGCCGATGTGCGCATCAAGCGCATGTCACCTTTGTTCGAGGGCTTCTGGCAAGTCGGCCAATCATACCCTGTGTGGATGAGCCACGGCGACCGCGTCACGCAATTGCCCGATGGTTTTGAGGTGATCGCCACCTCCGAGAACGCGCCTTTTGCCATCGCAGCAGATGAGAAGCGCAAATATTACACCACCATGTTCCACCCCGAAGTGGTGCACACGGAAGATGGCGGCAAGCTGCTCGCGAATTTCGTGCACAGGATTGTGGGCCTGAAATCCGACTGGTCGATGGCCGCCTATCGCAAGGAGATGGTGGCCAAGATCCGCGCCCAGGTCGGCGACGGCAAGGTGATCTGCGGTCTTTCGGGCGGCGTCGATTCATCCGTTGCCGCCGTCCTCATCCATGAGGCCATCGGCGAAAACCTCACCTGCATTTTTGTTGACCACGGGCTTATGCGCAAGAACGAGGCGGAGGAAGTGGTGGCGATGTTCCGCGGCCACTACAACATTCCGCTGGTGCATGTGGATGCTTCAAAAATGTTCATCGACGCGCTGGAGGGCGAAAGCGACCCCGAGAAAAAGCGCAAGACCATTGGCCGTCTGTTCATTGAGGTGTTCGAGAGAGAGGCCAAGAAAGTCGGCGGCGCGAAATTCCTCGCGCAGGGCACGCTCTATCCCGACGTCATTGAAAGCGTGTCGTTCTCCGGCGGGCCATCAGTCACCATCAAGTCGCATCACAATGTCGGTGGCCTGCCCGAACGCATGCACATGGCGCTTGTTGAACCTTTACGCGAATTGTTCAAGGATGAGGTGCGCGCGCTCGGCCGCGAACTGGGCCTGCCGGAGCGCTTTATCGGGCGCCATCCCTTCCCCGGTCCGGGCCTTGCCATCCGCCTGCCGGGTGGCGTGACGCGCGAGAAAATCCGCATCCTGCAGGAGGCCGACGCGATCTATCTCGACGAGATCAGGAAGGCGGGCCTCTATGACAAAATCTGGCAGGCCTTCGCCGTGCTCACCAATGTGCAGACCGTGGGCGTGATGGGCGATGGCCGCACCTATGAATATGTCTGCGCGCTGCGCGCCGTGACATCGGTGGACGGCATGACGGCAGATTTCTATCCGTTCGAGATGGCGTTCCTGGGCCGTGTGGCGACCCGCATCATCAACGAAGTCCGCGGCATCAATCGCGTGGTCTATGACGTGACATCCAAACCGCCGGG
This sequence comes from uncultured Flavobacteriaceae bacterium, assembly GCA_964494625.1. Lineage (GTDB taxonomy): Bacteria > Pseudomonadota > Alphaproteobacteria > Micropepsales > Micropepsaceae > UBA2784. Next base: position 360,470 of record CAZBRT010000002.1, on the reverse strand, counting down.
GACGATCGAGTGGGAGTAGGGGGGGCGTGAGTGCCTGTCTCAGCAGTACGCAAGAGCCGGAAGGCGCATGCCGCCCGGCCCCCGTTCGCCTTCGCTCACCACCCCACCATCTCCTTGAACCCGCCGAAGATGATGCGCTTGCCGTCGAAGACGACTTCGCCGGGTTTCATGAATTCATGCATCCGCTTGTCCTGCATCACGGCCTTGTTGATGCGGTCGCGATCCTTGCGCGAGGCATAGGTGATCCACGAAAAGATAACGACCTCGTCGTCCTTCAGTTTCACGGCGCGCGGAAATGACGTCCACTTGCCCATGGGCACGTCATCAGCAACGCATTCGTGATAGGAAAGGGCGCCATATTCGCGCCAGAGCTTGCTGCCGAGCTTGGCCATCTCCTTGTAACGGGCGAGTTTCGACCTCGGCACCGGGATGACATATCCGTCGACATAAAGGCTCTTCGACTTTTTGGCGGGGGACTTTTTCGCCGAAGATTTGGCAGGCATGGTGCGCTCCTTGTTGGAAGTGCGCAGCCTTTCACGGTGCCCCAAAAGAGAAAAGGGCCGCGGCATGCCGCGACCCTTTTCCTTTCGGCGCTTGCCTGGTTCCACCCCCCGATGGTCCCTGACAGCAGCCCTAGGCCCCCGCTTAGTTCAGGCCCAGATCCAGCCGCATCATGATTGAGTGCGACCGGTATTCTTCCGACTCAAACGCCCCATAGGGGTTGAGCGGATCCATCGACGCGCCGACATAGCGGTACTCAAGGCCCGCTCCGAACGACGGTGTGAATTGGTAGGTGAGGCCTGCTGTGCCCTGATAGGAAAGCATGGGCAGCGCATCGCGCGGCAGAAGTGCGGCCGAACCGGCAAACATGCCTTCCGCCACCGGATAGGCGCCGATGCCGGCACCGAGATAGGGCGTGATGCCCCAAAGATCATTGGCAAGCGAGATATAGCCGCTCGCCATGACGGAGACGGGGCTTTCCGGCTGGGCGGCTGAGATATAGCCACCATCATCAAGCGAGATCACGCCGGTAAAGATGTAGGAGCCGGCAAAACCCGCATCCACGCTGGCATCGGCCATGTACTGGCTGTCGCCGCGCAGCGCGTAAGGAACGATGAGGCCCGTGCCGTCATCATTGGCCACGCCGCTGAAATAGCGCCCGCCGTCTGTCATGTCGGCAGCAAGTGCGGGTGCCGCAAAGACAGCCGCAAAGCAGGCCGCGCCGTAAAGCGCACCCTTGAAACCCTTGCCCATGCCTTGCTTGCGCAACGTCGCCACGATTTTCACCAACGGCCCACCGGTCAAGACCGGTCACGCCGATCTTTGGATTCTTGACGTGAACACTATGAAAGCCTGCCCCCTCCCTTCAACGACTAAACGGTTAACCGCAATGGATTCCCCCGGCCCTGTGGCGGAATCGTCGCGATTCCCGGGCTCTGGTGCAGCGCACAAATTGGATTGCTGGTAGGGGGAGTCTGGGCTAATTTGGGCCGAAGAGCAGGCATTCCGCCGGATTTCCGGACCTCCCTGTTGGATCCAAGCGCGCCTGATCTGCCCCCAATCCCCCATATCCCCCAGTCACCGGTCATATGTCGATCCACACCAAGATCCGCCGCCTGACTGTCCGCCACATTGCCGAGCGCAAGGGAGGCGAACCGCTGGTTTGCCTCACGGCCTATTCTGCGCCTATGGCGAGGCTTCTGGACCCCTATGTGGACCTGATGCTGGTGGGTGACAGCGTGGCCCAGGCGATCCACGGGATGGACAGCACCATCCCGGTGCCGCTGGATTTGATGATCTATCACGCGCAAGCGGTCATGCGCGGCGCCCAGCGGGCCTGCGTGGTGGTCGATCTGCCGTTTGGAACCTATGAGGAAAGCCCGCAGGTGGCCTTCCGTACGGCTGCTGAAGTCCTCAAGAAGACGGGCGCCGCGGCCGTAAAGCTCGAGGGCGGCCAGAAAATGGCAGAAACCATAGGTTTCCTGACCCAGCGCGGTGTGCCGGTCATGGGTCACATTGGCCTCCTGCCGCAGGAAGTGAATGTGAAGGGCGGCTATCGCGTCGCCGGACGCACCCGCGAGGAATGGCCCGCGATCATCGAGGACGCAAAGGCTGTGGCCGCTGCCGGCGCATTCTGTGTGGTTCTTGAAGGAACGGCGGAGCCACTCGCCCGTGAGATCACGGCAGCCATTGCGATCCCGACCATCGGCATCGGTGCCTCAAGCCTCTGCGATGGCCAGATTCTGGTGACAGAGGACATGCTGGGCCTTCTGGGCAAGACGCCCAGCTTTGTGCGCCGCTATGGCCAGATGGACGGCTTGATCGGCGAAGCGGTGGCAGCCTTTGCCGCCGATGTGAAGGCGCGGCGCTTCCCCGGCCCCGAACATACCTACGCGCTCCGGCAGGATTAAACTCCGGCAAGACGCCCGCCGGAAACACCGCTTTGGCTTGAGTGCAGCGGTCAAACCGGGCAAGAGGGGATTTGCGAACCGGGCAAAGGGCTTGTAGCTTGCGCCCGCATTTTGAAAAAGCCGGGCGGAGCCGCGATCAAACGTGTCTGACATTTTCCGCGAAGTCGAAGAAGAAGTCCGTCGCGAACAATACCGCAAGCTCTGGGACCGCTATGGCTTCTATGCGGTCACGGTCGCGGTGCTGGCTATTCTCGCCGTGTCGGGCGTCACGCTTTACCGCAGCTGGATGACAGGCAAGGCGGAAGTGGCGGCCGCCGCTTTCGAGCGCGCCTCCGTGGCCGCAACCGGCCGCAATCCGGAAATCGCGATTGACGGTTTTCGTGCCCTGCGCAGCGACGCGCCGGCGGGCTATGCCGCCTTGGCTGGCGTTCGCCTCGCAGCGTCACTGGTTGATGCAGGCCAGCCGGACGAGGCCGTTGCCCTCTATGACGAGTTGAGCCGCACCATCACCGATCCCAGCCTCAAGGCGGCGATTGCGATCAAGCTGGCCTGGATCGTTGCGGACCTTGAACCTGAAGCGCAAATCCGGGCGCGACTTGAGCCATTCATGGGTGATGAAAATCCCTGGCGTCACGCCGCACGCGAGCTTATGGCCTATCAGGCATGGCGTTTCGGGCGGTATGAGGAAGCAAAGGGTGCGTTTGAAGCATTGGCAACCGATCCCGCCGCGCCGCGCGGCGTGACGGATCGCGCCAAGCGCATGATCGACGTCATCACGACACGGATGGATGCACCCGATGCGGTCATTCCGCCTCCGCCGTCAGCGCCTTTGGACGAAACGCCGGATGCGCCCGCCGAACCTGAATTGACACCATTGCCGACCCCCTGACGGGGTGGCCCACAGTTTTGGGCACGCCTTATGATCCTGAACATCAACCGCTAGATTTCTGGAGTCCCCCCTTGGCCATCTCGCCGCGCATTGAAGCGTTTCGCCTTTCGCAAATCGTCCTTGCGCTCGGCACACTCGTGTTGCTGCCCGGCTGCGACACGGTCGGAGGCCTTTTCGAATCTGAACGCAAGGTCGAGATCCATGGCACGCGGGTGCCTGTCCTGCCGCCCGATCAGGACGAGGCCGCAGACCCCACGCTTGCCGATCTGCAGGTCGTGCTGCCCGATCCCTATACCAATACGGAATGGCCGACGCCGGGCGGCTTTGCCGACAATGTGCTTCAGCATCTGAAAGCCGACGGTGCCCTGGTGCCGGTCTGGTCTGCCGATGCGGGCGAAGGCAGTTCGGATGTCGCCCAGCTGACCTCCAATCCCGTGATCGCGGGCGGCCGCATCTATGTGCTCGACGCCGCGGTAACGCTGCGCGCGTTCAGCGAGGCAGATGGTGGCCTTCTCTGGGAGGCTGATTTGATGCAGCCCGAAGAAGAAACCGACGACGATCCCGAAACGGGCTTTGGCGGCGGCGTGACCTATGACAACGGCATGGTCTTTGCGGCAACCGGTTTCGGTGACGTGATTGCGATGGACGCGGTAACCGGCGAGCGCAAGTGGCGCCATACTGCGCCTGTTCCCATTCGCGCGGCACCGCAGGCCGCTGGTGGCCGCGTGTTTGTCATCACCCAGGAAAACGAGACCATCGCGCTTGCCGCTGACGATGGCCGCGTGTTGTGGGACCATCAGGGCATCGCTGAATCAGCCGGCATCCTTGGCTCCACCAATGCGGCGGTTGCAGGCGATACGGTCTATGTCGCCTATACTTCGGGCGAGGTCTATGCGCTGCGCATCCAGAACGGCCGTCCGCTCTGGAATGACTCGCTTTCGCGCACGTCAGCGCTGACGCCCTTGTCGTCGATCAACGACATCGCGGGCCGCCCCGTGGTTGACCGCGGCGTTGTCTTTGCGATCAGCCACTCGGGCCGCTTTGCCGCCATCAACCAGCGCACCGGCGAGCGCATCTGGACGCGTGACATTTCCGGCGCGCAGACGCCTGTGATCGCCGGTGATTTCGTCTACGCCGTCTCGACCGACGCGCGGCTTTACTGCCTGACGCGCGCCGAAGGCCGCATCAAATGGATCGCACAGCTGCCGCGCTGGGAAGATCCGGAAGACCTGTCCGGCCCCATCGTATGGAGCGGACCGCTTCTTGTGTCGGACCGCCTTGTGCTGGTGTCGTCACTGGGCGAAGCCTTGTCTGTTTCGCCCTATACCGGCGAGACGCTGGGCCGCATCGCGCTGCCCGCCGGCACATTCGTGCCGCCGGTGCTTGCCAACGGCACGATGTACATCCTTACCAATGATGCGGAGCTGATCGCCCTGCGCTGAGGCGCAGCGGCGCCCAAGGCCATGCCATGACGGCGACAATTGCCATCATCGGGCGCCCCAATGTCGGCAAGTCCACGCTCTTCAACCGGCTGGTCGGCCGGCGGCTCGCCCTTGTCGATGACAGCCCGGGCGTCACCCGCGACCGCCGCGAGGGTCAGGCGCGTTTGGGCGCCATGCGTTTTGCCATCATCGATACGGCGGGGCTCGATGACCCGAAGCAAAAGGGCATCCCGGCAGATGCGCGTGCCCAGACGCTCAAGGCCATCAGCGGCGCGGACGCCTGCATCTTTGTGATCGACGCGCGTGAGGGCGTGACCGGCGCCGACAGCGACATTGCAAAGGTGCTGCGCAAATCAGGCACAAAAGTGATCCTGCTCGCGAACAAGGCGGAAAGCCGTGCAGGCGAGGCCGGTGCGGCCGAGGCCGCCCGGCTTGGCTTTGGAGAGGCCATCGCCTTTTCCGCCGAGCACGGCATCGGGCTTGATGAATTGCAGGACGCGCTGCGGCCTTACGTTCCCGTCGAAGGGCCCGCAGAAGAACCTGCAGCAGAAGCGGAAGGATTGCCCGCGTCGCTGGAAGAAGGCGTCGAGGAAGTCGAGCGGGCCCGTGGTCCGCTCAAGATCGCCATCATCGGTCGCCCCAACGCGGGCAAGTCCACTTTGGTCAACGCGCTCATCGGCGAAGATCGTCTGGTGACGAGCGCCGAAGCGGGAACGACGCGCGACGCCATCTCGATCGCCTGGGCATGGCAGGGCCGCGCCATCGAGCTCGTCGATACGGCGGGCCTGCGCCGCCGCGCGCGCGTGACCGAAAAGATCGAGAAGCTGGCGGTTGCCGATGGCCTGCGCGCCGTCAAATTCGCCGAGCTCGTCATCATCGTGATCGATGCGACCATTCCCTTTGAATCGCAGGACCTGTCGATTGCCGATCTGGCCGCGCGCGAAGGCCGCGCCGTGGTGATCGCCGCCAACAAATGGGATCTGGTGAAGGAAAAGCAGGCGTCCCTGAAGCGTCTCAAGGAAGACTGCACGCGCTTGTTGCCGCAATTGCGCGGCATGCCGGTGATCGCCCTGTCGGCGGCACGCGGCGAGGGTCTGGAACGGCTGATGGATGCCGTCTTTGAGATGGACGAGGTGTGGAACCGCCGTGTCCCCACCAATGCCCTCAACCGCTGGCTGGAACATGCGCTGGAGCGCCACCCGCCGCCCGCCATTTCCGGCCGCCGCATCCGCCTGCGCTACATGACGCAGGTTAAGGCCCGCCCGCCGACCTTTGCGGTCTTCGGCAACCAGCTCGACAAATTGCAGGACGAATATCTGCGCTACCTCATCAACGGCTTGCGCGACAATTTCGGGTTCATGGGCGTGCCGGTGCGCATCAGCCTGCGCAATTCCGAAAATCCGTATGCGGAGAAAGAGCGGGATTAGGCTGCAGCGCTTGCCGCCGCAAACTTAAGCCGCTCGCCATTGACCGCTTTCTCATCCGCCAGATGATCACAGATATGCGCGGCCACAAGGGCGGGGTCTGTCTGCAAAGCCGGGTCTTCGCCCGGCATGGCGGCGCCGCGCATCGCCGTGCGCGTGCGGCCCGGATCATAGAGGCTGACCCGCAATTGGGTCGTGGCGCATTCCTGCGCATAGCAGGTCACCAGCGCCTCAAGTGCGGCCTTCGATGCGGCATATCCGCCCCAGTAAGCGCGCGGCGATACGGCAGCACCAGATGACACGAACATGACCCGCGCCGCAGGTGCCGACCGCAAATTCGGGTCCATCGACCGGATGAGGCGATAATTCGCCGTCACGTTCACATCCATCGTCTCGGCAAAGACTTTGGGATCAAGATGGGCGACCGGCGTCAGCGTGCCGAGCACGCCTGCATTGCCGACAAGGATATCAAGGCGGCCCCAGCGTTCGTGGATCGCCTGACCCAGCCGGTCGATGGCAACATGATCACGCAGGTCGAACGGTGCCAGCGTCGGCGCTTCGCCGCCTGCCGCCCGGATCGCATCATCAAGCGCCTCCAGCCCGCCAACGGTGCGGCCGCATGCGATCACATGGGCGCCGCGCCGCGCCAGTTCGAGTGCGATGGCGTAGCCGATCCCGCGCGATGCGCCGGTCACAAGGGCATTCCGGCCCGCAAAGGGCCGTGCGGGATGCGAAGACATGCAATCAGACCGTTTCGGAGAGGAGGGAGAGCTGGCCAAACGTGCTGCCGCCATCCATGTCGGTCAGCGCGGTCGGATACTCGCCGCTGAAGCAGGCGTCGCAGAATTGCGGCGCGTCGTTGCGGCGGCCATTGGCTTCGCCCACGGCGCGGTAAAGTCCGTCCATGGAAATGAACGCCAGTGAATCCACTTTGATGAAAGCGCGCATCTGCTCAAGATTTTGCTGGGCCGCCAGAAGGTGCTTCTTGTCCGGCGTATCAACGCCATAAAAGCACGAGCTGATGGTGGGCGGAGAGGCAATGCGCATATGCACCTCGCGCGCGCCGGCTTCGCGCAGCATCTGAACGATCTTGACGGACGTTGTGCCGCGCACGATCGAGTCATCCACCAGGATCACGCGCTTGCCCGCCAGCACATCGCGGTTGGCGTTGTGCTTCAGCTTCACGCCGAGATGCCTGATGTGGTCCGACGGTTCGATGAAGGTGCGGCCCACATAGTGGTTGCGGATGATGCCGTAATCGAACGGCAGGCCGGATTCCTCGGCATAGCCAAGCGCGGCAGGCACGCCGGAATCGGGCACCGGCACCACGATGTCGGCGGCAACGGATGCTTCACGCGCCAGTTCCGCGCCAATGCGCTTGCGCACTTGATAGACGCCACGCCCTTCGATGGAACTGTCCGGCCGGGCGAAATAGACATACTCGAAAATGCAGAACCGCTTGGGCAGGGGCGCGAACGGCTTGATCGACTCGATCCCGCTTTCGGTGATGACCACCATCTCGCCCGCCTCGATGTCGCGGACAAACTGGGCGCCGATGATGTCGAGCGCCACGGTCTCGGATGTCAGCACATAGGTGCTGTCAAGCTTGCCCAGAACCAGCGGCCTGACGCCGAGCGGATCGCGCACGCCGATCAGCTTTTTCTGTGTCACCGCCACCAGCGAATAGGCGCCTTCGACCTGGTGCAGCGCATCGATCAGTCGCGCCACGATGTTCTGCTTTGCGCTGTGCGCGACCAGATGGACGATGCACTCGGTATCCGAGGTTGAATGGAAAATCGCACCCTGCGCGGTCAGTTGCTTGCGCAGCGTCTTGGCGTTTGTGAGGTTGCCGTTGTGGGCAATGGCGATGCCGCCGCCGGCAAGATCGGCAAAGAAGGGCTGCACATTGCGCTTGGACGATCCGCCCGCCGTCGAATAGCGCACGTGGCCGATGGCCGCCCGGCCCTGAAGCTCGCGCATCGCGCGGCCGTCGCCGCTGAAACTGTCGCCGACAAGGCCGCGATGGCGCTCCGACGTGAAAATACCGGTGGAGGCGTCATAGGCGACGATGCCCGCACCTTCCTGTCCGCGATGCTGGAGCGCATGGAGGCCCAGCGCCGTGAATGCCGCCGCATCATCGTGCCCGAACACGCCGAACACGCCGCATTCCTCACGCAGCTTGTCGTCATCGAACGGATGCGAGATTGCCTCTTGCGGGGGCGTGCCTGTCATGGGTTGCGTCCCTCGCCAGTGTCGTCGTTGTTGTCGGGTGGCGGTTCGTCGGCGCCTTCCGTCGTGGAGCGGATCAACTGATCCATGCCCTCGGTCTCGCCTTCGGTATAGGTTTTCTCGTCGCCCGCCGCGTTGTCGGCATCGGTGCTGGCCGGTGGGCGCTCGGCAGGGCGGTCCGTTGTCCGCGTGGGCGGGGGAACGGCGCCACGCGCGTCCGCATCGGCGTTGAAGTCGCCAACAGCGGGAATGACGGATTCGATCACTTGTGCGGTCGCCTCGACAAGATCACGCAGGCGCGCTTCGGCAAGCCACTCCGGCTCGTCGTTTTTCGTGACCATGCCGGTAAAGACGATGTAGCCGATCGCGACAATCACAAGGCCGCGCGCCACCCCGAACACGAAACCGAGCGCATGATCGAGCGGACCCAGCGGCGACCGGCCGATCCCTCGCGACAGGCCGTTCGAGAAGAAGGAGAGGGGAATGACGACGGCCAGGAAAATGCCGAAATAGGTCACGACTTGCGCCAGCCACATCGGCTCGACGCTTTCAGCAATCGCGGGCGCAAAAAGCGGCCCGAGGCTGAGCGATGCGAATGCAGCCGCAACGAAAGCAGCGACATCCAGCGTCTCGCGCACGACACCGCGCCAGGCCGCAAAGAGCCCCGAAACCAGGAGCACAGCCAGGATGATCCAGTCCGCTATGTTCAAAGGCACATACATGGGAGCCGCGATTCTCCTGCCTTGCGCCGCTGGCGGAGCATTTAGCCCTCGCGGATGAGGTCCACAAGCCCACCCAGCGTCTCAATCGTCGCAACCGACATTCCGTCCAGCCGGGCGCCGGGCGGGGCAATGGCCCGCTTGAAGCCCAGTTTGGCGGCTTCCTTGAGGCGCGCCTCCGGCTGACCCACCGGACGGATGGCCCCGGAAAGACTGACCTCACCGAAAATCACACAATCCGCCGGCAATTTCCGCCCCAAAACCGACGAAACAAGGGCAGCGGCAGCAGCGAGATCCGCCCCAGGCTCGCTGATCCGCAAGCCGCCGGCGACAGAGAGGTAAATGTCCTGCCCGGAAATCTGCATGCCGCAGCGGGCTTCAAGGACGGCAATTACCATCGAGAGGCGCGCCGAATCCCATCCCACGACCGCGCGCCGTGGCGTGCCGTAGGAGGTGGGGGCAGCCAGCGCCTGAAACTCGACCAGAAGGGGCCGCGTCCCCTCGATCCCGGCGAACACGGCCGAGCCACTGGCCCATTGGTCACGCGCCGTCAGGAAAAGGGCGGAGGGATTGGTGACTTCTGAAAGCCCCCGATCGGTCATCTCGAAGACGCCGATTTCATCCGTGGGGCCGAAGCGGTTCTTCACTGCGCGCAGGATGCGGAACTGGTGGCCGCGCTCGCCCTCGAAATAGAGCACGGTATCGACCATGTGCTCGACCACGCGCGGCCCGGCGATCTGGCCATCCTTGGTGACATGGCCGACCAGCACCAGAATGGTGCCGCTGCGCTTGGCGAGCCGCACAAGATCGTGAACGACCGCGCGCACCTGGCTCACCGTGCCGGGCGCTGCTTCCAGCACATCCGACCACATGGTCTGGATGGAATCGATGATGGCGATGTCGGGCGCGGGCTTGGCTTCCATCGTCGCCAGAACGTCTTTGAGGCTGGTCTCTGTTACCAACGCGACTGGTGCCGCTTCAAGGCCCAGCCTTCGTGCGCGCAGCCGGATCTGTGCCGCTGCTTCTTCACCGCTCACATAAAGCGTGCGCGCGCCGCTTTGCGCGAGCGCGGCTGTGACCTGCAGGAGAAGCGTTGACTTGCCGATGCCCGGATCGCCGCCGACAAGGATGGCAGACCCCGCCACAAGCCCGCCGCCACAAACCCGGTCGAACTCACCGATGCCCGACAGGCGCCGGGGCGGTTCGGCTTCGATGGTCGCCAGCGAACCGGTCTCGAGTTTCCGCCCGCGGCCTGCGCTCTTTGGCGCCCCCGATGATCCGCTGCCTGCCTCTTCGCTGATTGAATTCCACGCGCCGCAGGATTCGCAGCGTCCCGCCCATTTGCCGGTGACCGAACCGCAGGACTGGCAGACAAAGCGGTTGCTCTCGCGCGCCATCAGCTCATGCCCTCAAGACATCCATCTGGATAGGGCCATGCGCGCTGCCATGGATGAATTGCTCGACCATGGCGTTGCCGCTGGCGTCGATGGCTTTCGCAGCACCTTCCCAGATGATGCGGCCCTTGTGGATCATGGCGATGCGGTCGGCGATCTTGCGCGCACTCGCCATGTCGTGGGTGATCGAAACGGCCGTCGCGCCCATGCCCTTCACGGTTGCAACGATGAGGTCGTTGATGACATCCGCCATGATGGGATCAAGCCCCGTGGTCGGCTCATCAAAGAAGATGATCTCGGGATCAGCGGCAATCGCGCGGGCAAGGCCCACGCGCTTCTGCATGCCGCCCGAAAGTTCTGCGGGCGACAACTCGCCGATCTGCGCATTGAGGCCCACCTGCGCGAGCTTGGTCATGGCAATGTCGCGCGCCTTGGCCCGCTTCATCCCGCGTCCCTGGATGAGGCCGAAGGCGACATTCTCCCAGACCTTGAGACTGTCAAAGAGGGCGGCACCCTGGAACAGCATGCCGAACTTGCGGTTGACCCGTTCGCGGTCGGCGCCCGAAAGCCGCGTTACTTCCTGCCCGTCAACGCGGATCGATCCGGCATCGGGGCGAATGAGGCCAAGGATGCACTTGATCGTGACCGATTTGCCGGTGCCGGAACCGCCGATGATGACAAGGCTCTCGCCTGATTTCACTTTGAAGGTCACGCCGTCGAGCACGGTCTTCGTCCCGAATTTCTTGGCAAGACCGTCAACGGCGATTTTAGGGGTGTCTTTGGCCATGGCTCACCGGAAGAAGAGGGTGGTCATGACGAAATTGGCGGCCAGGATCAGGATGGAGGCGGTGACGACCGCATTGGTCGTTGCCGTGCCTACACCTTGTGCGCCGCCGCGCGAATGGAACCCGTGATAGCACCCCATCAGCGCGATGATGAAACCGAACACCGCCGCCTTCACAAGGCCCGACACCACGTCACCCGTGCGCAGGAAGTCGTAGGTGTTCTGCAGATAGACCGCGCCGTTGAAGTTCATCTCGGTCATCGCGACCACATAGCCGCCAGCGACGCCGATGATGTCGGCGACCAGGACCAGAAGCGGCATGGTGAGGATCGCAGCCACAAGGCGCGGCGCGATGAGGTATTTGAAGGGATTGGTCGAGAGCGTTGACAGGGCATCGATCTGCTCGGTCACGCGCATGGTGCCGATCTCGGCGGCGATGGCAGCCGCGACCCGTCCTGCCACCATCAGGCTGGCAATCACTGGTCCCAGTTCGCGCGTAATGCCCAGAACAACGATGCGCGGCACGATGGCCTCCGCGCCCACACGGTCGCCGCCGATGAATATCTGGAGCGCCAGCGCGCCGCCGGTAAAGAACGCGGTCAGCCCCACGACCGGCAGCGAGTAAAAGCCGATGCGCATGATTTGCGCCAGATGGAGCCGCAGGAAGAAGGGCGGCGTCAGACTGTGCCAGATCGCGAGCCCCGCAAATTGCGCCGCCCGGCCCGTCTGCGCGAGGAATCCGAGAAACGCGCGCCCCACCAGCGCCAGCGGATTGGTCATGGTGTCTCTCCGCCGTGCCAGACGCGCTGGTAACGCCAGCCGAGCCGGTTGAGCACCTCATAGGCTGGTGTGCCTGCCGCCGCCGCCATGTCGTCCACGGTATAAAGAGGTCCCAGCAACTCGGCGGTGCTGCCAACGACACAAGCAGGCACATCCGTGACATCAAGCGTAATGAGATCCATCGAGACCCGCCCCGCATAAGGAGCCCTGGTGCCGTCCACGATGGCCTCGCCCTTGTTCGACAGGGCGCGCGGCACGCCATCGGCATAGCCGACCGCGATGGTCGCAATCCGTGTCGGCCGGCGTGCCACAAAGGTCGCACCATAACCGACGCTCTCGCCCGACACGATGTCGCGCAATTGCAGGATGGGTGCGGAAAGTCGCAGCACAGGCTCGAACGGATTGGCGCGGCCAACGAGCGGATTGCCGCCGTAAAGACCAACGCCCGGGCGCAGCACGTCGAAATGGAAGCGCTGCGGCAACAACGCGCCCGCCGACGCCGAGAGGCTGAGGCGAACACCCGGCAAATGGGCAGCATGGCTCACGAAGCGCGCAAGCTGCGCCTCGTTCATCGGATGATCGGGCTCGTCAGCACAAGCGAGATGGCTGAGGAAAAGCTCAAGCCTGAGCGCACCGATCTCGCCGGCCGCCAATGCCGCCGCAAACTCGGCAGGCGGCATGCCGGTGCGGTTGATGCCGGTATCGATCTGGAGCGCACAGGGCCGATCCTTGGCAACCGTCAGCCACTCGCGCAATTGCACGCGGGAATTGATGACCGGCCGCGCGCCCGCCGTCGCCACATCACGCGCCGTGCCCGCCGGCAGGCCATTGAGGAGATAGATGGGCAGGCCGCCCGCTGCGTCTTTCAGGGCGTTGGCCTCGTCCAGCGTGGCCACGAAGAAAGCTTGGGCGCCCTCGCGCCTGAGAACATCCACCACCGCACGCGCACCGATCCCATAGGCATTGGCCTTGACGACGGGCCACGGCGCGGCACCCGGCGCGAGCTCACGCATCCGGCGGAAATTGCGCCGGACAGCGTTGAGATCAATGTCGAGGCGGGGCGAAGCAGGCCCCAGCATCGCGGTTTGGGCCGGTTCGCTGAGCATGGGACGCTATGAATAGCTATCCGGCAGCGAATTGTCTTCTGCGAGATTATCAAATCGCGTCAATTCTGCCTGGAAGGCCAGCTTGACCATGCCGCCGGGGCCATGGCGGTGCTTTTCGATCAAAACTTCGCCCGTGCCGTGCACGCGCTCCATCTTTTCCTGCCACTTGGCCATATCCTTGGGATCGTCCGTGGGCGCCTTGGTCTGGAGGTAATATTCCTCACGGTAAACGAACATCACGACGTCGGCGTCCTGCTCGATCGAGCCGCTTTCGCGCAGGTCAGACAGGTTGGGCCGCTTGTCCTCGCGGCTGTCCACGCCACGGTTGAGCTGGGAGAGCGCAACCACAGGCACATTCAGTTCCTTGGCCAGCGCCTTGAGGTTCTTGGTGATGTCGGTGACTTCCTGCACGCGATTGTCATAACGCTTGCCGCTCGACCCTTCGAGCAGCTGCAGATAGTCAATGACGATCAGGTCAAGGCCCTTGGCCTTGTCGCGCTGCATCCGGCGTGCGCGCGCCGCCACTTGCGCAACCGAAAGGCCCGCGCTGTCGTCGATGTAGAGCGGCATTTCCTCAAGCATCGTCACGGCATCGACAAGCTCGCCGAACTTGTCATTGGGAATCTGGCCCTGGCGGATCTTGTAAACGGGGATCTGCGCGAATTGCGCCATGACGCGCCCCGCCAGCTGCTCGGCTGACATTTCCAGGGAGAAGAAGGCAACGGCTGCGCCATCGTTGGGATCGTTCATGCGCGCGCGCGCGGCATTGACGGCGATGTTGGTCGCCAGCGCCGTCTTGCCCATGCCCGGGCGGCCGGCAAGGATGATGAGGTCCGAGCGCTGCAAACCGCCGAGCTTGTTGTCGAGCTTGGTGAAGCCGGTTGTGACACCCACAATATGGGTGCGCCGCTTGTGGGCGGCCTCGGCTGCCTGCAAGGCGGTGGTCACGGCCTGCCGGAACGACTTGAACCCGCCGCCAAAGCGTTCCTTGGCCGCGATGGAATAGAGCGCCCGCTCGGCATCCTCGACCTGTTCCTGCGGCGTCACATGAATGGCGGCGTCATAGGCCTCATTCACGATGTCTTCGCCGACATGGATGAGCTGGCGGCGGATGGCGAGATTGGCAATGGTGCGCGCGAACTCGCCCACATTGATGACAGAGGGGCAATCCTCGACCAATTGGCGCAGATAGGCCGCGCCGCCGACCTCCTTCATGTCGGGGTCGTTCTCGAACTGCATCTTCAGGGTCAATGGGCTCGCCGTACCACCCCGGCGATAGGTCTCGGCCGCAGCGTCGAAAATGCGGGCATGCAGTCGCGCATGAAAATGCTCGGACTTCAGCTGATCGCCCAGCCGCGCGAAATTCTCGTTGTTGATGAGAAGCGCGCCCAGAAGCGCCTGCTCGATTTCAATGTTGTGCGGGGGCTGCCGCAGGATCGGGTCATCCGCAGTGCGGGTTGTACGCGCGTCCTGGAGCTGGGCAACGGCCATCGGCAAATCCATCCCTGTTGGACAAGTGTGTTATGCCCAACGAGACGGGACTGCAAACACCTCGCGCACCAATTCCCGCCGCATCCGCAGGAAAGAGACAGCTTGTGGATACTGTGGACGAATACCGCGACTGCTTGTTTTCACGCGCGGGTGGCGGAGCTGATGTCGGCACGCAATACTGTTTCTTTCTGAAAATGCGCCACGAATCACCCGCGAGAGGTTCCGCCAAAGCAAAGGGGCCGCATCGTGTGATGCGGCCCCTTGGTAATCCATCCGGCAGGAATGCTCAGGCGGCTTCGCCTTCGCCTTTTCCTTCGCTGCCAGCCTCGGCTTCGGCTGCAGCCAGAGCTTCGGCCGCCTCGGCCTCAAGAAGTTCGGCGGCATCGATTGCCGCTTCATCATCCTTGACCACGATTTTCTCGCCGCGCGCCTGGCGGGCGGCTTCGTCTTCGTTGCGCGCGACGTTGATCGTTACCTTCACGCGAACTTCAGGGTGCAACTGCACCTTGATGGCGTGCAGGCCAAGATCCTTGATCGGCTTGTCGAGGATGATCTGCGACCGGTTGACGGTAAAGCCACCCGCGGTCACGGCGTCCGAGATGTCGCGTGTATTGACCGAACCATAGAGCTGGCCGGTCTCACCCGCCTGACGCATGACGTTGAAGATCTTGCCGTCAAGCTTGCCCGACACGCCTTCCGCTTCGCGGCGAAGCTCGAGGTTGCGCGCTTCAAGCTGGGCTTTTTCACGCTCGAAACGGGCGATGTTGACTTTGGTCGCGCGCAGCGCCTTGCCGCGGGGCAACAGGAAGTTGCGGGCAAAGCCTGGCTTGACCTTGACCACATCACCCATCTGGCCGAGCTTCTCGACCCTTTCCAGAAGAACAACTTGCATGGTGATTGCTCCTTTCCTGCCTTACTTCACGACGTAGGGCAGAAGGGCAAGGAACCGGGCGCGCTTGATCGCGGCTGCGAGCTTGCGCTGGTTCTTGGCCGAAACAGCCGTGATGCGTGACGGCACGATCTTGCCGCGTTCCGAAATGAAACGCATGAGAAGGCGCGTGTCCTTGTAGTCGATTGCCGGCGCGTTCGGTCCGGCAAACGGATCCGACTTGCGGCGACGGAAAAACGGACGGCGGGCACCGCCGGCGGCATTGCCGGCACCGCCGGCTTGGGGGCGCTCACTCATCAGAAGCCTCCTTCAAGTTCGCGGGGGGCGCGATCGAAATCGCGACGCGGGCGGTCGCCCCGGTCACCACGATCAAAGTCGCGGCGCGGACGGTCGCCGCGGTCGGGACGGTCGCCACGCTCCGGGCGGTCGCCACGGTCATCGCGGTCGCGGGTGCGCAGCATGGCCGACTGGCCTTCTTCCAGCGCGTCAACGCGCACCGAAAGATAGCGCAGCACATCTTCGCTGATGCGGTGCTGGCGCTCGATCTCGTTGACCGCTGCGGCATTGCCGTCGATCGTGAGATAGGCGTAGTGGCCCTTGCGGTTCTTGGCGATGCGGAAGGTCATCGTCTTGACGCCCCAATATTCGAAGGTCACGAGCTTCGAATTGTTGGCTTCAAGGATGGCCTTGATGTTCTCGACGATGGCCTCGACCGCTTGCTGGGTCAGGTCCTGACGTCCAATGAAGGTATGTTCGTAGAAGGCCATGTGTGGCCGCTCTCCGTTTCATGTGGGCTGCGGCGCTGCGTTTCGGGAACGGTAGGAACCCGGCACGCGTGTCGGTTCCTGCAACCCGGGACCATTCCCTCGGGACGGGGCAAACCCCGACCCTCCCTTGCAGGACCGCAACCAGTTAAGGAGCGGCGATGTATCGGGTCGGGGCAGGCAATGCAAGACTTTCGAGGGCGAGCTTCCTTGACATTGGCGGGGAAGGGCGGCTTTCTCCCGCCCGCCAAGAGGTTAACACCCAAATCATCGGACGCGGACCCGGCCCATGACCCGAGCCTTCACCTTTCCCGGCCAAGGCAGCCAGACGCCCGGCATGGGCAAAAAGCTCGCCGATGCTTTTGCCAGCGCCCGCGCCGTTTATGAGGAAGTGGATGAAGCTCTGGGCGAGCGTCTGTCGCGCCTCATTTTCGAGGGGCCGGATACGGACCTGACGCTCACCGAAAACGCCCAGCCCGCTTTGATGGCGGTCAGTCTGGCGGTTGCCCGCACGATCGAGCACGAGAGCGGTCGCAAGCTCGCCCAAATCGGCGCCTTTGTCGCTGGCCATTCGCTGGGCGAGTATTCGGCACTGGCCGCTGCCGGAAGCCTGTCGGTTGCCGATACCGCACGCCTCCTGCGGCTGCGCGGCAAGGCGATGCAGCGCGCGGTGCCGGTAGGTGTGGGCGCGATGGCCGCCCTTTTGGGTGCCGAGATTGCACAGGCCGAGGAGATTTCGCGCGAAGCCTCGACCGGAAGTGAAATCTGCACGGTCGCGAATGACAATGCGCCCGGTCAGGTCGTCATCAGCGGCCACAAGACGGCCATCGAGCGCGCCGCCGAGATCGCCAAGACCAAGGGCATCAAGCGCGCCATGATGCTGCCGGTCAGCGCGCCCTTCCATTGTCCGCTGATGGCACCCGCCGCGCGCGAGATGGAGGAGGCCCTGGCCAAAGTGACCTTCGCCGCGCCGCGCCTGCCCTTGATCGCCAACGTGACCGCGCGTCCCGTCTCGGACCCTGCTTCCATCGCGCGGCAATTGGTGGAGCAGGTGACCGGTCGCGTGCGCTGGCGTGAAACCGTGGAATCGATGCCTGCCTTGGGCGTGACGACGGTCATTGAATGCGGCGCGGGCAAGGTGCTCACCACCATGGCCAAACGCATCGCCAAGGACATGCCTGGCCTTGCCATCGAAACACCCGAAGACCTCGACGCCTTTCTCAAGATGCTTTGAACGCAAGGGAAGCGCCTCATGTTTGACTTGACCGGCAAGACCGCCTTTGTGACCGGCGCCAGTGGCGGCATTGGCCGCGACATCGCCCGCACGCTGCATCGTCAGGGCGCAACCGTAGCCCTTGGCGGCACTCGCGCCGAAGCGCTGGAAGCCGTGCGCGCCGAACTGGGCGAACGCGCCCACATCGTGATCGGCGACATTGGTGACGCCGCATCGCTTGAGGATTTGCCCAAGCGTGCCGAGGCGGCGATGGGTGGCCTCGACATACTTGTGAACAATGCCGGTATCACGCGCGACAATCTTTTCATGCGGATGAAGGATCAGGAATGGGATGACGTCCTGCGCGTCAATCTGACGGCGGCCTTCAAGCTCTCGCGCGCGGTCCTGCGCGGCATGATGAAGAAGCGCTGGGGCCGCATCATCTCGATCACCTCGGTGGTCGGCGTGACCGGCAATGCGGGGCAGGGCAACTATGCCGCGACAAAGGCGGGCATCATCGGCATGTCGAAGTCGCTTGCCGCCGAAGTCGCCAGCCGGAACATCACGGTGAATTGCGTCGCTCCCGGCTTCATTGCGACCCCGATGACGGATGCCCTGACGCAGGACCAGAAGGACCGCATGCTGGCGAACATCCCTGCCGGACGCTTTGGCGAAGGTGCCGACATCGCCAATGCGGTCGTGTTCCTGGCCTCGAACGAGGCGGGTTACGTGACCGGCCAGACCCTGCATGTCAATGGCGGCATGGCCATGATCTGAGCGTTGATTTTGCTTGGGGAATGGGCGGATTTCCGGTGAAAATGGTTGCATCCGGTCGGCCAAACCCCTAGACCGCCGCGAAAGCTGGACCAAGGCTGACAAGGCGCGGGGGCTTGTGTTACCAGTCCCGGCCTTGCGAAAAAGAGTTCAAGGAAACACCTGAGAAGGATCGAAGGACATGAGCGATATCGCTGATCGCGTGAAGAAGGTCGTTGGCGAGCACCTGAGCGTTGACGCCGACAAGATGACGGACAAGGCCAGCTTCATTGACGATCTGGGCGCCGACAGCCTCGACATCGTCGAGCTGGTGATGGCCTTCGAGGAAGAGTTCGGCATCGAAATTCCCGATGACGCCGCCGAGAAGATCCAGACCATCGGCGACGCCGTGAAGTTCATCCAGGAAAAAGCGAAGTAAGGCTTCGGAGGCGCCGGATGCGCATGCGGCGCGTGGTTGTCACAGGCGTGGGCGCGGTCACGCCGTTGGGCGTGGGCGTCGAGAACGTGTGGCGCCGCCTGCTCAACGGTGAGTCGGGCGCCAACACGATTTCCGCCTTCAGCACTGAGGGCATCGACACACACTACGCAGCCAACGTGCCGCGCGGCGCATTGGCGGATGGCCTCTTCAATCCCGACGACTGGTTGGACAGCAAAACGCAGCGCCGTCTGGATGATTTCATCATCTTCGGCATTGCCGCCGCCCAGATGGCGATGACCGATTCCGGTTGGGAGCCGAAGACCGACGACGAGAAGTGCCGCACCGGCACGGTGGTCGGCTCGGGCATCGGCGGCCTTCCCGGTATCGAGGAAGCCGCCATCACACTCAAGGAAAAGGGGCCGCGCCGCATCAGCCCCTTCTTCATTCCCGGACGCATCATCAATCTGGTCTCGGGTGAAATCTCGATCCGCTTTGGCGCCAAGGGCCCCAGCCACTCGGTCGTTACCGCCTGCTCAACGGGCGCACACGCTATCGGCGACGCCGCCCGCATGATCATGCTGGATGATGCCGACGTGATGATTGCCGGTGGCGCCGAAGCCGCGATCTGCCCCTTAGGCATGGCAGGCTTTGCCGCGTGCCGTGCGCTATCCAAGGCCTTCAACGACGCGCCGCACCGCGCCTCGCGCCCCTACGACAAAGACCGCGACGGCTTTGTGATGGGCGAGGGCGCGGGCATTGTCGTCCTGGAAGAGCTGGAACACGCGCGCCGCCGCGGCGCGAAAATCTATGGCGAGATCGTGGGCTATGGCCTGTCGGGCGACGCCTATCACATCACAGCACCCGCCCCGGACGGCAATGGCGGCTTCCGCGCCATGCAGATGGCGTTGAAGCGCGCGGGCATGACGCCCGCTGACATTGACTATGTGAATGCGCACGGCACCTCGACGCCGCTGGGCGACGAGATCGAGTTGAAGGCGGTGGAGCGCCTCTTTGGCAATGCCGCAGCAAACGTCTCGATGTCGTCCACCAAATCATCCGTCGGTCATCTTCTGGGTGCGGCCGGCGCGGTCGAGGCGATTTTCTCGCTGCTTGCCCTGCGCGACCAGATCGCGCCCGCAACCATCAATCTTGAAAACCCGTCGGTCGAATCCCCCATCGACCTCGTGCCGCTCCAGCCGAGGAAGCGCACGATCCGGGCAGCCCTCTCGAATTCGTTCGGGTTTGGCGGCACCAACGCCACGCTCATCATGACGCCGCCGCCCGCGTGAGGGTTGGCGTGGCAAGGGGTAGGTCGCATGCGTAACGGCGGCACGACAGAAGGACATCACCCATCGCCTGCGCGGCGCCTGCTGCGCTGGGGCCTGACGCTCGGCGCCATCGGCGTCCTGGCGGCGGCAGGCTTTGCTTTCCTTGTCTGGCGCACATTCACCGCGCCGGGTCCGGCGGCCGTCGAGGGTGCCGAGGCAACCATTGTGGTCATCGACCGCGGCATGGGCGTGTCGGCCATCGGGCGGCGCCTTTCCGAGGCAGGCGTCATTACCAATGTCGCGGTATTCCGCGCGGGCGTGATGGTGCTGGGGCGCGGCAGCGAATTGCAGGCCGGCGAATTTTCCATTCCCTCCGGCGCCAGCATGGAGGAGATCGTGACCCTCTTGGCCGATGGCCAGCCGGTCTCGTTCCTGGTCACGATCCCCGAGGGCAAGACGAGCCGCATGGCCGTCGCCATCCTCAACGAGGATACGATCCTCTCTGGCGAGATTGCCGAAGTGCCGGCCGAAGGCACGCTGCTGCCCGAGACCTATCATTTCCAGCGGGGCACTACGCGTGCGGAAATGATCGCCCGCATGACGGCCGACCGCGACGCGCTTCTGGCCGAACTCTGGGCGAACCGCGCCCCTGACCTGCCGTTCGACACGGTGGAGGAAGCGGTGATCCTTGCCTCCATCGTCGAGAAGGAAACCGGCTTGGCCAGCGAACGTCCGCGCATCGCCGGCCTCTTCGTGAACCGCATGCGCATCGGCATGCGCCTGCAATCCGATCCGACCATCATCTATGGGTTGACCGGTGGTGAGCCGCTTGGCCGCGGCATCCGCCGCAGCGAGCTTGACCGCGAGACACCCTACAACACCTATTTGATCGATGGATTGCCGCCGACGCCGATCTGCAATCCCGGACGCGATTCACTCGCTGCAGTCCTCAATCCGATGCAGACGGATGAACTCTATTTCGTGGCCGACGGCACCGGCGGTCACGCCTTTGCCCGCACGCTGGAAGAGCATAACCGCAACGTCGCGCACTGGCGCGAGATCGAGCGGCGGAACGCACAGGGCGGCAACTGATCCCATGACGACTGCCAGCATGACGGGCTATGCCCGTGCCGCCGGGACTGCTGGCAATCTTTCCTTCGTCTGGGAAGTCAAAAGCGTGAATGGCCGCGGCCTTGAGATGCGGTTCCGCATGCCGCCCGGCCTCGACATGCTTGAACCAGCCTGCCGCCAGATCGTGCAGGAGAAGGTCAAGCGCGGCAATGTCCAGATCGCGCTTGCTGTCACGCGGCATGAGGCGCCCGCATCGCTTCGCCTCAATGCCGACATGCTGACAAGGGTGGCCGAGGCGCTGGAAATCGTGCGCGCGCGCATGGATGTCGCCCCACCGAGCGCCGACGGCATTCTTGCCCTGCGCGGCGTCATCGAAAACGGCGGCAGCGAGGACGAGGGCGAGACCGAGGTCCGCGACGCAGCCTTGGTCATGGGCCTGCGTGAGGCCATGGATGGTCTCAGTGTCGCCCGCCGGTCGGAGGGGAAGGCGATCCACACCGTCCTCTCGGCGCAGGTCAGCCGGATTGAAGCGCTGGCGGCGGAAGCACGCGAAGCTGCCGTGCGGGCGCCCGAGGCCTTGAAGGCGCGGTTTGCAGCCCAGCTCGCCCTGCTCATGGAAGCATCGTCAGCAATAAATCCCGACCGGCTGGCCCAGGAGCAGGCGCTGCTCGCGACCCGCTATGACATTCGCGAGGAGCTCGACCGGCTTGACGCCCATGTCGCGCAGGCGCGCACCATTCTGGCGGGCCCCGAGCCCGCTGGCCGCAAGCTCGACTTTCTCTCGCAGGAATTCAACCGCGAGGCCAACACGCTCTGCTCGAAATCATGGGATGTCGGCTTGACGCGGACCGGAATCGAATTGAAGACAGTGATCGACCAGTTCCGGGAACAAGTGGCCAACATCGAATGACGGAGCGCATCGCCATCGACCGGCGCGGTCTCATGCTGGTGCTTTCCTCGCCCTCGGGCGCGGGGAAGACAACGCTGACGCGCCGCCTTCTGGAGATGGATCCGCGGCTGTCGCTTTCCATCTCGGTCACAACGCGCACGCCCCGCAACGGCGAAGTGGATGGGCGGGATTATCACTTCACCACGCCCGAGCAATTTGCGCGCATGGTGGCAGAGGACGGTTTTCTGGAACATGCGAGCGTCTTTGGCCGTCAGTACGGCACGCCGCGCCGCCCGGTGGAAGAAGCGCTGGCGCAAGGCCGCGATGTCGTCTTCGACATTGACTGGCAGGGAACCCAGCAGCTGAAGGAACGCGCGCGCGATGATGTGGCGAGCATATTTGTGCTGCCGCCCTCGCGCGAGGCGCTGGAAAAGCGCCTCACCACCCGCGCGCAGGACAGTGCGGAGACGGTCAAGTCACGCATGGCGACCGCCGATGCCGAAATCTCGCATTGGGCGGAATATGATTATGTGATCGTCAATGACAGCCTTGATCAGGCCTTTGCCGAGGTCCAGATGATCCTGGTTGCCGAGCGCCTCAAGCGTGCGCGCCAGCCCGGCCTCTCGCGCTTCGTTGCCAAGTTGGCGAAGTAGCCTCTTACGGCTGCAGCACCACCCGGCCCAGGATCTTGCCCTTGCGCAGATCATCCAGCGTTTCGCTTGCCGCAGACAAAGGCCGCGCCGTCACCGGAATGGGGGCGACCTTGCCCGCCTTCACCAGAACCATCATCTCGTTGGCTTCGGCAAGCGTGCCCACATAGGTGCCCGCAATCGAGATCGCCCGCATCGGAAACATCGGGATCGGCATCGAAAATGCGCCCCCGAACAGGCCGGCAATCACGACCTTGCCGCCCTTGCGCACCGCCGATGTCGCAAACTGCAGTGATGCCTCCGAGCCGACAAAATCGATAGCCGCATAGGCGCCGCCGCCGGTCTCCGCCATCAATTGCTTGAGCGCATCAGGATCGTCGGCGCGCAACACCATGCCCGCACCGGCGCGCGCCGCCGCGTCCAGCTTGGCCGGATCTATGTCCACACCGATGGGCGAATTGTCGAACAGCGCCTTGGCAAATTGCAGACCCATCATGCCGACACCACCAAGGCCGACAATCACGATGCGGTCAGCGCGGCCGGCATGGCCAAGTTTCTTCATTGCGCTGAATGCGGTCAGGCCCGAGCACATATAGGTGCCTGCCAGGGCCGCAGGCACATCACCAAAATCGATCAGGTAACGCGGATGCGGCACCAGCACGTGGCTCGCAAATCCGCCCGCAACACTGATGCCGAGCGCGCGCGGCGCATTGCAGAGATTTTCCTCGCCCCGCGCACAAATGGCGCAAGTGCCGCACCCGATCCACGGGAAAGCGACGCGACGATCACCTGCAGCAACGCCCTTGGCGTCAGGGCCAAAAGCCTGAACCGAGCCCTGGATCTCGTGGCCAAGTGTGAACGGCAAGGGCCGCCCGCGCCGCACGTCGAGCTTGTTGCCGCCGCCCATGTCGAAATAGCCGTCATGCAGATGGACGTCGGAATGGCAGACGCCGCAATGCTCGACCCTGAGCAGCACTTCCGTGCCCTTGGGTTGGGGCAGCGCCACATCAAGCCGGGAGAGTCTGGCACCAAATTCGGTGATCGCTTCGCAATGCATGAGGCTGCTCCGGTTCGGTCAAGCGACCATCATTGCCTATCCGGTGCTTTGCCCAACGCGGCAAATGATCGCGCAAGCGCAACGAAAGCGGCAACGTCAAGGTTCTCGGCACGCAAAGTGGGATCAATGCCCGCATCGGCAAGCAGCGGCTCTACGGCCACGCCCAATGTCTTGAGGCTTTGGCGCAGCATCTTGCGGCGCTGGCCGAAGGCGGCTGCCGTGATCCGGCCCATGAGAACGGGATCAACCATGGCTGCGTCCGCCCGCGGTTCGATCCGTACGACCGTCGATGTGACCGATGGCGGCGGCGTAAACGCTTCGGGCGCAAGATTGAAAAGAAGGCGCGCCTGCGCCCGCCACTGTACGAGAACCGAGAGCCGTCCATAGGCTGATGTCGCGGGCAGGGCGGTCAGGCGCTCGGCCACTTCGCGCTGGAACATGAGCGTCATGCTCGCAAACCAGGATGGCCATTGCGGCGTGGTCAGCCACTTCACCAGAAGCGCCGTGCCGACATTGTAGGGAAGGTTGGCGGCAACCCGCACGGTTCCGGTGACCCCAAGGCGTTGAAGCAGGGCCGCTTCATCAATGGCCAGCGCATCGCCCTCGATCACGTCAAGCCTGCCGGGAAAGGCGCGCGAGATGTCGGCAAGCGGCGCAAGGCAGCGCCGATCCATCTCGATGGCAATGACGCGCCCGGCCCCTTCGGCCAGAAGGGCCCGCGTCAGCCCGCCCGGTCCCGGTCCGACTTCAAGGATCGTTGCATTGTCCAACGGCCCAGCCGCGCGCGCGATTTTGGCGGTGAGATTGAGGTCGAGCAGGAAATTCTGCCCGAGGCTCTTCTTGGCCCTGAGGTCATGCGCCCGGATCACCTCGCGCAGCGGCGGCAACCCGTCGCTTGCAGCGCTCATGCGCGCGCCCGCCGCTTGGCGCAATGATGGGCGAGCTTGAGGGCTGCGGCAAAACTCGTGATGTCGGCGATGCCCTGACCCGCGATGTCGAGCGCCGTGCCATGATCGGGTGAGGTGCGCACGATGGGCAGGCCCAGCGTCATGTTCACGCCGCCCGCAAAGTCGATGGTCTTGAGCGGGATCAGCGCCTGATCGTGATACATGCAGATGACAGCATCGAATTTTTTGCGCTGGCCCGCATGGAAAAGCGTGTCCGCCGGCAATGGTCCTTTGACGAGAAGCCCCTCTTTGGCGAGTTGCGCGACGGCGGGCGCGATGATGTCGATTTCCTCGCGGCCCATCGTGCCGCTTTCACCCGCATGGGGATTGAGCGCGGCAACCGCAATCCTTGGTTTGTCGAGGCCGAAGTCGCTGACAAGGGCGGCATGCGTGATACGGGCCGCCGCCATGATCGCATCCTTGGTCAGGGCCTTGGCAATGTCCTTGACCGGCAGATGCACGGTCACGGGCACGACGCGCAGCCCTTCCGCGACCAGCATCATCACGGGACGTGACTTGGTCTTGCACAGATGCGCGAGGATCTCGGTATGGCCGGGATGCCGGAAGCCGGCACCCGTCAGGACGGATTTCTGGATGGGCAGGGTGACAACGGCAGACGCCTTGCCGGCAAGGGCATAGGAGACGGCATGCTCGATGGCTTCGATGACGGCCTGCGCATTTTCGGCGAGGGGCACGCCCGGTTCGGGATTGGCCTCAAGCTCGACCCGCACGACATTGAGGAAACTGTCGGGCACAGGCGGGATGTCGCCGATGTCGCGCACGATGCGCACATCAAGCGGCATATCCAGGCGGCGCGCGGTATCGGCCAGCCAGTTGGGATCGGCAACGGCAAAGAAATGGGGCAGCTTCAGGCTTTCGCGCGCGGCAAATGCCTTGACCAGAAGCTCGCCACTGACGCCCGCAGGCTCGCCCATCGTGACGGCGATGGGCAAGGGGGAGCGGGGTGATTTCATCAGGACCTCAGCGGATTTCGATGACCGCATCGCGCCGCAGATCGCGCATATAGCGCCGCGCCTGCATCGAAAGCTCCTGATTGAACAGGCGCTCACCGATGTCTTCGCGGGTCGGCATTTCAAAGGGCGTTGAATCGACAATCGTCGGCATCGGCCGGTCACCGCAAACGACCAGCATCTCGATTCCCGCGCTGGTGCCGAAGGGTTGCGACACTTCGGAAGGCTTCAGCCCCTCGATGATGCGGCGGTAATCGGGGTTCATGTCGGCAAGACGGATAACACCGAACGACTGCATGCTGGTGCGCGGGAAGCGCTTCACCACATCCGACAGGCCCTGACATCCCGTAATGGCCTGGCGCAGATTGCGCAACCGGCCCTGGATTTCAGCCTTCTGCTGGTCGTTGGGATTGCTCTGCACCTGCATCACGACGCGCATCAGGCGTACGGCGCCCTCAGGCACACCCGCCGGGCGTTCGGGCATCGGGGGCGGCGCTTCAGTCGGGGCACCTACCCGCTCGCGCCGGTCGCGCAAGGCAACGATGTAGTAGCCGCCCACCACGCGGATCGGTTCCGAGACCTGTCCGCGCTGCATGTCGCGCAGGACCTTTTCGACATCTTCGGGCAGCTGGCCCTCGGTCACCCAGCCAATGTCGCCGCCTTGCGCCGCCGATGACGCTTCGCTGTACTCGCGGGCAATGGCGGTGAAGGGCGCGCCTTGCGACATCGCGCCATAGAGCTGGCCGAGCAGTTCGCGCACGCGCGGCTCGTCTTCGGGACTGTCCACCGACAGGAAGATTTCGGAGACCTGGAACTGGCGCCGCTCGGCATTCTCGGCGATGCGGTTGTAAACGAGGTCGATCTCGTCCTCGCTGACATTCACGCGCGGCGCAAGGCGTGCATTGATCAGCTTGCCCCATGCCAGTTCGGCCTGGATCTGCGTGACAAGGGTAGAGAGATCAACTGCATTGGCGCGCAATGTCGCGCGCACTTCCTCAACCGTCGTGTTGTTCTGCTGGGCGATACGGCCAAGCGCGCTTTCGATCTCGTTTGCTTCGACTTTGACCTCCAGCTTCTGCGCTTCCTGAAGCTGGAGCATCTCGTCGATCAGCTGGCGCAGGACCTGGTCCCGCACCCGCGCCCGCGTATCCGGCGTCGAGGGCGCGCCCGAGCTCATCAAAACTAGGTTGATGCGCTGCTCAAGATCATAGCTCGAGATGACAACATCGTTGACGATCGCGGCCGCCCGCGACACGTCTTCTGCCGATGCCGGGGCAGGCCCAAGCGCAAGTGCGGGAACGATCAGGGCCGCCGCAGCAAGGAACCGGCGGGCAGTTGAAATTCGCAGCATGGAAAACCGGGCTCACGGGCGGGGGGAATCCGGTTGCGGCAAGTGGCCACCGGAATTGGCCGGGAGGATACTGGTTTTCCGGGCCCGATCAACCGGCAACGGTGTCCGGAAACGGGTGCTATCGCCTTGATTCAGCCCGAATTGTCAGCCGCCGGGCTCAAAGTCGTCTTCGCCGCCGAACTCCATGCGGTCAAATGCCGACCTGTCCGAACTGTCACCAAAGGTCTTGAGCTTCACCTGGAACATGATCGAGGTCGAAGGTTCGATGTCGCGGTCACGGGTGAAGTCGCGCCGCACGCCGATTTCCAGCGCCGCGCACTCATCCTCATAGGCGATGCCGAAGCGGCTCTCGACCATCTCGCCCTGCTCGATATCGCGCCGCAACCCGCCGGTAATGCTCCAGTAGTCCGACACCCAAAGGCGCCCGCCCGCAGCGATTTCCTCCCGCGGGGCGGCGATGGGCGTCGCGGCCTCCTGGGCAAGGCGGACATAGCTGGCATCGAATTGCAGCCAGTCATAGTCGGTGCGCAGGTAAAGCTCCTGCCGTCGCACCGTCAGGTCGTCCTTCTCGATACGGAAGCGCTGGATGATCGAGATTTCGTCATTGGGCTTGAAGGTGATGCGGCCAACAAAGTCGGACTGCGTTTCCTCAAGGCCTGTCGAAGCCGAGAACACGCGTGCAGCTTCGGTGCGCAATGTCTGCCCGCCATAGAATTCGATCAGCCCGTCATCGGGAAGCATATAGGCGACACGCACGCCGATATTGGCACGCGGCCCGCTTTCCCAAAGGTCGAGACCAGGAAACTTGTTGATCGAGAAAAGGTTGGTGTCGTCGAATTCGAAAGACTGGCTGTCCTCATTGGGAATGCCGCCCGGATTGCCGCCATAGGGCGCAAGGATGAGCTGGACGATGGGTTCAACCACCAGCGCGCCGTCAAAGGCGGGGCGCACGAAGGGATAGCGATAATCGATGCCGACGAGGCCAAGCATGCGCCCCGTCGCCGTATCATCGCTGATGCCGGGATTGATCAGCGGGTCGGGACGGTCGGTGTGGTAGATGTCGCCGCGCAACTGCGCGAAGAGCGTGATGAGTTCGCCCCGCTCGGTCACCATCGCCCGCTGCCACGAGGCGCTGGCCGACAGGCGCCGCGTATTGAGGCCGTCGGTCCGGTGGATCGCAAGGAAGCTTGCGTCGATCTGCAGCCTGCCGCCCAGAATGTCCTCTTCCGGCTGATAGGAGGCCCGCAGGAACGGCAGCACGATGGGCGAAAGACCCTCGCGGTCGGTCGCACGCAGGCCCTGGAAGTAATAGGCGCTGGCATCGGCCCACAGCGTGTTGTCGTCATAGGTCGCAAAGACCCGCGAGGTGAGGCGGTCCCGGTTCGAGATTTCAAACCGTTTGAGATAGGTGTCGCTTGATGCCAACTGGACATCAAACCCCCAGCGCGTGAATTCGCCTTCCTCGAACCGGCCTTTGCCGAACAAATGGCTTGCCAGCGATTGACGGCCGATACGACGGCCATCCTCGTCGCGCTCGTCGGCAAAGGTGAGGCTGCCGTCCAGCCAGTAATTGCCGTTCTGCGTGAGCTGGCGCCACTCCACCTTGAGCAGCGGCAGCTCCTCCGTGCCGATGAGCGGGGTAAGCGTCAGGTCGTAATCCGGGGCAAGTGCGAAGTAGTAGGGGATCTCGATGAAATAGCCGAGATTGTCGCTGGTGCCCGCCAGTGGCGACAGCACGCCTGACGAGCGCGGCGTCTCGGGATCGGGCTGCTCGAAATAGGGCAGGCTCGCGACCGGCACGCCGAAAAGCTCGAAGGTCGCATCCTCGTAGATGAGGCGCTGGCGGTTCTGGTCGCGCGTGACCCGAAGGGCCTTCACCTGCCACAGCGGCGTATGCGCGCCGGCCACGCTGCAGAGGTCGCAGGTCGTAAAGACCGCGCGGTCAAGGGTCGTGACCATGCCGCCTTTGCGCTCGGCCCGGGCAGCCGAAAGCCGGGCGCTTTCCTTGATGACAAGATCAAGGTTTTCAATGGCCCCCTCACGCAGGTCACCCGTGAGCCGCACGCTGTCGGCAAAGGCGACCGCGCCGCGCGAGTCCACGAGACTCACATTGCCGGTAGCCGTGACCGTGCCGGTCTCCTCCTCATAGGTGAGGCGGTCGGCGAGGAGGCGGCTTTGTTCGGTCGTGATTTCGACATGTCCGGTCGCGGTGACAAGCCGGGCCTTGCTGTCGTAAGTGACGTTGTCCGCCTGCAGCAGGATCGGCTCGCCCTCTTTCACAACATCGCTGTCCAGCGGATTGGAATCATTCCCGAATTCCGATTTGGCATGGGCGGGTATGGCCGCGCCGATGGCGGCAGCAACACACGCGGCAAGCACCAGACCGGAACGCAAGACCTAACCATCCTCCTGATAGAGCAGGGCGGCGGTTCCCAAGAGGACCGCAACCAGCGCAGGCGCCCATGCCGCAGGCAGGGCAGGCACGAGGCCGGAAAGGCCCAGCGCCTGTGTCAGATCACTCAGGAAGTAGAGAAGAAAGCCCGTCGCGACACCAGCCGCCACAAGCTGCCCGACCCCGCCGAATCGCGCAAGCCGCAAAGAGAAGACGGTGGCGATCATCACCATGGCCGCCAGAAGCAGGGGAAGCGCCAGAAGACTGTAGAACTGGATGCGGTGGCGGATGGCCGAAAAGCCCGCCGCCTCCGCGGTCGCGACAAATCCCGGCAGGTCCCAGAACGAGATCGTGTCGGGCGAGGCAAAACTGTCCTGGATCTGGCCGGGCAGAAGCTGTGTCTTGAGGTCATAGCTGTCATGGTGGACCGGCGCCTCGCCCGGACGCTGCTCCCAGACATCCTCAAGCGTCCAGGCACCATTGCGCAGAGAGGCGCTGATGGCATCGAGCCGCCCGGCATAGGTATCCGCCCCGCGATAGCGGATGACGACGACATCCTCGAGCCGCTGGCCGGCCTCGCCGACGCGCAGCGCATGGATGACCGATTGCCCGGTTTCATCCGACTGGCGCAGCCACACGCCGGTCTTGAAGACATCAAGCGTGGATGTGCGGCCCCTGATGAAGCGTGATTCAAGATCCTCGAAGCGCGACAGGAGTGTCGCCGACACGGGATTGTAGGCGGTCACCGCAAGCACGCCGATGAAGAAGGAAAGGACAAGTGCCGGCGCCCCGAACTGCCAGACCGAAAGACCGGCCGACCGCGCAATCACCAGTTCCTGTGAGCGCGTCAGCCGCGCGAATGACCAGATCGCGCCAAAGAGGACACAGAACGGCAAGGCCTTGAACATCGTGCCCGGCACCTTGAGCAGCGTCATGCCGAATATGCTGAAGATCGTCAGCTCATCGCGCGACAGGCCGCGATTGATGAGTTCCACAAACTCGATGAGGAATACGAGCGCACCGATCACCAGGAACGCCCCGCCCACACCGGCAAGGAAACGCTGGCCGAGATAACGTGACAATGTCCAAGAAAGGCGAAGGCCCTGGCCACCGGTCATGCGGCTTCTCCCTGCCGGGCAGGCTCATCGGGCGCGTGTTTGCGGCGCCAGTCACCAAAGGGCGAGGGCAACCAGCCCTCGATGATGGCCATCGCAACCGCGCCAAAGATGACCGGCACGAGATAGATGAAGGCGATCAGCGAAGGTGACGACGCTGCCATGCTGGCGATGCCGACGCCCATCAGGCGTACGATCAGGGCAGCTGTGCCGGCTGCAACCACGCGCCAGGCAAAGCCCCGGCGGCTGAATGTGCCTGTCAGGAGGAAGGCACCCGCCAACAGCACGAACAGGAAGGGGTAAAGCGGCTGGGCAAGGCGGTTGTGCCCTTCAGCGATATAGTTGCTGCGCCGCTTGATCTCGCGGTCGGTCGTCCCTTGCGGATCAAGCAGCTCGTCGAGAAAGCGCTCATTGGCTTCGCGGACAGTCTGCTGCTGGTTTCCCATGAAGGGCGAAAGGTCAAAGACATAGCGTTTGAAGTCGAGTGTCGCGAGGCGGCCATGCGCTTCGACGCGCTGGATCACGCCTTCCTCCATGACCAGCCGCGGACCTTCCTCGCTGCGTGTCAGAAGCCCGCGCTCGGCCATGTAGGTGACGGGATGCTTGCCGTCGCGATTGTCATGCACAAGGATACCACTGACGGCGCCGCCGCTCGTGCGCTCGCGCACAAAGACGGTGAGGCCCGCAGCCGGTGTCGTGAATGAACCTTCGCGGAATACTGTAGCGGCAAGGTCCGAGCGGATCTCAAAGACCTGCTGCTTCATCTCGCGCATCCCCACGGGCATGAGCCAGAGATTGAGCCCGCCAATGAGCACCGCCACGAGGGCCGCCAGTGCCATCAGCGGTTTGAGGATCGTCCAGCGCCCCATGCCCGCCGCCGACATGACTGCAATTTCACTGTCCTGATGGAAGCGGTTGAGCGTGAAGAGCACGGCACAGAGGAAGGCCGCCGGCACGATATGGATGAGGAGGCTCGGCAGCACCATCAGGCTCAGAAAGGCAAAAGTGCCTGCCGACTGGCCCTGATTGATCACAAGATCGAGAAGTCGCAGCGACTGCGAGAGCCAGACAATGGCCGTGAACGCGGCAACGCATCCGGCAAAAGGCATGACTGCCTGCCGGAAAATATAGGCACTGATCTGGCGTCCAAATCGCATGGTCCGGCCCAAAACCCCATTGGCGGGCAGCCCTGACAGGAGCACCCTGGCACGCCCGCCCCCTTGGCTCTCTTATGCCGATAGACTACCACTCGCCCCGGGTAAAGGCGGCTTTAAGGCGGGCGGGGTCCGCTGGCCGTCCTTCGACTTCACAACTTTGGAGCCATCCATGATTGTCAGCTTTGCGCCCGTCGCCAAATCCGTGGACGGCGCCCTTGTCGTGACCGCCTTTGAGGGCGGCGTGCTTTCTCCTTTTGCAGCAGCCCTCGACAAGGCGTCGCGCGGCGCCATCAAGAAGGCGATTGCCGCGGGCCGCTTCACCGGCGCCAAGGGCCAGATGCTGGAGTTCCTGGGCCTGGCCGGTACGAAGGCGTCACGCGTGCTCGTCGCCGGCATTGGTGCGGAAAAGAATGTCGATGGCCTTGCCCTTGAAGCGGCAGCCGGTGCTGCGGTCGCGCGTCTTCTGGCCAGCGGCGAGAAGCAGGTCACCTTCGTGGCCGAGGCGGGCAAGAATTTTGCCGATGCTGCCGAAGCTTCCTGCCGCATGGCGCTGGGCGGCAAGCTGCGCGCTTACCGCTTCGATCAGTACCGCACGAAGTTGAAGAAGGAAGACAAGCCGACGCTGACCAAAATCGTGGTGATGTCCGCCGATGCAGGCGGCGCCAAAAAGGCATGGAAGGCGCATGAGGCGCTGGCGGAAGGCGTCTTCTTCACGCGCGATCTCGTCTCCGAACCGCCCAACATCCTCAACCCTGCCGAGTTTGCCCGCCGCTGCGAGGCGATGAAGGACCTTGGCCTTGAAGTCGAAGTCCTGGGCGAGAAGGAAATGAAGAAGCTCGGCATGGGCGCGCTTCTGGGCGTGGGTCAGGGTGCGGAGGCCGAGAGCAAGCTCGTCGTCATGCGCTGGAACGGCGATGGCAAGAGCGAGCCCATCGCCTTTGTCGGCAAGGGCGTCTGCTTTGACTCGGGCGGCATTTCGCTCAAGCCCGGCGACGGCATGTGGGACATGAAGTGGGACATGGCGGGCGCTGGCGCCGTGGCCGGTCTCATGCGCACGCTGGCCATGCGCAAGGCAAAGGTGAATGTGGTCGGCGTGATCGGTCTTGTCGAAAACATGCCCGACGGCAAGGCCCAGCGCCCCGGCGATATCGTGACTTCGATGTCGGGTCAGACGATTGAAGTCTGGAACACCGATGCCGAAGGCCGCCTCGTGCTGGCCGATGCCCTCTGGTACACGCAAGACCGCTTCAAGCCGAAATTCATGGTCAATCTGGCGACCCTGACCGGCGCGGTGATGATCGCGCTCGGCAAGGAATTCGCAGCGGTCTTCGCCAATGATGACGAACTGGCTGGCAGCCTCACGGCCGCAGGCAAGGCGGAAGGCGAAAAGCTCTGGCGCCTGCCGATGGCCGACAGCTATGACCGCGCGATCGACAGCGCCTGCGCCGACATGAAGAACATCACCGGCAACCGCGAGGCGGGCTCGGCCATCGGCGCCGTGTTCCTCCAGCGCTTTGTCAACAAGGTGAAGTGGGCGCATCTCGACATCGCTGGCGTTGCCTGGGGCGCCAAGGCGCAGGCAACCGTGCCGGAAGGTGCAACCGCCTTTGGCGTGCGCCTTCTCAACAACTTTGTCGCCGCCAATTGCGAGGCGAAGGACTGATGAGCGAAGGGGGGCAAGGACCGGAGGTCCTCTTCTACGAGCTTCAGCGCGAGACGCTGGAGACGGCCCTTGTCCCCTTGCTCGAAAAATCGCTGGCGCGCGGGTGGAAAGCGCTGGTGCGCGCAAGCTCGGCCGAGCGCGTGGCAGCCATCGACGCGCATTTGTGGACCTATCGGCCGGATACTTTCCTGCCGCATGGCACATCGGATGATGGCCATGCCGCCCGCCAGCCGGTTTTCCTGACGCATACAGACGAAAATCCCGTCCGCGCTGAAATCGTGTTTCTGGTGGATGGGGCAACGCCTGCCTCATGGGACAAGGCAGCCCTCGGCGATCTTGCGCGTGTGGTTCTCCTGTTCGATGGCCGCGATGACGGCGCACGCGCATCCGCCCGCGCTGAATGGGCATCCGCCCGCAAGGCCGGCCACATGGCGACCTACTGGAAACAGTCAGAAGCCGGTCGTTGGGAAAAGCAGGGCGCCTGAAGCAATCGCGGTTTCAGGGCCATCTTTTGTTCAGCTGAGGTTCTGTTAGGCTCTTGCCACAGCAAGGGCAGGGGTAGCCATGTTCTGGATTTACACAATCGGGGTCTTGGGACTGATGGTGACAATGGTCATCCACGCCGTGCGCTCCGGCAAAGTGTTTCCTTGGCTCTATGTGATTGTCTTCCTGCCGCTGGTCGGCTCGATCGCCTATTTCCTCGCCGAGGTCTTGCCGGAGATGTTGCGCAGCCCCGGGGGTGAAAAGCTCAAGACCAAGGCGATGGACGCCGCAAATCCCGAACGCTATCTGCGCGTTCTGCGCGCGGAGGCGGAAATATCCAACTCGACCCATGCGCGCCAGGCGCTTGCGGAAGAATATCTGCGGCTTGGCCGAGCAGATGAAGGCCTCGCGATCTATCGTGACATCATGGGCGGTCCCTTTGCCGACGATCCGCGCCTGCAATTGGGGTTTGCCCGCGCGCTCGTGGAGGCAGGCGACTATGCAGAATGCCAAGCAACGCTCGACAATTTCCAGAAAGAGAATCCGGGTTACAAGTCAAATGACGGGCATCTCGTCTACGCCCGCGCTTTGGCCGGTCAGGGCAAAGTGGATGAGGCCGTGGCCGAGTATGAAAGCGTCGTGACGGTCTTTCCCGGACCCGAAGCACGGGCGCGTTACGCAATGTTTCTGGAGCAGATCGGGCGTGGCCATGAAGCAAGGCCCCATTTTGCACAGATCGTGCGGGTGATGGAAACCTCACCGCCTCATGTGCGCAAGCTGCACAAGGAATGGCACACAACAGCGAAGCGCGCCCTCGACCGGCTGGGGTAGGGGGACGCGTAACAGTCGGTCCGGTGAGGGAGGAACAATCCCCCCCTTACCCCTCAAGCGCGGCGGTCGTATCGAGCCACAGCGCCTCGGCTGCCGCGAGCTTCTTTGCGACGCTGTCACGGCTGCGCGACAATTCGGCGAGCTTGGCGGGCGCCTGCGCGTAGAGCGCGGGGTTGGCGAGTTCGGCCTCGATTGCGCCCAATTCAGCCGACAGCCGCGCGACATCCTTCTCGGCCTGATCGGCGCGCTTGCGCAAATTCGATGAACCGCCGCCGTGAGCGGATGCAGCCGCTGCAGGCTTTGCCTTTTCCGGCGCGGGCTTTGCTTTCTTGGGCGTACGGCCCAGCACGTAATCTTCGTATTCGTCCATGTCGCCGTCAAAGCGGCGCACGCTGCCGTCGGCCACCAGCCACAGCGTATCGACGGATGTTTCCAGAAGGTGGCGGTCGTGGCTGACGATGACCACCGCACCATCATACTCGTTGATCGCTTCCATCAGCGCTTCGCGCGCCTCGATGTCGAGATGATTGGTCGGCTCGTCGAGCACGATGAGATGCGGCGCATTGAAGGCCGCCAGCGCCAGCAAGAGCCGCGCCTTCTCGCCACCGGAGAGATTGGAGACTTTGGTCAAGACCTTGTCCACGCCAAAGCCGAAGAAGCCGCAGCGCGCACGCACCTTTGATTCCGGCTCGCCTTTCATCAGGCGCGCCATATGCGACATCGCCGTGCCGTCCATGTCGAGCTCGTCCAGCTGGTGCTGGGCGAAATAGCCGACCTTGAGTTTCGAGGCGCGGGTTGCCGTGCCGCTCATGCGCGACAGCCGCTCGGCGATCAGCTTGGCGAAGGTGGATTTGCCATTGCCGTTCTTGCCCAGAAGCGCGATGCGGTCATCGGCGTCAATGCGCAACGAGAGGTGCGACAGCACGGTCCGCCCGTCATAACCGCAGCTGACATCCTCGAGTGCAAGGATCGGCGGCGACAGGGTTTCGGTCTTGGGAAACACGATGGGTGCCACGCGCTCGCCTTCCGGCAGCACGATGGGCTGGAGCTTTTGCAGCGCCTTGAGCCGTGACTGGGCCTGACGCGCCTTTGACGCCTTGGCGCGGAAACGGTCCACGAAGGACTGCATGTGCTTGCGCTGCGTGTCGATCTTGTCCTTGGCCGCACGCAACAGCTCGGCCTGCATCGCGCGCTGTTTCTGGAAAGTGTCGAAGCCGCCGGTGTAGAGCGTGAGCTTGCCGCGTTCGAGATGAAGGATCGCATCAACCGCACGGTTCAGGAAATCGCGGTCATGACTGACGATGAGGACCGTGCGCGGATAGCGTGCGACGTAATCTTCCAGCCACATCGCACCTTCAAGGTCGAGATAGTTGGTCGGCTCGTCGAGCAGGAGAAGATCGGGTTCGCTGAAAAGAAGCGCTGCAAGTGCCACACGCATCCGCCAGCCGCCGGAAAACTCGCTGCAGGCGCGGTGCATCTCGGGTTCGCTGAAGCCAAGCCCGGCCAGCAAGGCGGCTGCGCGTGAGGGCGCGGAATGGGCGTCGATATCAGCAAGACGGATATGGATGTCGGCAATTCGGCCGGGATCGGTTGCCGTTTCGGCTTCGTCCAGCAGCGCCAGCCGCTCGGTATCGGCGGCCAGCACGGTATCGATCAGCGAAGTCGCACCAGCGGGCGCTTCCTGCGCCACCCGCCCGATCCGTGCCCCGCGCGGCAGGCTGATACGACCGGATTCCGGGGGCATTTCGCCCTCGATCACTTTGAAGAGCGTCGTTTTGCCCGAGCCATTGCGGCCGACGAGACCCACCTTGTGGCCCTCGGGAATGAACGCACTGGCGCCGTCAAGGATGACGCGCCCGGCAATCCGGCAAGTGATGTCTTCGATCTTCAGCATTGCGCGCTTGGTAGCAGAAGAGGGGCACCCTGTCGCAAGCACAATCAGGGGGCATGTGGCCGCTTGCCCTTGGGGCTGCCACGCCGCTATAAGCCCGCGCCAGCATTTCCCCCCTGTTTCAACGGATATTCGCCATGACCACCCAGCGCACCTTCTCGATCATCAAGCCCGACGCCACGCGCCGCAACCTGACCGGCAAGATCAATGCCCACATCGAAAATGCCGGCCTGCGCATCGTCGCGCAGAAGCGCATCTGGATGTCGAAGGGCCAGGCAGAGGGCTTCTATGCCGTTCACCGCGAGCGTCCGTTCTTCAACGACCTCGTGAAGTTCATGATCTCGGGTCCGGTCGTGGTCCAGGTGCTGGAAGGCGAGAACGCCATTGCCAGGTACCGCGAAGTGATGGGCGCGACCAATCCCGCCAATGCGGCCGCCGGCACGATCCGCAAGGACTTTGCCGAGTCGATCGAGGCAAATTCTGTCCACGGTTCGGATGCGCCCGAAACCGCCGCCCAGGAAATCGCCTATTTCTTCGCTGGCACCGAAATCGTCGGCTGAAATTCAGACGGTAAAGATGGTGCGGCCATTCTCGTAACGCGCCGCACCATTGGCCACCATCGCCAGCGCGCGCGGATAAAGCGCGTGCTCTGCCTGCAGCACGCGGGCACCCAACGACGCTTCATCGTCACCCGGCAGGACCGGAACTTTTGCCTGCGCGATGATCGGCCCGGCATCCATGTCCGGCTCGACAAAATGGACCGTGCAGCCATGCTCAGGCACACCCGCCGCCAGCGCCTGCCTGTGTGTCTTCAGCCCCTTGAAGGCGGGCAGAAGCGACGGGTGGATGTTGATGATCCGGCCGCGATAGCGGTTGACGAAGCTGCCCGACAACAACCGCATGAAGCCCGCAAGGCAGATGATCTCGGGCGCGCCCGCATCGATGGCGCGCGCAAGGGCAGCCTCAAAGGCATCGCGCGTCGCATAGGCCTTGTGATCGACAAGCGTAGTCGCAAGCCCGGCGTCGCGGGCAACAACAAGCCCGCCAGCCCCCGGCACATTCGAGATGACCTGCACAATGCGGGCAGGAAAGCCGGGATCCGCACAAGCGGCCATGAGTGCCGAAAGATTGGAGCCACGCCCGGAAACGAGCACGGTCACCCGCGCCTTGTGTTCAGCGCTCATGATGGGACAAGCGTGCCCGTGTAGATGACCCTGGGTTCGCCTTCGCCCGCGACCAGCTTGCCGATGACGCGCGCACTCTCGCCCTCGCGCACCAGAAGCTGCGTCAACGCGTCGGCCTTTTCGGCTTCAATCACCACGATCATGCCGATGCCGCAATTGAAGGTGCGCAGCATCTCGGCTTCCGCGATGCCGCCTTGACGCATCAGCCAGGCGAAGACGGGCGGCAGGCGCCAGCTCGCCAGCTCCACTTCCGCATTGAGCCCCTCGGGCAAGACGCGCGGCAGATTGTCGGTGATGCCGCCGCCGGTAATGTGGGCCATGCCGCTGACCGGCAACGCGCGGATCGCCGTCAGCATCGGCTTCACATAAAGCCGCGTGGGCGCAAGCAGGGCACGACCAAGCGTCGTGTCTTTGGCAAAGGGTGCCGCCGCATCCCAAGGCAATTTCGCATCTGCCACAAGGCGGCGCACCAGGGAAAAACCGTTCGAGTGGACGCCTGACGATGAAATGCCGATCAGCGCATCGCCCGGCTTCATCATGGCATGGCGCGGCAACACGGCGTCACGCTCGACGGCACCCACCGCAAATCCGGCAAGGTCATAGTCGCCTGACTTGTAGAGGCCGGGCATTTCCGCCGTCTCGCCGCCGACCAGCGCGCATCCGCTCTGGCGGCAACCTTCGGCAATGCCCGCGATCACCTTTGCGGCTTCCTCGACGTCGAGTTTGCCGGTGGCAAAATAGTCGAGGAAGAAAAGCGGCTCCGCGCCCTGCACCACGATGTCATTGACGCACATGGCAACAAGGTCGATGCCGACCGTGTCGTGGATGGCGCTTTCGATCGCGACCTTCAGCTTTGTTCCCACGCCATCCGTGCCCGAGACGAGGATCGGGTCCCTGAACCCGGCCGCCTTCAGGTCGAACAGCCCGCCAAACCCGCCAAGGTCGGCATCGGCACCTGGACGGCGCGTGGCGCGGGCGAGCGGCTTTATCTTCTCGACGAGTGATTCGCCCGCATCAATGTCCACGCCCGCGTCCGCATAGGTGTAGCCGTTCTTGCGCTGGGTCATGGGGGCTTTTGCCGGAATTGGGGCGCTCGCCCCGGGCGGAAATCAGGCCGCTAGACACACCGAACCGGCCTTGGCCGTCAAGCGGGGCTGTGACGCATCATGCAGGAATGGGGGAAAGCAGCCGCTTTCCGCCCGCGTGCCGACCCCCTATAATCGCCGCCAATGCACGAAACTCTTTCGGTCCGCTGGCCATTGCCGGGCGGATGAGCCGGGATGCTTCCATGATGCGCTTGTTCCGTTCGCTGGTGCCGGCTTTGGCCGTGTCGCTGCTTTTCCTTGTGTTCGTGCCGTCGGCGCGCGCCGATATCTTCACTGTGCGCGGCGTGCCGGTGGATGCGTCGGGTTCGTCGGCGACGGCCGCACGCGACCAGGCGATCCCCACCGGCCGGGCTGAAGCCTTCGCGCGGCTGTTCAAGCGCCTGACCCCGCAATCCGAATGGAGCAAGATGCCGGAGCTGGACGGCACCTCGCTGGATGAACTCATCACCGGGTTCGAGGTGAAGAACGAGCGCTCAAGCTCGACCCGCTATCTCGCCGAGATCACTTACACCTTCAATGGCGACAAGGTGCGCAGCCTGTTGCGCGGCGCGGGCGTGTCCTTCACGGATACGCGCGCCAAGCCCGTGCTGGTCATCCCGGTGATTGATGGATCGTCGGGCGCAGTGCTCTGGGGCGACAACGCCTTTGCCCGCGCCTGGGGAAACATCTCGTTCCGCGATGAAGTGGCGCCGATGGTCGTGCCGACGGGCGACACCGAAGACCTTGTCGCCTTTCCCGATGCGGCATCTGTTTCTGCCGACTGGGCGCGTCTTGAGCCCATGGCCGCGCGTTATGGCGCCAATGAAGTACTGATCGCGCGCGCTGTCGTCGCTGGTGGACAGGCGTCGATTGCATGGACCCGCGTAAATGCGAAGGGAACGTCCGAAGGCACCGCATTCGGCAGTGGTGGCAGCGATGACGAGGCGCTTCAGACAGCGACCTATGACCTTGCCATCTCATGGCAGGAAACGTGGAAAAGCCGCACGGCAACCGACAATTCAGCGGTCAGCGGCATCTCGGCGATCATCAGTTTTGCCTCCTTGCCCGAATGGGTAGAGACGCGCCGCCGCCTTCTGGAAGTGCCGGGCATTGCCGGCGTTGATGTGGCCCGCATCACCGTCAGCGAGGCGCGCGTCACCATCCGGTTCCGCGGCCCGCGCGACCTGCTGGACGAGGCGCTGGCCGAGGAACTCTGGCAGTTGGAGCCTGATCCCGCGGAGCCGGGCTATCTGCGCTTGGCGCCGTATGTGACAGCACCCATCGGCGCCCCGCCTGTTCCCGCGCCCACGCTGCAATGAGCCGCACACCGGCAAGCCCCGCGCTGACAGCATGACGCTGCCCAATCTCATCACGATTGCACGGATTGCGGCGGTTCCGCTGATCGTCTGGCTGATTGTCACCGGGCGTTACACGCCCGCCTTTGGCGTGTTCATTGCGGCGGGTGTTTCAGATGCGGTTGACGGGTTCATTGCCAAGCGCTTCGCCATGCGCAGCGAGCTTGGCGCGATGCTTGATCCGGTGGCCGACAAGGCGCTTCTGGTCAGCATCTATGTGACGCTCGGCCTCATGTTCCATCTGGAACAATGGATCGTGATCCTCGTCGTCAGCCGCGACATCGCGATTGTCGTCTTTGTCATGATTTCCTATGTGATCGGCAAGCCGATGCGCATGGCGCCCTTGCGCATCAGCAAGATCAACACAGCCGGCCAGATCGCGCTGGCAGGACTTGTGCTTGCGGCCCTCGGCATGAACTTTGATGCGGCCCGGGCGATTGAGATCGGCGCCATCATCGTCGGCTGCACGACGGTCGCATCGGGCCTCCTCTATCTCGTGACCTGGCTGAAGGCGATGGGCGAGGACGATGTGCCCGGGCCTGGCAAGAAGGCATAAAGCGTCATGGCGCAGATCGCCTTGCCCTTCGGCCTTGCGGCGCGGCCCGCCATGGGCCGGAGCGATTTTTTCGTTTCCGGCAGCAATGCGCTGGCTTTGGCCTTGATTGACCGCTGGCCCGACTGGCAGCCGCGCGCCTGCGTGATCGCGGGGCCAACGGGTTCCGGCAAATCGCATCTCGTCCATGTCTGGCAGTCGCGCAGCGCAGCACTTGTCGTGCCCGCTTCGGAAGCTGCGAAAGTCAGCGCCGATGCAGCAGGCAATGCACCGCTGGCGCTTGAAGATCTGGATGATGCGCTGGCCGGCGGACTTGACCCGGCAATCGTCTTCCATCTTTTCAACCGGGTGTCAGCAACAGGCCACGGGTTCCTTGCGACATCGCGCACGCCGCCCGCGCGCTGGCAGATCAGCCTGCCTGACCTTGCCACGAGGATGCGCGGCGCCTTGTTTGCCGAAATTGCGCCACCGGACGACGCGCTGCTCGCTGCCGTGCTTCTGAAGCATTTTGCTGACCGCCAATTGAAGGTCGCCGAGAACCTTGTGCCCTATCTCGTGCCGCGGCTGGAGCGGTCACTCGCCGCCGCAGCCCGGATCGCCGCGCGCCTGGACGAGGCGGCCTTGATTGCCAAGAAACCCGTCACGATCGCGCTCGCCCGCGACATTCTTGGTGAATAACTCGTTGATATTGCTTGCAGCCATGGCTTGTGTTGGCAGCGTCATAAATCAGCCGGAAAACATTGGCTGTTAGAAAAGGTGGTTGGGTGCCCCCCCCCCCGCGCTTGTGCCAGCGTTTGAGTTGATGACATGTCTTCTGATGACGACGATAACAAAAGTGATCGCCCGCCCGAGGTGCCGGGTGGCGAATGGCCTGTATCCGGCACGCAGGACATGACGGCACCGCTTGTCATCGATGCGACTGCTCCGCGCCGCTTCATCAATCGCGAACTGAGCTGGCTTGAGTTCAATACGCGTGTGCTGGCCGAGGCGAGCAATCTGCGCCACCCGCTGCTGGAGCGCCTGCGCTTCCTGTCGATCTCGGCAAACAACCTCGACGAATTCTACATGGTCCGCTACGCGGGTCTGGTCGGCCAGATGCGCGAGAACGTCGCCGCCGTTTCCGATGATGGCCTGACACCGACCCAGCAATTGCAGCTCATCGATGCCAAGGCTGCCGTCCTGATGGCCGAGCAGCAGCGCATGTTCGCACAGATCCATGCCGACATGCGCAAGGAAGGTATCCAGCTTCTGGCCGCCGCCGAACTTTCGCCTGACGAGCTTTCCTTCCTCGAAACCCGGTTTCAGGACCAGATCTATCCTGTCCTGACACCGCTGGCGGTAGACCCGGCGCACCCCTTTCCCTTCATCCCCAATCTCGGCTTTACGCTTGTGCTCAGTCTCCGCCGCAGGAGCGATGGACGCCTGCTCAACGCGTTGGTGCCGCTGCCGCAGATCGTTGAGCGCTTCACCCGGCTTCCCGCACCAGCGTCCCCGCGCGCTGACGGTCAGCGTACGCCCATCCGCTTCATTTCGGTTGAGGAGATTGTCCTTCTTTTCATTGAGCGCATCTTCTTCGGCTACGAGATGCTGGCGCATGGTGCCTTCCGCATCATCCGCGACAGCGACATCGAGATCGAGGAGGAAGCCGAAGACCTCGTGCGCGTGTTCGAGACCGCATTGAAGCGCCGCCGCCATGGCGATGTCATCCGCCTCAAGGTCTCGGCGTCAATGCCGCCGCAATTGCTGAAATTCATCGCCGCCGAGATGGAGTTGCAGGATCGCGAACCGGTTGTGGTGAAAGGCCTGCTCGGCCTTGCCGACACCGCCCAGCTCATTCCCGATGACCGGCCCGACCTCAGATTCGCGCCCTACCATGCGCGGTTCCCCGAGCGTATCCGCGACTACCGCAATGACTGCTTCTCGGCGATCAAGGCAAAGGACCTTCTGGTTCACCACCCCTTCGAGAGCTTTGATGTCGTGGTCCAGTTCCTGCGGCAGGCGGCCCAGGATCCTGATGTGGTGGCGATCAAGCAGACACTTTACCGCACCAGCAAGGACTCACCCATCGTCCGCGCGCTGATCGAGGCGGCGGAAGCGGGCAAGTCCGTGACCGCCATCATCGAACTGAAGGCGCGCTTTGATGAGGCGGCCAACATCAAATGGGCGATGGCGCTGGAACGCGCAGGCGTGCAGGTCGTCTATGGCTTCATGGAGCTGAAGACGCACGCCAAGCTGTCATTGGTCGTGCGGCGTGAGGCAGGCGGGCTTGTCTCCTATGTCCATGTCGGCACCGGCAACTATCATCCGGTGACCGCCAAGATTTATACCGACCTGTCGCTGTTCAGTGCCGATCCCGTGCTGGCGCGTGATGCCCAGCAGATTTTCAACTTCATCACCGGCTACGCCGAGCCGGCGCGGTTGGAGAAACTGGCGATGTCGCCGCTGACCATGCGCGACACGTTGCTGCGGCACATCGACGCCGAGATCGCCCACGCCAAAGCAGGCCGCCCCGCCACCATCTGGTTCAAGCTCAATTCGCTGGTGGACCCCCGCGTGATCGACGCCCTCTACCGTGCCAGTGCCGCCGGTGTGCGGATCACGGGAATCGTCCGCGGCATTTGCTGCCTGCGTCCCGGCGTTCCCGGCCTTTCGGAGAACATCACGATCAAGAGCGTGGTCGGCCGTTTCCTTGAACATGGCCGCATGGTCTGCTTTGGCAACGGGTTCGGCTTGCCCTCGCCGAAGGCGCTGGTCTACATCTCGTCTGCGGACTGGATGCCCCGCAACCTTGACCGCCGTGTCGAGGTGCTGGCACCGGTAACGACCGCGACGGTGCATCAGCAGATCCTGGACCAGATCATGATGGCGTATCTGAAGGACGAGGCGCAAAGCTGGACGCTGCAGCCGGATGGACAATATGTCCGTGCCGACGGCGCCATGCGCGACGGTGCCTTCAGCGCCCATGACTACTTCATGACCAACCCCAGCCTGTCGGGCCGGGGCAAGGCCGTGAAGATCGATCCGCCGCCGTCCTTGCCGGCATCCCGTGCGACCACGGGCAAAGACAGGCGGACCCCTTCCCGTGGCCCTGACTGACCAGACCGCCAAGGCGATTGCATCGCCCGCCGAACCGGCAGCGCCCGTAGTCGCGGCAGCCTCGGGACCCGTGTCTGTCGTGGACATCGGATCAAACTCCGTGCGCCTTGTCGTGTTCGAGGGGCTGACGCGCAATCCGACAACATTGTTCAATGAAAAGGCGATCTGCGCGATGGGGCGCGGGCTTGCCTCCTCCGGCAAGCTCGATGCCGACGGCATGCGCCTGGCGCTTTCCGCGCTTGCGCGGTTTCGAGCGGTCAGCACCGACCTTGGCGTGCCGGTGATGGAAATTGTCGCAACGGCGGCCGTGCGCGACGCAAGGAACGGACGCGAATTCGTCACCCGTGCGGAAGCAGCCGCCGGCGCCCCCGTGCGCGTTCTGACCGGTGCCGAAGAAGCGGAATACGCGGCGCTGGGCGTATTGTCGGGCCTGCCCGATGCCGACGGGCTGGTCGGCGATCTTGGCGGCGGCAGCCTTGAGTTGACACAGGTCGCCGGCGGCAGGCTGGGCCAGGGCACGACATTGCCGCTTGGTCCCTTGCGCCTGATGGACATGGCGGGCGAGCGCATGGATCGCGCCAAGGAAATCGTCGACGAGGCGCTCCGCGCGACGCCCGGCCTCGACCGTCTGAAATCCCGCGCGCTTTATGCGGTGGGCGGTGCCTGGCGCAGCTTTGCTCGTATTCACCAGCAGCAAAGCGAACACCCGGTTTCGGTTCTGCACGGCTATGAAATATCACGCAGCGAAACCATCAAGCTTGCGCAATTCCTGTCAGGGCAAAGCCGCAAGTCGCTGGAGCGCATTACCGGCATTCCGCGGCGGCGCGCGGAATCCCTTCCCTATGGCGCGCTGGTGCTGGAGCGGCTGGTGAAGGCAACCG
This sequence comes from uncultured Flavobacteriaceae bacterium, assembly GCA_964494625.1. Taxonomy (GTDB): domain Bacteria; phylum Pseudomonadota; class Alphaproteobacteria; order Micropepsales; family Micropepsaceae; genus UBA2784. The sequence goes on along the minus strand of CAZBRT010000002.1, from coordinate 315,853 downwards.
AGATTGACCGGGTTGTCATCTCGGCCTTCGGCGTGCGCGAAGGTGTTCTTTTCAAACGCCTGAGCGCGGATCAGCGCGCCCGCGACCCGCTTCTCGATGCATGCCATGCCGCCGCCGCGCGCTTTGGCCGTGTTGCCAATGTGGGTGAGTTGCTTGCAGCATTCACGGCGCCCTTGTTCCGTGACGAGGACCCGGCGGGCCTGCGCCTGCGCCGCGCCGCTTGCCTTCTGGCTGATTCCGCCTGGCGCGAGCATCCCGACTATCGCGCCGAGCTGGCCTTCCGTTATGTGCTGCAGGCGCAGATCGCCGGCATCGGCCATCGCGAGCGCGCTTTCCTCGCACTCACGCTTTTCCACCGCTATGCCGGTGACGAGGTTGAGGATGAACTGATCGGCCCGATGCGCCGCTGGGCGGGCAGCGAAGTCGCCACACGCGCGATGCGGCTTGGGCTGGCGCTGCGGCTTGCCTATGTGCTGGCGGGATCTGCCTCGGGCGTTGGTTCCGACTTCACGCTGACGCTGGGCAAGAGCGATCTCGCGCTCACATTGTCGCGTCGCCGCGCCGGGGTGATCGGCGAACCGGTGGAGCGTCGCCTCGCCGAACTTGCGGACGCGTTTGGCCGGACGCCCCGCATCGACATCAGCTAGAGCGCCGAGCGCGCCAGCACTTTCAGCCTGCCGTTCTCGGCGACAAGCGCCAGTTCGCCGCGCTTGAGCTTCTGCGCATCGCTGCCGAAAATCTCGAAGCGCCAGCCGTGCCGCGCGGGCACGTCCGCGTCATCGTCGGCTGCCAGAAGCTCGACTTCGGATGCAGACGCGACAAGACGCGCGGCCACATGATGCTCCTCGGCCTTGAGGCGCAAAAGCACTTTCAGCATGTCGGTGATGCCGGGATCAGCCTCCTGGCGGCGGTCATCGCGCTCAAGCTGGGGCACGTCTTCGGGCTTCATCGTAAGTCCGCGCTTGATGGCCTCAAGAAGGCCCTGACCACTGCGGGATTGGGCAAAGCCCTTGGGGATCGAGCGCACATGATCCATTGCCTCGGCGGTGGCAGGCGCGTGCGATGCGATATCGAGCACCGCGTCGTCCTTCAATATACGCCCGCGCGGCACGTCGCGCGCCTGCGCCTCACGCTCGCGCCATGCGGCAATCGCTTTGAGAACAGCGAGCATCTTCTTCGAGCCGGAGCGGAGTTTGAAGCGGCGCCAGGATTCTTCCGGATCAAGTTCGTAGGTCTCGGCGGAAATGAGCGCACCCATTTCCTCGGCCACCCAGCCGGCGCGTCCCGTCCGGTCGAGCCGCTCCTTGAGCGAGCGATAGACATCGCGCAGGAAAGTCACGTCATCGAGCGCATAGGCAAGCTGGCGTTCGCTCAAAGGGCGTCGCGCCCAGTCGGTGAAGCGGTGGGTCTTGTCGATCACGCCCTTGCAGATCTGGCGCACCAGCGATTCGTAGGACGCCGACTCGCCATAGCCGCACACCATGGCCGCGATCTGCGTGTCGAACATCGGTGCGGGCAGCACCTTGCCCTGGGTGTGAAAAATCTCGATGTCCTGCCGCGCGGCATGGAACACTTTCACCGTCTGCGGCGCACGCAGAAGTTCCCAGAACGGCGCCAGATCAATGCCGGGCGCGAGGGGATCGATGATGGCGGCGTCATCCTTGCCGGCCGCCTGAATGAGGCAGAGCTTGGCCCAATAAGTCTGGTCGCGCATGAACTCGGTGTCCATGGCAACGAAGGGCTCTTGGGCCATCCGGGCGCAGAATTCGGCCAGTTCCGGGGTCGTCGTGATGATTTTCATGGCGCCCCTATAACCCATCTTCGGCGCGCTTGACAGGCTGGCTTGGGGGTGGGCACAACCCGCGGCCATTGCTCGGGAGCGGTCAAAATGCACGCCTATCGGACCCATACTTGCGGGGGCTTGAGGAAGTCCCATGTCGGCGAAACCGTCCGCCTGTCGGGCTGGGTTCACCGTCGCCGCGATCATGGCGGCCTCATCTTCATCGACCTGCGCGACCATTACGGCATTACGCAATGCGTGGTCGACCCTTCAAGCCCGGCCTTCAAGGTGACCGACACCGCCCGCTCCGAATGGGTGCTGACGCTGACCGGCCGCGTTGTTGCCCGCTCGCCCGAGACCGTGAACACCAATTTGCCGACCGGCGAGGTCGAACTGCGGATCGATGAAAGCGCCGTCCAGTCCGAAGCGGGCGAGTTGCCCGTGCCGGTCTTTGGCGACCTCGATTACCCCGAGGAGACGCGCCTCAAATACCGCTTCCTTGACCTCCGCCGTGACAAGCTTCACCGCAACATCACGCTGCGCTCCAACATCATTGCGAGCGTCCGCCGCCGCATGATTGCGGAGGGCTTCACCGAGTTCCAGACGCCGATCCTGACCGCGTCAAGCCCGGAAGGTGCGCGCGATTTTCTTGTGCCGTCGCGCCTCCACCCCGGCAAGTTCTATGCGCTGCCGCAAGCGCCGCAGCAGTTCAAGCAGCTCATCATGGTGGCGGGCTTTGACCGCTACTTCCAGATCGCGCCCTGCTTCCGCGACGAGGCCGCGCGCGCCGACCGCAGCCCCGGCGAGTTCTACCAGCTTGATCTTGAGATGAGCTTTGTGACGCAGGATGACGTGTTCAACGCGGTTGAACCCGTGCTGCATGGCCTCTTCGAGGAATTCGCCGAAGGCCGTACCATCAGTCCGATGAGGTTCGAGCGCATCAGATATGCCGATGCGATGCTGAAATATGGTTCCGACAAGCCCGACCTTCGCAATCCCATCGTGATTGCCGACGTGACGGACGAGTTCAACGACGCGACCGTCACCTTCAAGGCATTCAGGGGCGTGATCGAACAGGGCGGTGTGGTTCGCGCCATTCCGGCTCCGGGTTCAGCTGCCCAACCGCGCTCGTTCTTTGACAAGATGAATGATTGGGCGCGCGCCGAATTTAAGGCGCCGGGTCTCGGCTACATCGTGTTTGAGGATGATGGCGGAAAGCTTGCGGGCAAGGGACCGATCGCCAAATTCATTCCCGAAGCCGTGCAGGCGCGTATCGTCGCCAAGGCTGGCCTCAAGGCAGGCGATGCGGTGTTCTTTGCCGCCGACAAGGCCGACAAGGCCGCAAAGCTGGCGGGCGCCGCGCGTCTGCGCATCGGCACCGAACTGGGCCTCAAATCGCCCAAAGGCTACGACTTCCATTTCTGCTGGGTCGTCGATTTCCCGATGTATGAATGGAACGAGGACGAGAAGAAGATCGATTTCTCGCACAACCCGTTCTCCATGCCGAACTTCGATCATGAAGCGTTCCTCGCCCTTGATCCCGGCGCGAAGGAAACGATCCTGGGCATGACGGCCTTCCAGTACGACATCGTGTGCAACGGCATCGAATTGTCGTCGGGCGCGATCCGCAACCACAAGCCCGAGATCATGCTCAAGGCCTTCGAGATCGCCGGCTATCCGCGCGATGAGGTTGAGGAAAAATTCGGCGGCATGCTGAACGCGTTCCGCTTCGGTGCACCGCCCCACGGCGGCACCGCGCCCGGCATTGACCGCATGGTCATGCTGCTGGCGGGTGAAGAAAACCTGCGCGAGATCACGATGTTCCCGATGAACCAGCGCGCCGAAGATCTGATGATGGGCGCACCCTCGGAAGTCACCCCGCGCCAGCTGCGCGAACTCAACATCCGCGTGGTGATGCCGGAAAAGCCGTAAGCTCGGGAAATCAGTTTGCGTTCAAGCCGTGCGCGCGCGTGCCGAGCGCGAGTTTCCATCTCGTTTCGGCCTTGAACGCCTCATCGCGCGTGGTGATTGATCCGAACACCTCAAGGATGGAGATATCGAGGGGGGCCTGCGTGCGCTTCAGCCTCTGTTTCAAGAGCTGATTGCCCCCGTGTCCATCGGCAGCATATTGCTCCCAGCGGGCGAGGAACCCGCCTTGGCCATGCGCTATGCCCACATATTGTTCACCACTCTCCGGGCAAACGAGCAGATAGACGCCGTTGACGGCACCCAGCCGTGACTTCCAGCCGGGTGACATTGTGGGAACATCGCTTGCAGCAAGACGTATGCCCATATAGCCGGGCCATTCGTCGTCCTGCACCTTCGCGCGGAGTTCAATGATGGTCTTGTCCTGCAGATGCGCGCGCTGATCCCAGCGGCGTGTACCTGGTCCCCAGTCAATCACAAGGCGGCCCTCATAGGGCGAAAACCGGTCATCGCGCGCGAACTGATAGATGTTTGTCGCACTGGATGCATCTAAGCGCTCAGTACGCAGGAATGAGAACCCTTGTGCAGCAGACTGCTGTTCCACTCCGGTTACGGACGAGAGACCGACAAAGAGTTCGGCGCCGGTTGGGTCAACAACGAATGACGCCACGTGGCCGCCGACAATGAATTCTACCCGGCTTTGGGTGCGTTCGTATCGCGAAAATTCAGTGCGATCATCCCGCCACAGCCTGTAGGTGGAAAAGCCTGGCACCATGTCGGTGTCCTGGTGCCGGAGCAGAAAGGTTGAGGCTGGCGAAATCCCGGCCCCTTCGAGCAACATGTTGAATCGAAGCAAGGTCAATTGATCACCGTCACCGCATTCGACGACGGCGGCGCATAGGCGCGCTTGTGGAGGCCGAAGACCTGGTGAATGAGCGCAATCACCTGCATCGCCCGCCCGCCTTCATCGGCATCAATCGCCCATGAACGCCCGTCATAATCGACTTCGACAGCACTGCTGCCGCAACCGCCCGCGCATGACTTGACCGGGAAGAGCGGCACAAAGCGCGCACTCGTGCCGCCGCCCACATGCACCTCGATGGCTTGATCTGCGCCCGCCACTTCGCCGAGATAGAAAAGAATGGCGTCGGGCGAGCGCGTGTGTGCGGTAAGCCCCACCACGCGATCTTCGCCCGCGCGCTCAATGCCGCCGATCCGCAAGACCGGCAGGGCATAGGGCACGGTCACCACGATCTCGCGCCCCTCGGTACGCACGCTGGCACCCGTCGCGAGAAGATTGTTGATCTGCTCCGCATTGGCGAGAAGTTGCGCGGTCGCGGGCAGGCGCAATTCATTGGTGGCGGTGACCAGCTCGACCGACATGTCGAGGAGTTCCAGCCGCATCAGGAAGTCCTGGAACAGGGCGAACTCGGCAGCATTGCGCGGATTGTTGTCGAGCAAGACGGTCTCGCCCGCCGCGTCCATGCGCGGCTGCGGTCCGGCCACAAGCCGCGTGCACTGGATCGCGCCGATGCTGGTGGCGCAGATGGCGTTGCTGGCAGCGATGACTTGTGCATAGAGCGATCGCGTGGCGGTGAAGTTCTCGACCGTCAGCGTCCAGATGAGGTTCTTGGGCCAGCCGGCATCAAGGTAATAGTCGATGTCGCCGAGCGACAGGGGCGTCATCACGCCTGCATAAAATTCCTGGTCTTCAAGCGGCGCGGTTGAAATCGAGGCATAGCCGCTGGCGCCGAAGGCACCATCAGCGCTGTAGGCGTTGAAGGCATCCGGTCCGAAGGGAATGGAGATTGAGGCTGATGGCCCGCCCGAGATCTGCTCGCTGACGCCTGTCAGCTGCGTATAGATCACCGGGTGGCGCAGGCTCGCACGCACGACATTCAGGAGCACCAGCTTGTTGGCTGTGTCGGCCACCGCGATATTGTGCTCGACCGCGCGCTCGGCGATGTCCGCGCCGGAAAGGCATCCGGAAAGCGCGAGAGCAGACAGGGTGACTGTCAGGATGCGGCGTGCGTGCATGGCGTCTTCCCCCCGGGAACGGCGGGGCAAGACTAGCACTTCCGCAAGGCGGCGCTACTCGCAGGGATGGACGGAAAGTCCCGGTGGCAGGCGGGTGCGGTCGTCGCCGCAGGCCATGGCGATCTGGTCCTGGGTCAGATTGCGCGCGCCCGAAAGGTCCGTGCCGCGGATGAGCGTCAGGCGCAAGGTCGCGCCGTCGAGATCGGCACCGTCGAGATTGGCATCCGAAAGATTGGCGCCGGTCAGGTCGGCATTGCGGAAGGACGTGCCGACAAGGGTCGTCTCGCGCATGCAGGCATATTTCAGATTGGCATCGTCAAAGCGCGCGCGCGACAGGTCGCCCGTCTTCACGCACTGGAATTGGAGGTTTGCGCCGGTGAAGTCGCAATCGGGACAATCAGCCACGCCTGCTTCAACGCCGGCAACCTGGTCTGGATTGAAGGCCGCCGCCGGTGTGGTGAGGCCAAGGACCATGGCGAGGGTGAGGGCGATGCGGATCATCTGGGGGGCCTTGCGGCGGGCGCCGGATGGTGAGGCCGGCGCCCGATCTGCGAGCTGCTGCTGATTTGGTGGGGCGCCGGATGGTGGCCGTCGCCTTTATGCTGTGTGCCGCTGAGAGACGTCACACCTCAAAGGTCGCAAACCTCGTGCCAGCAAAATTGGGCCAACAAGGTTGGGCCAACAAGGTTGGGCCAGCCGACTTCGGCAAGGCGCGCTTCATGGTGCAAAGAAGGGTTAAGGCTTCGCCTTAACCTTGCCTGATGAGCACGTGCTTTTTCCGGCCATGCGAAAGCTTGATGGCGCCTTCCGACCCCATGTCGGCTGCGCTGATGACGGCTTTCTCGTCGGTCACGACCTGATCGTTCACGCGGATGCCCTGACCCGCAATCGCGCGCCGTGCCTCTGACGTGCTGGCCGCAAGCCCTGCCTGCACCAAAGCGGCAAAGACAGGATAGCCGGCTGCGAGCTTGTCGGCGGCCACCAGAATCGACGGAAGGTCGCGCGCAAGCCCGCCACCCTCGAAGGTTTCGCGCGCGGTGGCGGCAGCCTTGTCGGCTTCATCTTTGCCGTGGGCCATCGTGGTCGCGGCGGTCGCCAGCGCCTTCTTGGCATCGTTCAGTTCGGCGCCCTGCAGGACTTCAAGCCGCGCGATCTCGGCTTCCGGCATCTCGGTGAAGATGCGCAGGAAGCGGCCGACATCGGCGTCTTCGGTGTTGCGCCAGAACTGCCAGTAGTCATAGGGCGAACGCATATCCGCATTCAGCCAGACGGCGCCCGATACGGTCTTGCCCATCTTCACGCCCGATGCCGTCGCGATCAGCGGCGTGGTGAGGCCGTAAAGCTGCGATAGGCCCATGCGCCCGGCAAGATCGCTGCCCGCCGTGATGTTGCCCCACTGATCGGACCCGCCCATCTGGAGACGGCAGCCATAGCGCCGGTTCAGTTCGACGAAATCATAGGCCTGCATCACCATATAGTTGAACTCGAGGAAGGTGAGGTTCTGCTCGCGCTCAAGCCGCAGCTTCACGCTGTCCATCGAGATCATGCGGTTGACCGACATGTGGCGGCCAACCTCGCGCAGGAAGGGCACGTATCTGAGTTCATCCAGCCATTCGGAATTGTCCACCATCACGGCATCGGCCGGGCCATTGCCGAATGTGAGGAAGCGCTCGAACACATGGCGGATGCCGGCCGTGTTCTGCGCGATTAATTCGTCCGTCAGTAAGGGCCGCGATTCATCCTTGAAGGAGGGATCACCCACCTTGGTCGTGCCCCCGCCGAGCACGACGATGGGCCGGTGCCCCGCCTGCTGCAGCCGCCTGAGCGTCATGATCTGCATCAGGCTGCCGACATGAAGGCTGGGCGCGGTGCAGTCAAAGCCGATATAACCGGTAACCACACCCGACGCGCAAAGCTGGTCGAGGCCCGCCGTGTCCGTGCATTGATGCACGGCGCGGCGTTCATGGACGAGGTTGAGAAACGCGGACTTGAAGCGGGTCATGTCGGTAAGGCAGTTTGGGCCGGATGGATTTCAGGGGGCGTGGGAGTAACACGGGATGGGCGCGCAAGCAAAATCCTGGCGCATCATCGGCCTGATGAGCGGCACCTCGCTGGACGGGGTTGATGCCGCCCTGATCGAGACCGATGGCGAGCATGTGACGGGCTTTGGCCCGGCGCTGACACTCGCCTATACGCCGGAAGAACGTGCAACGCTCAAGGCGGCCCTCACCGCCGCTGCCGGCGCGGGTCTGGATGCGGCATCCACCGCCCCCATTGCGGCAGCCGAAACCCTTCTGACCCAAAGCCACGCTGAAGCCGTGCGGCGTGTGCTTGCTGCGGCAGGTCTTTCGCCGCGCGACATCGACCATGCCGGATTTCACGGACAAACGGTCCTGCACCGCCCCCATCAACGCCTGACCTGGCAGATCGGTGATGGCGATGCGCTGGCACAGGCGACCGGCATTCCGGTCGTCTTCGACTTTCGCTCGGCCGATGTGGCGGCGGGCGGGCAGGGCGCGCCGCTTGTACCCGTCTATCATCAGGCATTGGTGAAGGGGCTGCGCACGCAATTGCCGGTCGCTGTTCTCAACATCGGCGGCGTTGCCAACGTGACCTTTGTGGGTGAGGCAGGTGAGTTGCTTGCCTTCGACACAGGGCCCGGCAATGCGGCCATGGATGATTGGGCGCATCGCCACACCGGCCAGCCGATTGACCGCGATGGTGCGCTGGCAGCCTCAGGCACGGTGGACGCAACGCGCCTTGCCGAAATGCTGTCGCATCCCTTCTTTGGCCGCGTGCCGCCGAAATCACTCGACCGAAATGACTTTACGCTGGCGATGGTCGAAGGATTGAGCGCTGCCGATGGCGCGGCAACTTTGACCGCATTCACGGCTTCATCCATTGCCGCCGCCCGCGATCATTTCCTTGTGCCGCCCCGGCGCTGGCTGGTCTGCGGTGGGGGGCGGCGCAATCCTGTCCTGATGCATGAATTGCGCGCGCGGCTTGGCGTCAGTGTCGATCCGGTGGAGACCGTCGGCTGGCGTGGCGATTTCATGGAGGCAGAGGCGTTTGCGTTCCTTGCTGCCCGCACTTTGCGCGACCTGCCCTTGAGCTTTCCGCAGACGACTGCTGTGCCACGCCCGATGACAGGCGGGCGCAAAGCCAAAAACCCGCGCTGAACGATTACGCGTCGCGCGGCTTTTCCGCGTCGGCAATCAGGCGTTTGTCGAGATAGGCGGTGCAGACATCCATCAGCTGCGGCGTGTGGGTCGAATAGAAATGATTGGCGCCTTCGACCTTCAGATATTCAACGATGATGCCCTTCTGGGTCTTCAGGCGCTCGGCCAGACGGTCCACATCGGCCTCCGGCACGACCGCATCATTGCGGCCGGTGACGATCAGCCCCGATGAGGGGCAGGGGGCAAGGAAGCTGAAATCATACATGTTCGATGGCGGCGAGACCGAGATGAAGCCCGCGATCTCTGGTCGGCGCATCAGGAGCTGCATCGAGATCCACGCGCCGAAGGAATGACCCGCGATCCAGCATGTCGGCGCGTTGGGATTGAAGCTCTGCATCCAGTCGAGCGCCGCTGCCGCATCCGACAACTCGCCGATGCCGCCATCATAGACACCCTGGCTGCGGCCCACGCCGCGGAAGTTGAAGCGCAGGGTCGAAAAGCCCCGGCTCTCGAACATGTTGAAGAGCTCAAAGGTGACGCGGCTGTTCATCGTGCCGCCACCCTGGGGGTGCGGATGCAGGACCAGCGCGATGGGGGACGGATGCTTGTCGTCCCGCTTCTTGTGCTGGTAGCGGCCTTCCAGCCGCCCGGCCGGTCCGGTGAAGATCACTTCAGGCATCGAATCCCATCCCGTTTTGTCACTTCATATCTCTGCCGGTCTGTCGGACATTCGCGCCATTGCCGAGCACGGAAAATAAGTTTCCATGTCATATCAATGGATTGACAAAGTTGTTCCGAACCCGAAAACTTGACTACCCCAGTCGGGAAATATATAGACCCCGCATCTGCAGCGCCGTTCTGGCGGGCCCTTTTGCCTGACTTGAAGCGCCGGTTGCAAGGAAATTGGACGCGAAGCCCCAAGCCTTCGCACGCGCCAAGGAGGATCGGATGAAACTGAGCACCCGCGGACGTTATGCCGTCATGGCAATGGTCGATGTCGCCCGGTTCGGCCAGAACCGGCCCGTCACGCTTTCGGACGTTGCAACGCGGCAGGAAATCTCGCTTTCTTACTTGGAGCAATTGTTTGCCAAACTGCGGCGCGGCGGCCTTGTCATCAGCGCGCGCGGCCCCGGCGGCGGCTATCGCCTTGCGCGCGCCGCAGCTGATACCCGCGTCTCCGACATCATTCTGGCGGTCGATGAGCCGATCAAGGTCACACGCTGCGAGGCGGGTCGCCCCAATGGCTGCATGAGCAACGGGCAGCGCTGCCTGACCCATGATCTGTGGGAGGAGCTGGGCCGCCAGATCCACCTGTTCCTGAGCTCGGTCACGCTGGCTGATGTGGTGGAAAAGCGCGTGCTCGGCAAAAGCGGAATTGTGCCGCACGATGCCGAACCGGCAAAAGCCGGTGACGGCAAGCTTGAACTGGTGGCCTGAACCGGACCCGCCCCGATGCGCCCAAAATCCTATCTCGACTGGAATGCGACGGCACCGCTTCTGCCGCAGGCGCGCGCGGCGATGGAAGCCGTGCTGGAAGCGTCCGCACGCTTCGGTCTCAATGCGTCGTCTGTCCATGCATCGGGACAACAGGCGCGCAGCATCATCGACCACGCCCGCAAGCAGGTTGCCACTGCCGTGGGCGCAAAGCCCGCGTCGGTCGTCTTTACCTCGGGCGGCAGCGAAGCCAATGCGTTCGCATTGCGCGGCGCGATTGAGGCGGCAGCGATGGAAGGCCAACGCATCACGCGGCTCTTTACCTCTGCCATCGAGCATGATTCCTTGCGTGCCTGGGCTGAACACCTTGCTGAAACCGTGCCGGGCCTGCGCGCCGCATCCATTCCGGTCAGGCCCGACGGCCTGGTCGACCTAGAAGCCCTTGCCGTGTTGCTGCGCGAAGGCAAGGGGCGTGCGCTCATCAGTGTGATGCTGGTCAATAACGAAACCGGCGCGATCCAGCCCGTCGAGGGCGTATGTGCACTGGCGCGCGACTATGGCGCGCTCGTCCACACCGATGCGGTGCAGGCGTTGGGGCGCATGCCACTCTCCTTCGATGCGCTTGGCGTTCACATGATGACGCTCTCCGCGCACAAGGCCGGGGGCCCGCAAGGGGCCGGTGCGCTGGTCCTGCGGGATGGTCTCCTGCTTGCGCCCCAATTGCGTGGCGGCGGGCAGGAAGGTTCCCGCCGCGCAGGCACGGAAAATGTTGCGGCATTGGCAGGCTTTGGCGCGGCAGCTTCACACGCGTCCACCCATGTCGCCGAAAACGCCGTCGCCATGGCCGCCTTGCGCGATGCGATGGAGGCAATGCTCCTCGCGCGTGTGCCGGGTGCGGTCATTCACGCGAAGAACGCGCCGCGTCTGGCCAACACATCGCTGATCGGCTGCGCGGGCCTTGATGCCGAAACACAAGTGATGGCGATGGACCTTGCAGGATATTGTGTCAGCGCCGGTGCCGCCTGCTCGTCTGGCAAGGTGCGGGCGTCGCATGTGTTGGCCGCCATGGGCCTTGATGAGGGCAGGGCGCGCAGCGCCATCCGCGTCTCCATCGGCCCCACGACTACGCGCGGCGAGATCGAGGGCTTTGTTGCAGCCTGGAGCGCACATGCGGGCAGGGCGGCGCGCATCCCGTTCCTTCAGGCGGCAGGAGGTGCAGGATGAGCATCGTCCGCGAAACGATTTCTGCCGTCGAGGCCCTTGAGACCGACAAGTACAAGCACGGCTTCATCACCGACATCGAAACCGAGTTTGCGCCCAAGGGCCTTTCGGAAGACACGGTGCGTTTCATCTCGGCCAAGAAAGGCGAGCCGGAGTGGATGCTGGAGTGGCGGCTTGCCGCCTTTCGCCGCTGGCGCCTGATGACAGAGCCGAAATGGGCGCGCGTCCATTATCCCGCCATCGACTTTCAGGATGCCTATTACTACGCGGCACCCAGGCAGAAGGTGGGACCGAAGTCGCTTGATGAGGTTGATCCGGCCCTTCTCAAGACCTACGAGAAACTCGGCATTCCCCTGACCGAACAGATGATGCTGGCGGGCATTGCGGTTGATGCGGTGTTTGACAGCGTGTCGGTTGTGACGACCTTCAAGGAAAAGCTGCGCGAGGCAGGCGTCATCTTCTGCCCCTTCTCGGAAGCGGTGCGCGAGCATCCTGAACTCGTGCGCAAATATCTCGGCTCGGTCGTGCCGGCCAGCGACAATTTCTATGCGACGCTCAATTCCGCTGTCTTTTCGGACGGCTCGTTTGTCTATGTGCCGCCGGGCGTGCGCTGCCCGATGGAACTCTCGACATACTTTCGCATCAATGCGGCCGAGACCGGACAGTTTGAGCGCACCCTCATCATCGCCGACAAGGGTGCCTATGTGTCCTATCTTGAGGGGTGCACGGCACCCAAGCGCGACGAGAACCAGTTGCACGCAGCCGTCGTCGAATTGGTGGCGCATGACGACGCCGAGATCAAATATTCGACAGTGCAGAACTGGTATCCCGGCGATGCCGAGGGCAAAGGCGGCATCTACAATTTCGTGACCAAACGGGGCGATTGCCGCGGCGCGCGCTCAAAGATCAGCTGGACGCAGGTTGAAACGGGTTCGGCGGTCACCTGGAAATACCCGAGCTGCATCCTGCGCGGCGATGACAGCGTGGGCGAGTTCTATTCCATCGCCATCACCAACAATTTCCAGCAGGCCGATACCGGCACCAAGATGATCCACCTCGGGCGCAACACGCGCTCGCGCATCATCTCGAAGGGCATCAGCGCGGGCCACAGCCACAACACCTATCGCGGGCTGGTGAGCGTGCATCCAAAGGCCGAAGGCGCACGGAATTTCACGCAGTGCGACTCGCTGCTCGTCGGCAAGAAGTGCGGCGCCCATACCGTGCCCTATATCGAAAGCCGCAATCCCTCTGCCCGCGTGGAACACGAGGCGACGACCTCGCGCATTTCGGAAGACCAGCTCTTCTACTGCCTTGCGCGCGGCATTCCCGCGGAGGAGGCCGTCACCCTGATCGTCAACGGCTTCTGCCGCGATGTGCTCCAGCAATTGCCCATGGAGTTTGCCGTCGAAGCGCAAAAGCTGGTCGGCATCTCGCTCGAAGGGAGTGTGGGATGAAGCTGGAAGAAGGCGCATGGTTTGTCCGCTCGAATGGCGGACAGGGTTCCTACCCCGTCACACGGCAGGGCTGGCTTGTCGTGCTCGGTTTTCTCGTAGGGATCGCGATTTCGGCGCTGGTCGCGTTGCTTCTGGCCAACACCGGGCCGGGCTGGCTGTGGATAGCGGTGTTCGCAATCGGCATGGCCGTATCGGCAACCGCGTTCATCCTGATTGCGCGCAAGCGCACCGATCACTCGATTACCGTCAATGACATCATTGCGCGCGGGAAAGCGCCGCCGAAAGACTGAGACATGCTGACGATCGACAACATCCATGTGGCCGTGCACGGCAAGGAAATCATCAAGGGCCTGAGCCTTGCGATCCGGCCGGGCGAGACACATGCAATCATGGGTCCCAACGGTTCGGGCAAATCGACGCTGTCCTATTTTCTTGCGGGCCGCGCGGGATACGAATTGACGTCCGGCAAGGTCATGTTCCGGGGCGAGGATCTGAACGGACTTGCCGCCGACGCGCGCGTGGCGCGTGGCCTCTTCCTCGCCATGCAATATCCGGTCGAGATTCCCGGCGTCACCACCATGACGTTCCTGCGGACAGCACTGAATGCGCAGCGACGCGCGCGCGGCGAGAAGGATATGGATGCGGTGAGCTTCCTCAAGCTCGTGCGCCGTCAGGCCGCCGGGTTGAACATCAGCGAGGAGATGCTGAAGCGGCCCTTGAATGTCGGCTTTTCCGGCGGCGAGAAGAAGCGTCTCGAAATCCTGCAGATGGCGTTGTTTGAGCCCGCCTTTGCCGTGCTCGATGAAACGGACAGCGGCCTCGACATCGACGCACTGAAGCTGGTGGCGGAAGGCGTCAACCGGATGAAGTCGCCAACGCGCGCGCTTCTGGTCATCACGCACTATCAGCGGCTGCTGGGCTATATCGTGCCCGATCATGTCCATGTGCTGGCGGGCGGGCGCGTGGTGCGGTCAGGCGGCAAGGAACTGGCGCTGGAACTGGAAGCGCACGGCTATGACCACATCATCAAGGCGGCTGCATAAGACATGGGCGCGGCACAAGCCATTCGCGAACTGATGGACGCTGCAGCCACGCGCGCGGGCGTACACGGCTTGCCGCATCGCCGCATCGAAGACTGGAAATACACTGACCTCCGCCAGAAGCTTCCGTCAGAAATGTCCGGGGCGCCGCAGCTGGATAATGCGCGCGCGGCAAAGCGGATGGCAAATTCTGCCTTTGCGTCCATGGATGCGATCAGGATCGTGATCGCCAATGGCAGATATATGCCATCGCTCTCGTCCGCATTGCCGTCGCCGGCCATCCAGATCATGGAGATGTCAGGCGGTGATCTGCCGGAATGGGCCGCTGCGCATTTCGCGCGCGTTGTCCATCCCGCCCACGCGCCGATGGCCGATGCAGCGTTGGCGGGGATGCAGGGCGCCATTGCGCTTCGCCTCTCGCATAATTTCCGCGCGGACACGCCGATCCATGTCGCCTTCGTCAATGAGGGGGAAGGTGCACGCCATGTGCGCGTGCTGATCGTCCTCGAGACAAACGCGCACGCGACGCTCATTGAAACGCATGAAGGTGCGGCCTTCGCCAATGTGGCAACCGAATTGGTGTTGAACGCGAATGCCACACTCACCCATATCCGCCATGCGCCGTCCTCTGCGGGCAATTTTGCCGTCCATACGCTGAGCGGCGAGGTTCATGCGGGCGGGCATTATAATCAGTTTGTGCTGGCCGAGGGCGATGGCTTTGCGCGTCACGAGACGGGGCTTACTTTCAAAGGGCGTAGCGCGGAAGTGCGGCTGAGCGGCGTCTCGGTACTCGCCGGAGCGGGCCATGCCGACATGACAACGATTGTCGATCATGCAACGCGCGAGTGCCGCTCTGACCAGATGTTCAAGGCGGTGGCGAATGACGCATCGCGTGCGATCTATCAGGGTCGCGTGATCGTGCGGCCCGGCGCCGATGGCACGGACAGCCGCCAGTTGGCCAAGGCGCTGTTGCTGTCAGGCAAGGCCGAGGCGGATTTGAAGCCGGAACTGGAAATCCTCGCTGATGACGTGATCTGCAGCCACGGTGCAGCGGTCGGCGAACTGGATGAAAATGCGCTCTTCTATCTGATGGCGCGCGGTATACCCTTGGCGGAAGCGCGCGCCCTCCTGACCTATGCCTTCCTTGCTGAGGTGACGGCGCGTCTGGGCACGGATGAAATCGCCGACATTCTGCGCGCCCGCATCACGGCAGCGCTCGGGCCGGGAGCTTCGTCATGAGCGCATTACCCGCCTTTGATGTGGATGCGCTGCGCCGCGAGTTCCCCATTCTTTCGCGTAAAGTTCATGGCAAGAACCTCGTCTATCTCGACAATGCGGCATCCGCCCAGAAGCCGCGCGCCGTCATTGCGGCGATGTCCAGTTTTCTCGAGACGGACTACGCCAATGTGCATCGCGGCGTTCATTTCCTGTCGTCGCGGGCAACCGACCATTATGAAGCGGCGCGCGAGGCGGCACGCCGCTTCCTGAATGCGCCCTCCGGCGACAACATCGTCCTGACCCATGGCGGCACGGAAGCCTTCAACCTCGTGGCGGAAAGTTTTCTCGGGGGCAGCATCCGACCGGGCGACGAGATCGTGATCTCCGAGATGGAGCATCACGCCAATATCGTGCCCTGGCATTTCCTGCGCGAACGCCACGGGGCTGTGATCCGCTGGACGCGCATCAATGATGCGGGCGTCCTGGACCTCGAGCATCTGGCAGGCCTGATCGGCAAGCGCACGCGGCTTGTTGCCATCACCCATATGTCGAACGTGCTGGGCACGATGACACCCGCGCGCGAGATTGCAGCCATCGCGCATGCGCAAGGCGTGCCGGTGCTGTTTGATGGTTGTCAGGCCGCTGTGCATGCACGGGTGGACGTGCAGGCGATTGACGCCGACTTCTACATATTCTGCGGCCACAAAATTTACGGGCCGACCGGCATAGGCGTGCTCTATGCCAAGGCCGAACATCTTTCGGCCATGCGGCCCTATCAGGGCGGCGGCGAGATGATCCGCGAAGTGGGCTTTGACAGCGTGACCTATGGCGATCCGCCGCACCGCTTCGAAGCAGGCACGCCGCCGATCATGGAGGCGGTGGGTCTGGAAGCGGCAATCCGCTTCATTGAGGGGCTCGACCGCAACGCAGTGCATGCACACGAGCAGGATTTGCTCAGCCACGCCACGCGGCGCCTGCGCGAGGCCAACGGCATCCGTATCTTTGGCGAAGCGCCGGGCAAGGGCGCAATCATCGCCTTTGACGTGAAAGGCGTGCATCCCCACGATCTGGCGACGGTCATCGACCGGGAAGGTGTCGCCATCCGCGCTGGCCACCATTGCGCGCATCCTCTAATGAAGCGCCTTGGCGTCACGGCCACCGGACGGGCGAGCTTTGCCGCCTACAATACGCGCGAAGAGGTCGATCTTTTTGTTGCCGCCGTCGCGCGCGCGCGGGAGTTCTTCGCATGACCGCCCAACCGCTTGCCGACCTTTACCGCGAGACGATCCTCGACCATGGACGCAATCCGCGCCGCATGGGGCCGCTTGAAGGTGCCACGCACGAGGGAAGAGACGCCAACCGCCTGTGCGGGGACGCAGTAACGATCCGGGTGATCATCGCCAACGGCCATATCGCCGATGCACGGTTTGAGGGTGAAGGCTGCGCCATCTCGCAGGCTTCCGCCTCCATGCTGACCGATGCGCTGCCCGGCCTCTCGCCGGTTGCGGCATCGGCCCTTGCCGAAGAGGTGCGCGACTGTCTTTCAGGCACGCCCCACCCGGAAAGCCACCATGGGTTGGCGTCGCTGCTTGCAGGCGTGCGCGCCTTTCCTGAACGTGTTACCTGCGCCATGCTGGGCGCAAACGCGCTGGCGCGTGCGCTGGCATCGGAGACGGGTCGATGAGTGTTGAACCCAAGGGACTGAACAAGCCGTTGAGCGAGCTTGAGCTTGCCGACCTCACCGACAAGCTGATCGCGGCGCTGAAGACGGTCTTTGACCCGGAAATTCCGGTCGATGTCTATGAGCTGGGTCTCATCTACAAGATCGATGTAACCGACGACATGGACATCCTGATCGACATGACGCTGACCGCACCCGGCTGCCCGGTCGCGGGCCAGATGCCGATCTGGGTGGCCGATGCGATCCGTACCGTTCCCGGCATTCGCGAGGTGAAAGTGAACATGGTGTTTGATCCGCCATGGGACCCATCGCGCATGTCGGAAGAAGCGCGCCTTGAACTCAACATGTTCTGAGACCATCTTGAATCCATGACCGAAACCGCCATCCGCCCCCGCCGTGAACGCCCCAAGGCCCTGCGCCTGACCGAGGCTGCGGCCGTGCGCATCCGCGCAATCATGGCCGCATCGGAAAAGCCGGTGTTCGGCCTCAAGGTCGGTGTGAAGAACGCGGGTTGCGCCGGCCAAGCCTATACAATGGATTACGCCGAAAAGGCCGGGCCGCTGGACGAGGTGGTGGAGGACCAGGGCGTCCGCATCCTGATCGAGCCGAAATCCGTCTTGTTCCTGATTGGAACGGAGCTTGATTTTGTGACCGACCAACTTTCGCAAAAGTTCGTGTTCCGCAATCCGAACGAAACAGATGCCTGTGGCTGCGGGGAATCCGTGGCCATCACCCCGGCAGACGCCGGTGATGACGCCAAGCCATAGGCGCACGCCCCCCGGATCGGATAGTTTCCCGGCAAACGCGGGAAGCGGAGATTCGATCCATGAGCAAATATCGCAAGCGTGACATTGCGGGCAAGAAGCTGAGCCCGCAGACTCAGATGATGTCGTTCGGCTATGACCCGGCGCTGTCGGAAGGTGCGGTCAAGCAGCCGCTGTTCCAGACGTCCACCTTCGTCTTCAAGTCAGCCGAGGACGGCAAGCGCAACTTCGCGCTCCGCCGCGGCCTCGCCAAGCACGATCCGGGCGAAGTGCCGGGACTGCTCTATTCGCGTTTCAACAACCCCAACCTCGAAATCCTCGAAGACCGCCTGGCGATCTGGGAAGAGTCCGAAAAGGCGGTCGTGTTCTCGTCGGGCATGGCGGCGATTTCGTGCGTGCTGCTCTCGCTTGCGCGGCCCGGCGACATCATCGCCAATTCCGAACCGCTTTATGGCGGCACCGAGGGGCTCCTCAAGAACATCCTGCCGATGTTCGGGATCGAGCAGGTCGGCGTGCCGTTTGACACGCGCCTCAAGGATGCCGCCGAAATGATGCGCGAAGCGGATGCGCGCGCAGCCGCGCGCGGCGGCCGGGTGGCGGCCTTCATGATCGAGACACCGGCCAATCCCACAAATGAGCTGACTGACATCGGTGGCGCTGCCGAAATCGCGCGCCGCCTGACGCGCAACGGCAAGCGGCCATCCATCGTCGTGGACAATACGTTGCTCGGCCCCCTGTGGCAGAAGCCGCTGCAGCACGGCGCCGATTACGTCGTCTATTCGCTGACGAAATATGTGGGCGGGCATTCCGATCTCGTGGGCGGTGCAGCGTTGGGCTCTGCCGAAGCGATCAAGACGGTGGCGCCCTTGCGCACGTCGCTCGGCGCGGTGCTTGATCCGCATACGGCCTGGCTCCTCTCGCGCAGCCTTGAGACGCTGGAGCTGCGCATGTCGCGTGCGGCCGAGAATGCATCGAAAGTGGCCGCGTTCCTCAAGACCCACCCCAAGATCAATGACGTGCTTTTCCTCGGCAACGTAAAGCCCGGAACCGATCAGGAGCGCATTGCCAGGAAGCAGTGCCTGGGCGTCGGCTCCACCTTCTCGATCCGCATCAAGGGCGACGAGCCCGAAGCCTTCCGCTTCCTCGATGCCCTCAGGATCGTCAAGCTGGCCGTCAGCCTTGGCGGTACCGAAAGCCTGACATCGCATCCGGCAACGACCACGCATCTTGACTACTCTGCCGAGGACAAGGCGCGTTACGGCATCACGGGCGATCTCGTGCGCATTTCCATCGGCATCGAGAATGCGGATGATTTGATCGCGGATTTCTCCCAGGCGCTGGACCATGTCTGAGCCATGGCGCGCAGGGGTGACGATGATCTCTGGCTGAAGGATGTGTTTGCCGCCTTCGGCCCGGTGCGCATCAAGGCGATGTTCGGCGGGCAGGGCATCTATGCGGGGGAGCACTTCATCGGCCTTGTTGCCGGTGGCGCCGTCCATCTGCGGGTTGACGACACCAACCGCGCGGATTTCGAGGCGGAGGGCATGAAGCCCTTCACCTTTGAATTCAAAAGCGGAAAAATCGGCACGATGAGCTATTGGGAAGTTCCCGCCCGGCTCTACGACGATCCCGCCGAAATGGCGGTATGGGCGCGCAAGTCGCTCGCCGCCGCGCGCGTGAAGGCAGCCACCAAGGCAAAGCCGAAATCAGCGCCGAAGAAGTCACTCAAGCCGACACCCAAAAAGGCGTGACGTGGCACTACGGGCTGCGGTCGAGCCAATTGGCGAGCTTGAGCCCCGGCACGCGCCTGAACTCCCTTTGGTTGTCAGTGACCAGAATGCGCCCGGTCATGATGGCGTGCGCTGCAATCAAAAGGGCATTGCCGCCGATGAGCGCCCCCTTCTTCTCCATGTCAGCGCGCAGGCTGCCATAGATCGTGTCAAATGGTGCCTCAAGGGGAAGGATCGTCATGGCACTCAGGATGGCATCGACCTGCGCAGTCAGGCTTGGCGAGCCTTTGCGGGCCACACCAAAACGCATCTCGGATGCAACGATGATGCTGGTCGCAATGGCGTCGGGCTCAAGCGCATGGATGTGGCGGGCAACACGCCCCTGCGGATTCCGCACAAGGTCTGACAGGATGTTGGTGTCGAGAAGGAATTGCCGGTTCACAGCCTGACCTTGCGCGGTTTCCGGTCAGCGACCTTGCCGATGCCCTCGCGGAGCGGCTTTAGTCGCGCAAGCACTTCCTTGAGCGGCGACTTGCCCGAGGACTCGATGATCAGCCGCGCCCCCTCCCTGTGCATCACCGCATCATCGCCCGGCAATTCGAACTCGCGGGGAATGCGGACGGCCTGGTTGCGGCCATTGCGGAAGAGCTTGACGCGGCGCTGCATGTTCATGGGCAAATCTCCACTGGCATAGGCCAAAGCATAGGCCAGCCGGGCGCGCGGGACAACCGCTAGGCGCCGAATATTTCCGTGAAGAAGTCGCGCATGGCTGCCCACGAGCGGCGATGGGCGGCGGCCTGATAGGCAAAGCCCGGCAGCTTGAAGGCATCGACGGACACGTCGGTAAAGCTGTGGCTTGCGCCGCCATAGACGAGCATCTGCCAGTCCGCGCCCAGCCGCGTCATCTCGGCGGCAAAATTGTTGCGCGCCTCGGGCGTGATCAGGGGATCATCGGCGCCCACGCACGCCATGACCTTTGCCCGCACCGGCCGGTCATCCCGGGCAAAGTCATTGAGGCCGGGGTGGAAGGCGACGACCCCGGAAATCTCGTCACTTGCCCGCGACAGCTCCAGGACGATCTGACCGCCGAAACAATAGCCGATGGCACCAAGCCGGCCCGTGTCCACACCATCGAGCGATTTGAGGATGTTGAGACCCGCCAGCGCGCGCGTGCGCAAGGTCGGCAAATCATTGCGCAGCCCGGTGAGAAGGCTCATCGCCTGCTCGCGGCTGGTGGCGATCTCGCCATACATGTCGAGGGCAAAGGCGGCATATCCCGACTCGCCCAGCCGCCGTGCATGCAGCTTGGCGTGTTCGGTAAGCCCGCCGCCCTGATGGCAGACAAGAATGCCGGGCACAAACCGGCCTGCGGTGGCTGGTTCCACCGCATAGCCGGTCAGCGACTTTCCGCCCGCTTCGTAGGAGATGTTGCGCGCTTTCATGGCTCATCTCCTGTGGGGCAAATCAGGCTTTATCCCGCGAAACGTCCCCGGTCGCGGTCACGCCGCATCTGGGCAGGCTGATAGGCCATGCGGGCATGGTGCTCGCAGTAAGGAGCGCCGCCCTTTGACTTGCGGCCACAGAAACGGAATTCGGGCTTGCTGGGGTCGCCCAGCGGCCATTTGCACATGGCACCGGAAAGCGAGAGCACGGTCACGGGATCACCCGGCATAGGCTCCAATGGTTCTTCGATGATAGGTGTTGGCGCGATGGCCTGAGCCACGCGGACGGCGGGGCGGGGCTGGGTGGCGGCGCGCGGACGTTCCGGGCGGGCCGTCGTCACGCGGCCCGAAAGGCCAAGCCGATGCACCTTGCCGATCACCGCGTTGCGGGTGACCTGGCCGAGCGCCAGCGCGATTTGGCTGGCAGTCATGCCCTCGGCCCACATGGTTTTCAGCCGATCAATGCGTTCTTCTGTCCACGACATGCCCCATGCTCCATCTTGCCGACCCCCGACCTGCCTGCCCAAAAGACCGGCAACCCGTTGATCTGATTGGTTAATGCCCGCTCGATCGGCGGGCCTACCAGATATCGTATCGGCCCCGACAAAAAACACAAGCCTTAGTTAACTTATCCACAGGTTGTGGCTCAGGGAAGTCGGAAATGCTGCAGTGGCGCCACCCGAGGCGCAGGGACAAACCGGCGCCAGGGCAGCAACCGGACCGTTCATCCGCATACGGATGAAGCGGACTCGTCCAGCGGCGAAGGGGGCAACAATTTGACAGACCCCGCTCGAAAGCCCGAAAAGACGCCTCCTCCCCCACGAATGCCTTTACGAGGCCATCAGGTTCAAATGTCCACGCCTGCGTCTTCTACCGGTCACCCGCCCGATAACGCCATGCCTGCGCTCTTGCCCACCTATGCGCGCGCGGAGCTGGCGTTCGAGCGAGGCGAGGGCTGCTGGCTCATCACGCCGGAAGGTGGCCGCTATCTCGACTTTGCCGCCGGCATCGCGGTGAACGCGCTCGGCCACGCCCATCCCCATCTGGTCGCCGCTCTGAAGGCGCAGGCCGAGAAGCTCTGGCACACGTCCAACCTTTACCGCATTCCCGAGCAGGAACGGCTGGGCCAGCGTCTGGTTGATGCAACCTTTGCCGATACGGTCTTCTTCTCAAACTCGGGTGCCGAGGCAATCGAGTGCGCGATCAAGATGGCGCGGCGCCATTTCTGGAAGAAGGGCGAGCCGCAACGCTGGCGCGTCCTCACTTTCGAGGGCGCTTTCCATGGCCGCACGCTCGCGACCATAGCCGCCGGCGGACAGGCAAAACATCTGGAAGGCTTTGGCCCCAAGGCCGACGGCTTCGATCAGGTGGCATTCGGCGATCACGCGGCGACCCGCGCGGCAGTGACAACCGAGACAGCCGCAATCATGATCGAACCCGTGCAGGGCGAGGGCGGCGTGCGCCCGGTTCCGCAACAATGGATGCGGGCGCTGCGCGATCTGTGCGACGAGAAAGGCATCCTCCTCATCCTCGACGAAGTGCAGACAGGCGTTGGCCGCACGGGCCACCTGTTCGCACATGAGGCGGCAGGCATCACGCCCGACATCATGGCGATCGCCAAAGGCATCGGCGGTGGCTTCCCGGTTGGCGCCTGCCTTGCGACTGCGCGCGCCGCATCGGGCATGACGGCGGGCAGTCACGGCTCGACCTTCGGCGGCAATCCCTTGGCGATGGCCGTCGGCAATGCGGTGCTGGATGTCGTGCTGGCGCCGGGATTTCTCGAGCATGTGCGGCGCGTGGCCAATGTGCTCAAGCAATCGCTCCATGCCATCGTGGACACCTATCCCGGCATCGTGAGCGAAGTGCGCGGCGAAGGCCTTTTGACCGGCCTCAAATGTGTTGTGCCCAACACGGAATTGCAGGCGGCCTTGCGGCACGAGCATCTTCTCGTGGCCGGCGGTGGCGACAATACGATCCGCCTTCTGCCGCCGCTCGTTGTCACCGAAGCCGAGATCCGTGCGGCGACCGAAAAACTCTCACGCGCCTGTGCCCAGATTCAGGCCCGCAACCTTTCCAAGGCCTGAGACCATGAAAAGCAGATCCGCCGCCGCCGCCGTGCGGCACTTCCTTGATCTTGACGGGTTCGATGCGGCGCGGCTGCGCGCGCTCATTGATGACGCCCGCGCGCGCAAGGATGCACGCGCACATTTGCCGCGCGGCACACCCGACGATGCGCAGCCGCTCAAGGGCCGCATTCTGGCGCTCATTTTCGAGAAGCAGTCCACACGCACGCGGATTTCATTCGATGTGGCGATGCGTCAGGCCGGCGGCCTCACCATGGTGTTGAACGGCTATGACCTTCAGCTTGGCCACGGCGAGACCATCGCCGACACCGCGCGCGTCATTTCGCGCTATGTCGATGGCATCGTGTTGCGCACCGCCGATCACCGCAAGCTGGATGAGCTGGCTCGCCATGCAACCGTTCCCGTGATCAACGGACTGACCGACCGCACGCATCCCTGTCAGGTGATGGCCGACATCATGACGTTCGAGGAAAAGCTCGGGCCGATCAAAGGTCGCCGCATCGCCTGGGTCGGCTCCGGCACCAATGTCGCTGCTTCGTGGATCCATGCGGCCAAGGCATTCGGATTTTCGATGCGGCTTGCCTGTCCCGAAGGTGAGGGGCCATCGCCAGCCTTGATGCAATGGGCGCGGGAGAACGATGTGGACCTCATCGTCGGTTCGGATCCGGATGCAGCCGTCGATGGTGCAAACTGCATCCTGACGGACACATGGGTCTCGATCACGGAAGAAGACCATATGGGCGCGTTCCAGAAAGATCTCCGGCACAACCGCTTGGCGCCCTACCGCGTGACCGAGAAGATGATGGCGCGTGCGGCAAAGGATGCGATCTTCATGCATTGCCTTCCCGCCCATCGCGGCGAGGAAGTGGATGCAAGCGTCATCGACGGGCCGCGCTCTGCCGTGTGGGACGAGGCAGAAAACCGTCTCCATGCGCAAAAGAGCATTCTGGCGTGGTGCCTTGGTTGATCATGAGTGTGGATGCCCCGAAAGTGACCCGGACTGATGACATCGTGCTGCCTTTCGCGCTGGAGGGTGGTGGCGTGCGTGGCCGCATCCTGCGCCTGGGAGATGCCGCCGACCGCGCCATCGCCCATCACGGCTATGAAGAGGCAGTAACATCCCTTCTGGGTGAGACGGTTGCGTTGGCCGCCTTGTTTGGCACATCGCTGAAGTTCGAAGGCACCGTCACCGTGCAGACCGGCAGTGACGGCGCGGTGCGTACGCTGGTTGCAGATTTCGCAACGCCTGGCACCGTGCGTGGTGTCGCAAGCCTGAGTGACGAAAAGAGGGGCGCAACGCTTCTGGGCAAGGGCTCGTTTGCGGTGACGATTGATCCCGACGCTGCCAGCGAACGCTATCAGGGTGTCGTTGATCTCGGACCCAGCCTGACGGCGACGGCGCTGCGCTATTTCGAGCAATCAGAACAGATCCCGACGGCTTTGCGCGTGGCCGTGGGCCAGGTGCATGTGCCCGGGGCCAAACGCCCGCAATGGCGTGCGGGCGGCATTCTGGTGCAGCGCATGCCGGGCGAGGGTGGCATTGCCCCCATGCCTGGAGATGAAGACGACTGGACGCGCGTGAAGCTGCTTGTCTCGACCATCGGCGATGACGAACTGATCGATCCGTTGCTGACACCCGAGCGATTGGCGTGGCGCCTGTTCCACGAGGATGCCGTGCGTGTTTTTCCGGCCCAGCCGATCCGCTTTGGCTGCCGCTGCAGCCGCGAGCGGCTGGTGTCTGCACTGAAGGGTTATGATGCTGGTACGCTTGCCGAACTGGCCGTCGATGGCCGTATCGTTGCTGCCTGCGAGTTCTGCGGCACAAGCTACGAGCTCGACCCCGCCAATCTTTCCTGATCCAGCCTCACCCGCCGTCGCCGCATTTTCGCCGCGCTCTTTCTGTTCGATGCTCGCTGCCCCGATTTGGCGGGCAGCATGAACAGGACTTCACGATGATCCGTTTCGGCTCGCTTTTGTCACTTCCCGCGTTGCGCACGGTTGCAGCCGTGCTGGCTGCGGCCGCCCTTGCTGGCAGCGCCGTGCAGGCCGAGCCGCGCGACGGCGCGCCCGATTTCGGATTTTCCGGCAAGCCGCCGATCCGCCTTGATGTCGGGATGGTGTCGGCCCATGACGTGGAAGCGCGCATCCTGACGCCGGACGAAGTGCTGGGCACCGGCAAGGCCGGCCCGCGCAACGTTGCCTATACATGGGCGGGCGAGCGGCTTTTGGCCGTCGGCACCAGCGGCAGCGTGACGATCAGCGTGATGGCGGCAGATGTGCGCAGCGAGACGCTGGAGACCGAAGACGGCATCGGTGGCCTCTTCGAGGATTCAGCCGACGGCCGGTTGACCGCCCATCTTTCCGTCCATGCGGAATACACCAATGGTCCGGTGCGCCAATACATCGACGTGACCGTCAATGCCATGCGCGAGACACTGGAAAGCCAGGACGACGACGAGCGTCGCGCTGTCCACGACGAGCTTATGCGCGATGTCGGGCGCGAGCTGGACCGTCAGCTGACCGAAGCGATCGAGAAGCGCTGGGGCGCGCTCATCATTCCGTGAGGGTCACGACGAAAGCCGCGTCATCAACCGCTGCATGAAGCGTTCGCAGGCGGCAATCTGCGTCACATCAATGAATTCATTGGGCTGGTGCGCCTGGGCGATGTCGCCGGGGCCGCAGACGATGGCGGGAATGCCCGCCTCCTGGAAAATGCCGGCCTCGGTCGCGTAGCTCACCGCATCGGCTTCATTCAGACCGGCAAGCGAAAGCGCCAGCGCCTCGGCGGGTGATCCCGGCTGCGGCATCAGGGCAGGCACGCGGCTGCGCGCGGCAAAGCTGATGTCGCATGAGGGCGCAATGGCGCGCATGCGGGGCAACAAATCATCAAAGGCAAAGCGTTCCATGCGTTCGATCACAAAGGAGGGGTCGCCGCCCGGCAGCGTGCGCGTCTCCCATCCGAACACGCAATTTCGCGCAAGGATGTTGATGGCAGTACCGCCCTCGATCACGCTTGACTGGACGGTCGAATAGGGCGGATCAAAACGGCCGGACGGATCGCCCTTGGCTTTGAGATCAGCGGCGATGCGTGACAATTCACCCAGCATTTCCCCTGCCGCCATGACAGCGGAGACACCCTTGTGGACATTCGAGGAATGCGCCTCATGGCCGGTGATCGTCGTGTACCAGGAGTGGATCGCCTTGTGCGCATTGACGACGCGCATCATGGTCGGCTCGCCGATGATGGCGGCTTCCGGCGTCAGTCCTTGTGCGATCAGCGCCTTCACAAGCGGCGGCGCGCCAAGGCAGCCGACTTCCTCGTCATAGGAAAGCACAATATGCACCGGTCGCTTCAGCCCGGCGCGCAGGAATTGCGGCACAAGGGCAAGGGCAACCGCCGGAAACGTTTTCATGTCGGCGGTGCCGCGGCCAAAGAGGCGGCCATCCTTGCGGATGACCTTGAAGGGATCAGTGTCCCAAGGCTGTCCGTCGACCGGCACCACGTCTGAATGCGCTGAAAGCACGATGCCGCCCGGAACTGCAGGGCCGATGCTCGCAATCAGATTGGCCTTGGCGCCGCTTTCATCCGGCACGGTTGTCGCGTGGATTCCGTGACCGGCCAGATAGTCGCGCACAAAGGTGATGAGTTCGAGATTGGAATTGCGGCTGGTCGTGTCGAACGCCACAAGGCGCTCGAGCATTTCCAGTGATGAGAATGTCCCTGCCATTTCCATGCCCTCAGTGGCTGTCGCGCGGCACAGGAATGCGCCCGGCAATGTCGAGATAGAGTGTAGCAGGTTCAAGGCAGGCGCCGGTTGAGAGTTCACCCACCAGCTTGCGGTAGATTTCCTGCCAGGGCGTGTCGTTCTTCGGCGTGAATGGCGCAAGCCTGGCGCTTCGCGCTTTCATCTCGTCCTCGTCGATGAGGAGATCAACGCGGCGCTTTTCCAGGTCGATGCGCAGCCGGTCGCCGGTCATGAGGAGCGCGATACCGCCGCCCGTAGCGGCCTCGGGCGAGATATTGAGGATCGACGGCGACGCCGAGGTGCCCGATTGGCGTCCATCCCCCATGGTCGGCAGCGCCTCAATGCCCTGTTTCAGAAGCGCGTCCGGCGGCTGCATGTTCACAACCTCAGCCGAGCCGGGATAGCCGACCGGGCCGCAATAGCGGATGACGAGGATGCAATGCGCATCAATCGCCAATGCGGGGTCATTGATGCGCGCGTGATAATCCTCCGGCCCCTCGAACACGATGGCACGCGCTTCAAACACGCCTTGCGCTGCCGGATCGGAAAGATAGCGTGCCGAGAACGCCTCGCCGATCACGGACGTCTTGATGATGGCGGACTCAAAGAGATTGCCGGAAAGCACAAGGAAGCCCGCACGTTCCTTGAGCGGTGCGGCAACGCTGCGGATGACGTCGCGGTCGGTAACTTTCGCGTCGCGGCAAGTGTCGCCCATGGTCCTGCCAGAGACGGTAAGGCAATCACCATCAAGAAGACCCGCCGCCAGCAATTCATGCATGACAGCGGCGACACCGCCTGCGCGGTGGAACCCCTCGCCCAGATAGGCGCCCGCAGGCATGCAATTGACGAGCAGGGGAATGTCGCGCCCGAAGTCCTGCCAGTCTTCCATGGAAAGCGGCACGCCCATATGGCGCGCAATCGCGATCAGATGCGGCGGGCAATTGGTGGAAGCACCAATCGCGGCAGCAACCCGGATCGCATTTTCGAACGCCTGGCGCGTCATCACGCGCGAGGGTGTGAGGTTCTCATGCACCAATGCAACCGCGCGAAGGCCTGTGTCATAGGCGCATTGCGCCCGCTCCGCGTAAGGCGCGGGGATTGATGCGGCCCCCGGCAAGGTCATGCCCAGTGCCTCTGCCAGCGCATTCATCGAGAGCGCCGTGCCCATCGTGTTGCAATGACCGGCAGAAGGCGCAGAAGCCGCCGCCATCTCCATGAAGCGGCGATAGTCGATCTCGCCGCGCGCAAGCATCTGTCGCGCCTTCCAGATGATGGTGCCCGCGCCCACGCGTTCACCGGCAAACCAGCCGTCCAGCATCGGTCCGCCCGGAAGCGCGATGGCGGGAATGTTCACGCTGGCCGCCGCCATCAGAAGTGCGGGAGTGGTCTTGTCGCAACCGGTTGTCAGCACCACGCCATCTAGCGGATAGCCGTGCAGGATTTCGACAAGGCCGAGATAGGCCAGGTTCCGGTCAAGGGCAGCGGTAGGCCGACGACCCGTTTCCTGGATGGGATGGACGGGGAACTCGATGGCAATGCCGCCCGCACTACGGATGCCTTCGCGCACGCGCTTGGCCAACTCGATATGGTGGCGGTTGCAGGGGCTGAGGTCGGAACCCGTCTGCGCGATGCCGATGACGGGCTTGCCCGATTGAAGCTCGTCCCGCGTCATGCCGAAATTGAGATAGCGCTCAAGATAGAGCGCGGTCATGCCCGGATTTTCCGGGTTGTCCCACCATGCCTGGCTGCGCAGCCGTCTGGTCATCCATCACATCCCGTTGTTTGCGGCGGCCAATGCGCCATGATGTGCCAGCTCTCACCCATGATCCGCTGCAACGGAGACTGCCACTATCACCGTTAAAGTCCATCATTCGGGTGAAAACGCAAAGGGTTTGACCATGCGCCTCTTGGGCCTTCTCGCGTTTCTGGTTTTTGTCGTGCCTTTGGCCCATGCCGAGGCGCCCTTCCGCGCTGATCCCGGTCCCTACGCTGTTGACACCATGCTCGGCGAGTGGGTGGACGGCGAACGTGACAACCGCGTCGTGCCGTGGAAGATCTGGTACGCGGAGACGGCGCCGGGCCCGCGGCCCATTGTCATCTTCAGCCATGGGCTGGGTGGCTCGCGCGAGGGCTCCGCATTTCTTGGCAGCTTTCTCGCGTCTCACGGCTTTGTGGCGGTCCACATCCAGCACGCAGGATCGGATGAGGCTGTCTGGGCAGGCGAGACTGATCGCGATGCGATTGTTGCTGCCCTGCGTGACTCGCTCAGCAATCTCTCAAACGCAACCGATCGCTTCCGCGATCTTTCTTTCGTGATTGATCAGCTGACCGCTATGGCCGCGTCCGGACCGCTGGCCGGACGGCTCGACCTCTCGCGGTTGGGCATGTCCGGGCACTCCTATGGCGCGGTATCGACATTGGTTGCTGCGGGCCAGCGCCTTGGTCCGCGCGGCACCTTTTCTTTCCGCGAGCCGCGGATCGTTGCGGCCATTGCCTATAGCCCCAACAAGCCGCGGCAGGGTGCCGACCGCTATGACCGCATCTATGGCGACATTGCGATCCCCATCTTCCACATGACGGGAACGGTTGACAGCAGTCCGCTGGAGCCCGACATGAACCCGACTGACCGCCAGATACCCTTCCGCAACATTGCTGGCGCGCGGCAATATCTGCTGGTGCTTGATGGCGGCGACCACATGGTGTTTTCGGGCCGCGAGGGCCGCACCTCGAATGTGGAAAAATATCCGCGCTTCCACGACATCATCAAGCAGGGATCATTGGCCTTCTGGGAGGCGACGCTCAATGGCGACCTGGACGCCAAAGCGTGGCTCGAAAACGGCGCCTTCGCGCGCTATGTGGCCAATGACGCGGCGTTTGATTTCAGAAATTAGCGGCCGCCGATTTCGACAATCGGTTCGCCTGCTGCCATTAGCTTCATCGCATCGGCAAAGGTGCCCGCCAGCACGCCTTTGAGATGGCTCGTCGACGTATTGCCGCAGGTCAGGAGAATGATCGCCGGCGGCGGGCCACGTCGGGCGACGAGTTCAGCAAAATCCCGATCCTTTGTGACAAAGATGCGAGCTCCCTTGCGTGCTGCTTCGAAGATTTCGGAATCGCGTGCCCTGGCAAGCCCGATCTGGCGGACCTGAACACAGGGGACTGCAAATTCAGCGCTGATCCAGTCAGCGAGGGCAGGTGAGAGATGATTGTCGAGCCAGATCGTCACTCGGCGGCGATCAGCGGGTGATCGACGCGCCGGGACGCGTAGGCAAGCGCTGCCCTGATATCATCAGGTTCAAGATCGGGGAGTTCTTCAACGACCTGGGCAGGAGTGAGCCCGGCGGCAAGCAGGTCAAGGACATCGGCGACACGGATGCGCAGGCCACGGATGCAGGGCCGCCCCCCGCACAGGCCCGCGTCCGACGTAATGCGCTTTTCAAGTTCGCTCATCCGATGAGGATGCCACAAATTGCCTTACCGGGAAATGGGGCAGGATTCGGATTCAGTGTCCATTCGCCGGTGAATTCAGCCGCTCCAGTGCCGCTGCATCGTTGGCGAAAACGATGCGCGCGCGGGCCAGCGCTTCTTCTGCTTTGGCCGTTTCACCCAGCACACCGTAAGCGCGGATGAGCATGAGCCAGCCATCGAGGTCGTCGGGGTTTTCGGCAAGCTTTGCCGCAAGCCCCTCGACCATCGCGCGGATGTCCGCTTCGGAGACTTCGGGTACAGGCCCTTCACCGGCGAGGCGCGCCAACTGCCGTTCCACCATAGGCCGCCACGGTGCGTCAGGTGCCGAGTCGGAAAGCAGCGCCTCAAGGGCTGCCTGCGCACCGGCGCGGTCGCCGAGCTGTTCCTGCGCCATGGCAAGATAGAGCCGTGGACGCGGGTCCATCGGCGCCTTGGCGCGGGCCCGCTCGAAGGCAACGATGGCCTCCGGAGGAACATTGCCGCCTTCCGCAGCCGTTGCAGCTTCACCATAGTCGCCGAGCAATTTGGCATCGGGATCAGCTGTTGCCGCAATGGCGCGGGCGAATGCCTGTGCGGCTTCTGAATAGCGCTCGCGCTCCGCCAGCGCATTGCCGAGAAGCATCCAGCCCTTCGCATCCTCAGGACTTTCCACCATGCGGCGCGTGAGGATGGCGATGAGTTCCTCGGCAGTCGCGCCCTCAAGCCGCGCCATGTCACTGCCGATCCGCGTGGAAGCGTCGGGCGAACCCCAATGCAGGTAGAAGCCCATCGCGGCGGCGGCAGCACCCGCCACCAGCGCGCCAAAGAGCAGCGGCCTTGGTTGCCGCGCAGACGCTGCGGACAGCTTCGCGGATTTCGATGCGGCAATCATGCGCCGACCGGTTTCGCGCCGTATGGTCTCGGCCTCGTCTGCCCCGATCCGGCCCCCTGCCACCTCGTGTTCAAGTTCGGCGAGTTGGCGCGCATAGATTAAAGTTGTGTCATCTTTTTCGGTTGCGCTGCCATCGCTTCGCCGCAGCAATGGCCAGAAAAGCGCGAAGGCGGCCGCCAGGACGCACAAGAGGGCAATGATCCAGAGCAGCATTTTTGCGACACCTTGCGGCGGGAACGGGAGGAGGTTTGCGGATTGCGGCGCATGCATCTTGACCAGAGGAAGCCTGTCTCTTTACCAAATGGCGGATGGCTGTCCACCTTTTGCCCAAACGCATCTTTCGCCGCGCGCTTGATCGGAGCGCGGCGCTGGTTTTGGCAGCCATTTTCAGTGCTGTCATTGCGGTGCCCGCGCTTGCGGTCATGGCACCCGAGGTCTATCGCGAGGGACGGCGCACAGCCGTCAATCATGTCCAGATCCGCGTGGCCCACGTGCGCCCGCCGGAAGACGGCATGGGTAATTGTGCGGTGACCGGTGAGGTCGTCAGCGTGTTTCGGGGTGATCTGGGTGCGGGCGATGTCATCAAGTTTGACGTGTCCTGCTATGCCTATGGCGAATTGCCCGATGGCGGCACGCTGTGGACGGATGTCGATGCCCTGGGGAACGCCCGCTTTCTGGAAGCCTTCATGTCGGCAGGCCCCAACCCCCATGTCGTGCTCGACCAGATCGAGATCATCGTGGCGCCGCGGGGGCAACCTTATTGCGACACGGACAGCCTTGCCTGCGAATCCGTCTTCGACCACACGCCCGTCGAAGAGCCGTGTTCCACCTGGGACGAGATCCTGAGCTGGGTCTGGCTGTCAGGGCGCGATTGCTGATCGCCCTTCAGTGCTTCAGCGCTTCGGTCGGACTTTCGCGCACGGCAAGGAGCCCCAGAAAGCCGAGCGCGATGAAAATGAAGATCACCATGAGCCCGGTCCGCTGGTCTTGCGTGAAATGGGTGACCGCGCCGATGGTGAGCGGTGCGAGGAATGCCGTGGCGCGCCCCGTCAGCGTGTAGAGGCCGAAGAACTCCGCAATCATGGTTGGTGGTGCGATGCGCGCCAGCATCGTGCGGCTGGAGGAAAGGGCGGGGCCGGCAAACAGGCCGCCAAAGACACCGATCATCACGAAAAGCTGCTCGGGCAGCGTCGAGAATCCGAGCGACGACAGCAACCCGCCCACAAAGGGCAATTGCGACGCCGACATTTCCGCGCTGACCGGGATCACATAGAAGATCGTCCCGGGCGACATGCCCAGATTGCCCGCCAGTCCCAGCGAAAAGACGATGAGCGAAAGCTGGATTGTCCGCTTGGAGCCGATGAGGTCATCAATCAGGCCGCCGAAGCTCGCACTGATGGCAGCGGTCAGGATGATGACAAGGCCATAAAGCCCCACCTTCTCCGTTGACCAGCCGAAGGTGAAGTGCGCGAACGGCCCGATGAAGGTGAAGACCGCCGTCAGGCCGTCATAGTAGAGGAGGCGCGCCACGAGATAGACGGCGATGTTCCGGTAGTGGTCAAGCCGCCGCACGGTCGTCATCAGTGTGCGCAGACCCTTGGCCGCCGCCTTGTGGATCGGCAGGCCGGAATGGGGCAGGTCAGGCGTGTTGAAGAAGAGCGGCAGCATGAAGATCACGTACCAGATGGCGCAGAGCACGCCGACAAGGCGCTCATGCGTGCTTTCGGGCATGCCTTCCAGCAAGCCGGTCTGCGGCAAGAGAAGCCACACCGCAAAGACGAGCGTCGCGCCCACATATTGCAGCGTATAGCCGAGCCCGGAAAGGAACCCGACTCGCCGCGCGCTGACGATCGAGGGCAGCATGGCCTGCTGGAACACGCCGGCAAATTCCATGGAAATGGCCGCCGCCATGAGGGCGATGAAGGCCGGCATGATTGATCCCGGCGCTGCGAACCACAGGCTGCACATCGCCGGCACGGCGATCACGCTGAAGAAGAAGACGAAGGGCTTTCGTGGCCCGGATGCATCGGCAAGCGAACCAAGGAAGGGCGACATCAGCGCGATGAGAAATCCCGCTGATCCCTGCAGGAACGCCCAGTATTCCTGGCCCTTCACGCCATCGCCGACGACCGTGGACGTGAAATAGGTCGCAAAGACAAAGACATTGATGACGATGAAATAGGGGCCGGAAGCAAATTCGCTGATCGCCCACGACATCTGGCCGCTGCGCGAAGCGGCCGGCGTTCCTGCAATCGACACATTGATGTCGATCGCATCACGCGATGCCCTGCGGGATGTCGGATTGCTCAACGCCATGGAACCGGAACGCCGCTTTCAGCCTCGGGGCCGGGGCCGAACGCCGCGCGGCAACGGGATCAAGTGTAGGCGTGCTGGCCGCACGCGCAACGGCAAATGAGGCATTCCGCTCCGTTCCCGGCGTGATGAAGGCCCTTGATTCGTGACACCAACAATGAAACCGCACGCCCATGCAACTCCAAAAACCGCATGGGCAAGCGGATTTTTGCTCTATGCATCGCTCAAAACCGCATAAGAATGCGGCTCATGTAGTGGCGGTGATTTTGAACCGCTGCTATATCTTGCGCGCAATTCACGGATTCGAGGGAAACATCCGACATGAGCAAAGCATCGTTCATCGAACTGGTTGCCAAGAAGGGCAACATCTCCAAGGCGGACGCCAAGCGCGCCGTTGATCTGGTTTTCGACTCGATCGAAGCCGGTCTGAAGTCAGGCAAGGACAAGGGCTTCGCCATTGGCGGGTTCGGAAACTTCCGCGTCACCAAGCGCGCTGCGCGCATGGGCCGCAACCCGCAGACGGGTGAGGCGATCAAGATCAAGGCGTCGAAGGGCCTGCGCTTCAAGCCGGCCGCCAGCCTGAAGAAGGCCGCGGGCTGCTGATTGCAGCTTTGCCTTCTCCCGTCGTTCAAGGACGGGCAAGAATGAGGGGCCTGTCCGGCACAAACCGGGCAGGCCTTTCGTTTGACCGGCCAACGCCATGAACCAAGCCGACCCAGCCGACACGCGCACGCGCTTTCCCGCCGCAAGCGCCTTGCCCGCGCCCTTTGATCCGGCGCGAAGCCTGCGCACGCGCGACAGCCTCATGGAGGCGCAAGCCCCGGACGTCGCGGCGCTGCTTGCCGATGCGGCCTTTGGCCGTCTGGTCGATCATGTGAGTGGCGCCTCGCCCTACCTCGCTCGCCTGATGGTGCGCGAGCCGGAAGTACTGGCGGCAATCTGCCTGCGCGGGGCGTCCGCTGTTGCCGATGAAGCTCTGGCTGACATGGCAAGGGCGGATGCGGAAAAGGGCGTTGACGCCCTCCACGCCGCGATGCGCCGGGCCAAGCGCAAGGCAGCTCTGGCCATAGCCCTCGGCGATGTGGGTGGGGCACTTGATCTCTTCGACGTGACAGCACGGTTGTCGGACTTGGCGGAGAGCGCCATCGGCGCGGCGACCCGCTATCATCTGAGGGTCGCCCACGCGGCAGGAAAGATCACGCTGGCCGATCCGCAGGCGCCCGAACCGGGTTCGGGCCTCATCATCCTTGCCATGGGCAAGTTCGGCGCCTTTGAACTCAACTACTCCAGCGACATCGATTTTGTCGTTTTCTTCGAGCCCGGTCACTTGAAGCTGGCCGCCGGGCAGGAGGAGACACCATTCTTCGTACGCTTGGCGCAGGACATCGTGCGCGCGGTGCAGACCGTGACGATAGACGGCTATGTCTTCCGCTGCGACTTGCGCCTGCGGCCGGATCCGGGCGCGACACAGCTCGCCATCTCAGCCCCGGCCGCCGAGGTCTATTACGAGAGCATGGGCCAGAACTGGGAGCGTGCGGCCTTCATCAAGGCGCGTGTTGTCGGCGGTGACCGCAAGGCGGGTGAGGACTTCCTCCATATGATGACGCCTTTCGTCTTCCGGCGTCACCTCGACTATGCCGCCATCGACGACATGCGCGCCATGAAGCGCCAGATCAATGCCGCACGCGGGCATGCAGTGATTGCGGTCGAAGGCCACGACATCAAGCTGGGGCGGGGCGGCATCCGCGAAATTGAATTCTATGTGCAGACCCGCCAGCTGGTGCTGGGCGGACGCGAGCCGCGCCTGCGCGGGCGCGCGACGCAAGCGATGCTGGACGAGCTGGTTGATCTCGGGCACGTGCCCGCACAAACCCGCGACGAGATGATGCGCGCCTACCGCTTCTTCCGCACGGTAGAACATCGCGTGCAGATGACGGATGACGAGCAGACGCATCGCCTGCCGACGACGCAAGAAGGCGTGGCAGCCATCGCCAATTTCGCGGGCTATGCCTCGGCCGACCTGTTCCGGCAGGAGCTGCTCGTTCACCTCGCCAATGTGGAGCGGCATTTCGACAGTCTTTTCGAGAATGCGCCTGCATCGAACGCGACAGGCTCCCAGATCAGCCTCGCGACCGACGAAGATGTGGCCCGGCTGGGTGCCGAATTGTCGCGCCTTGGCTTTTCCCGCGGTGCCGAGTTTGCGCCGCTTGTCCAGAATTGGACGGCGGGCCGCATCCGCGCCACGCGCTCGCCGCGCGCTCGCGAAAAGCTTGCAAGCCTCCTGCCCAAATTGATCGCCGATTTTGCCCAAGCGCCCGATCCCGACCAGACGCTTTTGGGTTTTGACCGTTTCATCACCGGATTGCCTGCGGGCGTCCAGCTCTTTGCCCTCTTTCAGGCCAACCCCGCCTTGATGGCGCTGGTGGTCGAGGTGCTGGGTCAGGCGCCGCGCATTGCCCGTCATCTGGCGCAGCGGCCCGGCGTCATCGATGCGATGCTGGATCCGGCCTTCCTGCTCAGCCTGCCGGACGAAGCCGAGATTGCAGCCCAGTTCGCGCACCAGACGGCGGATGCGGAAAGCCTTGAAGCCGTGCTCGACGCAGCGCGCCGCATCGCCAACGAACAGCGCTTCCGCATTGGCCTCTCGCTCCTGCGCGGCCACGCCGATGGCGTGTCAGCCGGACGCGCCTTTGCCGATGTGGCGACGGCGCTGGTCGCAGGACTTCTGGGGCATGTGCGGTCCGACATTGAACGCCAGCATGGCAAGGTGCCGGGAGGCATGGCCGCCATTGTGGCGCTGGGAAAATGCGGCGCGCGGCAGATGACGGCGGCATCCGACCTCGACCTCATGTTCATCTATGAGTTTGACGACGAGGTAACGCAGTCCGATGGCGCGCGTGCGCTTGCCCCCAGCCAGTATTTTGCCAAGGTGAGCCAGCGCATGATCGCGGCCCTGACCGCGCTGACCGCCGAAGGGCGCCTTTATGACGTGGACATGCGGCTTCGCCCCTCCGGCAACAAGGGGCCTGTTGCCACGCGCCTGCGGTCCTTTGTCGACTACCAGCGTGACGAGGCATGGACATGGGAACGCATGGCCCTGACCAAGGCGCGGATCATCGCGGGCGATGCGGAATTCGTGGCCGTGTTGCGCGCAACGATCGACGGCGCTTTGACGCGTGAGGTGCCGCGGGACGCCATCATCCGCGACGCCCGCGCCATGCGCCGCCGCATGAAGGCCGAACGCCCTGCCATTGACCTGTTCGATGTGAAGATTGCCGATGGCGGGCAGATCGATGCGGAGTTCATCGCGCAGGCGCTTCTCCTTGCACATGCCAAACCTTTGCCCGCCGCGCTGCCGCGCGATGGCGCATCAATCCTGGCATGGCT
Organism: uncultured Flavobacteriaceae bacterium; assembly: GCA_964494625.1. Taxonomy (GTDB): domain Bacteria; phylum Pseudomonadota; class Alphaproteobacteria; order Micropepsales; family Micropepsaceae; genus UBA2784. The sequence continues at coordinate 279,078 of CAZBRT010000002.1, read as the reverse complement.
GGTGAGCGAACGGGCACTCGACGCCAAATCAGGCGAAGCGCTGATTGCAGCCCTCAACCTCTACGAGGCCGTCACCCAGATCGCGCGGGTGGCGCTTGAAGGAAAGTCTGACAGCGCTGACGCCTTTGCGGCACTCGCACCGCTTCTCCTTCGGGCGACCCGGCTTGCCGCCTTTGATGATCTCGTCAACGCCATCCGCGCGGCGGAAGCCGATGTGGCCCGACTGTTCGGGCGATTGCTGCCCCCGGTTGAGAAAGCTGACGCTTAGGCCGGCAACACCAGCAGGGCGGCCTTGTCCCAGCCAAGCGTGACGCTCTGGCCGGAGTCAAAACGGGCGAGCAGGGCGCGTTCGATCTGCTGGGCTGCAACCGCAACCGGTTCTTCACGCCCCATGACATTGACGTGGAGATGATCGCGATCGCCGAGATAAGCGTGCGCACCGATCACCCCGGCAACCGACTGGCCCGGTGTCCCGGTCCCGGCCGGAAGCAATGCGATCTTCTCGGGCCTGATGGCGGCAAGCACTTTGGCGCCGGTGCTGATAAATCCATGCTGCGCTGGCAGCGGCGCACGCACCTGGCCAAGCCCGACGGCATCAAGGATGACTTCGCCGCCTTCCTGGCCGCGCACGGTTGCGTCAAAGAAATTGATGCTGCCGATGAAGTCGGCGACCTCGCGGCAATTGGGTTCTTCGTAGAGTGCGCGCGGGCTGGCCACCTGAAGCACCTTGCCCTTGAACATGACCGCGATGCGGTCCGACATCGAGAGCGCCTCTTCCTGATCGTGGGTCACGAACACGAAGGTGATGCCGACCGACCGTTGCAGCGCGCGCAGCTCCAGCTGCATGGATTCGCGCAGCTTCTTGTCGAGCGCACCCAGGGGTTCATCGAGCAGAAGCACTTTGGGACGGTTGACCAGCGCACGCGCAAGGGCAATGCGCTGGCGCTGGCCGCCCGAAAGCTGGTCAGCACGGCGCTTGCCAAGGCCGGGCAGGCGGATCATCTCAAGCGCCTCGTCCACACGCCGGTTCACCTCACGGCGCGGCAGGCGCAGGCGGCGCAATCCATAGGCAATATTGTCGTGGACGTTGAGGTGCGGAAAAATCGCATAGGACTGGAACACCATGTTCGATGGACGCTTGTTCGCCGGCACGGATGAAAGGTCCTGCCCGTCCACCAGAATGTGGCCTTCGGTCGGAAACTCGAAGCCGGCGATCATGCGCAGCAACGTGGTCTTGCCGCAGCCCGACGGCCCCAGAAGCGAGAAAAACTCGCCGCGCGCAATCGAGATGTCGGCATTGTCAACCGCGGTCAGACCCATGAAGCGCTTCGAAACGCCTGCGATCCTGAGATAGCCGTCCTGGCGTGTGGCGGAAGTCGTGGTCATCAGATTCCGATGGCTCCCTTTTTGGCCTCATCGCTCACCCCGCGCCGCCGTATCCATTCGGCGAGCACAACAAGGAAACACGAGGCGACAAGGATGAGGGCACCCAGCGCCAGCACGCTCGGCAGCTTGGCCGGGAAGCGCAGCTGGCTCCAGATATAGACGGGCAGGGTAGGATCGGTTCCCGCGAGGAAGAATGCGATCAGGAACTCGTCGAACGAGACGATGAAGGTGAGAAGAAGGCTCGAGATGATGCCCGGCAGCACCAGGGGAAACGTGACGCGCCAGAAAGTCATCCACGCGCTCTCGCCCAGATCAAGCGAGGCTTCCTCAAGGCTTCTGTCAAAGCCGTCCATGCGCGCGATCAGGACCGCCATCGCGAACGGCACCGTCAGCATGATGTGCCCGATCGTCACCGTCACCAGCGACAGGGGGATCGTCACCGCATCGAACAGGATCAGCATGGAAATGCCGAGCACGATTTCGGGAATGAAGAGCGGCAGCATGATGACGCTCATGGCCGCTCCGGCGCCACGCATCCGGTAGCGCGTCACGGCCTTGGCCGCGAGCAACCCGAGGAAGGTGGCCGCGATACTGCTGACGACGCCGACTTTCAGGCTGTTGACCAGAGCCGCGATCATGTTGTGGTCGGCCAGCGCCTCGTCATACCAGCGCGTGGTGAAGCCCTCGAGCGGGAACTTGATGAAGGCGCTGTCATTCAGCGAAAAGACCGGCAGGAAAAGTACCGGCAGGTAAAGGAACACGAGATAGGCGAAGGCAAAGACCATCAGCACGCGGCTCGGGCGTGCGGTCTTGGGGCTTTCGATGCGCGGTTTGGCGGCCATCATCGCACCCGCGAGACGGCGGAGCGGAACGCCGCAACCGTGAAGACGACGATGAGGCCCACAAAGGCAAGGCTGGATAGCGCCAATGCCGCGCCCAGCGGCCAGTCATTGCTTTTGCCGAACTGCACCTGGATGAGGTTGGCGAGCATCTTGCCCTGCGTGCCGCCCACAAGCTCCGGCGTCACATAGTCGCCGGTCGTCGGCACGAAAATCAGGACGGCCGCCGAAATGACGCCGGGCATGGAGAGCGGAAACGTGATGCGCCAGAAGCGCCGCCACGGTCCATCGCCCAGATCGGCAGCAGCTTCAAGCAGCGTGCGGTCGATTTTCTCAAGGCTCACATAGATCGGCAGGATCGCGAACGCGGCCCAGGCGTGCGCCAGCGTAATGACGATGGAGGTGGGGTTGTAGAGCAGGAACTCCAGCGGCGCATCGATGACGCCAAGCGACATCAGGCCGGAGTTGATGACGCCCTGGTAGCCCAGGATGATTTTCCACGCGAAGACGCGCAGGAGATAGCTTGTCCAGAAGGGAATGGTGAGAAGGATCAGCCAGATGAATTTGTGCTTCGTCACATGGAACGCGACGTAATAGGCGATGGGGTAGGCCAGAAGCACAGTGACCAGTGTGACCACGCCTGAAATCGACACTGAGCGCTGGAACAGTGTCCAGAACAGGCGGTTCTCGCTGGTCTCGTTGACGAAGATGTCGAGATACCGGCTGAGCGTAAAGCTCGTGTTGACCGTAAAGCCTTCCTGCGTCCAGAAACTGTAGAGCGTGAGCAGGATGAGCGGCGCAGCCAGCGCGATGAACATGATGGCGAGCGTCGGCCCCATGAGTGCGTAGCCGCGCGCATTTTCGGACCTGAGGAACCACGCACGGAAGCCGCGCGGCCCGCTCCTTTCCCCACTCCGGTTGATGGCATGATCTGCCACGCTTGCCACCCCCACCTGAACAACCCCGTCACAGCTTCCCGGAAAAATCCGGCCGGGGCAATGGGGTAGCCGTCAATAGAAGCGGTAAACGGTCACGGAATCAGGCGCTCAATCCATGCCGGCATGGCAAAGGCGGCCTGATGGATCGCGGGCGTGTAGTAATCCGTCTTGATCTTCGACGCCTTGAAGGCGCGGGAAATCGCCGCAGCCTTTTTCGGATCGCCAAGTCGTCCGCCCTTTGACACCCAAGTCAGCGCCATGAAGCCGCCGATGTAGCTCGGCACGACAGAGAGATACGTGCCGCATTTCGGGAATGCCTTTCTCATCTGCTTCAGCGTGCCGGTCAACTCGTCAGGCTGAAAGAAGGGCACGCCGTTCTGGAACACGGCATAGCCCCCGGGCTTCAGGGCCGCGAGCACGCGGGCATAGAAGGCATCCGCGAAAAGCACCTTGGCGGGGCCGACGGGGTCGGGCCGGTCGGCGATGATGAGGTCGAATCGCTTCGCCGAATCAGGCCGCGCGAGATAGTCGAAGGCGTCCACGATCTCGATCTTGAAGCGCTTGTCCTTCACCGCCTTGGCGTTGATCGAGGCCAAATGTTCCTTTGACAGTTCGACGACCCGTCCGTCGATCTCGGCCATGACCACTTGCCTGACGCCCTTGTGCTTCAGGGCCTCTTCGGCAATCGCCATGTCGCCGCCACCAATGATCAGGACCGATTGCACCTTGCCGTGCTCGAACATCGGCACATGGGTCAGCATCTCGGAATAGGCGCATTCGTCGCGCGTCGTGATCTGCACGATGTCGTCCAGCACCATGACGCGGCCGTTGCGCTCGCTGTCAAAGAACTTGATGTGCTGGAACTGGCTCTTTTCCTCGGCAATCAGCTTGCCTTTGAGATGGATCACCTGCGCATAGCCGGGATGGAGTTTCTCGGTGAAGGTCTCGGACATCGCGCGTCCTCATGTCTGGGGATGAATTGTAAGCAGGCCGCTTGGTGCGTCGCGTGGGCGCTTGGGGCGGGCGCGGTTCATAAGCGCAAGGGGCCCTCGCGTAAATCATATTTTTCCGCAAGGCTGATGGCAGTGCAGTGGTGCAAAGCACCGATTGTGACACTCGCCTCACCATGATTGTGACACGCGCCCGACCGGCGAAGGTGTGTCACGCGCGATACAGCACCGGACACAGAATTTTGCTGGAGGGTCAAAAACTTGTTGCACTGCGGAAAACGCGACCTATATTCCGCGCTTCCGCAATTCGAGCGCGGAAGATGAGATGGCGCGCGAGCGCTTTGGTGAAACGCTACTTTTTTGTTAGGAGGGCATGATGGCTCGACTGGCTCGGAAAGTGGCGGCGATCAACGAGGCACCGGCCTATAAAGCCACCGCCCCGGCGAGGACCGCACTGGTTCCCGCTACGGCTGAAAAGCACGAGCAAGCTGAAGTCAAGGACTACTGGATTACCCGCAATGGCGTGACCTATGCGGGCCGTCACCTCATTCTCGACCTGTGGGAGGCTACCGGCCTCGACTGTGCCGAGCGTGTTGAGAAGGCCCTGCAGGATGCGGTCAAGGCGGCAGGGGCAACCCTCCTGCATGTGCACGTCCACAAATTCTCGCCCAACGGCGGGGTTTCGGGCGTGGCGGTTCTCTCTGAGAGCCACATCAGCGTCCACACATGGCCGGAGCGCGGTTACGCCGCCTTCGACATCTTCATGTGCGGCGCGGCCGAGCCTGAGAAAGCGGTACCCGTGCTGAAGGCGGCTTTCCGTCCGAAGCGCATGGCTCTGGAAGAGCACAAGCGCGGCATCATCTGACGCGTTGGCATTGGCCAAAGGGGGCAACCCCCAAGGCCCGCAGCAAAGGGCGCCGGAGGCAACTCCGGCGCCGTTTGTTTTGGGGCGAATGCGCTGCCGTCATCAGGCCACCATTTTTTGGCGCAAACCTTGCTCATGGGATGGTAAGCCGCAGCGGGGTCTTTCGTTTTGCAAGCCCCGCGTTGTGTGCAGATGGGTGAGAGCGCCGTGTTCTGGCCGGTTTCATCATTCAGGCGGCTGTTCCGCATTGGCGCGGAACCGCACGCCCGGCCCGCAACCCGTGCCGATGCGGCACAGGCTGCGGATCAGCGTGTCCGCCATTCCGGCAAGGTTAATCGCTCCATCGGCATTGTCGGCGCCAGCCTCGAAGCTGTGCTGGCGGCCGTCAGGCTCGCGCGTGCCGGTGCCGATGTGGCGATCTTCGCAGGCGAGCGTCCGTTGGCGCATCCCTCCCGCAATCCGCAATTGATCGCCAACGCGACCGCTTTTGCCGCGCGTGTCCTTGCGCGCGCGACAGCGTGCGATCCGCTCGATGATCTGGGCCACGCCGTGCTGCGCCAATCCTGGGACGCGGCCGCTGCGTCGCTGGAAGCCATCGCATCAGAGGCGGGTGTCACTTTTGCCGGCAAAGGCGCGGTGCAGGTCAGTCCATCGGGCAGAGCCTTTCAGGTCGGCATCGCGGGCGATACGCCGCGCGCTTTCCGCCTGTTGCTTGCCAGCGAACCTTTCGCCTTTGTGCCTGAACCTCCGAAGAATCATTCGGGGCCCGTTCGCCCGGTAATGCTCGACCCGCGCCCTGCCGCCCGTATGGGTCGCGCGCTCCTTGTCGGCAAGGCGACGGGCGGTCCGGCAGCATCGTTCATCCGCGTCAAAGCCCACGGCCGGAAACTGGCGATCATCCGCAATGGCGGGAATGGCGAAGTTTCTGTCATCGTCGCGTCAGTTGGAGTGCGGGCACGCAGCGGCGGCTGGTCGTTGTCTGATCGTGACCGCCTCGCCATCGAAACTGCTGAAGTGCTCGCTGCTCATGGGTTCGCGGACGCGGCATTTGCACAGGTCTTGCCGCCGCTGGCCTGGGATGGCGGTCTGGCCGACGCCTGCGAATTGCCGCCGTTGGCGATTGACGGTCCACCCGGCATCATCCCCCTTGTGACGACCGCAGGGACGGGCAAAGGCGCCGAACACGCAAGCCGGACAGCCGCAAAAATTCTCTCACTCACATTGGAGGCGGACGATGAACCCATCCGCCTTTGACACGCTGATTGTCGGCGGCGGCCTCAACGGGCTTGTCGCAGCGGTGACGCTTGCGCGCGCGGGTCAACGCGTGGTGCTGGTTGAAGCGTCGGATGTTCTGGGCGGTCGCATCCGGACGGCCGACGCAAATGACGGCTTTCGCAGTGCCCTTGCCGTCCATGATCTTGGCATGGTGTCGCCCAAGATTGTCGCCTCCTGCCGCCTCAGGAAACATGGGCTTGTTTTCACTGACACGCGCCTCCCCGCCATTGCGCTCTCGTCTGCGGGGCGACCATTGACGATCTCGCCTTTGCCCAAACGCGCAGCCGCCCAGTTTGCCGCACTCTCCAAGCGAGATGCGGAGGCATACGGGAAATTCACGCGTGATGCTGCCCGTATGGCGCGCCTTATGATCGACGCCCGCAAGCGCGGCATCGCGCCTGCTGCGGCGGCCGCGCGTGGCGGTGAACATGACCGCCGGACCTTCGATCTCTGGTCGCGCGCAGGCATTGGCGATCTGGTCGAACGTCTGTTCGAAATGCCGCTGCTGCGGGGCTATCTCGCCTTCGAGGCCGTGCGCGGCAACAATCTTCATCCGCGCGAGCCGGGCACGCCGCTCATCCTCGCGCTTGCGCTGGCGGCGCGGCAAAGCAATGCCGAGCAACGCCTGGGCGAACCCAAAGGCGGTCCCGGTGGCTTGATCAAAGCGCTTGAGGCGTCCGCCCGCGCCGCTGGTGTTGTCGTGATGACGGCTTCACCGGTTGCGCGCCTTGTGATCGTCAATGGCCGCGCGGCGGGCGCCGTCCTTGATGACGGACGCACACTGGAAGCTGATGCGGTCATCGCGGCTGTTGGCGCGGATGCGGCGCTTGGCACTTTGGCCGGTCACCGTCATCTGGAAGTCGAGACGTCGCGGGATCTGGCCGCCACAAGACCCGCCAGCGGCGCGGCCAAGCTTGTGCTGGCTCTTGATGCGGCGCCGAGCTTTCGCGGTCTTGCACCAGAGGATTACCGCGCGCGGCTGGTCTTTGCGCCCGACATTTCGGCGGTTGAGGCTGCCGCTGACGCCTGCGCGGTCGGTCAACTCGCGCCAGAGCCGGTTTTTGAAGCGGTCATGCCGTCGGTGCGCGATCCCATGCTGACCGATGTCGGGCAGCATACGCTGTCAGTCATGGTGCCCTTCGTGCCCCTTGCAACCGGTCAAAGCGCGACCGACACCCGCGACATGATCGCGCGCAATGTCATGGCACGGCTCAGCCCCATTGCCCCCGACCTGACCGACCACTCCGTCGGCGGCCTTGTCCTGACGCCGCTGGACCTCGAGGCGCGCTTTGGCGCTTCGGCGGGCCATTGGCAGAACGCGTCGCTTGGCCTTGCGGCAAGCCTTGAGGGGCGCCGCGCCTTTGGCGTCTGGCAGGAGCGTTCGGGCATCGACCGGCTCTTCCTCGCCGGAGCCGACGCCTTGATGCTGCCCGGCGCCACGGGTCTGGCCGGACGCCACGCTGCCAAAATGCTTCTGAAACAACGCGCCTCCGAAAAGAAGAACAATCATGGCTGAACGCACGATCAATGTCCCGCCCGTCTCCCCATCGCCGCTCCATGCGCGCATGGCTGAGGCCAATGCGGGCAACCGCTGGCTGGCCCTGAACGGGATGGCGGTTGCCTCGGCAACGCTGGGGCAGGGGCCGGAACGCCGGGCGCTGGCGACTTCAGCCGGGCTTGCGGACGCCAGTGCGACTTCCCGCTATCGGATCAGTGGATCGGGCGCGCGCGACTTTTGCGCCCGCGTCTTTGCCCGCCCGGTCGAGCGCCTTGAGACAGGTGCCGCCATGTTCAATTTTTGGTGTAATGGTGCTGGCCAAGTCATTGGTTTTGGCTGGCTTGGTGCCTTGGGTGCCGATGATTTCTTGCTGATAGCCAATGCCGCCAATGACGACTGGTTTGCCGATGCGGCAAACGGCCTGGGGGCAAATGTGTCATCCATCTCGGGCGACACAGGCGCAATCTGGATCGAGGGTCCGAAAGCGGCAGAGCTTCTGGGCGCTGCCGGTCTCAATGACATCCTGGCACCCGGCACGGTTTCGACCCACCATTGGCGTGGCGTCGACTTTGCCGCCCTGCGCAGCCGGGGACCGCGCGGCATTGCCCTTGTCTCGCAGGCAGAGGATGCGCCGGTGTTGTGGGATCGCCTGATGCGCGCGGGCAAGGCGCTGGGTGTCGTGGCGGTCGGCCATGCGGCGCTTGATGCCGCACGGATCGCGCGCGGTGACGTGTCGCTCAATGCCGATGCGGCTCAGCTTTCGGGGGATGTGACGGCCTTCTCGCTCGGGATCGACCATTTGCTCGCCACGGGGGGAAGCCATTTCAACGGCAAGCGCGCGACCGGGCGCATGGCGCGCGCGCAGAGCCGCCTCGTGCAGCTGGAGATTGACGCCGCAATCGATGATCCCCGCCTTGTCGCGGTCGAGCTGAAGGGCGAAACGGTCGGCTTCCTGACTTCCGCCATGGTGGACGGCTTTGCCCCGGTGAGCCTCGCTTTGGCCCATGTGCGCGCCGACCTGGCCGAAGCGGGCCGCACGCTGACCGCCCGGATCGGCCGGATCGAGCGAGGCAATCTCGTGCCTTCACGGGTGCCCGCCCGGGTCCGCCTTGTGCCGCGCGCCCCGCGCGAAGCCGCCTGAATCCCGAACCCCCGGTTTGGGCGCCGGATTTGGCTTGTTGCCGCGTTTAAGGTCCAATTGGCGGTGAAGCGGGCGAACCGCCTCTCGAAAGCACAATAGGCGGCCCAACGGGCAACATGGTCTTTGACCCCGATGGCGAACTGGTCGCACGCATTGCCGATGGCGATGCTGCGGCCGCGCGCTTGCTTGTCCAGCGTCATCTGCCGCGCGTGATCTCGCTTGCGCGCCGGATGCTGGGCAATGCGGCCGATGCGGATGATGTGGCGCAGGAGGTCTTTCTGCGGGTCTGGAAATCGGCGGCGAAGTGGCAGCCGGGTGCCGCGAAGTTCGAGACGTGGATTTATCGCGTGGCGATGAACCAGTGCTATGACCGCCTGCGCAGGAAGCGCGGGCTGGCCCTGGACGACGTGGCGGATCCGGTTGACGCACGGCCTTTGCCGGGTGACGGGCTTGAAGCGCGCGAGACAGCCAATGCTGTTGAGGCGGAACTCGCCCGCCTGCCGGAACGCCAGCGCGCGGCCATCGTTCTTTGCCACTACGAGGGAATGACCAACATCGCTGCGGCGGAATCGCTCGGCGTCAGCGTTGATGCTCTTGAGTCCCTATTGGCGCGCGGTCGTCGCACGCTTCGGGAAAAACTTGCCGGCTGGGCCAAAGGCGAAAGCGTGGATGCGCCATCAAACCGGCCACAAAGGATAACTGCGCCATGAACCTTGAACGCTTTACAGCCATCGTCGATGCATATGGCGCCGATGCCGCCCGCTGGCCGGAGAACGAGCGCGCAGGCGCCCGCGCCCTGCTTGCCGCGGATCCGCGTGCCCGCGCGATCCTTTCCCAAGCGGTCGAACTGGACCAGCTGCTTGATCTTGCGCCATCGCATCTGCCTTCGGCGGCATTGACGGGCCGCATCCTTGCGTCGCTCCCGCCGCCGCGCCTTGGATGGCGCGCTTTGCTGGCCGATATCCTGCCGGGCCGCAATGTGTGGCAGCCGACGGCTGGTCTTGCCTTTGCGCTGGTTATGGGAATCGGCGTGGGTGTGCTTTGGCCTGTCAGTGCGCCGTTTACGCCGGGCGCCGAAGGGCAGGGCATCACCATCGCCGAAGACGACAGCCTGTTTTTCAACGAGAGCTTCGATCTTGAGGACGACCTTGAGGATGAGGATCAATCATGAGTGACATGCCCGCCCTATCGCCCGCGCGGCCGCGCCGCCGCTGGCTTCTTTTCCTGTCGCTGGCATTCAACCTGTTCCTGTTGGGTGTTGTGGTGACCGGCACGCTCGTCAACTGGCAGAACCGCGCCATGGGCATTTATGGCGGAGCCAATCCCTTTTCGCCGCGCGCCATTGCCGAGGTGGTGACCGAGGCCGAGCGCGCCCGGGCCGAGGAAATCGCCGACGCAACCCGCGCCGAGCAGCGCAGCGCCATGCGGGAGGTGCGCCGCGCGCGGATGGCGGTTTACCGCCTGCTCGACGAACCTTACGAGCGCGCCCGGATGGAAGAAGCGCTTGCCGCCATGCGCAAGGCCGATGAGCGTCTGGCAATGATCGGGCAGGAGACCGTTCTGGCGATGATGGATGCGATGTCACCGCAGGCGCGGGCGGCCATCGCCGCGGAGATGCGTGAAAGGGCGCGCGAGCGCCACCGCAATCGCGAGAGAGGCGGTCCACGCCATGGTCGTGGTCCCGATGGTGACATGATGGATCCTCCAGAAGGCCCGCCAGGCGACCTGCCGGAAGAGGCACCGCCACCACCACCGCCGGGTCCGTGAAATCCGGTAACGTGGCGGAAGGCGTGAAGCATTCCGGCTCCGCGTATTTCGCTCAGGCGGAAGATCTTCTGCACGTTTTCAGGCGAAGCGGTTTCCTCGTCGCCTGAAAACGCTTATGGGTGCCTTATGCAGAAGGACGCCCCCACTTCCCCACCTCCCGATTCTGGGCCCCCCATGGCCGGGCCAAAACCCAGCCTGATGAGCCGGATGTTCACGCCGGTCGCGCAAGGCCAGCCGGGCGATGGCCCGACCTCGCCCCGCGAACGCCGCAAGGCCTTCCAGATTCTCTTCTTCTCGCTCGTCTGCATGGGCGTCGGCCAATCGCTGATGTTTGCGATCTTGCCACCCGTTTCACGCCAATTGGGGCTTTCGGAAACGCAGGTTGGCGCGATCTTCGCTATCTCGGCGACGATCTGGGTTTTCACTTCAGGCTTCTGGGGCCATCGCAGCGATCATTGGGGTCGCCGCCCGATGATCATCATGGGGCTTTCCGCCTTCGCCATCTCCACCGCGATGTTTGCAACCGTGGTGCAGCTGGGATTGCTGGGTGTGCTCGTGGGCTTCTGGGCGATTTATCCGGCCCTTGTCCTCTCGCGTTCCATCTACGGCGTGTTCGGATCGGGCGCGCATCCCGCGGCACAGGGCTACATTGCTGACCGCACGTCACCTGCCGAGCGCACCGAGGCGGTCTCTACGCTGTCGGCAGCCTTCGGGCTTGGCACGACGGTCGGGCCCGGCATCGGTGCGGCATTGGTCGTGTTCGGATTTGTGGCGCCGCTTTATTTTGTCGCTTTCATCGCCGCGTGTTCGGCCTTTGCGATCTGGCGCTTCCTGCCCGAACGCACGCCGCCGCGCGAACGCGAACGGCCGCAGCGCCTGTCGGTCTTCGACCGGCGCGTGACGCCTTTCATCATTGCCAATGTGCTTTTGGGAACGGCGGGTGCCATTCCGATCCAGACCGTCTCGTTCCTGTTCATGGATGTGCTCGGCCTTGATACCGACAACGCGATCCAGTTCACCGGCGTTGGTCTGATGGCGTCATCGGTTGCGGCCCTTTTTGCGCAGCTGGTCATTGTCCAGCGCTTCCGCCTGACGAGCGATTTCCTGTTGCGCTGGGGCGTCATCATCGCCTTCGCCTCCAGCATCCTCTTTGTGCTTGCCAACACGTTCGGGCTTCTGGTGGCAGCCCTTGTGCTTTCGGGACTTGGATTTGGCCTCGCGCGGCCCGGCGTTTCGGCGGCGGCGTCATTGTCGGTGGGCCACGACCAGCAGGGAGCCGTCGCCGGCCTGACCGGTGCGGCGGGTGCCTCCGGCTTCATTTTTGCGCCGCTGATCGGCAATCCGCTTTACCAGGCGCTGGGGCCGCATGCGCCTTATGCGTTTGCCGCGATCCTGATTGCGGTCCTGGCCGTTTTCATCATGCTGACGCCCCGCCTGCGCACCGCGCATGCAAGCCCGTCAACGGACGTGGAAACAAGCGTTCCCGAAAGCTGATCTCAGCTTTCCTTGAGCCGGTCGAGAAGCGCGAGCGTCGGATAACCGTCGGGAATGACGCCCGCCGACAATTGCCACTCGCGCAACGCCGCGCGCGTGCGCTTGCCGATCACGCCATCCGGATTGCCGACGGGAAAGCCGAGGCGGTTCAGCTCACGCTGCAACTCCTTGCGCTGGTCAACCGAGAGCACCGGCTCGTCCACCGGCCATGTGCCGGAAATCGCAGGGCCACCCGAGATGCGGTCTGACAGATGGCCGATGCCAAGACCATAAGACGTCGAATTGTTGTATTTGAGGATTGTGCGGAAATTGTTGAAGACGATGAAGGCCGTCCCCTTGTGCCCGGCAGGCAGAAGGATCGAGGCACTGTCACTTGCCGCAAGCCCGGGTCCTGAAAGCGTGCCACCGCCGATGCGCGTTACGCCTTCTTCCATCCAGTGGGAGAGCGGGCGTTCGATGGTGATGTCGGCGGTCTCGTAGGCAAAGCTGCGCGGCAGCTTCACTTCAAACCCCCAGGGCTGTCCGGTCTTCCACCCATGCGCCGAAAGATAGTTTGCCGTTGAGGCAAACACGTCCTCCAGCGATGTCCAGATGTCGCGCTTGCCGTCGCCATCGCCGTCGCGCGCATGGACAAGGAAGGTCGAGGGCATGAATTGCGTGTGCCCCATCGCACCGGCCCATGATCCCATCATGCCCGACGCATTGATGTCGTGGGCATCGACGATCTTGAGCGCGGCGACAAGTTCGGCCCGCCAGAATTCGGTGCGCGTGCCTTTCCATCCGAGCGTTGCCAGCGACTCGATCACGTTGAAGCCGCCCAGATTGCCGCCGAAATCGGTTTCCAGTCCCCAGATCGCGACGATCACGTCAGGATCAACGCCAAAGCGCCGCGCCGCCTGTTCGATCACGGCGCGATGACGCGCGCGCATCGCCGTGCCGTCACTGATGCGCCGGTCGGAGACCGCATTGGCCAGATAGACCCAGACGGGCCGCGTGAATTCCGGTTGGTCGGCATTGAGTTCAAGCACGCGCGCATTGGGGACAAGTCCCGAAAGCGCATTCGTGGCAGTTTCGGGCGAAACGCCCTGCGCCACGGCCTGCGCAATCATGTCGGCAAGGTAGGCGTCAAATGACCCCGCTTCATGCGAGGGCGGTGCGACCTGACCTGATGTCGCGGCCGCATCCGGCGTGACGGTCGAAACCGGACGCTCCGGCCCGGCGGTCCCGCAAGCGACGACGGCAAGGGAAGCAGCAGCAAGAACAGCGACAGCGCCGGATTTCATGTGTGCGTGTCCTCTTCGAGTGACTGGACGGGAATGTCGCTGAACCTGCCGCCAAAGCGTTTTCCCGAACCCAGGGTGAGAAGATGCACGACCATGACCAGGAGGGCGATGAGCGCCGCGAACTGGATGATCGCATAATTGAAAACCCGCACCTTGAGGGGTTGGGCAGGCTGCTCACCCTTCCAGCGCGCAAAGAGGAAGAGGCCGATGGCCAGAAGGGCGCCGCCCAGCGTCAGCCACCATTCCAGCGAGCCGTCGGTCATCATCTCGCCATGTGTGCGATCAACGCGGGGACCATCCATGGTTGCGGGGCTCGGGTCTTTCCTGGAACAGGGGGTGATTTGCGGCTTTCGTGAGTAAAGGGGAGCCCATGGCCCGCCCGCAAGTGTCTTCCTGCCACAACAGGGCTATTCCTGCCGCGGCCGTGGCGAATTAACTGTTTGAGCGTGAAGGGGAATTCAGGCATGACCGGCAACGCTCCGCCCAAGGGGATGGCGCCATTGACAGCTTGGCGCAATTGCCTGTATCTCCCGCGCCTCCCGCAGGGGCTTATCCCGGCGAAGAGGTTGATCGGGCTTTGGTTTGGCCCCGTCCGGCGGAAATGCCGGCAGCATGAAGGTTGAAGGGGTAAGGCCCATGAAAGTCCGCAACTCGCTGAAGTCGCTCAAGGCCCGCGACAAGAATTGCCGCGTCATCCGCCGCAAGGGCCGCGTTTACGTCATCAACAAGCTGAAGCCGCGCTGCAAAGCCCGTCAGGGCTGAGCCACATGAACGCCAGCCTCGTCAAAGGCGTCATGATCGTCGGCGGTTTGCTGACGATGTCGATGCTCTTCGTCGCGATTGACCCCGTTGGCGGCCTTGCCCAATCCTTTGGCCCGGCGGCAGCCGGGGTACTGGGCGATCCGCTGCCCGGACCTGTTGCCGAAATCATCGTGCGCAACTGGGGCGCAATCATTGCGCTTTACGGTGCAGCGCTCATCTATGGCGCCCTTGTTCCGGGCGCGCGCACGCTGGCGCTGCTGCTGGCAACAATCGGCAAAGCCATCTTCATCGGCCTCGTGGTCAATTTGATTGACGTGTCAACCAGCCCGGCCCTTGTGGCCGTGATCGCTGACAGCGTGATGATCGCGCTCTTCATCCTGTTCCTGGTGCGACCCGCGCGTGCGTGAACGTCATGCACGTCTTTGACCGCGCACTTCTTCTCCGCCCACTTGATGATGGAAGCCTTGCCGGGGAGACGATCCCTGAATACGGCAATTTCGCCGGCCAGTTCGGCGGCATCACGGCTGCGACGCTTCTGAAGGCAGCACTTGATCAGGACCGGGCGCAGGGTGCGCCGGTTTCGCTGACGGTCAATTATACAGCAGGGATCAAGCCCGGCGCATTTTCGATCTCCACACGGGCCATCCGGCTGGGGCGCACGCTGCAGCACTGGGGTCTTGATCTGTTGCAGGGCGATGTTGTGGCGGCAACGGCGCTGGTGACATTGGGCCAGCGCAGCGACAGCTGGGCGCATGCACCGCTGTCTGCGCCACAGGTTCCGGCTCCCGGTGACGTTCCTTCACTTGATACCCGCGACTGGAAGGGCTGGTCGCGCCAGTACGCGTTCCGCTTCATCGAGGGGTCAACGGCGCATCTGCGCGGCAAGCCGCCGCTTGATACGCCGGGCAGCGCGCGCTCGCTTCTGTGGCTTGAGCATGTTGATCCGCGCCCGCTCGACTTTCCGGGCCTTGCCTGCATGAGCGACGCGTTCTTTGTGCGCATGATCCAGGTGCGCAACACATTTCCTGCAATGGGCACCGTGTCGCTGACGACCCAGTTCCACGCGGATGCTGCGATGCTGGCAGCCCAGGGCGATCAGCCGCTGCTGTGCCATGTCGATTCCAGGGTGTTCCGCGGCAATTTCCATGACCAATCCGCAGAACTCTGGTCGCGCGGCGGAGACCTTCTCGCAACCTCCCACCAGATCGTCTGGTACGCGGAGTAGGGCGCTGGCGTCTGGGCAGCCCCGTCCCATTGGGATTGGGGGCAAATACCTGCAAAGATCATACGCAAGAATGATTCCGGCCCTGACACAAAGGGGCCGGGCAGACGCGGATCGCCCATGCGCCTTGATCCCATCGACGCCAGCATCGCCGCACGCCGTAGCGCCATCGTGGCCGGATTGCGCATGGCTGCGCCCGAATGCCCCATCATCGATGGGGACGATGAGCTTTGCGCCTATGATTGTGATGCGCTCTCGATCATCCGCCAGAAGCCGCTCTGCGCCGTGTTGCCCGGCTCGACGGCGGAAGTGGCAGCCATCCTCGCCTTCTGCCATCGCGAGCGCGTGAATGTCGTGCCGCGTGGCGCGGGAACCTCGCTTTCCGGCGGATCAACGCCGCGCGGCGATGCCATTCTGGTTGGCCTGTCGCGTCTCAACCGCATCCGCACGATCGACATCGCCAATCGCTGCATCGTGACCGAGCCGGGCGTCACCAATCTTGCGCTGACGAAGGCCGTCGAGGCGCAGGGCTTCTTCTACGCGCCCGATCCGTCCAGCCAGTCGGCCTGTTCCATCGGCGGCAATGTGGCGGAAAATTCCGGCGGCCTGCATTGCCTTAAGTACGGGCTGACAACCAACAATCTTCTGGGTGTCGAGTGCGTGCTGATGGATGGCACGGTGATGCGGCTGGGCGGCCGGCATCTCGACCCCGGCGGTTATGATCTCCTCGGCGTGCTGACCGGCTCGGAAGGCATGATGGCGATTGTCACGGAAGTGACTGTGCGCATCCTGCCGCGTCCGCCGGTGGCGCGTGCACTGCTGATGCTGTTTCCGTCCATCGAGGCGGCGGGCCAATGCGTGGCCGATGTGATTGCTGGCGGCATCACGCCGGCCGCGATGGAATTGATGGACCGCGCATCCGTTGCCGCCATCGAAGCCCATTGCGCACCCGGTTATGGCGACGCCGCAGCCGTGCTGGTCGCTGAACTCGATGGCACCAGGGCGGAAGTCGATGCGATGGCCCTGCGCATGGGCGCGATCGCGCGGCAGGCGGGCGCCACTGCCGTTCGTGAAAGTGCCAGCGAAGCCGAGCGCCAAAAACTCTGGCTTGGCCGAAAGATCGCCTTTGCCGCCATCGGCCGCCAGGCGCGCGACATGATCTGCATGGATGGCACCATCCCGCGCAAGCGGCTGGCGCCTGTGCTGGCTGAAATCAGCCGCATGGCAGGTGAGTTCGGCCTTGGTGTCGCCAACGTGTTTCATGCAGGCGACGGCAATTTGCATCCGCTGATCCTGTTTGATGCAATGAAAGACGATGAGCTGGCGCGCGCCGAAGCCTTTGGGGCCGCGATCCTGAAACTCTGTGTGGACGAGGGCGGCGTGCTTTCGGGCGAGCATGGGATCGGGCTCGAGAAGCGCGACCTGATGCCTTTGATGTTTTCCGAAAGCGGGCTGAAGCAGCAACAGCGCCTGCGCTGTGCCTTTGACGCAGACGCCCGGCTCAACCCCGGCAAGGTCTTCCCGCAGCTTCATGCCTGCGCCGAGCTTGGCCGCGTGCACGTGCACGAAGGCCGCTTCCGCTTCCCCCACCTGCCCAGGGCGTGAGTGTGCCCTAATTTGCAGGTCTTGCCTTTTCCTTTACATGCCGGATGAAACCGGAAAGCGGGATCAGTTCACCTCTGATGCTTGCTGGATAGGCCTTTTGTATCTGGGCTGGAACAACAAGCTTCACGCCCGCACCCGTCATCTCGCGGAACTGGGCTTCGGAGACACCTTCCTGCAGGGTCAATAGATGCTTCGTTTGCACACGGTCCGCTTCATTGAGGATCTGCCGCCAGCGATCCTTGCAGGTCGTCTTCGCGGCAAGGATCGTCAGGGCCGAAGGCGGGAAGGAAGCATCCGCATATGCAGCGGCGGAAGGAAAAACAAAATCCGGCCGCTTTCCGCCCTCAATGACAGGACGATGGGAAAAATCGCGTCCGTCGACCAGTCCTTCTTCCCTGAAGACCTCACGCGCATGAAGTTCAAGGGAGTTTCCTGCCCGCGACTTGCGGCTCTGCAGGATTGCCTGCGCAAGCGAGACGAAGGAGTCGATCGAGCCGAACTTCTTCCGGATGCGGGGGAGATAATGCGTTTCCTCGATGCTGCGGAAAATCTCGTACTCGCATATCCGGCGGCGAACCAGCCTTGCGTCTGCCGGTTCACCGGCGAGTGGTCGCAGTTCGACTGCCTTGCGGATGATCTCTTCGCCTGTCGGGAACTGCTGCAGCCATGACGCCGGCATCGCGCGGCGGTCAAGGGCGCACGGTGCTTCACCAGGATCCGGATCCCCAAGGATTTGTCCGGTCTCAGGATCCCAAAGAACGGGCTTCCCAGGATCAATCTGCCCCAGCCGCTCTTCGACCAGTTCTTCATCAGCGGCATTCCGGCATACCCAGGCATGACAAACAGGTCCGCGTGCGCCACCTCCCGGCTCAAACGCCAGGATCGCAATCGAACCGGTGCTTTCGGGGTCGAGGAACGGAGACTCGGCACCGCCGAAATTCGTCAACCTTGTCTCGTTCCGGGTTCCGTCTCCGCTCAGCCTGTTGTTGTACCAGACGAGACGCACCCTGCGTTGGGTACCATGAGAGCCGATCGAGAGGTCGATCCACACTTCCGGATTGGGATGACGCGGCCTTTTCAATCCCGGATGGATCAGGAAAGCAGTCTCTTTTGCGATGTAAGGACCTGCCTGATGCGCGTTCGTTGCAAGTGTGTCATTCGCTGAAAGGCGCTTCACATACCAGCGGACTCCGGGCCGCGCATGGCGTGTCATCCACCCGGCAAGGTCTTCGCTCATCGCGCCGACGGCCCCCGTATGGATGTCGACCGTTTGCCTGCTTCAACCCATTCCGCAATGCGGTTCAGCACGCCTTCACGCGCCACTCCCGGCACCGATTTGAAGGAGCATTCCCAGACCACCATCGTGCGCCAGCCGCTCTTGCGCAACGCCGTGACAGACCGCAAGTCCCGCGTGCGGTTGGCGCCGATCTTGGCCATCCAGAATTTCCGGCGGGTCGTCGGCATGCGGAACCAGCGGCAATCATGCCCGTGCCAGAAGCAGCCGTGGACGAACACGACCGCCCGCCGGGAAGGAAACACGATGTCCGGCTTGCCAGGCAGTGCCGGAACGTGAAGGCGGAACCTGAAGCCGCGCCGGTGCAGGCCGGAGCGCACAATCAATTCGGGCAATGTGTCCCGCGCACGGATGCCGGCCATCATCCGGCTCCGTGTCTTCCGGTCCACGACATCAACCACGGGCGCGTCCCGACTTCGCACGTGCCGGCCGCGGCGCGGAATCAGCAAGGATGCGGTCACGCATCAATCCGGCGACCGCTTCGACGACGGGAACCACGACGGCATTGCCGAATTGCCTGTAGGCTTGGGTGTCGGAGACGGGAATGACCATGGGTCGGCGGCCATGGCCGTCAAATCCCATCAGGCGCGCGCACTCCCTGGGCGACAGCCTGCGGGGCGGACCGCTCTCATTGCGTATCAGGATTTCTGAGCCGTCCTTGAAGTATCTCGCGGAAAGCGTCCGGGCCACGTCGTCCGGTCCGTTCAGGCCAAAACCGAACCCGTTGCCTTTCAGCCGGTGCTTTTCCGCATAGTTGCGAAGGTAGGTCCAGAGATGCTCCGACAGCGTGTAACGCGCCGAAGCGGCGCCGCGCATGTCGGTGTAGGGCATTTCAACCGGTCCGCCGTCGCAGTGCAGGATTGTACTAAGGCGTGGTGCCTTCACGGATTCCGGCAGTTGGAGGCTGTCGAACGAAAGCGGTGCACCGTCCCGGAAGCCGACGATGAAAATGCGCTCCCGGTGCTGCGGAACAAAGTGCCTTGCGTCGATGACACGGAAGGAAACGGCATATCCCAACTCGCGTTCGAGAACGTCGCGGATTACGCGGAAGGTGGTTCCTTTGTCGTGGCTGACCAGGTTCTTGACGTTTTCCAGGAGGAAGGCCGCTGGCCTGTGATGCGCGATGACCCGCGCAACGTCATGGAACAATGTACCTTGGGCATCACAGGCAAAACCATGCGGGCGGCCCAAGGCGTTCTTCTTCGATACGCCGGCAATCGAGAACGGCTGGCAGGGGAAGCCCGCCAGCAGGACATCGTGGGGCGGGATATCCTCTGCCCTGATTTCGCGGATGTCGCCGGCAATCGGGTGGGTGTCATGCGGAAAATTCGCCCGATAGGTCAGTTGGGCGTAGCGGTTCCACTCGCTGGTAAAGACACAAGTGCCGCCGATGGTCTCGAAGCCGCGCCGCAATCCGCCAATTCCCGCGAAGAGGTCGATGAACCGGAAGGGTGCGCCCGCACGCGATCTCTTCGCTGCCGCTTGGGGCAACGAAGGAAACTGCAGAACGGATTTGGGTTGTTTGGCGGAATCGGTCACGGTGGCCCCCTGTACAGGTCAGGTAACCATAGTCAGGCATCCTGAACAAGACAGGAACGGTTTCCCAGCGGAGAAAGGCACATATCTGGTGCCGGGCGTACAAATGAGGTCTGCAACAATCTGATGGAACGCTATTTGCCCGAACGTGCGGAGAAGGCGGCCGAGATGCTGGCTGAGGCCGCGCATCAGGGCATGCGGCTCGGCATTGAGGGCGCGGGAACGAAGGCGGCGCTCGGGCGGCCGATGGAGGTATCCGCAATTGTCTCATCGGCGCGGATGAACCGCATTCTTTCCTATGAGCCTGAAGAACTGGTCCTGACGGTCGAGGCGGGCACGCCGCTTTCCGAGGTGAATGATGCATTGGCCGCGCGCGGACAGATGCTGGCTTTCGAGCCGTTCGGGATGGGAGCGCTTTTCGGCGCGGAGGGTGAAGCAACCATGGGCGGCATCACAGCCGCAGCGTGTCATGGCAGCCGGCGTTTTCGCTCGGGCGGCGTTCGCGATCATCTTCTGGGGTTCAAGGCGGTCAACGGCTTTGGCGAGATCATCACCGGCGGCGGGCGCGTGATGAAGAATGTATCGGGTTTCGACATTTCAAAGCTTGTGGCCGGTTCGCACGGCACACTCTGTTTCATGACCGAACTCACGTTCCGGCTCTGGCCGGTGCCTGAGGCGGAAGCAACGCTGACCGTGTCGGGCCTTGCCGAACGAAAGGCGCTGGAATTGCTGCGCGGCATTGCCGGTGAGCCGATTGACGCAACCGGCCTTGCCCATCTGACGGCGGGCGCGTCCGCCGGGCTTGCCCACATGCCCGATCTTGGTTCGGGTCCCCTGACCGCGATCCGCCTGGAAGGCGCGCGAGAGGCCGTCGCCGAGAACACGCGCGAATTGTCCATGAGGCTGAAGGCGCTCGGACCGCGCCGCCTGGAGCGCGATGTCTCCACGCGTCTATGGGCGGGAATTTCGGGATTGCAGCCATTCATCCGGCAGAAGGGCGTAATCTGGCGCGTGTCAGCGCCGCCTTTGGCCATGCAATTGGCTGTCTCCGCCATCGGACCTGTCGCTGCCATCTATGACGGCGCAGGCGGCTTTGCCGCATTGCTGGTGGACGAGGGCGGCGATGGCGAAGCCGAACTCATCCATGAGACGATGCGCGCGCATGGCGGCCATGCAACGCTCATCCGCGCGCCGGAGGCGTTGCGGGCGCGGGTGGCAGTCTTTCCGCCGCTGGAGGCTGCTGTGCTGGCGCTGACAAGCCGCGTCAAGGCGGCCTTTGATCCCAAAGCCGTGCTTAACCCCGGCCGCATGTATAAAGACATCTGACCCATGCGCACGCAATTCGACCCCAAGGATCTGGTGCGGCCCGAGATGCAGCGGGCAGAAGCCGCCTTGCGTTCTTGCGTGCACTGCGGATTGTGCAATCCGAATTGCCCCACTTACGGTCTTCTGGGCGACGAACTGGATGGTCCGCGTGGCCGTATCCAGTTGATGCAGAACATGCTGGAGAAGAATGCGGTGCCCAGCGCCGAAACCGTCAAGCATCTTGACCGCTGCCTTGGTTGCCTCGGGTGCAAGGCGTCGTGCCCGTCGGGTGTTGACTACAGCCAGCTCCTTGATACGGCACGCGCACATGTGGAGGCGACATATACGCGCCCGCCGGGTGAGCGGCTTCATCGCAGTCTGGTTGCCGCCGTTCTGACGCGGCCATTCGTTTCGCGCCCGCTGGCGGCTCTGGCGAGGGTTGGCCGTCCGCTGGTGCGGTTCCTGCCGCAGCGTCTGCGCGCTATGGCTTCACGCGCGCCCACTGCATCTTTTGCGTCCGCGCTCAAGCCGGGCATCTATCGCGCACAGGGCCAACGAAAGATGCGCGTCGCACTTCTGCGCGGCTGCATTCAGCAGATCGCGGGCGCCGAGATTGACCAGGCAACTGTGCGGCTGTTGACCCGTCTCGGAGCGGAAGTGGTTGTGCTACCGGCGACGGGTTGCTGCGGTGGCATTCACTGGCACATGGGCAAGCGCAACGCGGCTCGAAAGCGCGGCCGCCGCAACCTCGCGTCCTGGTCAAAGGAACTGGATGGCGAAGGGCTTGATGCGGTGATCGCCAACGCGACCGGCTGCACCACCATGCTGGCGGGCTATGCCCACATGTTCGAGGAAGTGGATGGCTGGAGTTTCCGCGCCCGCAAAATTGCCGCTCTTGTGAAGGATGTGACCAGCATCGTTGAAATGCTGGGAATGCCGCAACAAGCCGCAATTGCCCGGCCCATTGTTGCCTGGCATCCGCCCTGTTCCATGCAGCATGGCCTGCAGCTTGGCGATCTGGGTGAGAGACTTTTGGCGCAGGCAGGTTTCGGGGTGCGTCTGGCAGCAGAGAGCCACATGTGCTGCGGCTCGGCGGGAACCTACAGCCTGACCGAGCCCGGGATTGCATCTGCCTTGGGCGACAAGAAAGCGGGGCATCTCAACGCCACGGGCGCAGCATTGCTGGCCTCGGCCAATTTCGGCTGCATGGACCATTTGCGCGGCAAACTTTCCATGCCTGCCGTCCACATTGTTGAACTGCTCGACTGGGCAACGGGTGGACCAAAGCCGCCGCGGCTCCATATCACACCATCACCATCACCATCGCGATCAGGAGTGGCATGAATGACCGGAAAACTGATGATCTATGGCGCCACGGGCTACACGGGCAAACTCACGGCCGAAACCGCAAAGGCGCAAGGCGCCGATGTGGTGCTTGCCGGGCGCGATCCCGCAAAGGTGGAGGCGGTTGCCAAACGGCTCGGTCTTCCCCATCGCGCCTTCTCGCTGGATGATCCCAAGGCGATTGATGCAGCGCTTGCCGATGTTGGCGCCGTCCTGCACATCGCCGGTCCGTTTTCTGCCACCTCAAAGCCGATGGCCGATGCCTGCTTGCGCAACCGCAGGCACTATCTCGACATCACGGGCGAGATCGCCGTGTTCGAAGCGCTGGCCGCGCGCGATGCCGAAGCAAAGAAAGCCGGCATCGTCATCATGCCCGGCGTCGGCTTTGATGTGGTGCCCAGCGATTGTCTTGCGGCCCACATGAAGCGGCGCATGGCCGACGCCGTGTTCCTGAAAATCTCGATCGAGGGTCTGGGGGGCATCTCGCGCGGCACGATGAAGACGATGGTTGAGGGCATCGGCAAGGGAACGCTGGTGCGCAAGAACGGCAAACTGGTCGCTCTCCCCACGGCGCCGCGCGGGACCGAGGATTTCGGCAAAGGCGCGGTGCCGACGGCAGGCGTCGGCTGGGGCGACGTGGCGACCGCTTTCCAGACGACCGCCATTCCCAACATCGCCTGCTTCTTCGCGACCTCGCCCGACATGGAACGCATGCTGGGCATGCCGCGCCTTGTGCAGAAGCTGATGTCGCTTGGCCCGATGCAGCGCTTTCTCAAGTCGCGGATTGACCGCATGCCCGAAGGCCCCAGCGCAGAGGTGCGCCGCACTGGCCGCTCAATTCTGGTCGGCGAGGCGCGCAACGCCAAAGGTGAATGCGTGCGCACGCGCCTGACGACGCCGGAGGGCTATGCCCTGACCGCGCTGACCGCGCTCAAATCGGCAAAAAGGATATTGGCGGGCGAGGTTGCTGCCGGTTTCCAGACGCCCGGCCGCGCCTTCGGGCCCGATTACATCCTTTCCTTTGACGGCACACAGCGCGAAGAATTGAACACGCAGGCAGCCTGACCACTGGTGCGGTTCGCTCGGCGCAGCGTAGGATCAGCCCATGACACGAGGTGGCATGAAATATGTGATGCTGGCGGCAGCCATAATGCTATGGCCAGTTTACGCGCTTGGGCAGGAGGCGCCGCCCGAAGCCCCACCTTCAGAGATACGCCCCTCCACGCTGGAGGAATTGTTTGCCCAGCTTGCCGCCACCACGGATCCGCAGGAGGCCATGTTCCTGGACATTGCCATCAGCGAGAACCTTGATGCGGCCGGTGGCCCTACTGCGCAATTGCTGGCGCAACGGGCGCTGGTGTCGGCTGAGGGCGGCAATTTCTCGATGGCAATGGAGCTTGCCGACGCCGCCGTCGCCTATGCGCCGCGCTATGCTGAAGGGTTCAACACGCGCGCAACCATCCAGGCCCTGCAGGACAACTATGCAGGCGCGATGGCGGACCTGCAGCAGGCGCTGGCAATAGAGCCGCGCCACTACCGTGCGCTCGCCAATGTCGGCGCGATCCTTGAGAGCACGGAGGACAATGTGAAGGCGCTGGAAGCCTATGACCGGGCGCTGGCGCTTTATCCCCTTTACGAGGAAGTGCGTGCGGCTGCCGAAGCCCTGCGCAAGAAGGTTGACGGCGACCGGATCTGACGCGTTCGCGACCCAAATCTACTCCTGCGTGCGCCCCACAAGCGCGATGCGCAGAAGATTGGTCGCCCCGGGCGTCCCCAAAGGCAGGCCCGCCGTGATCGCGATGCGCTGGCCTGCAGTCGCAAACCCGTCACGCCAGGCGAGCTTGCAGGCGCGATCCACCATGTCGTCAAGATCGTGCGCGTCCTCGGTTGTCACGCAATGCAGGCCCCAGACGATCGAAAGCCGCCGCGCCGTTGTCTCAACCGGCGTGAGCGCAAGGATCGGCACCAGCGGGCGCTCGCGTGCGGCGCGAAGCCCCGTGGAGCCCGATTTCGTCCACGACACGATGCAGGCAAGTTTCAGCGTTTCCGCGACATGGCGTGCCGCTGCTGTAATCGCATCAGGCGTGGTGGGCTCCGGTGTCGCGTGCTGCGCATCGATGATGCCGCGGAAATAGGGATCAGCCTCCACCGTCGTTGCGATGCGGTCCATGGTGGCGACGGCCTGGACCGGAAAATCGCCCGCAGCGCTTTCCGCCGACAGCATGATCGCATCCGCACCTTCAAAGACGGCGGTCGCCACGTCCGACACTTCCGCGCGCGTGGGCGTGGGTGAGCTGATCATGGATTCCAGCATCTGGGTTGCGACCACCACGGGCTTGCCCGCCCGCCGCGCCGCGCGGATGAGATGCTTCTGCTGCCCCGGCACCTGTTCCAGCGGCAGTTCGACGCCCAGGTCCCCGCGCGCGACCATCAGCGCGTCTGCGAGTTCCAGAATCCCGTCAAGCATTGTGAGAGCCGAGGGCTTTTCGATCTTGGCCAGCACGCCTGCGCGGCCCGCCACGATCTTGCGCGCCTCGGCCACGTCTTCGGGCTTCTGCACGAAAGAAAGCGCGATCCAGTCAACGCCCTCGTGCAGCGCGGCATCAAGGTCGGCGCGATCCTTGGGCGAAAGGGCGGCAATCGGCAGCACAAGGTCGGGCACATTCACGCCCTTGCGGCTTTTCAGCGTGCCACCCACGACCACGCGCGCGGTGGCCCGGGTCGGCGCAGCATCGACAACCTCAAGCCGGATGCGGCCGTCATCGACAAGAAGCGTTGCGCCCGCCTTGAGGACCGCAAAGATTTCCTTGTGCGGCAGGGGCACGCGCAAAAGCCCCTGCGCCCGCGCGGCAGGGGCGGGATCAAGATCAAGCGTCAGCATGTCGCCCGCATTGATCGCAATCTCGTCGCCCGCGATCTCGCCGATGCGCAGTTTGGGCCCCTGCAGATCAGCAAGGATGCCGATGGGGCGGCCCAGTTCCCGCTCTACCCCGCGCACGGCGCGCACAAGCTCGCCCAGCTTCTCGCGCGAGGTGTGGCTCATGTTGATGCGGAAGACATCGGCACCGGCCAGAAACAGCGCACGGATCATTTCCGGCGTCGAACTTGCCGGACCCAACGTCGCCAGGATTTTTACATTACGGCTGCGGCGCATGTTGTTGTTGCCTAATCCGAAAGGCGCTGGATGAAATCTTTTGAACTGCCCGTATCGACTTCAAAGAAGCCGGCGGACACAAGCCCGCGCGACTCGCATTGGCCGCGCCCACGCGCCGTGAATGAACCCTCACCGATACAGAACATGGAGTCGCCCGTCCAGCCGCCGCCGGGGCCAAGATGCTCGGCGTGGAGATAGTAATACCGCGCGATCAGATCGCCTTCGAGCAATGGGCGGCATGTGCCCGGCGGCACGGACCACCAGCCAAGCGAAACCCAGCCCGCCCCGTCATGATGCGCAAGCGCCGCGCTGATCGGCGCGGTCGTGTCGTTGCAGAGGGAAAATCCCGCCTGGGCGGGAACCGGCAGGGCCGCCAGAACAAGGGCAAGGGGAAGGGCAAGGCGCATGGTCATCAAGCACGAATCATTCGGGGTGAACCAAGATAGCCCTGAAATCGTTGAGATTGGTGCGTGTCGGACCGGTAACAAAAGCGTCCCCCAGGGCGCGGAAGAAGCCGCCCGCATCATGGCGCTGAAGGAACGCGGCGGGATCAAGGTGGAGCGCAAGCGCGCGCGACAGCGTTTCCGGCCCCGTGAACGCCCCCGCCGCGTCATCGGTGCCGTCGATTCCATCCGTGTCGGCGGCAAGGGCGTGGATGTCGGGCGCGCCTTCAAGGGCAATCGCGAGCGCCAGCATATATTCGCGCGAAGGGCCGCCAGTTGCGCCACCGGTCGCGGCAATGGGGCTGGAACCACCCAAAGTCACGGTCAATTCACCGCCGGACAGAATGACAAGCGGGCGCTTGGGGTTCTGCGCAAGGGCAAGCCTTGCATGGTCGGCGGCAACCACGCGCGCTTCACCGGCAATCCTGTCACCCAGATTGATGACTTCGTACCCGGCATCTTTGGCCACGCGCGCAGAAGCCGCCAGCGCATCGGACGGCCGGGCGATGATGCGATAGGTGCTGCGCGACAGGCGCTTGTCGCCGGGCTTGATCGTTTCATTCTTGAGGTTGGAAAGCGCCTGCGCAATGTCGGGTGACGGCGAAATGCCATAGCGCGCAAGGATCGCCTTGGCGTCGTCCAGCGTTGTTGGATCGGCAACTGTTGGCCCCGATGCAATCACCGCTGGATCATCGCCGGGCACGTCAGAAACCGAAAGCGTGATGGTTTCGGCAGGCCACGCGGCGGCGGCAAGCCTTCCCCCCTTGATGCGGGAGAGATGCTTGCGCACGGCATTCATCTCGCCAATCGTCGCGCCCGACCGCAAAATCGCCTGTGTCAATGCGCGCTTCGCATCGAGCGTAACGCCGGGCGCGGGCGCGCAAAGAAGCGCCGATCCGCCGCCCGACAACAACAGCAACAGCCGGTCGCCTTCCGAAAGTGCGCCCGCCAGTTCTAGCGCCCGCGCGGCCGCCGCAACCGACGCCGCATCGGGCACGGGATGGCCCGCCGCGATCACCTCGAACCCGGCCAAGGCCAGTGTGTAACCGCGCGGCGCGACGAGAAAACCCTGCCATTCTCCCGTCAGCGCGGGCGCAAGCGCCGCAGCATGGGCACCTGCCGCCTTGCCCGCGGCGATCACCAGCGTTCGGCCCGCAACCGGCGCAAGATCGGTGGGCAGCCCAAATCCGCCATGAGCCTCTGGCGCGATGGCGGCATTGAACAGCGTCGTCAAAAATTGGCGTGGGGCGGACAGGGTGGAAGTTCGGGAACCGGTCATGGTCTGTCCATCATGCCGGGAATCCTGTGCTATGAAAATGGCGGGGAGAAAATCATGGACAGCGCGGCAGAGATCATCCGGCCCGATGGCGACAAGCGCCTGATCTTTGTCTGCGACCATGCGTCGAACGCCCTGCCGCCCGAATATGGCACGCTGGGCCTTGCCCCCCACGAATTCGAGCGTCACATCGCCTGGGACATCGGTGCTGCGGGCGTTGCGCGCGCGATGGCTGCTGCCTTTAACGCGCCCGCGATCATTGCGCGCTGGTCGCGCCTGTTGATCGATCTTAACCGCGGCGCGGATGACCCGACATTGGTCATGCGCCTGTCGGATGGTGCGATCATTCCGGGCAATCGCGCGGTGGATGCGGCCGAAATCGCCCGGCGCATCGCGCGCTGCCATACCCCCTATCATCAGGCGATTGCGGCGATGATTGCGTCGGCGCGCGCGCACAACATCAAGCCCGTGCTTGTCTCCATCCATTCCTTCACGCCGGTGTGGAAGGGCGTCAAGCGCCCCTGGGATTACGGCATTCTCTACGACCGCGACCGGCGGCTTGCCGACGGCATTTTCAGCGTGTGCCGCGAATTGCCGGGGATCGTCGTGGGCGATAACGCGCCCTATTCCGGCGAGCTGGAGGGCGACACGCTCAATTGCCACGGCACGCGAAACGGCCTTGTCCATGTGCTGATCGAGTTCCGGCAGGATCTGGTGACAGATGCGGCCCAGCAGCGCGAACACGGGCGGTTTTTCGCGCGCATCTTGCGCCGCGCGCTGATGGAGACGAAACTCGCAATCTTTGAGGGAGGCTTCCATCATGGATGACAGAACGGACGAGGCAGCAGAGGCCGCCGCTTTCCGCCGCCTGGTCGCGCATCTGCAAAAGCGCACCGACGTGCAGAACATCGACCTGATGAACCTCGCCGGCTTCTGCCGGAACTGCCTGGCCGACTGGCTGCGTGAGGCGCTGGCCGAACGCGGCACGGAATTGTCGAAAGACGACGCGCGCACGCGCATCCACGGCATGCCACCGGCGGAATGGAAAGCAAAACACCACCGCGAGGCGAGCGCCGAGCAAAAAGCAAAATTCGACGCGGCGATGAAGGGGAAGGAATAAGCTATGGGCCTCTACTCACGTTTTATCCTGCCGCCGCTTTTGTCCATGGCGATGGGGGCAAAGCCCATTACGTATCAGCGCAAGAAGATCGTGCCGGAAGCGTCGGGCACCGTGCTCGAGATCGGCGCGGGCGCGGGCCACAATTTTCCGTTCTATGACGCGCGCAAGGTGTCGAAAGTGATCGCGCTTGAGCCCGCCGCCGAAATGGTCGCGCGCGCCAAAAAGCGCCTGAAGGATACCGCCGTGCCCGTCGAGTTCATCGGGCTGGAGGCGGAACGCATTCCGCTGCCAGACGCCAGCGTTGATACGGTTCTGGTGACCTATACGCTCTGCACCATTCCCGATGTGGCAACAGCGCTTGCCGGCATGGTGCGCGTGCTGAAACCGGGCGGCGCGTTCCTGTTCTGCGAACACGGCGCCGCGCCCGATGAAAAGGTTGCGCGCTGGCAGCGGCGGATCGAGCCCGTGTGGAAGCGCATCGCGGGCGGCTGTCATCTCTGTCGGCCGGTGCCTGATCTCATCAAGGGGGCGGGTCTTGCCATCGACCGGATGGAGACGATGTATCTGCCCGGCACACCGCGCTTTGCCGGGTTCAATTACTGGGGCCGCGCGCACCGCGCCTGAAGGCGAGGTGCAATCAGTCGCGCCAGAACGCGGGCATCAGCATGATGAAGAAAGTCATGAGCTCAAGCCGCCCCAACAGCATGCCCAGCGACAGGAACCACAGCGCGGTGTCGGAAAGGGTCGAAAAATTGCTGGCCGGGCCGATGACCGCGCCGATACCGGGGCCGACATTGCCCACGGCAGTTGCCGCACCGGTGAGCGCGGTGATGAAATCCGCGCCTGTGGCGGCAACGCCAAGCGCAATCATCACCACGGTCAATATATAGACATTGGCAAAGATCACGACCGAGGCGATCAGCTCGTCC
Source organism: uncultured Flavobacteriaceae bacterium (assembly GCA_964494625.1). Taxonomy (GTDB): domain Bacteria; phylum Pseudomonadota; class Alphaproteobacteria; order Micropepsales; family Micropepsaceae; genus UBA2784. Next base: position 249,652 of record CAZBRT010000002.1, on the reverse strand, counting down.
GACAGCCGCGTTTCGGCATAGGTGCGCGGCAGCACGGCGTGCGGATGGATCATGCGTTGCACCTGCATGCGCATGGCGATCGCGATGATCTGCAGGCGGAACACTTTTATGCCGCCCGCCGTGGATCCCGACGTGCCGCCGATGAACATCAGCATGAACACGACAATCAGCGGAAATCCGCCCCACAGATTATAGTCACCCAGCGCAAAGCCGGTGGTGGTGATGAGCGATACGACATTGAATACGGCAAGCCTGACCGCCACCTCGCCGTCCAGATGCTTGGTGAACACCAGCCACACGGCAATGGCGGCAGCCGTAACCGCGATGATGCCGACAAAGGCCCTCACCTGGCTGTCCTTGAACAGTGCCGCGAAATTGCCCTGCGAGATTTTCACGAACAGCACGAAGGGCAGGCCGCCGAGAAACATGAAGATGACTGCGATCCAGTGGATGGCCGGGTCACCCCAATTGCCGAACGAGGCGTCCGACGTTGAATAGCCGCCGGTCGAAAGCGTGGTCATCGCATGCGCCACGGCATCAAATCCGTTCATGCCGGCCGCAAAGTAGAAGAGCGCACAGACGACGGTCAGCAGGAGGTAGATGCGGATGGTGGCCGAGGCGAGTTCGCTGGCGCGCGGCAACACCTTTTCAGACTTGTCGGACGACTCCGACTTGAACAGCTGCATGCCGCCCACCCGCAGGAAGGGCAGGATGGCGATAGCCAAAACGATGATGCCGACGCCGCCCATCCATTGCAGCAGCGAGCGCCACAAAAGCGTACCGACCGGCATCGTATCAAGGCCCACCAGCACGGATGAGCCCGTTGTCGTCAGACCCGACATCGTCTCGAAATAGGCGCCGGCATAGGAGACATTCTGCGTGACCGCGATCGGCAGTGCGGCAAAGGCGCAACCCACGACCCAGGAAAGCACGGTGAGGATGAAGGCCTGCCGGTGATTGAACCCGGTGATCGGCCCGCGCGAGGCCAGGCACAGCGCGCCGCCTGCAAAAAGGGTGATGGCGGCACAGCCGATGAACTGGCTCGTCTCCAGCCCGTCCACCACATAGTCAAAAGCGCCGACCGCGCCCATGGCAACGCCAAGCGCACAAATGATGAGGCCGAGCACGAACAAAACGGGCTGGAGCTTGATCATGTCGCGCGCGGAAAGGAGGGCATCCGGGAGGGCAGGGAACCGGTTCTGAACGGCCCCCATGTCGAACCCGTATGGCGCGCGCTGTCAAGTCATTCACAGGAGCGGGGGGACCGGGGCGGGGGCTCTCAACCGTGATAGACGGCAAATTCGATGCCGTCACCGATATGCAGGGGCACGCTTTCAAAGCCGTTCGCGGGATCGCGGATATAGGCCTTGAAAGGCGCAAGCTTGCGCGGGAACGCGTCAAGGTCGTCGGCTACAACGACAGCGCCCTTGGAGAGTTTCGGGCGCATCATGGCAAGAACCTCCGTGTAATTGTCCTTCCAGCCGTCCAGCAGCAGGAAGTCGACGGGCGTATCGATGCGCGCAAGCGTCTCCATGGCATCGCCCTCGCGCACTTCGGACCAGGGCCCAAGGCCCGCCGTGTCGAGATTGCGCCGGGCGATGGCCGCTTTTGATGCAACAAGCTCGCTGCCGATAAAGCGGCCTTCGTTCTCGCAGGCGGCTGCCGCGAGATAGATCGACGAAATGCCAAACGACGTGCCGTACTCCACGATCGTGCGCGCTTTGATGAGGCGGGCGATCTGGTACATGAACCGCCCTTGGTCCTCGCTCATCGGAATATAGGCATTGGCCATCGCGGGCGTTGCCGCCTGCCACAGCGACTGGCCGGAAAGCCGTCGCCAGGCAAACCCCGGCAGCGCGCGCAGATAGGCGATCCAGTCCCGTCGCGCCGCTTTGTGAAGGCGCACAAGCAATTCGGAGACTTCGGGCAGGTCAAGTGTGGGGCGCGGATGGGCGGTCATGGTGATCGTCGATGCGGGGGCTGTCATGATCTTGTCCTTGAACATGAGTAAATGCTCGTCTATGAAGATATGAGCCAACGCTCGTTTTCACTACTCGTCTTTTTCGGGGAACCGATCCATGCCCGTCCGCCGTCGCATCCGCCCCCGGAAACTGCCGACACAGGCGCGCGCCCACGCCACCGTCGAGGTCATTCTTGAGGCGGCGGCTCGCATTCTCGTCAAACACGGGTTTGACGGGATGACCACCAACAGCGTGGCCGAAAGGGCCGGTGTCTCGGTCGGGTCGCTCTACCAGTATTTCCCCAACAAGGAATCGCTGGTGGCAGAGCTTGAGCACCGCCACCACGCCGAACTGCGTGCGGCCTTTGACGCGGTGTTCCGGCGTGTCGAAACGCTCGACACCGAAGCGATGGTGGGGGTGATGATCGATGCAGCCATCCGGGTCCACATGGTCAATCCGGAATTGCACCGTGTGCTGTCGGACGAAATCCCGCGTATCGGCCCCGTGCCCGAGTTCCGTGCCTTCGAGCAGGAGGTCCATGGCAAGCTGAAGGGACTGCTGGACCATCGCGCGCACGAGCTGGCGGTGCCTGACACGGGTCTTGCGGCCTATCTGGTGATCCGCACGGTCGAAGCCGCTGTGCATGACACGATGATCCACAAGGATGCGCCCGTCGACGCCGGATTGCTTGGCGCGGAATTGTCCCGCATGATCACGGGCTATTTGACGGGCCGCCCCGTGGCGATGCCCGCGCGCACGAAACTCGGGAAAGCAGCATGACACTCAAGGTGATCGGGGCGGGGCTTGGCCGCACCGGAACAGCGTCGCTGAAAATCGCGCTGGAACAAATCGGCTTTGGTCCCTGCTATCACATGCGCGAAGTGTTCCCGCGGCCGGATGCGCATGTGTTCTGGCGCGACGCCTTTGCCCAGTCATTGCTGCCCGGCGGCGTCACGCTGGATTTTGCGCGCGCCTTCGAAGGCTTTGCGGCGACGGTTGATTGGCCAGCCTGCCATTTCTGGCGCGACCTGGCCGTGCGCTATCCCGATGCAAAAATCCTCCTGTCGCTGCGCGACCCCGAAAGCTGGTGGAAAAGCGTGCAGGCAACGATCTTCAATCCGATCAAACGCGCGCTTGATGCGCCAGCGGAAGGCGCGCCCATGATGGCGCTCATGTTCAAGAATTTGGTGAAGGCGGCCATCGGCCCTGACCTTGCCGACAAGGACGCGATACTTTCCATGTTCCGCCGCCACAACGAGGCGGTGATCGCACAGGTCCCGAAAGATCGTCTGCTGGTGTTCGAGGCAAGTGAGGGTTGGGAGCCCCTGTGCCGGTTCCTGGGCGTGCCCGTGCCCGCGACACCCTATCCACGGACCAACACAACCGAGGATTTCCAGGCCATGTGGAGCAAGGAAATCAACACGCTGGACAATCGGACGCCTTAGGGCGCTTTGCCCCTCCACGATTAACTGAACTTCATGAGCCTCGCAGGGGGCTTGAAATGAACCGCGAATGCCGCCACGAAAGACCTGTGAACAGCCCCGCTGCGGGGCCATCCGGAGAATTCAGCATGATCCGCCGCAATCCCTTGCTTGCCGCCCTTGTTCTTGGTGCTTCTGCAGTCGCCCTGTCAGCCTGCGGTTCAGATGATGGTGGTGGCCGTGGTGGCCCGGCTGGACGCGGTGCGATGGCCGACCTTCCGTCCTATTTCATGGGGCCGGATGCGGTGGCCTTTTTGGGCTTTGATGCGAACGGCAATCGCCTGATCGAGGCCGCCGAATTCGAAGCCGGCGCAAGCGCCGCCTTTGTGCGTGCGGACAGTGACGGCAGCGGGCGCGTCTCGGCGATCGAGCTTGGCGACTGGTGCAATGCCGAACTCGGCAACCGCGACGCGATGTCGATGCTCTCCTTCGGCGTGATGACCGACCAGCAGCTTGATGCCGCCGGATTTACCCAGGGCCTCCGCAGCCGCTGGATCAAGCTTGACCGCAACCGCGACGGATCACTTCAGCGTTCTGAGTTGTGGACCGAGATGCCAGCCATGCAGGTAGGCCCGCGCGCACCGCGCGAGCGCCCCCGTGACTACGACGGCGCGGGCGGCAGCTCGACCGGTGGCGGTACCATCGACGGAAGCGGACGCTAACGCGTCAGTTCCCGCATTGCCTTGTCGAGGCCGTCAAGGGTCAGCGGAAACATGCGGTGATTGAGAAGCTGGCGCACCAGCGCGATGGATGGCGTGTGTTCCCAGTGCTTTTCCGCGACCGGGTTCAGCCACACCACATGCGGGTAGATCTCTGCCAGGCGTTGCAGCCAGACGGCGCCGGCTTCCTCGTTCCAGTGTTCGACCGAGCCGCCCGGATAGGTGATCTCGTAAGGGCTCATCGTCGCATCGCCGATGAAGATCACCTTGTAGTCGTTGCCGAACTTGTGGAGCACGTCCCACGTTGACGTCTTCTCGTTGTGGCGGCGGCGATTGTCCTTCCACACGCCTTCGTAAAGGCAATTGTGGAAATAGAAGAATTCCATGTGCTTGAATTCGGTGCGCGCGGCAGAAAAAAGCTCCTCGCAGAGCTTGATGTAGCTGTCCATCGAGCCGCCGATGTCGAAGAACAGGAGCGTCTTCACCGTATTGTGCCGCTCGGGCACGAGCTTCAGGTCAAGATAGCCCTTGTGCGCCGTCTGGCGGATGGTGCCGTCCAGATCAAGTTCGGTCTCGGCACCCTGACGCGCCCATTTGCGCAGGCGCCGCAGCGCCACCTTGATGTTGCGGGTGCCCAGTTCAACGCTGTCGTCGAGGTTCTTGTACTCGCGCTTGTCCCAGACCTTCACCGCGCGGCCATGGCGGCCCTTTTCCTGGCCGATGCGCACACCTTCGGGATTGAAACCCATCGCCCCGTAAGGCGACGTGCCCGCGGTGCCGATCATCTTGTTGCCGCCCTCGTGGCGCTTCTTCTGCTCCTCAAGACGCTTCTGCAGCTCCTCCATGAGCTTTTCCCAGCCGCCCATGGATTCGATCAGCTTTTTCTCATCTTCCGAGAGAAATTTCTCGCTGAGCGCCTTCAGCCAATCTTCAGGTATCTGGGCAATCTCGGTGCCGTCCAGCGCCTCAAGCCCCTTGAACACGTGGCCGAACACCCGGTCGAACTTGTCGAGGTTCTTCTCGTCCTTCACGAGGACGGTGCGCGAAAGGTAGTAGAACTCCTCGACCTTCATGCCGATGACGTTTTTCGTCAGTGCCTCCAGAAGGGCGAGATACTCCTTCGGCGTCACCGGCACCTTGGCCGCGCGCAACTCGTCAAAGAACTGGTGGAACATGGGGCGGCGTGTCCTTGAGGCTTGATGCGGCCAAGCCTAGCATGAAATGGCAGGAGCGCTTCAAGGCACTGCCGTTGCGGCAGACCTCAGTTCGCCTGATTGACCGGCCGCTCATAAAAGCCGGAATGCACGATCCCGGCTGCGACATCGGCAATCAGCTTGTGAGCCGTTGCGCAGCCGGCCGGGAGCCTTTCTTCCTCAGCGAGCAAAAGCGCCTCGACTGACCAGCCATTCACCAGCGTTTGGAAGTTCAAGTAGTAGAGGGTGCCCGGCCGATCAGGATTGTCGGACTCAACTTTAACGCCCGCATGGATGACCTGGGTGCCATCGGCCAGCGGCTGGCTTTCGCAGTAATCGGTGCGCATTGGCACCTCGTAGGTGCCTTCCAGATACTTGCGCATCTTTTCGAGAAATCCGTCGGAGGTCGTTCCTGCCGGCATTGCCGTGAGGAAAAGGCTCAGCGTGTCATCGTCATCAAACTCATAATATTTGCAGTTGAAGTCGCCGCCTAGAACTTGCTGGTGGGGGAGGAGGTCGATCTTGAACATGTAAAACTGGTCTGCAAACAGGGGGCAGAACGACCCCGAGGCGACATGGCGGTACACATAGGGCTCCCGCGTGTAGATGGCAGGGCCGCCGCCGATCATGCCCGTTTCGCTTTTTTCTGCCATCGACTCGATTGGCATCACCTTGGTGCCTTCGACCCGGATGGGCCTGTGGTTCACGGCGATGCCGCTGCATCTTCTGATAAATCCCGCCTCGGTATCGTCCGCATAAACATCACTTGTCGATGAAAGAATGCATTCGACCAGATAGGCATCTTTCATGAAGGCAAGATGCGTGGTCAGCGGCACCTGGCCCGAGCCTGGCCCGCCATCCACGGGAGCGGACGACTGATCAATGAGAATGTCCCAGCGTGCCGCAACAAGATCTGCAGCGTCAAAGGGCAGGGCAGCATCTGGCGCATTGGCTGTTGCCGCATAGTCGTCGCGATGGCGAAAGCGCATGCGCGCTACGGCCTCTCCGGCGGCAAAGCGGCAGGTCCAGACTTTGCCGCTGGCGCTACTCTCGGGCAAACCAACACGCAGGAACAAGCCGACTTTCGGTGGGCAGCCCAGCCCGGAGTCAGCGAATTCGTAGCCGCCATTCGTTTCGGTCCAGCCCTCGGGCAGGGCCTGCGCCTTGGCCGCCGCCGCCTCCAGCACGACAAGCGCGACAAGAAAGCCGGCCTTTGCGATGTGGCGTGACATGCTTCAGCGGCCCCTTCGCCCTAGTTGCGGTTGTAGGTAAATGTCAGCGTCTGCTGGCTCGTGGGATCATACGCGCCCAGCGGCAAGATCTCGCCGCGGTCGATGGCCTCTACATCCGCGATGAGCTGCGCATCCTGCGGAATCGCGGCATAGAGGCGGAAGATGATGCGAGGCGAAGCGGCGGATAGCACGCCGCCCTCAAGCGGCATCTTCATGAGCACCCACATCATGTCGTCCGGCTGTACCCATCCTTTGTCCGCATTGCCGGATATCCGCGGTGCGGCGTCCGGCGCGGGCATGGCTGCCACGACATAGAGCGCCCCCACACCATCGGCGCGTTCCAGCCAGCGCGCCGGATGGGCGTCAGCCTTTCCAAATAGGGAATAGGGCGCATAGCTCAGTTGCGCCGTGCCGCGCGGGCAGATCTTGCCAAGTTCAGCAATTTGGGCGAGCGGAAAATCCGCCGCTTCATGCGCCATGTTCAGCGCCATGCTCAATCCATCAATGACGGGGCGCGCATCAAGATCAGGCGTCAGCAAGGCCGCCGCCGGCCCATCGCCCGCATCGCATTCTGTTCCGGCCATCGCGGGCAGGCATGGCGTCGCTGCGAAAAATGCGAGTGCTATCCAAATGATCTTGCGCATGGCCTGCCCTTCTTTCTCGCTGCCCGAATACTGCGCGGCGAACGGCTGTCACATTCAATTCGCCTGATTGACCGGCCGCGACGGCGCGGGATCAAAGCCGCTCGGCTTGTCGATGCTGGCTGACGCAAAGCGCACAAGGCGGGTCATGCTCATGCATAACGCCTCCATGCCTGCCGTTGGCGCGTTGTAGAGTGCCTCGACCGACCAGCCACGCACCAAAGTCTGCAAATTCGCGCGGGCAACTGACTCCCGGTTTTCCGAGACCACGACGGCACCAAACGCAATCGGAGTGCCGTCTTCCTGCGGCGGTGGCTTGCAGGATGTTCGATCTATCGGGCCGCCAAAGCTCGCCGTCAGATAGCGGTCGATATGCTGGCGGACATCACCCATTGTTGCCGACTCGGGCCATGCCGTAACATAGAAGTTGAGCGCATGACCTTCCGGCCCCAGCCATCGATAGTCGCACAATATGTCCATGCCGTAGCCCGCCGGGTGCGGCAGAAATTTGATGTCGTAGAGATAGTGATACTCGATCAGCGCCGGGCACACGGCGCCTGACTGGACGTGATGAATATCGCCATGCTGATCGACAGTGACGATGCCATCATCGTCGGTGCGTCGCTGAAGGTCTGGCGGCGAAATGTTGGTCTCCAGTACAAAGATGCGGTCGCCGAAGATGAAGAACGGGGCGTTCTCGCCGATCTGCTGCATGCAGCTCTGGAGAAAACCGATCTCCTGACCCGGCTCCCACTCCGCACGCGTGGTGTCGAGCGTGCAGTCGGCCAGGAATCCGCCGCGCATGCCGGCAATCTGGGTGCGCAGGGCGGACTTGCCGTCAATGTCGGGTGCCGCAAGGTCCTGCACGACCAGAATGTCGGTGCGGCCATTGATCAGATCCGACGGATCGCCGCCCAACCGGTACTCGGGGTCTTGCGCCGTTGACGGATAGCTTGCTGCAACGCGCACACGCACCATGCCGCGTGCGCCATTGGCAATATAATGGCAGGTGAAGACAGCAATCGGGCCGGGCGAGCGCTCAATCGACGATATGGCAAATGTGCCGGCAAGCATTGGGCAAGCATAGCCGCTGGTCTTGTGTACATAGTCAGTGCTGCGCTTTTCCCAGCCACCGGGCAACTCGAGGATGGCAGCATTGGAGGTGCTCCCGCCGACGATGGCAAGCAATGCGGCGACCGCAATTTTGAGTGAGCCGGTCATTTTTTGGACCCGTCAAATGCCTGCAGTGAACCGGAACAGAGTGCTACAAACTCAGCGCCGCCTTCGTCGCCGGAAAATCGACGTGCGATGCAGTCAACAAGAAGATCATTGACCCTTGTTGTGACAACAAGATCGACATAGCTGCGGCCATCACTTGTCGTTCCCGGCGTAAAGCGGTACCCGCTGGCAATCCAGCTCTCATCGGGTTTCGGGTTCATAAGCGTGTTGTCGATGTCAACGGCCATTCGCGATTCGCCGGATCCCCGGTGGTACTCACGGATACGAAGCCAGGCTTCCATTCCGTTCCGGTGGTAATGACATCTGCCAAGCATGGCAGCGTCGCCATCCAATGTGACTTTCTGGAACGGGTGATCGGCAAAGCTCGATGGGCAAACAACGCCACTGCGCACATGCATTGGCCCGTCAGGAGTTGTAATCCATCCGCGAGGCGCGGTCTCTGCGGCCCGGGCGGATGCGCCTGCAATGCTGACAATTATGCATGTCAGAATCAAATTTGAGACGCGCTGGCTCATGCGCCTGCTCCTATTTTGCTTCGTCGACCAGCTGAGAGCAGGCAAGCACAAAATCCTTGCTCAGCTGTGACGCAGCTTCGTCTCCGCCATAGGTCCGCCCGACACAATCCACCAGCAGGTCGCCTACGCGTGACGTGATGACCATGTCGGAATAGGTGCGGCCATCTTCCGCAGTGCCCGGGGTGAACCGGAAAGTCGCCACGGGCATGTCTTCTCCCGGCTTGGGATTCATCAGCGTCTCGTCATTCTGGATAGCCATGCCGGATTCGCCCGAACCCTTGTGATACTCCCGGATGCGCAGCCAGCTCTCGATGCCGTCCCCCGGATAGTGACAGCGGCCGAGCATCGCTGCGTCACCGTCAACGGTTACACCTGTAAACCTGAACGTCCCAATCTCCGCCGGGCAGGTGATGCCGGTGATCTCATGGCTCGGCCCGTCCGGCGTTGTCACCCAGCCGCGTGGTGCGGTTTCAGCGCGTGCAACCAGCGCCGTGAAAGCGAGGGCAATGGTCGCAAGAATGGTTCTATTGCGCAGCTTGGTCACGGCCTTGCCTCCTTGGTGATGGTGCCGAAAACGAGCATCATGGATGCATTGGCGATGAACATTTGCGTCTGCCACGGCCCCTCCGGAACGGTCAGGCGCAGCTTCAGGCTCCAGCCCTTGCGGTTCTGGATCCAGGCACCGCTGACGTGGGAAACGCCGTCAATATCGACAAGGAACGTTGCGCGCACGGGATCAAACCCGAGGCTCTCCTCCGTCAGGGTGACAGAAATCCCGTCATAAGGTTTGGCGTCGGGATAGCGCTGAAGGATGGCAGCGACAGTCCCCTGCATGATTTCCGCTTCGGGATAATCCGCGCCCCAGTCCGTCACGAATAGCGTAAGTTTGCCGAGCCGCCCATCGAAACGGGCTTCGTAGTCACACGAGATGTCGCGTCCGCGGCCTTCGGGGTCCAACACCTGAACGGAATTGCGCGTGAAGTCGCCAATGGTGGGTGGGCAGTTGAGGCCACTGGGCTCGTGCAGCATGGTGCCGTCGTCAAGCTCGGTGAAGACGGCGACTTCATCTGCCGGTGCGTCGCGTCCGTTGCCGGTGGTCGACTTGTCTGCCAGCGCCGAAGGCGTGGCGACCAGAAATGCCATCACAATCGCTGCTGCGACCTGAAGCTGCTTTCGCATGGAACCCCTATTCCGTAGCGTCGCCCAAGTCTAGGCAAACAATCGCAGCAGAGTCGAGCCCATTGCAGCACTGTAAAACGAAGACCAGCCCATGACCTTTGAAGTCAGGGCTGGTCTTTCACTTTTGCGGCTGAAATCCGCGAGATTTTGGATCAGCTCGGCGCGCGACCGCGAGCCCTGGCGGCGTGCGCGTTGCGGTGGCTGCCCTGCTTGCCGGCATGCGTGCCTTGCGGACGGTTTGCGCCATGACCATGGCGTCCGCCCGGCCCCTGCTTGGCGCCGCTGTTGCCGCGCGGATGAACGTGGAAGGGGCGGGGACGGCGTTCCTGAGCGGTGACGCCCGACGGGTTGGCTTCGCCCACAGCCGACGGCGGCACGACCATGCCCCGGCGATCTTCGGCGGGAATGGTCTGGCGCGTCAGCTTTTCGATCGAACGCAGATAGGCGCGCTCCTCGCCGTCACAGAACGAAATCGCCGTGCCGCCGGCACCCGCGCGCGCGGTGCGGCCGATGCGGTGGACATAGGATTCCGGAATGTTCGGCAGATGATAGTTGATCACATGCGTCACGCCATCAACGTCGATGCCGCGCGCGGCGATGTCGGTTGCGATCAGCACACGCACGCTGCCGGACTTGAACTGGGCAAGTGCGCGCTCGCGCTGCGGCTGGCTCTTGTTGCCGTGAATGGCCTGCGAGGCGATGCCGGCATGGGCCAGCGACTTCACCACCTTGTCGGCGCCGTGCTTGGTGCGCGTGAAGACTAGCGTGCGCGAAAACGCGGGGTCAGCCAGCAGCTCGGCCAGAAGCGTGTTCTTGGCAACGGGATTCACGTGGATGACGCGCTGGACCACCTTGTCCACCGTCGTCGCGACGGGCGTGACGGCAACTGTTTCCGGATTGCGCAGAAGCTCGCTGGCCAGCTGGCCGATCTCGCCCGGCATGGTCGCCGAGAAGAACAGGTTCTGGCGCTGGCGCGGCAGGCGCTGCACGATCTTGCGGATGTCGCGGATGAAGCCCATGTCGAGCATCTGGTCGGCTTCATCGAGCACGAAGATGCTCACATCGGAAAGGCTGAGGCTGCCACCCTCAAGATGGTCAAGCAGGCGACCGGGCGTTGCAACCAGCACATCAAGGCCGCGCGCCATGTTCTTCTGCTGGCCGAAATGGCCCTGGCCGCCGAACACGACACCGATGGAATGCGACATGTGGCGTGCATAGGCGCGGAAGCTTTCGCCGATCTGCGAGGCAAGCTCGCGCGTGGGCGAAAGCACCAGCACGCGGCAGGTCTTGGGCGCGGGCCGCGTCTTCTGCTTCAGCAGCTGCTCAAGGATCGGAAGGGCAAAGGCGGCGGTCTTGCCGGTACCCGTCTGGGCGATGCCCAAAAGGTCACGGCCCGCCAGCACATGCGGGATCGCCTGCGCCTGGATGGGGGTAGGGGTTTCATAACCGTCGGCGGCCAGCGCCTTCAGGATGGGGGCGCAAAGGCCAAGGTCGGAAAAAGTCGTCATTGTGCAAACAAGCCTTGTGAGAAAGCCACGGCTGCACGCGCCAGAAGCGCATGCGGCGAGGCCCCGGGGATTCCGGGGAGGGGTGATGAACACCCCGCGCAAACAAGGAGAGTTCGGAATGACTCAGATCGCGAAGGCAAGACGGCGCAGACATTGAACCTGACGCTGCCGTTTACGCTTGAACCCTCGCAAGAGGCCGGACGCTTCCGTCCGGCGCGGCGGGGTGTGCACGTTTTGGCCTGCCGTGTCAAATAAGGCCGGATTGGGGCCAAAGATCGCGGCAATCAGTGGAATTAAGTTCGCAGGCTCGGTGCCAAGGACATCAGTCCTGCAACCTCTCCTGCATGCCAACCACTTGTACGATCAGCGCCACGAGAGCAAATGACTCGGTGGTATTGTCCTCGTTTCTTGGTGATGTGGCCCGAATTTTGAGAATCCAGTCTTCGACCTTTGCAATTCGTAAAGACTGCAGAACCCAGCTTCCGGCATCTGGTCCAGACTTCATTCTGCCTGTGAGTGACAGGCCGAAGGTATCGACTTGGCCAAACGCCTCTGGCCAGATCGGCATTTCAATTCCGGGAGTGATCTCGATGTCGCTTGTGTAGGCCTTAATGGCAGCAACCGCATACTCGAAGTGTTCCTTCAGCGATTTTCCGTCGTCTAAGGTGGCGTAGATCGAGACTTTGCTGCCTTCGGATGAATATTCACACCCGACATCGGTCGCGTTGGCGCCGCGCGAGAAAATATTGATCGCGGTCAAAGGAAGCTCTTGCGTGCCACCATTACAAATCAACCCTGAAAGTGTGTGAACCGCCATCCCGTCTTCGTTGATGACAAATGCCCCTTGTGCCGCTGGCGAATTTGCCAGTACCAGCTCAACGAGCTCTCGGGACACTTCAGGTTCAAGGAGAGTGTGATCGCTCGATGCTGAGGCGATGCCGACGCACCAAGACAAGAGAAGACTTGTACACGGCAGAATTGCAAAGGTCCGGAGTGACATATTCATTCTTCTGTTTCAGCTCGACGGGGCGCTCGCGAACGATCTTAGCCGGGCTTCAGGCAGCTGGAAAGACACCGCATAGACGACCGCTCGACAGCCAGCCTTCCGGTATCACCCTCACTGCGACACATCCCGGACGCCACACTGATTGTGCTCAAGAACCGGTAGGTGGATTGGGTCAGCTCGTCACCTGACGCCCAACCTCTGACCCCAGTGATTTCAGAAGCCGCCGTTCGCGCGCAATTCGTCAAGCCGGTTGCAGAAATCGCTGATGGTATCGGCGGTCCGATTGAAGGAGAGCTTGTTGACCTCCGCCTGCATTTCCTGACCTTTGGCGCGCTCGATCTTGCCAGACGCCATTGCCGCCTCAAGGTCATCCGACCATTTGATGCTGTAAGTGACGGCGGCTTCCTCGTTGATGCAGACCTTGTGTGGTTCACCGCCGCACGCGGCCAAGCCAAGCGTGGCGACACCAACAATCATCAGTTTGCGAAGCATGGGTTCCCTCCCATTGATGTTCAGGCGATGCGCAGCATTGTTCGCACAGAATGAAGCAGTGTGGAATGGCGAACGCGATGCGTGGAGGGTATGCGGGCGTCTGGTGGGAGGTCTGATCCATCATGGCGCTTGCCCCTGGACGGCCAATGCGCCTGCAGGCGCATGAGCAAAGGGCAACCGCCGCCATCTTGTCCCGTCCGTCGCAGTGCTGGCCGCTGTGGAAGTTGTTCTGGCAGAACAACGCGCCAGGCAAGGCCAAGACGTTCGAGGATGGAGATAAGCCAATAGCCGGCGTCAGCCTGACCGGGGTCAAGCCCCAGTCTTGCAGAGCCCGGAAATGCATGGTGGTTGTTGTGCCAGCTCTCGCCCATGCTGATGAGGCCCGCGATCGATACATTGAACCCCTGCACCGCTGCGCCATCGACCAGATATCGCTGGTGGCCCTCGCGGTGGGCATAGTGTCCAACAAGCCAGTGCCCGGTTACCGAGACTGCCACGCGCAGGCAAACACCCCAGAAAACATAGGCCCAGCCTCCCAGCGCAAACAAGATTGCCGCCGGCAGGATCTGCTGCGCCATCCATGTCCGCTCAAGAAAATAGTGGAAAGGATCACGGGTGGAACGCGAAGGATCAAATTTTGGCGGAGAGTCGAGCACGAGATCGCAGTGAAGCTGCCACCATGCGTCTTTCCAGAAGCTGCTCCGATGGCAGAGATATGGGTGGCAATCCGACTGACGCTGCGCCCAGTCACGCAAATCATGCTGGCGCATCATGCCGATGGGGCCAGCCATCCCGACCAGCGTGCCTGCCCAGACAAGCAGCCGCTCCAGCCATTTGGGGGCCTCAAAGCTCTTGTGGATCAGGAGGCGGTGCATCCCGACCGAATGACCAGCGCATAATGTGGCGCCAGTCAGCAGCAAGAAGACGAGGATCGCATCCCATGAGGCGGTGAGCGCGCCGCCTATGACACCCGCCACAGTCATGCCGGAATACCACAAGGACTTTGGCGCAGACCAACGCACGCTGCCTTCAACGGGGGACGATGTGGCGGAGGGAATGATCGTGTCTGGTCCGCTCACAAAGGTCATCTCTTCCGCCATATGGCCCTCCGTCAGCCTGAGGATGAAAGTCTGCGCCGGGTTGCCGCAACGCGCTCACTCTCACGCTTGAGCGGTCGGGAAACCGGACAGACTTTTTGCAGATAGCCGTTCAGCGTGTTCGCCAGATTGTCCCGATTGATCGAGTAGACAATGAACTGTTTCCGCCGCTCGCTGCGGACAAGGCCGGCGTTTTCAAGGATTTGCAGATGCTTGGAGATGGCGGGCTTCGACATATCGAACCGTTCCGCTATTTCGCCAGCGCTCATCTCGGCTGCCGAAAGATAGGCCAGGATTTTGCGCCGTGGCGTCGAGGCAAGCGCTTGGAAGATTTTTTCTGCCATTTCGTTCTCTAAGTGAATTAACTAACAGGTTAAATGTGACACAAGGCCGCGCGCAGCGCAAATGCCAGCGCATCTGACTGTTCAGCCTGTGCGCAATGACCTTATGTCGCTTCAGTTCCGCTCGCGGCGCGCAAGAAAGGCAAGGCGCTCGAACAGATGCACGTCCTGCTCGTTCTTCAGGAGTGCGCCATGCAGCGGCGGGATCAGCTTGGTCGGATCCTTCTCGCGCAACAGCTCGGGGCTGATGTCCTCGACCATGAGGAGCTTCAGCCAATCAAGCAGCTCCGACGTGGAAGGTTTCTTCTTCAGGCCCGGCACATCGCGGATCTGGTAGAAAGTGTTCAGGGCCTCCGCGACCAGCTTCTCCTTCACCTTGGGGAAGTGGACGGCGATGATGCGCTGCATCGTCTCGCGGTCGGGGAATTTGATGTAGTGGAAGAAGCAGCGGCGCAGGAATGCGTCGGGCAGCTCTTTCTCGTTGTTCGAGGTGATCATCACGATAGGACGGACGGCCGCCTTGATCGTGTCGCCGGTCTCGTAAACGAAGAACTCCATGCGGTCGAGTTCAAGCAGGAGGTCATTGGGAAACTCGATGTCGGCCTTGTCGATTTCATCCAGCAGCAGTACCGGGCGCTGCGGCGCCGTGAAGGCCTCCCAGAGTTTTCCTTTCTTGATGTAGTTGCGCACGTCTTTCACGCGCTCATCGCCCAGCTGGCTGTCGCGCAGGCGCGTCACCGCGTCGTATTCGTAAAGGCCTTGCTGGGCCTTCGTGGTGGACTTGATGTGCCAGGTGATCAGCGGCGCGTTCAGCGCCTCCGCCACTTCAAAGGCAAGCTGCGTCTTGCCGGTGCCGGGCTCACCCTTGATGAGCAGCGGGCGCTCCAGCGTGACCGCCGCATTGACCGCGATCTTGAGATCATCGGTCGCGATGTATTTCTTGGTGCCTTCGAAAATCGTCATGGCGGGCCGGGGCAAACCTTGTGGCGGGATGGCAGGATGGGAGAACCCTATTGCCCGCGCGCGCCGGGTTCAAGCGCGGATGGCATTGGGCTTGCGCTTGCCTTGATTGTGCACCTGACGCTTGGGCATGTGCCGCGCATCTTGCGATGCCGCCACGATCCAGTCGCGGAAGATTGCAAACGCGGCTGCAGAACCCGGCGACATCGACGCACCGCCGCGATGGATCAGATACCACCCGCCTTCATGCGGCACGCGCAGCCGGAAGGGCGCAATGAGGCGCCCCGCCGCCAGATCATCCGCCACAAAGGGCGCGCGCGCCATGGCAACGCCCAGACCATCCAAAGCTGCCTGCAGGGCAAATGCGGGATAGTCGAATTGGCGTGTCTTGCGCGCGATCCAGGGATCAAGCCCGGCAGCCGAAAGCCAGCGCGGCCAGTCATCAGGCGCATTGGCCGACGAAAGCAGCATGGCCCCGGCAAGATCGGCCGGTGATTTGAGACCGCGCGCCACATCCGGACGCGCCACCGGAAAGAGGTCGGCGGTGAAAAGCAGGTGCGCCGCATGTCCCGCCCACGCGCCAGCCCCCAGCCGGATGGCGGCGTGCCAATCGTCACGCATGGGCTCAGCACCTTCGATGGCCGTCGAGATGCGCACTTCGATCATGGGATGCGCTGCCTGAAAGGCAGGTAGTCGCGGAATCAGCCAGCGCATCGCCAATGTGGGCCCTGCGCCGATCACCAGCGCATCGGGTGTCGTCGTCTTCACCGCGCGGCTCGCGTCCTCGATACGCGCAAGGGCGGCGCTGACCTCCGCCGCATAGTCCTTGCCGACTTTGGTGAGCGTAAGTCCCGCCGCTTTGCGCAGGAATAGTTGCACCTTGAGATGCTGCTCCAGCAGTTTGACAAAGCGGCTGACGGCCGACGGCGTGACGTGCAGCGTGCGGGCGGCAGCTGCATAGCTGCCATGGCGGGCAGCTTCGGCAAAGGCACGCACGGCATTGAGCGGGGGAAGGGTCATGGTAAGGCCATCAAAAAGCTGAGCCTAAGGATCGCATGTTTTCGTGCCATGGCAAGCAAGAATCCAATGTAGTGTTGGGGAGTGGATTGAACAGGGAAAGCCATGGGATCGATTGTCTTAAGCCTGATCGTTGCGGCATCGGTTGTCGTCACTTCGGCCATCTCCGGCGTCTTCGGCATGGCGGGCGGCATGGTCCTGATGCTGATCCTCGGCCTGATGCTCAAGGTCGAAGCCGCCATGGTGCTTCATGGGGTGACCCAGTTTGTCTCGAATGGCTGGCGCGCTGTCCTGTGGCGGCAATGGATCGACTGGAAGATCGTCGGCCTTTATGCGATCGGCGCCGCACCCGCCATGATCCTGCCGCTGGCGATTGCCTATGTGCCCGACAAGGCGACCATGCTCATCCTTTTGGGCAGCGTGCCGTTTGCAGCCCTCGCAATTCCGGCACGCTTGGCACTTGATGCCACCAAACCCATGCATGCCGTCGCTTGCGGTTTTTCAGTCGCGGGCACTCAGTTGCTTGCCGGTGTGGCCGGTCCATTGCTTGACACGTTTTTCGTGCGCTCAAAGATCGACCGGCGCGCGGTCGTTGCGACCAAAGCAACAACACAGGCGATCAGCCACACGCTGAAGGTTGCGTATTATGGCGCGCTCATTTCGGCCAGCCCTGACCTGCCGCTTGAAGTCTACGGCGCAGCGGTTGCGGCTGCGTTTCTCGGCACGACCCTGGCGGGTCCGCTGCTGGAGAAGATGTCGAACGAATCCTTCCGGCGCTGGACGCGCGTGATCGTGCTCATCGTCGGTGGCGCGGCTTTGGCGCAAGGTCTGTGGCTTCTGCGCGGCTGATGCTTTTCCGGGCAGGGCGTGCCCGGTTTTTCAGCGCAACCCGGCACGCGACGTGCCTCTTGCACTTTGCTGCGCGCTGCGGCTTCAATCACCCATGCCACACATGGGACAGAGATTGCGGATTCGATGAGCGAGACGAAGCGTGCGGCACGCAAAGGTGCGGCGCAGGCAAGTGCCGCGGATTTTCATGACGCGCATGACCCGGGTATGGGCGCGGGGCCGTTGGCCCGGCCCGGCATTGATGATCCGTTCCTGAACTACGTGCTGGATGGCGCCTATGACGAGGCGTTCACGCCGGATGGATTGCCGCGCCCGCAATATGAGGCGCTGCATGAGCGCATGTCGCATCTGCCGGTCGAGGAATTGCAGCGCCGTCAGCTCGCCTGCGAACAATCATTCCTCCATCAGGGCATCACGTTCACGGTCTATGGCGGCAAGGAAACGACCGAGCGCATCATTCCGACCGATCTTTTGCCCCGGATCGTGACGGCGGATGAATGGTCGAAGATCGAAAAGGGCCTGAAGCAGCGCATCCAGGTTCTGAACCTTTTCCTCAAGGACATCTACAATGAGGCGCGCGTCCTCAAGGACGGGATCATTCCGCGCGAGCTGATCTATGGCGCAAAGCATTTCCGGCGCGAAATGCGCGGCGTGCCTGTGCCGCGCGATGCTTATGTGTCCGTCTGCGGCAGCGATCTTGTTCGGCGCGAGGATGGCGCCTTCGTTGTGCTGGAGGACAATCTGCGCGTGCCGTCCGGCGTCTCCTACATGCTCGCCAACCGCGACGTGGTGAGGCGCGCTTTTCCGGTGACTTTCCAGGCGGCGCGCGTGCGCCCCATCGAGCACTATCCGCAGGAACTGCTGGCGACGCTTCACGCATTGGCGCCTGCGCATCTTGAAAACCCGCGCATCGTCCTTCTGACGCCCGGCATCTTCAATTCCGCCTATTACGAGCACGCGTTCCTCGCGCGCCAGATGGGCATCGAACTGGTTGAAGGCCGCGACCTTCTGGTGCACGACAATTTCGTGCACATGCGCACAACCAGCGGGCTTGAGCGCGTCGATGTCATCTACCGGCGCATTGATGACGATTTTTGCGATCCGCTCATCTTCCGCAAGGATTCAACTCTGGGCGTGCCGGGCCTGTTCAACTGCTACCGGGCCGGCAACGTGGTGATCGCCAATGCGCTCGGCAACGGCGTGGCGGACGACAAGGCCGTCTATGCCTATGTGCCGCGGCTTGTGCGCTATTATCTTGGCGAAGACCCGGTGATCGAGCAGGTGGAAACCTTTCTCTGCCGCGAGCCCGCCCATCTCTCGCACGTGCTCGCCAATCTTGACAGTCTGGTGGTGAAGGCGGTGGGCGAGAGCGGCGGGTACGGCATGCTGGTTGGCCCCCACGCCAGTGCCAACGAACGCGAGGCGTTCCGCAAAAAGCTTGTCGCCGATCCCGAAAACTACATCGCCCAGCCCACGATCCAGCTCTCGCGCAGTCCGTGTTTTGTCGATAACGCGGTCGAGGCGCGGCACATTGATCTGAGGCCCTTCATCCTGCACGCGGCGGATACGGTGGTCGTGCCGGGCGGCCTCACCCGCGTTGCCTTGAAGCGGGGCAGCCTTGTCGTCAATTCAAGCCAGGGCGGCGGCTCGAAAGATACCTGGGTGCTTTCAGAAGGAGAGTGACATGAGCATGGCAGAATATACGCGCTGGATCCTTGTGCTGATCTTTGTTGCGGGCACGGGCGTGAGCTCGCAGACGATCGAGTTCAAGAGCGAAGCCGAGTGCCAGATGATGGGCGCTGCCGCCGAAGCAACGCTTGAAGCGCAAAATCCGGCGGTCAATGTCAGCTTCACCTGCGTTGCAGGCGAGTAAGACATGCTCTCCCGCGTCGCCGATGGCTGCCTGTGGATGTCGCGCTATCTGGAACGCGCGGAGCATACGTCGCGCCTGCTCGCGGTGCGGCTGGAGGCGATGGTGCAGCAGGGCGAACAGGAAAGCGCCGATGCCTGGCGCCGTCTCATGCTGGCGCTGGGCGGAGAAGAGGGCGTGGAACATTATACCGATGCCCGCGCGGCGACCGAATTCCTCGCCTTCGATCCGGAGAACCGCTCGTCACTCCTGAGTTCCATCCAGTCCGCGCGCGAAAATGCCCGTCAGATCCGCGAGCAGATTTCCAGCGAGATGTGGGAACGCCTCAACCGCGAATATCTCCGCCAGCAGACGCTCGTCTTTGACGAAATCTGGGACGCACAGCCAGTGCCGTTCTTTCGTGGCGTGATTGACGCGATCCATCTCTTCAAGGGCGTGACAAACGCGACCATGCGCCATGGCGAAGCGTGGCATTTCATCGATCTTGGCCGCCATCTGGAGCGCGCCTTGCTGGTGGCACGCCTGCTTGAGGTCTATTTCGCGCCGCAGGGCTCGGGGGCAGACCTTCAGCCGCCAAAATATTTTGACTGGATCAACCTTCTCAAGCAGTGCACGGCGTTCGAGGCCTATTGCAAGGTGCATACGGCCGCCATCGAGCCCGCGCGCATTGCCGAGTTCCTGGTCTTTGACCCCGAGTTTCCGCATTCCATCCGTTTTGCGGTGGATAAGGTGCAGGCGGCCCTGTCGGAGATAGCCCAAGGCGCGCCGCAGACGCGCCGCGCCGCCTGTGCGCGGCTCGCCGGTCGCCTCAAGGCGATGGTTGATTACGGTCAGGCAGATGAAATCTTTGGTGATGGCATGGCGGGTGAGGGCATCGGAGCTTTCCTCGGCAGTGTCGTGAGACAATGCGGCGAGATTCATGAGGCTGTCGGTGTGGCGTTCATCACCTACGGCGTTGACGATGTGATGGCGAGGTAATCCAATTGTTCTATTCCATCCGCCACATCACGCGTTTCCGCTACTTGACGCCTGTGCGCGAGGCGGTGATGGAGGTCATCATGCAGCCGCGCACGGAGGGGCCGCAGCGTCTCGCCCATTTCCAGATGAACCTGACGCCGCGCGCGCAGATTTTTTCCTATACCGACCATCTCGGCAACGCAGTCCACCATTTCAACACGCTGAAGAACCACGACATGCTGTCGATCGAGGTTCTGGCGGGTATCGAAATGCAGCCCCATGCCGCTGTCCCCGGTGCCGCGCCCCGCGACGCGTGGGAAGGCCTGATCCGCGACCGGCTGGCCGACGACGAATATGACATGCTGGCGGCGAACCATCATACCGACGTGACGCCGGCGCTCGAGAGCTTCATGGCGGCAAAAAATCTGAAGCCGCTGAGCGACCCCTTGAGCACGCTCTGGATGCTGAGCCGCACCGTGTTTGAATCCTTTGAGTATGATCCGCACGCAACTGAGGTGGATACGCCGCTGACCGAAGTGCTCCTGCACGGGCGGGGCGTCTGCCAGGACCTGAGCCATGTGATGATTGCGATTGCGCGGCGCTTCGGCATTCCCGCGCGCTATGTCTCGGGCTATCTGAGCCATACGCGCAGTGACGCACGGCCCGAGCCCGAAGCGACCCACGCCTGGGTCGAAGCGCTGGTGCCGGGCATCGGTTGGGTGGGGTTTGATCCGACCAACAATGTGATTGCCGGTGAACGCCATGTGCGCGTGGCCGTCGGCCGCGATTATCACGATGTGCCGCCGACGCGCGGCACCTTCAAGGGTCGGCCGGACAGCGAACTGGCGGTGGCGGTGACAGTCGGACCATCCGGCGCCGCTTCGGCGCGTGAGGAACGGCTGCGCATTGCCCGCGCGATGCCGACGCTTCCGTCTGACCAGGCCCCGGCGCCCGAAGTGCTGAGACGGCAGGCAGCCCAAGCCCAGCAGCAGTGAATCAACCTAACCCATTGAATTGACGTCGCTTGACAAGCAATCTTTGGAACGCTAAAGAACTTTGCAATGCAAAGTAGTTTGCTGACCCACAAATCCGGGCAGCCTGCCTGAAGGAGAAAGACGCGACATGAGCGATACGCATTCACTTGAGAACGACATCGCCTTCCTGCGCCGCATGGCGGAGGAGGGGCGCAAGATCACCGCCCCCGGTGGCCCCTATTATTTCGTCTGGGGTCTTGCGATCGCGGCGGGCTATTTCGCCATGTATCTCTACGCAACGGGCGTGCACAGCCTGCCCATTTGGGCGACCTGGCTTGCCTGCGTGATCCCGGCCTATGGCGTCACGGCTCTTCTTGGTGCGCGCGATGCCAAGCGGCCCGACGCCAATCGTTTCGTCAACCGCGTCAGTGAGGTCGTGTGGATCGCAACCGGCGTCGGCATGATGGTGTTCTGGATCGGCACCGCCATCAACGGCAACATGGGTTACATGGCGCCGGTTGCCTCGGTCATGTGCGGCGTCGCCTTTGCGCTGATCGGCGCCTTCGCGCGCATCCGCTTCATGTTTCTGCCGGCGGCGGCCTGGCTTGTCTCGGTGCCCGTGATCTTCTGGTTCTCGGGCAGCCAGGCCCTTAACCTGGTCATGGCCACCTTCGTCCTCGTCAACATGGCGGGCACGGGTCTTGTGCTGACCGCAATGGAACGGAAGGCGCGCGCGTGAGCTTCGACCACAATGCCATCGACGAACTGATCCATGGCCGCATCCGGCTGGCCGTCATGGCGTATCTGTCAACGGCGAGCGGCGCGGAGTTCACCGATCTGCGCAACCGCATCGGCACCACGGACGGAAACTTGTCCACCCATCTGCGCAAGCTCGAGGAAGCCGCCTATGTGACCGTCAGCAAGGGCTATGCGGGCCGCAAGCCGCAGACCGTGGTGAAGATCACGGACAAGGGGCGCGCTGCTTTCGTCCATTACCTCGATGCCTTGAAGGGACTTCTGCCCGGCAAGGTGGCGGCGCAATAAGGGCGGAAGACCAATCACATGCCTCAGGGCGGTGGCACAATATGCCGCCGCCCTTCTCATTTCCGCGCCAATCCGGTCTATGAAGGAGGCAGTGATTCTTCCAGATCTGCGGATGATGCGTTCCATGGCGAAAGCCGACCTGTTCAGCCACGACGATCCCAAAGCCAAAGCCTATTCCGCCAAGGACATTGAAGTCCTTGAAGGGCTTGAACCTGTGCGCCGCCGCCCGGGCATGTATATCGGCGGCACCGACGAGCGCGCGCTGCACCATCTGGCCGCCGAAATCCTCGACAACGCGATGGACGAGGCGGTGGCGGGTTTTGCCAACCGCATTGAGGTTGATCTGGCGGCGACGGGCGTTCTGACCATCCGCGACAATGGCCGCGGCGTTCCGGTGGACCCGCACCCCAAGCTCAAGCCCAAATCGGCGCTGGAGGTGATCTTCACGGTCCTGCACGCGGGCGGAAAATTCTCGGGCGACGCCTATCAGACATCCGGCGGCCTGCATGGCGTGGGTGCGTCAGTCGTGAACGCATTGTCGGAATGGCTGGAGGTCGAGGTGGCGCGCGACCGCAAGCTCTGGCTCATGCGGTTTGAGCGCGGCAAGCCGGTAGGCAAGCTGAAAGACAAGGGCGCCACATCGAACCGGCGCGGCACAACGGTTTCGTTTCTGCCAGATGCCCAGATTTTCGGCAAAGGCCTCGCCTTCAAGCCTTCGCGGCTTTACCGCATGGCGCGCTCGAAGGCCTATCTCTTCCGTGGCGTTGAAATCCGCTGGACCTGCGACAAGGCGCGTGCGGAAGCCGATGGTGTTCCCGCCGAAGACAGTTTCATCTTCCCCGGCGGGCTTGAGGATTTTCTGCAATCTTCCATCGAGGGTGAGCGCACGGTGACACCGCGCGCCTTTTCCGGCCGTGTGGAGGCGCGCGAGGCCAAGGGCACGACGGAA
This sequence comes from uncultured Flavobacteriaceae bacterium, assembly GCA_964494625.1. Classification (GTDB taxonomy): domain Bacteria; phylum Pseudomonadota; class Alphaproteobacteria; order Micropepsales; family Micropepsaceae; genus UBA2784. The sequence continues at coordinate 226,488 of CAZBRT010000002.1, read as the reverse complement.
TGGGCGATCACATGGGCGCCCGGCCGCGAACCATTCGCGACGTCCTACTGCAACACGATCCCGACACCCGAAGGCGGCACGCATGACGCCGGTTTCCGCACGGCGCTGACGCGTTCGCTGCGCGCTTATGCCGAACTCACCGGCAACAAGAAGGGCGCGCAGATCACGGCAGATGACGTGATGGAAACCGCCTGCTCCATGTTGTCGGTCTTTATCCGCGATCCGCAATTCCAGGGCCAGACGAAAGACCGCCTGTCGAGCCCGGACGCCCAGCGTCTGGTCGAGAACGCCGTGCGCGACCACTTCGATCACTGGCTGACCGAAAGCCCGGTCGATGCCAATCGTCTGCTCGGCCACATCATCGACAATGCGGAGGACCGCCAGCGGCGGCGCCAGGAAAAGGAAACCGCGCGAAAGTCGGCTACGCGCAAATTGCGCCTGCCGGGCAAACTGTCCGATTGCGCCCGGCAATCCGCCGAGGGTACCGAGCTTTTCCTTGTCGAAGGAGACAGCGCGGGTGGCTCTGCCAAGCAGGCGCGTGACCGCCAGACGCAGGCCATCCTGCCCTTGCGCGGGAAAATCCTGAACGTGGCAAGTGCAGCAGCCGGCAAGCTGCAGCAGAACCAGGAACTGGCCGATCTGGTGCAGGCGCTGGGCTGCGGTCTTGGCGCGAAATACCGCAGCGAAGATCTGCGCTATGAGAAAATCATCGTGATGACCGACGCCGACGTGGACGGCGCGCATATCGCGTCGCTGCTCATCACCTTCTTCTATCGCGAATTGCAGGGTCTGGTGACGGACGGGCGCCTCTATCTGGCCATGCCGCCGCTCTATCGCCTGTCATCGGGCGGCAAGTCGATCTATGCGCGCGACGATGCGCACAAGGAAGAACTCCTCAAATCCGAGTTCCGCGCCAATGCGAAGGTCGAGATCAGCCGCTTCAAGGGCCTTGGCGAAATGATGCCCCAGCAGCTGAAGGAAACGACCATGCAGCCGGGCAATCGCACGCTGCTGCGGGTCGGGATACCCGAGGGCGAAGCCGACGCCGCCGCCGATCTGGTCGAGCGCCTGATGGGCAAGAAGCCCGAATTGCGTTTCCAGTTCATCCAGGAGAACGCGGGCTTCGCGAAGAATCTGGATATTTAGGTGGACGCTGGCCGTGTCCACCGCGACCGATTTGCTATCACAAGGCGCAATCATAAATTGAATGTGCGGCTGCGTGCTCGCACCCATGGGTTGTGCCATCCGGGTCAACCAAGCTTAGCTTCCCGATCCGGAGCAAGCGGGGGGATGCGTCATGGGGGATGCGGCCGATGCCGGGCCAGCCGCGCCCGAAGCCGTTTTCCCCGATGGCGCAGATTTGCCCGAGGGGTCCATCCGCTTCGTCCCGCTGACTCATGCACAACGTGAATTCTGCCTGCGCCACGAAGTGCTGCCGGTCTCTGTCACATCCCATGCGATCCTCATTGCCACGTCAAGCCGGACGGCCACGAGTGCTGCCGCGCTGACGCTTCTGTTTGGCAAGGAGGCGCAAATCGTGCGCTGGCCACTGAAGCGTTTGCGCGAAGCAATCCGCAACCGCTTTGCGCCGTACGCGCTGCATGAGGCCGTGCATGGCCTGCGCGAGGCGGAACCGGCGCGCTCGGCAGCCATGCGTGCGACCCCGCGCCAGCTTGTTGTGTTCGGATTTGTGATTGGCCTTTTTGGGGCAGCGCTTGTCGTCAATGCGGGGGCAGCCTTGGTGCTGGCCGTCGCCTTCATGTCGATCTTCTATGTCGGCCACTTCCTGTTGCGCACGACCGCCGCTTTGGCGGGTGCCGCAACCGAAGATGCGCCGCGCGCGCCATTACCTGTCAGTGAACGCGGCACTCTGCCAGTCTATACGATTCTTGTGCCGCTCTATCGCGAGGCAGAAATCGTGCCGGCGACAATGCAGGCGATGCGCGCGCTGGACTGGCCCAAGGAGCGTCTGGACCTGAAACTGATCGTCGAGGAAGACGATGCTGAAACCCGCGCGGCCGTTGCCGCATTCGCCGGCGAGGCTGACATCATCGTGGTGCCGCCGGGCGGACCGCGCACCAAGCCCAAGGCGCTCAATTTCGCGCTCGCCTATGCGCGCGGCGAATACCTTGTCATTTATGACGCCGAAGACCGGCCTGAGCCCGACCAGCTGATGAAGGCCCATGCCCGCTTTCAGGAGAGGGACGCGCGCCCCGTGGCCTGCCTGCAGGCGCGGCTCAATTGCTACAACCGCAACCACAATTGGCTGACGCGGCTCTTCGCGCTCGATTATGCGCTGTGGTTTGACTTCATGCTGCCGGGCCTGGAACGCATGGGACTGCCGCTGCCTTTGGGCGGCACGTCGAACCATTTCCGGGTCAGTGTGCTCCGCCACGTCCACGCCTGGGACGCATGGAACGTGACCGAAGATGCCGATCTTGGCCTGCGCCTGATGCGCCATGGCCATCGCATCGCGACACTTGATTCAACCACCTACGAGGAAGCCGCTGAAGCGCTGGGACCATGGCTGCGCCAGCGGGCGCGCTGGCTCAAAGGCTATCTCATCACGTTTCTGGTGCATATGCGTGTGCCGGGACGGGCGCTGGCGGAATTTGGTTTCTTCGGCGTGCTGGGGCTGTTCTTCTTCATCGGCGGCTCCGTGCTGACGGCGCTCGTCAATCCGGTGTTCTGGCTCTTGTCGGCGGTCTGGGCAGCGAGCGGCACGGACGATTTGCACTGGCTCTTTGGCGGCACGGTCGAGGGGCTGGCGCTCTTCAGCATGATTGCGGGCAATCTTTCTTGCCTCGCGCTCTGGCTGCTCGCACCGATGCGGCGCGGCTGGTTCGGGCTGATGCCCTGGGCACTCACCGCACCCTTCTACTGGCTCCTGATCTCGGCGGCGGGGTGGTTGGCGCTCTACGATTTTCTGGCGCGTCCGTTCCACTGGCACAAGACACCGCACGGCGGCGCCGCCAAATCCGGTGTTGCGGCATGAGGAAACTCATCACGCTGATGATCGTGCTCCTGCAAACAGCGCCCGCTTTTGCCGGTGCGTGGACGCAAAGCCCGGGTGCCTTGCTGCGCATCGAGAAAATTTCAGCGTCGCTCGGCGGCAATGAAGGCGTGACGGTGGAGCGCTATCTTGAATATGGCGTCATGGATGGCGTCACGCTGATCACGACGGCAACGATCGCGCCCGATCCCGTCAATGAATTGGGCGAGGCGGGTCGCGGCTCTGTGTCCGTGTCGCTGCGCCAGCAGATTTTCGCCTATGAAGGTTTTGTGCTGGCGGCGCAATCGGGACTTTATCTGCCGCGCAACTTTCAGGGCGAAGGGTTTGGAGATGCTGAATTTGAGCATCGCGCAGCCTTGGGCTGGGGCGGCTCTATTCTGGGCACACCGGTCTTTGCGAATGTGGAGGCGGGTGTGCGCACCAATGCGCAAGGGTTGGTCGAAGCGCGGCTCTATGATTTCTCGCTGGGGCAAAATCTGTCCGCCAATGTGCAGTTGATCGCATCATGGAGCATCACGGAGCGCTTCGGCTATGACCCAAGTGAGCGGCGCGAGCAGGTCTCGCTTGTTTGGTCACTGACCGACGAAGTTGCAATCGAAGCCGGTATGGCCCGCACGCTCATGGACAGCCCGTTTGAAGGCGCCGATGAAGAGGGCCTCGCGTTCCACCTGGCCATCTGGCAGCGGCGCTAGCTGAACGCCTGCAGTCCCGTCTGCGCGCGGCCAAGGATGAGGGCGTGCACGTCATGCGTACCTTCATACGTGTTGACGGCTTCAAGGTTCATCACATGCCGGATGACGTGATATTCGTCTGACACGCCATTGCCGCCGTGCATGTCTCGCGCCACGCGCGCGATGTCGAGCGCCTTGCCGCAATTGTTCCGCTTCATCAGCGAAATGGCAGGCGGTGAGGCGGTGCCTGCTTCCATCATGCGGCCAAGGCGCAGCGCGCCCGAAAGGCCGAGTGCGATTTCCGTCTGCATGTCGGCGAGCTTTTTCTGCACCAGCTGATTGGCGGCCAGGGGCCTTCCGAACTGCTTGCGCTCCATCGTGTAGGTGCGCGCGGCCTGCCAGCAGAACTCGGCAGCCCCCATCGCGCCCCACGCAATGCCGTAGCGCGCGCGGTTGAGGCAGCCAAACGGTCCCCCCAACCCGCGAACATGGGGCAGGAAATTGGCGTCGGGCACCATCACGTCCTCAAGCACGATTTCACCTGTCACCGACGCACGCAGCGAGAACTTGCCCTCGATCTTGGGCGTCGAAAAACCTTTCATGCCGCGCTCAACGACAAAGCCACGAATGTCGCCCGCATCGTCCTTGGCCCATACGACGGCGATGTCGGCAATCGGGCTGTTGGTGATCCACATCTTCGCGCCGTTGAGGATATAGCCGCCATCCACCTTGCGCGCGCGCGTCACCATCGAACCGGGGTCCGAGCCGTGGTCGGGCTCGGTCAAACCGAAGCAGCCCACATGCGCGCCGCTGGCGAGCTTGGGCAGGAAGCGCATGCGCTGCTCTTCGGTGCCATAGGCGTAGATGGGATGCATCACGAGGCTCGACTGCACGCTCATCGCAGAGCGATAGCCGCTGTCCACGCGTTCCACCTCGCGCGCGACGAGGCCATAGGCGACATAGCCAAGCCCTGCGCAGCCATATTTTTCCGGCAGCGTGATGCCCAGCATGCCCTGCGCACCCATCTCGGTCATGATCGCACGATCAAAGACTTCGTTGCGGAAGCCGTCCTTCACGCGCGTCATCAGACGGTCAGCGCAAAAACTGGCGGCGGCATCGCGCACCAGGCGCTCGTCTTCGGTCAGCTCGCCTTCAAGCAACAGCGGGTCTTCCCAGTTGAAAGGCGCGCGGTCGATATCGGGCTTTGCGGTTGAGACGGGCTTGGGACTGGCCATGGGCGGGGGACTTGCATATTTGAGAATGGTGCCGGCTGAGGGAATTGAACCCCCGACCAACGGTTTACAAAACCGCTGCTCTACCCCTGAGCTAAGCCGGCGCCGTTGCGGGCAATGGCCATAGCGTAGCGGCAGGCCTCAAGGCAACTCCCTTTGCAACGGGCTAGGCAGGGAAAGCCGCCCTGTGCAGGATGGGCCGTTCTGCAATTTACCCACTCATGCGCGCGGACCAGCCAATGCAGCCCGAGAAACTTGGATTTTCGTCGTCCCGCCTTCAGACCCTTGACCGATATTTCGCCGAGCGGTTTGTCGATCGCGGCCTCATCCCCGGCGCCATGACACTGGTCGCCCGCGAGGGTGAGATCGCGCATATGAGCCTTTACGGCATGGCCGATGTCGAGCGTGGCAAGAAACTTTCGGAAGACACGATCTTCCGCATCTACTCCATGACCAAGCCGGTGACGTCCGTTGCCTTCATGATGCTGGTGGAGGAGGGAAAGGTGGCTCTTGATGATCCCGTCCACCGCGTCATTCCCGAGTGGCGCGATCTGCGCGTTTACAAGGCGGGTTTCATGGAGACATTCCAGACCACGCGCCCCGAACGCCCGATGCAGATGATCGATCTCTTGCGCCACACGTCAGGCCTCACCTATGGCTTCCAGACGCGCACCAATGTCGATGCTGCCTATCGCAAGCTCGGCATTGGCGGGATTGAAAAGTCCGGCACGCTGGACGACATGGTGGCCAAGCTCGCCGGATTGCCGCTGGAGTTCTCGCCCGGCGCTTTGTGGAACTACTCGGTCTCGACCGATATTCTGGGTTACATCGTCGGCAAGCTTTCCGGCATGAAGTTCGAGCAATTCCTGCAGCAGCGCATTTTCGGGCCGCTGGGGATGGTGGACACGGACTTCTTCGTGCCGCCCGAAAAGCACGCGCGGCTTGCCGCGACCTATGCGCCCAAGCCTGGCGGCGGCATGTTCCTTTATGATGATCCCGCGAAGAGTTCCTATCTCGCGCCGCCGGCGCTGGTCTCTGGCGGTGGCGGGCTGGTTTCGACCATTGCGGATTACTACCGTCTCTGTTCGATGCTGCTGGCAGGCGGCACCTTTGGCGGCGTGCAGTATCTGAGCCCCAAGACCCTTGAGTTGATGACACAGAACCACATCCCGGGCGGCCGTTCGCTGGGCGAGGCGTCGATCTCGATGTTTTCGGAACAGGCGAGCCTCGGCACCGGCTTTGGCCTTGGCTTCTCGGTCAACATGTCGCCCGCCTTGTCGATGGTGCCGGGCAGCGTGGGCGAATATGCGTGGGGCGGGGCGGCCTCCACCTATTTCTTCATCGATCCCAGGGAGAAGATGATCGTCATCTTCATGACGCAGCTATTGCCCTCATCAACCTATCCGGCGATGCGGCGCGACCTGCGCACACTGGTTTATTCGGCAATGACGCGGATGCATGCCTAGGTCTTGCGCGTGCGCGACCGCTCCATGAAGATCGCCAGCACGATGAACACGCCATAGGCCATAAGGCCCTGCATGGAGATTTCATCAAGCGGCGTTTGGGCCGTCGGCTGTGGGCCAAACCAGTTGAACGCCTGAGCGGCCAGAAGCGCCGCCAGGGCGACCCACGGCATCGCGCGGCCAAAGCCGCTGGCAGCGCGCGTGGTTGCAACCCAGATCAGCATCGCGACAACGATGAGGCCGATCTCCAGAGGCATGGCGATTTCGGGATGGTTCCAGAGGCCAAAGCCCAGCTTGTGGTCGCTGTCGCCGATGATGCCAAGATCGGGTCGATGCACCACAAGGTCGAGCAGCCAGTGCGAGAAAACGGCAAAGGCGGCAATTGCCGCCGCCATGATGCGCGGCCGCGCCTTCAGGAAGGGCATCACCGCCAGACCGAAGATCACGCTGAGCAAGGCTGCTCCCACGAGCGAATGCGTGTAGGGCAGATAGGTGAGTGCCAATCCGTTCATCGCGGTTGCGCCCGGCTCGATCGCGTAACGTTCAATGTCGGCGAGCGCCAGCGAGAAGAATCCGATGTCGAGCGCCTGAACAGCCGTGAAAAGGACAGGCAGCGACGGCGACGCCTTGGCGGGGCGCAAGGCAAGAGCGACCGCATAATGACCAACAAACATCGCCGTGATCCCCGCTTTGACAGACGTTAAGCCATGGAACCGACAGAGCTTCCGCCCGATCACGGCAGAAAAGCAAGGCGTCAACTGGGTAACAGTGCAGGGCAGAAACACCTGTCATTGCCCCAAATTCATTGACTTCCGTGGGGTTATCCGCATATTGCGCCGCAAATGACGAGGCCACCGCTGCGAGGGCAGCACGGCTGGCAGGGATGATCGTGCAAGGCTGCATCCGGAATTTTTTCCGACGCGCCGCGCGTCATGTCCCGGCCAAACCCAAGGCAGCTTCGGTCAGGTCCGTATCGAGTTGGCGCACGCTAAGTGATCGACGTCGCCCGCTCCGAACCCTGTCGATCCGTTTCGCCATCCGAAAGTACCAATGACAAGTTTTGAAGACCTTGGTCTTGGGCCCGAAGTGCTCAAGGCCGTTGCCGATTCCGGCTACACCACACCTACACCCATCCAGGAAAAAGCGATCCCGCAGGTATTGCGCGGCCGTGACGTGCTGGGCCTTGCCCAGACCGGCACCGGCAAAACCGCGTCGTTCACCCTGCCGATGATCGACATTCTGGCGCAGGGTCGCGCCAAGGCGCGCATGCCGCGCACATTGATCCTGGAGCCCACGCGCGAACTCGCCGCCCAGGTGGCCGAGAGTTTCGAGCGCTATGGCAAATATCACAAGCTGTCGATGGCACTGCTCATCGGCGGTGTCGCCTTTGGTGATCAGGACAAGAAGCTTGATCGCGGCGTTGACGTGCTCATCGCGACGCCTGGCCGCCTGATCGACCAGTTCGAGCGTGGCCGCCTGATGATGTCGGGCGTGCAGATCCTTGTGATCGACGAAGCCGACCGCATGCTCGACATGGGTTTCATCCCCGACATCGAGCGCATCTGCAAAATGTTGCCGTTCACGCGCCAGACACTCTTCTTCTCGGCAACCATGCCGCCGGAAATCACGCGCCTGTCGGAACAGTTCCTCAACAACCCCGTGCGCATCGAGGCATCGCGCCCCGCAACGGCGGCAACCACCATCGAGCAGAAGCTCGTCTTTGTCGGCGAGGAAGACAAGCGCGAGGCGCTGCGCCACTTCCTGGGTGGCGAGGAAGTGACCAACGCAATCATCTTCTGCAACCGCAAGCGTGATGTGGACATCGTCGCAAAGTCGCTGGCCAAGCACGGCTTCAATGCGGCACCCATTCATGGTGACCTTGACCAGTCGGTGCGCACCCGCACGCTGGACAGTTTCCGCTCCGGCGAGCTCAAGCTCCTGGTGGCAAGCGACGTCGCTGCCCGCGGCCTCGACATTCCTGCCGTCAGCCATGTGTTCAATTTCGATGTGCCGTTCCATGCCGATGATTATGTGCACCGCATCGGCCGCACGGGCCGCGCGGGCCGTTCGGGCACGTCGATCACCATTGCCACGCGCCGCGACGGCGAGTTCATCGACGCGATTGAAAAACTGACCGGCAAGCCGATCGAGCGCATCGCGATCACAAGCCTCTCTGTTGATCCGGCTGCAGCCGGCGCGGAAGGCGAGGAGAAATCGGCACGCGGTGGCCGCAATCGCCGCGGCGGGCGTGGCGGCAAGGAGCGGTCGCCAAAGCCGCAGGCTGCCAAGGCGCGCCCCCAAAAGGCTCAAGGCGACAAGCCTCGCGCCGCCAGGGCCGGGACCAGCACCAGCGTGAAGCCGGACATCGGCAGCATGCAGACAATGGCGGAAGCAGATCAACCGGATGTCTTTTCGCCTGCGCCTGAAGCGCCCGGGGTCGTGGAACCCGTTGCGATTGAGACCGTCGCTGCAGTACCGGCCCACGTCGCGCCGGAGCGTCCGCGTCACAAGCCGCGTGAAGCGCGTGCACCGAAAGAAGCAAACCAAACGCCGCGTCCTCCCAAGCCCGAGGTCCAGAAAAAGGCCGAGCCGCGCCGCGAACGCGAACGCGGTGGTGAGCGCGGTGGCGAGAGGACAAACGAAGGCGGCGGCCGCGTGATCGGCTTTGGCGATGCGATGCCCGCCTTCATGCGTCAGTCAGCGCGCTTCACCACAGCATCGTCCAACGGGACGGATGCGGAAAAGGAAACGGCGTAAGCCTTACCCGGCCTTCAACCTGCCGAACGCGGCGTTCAGGCGGCGCACGGCTTCGTCAATCGTTGCCTGCGACTTGCAGAACGCAAAGCGCAGCAGTGTGCGTGGCGCCTCGCCCGAGTAGAAGGCGCTGAGCGGAATGGTGGCAACGCCACCTTCCATCGTCAGGCGCTTGGCAAACGCGGCATCATCTTCGTTGATCCCGATTGGCGCGTAATCACCGGTCGCAAAATAGGTGCCCTGGCACGGCAGCATCTTCACGCCGAGCTTTGACAACGCGCCACAGATGGCATCGCGTTTTCCCGCAAGGTCCTTTGTCAATGCCTCATAGAAGCGTTGCTCGTGGTCAAGGCCATGGGCCACACCAGCCTGCAACGCAGGCGGTGTCGTGAAGGTGACAAACTGGTGCGCCTTGGCGATCACGCCGATCAGCGGGGCAGGGCCTTCGATCCAGCCCACTTTCCAGCCGGTCAGCGAGAAGATTTTTCCCGCACTGCCGATGCGCACCGTCCGCTCACGCATGCCGGGCAATGTCATCAGGGGAATGTGCGCAAGGCCGTCAAAGGTCAGGTGCTCATAGACCTCGTCGCAGATCACGCGCAGATCATGCTTGACTGCAAGGG
>CAZBRT010000002.1:0-216722 GCA_964494625.1 uncultured Flavobacteriaceae bacterium | reverse complement strand
GCCGCCAGCGACGTCAGTTCATCGCGCGAGAACACGCGGCCGACGGGGTTCATCGGCGTATTGATCAGGATAACACGCGTGCGCGGCGTGATCGCACGCGCAATCGCGTCAAGCGGCAAATGCCAGTCCGGCGGCGACAGGCGCACCGGCACCGCGCGCGCGCCGACAGCCTCCACAATCGGGCGATAGCTGTCATAGGCGGGTTCAAAGAGAATGGCCTCGTCGCCGGTGCGCAGCATCGCGATCAGGCAATCCGCCAGCGCTTCGGTAGCACCCGACGTGACGATGATCTCGCTCTCCCAATTGAGGTCGAGGTCGTAGTGACGCTTGGCGTGACGCGCCAGCGCCTGGCGCAGCACGGGCAGGCCCATCATCGGCGGATATTGGTTGGGCCCATCCAGAAGCGCCTTGGCCGCCGCCGCGCGGATCTCAAGCGGCCCATCTTCCTCGGGAAAACCCTGGCCCAGATTGACGGCCTTGTGGGTGGTTGCCAGTGCCGACATCACCGAAAAGATCGTCGTGCCAAGTCCGGCAAAGACGGGATTGAGATGCTGGACCTGCGCGTTGTCGGACATGAGGCGATTCCCTGTTGGTCTCGTTTGGCGGCGCTCTCGGTCGCACAGACGAAAGCTGAAAACCAGTCTGCCCAAAAAAGCGGCAGCCTGATTAACCAGAGCGCAGCGACCACGCAGCTAACCGCCCGGGCGCCGACTTATCCACAGAAAAACGCCCGAAAATCAGCAAGTTGGACTCTGGTTCCGGTCTGGCACGGGCCATGCTTACGCAACGGGTTACGTTGCAGTGCACCAGGACACCAGCAGCATTATCAGGGACCCAGCTTTTCAGGGAACAGGGGATCGCTACGCGGCCCCAAGGGACAGGCGATGAAAAAGATCGAGGCCATCATCAAGCCCTTCAAGCTCGATGAAGTGAAGGAAGCCCTTCACGAAATCGGTTTGCAGGGCATCACGGTCACCGAGGCCAAGGGCTTCGGCCGGCAAAAGGGGCATACGGAGCTTTATCGCGGCGCCGAATACGTCGTCGATTTCCTGCCCAAGGTGAAAATCGAGATCGTCCTCAAGGACGACATGGTGGACCGCGCCGTTGAAGCCATCCAGAAGGCGGCCCGCACCGGCCGCATCGGCGACGGCAAGATATTCATCTCGACTGTCGAAGAAGCCATCCGCATCCGCACCGGCGAAACCGGTCTGGATGCGATCTGACACCAACATTCCACTCCAGAAACCGGAACCGCTTCCATGACGACGCCTGACGACATCCAGAAACTCATCAAGGACAAGGACGTGAAGTTCGTGGACCTGCGCTTTACCGACCCGCGCGGCAAGCAGCAGCACGTCACCTTCGACCTGTCGATGGTTGACCACGACTTCCTGACCAACGGCACCATGTTTGACGGTTCGTCGATCGCCGGATGGAAAGCGATCAATGAATCCGACATGTTGCTGAAGCCCGATCTGGGCACCGCGGTCATCGACCCGTTCTTCGCCCAGACGACGCTGACCATCGTATGCGACGTGCACGAACCGTCCACTGGCGAGCACTACAACCGCTGCCCGCGTTCCATCGCCAAGGCCGCCGAGAAATACATGCAGTCGGTCGGCGTGGGCGACACGGCCTATTTCGGCCCGGAAGCCGAGTTCTTCATCTTTGATGATGTCCGTTTCGAGCAGGGCATGAACAAGGGCTATTACTTCCTCGACAGCGCGGAAGGCCCCTACAATTCCGGCACGAAGTATGACGCCGGCAATCTGGGCCACCGTCCGGGTGTGAAGGGCGGTTACTTCCCGGTGCCGCCGGTCGACAGCGGGCAGGACATCCGCTCTGAAATGCTCGCCATCATGGGCGAGATGGGCATCGAGCCGGAAAAGCACCACCACGAAGTCGCGCCCTCGCAGCACGAGTTGGGCTTCAAGTTCAACACGCTGGTGAAGTGCGGCGACTACATGCAGATCTACAAATATGTGATCCATCAGGTGGCTGCTGCCTATGGCAAGTCGGCAACCTTCATGCCCAAGCCCATCAAGGGCGACAATGGCTCGGGCATGCACGTGCATCAGTCGATCTGGAAGGGCGGCAAACCGCTTTTCGCAGGCAACGGCTATGCCGACCTCTCGGAGATGTGCCTCTATTACATCGGCGGCATCATCAAGCACGCGCGGTCGCTGAACGCCTTCACCAACCCGCTCACCAATTCATACAAGCGCCTGATCCCGGGCTTTGAGGCGCCGGTGATGCTGGCCTATTCGGCGCGCAACCGCTCGGCTTCGGTGCGCATTCCGTTTGCGCCGGGCCCCAAGGGCAAGCGCATTGAAGTGCGCTTCCCCGATCCGGGCGCGAACCCCTATCTCGCCTATGCCGCGTTGCTGATGGCGGGTCTTGATGGCATCGAGAACAAAATCCATCCCGGCCAGCCCGCCGACAAGGACCTTTATGATCTGCCGCCGGAAGAGGCGAAGAACATTCCCCAGGTCTGCGGCTCCTTGCGTGAAGCGCTGGAGCACCTCGACAAGGATCGCGCGTTCCTCAAGAAGGGCGGCGTCTTCTCCGACGACTTCATCGACAGCTGGCTTGAGTTGAAGATGAAGGAAGTGCACGCTTTCGAGCACACACCGCACCCGATCGAGTTCGAGATGTACTACTCGGTCTGATCGCTGGGAGTTTCGAAAATATGGAAGGGCCGGGCGCAACCCCGGCCCTTTTTCATTCCCGGAAAATCGCCCGTGGCCCCGATCCCTCCGCCGCCAGCCTGTCTTGCGGGTTGTAAAGCGCGCAGGCCTTGAGCGACAGGCACCCGCAGCCGATGCAGCCATCCAGCCGGTCGCGCGTGCGCGTGAGGGCATCGATCCGCTCGTTCAGCATGTCGCGCATGGCGCGGCTGATGCGGGACCAATCGGCAGCATTGGGCGTGCGCCCGCCGGGCAACCGCGCGAGTTCTGCCGAGATGGCGTCAAGCGACAGGCCCATCTGCTGGGCAATGCGGATGAAGGAAAGTCGGCGGATATCCGACCGCAGGAACCGCCTTTGGCCGCCACGACTGCGACGGGGCGCAACCAGCCCCTCGGCCTCATAAAAGCGGATCGCCGAAATGGAAAGACCGGTGCGCGCGGCAAGCTCGCCGATGGAAAGCATATCGTTGGCGTGGATCATGCCCGAACTCCAAACAGGCCCTTCACAGAGCGCCGCAAAACGTTACTGGACCTCAAGTGAGGTTGATGTTTTACAAGGGATGCGTCAGCGCCGCAAGCCGCAAGGCAGGCGGGGCAGGAAAGCAACGGAGCAACAAGATGGCGCAGGCCTTTATCGAACACGTAAACGTCACCGTCTCTGACCCCGAGAAGACAGCTGCCATGTTGATGGCGGTCTTCGACTGGAAAATCCGCTGGAAAGGGCCGTCGGCAATGGGCGGGCGCACCATCCATGTCGGCACCGACGCGCATTACCTGGCCGTCTATACCGAGCCCGGCAGCAATGGCGCGCCGCGGGCGCACGAGAAGGGCGCCCCGCTCAACCATGTCGGCATCGAAGTGGATGATCTCGACGAGACGGAGCGCCGCGTCCTGGCCGCCGGCTTCAAGACCTTCAGCCACGGAGACTATGAGCCGGGCCGCCGCTTCTATTTCTTCGACCGCGACGGCATCGAGTTCGAGATTGTGAGCTACCGCAAGGCCGCGTGAGACGGTTTGATATGTGCCCGGCGCCGGGCTAAATCTTGCGCCATGGGCACAGTTGCGAGACACGACATTCCGATCACGCCGAGCATGGTCAACCTTGCGCTGACGGCGGTCGGCCTGTCGCGCGGTGATGTGGTTCTTGCCCATGCGTCGGTATCGTCGCTCGGCTGGGTGATGGGTCATGCGGCCACTCTGGTGCGATCCGTGCTGGACGTGATCGGTCCCGAGGGCACGCTGATGGCGCCCGCCTTCACGTCCGATCTGACAGAGCCAAGCCATTGGAGTGAGCCGCCGGTGCCCGAAGAATGGTGGCCGCTCATCCGCGAGGAGATGCCTGCGTTCGATCCCGCAACCACGCCCAGCTGGGGCGTGGGCCGGTTTCCCGAAACCGTGCGCAATTGGCCGGGCGCCAGGCGCAGCAATCATCCGCGTGACTCATTTGCCGCCATTGGCCCCGATGCCGGAAAGCTGCTGGACAGTCAGACGCTGGAAGAAGGCTTCGGCGAAGGCTCGCCGCTGGCGCAACTCTGCGAATGCAATGGCCGCGTCCTGTTCATCGGTTCGCACTGGAACACGTCGACGATCTTCCATCATGCCGAACATTCCACGGGGCTTCTCGGTTCCGCCGAGCAGGGCTCGCCCACGATGATCGACGGCCGCCGCAAATGGGTGATCTGGCGCGAGCACACCTATAACGCGGATGATTTCGCCGCTTGTGGCGAAGCATTCGAGGCGACCGGCGCCGTGCGTTCGGTCACATTGGGGGCGGGGCGCATCCGCTGTTTTGGCGCACGCGAGGCAGTGTCATTTGCCACCGACTGGCTGCGCGACAACCGCAATTCTCAATAGGAGATGCGGCGGCCTGCCTTATTGCCCACAGGCCGCCGAAAGTGTCTGATGCGGGCGTCCCTCACATCGCAAAAGGTCGTGACAATGAGATTGCTGGCGTTCTGTATGTTCATCGGGGCCTTGGGCGCGGTCCCCGCTGCTGCACATGAAGTGAGGTCGGGTGATCTTGTCATTTCCCATCCCCATTCGCCGCCCGCGCCCGGCGCTGCCCGCAATGCGGCTGTCTTTATGACGATCATCAACGAGGGCGCCGTGGCCGATACGCTCTTGTCGGCAAGCTCACCGGTGGCAGAGGCAGTCGAGATCCACGACAATAGGGCAGGCGATGACGGCGTCATGCGCATGCGCCGGATTGAAAGCGTGGAAGTTTCACCGGGCGCGCCTTCTGTTCTGGCACCCGGAGGGCTTCACATCATGCTGATCGGCCTCAACATGCAGCTGGTTGAGGAGGAGATGTTTCCGCTGACGCTGGTCTTTGAAAAAGCGGGTGCGATCACGGTTGATGTGCACGTGACGCCGCACCACAACGCCGAAGGAATGCCGGAGCGTCCCGCTGACCATTCCGGTCACACGGGACATTGATGAGACAGGGGAGAGACACATGGCGATGAAACTCACACTTGGCCTTGCGCTTGCGGCCTTGCTGGCAGGCGGTGCATTGGCCCAATCGAATGGCAAGACCATTACGGATGCGCCCGCGGGATTGCCGCCGTCGGCTGCTGCGGCACCGCCGGACATGGCTTCCACCATGGGGCCTGACCTATCCGGATACTGGAGCGTGTCGGGGACAAATCCGGACGGCACATCCTACACCGGCACGGTCACGATGACCCGCAATGGCCCGGTCTATGATTGTTCACAAGTGGCTGGCGGGGATCCGATCACCTGCACCGCGCTGCAAAGCGGAAACAGTGTCGCCATCGTCTATGACGGCATGGCGGTGTCGCTTTACACCGTGCGGCCGGATGGCTCACTGGCAGGTTCGTGGACGGTCTTGGGCGCCAACCAGATTGGCCAGGAAACCTGGTCGCGTCCTTGATCGGATGCCTGAAATAGTGCGGACCCGGCCTTGATACGCAAGACCGGGTCCGCTTTCCGGGGCATCACAACGTTGCGGGGGATGCAGCACCCCGGAACCGGCGTCACCGCTGGCATGTGCAAAGTCGCATGCGCAGTGCGCACAATCAAAACAACGCTCTGCGATCCGGAAATGAATGGATCGACAGCGCAATCAGCAAAAGATGAGCGACCGAATGCGAAGCTTTGCACGCTTTCGCCGCAATGCTGCCGCAAGGTCAGGCAGACACGCCGCTTTACTTGCGCGCGCAAAGCGGGAATCACTCGGCGCTGCATGACAATTGCCGGATGGATTCCATGATTGATGACCGCATGCCCGTGCTGATCGGCGCAGGCCAGTTCACCCAGCGCACCGCGCGCGAGAACCGCATCACGGAAGGGCTTGATCCCATCGGCCTTATCGAAACGGCGGCGCGCCGCGCTGCCGAAGATGCTGGCCCCGCCGAGAAAATCCTCAGGTCGCTGGAGATGGTGGCCGCCGTGCGCTTTACCGCCGACTCGACCGAGGGCAGCAGGTTGGGCGGCAGCGGCTATACCAATGTGCCGAAGTCCCTTTCCAGGCGCCTCAATGCGCAACCCCACACGCATTACTACACCGCGACCGGCGGAAACACGCCGCAATGGCTGGTGAACCGCACGGCCGAGGAGATTGCAGAGGGCAAGTATGAACTCGCGCTCTTGGGTGGCAGCGAATATCTCGCCTCGCTTCTGGGTGCAATGAAACGCGGCATCGCGCTCAAATGGGGCGAGGATACGGGCGATCATCCAACCCATATCGGCGATGACCGTTCGCCGGTGACGCCGGTCGAGCGCGAGCACGGACTCTTCTTTCCCACCAATACCTATCCGCTGTTCGAGAACGGCATCCGCGCCGCCCGCAAGCTCGGACTTGGCGAGCACATGGCCATTGTCGGGCGCATGTTCCAGCGCTTCAGCGAAACTGCTGCGGCCAATCCGCTCGCCTGGTTTCCGGTCGCGCGCCCGGCCGAGGAAATCGTTACGCCGTCAGAGACCAACCGCTATGTCGGGTTTCCCTATACCAAATATCTCAATGCCGTGATCGAAGTGGACCAGTCGGCGGCGCTCATCATGGCCAGCGCCCGGCGCGCGCGCGAGCTTGGCATTCCCGAGAGCCAATGGATATTCCTGCATGGCTGCGCTGACGCCAATGACATCTGGCACGTCAGCGAGCGCGTGAACTTTCATTCGTCGCCCGCCATCAACATGATGGGCAAGAAGGCGCTCGCCATGGCGGGAAAGACCATCGACGGCATCGACTTCTTTGATCTCTATTCCTGCTTCCCTTCAATCGTTGAGATCGCCTGTACGGAGCTTGGCATCGCCGAGGAAGATCCGCGCCCGCTGACGGTCACCGGCGGCCTTCCTTATTTTGGCGGTCCCGGCAACAACTACACCATGCATGGCATCGCCACGATGATGGGCAGGCTGCGCCAGAAGCCCGGCGCCTTTGGTCTGGTGACCGGCAATGGCTGGTACATCACCAAGCATTCGCTTGGCATCTATTCGACCACGCCGATGAAGGGCGCATGGCAGCGCGAGGCGCCCAAGGACTATCAGCACGAACTGAACGCCATGGCGCACCCGCGCGTGGTCGATAAGGCAGATGGCAATGCGACAGTCGAGACCTACACGATGGTGACCGACCGGCAGGGCCGCCGTTTCGGCATTGTCATCGGACGGCTTGCCGATGGCAGCCGCTTTGTGTCCAACACCTCGGTCGACGAAGCCGTGATTGCACGCATGATCTCCGAGGAGATGCTGGGCCGCCCCGGCCGCGTGGCGCATGAGGGCGGCAAGAACATTTTCAGTTTCACCTGAAGGATCGCCCATGCCGCGCATCTACCTCGTCCGCCATGGCCGCGCGGCAGCAAGTTTTGTCGAGGCAAATGATCCCGGCCTTGATGTGCTGGGCCGCCAACAGGCCGAAGCAACTGCCTTGCGTCTTGCAGTCTTGCCGCCCGTGCAATTGCTGACAAGCCCGCTCAAGCGTGCGCGTGAAACCGCGATCCCGATGGAAACGCGCTGGAAACGCACGGCGCGCATTGAAACGGCAATTGCCGAAATTCCCTCGCCGGGCATCGCTTTTGCCGAACGCGGGCCGTGGTTGCGCGCCATCATGTCATCGACATGGGGCAAGGCGCCCGCGCTGCAACAGGCATGGGCAAGGGAAGTGGTGGCAACCCTTGTCGCCCAGCCTGAGGATGTCATTGTCTTCACGCATTTTGTGGCGATCAATGTGGCGGTCGCTCATGCGCTGGGGCGCGACGAGGTAACAGTCTTTCACCCCGACAACGCTTCGGTCACGATACTCGAGACGGACGGAACAAGCCTGCGCCTGATCGAAAAAGGCAGCGAGGCCGCGACGAGCGTGGGGTAGGATGTGCAGCACAGCTCCTTCTGCCTCCCCTTTGATAAAAGGGGTGAGCGGAGCGCAAGGGTTTGTGTGAGCACAGCGAACACAAGCCCGGTGGGGTTGGGAGACGCTGTATTGCGTATGTTGATGGTGCCCCCCACCCGTTTGCAATCGCAAACGTGCCTCCCCCAATAATTGGGAGAGGCGAAAGAGAGACGCATCTATCCGTAGCGCGATTTGCGGCGTTGAATTGGCGACCAAAGAGAAAAGTGCCAAGCACCCATGACAGACCTCCACTTTGCCACGGCTGCCGAACTTGTCCGCCTCTATGCCGCGCAGGAGGCAACGCCGGTTGATGCCGCCGAAACATTTCTGGCGCGCATCGAGGCGCTGGATGCGCGCGTAAACGCCTATTGCCATCTTGATCCCGATGCGACGATGGCGATGGCAGAAGCCTCTGCCCGGCGTTGGGCCGATGGAGCGCCTTTGTCGCCGCTCGATGGCGTACCGATTGCCATCAAGGATCTTCTCGTCTCCAAAGGCTGGCCGACTTTGCGCGGCTCGCGCACGGTTGACCGCGCGCAGGAGTGGAACGACGACGCCCCTTCGGTCGCGCGGCTGCGTGAAGCAGGTTGCGTGTTCACCGGCAAAGTGACGACGCCGGAGTTCGGCTGGAAGGCAACGAATGACAGCCCGCTGACCGGCATCACCCGCAATCCCTGGAATCCCGGCAAGACGCCGGGCGGCTCGTCAGGCGGCTCAGGTGCCGCACTTGCCGCCGGTCTTGCGACCTTGGCCATCGGCACGGATGCGGGCGGCTCCATCCGCATTCCGGCGTCGCTCTGCGGCGTCTTCGGCTTCAAGCCGTCGTTCGGCCGCATCGCCGCATGGCCGCTCTCGCCCTTTGGCACGCTCGCCCATGTCGGGCCGATGTCACGAACGGTTGAGGATGCCGCCTTGTTTCTTGACGCGATGGCAGGACCTGACCCGCGCGATTGGTACAGCCTGCCGCGCGAAGCGGGAAGCCATGCGGCAGGGCTTGATCAAGGCATCAAGGGTGCCCGCATCGCCTGGAGTCCGCGCCTTGGCTATGCCAAGGTTGATCCGGCAGTTGCCGCCTTGTGCGCAAAGGCAGCCGAATCCTTTGCGGCATTGGGGGCGGTTGTCGAGGAGGTTGATCCGTTTACGGATGATCCACTGCCGATCTTCCGGCCGCTCTATTACGGCGCCGCCCATCTTCTTCTGGGAAAATTGCCGCCGGAGAAGAAGGCGCTCCTGGAACCGCAACTGGCGGAACTGGCGGAAGAGGGCGGGCGCATCACCCTCGACGAATATCTGGCGGCACAACAGGCGCGTGCGAACCTTGGTGTGCGGATGCGCCAGTTCATGACGCGTTACGATTTCCTGCTGACACCCCAGCTTGCGGTGGCGGCCTTTGATGTGGGGCTCGTCGCGCCAAAATCCCACGCCGACAGTCCCTATTGGACTGGCTGGACGGCCTTTACCTATCCGTTCAATCTCACCCAGCAGCCGGCGGCGACCATCTGCTGTGGCTTTACGCCGGATGGTCTGCCCGTAGGGCTCCAGATTGTCGGCCGCAATTTTGATGACCATGGCGTCTTGCGTGCCGCCTTTGCCTATGAGACGGCTCATCCGTTCTGGCAGCGCCATCCCGAGGATTTCTGAGCGTGACCGCATCCGACCACGCCATCGTTTCGACCGCGCAAATGGCTGCCATTGACCGCCATGCGGCGGAGCGTGGTGTCGCGACGCTGACATTGATGGAGAACGCGGGCCATGCCGTGGCCGACGCGATCATCAAGCGCTATCGCCCGCGTCCCGTCGCTGTGTTGTGTGGACCCGGCAACAATGGCGGCGACGGCTATGTCGTGGCGCGCATCCTGCGGGGCGAAGGCTGGCCGGTCGAGATCCACCAATATGGCGATCGCGCAACGCTCAAGGGCGATGCGGCGTCTGTTGCCCGCCGCTGGGCGGCAGGCGTGTCCGGCACGGACAATGTCTTTGCCAAGCGGCCCGAACTGATTGTCGATGCGCTGTTCGGAGCAGGTCTCGCCCGCAGGCTCGATGAGAACATCGCCGCCATCATCGGGCGCGTGAACGAGAGCGCCATCCCGGTGGTAGCGATTGATGTGCCGTCGGGCGTGCATGGCGACACCGGCAGGCCGGTGGACGGCATCTCCTTCCGCGCGGCCCTGACCGTCACCTTCTTCCGCAAGAAACTCGCGCATGTGATTTTTCCCGGCCGCGCGCTGTGCGGCGAAATCGTTGTGGCGGACATCGGCATTCCAAACGATGCGATGGAACGCCTCTGGCCGGGTCGCGAACCGGCGCTGGCGGAAAACACCGCGCCACGGCTTTCACCTGCTCCGCTTGATGTCCACAAATATGGGCGCGGCCATGTGATCGTGGTGAGCGGGCCACCGGCGGCGACCGGCGCGGCGCGTCTTGCCGCAGCAGCCGCATTGCGCACGGGCGCGGGGCTTGTCTCGGTTGCAAGCCCGCGTGAGTCCGTTGCCATCAATGCCGCGCACCTGACAGCGGTGATGGTCAAGCCCTATGACGGCGTGGGCGCGTTCGTACGGTTGATCGACGACAGCCGCGTCACCGCCATTGTGATCGGACCGGGGCTGGGCGCATCGCCCTTGACGCGCGAGTTGGTGGCCGCTGCCCTCGCCAGCAAGGCGAAGATCGTTCTTGATGCCGATGCGTTGACGAGCTTTGCCGGTGATGCGGCGGCCCTGAAGGCAATGCTCAGGGCCGATTGTGTGCTGACCCCGCACGCAGGCGAGTTCGAACGCCTGTTCCCCGGCATGCTCGCCTCCATGCCCGACCGCGCCACGGCCACACTGGAGGCCTCGCGCCGCATGGGGTGCGTCGTCGTGCTCAAGGGGGCCGATACGGTCATCGCCCGGCCCGATGGCCATGCCCGGATCAACACCAATGCGCCGCCCTGGCTTGCGACCGCGGGTTCAGGCGACGTGCTGGCCGGTATCATTGCGGGGCTGGCGGGCGGCAGACTGGTCGATACCGGACCGGATGAGGGACGCAATGTCGCCGAGGCGGCGCGCGCAGGAGTCTTCATTCATGGCGAAGCGGCCAAAGCGTCGGGCTGGGGCATGACGGCCGACGACCTGCCGGCGCTCATCCCCCCGGTTCTGCGCCGGTTGATGGGTTAGAATGACAACAGGAATATCTGGTCGAAGCCGCTGTAGATCAGGCGTGCATGCGCAAGAACATCGCGGCCGAGCAATCCATCGAAGCCATGAAACGCATTTCCATTTGCGGTGACGGGCAAGGCGCGAACGATGTGATGAGGGCTGCCTGCGTGGGTGCTTGCGAACACCAGTCCGACGTCGAAGACCTCGAAGTCAATAGTGCCGCCGGATGTACTTGGAGTGTGAACCGGTACCAGCCCTGTGGGTAGCAGGCCGAGCCGCTTGGGAATCACCGAGTTCAGTGCCGTCATGCTCGCCCCGGTATCGATCAGAAGATTTGCCACGATTGCAGCCGGAACCGCCATCTCGGCTGCTTCAAGGGCCTGAATGCGCGGGTGCGAAGGGCCTATGTGGACCTGAACCACCGGACCAAGTGTTGAGACTTGTCCCCCGAGATGCACAGGAATCAGATTCCCCGGCTGAAGTGGACAATGACGGGAGTTTGCCTGATTTCCCGCACCATGAATCCCGACAGACCGAACTGCCGGTATCCCTCCGCCAGCGCATCTGCGTAGGAGTCATATGTGCCTGCAAGCGCTTCGTCCTTGAGAAGGGCAAAGCGCCCTTCCTCGGACAAGAGCGAGGGCAACAACCGGTCGAACGTGCTCTGTTCGCGTTTCAGTGCCTGAGTCATCGCAAAGCCTGTGTCATCGCGAGCGACCGTAGCCGCCCCACAATTCGCCTCCATGCAAGACGCAGGCGTTACTATACGCCCAAGCGTCGGAAAGTGAATGCGGTCAGGGGGGGGGTACCCCGGCGTCCCCCGCAGAAATTCGCCACTTTTCCCGTCCGCGCGGCCTTTTGTTTTCGGGGCGCGCTTGCTATAGACCCCCGCTTCGCGGGGGTGGCTCATGTCCGGCCTCGCGGGCGTGGTGGAATGGCAGACACGCCAGGTTTAGGTCCTGGTGACGCAAGTCGTGGGGGTTCAAGTCCCTCCGCCCGCACCAGAATTGACAGGGACAGGCCGCAGCAACAGCGCGCCAAATGACGAACGGGTTTGACGATGCAGGTGATTGAAACGGCAACCGACGGCCTCCGCCGCGAGTTTTCCATCGTGGTCGGCAAGGCTGATCTCGACACGAAACTGTCGAGCCGCCTTGAGGAATTGAAGGGCCAGGTTCGCCTCAAGGGCTTCCGCCCCGGCAAGGTGCCGATGAACCACATGCGCCGCGCCTTCGGCAAATCGGTGATGGCCGAAATCATCCAGGAGGCGGTGAGCGAGTCGAGCCAGAAGGCCATCGACGAGCGTTCGCTGCGTCCCGCCCAGCAGCCCAAGATCGACCTGACCAGCGAGCTTGAGAATGTCGCTGACGGCAAGGAAGACCTGACATTCAATATGACCGTGGAACTCATGCCCGAGTTCCAGCCGATGGATGTAACCAGCCTGTCGCTGGTGCGGCTGACCGCCGACATCGACGAAGCCGATGTGGCTGCGGCGCTCAACCGCTTTGCCGAGCAGAGCCGTACCTATAATCCGCGCGCCGAAGGTGAAGCAGCACGCGAAGGCGACGCGCTGACCATCGACTTTGAAGGCCGCATCGACGGCACGCCGTTTGACGGCGGCAAGGGTGAGGGCGTGCGCCTCGTGATCGGCTCGAAGCGCTTCATCCCGGGCTTTGAGGACGGCGTTGTCGGCGCCAAGGCCGGTGAGACGCGTGACGTGAAGGTCACGTTCCCAGATGACTATTCGACCAAAGCGCTTGCCGGCAAGAATGCCGTCTTCACCATCAGCGTGAAGGATGTGGCCGCGCCCGAAGACGCTCCCATCGACGACGGCTTTGCGACCAAGCTCGGCTTTGAAAGCCTTGCGAAGCTCAAGGACGCGATTACCAACGACATCGGCAACAATTATGCGCGTGCGGCGCGCGCACATCTCAAGCGTGCGCTGCTCGACACGCTGGATGCGGGCCACACATTCGCGTTGCCGCCAGCAATGGTCGATGCGGAGTTCGAGCAGATCTGGCGCGCCGTTGAAGCTGAAATGAAGCGCGAAGGCAAAACCGCCACCGACGAGGCGGAGAGCGAAGAGAAGATGAAGGAAGAGTATCGCGCCATCGCCCGCCGCCGCGTGCGCCTTGGCCTGGTGCTTTCCGAGATCGGTCGCCTGAACAAGATCGAGATTTCGCAGGATGAGCTGTCACGCGCCGTCGTTGGCCGCGCCCGCCAGTTCCCCGGCCAGGAAAAGCAGGTGATCGAGTTTTATCAGAAGAACCCGGCGGCGCTCGCCGAGATCCGTGCACCGCTTTACGAGGAAAAGGTCGTGGACTTCGCGCTGGAACTGGCGAAGGTCACCGAGAAGAAGGTCGCCAAGGAAGATCTGTTCCTTGATCCCGACGAGCTGATCGAGAAGACCAAGGGCAAGTGAGATTGATGGACGGACGTTCCCCGCCGACCTGACACGCATGGACGCCCCGGCGGCAACCCCGTCCGGGGCGTTTTCTTTTGGGCCCCGGTTTTGGGCGCCCAAATCATGCGCCATTCACCAACCCTTGACCCGATCCCTATATTGGGGAGTGTGTAGCGAGATTCGCGAAAATCAGACGGTGCCCCGCATGACAAAATTTTTCGACCCCGTGGTCGCCAGCGCCCTTATCCCGACCGTGACGGAAACGACCAGCCGCGGCGAGTCGCGCTGGGACCTGTTCTCTCGGCTCCTCAAGGACCGCATCATCTTTGTTGCCGGGCCGATCGACGACAATGTGGCAACTGTCGTGACCGCCCAGCTGCTCTTTCTGGAGTCGGAAAACCCCAAGAAAGAAATTTCGATGTACATCAACTCGCCCGGCGGCGTGGTGACGGCGGGTCTCGCGATCTACGACACGATGCAGTATATCCGCCCGCCCGTGGCGACGCTCTGCTTTGGCCAGGCGGCTTCGGCGGCCTCGCTGCTTTTGTGCGCGGGCGAAAAGGGCATGCGCTTTGCGCTGACCAACTCGCGCGTGCTGCTGCACCAGCCTTCGGGCGGCTATTCGGGCCAGGCCGTCGATATGGCGCGCTATGCCGAAGAAATCGTGAAGATCAAACGCCGCCTCAACGGCATCTATGCGCGCCATACGGGGCAAGAAGAGGCGGCAATTGAAAAGGCGCTCGACCGCGACAAGTTCCTGACGGCCGATGAAGCCAAGGCTTTCGGCCTCGTGGACGACGTGTTTGCCAAGCGCCCGGGCGTCTGACGGAAAATTCCGCAGAAATCAGCGATTGCCGGGCTGCATGGATGGTCCGTCCCGTTAATCCGTTGTTTTCTCCGCTCAGCCTAGATTGGCCTGTCACATCCGGGGCTTGCGGGAAACCGCCCGGCAATGCATTTGCCGGATTCTGCCCTATATATGACAGGAAGGCCTGATTCGCTGTTGTCGGTTTGGCGAACGGGCACCTAGTATTGTCAACGGGTTCGGTGAAGCGAACCGGCTGTGGAGCAGGCATGAGCAAGGTCAGCAGCGGCGGCGACTCCAAGAACACGCTTTATTGCTCGTTCTGCGGGAAGAGCCAGCACGAGGTTCGCAAACTGATTGCGGGCCCGACGGTGTTCATCTGCGATGAATGCGTCGAACTCTGCATGGATATCATCCGCGAGGAGAACAAGACCTCGCTGGTGAAGTCGCGCGACGGCGTGCCCACGCCACAGGAAATCTGCCGCGTCCTCGACGATTATGTGATCGGCCAGGCCCACGCCAAGCGGGTGCTCTCGGTCGCGGTGCACAACCACTACAAGCGGCTCAACCACGCCTCGAAAAGCAATGATATCGAGCTGGCAAAGTCGAACATCCTTCTGATCGGTCCGACCGGTTGCGGCAAGACGCTGCTCGCGCAAACGCTGGCGCGCATCATCGACGTGCCCTTCACGATGGCGGACGCAACCACGCTGACCGAAGCCGGCTATGTGGGCGAGGACGTCGAGAACATCATCCTCAAGCTCCTGCAGGCGTCGGACTACAACGTCGAGCGTTGCCAGCGCGGCATCGTCTATATCGACGAAATCGACAAGATCAGCCGCAAATCGGACAACCCCTCGATCACCCGCGACGTGTCGGGCGAAGGTGTGCAGCAGGCGCTGCTGAAGATCATGGAGGGCACGGTCGCGAGCGTCCCCCCGCAGGGTGGCCGCAAGCATCCCCAGCAGGAATTCCTGCAGGTCGATACGTCGAACATCCTCTTCATCTGCGGCGGCGCGTTTGCGGGTCTTGAACGCATCATCGCGGGACGCCGCAAGGGCACGTCCATCGGCTTTGGCGCCAATGTCCAGGCAGTGGACGAGCGCAACACGGGCGAGATCCTGCGCGACATCGAGCCGGAAGATCTTCTGAAATTCGGCCTCATCCCCGAATTCATCGGCCGTCTGCCGGTGATCGCAACGCTTGGCGACCTCAATGAAGAGGCGCTGATGGAAATCCTGACCAAGCCGAAAAACGCGCTGGTGCGCCAGTTCCAGCGCCTGTTCGAGATGGAGGACGTGAACCTCTCCTTCTCGGACGATGCCTTGCGGCTGGTGGCGACCAAGGCGATCACGCGCCGCACCGGTGCGCGTGGCCTTCGCTCGATCATGGAGGGCATCTTGCTCGACACCATGTTCGATCTGCCGGGCCTGCGTGGCGTCGAACAGGTGGTGATCAACTCGGAAGTGGTGGAGGGCAGGGCGCGCCCGCTCTACATTTACTCCGACAAGAACCGTGAAAAGGAATCAACGGCGTCCTGACGCCGTTGCCTTCACCCGCCGTTCAGACAGAAGCCGCACGATATCAACAGCTTGGCGTTTGTGGCGCGGGCGTGACGCCTTGCTCTTGAAGGTTGTCACGGCTGGGCCCACTTTAAGCCTTCCAAGAGTGATTTGGCTTAGGCTGCGTGTTGCAGCCCATGCCGCCAACGGCCCCGGCGTCTCCCCCGTCCGGACCGGCAGAGGAAAGCGGAAATGACCGAACAGTCCGACAAGAACAAGAAGAACGAAGGCCGCGTTGTCCTGCCGGTTCTGCCGTTGCGTGACATTGTCGTCTTCCCCCACATGATCGTGCCCCTGTTTGTCGGGCGCGAGAAATCCGTGCGCGCGCTTGAAGACGTGATGGCCGACAACAAGCAGATCCTGCTTGTGACCCAGAAGAACGCGCAGGACGATGATCCGGGCGAGGACGGCATCTATCGTGTCGGCACGCTTGCAACCGTCCTGCAGCTCGTGAAGCTGCCCGACCAGACCGTGAAGGTGCTGGTCGAAGGCAAGTCGCGCGCCGTCATCGCGGGCTTCCGGCCCAACCCGTCTTTCTTCCAGGCGGAAATCGACACGCTGCCCGACGCGACTGCCGACGCGCAGGAGCTTGAGGCCCTGTCGCGCTCCGTGTTCTCGCAGTTCGAGCAATATGTGAAGCTGAACAAGAAGGTTCAGCCTGACGTGCTGCAGTCCATCGGCCAGTCCGAGAATGGCGGCGACATGTCGGACAAGATCGCCGCCCAGCTGTCGGTCAAGATCACCGAAAAGCAGGAATTGCTCGAGGAAAAGAACCCGGTCAGCCGGCTTGAGAAGGTCTATGCGCTGATGGAGGGCGAGATCAGCGTGCTCCAGGTCGAGCGCAAGATCAGAAGCCGCGTCAAGCGCCAGATGGAGAAGACGCAGCGCGAGTATTATCTCAACGAGCAGCTGAAGGCGATCCAGAAGGAGTTGGGCGAGAACGAGGAAGGCCGCGACGAGATCGCCGAGCTGGAAGAGCGCATCCGCAACACGAAGCTCTCCAAGGAAGCACGCGACAAGGCGATGGCGGAAGCCAAAAAGCTCCGCCAGATGAGCCCGATGTCGGCCGAAGCAACGGTGATCCGCAATTACCTCGACTGGCTCCTGTCGCTGCCGTGGGGCAAGAAGACCCGCGTCAAGCGCGACATCGCCAATGCCGAAGCCGTGCTCAATGCCGACCATTACGGCCTTGAGAAGGTGAAGGAGCGCATCCTTGAATATCTGGCGGTGCAGCAGCGTTCGTCCAAGCTGCGCGGCCCCATCCTGTGCCTCGTCGGCCCGCCGGGCGTCGGCAAGACCTCGCTCGGCAAGTCGATCGCCAAGGCGACGGGACGCGAATTCGTGCGCATGTCGCTGGGCGGCGTGCGTGATGAGGCCGAGATCCGCGGTCACCGCCGCACCTATATCGGTTCGATGCCGGGCAAGATCATCCAGTCGATGAAGAAGGCAAAAAGCGCCAACCCGCTTTTCCTGCTCGACGAGATCGACAAGCTCGGTGCCGACTGGCGCGGTGATCCGTCTTCGGCGTTGCTGGAGGTCCTGGACCCCGAGCAGAACGCGACCTTCTCCGATCACTATCTTGAAGTCGATTTCGACCTGTCGGATGTCCTCTTCATCACCACGTCCAACTCACTGCGCATGCCGCAGCCGCTGATGGACCGCATGGAGATCATCCGCATCCCCGGCTACACCGAGGACGAGAAGGTGGAGATCGCCAAGCGCCATCTCATCAGCAAGCAGCTGGAGGCGCATGCGCTGAAGGATGCCGAATGGTCGATCACCGATCCGGCACTGCATGACCTCATCCGCTACTTCACGCGCGAGGCGGGCGTACGCAATCTTGAGCGGGAGCTCGCCAACCTCATCCGCAAGGCGGTGCGCGAGATCGTCTCGGGCAAGGTGAAGAAGGTCCAGGTCACGCCCAAGAACCTCGACAAATATGCCGGCGTGCGGAAGTTCCGCTTCGGCGAAGTTGAGGGCGAGGATCAGGTCGGCGTCGTCACAGGCCTTGCCTGGACCGAGGTCGGCGGCGACACGCTCCAGATCGAATCCGTCATGCTGCCCGGCAAGGGCCGCATGCAGGCAACCGGCAAGCTGGGCGACGTGATGAAGGAGTCGATTGACGCCGCGCGCTCGTTCGTGCGCTCGAAGTCGCTTTCCTTCGGCGTCATTCCGCCGATGTTCGACCGCCGCGACATCCACGTCCACGTGCCGGAGGGGGCAACCCCCAAGGATGGCCCGTCGGCAGGTGTCGCCATGGCCACCTCGATCATCTCGGTCCTGACAGGCATCCCGGTCCGCCGCGACGTGGCGATGACGGGTGAGGTGACCCTGCGCGGCCGCGTGCTGCCGATCGGCGGGCTCAAGGAGAAGCTCCTCGCGGCGCTCCGGGCCGGCATCAAGAAGGTGCTGATTCCCCAGGAGAACGAAAAGGACCTGGCCGAGATCCCCGAGAACGTGAAGCAGGGGCTGGAAATCATACCCGTTTCAACGGTCGAGGAGGTTTTGGTCCACGCGCTGGTGCGGATGCCGACTCCGACCACCTGGGAAGAGCCGGTGGAACCCGCCAAGCCGTGGACCGGTCCTGGGTCGGGCGAAGAGGCAATTGCCACCCATTAACCCGTGCTATCATGTGAAATAATGGCCGAAAGGCCGGATTTCAGCCAAAAAAGGGTCGCCAAACATCGTCATTGGCGGCCCTTTTCTTTTGACCCGGCCAATTGGCGGGGGCTACATTCCCCGCCCAATGCCGCTGCTTCGCGTATTTGAGGCGCTGCCACATATTCCATCCAACCGATTGGGGAAGCACATGAACAAGAATGACCTCATTGCCCAGGTGGCTGAAAAGACGGCCCTTTCCAAGGGTGACGCCACCAATGCGGTGGATGCCGTATTCGACGTGATCACCGGTGCGCTCAAGGACGGCGACGAAGTCCGCCTCGTCGGCTTTGGAACCTTTGTGGTTTCCAACCGCAAGGCCGGCGTTGGCCGCAACCCGCGCACGGGCGAGGAAATCCAGATCCCGGCGTCCAAGCAGCCGAAATTCAAGGCCGGCAAGCAGCTCAAGGAAGCTGTGAACTGAGCTTTCCGGCCCTTCACAGGGCCAGCCGGAATGATATGAGGGGCCGGATCCACCATGGGTCCGGCTTCCTGTCTTTCGGGGGAGGCGCCCCTGTCTTTTGGGGATTTCGGGCGATTAGCTCAGTTGGTAGAGCGCATCGTTTACACCGATGATGTCGGCGGTTCGAGCCCGTCATCGCCCACCATTTTTTCGTCGGCCTGTCGGGAGGGATCAACCATGAAAAGAACAGCACGCGCACTTCTGGCAATCGCGTTCCTCGCGCAGCCCGCCGCAGCCGAAGTGTCGGCAGTCTCCCCGCAAGGCTTTTCGGTGGTGCACAAGGGTGTGCTGCCGATTGCACCCCTTGATGCCTTCAACCGCTTCACGCAGATCGGCAGCTGGTGGAGCCCTGATCACTCATTCTCGGGCGATGCGGCAAATTTCTCTCTGACGCTGGAGCCGGGTGCGTGCTGGTGCGAGGCGCTGCCCAATGGCGGCTTTGTCAAACACATGGAAATCGCCTTTGCCGCGCCGGGCAAGATGGTGGTGCTGCGCGGTGGCCTCGGGCCGATGCTGTTCATGGGCGCGCAAGCCGCATGGACCACGACATTCGAAGCAAATGACGCGGGCGGCACCGACGTGACGTGGACGCTGAATGTGGGCGGCTATGATCCCGGCAATTTCGTCGAACTGTCGGCCGCGGTCGACGGCGTGATCGCCGAACAGTTCGCGCGCTACACGACACTGCCGGAGTAAGGTCAGCGCCTCACGGCCGCCGGGGCCGCACGAAAAAATCGCTGATCTTCTTGCGCAGCTGCCGGAATGTGCTGCGCTGTTTGGCCTCGCGCGACGACGCCCGGTTCATATGCGGAAACGGTGTGGACGGGATCGAGCGGCCCAGAAACCCGCATAGTTCCGGCCAGCCGTGTCCGCCTTCAAGGTCGAGCACCAGAAGATCGCGCGGACGTTTGGCGAAATAGGCGCGCACATCCGCATTATGCTTCTGATAGACCTCAAGATAGCGCGTCTCGTTGCCGCGCGGCTGGTCAACGCCATAGATCAGATTTGCATAGGGGCCGGGATTGTCGGCGAAATGGCGCACGACGCTTTTCAGCCACTCGGCCGACGCGCGTTCCGTCAGGATGAATTTCGAGCCAGGGAAAGCCGCATCCACTTCGCGGTAAAACATCGGCCAGGGATTGTCCTCAAACGCATCGGCCAGTGCCGCGCGCTGGCGTGCGATCTCCCAGACTTTCTCGCGCGTGATCGGCTCGTCGATCTGCACGCCGCGCGGATGATTGATGCGGAACCCGCCGCCATTGCGATAGCCGAGACGCGCCAACGCCTCGCCCATCGAGGTCGTGCCCGTTTTCTGCATGCCGATGACAAAAACTTTCGGGCTTTGCGGATCCATGGGGTGCTCCGTCACTTGCCCGTAAATTTTGCCGGACGCTTCTGCAGGAAGGCGGCAACGCCCTCGGCAAAGTCCGAGGCGCGGCCGGCGTGGAACTGTGCCCAGCGTTCCGCGTTGATCTGCTCCTCGTAGGAATTGTCGGGGCTTTGCGCATAAAGCTGGCGGATGAGGCCAAGCGCCACGGTCGGACCGGATGCGAGTTCGCTCGCGAGCTTGAGCGCCTCGCCCATCAGTGCAGCATCATCGTACACGCGATTGACAAGACCCCATTGCAGGGCCGTCTCGGCAGGCAGCCGCTCGCCCATCAGCGAGAGTTCCTTGGCGCGGGCAAGCCCCACAAGGCGCGGCAAGAGCCAGGTCGAACCGCCATCCGGCACAAGCCCGATGCGGCGGAACGCCTGCAGGAAGAAGGCCGAGCGCGCCGCCAGGATCATGTCCCCCATCATGGCAAAGCTCATGCCGACGCCGGCCGCCGGTCCGTTGACGGCGGTGATCAGCGGCATCTTGAGATTGCGCAGGCGCCGGAAGATCGGGTGATACGCCACTTCGAGCGCAAGGCCCGCGTCGCGTCCGCCGCTGTCCTGCATCGCGCCTGCGCCGCCCGAAAGATTGGCCCCGGTGCAGAAGCCGCGACCCTCGCCGGTCATCACAACGCAGCGAAAACCGTGCGCCGGGTTCTCGATGTGATCCATGGCCCCGCGCAGACCCGAGAGCATTTCTGGCGAGACCGCATTCATCACTTCGGGATGATTGAGCACCAGGACCGCAAACGGCGCATCCTGTGTGCCATGATGCTCCACCCGCACGCGTTCAAAGTCTTTCAGCATCGCCATGGTTCTGTCGCCTGCGGTTCAGGAGAATTTCGGATCACGCTTCTGCAGGAAGGCAGTCACGCCTTCCACAAAGTCGGGCAAGTCGCCCAGTTCATGCTGGAAGCGGCGCTCAAGTTCAAGCTGCTGGTCCAGTGTGGCGTAAGGGGCAGCATCCAGCGCCTGCTTGATCCGCTGCGTAGCCCTTCGGGGACCGCGCGCGAGACGATCAGCCATCATTTTTGCTTCGTCCATCAGTTTGTCGTCGTCGTGGACGGCAAAGATGAGGCCCCACTGCGCTGCCATCTCGGCGGGCAGCTTGTCACCCAGAAGGGCAAGCGCGCGTGCACGGGCGCGACCCACAAGATTGGGCAGATACCATGTGCACCCCATGTCGGGCACAAGGCCAAGGCGCGGTCCGAACACCTGCACGAAGGACGCTGATCGCGCCGCCAGCACGATGTCGCCGGAAAGCGCAAGGCCCACGCCGCCGCCCGCTGCGGTGCCGTTCACCGCCGTCACAACAGGCTTGGGAAAATGGTGCAGGTCGCGCACCAGCGGGTTGTAGGCGATCTCCATGGAGCGCGAGACACCCTCGCCAACGCTGCGCTTCACGCCGTCGTCAAAACCTGCATTGGCAAGATCGGCACCGGCGCAAAAGCCGCGACCCGCGCCGGTCAGGATGATGGCGCGCACGCCATCATCAAGGCGGGTCTCCTTCAGCGCCGCGCGCAGCGCATCGATCAGCGTCTTGTTGAGGCTGTTGAGCGATTTCGGGCGGTTGAGCGTGATCGTTGCAACCGCGCCGTCGCGTGTGGTGAGGATCGTGTCGGTTTCCAAGGCGTGCCTCTCTGATATGCGTGTGCTCGCACCATAGAAGCCGCGACGGTCATGATAAAGGGCGCCACCTTGCGGCAGCGCGCGTTTTTTGTCCGCTGTCCCAACGTCAGTGGGGGCTTCAGGCGGCGGATTTGCGCGCCCGCGCCTCGGCTGCATGTTCGCCGGAGGTGGCGATGTCAATCTCGCTCTCAACGATCACGCGGTTGCGGCCGGCATGCTTGGCGGCATAGAGGCACGTATCCGCCCGCTGGATGAGGCTCTCGGCCGTATCGCCGGGACCAAAGCCCGCAACGCCGATGGAAACGGTGATGGTGCCGAGCGTCTCGCCCGTCGAACGCTTCATCACCTTTTTCGACTGCACGGCGGTGCGGATATGATCGGCAAGCGTCCTTGCGTTGCCCAGTGATGTCTGCGGCAGGATGACGACGAATTCCTCACCGCCATAGCGTGCGGCGGTGTCGCGGCCTTTGACCTGCTCGCGGAAGCAATGGGCCACAAGTTTCAGCACCTGGTCGCCCGTCTGGTGACCCCATGTGTCGTTGAACTTCTTGAAGAAGTCGATGTCGCCGATGAGGAGGCTGAGCGGCGTGGCTTCGGCGGCGGCAGCTTCAAGCGCCTCGTTCAGCCTGTCGTCAAAGCATTTGCGGTTGGCAAGACCCGTCAGCTGGTCGGTCAGCGACTCCTTGCGGATCGTCTCCATGCGGCCACGCAGTGAACTCACTTCGCCGCTGGCGGCCTTGAGCTCGGCTTCCAGATGCTGTGTGCGTGCCTGCATGGCGCGGGTCGCCTGGGCAAGCTGTCCGACCAGAATCTGCACGGTTCCCTGATCGAGATTCTTGTCGATCTGGCCGGTCGCCACATCCAGCGCGCGGCCATAGGATTTGGTCTGCTCGCCTGCCTGCGAGATCTGGTGCAGGATCGCATCGGCATGCAGACCAAGCTTGGCCGTGATGTCCTCGATCAGGCTTGACGGCAGGGCCTGCGCGAGATGCGCGTCATGGAGTTCCTGCAGAAGCTGGAACGTGACGGGTTTGCCCTCATTCACGAAGGGCGCCAGCACCTTTGAAAGCTCGGGCTTGAGACCGGCAATGTGCGTGAAGAATATCTCGTAATGGGCCGGGGTCGGCGCCACGCTGCACTTTGTCATTGCCGCAAGGGCAAGCGACGCAAAGGCATTCGATTGGTCTCGGTCAGGCAGATGCGACATGCAACAATGGCTCCGGCTGCCGCATGAACCCCCCGGGGCCGCGGCGTCAGTTTGTTGTGTGCATGGTGGGACATGAAGGGAAAACAGCCGGTAAACGGCCGCGCCCGGACTTGTCAAAATGCTGGAACGCGCCGCTGGCCATTGACTGACAGGTCTGCGCCTATAAGTGTTCTGTTACCGGAAACACCCATTCCCCGTGATCTCGCGGGAAATATCCCCCAAGGAAGCCGCCATGAGCCTTGCAGAAAACCTGACCGGCGCCCCCGCGAAGAACCCGGTGGAGCAATCCATCCGCGCGATCCTCGACAAGCAGCGCAAGGCCCACATCAAGGAGGGGCCGGTGCCGGTGGCGCGCCGCATTGATTGGCTGAACCGTTCCATCGACCTCCTGGTCAACTACAAGCAGCAGATCGTCGAGGCGCTGGCCGCCGATTTTGGTCATCGCTCGCCTGACCAGACTGTCTTCACCGACGTGGCCGATGCGCTGGAAAGCCTCAAGCATGCCCGCAAGCATGTGCCCGGCTGGGTGCAGGGCCCGCGCCGCAAGGTGACATTCCCGCTCGGCATCTTCGGTGCGCGCGCGCGCATCGACTATCAGGCCAAGGGTGTGATCGGCGTCATCAGCCCTTGGAACTTCCCGATCAACCTGACCTTCAAGCCGATGGCCGGCATTTTTGCCGCCGGCAACCGCGTGATGATCAAGCCGTCAGAATTCACGCCCGCGACGTCCGAGTTGATGGCGCGCATGATCCGCGAGGCCTATGACGAGACCGAAGCCGCCGTCATCACGGGTGGCCCGGCCGTGGGCGAAGCCTTCAGCCGCATGCCGTTCGACCATCTGGTGTTCACGGGCGCGACTTCGATTGCGCGCCACGTGATGCGCGCCGCTGCCGAAAACCTCGTGCCGCTCACGCTGGAACTGGGCGGCAAGTCGCCTGTCATCATCGGCAAGGGCGCCGACATGAAAGTCGCTGCCTCGCGCATCATGTTCGGCAAGACGCTGAATGCGGGCCAGATCTGCCTTGCGCCGGATTATGTGATGGTGCCCGAGGGCAAGACGGATGCGTTTGTCACGGCAGCAACCAATGCCGTTAAGAAGATGTATCCGACGCTGAAGGACAATCCCGATTACACGTCGATCATCAACCAGCGCCATTTCGACCGCCTGCAGGGTTACCTGGAAGATGCGCGGCAGAAGGGCGCCAAGGTTGTCGAGCTCAATCCGGCCAAGGAAGATTTCCGCCAGCAGCCCTATCACAAGATTCCGCCGACCCTGATCCTCGAGGCGACGGAAGACATGAAGGTGATGCAGGACGAGATTTTCGGTCCGCTGTTGCCGGTGAAAACCTACAAGGCGGTCGATGATGCCATCGGCTATGTGAATGACCATGACCGCCCGCTCGGCCTCTATTACTTTGGCTCTGACAAGGCGGAGGAAGAGCGCGTGCTGACCCGCACGACGTCCGGCGGCGTGACGGTCAACGATGTGATCATGCATGTGGCAATGGAAGATTTGCCGTTCGGCGGTATCGGTCCTTCGGGCATGGGCTCCTATCACGGTATTGATGGCTTCCTGGCGTTCAGCCATGCCAAGGCGGTTTACCGCCAGGTGCGCATGGATCTGACGGCGATGCTGCGCCCGCCCTATGGTGAGAAGTTCCGCAAGCTGATCGGTGGCCGCGTCACGCGCTGACCCCGGTCCGAATCTCAGGGGCGCCCGGCCTGGCCGCGGCGCCTCTTTCAGGCCCCTTGCATCTATATGCAAAGTCATATAGTCGTATTGGACGATGCATATAGAGGGGGCGGGTCCCGCCTTTTGCCGGTCTCATGTCGCTGGAACACATTCTTCTGGGCGCACTCGACAAGCCGCAATCAGGCTATGACCTGAAGCAGTGGTTCGATGACGTGTTCGCCTTCTTCTGGAACGCGGACCAGAGCCAGATTTACCGCACCATGGCGCGGCTGGAGGAGGCGGGACACGTCACCTCCCGCGAGGCGCCGTCGGCCATCGGACCGGCCAAGCGCGTCTATCGCGCCACGTCAAAGGGAAAGGCAGAGTTGCGCCGGTGGTTGAAGGCGGGGCCCGTGTCACCCGCCCAGCGCAGCGCGATCTATGCGCAGATCATCTTCCTCGCCCAATTGCCGGATGCAGAAGCACGCCGCTTTCTTGAGGCCTTCGCGCACGACGCCAGCCGCACCGTAACGGCGCTTGAACAGGCGAAGGCTGCCGCCGATCTGGGGGCCCGACCTTCAGGTGATGCCGAGCAGCGCACTGACTTTTTCAATCGCGCATCGCTTGGCTTGGGCATTGCGCGCGCCAAGGCGGCACGGGATTTCGCGCAGGAACTCCTGGAAGCCCACAAGGCTGCCTATCCACATGCAAAGGAGAAAGACCATGGAAACGCTGCATGAGATTTCGCGCTGGTCGCACATCGCCATTGGGACGCTCGCCTTTGCATCGCTGTGGACAGCCGGCTTTGCGCGCAAGGGCAGTCCTTTGCACCGCCGCGCGGGCCGCATCTATGTGATGACAATGACGCTGGTCCTGGCAACAGCAGCAATTCTGACGGCAGACAGCTTCTTGCGTGGAAACTGGATGGGCGGCGTGTTCCTCGCGTATCTCCTCACCATTACCGCCACCGCCTTGTGGTTGGGCAAGCGCGCCCTGCGGTTCAAGGGCGATGCGGTGGGCTATACCTCAGGTGCCATGCCGTTTGTTGGTGCGTTCAACATCCTTGCAGCCGGCGGTGCCGTCACCATCGGTATCTTGGCCGATGAGATGTTCATCGCAGGCATTTCAGCCATCGGCTTCCTGATCGGCCTTGGTGCGCTGACCATGTGGCGCAAGCCGCCCGATCATCCGCGCTTCTGGCTGAAGGAACATATCGGCGGCATGATCGGCGCGGGGATCGCAACGCATATCGCGTTCGCCAGCATCGGCTTGCGACAGCTTTTCCCGGAAGCAGACACGAGCGTGATCACGATATGGCCCTGGGCAGCGCCGCTTATCATCGGCTTTGCGGCGTCGGCGTATTTCGAGAACCGCTTTGTGAAGAAGGGTGCGGCGTTGCCGGCCACCTAAAGGAACCTGTCACGCAGCGCCGCGCGCAACAGCGCGAGGCGAAGCGTCTGCCGACGCCAGAATCCCGCCTTGGGAAAGGCGCGCGGCCAGATGGAGACGGCAGCGGGCAGGGCGGCTGCGGTGCCCGCAATTCTTGCCGCAAGCATCTTTCCCGCCCAAGTCATCAGCGCGACACCATTGCCGTGGCAGCCAAAGGCGTAGTGCACGCTCGGGTCGTCTTTCAGGCTGCCGATGGCCGGCAAAAATGTCGATGTCGCCGCGATAAAGCCACGCCAAAAATATTCGGTCGCGCGCATCCCGCGTGCGCCAAATGTTTCGCTCACGCCTGCCTCAAGCTTGCGTCGCATGCGCGCGGCGGCACGCGCCGTTCCGCTGGTATCGCCACGCCCGCCAAAAAGCAGACGGCCATCCTCAAGCTGCCGGAAATACCAGAGGAGGTCGCGTGTGTTCGAGCCAGCAACGCGCGCGAGGCTTTCCGGCGGCAGATCGCCGGGGGCCGTCACGATGATGTTGGATTGAATTGGCAGCACGCGTCCCGCAAAGGCGGGATGCAGATGCTCCGGCATGAAGCCGTTGCAGGCGACAATCACCTGACGCGCACGCAGGCTGCCGCTTGCGGTCGCAAGAAGATGCAAGCCGTCCTCACGCTGCCAGCCCGTAACCTCAGAGCGCGGATGGATCACCGCACCGGCGGCATGCGCTTTGGCTGCAAGATGCCGCACAAAGGCGAGCGGATTGATGGCAAAGCCCCGGTGAATCAGAAGGCCGCCATGCGCAGCCATTGTCTTTGCATAGCCTGCCTCCTCAAGTCCGGCCGGTGCGATCCAGCTGCTCGTGACCCCGCCGAGGGCCGCGAGTTCCGTCCCCTCTTGCTGCAGCGTGCGCCCGCGGCGCGCGCTATGCGCAATGGTGAGCATGCCGTCCCCCTGTCGACCCAGCGCCGCACCTGAACCCTGCGACAGCGTTTCCACAAGATTGATCGCCGCACATTGCGCCGACAGGAACCCGCGCGCGGCGTCTTCGCCCAGACGCTGGGCGATTTCGCCCGGCGACAGGAAACTTGCGCCCAGACAGACAAAGCCGCCATTGCGCCCCGATGCGCCCCAGCCGATGGCACCAGCCTCCAGGACCGTGCAGGTGATTCCCGCCTCAGCGAGATGAAGCGCCGCTGACAGCCCGGCATAGCCGCCGCCGATAATGGCGATATCCGTTGTTGCATCGCCGCTGAGAGGCAGAAGCGCAGGTGCAAGAGCCGGTGTTGATGCTTCCCACCAGGTTGGCTCGGGCCGGAAAAACGCATAGCGCGACCGGTCATACATGCCGCCGAAAGGCGGGCTGGAGGGCTTGGACGGGAGCATGGTTCGGGCGGCCTCGCGCGGGGGCGGTTATACACTTGACCTAGCTTGGGCTTGGCTCTATGTCAGCCGCCTCTTGGCCGGACCGGGCTTGCCCCACCCGCGCCAACGCCCGCGGGGGCGTAGCTCAGTTGGTTAGAGTGCCGGCCTGTCACGCCGGAGGTCGCGGGTTCGAGCCCCGTCGCTCCCGCCATTTTCAAAACGGACGTCGCTTGGTCGCGCCTGCAGGTGCGTGCGCAAGGCACCCTTTTCGGGGGCGACTCATCACCCCAAAAGATCACTATTTTCAGCCGGATAGACGGCCGCGCTGCGATGCAACGTCGCGCTATGCCTTCCTCGAATCTTGGGCTATAGCGAGGGCACTTTTGCAGGGCCAAAGGGGGGCCTTGCGGGGCCGACAGGGGGCAGTGCGCCAAAGCGCACTTCCGGGTGCCACGCGATGGAACAGTTCCTCACCGATTATCTCGCCATCGTCCTTTTTCTGGGGATCGCCGGCGGGCTTGGCATCGTGCTTTTGCTGCTGCCGATGGTGCTCGCGCCGTCGAAGCCGGATGCAGAAAAGCTCTCCGCCTATGAGTGCGGCTTCAATGCCTTTGATGACGCGCGCATGAAGTTCGACGTGCGCTTTTATCTCGTCGCGATCCTCTTCATCATTTTCGATCTCGAAGTCGCGTTCCTGTTCCCCTGGGCGATCACGCTGGGCGATACGGGCATGGCGGGATTTGTCTCGATGATGGTGTTCCTCGGCGTCCTGACTGTCGGCTTTGTCTATGAATGGAAGAAGGGGGCGCTGGACTGGGAATGAGCACCATCCGTCCGCAAGGTTCCGCTGCCCGCGCCGGTGTTGAAGGTGGCCGCACACCCGGCCCCGATGATCTTCTGTTCGACCACTTGCAGGGCGCGCTGAAGGACAAGGGATTTTTCACCGCTGCGGCCGACGACCTCATCACTTGGGCGCGCACCGGCTCGCTGATGTGGATGACGTTCGGCCTGGCGTGCTGCGCTGTCGAGATGATGCAGGCCTCCATGCCGCGTTACGACCTTGAGCGTTTCGGCTTCGCACCGCGCGCCTCGCCCCGCCAGTCGGACGTGATGATCGTCGCCGGCACCCTGACCAACAAGATGGCACCGGCCTTGCGCAAGGTTTACGACCAGATGCCGGAGCCGCGCTATGTGATCTCCATGGGCAGCTGCGCCAATGGCGGCGGCTACTATCACTACTCCTACGCTGTCGTGCGCGGCTGTGACCGCATCGTGCCGGTGGACATCTATGTGCCGGGCTGCCCGCCCACGGCCGAGGCGCTGATCTACGGCATTCTGCAATTGCAGAAGAAGATCCGCCGCACGGGCACGATCGAGCGCTGAGGGAACCATGGCCACCGAAGCCGACAATGCCCTCTCTGACCTTGGCGAGCACATTGCCGCCAGCCTTTCGCGCGAGATTGCCGGCTGGACGATTGCGAATGGCGAATTGACGCTGCGTGCCGCTTCCGGCGATGTGACGCGCGTGCTGCGCTTCCTGCGCGATGACCAGCTTTGCCAGTTCACCACGCTGATCGACATTTGCGGCGTCGATTGGCCCGCCCGCGCGAACCGTTTCGATGTCGTCTATCACCTTCTGTCGATGCGCCAGAACCAGCGCGTGCGCCTGAAGGTGGAAACGGATGAAACCTCGCCGGTGCCCAGCGCCGCTGAAGTGTTTCCTGCCGCCAACTGGTTTGAGCGCGAGGCGTTCGATCTTTACGGCATCCTCTTTGCCAATCACCCGGACCTGCGCCGCATCCTGACCGACTACGGTTTTTCGGGCCATCCGCTGCGCAAGGATTTTCCGCTGACCGGCTTCGTCGAAGTGCGCTACGACGATGACTTGAAGCGCGTGGTCAACGAGCCGGTGAAGCTGGTGCAGGAATTCCGCAACTTCGACTTCATGAGCCCGTGGGAAGGCGCAAAATACGTGCTGCCGGGCGACGAGAAGGCGAAAGAGGGCAAGGCCTGACGCCATGAACGACGAAGCCCTGCAGCGCAAATTCACGATCAACTTCGGACCCCAGCATCCGGCGGCGCATGGCGTGCTGCGCCTTGTGCTGGAACTTGATGGCGAGATGGTGGAACGCGTCGATCCCCATATCGGCCTTCTGCATCGCGGCACGGAAAAGCTGATCGAGCACAAGACCTATCTTCAGGCTGTGCCTTACTTTGACCGGCTCGATTACGTCGCGCCGATGAACCAGGAGCACGCTTTTGCGCTCGCGGTCGAGCGGCTCCTGGGCATTACCGTGCCAAGGCGCGGGCAGTACATCCGCATCCTCTACAGCGAGATCGGCCGCATCCTCTCGCATTTGCTCAACGTCACGACACAGGCGCTTGATGTCGGTGCGCTCACGCCGCCGCTCTGGGGTTTTGAGCCGCGCGAAGATTTGATGATCTTCTACGAGCGTGCCAGCGGCAGCCGCATGCATGCAGCCTATGTCCGCCCCGGCGGCGTGCATCAGGACCTGCCGCAGGCGCTTCTCGATGACATCTACAAGTGGACGGTCAAATTCCCCAAACAGCTCGACGATATCGAGACGCTTCTCACCAACAACCGCATCTTCAAGCAACGCAATGTCGATATCGGCGTTGTCAGCGCGGAAGACGCGTTGGCTTGGGGCTTTTCGGGCGTGATGGTGCGCGGCTCGGGCATGGCGTGGGATCTGCGCCGGTCGCAACCTTACGAATGCTACAACGAACTCGACTTCAAGATTCCGGTCGGCAAGAACGGCGACTGCTACGACCGCTATCTCTGCCGCGTCGAGGAAATGCGTGAGTCGGTGAAGATCATGCGCCAGTGCATCGAGAAGATGCCCAAGGGCCCCATCTCATCGACCGATGGCAAGATTGTGCCGCCCAAGCGCGGCGAGATGAAGCGCACGATGGAAGCGCTCATCCACCACTTCAAGCTCTATACCGAGGGCTACAAGGTGCCCGAGGGCGAAGTCTATGCCGCCGTTGAAGCACCCAAGGGCGAGTTCGGCGTCTATCTCATCGCCGATGGCACGAACAAACCCTATCGCTGCAAGATCAAGGCGCCCGGCTTCGCGCATCTGCAGGCGATGGATTATCTCTGCAGGGGCCACATGCTGGCGGACGTGTCCGCGATCCTTGGCTCACTCGACATCGTGTTCGGGGAGGTGGACCGGTGACGCCCGCATCCCTCGCCCAGAAACAGTTCGACACGTATAATCGTCAGGACCTTGACGGCTTTGTCGCCTGCTATGCCGACAACGTTGTGGTCGCCGATCTCAATGGCGCCATCTCGACAACGGGCTTGACCGCCTTCCGCGAACGCTATGCGAAAATGTTCCGCGAGAACCCCGAGAACCGGGCCGAGCTTGTAAGCCGCATGGAAGTGGGAAATGTGGTGATCGACCACGAACGCGTATTCCGCTCGCGCAACGCCGCACCGTTTGAGGCTTTGGCCATCATGACGGTTGCAGGCGACAAAATCGCGCGCGTTGACTTTGTGAGGGCTGCATGAGCGTCCGCCGCATCCTGCCTGATCCGAACGGCACGTTTGCTTTCAACGAGGCAAACCTTGCCTTTGCCAGGGCAACGATCGCCAAGTACCCAGAAGGACGTCAGGCCTCTGCCGTCGTGCCGTTGTTGTGGCGCGCGCAGGAGCAGAACAGGGGCTGGGTGTCGGAGCCCATGGTGCGTTACATCGCTTCGATGCTGGGCCTTTCCTATATCCGCGTTTACGAGATCGCGACATTCTACACGATGTTCAACCTGAAGCCGGTGGGTGACCATCTGCTGCAGGTCTGCACCACGACGCCGTGCTGGCTGCGCGGATCAGATCATGTGGTCGCCGCCTGCAAGAAGCACATCGCACCCGAACCCCAGACGGTGTCGAGCGATGGCAAGCTCTCGTGGATGGAAGTCGAGTGCCTCGGCGCCTGCGTGAATGCGCCGGTGGTGCAGGTGGGCGCGGATTTCTTTGAAGACCTTGACGCCGCATCGGCAGAACGCCTGATCGCCGATCTGCGCAACGGCAAGACGCCCAAGCCCGGCCCGCAGATCGACCGCCTCCATTCCGCGCCCGTCGGCGGCGCCACGACATTGAAGGAAGGCGCCTGATGCTCGCCGATAAAGACCGCATCTTCACGAACCTCTATGGCGCCAGGGATTTTGGCCTGGCCGGCGCGCGTGCGCGCGGCGATTGGGACGGCACGAAGAAAATTCTCGAACTTGGCCGCGACGGCATCATCGACGTGATGAAAAAGTCGGGCCTGCGCGGACGCGGCGGGGCAGGGTTCCCGACCGGCATGAAATGGTCCTTCATGCCCAAGCAGTCGGACGGGCGGCCCCATTATCTCGTCGTCAACGCTGACGAGTCCGAGCCCGGCACCTGCAAGGATCGCGACATCCTGCGCCATGATCCGCACAAGCTGATCGAAGGCTGCCTGATTGCCGGTTTCGCGATGGGTGCGCATGCCGCCTACATCTATGTGCGCGGCGAATTCATCCGCGAGCGCGAGGCGCTGCAGGCCGCTGTCGATCAGGCCTATGAGGCCAGGCTCATCGGCAAGAACAATCTCCATGGCTGGGATTTCGATGTCGTCGTGCATCACGGTGCAGGCGCCTATATCTGCGGCGAAGAGACGGCACTTCTGGAAAGCCTTGAGGGCAAGAAGGGCATGCCGCGCCTGAAGCCGCCATTCCCGGCCAATGTCGGGCTCTATGGCTGCCCGACGACCGTCAACAATGTGGAGTCGATTGCAGTTGCGCCCACTATCTTGCGCCGTGGCGCGGAATGGTTTGCCGGTATCGGCCGCCCCAACAATACCGGCACCAAGGTTTTCTGCATCTCCGGCCACGTGAACAAGCCGTGCAATGTGGAAGAGGAAATGGGCATCCCCCTGCGCGAGCTTATCGAGCGTCATGCCGGTGGCGTGCGCGGCGGCTGGGACAATCTGCTCGCCATCATTCCGGGTGGCTCGTCTGTGCCGCTGATCCCCAAATCCATCTGCGACACGGTGCTGATGGATTTCGACAGCCTGCGCGACGTGAAGTCGGGTCTCGGCACGGCTGCCGTGATCGTGATGGACAAATCAACCGACCTCGTGAAGGCGATTGCCCGCCTTTCCTATTTCTACAAGCACGAAAGCTGCGGCCAGTGCACGCCGTGCCGCGAAGGCACCGGCTGGATGTGGCGCGTGATGGAACGCATGGTCACGGGCAATGCCGAAGCCGCCGAGATCGATACGCTGCTTGATGTGACGCGCCAGGTGGAGGGTCACACCATTTGCGCGCTGGGCGATGCCGCCGCCTGGCCCATCCAGGGCCTGATCCGCCATTTCCGCCCCGAACTTGAACGCCGCATCGCTGCCCGCAAGGGCGCGCGGCCCATGGCAGCGGAGTAGGCCATGACCAAGATCCTCATCGACGGCAAGGAAATCGACGTCCCCGGCGAGATGTCGCTGTTGCAGGCGTGCGAAGCCGCGGGCGCCGAAATTCCGCGCTTTTGCTATCACGAGCGCCTGTCGGTTGCCGGCAATTGCCGCATGTGCCTGATCGAAGTGAAAATGGGCGGCAAGCCCGGCCCCAAGCCGGTCGCGTCCTGCGCGCAGCAGGTCAAAGACCTGCCGCCGGTCAAGGAGGGCCAGCCGCTCCACGAACTCGTCACGAGCTCCGCGACCGTGAAAAAGGCGCGCGAGGGCGTGATGGAATTCCTGCTGCTCAACCATCCGCTCGATTGCCCGATTTGCGATCAGGGCGGCGAATGTGATCTGCAGGATCAGGCGATGGGGTATGGCCTTGATCACGCGCGCACCGGCGAACACCGCCGCGCCGTGACCGACAAGAACATGGGTCCGCTCGTCAAGACGATCATGACCCGCTGCATCCACTGCACGCGCTGTGTGCGCTTTGCCGCCGAAGTTGCGGGCGTGGACGAGATCGGCGCGATCGGCCGCGGCGAGAGCATGGAGATCACGACCTGGCTGGAGCA
Source organism: uncultured Flavobacteriaceae bacterium (assembly GCA_964494625.1). Lineage (GTDB taxonomy): Bacteria > Pseudomonadota > Alphaproteobacteria > Micropepsales > Micropepsaceae > UBA2784. The sequence goes on along the minus strand of CAZBRT010000002.1, from coordinate 183,023 downwards.
GGCGATGACGTCCGAGCTTTCCGGCAATGTGATCGATCTCTGCCCGGTCGGTGCGCTGACCTCAAAGCCCTATGCCTTCACGGCCCGCCCGTGGGAGCTGACCAAGACCGAATCCATCGACGTGATGGACGCGCTCGGCTCCAACATCCGCATTGATGCGCGCGGCCGCGAAGTCATGCGCATCCTGCCGCGCGTCAATGATGACGTGAACGAGGAATGGATTTCCGACAAGACGCGTTTTGTGTGGGATGGCCTGCGCCGCCAGCGCCTTGACCAGCCTTATGTGCGTAAAGATGGACGTCTTGAGCGAGCCAGCTGGGCTGCAGCCTTTGCCGCCATTGCCGGGCACATGAAGGGCGCAGATGGCAGCCGCATCGCAGCCATTGCCGGTGACCTTGCCTGCGCCGAAAGCATGAAGGCGCTGAAGGACCTGATGACGGCGCTGGGCTCAAATTCCATCGACTGCCGTCAGGATGGTGCAAAAGTCGGCGTCGATGCACAGGGCAACCGCGCGCCGCGCCAAAGCTGGCTTTTCAATTCCACGATTGCCGGGATCGAAGATGCCGATGCGCTCATCCTCATCGGCACCGATCCGCGCAGCGAAGCGCCGGTCCTGAACGCGCGCATCCGCAAGGCGTGGCTGCGTGGTCTGAAAGTGGCGCGTCTTGGGGTGGCAAACGACCTGACCTATCCGGTCTGCGAACTGGGCAATGATCCGGCGACGCTGGAAAAGATTGCAGCGGGAAGCCACGACGCTTTCCAGACGCTCAAGGATGCCAGGCGTCCGATGCTGATCCTTGGCGCAGGCGCGCTCGCGCGGCCGGATGGCGCAGCCATTCTTGCGGCGGCGGCGAAGATCGCGCGCAACACCGGCATGATCGGCCCGGGCGAATCGGCAGCCGAGGGCGGCTGGAACGGATTCAACATCCTCCATAGTGCCGCGTCGCGCGTGGGCGGACTTGATCTTGGTTTCCTGCCGGGCAAAGGCGGGCGCGATGTAGCCCGCATTATTTCAGGTGCAGGCGCGGGTGAAATCGACACGCTGTTCCTTTTGGGTGCCGACGAGATCGACACGACCAGGCTCGGCAACGCATTCGTTGTCTATATCGGCAGCCATGGCGACGCGGGCGCGCATCGCGCGGATGTCGTGTTGCCGGGCGCGGCCTATACCGAAAAGCCCGGCACCTATGTGAACACCGAAGGCCGCGTGCAGCTTGCCCAGCGCGCCGTGTTCCCGCCCGGCGACGCGCGAGAGGACTGGACGATCATCCGCGCGCTGTCGGAGAGCCTTGGCAAGAAACTGCCCTATGACGACCTTGCTGCCTTGCGCAAGGCGATGGCGGCCGACGCGCCGCATTTTGCAAAGCCGGACATGGCCCCCGTCATTCCGGGCGCTGACCCGGCCATCTGGGATGCCATCGGAACGCCGGGCGTGATTGCGTCGCAGCCTTTTGTGAACCCGGTGCGCGATTTTTGGCAGACCAATCCGGTCGCGCGCGCGTCATCCACCATGGCCGAGCTGAGCCGCCTTGCGGCGGCACGCATCGCCACCAAACAGGCGGCGGAGTAACACCCATGCTGGCCCAATGGCTGCAGGACACTTTCGGTTTCGGGGCGGAGTTCGCGGCCGGCGCGTCGTGGCTCATCATTCAGGGTGGTTTGATCCTCCTCCTGATGGTGTCGCTCCTGGTGATGCTCGCCTACATCCTTCTGGCTGACCGCAAGATCTGGGCGGCGGTGATGCTGCGGCGCGGCCCCAACGTGGTGGGCGCATGGGGCCTTCTGCAATCCTTTGCCGACTTCTTCAAGTTTGTGCTGAAGGAGCCTGTGATCCCGTCGGGCGCCAACAAGGTCGTGTTCCTTCTCGCGCCGCTCATCACCTTTGTGCTCGCGATGGGCGCGTGGGCCGTGGTGCCGGTGGATGATGGATGGGTGATCGCCGATATCAATGTCGGCATTCTCTACATCTTCGCCATCTCGTCCCTGGGTGTTTACGGCATCATCATCGGCGGCTGGGCGTCGAACTCGAAATATCCGTTCCTGGGGTCGCTGCGGTCGGCCGCACAGATGGTGAGCTACGAGGTCTCCATCGGCTTTGTCATCATCACCGTCCTTCTGTGGACGGGCTCGCTCAACCTGACCGAGATCGTGAGGGCGCAGGATGCGCATGGCTGGAACTTTGCCACCATCCTTTTCCCGATGTTCATCGTCTTCTTCATTTCGGCACTGGCGGAAACCAATCGCCCCCCCTTCGACCTGCCGGAAGCAGAGTCCGAACTGGTGGCGGGCTATCAGGTGGAATATTCGTCCACGCCCTATCTCCTTTTCATGATCGGCGAGTACCTCAACATCGTGTTGATGTGCGCGATGACCGCGATCCTGTTCCTGGGCGGCTGGTTGCCGCCGATTGACGCATGGCCGTTCAACGCCGTGCCGGGCGTGATCTGGCTCGTCATCAAGATCTGGGTGGTCTTCTTCTTCTTCGCGATGGTGAAGGCCATCGTGCCGCGCTACCGCTATGACCAGCTGATGCGGCTGGGCTGGAAGGTTTTCCTGCCTTTGTCGCTGCTCTGGGTTGTTGTCGTGGCGGGTTATCTGGTTGCGACGGGGCGCTATCCGCTGTGATGAAAGGAAGCACCTGATGGGCTGGCTTGACCGCACCGCGCGCGCGATCCTGTTGCGCGACTTTGTTGTCGGTTTCGGCATCGGCATGAAGTATTTCTTCAAGCCGAAGGCGACGATCAACTACCCGTTCGAGAAAGGCCCGCTGTCGCCCCGTTTCCGTGGCGAGCATGCCCTGCGCCGCTATGCCAATGGCGAAGAGCGCTGCATCGCGTGCAAATTGTGCGAGGCGATCTGCCCGGCGCAGGCCATCACCATTGAGGCGGAGCCGCGCGAAGATGGCTCGCGCCGCACCACGCGCTATGACATCGACATGGTGAAATGCATCTATTGCGGCTTCTGCCAGGAAGCCTGCCCGGTGGACGCCATCGTTGAAGGCCCGAACTTCGAATTTGCGACTGAAACACGCGAGGAACTGCTCTACGACAAGGAGCGGCTGCTCGCGAATGGTGACCGCTGGGAACGGGCGATTGCCAAGAATCTTGAACTCGACGCACCCTATCGCTGACGGACATCACCCATGATTGCCGCGATCGCGTTCTACCTCTTCTCTGCCGTCACGGTGGCCGCCGCCGTGATGGTCGTAGCCGCGCGCAATCCGGTGCACTCGGTGCTCTATTTGATCCTCGCCTTTTTCAGCGCGGCGGGCCTCTTCATGCTGATGGGTGCGGAGTTCCTGGCTCTCATCCTGATCGTCGTCTATGTCGGCGCGGTTGCGGTCCTCTTCCTGTTCGTCGTGATGATGCTCGATATCGACTTTGCCGCGCTGAAACGCGGCATGCTCGAGTATCTGCCGATTGGCGGCCTGATCGGGGTGATCCTCTTGGTCGAGCTCGGCATGATCTTCAGCGTCTGGGTCTTTTCGCCCGATGCCGCAAAGCTCATCGCTGCGCCCGTACCCGCCATGGCGCTGATCCCCAACACCGAAGCATTGGGGCACGTCCTCTATACGCAGTATCTCTACGCCTTCCAGGCGGCGGGGCTCGTGCTTCTGGTGGCCATGATCGGCGCCATCGTCCTGACGCTGCGCCATCGCGAGGGGGTAAAGCGCCAGAGGATCGCCGCCCAGGTGGCGCGCCAGCGCAAGGATGCTGTTGAGCTGAAAAACGTGAAACCGGGTCAGGGCATCTGAGGGAACATCATGGAAATCACCCTCACACATTATCTGGTCGTTGCCGCCGCCCTTTTTACCATCGGCATTTTCGGCATCTTCCTGAACCGCAAGAACGTCATCATCATCCTGATGTCGATCGAGTTGATGCTGCTTGGCGTCAACCTCAACCTGGTTGCCTTTTCAACGCACCTGAACGATCTGGCGGGGCAGGTGTTTGCCCTGATGGTGCTGACGGTTGCAGCGGCCGAGGCGGCCATCGGCCTTGCCATCCTTGTCGTCTATTTCCGCAATCGCGGCACGATTGCGGTTGACGACGTCAACCTGATGAAGGGCTAACGATCGCCATGCTTTCCGCCATCGTCGTCCTTCCGCTTCTGGGTGCCATCGTCGCCGGTGTCTTTGGCCGGATGATCGGTCATCGCCCGGCAGAGATCATCACGACCGGCCTTCTGGTGCTTGCGGCCATATTGTCCTGCGCGGCCTTCGGCAAGATCGCCTTGGGAGGCGAGCCGGTGACGCTGACCGTGTTCACCTGGATCACCTCTGGCACGCTTGATGTGTCGTGGAGCCTGCGCTTCGACACGCTGACGGCGGTGATGCTGGTGGTGGTGACGGGCGTGTCTGCGCTCGTGCATGTCTATTCCATCGGCTACATGCACGATGATCCGCACCGCGCGCGGTTCTTCTCCTATCTGTCGCTGTTCACCTTCGCGATGCTGATGCTGGTGACATCCGACAATTTCCTGCAGATGTTCTTCGGCTGGGAAGGCGTCGGGCTCGCGTCCTATCTCCTGATCGGCTTCTGGTACAAGAAGCCGGAAGCCAATGCCGCCGCGATGAAAGCCTTCATCGTCAACCGGGTCGGCGATTTCGGCTTTGCGCTTGGTATTTTTGCGATCTTCGCGGTTTTCGGAACCCTGTCGTTTGACGAAGTGTTTTCGGCAACCCCGTCGATGGTCGGCACGACGATCGACCTTGTCGGCTTCAAGGTCGATACGCTGACCGCGATCTGCCTTCTCCTTTTCATGGGGGCCATGGGCAAGTCGGCGCAGTTCCTGCTTCACACCTGGCTGCCCGACGCGATGGAAGGCCCGACGCCCGTATCCGCGCTGATCCATGCGGCCACGATGGTGACGGCAGGCGTGTTTCTTGTCTGCCGCGCCTCGCCGATGTTCGAGCACGCGCCCGATGCGCTGATGGTGGTGACGATTGTTGGCGGCGTGACGGCGTTCTTTGCCGCAACCGTCGGCATGTTCCAGCACGACATCAAGCGGGTGATTGCCTATTCAACCTGCTCGCAGTTGGGCTACATGTTCTTTGCGGCGGGCCTGTCGGCCTATCAGGCCGCGATGTTCCATCTTTTCACCCACGCCTTCTTCAAGGCGTTGCTGTTCCTGGGCGCGGGCTCTGTCATCCATGCGATGCACCACGAGCAGGACATGCGCAAGATGGGCGGGCTGGCCAAACACATTCCCGTCACATGGGCGCTGATGCTGGTCGGCACGCTGGCGCTGACCGGTTTCGGCATTCCGCATCTGATCGGCACGGCAGGCTTCTATTCCAAGGACGCAATTATCGAGACCGCCTATGCCGCCGGTCCCGGCCTTGGCTGGTTTGCCTTCGTCATGGCGATCTCGGCAGCGTTCATGACGTCATTCTATTCGTGGCGCGTCATGTTCATGACTTTCCACGGCAAGCACCGGATGGACGAGGAAACGCTTTCCCACGTCCATGAATCGCCCGCCCCGATGATGATCCCGCTCTACATCCTCGCCATTGGCGCGCTGGTTGCGGGCTTTGCATTCTACGAATACTTCATCGGCGATGCGGAGCACGCCTTCTGGGCGGGCTCGATCTTTACCGCCGAGGGCCACGACGCGCTGGAGGCTCGCCACCACGTGCCCGAATGGGTCATCATGGCGCCCTTGGTAGTGACGGTACTTGGCTTCCTGGTCGCGTATTACTTTTACATCCGGCGGCCCGAACTGCCCGGCCAGATGGCCGCACGCCAGGGCATGGGTTACACCTTCATCTACAACAAGTGGTACTTTGACGAGATCTACGATTTCCTGATTGTGCGTCCAACGCAGGCATTGGGCCGCTTCCTGTGGAAACGCGGTGATCAGGGTGTGATTGACCGCTTCGGCCCCGACGGCATCGCCGCGCGCGTGATGGACGTGACGCGCCGCGCCATGCGCCTGCAGTCGGGCTACATCTACCACTACGCCTTTGTCATGCTGATCGGCGTTGCCGGTCTTGTGACGTGGCTCATGTTCGCCGGAGGCACGCAATGATCGATTGGCCGATCCTGTCGATCATCACCTTCCTGCCGCTGGCGGGCGCCGCCTTCATTTTCTTCTTCACGCGGGCGGAAGCCGAGATCGCGGCGCAGAACGCGCGCATGGTCGCCCTGTTCACCACTTTGGTGACGCTGGGCTTTGCGTTCTATCTCTGGGGTGCGTTCGAGCCGGACAATGCGGGCTTCCAGTTTGTCGAGAAGGCCGATTGGCTGGGCGGCGGCATATCCTATCACATGGGTGTGGACGGCATTTCGGTGCTGTTTGTGGTCCTGACCGCATTCCTGATGCCGGCCTGCATCCTGGCCTCATGGCATTCGATCACCGACCGCGTGCGCGAATACATGATCGCGTTCCTCGTGCTTGAAGCGCTCATGATCGGCGTTTTCTGCGCGCTCGACATGGTGCTGTTCTATCTGTTCTTCGAGGGCGGCCTCATTCCGATGTTCATCATCATCGGTGTGTGGGGCGGCCAGCGGCGCGTCTATGCGACATTCAAGTTCTTCCTCTACACGCTTCTCGGTTCGGTGCTGATGCTGATCGCGCTGCTTGCCATGTATTGGGAGGCGGGCACGACCGACATCACGGTGCTTCTGGACTTCGACTTCACGCCGGAGCTCCAGACATGGGCCTGGCTTGCCTTCTTTGCGTCCTTTGCCGTGAAAATGCCGATGTGGCCGGTGCACACATGGTTGCCCGACGCCCATGTGGAAGCACCGACGGCGGGTTCCGTCATTCTGGCGGGCATCCTCCTCAAGATGGGCGGTTATGGCTTCCTGCGGTTCTCGCTGCCGATGTTTCCGCTCGCATCCGTCGAGTTCGCGCCGCTGGTGATGACGCTTTCGGTGATCGCGATCATCTATACGTCGCTGGTCGCCTTGGCCCAGGAGGACATCAAGAAGCTGATTGCCTATTCATCCGTTGCCCATATGGGCTTTGTGACGATGGGCATTTTCACCTTCAACCAGCAGGGCATTGATGGCGCCATCATGCAGATGCTGAGCCACGGCCTTGTGTCGGGTGCGCTCTTCCTTTGCGTCGGCGTCGTTTACGACCGTATCCACACGCGTGAGATTGCGGCTTATGGCGGCCTTGTGAACCGCATGCCGGTCTATGCCGCCTTCTTCATGGTCTTTACGCTCGCCAATGTCGGATTGCCGGGCACGAGCGGCTTTGTGGGCGAGTTCCTGACATTGCTGGGCGCGTTTGCGGCCAACACACTGGTGGCGGCTTTGGCGACGACCGGCGTCGTGTTGAGTGCGGCCTATGCGCTCTTCCTCTACCGGCGCGTTGTCTTCGGGGTGCTGGAGAAGCCCGCCCTTCTTTCCATCACTGATCTTGACCGCCGCGAGATCATCATTCTGGCCCCGCTTGTCGCCAGCGTGATCTTCCTCGGTTTCTACCCGATGCCGATCCTTGAGGTGACGGACGCGTCCGTTGCGGCCCTTGTGGCCGATCATGCCGCATCCATCGCGGCGCATGGGACGCCCGTGCCATGAAGCCGGAACGAGGATATCTGACATGACGTTCCCCTTCGACCTTTCCGCAAGCCTGGCGCTCGTGAAGCCGGAGATCGTACTGGCGCTCGGCAGCATGGTGCTGCTCGTCTCCGGCGCCTTCTTCGGTGGTGCGCGGCAGAGCGCGATATCGCGCGCGACCGTGGCGCTGATGATCGTTGTTGCGGCACTGGTGCTGATGGGACCGTCGGAACCATCCCTGGCGTTCGGCAACAGTTTTCTCGTCAACGGCTTTACGACCTTTGCCAAGGTGCTGATCCTGGCCGCTTCCGCCATCGCGATCCTGATGTCGGACCGTTACATGGAGCGCACCCGGGCTGCCCGTTTCGAGTTCCCCGTGCTCATCGCGCTGGCGACCTTGGGCATGATGATGATGGTCTCCGCCAACGACCTCATCGCGCTCTATGTCGGCCTGGAACTGCAAAGCCTCAGCCTCTATGTGCTTGCGTCGTTCAGCCGGGACTCGCTGCGCTCGACCGAGGCGGGCCTAAAATATTTCGTGCTCGGCGCGCTGGCCTCGTGCCTTCTCCTCTATGGCATGTCGCTGGTCTATGGCTTCTCGGGCACGCTCGCCTTTGACGCCTTGCGCGGAGTTGCCGCGACGGGTTCGGAGAATATCGGCTTCCTTGTCGGCATGATCTTCATGCTGGCGGGATTTGCGTTCAAGGTATCAGCCGTTCCCTTCCATATGTGGACGCCCGACGTCTATGAGGGCGCCCCGACGCCGGTGACGGCGTTCTTTGCGTCTGCACCAAAAGTGGCGGCGCTCGCTTTGCTGACGCGCGTGCTGTTCGACGCCTTTGGCGCTGCATCCGAAAGCTGGCGGCAGGTGATTACCTTTGTGTCGCTGGCCTCGATGCTGTTGGGGGCCTTCGCCGCCATCGGGCAGACCAACATCAAACGCCTGATGGCTTACAGTTCCATCGCAAACATGGGCTTTGCCCTGGTCGGCCTCGCGGCGGGCAGCGAAAAGGGCGTTGAAGGCCTTCTCATCTATCTCGTGATCTATCTCGCCATGACCGCAGGCATCTTTGCCTGCATCCTCGCCATGCGTCGCCGTGAGGGCCATGTTGAGGAGATCGAGGATCTGGCGGGCCTTGCCAAATCGCAGCCGCTTTATGCCTTCGCGCTGACAATCCTCTTGTTCTCCTATGCAGGCATTCCGCCGCTGGCCGGTTTCTTCGGCAAATTCTATGTGTTCAGCGCGGCAGTCGAGCAGGGCATGTGGGTGCTGGCCGTTGTTGGTGTGCTCGCCTCCGTTGTCGGCGCCTTCTACTACGTGCGCATCGTGATGCTGATGATCAACGGCGAGCCGCGCCAGCCTTTTGTCCGCCCGATGGATGTGGAGCTTCGCGTCATCGCGTTTGCAGCAACGGCGTTCACGCTGTTCTTCGTGCTGATGCCCGCCCCGCTGATCGAGGCGGCGTCGGCTGCCGCCGCCGCATTGGTGAACTGAGCACGCCATGGCCTGGCCGCAAAACTGGCGCGTCGCGGTTCATGACTCGATTGACTCGACCATGGACGAGGCGCGCCGCATGGCAGCCGCCGGCGAGCGCGAATGCTTCGCCATCCTCGCGCTGGAACAGACAAAGGGCCGTGGCCGCCGCGAGCGCCACTGGGTGTCCCCCCGCGGCAATCTGATGGCGACCCTGTTCTTTTCGCCCCATGTCGATGCGGCGCGTGCCGCAACCCTTTCATTCGCGGCGGGTCTTGCCGTTGCCGACATGATTGACGCCGCCGCACGCAAAAAAGTGGCGTCACTCAAATGGCCCAATGACGTCCTGATCGACGGCGCCAAGGTAGCGGGACTTCTGGTGGAATCCGCGTCCGATGCGGGCAATCTGGTCGATTGGGTGGCGATCGGCGTTGGCGTCAATCTGCTTCATGCGCCGGAGGGTACGCCCTATCCGGCCTCTTCGCTGGCGGCGAACGGCATCGAAATGTCGCCCGCGCAGGCAATTGCGGCACTGGTGCCCGCCTTTGATCGCTGGCTGCGCGTGTGGGAAAGCGATGGCTTTGGCCCCATCAGGCAGGCTTGGCTGGCGCGGACGGCTCTGATCGGGCGTGACGTGACCGTCAACCTGTCAAACGAAAGCTGGACAGGCACCGCGATTGACCTTGATGTATCGGGCGCGCTTCTGGTGCGCGATGCCCAAGGCTTGACGCGGGCGGTCACGGCGGGCGACGTATTTCCGCTGGGCTGAAAAGATGCGTGCCGGACCGGCTTCGAGGGGATGCGCCATGCTGCTTGCGATTGATGCCGGCAACACCAATATCGTCTTTGCCGTCCATGACGGCGAACGCTTGCGCGGCCAATGGCGCGCGTCCACGAAAGATGTGCGAACGGCGGACGAATATGTTGTCTGGCTAGCGCAGCTGATGGAGCTGGATGGGCTGCATCTGAGGGACCTCAAGGCCGCCATCATCGCAACCGTCGTGCCGCAGGCGATCTTCAATCTGCGGATGCTTTGCCGCCGCTGGCTGGGTGTGGAACCGCTGGTGGTGGGCGAGCCGCAGACCGAGCTTGGCCTCAACATCAGGGTCAACCGCCCGGATGCCGTCGGCGCGGACCGCCTCGTGAATGCGGTGGCGGCGCATGAGACCTACAAGGGCGCGCTGATCGTGGTGGATTTCGGTACGGCCACGACATTCGACATCATCTCGGAGGAGGGCGACTATATGGGCGGCGTGATCGCGCCCGGCGTCAACCTGTCGATGGAGGCACTGCATGCCGCCGCCGCCAAGCTGCCGCGCATCGCGATCGAGCGTCCGCAATCGGTGATCGGCAATGACACGATCCCCGCGATGCAGTCGGGTGTGTATTGGGGTTATGTCGCGCTGGTCGAGGGGCTTGTCGCGCGCATCAAGGCCGAATACGGCAAGCCGATGACCGTGGTTGCAACCGGCGGGCTTTCGGCACTTTTCCGCCACGCGACGCTGGTGATCGACAAGGTGGATGCGGATCTCACGATCCGGGGCCTCGTCGACATCTATCAGCGCAATGTGAAGCTGGGCCGCGTGCCCGCCGCAGCCCGCGGATGAAAACGACTGCCGACGCGGACGAACTGGTCTATCTCCCGCTGGGCGGCGCGGGCGAAATCGGCATGAATCTGAACCTTTACGGGTTCGGGCCGCCGCGCGACCGCAAATGGTTGATGGTTGATCTCGGCATCGGCTTTGGCGATGAAACCGTGCCCGGCGTCGATGTGGTGATGCCCGACATCACCTTCATCGAGGAGCATCGCAAGAACCTCGTCGGCCTGGTGCTGACCCATGCGCACGAGGACCATATCGGCGCGGTGCCGTGGCTGTGGAACCGGTTGCGCTGTCCCATCTATGCGACCCCGTTTACGGCCGCCGTGCTGAACGCAAAGCTGGCAGAAGATGGCGATGCAAGCGACGCACGCATCCGCGTGCTGGCTTTGTCGACGCGCCAGAAGATCGGGCCGTTTGACGTTGAGCTCATCAGCCTGACGCACTCGATCCCCGAGCCCAATGCGGTCGCGATCCGCACACCGCTTGGCACCATCCTCAACACCGGCGACTGGAAGATCGATCCGACGCCGCTCATCGGCACCGCGACCGACGAGGCTGCGCTTCGCCGCCTGGGCGATGAGGGCGTGCTGGCGATGACCTGTGACTCCACCAACGTCTTTGTGCCGGGCCGCAGCGGGTCCGAGGATGATGTGCGCAAGGCCCTGATTCCTGTCGTGCGCGAGTGCAGGGGGCGCGTCGCGGTGACGGCGTTTGCGTCCAATGTCGCGCGGCTGAGATCGATCATCGCGGCAGCGCGTGCGGCCCGCCGCCATGTGGCGCTGGTCGGCCGGTCGATGCACCGCATCACCAACGCCGCGCGCGAGACCGGCTACCTCGACATCGACGCTGAACTGATCGACGCTGAAAAGGCGGGATATCTGCCGCCCGACCGCGTGCTTTATCTCTGCACCGGCAGCCAGGGCGAGCCGGGCTCGGCCATGCAGCGCATTGCGGCGGGTGAGCATCGCGATGTGGTCCTGGAAAAGGGCGATACGGTGATCTTCTCGTCGCGTGTCATCCCCGGCAACGAAAAGACCGTTTTTGCCCTGCAGAACGCGCTGGCCGCGCGGGATGTGGAGATCATCACCGATCAGGACCACAACGTGCATGTCTCCGGCCATCCCGCGCGCGACGAGCTGGCGGACATGTACCGCTGGGTGCGGCCGCGCATCGCCATCCCCGTTCATGGCGAGATGCGCCATCTGCACGAGCATGCACGGCTTGCCCGCACCCTTCAGGTGCCCGAAACCCTGATCGCCGGGAACGGCGCCATGATCCGTCTTGCGCCCGGCAAGCCGGAACAGGTGGACGAAGTACCCTTCGGTCGCCTTCACCGCGACGGGGCGCTGGTGCTGCCCGCCCATGAAAGCGGCGCCAAGGCGCGGCGCTCGATGTCGTTTGCAGGCTTCATTGCGATCACGCTTGTGATCGACCGCAAGAACAAGCTGGCAGCTGATCCTGCCTTGATCGCCGAGGGAGTTCCCGAAAAGCTGTTGGCGGGCTTGCAGGAAGCAGCCACCGACGCGGTCTCCCATCTCCGCCGCCTTGATGATGACGGCGAGACAGCCGAAACTGTCCGCCGCGCCGTGCGCCGGGCAGCCCAGGCGGATTGGGGAAAGCGCCCGGTCGTGCGGGTTGAAGTGATCCGTATCTGAGTATCCGGGAAGGTCTGTCGATGGTGCTTCTATTCCTCCTTCTTGCGCCTTCGCCGCTTGAGGCTGTCTTCTGCAAGGATGTCGCGGAACCTTGCCGCATCGTCGAAAGCCGGGATGCGGGCAGGGGTGCAAGCGGGGTGCCTATGCGCATCCATGAGGTGCTGATCGACAACGCGCCGGGCGCTGAAGACGATTTCTTTGCCTGCCGCCCCGGCATCCGTGCCTTCTGGCTCGAATGGGTGGAAACAGACAAGCCGCCGGTTTTGCTGATGCAGCTTTGCAATGACGGCTATGGCGCGTCCGGCGTGGGCGAAGACTTCATTACGATCAGCGAGAACAGCCTGGTCTGGAGCCAGATGGGTGGTTCGGCCTGGCGCTGGGACATGACCTATGACGTCTCGCTCGATCCGTTCGAGGTTCGCCGCGAGAACAGTTGCGGATGGCACGCGCTGTCATCCGAGTGGTCGGCCCGGCGCTGGAACTGGGAGACATTCTCGGGCGCCGGCGCGCATCACAACATGGCCTGTGCATCTGATGGCACGCCGCTGGAGGAAGACTTTACGATCGGCGATTGCGGCACGGGCGATCCCGAAGGCGATTATGTGCTGATCCCCAAACTCAATGCCTTTCCCGAGGGTGCCTTCGCGCTGGGCAGTTGTGCGGCCCTGATCGACTCCTCGGGCCAGCGCGGCTTTGTCGTGCACGGCGCGCCCGGTGCTGCTGAAGATGCCACGATGCGTGTGGTGACGGCAGGCGAAGGCGACTACATCATCGAGATCACGGATGACACATGGATTGAGACCGCATCATCCTGGGTGAAGGAAGATCATCTGGAGTTCTGGGTGAGTGGTGGCGGTGCCGGCGCGTTCTGCGGCAATCTGGCGCCGCCGGTGCAATATGCGGTGACACGCCGGGGCGAGGTCATTCCGGCGAGCGGCACGGCAACATCCCCGCCGACCGCCGAGATCACCATGCTCGGCGATATCTGGCATATCCGCCTGAAATTTGCCGAACCACAGGGCTATCTGTCGGTCATCTATTCGGACAGCGATGACGGCAAGGCGCAGGAACGGTTGATTGCGACCAGCGATTTTCGCTACGGCAATGGTGAGACGCTGGGAGACGCCTATTTTGTCGATGCTGCAGGCAGCGCCTGTGAAATCCGCGATGGCAAGCTTGAGGCGACAGGGTTGCCGGCTGCGTCGCGCGTGGTGCCGTCGGCCAATGTGCGGTAGGCGGCGCCCTGCGCAACGACTTTGCGTCCTTCGACAAAGGCTCAGGACGAGGAAGTGAGTGGTTTGCAAAAATGCAGTGAACAATGGGCCTTTTGGTGAGCCTTCGTCGAACCACGCGTGATCGCTGTGCAACGCAACCCTTGCCCCTTGCTAGCCAGGCGGCCTGGCCCTAACTAGGTTCCATTGTCACTTTCAGTCCTGCGGAACAGCCCATGATCGGTCGCCTCAACCACGTCGCCATTGCTACGCCGAATATCGCCGAGGCCGCCAAGGTCTATCGCGACGTGCTGGGAGCCAAAGTCTCTGACCCCGTGCCGCAGCCTGACCATGGCGTTGTGACCGTCTTCATCGAATTGCCCAACACCAAGATCGAGCTTTTGGAGCCTCTGGGGCAGGACTCGCCCATCCAGAGCTTCCTCAACAAGAACCCGAAGGGCGGCATCCATCACGTTTGCTACGAGGTCGAGGATATCGAAGCCGCCTGCGCGAAGATGCGCGCCGAAGGGGCAACGATCACCGGCACCGGCAAGCCGCGCATCGGCGCGCATGGCAAGCCGGTCGTCTTCCTGCACCCGAAGGATTTCAACGGCACGCTGATCGAACTCGAGCAGGTTTGACAGGAAGGGTAAGGGACCGTCCCCATGAGCGCGTTCGGAACGGTCGTCATCTATGTGATTGTCTGGTGGCTCAGCTTCATCGCGGCATTGCCGTGGGGTGTGCGCTCGCAGCTTGAGCAGGGCCTTGTGGAAGCAGGGACCGATCCCGGCGCGCCGGCGCGCCCGCTGATGTTGCGCAAGATGCTGGCAGCGACCTTGATTGCAGCAATCCTGACTGCATGCGTCTGGGTCGTCATGGATCGCGGCTGGTTTGAGGCCTGGCTGCGCTATTGAGGAACGGGTTCTGGCAGCCCGAAAACAAAACAGGCGCAGCCATAGTGGCGCGCCTGCTTTGGCTTCCCTTATCACCCGCGCCCGAAGGCGCGGTTCCTCCCCAGGAAGGGCTTGTCGCCCGTTGTGAAGCGCCGTGAGCATAGCGCATCGCGTAGATTCGGCAAATCAGCATCATTTCGTAAACCATGGCAGCACTTGACGAATTGTCATTCATCGCCACGCGGCGTTTGATGAACGGATGCGTGTCCATCTGCCCATCGCCATCGCATTTGCTCTGACCCAAATGGGGCCGGTCAGTGACGCGCGCGGCGACATCCTTGAAAGCCCCAATGCCTGCGCCGTGCCTGCCGATCTGGCAGGACCTGGGGCGGATTATGCGGCAGGCGTTGATGTGCATGGGCAGCCTGTCGCTGCGGCTGATCTGGCCGGTCCCCGCCTTCAGGGCGAACTGCGCGTCCCCGCTGAGTGGCCCTCACGTACAGTGAATGGCGTCCTCCTCAAGTTCATCCTGGGCGATTTCCGGGTCGATCTGGAAACGGGCGCGGTCACAACGACCGGTAACCTCGAAGATGTGACGCGAACAGCCCCGGCCAATTGTCCAGTCCGCGCCCGCTGAACAGGCTTGTGGCGGAGAACCCCTTGACCTTGGCCCCGCCTCATCCGACGCTTTGACTGCAGGCGGCAAGCCTCGGGGGAAGCATGCGTTTTCTGTATCGCGTTGTGGGAGTGATGGCGTTGGCGGCTGTGGCCGTGTCCGGTCTGGCTGCCACAGCACTGGCGGGCTGGCCTTTGACCAAAACCCATTGGTCGCCCGAGGACGAGCTGGATTTTGAGGCCTTCGTCACCCAGATCGGAGAGAGCAATTGCTCGACGCCGAACGAATGCATGCGCTCCTCTGCCAACCGCTATGTGGGCACGGATCACCGCAGCATCAACTTCGACTCCGACTGCGCCGATCTCGCTTATTTTTTGCGCGCCTATTACGCCTCGAAAAACGGACTGCCCTTCAGCTTTGCCGCAGGTGTGCGCCCGCGTGTGAAGGGCCAGTCAGACCTGCGCTTCAACACAGGCGGCAATCTGATCACTGACCGGGTAAGCATCACAGGCCGGGGAGGGGCCTCCATCGCCTCGGTGTTCAGCCAGATCAGGGACATGGTGTCCTCGGCCACGTTCCGGGTGGGGCCGGAATGGGATGACGCGCCCTACACGGATTTCTATTCGCCTGCGATCACGCGCGAGACGATCCGGCCCGGCATGCCCGTTTATGACATCAACGGCCATGTCGTGGTGATCTACAAGGTGGCGGAGGATGGCCGCATCCATTACATGGATTCGCATCCCGATTATTCGCTGACCCGCAGCGTCTTCGGCGCGCAGTTTGGCCGGGCGGACCCCCATCTGGGTGCGGGCATCAAGGCCTGGCGTCCGATTGAGCTTGTCGGTGCCAACCGGCGTGGCGACGAACTTGTCGGCGGTCGCATCGTTCTGGCAAAGAACGAAGAAATCCCGACATTCTCCATGGAGCAATATCTCGGCAACGTGCCCGACCCGCAAGGCGACTGGCATGCGGGC
Organism: uncultured Flavobacteriaceae bacterium; assembly: GCA_964494625.1. Classification (GTDB taxonomy): domain Bacteria; phylum Pseudomonadota; class Alphaproteobacteria; order Micropepsales; family Micropepsaceae; genus UBA2784. Next base: position 167,085 of record CAZBRT010000002.1, on the reverse strand, counting down.
AAGTTCATCCGTGACGGCGTCGAGATGGGCTTTTACGAATATGTCCGCTCGCAATTGTCGTCGGGCGAGTTCCATTACAATCCGGTCTATGAACTCTCCACGACCATCCGCAGCCTCTGCGCTGACCTGCATGATCGCGTCGCAGCGGTCGAGGCTGCGATCGACGCGGGCATCCACCGGAAGGAGCAGCCGGGTCGCCTGCCGCCCAACATCTATGGCACCGACCAGATGGAGTGGGAGATTTATTCGACGCCGTCGCGCGACGCGCGCCTCAAGACCCGCTTTGTCGAATTCCGCACCGAAATGGGTCGCCTGATCCAGCTCTGGATCGACCGCGATACGCGCGTTGCCTATGACGGCCTCAATCTCAAGGCTGATCTTCTGGAAGCGTATCAGCGCGAGGCGGCGGCCTGCCGCATCACTTATTCCAACTCCGACCGCCAGATCGTGACGCTCGATTTTGCGGAAATCTCGCAGCGCATCTTCAAACTCTCGTTTGATCCCTATCACTGCATCGAACGGCGCTGGGGCGCGACCAGTGAGACGGAATTGGCCTCATGCCCGGATGGCTCGACCAAGCGGCGCTGGTATCTGGCCGAGCAAGGCTTGAGGAACCAGATTGAGCGCACCTATGAGCGGCGCATGGATTTCACCGTCAGCCAGCTTGAGGACGGTGTGCCGGGCTCTGGCACGCTGGTGGAGCCCGATGTGGACGTCCTGAAGCTCATCGAGACCATGGGCGCCCGGGTCGCGTTTCAGGGCATGCAGCCGCGCGGCGAGTAACAATTCCGTGTGCCGCTTGACACCATAGATTACGCATGTAATCAATGCATCGATTACGGAGGTAATCGATGCGGATCAGTGCAGCCGAAAGTGTCGTGATGGAATGCCTGTGGACCAAGAGTCCGCTGGCCGCCGAAGATATCGTCACGGAACTCGGCAAGGACAGAGACGGGCCGGACTGGTCAGAGAAGACGATCAAGACGCTGATCAACCGCCTCCTGACCAAGGGCGCGATCACCGCGTCCCGCGCCGGACGCAAATATCTCTATCGCCCCGTGGTTGCGCGTGAGGCCTGGGTTCGAAGCGAGAGCAAAGGGCTCATTGATCGCCTGTTCGACGGCAAGCTCGCGCCATTGGTGCTTCACTTCGCGCAGGAAAAGAAACTGAGTGGCAGTGATCTGGAAGAACTGAAGCGGCTCGTGGGGGAAATCGACGATGACAAGTGAGCTCCTCGACACGGTCATCTGGATCAACATCTCGCTCAGCCTCGGCATCGTGGCCGTGCTGGCCGTGCGCAACGCTGTGCGCCGCCATTTCGGCGCGGGTGTGGCCTATTTGCTGTGGCTTGCACCGCTGCTGGCGGCAAGCGCCTGGCTGATTCCAGCGCGCGAAGTGATCCTGCCCGAGTTCGCTTCTTCGGCCTACGGATTGGCGCAGGATGGTGTGGGTATGGTCGTCGGTGGGGCTTCCGGTTCACTTCCCGTCGTCATTCTCGCCCTATGGCTCGCAGGAATTGGGATCACGGCCGCCATCTTCGCCGGACGCCAGCGGGCGTTGCGGCGGGCGATAGGGCAGCTCCACCCCCTCTGTGGACACGGTCCCCGGGTCTGGCTCTCGTCGGGCAATGCGGGACCGTTTGTCCTTGGCGTGTTTCGGTCGCGCATCATCGTTCCTGCCAGTTTCCTGACCGATTACAGCGCTGCCGAGCGCGCGCTGGTGCTGGCGCACGAGCGGATACATTTGCGTCGGCATGATCCGGCCATCAACACAGCCATGGTCATTTTGCGCAGCCTCTTCTGGTTCAATCCGCTGGTGCACGCGGCAGCAAGCGGTCTGGCAGCCGACCAGGAATTTTCCTGCGATGCAGCAGTGCTTGAAGCCGGTGACCACTCGCGGCGCCGTTACGCTGAACTGATCCTCAAATCCTGCACCGCGGGACCGGCGCCGTTGGCCGGATGCAGCCTCTTCTCAACCGATAGCAGAAACACAAAGGAGCGCATTCTCATGCTGAAATCCTCGCGTGATACAGGACGACGCCTCTCCGCCGGGCTGGGAGCTGTCGTCGCAACCGCAATGCTGGCCGGCGTTGCGATCAGCGCGGCCAGGCCCGCAGACGTCAAATGGGCGTCGGTCAATCCGGTTCACGGCGATGCCAGCACGAATGCGTGGACGCCAGACATGCCGTTCGCCAATCCCGATGCAGATTGGGTAAAGCGCCAGCAACGCGTCTGTGCCGAAGCAAAGAGCAACTTTGCCTGGAATGCACTCATGGACGGTCTCACATCCGCTCAGCTTGCACTTCTCACATGCATAGGCCTGCCCGAGTAAACTGATCCGGCCCCAGAGCCGCCTTTTCCCGACATCAGCAGACCGGTCAACGCGGGGGGGGGCACAACCCGCGAACGGAGATCTGCGTCCCAAGCGAGGTTTTACCATGCGTCTTCGATTGATTTTTACTGCCCTTGCGCTTGGCGCCAGCCTCGCGGGAACAAACGCCCCCGTCGCGACTGCGGACGAGGCTTGCGGCGATTTTGTGCGCGAGGTTCGCCAGAGGATTGAGGCTGACTATGTCGGATATTCCTTGGCTGTCCGACCGGACAATGCACGGCTGACGGCGTGGCAGGAATTCTCCGCCGCCCGGATCACGGAAGCGGAGGCAGAACCCCGGGCCGAATGCACGTTCATCGCCCAATCCTTGGTTGGCTGGTTTGATGATCCACACCTCTTTCTGATCGAAAATGTTGAGGTTTCGGAAGACGAGGCAGACGCGTTGCGCGCGGCAGCGCCTGTGAGTGATCTTGCATCGCTTGCGGCACCTACGACGGAAGACCCTTTGGCGGGTGATTGGGTCATGGCGCAGACCGGCATCAGGATTGCGCCGGAACCTGCGTCGGGGTCGCAATCATGGATCGCCGTTGTCACATCTTCCGGGGATGATTCATGGAAGCCGGGCGATGTAATCGCCACTTTTGCGATGCGCGATGGTGTCTTGTGGGCAACGCTTCGCCGCGGCGCGGATCGGGCAAAAGTGCGGCGGCGCGCCGTTCTGCAGCGTGATGGCCACTTCCTCCATATGGCGCCACAAACATGGGCCCGCCGGGCCTCATCCGTGGCCTCACCTGCCTATGATCCTGCTGAACCCCGCGCGCCTTTGTTTGCCGATCTGGGCAATGGCGCCGTCCTTGTTTCGCTCGCCTCGATGGACCCGCGCCATTCCGGTGCGCTCTCGGCCCTTCTGTCCGAGCATGGGGCAAAAATCGCGCAGAGCCGTCTTCTGATCATCGACCTCCGTGCCAATGAGGGCGGTAGCAGCACGATGGCAGCGCCTTTGTTGCCCTACATTGTGTCGCAAGAGAGCAAGCCGTCGCTTGCCGTTCCTGCCTATCCCATCGCCGTATCATCGCCAGCGATGCAAAGATATTATCAGAGCCTGCGTGATCAATACCCAGCCGGGCCCGAGCGCGACATGATGGATGACTTTCTGCGCCGCATGGAAGCCGCACCGGGCACGCTGGTGCCCTGGTTCCTGGATCGCAATGCAGCCGCCGGGATCATGGCAGCGCCGCCGGTGGCGCCATTTGAGGGCGGTCCTGCCGCAATTGCGATTCTGACGGACGAGGACACGGTCAGCGCCGCTGAGGCATTCCGGCTCGACACTGGCCGCAGCACGCGGGTGACTGTCTTTGGTGCGCCGACGGGCGGGTCAATCGACTACCAGAGTGTTGCGATGTTCGAGGTGGGCGGCGGTCAATTGCGCCATCTCATTGGCTTTCCCACCATGGCCTGGTCGGACGAAGTGGCAACGCGCGGCCTCAATGCGACCGGCATTCCCGTCGATGTGCCTCTGGCGACCGGATCCGATTGGATCGGGCAGGTATTGGCGCATTACGGGATTGGCGATTGAGGAGCGGGCAGGGCCTTGATTGCATTCGGCTCCGGCGGCGGATAAACCGGCCCGGCAACAATCTGCTGCCGGAATCGCCATGCGCCTGTCACGCTTTTACCTGCCCCTTCTCAAGGAGACCCCAGCGGACGCTGAGATCGTCTCCCACCGCCTGATGCTGCGCGCCGGGATGGTCCGCCAGATGTCGGCAGGAATCTATTCCTGGCTGCCGCTCGGCCATCGCGTGCTGCGCAAGATCGAAGAGATCGTGCGCGAGGAGCAGGACCGCGCAGGCGCCGTCGAGTTGCTGATGCCGACCCTGCAATCGGCGGATCTCTGGCGAGAAAGCGGGCGCTATGACGCCTATGGCAAGGAGATGCTGCGCATCACCGACCGCCATGAGCGCGATCTGCTCTATGGCCCCACGAACGAGGAGATGATCACCGACATTTTCCGCAAATCGGTGAAATCCTACCGCCAGCTGCCGCTCAACCTCTATCACATCCAGTGGAAATTCCGTGATGAGGTGCGTCCGCGCTTTGGCGTGATGCGCGGCCGCGAGTTCCTGATGAAGGACGCCTATTCGTTCGATCTGGATCCCGCATCAGCGCGGCGCGCCTATTTCCGGATGTTTGCGGCCTATTTGCGCACCTTTGCGCGCATGGGGCTCAAATCCATCCCGATGCGCGCCGAGACAGGGCCGATCGGCGGCGAGCTCAGCCATGAGTTCATTGTCCTCGCCGAAACGGGCGAGAGCCAGGTCTTCTGTCACCGCGATCTCGTGGAAATGCCCGCACCCGGCGCGGATTTGGATTATGAGAGCGATCTGGAGACGCTGATGGCGCCGCGGCTGTCGCTTTATGCCGCGACCGAGGATAAGCACGACGCCGCGGCTTTTGATGCGCTGCCCGAAGACAAGCGCGTGTCGGCACGCGGCATCGAAGTGGGCCATATTTTCAATTTCGGCCAGAAATACTCAAAGCCCCTGAACGCCAAAGTAACGGGCCCCGACGGCACCGACGTTCTTGTCGAGATGGGTTCCTATGGCATCGGCGTGTCGCGCCTGATGGGGGCGATCATCGAGGCGAGCCACGACGACGCAGGCATCATCTGGCCCGAAGCGGTCGCACCCTTCGATATGGCGCTGCTCAATCTCAAGCACGATGACGCGAAAACACAAGGCGCCTGCGACACGCTTTATGCGGGTCTCACCAAAGCAGGCGTGAGTGTTCTCTACGATGACACCGGCGAGCGTCCGGGCACCAAATTTGCCGGTGCCGACCTCATTGGCCTGCCCTGGCAGTTGATCGTGGGACCGCGCAGCCTTGAAAAAAACGAGATCGAAGTCAAGAACCGGCGCACCGGCGCGCGCGAGACCCTGTCGCCGGAAGCCGCCCTCAACCGTTTTGCACACCATTTTGCACACAAGGCGTAAACCGGCATGGCCGCACGGCCCTTTGCCCGCATTGAATGGATGATGGCCGGACGCTATTTGCGCGCCCGCAAGCAGGAGAGCTTTGTCTCCATCATCTCGATCTTCTCGTTTCTCGGCATCGCGCTGGGGGTGGCGACCCTCATCATCGTGATGAGCGTGATGAACGGGTTCCGCACCGAGTTGCTGTCGCGCATCCTCGGCCTCAATGGCCATCTTCTGGTGCAGCCGATTGCAGGCCCGCTCTACGATTACGACGTGACCACAGCCGCCATCCGCAACATTGAAGGTGTCACGCGCGCGGCCCCCATCGTGGATGGGCAGGCCATGGCGTCGGCCAACGAGACCGGCACGGGTGCCCTGGTGCGCGGCATGCGCGCGGATGATCTCGCGTCACTCACGCTTGTTTCCGACACCCTCTCGCCCGGCGCGATGGAAACCTTTGCGCAGGGCAAATCCGTCATCATCGGACGCAGGCTGGCACGCCAATTGGGGATCGGGCCGGATGACCGGATCACCATCATCGGCCAGAAGGGGCCGGTCACGGCCTTTGGCTCCACGCCGCGCATCAAAACCTATCGCGTGGCAGGCACGTTCAATGTCGGCATGTCGGAATATGACAGCGCCTATGTCTTCATGCCGCTGGAGGAGGCGCAGCTCTTCTTCAACCATGAAGGCACGGTCACGGCCATCGAGGTGATGACCCTGGACGCGGACAATCTGGATGGTGTGGCGGCGGCGGTTGCCGCGGTCTCGCCGCGCATCGCGCAAGTGGTTGCCTGGCAGGACGTGAATGCAAGCTTCTTCACAGCGCTCCAGGTCGAGCGCAATGTGATGTTCCTGATCCTCACCCTCATCATTGTGGTGGCTGCCCTCAACATCATCTCGGGCCTCATCATGCTGGTGAAGGACAAGAGCCGGAACATCGCCATCCTGCGCACCATGGGCGCAACGCGTGGTGCGGTGCTGCGCATCTTCATGATCGCGGGCTCGTCCATCGGCGTGCTTGGCACGCTGGGCGGTTTTCTGCTCGGCGTGGTCTTTTGCGAGAACATCGAGAGCATCCGCCAGTTCTTTCAATGGCTGACGGGAACCGAACTTTTCAATCCCGAGCTTTACTTCCTCAGCCAGTTGCCCGCCGACATGGAATGGGGCGAGGTTGCATCCGTCGTGCTCATGTCGCTGTCGATCTCGTTCCTGGCGACGCTTTATCCGTCATGGCGCGCCGCCAGCCTCGATCCGGTGGAGGCGCTGCGCTATGAGTAAGGCAGCACCCGGCGAGGAAGTGCTGGGCCTCATCAATGTCGCGCGCAGCTTTGGGGCGGGCGACAACCGGCTGGACGTATTTGCGGACGTCAATCTCTCGATCCGCGCTGGCGAGCTTGTGGCGCTCCTGGGGCCGTCGGGCTCCGGCAAGTCGTCGCTTCTGCACATCGCGGGGCTGTTGGAGGCGCCCACCGCCGGCATCGTGCGCATCGAGGGCGAGACCGTCGAAGCCCTGTCCGATGCCGAGCGCACCGGCGTGCGCCGCCGGTCATTGGGTTTCGTCTATCAATTCCATCATCTCTTGCCGGAATTTTCGGCGCTCGAAAACGTCGCCATCCCGCAAATGATCACCGGCGTCCCCAAAGCGGAGGCGCAGGCGCGCTCGACCGGATTGCTGGAGCGGGTGGGGCTGGGCGAGCGCCTGACCCATCGCCCGGCGCAGCTCTCCGGCGGTGAGCAGCAGCGCGTGGCCTTGGCACGGGCGCTCGCGAACCGCCCCAAACTCCTGCTGGCGGACGAGCCGACAGGCAATCTTGACCCCAAGACCGCCGACAAGGTCTTTGCACTCCTTTTGGAGATTGTCCGGGGTGACGGCCTTGCCGCCCTTATCGCCACCCATAATCACGGGCTGGCCGAAGCTGCCGACCGCACTTTCGTGCTGGAAGACGGACATCTGGTCGAGCGGACCTGAAGCCCCCCGACCAACAAACCTTCCTGAAACACAATCCTTGGGCTACCCGCATACCCGCACCGCCATTAGCGGTGGCCGACTTCGTAGCTTGACATTAAGAACTTATGGAGAACATATAGAAAACATAAGAGGAAGGACAACACCATGAACCATCTCCGCAACACCTGTGGCTCGCGCATCGCAACCAGTCGCTTTGACCGCTCGGGCAACGCTTCGGCCTGGATGCGTGAGATCGGCGCGACCGCCCTGTTCCTCGCCTTCGTCTATGGCGCCCATGTCTTTGTCGGCTTCCTCGCTGGCGGCCCGGGAATCTGAAAAGCGTATCTGAAACGGGCGTCTTAGTAGCGGGCCGTAATTTTCCCCCTTCCCGCGGCAGCGTGAATCGTCTTGCTTCACAGAACCGGCCAGCGCATGCCGTCGTTTGATGGCGGCAATAGGGACGAATGGAGGGGACAATTGACCGGCCTATCACCCTTCATCCATTTGCGCGTGCACAGCGCCTACTCGCTGCTCGAGGGCGCGGTCAGGGTTGAGCAATTGCCGGTGCTTTGCCGCGAAAGCCGCATGCCGGCCGTTGGCATCACCGACACGAACAACCTCTTTGGCGCAGTCGAAATTACCGAGAAGCTTTCGGCGGCAGGCATCCAGCCGATCATCGGCTGCACGCTGAGCGTCGCCGATATCGCGGCGGGTGGGCGCAAATCGCAAGGCTCAACCCGCATGCTGCCGCGCATTGCCGCCATCGCGCGCAACGAGGCGGGCTGGCGCAACCTGATGGCGCTGGCGAGCAAGGCGCATCTGGAAGTGAGCGGCGACGAGAGCCCGCATGTGCGGCTTGAAGACCTTGAAGCCCGCCACGATGGTCTCATCCTTCTGACCGGCGGACCGGATGGACCCGTCAACCGTGCCCTCATCGACGGCAACGAGGCCCAGGCGCGGCTCTGGCTTGAAAGGCTGGGTGCGGCCTTTGGTGACCGCCTCTATGTCGAACTCCAGCGCCATGGCCTTGGTGCCGAGATCGAGGCGGAGGGGCCGCTTGTTGCCATGGCCTATGCGATGGGCCTGCCGCTGGTGGCATCAAACGAGCCTTTCTTTGCGACGCGCGCGGGTTGGCAGGCGCATGACGCGCTCTTGTGCATCGCAGTCGGCCGCACATTGTCCGATGGCGAACGCCGCCGCGTGACCGAGGAACATTGGTTCAAATCGGGTGAGGCGATGGCGGAACTTTTCGCCGATCTGCCCGAGGCGGTTGCGAACACGGTCGAAATTGCCCGTCGCGTCAGCTTCATGCCGCCCAAACGCAACCCGATCCTGCCGGCCTTCAAACCGGCTGATGGCCGCACCGCGGCTGAAGAACTCGCCCATCAGGCGCATGCGGGCCTCGTTCGCCGAATGAAGGAAGTGCCGAAGCTTTTCGCCGACGAGAAAACCTATCACGACCGGCTTGCCTTCGAGTTGTCGGTCATTTCGCGCATGGGCTTTGAAGGCTATTTCCTCATCGTTTCCGACTTCATGCGCTGGACGCGCGCGCGCGGCATTCCGGTCGGCGTGCGCGGATCGGGCGCAACCTCGATCACCGCCTGGGCGCTCGACATCACGAGCCTTGATCCCATCCGCTTCAATCTCGTCTTCGAGCGCTTTCTCAATCCCGAACGCGTCTCGATGCCGGACTTTGACATCGACTTCTGCCAGGACCGGCGCGGCGAAGTGATTGCCTATGTGCAGGAGAAATACGGCGTCGACCGTGTGGCGCAGATCATCACCTTCGGCACCCTGGCCGCGCGTCTGGCCGTGCGCGATGTCGGCCGCGTGATGGAGCTGGGCTACAATCAGGTGGATCGCATCTGCAAGATGATCCCCAACATTCCCGGCAAACAGGTGAAACTGAAAGATGCGGTTGAAGGCGACGCGCGGCTCGCCAGCCTCATCCGCGAGGAGGAGGCGACCGCCAAGCTTTTCGAGATCGCCAAGGGCGTCGAAGGCCTTTACCGCCATGCCTCCACCCATGCTGCCGGCATCGTGATCGGCGACCGGCCATTGACCGAACTGGTGCCGCTCTATCGGGACCCCAAGGCCGACATGCCGGTGACGCAGTTCGATTACAAGGATGCGGAGTCGGCGGGGCTGGTGAAGTTCGACTTTCTCGGCCTCAAAACGCTGACCGTGATTGCCGAGACCGAACGCATGCTGGCGGCGCGCGGCATCATCGTGAAAGCGGAAAACATCGAGTTCGATGATCCAAAGACTTTCGCCATGCTCTCCCATGGCGATGGCATCGGCGTGTTCCAGCTTGAAAGCCAGGGCATGCGCGACCTGATGCGGCGGCTGAAGCCCGACCGCATTGAGGATTTGATCGCGCTGGTGGCGCTCTATCGCCCCGGCCCGATGGACTCGATCCCGAAATACATCGCCTGCAAGCATGGCCGCGAGCAGCCGGATTATCTGCATCCGGCGCTGGAGCCGATCCTGTCGGAAACATTCGGCGTGATGACGTACCAGGAAGACGTCATGCGCATCGCGCGCGAGCTTGCGGGCTATTCGATGGGTGAAGCCGATCTTCTGCGCCGTGCCATGGGCAAGAAGATCAAGGCGGAAATGGACGTGCAGCGCGAACGCTTTGTCGACGGCGCGAAGAAAAACGGCATCGACCCGATTGTCGCGCGCGAGATTTTCGAACAGGCAGCCAAGTTTGCCGACTACGGCTTCAACAAGGGCCACGCCGCAGCTTACGCCCATGTCGCCTGGCAGACGGCATGGCTGAAGGCGAATTACACGGCAGAGTTCCTCTGCGCCTCGATGACGCTTGATATCGGCTCGACCGACCGTCTCAACGTCTTCACGCAGGAGGCAACCCGGCTTGGCCTCAAGGTCCTGCCGCCCGATGTGAACCATTCATCCGCCGTGTTCGCGGTGGAGACGGGTGCAGATGGCGCGCCTGCCATCCGCTATGCGCTGTCGGCGGTGCGCAATGTCGGCCGTCAGGCGATGGAGCATGTGGCAGAGACACGCAAGGCGGGCGGGCGCTTCAAGTCGCTCTTTGATTTTGCCCGGCGGATTGATCCCAAATGGGTGAACAAGCGCGCGCTCGAAAGCCTCGCGGCTGCGGGCGCGTTCGACAGTATCAATCCCAACCGCGCGCAGGTGATGGCCAGTGCCGACCTTATGCTTGCCAATGCGTCAGGCGCGCAGCGTGACCGCGAAAGCGGTCAGGTCAGCATGTTCGGCGGCGAAAGCGGCGTCGCCAAGGATCCGCCTTTGCCGGTAAAGCCGGACTGGCCGCCCGCCGATCGGTTGCAGCACGAGTTTGATGCGGTCGGCTTCTATCTCTCTGGCCATCCGCTGGACGAGTACCGCACGGCCATGCGCCGCGCCAATGTCGTCACCTACAGCCAGCTGCTCAATGACCGCAATGCCGGTGAGCGCGCCGTGCGCGTGGCCGGTGTCGTGATCGCGCGGCGCGACCGCAAGTCACAGCGCGGCAAAGACTATTCTTTCGTGCGCTTCTCCGATGTGACCGGTCTTTACGAGGCGGTGATTTTTTCCGACACGCTGGCGCAGTCCAATGACCTGCTCCAGCCGGGCCGCGCCGTCGTGCTCAATGCGGTCGCCGAATGGACGGACGAGGAACTGAAGCTGCGCGCCCAGACCGTGCAGTCACTCGACAAGGTGGCGTCAGAAACCGAGGCGGGCATGCGTGTGTTTCTGGACAAGCCGGATTCAATTGCCGGCCTCAAGCAATTGGCGCGCGATCCGGGCCGCGGCCTCATCTCGCTTGTGCTGATGGCAGGTGATGGCAGCGAGGTGGAGGTCGAATTGCCCGGCCGCTACGCCGTCACGCCACGCTTGCGCGGTGCGCTCCGATCATTGCCCGGCGTGGTGGATGTGGAAGAAGTCTGACGCTTCAGATTTTCTTCAGCGCATCCGAGAGGCGGCCCAGTGCTGTCTCAAGCTTGTCGGGCGAGATGGCAAAGCAAAGGCGCAGATAGCGGTCGTTTTCCGTGTCCGTCTCCGGCCCGAAGGCGGACCCCGGTGCGACGCCCACGCGCGCCTGTTCCACCAGCGCCTTGGCAAAGGCAAGGCTGTCACGCATGCCATCGACTTCCACAAAGGCATAGAACGCGCCTTCGGGCTTTGACCAGGTGACGCGGTTCTGGCTGCGCACGAACTGGTCCATGATGTCGCGACCGTGCGCACAGCGTTTGACCATCTCGCGCACGAAATCGTCACCGTGCTCAAGGGCTGCAACCGCTCCGAACTGGGCAAAGGTCGTCGCGCCCGTGTTGTTGAGGGTGGAAAGCTGCATCAGCGGGCGGGCAAGGCGCTTGGGGCCGATCAGCCAGCCGATGCGCCAGCCCGTCATCGCCCATGCCTTGGAGAACGAGTTGATGACAAAGACGTTGTCATCCGGCTCTGCAATCGTCAGGAACGAAGGCGCATGCGGCGCATCATAGACCAGCTGGCCGTAAACTTCGTCGGCGAGAATGGCGAGGCCGTGCGCGCGCGCAAACGCGAGCAGCTTGCGCTGCTCGGCCTCTGTGGCGACCCAGCCGGTGGGATTGCCCGGAGACGCGCAGAAGATCGCCTTGGTGCGCGGTGTGACCGCGCGCGCCAGCGCATCGAAATCGAGCATCCAGTTTGCCCCGCCATGCGCGCGCTCCAGCCGCACGAAGACCGGCTTGCCGCCGACCGCCTGCACGGCAAAAAAGATGTTTGGCCAGACCGGCGAGATGACGATCACCTCATCGCCCGTCTCGACCGTGCATTGCAGGGCAGTGATGACGGCAAGCATCGCAGCGCCAGGCACGGTGACCCGGTCGAGATCAAGTGCCAGCCCGTAATGCCGCTTTGTCCAGTCCACGATGGCCTGACGCAGGCGCGGGTGCCCCGCCGAGAACGTGTAGAAGGTCTGGCCGTCATCCAGCGCCTGTTTGGCCGCCTGACGGATGAAATCCGGGGTAACGAGGTCGCTTTCCCCGAACCAGAGCGGAATGACATCCTTGTGCCCCAGACCCAGCCGTGAAACCTCACCGATGCCGTTTCGGCCAATGAATTCAATGGATTGCCTGATGGGTGTGGCGGGCATGGCAAATTTTCATTCGTCGTTTGCGGGAAAGGCCAAGGTTTCTAATGCGTTGGGACGGGCTTGGCACGTCAAATCGGCTTGCCCACGTGAAGGTGATTGCCTATAAGCCCCGCCACTTCCCGTGCGGATCAGGGTTTGTGCGGCAAGGGCGATTGTCCCTTGTCTATCAGACCATCCGGTGCTGGTGCCCCATACCGGGGCGGCGGCCATGATCCGTACCGGTCAACCGGAACGAAAAGAGAGACACATGCAGCTTCCTGACTTTTCCATGCGCCAGCTCCTTGAGGCTGGCGTGCATTTCGGCCACCAGACGCATCGCTGGAATCCGAAGATGGCGCCCTTCCTGTTTGGCGCCCGCAACAACATCCACATCATCGACCTTGCCCAGACAGTGCCGCTGTTGCACCAGGCGCTGGTCGTGCTCAAGCGCACCGCGATGGAAGGCGGCCGCATCCTGTTTGTCGGCACCAAGCGCCAGGCAGCGGATCCGGTGGCCGAAGCGGCCAAGCGCTGCGCGCAGTATTACGTCAATCACCGTTGGCTCGGCGGCACGCTGACCAACTGGCAGACGATTTCGAACTCGATCCGTCGCTTGCGCCAGGTCGAAGAGACGCTGAACGGCGGCGCCCAGGGTCTGACGAAGAAGGAAGCCCTCAACCTCCAGCGCGACCGCGACAAGCTTGAGCGCGCGCTCGGCGGCATCAAGGAGATGGGCGGCCTGCCGAACCTTCTCTTTGTCATCGATACCAACAAGGAAGCGATCGCCATTGCCGAAGCCCGCAAGCTCGGCATTCCGGTTGTCGCCGTGCTCGACTCGAATTCGAACCCCGACGGCATTGCCTTCCCGATCCCGGGCAATGATGACGCGGCGCGTGCGATCTCGTCTTATTGCGATCTTGCCGCCCGTGCGGTGATCTCCGGTCTTTCCGAAGGCCAGTCGCAATCGGGCGTTGACATCGGCGCCGCCGAAGAAGCGCCGGTCGAGGAATTGCCGGCTGAGACCGCGCCGGCCTGACGCTTTTGGCCGGATGTGCCACACAAGCCCATCCGGCGTCGCCAGGTCGCGCTGATCCAACTGATTGACCCTGATGGGCCGGGCCTTCGCGTCCGGCCCCGCTGCATCCCGGAGAGATGACCCCATGTCAAACGTCACCGCGAACATCACCGCACAGATGGTGAAAGACCTGCGCGAACAGACCGGCGCGGGCATGATGGATTGCAAGAGCGCCCTCAACGAGACGAAGGGCGATCTTGAAGCCGCCATTGACTGGCTGCGCAAGAAGGGCCTTTCCAAGGCCGCCAAGAAGGCCGGACGGGTGGCAGCCGAAGGCCTCGTCGCCGTGTCAGTTGCGGGCACCAGGGGCGTCGTCGTTGAGGTGAACTCCGAAACCGATTTCGTGGCACGCAATCCCGAGTTCCAGGAGATGGTGGCGTCCATCGCCGCTGTTGCCCTGAAAACGGGTGATGATGCCGACGCGATCCGCGCGGCCGCCTATCCGGGCGGCGGCAGCGTTGCCGACAAGATCACGGCAACTGTGGCCAAGATCGGTGAGAACATGAGCCTGCGCCGCGCCAGGTCGGTGTCGGTCGGGCAGGGCGTCATTGCCACTTATCTGCACAATCAGGTTGTGCCCGGCCTCGGCAAGATCGGTGTGCTCGTCGCACTTGAATCCGCCGGCAACGCGGACGAGTTGATGCAGCTTGGCCGCCAGGTCGCAATGCATGTCGCGGCCGCCAATCCCGTCGCCCTCAATGCCGAAGGCGTTGATCCCGCGGTGATCGCGCGCGAGAAGGACGTGCTGGCCGAGAAGGCCCGCGCGGGCGGCAAGCCGGAAGGCGTGATTGCCAAGATCGTCGAGAGCGGCATCAAGACCTATTTCAAGGAAGTCGTGCTCACCGATCAGGCATTCGTCCATGATCCCGGCAAGTCGGTGGCGCAGGCCATCAAGGAAGCCGAGGGTCGCGTGGGCGGCGCCATCACGCTCAAGGGCTTTGTGCGATTTGCCCTGGGCGAAGGCATCGAGAAGCAGGAAACGGATTTTGCTGCCGAAGTCGCGGCTGCCGCGAAAGGCTGAGCCAACGCCTCTGCCACCCGGAACCCGATCAAAGAGGAGCGTCACCGATGACTGAAAAGACCCGCTACCAGCGCGTGCTCTTGAAGGTCTCGGGTGAGGCCCTGATGGGCGAGCAGAGTTACGGCATTGATCTGGGAACGGTTACGCGCATCGCGTCCGAAGTGAAGGATGCGATCAGCGCCGGTGCGCAGGTCTGCCTCGTGATCGGCGGCGGCAACATTTTCCGTGGCCTCTCGGGCGCTGCTTCCGGCATGGACCGCGCCACGGCCGACTACATGGGGATGCTGGCAACCGTGATGAACGCGTTGGCGATGCAGAATGCGCTGGAGAGCATCGGCGTCGATACGCGCGTCCAGTCGGCCATTCCGATGACCACCATCTCCGAGCCGTATATCCGCCGTCGCGCGATCCGGCACATGGAGAAGGGCCGCGTCGTGATCTTTGCGGCAGGCACAGGCAATCCCTTCTTTACGACCGATACGGCGGCGGCACTGCGCGCTGCCGAAATGGGTTGCAATGCCCTCTTCAAGGGCACGCAGGTTGACGGCGTTTACTCTGCTGACCCCAAAAAGGACCCCGGCGCGACCCGCTATGACCGTTTGACCCACCATGAGGTCATCGCCCGGGACCTCAAGGTCATGGACGCGGCAGCCATCAGCGTCTCGCGCGAGAACAATATTCCGATTATCGTCTTCAATATCCACAAGCGGGGCGGATTCGTCCGCGCGCTTCTGGGGCAGGGACCGTGCACGGTGATCGAAGACGCCGTTGGATGAGCCGAAGCCGGCTGGGAAGGCAGGGAGCAATACCATGGCAGCACCGCAACCACTTGATCTGGCCGACCTGAAACGCCGCATGCAGGGCGCCGTCGGGACCCTCAAAACCGAATTCAGCGGCCTGCGGACGGGCCGTGCGTCGGTGTCGCTGCTCGAGCCCATTCATGTCGATGCCTATGGCAGCAACATGGCGCTGAATCAGGTCGCAACCGTCAACGTGCCCGAGCCGCGCATGATTACCGTCCAGGTGTGGGACCGCGGCCTTGTCGTGTCGGTGGACAAGGCGATCCGCAATGCCGGAATCGGCCTCAATCCGCAGGTCGATGGCACGCTTATCCGCGTGCCCATTCCGCCTTTGTCGGAAGAGCGCCGCAAGGAGCTGGCCAAGCTCGCCGCCAAATATGCCGAACAGGCGCGCGTCGCCGTGCGCAATGTGCGCCGCGACGGCATGGATCACCTGAAGCGGCTTGAGAAGGAGCATGTGATTAGCGCTGACGAACACAAGAAGCAGGCTGATGACGTGCAGAAGGCGACCGATGCCACCATCAAGGACATCGACGCCGCGCTGCAACACAAAGAACAGGAAATCATGCAGGTCTGACCGGTACGGCCTTTGAAGGGCCATGTTCAGGACGCATGAAGGGCGCCATGACCGAAGGTGTGGAACGCGCAAAGGCTCCAGGGCAAGCTGCAAGGCCAGCGCCGCCGCGCCATGTCGCTATCATCATGGACGGCAACCGCCGCTGGGCCAAAGCGCGATTGATGCCGGGCATCTGGGGCCATCGCGCAGGCGTCAACGCCGTGCGCAATGCTGTGCAGGCCGCAGGCGAACTCGGCATAAAGTGGCTCACCCTCTACTCGTTCTCGTCCGAAAACTGGAACCGGCCCGCCGAAGAAGTGGACGGCCTGATGGGTCTCCTGCGCCGCTTCATCAACGAGGACCTTGAAAAGCTCCATGCCAAGGGCGTGCGCGTGCGCGTGATCGGCAGCCGCGAGATGGTCGCGGGAGATATTGTCGATCTCATCAGCAAGGCGGAAGCGCTCACCCGCGACAACACTGCGCTCAATTTGATGATCGCCTTCAACTATGGCGGCCAGGACGAGATCGTGGATGCCGCGCGCGCCATCGCCCGGGAAGTCGCTGAGGGCCGGCTTGCGCCGGAAGCGATCACGCGCGCGACCATCGAGCAATTCCTCCAGACCAGCGGCGCACCCCATCCTGATCTGGTGATCCGCACCAGCGGCGAAAAGCGCCTGTCGAATTTCCTCATCTGGCAATCGGCCTATGCCGAACTCGTGTTCGTCGACGAGCTGTGGCCGGATTTCACGAAGGCAACCCTCGAAGCGGCGCTCGGCGAATATCATCGCCGTGACCGCCGCTTCGGCGCGGATGGTCCGGAGCGTCAGCCGTGACAGCGCCGGATGGGGGGCAGGCGGACCCGAAAGCGGATGTGCCGGCGCCAGCTTCATCGCATTCAGGCGTTGCCCAGCGCTTTGCCAATCTCAATCTCGGGGTGCGCACGATATCGGCCTTGGTGCTGGTCGGCATCGCGATGGTGGTCGTGTACTATGGCAGCTGGGTGCTCGCGGCCTGGATTGCGCTGGCGGGAAGCCGGATGTTGTTCGAATGGTACCGCATGACAGTGCCGGGCAAATGGCACGCTGCCCTTGTGGCGAGCATGCTGGGGCTTGGCCTTGTGCTCGTGCTCGCAACCCTTGGTCACTTCGTAATGGCTGTTGCGGTCGTCGCCTTGGGCGCCTCGCTCGCCGCCTTGGTCGCGATGGTCGAAAAGCGCAACGCCATGTGGGCTGTTGGCGGATTTGTCTATGTCGCCCTGCCAAGCGTCTCGCTGATCTGGCTGCGCGAGGGTTCGGCCCTTGGTGCTGAAAGCCTCTTGTGGCTGCTCTTCACGGTGTGGAGCACGGATGTGTGCGCCATGCTGGCGGGCGCCTGGATCGGCGGTCCGAAATTGATGCCGCGCCTCAGTCCAAAGAAAACATGGGCAGGCGTCGGCGGCGCGCTGACGGCATCTGTGATCGCTGCCATCATCTTCGCGCTTGTCGTGCCTGGCACGCAATTGGCGCCCATCATTGCTGCTGCACTCGCGCTCTCGGTGATTGCGCAGATCGGTGACCTTGCTGAATCCGCCGCCAAGCGGCACTTCCATGTGAAGGACTCCGGCTCGGTCATTCCCGGTCATGGCGGATTTCTCGACCGGCTTGACAGCCTGATGGCGGCAAGCCTCGCCTATGGTGCCGTCAAGTTCGTCTATGCCGATGCGCCCTTCAGCTTTGCAGTGGCGCAATGACAAAGCGCAACCTCACGATCCTCGGATCAACCGGTTCGGTCGGCTGCGCGACGCTGGAGGTAGTCACGCATCTTCAGGCGACAGGCCAGGAGGACATCGGCCTCTGCGCGTTGACGGCGGCGCGCAACATCGACCTTTTGGCGGCGCAGGCGCGCAAATACCGGCCGCAATTCGTCGCGGTCGCCGATGCGGGTCTCGGCGCGGCCCTTGCCGACCTTCTTGCGGGAACCGGCATCCGCACGGGCGCAGGGCCCCAGGCGATCATTGATGCGGCCGCGATGGACGCACCATGCGTAATGGCTGCGATCGTCGGCAGCGCAGGGCTTGCGCCAAGCCTTGCGGCCGTGCGCCGGGGCGCGAAATTGGCGCTGGCCAACAAGGAGTGCCTTGTTTCAGCGGGCGCATTCTTCATGGAGGAAGTGCGCCGCTGCGGCGCCACCCTCATTCCGGTGGACAGCGAGCACAGCGCGATCTTCCAGCTTTTCGATTCCAATTGGCCGGAGGCGGTCGAGCGCATCGTCCTGACGGCGTCCGGTGGTCCTTTCCGCACCATGACGCGCGAGCGCATGGCACGTGTGACGCCGGACGAGGCGGTCGCGCATCCCACTTGGTCGATGGGCCAGAAGATTTCCGTTGATAGTGCAACCCTGATGAACAAGGGCCTGGAGCTGATTGAGGCGCATCATCTTTTCGGGCTGGAGGCGGAGCGGCTGGACGTGCTCGTGCACCCGCAGTCGCTTGTCCATGCCTTTGTCGTCTGGCGCGATGGATCGGTTCTGCTTCATGCCGGCGCGCCCGACATGCGCACGCCGATTGCCGTGGCTTTGGGCTGGCCTCGCCGGGTCGATTCCCCTGCGCGCCGCCTTGATCTGACGGCCTTGGCCGGATTGTCCTTCGAGCCGCCGGATCTTGAGCGGTTCCCGGCCCTGTCGCTGGCCCGCCAAGCCTTGCAGGCGGGGGGCGGGGCACCTACGATCCTCAATGCCGCCAATGAAGTGGCGGTTGCGGCGTTTCTGGAGCGTTCTGTCGGTTTTCTGGCAATTGCCGATTCCGTGGCCGCGTGCCTTGCCGCCATGGGCCAATGCCGCGCGCCTGCTTCGCTGGACGAAGCCGTCGCGCTGGATGCCGAAGCGCGCCGTGTGGCGCAGGGATTTGTCCGCGCCGCTTTGGCTGCGCAATAGACGGGAATGGGTGATGGACGGCATTGGTGACGGACTGGGCATTGTCGGCGATTTCGTCGGCGGCGGCATGGCGTATATCCTGCCGTTCCTCCTTGTGCTGACGATTGTCGTGTTTGTGCACGAGATGGGCCATTTCCTGATGGCCCGCTTCTTCGATACGCGGATAGAGACATTCTCCATCGGCTTCGGGCCGGAAGTCTTCGGCTTCCATGACCGCTACGGCACGCGCTGGAAGTTCAGCTGGGTGCCCTTGGGCGGCTATGTGAAATTCTGGGGCGATGAGACTGCGGCTTCGACTCCCGACATTGATGCGCTTGAAAGCGTGAAGAACCACCCCGACCACGCGCGCTGCTTCCACTTCAAGCCTGTCCACCAGCGATCACTGATCGTGGCCGCTGGCCCCATCGCCAATTTCATTTTCGCAATTCTTGTTTTCGGGGCTGTCTTCAGCATCTACGGCGAGGCGCGCATCGGCACGCTCGTCGGCGAGGTGCTCGAGGGCTCGCCTGCAGCCGCTGCCGGCGTGGCGCCCGGTGATCGTGTCACGGCGATCGACGGTGACCCCGTGACCGAGTTCGAGGAAATACGCGCGGCAGTGATGGCGTCGGGCGGTGATCCGCTGGCATTCGAGGTCGATCGCGGCGGCACGCCCGTGACGCTTTCACTCACCCCCGCCTACGAGGAAATGGGTGGGCCGGTCAGTGGCGAGACCCGTGTTTGGCGGATCGGCATGCGCCCGGACGTGGGCGAGGGGAATCGGACCCTGATTCACCATAATCCCGGATCCGGCCTCATCCGGGGGGTAGAGGCCAATGTTGATATTATTTCACAGTCCCTGGCCTTCATCGGGCGGCTGATTGTGGGCCGCGAGGACGCTTCTCACCTGTCCGGCCCGGTCGGAATTGCCCGCACATCGGGGGAAGTGGCGGCGAATCTTGGCCTTTTGTCACTCATCCAGCTGATGGCTGTCCTTTCTGTAACTGTCGGAATGTTCAACCTTTTCCCGATTCCGATGCTCGACGGCGGCCATCTTCTGTATTATGCATTCGAAGCCGTTCGCGGCAGGCCGCTGGGGGAGCGGGCGCAAGAATTCGGTTTCCGGATCGGGTTGGTACTTGTGGGGTCGCTCATGGTGTTTGCGACCTTCAATGACCTCGCCAAATTGCTCTGATCGGGCTAAGCCGCGTTCAAGGCGTTAAGAACCACATCCGGTCCCGGTTTCGAGTGTTAGGGTTAGACATGAAGCGGATTGCGCTTGGCCTTTTCCTGATTGTTGCGTCTGCCATGCCTGCGCTTGCGCAGTCGGCGCCGGATGCTGCCACCACCAGCGAGCGCGTGCTGACGCGCATCGTCGTTGAGGGCACTCAGCGCATCGAGGGATCGACAGTCCGTTCCTATATGCCCGTCCGTGAGGGCGAGGCGATGGACGATGCGCTCATCGACCGCTCACTCAAGGCGCTCTATGCGACCGGCCTCTTCGCAGACGTGACCATCACGGCCAATGGCGGTGAGCTTCTCGTCAAGGTCCGCGAAAACCCCCTGATCAACCGGGTGGCGTTCGAGGGCAACGGCAAGCTGTCGGTTGAAGACCTTGAGAAGGAAGTGCAGCTCAAGCCGCGCCTCATCTTCACGCGGGCGAAAGTGCAGTCGGACGTCCAGCGCATCGTCGAGCTTTATCGCCGCGCCGGCAATTTTGCCGTGACCGTCGAGCCCAAGATCGTGGAGCTGGACCAGAACCGCGTTGACCTCGTTTTCGAGATCAATGAAGGCCCGGCCACCGGCGTGACCCGCATCAACTTCATCGGCAACAGCGTCTATTCGGACGGCGAACTCCGTGGCGAAATTGCCACCACGGAATCCGCCTGGTGGCGTTTCCTGTCGTCAAACGACAACTACGACCCGGACCGTCTCGCTTTTGACCGCGAGCAGCTTCGCCGCTTCTATCTGCGCAACGGCTATGCCGATTTCCGGGTGATCTCCTCGGTGGCGGAACTTGCGCGCGACAATTCCGGCTTCTTCGTGACCTTTACGGTGGAAGAGGGCGAGCTCTACAGCTTCGGCAAGATCGAGGTCGAGACGAGCCTTGCCGAGATCGACCCTGATACGTTGCTGTCCCTCATCCTTGTGGAGGAGGGCGACGAGTACAACGCCGAGCTCATCGACAAGTCGATTGATGCCGTGACCTACGCCGTTGGTGTGCGCGGCTATGCCTTTGCCGATGTCAGTCCGCGCGTGCGCCGGAACCGCGACACCCAGACCATCGATCTCTTGTTCGAGATCAAGCAGGGACCGCGCGTTTACATTGATCGCATCAACATCGTGGGCAACACGCGCACGCTTGATCGCGTCATTCGCCGTGAAATCAGGCTGGCCGAAGGTGACGCCTTCAATCGCGTGCTGATTGATCGCTCGCGCTCGCGCATCCGCGGCCTTGGCTTCTTCAAGACCGTTGAAATCACGGAAGAGCCTGGCTCGGCACCTGACCGCACGACCTTGAACGTCACGGTTGAAGAGCAGTCCACTGGCGAATTGTCAGTCGGTTTCGGCTTCTCCTCGACCGAAGGCCTTGTGGGTGACCTTTCCTATACCGAACGGAACCTCTTGGGCCGTGGCCAGTATCTGCGGGCGCGACTTTCCCTGTCGGACAGGCGCCAGCAGATTGATCTCCGCTTTACCGACCCCTATTTCCTCGACCGCAACTTTGCCGCCGGTGTCGACATCTATTCGACCGAGTCGGATTTCAGCGAGTCGTCGTACTCAACGGAGTCGACGGGGCTTGGCTTGCGTGCCGGCTTCCCCTTGACCGAGTTTACGCGCTTGGGCATGCGCCTGACAGCGCGTCGCGACATTATCGAGCCGGACCCCACGGCCTCGGATGCGATCCGCGCCTTGCAAGGCACGTCCTACACCGCGCAGGCGGGCTTCACCTACTCGTTTGACACGCGCGACGATCCGCGTACGCCCAAATCGGGGTTCATCGGCTCATTTGATCTCGATGTGTCGTCGGTGAATGTGGAAGAAATCATCGAAGTCTTCCCGTGTCCGACGACGGGCTGCACGTTTGTGGACGACAGCTATTACTACTACCGCGCTGAGGCGAGCATCAAAGCCTACCAGCGCTTGTGGGACGATGGGTTCATTGCCTCGTTGGCACTCAATGTCGGCTATGTGGATGACTTTGCCAGTGATGGCGGGTTCATCGACGGTGTCCGCATCAACGACCGCTTCTTCAAGGGTGGTGCCTCGTTCCGCGGCTTCGAGAACTCCGGTGTCGGCCCGCGCGATACGGCGTCATTGTCCCAGGACGCTGTGGGTGGCCAGTTCTATGCCATCAGCACGTTTGAGTTGACCTTCCCGAATTATCTGCCTGAGGAATTCGGCATCGAAACAGCGGCCTTCGTCGATTTCGGCACGGTTGGCATCGTTGACGGGGCAGATGGGTGTTCGGCCATTACCTGCGTCGAAGATGACCTGGATTTGCGCCTGGCGGCGGGCATCTCCGTCTTCTGGGATTCACCCTTCGGCCGCATTCGCCTTGATTTCGCCAACGCGATCCTGAAAACGGATTACGATGTGACGGAAGGCTTCCGCTTCAGTGCGGGCACCCAGTTCTGATGTTCAAGAGACCACCCCCCCCCACCTCCCTCCGATGACGAATGCCCTGAAGATGAATGTCATGACGAAACGTGCCCTCGGTGGAATTGCAGTCGGTTTCGGCATTGCCGCGATGGTCGCAGCGATCCTTGTGATCGGCGCCCCGACCACAGCCCAGCAGGACGGCCCCGCACCCACCGCAGGCAGTGGCGTGACAGGGCAGGCGCCCGCCGCCGTCGTGCTCGTGGTCGACCGGCAGGCGATCCTGCGCCAGTCGAAGGCCGGGCAGGACATGCTTCGCCAGGTTGAAGAGCTGGGCAAGGCGATGGAGACCGAGTTCGGAGAGGAAGAACGCCGCCTGCGTGAGGACGCCCAGGCCCTGCAGCAGCAGGCCGCGGCCCTTTCGCCCCAGGCCCGCCAGTCACGCGAGGCTGAGCTGCGCCGTCGTCAGGAGCAGTTGCAGAAGGCCGTGCAGGAGCGTCAGGCCGCCATCCAGAATGGCATCAACAAGGCGCGTGCGTTGATCGAACAGGCGCTGGGGCCAATCCTTCAGCAGATCATGGTCGAGCGCGGCGGCAACCTGATGCTGGACCGCTCGTCGGTTATCCTGGGCTCGGTCGAGATCGATTCAACGGCTGTAGCCGTGCAGCGCCTTGATCTGGTTCTGCCAGCGGTCAAGGTTGAACCGGTTGCACCCGCTCCCGGCGAGGGCGGACAGGGGCAGTAAAGCCCCCCTCCGGACGGGACCGCGATCCACCCGAAGAGACGACGACGCCATGGCCGATCCGAGGTTCTTTGACAACACGGGCCCGTATCGGCTGGAGGAGCTTGCGCGCGCAGGCGGAACCGCCGCGCCAGATACGGACGCCGCCGGGATCGTCATCCATGACGTAGCCTCGATCGACGCTTCGCACCCTTTCGCCATCACCTTTGTTGCCAACAAGCCCGCGCTCAACCGGGCTGGACCCTTCAAGGCGGCAGCGATTATCTGCCAGCCGGAACTGGCCGCCACCTTGCGCGAGCGGGCGCCGGTCCTGGAGGCCAAGGATCCGTCTGCCGCGTTCTCGCGCGTCGCGCATTTTTTCTATCCGCGCGCCATGCATGCCCTTGGGGCCAATCCCAATGCGGCGGTTGATCCATCGGCCCATATCGCCATCGGCGTAACGCTGGAGCCCGGCGTCGTGATCGGGCCGGATGCGGAAATCGGGCCGGGCACGCATGTCGGGGCAAATTCGGTCATCGGGCGAGGCGTAGCCATCGGTCGTGACTGCTTCATCGGTTCCAACGTTTCCATCGTCGCCGCCTATCTCGGCGATGGCGTCATCGTGCACGCAGGTGCGCGCATCGGTCAGGACGGGTTTGGCTTCAATTCCGGTCCCGCTGGCCACCTCAAAGTGCCCCAGCTGGGACGCGTGATCGTGCAGGACAATGTCGAGATCGGCGCCAATTGCACCATCGACCGGGGCGCATTGGGCGACACGGTCATTGGTGAAGGCACGAAGTTCGACAATCTGGTGCATATCGCCCACAACGACATCATCGGGCGGCATGTCCTGATGGCGGCCCAAGCGGCGGTTGCGGGATCGACCATCATCGGTGACTACGTGGCGATGGGCGGACAGGCGGGGCTTGGCCCCCATATGAAAGTCGGACCGGCGGCCCGCATCGCCGGAGGCAGCATGGCTCAAACCGATCTGGAGGGCGGGATCGACTATTGCGGCATTCCGGCCATTCCGATCCGCGATTTCCTGCGCACCGTGCGTTTCATGCGCAAGGTCTCGAAGGGCGAGATCGAGGGCTCATGACCGAGGAATCGCGCCGGGAGTATGACACGCAGGGTCTCATGGAGCTCTTGCCGCATCGCCCGCCAATGCTGCTGGTGGATGCCCTGATCGACGTTGTGCCGGGTGTCAGTGCAACCGGCGTCAAGACCGTGCGGCCGGAAGAACCGTTCCTGCAGGGCCACTTCCCCGGGCAGCCGATTATGCCTGGCGTCATGATCATTGAGGCGATGGCGCAGGCGGCGGGCGCCATGGCGATTGCAGGTCAGGGACCCGAAGATCGCAACAAGCTCGTCTTCTTCATCACGTTGGACAAAGCCCGCTTCCGCAAACCCGTCGTGCCGGGTGATACAATGCACCTTAAGGTCTCGACGCGCCGCAAGCGGCCGCCCGTCTGGCAGTTTGCCGGTGAGGCGTGGGTGGGCGATATCTTGTGTGCGGAAGCCGAGTTTGGCGCAATGCTGATGGAGCCGGATCGCAAGACCGGAAAGAGCTGATGGCAAAAGTCCACCCCACTGCAATCGTCGAAGACGGCGCCATTCTGGGCGACGGGGCCGAGGTCGGCCCCTTCTGTGTCGTCGGCGCGAAGGTCAAGCTTGGCAAGGGCGTTCGCCTTGTTTCGCACAACAGTGTCACCGGCAACACCACGATCGGCGACAACACGATTGTCCATCCCTTTGCCGCCTTGGGGCAGCCGCCGCAAAGCCTTGCCTACAAGGGCGAGGACACGAAACTGGTGATCGGAATCAACAACCTCATCCGCGAGCATGTGACCATGCATCCAGGCCTCGTCAGCGGGCGGGGCGAAACCATCGTGGGCGACAATTGCATGTTCATGGCGGGCAGCCACATCGCGCATGACTGCAAGCTCGGCAACCACATTGTCATCGCCAACAACACGATGCTGGGCGGCCATGTGGATGTGGCGGACTATGTCTGGTTCGGCGGTGGTTCCGCCGTGCATCAATACAGCCGCATCGGCCGCCACGCCTTTGTAGGCGGTATGGCCGGCCTTGAGGGCGACCTCATCCCCTTCGGCTCGGTCATCGGCAACCGTGCCCATCTGGCCGGGCTCAACCTTGTGGGCCTGAAGCGCCGCGGCTTCTCGCGTGAAGTCATCCACGACGTGCGCGCGGCCTACCGTCTGCTCTTTGCGGAAGAAGGCACGCTGCAGGAGCGCATGGACGATGTGGCCGAAACCTTTGCCAACAATGCTGAGGTGATGGAGATCATCACTTTCATGCGCCAGGGCAAGAACCGTTCGCTCTGCCTGCCGCGCCGTGATGAGCGCGCCGAGGCGTGAGCGCCGCCGCCATCCGCAAACTGGCCGTTATTGCAGGCGGTGGTGAATTGCCCCGCAGGCTGGCGGAAATCTGGCGCGACAGCGGCCGGGAAGTATTTGTCATCGGCCTCGAAGGTTTCGCGGAGGGCTGGATCACAGGTTTCCCCCATGGCCGCGCGCACATCACCGGCGCCAACGAGATCAAGGCGCTGCTGCTGGGAAACCAGTGTGATGGCGTAACGTTTGCGGGCAAGGTCGCCCGGCCCAATTTCCGTTCCCTGCGTGCGCCGGACGCAAGCCTTGTCAAACTTCTGGGCAAGATCCTGCTGGCTGCGGTGCGGGGCGATGACGCCATCATGCGTGTGGTCGTTGACCATATCGCGTCGTGGGGTGTGACCGTGGTGCGCCCTGAGGAAATCATGACCTCGCTGCGCGCGGACCGGGGCATCCACACGGTGATGCAGCCCGGCGAGACGGCCTGTGCCGACATCGCGCGGGGACTGAAATTGTTGCGCGTGCTGGGCGAGTTTGATTTCGGACAGGGCTGTGTGGTCTGCGACGGCTATGTTCTTGCGGTCGAGGCTGCCGAAGGAACGGATGAAATGCTGCGTCGTGTCGCCAACTTGGCCGAGGATCTGCGCGGTACCCCGTCTGCCCGGCGCGGCGTCCTGATCAAGGCTGCCAAACCCCAGCAGGACCGCCGCTTTGACCTGCCGACCATCGGCCGTCACACGATTGAGGGTGCAGCCGCCGCAGGTCTTGCGGGCATTGCCGTGGAAGCGGGGCAGGCGCTGATCGTGGGACGCGAGGAAGTGTGCGCGCTGGCCGACCGGCTCGGCATTTTCATCGCTGGCGTGGACAGCGAAGGTCATGCTGCCTGACACACGCCTCATGACCGTGATGCTGGTGGCGGGCGAGCCATCGGGCGATGCCATCGGCGCGGAACTGATGATGGCGCTGCGAAAGGCCCGGCCCGGCATCGTCATCACCGGTGTCGGCGGCCCGGCGATGCGCAGACAGGGTCTTGTCAGCCTTTTTGACATCGCCGACCTCACGGTCATGGGCATCCGTGAGGTTCTGCCGCGCCTCGCCGGCATCATGCGCCGCATGCGCGAAGTTGCATCCTTTGCCTTGCGGACAAAACCCGACGCCGTGGTCCTGATCGACAGCGGTGACTTCAATCATCGTGTGGCAAAGCGCATCCGCGGCCACGACAATTCCATTCCGCTCATCAAATACGTGTCGCCGCAGATCTGGGCGTCGCGCCCGGGGCGCGCAAAGGCGCTTGCCAGGACATTTGATGAGGTACTTTGCCTCCTGCCGTTTGAGCCCGCGTTCTATGCGGCCTTTGGCCTGCCCGCGACCTTTGTCGGCCATCCGGTTGCTGAGCGTGCCGCGCGCATGACCGGCGGTGCGGCCCTTCGGGCACGCCTTGGCATCGGGCCGGGCCAGAAAATCCTGTGTGTGCTGCCGGGCAGCCGAAGGGCCGAGGTGAATTATCTCCTCGGACCTTTCCGCGAAACTGTGGCGCGGTTGGCGACGAATGTTCCCGGCCTGCACTGCGTGCTTCCGCTTGTGCCGGGTGTCGCGTGGCGCGTGCGGGCAGGTTGCGCGGATTGGCCCGTGCCTTTGCATTTCCTTGAGACCGATGACGACAAGTTTGCGGCTTTCGACGCAGCTGATGCGGCGCTGGCGGCATCGGGCACGGTTGCAACCGAATTGGCCGTGGCAGGTTGCCCGATGATTGTCGCCTACCGGATGGGCCGCCTGACCGTTGCGGTCTGGCGCCGCCTCATCAAGGTGAAGTTCGTGACAATCGCGAACCTCATTCTGGGGCGCGAGGCCGTGCCTGAATTCATCCAGGAAAAGCTCGTGCCTGAAGCGATGGCCGATGCGCTCGCACGCCTGCTGACGGACCCGGCCGCGGCAGAGGCGCAGCGCCGCGATCTTGCCTTGGCCGCGGACGCATTGGGGATCAATGATCTGAAGCCTGCAGCGCGAGCGGCCGACCGGGTATTGTCGGTGATTGCCGCGCGCTCAAAAAGCTGAGCCGCGAAGGGCACCCTCTCCGCTTCTGGAAACGGAGAGGGCCTGGCTCGTCAGCGCTTATGCAGCGGCACGTAGGGGCGCTGCGTGTGGCCCGTATAGACCTGCCGCGGGCGGCCGATCTTCTGCGCCGGGTCCTCGATCATTTCCTTCCACTGCGCGATCCAGCCGACGGTGCGGGCGAGCGCAAACAGGGCCGTAAACATCGAAGTGGGGAAGCCCATCGCCTTCAGCGTGATGCCGGAATAGAAGTCGATATTGGGATAGAGCTTCTTCTCGATGAAATAGCTGTCGGAAAGCGCGATCCGCTCCAGCTCCATCGCGACCTCAAGCAAGGGGTCGTTGCGGACACCAAGTTCGTCCAGAACTTCGTGGCAGGTTTTCTGCATCACGCGTGCGCGCGGGTCATAGTTTTTGTACACGCGATGGCCAAAGCCCATCAGGCGCACGCCGCTGTTCTTGTCCTTCACTTTGGCGATATAGGCGGGGATCTTGTCGACCGTGCCGATATCCTCAAGCATCTTGAGGGCGGCTTCATTGGCGCCGCCATGGGCAGGGCCCCACAGGCAGGCAATGCCGGCTGCGATGCATGCAAAGGGATTGGCGCCCGACGAGCCGGCAAGCCGTACGGTGGATGTCGAGGCGTTCTGCTCGTGATCGGCATGCAGGATGAATATGCGGTCCAGCGCGCGCGCCAGAACCGGGTTCACCTTGTAGTCCTCGGCGGGCACCGCAAAGCACATCCGCAGGAAGTTCTCGGCATAGCCAAGATCGTTGCGCGGATAGACGAAAGGCTGGCCCATCGAATATTTGAACGCCATCGCCGCGATCGTCGGCATCTTGGCGATCAGGCGGTGGCTTGCAACCGTCCGCTGGCGCAGATCGTTGATGTCGAGGCTGTCGTGATAGAAGGCCGAAAGCGCGCCGACCGTTCCCACCATCACGGCCATCGGATGCGCGTCGCGACGGAAGCCGCGATAGAAGGTGGAGAGCTGCTCGTGCAGCATGGTGTGATAGGTGATGGCGCGGTCAAAATCCTTCATCTGCTCGCTGTTCGGCAACTCGCCATGCAGGAGGAGATAGCAGGTCTCCAGAAAGTCGCCCTGTTCGGCCAGCTGATCGATCGGGTAGCCGCGATAAAGCAGCACGCCGGCATCGCCATCGATATAGGTGATGCGGGACTCGCAGCTGGCGGTTGACGTGAAGCCGGGGTCGTAGGTGAAGGCATCCGATTCCGCGTAAAGCTTGCGGATGTCGATCACGTCCGGCCCCACCGATCCGGCCAGAACCGGCAGGTCGATCTTCTTGTCTTTGTAGGTCAGGGTGGCAGTGCCACCGGGCTTGGTGTCGCTCTGGTTCATGGCAGGCCATTCTCGCGATTCGGAGTTGATGGAATTATGTTGGTAAATCAATTGGTTGACTGGGCGATGACCGCTAAAGCCAACTCCCGCCGGGACAGCGCAGATTATAGGCCGTTTGGGTTAACGGCGTCACCCCGTTTCGGGAAGAAACCTGTTCAGCCTGCCGCGGCGTCGCGGATCCGGGCAAGGCTCTCATCCCTGCCGAGCGTTGCCATCACATCGAAGACGGGCGGAGAGGTGGCGCGGCCCGTCAGGGCAGCCCGCAAAGGCTGGGCGGCATCGCCGAGCTTGCGGCCAGAGCTTTCGGCAAACTGGCGCACGGCCGCTTCAAGTGACGCGGCATCCCAATTGGCGGCGCCAAGCGCCCCGGAAAGCGCGACAAGTGTTGCGCGCGCTTCGGTGGTCAGGATCTTGGCGGCCTTGTCGTCGAAAATGAGCGGTCTTGCAGCGAAGATATAGGCCGCACTGTCGGCAAGTTCGATGATTGTCTTGGCGCGGTCCTTGAGACCCTTCATGCCCGCAATCAGCATGTCGCGCTGAGCCGCATTTGCCGCGGGCTCGCCCTTCGCCTTTCGCTGGTCGAGCACGAGATCGGCAAGCCGCGCATCATCCGCTTCACGGACGTAATGGCCGTTGACGAAATCGAGCTTCTTGTAGTCAAGCCGCGCCGGGCTTTTCTGCACGGCGTCAAGGTCAAACCACTGGATCGCCTGACTGGTCGCGATGAGCTCGTCATCGCCATGGCTCCAGCCCAGCCGCAGAAGATAATTCCGCATCGCCTCCGGCAGATAACCCATGCCCTCGAATTCATGGATGCCCTGCGCGCCGTGCCGTTTCGACAGCTTGGCGCCGTCCGGACCATGCAGCATCGGCAGATGCGCATAGACCGGCGCGGTCCATTCCATCGCATCGATGATCTGGCGCTGGCGGGCGGCATTGGTCAAATGATCGTCGCCGCGGATCACATGGGTCACACCCATGTCGAAATCATCGACCACCACCGAAAGCATGTAGGTCGGCGTGCCGTCGGACCGAAGCAGGACGAAGTCATCGAGTACATCATTGCGGAAGCGCACCTCGCCCTGCACGCGGTCGTCGATCAGCGTCTCGCCGGTCTGGGGCGATTTGATGCGGATGACGGGCTTCACATTCCGGTGGGCACCATCCACCGCGCGATCACGCCAGCGGCCATCATAGCGCTGGGGCTTTCCTTCCGCCTTCTGCTGGTTGCGCATCTCCTCCAGCTCTTCCGGCGTCGCATAGCAATGATAGGCCTTGCCCTTGGCCAACAGTGCATGCGCGACCTCGGCATGGCGTGCGGCGCGCGCGAACTGGAAAACGACTTCGCCATCCCAATCAAGCCCAAGCCAGGAGAGCCCTTGCAGGATCGCGTCAATCGCCTCGGGCTTTGAGCGCTCGCGGTCGGTATCTTCGATGCGCAGGCGGAACTGCCCGCCGAAATGCCGGGCGTAAAGCCAGTTGAACAGGGCCGTGCGCGCGCCGCCGATATGCAGAAAGCCGGTCGGCGAGGGGGCAAAGCGGGTAACAAGCGGGCGGTCTTGCGCCATGGCATCCATACGGCAACAGTGGTGGAATTGGCCGCCTTCCTAGCACAATGCATGGCCATGGAAGCAAGGGCGAAGGCCCAAGGGCGGGGAGGTGCGCAAATGCCGGGGGTGCCAGCCTTTGCGTCACGATTGACCGCAAGCGTGGGTGCTGCCCTGTGGGCCGAGTGGGACCGTTTCGCCCTCTGGCTGCCGGTCTTTATTGGGGCCGGGATCGGCATCTATTTTGCCTTGCCGTTTGAGCCAGGGCTCCTCGGCGCGCTTGCGCTTGCGGTTCTCGGCGTTGCGCTTGCCACGGCTACGCGAAAGCGTCAGGCGCTGCGTCTGACGGCACTTGCCCTTTCAGCAATCGGGGCCGGGTTCTTCGCGGCAACCCTCAACACGGCGCTGAACGACGCGCCGATCCTCACGCGCGAATTGGGCCTGCGCGAAGTAAAGGGCCGCGTGGTCGAGATCTTTGCCCACGAGGATGGTGCCGCCCGTGTCGTGCTGGATGGCGTCGTCATTGCGCGGCTTGACGCCGCAGCAACACCTGCACGCGTGCGCATCTCTGTACGCAAGGGGCTTGCCGGCATAAGGCCGGGCGACTGGATCAGTCTCACCGCCAATCTCGGCCCGCCGCCCCAGCCCGTGGCGCCGGGCGCCTATGATTTTGGACGCGCTGCCTTCTTCGACCGGCTGGGCGGATTTGGCTATGCGATTTCCGGCGCCACGCGGATCGAACCCTTGGCCAGTGATGGTCCGTGGCGTGCCTTCAGTGCGGCTGTCGCGCGGCTGCGCTTCGGCATTTCGCAACGCATCCGCGCGGCGATGGATGATCGCACCGGCACGATTGCGGCTGCCCTCATCTCGGGCGACCGCTCCGGCATCGACAAGGAGGATCTGCAGGCGTTGCGGGACTCGTCGCTGCAGCATCTTTTGTCCATCTCGGGATTGCATATGGCGATTGTCGGGCTTGGCCTCTTTGCCGTGCTCCGGCTCTCCAGCATGCTCTTTGGTGCGCGTGCGCAGGAATGGCCGGTCAAGAAAATCGCGGCCGCTGCAGCACTGGCAGGGTCATTTTTCTATCTGCTCCTCAGCGGTGCTGAAGCACCGACGCAGCGTTCGTTCTTCATGATCGGTCTCATGTTTGTGGCGGTGATGATTGACCGGCCTGCCATCACCATGCGCACGGTTGCGATCTCGGCTGTCCTCCTTCTGCTCGCGGCCCCCGAGAGCCTGATCGATCCGAGTTTCCAGATGTCCTATGCCGCTGTCATCGCGCTGGTGGCAGCATTTGAGACCATGGCCGAACGCCGCCGCAGGGCGCCGGAAGCCGTGCGCACGCGCGAGGGCATGTTGCGCCGCTTGATGCTCTATATCGCCCTGAGTGCACTCACGTCTCTGGTCGCGGGATTGATGACGGCGCCCTTTGCCGCCTTCCATTTCAACCGCGTCGCGGCCTATGGGCTCGCGGCCAATCTCATGTCTGCGCCGCTGGTCAGCTTCGTCATCATGCCGGCAGGCGTCCTGGCGATGCTCTTGATGCCGTTTGGCGGTGAGGCATTTGCGCTGGCGATCATGGGATGGGGCATCGAGCAGTTGCTGGCGATTGCCCACTTTGTCCAGGATTGGCCGGGCTCTGCAGCCATGCTGCCGTCATGGCCGCTCGCCGCCCTTGTCGCCTTTGTGGCGGGCGGCTTGTGGCTCTGCCTGTGGCAACGGCCATGGCGCTATTGGGGATTGGCACCGATGGCGCTGTCGCTTTTCCTTGCAGCTAACTTCCGTCAGCCGGACATCCTGATCCATGGCGATGGCACGAACGTCGCGGCGCGCGATGAAGAAGGCCGGCTTCGTGTGGCGCGACCGCGCAGTGAGCGCTTTGCTGCGGATTTGTGGTTGCGGCGCGATGGCGAAGATCCCGAGGCGCCGGATGCGGCGCGCGCGCGCGGATCGGGTTTTCATTGTGACCGGCTTGGATGTCTCGGGACAGCCTATGCACCCGACGGAACCATCGCGCTCAGCATCGCCTGGATCGGTCAGGCGGAAGCCGCACCAGAGGATTGTTCGGTCGCCGACCTTGTCGTGAGCACGGAGCGCATTGCCGCGTTCTGCCGGGGCCCACTCGTCTTTGATGAAGAGAGACTGCGCCGCACCGGTGCCGTTGCGATCACGCTTGAAGACGGAAGATGGCACGCCCGCACCACCGCAGAAATGCGCGGCAACAGGCCGTGGTCACGCCAGCAGGAATGAAGGCTCAATAGTGGCGAAGAAGGCCGACAAGCTTGCCCTGCACGCGCACGCGGTCCGGCCCATAGATGCGCGTTTCATAACGCGGATTGGCCGCTTCGAGCGCAACAGACTCGCCCTTGCGCCGCAGACGCTTCAGCGTGGCCTCGATATTGTCCACCAGCGCCACGACGATATCGCCGTTCTGCGCATTCTCGCAGCGCTGGATGATGACCGTATCGCCATCGAGGATGCCTGCGTCGATCATCGAGTCGCCGTTCACTTCCAGCGCATAGTGATCACCGCTGCCCAGCATGTTCTGGGGCACGGGGATGGAATCGAGCGGGTTCTGCAGCGCTTCGATCGGAATGCCGGCCGCGATCCGGCCGACCATGGGAATGACCGTGGCACCGTCATTGGCCGCGCGTGGCGCTGCCCGCATCGGTTCACGCTTGCCCGCACCTTCGATGACCGAAGGCTCAAACCCGCGCCGCGCCGTTTTGGCAGCCGTCAGGTTCTCCGGCATCTTCACGACTTCAAGCGCGCGCGCGCGATGCTGCAGGCGGCGGATAAAGCCGCGCTCCTCCAGCGCCGTGATAAGGCGATGGATGCCCGACTTGGATTTGAGGTCGAGGGCATCCTTCATCTCGTCAAACGACGGCGGGATCCCTGATTCGCGGATGCGCTCCTGAATGAACATCAGAAGTTCATACTGCTTGCGGGTCAGCATTGCGGGGCCCCCCATATGTGGGAACGAAAGCGAAACAGACCGGAACGTTCTATGTAAGTTCCAGCCCCGCGTCAACCACCCTGTGGATGAACCCGCCCGATGAGATGCACATCGACCATCGCGCCTGCCGCCGCCGCCGGTGCATGCGGGGGGCGGATGATCAGCGCATTGCTGCGCGCGAGCGGCATCAGGGCTGAACTGTCCTGGAGGGAATGCGGTGTTGCGGCAAGTATCCCGTCCGCTGCCTGCACGACAATGCCGCGCAAAAAATCTTCTCGCGCGTCATTGGCCTTGAGCGCAGTGGCAAGCCGTGCCTTGAGCGCAACCGGCTCACTTCGCAGCGCGCCTTGCAGCGCGCGGAGGGCAGGCTGAAGGAACAGAACCGCACATACATAGGCAGAGACAGGATTGCCGGGCACGCCCAGCACATGCGCTTTGCTTTCACCCAACCTGCCAAACGAAAGCGGCTTGCCGGGACGCATCGCGATCTTCCAGAAATCGGCGCGGAACCCCAGACCCTCAAGCGCGGGCTTCACCAGATCGTGGTCGCCGACCGACGCGCCGCCCAGCGTGACCAGAAGGTCGAATGGCGGTGCCGCCAGAACCTGAGTGCGGATCGCCGCGACGTCATCGCGCACAATGCCAAGGTCAATGGCTTCACCGCCCGCCGCACGAATGAGCTCCGAAAGGGCAAAGCCGGACGACCCGACCATGTGTGTTTCATCGCGTGCTGAACCCGGCAGCACGATTTCATCGCCGGTCGCAAGGATGGCCACGCGCGGGCGCCGGGAGACGGCAACTGCTGCGATGTTTCCCGCAGCGATCAGCGCGAGCGTGGCAGGCGTCAAATATTCTCCCCGGCGGGCGAGCACTTCGCCTTTGGCAAAGTCCATGCCCGCGCGGCGGATATGCTTGCCTGGAACGCCTGGCTCGCGCACCTCGATGCGTATGCCGTCGCGCGTCACATTCTCCTGGATGATGATGGTGTCGGCATCATCGGGCACAATGCCGCCGGTCAGGATACGCACGGCTTCGCCGTGCGCCATGCGACCGGAAAACCGCGTGCCTGCCTGCGCCTCACCGATGATGGTAAGTGCGGCGGGCACATTCATCACGTCGGCGCTGCGAACGGCATAGCCATCCATCGCGGAAATGTCGGCTGCGGGATGGCTGCGTTCTGCCCGCAAATCTTCGTGGAGGCAACGTCCCGATGCGGCGCCGATCGGCACAGTTTCGGCAGCAAGTGGTGACAGGGCTGCCAGAATGCGCGCGCGCGCTTCGGCAACGGCGATCATGGCGCGGAAAACATGTCGTCAACGGATGCCTTGACCACGCGGGCAAGACGCTCCTCTGCCTCGCGCGGCAGGCGGCCGGTGCGACCGTGGAGATAGCCATAGAGCTGGCTGGCCGCGACGCCGGCCTCTTTGCACCATTGCGTGACGCGCAGGCGATGTCGTTCCATGAAAGCGCGGAAGTGGGCGCGGTCTTTTTCTCCGCTGTCGGCACGCGTGCGTGAAGCTGGCTCAGATGCAGCCACGCGTCCCCGCGCAGCAGGGCGCAAAGTGGAGGACGGCGCATTGCGGAACCCGGCACTGCGGCGCGCAGGCAAGGGTGCTTGCGCGGGTGCTGCGGTTTCCGGCTCAGCCTTGTAGTCACCTGACTTGCCGCCGCTCTTGGCGACAAGGCGGATATTGCCGATCACCGCATCGCGCGCGACAGCCTTCACCATGTCATAGAGTGCCAAAGCTGCAACACTGACGGCGGTCAGCGCTTCCATTTCAACGCCGGTGGGACCGCGCGTCTTGACCCGCGCGCGGATGAGGACGCGGGACTGGTCACGCTGCGGTTCAAGCTCGACCGTTACGCCCGAAAGGCTCAAAGGATGGCAGAGCGGAATAAGGTCGGACGTGCGCTTGGCAGCCATGATCCCGGCCAGACGCGCAACGCCCAGCGCATCGCCCTTGGGCAATCCACCCGAGACCAGAAGGTCGATCATTTCGGCGGCAAGATGCAATTCGCCTGCGGCCTCTGCCATGCGGTCGGTATCGTCTTTGCCGGACACATCGACCATGCGGGCGTTGCCCTTGTCGTCCAGATGGGTGAGTTTGCTCATGGCCCGGGATTCAAGGCTTGGGGGGCACCCAACAGGCGTGCCGTTGCTTCTTCGACATCATCCTGCCGCATCAGGCTCTCGCCGACAAGAAAGCCGCGTGCGCCCGCCGACATGAGGCGCAATATGTCGGCGTGGGTGAAGATGCCGCTCTCGGCGATCAGAAACACGCCGCGCGGCACATCACGCGCTAGCCGCTCGGTGGTCTCGAGGGAAACCTCGAAATTGTGCAAATTGCGGTTGTTGACGCCGATCAGCGTGGCGTTGAGCGCAACGGCGCGCGCAAGCTCGTGGGCATCATGCACTTCGACCAGCGCATCCATGCCAAGCCTTGCCGCGTCGGCAAGAAGCGCATGTGCCAGCGCATCATCAACCATGGCCATGATGACAAGGATGCAGTCGGCCCCCAGCGCCCGGCTTTCGGCAACCTGCCAGGGATCGACAAGGAAGTCCTTGCGGATGACCGGCAGGATCGTCGCCTTGCGGGCGGCGACAAGATCAGCCTCACGACCCTGAAAACTCGGCCCGTCCGTCAGCACGGAAAGACAAGCGGCCCCGCCGCGCATATAGGCGCGCGCGAGCTGCGGCGGCTCGAACGCTGCGCGGATGAGGCCTTTCGAGGGGCTTGCCTTCTTGATCTCCGCGATCAAAGCAGGGCGACCCGATGCTGCGCGCGCCCTCAGGGCGCGGCCAAAGCCGCGCGGGCGCGGCGCCTTGGCGATGAGCTTTGCCAGATCCTTCGGTGAAAGCGCGTCCTTCCGGGCGGCAATCTCCGTGCGCTTATAGGCGGCGATGCGTTCAAGGATCGTTTCGCTCATGGCGCGTGCGACAGATGTTTCAGGCGATTGAAAGCGGCCTTGGCCTCATGGCGGTCAATCACAGCCTCGGCCAGACGCGCCGCTTCGCCGATGTGGGTCGCCTTGCCGGTGATGACGAGACCCGCGGCCGCGTTCAGGACCACGACATCGCGATAGGGACCACGAGCCCCGTCGAGGAGTGCAAGCAGTGCCGTCGCATTATCGGCCGGATCGCCGCCGCGCAGATCACTGATCGACGAGCGCGGCAGTCCTGCATCTTCGGGCGAAATGAAAAACGTGCGCCGTTGGCCATGCTCAAGCGCATGAACGCGGGAAGGTCCGCTGGTTGAAAGTTCGTCCAGGCCGCCTGCGCCGTGGACGACCCAGATCATTTCGCTGCCAAGTTCGGCGGCGACACCGGCAATGGAATCCGCTGCCTCCTGCGACCCGGCGCCGATCAACTGGTGACGCACGCCGGCTGGATTGGCGAGCGGTCCGACAAGATTGAAAAGGGTGCGGATGCCGAGTTCCCGGCGCACAGGTGCAACTTGGGCAAGGGCCGGATGAAAGGCAGGCGCGAACATGAAGGCGATCCCGCCCGCAGAAAGGATGCGGGCGACATCATCCGCACTCTGCTCAACCTTGATGCCAAGGGCGGAGAGCACATCCGACGCGCCGGATTTGGAACTGGCGGCCCGGTTCCCATGTTTGGCAACGACCACGCCCGCACCGGCCAGAACGAAAGATGCGGCTGTCGAGATGTTCCATGTGTGGAGCCCGTCACCACCGGTACCGCAATTATCGAACGCGCCCGGAGGCGCAGCGACGGACTTCATACGGGCACGCATGGCGCGCACGGCCCCGGCCAGTTCAACCGCACTCTCGCCGCGCACACGCATACCCATCAGAAGCGCTGCGATCTGCGATGGCGTCGCCTTGCCATCAAGGATGATCCCGAACGCGTCTGCAGCTTCCGCCGCATCAAGGCGCCGACCATGGGCAAGACCCTGAAGATGCGGCTGCAGCGCCGTCAGATCACTCACGCCCCACCTGCCAGATCAATGAAATTGCGCAGGAGAGCATGACCATGTTCGGAGGCTATGCTCTCGGGATGGAACTGGACGCCGTGCACCGGCAGCGTCCGGTGCTGCAGGCCCATGATGAGGCCGTCATTGGTCTCCGCCGTGATTTCAAGGCAATCCGGCAGGGTTGCCCGCTCGACAATCAGGCTGTGATAGCGCGTGGCGTTGAAGGGCGAGGGGAGTTTGGCAAATACGCCCTTGCCGCCATGGCTGATCGCCGAGATTTTTCCGTGCATCGGCACCGGCGCGCGCACGACATGGCCGCCAAACACCTGACCGATGGCCTGATGGCCAAGGCAGACACCGAGAACGGGGATGATGCCTTTGGCGGCGTCGATGAGATCAAGGCAAATCCCGGCTTCATTCGGTGTGCAGGGGCCGGGCGAGAGCACGATGCCCTTGGGCTTCATGCCGATGACTTGGCCGACGCCGATTTGGTCATTGCGATGGACCTGAACCTCAACGCCCAGCTCGCCCAGATAATGGACCAGGTTCCAGGTGAAGCTGTCGTAATTGTCGATCAGGACGAACATTGAAGCGCCGTGGGCCGCCTGGATGTTTTCGGGTCCGTCTATTGATCCGTTTCGACCGCGAAGGTCAAGGCAAGCCGGGCTATAATCGGCGGGTGATTCAACGCTTGGGTCCAAAGGCCATTGCCCGGCACATGGTGAAGAAGCGGCACAAAGGCACAAAGGGGCGGCAGCAGCAGATGCGGGCGGTCTGGCCGCTTTGCGTGCTGGCTTTTGTGCTTGCGGTCGTGCTCGCCAGTGTTTTGCGCATGGGGCCGGTGACGGCGATGGATGGCGATCCGTCGGCATTGTCTGGAAACCGGAATGAGGCGGCCCCAAGTCTGGACCTTGGCCGACTGCTTGGCGCGTTGTCACCGCCGGGTACGGACCCGGCGCTGCGGCCATCCGTTGATGAGCGCGCCGAGCCTGCATTGATTGCCATCGTCATCGATGATGCTGGCTTGGCAGAGGCGGCAACGCGGCGCGCGATGGCGCTGCCGGAAGCGGTCACGCTGTCATTCCTGCCCTATGGTGCGGCAAGCCCGGCGCTTGCGCGTGAGGCATCGTCACGCGGACACGAGATCATCCTCCATATGCCGATGGCGCC
Organism: uncultured Flavobacteriaceae bacterium; assembly: GCA_964494625.1. Classification (GTDB taxonomy): domain Bacteria; phylum Pseudomonadota; class Alphaproteobacteria; order Micropepsales; family Micropepsaceae; genus UBA2784. The sequence continues at coordinate 128,714 of CAZBRT010000002.1, read as the reverse complement.
GGAGGGCGCAGAAGATCCTGGACCCGGCGCCCTGCGCCCGGAACTTGGTGCGCAGGAAAACCGGGCGCGCCTGTCACGCGCCCTTGATCTCTTTCCCCAAGCCATCGGGATCAACAATCACATGGGCAGCGCGATGACCGCGGACGCAGGAGCGATGGCGCCTGTGCTTGATCTCATTGCTGGCCGTGGCCTTATCTTTCTGGATTCGCGGACGACCCCGGCGACGGTCGCCGGTTCCGCAGCGCGCGCATCCGGCATGATTGCGGTTGACCGCGATATCTTCCTCGACAATGAGATGGATGCGCCTGCCATCGGCGAGCAACTGGCTGCCCTTGAACTGATGGCACGCCAGCGGGGCGTCGCCATCGCCATCGGCCACCCGCATGAAGCAACACTTGCAGCGCTTGAAATCTGGGTGACGGGGCTTTCGGCGCGCGGTTTCAGGCTTGTGCCCCTGTCGGTTGCGGCCGGCATCCGCAATGGGTCATTGCGGCCGGTTGCGCTTGACCGCTGAGACAAACTGGATCGCATCTTCCGCCGCGCGGATCAGCGCTTTCGACTTGTTGACCGTCTCGGTGTATTCCGCCTGCGGGTCACTGTCGGCGACAACACCGCCGCCGGCCTGCACATACATCGTACCATCCTTGATGACGGCCGTGCGCAGGACGATGCATGTATCCATGCTGCCATCCGCGCCGACATAGCCGACGGCACCGGCATAGATGCCCCGCCGCTCGCTCTCAAGCTCATCGATGATTTCCATCGCCCGCACTTTGGGTGCGCCGGTGAGCGTTCCTGCCGGAAATCCGGCGATCAGCGCGTCCACCGCATCCTTGCCCGGTGCAATCTCGCCTTCGACATTCGAGACGATGTGCATGACATGGCTGTAGCGTTCGACGACGAATTGCTCCGTCACCTTGACCGTGCCCGTCTTCACCACGCGGCCCACGTCATTGCGGCCCAGGTCAAGCAGCATCAAATGTTCGGCCCGTTCTTTCGGGTCAGCGATGAGCCGGGCTGCAAGATCGGCATCCTCTTCGGGTGTGGACCCGCGCGGTGCGGTGCCCGCGATCGGGCGGATGGTGACCTTGTCATGGCGCAGCCGCACAAGGATTTCGGGGCTGGAGCCGACAACCGCATAGCCCGGGAAATTGAGGAAGAACAGGAACGGCGACGGGTTGAGGCGCCGGAGTGACCGGTAAAGCGAAAAAGGCGGCAGTGAAAAGGGCAAGCGAAAGCGCTGGCTCGGCACCACCTGGAAGACGTCGCCCGCGCGGATATAGGCCTTCGCGCGCTCGACCATGTCCAGATAATCCGCATACGCCGTATTTGATGTCACGCTGTCCGCAAGGACGGGAACCGCATTCGGCACGATGGTGGCGGGAAGCGGGCCGTCAAGCCGCGCCTCGGCCTCGTCCAGCCGCAGAATCGCTGCGGCGTAGGCGTGGGCCGCAGGAATGTCCGCGCGCGGCCAGGCAATCGTGACGATCAGCATTTCGTCGCGCACATTGTCGAAGACGCAGATGATGCTGGGGCGCACCATCACCGCATCGGGCACATGGAGCGTGTCCGGATTTTTGTCCGGCAGCCGCTCCATCTCGCGCACCATGTCATAGCCGAGATAGCCGAAAAGCCCCGCGACCATCGGCGGCAAGCCTTGTGGAAGCGTAAAGCGGCATGCGGCAACCAGCGTGCGCAATGATTGGAGGGGCGCTGCCGCTTCGGGCACGAATGGCTTGCCGTGGAACGCGCTTTCGGCCTTGCCGTTCTTGCAGCGCCAGACGAGATCGGGCGCCATCGCAATGATGGAATAGCGCCCGCGCGCTTCACCGCCCTGGACGCTTTCGAGCAGGAAGGAATAGGGAAGCTCCGGCCCAAGTTTGAGAAAGGCCGACACGGGCGTTTCAAGGTCGGCGATGCGCCGCCGGAAAAAGACCGACGGCTGGCCGGAGCCCCAAGCCTTCTCGAACGCGTCGGCGTCGGGGTTGCCGGCTGCTTGCGCTGCCTTCACCGGTTCTCCCCGCCGGCGATACGCGCAAGCTCCGACGAGTTGATCTCCGTGCCCATCACCAACTCGATATCCGAGATGAAGAGCGCCATGAAATCACCGGCAAGGCTTTGCGCGGTTTGGCCGCCAAGCTCCTGAAGCCGTGTATCGTCAGCCTGTGGTGCAGCAAAAGCAACGGAAGTCGCGCGTGCAACAACCATCAGCGGCTCAGGCCCTGCATCCGAACCCTCGGGCGCCAGCCGCGCATTGGCCGCCGTAACCCACTGCCCGGGCTTTACCTTGAAGAGCGTGGAAACCGCACCGGCCGGCAGATCGTCCGTTGCCGTCGTGCGGTCGATGGCCTCAAGGGTCGAGACGCGCACATTGAGTTCGCGCAGCATTGCCGCCATGTCTTCGCCTGCGGCCGCACGTGTCGAGAGGCTGACGGCGAGATCATTGAGCCGCTTGGCAGTCTCTGACGTGCGCCACGCTTCAACGACTGTGCTGCGGATTTCAGCCAGCGGCTTTGTGGCCGGCGGCGTGATCCCGTCCACGCGCACGGCATAGATGATGCCGTCCTGCGTCTGCAACGTGTCGGTCTCCTGACCGGCATCCTGCGCGAACACGTCGGTGAGGAAGCGCGGGTCACCCGGAATGCCGGTGACATCCGCGCCAGTGGGGTCTTTGCCGTTCGCATCCATGGCCGGAACCGCAAGAAGGCGCAGGCTGAGGCGCTCGGCGATTTCCTCGAACGGCGTGCGGGCACCGCGCGCATCCTCGATGGCGTCATAGATTGGGGCAAGCTCGTCAAGCGCCTTGCGACGGCGGATCACCGCAACGATGTCGTCGCGCACATCGGCAAGCGTCTGCTCGACCGCCGGCGTGACCGAAACGACGCGCAGGATGACCCAGCCGAACTGCGCTTCGGCAGGTGGCGTCGTGGTACCTGCAGGCACTTCAAAGGCGATGGTGGGCACAAGCGGATCGCCTTCAGGAACTTCGCCCAGTGCCAGGTCTTCCGCACCAAGGCCGCGCTCGGCGGCAATCGCATCGAAGCTTGTGCCCGACGCCATGCGGGCTGCCGCAGCATCGGCTTCTTCCTTGGAAAGGAAGACGATCTGGTCGAGCACGCGCTTTTCAGGTGTGTTGAAGCGTGCGCGGTTCAGTTCATAGGCTTGCGCGACTTCCTCATCACTGACGCTGACCGCATCGCCAAGCTGGTCCGGTCCGATCGCGATCATCGTGAAGCTGCGATATTCGGGCGACTGGAAAATCGCGGGGTTCTCCGCGAGATAGGCTTCCAGCATCGCATCGTCGGGATCGTCGAGACCGGCAAGCGCGGCCGGTGTCAAAACGGCATATTCGACCGCGCGCCTTTCATCCTCATGGCGGCGCAAGGCAGTTACATAGCCTGCCGGCGCCCGCACGCCCGCCATCACGGCGGAGACGAGATGCTGCCGCGTCACGTCAAGGCGGAAGCGGGTCTCAAACACTTCCTGGCTGATGCCGGTCGTCTGCAGGTAGCGCGTAAAGGCGACGGGATCGAACGAGCCGTCAATCCCCTGGAATGCACCGAGGCCGACAATGATCTGGCGCAGCGTGTCGTCGCCGACACGCAAGCCCATGTCATAGGCGTAGATGTCGAGCGCCATCTGCGCCATCAGGCGCTCCAGCACATCGCGGTCGTAGCCGACATCATGCGCCTGCGCGGGCGTGATCTCGAGGCCCCGCTCTTGGCGGATGCGCTTGAGGTCGTTCTGCAGCTCACGGTAAAATTCCGGCGTGGAAATCTCCCGGTCGCCCACGCGCGCGACAACCTGACTGGTCGCGCCGGTGAATATGTCGCCAATGCCGAACAGCGCAAAGCTGAGCACGAGCACACCGATAAAAGCCGCAGCGATCCAGGATTTGGACCCGCGGCGCATGGCTTCAAGCATGGTGACCGGTTCGCATAGGAAGGAGGAGGGGGCGGCGTAACCGCCCGGTCGGGCCGCACTCTAGGGGACCAGCCATTGCCGGGGCAAGCCACCGCCGCGTTGCAAAAGATGAAAGCTTGGGCCAACCATGAAGGGGATACGCCCCGGAAATGGGCCCCCGAGTGCCAAACTCCGCCGCACCCCAAGGACCGCCAGCATGACGTCTGCAAGTCCCAAGCGCCGCAAACTCGCGGCAGGTAACTGGAAAATGAACGGCACTGCCGAAAGCCTTGCGGAGATCCGCAAGCTGAAGACGCTCCTGAAAAAGGGTGGCGCATCCGCGGATGTGCTGGTCTGCCCCCCGGCAACCTTGGTCGAGCGGCTGGCGAAGGCAGTTCGCGGCACCAGGATCGCCGTGGGCGGGCAGGACTGCCATGCAAGGGATTCGGGTGCGTATACGGGCGACGTGAGCGCGCCGATGCTGGCGGATGCTGGTGCGACCGCCGTTCTCGCCGGGCACAGTGAAAGGCGCGCCATGCACGCCGAAAAGGATGCGGATGTGCGGGCCAAGGCCGAGGCTGCGCATCGGGCGGGCCTTCTCGCCATCATCTGCGTGGGCGAGACACTGGACGAGCGCAACAGCGGCAAGGCCGAGACCGTCGTCTCGGGTCAGGTGAGGGCAAGCTTGCCCGCAGGTGCCACCCCCCGGAACACGGTGATCGCCTATGAGCCAGTCTGGGCGATAGGCACCGGCCGCACGGCGACGTCAGCTGATATTGAGGCCATGCATCGCGTCATTCGGGAGACCTTGCGGACATCGCTGGTGGGGTCGGGGGCAAGTGGCGCCGACGCCATGCGCATCCTTTATGGCGGCTCGGTCAAGGCGGCCAATGCCGCCGAAATCCTTCATGTGCCGGGCGTGGACGGCGCGCTGGTCGGCGGGGCAAGCCTTGCCGCCGCCGAGTTTTACGAAATCATTAAGGCCGCAGCACCAAAGCGCGGCAAATCCGTCAAGGCTGTATAAACACCTGCTCAGCCATTCTGTCCCCCTTCGTCCCCGCAAGCGGAGCGGACCCGGGTGGCTGCACAGCATCGATACGACCAGGCAAGTGCGATGGTGTGCGATCCCGTGCCTGCCAACCGCATGGCGTCGCGCAATGCGCTTTTCGGGATGGGCTTCCGCAATATCGAGATGGTGGCAAGCGTTGACGATCTGCGCCAATGGCTGGGCGAGAACGACACTGACCTTCTGATGATTGAGGCCAGCGATGGTGCCAGTGATGCCTGCCGCGTGATCCAGGAAATCCGGCAGGGCACGACCGGACGAAATCCCTTTCTCATCATCATCGCGACAATCTGGCAGACGGCTGCCGAGGTCGTGCGCGGCGTCGTGGGTGCGGGCGCGGACGACCTTTTGGTGAGGCCGCTTTCGGTCAAGCAGGTGGCCGACCGCGTGCGCACGCATGTGGATGCGCGCAAGGGATTTGTGGTCACGTCGGAATATATCGGGCCCGATCGCCGCCGCGATGCGCAGCGCCCCAGCGACGCGCAGCTGATCTCCGTTCCCAATTCACTGAAGCTCAGGGCTGCCGATGGCTTGCCCGCGCAGGCTGCAGCCGCGCTGGCCGCGCGCGCCATCGAAAAGAGTCGCTCGCTTGTAAATCTGGAAAAGATGCGCCGCTCGGCCTTCCAGATCGGCGTCCTGGCGGACTTCCTCAAGGAGGCGGCCAAAACTGGCGCAAGTGATGACATGCGCCGCGCGGATGTCGAACGCGTGCGGGCCCTGAACGAGGAACTCACCCGTCGTGCCACCGAGTCGGGATTTGGGGGGCTTACTGACCTTTGCGGCACCGTGGCCAACATTGCCAACTCGGTTGACGCAGGCATCGACCTGGAAAAGAACGCCACCGTGCTGGGCCAGCTGGCTGTGGCGATGCAGGTTGTGCTGACCCCCGACAGGTCAGACCTTGATCACGAGGAAGAGCTGTCGCGCGTTCTGGCAAAAATCCGCTCGCGCGGCCGCACCAGCTGACGGACAACATTTCCAAAAAGCGCCGGACTGACGCGGCCAAGCGCCTGTTCCGCTTGTCATTCAGCCTGTCAGGATGCGGCCTTGCCGGGTATCGCCCGCTGCGCTAGAAGGCGGGCCAATTCGCCTTTCCCCCCTTGCCGGACCCCAATTCCCATGGACGTGATCGTTCTCGTCATCCATCTTTTTCTTGCGCTCGGGCTGATCGGCATCGTGCTGATCCAGCGTTCGGACGGCAGCGCCCTTGGCGGCCTCGGCGGCGGCAGTTCGGGCGGTCTGTTGTCGGCTCGCGGTGCGGGCAATGTGCTGACACGCACGACAGCTGTATTGGGTGCCGGATTTCTGATCACCTCGATCACGCTCACGGTCCTTGCGCGCGTGACCGCGCCGGAATCAATCGTGCCGCTGGAGCCTGTCTCGGCACCGCCGTCCGACCCGGTCATTCCGATCGGTGGGGAAACAGCACCGCCGGTGACTGTGCCTGACGCGACGCTTCCGCCGGTTGAGATGGCCCCCGATTCGGGCGCCGCACCCGCAACCACGCCCGACCCGGCCCCGACATCCGGCGAACCCCCGCCGACCACACCGTAAAGCCGCGCGTTTCCGTCGTTTCGCCGCTTCATTGCGGCGGCAATCCTTTTTCTTGCCCGGCGCAAAGCCGTATGATTATGGTGCAAGCCCATGACGCGGTTTGTCTTCATCACCGGCGGCGTGGTCTCCTCGCTCGGCAAAGGTCTCGCATCAGCATCGCTCGGCGCGTTGCTGCAGGCGCGCGGATTCAAAGTCCGTCTGCGCAAGCTTGATCCTTACCTCAATGTCGATCCGGGGACGATGAGCCCTTACCAGCATGGCGAGGTCTATGTCACCGACGACGGGGCAGAGACGGACCTCGACCTCGGCCACTACGAGCGTTTCACCGGCACGGCTTCAAGCCGCGGCGACAACGTCACGACCGGGCGCATCTACCAGGACATTCTGGAGAAGGAGCGGCGCGGCGAATATCTGGGCGCGACCGTCCAGGTGATCCCGCATGTGACGGATGCGATCAAGAACTTCGTCACCAGCGGCACGGACGGCTATGACTTCATTCTGGTCGAGATCGGCGGCACGGTCGGCGACATCGAGGGCTTGCCGTTCTTCGAGGCGATCCGCCAGCTCGGCAATGATCTCGGCCCCGGCAATTCGGCCTTCATCCATCTGACGCTCGTTCCCTATATCGAAAGCGCGGGCGAGCTGAAGACCAAGCCGACCCAGCATTCGGTCAAGGAACTGCGTTCGATCGGCATCCAGCCCGACATTCTTCTCTGCCGTTCGGACCGCGAGATTCCCGAGCACGAGCGCCGGAAGATCGGCCTGTTCTGCAACGTGCCGCCGTCGCGTGTCATCCAGGCGCTGAATGTCGACACGATCTATGGCGTGCCTCTTGCCTATCACCGTGAAGGCTTCGACCGCGAATTGCTGAATGTCTTCGGCATCCACGATGCGCCCCCGCCGGACCTCACGCGCTGGCAGTGGGTGGTTGACCGCATCGCCAAGCCCGAGGGCGAGGTGAACATCGCGATTGTCGGCAAATATGTCGGCCTCAAGGACGCCTACAAATCGCTCAACGAGGCGCTGGTGCATGGCGGCGTTGCCAACAACGTGAAGGTCAATGTCGAGTGGATCGCCAGCGAAATCTTCGAGGAAGACGGCGCGATCCATGCGCTTGAAGGTGCCCACGCCATTCTGGTTCCCGGCGGCTTTGGCGAGCGCGGCACGGAAGGCAAGATCCGCGCGGCCGAATTTGCGCGGCTGCGGCGCGTTCCCTATTTCGGCATCTGCTTCGGCATGCAGATGGCGGTCATTGAGGCTGCCCGCAATCTGGCGGGTTTAGCCGGAGCAAGCTCGACCGAGTTCGGTGCAGCCAGGCATCCGGTTGTTGGCCTGATGACGGAATGGGTGCGCGGCAATGAAGTCGAAAAGCGCGATGCAGGCGGTGACAAGGGCGGCACGATGCGTCTGGGCGCCTATGAGGCCGTGCTGACGGCGGGAAGCCGGGTTGCCGAAATCTACGGCAGCCGCGCGATCAGCGAGCGCCACCGCCACCGCTACGAGGTTAACCTCGCCTATCGCAAGCAGCTTGAGGATCACGGCCTGCGCTTCTCGGGGCTCTCGCCGGATGGCGTATTGCCCGAAATCGTGGAGATTCCCGATCATCCATGGTTTATCGGCGTACAGTTCCATCCGGAGTTGAAATCACGCCCGTTTGAGCCGCATCCTCTGTTCGCAAGTTTTGTGGCCGCCGCCGTGACGCAGTCGCGTCTGGTGTGACGGCAAACCGGAAGCATCCCAACGTGTCAAAGCCCAATGCGCATGTAACGGTCGGCAATGTTGTCATCGGCAATGACCTGCCGCTCACGCTGATTGCCGGTCCCTGCGCGCTGGAAAGCCGCCAGCACGCGTTTGAGATGGCGTCGGCGCTGAAGGAGCTGACCGCAAAGCTCGGTCTCGGCTTCATCTACAAGACGTCATTCGACAAGGCGAACCGCACAAGCGCCACCGGGGGGCGCGGCATGGGGCTTGAGCTCGCGTTGCCGATCTTTGCTGATTTGAAGCGCGAACTGGGCATGCCGGTTCTCACCGATGTGCACACCGAGGAACAATGCGCTATTGCGGGCAAGGTTGTGGACGTGCTGCAAATCCCGGCCTTCCTTTGTCGGCAAACCGATTTGCTGATCGCGGCCGCAAAAACTGGCCGCGTCATCAATGTGAAGAAGGGACAATTCCTTTCGCCGCCAGAGATGCGCAACGTGGTCGACAAGGTCACTGGCGCGGGCAATCCCAATGTGCTGGTGACGGAGCGCGGCGTTTCATTTGGCTACAACACGCTGGTAACAGACATGCGTGCGCTGCCGGTATTGAAGGCGACCGGCGCGCCGGTCGTGTTTGATGCAACTCACTCCGTCCAGCAACCGGGCGGGCAGGGAACCTCTTCGGGCGGGCAGCGCGAATATGTTCCGCTGCTGGCCCGCGCCGCCGTATCGCTTGGCGTTGCCGCCGTCTTCATGGAGACACATGAGAACCCGGCCAAAGCGCCGTCGGATGGACCGAACATGGTCCATCTCGACCGGCTTCAGGGCGTGCTCGAAGACCTGATGGCCTTTGACCGGCTCGCCAAATCGCGGCCGGTCCCTGCAGCCTGATTTTCAGCCGATCTTCAGAGCGTGAACTGGAGGGGTGAGCCGGCCATGGCGCCGACGATCCCGACCAACGAGCCCAATGTCAGAACCGACGTCGCGATGAACTGCACCGTGAAGCCGGCGCTGCGCTGGTCTGCGGCTTTGGCATAGCCGATGGCGAACATCTCGCGACCAATGATGTAAACAACGCCCAGAAGGCCGGCCACCAGAGGGTTCAGGTACAGGGCAAAGAGCCACAGCGATCCGAGAAAGATCGGCAACCCCTCAAGCGTATTCAGCTGGATACGCAGCACACGCTCAAAGTCCGGATTGCCGGTCGTGGCTGGTGCCTTGATGCCGTATTTGCTGCGCGCCGCGCCGACGGCAATGCTCATGCGGATGTACTGGATCAGCGCAAGGATGGTGACGAGCGGAACGAAATGGGCTTCCATGGCAGTGATACTCCCCGTTGGCGCGCCTTCGACAGTGGCACGTTGATTGAAGCTGAAGCGCGACTGTAACTGAGTCGCGGGCGCGTTGGGGGGTGCCAATTGAGGGTCGGCCAAACGGGGGAAATGTCATGGCGGAAACACGGATCACCTGGTCAGGCCGCATGGCCTTCATGCTGGCAACGGTCGGTTCTGCCGTCGGCCTCGGCAGCATCTGGAAGTTTCCCTACATGGTGGGCGAGAACGGCGGCTCCGCCTTTTTGCTGGTCTATCTCGGCGGGCTGGTGCTCCTGATCCTGCCCTTGATGCTGGCAGAATTCGTGATCGGGCGCCGCGGCAGCGGCAGTGCCGTCGGCTCCATGCGCACGGTTGCAAGGGAATCCGGCGCCAGTCCTCTGTGGGGCATGGTCGGCGGCTGGGGCGTCGTCACCGGGTTTCTGATCCTTTCCTTCTACGCCGTCATCGGTGGCTGGACGCTGGCCTATATCCCGATCTCGGCAGGCAACGCATTTGCGGGCGCTTCACCTGAAGCGATTGGCGCGATTTTTGGCGCGCTGCTGGCCGATCCCGGACGCTTGATCCTTTGGCACGGCGTATTCATGGCGCTGGCCATCGGCACGGTAGCCATGGGCGTGATCTCCGGCATCGAGCGGATGGTGACGTTCCTGATGCCGCTGATGTTTGCGATCCTCGCGGGGCTTGTCGTCTATGCGCTCGCGACCGGCGATGTAGCGGCGACCATCAATTTCTTTTTCGCGCCGGACTCTTCCAAAGTCACATGGGATGTCGCGCTGAATGCCATCGGACTTGGGTTCTTCTCCATCGGTGTCGGCATCGGCGTGATGATCACCTATGCGGCCTATGCGGAGCGAACAATCTCGCTGACCAAGGCTGCAGTCTGGACCATTCTGGCCGACACGTTTGCGTCCTTCCTTGCCGCCTTTGCGATTTTCCCGATCGTGTTCGGCTTCGGGCTGGATCCGGCAGGTGGCCCGGGCCTCATGTTCACGACCTTGCCTGCCGCCTTCGGCCAGATGGGTGCGGGCGCCATCGTGGGTGTGGCGTTCTTCTTGCTGCTTGCGGTCTCGGCGCTTGCCTCCGCCATTTCGTTGCTTGAGCTTTCGGTGTCCTTTGTGGTTGAACGCTTCCGCATGGCGCGGGCGCTGGCGGCACTTCTGATCGGTGGCGCCTGTTTTGCGGTCGGCCTCGGCACAGTCTGGTCGTTCAACAATTGGAGCGGCTGGCACCCCTTGGCTTTCATTCCGACGTTTGAGGGCAAGACGTTTTTTGACGCGCTCGACTTCCTCACTTCGAACATCATGCTGCCGGTCGGCGGGATTGCCATCGCGCTCTTCACCGGCCTGTTCGTCGCCCGCAAGGTCCTGAGTGAGGAATTGGCGATCCGGAGCCCGATGGTCGTCGGCTTCTTGCGGTTTCTGCTGGCCGTGGTGGCCCCGCTGGCGATCCTTGCGATTGTCGTTGTGACGCTTGCCCAAGGCGGTGGCGGCGAATAGAAGGGCGCCTTGAGAAGGGGAGCTTTCGTCATGACCGCCATTGTCAACATCACCGCACGCGAAATCCTCGACAGCCGCGGCAACCCCACGGTTGAGGTCGATGTCCTTCTGGAGGACGGCAGCCTTGGCCGTGCAGCGGTGCCGTCCGGCGCCTCGACCGGCGCGCACGAGGCGATGGAACTGCGTGATGGCGGCAAGCGCTATGGCGGCAAGGGTGTCCGCAAGGCGGTCGAAGCAGCCAACGGCGAGATCTTCGACGTGCTGGCGGGCCTTGATGCGGAGGACCAGCTCAAGATCGACCGCGCGATGATCGAACTTGACGGCACGCCGAACAAGGCGCGGCTGGGTGCCAATGCCATCCTTGGCGTGTCGCTCGCGGTTGCAAAGGCAGCAGCCCTGGCGCGTGGTCTGCCGCTTTTCCGTTATCTCGGCGGACCCTCGGCCCATGTGCTTCCCGTGCCGCTGATGAACATCATCAATGGCGGTGCCCACGCCGACAATCCGATCGACTTCCAGGAGTTCATGATCGTGCCTGTCGGTGCGCCAAGCTTTGCCGAGGCACTGCGCTGGGGCGCGGAAGTGTTCCACGCCCTGAAAAAGGGGCTGAAGTCCAAAGGCCACAACACCAATGTCGGCGACGAGGGCGGCTTTGCCCCGGACCTCAAATCACCCGCCGAGGCACTTGATGTCATCATGGCGGCGATCAGCGCTGTCGGTCTTTCGCCCGGCAAGGATGTCGCGCTGGCGCTGGATGTGGCCTCGACCGAGTTTTTCCGCGAGGGCGCCTATCATCTGGAAGGCGAAGGGCGGGTGCTCAAGGCCGATGCGCTTGTCGCCTATTATCAGCAGCTATGTGCCAGCTATCCCGTCATCTCCATCGAAGACGGCATGGCGGAAGACGATTGGGATGGCTGGGCGAACCTGACCACGGCCTTGGGCAGCAAGGTCCAGCTGGTGGGCGATGATCTTTTCGTCACCAACACGGCACGCCTGGCCGAAGGCATCAGGCTGAAGACCGGCAATGCAATCCTTGTGAAGGTCAACCAGATCGGCACGTGGAGCGAAACGCAGGCGACCGTCACGATGGGTCAGCGCGCCTCCATGGGGATCGTGATGTCGCACCGCTCGGGCGAAACGGAGGATGCGACGATCGCTGATCTCGCCGTCGCCACCAATTGCGGACAGATCAAGACAGGCTCGCTCGCCCGCTCTGACCGGCTGGCGAAGTACAACCAGCTGCTGCGCATCGAAGAAATGTTGGGCCGCGAAGCTGTTTATGCGGGACGAAGCATAGTTCGCTCTTGACGCGGGGAATCTCGATGTGATTCCTTGACGTCATGCGTCGCAAGAAATTCAGTCTGAAGCGGTTCCTGCACTACTCGATCCTGCCGAGCGTCTGCCTCGTCATCGTCGCGTGGTTCGGCTCCTATGGGGTCAATGGCAGCCACGGCATGTTTGCCCTTGTACGCATCAATGAGGGCATCGTGCAGAAGGAAGCCGAGCTTGCCCGTGTGCGCGCGGAGCGGGCAGCGTTGGAGCACCGCGTCAGCCTTATCAAGCCCGAAAGCATCGATCCTGACCTTCTGGATGAACTGGCGCGCAGCATGCTGGGCTATGCAGCCAAGGGTGAGCTCATCATCATGCGTGATGATGTGAGCGGCGACGCCTGGCGCCCCTGACAGCTTGTCAATGTGGCGAATGCTGGTTTTGGCAATGGTGGCAATTGCCGCCCTCTTGCGGTAAATGAGCGCCCAACGCGGCGGGGTCGCCCTCAGCAATCCGCCCTCAACATTTTGCTGCATCGCACAAATGGCCACACAGACTAATCAAGCGGCTGGCAAGGCCGCAAAGAATGCGCCCGCGCAAGCGACTGCCATGTCCAAGGAAGCGCTCCTTCGAGCCTACAAGGACATGCTGCTGATCCGCCGCTTCGAGGAGCGGGCGGGACAGATGTATGGCATGGGCCTCATTGGCGGGTTCTGCCATCTCTACATCGGCCAGGAAGCTGTGGTCGTCGGCATGCAGACGGCCATCGGAGACGGCGATCAGGTCATCACCGCCTATCGCGACCATGGCCACATGCTCGCCTGCGGCATGGACCCGGCTGGCGTGATGGCTGAGCTGACCGGCAGGGCGGGCGGCTTGTCGCGCGGCAAGGGCGGTTCCATGCACATGTTCAGCCGCGAGAAGAACTTCTTCGGCGGGCACGGCATTGTCGGCGCGCAAGTGCCGCTGGGCACGGGTCTTGCCTTTGCCAACCAGTATCGCGGCAATGACCGCGTGAGCCTCACCTACTTTGGCGACGGCGCCGCCAATCAGGGTCAGGTCTATGAGAGTTTCAACATGGCAGCCCTCTGGAAGTTGCCGGTGATCTACATCATCGAGAACAACCATTACGCCATGGGAACGTCGGTCAGCCGCGCGAGTTCGGAAACGCATTTTCATCGCCGCGGCGTGTCCTTCAACATCCCCGGCGAAGAGGTGGACGGCATGGATATCGAAGCCGTTCATGCCGCAGGCATGAAGGCGGTGAAATGGTGCCGCGAGGGGAATGGCCCGATCATTCTCGAAATGAAGACCTACCGTTATCGCGGCCACTCGATGTCCGATCCTGCAAAATACCGCTCGAAAGAGGAGGTGCAGGAGGTCAAGGACAAGCACGACCCGATCGACCATTTGCGCCAGCGCCTGATGGATGCCGGCATGATCGACGAAGCTGGCCTCAAGGCCATCGACCGTGAAGTGAAGGAAGTGGTCGCCCATGCGGCCGAGTTCGCCCAGATGAGCCCCGAACCCGATCCGTCCGAGCTCTGGACGGATATTTTGGTGTAAGGGAGCGCTGCCATGTCGATTCAAATCCTGATGCCCGCGCTCTCACCCACGATGGAAGAGGGCAAGCTTGCCAAATGGCTTGTGAAAGAGGGCGACACCGTCAAGTCGGGCGACATCCTCGCCGAAATTGAAACCGACAAGGCGACGATGGAGTTCGAGGCGGTGGACGAGGGCGTGGTGAGCCGCATCCTCATTCCCGCCGGCACCGAAGGCGTGAAGGTGAATACGCCGATTGCCGTGATGGCCGGTGAGGATGGCGCCGTTGTGCCGATGCCCGCCGCCAGACAAGCGGCTGTTGTCGCCGCACCTGCGATCCATACACGCCCGGCGCCGGTCGCCGCTGCCGCACCTGCCGCCAGCGACGACGTGCCACCGGGCACCGAGATGGTGATGATGACCGTGCGCGAGGCGCTGCGCGACGCGATGGCGGAAGAAATGCGCCGCGATGGCGACGTATTCCTGATGGGCGAGGAAGTCGGCCAGTATCAGGGCGCCTACAAGATCAGCCAGGGCTTGCTGGACGAGTTCGGCCCCAGGCGCGTCATTGACACGCCGATCACCGAACAGGGCTTTGCGGGTCTGGGTGTGGGCGCAGCCTTTGCAGGCCTTCGCCCCATTGTCGAGTTCATGACCATGAACTTTGCGATGCAGGCGATTGACCAGATCATCAATTCCGCCGCCAAAACGCTTTACATGTCCGGCGGCCAGATGGGTTGCCCCATCGTGTTCCGCGGACCCAATGGCGCTGCCGCACGCGTGGGCGCACAGCACAGCCAGAATTACGCGGCATGGTACGCGCAAGTGCCGGGGCTGAAGGTCGTCGCGCCCTATTTCGCCGCCGATGCGAAGGGTCTTCTCAAGGCCGCGATCCGCGACCCCAATCCTGTCGTCTTCCTTGAGAACGAGATCTGCTACGGCAAGTCGTTCCCGGTGCCGAAACTTGACGATTTCGTGCTGCCCATCGGCAAGGCGCGTGTGGTGAAGCCGGGCCGTGATGTGACGCTGGTCAGCTTCTCGGTCACGATGGGCCTGATCCTGCAGGCCGCCGACGAACTGGCCAAGAGCGGCATTGACGCCGAGATCATCGACCTGCGTTCCTTGCGTCCCCTCGACACCGAAACGATCATCGCTTCGGTGAAACGCACCAACCGGATCGTGGTGGTGGAGGAGGGATGGCCCGCTTGCGGCATCGGTGCTGAAATCGCTGCCATCGTGAACGAACACGCCTTTGATGATCTGGATGCGCCTGTCTTGCGGGTCACCGGCAAAGACGTGCCCATGCCCTATGCTGCCAATCTCGAGAAACTCGCATTGCCGTCGCTGGCCGATGTCATGGCCGCCGTCAAAGCCGTCACCTACGCTTGAGGCCACAAGATGCCCGTGGACATTCTGATGCCTGCGCTCTCGCCCACCATGGAAGAGGGCAATCTCGCCAAATGGCTGGTGAAGGAAGGCGACCGCATCAAGGCCGGTGACGTCATCGCCGAAATCGAAACCGACAAGGCGACGATGGAAGTCGAAGCCGTCGATGAGGGTGTGCTGTCAAAAATCATGGTCGCCGCCGGCACGCAGGGCGTGAAGGTGAATACGATCATCGCGCAGGTGACAGGCGAGGACGAGCCCGCGCGCGCGAAACCTGCACCGGCACCTCCAGCAGCGTCTGCGCCTGCAGTTGCGGCGCCAGTTGCACCGCCAGTTGCACCGGTCAAATCCGCACCCGCAGCCGCACCCGCACCCGTCGCCGCTGCGCCGTCGCATTCGGGTGACCGCGTGGCGGCATCGCCCTTGGCACGCCGCATGGCGGGCCAGGCGAAGATCGATCTCAACGCCATCACCGGCACGGGGCCGGGCGGTCGCATCGTCAAGGCAGATATCGAGCGTGCGCTTTCCGGTGGTGCCCCCCAGACAGCAGCGGCCAAGCCCGCGCCCAAGCCCGCCGCAACAAATGCTGCGGCGCCAGTCGCGGCTGCCGTCACCGGCGGCCTGCCGGATTCACGCATCTTCTTTGCGGAAAGCGATTACGAAGCCATTCCGCACGACAATATGCGCAAGGCCATCGCCAAGCGCCTTACCATCGCCAAGCGCGACATTCCGCATTTCTATCTGACGGTCGACTGCGCGATTGATGCGCTCCTCGACCTGCGCAAGGAACTGAACGCCAAATCGCCCAAGGACGGACCGGCCGCCTTCAAGCTTTCGGTCAATGACTTCATCGTGCGCGCTTGTGCCCTGTCGCTGATGAAGGTGCCGGGCGTGAACGCCAGCTGGACCGACACGCACATTCTGCGCCACAGACATGCCCATGTCGGCGTGGCGGTGGCGCTCGATTTCGGCCTCATCACGCCGATCGTCGCGAAGGCGGATACAAAGGGCCTTGCCGAGATTTCAAACGAGGTCAAAGCGCTGGCTGAACGCGCCAAGACGAAAAAGCTGAAGCCGCAGGAGTATGAAGGCGGCACCTTCGCGATCTCGAACCTTGGCATGATGGGCATCCGCGATTTCACCGCCGTCATCAACCCGCCGCACAGCGCGATCCTCGCCATCGGCGCGGGCGAGGAGCGGGCAATCATCAGGAATGGCGCCGTCGCCAAGGCCACGATGATGACGGTGCGGCTTTCCTGCGATCACCGCGTGATCGATGGCGCGCTGGGTGCGGAATGGCTGCGCGTGTTCAAGGGCCTGATCGAAGATCCTGTCACGATGATGCTGTAACGGATGGCTGCGATGTCCGCCGAGAATTTTGATGTTGCCGTGATCGGTGCCGGGCCCGGCGGCTATGTCGCTGCCATCCGCGCCGCCCAATTGGGACTGAAGACCGTCGTGGTGGAGCGCGAACATCTGGGCGGCATCTGCCTCAACTGGGGCTGCATTCCGACCAAGGCACTTTTGCGCTCGTCAGAGCTTTATCATCTGATGCACCGCGCAAAGGAGTTCGGCCTTTCCGCCGACAATATCCGCTTTGACCCGACGAAGATCGTGGAGCGCAGCCGCAAAGTGGCCGCCCAGCTTTCCAACGGCGTGAAGTTCCTTCTGAAAAAGAACAAGGTCACGGTTATCGACGGCGAAGGCAGCCTGGGCGGCAAGGGCATCGTCAACGTGAAGACGAAGGAGGGCGCCAAAACCATCGGCGCCAAGTCGATCATCCTTGCGACCGGCGCCCGCGCGCGCGTGCTGCCGGGGCTGGAGCCGGACGGCAAACTCGTCTGGACCTACAAGGAAGCGATGGTGCCGGCAACGTTCCCCAAATCGCTGATCGTGATCGGCTCGGGCGCCATCGGCATCGAGTTCGCGAGCTTCTATCGCACGCTGGGCGCAGAGGTAACGGTCGTCGAGATGATGGACCGCGTGCTGCCGGTGGAGGACGAGGAAATTTCGGCTTTCGCCCGCAAGGCGTTTGAAAAACAGGGCATGAAGATCATCACCGGCGCATCAGTCGAGAAACTCGACCGCGCCGCCAACAGCGTGACCGCCCATATCAAGACGAAAGACGGCAAGGTCTCGCAGGTGACTGCAGAGCGCGTGATCTCGGCCGTCGGCATTGTCGGCAATGTCGAGGGGCTGGGCCTTGAGCAGGCGGGCATCAAGACCGACCGCACCCATGTGGTGGTCAATGAATGGTGCGAAACCGGCGCGCCCGGAATCTTCGCCATCGGCGATCTCGTCGGCCCGCCCTGGTTGGCGCACAAGGCGAGCCACGAAGGCGTGATGGTGGCCGAGCGCATTGCCGGCAAACACGACATTCACCCCCTGGACACGTCAAAGGTGCCGGGCTGCACCTATTGCTGGCCGCAAGTGGCATCTGTCGGCATGACAGAGGCGCACGCCAAGGCGACGGGTCGCGAGGTGAAAGTGGGGCGCTTCCCCTTCATGGGCAACGGCAAGGCGATTGCGTTGGGCGAGGCCGAGGGTCTTGTCAAAACGATCTTTGATGCCAAGACCGGCGAGTTATTGGGCGCGCACATGATCGGTGCGGAAGTCACCGAACTGATCCAGGGCTACACGATTGCCCGCACGCTGGAGGCAACCGAAGCCGACCTCATGCACACGATCTTCCCGCACCCGACACTTTCGGAAATGATGCACGAGGCGGTGCTGGATGCGTATGGGCGGGTGGTGCATATTTAATCGCCAAAGGAAATCACGCCTGTGAGCGGAATTTCATCTCCTCCCGGTGTGCAGGAGTCGGCTCGTTGGCGCGCGTGGCGATTGTACACGTGGGTAGCCTTGCTCGGTGGATTGCTCGGCTACTTCAGTCCCTTGTTTTCTCCCTCTCAGGCAGTGCAGGAATGTCCATCGCGCGCAATGTGTGTGGAGCGCAGTGGCTGCTGGTCGAGCGAATTAGGCAGATGCATCTACACGCATGAGGAGGCATGGCAATGCCATGAATCACCCGGACAATGAAACTAGCTTGGATCAAGGCTGGGATGTTGTTTATGACCGCCTTCGCAGGTGGCGCGGCGATCCAATTTGTCTTTACCACCTGTTCAATCTTCTAATCGGGATTAGATCAGTAATTGCATCTACCCAAATAGCATTTTCACCACGCGTTCGATGGTGGCGAACGGGATCCCGCTGCCGTCCGGAAACCTATCCGGCCTCTGCCTTGGGCGCAATCCGTGCGGCATCCAGTCCGGCCATGACACGGCCGACAGTCTCCTGGATTGTCTCCCCCGGTGACGGCCGGATGTGGACATGGGGCGCGGCGGGCAGATCGACTTCCTGATTGTGCCCGGCAAAATCGCTCAGCGCGCCGTCTTTGACCTTCGCATAAAACCTCTTGGGATCGCGCCCGCTTCGCACATCTGCGGACACGTCGAGAAAAACCTCTGCGTAGCCGGGCAGGTGCGCGCGGTTCCATGCATAGACCTCCCGGTGCATGGAGATCGTCGCGCACACGACGGTAAAGCCCTGCCGCGCCAGCATCAGGCACAAGCGGCCATAGCTGAGCGCCAGGGCAAGACGGCTTTCGCGGTCGAATTTGTGGCCGCCGTCAAAGACCGCCCGCATCTCGTCGCCATCCAGAAAAACCGTGCGTTCGCCACGACCGGCGAGCGTGTCATGGACGGCTTTGCCGATGGTCGTCTTGCCGGCGCCCGACAGCCCCGTGATCCAGATGACCGACCCTTGTGTGTGCTGCACCAAGCTGCCTCCAAGCGGCCGCCAACCTTGCGCCAATCAGCCCCCCGCCAATCAGCATCGCGCCAACATGGTTAGCCAATTGTTAACCCCGCCGCGGCCATAGTTCCGGCTCATCGCGTAAAACTCCAGCAAGCGGGAAGCGGAAATGAAAACGGAATGGGATTATTCGGACCTCGCCAAGGCCTATCTCAAGCGCCCCGACTATTCCGATCAGGCCATTGACGGGATGCTGAAGACCTTCGGGATCGCGCAGGGTGATCAGGCGTGCGATGTCGGCGCGGGTGTTGCCCACCTGACCTTGATGCTGGGCAAGCGCGGACTGAATGTTACGGCCATCGAGCCCAATGACGAAATGCGCAAGTTCGGCACAGACCGCTGCAAGCCGTTCGCGAACATCACCTATCAGGAGAACACGGCCGAGCACACGGGCCAGGCAGATCATGTCTTCGATTGCGTGACTTTCGGATCTTCCTTCAACGTCACGGACCGTCAGGCAACGTTGAAGGAGACGAACCGCATCCTCAAGTCGCGCGGCTGGTTTGCGGCCATGTGGAATCATCGTGATCTTGACGACCCCATCCAGGCGGAGATCGAGGGCATCATTCATCGCGCCGTGCCTGATTACGCCTATGGTGCGCGTCGCGAGGACCAGACGCCGGTCATCGAGGCGAGCGGGCTGTTTGGCCCCGTGCAGACGATTGAAGGCCCCGTCCTTCACAGCCAGGAAATCCCCGACGTCGTCGAAGCCTGGCGTTCGCATGCGACGCTTCAGCGTCAGGCAGGCACCGCGTTTGCCGGTGTTGTCGAAAAGATTGCAGCGTTTCTCAAGTCGCTGAATTGCGCATCCATCCGCGTTCCCTATACGACGCGGATCTGGCTTGCACAGCGCTTGCACTGACGCCGGATTTGCCATGGGTCGCCCGCTCCGCCAATCCCGCTCCGGCGCGCCCGTCAAGTTGGGGACGAAGGGCGAGACGCTGAAGGCGCTTGCCCCGGTATTGACCGGGGCAAAGGTGCTGCCTCTGGTGATTGTCGCGTACGACCGATGGCAGTCGGACCGCCAGCTTGTTCTTCTGGAACTGGCATCGGTCAAGTGGATTGCACAGGCTTTGGTCGTGCGCTCCAGCGCGCAGGGCGAGGACAGCGAAACGGAATCCAATGCCGGCCGCTATCGCAGCGTCCTCAATGTCCTCGGCATGAAGGCGCTCGAAGATGCCGTTGAGGCGGTCTTCGCGTCCTATCCTGACCGGGATCCCCGTCACCAGGTCCTGATCCAGCCGATGCTGCGCGATGTCGCGCAGAGCGGGGTCGCCTTTTCGGCGGATCCCAACACCGGCTCGCCTTATTTTGTGCTGAACTTTTCCGAAGATGGCGACACACAGGCGATCACCAGCGGCCAGTCCAGAACCCATCGCACATTGATGTGCAGCCGCGCGGCGCCGCTTATCGCCGATCCGCTGGCAGCAAGCCTGGCAGCACTCTTGCGCGAGCTTGAAACACTCACCCGGCTTGATGCACTCGACATCGAGTTTGCGACGGACCGGGCAGGCGACCTCTATCTGCTCCAGGCGCGCCCGCTTGTCATGCGTCAGGAACCGCTGGTCACGCCGGAACATCACGCCCGTATGCTCGGCACGATCGCTGATCGCATCCGGGAACGTTCGCAACCGCATCCATACTTGTTCGGCCGTCGTACCGTCTTCGGGGTCATGCCCGACTGGAACCCGGCCGAGGTGATCGGAACCCGTCCGCGCCCGCTCGGACTGTCGCTTTATCGGGAGCTTGTGACGGATTCCGTCTGGGCCTATCAGCGCCACAATTACGGCTATCGCAATCTGCGGAGTTTCCCGCTCCTGTGCGACTATTTCGGCGTGCCCTATATCGACGTGCGTGTCAGCTTCAACTCGTTCCTTCCCGGGGATTTGCCGGATGATCTGGCCGGCCGCCTGGCCGATCACTACATCGACGAACTTTGCCGCCGCCCGTCGCTGCATGACAAGGTTGAGTTCGAGATCATCTATTCCTGCTACACGCTGGATCTTCCCGAGAGGCTGACGGCCTTGCGCAAGGCCGGATTCAGCAGCGGCGATGTTGCCTGCCTTGAAGCCAGCCTGCGGGGGCTCACCAACCGCATCATCAATGCGCAGAACGGCCTGTGGAAGCAGGACATTGAGAAGCTCGAAATCCTCAACACGCGTTTCAGGACAATTGAAGCGCGCGTGGATGACCCGGTCGCCCAGATCTACTGGCTGCTTGAGGATTGCAAACGCTATGGCACGTTGCCCTTTGCCGGTCTTGCGCGCGCAGGGTTCATTGCCGTCCAGCTGCTGCGCTCGCTCGTCAGTGAGGGGGCGCTGAGTGAGGGCGATTATCAGAAGTTTCTTGCCAGCCTCAGCACCGTCAGCGGCGAGATGGGGCGTGACTTTCATTCACTGAACCGTCGGGAGTTCCTTGATCGCTACGGCCATCTGCGCCCAGGCACCTATGACATACGCTCGCCGCGCTATGATGCCGCGCCGGATGTCTATTTCAACTGGGAGAATGCAAAGGCAGTGGCCGGAACGCCGCACCAGCCTGTCTTCTCGCTGACTCTTGAGCAAATGAACATGGTTGGCGGACTCCTTGATCGCCACAAGCTTGAGCACGACGTCGTCGGGTTGTTCAATTTCCTCAAAGCAGGCATCGAAGGGCGCGAGCGCGCGAAGTTCGTTTTTACCCGTTCGCTGTCAAGCGCGCTTGAGCGCCTTGCGGATCTGGGTGCGCGGTACGGCTTCAGCCGCGAAGACCTCTCCTACATGAACATCCAGACCATCCATGCGCTGCATGGTACCTGCAATGATCCTGGCGATGCGCTGAAGCGGTCGATCGAGGAGGGGCGCGAGCGCTACGCCCGCACCTGCGCCATCAATCTTCCCAGCCTGATCACCAGCCCCGACGACGCATGGTGCATGGAGTCCGCGCCATGCGAGCCGAACTACATCACCATGCGGTCGGTACAGGCACCGGTTGCCGGTGTTGACAGGCCGGAGCTTCTGCCTGGCGCCATTGTCGTCATTCCAAGTGCTGATCCGGGATATGACTGGCTGTTTTCCCACAGGATTGGTGGTCTGATCACCGCCTATGGCGGGGTCAATTCCCACATGGCAATCCGCGCGGGCGAACTGCAGATTCCTGCGGTCATCGGCGCAGGCGAGGCCCTGTTTGCAAAGTGGTCCGCCGCGCGCGTGCTTCAGCTCGATTGCGCAAACAAGAGCGTCCTGGTCGTGTCATGACGGGTCGGCTGCCCGTCGTCTTCGTATCGCAACGTGTCGTTGTCGATGCAGTAACGGGCGAGCGGCGTGATGCACTGGACCAGCGATGGCCGCCGTTTCTCGGGGCGTGCGGATTTCTCGCCGTTCCGGTCCCCAACGTGCCCACGCGCGTTGCAACCTACCTGGACGAGATGCGCCCGTCAGCGGTGATGCTGACCGGCGGCAATGATCTTGCCGTGCTGGGCGGCGATGCGCCCGAGCGCGATGCGACGGAACAGGAATTGATCGCCCAATGTCTGGCACGCAAGACACCGCTTGCCGGCGTCTGCCGTGGCATGCAGATGATCCAGTCCCGTTTCGGCGTCAGGCTCGAGCCGGTCAGCGGGCACGTCGCTGTGCGCCAGACAATCTTGTTTGAGGGTGCGCCGCGCGAGGTCAACTCCTATCACCGCTTTGGCACAAGACAGAGCGTGCCCGGGCTTGCTGTCTGCGGCAAAGCCGCTGACGGAATCGTCAAAGCCGTGCGCGCCAGCGACAACGCGATGTTCGGGATCATGTGGCATCCCGAGCGCGAAGCGCCGTTCCGCGCAGAGGATATCGAACTGATTTCTGCGGCGTTGCGGGGTGAGCTGTGAGAGGCCTGATTTTGGCGGCGGGCCGTGGAAGCCGCATGGGCTCGATGACGCAAGCTGAGCCAAAGTGCCTGGTGCGTCTGGGCAGACGCACCCTGCTTGAACGCCAGATCGAAAGCCTGCGCGGGGGCGGTTGCGGGACGATCGGCATTGTCACCGGCTACCGCAGCGGGCTCCTGGAGCCATACGCCGACAGGGTCTTCCACAACGCCGTTTGGGAAACGACCAACATGGTCGCCAGCCTCTTTTGTGCGGAGGCTTGGCTGAGCGCGGGCCCCGTCATTGTCAGTTACTCCGACATTTTCTATTCACCTCAGACCGTCCGCCGACTGATTGACGGGCGGGGTGACGCCGCAATTTCCTTCGATCCCGACTGGCATGATCTGTGGTCAGCCCGCGCTGAAGATCCTCTGGCCGATGCGGAATCGTTCAAGTGCAATGCGGACGGTACGCTTGCCGGCATCGGCCAGAAAGTGTCGCGCCGCGAGGAAGCCGAGGGTCAGTTCATGGGCCTCCTCAGGTTCACGCCATCCGTCTGGCCGGAGGTAAAGGCCGCTGTTGCCGCCCAGCCGCCCGAGCGGCAGCAAAGGCTCGACATGACAAGTCTCCTCGCTTTGTTGATCGGGCGTGGCGTGGCAATCCAGGCGGTACCGCGCGAGGGCGTGTGGGGCGAATGCGACACGCCGTCTGACGCCGCGCTCTATGAGCGCTGGATCGCGGAAGGCAGACTGGAACCTTAGGCGGCGTTTTTCATCATGCTGGCGCGCCAGCGTCCCCAATGCGCCTCAAGCGCAGGATGCTCCTTCACGAGCCGCTTCACGCCGTCGCGGTTCGTCTTCATGAATTGCCGGACGAGGTTAGCCTGGAGGGCGGGCAGTTCCTGCTCGACGATTTCGCTCGTGCGCCTGAAATCGAGGGCAATCTGCCGTGCAAGCGCATCGGCTGCTGCCTGATCGGAGAGCATGGCGGCAAACATCTCCCGCTCACGGGTGATGCGGCCCTCGGTCAGGAGCTGATCGGCGCGCGCATGGACGTGCAACGGTCCGTCATCGCCGGTCACACTGCGCAGATGCGGGCTGCGCAGAGTACCCAGAGTCACAAGGCCGCTTTCGCCCCAATAGTCGTTCCAGCGTGTGAAGCGCAGCTCCATGGTGCGGCCGAACAGGCGGAAATTGCGGAGATAGCCGATCAGGAAGCGGTCACTGGACGTGTTGGCTTCGCCGACCCAGAGAGCCGGACGTTTCATTTCCAGGCCAAAGAAATCGCAGATCCTCTCAATGGTCTGGCTGAACTGCGCCTGCCCCAGCTCGGAGAAGTCAACGAGCAGGCAGGGCGCCGCCTTCACGGCATTGTACTGCCGCCAAAGATTTGCGGTTGGAAGCAGCCACTGTTCCAGAGCCTGCGGATTGATGGATGACGAGACGGTCTTTCCCGTCTCCTTCATCTTGACCGCTTCATCGACGCGCCGCGCGATGTAGGAGGTCAGAAACGTACTGGCGTAGCTCTCGAGATTGGCCACCGGATCGCGCACGGTAAAAACCGTCGGCACTTCCTTGTTTGCCGCGATCAGCTTCGCGAACTCATCACAGAATTGGGGGTGATGAAGTGTGAGGATCAGCGGAGAGGGGTAGTAGCGCAGGTAATATTCGGCGGCGGCAACAATTCTGGGCGTATCAACCCAGCTGGTCGCCTCGGCATCGGTTGCCTGGGTAATGGTCTCGCTGACAGCTTTGGTGGCGCACCGGCCCATCGACCAGAGGAAGCCCTTGAGGTTGCCCATCTTTCACTGCCTTCCCAGCCGTTCTTGCGCCCCTCGGGCGGGTGCAAGAGCCTAGAAGACTTATGGTAAAGGGAAGACTAACCCGCGCGTGGGGTCCCCTCACGCGAACAGCATTTTCACCACGCGTTCGATGGTGGCGAACGGGATTTCGCTGCCGTCCGGGAAATTGAGGCAGGTCTTGCCGCCTTTGACCTGCGGGTGCTGGCGGCGCACGGCGTCTGCCACCTTGGCATCGCACAGATAGACCGACACATAGGTCTTCTGGTTGGCAAAGGCGCAGAACTTGTCGCCGTTCATGTAGGTCGGCATGCGATAGACCATGGACTCATTGGCGCGCGGTGCAGCGCGCCTGATGAGTTCACGCAGCTCCTCCAGCACGGCCTTGCGCCCGGGGCCAGCGGCCGCGATGTAGTCAGCGACTTCATCGCGCGGGACCACAACGGGCACGGGCTTGGACGCTGCCTTCCGGCTTGCCGGCTTTGTCTTCACGATTTTTTTCGCAACAGCCATAATCTTCACGCCGCCGCGCTTTGGGCGCGCTCCTCAGCCATTTTCTGGACCCGGTTATAGTCCGTCTTGCCGGTACCCAGGACAGGCACATTGTCCACCAGCACGATTTTGCGCGGCACGGCCAGTTCGGGCACGCCGTGATTCTGCGCCCAGCCGACAAGGTCAAGCCGGTTGGCGGCGGGACTGTCGGTCACCAGCACGATCTGCTCGCCCTTGCGGTCATCCGCGATGGCAACAGCGGCGTGGTGATTGTCGGGCCAAAGGGCGGATGCGCAATTCTCGACGACCGCAAGCGACACCATCTCGCCGCCGATCTTGGCAAAGCGCTTGAGGCGGCCACGGATGGCGATATAGCCGTCATCATCAATGGAGACGACGTCGCCCGTGTCATGCCAGCCATCGGTCGGCGGCATCACCACCATCGGCGCGTCGGGCTTGATATAGCCCTTCATCACATTGGGGCCGCGCACGAACAGGCGGCCGGCATTGGGAACCCCTTCAACGGGGTCAAGGCGGCTTTCCATGCCCGGCAAAAGGCGTCCCACCGTGCCCGGCCGGTTGCCGCCGATCTGGTTGGCGGCGATCACGGGTGCCGTCTCGGTGACACCGTAGCCCTCCAGGATTTCCATGTTGTACTTGCGGCGCATCAGCTGGCGCGTCTCGTCGCGCACGCGCTCGGCCCCGCAGACGGCCAGCCGCAGCGAGTTGAGGTCGCCCTGGTCGCCTGCGCGGGCGTACTGGTTGATGAAGGTGTCGGTCGCAAGCAGGATGGTTGCGCCGCTGGAGCGCACGCGCTTGGCAATCTCGCGCGGCTGAAGCGGCGAGGGGTGCAGCACTTCCTTGATGCCGAGATAGAGCGGCATGAGCGCGCCAACCGTCAGGCCAAAGCAATGAAACGTCGGCAAGGGGTTGAAGATGATGTCGTCGGTGGTGAGTTCGATGTGGGAGCGGACCTGCTCCACATTGGCGACGATATTCTGGTGGGAAAGCACGACGCCCTTGGGGTCGCCCTCGGTGCCCGAGGTGAACAGGATCACGCACGTATCATCCGGCTTGGGATGCGACTGCACCAGCCACGGCGCGATGCTGCCGACAGCGGCATGGAGCTTGGAGAGAAGGCCCAGATTTTCGCGCACGTCCTCAAGATAGACGATCTCGGCAGAGCCCTTCATCTCCTCGATCAGGCCGTCGAGCTTGCCCAGCTCCACGAATTTGTGGGCGGTGATGATGCGCTTGATCTCGCCCGCACGGCAGGCAGCCTGAAGGCTGCGCGCGCCCGACGTGAAGTTCAGCATCGCCGGGATGCGGCCATAAGCGTGAACGGCGAAGAAAGCGATCACGGCACCCGCGCCGGTCGGCAGAAGGATACCGACGGACTCACCCTTCTTCGTGCCCTTTTTCAGGGCATGGCCCAGCGCGAAAGCGGCCTTGGTGATCGCGTCATAGGTGAGCACGCGCTCATCACCATCGACCAGGATCTCGCGGTTCTTGCCATAACGCCTTTTCGCCTTCATCAGGGCCGAGAAGACATTGGTCATCGAACTTTTGACGTTGAATGGGGGCAGGGTATGTGTGGCTGTAGCCATGGGGCTTTCGCTATGTATCTGAATGACGCGGATTATTGCTTGCAACAAAACTAAACTATTGGCCGGGGAAGGCAACCTTTGTAGGTTCTTCAGGAAAGCGGGCAGCCCTTGCGGCAACGGGCGGGAATCACAGTAAGCTCTGCATGTTAGAGCCCATTCTCCACAGCCATTGTGAGGTTCTTTTTCCATGGCTCCCCCAAGCCCGGCCCCGCAAGCGAAGGATGCAAAGAAGAAGTTGGTGCCGCTTGGACCGTCGGGAGCGCCGACGGGCCTCTCGGAACAGCACTTCGACAGGCACGCCGCCCGCTATGGCAGATGGTTGCTGGTGGGCTCGGCCGTCGCCTTTGTGTTCGCAACATCACTCATTGCCACGTTGGCGGCCTTGTTCCGGCAGGAACTGGGCGGGGGCGGCCTGCCATCGATCACCTATTCCGTCTCGCTGGGCATTCAGGCGGCGACGCCTTTCGTGTTCGTGGCGGGTGTGCTGCTTTATTGCTTTGGGCGCTTTCTTGCGACCGGTTCGATTACGCTGGTCGGATTTGAGGGCACCTCGCCGCAGGACATCGCGGTCGTCGGCCCCGACGAGCAGAACGTCGTCTGGATCGGCCGGAAATTCCCGGCACGCATCGACGCCGAGGCGGCTGCCGAGGCGCTGAAGCAGCGCTTCCGGCCAAAGCCGGGCTAGAGCGCCTCCACCCTGAATCCCCTTCGATAGAAGAACACCTCAAGCGGATGGCCGACTTTCCTGTCGTAGCTGACTTCAACGAAGCGCGAAGGCGTGGCACCGGGCTCTGATGCAAGGCCAATGGCGAATTTGACAAGGTCGGTGCCCGTGGGCGGATTGACCTTCACCAGAACCGGCACGGGATCGATGTAAGCGGTCACAACCTCTTCCCATTGGCCCAGCAGCATCCCGCCAAAGCGGACGGCCACGTGATAGGTGGGCGCTTCGCCGCGCCGACAGGTTTCCGACCAGGCGGAAATCTCCACATCCATTTCGGCATTGCTGTCCGCTGACAGCACCATCTGTTCGCACGCCAAGGCGCGGTAGATGTGATCGATGGCGCTGAAGGACACGATGAAGGCAAGCGGTATGCCTGCAAAGCTCGCCCACCCGATGCGGCGCAGGCGCGCCGCCATTGCCTGACGGCCAAGCCCGTCACTGACGCCGCTGGCAACGAACAGGGCGGGGGGCAGGGCCAGGAGGATGAGCGCGACGAGCATACGCCGAGTTTGACGCGGGAATTGCTGGCGGCAAGGGGTGTTTTGCGGCCCGAATTGTCCTATATGACGGCCATGACCACGATCTTCGATCAGGACAGCCGCGAGCGCCGCGCGCTGCGCCATCCCGAGAAGCAGGCCCGGCCGGATACCCCCATCCAGCGCAAGCCGGAGTGGATCCGTGTCAAGGCGCCCAACAATCCGGTCTATTTCGAGACGCAGCGCCTGATGCGCGAGAACAAGCTCGCGACCGTCTGCGAGGAGGCCGCCTGCCCGAATATCGGCGAGTGCTGGTCGCAGCGCCACGCGACCATGATGATCATGGGCGACACCTGCACGCGCGCTTGCGCCTTCTGCAATGTGAAGACAGGCGTGCCCCAGCCGCTTGACCTGGATGAGCCCGCCCGCGTTGCCGATGCGGTGGTGAAGCTGGGCCTGGCCCATGTCGTCATCACCTCAGTTGACCGCGACGATCTTCCCGATGGCGGCGCCAATCATTTTGTCAAGGTCGTGAACGCGATCCGTGCGGTGAGCCCTGGCACAACAATCGAGATCCTGACGCCGGACTTCCTGCGCAAGGACGGCGCGTTGGCTCCCGTGGTGGCGTCCCGGCCTGACGTGTTCAACCACAATCTTGAAACGGTGCCGCGCCTCTATCTGCGCATCCGGCCTGGCGCGCGCTATTTCCATTCGCTGCGTCTCTTGCAGCACGCCAAGGAGCTTGATCCTTCGATCTTCACCAAATCGGGCCTCATGGTCGGGCTTGGCGAGACGCGCGAAGAGGTGATGCAGGTGATGGATGATCTGCGCTCCGCCAATGTCGATTTTCTCACCATCGGCCAGTACCTCCAGCCAACACGCAAGCATGCACCGGTGGAACGCTTTGTGCCGCCTGATGAGTTTGAAGCGCTGGCCTCCATCGCCTGGGCGAAGGGCTTCTCGATGGTGTCGGCAAGCCCGCTGACCCGCTCGTCCTTCCATGCGGACGCTGATTTTGCCCGCCTGCGCGACACGCGCGCCAGGGCTTTGGCGAAAGGGTGAAATGCCGGCCGCCCGCGAAACGCGGATCGTGCCCTATGCGCCGGTCCGGATGTTCGAGCTGGTCGGCGACATCCGCCGCTATCCCGAATTCCTGCCATGGTGCACGGCGCTGCGCGTGCGCTCGGACGAGGACGCGGGCGAGGGCATCCGGCTTCTCACTTCCGACATGATCGTGCGCTTCAAGGGCTTTGAGGAGAAATTCACCTCGCGCGCGCGTCTTGATGCGCCTGCGATGGAGGTCTCGACCGCTTTTGTCGATGGGCCATTCGAGCATCTTGAGAACCGCTGGCATTTCCTGCCGCATGAAACCGGCGGAACCGAAGTGCGGTTCTTCATCGACTTCCGATTCCGCAGCCGCATCCTGCAGAAGATTGCCTCATCAATGTTCGAGAAGGCGCTGATGAAATTGTCGGACGCGTTCGTCCGCCGCGCCCACACGCTCTATGGCGACGTCAATAAAGACGCTGGATAAGGGCAAGGGCAGCTTCGGTAGCCGCAAGCCGCACCTCACCGCGCGACAGGGCACCGAACTCGTGCAGCTCGTGGACGATGTTGCGCCCACGCCGGGCAGCAGCCAGATGCACATGGCCGACGGGCTTCAGGGCGGTGCCACCATCCGGCCCCGCAACACCCGTGATCGATACGCTGACATCTGCGCGGGAGAAGGTCAGCACGCCTTCCGCCATGGCGCGCGCCACAGGTTCGCTGACCGCGCCATAGTCAGCGATCATGTCACCGCTGACGCCCAAGGACTCGCGCTTTGCGAGGTTGGAGTAGGTAACAAACCCGCGCTCGAACACGTCTGACGAGCCGGGAATTTCGGTGAGGAGTGCGGCAACAAGTCCGCCGGTGCAGCTTTCAGCGGTCGCAATCTTGAGCTTGCGCGCGCGCGCTTCTGCAAGGACCTGCGTTGCAAGCGCAATGAGTTTCGGCGTGAACATCGGTCAAACCACTCCGGCTGCCCTCAGGAGCATCAATGTCGCCGCAGCCAATATGCCAGCGGCCACATCATCCGCCATCACACCCAACCCGCCTTTGACCTTCTTGTCGATCAGGCTGATGGGCCATGGCTTCACAATATCGAAGAGCCGGAAAAGAAGGAACGCCGCAACGGCGGAAATGAGGCCGCCCGCAATGGCGGGCACAAGCGCAAGCATCATGCCTGCAACCTCATCGACAACGATTTCGGAGGGGTCCTCGCGGCCAAGCTGCTGCACGGCATGGCCGCCTGCATAAATGCCAAAGAGCGTGACCAGCACAGCTGCGATGGCCAGCACAATCGGGCCGCCTGCCCAAAGGATGGCGAAGGCAAAGGGCAAGGTAATGGCGGAAGCCCATGTGCCCGGCGCGCGGCGAAAATGACCGACCGGCCCCAAAGTTGCGACCGCAAGCAGCAGGCGGTGGCGGGGCGTTGCTAGACCCATGGCAGGCGCACCGTCGCACTGGCCATGGCAGCAATACCTTCGCTGCGGCCGGTAAAGCCGAGTTTCTCGGTGGTCGTGGCCTTCACGCTCACGCGGTCAATCGTGACATTGGCGATGGAGGCGATGCGGGCGCGCATGGCGTCCCGATGCGGACCGATTTTGGGCCGCTCGCAGATGAGGGTCACATCGAGATGCGCGATCATGCCGCCGCGTTCCTTCACCAGCGATATGGCGTGGGCAAGAAAGGCAGCAGAGTCTGCGCCACGCCATTCGGGATCGCTCGGCGGAAAATGCGCGCCGATGTCGGCAGCGCCAATCGTCCCCAGAACGGCATCGGTCAGCGCATGCAATCCGGCGTCCGCATCGGAATGGCCGGCAAGTCCCGTGTCGTGCGGCACCTTGATGCCGCAAAGCGTCACATGATCGCCGGGCGCAAAGGCATGAACGTCAAAGCCGGTGGCGCTGCGCACATCGAGATTCCGCGCGGCGATCATCGTCTCGGCGCGGGCAAAATCATCCTTGTGCGTGACTTTCATATTGTCAGGTGAACCGGGAACGCCGGCGACCGCAAGGCCCGCGTGCTCGGCGACGGCAGCATCATCGGTCAATGCAAGGCCTTTGGCTCCGCGATGCGCTTCAAGGATGGCGGCAAAATGGAAGCCCTGCGGGGTCTGCGCCCGGGCCAGCTGCGAACGGTCAACCGTGCCGCGCACGATGTCGCCGTCCATCGCCTTCAGCGTGTCATCGACCGGCAGCACCGGCAGGACAGCCTTGTGGTCACCAAGCGCTGCGATCACACGGGCGACAAGCGCGTCATCCGCAAAGGGTCTTGCGCCATCGTGGATGAGCACCAGATCCGGTGGATCGGCTGCCAGTGCTTCCAGCCCCAGTCGCACTGAATCCTGACGCGTCGGCCCGCCAGTGACGACAAGCGGCGCGGGCTTGAGCGAAAGCCCTGCAACCAGAGCCGCATCGTCTTCGCCGATCACCAGAACGCCCCGTTGGACGAGGCTGTTTCTGGCAAGTGCCCGCCATGCATGTGTCAGCAGAGCTTCCCCGGCCAAGAGCTGGAACTGCTTGGGCAAAGCACCGCCCGCGCGGGCACCCTTTCCGGCAGCAACAATGAGGGCAGCGATCTTCATGCGCCCTACCTATAACGGCCCTTGACCGCGCGCCATGGGGAAGGCGACAATCGCTGCCTATTTTTCGGGCACGGACTCTCGTGCACAATTTCCGGGCAGCTGGGGCTGTGACCGGTCAGGAGTTCCCGCCTGCCATGCTGCGCGCGATTGGTCCCATCCCGATAGATGTGCCGGTGCTGATCGCGCCGATGTCGGGCGTATCCGATCAGCCGTTCCGGCGTCAGGCGCAGGAACTGGGTGCCGGTCTTGTTTTCAGCGAAATGGTCGCCAGCGACGAATATGTGCGGGGGCGCAAGGTCGACCGTCTGCGCGCGGCGCATGTGCGCGGGCCACGCGCGACCAATGCCGTCCAGCTGGCGGGCCGGGAGCCGCATTGGATGGCCGAGGCGGCAAAGCTCGCCGAAGCGGAAGGCGCTGACCTTATCGACATCAATATGGGCTGCCCCGCCAAGAAGGTGACCGGCGGCCTTTCGGGCTCCGCCCTCATGCGCGACCTCGACCACGCCGAAACCCTGATTGAAGCGGTGGTCGGAAATGTGCGCGTGCCCGTCACGCTGAAGATGCGGCTGGGATGGGACTATGCGGGCTTCAATGCGCCTGAACTCGCAAAACGCGCCGAGCGCATCGGCGTGAAGATGGTGACGGTGCATGGCCGCACACGCTGCCAGTTCTACACCGGCTCCGCCGACTGGAAGCGCGTACTCGCGGTGAAGGAATCCGTTGCCATTCCCGTAATCGTCAATGGCGATATCGTGGATGCCGCAACCGCGCGCCGTGCGCTCGATGAGTCCGGTGCCGATGGCGTGATGATCGGTCGCGCGGCAGTCGGCGCACCTTGGCTTGCAGCGGAAGTAGCCGCTTTGCTCTCGGGAAAATCCTTTGAGCGCCCGGATGGCATGGCGCTTCATGCGATCGTCGCAACGCATTTTGCCGACACGATCACGCTCTATGGCGAGAAGCTGGGTTCGCGCGTGGTGCGCAAGCATCTGGCGGCCTATGCCGCGTACACGGGCGATCCCGATGCAGCGCGCGCTGACTTGTCGCGTGTCGAGAATGAAGCGTCAGGGCGGGCGTTGATCGAGAAATATTTCGGACCTGCGACATGGGCGCTGGCCGCATGAGTGCGATTTCCTTGCAGGAAGCGGACGCGCGTGCGGGCGCGGCGCCGACCCCGCAGGCCATGCTGGATGCGCTGTCGCATCCGGTGATGGCGGTTGATGACACCGGCCACATCGTCTTTGCCAATCAGGCTGCGGAGCAGTTTTTCGGCATGAGCGCCGCAAGCCTTGCGCGTCAGCAATTGGCGGCTCTGGTGCCGTTCGCAAGCCCGCTCACCGCCCTGGTGGGCACCGTCAAACGCACTGGCGCACCCGTCAACGAATACGAAGTCGAACTGGCTCTGGCGCGCGGCCAGACGCGTCACGTCGATATCCAGGGTTCGCCGCTGGGTGGGCAGCCGGGTGCGACACTGGTTATGCTGCTGGAGCGCGGTATGGCGCAGCGCATGGACCGGCAAATGACCCATCGCGGCGCGGCGCGTTCGATCACCGCCATGGCCGCTGTGCTGGCGCACGAAATCAAGAACCCGCTGGCCGGCATCCGTGGCGCTGCGCAATTGATCGAGCAGAACGCCGATGACGGCGACAAGGCGCTGACGCGCCTCATCTGTGACGAGACCGACCGCATCCGCAAGTTGGTTGATCACATGGAGAGCTTTGGCGACACGCGCCCGCTGGCGCGCAAGCCCGTCAATATCCACGAAGTGCTCGACCATGTGCGCGGCGTTGCCAAGGCAAGTTTTGCCGCCCGCATCAGGATCTCGGAAGTCTATGATCCGTCGTTGCCGCCGGTGCTGGGCGACCGGGATCAGCTCATCCAGGTCTTTCTCAATCTCGTGCGCAATGCAGCCGACGCGATTGCCGATGGCCCGGCGCCTGCTGAAGGCGAAATCGCCCTGCAGACAGGCTATCGCCCCGGCGTGCGCCTTTCGATCCCCGGCTCGGACATGCGGGTGGGCCTGCCGCTGGAAGTCATCGTGCGCGACAACGGCGCGGGCGTTGCGCCCGAATTGATGTCGTGCCTCTTTGATCCCTTCGTGACGACCAAGCGCAATGGTGCAGGTCTTGGCCTTGCGCTGGTCGCGCGCATCGTCAATGCGCATGGCGGTGTCATCGCCTGCGAGTCCGCGCCGCGCCGCACGCAGTTCCGCGTGCTCCTGCCGATGTCGCCGGCGGAAGAAGGGGCGCCATGAGCGGCGAAACAATCCTTGTGGCGGATGATGATGCAGCCATCCGCACCGTCCTCAATCAGGCGCTCGGCCGCGCGGGCTATCAGGTGCGCGCGACCGGCACGGCCGCGACATTGTGGAATTGGGTGAGCGCGGGCGAGGGCGATCTGGTGGTGACCGACGTCATCATGCCGGACGAAAACGTCTTCGACTTGCTTCCCCGCATCAAGAAGATCAGGCCTGATCTGCCGATCATAGTGATGAGCGCGCAGAACACGCTTCTGACCGCCATCACGGCCAACGAGCGCGGCGCCTATGAGTATTTGCCAAAGCCCTTTGACCTGAGCGAACTCATCGCGATTGCTGGACGCGCGCTGGCCGCACCGCGCCGTGCACCCAGGCGCGAGGCCGGGCCGGAAGAAGGCCCCGCCATGCCGCTCATTGGCCGCTCGCCCGCGATGCAGGACATCTATCGCGTGCTGGCGCGCCTCATGGGCACGGAACTGACTGTGCTCATTTCGGGCGAAAGCGGTACCGGCAAGGAGCTTGTTGCGCGTGCGCTGCACGATTATGGCCGCCGTCGCAACGGACCCTTTGTCGCCGTCAACATGGCGGCGATCCCGCGCGAACTGATCGAGAGTGATCTTTTCGGTTACGAGAAGGGCGCCTTCACCGGCGCAACCACACGCGGCATCGGCCGGTTCGAGCAGGCGGAAGGCGGCACGCTCTTCCTCGATGAAATCGGCGACATGCCGCTCGATGCACAGACACGTCTCCTGCGCGTGCTGCAGCAGGGTGAATACACAAGCGTCGGCGGTCGGCAGCTCCTGCGCACCAATGTCCGCATCATCGCGGCCACCAACAAGGATTTGCGCGGGCTGATCGCCCAGGGGCTCTTCCGCGAGGATCTGTTCTATCGCCTGAATGTCGTGCCTTTGCGCCTGCCG
Source organism: uncultured Flavobacteriaceae bacterium (assembly GCA_964494625.1). Lineage (GTDB taxonomy): Bacteria > Pseudomonadota > Alphaproteobacteria > Micropepsales > Micropepsaceae > UBA2784. The sequence goes on along the minus strand of CAZBRT010000002.1, from coordinate 93,929 downwards.
CCTTTGCGCGAACGCAGTGACGACATCCCCGATCTCGTCAGCCACTTTTTCCGTCAGGCAGCCGAAGCGGGTCTGCCGCAAAAGGCCATCACGCCGGAAGCGCTTGATCTCCTCAAGCGCCATCGCTGGCCCGGCAATGTGCGCGAACTGGAGAATCTGGTCCGGCGCGTGGCCGCCCTTTATGCGGACGAGACGATCAGCGCACGCATCGTTGCAGGCGAATTGTCGGTGCCGCTCGAAGCGCAATCGGCCACTTTGCCGGCGGGCGAAGATACGATCAGCGGCGCGGTCGAGCGTCACCTCAACCGCATGCTGGCCCAATCAGGCAGGGACGCGGAATTGCCGCCCAATCTCTATGATCTTGTGCTGCCGGAGTTCGAGCGGCCGCTCATTTCGATGTGTTTGGCGGTCACGCGTGGCAACCAGATCAAGGCCGCTGAGCTGTTAGGGATGAACAGGAATACACTCAGAAAGAAGATCCGTGAGCTTGACATTCGCGTGGTCCGCGGGCTGAAGTGATGCAGCCGCGCAACGATGTTGCGCAAAAACACAAAGCAGATCGGCGTTCAGCACCAAGCCTGTGACATCAGGGCATTGCCCCTGTGCCTTGGCCGCCACGCTGGGAGCCGCTTGCCCCGGAAGAGGGCGGGTTTTGGAGCGGGAGTGTTGGATAAGGCATGAGTTCGGCGGCTGTCGAGCAAGCGGGCGGTTCTGACCAGCCGGGAACAGGTTCCTGGCTGCCCGGGAAACTGCGTTGGCTCTTGCGCCCTGGACTTCTCGTGTCGCTCGTCTGCGTCGCTGCGGCGATATCCGGCATCATCACCTATTCGATCCTGTCCGGCATGGAAGACCCCGGCCCGACGCCCGAAGTCTTCCTGACGCTGCTGCTGGTCAATCTGGCCTTCGTGCTGGCGCTCGCCGCGGTGATTGCCTGGCAGCTGGTCCAGCTCTGGATCGCGCGGCGAACCGGCACGGCAGGCGCACGGCTTCATGTGCGCCTCGTTGCGATGTTTGCGGCGGTGGCCATCATTCCCACCATCATGGTCGCCGCCTTTGCGGGGATCACGCTCAATCTTGGCGTCGAAGCCTGGTTCAGCGAACGCGTGAAGACGGCGCTGACCAATTCGGTGACGGTCGCCGAAGCCTATGTGAATGAGCACCGCCAGAACATCCGCGCCGATGCGCTGGCGATGGCATCCGACATCAACCGCTCGGCGCTGCTCAGCCAGACAGACCCGCAACGATTCCGGGAATATCTGGCCGCACAGGCGCTTTTCCGGTCGCTGACCGCCGCCGTCATCATCGACGGCAACGGCAACATCATCGCCAGCGCCGCGCTTTCATTCGTACTCACGCTGGAACCGCCCTCGTTTGAAGCCTTTGAGAAGGCACGGTCCGGGGAGGTGGCTGTCCTCACGGATTCCGGTGACGACAAGGTGCAGGCCCTGGTGCGCCTTGATGCTTATTTTGACCGCTTCCTGCTCGTGGTGCGCTATGTCGATGCCCGGGTGCTGGAGCATCAGCGCAGCGTTGTCGATGCGACATCCGAGTATCAGCGGCTGGAACACAACCGCTCCCGATTCCAGCTGACCTTCGCCGCGATCTATGCGGTCGTCGGTCTCCTGATCCTTTTGGCCTCCATCTGGCTCGGCCTGTGGGCCGCGAACCGGCTTGTCTCGCCCATTGGGCGGTTGATCGGCGCAGCCGAGCGCGTCTCTGAAGGTGACCTCTCGGCGCGCGTGCCTATGGGTGATCCGGGCGACGAAATGGGCACGCTGGCGCGTGCGTTCAATCGCATGACGGCGCAGCTGCAAAGCCAGCGCGACGAGCTTGTCGAATCCGGGCGACTGCAGGAAGTGCGACGACGATTTACCGAGGCCGTGCTCGCCGGTGTGACCGCCGGCGTGATCGGCCTTGATGCGATGGGCCGGGTCACGATCATCAACCGCTCGGCCCTTATGCTGGTTGGCAGCCCGCGCGATACGCTGTCGGGCCGTGCCATCGAGGAGGCGGTGCCGGAAATGGCGTCGCTTGCCGCAACCGCATTTTCAGATCCGCTGGGACGGGCCAGCGGCCAGATCGACCTGACGCGTGACGGCAAGACCCGCAACCTGATCGTGCGCATCGGGCGCGAGACGGCCGAGGGGCTGGAGCGCGGCTGGGTCGTCACCATTGACGATATTACCGAACTTGTGTCGGCCCAACGCACCTCCGCATGGGCAGATGTGGCGCGCCGCATCGCCCACGAGATCAAGAACCCGCTGACGCCGATCCAGCTTTCCGCCGAACGGCTTCGACGCAAATACAGCAAGGAAATCGTCAGCGACCCGGAAGTGTTCGAGCAGTGTACGTCGACGATCATCCGGCAGGTCGGCGATATCGGGCGCATGGTGGACGAGTTCTCGTCTTTTGCGCGCATGCCCGCGCCGGTGATCCGTGCGGAGGACATGGCGCAGCTGGTGCGCCAGACGGTCTTCCTGCAGCAGGTGGCCGCGACCGGCATCAAGTTCGAGATCAATGGTGCGGATGACGTGCTGGTCGCCGAGTGTGACGGTCGACAGATCGCGCAGGCCATCACCAACATCCTCAAGAACGCGGCGGAGTCGATCGCCGCGCGCCATGGCGGCGGCGAAGGCAAGCCGTTCGAGAACGGGCTGATCGGTGTCAGCGTGACGGTGGATGAGGGCGTGGTCAGCATCGCCGTGACCGACAATGGTATCGGTCTGCCGCCGGAAGGCCGCGCCCGCCTGACCGAGCCCTATGTCACCACACGCGCGAAGGGCACGGGTCTTGGCCTCGCCATTGTGCGCAAGATCATGGAAGACCACGGCGGCGGCATCGAATTGTCCGATGCGCCTTCTGCTGATCCGCGCTTTGCGGGCGGCGCCAGGGTCACGCTTTTCATGCCTGTCCGCCGCAAGGACGATGCGGCGGAAGAGGGCACTCCCGAATTTGTGCGTCCCGTCAACCCGGTCGAAGCGACATCATGAGCAAGACAGTATCCCTGCGTGCCCCCGACATTCTTGTTGTCGATGACGAGGCCGATATCCGTGACCTCGTTTCCGGCATCCTGAACGATGAGGGGTATGAGACGCGCCTCGCGAAAGATGCGGACACAGCCTTGGCGGCGGTGCGCGCGCGCCGGCCTTCGCTGATGGTGCTCGACATCTGGCTCCAGGGCAGCCGCCTCGACGGGTTGCAGGTGCTGGACGAGATCAAGCGCGATCATCCCGACCTGCCGGTGGTCGTGATTTCCGGCCATGGCAACATCGAAACGGCGGTCGCGGCCATCAAGCGCGGCGCCTATGATTTCATTGAAAAGCCGTTCAAGAGCGACCGGCTGCTGCTCATCATCGAGCGCGCGCTGGAAGCCGCCAAACTGCGCCGCGAGAACGAAGAGCTGCGCCTGCGCCATCTGGATGACGCAGACCTGATCGGCCAATCAGCCCTGATGGCGCAATTGCGCCAGACCATCGAAAAAGTGGCGCCGACCGGCAGCCGCGTCCTCATTTCGGGTCCGCCGGGCTCGGGCAAGGAAGTGGTCGCGCGGCTGCTTCATGCGCGTTCGCGCCGCACGCGCAATCCGTTCGTCGTCATCAATTGCGCCAACATGGCGCCCGAGCGCATGGAAGGCGAACTCTTCGGTATCGAGGACGCAGGCGGCGATCTGCGCAAGGTCGGCGTTCTGGAGCAGGCGCATGGCGGCACGCTCTACCTCGACGAAATCGCCGACATGCCGATGGAGACGCAGGCCAAGATCCTGCGTGTGCTGGTCGACCAGACCTTCACACGGCTTGGCGGTGCCCAGAACGTTCAGGTCGATGTGCGGATCATCTCCTCATCGTCGCGCGACCTGCGGCGCGAGATTGCCGAGCAGCGCTTCCGCGAGGATTTGTTCCACCGGCTGAGCGTCGTGCCCATCCGCGTGCCGGCTCTGTCCGAGCGGCGCGATGACGTGCCGCTGCTGGTCGATCACTTCCTCCGCCGCTTCTCGATGGCCTATGGCACGCCTGTCTGCAAAGTGGGTGACGACGCGCTGGCAGCCCTTCAGGCCCATGACTGGCCGGGCAATGTGCGCCAGCTCCGCAACAATGTGGAGCGGCTGGTGATCCTCAAGTCCGACCAGCCGGGTGCCGCCATTACCGCTGACATGCTTCCGGTCGAGGTCAGCGCTTCCGCGCCCGCCATCACCAACGGGCCGGGCGGCGAGCACATCATTTCCCTGCCGCTGCGCGAGGCGCGCGAGCTTTTCGAGCGCGAATACCTCATTGCGCAGATCAACCGATTCGGTGGAAACATCTCCCGCACGGCGTCGTTCATCGGCATGGAGCGCTCGGCACTCCATCGCAAGCTGAAGTCGCTGGGTGTCGTCAGCGGCTTGCGCGCGGGCGAGAACGGGGCGTAAAAGCGCCATCCGAAGGATCGGAGAGCTTCCATGAAGGTCATTGTCTGCGGTGCCGGACAGGTGGGCGGCGGCATTGCCCGGCGCCTGGCCGCCGAAGGCAATGACGTAACGGTCATTGATGTGGCTGCCGACCTCGTGCGCCATCTCTCCGAGACGGCGGATGTGCGTGGCATCGTCGGCCATGGTTCCCATCCTGACGTGCTGGAGAAGGGCGGAGCGGCTAACGCCGACCTCCTGATCGCGGTCACCCATGCCGACGAAGTGAACATGATTGCCTGCGAAGTCGCGCGCGCGCTATTCAACGTGCCGCTGCGGATCGCCCGAGTGCGCGCGCAAAGCTATCTCAGCACCGCCTGGCAGGATCTGTTCTCGGGCAAGAACCTGCCGATCGACGTCATCATCTCGCCGGAGATTGAAGTTGGCCGGTCCATCCTGCGCCGTCTGGATGTGCCCGCGGCCTTCGACGTACTGAGTTTTGCCGATGGCAAGGTGCGCGTGGTGGGCGTGCGGATCGAGGAATCCTGTCCCATCATCAACACACCCTTGCGCCAGCTGACGGAACTTTTCCCGGACCTTTCAACGGTGGTCGTGGGCATTGAGCGGGGCGCGCATACTTTTGTGCCCAAGGGCACGGATTACCTCTTGCCGGGCGACGACATCTATTTTGTCTGCGACGCGAAACATGTGGAGCGGACCCTCGACATTTTCGGCCTGCAGACGCATGGCGCGCGCCGCATCATCATCGTTGGCGGCGGCAATATCGGCCTTTATCTGGCGCACGAACTGGAGGCGCGGTCATCCGCGCTGAAGGTGAAGCTGATCGAGCACAACAAGGCACGCGCCGAAATCGTTGCCGATGCGCTGACCCGCACGGTCGTCCTGCATGGCGATGGCCTGGACGAGGACCTTTTGCGCGAGGCGAATGTGACAGAGGCCGAAACTGTGGTCGCGGTCACCAATGACGACGAAGTCAACATCCTGGCTTCCGTCATCGCCAAGAAGGCGGGCGCGCGCCGCACACTGGCCCTCATCAACAATCCGACCTATGCGCCGCTGGTACGCTCGCTGGGCATTGACGCCTATATTGATCCGCGCGCCGCCACGGTCTCGACCATTCTCCAGCATGTGCGGCGCGGGCGCATCCGCCGCCTTTATTCCGTCTTCGACGGCAAGGCGGAAGTGATCGAGGCGGAAGCGCTGGAAACCTCGCCTCTCATCGAAAAGCCGCTGCGCGAGGCGCGCATTCCCGGCGGCATCATCATTGCCGCCATCATCCGCGGCGACAAGGTCCACAAGCCCCACGGTGGTTTCGTGCTGGAGGAGGGCGACCGGGTGGTCCTGTTCGCCCGTGCGGACATGGTGCGCAAGGTGGAGCAGATGTTCCGCGTCAGCCTCGAGTATTTCTGAGGGATCATGTCACGCATTGCCTATGTCAACGGCCACTACGTGCCCCATGCCGGGGCAAGCGTGCATGTCGAGGATCGCGGCTACCAGTTCGCGGACGGCATCTACGAGGTCTGTGCGGTCTGGGGCGGTCTGCTGATCGACGAGACGCGGCACCTCGACCGGCTGGAGCGTTCCCTGCGCGAATTGCGCATCGCCCTGCCGATCGCCCGCGCGGGCCTGGCCTTCGTTATGCGGGAGGTTGTGGCCCGCAATGCAATCCATCACGGCATTGTCTATCTGCAGGTCACGCGTGGCGTGGCACGGCGCGATCATCCGTTTCCGGCCAATGCAAAGCCTGCGCTTGTCGTAACCGCACGCGCAATCCCGGAAGGAAGGGTGGAGGCTGCCATCGCCAAGGGCGTTGCTGTCATTTCGGTGCCCGACAATCGCTGGGGTCGCTGCGACATCAAGAGCGTCGCGCTATTGCCCAATGTGCTCGCCAAGCAGTCCGCGCGCGAACAGGGCGCCTATGAGGCGTGGCTGACTGACGCGGAGGGCTTTGTGACCGAAGGGTCGAGCACGAACGCCTGGATCGTTGATCAGGCCGGAAAAATCGTCACGCGTTCCCTGACAGCCAACATCCTTCCCGGTGTGACACGCCGCACGATCATTGGCCTTGGCAGTGAGCTGAACGCGGTCATCGAAGAGCGCCCCTTCACGATTGCGGAAGCGCAGAAGGCCCGCGAAGCCTTCATTACGGCGGCGTCTGCTGCGTTGATCCCCGTCATCTCCATTGATGGCGTGGTCATCGGAAACGGTGCACCGGGCCCGATGGCAATCACCATCCGCAGTGCCTATCGCGCGCGCGCCATTGCCGAGGCAAGCTCGCTGCATTGGACAAAAGCCTGATTTCCCCCTTGCATCCCGCCCCGCTTGCCGGTTTTCTAGGGTTACGCAGCGCCGCCAAGCGGCCATAACAACAAGCCGGAACGGCGATACAACAAGAAGGGTGGCGGGGCCCCGTGAGCGAGAAGCAGCAAAATCTTCAGGACACGTTCCTGAATGCCGTGCGCAAATCAAAGGCGCCGGTGACCATCTTCCTGCTGAATGGCGTGAAACTTCAGGGTGTGATCTCGTGGTTTGACAATTTCTGTGTGCTTTTGCGGCGTGATGGCCAGTCCCAACTGGTCTATAAGCACGCCATCTCCACCATCATGCCCATGAACACGGTCCAGCTGTTTGACCAGGAAAACGAAGACGCCGGGACAGCGCGCTGAGAAGCGCCGCTCCGGCCCGCCACGCCAGACCGCCTTTGTCATCCACCCCGTCCTGCGCGAGCGGTTGCGGGACGATGCAGGCCGCATTTCGCTGCGTGCTCCTGCGGGTGCGCTTGACGAGGCGACCGGTCTTGCCCGCGCCATCGACCTCGAGGTTGTGCATGCGGCACTCGTGCCGGTCTCTACCATCCGCCCGGCCACTTTTCTGGGCGAGGGGAAGGTCGAGGAGTTGACGGCACTTTGTGAAGCGCAGGAGCCGGATGTCGTCATCTTCGATGGACCGCTCACGCCGGTTCAGCAGCGCAACCTGGAACGTGCCTGGAAGACCAAGGTCATCGACCGCACAGGCCTCATCCTTGACATTTTTGGTGCGCGCGCCCGCACGCGCGAGGGGCGCCTGCAGGTGGAACTGGCGCATCTGACCTATCAGCGCAGCCGCCTCGTGCGCTCATGGACCCATCTTGAACGCCAGCGTGGCGGCTTCGGCTTCCTGGGCGGACCGGGTGAATCGCAGATCGAAACCGACCGCCGCCTGATCCTGGAGCGGATCACCAAGCTCAAGCGTGAGCTGGTGGAGGTGACGCGCACCCGTACGCTCCAGCGTACCGCGCGCAAGCGTGTGCCGTTCCCGGTCGTCGCGCTGGTCGGTTACACCAATGCCGGCAAATCGACCCTGTTCAATGCGCTCACCGCATCGGATGTCTTTGCCAAGGACCTGCTCTTTGCAACGCTTGATCCGACCATGCGGGCGCTGAAGTTGCCTTCGGGCCGCAACGTGATCCTGTCGGATACGGTGGGGTTCATCTCGGACCTGCCGACCCAGCTTGTGGCGGCCTTCCGCGCAACGCTGGAGGAAGTGCTGGAGGCCGACCTCGTGCTTCACGTCCGCGATGTGACACACGCAGAGACGGCCGCCCAGAAGCAGGACGTTGAAGCCGTTCTTGACGAGCTTGGCTTTTCCGGCAGCCGCCTTGATGCGGTGATCGAGGTTGAGAACAAGATCGACCTCCTGCCGCCTGACCGCAGGCCCAAGCGCGCGCGGGCGGGCGAAGCAGGGCCGGTGGCCGTGTCGGCAGTGACAGGCGAGGGGCTCGACGGCCTCAAGGCGTTGCTCGACCGGCGGCTGGCGGTCGGGGAGGAGCATTTTTCGATGGTCATCCCGCCCGAAGACGGCGAGGCCCTGGCGTGGCTTTATTCCCATGCCGCCGTCCATCAGCGTCGGCAGGACAAAAAGGGCGCAAGCCACGTTGACGTGTCCATGACCGACGCCGTGAAGGCGCGCTTTGCCGCCCGGTTCAAGGGGCTTTATCTGCCGCCATCGGCACAAGGCCGGGTCAAGCCACAAAAGCGCGCGGCCAAGGCACGAAATCTCTAGGCTGGACCGGGCGCAACCCTTGCCCCTATACACGCCAAATCGCTGTCCCCGGGAATTTCAGACGCTGGGCATTTCCCATGCACGACATCAGTGCCATCCGGCAGGATCCTGCCGCCTTTGATCGCGGTCTTGGCCGCCGCGGGCTCGACGCACGCGCAGAGTCGATCCTTGAAAAGGACAAGGCGCTGCGCGGCCTGATGACGTCGCTGCAGGAATGGCAGGCGCGCCGAAATGACGCCTCGCGCCAGATCGGCGCCGCCCGTGGCAAGGGCGATGCAGCGCTTGCCGAAAAGCTGATGGCCGAAGTGGCCGACCTCAAGAGCCGGATACAGGCGGGCGAGGAAGACGAGCGCGTGCGCCGCGCCGAACTCGACGAGATGCTGTCCGGGATCCCCAACATTCCGGAGGACGGCGTTCCTGACGGCAAGGATGAAACCGGCAACGTCCAGCTGCGCCGTCACGGTGACCCGCGCAATTTCGCGTTCACGCCGCGCCAGCATTTTGAGGTGGGCGAGGGCCTGGGCCTGATGGATTTCGAGGCGGCGGGCCGGGTATCGGGCGCCCGCTTTGTCTATCTCAAGAGCGATCTCGCGCGCCTTGAGCGGGCGATTGCCAATTTCATGCTCGACCTTCACACCGGCACATTCGGCTACAGCGAAACCTCGCCGCCGCTTCTGGCGCGGTCGCCCGCGATGTATGGCACCGGACAATTGCCCAAATTCGTGGACGAGCAGTTCCGCACCACCAACGACTATTGGCTGATCCCGACAGCAGAGGTGACGCTGACCAATCTCGTGCGCGAGCAGATATTGGCGGAAGAAGCCCTGCCGATGCGCCTGACGGCCTATACGCCGTGCTTCCGTTCGGAGGCCGGTGCGGCGGGCAAGGACACGCGCGGCATGATCCGCATGCATCAATTTGCGAAAGTGGAACTCGTCTCGATCACCACGCCCGAACAATCGGACGCCGAGCACGAGCGGATGACGGACGCCGCCGAAACGGTCCTGAAGCGCCTTGAACTGCCGTTCCGCACCATGGCGCTGTGCACGGGCGACATGGGTTTCTCCGCGCGCCGAACCTACGACATCGAAGTCTGGCTGCCCGGACAGGCGGCCTATCGCGAGATTTCAAGCTGCTCGAACTGCGGTGATTTCCAGGCACGCCGCATGAACGCGCGTTGCCGGGCGGCGGGCGCCAAGGGCACGCGCTTTGTGCACACGTTGAACGGTTCGGCCCTCGCGGTTGGTCGCACGCTGGTTGCTGTGCTCGAGAATTATCAGGACGAGGACGGCTCGGTGAGCGTTCCTGCCGTCCTCATGCCCTATATGGGCGGAAAGAAGCGGATTGCCCGTCATGGCTGAGGCAAGGGGCAAGCCCCGCAAATTGCGTATCCTGGTTTCCAACGATGACGGCATCCACGCGCCGGGCCTGAAGTCGCTTGAGAAGATCGCACGCGAATTGTCGGATGACGTCTGGGTGGTCGCGCCCGAGACCGAACAGTCCGGCGCCTCGCATTCGCTGACGCTCACTTTGCCGCTGCGCCTGCGCAAGATCACGCCGCGCCGTTTTGCGGTGTCGGGCACGCCGACCGACTGCGTGATGATGGGTATCATGCATGTGCTCAAGGACAATCCGCCCGATCTGGTGCTGTCGGGCGTCAACCGCGGCTCCAACATTGCCGACGACGTGACCTACTCGGGAACGATTGCCGCCGCGATGGAAGGCTGCGTGCTGGGCGTAAAGTCGATTGCACTCAGCCAGGCCTATGGCTTCACGCCCGGCGCCGGTTTGCGCTGGTCCTGCGCGGAGTTCCATGGCGCGCCGGTCATCAGGCGCCTGCTTGCCGAAGGCTGGCCCGACGATGTCCTGATCAACCTCAATTTCCCTGACTGCGCGCCCGAGCAAGTGAAGGGCGTGGTCGTCACCACGCAGGGCAAGCGCGATCAGGCGACGATGAAGATCGACGAACGCATGGATGCGCGCGGCAATGCCTATTTCTGGATCGGCTTCAAGCGGATCCTGTCCAACCCGCCCAAGGGCACCGATCTGCGCGCGATCTATGACGGAAAAATTTCGGTGACACCGCTTCACCTCAATCTCACCGAGGTGCAGACTGCAAAGCGGCTGCAACGCGCTTTCCCGGCGCCGATTGACAAGCCCAAGCGCAAATAGTCGCAGAGGCAGAAGGAAATCTGGCGCATGGCGGGTGCCGAGAACGCAAAAATCCGCCTCATCATGGACCTGCGGCGGCGCGGCATCACCGACGCGCGCGTGCTGGACGCGCTGGAACGGGTGCCGCGGGAATCATTCGTTGATGTGGCGCAGCGTTCGCGCGCGTGGGAAGACCGCGCGCTGCCTGCTCCCCATGGCCAGTCGATCAGCCAGCCTTACATCGTCGCCCTGATGACACAGGCGCTTGAACTCAACGACCGCTGCATCGTGCTCGAAGTGGGAACCGGGACAGGCTATCAGGCCGCCGTCCTTTCGCACCTTGCCCGGCGCGTCTATACGATCGAGCGGATCGCACCCTTGCTGAAGCAGGCTGAGGCGCGGTTTGCCGAGCTTGGCTTGCGCAATGTGGTAACGCGGCTGGGCGACGGGCAGGAGGGCTGGCCCGAAGGCGGCCCCTTCGACCGGATCATCGTGACGGCTGCCGCCGAAACTATCCCCCAACATCTTGTGGACCAGCTCAAGCCCGGCGGCATCATGTTGATACCGGTAGGCCCCAGGGACGGTGATCAGGATTTGTTAAGCATAAGGCGCGAAAGTGACGGCGTAACTGTCAAGACCATTCTCGCCGTGCGCTTTGTTCCGCTCGAAAGCGGAGTGAAACGCGGCGGCTGAGACGGGACCGCCGCCATGAGCAACGTGAAATCTGCCAACGACAAACCGGTTTGCGCGCCGCGCCACCTTCTGGCGCTGTGTCTTGCGCTGCTTTTTTTCGCGCCCGGCTGCGCATGGGTGCCGTCAAAATATGACCGCGACGATAGCCCCACCTATCACGGCTACATTGAATGGAAGGGCCGCTTCGAGGTCCGCCGCGGTGACACGCTGTCAACCATCGCCTCCGCCTATCGGGTGAATTGGCGCGAGATGGCCGCTGCCAACAACATCAACGCGCCCTATACGATTTTTCCCGGCCAACGCCTGCGTGTGCCGACGACCGAAGCTGTCTATGTGCCGCCGCCGCGCCCCGGCTATGGCGGGTCGCATGGTGGCGGTTCCGGCGGGAGTTCAAGCTCCGCCGATGCCGACAATGGCTCGGGCGACGTCTATGCTGCTCGCGTCTATCGTGTGCGCGAGGGAGATACACCTGCGTCCATCGCCCGCAATTTCCGGGTGACGGTTGACGACATCCTGCATGCGAACGGCGAAAGCGATACGCGCTTCATCCGCCCGGGCAACGAGATCGTGCTGCCGCCGCGCCCGACCATTGCCGATGGTGCCGATGCCGATGACGACGCCCCGCATTCCGCCGATGGCGATCTTGCCCGCGTCGAGCTCGCGTCGTTTATTCCCATTCCCCGCCCCAAGCCCGGGAGTGGCCGCACCACAACGCCCTTGCCCGAGCGTGTGGAGCCGGTCGCAGCACCGGGTCCGGCAACGGCTGAAGCGGTCCGCCAGTTCTCGTGGCCCGTACGCGGCGAGATCATTTCGTCCTTCGGCACGCGGGCCAATGGCAAGTCGAATGACGGCATCAACATCGCCGCCGCCGAAGGCACGCCGGTCAAGGCCGCAGGTGATGGTGTGGTGCGCTATGCCGGCAATGAGCTGCGCGGCTTTGGCAAGCTTCTCCTGATCGAGCATGCGGGCGGCTATATCACGGCCTATGCCCACAACAGCGAGCTTCTGGTGCAACGCGGCGACTCGGTCCGCCGGGGCCAGACGATTGCGCGCGTCGGCCGCACGGGTAACGTCACCGAACCGCAGCTCCACTTTGAGGTGCGGATGGGCACACGGCCCGTCGATCCCCGCACCATGCTGGTGTCACGCTAACCCTCCAGTGTGCGGCCCAGCCGACCGGCCAGATCCTGGATGAACTGGAAGGCCACGCGTCCCGAGCGTGCGCCGCGCGTCGCTGACCATTCGAGCGCCAGCCCGCGCCGTTCAGCCTCCGCCATGCCCAATCCGTAGTGCGTCGCATAGGCGCTGACCATGGCGAGATAATCGTCCTGCGAGCAGGAATGAAATCCGAGCCAAAGCCCGAACCGGTCCGACAGCGACACGCGCTCCTCCACCGCTTCGCCGGGGTGGATCGCACTGGAGCGCTCATTGTCCACCATCTCGCGGGCGAGTAGATGGCGGCGGTTGGAGGTTGCATAGAAGAGCACATTGGAAGGCCGCCCCTCGATGCCGCCTTCAAGGGCAGCCTTCAGCGCCTTGTAGCTCGTGTCTGCCGCCTCGAATGAGAGATCATCGCAGAAGATGATGAAGCGGCGCGACGGCGCAATGCGCAGATGGCGCATCAGCCGGGGCAGGGTTGCGATGTCCTCCCGGTGGATTTCAATGAGCACCAGAGGCGGCGTGAGGCTCCGGCAGGCTTCGGCATGGGCAGCCTTGACGAGCGAACTTTTCCCCATGCCCCGCGCACCCCATAGAAGCGCATTGTTGGCGGGAAGCCCCTTGGCAAAGCGCTGCGTGTTCTCAAGCAGGGTCTCGGCCGCCAGATCGATTCCCTTGAGAAGCGAAAGGGCGACACCGGCCACCTGGCGCACCGGTTCCGCCGTTCCGGTCTCGGCCTGCCAGACGAACGCGTTCGCCGTATTCCAGTCGGGCGGGGAAGGGACGGCGGGCGCCAGCCGCTCCAGAGCGGCGGCCATGCGGGTAAGAAGGGCGGGGTCGATGTCTGCCATGGGGCTGCCGGGGTGGAACCGTTGGAAATTCAAGACCCTGAGGCTTAAATCGCCTGTTTGAAAAAGGAAATGCGGTCTCTATAGTCCGGCGCGATTTCGCCCTCGGGTTTCCGGGGGCGTCCGGCACTGGCCTTTTGGCCCCGTTTGGAGACCCCCATGTTCATTGATACCGCCTGGGCGCAGGCAGCCCCCATGGATGGCCCGGGCATCCTGATCCAGCTTGCCCCCTTCCTGCTCATCTTTGTCATCATGTATTTCCTGCTGATCCGCCCGCAGCAGACGCGGATGAAGGCCCACAAGGCGATGATCGCTGCGGTGCGCCGTGGCGACGTGGTCGTGACCTCGGGCGGCATCATCGGCAAGGTGACCAAAGTTACCGATGACAGCGATGAAGCTGTGGTCGAGATTGCCAAGGGTGTCGAGATCAAGGTCGTGAAGAGCACGCTGGCTGATGTGCGCGCGCGGACCGAACCGTCGGAAGCCAAATCGTCGGCCAACTGACCGGGAAAACGGGAAGACTGAAAACCCATGGTGAAAATGTCCACATGGCGGCAGGTGATGATTGCACTCGTGTGCATCGTCTCCATCATGTTCGCGCTGCCGAACTTCCTGCCGCAATCGGTCCGTGACAGCCTGGCCGGGTTCATTCCCGCACAGACGCTCAATCTGGGCCTTGATCTCTCCGGCGGCTCGTACCTCTTGCTGGATGTGGAGACGGAAGTCGCGGTCCAGGGCAGGCTGGACAGCATGCGCGGCGACCTGCGCAAGAGGATGCGCGAGGAAGGAATCGGCTTCAGCGGTTTCCAGATCGGCACCGACACGATCACTTTCCGGTTGATTGATCTTGCCCAGATCCCGGCCGCGCGGGAGGCCATTGGCAGCCTCATCGGCAATTCCTTCGGCAGCACGCCGGAATTCACGCTTGAGATCAGCGATGCAGGCGATGTGGTGATGCTTCTGACCGAGGCGGCGCGGGTTGCAGTCACTTCCGGCGCGGTCGATCAATCCATCGAAATCGTCCGCCGCCGTATCGACGAGCTTGGCACGCGCGAGCCGACGATCCAGCGCCAAGGCACCACACGCATTCTGGTGCAGGTGCCGGGTCTGGGCGATCCCGAGCGCTTGAAAGCCCTCTTGGGCAAGACGGCTAAACTCGAATTCCGTTTCATCGACGAGACCATGAGTGCCGAGGCGGCTGCCCAGGTCGGCGTGCCTGCCGGGTCGGAAATCCTGCCCGGTCAGGAAGTGGGACCCGACGGCCAGCCCCGCCTGTTTCTGGTGCGCAAGGAAGTGATTGTCGCTGGTGATCGCCTGACCGGCGCCCAGCAGGGTTTCGACCAGCAGAACAACCGGCCGGCCGTCCTGTTCTCGTTTGATACGGCCGGTGCCCGCCGGTTTGGCGATGCAACCCGCGAGAATGTGGGTCGCCTCTTTGCCATTGTGCTCGACGACACGGTAATCACCGCGCCGAGCATCAATGAACCCATCCTGAGCGGCAGTGGCCAGATCACCGGCTCATTCACGATTGAATCGGCGAATGATCTGGCGATCCTCCTGCGTGCCGGCGCATTGCCCGCACCGATCACGATCGAGGAATCGCGCACCGTCGGCGCTGAGCTGGGCAGTGACTCCATCACGGCCGGCACCAACGCCGCGATCGGCGGCTTTGCGCTGGTCGTCGTGCTGATGATGCTGGTCTACGGGCTCTTTGGCATCTTTGCCAACATCGCGCTCATCCTCAACCTTGTCATTATCGTCGGCATCATGTCGGCGTTGCAATCCACGCTGACCCTGCCCGGCATAGCAGGTATCGTCCTCACCATGGGCATGGCGGTCGACGCCAACGTGCTTGTTTTCGAGCGCATGCGCGAAGAAGTGGGGCAGGGTCGATCCGTCATCTCGGCAATTGACGCTGGCTATAACCGGGCCATGAGCGCCATTCTCGACGGCAATCTGACCACGCTCCTGGCGGTGCTGATTCTCTTCCAGATGGGATCAGGGCCGGTGCGCGGCTTTGCGGTCACGCTGGGCATCGGCATCACGGTCTCGATGTTCACCGCAATCATGGTCACGCGTTTGTTTGTGATCTACTGGCTTTGGGGCACCAAGCCAAAAGCCCTTCCCATCTAGGGGAATTGATTGCGCTGCGCTGGACAAGTTCGGGCGATCAGCTAATTCTGGACAGACAAATTTCCTTGGGGGAGCATCCATGGCTTCGATCCTGACCAATCTCTACCGCACGCTGTCAATGGGGTTCATCCTCGCCATCGTGCTTTTTGCCGTGATGATGGCGCTGGGCGGCGGCGACTACGGCGTGACGCTGGGCGACCGCGGCTTCTGGTCGTTCGTGTTCCGCTGGCTGCATGTGCTGTCGGGCATCATGTGGATCGGACACCTGTATTATTTCAACTTCGTCCAGATGATCCAGATGCCGAAGATCCCGGACGAGCAAAAGCCTGCGGTTTCAAAATTCATCGCGCCCGAAGCCCTGTGGTGGTTCCGCTGGTCCGCCATGCTGACGATTGCAACCGGCCTCGTTCTGGCGTGGCTGAACTTCTACCTCGTCGATGCCCTGACTTTCGGCGCGCTCGGTGAGGCTGCCGGCACCGGCACGATCCTGATCGGCATCGGCATGTGGCTGGGCACGATCATGTGGTTCAACGTGTGGTTCGTGATTTGGCCGAACCAGCAGAAGGCGCTCAACATCGAGAACCGCTTCCCAAGCCTCTCGAAGGAACAGAAGGCCGCTGCGGGCCGCACGGCCATGCTGTTCTCGCGCACCAACATGATGCTGTCGGTGCCGATGCTGTTTGCCATGATTGGTGCACAGAATCTGGGCTTCTGACCCGGATGGAAAATGTGAGGCCGCTCCCGGCGCAAGGGAGCGGCCTTTTTCATGGGGACGCCATGAACGACCTTGGCCCGCTTGCCGGCTTTGTTGAGGCGGAGGATCCCGAGCGCTTTGCGGCTGCCTTGCTCGCAAAACCGGACAAGCGGCCCGGCCTGATGGCGCTCCTTGCCCTCAACGCGGAAATTGCGCGTGTCGGCAGGCAAGTCCACGAACCGATGATTGCAGAAATCAGATTGGCATGGTGGCGCGAGGCGCTGGCGGGTCTCTCGCAGGGCGGAACGCGCGGACATCCGGTCTTGCAGGCGCTTCTGCCGCTGGTAGAGCATAGGCGGATCACGGTCGCTGATTTGGTGGCGTTGGCCGACGCGCGCGCCTTTGATCTCTCCGATCAGCCGATGGCGGATGAAGACGCGTTCGCCGCCTATGCCGATGGCATCGCGGGAAGGCTGATGCGCCTGTGCCTGCAGCATCTGGGCGCAACCGGTGAAAGCGGACTGGTCGCAGCATCGGCGCGTGTGCATCTGCGGGTCAATCATCTGCGTGGTCTGTGGGGCAATCTCGCGCGCGGGAAAATCTTCCTTGGTCTTGGTCCTATTCTCAGTGTCGAAAGCGGAGGGGAACTTCTGGCCGCAAGGCCGGCGGGCAAGGATGCGCTCGCGTGGTTCGACAGCCAGATGGTGCGGGCCGCCGAAGAACTCGCGCAGATCAAAGCCGCATGGCGGCGCGATTTACGCTCCACCTTGCCTGTCTTTGCCCATCTTCGGCTGACCCGCGCGATGCTGAAGCGTGTGCGGCGCGCGCCCTTCGCCCTCCATCGGCCGCCGACGCCAGGAGAGCGCAGCCGCGCAATCCTGATGGCCGCGATTACAGGCCGGCCGCTATAGCGGCAGGAGGCTGCGCGCCAAGCCCACGCGCAATCCAGTTCCCGACATCGGCCATGGCGCGATGGGCAACGGCCTGCCGCTTGGCCTTGGTGCGCTCTTTGCCTTTGACCTTTTCCATCACGATCTCGGGGAAGAGCCCGAAATTGACATTCATTGGCTGAAAAGTCTTGGCGTCGCCGCCGCCGGTGATGTGATTGAGGAGGGCACCCAGCGCCGTCGTTGGCGGCGGCAGGCTGGGCGCAAGGCCAAGCCGCTCGGCTGCCGCAAACCGCCCCGCCAGAAGGCCGATGGCAGCACTTTCGACATAGCCCTCGACGCCCGTGATCTGTCCGGCAAAACGCAAATGCGGCGCTGCCTTCATCCGCAGGAAGCCATCAAGCACGCGCGGCGAATTGAGGAATGTGTTGCGGTGCAGACCACCCAGCCGCGCGAACTGCGCCTCCTCAAGGCCAGGGATCATGCGGAAAATGCGTGTCTGCTCACCATGCTTCAGCTTGGTCTGGAAGCCTACCATGTTGAAAAGCGTGCCGAGCTTGTTGTCCTGGCGAAGCTGCACCACGGCGTAAGGCCGCATGAAGGTGCGCTTGTCCATCAGGCCGACAGGTTTCATCGGGCCAAAGCGCAGCGTCTCGGCGCCGCGCTCCGCCATCACTTCGATGGGCAGGCAGCCGTCGAAGTAGGGCGTGTTTTTTTCCCACTCCTTGAAGGACGTCTTCTCGCCCGCGAGCAGGGCGGCGATGAAGGCTTCATACTGGGGCTTGTCCATCGGGCAGTTGAGATAGTCGGCACCATCGCCGCCCGGGCCTGCCTTGTCGTAGCGCGACTGCGCCCAGACGACATCGAAGTTGATGGATTCGCGATGGATGATCGGCGCGATGGCATCAAAGAAGGCAAGGCTGTCTTCGCCCGACAGCGCGCGGATGGATTGCGCCAGCGACGGCGCGGTAAGCGGACCGGTCGCGATGATCACACTGTCCCACTCAGGGGGCGGCAGATCGGTTAGCTCCTCCCGCTGCACGCTGATGAGGGGATGCGCCAGAATTTCACGCTCGACTGCCGCCGAAAATCCGTGCCGGTCAACGGCCAGCGCCCCGCCCGCGGGCACCTGATGCGCGTCGGCTGCCCGGAAGATGATCGACGCGGCTTTGCGCATTTCGGCATGAAGAAGGCCGACCGCGTTGTTTTCCCAGTCATCCGAGCGGAAGGAGTTCGAACAAACAAGCTCTGCCAGGTTGTCTGTCACATGCGCATCGGTTGCACGCACCGGGCGCATTTCGTGTAGGATGACGGGAACACCGGCACGGGCGACCTGAAAGGCCGCCTCGCAGCCCGCAAGGCCGCCGCCGATGATGTGGACAGGTTTCAGGGAAGGATTTGTCATGGCCGGGAAAATGCGGATGACGGGCGCGAAAGGCAAGGCTCTTGCGCTGGCTGTGCTGGCGACGGCTTTTGGCGCGGGGCTGGCTACGGCCGGCAGCAGGGTGGCTGCCGATTGCACCTGGAACGGGATTGTCCTCAAGGGCAAGATTCAGGTCGTCGAGAGCTTTCCCGACATCAAGGTCCAGATTGTCACCTCGTTCCCCGACCTCAACGTGCAGAACGTGACTTCGTTCCCCGATGATTGCGGCGAATGGCAGTTCGTCGAGAGCTTTCCCGACTTCAAGGTGCAGTTCGTGGAGAGCTTTGCCGACATCACGATCGAATACGTCACATCGTTCCCCGGCGTGAACGACTGAGCGTCACGCCATCTCGATACTGGTCGTCACCGAATTGGCGATGAAGCAGTTTTCGTGCGCCGAATGATGCATTTCATCGATCTCGGCGGCCGTGGGTTTGCGCTCGCCGCCGAAGGTGATGCGCGGCTTCAGGGTCACCTTGCTGACCCAGAATTTGCCCTTGTCATTCTTGGTCATGACACCCATGGCCTCGTCAACATATTCGTCAACGACAAAACGCTTGCGCGCGGCAATCGCGAGGAACGTGAGCATGTGGCAGCTGGAGAGCGAGGCAACGAATGCCTCCTCCGGATCCACGCGGTCGGGATCGCCCTTGAAGAGCGGCGCTGACGACGCGGGCACGACCACACCACCATCGACGCGCCACTCATGGGCGCGATTATAGTGCTCATAGTCGAAGGACGCGCTTGTGCGTTTCCAGCTGATGGTCGCGTGATGCTCGGACATGATCTCAGTTCCAGATTGCGGGCTTGCGGGCGATCCATGGGTGCGCCTGCTCGATCTGGCCGGCAAGGCGGTAAAGCGTCGCTTCATCGCCCCAGCGCCCCGTGAACATCATGCCGATGGGCAGGCCCCCCGCATCCTGTTGCAGGGGCAGGGAAAGCGAGGGCTGTCCGGTCATGTTGAAGGGCGGCGTAAAACCGAAAGTCGCAGCCTGGCGCGCATCAACTTCACGCGGCTCAAGCCCGACCGGGTCAATGAATCCGACCTTGGGAACCGGCGTGCTGAGCACAGGCGTCAGAAGCACATCCGTTTCATGGAAGAACGCGTAGATGTCGCGTGTCATCGCCTTCAGGGTCTGCCAGCCGCGCATCGCCTGATAGCCGGGAATGTGTTCGGATCCCTTCCAGTTGCGCCAGGTCAGTGCCTCCAGCTCATCTTTCTCCGGCTCACGACCCATGGCCTCCACCCGCGCGCGCATCGATGCGGCAAAATTCGCCCCCAGGACCGCCTGGCTGGCGGCATAGAGCTTACGGAAATTGATGGCGAGATTGCGCTCCTCGACATAGTGGCCCAGCGCCTCCAGCTGGCGCGCGGTGCGCACCAGCGCGTCGCGGATCTGCGCATCGACCGGCCTGCCGCTGGCGGTCTCGCTGGAGAAGGCGATGCGCAACCGACCCGGTGCCGCTGTCACTTCTGTCAGATAGGGGCGGGCCTTCGGCGGATGCGGGAACGGGCTGTCGGTTTCCGCCATGTCTGTGGCGTCCAGCATGGCGGCGGAATCGCGCACCGTGCGCGAAACCACATGGTGCACGCTGTAGCCATGGCCGATATCGGCATCGTGGGCGCGGCCCATCGGCGTGCGGTACTGGGTGACCTTCATGCCCACAAGGCCGCAGCAGGCCGCCGGAATGCGGATGGAGCCAAGCCCGTCGGACGCATTGGCCAGCGGCACGATGCCCGCGGCCACGGCCGAAGCTGAACCACCTGATGATCCGCCCGTGATGTGATCGGTGTTCCAGGGCGAGCGGCAGGGGCCAAGGCGCGCGCTTTCGGTCGTGCCGGTGATGCCGAATTCCGGCGTATTGGTCTTGCCGACAATGACAACACCCGACGCGCGATAGCGCCTTGTGAGAAGATCGTCCACTGCATCCGGCTGGTAGTTGATGAAGCGCGTGCCGTCGCTGCGCGGCATGTCCTTCACCTTGAGGCCAAGATCCTTGATGAGGAACGGCACGCCGGAAAAAGGGCCATCGGGCAGGGGTGTTTTGGCTGCCGCACGTGCAAGATCGTAGGCTTTGTGGACGACAGCGTTCAGCCTGCCATTGTGGCGTTCGATGCGCGTGATCGCCTCTTCGGCAAGTTCGGCGGCGCTGATCTTCTTCTTCCGCACCAGCTCGGCGAGCCCCAGACCGTCAAGGTCTGCATATTCCGCAAAGGCCATTATCTGTTCCTCAATCCCAGACGGGTGGATGCATCATGTTCCAGGGGGCAGCCTTTTCCAGCTGCGCGGCAAGCCGCAGCAACGTCGCCTCGTCGCCGAAGCGCCCGACAAACTGCACGCCGATGGGCAGCTTGTCCTTGTTCCAGTGCAGCGGCAGGTTGATCGCGGGCTGGCCCGTAGCATTCTGATAGGCAGTAAACGGCACATAGTCGATGATGGGCGCAAAGGCCTTTTCGACATCAGTCTCATTGACGTCGATCACGCCGAGTTTGATTGGCGGCTTGCCCAAAGTCGGCGTCAGCCACACGTCGTATTCCAGATGGAAGCGCGCAACATCGCGCGCCGCCATCTGCAGCATCGCTGTGGCGATCAGGTACTGGCTGGCGGTGATGGTGCGGCCACGCTCGACCATCGCGCGGGTCAGGGGCTCAAGCTCATCCGCATTGGGCAGGCGCCCGACCATCATGGAGGTCGCGTCAACAAGGGCCGTTTGTCCCGCTGCCCACAGCGCCATGAAAGCCGGAGTCATCAGGGCAAGATCAATCTTGGGCGACGCCTCCTCGACAATGTGGCCCTGCTTTTCGCACAAAGATGCGGCGCGCTTGACCGCCGCCACGCAATCTTCGTGCAGCGTGGCTCCGTCAAGACCCTTGGTGGCAAAGGCAATGCGCAGGCGGCGCGGCTTCTTTTTCATGTCGGAAAGGTAAGAGCGCGGCGCGGGCGGTGCCGCATAGGGGTCGCCCACATCCGGTCCATGCGTGGCATCAAGGGCCGCCGCCGTATCGCGCACGCTGCGCGAGACCACACCTTCCGCGACAATGCCGCCCATGATGTCGCCGAGATCGGGGCCAAGCGGATTGCGTCCGCGCGTCGGCTTCAATCCCACAAGACCGCAGGCCGATGCGGGAATGCGGATGGAGCCGCCGCCGTCATTGGCATGGGCCAAGGGCACGATGCCCGCCGCCACCGCTGCCGCCGAACCGCCGCTGGAACCGCCGGTCGAGTGGGCAAGGTTCCATGGGTTGTGCGCGGTGCCATAGAGTTTCGACTCGGTCGTCGGCAACATGCCGAACTCCGGCACGTTGGTCTTGCCAAGGGGGATAAGCCCCGCAGCCAGGAACCGCTCGGTCAGTGTCGCATGATGCGGAGCAGGCATTGGCGGGATGTAGCGCGAGGCCTGCCGCGTGGGCACACCCTTGTAGAACGCAAGAATGTCCTTCAGGAGAAAAGGCACGCCAGCCAATGGCCCTTTGGGCTGACGCCCCTTGGCCAGCCGGCGTGCCTCGTCAAACATCGGGTAGATGACCGCATTGAGCGCCTTGTTGTGCTTCTCGATGCGGTTGATCGCTTCCTCAACAAGCTCGGACGCGGAGACCTTTTTCTTGGCAACAAGCGCTGCCAAGCCGATGCCGTCAAACTGCGCATACTCGCGAAATGCCATGGTCCGAACTCCGTTGGGGGCAAATCAGGCGGAATACTCAATCACCTGCGTTGATACCCGCCTGCACATGGTCGATGGCGTCATTCACAAGGCCCAAAGCTGCCACGCGATGGCCGCCTTTGTTGCGCGAAGCCAACTGCAGCTCGTCGCGCGCTGCCCGCAGATGGTCGAGCGCGTTGCGCATATGCGGCTGGTCGGCGATCGCCATGCCCGTGAAAAATCCGGCGGCGCCCGCAACAACCACGGCTGCGGCAACAAAGCTTTTCGCAATTTTCATGGATCAGTCTCCCCTATGTGCCACTTTCTGGCCCGTCGCCGAAATGGCCGCCAAGGTTAAGCCCATCGCAATCCAACGGTAAAGTGATGTAAAAGCAGGTTCATGACGGCGCGGCCGCGTTGTCAGTTGGCAGGACGCCGGTAATGATTGCAGGCGATAAGGTCGCAGGTCTGCGCCCGGACTGGCCAGGAATGCGAAATCCATCGGGGGAAACGATGACAGACACAGTGCAGCACAGGCTTCCCATCCTGAAGACGATCAGCCGTGCCTTCGGCTTTGTCATCGGCGATGCAGGACCGATCATCCGGCTGAGCTGGTTTCCGCTGCTGGTGGCTATCTCCCTGCAGGGATGGTTATTCAACTTTATGTTCGAACGCTTCGCAGATGCGGTGGCCCAGAACATGAGTGCGGCGACGCTTTTTACCGGCCAAGAGTTCGCAATGATCTTGGCTGCCGGATTGGGGGCAAGCTTTGCATCTTGTGTGGCAATGGTAGCGATGCTTCGGATCGTTCTTTACGGTGATCGGAAGCCATCGACCTACATTCATTTCGCAATTGGTCGTGCCGAGTTTTTTGTCTTCCTCTTTCCGATTTTGCTCATGCTCGTGTTGCAGTTCGCTGCAATTGTCTTTTCACTAACAGGCATCAGCGAGGTCGTTTCTCCCGATGCGATCAGATCAATGACATCCGCAGGAGCGAATGGGCCGTGGATCGTATTTCTGGGCTTTGCTTCTGTCCTCATCTGGATAGCGGTCAGATTGTCTCTTTATGCCCCATCCATTGTCTCAAAGCGACGGATAGACATTGACGACATTGTGGGCGTCACGCGTTGGAAATTCGTGCCGCTCTTCGCCATCTACGTGCTCGTACTTCTTATGTTTGTTTTCGCGATGAGATTGTTTTTTGAGGGGGCGGAAGTTGCCGGGTTTGACTTCGAGCGAAGCATCGCCACCGAGATGTTACCTACAACCGATCAACAACAGCAAAAGGCCATCGTAGTTGCGGGGCTTGAGGCTGTCCGTGAGGCATTGGCGCCATTGTTTGCGATCATGTTTCTGGTCAGCATGTTAATGACAGCCTTGTTCGCCGGCCTCACCGGCTTTGCCTATCGCGCCATCAAGGGCATTGAGCCTGACCAGCATCTGCAGGAATGAGGGGCAGGGCGGGGCAATCACCCCGCCTTGCGCTTCTTCTCCGGTGATTGCGGCTTGCCTCGGCCGCGCTTGAGCGCGGGCTTGAGGAATTTGCCGGTGTGGCTGCGCGGGTTCTCGGCCACTTCTTCGGGCGTCCCGGCCGCCACGATCTCGCCGCCGCCATCGCCGCCTTCCGGCCCAAGGTCGATGATCCAATCGGCGGTCTTGATGACCTCAAGATTGTGCTCGATCACGATCATCGTATTGCCGTTGTCCACCAGTTCATGCAGCACTTCCATCAGGCGCCGCACATCCTCGAAATGGAGGCCGGTGGTGGGCTCGTCGAGGATATAGAGCGTGCGCCCCGTGGCGCGCCGCGACAATTCCTTTGAGAGCTTGATGCGCTGCGCCTCGCCGCCGGAAAGCGTGGTCGCCTGCTGGCCGATCTTGATATAGCCAAGGCCAACGCGGTTCAGCGTTTCCAGCTTCTCGCGCACCGACGGCACGGCCTTGAAGAAATCAACGCCGTCTTCCACCGTCATGTCGAGCACGTCGGCAATCGACTTGTCCTTGAACTTTACTTCCAGCGTTTCGCGGTTGTAGCGGTGGCCCCTGCAGATGTCGCACTGGACATAGACATCGGGCAGGAAGTGCATCTCGATCTTGATGACGCCATCACCCTGGCACGCCTCGCAGCGCCCGCCTTTGACGTTGAACGAAAAACGCCCCGGCCCATAACCGCGCGTCTTCGCCTCGGGCAATCCGGCAAACCAGTCGCGGATGAAGGTGAAAGCGCCCGTGTAGGTCGCAGGGTTCGAGCGCGGCGTGCGCCCGATGGGCGACTGGTCGATATCGACCACCTTGTCGAAGAAGGCGAGGCCCTCGATCCGGTCATGTGTGCCGGGATGATCCTTCGCGCCGTTGAGGGCGCGCGCCGCCGCCTTGAACAGCGTGTCGATGACCAGCGTGGATTTGCCGCCGCCCGAGACGCCGGTGACACAGGTAAACGCGCCGACCGGAAACGAGGCCGTGACCTTGCGCAGATTGTTCTCGCGCGCACCGATCACCTTGACGACACGATCCTTCGACACCTTGCGGCGCTCGGCTGGAACCGGCACTTGCCTGAGACCGGAGAGATATTGGCCCGTCAGGCTCTCGGGCGAACGCATCACGTCGCCCGGCGCGCCCTGGGCAATCACATGCCCGCCATGCACGCCGGCACCCGGTCCCATGTCGATCACGTAGTCAGCCGAAAGGATAGCATCCTCGTCATGCTCGACCACGATGACCGTGTTGCCGAGATCACGCAGCCGCTTCAGCGTTTCAAGCAGGCGCGCGTTGTCCCGCTGGTGGAGGCCGATGGAGGGTTCATCCAGCACATAGAGAACGCCCGTGAGGCCCGAGCCGATCTGTGATGCGAGCCTGATGCGCTGGCTCTCGCCGCCTGAAAGCGTGCCCGATGAACGCGAGAGGCTGAGATATTCAAGACCCACATTGTTGAGGAAGCGCAGGCGCTCGCGGATTTCCTTGAGCACGCGGGCGGCAATGTCGCGCTCCTTGGCTGACAATTTCGCCTCAAGGGCAGCAAACCATTTGTCGGCGCCGCGGATGGACAACTCGCTGACCTGGCCGATATGCCGACCGTCAATCTTGATCGCAAGCGCTTCCGGCTTCAGGCGGAAGCCGCCGCAGGTGTCGCAAGGTGCGTTGTTCTGGAAACGCTCCATCTCCTCGCGCACCCAGGAACTGTCGGTTTCCTTCCAGCGCCGCTCAAGATTGGGGATCACCCCCTCGAACGGCTTTTTGGTTTCATAGCGCCGCACGCCGTCATCGTAGATGAAGTTGACCTTGTCTTCGCCGGTGCCGCGCAGGATTGCGTCGCGCGCCTGCTTCGGCAGGTCTTTCCACGCCACGCTCATCGAAAATTTGTAGGTGCGCGCCAGCGCCTCGAGTGTCTGCTGGTACCAGGGACTCTGCGTCTTCGACCACGGGCCGATGGCGCCGTCACGCAGGCTCAGCTTTTCGTCCGGCACCACGAGCTCGGGATCAAAATAGAGCTGGCTGCCGAGCCCGTCGCATTTCGGGCAGGCGCCGAAAGGATTATTGAAGGAAAAAAGCCGCGGCTCGATCTCCTCGATCGTGAAACCCGACACCGGGCACGCGAATTTGGAAGAGAGAAGGATCCGCTCCGGCTCCTTGCCGCCTTTGGCATCGGCAAACTCGACCGCCATGATGCCTTCCGCCAGCTTGAGCGCCGTCTCGACGGAATCGGCAAGGCGCTGCGCCAGTCCCTCACGCACGACCACGCGGTCCACCACGATGTCGATGTCGTGCTTCACCTTCTTGTTGAGGGCGGGCACCGCATCGATCTCGTGGAATGCGCCATCGACCTTGACGCGCTGGAAGCCGCGCTTCTGCAGGTCCGCCAATTCCTTGCGGTATTCGCCCTTACGGCCGCGCACAATGGGCGCAAGCAGGTAAAGGCGCGAACCCTCCGGCAGGCCCATGATGCGGTCCACCATCTGGCTGACCGTTTGGCTTTCAATCGGAAGCCCGGTAGCGGGCGAGTAGGGCACCCCGATGCGCGCAAAGAGGAGGCGCAGATAGTCGTGGATTTCCGTGACCGTGCCCACGGTCGAGCGCGGGTTGCGCGAGGTGGTCTTCTGCTCGATCGAGATGGCAGGTGAGAGGCCGTCGATGTGATCGACGTCCGGCTTCTGCATCAGCTCAAGGAATTGCCGCGCGTAAGCAGAAAGGCTCTCGACATAGCGCCGCTGGCCCTCCGCATAGATCGTGTCGAACGCCAAGGATGACTTGCCTGAGCCCGAAAGCCCCGTGATGACGACAAGCTTGTCGCGCGGCAGGTCGATATTGACATTGCGCAGGTTGTGCTCGCGCGCCCCGCGGATGGAGATGAACTTCGTCACGGCTGGCTGCACTCTGCGGTTGGGACTCGACTCGGGGGTCAGGAACATAGTAAGAACATTCCTGAACCAGCCACGCAACATATGCAAGCGGGGGCTGGCTTCAGGAAGTCAAAACAGGGTGTGGCGGCTGGACAAGTCCATGGGCTAGTGTCCGCGCCGCAATCGCAGACGGATGGAGCGGGAACATGGCAGGAAGCGTCAACAAAGTCATTCTGATTGGCAATCTGGGGGCAGACCCGGAAGTCAAGGCCATGAACTCCGGCGACAAGGTTGTGAACCTGCGTATCGCCACGTCCGAGACCTGGCGCGACAAGACGAGCGGCGAGCGCAAGGAGCGCACCGAATGGCACCGCGTCGTCATCTTCAACGAGAACCTTGGCAAGGTGGCCGAGCAATATCTCAAGAAGGGCGCCAAGGTTTATCTCGAAGGCCAGCTCCAGACCCGCAAATGGACCGACAATTCGGGTGCCGAGCGCTACTCGACCGAGGTCGTGCTCCAGCGCTTCCGCGGTGAGCTTGTGATGCTCGACTCGCGTGGCGGTTCAGGTGGTGGCTCAGGCGGCGGCCAAGCGGGCGGGGAACGCGCCTCGGGTGGCGCCGGCCAGCGCGAGGAATTCTCCGGCAGCGATCTCGACGACGAGATTCCTTTCTGATTGTTCCTACTCGTCCACTAATTTCGTCTTTGCGCGGATGCGTTCCTTGGCCGAATTGCCGCGTTGAGCCCACAGGCGGCGCTGGGCTTGGCGGGCAATCGGGTCTTGGGCGATCTTGAAGCGTTCGGCCTCACGCGCGAGCTTGCGCATGGATTTGAGCCGGGCGGCATCGAGCGTTCCAGCGCTTATGGCCTCCTGAACCGCGCAGCCCGGTTCCGTTTCATGCGTGCAATCGCGGAACCGGCAATGCGTCGCCAGACCTTCGATATCCTCAAAGGTGGGAGCAAGACCGCTGGTCGCGTCGGTGAGCCCGAGTTCACGCATGCCGGGCGTATCGAGGATGAGACCGCCGGAGGGCAGGAGCACGAGTTCGCGATGCGTCGTTGTGTGGCGTCCCTTGTCCAGATGGCTGCTGATGGTCTGCGTCACCATGCGCGCCTCACCGGCAAGCGCATTGACCAGCGTTGACTTGCCCGCACCCGACGAACCGAGGATCACGGCTGTTTCGCCCGGCAGGATTTCGCGCGACACGGCGTCGATGCCCTCGCCATTGACAGCAGAAAGGGCAAGGACGGTGACACGCGGCACGACCACCCGCACCGCGTCAAGATGCGGGCTCACGTCCGCGCACAGATCCGCCTTGGTCAAGAGCACGACGGGCCGCGCGCCGCTTTCAAGCGCCTGCATCAGATAACGCTCAAGCCGCCTTGGATTGAAGTCGGCATTGAGTGCCATCGCAAGCAAGGCGACATCGACATTGGCGGCAACGATCTGGCGCGTGTGCCCGCCCGCTTCCTTGCGGGCAAAGACCGTATCGCGCGACAGGACGGCATGGATCGTGGCCGCACGTTCGGTCGGACGAAGCGCAACCGCCACAAAGTCACCGGTGACGGGCAGGTCGCCTTCACCGGCATCGTTCAGGAGTTTTCCCGACAGTGTTGCGGAATATGAGCCACCATCGCAGACAATCTCGTAGCGTCCGCGATGCTGCTCGGTGACTCGGGCAGGCGTCAGTTCTTGCGCCGCAAAGGACGCAAAGTCTCGCTGGCGCAAAGGCGTCCAGCCATATTGTTTGAGCAAGGGATGTTCTTTCGGTCAGGGCAAAAGGGTGCGCCGACCGTGCATGCAGGCGCCAGGAAGGCGTCAGGCAATACAAACGGCGGCAGGGCGAATGCGCGTGTGCTGGATTGCAATCATCTGCTGTTCTCCCTTGCCGTTGGAGTGAAAGGCACCCCTAGCCGGTTTAGCCGTTCAACGCAAGCAAGGGGTTCGCAACGTTGGACAGAAAACACCATTCAACACGCTGATTTTAATAGGGTTTCAGGCCCAATTCCGGTGTTGCTGCAGGGCGGCGGACTGACTAGGTTTTGACCCGAAACCGCCCAGCGATTCACACGCGCTGGCAGTCCTCCTTTTGCAGCCGGATGCCCCCTTGACGACGCCGCCCAACTCGCCGCCTCCCGAAGCCGGAAACCCGCCACAGATGGGGGGCGATGTCGCGCCGATCGCGATCGAGGATGAGCTCAAGCGCTCTTATCTCGATTATGCGATGAGCGTGATCGTCAGTCGCGCGCTGCCCGATGCCCGCGACGGACTGAAGCCTGTCCATCGCCGCATCCTCTATGCGATGCACGAAAGCGGCTATGTCTGGAACAAGCCCTACAAGAAATCGGCGCGCGTCGTCGGCGACGTCATGTCGAACTATCACCCGCATGGTGATCAGGCGATCTATGATGCCCTTGTGCGCATGGCGCAGGATTTCTCGATGCGCCTGCCGCTGCTCGACGGCCAGGGCAATTTTGGCTCGATGGACGGCGATCCGCCCGCAGCCATGCGATACACCGAAGTGCGCATGGACAAGGTTGCCGAGCAGATGCTCGCCGACATCGAAGAAGATACCGTCGATTTCATTCCCAACTACGACAACGAAAAGCGCGAGCCGGTTGCCGTTCCCGCGCGCTTTCCCAACCTTCTGGCCAATGGCGCCAACGGCATTGCCGTCGGCATGGCGACCAACATTCCGCCGCACAATCTGGGCGAGCTGATAAACGCCTGCCTCGCGCTGATCGCTGATCCCGACATTTCCGTCGAAGCGCTGGCCGACATCGTGCCCGGCCCGGACTTTCCGACCGGCGGCCTTATCATGGGCAAGCAGGCCTGCCGCGCGGCGCTCATGCGCGGACGCGGTTCCGTGCTCATGCGCGCGCGCTCGACGGTTGAGGAAATCCGCAAGGACCGCGAAGCCATCATCGTCACCGAGATTCCCTATCAGGTGAACAAGGCGACGATGATCGAGAAGATCGCCGAGCTGGTGCGCGACAAGCGCGTCGAGGGCATCTCCGATCTGCGCGACGAAAGCGACCGTGACGGCGTTCGCGTGGTGATTGAACTCAAGCGCGACGCGATGGCGGAAGTGGTGCTGAACCAGCTTTACCGCTTCTCGCCGCTGCAGACCTCGTTCGGCGTCAACATGCTGGCGCTCAATGGCGGCAAGCCGGAACTGATGTCGCTGCGCGAGATGCTGCGCGCCTTCATCGATTTCCGCGAGCAGGTTGTCACACGGCGCTCCCGGTTCAACCTCAACAAGGCGCGTGATCGTGCCCATGTGTTGGTCGGTCTGGCGATTGCCGTTGCCAATATCGACGAAGTGATCGCGATCATCCGCAAGGCACCCAATCCGCAGGCCGCGCGCGAGGCGCTGGTCAGCCGCCCCTGGCCCGCCGGTGACATGGCACCCCTGGTGACGCTGATTGCCGATCCGCGCCATCACATCAGCCCGGAAGGCACGATCCATCTGTCGGAGGATCAGGCCAAGGCGATCCTTGATTTGCGCCTGCAGCGCCTGACGGCCCTTGGCCGCGACGAAGTCGGCAACGAGCTTTCGGGCCTGAAACTCTCCATCGAGGACTATCTTGCGATCCTGCGCAGCCGCGAGCGCGTGATGAGCATCATCAAGGACGAGCTTCTGGCGGTGAAGACCGAGTTTGCCACCCCGCGCCGCACCGAAATTGTGGAAATGGAATCCGAGGTCGAGGACGAAGACCTGATCCAGCGCGAGGAGATGGCAGTCACGGTCACCCATGCGGGCTACATCAAGCGCGTGCCCTTGGGCGTCTATCGCGTGCAGTCGCGCGGTGGCCGCGGACGCGCCGGCATGGCGACGAAGGAAGAAGATTTTGTTTCCAGCGTCATCGTCGCCAATACCCACACGCCGGTCCTGTTCTTCTCGTCCACCGGCATGGTCTACAAGCTGAAACTGTGGCGCATTCCCCTGGGCACACCGCAATCCAAGGGCAAGGCGATGGTGAACCTTTTGCCGCTGGAGGGCGGCGAGACCATTACCACCGTCATGGCATTGCCCGAGGACGACAAGCTGTGGGCGAGCCTGAATGTAATGTTTGCAACCGCCAGCGGTTATGTGCGGCGGAACGAATTGTCGGATTTCGTCAACGTGATGACGAACGGCAAGATCGCCATGAAACTGGGCGAGGGTGACCGCATCGCGGGCGTCCAGATATGCACCGATGCCGATGACGTGGTTCTGGCAACCGGCAAGGGCAAGGCGATCCGCTTTGCCGTCGGTGACGTGCGCGTCTTCAAGGGCCGCGATTCCGTGGGCGTCCGCGGCATCAAGCTGGCCGACGGCGACACACTCATCTCCATGGCTATCGTGCGCCACGTCGATGCAACCCCGGCCGAGGGACGCGCCTATCTCAAGCAGGCCGCTGCTGCGCGTCGCGCCTTGGGCGAGGAGGCCGAGGTGGCAGACGTCGAAACCTCAGACGAACCCGATGGCGATGCTGAAGAGGTGGCGCTGACTCCGGAGCGTTACGCCCAATTGGGCGCATGGGAACAGTTCATCGTGACGGTTTCCGAGAACGGCTTCGGCAAGCGCTCGAGCGCCTACGAGTTTCGCACCTCCGGCCGCGGCGGCCAGGGCGTGACGGCCATGGGCATGTCCAAGCGCAATGGCCGCCTGATCGCGGGCTTCCCCGTCGAGGACAGCGACCAGCTGATGCTGGTGACCGACAAGGGCCAGACCATCCGCGTGCCCGTGCGCCAGATCCGCATTGCCGGCCGGCCGACACAGGGCGTCACCCTGTTCCGCATGGAGGAGGACGAGCGCGTGGTGTCTGTCGAGCGTATCGCAGGCGAAGAAGACGATGGCGGTTGATGCGGTCTTGCGGCAGATTGGCCGCAATGCTGTCCAGAGGGGGAGGGTTCCCGGGTGAAGAAGCGTGTGGGCCTTTATCCGGGCACGTTTGACCCGATCACCAACGGTCATCTCGATATCATCGCGCGCGCGATGAAGCTGGTCGATCATCTGGTGATCGGTGTTGCCATCAATGAGGCCAAGGGCCCGCTGTTTTCCCTGGCCGAACGCGTGGCCATGGTGGAGCACGAGGCGGCGGCATTCGCCCGTGCCAGCGGTGCGACGGTGGAAGTAAGGCCGTTCAACACCCTTTTGATGAAGTTCGCCGAGGAAGTGGGCGCCCATATCATCATCCGCGGCCTGCGCGCCGTGTCCGACTTTGAATACGAGTTCCAGATGGTCGGCATGAACATGCGCCTCAACCCGACCATCGAGACCGTGTTCCTGATGGCCGAGCCGCAGCATCAGGCCATCGCCTCGCGCCTGGTAAAGGAAATTGCGGTACTGGGCGGAGAGATTGACAGCTTCACCTCGCCCTATATCGCCGAGCGGCTGAAAAAGCGGATCGCCGAGCGCCGCAAGTGACACGCATCAATGCGCGTTGAGATCTTCGATTTTGATCTTCCCGAGGCGCGCATCGCCTTGCGCCCGGCCGAACCGCGCGACGCCGCGCGCCTGCTGGTGGTGAAGCCGGACGGCGCGCTTGAGGATCGCATCGTGCGCGATCTGCCGGTTCTTCTGCGCGCGGGCGACATCATGGTCTTCAATGATACGCGCGTCATCCCCGCCCAGCTGACGGCGCGACGTGCGCCGCGCGCCAATTCGGCGCTGGAGCGGCCGCAGGCGCTCTCTGGTCCGCGCATCGGTCTTACCCTGCACAAGCGCCTGGGACCCAATGTCTGGCTGGCTTTCGCCCGACCCGCAAAAAAGCTCGAGCCCGGCGATCATCTTTCCGTCAAGGGCGAGTTGGGGATGCGGGTTGACGCGCGCCACGATGGTGGCGAGGTCGTGCTCGTGTTCGAGGAGGAGGGAGCAGCTCTCGATGCGGCCATCGCGCGGCTGGGTGAAACACCGCTGCCGCCCTATATCGCCTCCAAGCGTGCGCCGGATGAGCGCGATGTGCGCGACTATCAGACGATCTTTGCCCGCAGTGATGGCTCGGTTGCTGCACCCACCGCGGGGCTGCACTTCACACCGGAACTTCTTGCAGCCCTTGATGCAGGCGGCATCCTGCGCGAGACGGTGACGCTGCACGTGGGGGCAGGAACCTTCCTGCCCGTAAAGACTGACAACACGCATGATCACAGGATGCACAGCGAGTGGGGAGCGGTCACACATGAGACGGCAGCCCGCATCAATGAAGCGCGCGCCAAGGGGGGGCGGTTGGTCTGTGTCGGCACGACGTCTATGCGGCTGATCGAGTCGGCAGCGGATTCGACGGGGCAGGTTCACGGCTTTTCGGGCGAGACCGACATCTTCATTACGCCGGGGTCCGCGATCCGCGCCTGCGACATCCTGATGACGAATTTCCATCTGCCGCGCTCGACCCTTTTCATGCTGGTCTCGGCCTTTCTGGGGCTTGAGACCATGCACAAGGCCTATGCGCATGCCATCGCATCGGGCTACCGATTTTACTCCTATGGCGACACATCGCTGCTTTTCCGGACGGCAAAATGACCACCGCGATTTCGCCCGGCGTCCATTTCACCGTTCATGCGCGTGATGGCGCGGCCCGCACAGGCACGCTCGCCATGCCGCGCGGCGCCATTCGCACGCCTGCCTTCATGCCGGTGGGAACGGCAGCCACCGTCAAGGCCATGTTGCCCGAAAGCGTGCGCGACACCGGCGCCGATATCATTCTGGGCAACACCTATCATCTGATGCTGCGTCCGGGCGCGGAGCGTGTGGCGGCGTTGGGTGGCCTTCACCGTTTCATGAACTGGCCGCGCCCGATCCTGACAGACAGTGGCGGCTTTCAGGTCATGTCGCTGTCGTCGCTCCGCAAGCTGAGCGAGGAGGGCGTGCGCTTCAAATCGCACATCGACGGCTCCGACCACATGCTGACGCCCGAGCGCGCGATGGAAGTGCAGCGTCTGCTCGGCTCGGACATCCAGATGCAGCTGGACGAGTGCACGCCCTTTCCCGCGACAGAGGAACAGGCGTCAAAGTCGCTGGAATTGTCTCTGCGCTGGGCGAAGCGGTCGAAAGATGCCTTTGGCAGCCAGCCCGGTCGGGCGATCTTTGCCATCGTTCAGGGAAGCACGTTTTCCCATCTGCGCCGCCGCTCGGCCGAGGGGCTGATGGCAATCGGCTTTCCGGGCTATGCCATCGGTGGCTTGGCCGTGGGCGAGGGCCATGGCGAAATGCTGAAAGTGCTGGAGGCAACGACGCCCCTCCTGCCGCAAGACCGCCCGCGCTATCTCATGGGTGTGGGCAAGCCCATCGACATTGTGGAAGCGGTCGTGCGCGGCATCGATATGTTCGATTGCGTCCTGCCCACGCGCTCCGGCCGCACGGCGCAGGCTTTTACGCGGGGCGGCCCGCTCAACATGCGCAATGCCAAGCATGCCGATGATACCGCGCCACTGGACGCAGCGTGCGCCTGTACGGCCTGCCGGAACTACAGCCGCGCTTACATCCGCCACCTTGTGATGTCGGATGAGATATTGGGGGCCATGCTGTTGACCTGGCACAATCTTCAGTTCTACCAGGACCTGATGTCCGACCTGCGGAACGCGATTAGCGAAGGTCGCCTTGCAGAATTTGCGACAGCCTTCCGCACTTCGCCTGCGGGGGCGCGGGCTGACCTAAAGTAGTGATCCAAATTTCATGGTAGAGTTCGGTCGTGATCATTCGCGCTCATAGCCCGTTCGCCGTGACGAGGTAGCAATGTGCCGGCATCTGTTTCCAATGGCGCCGATGTTGGTGGTGGTGTGCCATTCGATTTCGCTCTTAATGATCTCGTCGTTCCTCCTGAAAAATCATCCAAAAATATGGGACGCATTCTTCGAAATTGCGGGCGAAAAAAGGAAGTACGGGCTGTTCGATTTAGTCGCGCAATTGAGAATGCTCAAATTCGTTCTGTTCAGTCGAATGGTCCCTTTACCTGATCACAGGCGTCTGAACGATATGCTCTTCCTCTTTCGGGCAGTATCTGTCGTGCTCCTGAATCTGTTTTTTATTGCCCTGCTTCTTGTTACGCGCCAGCCGGTCGAGGAGTTCTGCACCTGAGTAAATTTGATAGGTCGGCCGGGTTGTCTTGCCGAATTGGGAGGTGGGAACGAGAAAGTACCGGTAATCTGGTTGACCCGGCTTGGTGCCGCACCTAAGTTCCGGCCGCCGCAAGGGAGCCCGTAGCTCAGTCGGTAGAGCATCTGACTTTTAATCAGAGGGTCTCGGGTTCGAATCCCGACGGGCTCACCATGAAAATGCCGGAATGGGCGTCAACCCTCTGTCATCCTTGTGGAATCAGATTGGATGATTGATGTGCCCGGGCAACGAACCTGCGCATTGACCCAGCGCATTGACCCAATCGGGCGGGTTCATTATCCACAGGCTTGTGTTACTGCAGACTTGGGTTACTGCGGTCGTCCGGCCCTGCGGTTTTTCCGCTGTTGCTGTTACGTTTGGCCATTCGTTCTGGGGATTTGTTCATGACGCTTATCAACCGGTTGGTCCTTGCCGTCGCCCTGATGTTCGGGGCGGCCATGTTGTCCGCCTGCGAGGGCGGATTTGCGGGGCCCGGCGGATCAACATCGGCGCCCGGTGTCGGCGTGGCGCCTGAGCCCGACGCGTCGGCAGCTATTGCCTTTGCCGAAGCCTACAGGCTCGGGGTCGGCGACAAGGTGCGCGTCATTGTCTATGGCGAGGAAGACCTGTCGGGTGAGTTCGAGGTTGATTCAACCGGGGTGATCGCCCTGCCGCTGGTCGGTGAGACTGCGGCGCAGGGAAAAACGCTGCGTGAGTTCGAGCAGACGGTCACCATTGCCTTCGGCGATGGTTATGTGCGCGACCCGCGCGTGTCGGTTGAAGTCGTCAACTTCCGGCCGTTCTTCATCCTGGGCGAGGTCACCGCGCCGGGCGAGTACTCCTACAAAAGCGGCATGAACATCCTCAACGCCGTCGCGATGGCCAAGGGCTACACGTTCCGCGCCTCGACATCCTACGTTTACATCACGCGCGATGGTTCGACCGAGGAGGTCGAGTATCCCGCTGACCATTCCACCAAGATTTTCCCGGGCGACATCATCAAGGTGCCCGAGCGGATATTCTGAGCGCGATGGCAGGATTTTTCTCCCGCATCTTCGGCAGCGGCGACGGCGGTCTCAAGGCCGCACCGCGCGTGCCGGAGGGCATGCGTGTCTATGCCATCGGCGACATCCATGGGCGGCTTGACCTCCTCAACGTGCTGCTTGAGCGCATCAACGCGGATTTCGTGGGCTCGGGCGCCCGCCAGCAGGTCATCATATGCGTTGGCGACTATGTGGACCGCGGCCTTCATTCTTCGGGCGTGATCGATTTGCTGCTCGACGGCATGCCCCCCAAGGCCGAAACGCGTTTTCTCATGGGCAACCACGAGGAGGCGTTCCTCCAGTTCATGGATGATCCCGCCATCGGCCCGCGCTGGAAGGATTTTGGCGGGCTGGAGACATTGCACTCCTATGGCGTCGAAATCGCCGGCAACGCGCTCAAAGATGCGCGCTGGTTTGCCGAAGCGCGCGCTGCCCTCAACCGCAACATCCCGCCCCGACATCTTGCGTTCCTGCGCAACCTCGAGATGACAGCGGAATACGGCGACTATTTCTTCGTCCATGCAGGCATCAGGCCGGGCGTCAGGCTCGATCGCCAGATCGGGGTGGACCTGCTCTGGATCCGCGACGAGTTTCTGGCCGACCGCCGCGACCACGGCCGGGTTGTCGTCCATGGCCACACGCCGACCATGGATGTCGAAAACCGCTCGAACCGGATCGGCATCGATACGGGGGCCTACCTCACCAACAATCTCAGCAGCATCGTCCTGGAGGGTGTCTGGCGGGGCCTTCTGGACACAAAGAGCCACGCAAAGCCGCAGGCTCTGGTTGCCGCCGCCTGATAAATATGGCCCCTGAAAGGCAGAATGGTCATTATATTCAGATAGATAGGATGACTTTAGCGAACTTCACACTTGCCTCACGCGTTCCGGGTGTTAGATTGTCCGGTGGAAACCGTCATGGATTCGGTAGTATGAACCCGGACGGAGTAACCTTCTCTGCGCCGCAGCACATACGGAAAGTGCCGCGCGCGGGGAACTGCTTTTGAGTTGAAGTCGGCAAACGGGATCGGTTGCTGACGCTGGTTCCAGGGGGGGATGAGTTGTGACGCGCGGACTGAAAAATCGCACAGCGATGGCTTTGGTACTGGCGGCCTCGGCGCCTTTCGCGCTTTCGCTCGCCGCATCGGCGCAGGCGGAAGGCTATGTCACGATGACGGCCCCACGCATTGACCCTTTGGGTGACCTGGGTAACGGCCTCGTGCCGCAAGGTTTTGAGCCCGTGGGCGCGCGCGTCGGCAGCTTCATGATCTTCCCGCAGATCGAAGTGACGGGCACGTTCGACAGCAACATCTATGCAACGAACGCCATGGAAGAGAGCGACTTCATCACGCGCTACATGGCTGGCGCGGCGGTGCAATCGACCTGGGCGGACGATGAACTTCATTTCGGCGCCGCCTATGTTTATTCGGATTATGCCGACAACAGCGACGAAAGTTCCGGCGATGGCGGCCTCGTCGCCGGTGGCGCATTCCGCCTGGGATCGCACACGACCCTCGCCTTTGACAGCACCTACCAGTGGCTGACGGAAGACCGCGCGTCGAACGACCTGCCGGGCTTCCAGTCGGAGCCGACTGACGTTGAAATTTTCGATGTGTGGGCGACGCTGACCCATCGCATCAACCGCCTGACAATCGCAGCCGGCGCAGCCTTCCAGACCGCCGATTATGACGACGCGCCGCTCTTTGGCGGCGGCACGCTGGAGATGGACGATCGCGACCGCGAGAAGACCACCTGGATGGGCTATCTCGGCTATGAGCTGTCGCCCGGCTACTCGTTCTATCTGCGCGGCAGCTTCTACGACATCGATTATGACCTTGCGCCGCCCTTCGTGTTCTTCAACCGGGACTCAGACGGCTATGAGGTACTTGCGGGCATCAGCTTCGAGCTGACGCGTCTGGTGAATGGCCACATTGCGGTCGGCGTCTTCGAACAGGATTATGATTTTGCGCCTTTCGGTTCGGTCGAAGGCATCGACTTCAGCGCCAACCTGACCTGGGAAGCCAGTGAACGTACGCGCGTCATCCTTGACGGCAGCCGCTCGGTCGAGGAAACACAGTTGCTCTTCTCGGCAAGCTATGTCCGTACGCGTTTCGGCATCGGCATCGTCCATGCGCTTTTCCCGAACGTAAACCTTTCGGCGGGTGTTGCGCACCTTGATGACGACTACGAGGCAATCGGCCCGGCTCGCGATGACCAGGGTTGGGATGTGAACGCGGGCGTCGTCTGGTTCATCAACCGCAATCTCTCGGCCAATTTCGACTTCCGCCACACCGACCGCGAGTCGAACGTGACCATCTTCGAGCATGACCGGACCCGCGTTGGCGGCGGCCTGACCGTCCGCTTCTGAGGTTGCTTCCGGCTTGAGCCACAAAAAGGCCGCAAGCCACGGCCATTCCGACGCCCTGCGGACCCGTCCGCGGGGCGTTTTGTTGGACGAACAGGTCCAAAGCCGCGATAATAAGGCCCCCATCCGAACGGCGACATGACGATGCAGCAGGAAGTCCCCCCGAACCTGAAGACACTCGACCTTGATGAGCCCCAGGCATCGCCCGGGCGCCCACATCCGGGTCTTGCCATCATCGACCTGAAGCTGGTGATCGCTGCCGTGATGCGGCGTTGGCAGATCATTGCCGGCATTGTCATTCTCGGGGCGCTGATTGCCGGCATCGTGACCGCGCAGATGAAGCCGCGCTACACGGCAACGGCCCTCCTGATGGTGTCGATGCAGACGATCAAGCTGCAGGACATCGACTCTGTGCTGAGCGGCCAGCCCGCCAGTGCGGCCGCGGTGGAAAGCCAGATCGAACTTTTGAGGTCGCGCGACCTCGCGCGTCGTGTCGTCGAGAAGCTGAACCTGATCGAAGACCCCGACTACAACGCGTCACTGGGCGGTGGCTTCTCGCTCGACCCGCGGGTCTGGATCAGCAGCCTGTTCTCCTCAAACGAGGAACTTTCACCCGAAGCGGCCCGGGCCATTGCAGTCGAAGGCGCGATTGATGCGCTGATCGAAAATCTCTACATCGTGCGCACCGGCAACTCTCTGGCGATGACACTCTACTTCGTCGCCGCCGATCCGAAAAAGGCTGCCGACATCGCCAATGCGATTGCGCAGGCCTATATCGAGTGGCAGCTCGACATCAAGTTTGACAGCACGCGCCGCGCGACCGAATGGCTGAACACACGCCTCAACGACCTGCGCGAGCAGATGCGCACGGCTGAATCCGCGATGGAGGCCTATCGTTCCGAAAACGGCCTGAGCGAAACACGCTCCGGTACGCTCGCCGAAGGCCAATTGGATGAACTCAATACCCAGCTTGCGCTCACGCGTGCCTCATTGGCTGAGGCTGAGGCGAAATACGCCCGCGTCCGTCAGCTGGTGGCAAGCGGGGCCGGCATCGACTCGATGGCCGACGTCCTCAACAGCGAGACGATCAGCGCCTTGCGTGCCCAGCAGGCCAGTCTCGTGCGTGAGCAGGCTGACCTTGAAACCCGCTATGGCCCGCGCCACCCAAAGCTCGTGAACATCCAGGCGCAGCTGGCCGACATTGAAAGCCAGATCCGCGCGGAGATTGAGCGCATCTCCGCCAGCCTCGGCAACGAAGTGACGGTGATCCGCGCCCGCGAGGCGTCACTGCGCGCGAGCATCGGCGACCTGACCGGCGAGAACAATCTCGACAACGCCGCGCGCGTGCGCCTGCGCGAGCTTGAGCGCGACGCCCAGACGGCACGCCAGCTCTATGACACGTTTCTCAGCCGCTTCAAGGAAGTGAGCGATCAGGAAGACTTGCAGGAGCCAGACACCCGCGTCGTCTCCAGCGCGCAGCCACCGACCGAGAAATCCGGCCCGCGCATCATGCGCTCGATGCTGGCCGCAGGCGCCATTTCTCTGTTGCTGGCGCTGGGCGTTGTCTTCCTGCTGGAGCGGCTGGATACCGGCATCCGCACCTCTTCCGAGATCGAGCGTATTCTGGGGTTGCCCGTTTCCGCGTCCATTCCGCTGATTGATCCCGCCCAGCTGAAATTGCCCGACGGCAAATTGATGCCGCCGCAGGACTATGTGGTCGCCAAGCAGTTCTCGGCCTATGCCGAAAGCCTGCGCACCTTGCGCACGTCACTGTCCTTCTCCAGTTCACGCCAGCAGGTGAAGGTCGTTGCCGTCACCTCGACATTGCCGAACGAAGGCAAGACCACGACGGCGATCGCGCTGGCCCGTTCCGCTGCCCTTTCGGGCCAGCGGGTCTTGCTGGTGGATTGTGACCTCAGGCGTCCATCGGTCCATCAGGGCCTCGGCATGACGCCAAAGGCTGGCATCGTCGAACTCCTGCTCGGCGAAGTGGGCGAGGCCGAGGCCGTGATGCAGGACCCGCTGACAAACATGCGGGTGATCGGCGTCGTCGCCAAGACCAAGAACACGTCCGACATTCTGGCGTCCAAGCAGTTCGAGAATTTCATTTTTCAGGCGCGTCGCGAGTATGACCTCGTGATCCTTGATACCGCGCCGGTGCTGCCAGTCGTTGATACGCGCGTGCTGACGAAGATCGTGGACCGGGTGGTTTACCTCGTGCAGTGGGACCGTGCCCCGCGTGATGCCGTGGCCAGCGGCGCGCGCATGATTGCCGATGTCAATCCGTCGGTGCTCTCCATCGTCTTCTCGCGCATGGACCTCGCTCGTCAGGCGCAATACGGCTATGGCGACGCTTATTACTATTACTCGCGCTACAACAAATACTACGCGAACTGACATGAGGCCGCGCGCGCTTCTGGTCATCGCTGTTCTTGCGCTGGGTGGCTTGGGCGTATCGCTCGGCAATCTGGCGGCAGCTTCGCTGACACCTGAAGTGCCCGACCTGGTACGTGCCGCACAATCGGGCGCAACCGCGCGCGAAAATCTGGCGGATGCTGCGGCAAGCCTCGATCTTGCCGCGTCGCTCGCCATCGATGGCGCGCCTTCGCGCGCAAAGGCGGCTGCGATCCGCGCCGCCCTCGCCGAGACAGGGCGGGATGAAACGCGAGTGGCCTGGCTCGACGCCGCCATTGCCGACCTGGAAGCAAGCCTGTCGTCCGCCCCGGTCCAGCCGGTTCAATGGGCGCGGCTGGCACTCTTCCGCTTTGCGCGTGATGGCGGCACGCTTGATCCGGCAGGCCGGACCCTGGCGGCACTCACGCAATCATTCCTGCTTGGCCCGCACGAGATGGATGCGTGGATGCCGCGCCTGCGTGTGGCACTGACCGCCTGGGATGACATGCCGCAGGAATTGCGCCGTGCCACGTCGGCTCAATTGCGCGCGGCTTTGCGCTGGTACAAGCATGAACCTCTGGCTGCCTTCTGGCGCACGGCATCGCCTGTCATCAAGCAGCACATGATCGTGCTTCTGAATGAACGGCCGGGCGAGGCCTTGTTGTTCTGGGCAGAGCTTGCCAAAGAGCCGTAGGGCGCCTCAGACCGCGCGCGGCATCAGGAACGGCCGTGCCTGCAAGAAACGCAAGCGTCGCATTGATCGCCGGGATCTGCAGGCTGAAATCAATCGTGCTGTGCACCGACACAAGGGCGACGGCAGAAAGCGCGGCGGCCAGAAGGTCATGGCCATGTTGCTGGACAAATATCAGCCGCGCCAGAAGCAGAAGCACAATACCGATCGACGCGAAAAGGACGAGGGCGGCGGGAATGCCCAACTCCATCGCATTCTCAAGCCATGTGTTGTGCGCCTTGTCATAGGCATGGGCGGGGTTGAGCGTGTCGGTGCGGTAAAGCGTGAAAGCCTGCGGGAATGTGCCAAAGCCGGTGCCCAGAAGCGGCGCGTCCGCGATGGCCGAAAGAGTGATGGCTGTCGACGCCTCGCGCGCCCTGTCATCAAACCCCTTTTCCTCAAAGCGCATCAGCAACGGTCGGCCGAACGCAAAGACGACGCCCGCCAGCACAACGCCCGCGAAGGCAAGCGTGAAAAGGGCGCTGAACCGCCCGCGCCGCCGCGCTGCGGCGACCCAGATGACAGCCATCATGACAAGCCCGGCCATGGTTGCAACCACACCGCCGCGCGAACCGGTCATCATCAGCGCGGCCAGAATGACAAGGGCAGCAACCAGCCATGGCAAGCCCTGTCCAAAGATCGTCATCATCACGGCTTCCAGCCTGCGCGCGCGCGGTCCGCCATGGCGTCGCTGACGCCTGAGGATGATTCCGGTCAGCACGGACACCGCGCACACCGCGCCGATCCCCGCATAGGCCGCATAGGAATTGCGGTTGATGAAGGTCGCGGTGACGAAGCCCTCGTAGGCGTCCTTCTCCATCCACGCGACCATGTTGGCGCCGGAGACTTCCATGAGGATGCCATAGGCCGCATAGGCCGCGCCCATGACAGCCAATGCCTTGAACGCAAGCCGCGCCCGCTCGGGCGAAACGCAGGTGACGAGCGCCGTCAGGAAAATCGCCACATAAGCGAGGAGTTTGGCCAATGCCTCAAGGGTCGCCGCTGGTGCAATCGAGATGGAACCCCAGCCGGGCGTGCCGATGGCCGCCTCAAGTTCTGCCCAGACCGGATGTGCAAGACCTGTCGGCATGGCGGGCAGTGTCTGGACAAGGATATAGGCACTCGCTGCGGCAAAGAGGAAAAGCGGCCAGCGCAAATCACGCAAAGCCGATGTGGCGGCGAGGCGCTGCGGCGCTTTCATGCGGAGCAAGGCAACCAGCAACAGGGCAAACGCAGAGGCCGACAAAAGCCACGACCAGAACGGCGTGTTCGCACCAAAGGGCAACGGCACGAGCATGATGGCAGCTGCGAGAACCGCAAATGCCTTCCCATCACCACCAATGACGGGAGAGGTTGGGCTTGCCGTTGCGGTCATGTGCCTGCGCCCGCCATTCGCGGAACCTGCATCCGGCGCGGCTGCCGCGCGGGCAGACGCGCGCGCTCGGCCACACAGCCAAGACTTCCCAGCATCAGGAAGATGAAAAGATAATTTGCGCCGAAGAAATGAACCGTATAGCCGATGAGCAGGAATGTCAGCGTGAAAATGAATGAACCAGCCGCGACAGCACGCAGAAGCGGCGGGGTATCCTTCGCATCCGACAATATGGCAAAGCGGACCGTGAGCCAGGCGACACAAGCCACCAGCGCCGCCACGGCAGGATAGCCAAAGCGCAGCGAGCACCACAGCCAGAAATTGTCGATGGTGGTGAAAGGTATCCAGCGCGCCCGGCCCCAATCTTCATAGGCAAGGCCGAACAGGGGCTGGCCCTCCATCTGCCGGATGGCCCAGTCATTCACGAAGATGCGCACCCAGCCGCTGTGCGGGTCAAATGTCAGCAACTCGATCAGGATTGTCATCGTTCGCCCGCCGGTGAAGAGTTCCGCCGAAACAAAGGCAAGGGTTGCAAAGATGGTGAGCGAGACAAGCTGGACGCGGATACCCAGCTGCGTCATCGCCCAGCTCCACGTCACGAAAAAGAGCTGCAGCCAAAGCGCAAGGATGGGACCGGACGACAGTGAAAAGAACGTCGCAAGCCCGATAACTCCCGCCTTGACGACGCGCATGAATGTGTCGCGCTCAAGATACCAGACAAGCCCGAAAAGGCACGAGGCGAACGCGCCATACATGATCGCGTGCTCGAAAACGGTAAGCGCGCGCACCATGCCCAGCCGGAAGTCGGAATTGAACCTGAGGGTGGCGCCCGTTATGTCCTTGAGAACGGGGTGGATGATGAGCCCGCCGCCAAGCGACTCTGCTGCAGCCACGACAAGGAGAGCGCACACGATCAGGAACCAGCCTTTCGCCATGCGCACAACATCGGCAGGCGAGGTGATCGTCAGGCGTGCCAAAAGATAGGGAATGACCGTCTCAAGAAACGTGATGCCGCCGGATTCAACCAGATAGCCGGTATCGTATTTCACCGCAAAGGACAGCATCATCCATCCGGCAAACAGGAAGAACAGCCAGTCGGCGACGCCAAGCCGGTGCACCAGTTGCGTCGCTGCGCGCATGAGTACGAAGGGCGCGATCAGCATCAGCCAGATGCGGTGCGGCATCAGGAGAACCGAGCCGACCTCAAAGCCGAACTCGCGCGGCACCAGAAAGAGGGCAATGGTGATGGTGAACAGGACCGGGAGGCCCTTTTGCTGCCCGGCGCTCTGGCTGGTGTCCGCGTTTCGCTGGACGACGCTCACGGGGCTTGCTCCAGACAGGCCAGAAGATAGGTGCCATAGCCGCTGGCAACGAGGGGCGCTGCAAGCTTGCGCAACTCGTCCGGGCCGATGAAGCCCATGTGCCACGCGATCTCCTCGATGCAGGCGATTTTCAGTCCCTGGCGCGCCTCAACCGTGCGGACAAATTCGCTGGCTTCAAGCAGCGAGTCATGCGTGCCGGTGTCGAACCAGGCAAAGCCGCGCCCCATCCGCTCGACATGCAGTTCGCCGCGCTCCAGATAGAGGCGATTGAGATCGGTAATCTCGAGTTCGCCGCGCGCGGACGGTTTCAGGGATGCCGCAAGCTGCGGCGCGGCCGCGTCATAGAAGTAGAGACCTGTTACCGCGAAGGGCGACTTTGGATCCTTCGGCTTTTCCTCGATGCTGGTTGCCCTGCCATCTGTGTCAAAGGCGACGACGCCATAGCGCTGCGGATCACGCACCTGATAGGCGAACACGCTGGCGCCCTGCGTGCGCGACGCGGCATGGCGCACCATCGTCGAAAGTCCCTGCCCGTAGAAAATGTTGTCGCCAAGGACGAGGGCGACGGGTTCGC
Organism: uncultured Flavobacteriaceae bacterium; assembly: GCA_964494625.1. GTDB lineage: Bacteria > Pseudomonadota > Alphaproteobacteria > Micropepsales > Micropepsaceae > UBA2784. Next base: position 49,645 of record CAZBRT010000002.1, on the reverse strand, counting down.
CCGCTGCAAAATCGCGGCCGATGATAAGGGCTTCAGCAATGCCGCGCGGCGCGGATTGCTCGGCATAGGCAATGTTGAGGCCCAACGCGTGCCCATCGCCGAACAGGCGCTTGAAGCCGGGCAGGTCGCCGGGCGTCGAGATCAGCAAAATGTCTCGGATCCCCGCCAGCATCAGCACCGAGAGCGGATAATAGACCATCGGCTTGTCATAAACCGGCAGAAGCTGCTTGGAGACCGCGCGGGTGACGGGATGCAGTCGCGTTCCCGCGCCGCCGGCAAGGATGATCCCCTTCATGACCCGATCTGCCCCGTCGCCACCAATCCGCGCTGCGCATTGCGCTGCCATTTGACCGGTGGCTGTGAAAACACGCCGTCCACCAGTCGCCCGCGCATGATGTACTGCTCGACCAGACGGTGGCGCAGGATCCCGAAGGTCGCCAGATTGATCAACTGGTTCCTGCGCCGCTGAAGTCCGTTGACGACGCCACTCTCGACGACAAGCCCTGCATCATTCATCAGGGCGATGGCGGTTTCTTCGACAAAGAAGCGCAGATGCGTGCGGTCCAGGATGCCTGCGTCCTGATAGTCAAAGCGGCGCTGGAAAAGCAGCGGCAGCGTCACCGAATAATGCGCGATATTGGGCAGCGAGACGATGATGGTGCCGCCCGGCGCCAATTGCGCTGAGAGTTGGCGCAGCATGGCCAGCGGGTCCGCCAGGTGCTCGAGTACGTCAAGGGCAAGGATGAGTTCGAATGCGCCCAAGCCTGCGGGCAACCGGTCCTGCGGCTCGATGAAGATCGCTTTGCTGACATTGCGCGCGAGCCGCTCTTCCAGCGCACGGTTGATTTCGATGCCGACGGTCTCTGCCGCCGGAAAATGCTGCTTGAGCCAGTGCAGGGTCTCACCGGCGGCACAGCCAAACTCAAGAATGCGCCCGCCCCCGTTCCCCAGCCGCGCAGGCAGGAGAGGGGCAATCTCAGAGCGCACAAGGCCGTAATAGTCCGTCATTCAAAGCCGGAAATCTGTCTGCAGATTGCAAGATATAGCCGTGACAGACTTGCAGCGGAATTGCTAGGTCGTCACAGTTCGTGGACGTTCAAGGCGTTAACGGAGGTTTCATGGCATCGCGCGGGCAGGAGGCGGGGCAAGGGCGCCCGCGGCGATGGACGCGGCGGCCCGAAGCTTGGGCGTTCCTGGCGCTGGCAGGTGCCCTGATCGTTACGTTGGTCGGCTGGCCATATACCCACCACGTAATCGGCCTTGCCGGGGTGGGTGCGATGCTTCTGGCGATTCCCGTGTGGGTCATGGCGGGCTGGCGGGCCGGCCTTGCCTGGGCGGTCGCCGGCGCCGCAGCGTTTTCACCCATTGCCCCCCAATTCCTGCCGCGATTTTCGGAACCGGCGTCAGGGTGCCATCTGCGCGTCCTCACGTTCAATACGCTGAGGCGAATCGAAAATGACAGCGAGACCGTCGATCTCGTGCGTGAGGTCGATCCGGCCATCATCTTCCTGCAGGAGACCGGAGATACGGGCGTAACCGCCCGGGCCATCATGTCCCTGCCGGGGTGGGAGGGCGCAAGCGTCGCAGACCGGCCGGAGCGTGCCTCCCTTATCATCAGCAAGTTCCCCCTTTGGCAGCAGCCTGGCGAGTGGGCGGATTTGCGGACCGAGACCAGGGTCGAGGGGGTTCAGATCGCGCTTTGGAACATCCATGGCCCCAAGGATTACATGGGTCAGGAGGACTACGACATCTATCACGCCAAACTCTTCGCCGAGATCGCCCAGACCCGCACGGCACGGCTGGTCGCAGGCGACTTCAACGCAACCGACCTCACGCCGGAAATGCGCAAGCTTCTCAGTGTGATGGACGACGCATTTCAGACGGCAGGTTGGGGCTTTGGCTTCACCTTTCCCGGCCCCGCCCGCACGATGGGGCGCATCGCGCCGTTCATCCGGATCGACCGTGTTCTTTACTCGCCGGAGTTTGACGTGACATCAATCGGGCGGATGCCGCACGCCTACGGCTCCGACCATTATCCCGTAGTGGCGGATCTGGTCCTGATCGGGCGGGGCGAGGCGGGGCAGCCCTGCAAGCCCTAACCCGGCAACCCCGCGTGAGCGGCGATCGCGTCGACAATGCGGGACGCAGCCTTCCCGTCGCCAAAGGGGCTTGCGGATTTCACCATGCTGGCATGGAAAGCGGCATCATCGAGCAGACGATGGGCCAGCGCGCTTAGGCGGGCAGGGTCAGTTCCGGCAAGGATGGCCACGCCTGCTTCAACCGCCTCGGGGCGCTCTGTCGTATCGCGCATCACGATGACAGGCTTGCCCAAGGCGGGCGCCTCCTCCTGCACGCCGCCTGAATCCGACAGGATGAAATCCGCCCGATCCATCAGATGGACAAAGGCCCGATAATCCTGTGGCGCGATCAGATGGATATTGGTGCAGCTGCCGATCCGCGCATCCATGACCTCCCGCACTTTGGGATTGGGATGGACAGGAAAGACAATGACGACATCCGGACGCGCCGCGATGCGGGCAAGCGCGTCCGCTATCCGGTCCATGCCCCCGTCGTGGTTTTCCCGCCGGTGGGCGGTCACGAGAATGATGCGCTTGCCCGATGCCGGGTCAGGCAGCAGGGCCTTCAGCGGCGCGATCTCGGGCTCATCCCCCCGGATGGACGCGCGTGTAAGGAGAAGCGCATCAATCACCGTGTTGCCGGTCATGATCACGCGGGAAGGTAGCACGCCCTCGGCCAGCAATGCGTCGGCCGAGCGCTGCGTCGGCGCGAAATGCAGGTCGCACACCAGCCCGACCATCCGGCGGTTGAATTCTTCAGGAAAGGGCGAATGCATGTCGCCGGTGCGCAAGCCCGCTTCGACATGATCGACCGGCACTTTGCGATAGAACGCTGCCATCGCCGCCGCCATGGCGGTTGTGGTGTCGCCCTGCACCATGATGCGGTCGGGCTTCAACCTGTCGATCGTCTCGCCAAAGCGGTGAAGCACGCGGCCGGTCAGTTCGCCAAGCCCCTGCGCCGCCTGCATGAGGTCAAGGTCGATGTCGGCTTCAAGCCCGAATACGGCCATCGCCTGATCCAGCAGATGACGGTGCTGGGCGGTTGCGCAGACCGTGACCCGAAAACGCGGATCGGCGCGAAGCGCACGCACGACCGGATAAAGCTTGATGACCTCCGGGCGCGTGCCGATAGCGGCAAGAAGGTGGAGCGGCGGCGTCATGCCAAGGCGCGCCCGCACTTCATGCTTGCCACCCACTTCCTGCTTGCCACCCACTTCCTGCTTGCCACCCACTTCCTGCTTGCCAAGTGCGCGGAGTCTGGCGACCTTGCGTCAGCCATGATCCATTCTCCCCCAATGCCCCGTCTTGCGCATCTAGCCTTGCGGCGCGCAGGCATGCAACGCGGCAAGAGGGTAAAGGCCGGATCATGAGCGTTTCCGTCATCATCCCGCACTGGAATGACCTTGAAAATCTGGCGCGGTGCCTCGCCCATTTACGGGCGCAAACCATGTCTGCCGGATCATTCGAAATTGTGGTCGCCGACAATAATTCGACCTTGGGGCTTGACGCCGTGCGGGCGGTCTGTGGCCCCGGCATTGTGCTGGTTCACGCAGCCGAGCAGGGCGCAGGACCCGCGCGCAATGCTGCCATTGCCGCCGCAAAAGGCGATGTCCTTGCCCTGATCGACTCGGATTGTTTCGCTGATCCTGACTGGCTTGAGAAGGGTGTCGCCGGACTTGCCCAGCATGATTTCATCGGCGGGCATGTCGGCGTTCATCCGAAAATCCCCGGCGCGCCGACGGCAGCGGAAGCTTTCGAGGCGGTCTTTGCCTTCGATTTCCGCGACTATATTGAGCGACAGGGTTTTACCGGCACCGGCAACATGTTTGTGACGCGCCGCGTGTTTGACGCAGTGGGACCGTTTCGCAATGGCGTTTCAGAGGATGTGGAGTGGAGCCATCGCGCGCGCGCAAAGGGCTTCCGCCTTGGCTATGTCGAAACCGCCCGCGTCACCCACCCCGCGCGGCACGACTGGATGGCCTTGCGTGCCAAATGGGAAAAGGCGACGCGCGAGGCATGGGGATTGGCGCGCAACAATCAGGGGGCCCAATTTCGCTGGCTTCTCAAGGCAAGCGTCATGCCGCTCTCCGCCTTTGCGCATGTGCCAAAGGTCCTGATGCATCGCGCGGATTTGAGGTTCAAGGACCGGATGAAGGCCATTGGAATCCTGATCCGGTTGCGGCTTTGGCGCGGGATGCGCATGTTTGAATTATGGGCGCAGGGATGATGGCGGAGACCCGGACCGTTGATGTGATCATCGTCGCCTATCGCAATCCGGGAGACGTGATTTCCTGCCTGCACGCGCTGGGCCAGCAGACTTTGCAGGGATTTCAGGTTCATGTCTGCGAGAATGGCGGGGCAGAGGCCTTCGCGCACCTTGCCCGGATGATGGTCGATGCGGGTTTTGACATGGACGACGAGGGCACTGGTACGGGCCGCCTGGCCAGACATCGCGCGGCGCACGCGCGCGACCATTCGCAATTCGGCCAGATGCACGTGCGATTGCATCAGGCGTCGGAAAATCTCGGCTATGCCGGCGCGATCAACGCTGTGCTGGCATCGCCTCACACAGGCGCGGGCGATATCTGGATCCTTAATCCCGATACGGAGCCGACAGCTGGCGCGCTTGCCGCCCTTCAACGCCGCGCCGATGCAGGCGGATACGGCATTGTGGGCGGGCGCCTTGTCATGCGCGACACCGGCAGGGTCCAGCTTGATGGTGGTCGCTGGCGAAAATGGATCGCCCGCGGCTTCAACATCAATTTCAACGTTGCAGCGGATGTTGCGCCCGATCCCGCCCGTGTCGAGGCGCAGATGGACTATGTGTCCGGCGCCTGCATGTATGTTTCGCGGGCCTTTCGCGATGATGTGGGGCCGATGGATGACCGCTACTTCCTTTATGCCGAGGAGGTCGATTGGTGCATGAGGCGCGGCGCGCACAGGCTTGGCTTTGCGCCGGATGCCGTCATCATCCACGGCCACGGCACGACAACAGGTTCCGCGGGAACATTGGCCGCACGTTCAGCGCTTTCCGTCTATCTGGAGCATCGCAACAAGCATCTCATCTCGCGGCGGCATTTTCCGCGCGCATGGCCCCTGATTGCGCTCGTAACGCTTGCCCTGACCGGCGAATATCTGGTGAAAGGCGCGCCGCGCAATTTTCTGGTGGCGCTTTCAGGTTGGTGGCACGGGCTTCTTGGCCGCACAGGAAGGCCCGATCGCGTACCGTTTGGCGGCGTCAACCGCGGATGGCCATCAGCGACTTTGTGAGCAGGAAGGTCCGCTCCCGCGCGATCTCAGCGTCAGGGAAAAGGGCACGAAGCTGGCGCACATCCGGCAGCACCGCGCTTTCAACAAGTTCCATCGCCTGATGGACATCTTGCGCCTTTTTCCAGAAGCCGTTGTCGCGCGCCATCAGGATGCGGATGCGCCAGCTGACCGGCATCCAGTGGAAAAATGGCACGCGGTTGTGCGGTTCCAGCGGAAACCAGAAATAGGGAACCTGCACGAAATAGCGCGGCGCCAGGCGGCGCACTTCGCTTGCCATTGCCTGCATGTCCTTCCAGACGCCGACATGCTCAATGACCGAGTTGGAATGGACGATGTCAAAACTGTTGTCGGCAAATTGCGGCATCGCGCGTGCATCTCCCGCCAGCGAGACGATCCGCGCGTCCGGCGAGTGTGTGGCAACCGGATTGATCATCGTGACTGTGAGCGGCAATTTTTCCCACATGTCCCGGAAGGCATTCCAGTATTCAAAAGTGCCGCCCGCATCCAGAACCCGGCATTGGCCTTTCCCGGCAATCGTCCGCGTCACCAGGTCCATGAAGCGCGCAAGGCGCTTGCGACGGTACCTGTTGCCGGACGAGCCAGGACGTGTGTCGATGAGGGGCGCAGCCATGGGGTGACTATCGCAACAAGGATGCCGGGCGCACAAGCGTATCCATCACCGGCTCCAGCGCATCCTGCCAACGCGGCAGGGTAATGCCGAATGTTCGGGCAATCCGCCCGCAATCAAGCCTTGAATTGGCCGGCCGCCGCGCGGGCGTCGGGTATTCATCTGTGGTGATCGCGGCAATTTCCGTTTGCGGACCGCTGCGCGCGGCAGATGCCGCCATGATGGCGCGGGCAAAACCGCACCAGCTCACTTCGCCCCGGCAGGCAAGGTGGAACACGCCCTTTCCGGCAAGCCTGCGCCCCTGCATCCGGCGCAAGATGGCCATGATCGCATCGGCAATGACCATGGCACTTGTCGGCGCGCCATGTTGGTCGTCAACGACACGCAGGGGCCTTCCTTCGACCGCAAGCCGCAACATCGTACGCACGAAATTGCTGCCCCCCGCACTGTAAACCCATGACGTGCGCAGGATGACAGCGTTCGGATGGGCTGCCATCACGGATTTTTCGCCGGCAAGCTTTGATCTTCCATAGGCGGAAAGGGGGTTGGGCAAATCATCCTCGACCCACGGCGTGGGCTTTGCACCGTCGAACACATAGTCACTGGAGATGTGGATGAAAGCGGCCCCCGCCTTGGCGGCAGCTTCTGCGGCAAGGCCCGCGCCATGCGCATTCACGGCAAAGGCGGCATCGACTTCGCTTTCGGCGCGGTCAACGGCGGTATAGGCCGCGGCATTGATCACGGCGTCAGGGTCATGCTGTGCAATGGTCTGTGCGATGGATGCAGTTTGCGTGAGATCAAGTTGGGGGCGGCCCACACAGATGATCTCAGAATCCACCGCACGTAATTGGCCCAGCGCCATCGCAACCTGACCTGATGCACCAAGCACGAGAATGCGCATGGGCTCAGGCCTGCTTGGGCGAAGCGTCGGCAAGGCCCAGCCGCTCGCCGCCATAGACCCGCTCGCGCAACGGCGCCCACCAGCTTTCATTGGCGAGATACCAGGCGATGGTTTTCTCAAGCCCGCTGTCAAAGTTCTCGCGCGCAGACCAGCCGAGATTCTGGCTGATGTGGCGTACATCAACGGCATAGCGCTGATCATGGCCTGGCCTGTCCGCAACAAACCGGATCAGCCGGTCATGCGGCGCGCCAGCGGGGCGAAGCCGGTCCATGATCGCGCAGATGGATTTCACCACAGCAAGATTGCTGCGCTCGTTCCCGCCGCCGACATTGTAGGTGTTGCCCGGCGTCCCCCGCGTGAGCGCAAGCCACAGCGCTTCGGCATGATCGTCGACATAGAGCCAGTCGCGCACGTTCGAGCCATTGCCATAGACCGGCAAGTCCTTGCCCGCCATCGCATTGAGGATCATGAGGGGGATCAGTTTTTCCGGAAACTGGAACGGTCCGAAATTGTTCGAGCAATTGGTGACGACGGCAGGCAGGCCATAGGTGCGTGTCCACGCGCGTACCAGATGATCGCTGGCCGCCTTGGTGGCCGAGTAGGGCGAACTGGGATCGTATCGGGTTTCCTCGCTGAAGAGCCCTGTCTCGCCCAGGGAACCGAACACCTCATCGGTGGAAACATGCACGAAGCGGAAATCGTCGCGCCGCGCGCCGCGAGTACTCTGCCAGTAAGCGCGCGCAGCCTCCAGCAGCGTGAAGGTGCCGATCACATTCGTATCAACAAAAGCGCGCGAACCGGTGATGGAGCGGTCCACATGGCTCTCAGCGGCAAGATGGATGACGCCGTCCGGGTTGTGTGCCGCAAAGACTCCATCCATCGCGGTGCGATCACAAATGTCGGCCTTGGCAAATTGATAGGCGTTCGACCCAGCCAGACTGTCGAGCGAATGGAGATTGGCGGCATAGGTCAGCTTGTCGATATTGACGACCCGCGCGCGCCCGCCCGTTACCAGCATCCGGCAAACGGCCGACCCGATGAAACCCGCACCGCCTGTGACAAGAATGGTCTTCATGGCATCCGTCAGAAAAAATCGCCTGGTTGAAGTGCGGCAAGGTCCGGCCAAGCAGCGTCGCGCGCATTGATGATGGGAGCAAGTCCGCCCAATCGCCAGTCGATGGCCAAGGCCGGATCATCAAAGCGCAAGCCACGTTCGCTCGCCTTATGCCAGGCGGCAGTGACCTTGTAGTGCACTTCGCAATCCGGTGTCAGTGTGGCGTAACCATGGGCAAAGCCCTCGGGCACGAAAAGTTGCGCGGTGTCATCCCCGGCAAGCGTGAAAGCCGCGTGCTTGCCGAAAGTGACAGAGGCTCTGCGCAAATCAACGATCACATCCACGATCCGGCCGCGCGCACAGCGCACGAGCTTTGCCTGACCATGCGGCCGCGCCTGCCAGTGCAGGCCGCGAACAGTTCCCGCTTCGGCTGAGAATGCCGCGTTGTCCTGCACGAATACAGTATCGGGAACGGCGCGCGCGAAATCGGCAGCCTTGAAGGTCTCCATGAACCAGCCGCGCGCATCGCCGTGCCTTTTGGGCCGGATCAGGAGGGCGTCCGCCAGGGGGGTCGGAAAGATATCAATCATGTTTCCCGCGTTCCGGAACACGCATAGGACAGAATGCAGCGAAATGGACTTGTGACGATGCGGCAAAGTTAACGCTTTGCCCTTGAACCGCAATCGCCAATAGGTGCGCATACCCTTGAGGTCGGAACAATCGGCATGGCACAAACGGGCAGGCGGGGCAGGCAGGATTCGGGAATTTCCCGCTGCCACGGCTTAAGGCGGCCATGCGGATCAAAGCACGCAACATCGGTGAAATCGCTTTCGTGGCGGATATTGTCACGATCATCGCACTCGCGATCGGTCTTCATGCCGGTTATGAGGCTCTTGCGCGCGAGGGTGGTGCCGACATCAATCAATACGGCGCCATCGGCCTCGTCATCGCACTCATGTTCGGTTTGATGATGCGGGCAAGCCGCGGCTATGAGCCCGAGGCGCTGGCAAGCCTTGCCCGCCAGACCACGATGATCGCACGCAATTTCGGGTTGCTGCTGCTGATCGTTCTCATCGCCGCCGCCCTCAGCAAGACCTCGGCCGAGTATTCGCGTGGCTGGTTCATCCTGTTCGGGCTCATGAGTCCCGCTGTCCTGATGCTGGTCCGGCTGATCATCAACGCAGCGCTGCAGCGCATCTCGGCCACCGACATGCTCAAGCGCCAGGTCGTGGTGATCGGCAGCGGAGCGATGCTGGCCCAATGTCTGGAAGGATTGAAGGGCCGCGCCGACGAGCTTCATGTGGCTGCGGTTTTCGGCAAGGCAAATGGCCCCGGCGACCCGCAGGGCCTTCGCCCGATGGAAGGTCTCGACGAGTTCGTGCGCACCGGCGATGTGGACGAACTGATCATCGCGGTGGACCCGGCAAACCGCGAGGAAGCCAAAGGCTTCCTGAATGCCGCCGCCAACTTTCCGGTCGATGTGAAATTCGCGACGCCCTCGCCGTTTGATGGCGTGGTCGTGCGCGGCTTCGACAATCTTGGCCATGTCGTGCTTCTGGAAGCGCTGAACCGCCCCTTGAGCGGATACAGCCGCATCATCAAGACGCTGGAAGACCGAATTCTGGGTGCGTTCCTGCTGCTCGCGGTCCTGCCCCTGTTTGCCGTCATCGGCCTTCTCATCCGGCTGGAATCGCGCGGCCCGGTCTTCTTCCGCCAGCGCCGCAACGGCTTCAACAACGAAGTCATCCGCGTCTACAAGTTCCGCTCGATGCGTGTGGTGGAGGATGGCGCCGTCATCACCCAGGCGACGCGCGATGATCCCCGCGTCACGCGCATGGGAAAGTTCCTGCGCCGCACCTCAATCGACGAATTGCCGCAGCTCATCAACGTGGTCCTGGGCGAAATGTCGATTGTGGGTCCGCGCCCCCATGCAGTCGCCCACAACGAGGCTTTCGCTGGCGACATCGACCAGTATCTGCGCCGCCATCATGTGAAGCCCGGCATCACAGGCTGGGCGCAGATCCATGGTCTTCGCGGCGAGACGGATACAATCGAAAAAATGGCACGCCGCGTCGAGTATGATCTCTGGTATATCGACAATTGGTCGCTGTGGCTTGATATCCGCATCATTCTGGCGACGCCGTTTGTCGTGCTGCTGGGCCGCAATGCCTATTGAGGGCGGGAAATGATGACGCAGGACCTGACCCGGACGCTCTTCTCGCATGCGCTGCGCGAACATGAATCCGTGCTCCGCGAGCTGGATGCGAAATGCGCGGCGCCGCTCTCGGCACTCGTTGCCTCGTGCATTGCCGCGATCAGGGCGGGCGGCAAGATCCTGTTTTTCGGCAATGGCGGCAGCGCCAGCGACGCCCAGCATCTGGCAACCGAACTTGTCGTGCGATTCTCGCGCAACCGTCTGCCCATCGCCGCCATCGCGCTGACGACCGACACATCGTTGTTGACGGCGGCCGGCAATGATCTGGGCTTTGAGACGATTTTTGCGCGTCAGGTCGAGGCGCTGGGCCGGCCGGGCGATGTCGCCATCGGCATCTCGACTTCCGGGAAAAGCCCCAACGTGCTGGCAGCGCTGAACATGGCCCGCACCATGAAGCTGGTCACATGCGCCTTCACCGGTGCGGCAGGTCTTGGCTGTGCGGCCGACCACATTGTCGCTGTGCCCAGCAGTGTCACAGCCCGCATCCAGGAAATGCATATCCTGACCGGCCATGTCCTGTGTGCCGCCATTGAGCAGGGCCTTGGACTTGTTCCCTCAGAGGGTTAACAGGGCCACTTCAGCACTCCAGTGCCAGTCACATTTGCGCTAGAATGACCCTTCGGGAGCGGCTATAGCGCCGCAAACATCATCGCTTCCCCATGGGGATCATCATGCCGCAAGTCAGGCCCGTGCTTCTTTCCGGCGGTTCCGGAACGCGTCTTTGGCCGTTGTCGCGCGCTCTTTTCCCCAAGCAGCTGCAGGCGCTTCTGCCGGGAACGCGTTGGTCGTTGCTGCAGGAGACCGGCCGCCGCGTGGCTGATCGGGCGAATTTCGGAAACGCGATCATTGTCAGCAATGACGAGCACCGCTTTGCCGTCGCTGCCCAGCTGGAGGAAGCGGGCCTGGCCTTCGATGCGCCAATCCTGGAACCGGTAGGCCGCAACACGGCGCCCGCGATCACGATTGCAGCCCTGGTGGCCCGCGAAAATGGCGATGATCCGCTTTTGCTCGTGCTGCCGTCCGACCACCATGTCGGCAATGTCGGCGCTTTCCACGAGGCCGTTCGGCGGGGAAGGGATGCGGCAGAAGCCGGCGCCCTTGTGATGTTCGGCATTGAGCCCGCGCATCCCGAGACAGGCTATGGCTACATCAAGGCCGGTCCCGCGATTGAGGATCATTTTGGCGTGCACCGTGTCGCGCGCTTTGTCGAAAAGCCGACAGCGGAGAAGGCCATCGCGCTTCTGGCCGAAGGCGGTCACTACTGGAACAGCGGCATATTTCTCTTCAAGGCAAGTGTGCTGCTTGCCGAAATGGAACGCCTGCAGCCTGAAATGCTCGCGGCCTGCAGGCTCGCCCTGACGCGCGCACAGGTCTCACCCGACTTCATCCGGCTTGATGCGGCAAGTTTCCGTGACTGCCCGTCAGACTCCATCGACTACGCAGTGCTGGAGAAGACGGAACGCGCCGCCGTGGTTCCGGCAGAGTTCGCTTGGAGCGATATCGGCTCATGGGCGGCCTTGTGGGCACTCTCCAACAAGGACGAGCACGGCAACGTCGCCATCGGCGATGTGATGATCGAGGAGACACACGACTGCTTCATCCGCAGTGACGGTCGTCTGGTGGCGGCATTGGGCGTCAGCGATCTGGTGATCGTCGAAACGGGGGACGCTGTCCTTGTCGCGAGCAAGGACAAGGTTCAGGACATCAAGAAGATCGTCGAGACGCTCAAGGCCGGACGCCGCCGCGAGCATCTGAGCCATCTGCGCACGGACCGGCCCTGGGGTTCGTTCGTTACCATCGAGAGCGGCCCGGGATACCTTGTGAAGCGTCTCAGCGTGAAGCCGGGGGCGGCTCTTTCCCTCCAGATGCACAATCACCGGGCTGAGCACTGGGTCGTGGCCGAGGGCGTGGCTGAGGTGACCGTGGACGGGCAGGTCTCGACCCTGCGGGACCACCAGTCGGTCGATATCCCGCGCGGCGCCAAACATCGCCTCAGGAACCCCGGCAAGGCCATGCTGCAGGTCATCGAAGTCCAGACAGGGCCATTCCTGTCCGAGGACGACATCGTGCGGTTCGAGGACGCCTACAGGCGTCCGGTCGAAGCAGGCAACTAATCACACGTTTCCACGTTAATCATTATATTTGACATGTGAGGCTGATAGAATTATCAGCCTCACCACCTCGCGCGCGCATCGTTTGCGGGGCCAAGAAAAGATTTGGACCCGGCGGCAAAGGGCAGTATCTGCAACGCCTTCCGGGGCCGCCCTTGCCGCCCGCATACGAGTTTTGACCGACGCCATGGATCGCCTCGACCAGCTGGAAGCCCAGTCCATCTACATTCTGCGTGAAGCGTTCAACCGCATCGACAACATCGCGATGCTGTGGTCGCTCGGCAAGGATTCCAACGTGATGATCTGGCTTTCAAAGAAAGCCTTTCTGGGTCACATCCCGTTTCCCGTCGCCCATCTGGATACCGGCCTTGAGTTTCCCGAAACCTATGCCTTCCGCGAGCGCTATGCGAAGGAATGGAACCTCAAGCTGATAGCGGATGATTGCCCGCCGCTCGACACGATTGACGACTCCTTGCCGCCCGCATCGCGCATCGCCGCGCGCAAGACTGCCGGGCTCAAGGAAGCGATCGAGAAGTACAAGTTCAACGGCATCATCGCCGGCATCCGCCGTGACGAGCAGTCGATGCGCGCAAAGGAGCGTGTCTTCAGCCCGCGCTCTGCCGACGGCCAATGGGACTTCCGCGACCAGCCGCCGGAATTCTGGGACCAGTTCAAGACCGACTATCCGCCGGGCGTGCACATCCGCATCCATCCGCTGCTGCATTGGACGGAACTCGACATCTGGCGCTACATCAAGCGCGAGAACATGCCCATCGTGCCGCTCTATCTGGCGCGCAATGGCGAGCGTTTCCGTTCGCTCGGCGAAATCGGCATCACTTTCCCGATCAAGTCGGATGCCTCAAGCATCGATGAGATCATCGCCGAACTTGAAGTGACAAAGACCGAAGAGCGCGCGGGCCGTGCCATGGATCACGAAAGCGAGGACGCCTTCGAGCGTCTGCGCTCTGACGGCTATATGTGAGGCGGCCATGAACAGGAAATCCGCCACACCCACCGCACAAAGCCAGCGCGACCTTCTGCGCATCGTCATCGTCGGCCATGTCGATCACGGCAAGTCAACGCTTGTCGGCCGCATTTTCCATGACACCGGCAGCCTGCCGGAAGGCAAGTTCGAAGCGATCAAGGCCATGTCCGAGCGGCGCGGCATGCCGTTCGAATGGGCCTTCCTGATGGATGCCATGCAGGCCGAGCGTGACCAGGGCATCACCATCGACACCTCGCAGATCTGGTTCAAGTCGGCGCGGCGCGATTACGTCATCATCGACGCGCCGGGCCACAAGGAATTCCTCAAGAACATGATCACCGGCGCATCGCAGGCCGATGCCGCCGTTCTGGTGATCGATGCGGAAGAGGGCGTGAAGGAGCAATCACGCCGCCACGGCTATCTGCTGCATCTCCTGGGCGTGCGGCAGGTTGCCGTGGTCGTCAACAAGATGGACCTGGTGGGCTGGAGCGAAGAGCGCTTCCGCGAAGTGGAAACGGAATACCGCGCCTATCTGAAGGAAATCGGCGTCGAGCCCGCCCATGTCATTCCGGTATCCGCCCGCGAGGGCGCGAATGTCGCGAGCCGCGCCGCGGAAATGCCCTGGTACAAAGGGCCGTCCATCGTCGAGGCGCTGGACAGCTTTGCGCCGGTGGCGCCGTCGGATGCCCTGCCGCTGCGCTTTGCCGTGCAGGACGTTTACAAATTCGATGAGCGCCGCATCATCGCCGGCCGCATCGAGTCCGGCACACTGAAAACGGGCGACCGCCTCGTGTTTTCGCCGTCGAACAAATCGGCGCGCGTCAGCTCCATAGAAATCTGGCCCACAGACCGTCCAAAGCCCTTGTCGGCCGGAGCAGGCGAGTCTGTCGGCGTCACGCTGGACGAGCAGATTTTTGTCGAGCGCGGCGACATTGCCTCCCACGAGGTCAGCGCCCCGGTCGAGACCGATGTCTTCCGTGCCCGCATCTTCTGGCTGGGCAAGGAACCGCTGACCAAGGGCGCGCGCTACAAGATCAAGCTCAATACGTTTGAAGCTCCCGTGACCATCCAGACCATCGAAAAGGTGATCGATACGGGCGATCTCTCCTCGGCAACGCCCGACCGGGTGGAACGCAACCAGGTGGCGGAGATCGTCTTCCGCGCGCGCCGCATCATTGCCCTTGACGCCTATGCCGATCTGCCACGCACAGGCCGCTTCGTGCTGGTGGACAAGTACGACATCGCCGGCGGCGGCATCATCTCGATGGAAGGCTATGCCGACCAGCGCAGCCACATCACCGCGCGCGCGACCAACATCACGCGGGTTGAGCACGCTGTCTCACGCGAGGAACGCTGGACCCGCAACGGCCACAAGGGCGGCGTCATCTGGATGACCGGTCTCTCGGGCGCGGGCAAGTCAACGCTGGCTGTCGCATTGGAGAAGCGCCTCCACGACGAGGGCTTCCACGTTTACATCCTTGACGGCGACAATGTGCGCCACGGCCTCAATGCCAATCTCGGCTTCTCGCCGGAGGACCGCTCGGAGAATATCCGTCGCGTCGGCGAAGTGGCGGCCTTGTTTGCACGCGCCGGCGTGATTGCCATTTCGGCATTCATCTCGCCCTATCGCTCGGATCGTGACCGTGCGCGCACGGCGGCAGGCGACGACTTCCACGAGATTTTTGTGAAGGCGGACCTTGCCACCTGCGAGACGCGCGACCCCAAGGGCCTCTATGCCAGAGCACGCAAGGGCGAGATCGCCGAGTTCACCGGCATCTCTGCTCCTTACGAGGAGCCGGATGCGCCCGAACTGGTGGTGGATACGGCGGCCAAGTCGGCAGTTGCCTGCGTTGAGGACCTTGTCGTCTATGTGAAGCAGCGCTTCCGCATCTGACAGTCAGCGTTTGGACCGCACGGATGGGCGGCCGATGCTGACATAGTCGAAACCTTCGGACGCCGGTTCGCCCGGCGCATAGATGTTGCGCAGGTCGATGATGGCGCGGCCGCGCATGATCCCGGCCATGCGCTTGAAGTCAAGCGCGCGGAACTCGTTCCACTCCGTGACAATGACACAGGCATCCGCGCCCTTGAGCGCATCATACGCATCGGTTGCGTAGTCGAGCCCGGCGAGCTCCGCATGCTTGCGTGCTTCCTTCATGCTTGCAGGATCGAAGGCCCGCACCTTGGCACCTGCCGCGATCAGGGCAGGCACGATGTCGAGCGAGGGGCTGTCGCGCATGTCATCCGTGTTCGGCTTGAACGCAAGGCCCAGGACGGCGATGGTCTTGCCCGCAACGCTGCCGCCCATGGTCTTGATGACCCGCTCGGCCATGCGCTTCTTGCGCGAGGCATTGACGCGGATCACGGCCTGCACCAGTTCGGAGGGCGCCTCCACGGCCTGCGCGGTCTGGTCAAGCGCCAGCGTGTCCTTCGGGAAGCACGAGCCGCCATAGCCGGGCCCGGCATTCAGGAATTTGGAACCGATGCGCCCGTCAAGCCCGATGCCGCGCGAAACGTCCTGCACATCGGCGCCGACTTTCTCGCAAATGTCGGCGATCTCGTTGATGAAAGTGATCTTCATCGCAAGAAACGCGTTGGCCGCGTATTTGATGAGCTCGGATGATTCACGCGTTGTGAAAAGGAACGGCGTTTTCTCGTTGAGGTGCAGAGGGCGGTAGAGGCGGCGCATCACATCGCGCCCGCGATCCGTATCCGCGCCGACGACAACACGGTCGGGACGTTTGAAATCCTCGATGGCCGATCCCTCCCGCAGGAACTCGGGGTTGGAAATCACATCGACATCTACATCCTTCCGGCGGCCACGGATCACGTCTTCGACCTTTTGTCCGGTGCCCACCGGCACGGTCGATTTGGTCACGATGGCAGCATAGCCGGTCAGCGCATCGGCAATCTCTTCGGATGCCTTGAACACGAATGACAAATCCGCATGGCCATCCCCGCGCCGGCTGGGTGTGCCGACGGCAATGAAAATCGCCTCGGCCCCCTTGACGCCTTCGGCCAGCGAGGTCGTGAAGGAGAGCCGCCCCTTCTTCACATTCTCGGCGACGAGCGCATCAAGCCCCGGTTCATAGATCGGGATGATGCCGTTCTTGAGTGCATCGATCTTGGCATGGTCCTTGTCGATGCACACGACATCGTGCCCGAAGTCGGAAAAGCAGGCGCCCGACACAAGACCCACATAGCCGGTACCGATCATTGCCACGCGCATGCGAAAATCCTCGTGCTCACGCCATCAATTCTTGAGAAGGGCAGCAAGGCCTTGGCGGAAGGCCGGCGCAAGATCGGCGCGATCGAGCGCCAGTGCCACATTGGCGAGCAGGAAGCCCACCTTGTCGCCGCAGTCAAAACGTTCGCCCTTGAAGCTGAGACCGTGGAAGGGCTGCCGGCCAATCAGCTTGGCCATCGAGTCGGTCAACTGGATTTCCTTGCCCGAGCCGGGCTTCTGGCGCTCGAGTTCTTCAAAGACCTCCGGTTGCAGGATGTAGCGCCCGACAATGGCGAGCGTCGAAGGTGCCGCCGCCGGTTTGGGTTTTTCGACAAGGCCGGTCACTTCGGTCAGCGCGCCGCGAGACTTGCCTGGCGCGATGATGCCGTAGAATTTCGTACGTTCCCGCCCCACGTCTTCGACTGCCACCAGATTGCCGCCGGTCTTGCCGTAGGCGTCGATCATCTGGCTGAGCACACCCGGCTCGGATTTGATGAGGTCGTCCGGCAGGATCACAGCGAAGGGCTCGTTGCCGATGAAGTGGCGCGCGCACCAGACGGCATGGCCAAGGCCCAGCGGCTGCTGCTGGCGCGTGAAGGACACCGAACCGGTCTTGGGCAGGGCCTCAAGAAGGCTGTTCAGCTCCATCGTCTTGTCGCGTTCGGAAAGCAGCGCCTCAAGCTCGTAGGCGTGATCGAAATGGTCCTCGATGACGTGCTTGCCGCGGCCGGTGACGAAGATGAACTGTTCTATTCCGGCACGCTTGGCCTCCTCGACCGCGTACTGGATGACCGGCTTGTCCACGACCGGCAGCATTTCCTTGGGAACAGCCTTGGACGCGGGCAGGAAGCGTGTGCCCATGCCCGCGACCGGGAACACGACTTTGCGTACCTGTTTGATCGGCATCTCGGGTTCTCGGCAGGTGCTTTAGCCGGGGATTCACCATGTCATCGCTTTTTGGCCCCAACCCTGCATGGGGGATTCAAACGGTCCTTAATCGGCACGCCCTAGGTTGGGTGCGTCAAGGACGAGTCCGAAGGCTTCGAAGCAATGGCAATTCTGGTCACCGGCGGCGCAGGTTACATCGGCAGTCATATAGCCTTGCGACTCCGCGAGCGCAACGAAGCCGTTGTGGTCGTGGATAATCTCGTCACCGGGTTCCGCCATGCCGTGCCCCAGGGGTGCGAATTCGTCTTTGGCGACGCGGGGTCGCCCCATGTCCTCGATCTGGTGATGACCGCGCACGACATCGATGCTGTGATGCATTTTGCAGGCTCCGTGGTCCTGCCGGAATCGGTGTCCGACCCGCTGGCCTATTACCGGAACAACACTTCGGCATCGCGCACGCTGATTGAGGCTTGCGTGCGCCATGGCGTGAAGCATTTCATCTTCTCGTCGACTGCAGCGGTCTATGGCTTGCCGGAAGCCAATCCGGTTACTGAAACGATGCCCACCAACCCGGCCTCGCCCTATGGCCGCTCCAAGCTGATGACGGAGTGGATGCTGGCTGATACCGCCCACGCGCATGACTTCCGCTACATGGCGTTGCGCTATTTCAACGTCGCCGGTGCCGACCCGGACATGAACACGGGGCAATCAACCCTCAAGGCGACCAACCTTATCAAGGCAGCCGTGCGTGCAGCCATCGGCGCTGCCCCGCAACTGACGATCTATGGCACGGACTACCCGACGCTCGACGGAACCGGCGTGCGTGACTTCATCCATGTGATGGATCTGGCCGACGCGCATCTGCGCGCGCTTGATGCCCTGCGCCATGGCCATGGCGGCGGTGTGATGAATGTCGGCTATGGCCGCGGCTACTCGGTTCTGGATGTGGTGCGTGCAGTGGAGGCGGAAGCAGGTACCCGCATCGCGATTCGTACAGCACCGCGCCGCCCGGGCGACCTTGCCGAAGTCGTGGCCGATGCCAGCCGCCTCCGCGCTGACACCGGCTGGCAGCCGCGCTTTGCCGATTTGCGGACGATTGTGCGCCATGCGCTGGCTTGGGAGCGGCACCTCCAGCATGCCAGCACGCCGGGGCCGCGTGCCGCGGGCGGCATCCGCTAGGCCTTTTCCTTTCGCCGGTTTCACCCTATGAAGGCGGCGCGCGCCCGCCCGGTGGCGGACATTTGCGTGCGTTTCCTTTGCTGGCAGGATCGTGAATGGCGCGCCCGATTGCACTCATTACCGGCGTGACCGGGCAGGATGGTGGCTATCTCGCCGAACTGCTTGCCGCCAAGGGTTATGACGTTCATGGCATGCGCCGGCGCACATCGTCGTCTGACGCGGAAATGTCCGACGGGCAGGGCAGCAACCGGAAATATCTCCCCGGCGTCACGCTGCATTATGGCGACATGACGGATGCTTCGAGCGTCATGCGCGTGCTGGGTCAGGTGAAGCCCGACGAAGTTTACAACCTCGCAGCCCAGAGCCATGTGCATGTGAGCTTCGAGAAGCCGTCTTATACCGCGTCCGTCAATGCGCTGGGCTGCCTGCATGTGCTGGAAGGCCTGCGTCTGCTCGGCTACCTCGACCACACCCGATTTTATCAGGCGTCAACGTCGGAAATGTATGGCGACACCAGCGTTGCGCCGCAATCGGAGACGACGCCGTTTCATCCGCGCAGCCCCTATGCGATCTCGAAGCTGTTCGCGCATCTGACAACGATCAACTACCGCGAGGCCTATGGCGCGCATGCCTCCTCGGGCATCTGCTTCAATCACGAGGGGCCAACGCGCGGCCCCCATTTCGTCACCCGCAAGATCACGCTGGCCGTCGCGCGCTGGGCCAAGGGCGAGCGGACCCCGCTCCGCCTCGGCAATCTTTCCGCCCGCCGCGATTGGGGACACGTGCGCGACTTCGTGGAGGGCATGTGGCTGATGCTGCAGCAGCCCAAGCCGGATGACTATGTGCTGGCGACCGGCGAGCAGCACACGGTGCGTGAGGCAGTTCTCGAAGCCTTCGCAGCCATCGGCGTCACAATTGCATGGGAAGGCAGCGGCCTTGCCGAGAAGGGCAAGGATGCGCAAACCGGCGAGACGCTGGTGGAAGTTGATCCTGCTTTCTTCCGGCCGGCCGAGGTCAACCAGCTGATGGGTGATGCCGCCAAGGCGCGCCGTGTCCTGGGGTGGAGGCCGAAGATCGGCTTTGCCGGGCTGATCCGCGAGATGGTGGACGCCGATCTGGCGCGCCTTGGCGTCACGGCACAAGCGCGCAGCTGACGCTTCGGCACGCTTCCATCTGCCGGGTCGTAATTGAGCGATCCCGCTTCATCTGCCCGGCGTCATCTGCTAATTCCAGCCACACAGTCATTCCGTGCGGGAAGAGAGATTGCTTCAGATGACCGGCATCACAAGCTTTGGCGGCTATGTGCCGCGCCTTCGCCTTCAGCGCAAAGCGGTAGCCGCTGCCAACGCCTGGTTTGCGCCGGGGCAGGGCGCCGGTGCCAAAGGCGAGCGGGCCATGGCGAATTGGGACGAGGACGCCATCACCATGGCGGTGGAGGCGGCGCGCGATTGCCTGCCCGGCAAGGATCCCCTTGCAGCGCGCAAGCACATCGACGCGATCTTCCTGGGCTCGACGACGTTGCCCTTTGCCGACCGCTTGAACGCAGGCATCGTGTCCGCGGCCCTGTCGCTTGGGCCCAATGTGCGCGGCGCCGATGTGACAGGTTCACAGCGCGCAGGGCTCTCGGCACTTCTCTCGGCCTTTGATGCAGTGGGCGCCGGTTCGGCTGCACATGCGCTGGTGGTTGCGGCTGATACGCGCAAGTCGCGCGCGGCGTCTTCTGCCGAACTGAATTACGGCGATGGTGCAGCCGCCTTTGAAGTCTGCAAGACGGATGTGATTGCGCGCCTTCTGGCCACAGCATCGTCAACCATCGACTTCATCGACCATTTCCGCGGCGAAGGCGAAGACTACGATTATCACTGGGAAGAGCGCTGGATCCGTGACGAGGGCTTCGTCACCATCGTGCCGCCGGTGGTGAAGGCAGCACTTGCAAAAGCAGGCATTGAGGGCGGCGCGGTCGATCATTTCATCATGCCGACCACATTCGCCAAGCTTGACCAGCAGATTGCCAAAGCCTGCGGCATCGCGCCTGAAAAAGTGCGCGACAATCTCGCCGCAAAGGTTGGCGAATGCGCCAGCGCGCATGCCCTCGTGATGCTGGCGCACGCGCTGGAGGAGGCAAAGCCCGGTCAGCGCATCGTGGTCGCCGCGTTCGGGCAGGGCTGCGACGTGGTGGTTCTCGAGACGACCGAAGCGCTGGCGAAGCTGGGCAAGCGGCGCGGCATCAACGGCTCGCTGGCCAACCGCAAGGAAGAAACGAACTACATGAAATGGCTTGCCTTCAACGGCCTCATCAACCTTGAAAAAGGTATGCGGGCCGAGAAGGACAACAAGACGGCGCTCACCGTCACCTACCGCAAGCGCGACATGCTGTTTGGCCTGACCGGCGGCAAGTGCACGCGCTGCGGCACCGCGCAGTTCCCGCGCGCGCGCATCTGCGTCAATCCGAACTGCAAAGCGGTGGACGCCCAGGAGCCCTTCGCCTTCTCGGAACTGCCGGGCAAAGTGTTGTCCTGGTCGGCCGACTTCCTGACCTATTCCATGGACCCGCCGCAGCATTACGGCATGGTGACATTCGAGGAGGGCGGGCGGTTCCTTGCCGACTTTACGGATGTCGATCCCGGCAGTTTCGACAGCGGCGTCGAAGTGCGCATGGTGTTTCGCATCAAGGATTTTGACGAGCGGCGTGGCTTCCGGCGTTACTTCTGGAAAGCGATCCCGCAGGTAAAGGCGTAGGCGCGCGCCATGGCCATTCTCGTCACGGGTGCAGCAGGGTTCATCGGCCATCGGGTGGCGATGATGCAGTTGGCGCGTGGCGACGAGGTGATCGGCCTCGACAATTTCAATGCCTATTACGATCCGGCCTTGAAGGAAGCGCGGTTTGCGCAATTGACCGCGCAGAAGAACTTCACCGGCCTGCGCTGTGACATCGCCGATGCGCCAGCCCTCGCGGCCGCTTTGGCTCCGCACAGGATTTCGTCGGTCATCCATTTGGCGGCACAGGCAGGGGTTCGCTACAGCCTGGAGAACCCCGGCGCCTATGTGGCAGCCAATGTGTTGGGACATCTCAACCTGTTGGAGCATGCCCGCCACCATGGGGTGCGCCATTTCATCTATGCGTCATCGTCGTCGGTCTATGGCGGCAATACCAAGGTGCCGTTTTCGGAGGATGACCGGGTTGATCACCCGGTGTCGCTTTATGCCGCGACCAAGCGCGCGGGCGAGTTGATGAGCGCGTCCTACAGCCATCTCTACGGTATTGCGCAGACTGGCCTGCGGTTCTTTACAGTCTACGGGCCATGGGGCAGGCCCGACATGGCGGTGTGGCTGTTCACCGAGGCGCTGTTTGCGGGCAAGCCCGTCCGCGTCTTCAACAACGGCGATATGTGGCGCGACTTCACATTCATCGACGACATCGCAGGCGGCGTCGTGCGCGTGCATGACCACACGCCGGAAAAGGGCAGCCACCGGATTTACAATATCGGCAACAACAAGCCCGAGCGGCTGGATCATTTGATCACCACGCTTGAGCAGCTGACGGGCCACAAGGCTGTCCGGCAGATGGAGCCGATGCAGCCCGGCGACGTCTATCGCACCTATGCCGACATATCGGCACTGGAGCGCGATTTCGGTTTCCGTCCCGTCACCCCGCTGGCGCAGGGTCTTGAGGCTTTTGTCAGCTGGTTCAAGGACTACAAGAAGCTTTGACGTAAAGCGCGCTTTCCCGGAAACTCGCCCATCACCCTTTGCTTCCCGGAGGACCACATCATGGCCAGCGGCATTCGCGACAAGGTTGCCATTCTCGGCATGGGCTGCTCGAAATTCGGCGAGCGCTGGAACATGGGTGCCGAAGAGCTGATGGTCGAAGCCTATCTCGAGGCGTTGGGCGATGCCGGCATTGAGACAAGCCAGATACAGGCGGCCTGGCTTTCAACCCATATTGACGAGCAGAGTGTGGGCAAGGGCGGCACGCCTTTGTCGGTCGCGTTGCGGTTGCCCAACATTGCGGTGACGCGCGTCGAGAATTTCTGCGCCAGCGGCTCGGAAGCATTTCGCGGCGCCGTCTATGCCGTGGCGGCGGGCGCGTGCGACATCGCGCTGGCACTGGGTGTGGAGAAGCTGAAAGACACCGGCTATGGCGGCCTGCCGACCGGCCAGCCCGGCACGCTCTTGCCGCAATGGGGCGCCAATGGATCGGCCCCCGGCAATTTCGCCCAATTGGCATCGGCCTATCGCGCCAAGCACAAGGTCTCGAAAGAGGATTTGAAGCGCGCGATTGCCCACGTCTCGGTGAAAAGCCACGCCAATGGCACGAAGAACCCGAAAGCCCATCTGCAGAAGGCGATCACGGAAGACCAGTGTCTTGCAGCTCCCATGATTGCCGAACCGCTGGGTCTTTTTGACTGCTGCGGCGTGTCGGACGGCGCGGCCTGCGCCATTGTCACGACGCCTGAAGTCGCCCGCGCCATGGGCAAGAAGAACATCATCGGCGTGAAGGCGCTGCAGTTGGCCCTCTCGAACGGGCTTGAGAGCTCGCACAATTCCTGGGACGGCAGCTATTTCCACACGGCACGCATCGCCGCCAAGCGCGCCTATGACGAAGCGGGGATCCGCGATCCCCGCCGCGAACTGAGTATGATCGAGGTGCATGACTGCTTCTCGGTAACTGAACTCGTCACGATGGAAGATTTGTTCATCTCGCCTGAAGGCGGCGCCGTGAAGGACGTGATGGACGGTTTCTATGACGCGGATGGCGGCGTGCCTTGCCAGATCGATGGCGGCCTCAAATGCTTTGGCCATCCCATCGGCGCGTCGGGCCTGAGGATGCTCTACGAGATGTATCTGCAGCTTCAGGGCAGGGCCGGTGCGCGGCAGCTGAAAGACCCGAAAATCGGCCTGACGCACAATCTCGGCGGTTCACCGTCGATGAATGTGTGCTCGGTCGCCATCATCGGCGCGATGGGCGCGTAATTCAGGCGTGGGCAAGCCCCGAATAATTCGGCTGATCGACCGAAAGCTTGCCGCGCGTGGTGGCTTCAAGTTGCTCAAGCAATCCCGGCGTATCGGGCGTGAGCGCGCCGTCGCGGATTTTCGCACATAGCGCGCGGGTCATCTCGACAAGCGTGCCCTCGGCCACAAAAGCCGAAAGCCCCTTCCGCTCGGCCGCCTCAAGTGCTGGGCCATGCGCAAGTTCGCGCAGCACGATGTCGAGCGCATTGACGGCCACGCGCGCATGAAACGCCGTGTGGCCCGTCAGCTCCGGCATGGCCTTCTGTTCCAGAAAATTGCGCACGGCGGCGACAAGCTCACCAATCTCGGGTTTGTCCATCATGCGCGTGCCTCCTTCATCAGATTGATGAGGTCCATTTCCGCTTCCGAGGCGCGCCGCCCGATGGCAGCACGCTCAACTGACTTGTCGGCACCGCTCGCATAGACCTCGTACATGGTCATGCACATGATGCCCCATTTGAGGGAGCCGAGTGCTTCAAACAGCATCACATCGCGGGTGGAATGGCGGACGCCCGACGCCTCTTCGTAACCCGCCAGAAGATCGGCCACATCGCCAAAGCCGCCCACACGCTTTCCCGCCATGCCAAAGCGCCACGAGTTGACGCACAGCCAGCCCAGATCCTCGCGGCGGTCACCAAGATGCACGAGTTCCCAGTCAAGCACGCCGCGCACGCCATCCGGTGCGATCATCAGATTGCCATTGCGGAAATCGCCATGCACCAGAAGGGGAGACGGGCAGGGCGGCAATTGGGCTTCAAGCCACGCAAAGGCAAGTTCGAAAACGGGCCGCGGCTGGTCGTAACGCTGATAGATGTCGCGATATTGCTGCAACTGGGCGGGGCCATCCGAGATGCGCAGACCGGCCACGCCGGTGGTATCAGTCGCATGGATGCGCGCAAGGATCTGGCCGCATTGTCGCGCAAGGCGCGGACGCACGTTCGCAAAGGCATCATCGCGCAGGATTTTGCGCGCAAGGGTCTCGCCCTCAAGATGCGACATCACATAGGCTTCGCCGACCGCACTGTCGGGTGAAAACACGGCAAAGACTTCCGGCACCTTCACACCGGAACGCGCGGCTGCGCGGATCACGGCCGCTTCTGTTGCCAGGGGCGCCGCCGTCGCGCTTTCAACCGCACGCTTGCCGCCAGGCACGCGGCGCAGGATGAGCTTGACGCGCGCGTGTCCGCGCTGGGCCATGAACGCCCAAGTCTCCTGGCTTGCACCACCCGAAAGCCGCGTGATGCCCGAGATTTCCTGCAAGTCCGGCCAAATGGCTGCAAGTCCATCACGCAATGCATCCGCAAAATCCGGTGTGGTCATGGCGCGTCAACCCGTCCGCAGAAGGCGCACGGCCTCGTCGCGCTCAAAGAGATAGAGCAGGGTGCGCAAGGCCTGCCCACGCGCTGCAGCAAGGGCAGGATCACGCAAGAGGACAAGGCGCGCATCATCCCGCGCAGCCTCGATCAGGTCGCGGTCGGTTTCAAGCCGCGCGAGGCGCATTGGAATGTCACCCGATTGCCGCGTGCCCAGAACGTCACCGGCGCCGCGCAGCCGCAAATCCTCCTCCGCGATGCGGAAACCGTCATCCGTCTCGCGGATGGCGGACAGGCGTGCGCGCGCTGTGTCGCCCAAAGGCGGATCATCCTGATAGAGGAGGATGCAGTGCGATGCCCTTGTGCCGCGCCCCACGCGCCCCCGCAACTGATGCAATTGCGACAGGCCAAAGCGCTCCGCATGTTCGATGATCATGATCGTGGCCTCGGGCACATCGACCCCGACTTCCACGACCGTGGTCGCGACCAGAACGCGCGCTTCGCCGCTGCGGAACCGTTCCATCGCATTGTCACGCTCCGCACCCTTCATCTGGCCATGGGCCAGTGCCACGACATCACCAAAGCGCTTGGAGAGCACGGCAAAGCGCGCGGTTACAGCAGCAAGATCGCTTTCCTCGGTCTCGTTCACCATCGGGCAGATCCAGTAAATGCGCTCGCCGCGTGCAAGGGCACGGGCGACCGCTTCGGCCATCTCGCCGATGCGCGCAAAGGGCACGGCGCGTGTGTCGATCTTCTGGCGGCCCGGCGGCCGTTCCCGGATGCGGCTGACATCCATGTCGCCATAGAGCGTCAGCTCCAGCGTGCGCGGAATGGGTGTAGCCGTCATCGCCAGCGTATCGACCGGCTCGCCGCCTTTGCGGACAAGGGCGGCACGCTGGCTCACGCCAAAGCGGTGTTGCTCGTCGATCACCGCCAGACCAAGATCGGCAAAGACAACATCCTCGCTGAACAGCGCATGCGTGCCGATGATGATCTGTGCCTTGGCGTCTGCCATGGCGGCGAGGATTTCCTCGCGCACCTTGCCGCGTTCGCGCCCCGTCAGCAGTACGGTCCCGATACCGATCGGCGTGCACAGCGCGCTGAGCGTCGCGAAATGCTGACGGGCAAGGATTTCGGTCGGCGCCATCAGGGCTGCCTGCGCGCCCGTTTCCACCGCCGATAGCATGGCAAGCAAGGCAACGATGGTCTTGCCTGAGCCGACATCGCCCTGAAGCAGACGCGTCATGCGCCGATCACTGGCCATGTCGGCGTCGATTTCGCCAAGGGCGGTCTTCTGGTCCTGCGTGAGCGCAAAGGGCAGACGCGCCTCCAGCGTGCGGCGCAATGTTCCATCGCCGGACAATTTCCGGCCGCGCAGGCCGCGCTGTCTTTCACGGGCGAGAAGAAGCGTCAGCTGGTTGGCCAGCAATTCGTCAAAGGCCAAACGCCGCCTTGCGGTTTCCGCCGCCGCACCGCCCTCGACATGGATCGCGTGAAATCCGGCAACCGACGAGTGCCAGCCCGCCCAATTGTTCTGCTTGAGAAACGCTGCGTCCTGCCACTCGGTCAGGTCCGGAACGGTTTCAAGCGCATGGCGCACGGCCTTGGCCATGACGCGCGCGCTCAAACCCTCGGTCAGCGGATAGATCGGCTCGAAGGCGGGCACATCCTCTCCCTTGGCGGGATCGACCACGAAGTCGGGATGCACCATCTGCTTTTTGCCGTTATAGCTTTCGACCTTGCCGCTGATCCGCCGTCTTGCTGCGACGGGCAGGATTTTGCCGACATAATCGCCGCGCGCCGCGAAGAAGACGAGTTCGATGGGGCCGCTGTCGTCATAGCACGCGACCCGCCACGGCAGGCCCTTGCGCGGCGCCGGCTGATGGGCGAGCACGGAAATGTCCAAGGTGGCAATCCTGCCTTCCTCGGCCGCCATCACTTTGGGGCAATAGGTCCGGTCGATGAAGCCGGTCGGCTGGAGAAAAACGAGGTCAATCACCCGCTCGCCCGCAGCCTTGCCGATCAACTTGGCAAGCTTTGGCCCCACCCCGGGAAGGCTGGATACCGGGGCAAAGAGGGGGAACAGAATCTCGGGCCGCATGGCCCAAACATCGCGCTCCGGGGCGGGGGCTGACAAGCCGGACGTAACCGCCTATATGCACCGCCCCGACCCGGCATTTGCGGCCGAAAGCCTGCGATCCAAAGCCCCTTAAAGCATACGATGGACCACCAGACACGCCTCAAGCGCCTTTCCTATCGTGCGCACCATCGCGGCTTCCGCGAGGCGGACATTGTGCTGGGCGGTTTTGCGGACCGGGAGCTTCACCTTCTGGACCAAGTCGAGCTGGACCGGTTTGAGGCGCTTCTGGACGAGGATGACCACCAGATTTACGGCTGGATCCTCGGCCGCGAGGAAGCCCCGGCGGCGCACGACCATGCGCTTCTTGCCCGCATCCGCGCAGGGCTGGGGAAGCACCTGCCATGAACTTTCTTGAGCTTGTCCGGTCCACGCAAAAGCGTGCGGTCATTGCCAGTGTGCCGGAAGGCTATGACGGCATGCTCGCAAGCCAGCTGGCCGGCGCGGGCGAGCGGCTGCTCCACATCGCCCGCGATGAGGCACACGCTTCCGCCCTGGCCGAGGCCGCGCATTATTTCGCACCGGGGCTGAGCGTCATTGTCTTTCCGGCTTGGGATTGCGTGCCCTATGACCGCGTATCGCCGCGTGCCGACATCATGGCGCGCAGGCTTGCGGCATTGTCGGAATTGGCGGGGTCGACCGCTTCGGCAAAGGGCCTTTTGGTGGTGACGACCGTCAATGCACTTTTGCAGCGTGTGCCGTCGCGCGCGCTGCTTGCGTCACTGGCGCGAACGCTGAAGCCCGGCATGGTTGAGCCGATGGATCGGCTGATCCCGCATCTGGAACGCATTGGCTATGTGCGGGCGGCAACCGTTGTCGAGCCCGGCGACTATGCCGTGCGCGGCGGCATCCTTGACCTTTTCCCGCCGGGTCAGGAGGCGCCGCTGCGCCTCGACTATTTCGGCGATGCCATTGAACGCATACGCGCCTTCGATCCCGAGACGCAGAAATCGCGCGGCGAAATGCGCAGCGCAAACCTTTTGCCGGTCAGCGAAATTGTCATGGATGCGGATGCGATCCGCCGCTTCCGTGCCGGCTATGTTGCAGCCTTCGGCGCGATCACCGACGGCGATCCGCTCTATGAGGCGATCAGCGCAGGACGCAAGCATGCGGGCATGGAGCATTTCCTGCCGCTGTTCCTGGAAGCAAGCGAGACCCTGTTCGACCATGTGGCGCCGTCGCTTGTGCTGCTTGACCCGCAGGCAAGTGAAGCCATCGACGCGCGCTTTGCCCAGATTGCCGAGCACCACGAAGCCCGGCGCACCAATCTGGAACTGGGCCGAACCGCCCGTGGCGGCAAGACCGGTTTGGCAGGACCGTCATTCAAGCCGCTTGAACCCCATGCGCTCTATCTGGCGCCTGCGGAGTTTGCCGACCGCCTTGCGGCATTGCGTTCACGCGAACTGACCCCCTTTGCGCGCGAGACGGCGATCAATGCGCCTGCAAGGCAGGGGCGTGATTTCGCGCCCGAGCGCCAACAACCCGGCCGCAACGTCTTTGACGTGTTGATTGCCCATGTGGCGGAACTCCAGAAATCAGGCAAGCGCACGATCTTTGCCTGCTGGAGCGATGGCTCTGCCGACCGCATGGGCTCGGTTCTGGCCGATCACGGCGCCAAGGCCGTCAAGGTCGTGAAAGATCTGTCAGAGGCCCGCGCATTGCACCGCGATGCGATTGCGGTCTGTGTGCTGGGCCTTGAACGCGGCTTTGAGAGCGACGACATCGCCTTTATCTCCGAACAGGACGTGTTGGGCGACCGCCTGATCCGCACGGCGCGAAAAACGCGCAAGGCCGCCAACTTCCTGAAAGAGGCAACCGCGCTGACGGCGGGCGACCTTGTGGTCCATGTCGAGCACGGCATCGGCCGCTATACGGGACTTGTGGCGATCGAAGTTCAGGGCGCACCGCATGATTGTCTCGCGCTTGAGTATGACGGCGGGCGCCTGTTCCTGCCGGTCGAGAACATCGAGCTTCTGACACGCTTTGGATCGGAAGAGGGCAACGTCCAGCTGGATCGGCTGGGCGGTGCGGGCTGGCAGGCGCGCAAGGCCAAGCTCAAGAACCGCATCCGCGAGATCGCCGCTGAATTGATGCGGGTTGCGGCCGCCCGTGCGCTGAAAAGTGCGCCGGAAATTCTTGGCGAGCGTTCACTTTATGACGAGTTCTGCGCGCGGTTCCCTTACGAGGAAACCGATGACCAGCAGCGCGCCATCGCCGACACGCTTGAAGATCTGGCGCGCGGCAAGCCGATGGACCGCCTCATTTGCGGCGATGTCGGCTTCGGCAAGACCGAGGTGGCGCTGCGCGCTGCCTTCATGACGGCGCTGGCCGGCAAGCAGGTCGCCGTCGTGGTGCCGACAACCCTGCTCAGCCGCCAGCACTTCCGCACCTTCACCGAGCGTTTCAATGGCTGGCCGATGAAGGTTCGCCAATTGTCACGTCTTGTCACCGCGAAGGAAGCATCAGATACGCGAAAGGCGCTGGCCGAGGGCCAAGTGGACATTGTTGTCGGCACGCATGCGCTCCTGGCCAAGAACATTGCCTTCAGGGATTTGGGCCTGCTCATCATCGACGAGGAGCAGCACTTTGGTGTGTCCCACAAGGAGCGCCTGAAGCAGCTGCGCGCCGACGTGCATGTGCTGACCCTGACCGCAACGCCAATCCCGCGCACGCTGCAATTGGCGCTGTCAGGCGTACGCGACATGTCCCTGATTGCAACGCCGCCGGTGGACCGCCTGGCCGTGCGCACTTTTGTGGGTCCATTGGACCCCTTTGTCGTGCGCGAGGCGCTATTGCGCGAACATTATCGCGGTGGCCAATCATTCTACGTTGTGCCGCGCATCGCCGATTTGGCTGAGGCGCGCGAATTTCTGGAAGAGACTGTGCCCGAGGTGAAAGTCATCACCGCCCACGGCCAGTTGGCTCCCGGCCAGCTGGATGACGTGATGAATGCGTTTTACGAGCGCAAATACGAAGTCCTGCTCTCAACCACGATTGTTGAAAGCGGCCTCGACATTCCCTCCGCCAACACGATGGTCATCCACCGCGCGGACATGTTCGGCTTGGCACAGCTCTATCAGCTGCGTGGACGCATCGGGCGGTCAAAGGCCCGCGCCTATGCCTATATGACCTTGCCGCCGGGCAAGACGCTGACCGCCAATGCCGAGCGCCGCCTGCGTGTGCTGCAAACGCTGGATACGCTGGGTGCGGGATTTTCGCTCGCCAGCCACGACCTCGACATTCGCGGCGCGGGCAATCTTCTGGGCGAGGAACAGACCGGCCACATCAAGGAAGTGGGCCTCGAACTTTACCAGGAGATGCTGGAGGAGGCAGTCGCCGCCTTGCGCGAGGGTGGTGGAGACGCCGAGATTGCTGACCAATGGTCACCGCAGATCAATCTGGGCGCCTCAGTGCTCATCCCCGAAACCTATGTTGCCGATCTGGGCCTGCGCCTGTCGCTCTATCGCCGTCTGGCCGAGCTTGAGAATGGCGGTGACATCGACTCTGTGGCCGCGGAGATGATTGACCGCTTCGGTCCCTTGCCCGACGAGGTGAAGCAATTGCTGGCCGTCGTCGGCATCAAGATGCTTTGCCGCACCGCCCGCATCGAGCGGGTGGAGGCGGGGCCCAAGGGCGCGACCATCGCCATCCGCAAGAACGAATTCCCCCAGCCCCACGCATTGATTGCCCATATCGCGCGCAACGCAGACACGATGAAGGTGCGGCCCGACCAGCGCATCTTCATCGCGCGCACATGGCCCAATGTCGGTGACCGGCTGGAAGGCACAAGGCGGATCGTCGCGCAGATCGCCGAACTGGCAGCGCAGGCCTAGCCCATTGCCGCCGTTGGGGTCAGGGCATCTCGCGCCCGCTCGAATATCTGGATCAATTGTTCGGGGGCATGGGCACCCACAACCATGAACTTGTTCTCGATAACGAGAGCGGGGACGCCCGAGATGCCCAACTCCTGCGCAACGGAGATCTCGCGCATTACGGCTTGCAAGTCTGCATCGCTGGCCAGAAGCCCTTCGACCAATTCGCCATCCATGCCCGCCTCATTGGCGATAGCGGCAAGGACTTGCCGATCGCCGATGTTGCGGCCATGGGTGAAATAGGCGGCAAACAATGCTTCCACGAGATTGTGCTGCACGCCGACGGAACGCGCCCAACGGATCAGACGGTGGCAATCAAGTGTGTTGGGCGTGAGCGCGATCTTGTCGAAAGCAAGGGTGATCCCGGAAGCTTCGCCCGCCTGACGCAGCGCGTCGGCCATCGCGCGCGGACGCTCGCCATCACCGAATTTCGCGCGCAGATATTCCTTGCGGTCAACGCCCTCCGGCGGGATCGATGGATCAAGCATGTAGGCGCGCCACTCAAGGACGATGCCGAGATCGGGCCGCGCCGCCATCACCTGATCAAGATTGCGCTTGCCCACATAGCACCACGGGCAAATCGTGTCGGATACAACAGTCACCTGCATCTTGCGGCCCCCGAAAGCCTCGCGGCCCTTGACCGCATAGCGCCGTCACCCTAACCAAGCAGTCTGCCTCCGCAAAGCGCGAACGCGTCATGGAAAAAGTTAATCTCGCCGGAAAGACAGCACTCGTGACCGGGGCCACAAGTGGCCTTGGGCAGCGCTTTGCGCGCGTGCTGGCAGATCATGGCGCAAGCGTCGCCATTGCCGGGCGCAGGGTGGAGCGTCTGCAGGTGCTTGCGGCCGAGCTTGGCGCCGCCGGACACAAATGCCACGCAGTGGCGCTGGACGTGACGGAACCCGAAGCATTCGCGCCCGCACTCGACGACATCGCGCGTGCATTGGGGCCGGTCGATATCCTGGTCAACAATGCCGGCATGAATGTCGAAGGCCGTGCGGTGGATGTAACGCCCGACGACTATGACCGCATCATGGGCACAAATGTGCGCGGGCCGTTTTTTCTTGCAACCGAAGTGGCGCGCCGCATGCTTGCGCGCAAGGCGGAGGGGCGCATCATCAACATCGCGTCCATCGGTGCCTTCAAGGTGCTGCCGGGCCTTGTCACCTATTGCATGTCGAAGGCGGCGGTCGCCATGATGACGAAGGGGCTGGCGCGTGAATGGGCGCGCCACGGCATCAACGTGAATGCCATCTGCCCCGGCTACATCGAAACCGAAATCAATGCGGACTGGTTTGCAACCGATGGCGGCAGGAAGCAGGTTGCAACCTTCCCGCGCCGCCGCCTCGGCAACCCTGACGACCTCGACGGCATGTTGCTGCTTCTGGCGTCGGAGGCGTCACGCCTCATCACCGGCACGCTGATGACGGTTGATGACGGCCAGTCGCTCTGATGCGAAAGGATCATCGCCCGTCCTGGCTGAAGAGCTGGCAGAAGCGCCGCGCTGCGGCCTATGCGCGCCGCCATCTTCACCCGCAATTCGACGCACTGGGCGAGGGCGCCTCCTTCATCAATCCGCGTCTCATTGACGTGATCGGCCCCAACATAGTCGCGGGGCGCAAGGTGCATATCAATGCGGATGCCGGTGCGCGGGTGAAACTGTGTGTCTGGTACTCGGGCTTCCGGCTGGGGCGCATCACCCTTGGCGATTATGTGCTGGTGAGCCCCGGCACGCAGATCATCTCCTCCATCGGCATTTCGATTGGTGCGGATACGATGATTGCGAGCAATTGCTACATCAGCGACAGCGACTGGCACGATGTCTATGACCGCACGGCGGAAAGCGAGCATTCGGCACCCATCACCATCGGCGAGAATGTCTGGATCGGTTATGGCTGCATCATCGGCAAGGGCGTCACCATCGGCGACAACAGCGTGATCGGTGCGGGCAGCGTGGTGGTGAAGGACATTCCGGCCAATGTGATTGCGGCGGGAAGCCCGGCGACAACGCGCCGCGCGCTGGAACCGGGGCGCAAGATCAAGCGCCGCCGCGAACTTCTGGAGACGCCCGGGCTTGACGCACAGATGGATGCGCTGGACCGCGTCTTCCTGAAGGACAACAGCCTGTTCGGCTACTGGCGTGCCAGACTGTTTCCGGGCAACAAGGACTAGGGCGTCAGCGCAGGCACTGGCACGACCACTTCGCCGCCCTCGGCCATCACCTTGATCTCGCGCAAATCGTCCGGTACCGGGTTGATCGTGGTCGTGGCGGTGACTTCTGTGATCATCTGCACCACCATTTCGTCTGGTGCGGGCGGCGTGGCGACAAACGTGTAGCTCTGGATGCCTACTTCCGGTGCGAAGGTTTGCAGGGGCAGCAATTGCGGATGGGTCCAACCGCCGGTGCTGACCATTCCCTTTGCCGAAATGACAAGCCCGTTCGCATCGCGGAAAAGCTCGACGCGCTCCACACTCATAACCATTTGCGTCGCCCCGCCAGGTGCGGGGCCAACCGGAACGGGATGATCGGTTGCGCAGGCGCTGACAACGGCCAGTGCCATTGCCCCAACGGCAATCCCGGTCATGCGGCGCATCATGTCACACTCCTTGTTTACGGTTGGCCTCACCATGGCTATGAGTTGGGAAACTAGCATTGCCGGGGGAAGCCGTCATGGGTCCGTTGAAGGGCGTAAGGATTGTCGAGTTTGCCGGCATTGGCCCGGGGCCGTTCGCAGCCATGCTGCTGAGCGACATGGGCGCGGATGTGGTACGCATAGACCGCAAGGGCGCGCGTGGCGGCTCGAAGTTTGACATCACGTCCCGGGGACGCCGCTCTGTGGCGCTGGACCTGAAAAAGCCGGAGGGGGTGGAGGCGGCCCTGCGCCTCATCGAAAAGGCGGATGGCCTGATTGAAGGTTTCCGGCCCGGCGTGATGGAGCGGCTGGGCCTTGGGCCCGAAGTCGCGCTGAAGCGCAATCCGCGACTTGTATTTGGCCGCATGACCGGCTGGGGGCAGACCGGACCGCTGGCCAACGCCGCAGGCCACGACCTCAACTACATCGCGCTGACCGGCGCGCTGCATGCGATTGGCCGCAAGGGCGAGCGCCCGGTGCCGCCGCTCAATCTCGTGGGCGATTTCGGAGGTGGAGCGCTCTATCTTGCTTTCGGCATGGCTTGCGGCCTCTTCGAGGCGCGCGGCTCCGGCAAGGGTCAGGTCGTCGATGCCGCGATGACGGATGGCGCGGCCTCGCTCATGGCGATGTTCTACGGCTTCCTGGGCGCGGGCGTTTGGACCGACCACAAGGGCGAGAACCTGCTTGATGGCGGCGCGCATTTCTATGACACCTACGAGACGTCGGACGGCAAATGGGTCGCCATCGGCTCCATCGAGCCGCAATTCTATGCGCTGCTTCTGGAAAAGACCGGCATCAGCGATCCTGCATTCGGGGCGCAGATGGATCGCGCCGCATGGCCGCAGCTGAAGGAAAAGCTCGCCGCCGTCATCCGCACAAAGACGCGCGATGAATGGGACAGGATCATGCAGGGAACGGATGTCTGCTATGCGCCGGTCCTGTCGCTGAAGGAAGCGCCCAACCACGCCCATAACCGCGCGCGGCAGACATTTGTCGAGATCGATGGCGTGATCCAGCCCAATGTGGCGCCGCGTTTCAGCCGCACCATGCCGCGCGTGCAGGGCCTCGCCCCGCAGGCAGGCGCACACAATGACCTTGCACTGCTCGACTGGGGATTCACGAAAGACGAAGTCGAAGCCCTGCGCACGGCCGGTGGCATCTGATGCAGATGCACGCATTGCCGGGAACAACCGGCCGCCGCCGCATCTATCTGATGCGCCATGGGCACGTCGATTATTTCAGCGAGGAGGTCGCGCGCACCGGCTCGCTGCGCGAAGTGCCGCTGACCCAGCTGGGGCGCGACGAGGCGACGGCCTCGGGCAAGGCGCTTGCGCACGTGGCATTCGACATCGTGCTGTCATCCGGCCTGCCGCGCACGCGTGAGACGCTGGCCCATGTGATCGCCGAGAACGAGGGCCGGGAAAAATTCCAGCCTGCGGTCGATCCACGCCTTGAGGAAATCCACGGCGGCCGGGTGATTGGCGCGCGTCATCGTCGCGAGATCGCAACCGCCATGACCTTCCAGTTTGAAAAGGCGCACGAGGAAGGTGCGACCATGTTCGAGGGCGGCGAGGCCTTTGCCGATGCGCTGGCGCGTTCCCGCGAGGCAATCGAGGACCTGCTGCATCGCCCCGCGTGGCACACCGCACTCGTGGTCGCGCATGAGGGCACCAACCGGCTGCTGCTCGGCTGGATGACGGGCGGTAATCTGGCGGCGATCCGCGCCTTTGAGCAGGATACGGCCTGCATCAATATTCTCGATTTCGATCTGGTGCCGCGCGCTGATGGAAATGGCGTCGAGATCGAGCGCAAGATGATCAAGGCACTGAACCTCACGCCTTACAACTACGCCAAGGCAGGCATGAACCTGACCAGCCTTGAGCGGATTTTCGAGAAGCTCTAATCCGTAAAATCGCGGAACGCGCGGCCACGAACGATGATACCGGTCGGCCCCAGACGCCCACGATAGCAGCGGCTGAGCGCGCCGCATTCGGCGTAATACATCGCAATCTCGTTGCCCTTGCGGTGCACCTCAAAGCAGATGCGCGTGCCATAACCCACTTTTTCGATGCGCTGGCAGAGGAGGTTGCCCGAAACCTCCCAGCGTCCGCTTTCATTGAAGCGGCGCGGCGCGACGGGGCCATGGTGCACTTCGGCCGCGGGACGTATGAACCGCGCCTCCACTTCGCCGCTGGGATCATAATAGGCCTGCCACTCGAAAGTGGTACGGGTGGCAGAGTTGTCAGGCGTTGAGCCGTCGTAAAACCCTTCGGTGCCGATGATCGTAAAGCCGATCAGCGCGTCCTGAAGCTCCGGTCCCGGCATGAAATCGCCGACTCGTGGACCGGTGGTGCGGCCCTGACCGCCACCCGAGCCGATGTCGGTTCCATTCGCACCGCCCGCGACCACGGCGGAGCCGCCATCGCTGGGGTCACCCGGCTCGTTGCCCTGCGCCAGATCATCCGAAACGGCATCGGCGGGCGAGGCGGAGGTTTCCTCGTCCTCCTCCGGCGGCAGCAAGGACTGCGGCGCCTCGGTTTCTGTGCGGGGGATGATCGGAATGGCTTCCGGCACATCCTTCACGATGCGGGTTTCCATGTTGGGCGCCTGGACGATCTGGCGCTCGCCTACATCCACATCTTTGGGAGGTTCAATACGCGGCGGCATCCGCATCATCGTCACGCGGAAGACATCTTCGTCGGCTGATGCATCCGCACCGCTGGCATTGCGGCGCTCATTGCCGTCGCGGCCCTGAAAACCGCCATCAGCAGTGATGCCGATGGATTCGGCAAAGCCGCCGCCGCCATCGGGATTGTAGGCATCCAGCGCCCATTCAACCAGCAAGGCGAACATGGCCCCGTGCAGAAGCAGGGACAGGAAGAGCCCCAACCGCAGATAGGGGCGCCGCTGACGCTGGGGAACGGACATGGCTTCAACCAAAGGGCAACGTCACACGCTGGAAACAGGCGGGCCGCAAGCGTAGGCTCAGCCCCGCAATCCTGTCAAAGCGCCGAAAGCCTGAACCGATGACAACGAAAGACACGACGCCTCCTGTGATCAAGGGCATTCACCATAGCGCCTATCGCTGCCGTGATGCCGACGAAACGCGGCGCTTTTATGAAGGGATTTTGGGCTTGAAGACCCGCGCGGCGCTGGCGTTCGAGAAGGACCCCGCCGGGCGCGACCGGCCTTACATGCATCTCTTTTTTGAAATGGCCGATGGCAATTTCATCGCCTTTTTCGACCTGCCGCACACGGTGCATCCCAAGAAATTCCGCGTGAAGGACGGCATGGAAGATTACCACATCGCCATGGAGCTTGGCTCAATGGATGACATGCACGCGTTCATGGCGCATCTCAAAGCGCACGAAGTGCCCGTGTTCGGCCCCATCGACCACCATTTCTGCCATTCAGTCTATTTCTTTGACCCCAATGGCCTCGCGCTGGAGTTCACCGTGCGCGATGCGCGTCACGACGAAATCCTGAATGACGAGGCGGCCAAGGCTGATGCGGTCATGCGCAAATGGACGGCGGACACCGCCCTGATCCGGGCAGAGCGCCTGAAGGCCGTAGCCGCCGAAGAACAGGCAAAGAAGCAGGCGGCCGAGTAGCCCATGCAACTCATCGCCAAAACCTATTGGGCAGGCGCGCCCATGAACATGCGCCGCTATCCGCAGGATTATCTTGTGGAGTCGCTCATCCTCAAGGCAGCAGATTTCCGCGAGCATCGCGCGCTGTGGTGGGCACCGCGCAAGAACCCCAAGCCAAAGACCGCCATTGTGGTGATGCACCCGCGCGGAGATTTCACCCATCACTATGTCATTCCCCGGCTGGTCGATGCCGGGATCGGATGCCTTGCCGCCAACACGCGCAATCCCAACAATGACGTCGCAACCGTCCACGAGGAGATCATCCTCGACGTGAATTCGTGCGTGTCCTGGCTGAAAAACCAGGTCGGTGTGCAGAATGTCGTGCTCGTCGGCAATTCCGGCGGTGGCGCGCTCAACGGTTTCTTCCAGGCGCAGGCAAAACGGCCGCGCGGCAAACGAATCGCCCGCACGCCGGGCGGACGGCGCACCTGGCTCAACGATGTGGAGATGTTGCCGGCAGACGGCATGGTCTACATCTCGTCGCACAAGGGCGAGGGGATGATCATGAACGAGATCATCGATCCGGCCGTGGTCGATGAAACGCGGCCGCATCTTTCCGATCCGGCGCTCGACCTTTACGACCCGCGCAACGGCTTCATCACGCCCCGCGAACTCGACGGCAGCGATGCGTCATGGTCGGAATATGATCACGGCTTCATCGCGCGGTTCCGCGCGGCCCAGATCGAACGGGTAAAGCGCATCGACGCCATTGCGCGCGGCCTGATCGAGGAATCCCGCGAGGCCGAGGCGATCCATCAAGATCCCGGCTTTGCCCGCCTGACACCGGAGCGCCAGCGCGACATCCTGCGCCGCGAAGCATTCGAGGCGGTGATGACGATCTACCGCACCATGGCCAACCCGCATTATGTCAGCCAGCAATTCGATCCCAGCGGCCGCGACTATGGTTCTGTCTTCTCGCCGCGCCCGGACCTGATGAACTGGAAGTTCTTCGGCTTTGGCCGCTATGCGACGCCCCATGCGTGGCTCTCCACCTGGTCGGGCGTGTCGTCCAATGCCAACCAGCTCCACGACCTGCCGCAGATCACCGAGCCGAGCCTTTTCATCAATGCCGGCAAGGATCAGGAAATTTTCCCGAAAACCGATGCCGAACCGATGTTTGCGGCCATCGCGGCCAAGGACAAGACCTATGTGGATTTCGAGGAGGCGCGCCATTATTTCGAGCCGCCCTTCGGCGAGAAGGACGCCCCGGACGTCGAGCGTCTCATGGATGTGGTGGTGCCATGGGTTCTTGAACGGTTCGGCGCCTAGGCCTATCTAAGGGCCATCAGCATCGCTTTCGGGAGCAGACAAATGA
This sequence comes from uncultured Flavobacteriaceae bacterium, assembly GCA_964494625.1. GTDB lineage: Bacteria > Pseudomonadota > Alphaproteobacteria > Micropepsales > Micropepsaceae > UBA2784. The sequence continues at coordinate 11,177 of CAZBRT010000002.1, read as the reverse complement.
AAACCGCAGAATTAAGCGTCAAGGGCATGGATTGCGGCGGCTGCGTCAAGGCTGTCGAGCGCGCGGCCCGCGGCGTTGCCGGTGTGTCAGTCGCCAAGGTTGATCTGGCAGGCGCAAGCGCTGTCATCGAGTTCGACGAAGGCCAGACCAGCGTGGACGCGATTACCTCCGCCATCACCCGCGCCGGTTTCAAGGCCGAAGCGCGGGCGTGAGTGTGCTGACGCTTTTCTTCTCCTTCGGCGACAATCCTGCCCAGACGCGGAACCAGCTGATGCGTTTGGCGACCACATAGAACAACCAGCACAAGCTGATCGTGATCGCAATCAGGAGTGTCGCTTCCTGCCACAAGGGCAGGGCGGCGGTGTCCAGATAGTGGCCCGCGACGACGATGATCGTCTGGTGAACCAGATAGAACGGAAAGATTGCTTCCGTCAGCACACGCCGCAGCCGGTTGTCGGTATTGCTGAGATGGCGGTGCGCAAATCCGAGTGCCGCAACGATGGCCGCCCACGCTTGCAGCGTATAGACGCCGCGCATGACGAGGCGCAGCCAGTCCGGTGGTGCAATCTCGGCATGTGCGGAAAGATAGAACTGAACACCAGCCCAGCAGCCGAGCGCAAGACACAGCGCCAGCCACCGCGCCTTCACGCAGCGGTCAAAGAACGGTTGATGCTTCGCCAGCGCAAAGCCAAGGAAGAAGACGAACAGATAAAGCGCATGGAGATAGAAATCGTCCATGAAATTGTGGGTCTCTCCGAACACCGGAAGAAGCATTGCACGCAGCCCATACATGACAAGCCACGGCGCAATCAGGAGTCCCGGCCCGCGCGTCAGGAAGTCGAGAGCAGGCGTCAGGCGGCGCAGGATCGGCGCGAAGAACGGGATCAGCAACGTGTAAAGCACGAGATAGAAGACGAACCACATATGGTTGTAGGTCGGCGTGATGATGCACGCGCCGCCCTGGCACCAGTTCCCGCTGCCGCTCACATAGTTGAGGTAGAAACCCGAGAGCGCGGTCGCGGGCGCATCACCCCGTTCCACGGCCTCCAGGACCTGGAGCCATGTCTGTGGCGGCACGATCACGAAGATGGCCAGCACCAAAGGCGGCACGAGGCGCACCATCCGTGCCTTGGTGAAGGCAAGGCCGCTCATCTTGTCGGCCAGAAACCGGGTCGCAGCCCCCGAAATGAGGAAGAGCAGGGCCAGCCGCCAGGGGCTTAAGAGCTGCATCAGCGGTTCAATTGTCTCGCCCGCCCGGCTTGATTTCACATGCCAGTCCCAGCTCACGTAAAACATGCCGGTGTGGTAGAGGATGAGTAGGCCAAGCGCGATAATGCGGAGCCAGTCGAGGTCAAGGCGGCGCTGATTCATGAGGCGATCTCCAATCGAATGCCTCCTTCTTCCTCAAACCAGCATTGGCAGCTAGGCTCTTGCCAGAAAAGGCAAATCGGCGTGACAGGCGGGGGTGCGTTGTGACGAGTGGCGGCCAGCAAGGGACGGATGGCAACCTGCTCGACCGCCTGACGCCCTTGCGCGTCGTGGCGGTCGCTGCGCTCGCTGTCATCCTGGTCAACATCACTTCCAGCGTCATGGAAGACATGGCGCGCGGCGTGTCGGGCTACTGGGCGGAGCCGCTGGTTCTTGAGTTTTCAAGCTATGTCCTGATCCTTGCCCTTGCGCCGCTGGTCGGCCGCGCCGTTGCCATTGCGCCGCCCCGCGCCGACGAGCCGCTGCAAACCATCGGCGTGCATCTGGGATTTTCTGTGCTGTTCTCGATAGGCCATGTCCTTGGCATGGTGGCAATCCGGTCGGTGGTCTTCTGGGCAGCAGGTTACAGATACGGGTTCTTTGACGACGGCATCTTTCTGCCGCTTCTCTACGAATGGCGCAAAGATCTGCTCGCCTACATTGCGATTGCGGGCGTCTATTGGTTCTTCCAGCAGCGGGCAGAGCGCCCGCCACCCGCAAGCCCGCAAGACCCGCGCATTGAACTGCGCGATGGCAAGTCAGTGGCGTTTGTGGCGCCCGCCGACATTCATTGGGTCGAAGCTGCAGGCAACTACATCAACTTCCACTGCGCGGGCCAAAGCCGCCTGATCCGCGGCACGATTTCGGCATGGGAGGAACGCCTGGCGCCGCTGGGCTTCGTGCGCATCCATCGCTCTCGGATCGTCAATCGGGCGCGGATCACCGATATACGACCGACCCCTTCGGGAGATTTTGAAGTGACGCTGGTGGGCGGGGGGACTTTGCCCGGCAGTCGCCGCTTCCGGATCGAACCGGAATAATCAGCTTGACCGGCGGCCCATCAGGCTGCGCACAGCCCAGACAACAAGTCCGGAAACAACCAGCAGCGCTGACATCGAAAAAAAGATGAGCTTCGCCCCCGTCGCATAACCGATCACGTCGGCGACCTTCGCCAGCATGTCGTAGGGAGGAATGATGGCGGCAAGGATGAGCGTATTCTCGCCCAGGTCCGCCAGCGCAAAGACAAGTGGCAGCACGGATGCGGCAACCTGCAATGCCGGTGGAAATCTTGCCGCACGCGCCACATAGGCGCCTGCCGCACCCAAGGCGAGGAAAAGCAGAAGCACATTGACGAAATCCACGCCCAGAAGGGCAACACTGCTCCAGTGGTGTCCGGAATCATTGAGTGCCATCAGGCGTGATGCCGCATCGGCCGCCGGGATGAAGGGCGTTTCCTCGATCGGCGGGCCACCTTGGGCGCGCACATGATCCGGGTAGAGCCCGGTCATCAACAGCGCACCCTGGAACCAGACGATGGACAAAGCGGCCAGCAGGAGAACCTGCCGACCGCTCAGACGCTGAAAGAACCGCAACAGCACGGGAACTCTGCCTCAAGGCGTTGCAGCAGGCGCCTCACCAAGGAGGCGCTGCTTCAGGAACATGGCAACCGCCTGGCCCATGAAATCGCGGTTCGACTTCTTGGCAAAGCCGTGACCCTCATCAAGTGCAAGCAGGTACCAGGGATCGCCACCGTTGGTGCGCACAGCCGCAACCATCTGTTCGGCTTCGCTGGCGGGAACACGCGGATCATTCGCACCCTGGATGACAAAGAGCGGACGGGTAATGCGCGAGGCATTGGTCAGCGGCGAAATCCGCATCAGCACCTCGCGGATGGCGGGATCACGCTCGTCACCATATTCGACCCGGCGCAAATCGCGGCGATAGCCGGACGTGTTCTCAAGGAAGGTGACGAAATTGCTGATGCCCACGATGCTGACACCGCCTGCCAGCCGGTCATTGTAGTTGGTCAGGCACGCATAGACCATGTAGCCGCCATAGGAGCCGCCATAGACCATCACGCGGCTTGCATCGAGATCGGGCTGTGTCGCGATCCAGTCGAGCAACGCGCCGATGTCTTTCACCGAGTCTTCGCGCTGCACGCCATTGTCGAGTTCAACATAGGATTTGCCGTAGCCGGTCGAGCCGCGCACATTGGGCGAAATGACGGCGATGCCAAGCTGTGTCGTCCAGTACTGGAACGTGGTGGAGAAGCCCGGGCGGTCCTGCGACTCCGGCCCGCCATGCATGTAGATGATGACCGGAAATTTCCCGTCACCGCGCGGCCGGTAATAGAAGGCCGGAATCTGGCGTGCAGCCCCATCCACCTGATCGAAAGTGGGATAGGTGATGAGCGTCGGATCAACAAAGGTCTCGGGATTGAGGCCGCCGATCTCGCTCTTCGTCCAGCGGGTGAGCGTATTGGCGCCAAGTTCGATGCTCCACACGTCGCCCGGCGACGAGGGTGTGTTGAGCGTGAGCCCGATGCGCGTGCCGTCGGCATTGAACGTCATGCCGCCCAGAATGCCGATGGGAAGCGCCGGGATGGTCACATCCGCATTGTCGGCAAGGCGGCGCAGATAGACGCGCGACATGCCGTTTTCGTTGACGCCGAATGCAATGAGCGAACCATCGGGTGAAATGTCGAACTGCTCGACATCCCAGTTGATGTCGGCCGAAAGCGGCGTCACGCTGCCGTCAAAGCCATAGCGCGTCAGCACCTGGAACTCGCCCGCTTCATTCGACATGGCAATCACCGCCTGATCGCCCGGCGCAAAGCTGGCGCCGCCATACGCAACGTCCTTGTCGGTCGGGTTGATCTCGGTCATCGCGCCTGTCGCAAGGTCGAGCACCCACAGCGACGATTTGGAAACTGAAACCGAATTGTCGATCAGGAGCTTTGCATTGTCCGACGACACATCAATCGGTGACCATGAACCTTCGCGCTCAAGCACAACCTTGCGGTCCAGCGTGCCTGCACCGATCGTCGTCATGTCGAGTGTGACAATCTTGTAGACGGGGCTGTCGGCTGTTGCGACCGACCACGCCAGAAGTTTGCCGTCATCCGACCAGGCAAGGCCGGTATTCCGCGTGCCAGGTTCCGTCAGGCGGGTTTCCTTGCCGGTTGCATCATCGACGTAATAGATCTGGAAGAACTCGTCACCGCCGGTATCGCGCACAAAGATGTAGCCCTTGGCGTCTGCCGCGCGCGGATAGCCGCCGCCGGCAACAGGTTCGGCGAAGAATGTCATCTGCTGGCGTGCGCCCATCGGCGTTTCAATGCGGTGGAGCTGCGCCGTCTCGCCAAAGCGCGTGGTGATGAGGATGTCGCCATCCGGCGCCCAGCCCTGAAAGCTGGCGGCGCGCGCGTTCTGGTACTTGCGTAGATCTTCCACGACGCTTGCGGGAATTTCCGGAATGCCTTCCATCACCAATTGGCCGCGTTGAACGCGTCCAGCAGGTCCGGTCGCGGGTCCGGCCGCAGCTTCGGGGGCGGGCGTGGTCGCCGCAGCAGTGTCAGTCGCTGGCGGCGCGACAGGCGCTTCCTGTGCCGCAGGCGGGAAAAGCATCGGTGCGCCCAAATAGGCACCAGCGGCACCGACAGCCAGAGAAACGACGGCCGTCAGCGCAAGGGAAGCACGTGACATGGTTAACCCCCAAAATGGATAGCGGCGCGCAAACTGCCCGAGCCGTGCGCTGTCCACAAGTCACGAATGGGGGAGAAGCCCCCTATCTGCCTGCCGGGGGCAAGAGAACCCTGTCCAGCGCAAGGCGGCCGCCGCCATAGGCCATCAAACCCAAGGCAAGTCCGAACCACATGACATGGGTTGGCCAGCCTTCCGGCACAGTGAACTGGATGACCAGCGTCATGATGGCAAGGCCCAGCGCCGCATAGCGGGTGAAAAGTCCCAGAACCAGAAGCACAGGCAGAATGACTTCAGCAAACGCCGCAAGGTGCGCCGAAAGTTCTGGCAGGGGAAACCGGAACTCCTCCTGGAACAGCAGCACGGCAATGGGCGAGATCTCGAATGGAAAGCTCTCCCATTTGAGAACACCGGAGCGCCAGTAGGGCACCGCCAGCGTCAGCCGCATGACAAGCAGGGCCAGCGCCGCCGGAAAGAGGCCGATCAGATGATCGCCGCGGGAAATCAGGTTGGTGACGCGGGCAAGAACGCCCGTTCGGCCTTGCTGCATGGCAGGCTCCTTAAAGTGCGGGTGAAAAAAGAATGTCGCAAATGGCGCCAGCGCCGAACAGGCGGGCAAGGCTTGCGCCGGCGTCAAAGGCGGGATCGCCGCTTGACGCTTCATCGGCGGCATCGCCCAGTATCTTGCCGCTCATGAGCGCCGCGAAGAAAAAATGCTCAACCGTTGCAAGCGCTGTCACGCGGACAGTCATTCCAGGCCGCGTGATGAGACTACACTCGGCCACAGCCAGATTGCGCGGCGGCGGCTCCTCCGGTGCGCGATTGTCGATGAAGATGCTCACCGCAGGGAAACGCGATTGCGTCAGCTGGGTCGCCGGGTGAAACCGCAGGATCACACGCTCAAGATCTTCAGCCGCAATGGCGCCAAGGCGCGAAATGTCGATGGCGGGCCGGTCTTCGGCGTGACTGGCCTTTGCAAACGCAAACTCGATCGCGGTGACATCAGGCACAAACGGATGGCGCGCAACATGGGGAGAATTGTCGAGATACGCGGCGAAACGCTCGCCCCACAATCCGAGAAACGCATCGCGGGGCGGATCGGCCCGGAGATATTCACGCGCCAGAAACCGGAAGCGGTCCGCACCCAGCAAACGCTCGGTAGCCGGAAACTGCGCGCGCAAGGCTTCGATCAGCGAGACGGTCACGTTGTTGCGATAGATGCCGAAGCGTCGCGCAAGGCTGCCGCCGGGCGGGCAGGTGAGGCCCGCGGGAATGCCGACGGCGGGATCAAGCAGCGCCCGCGCAAATGCTGGATGCATCTCGTCAGGCTGCATGGCGCGGCTCGGCATTCTGGCGGACGGCGCGGATATACCCATCGGCCTTGGCGACTTCGCCCGCAAGCTTCACCCATTCGGGCAAGGGGTCATCCCATTCAATCAGCACGGGCACATGGGCAAGCTGCGGCAACACTTCGGCGAACAATTGCCAGACAGCATCGTCCACTTCGCGATCATGACTGTCGATCAGGAGGAGGGCGCCGTCCTCGTCCGCATCACGCGCATGGCCTGCAAGATGGACTTCGCCCACGCGCGCCATGGGAAACCGGGCGAGATAGGCACGCGGATCAAAGCGGTGGTTGGCGGATGATACGTAGACATTATTGATGTCGAGCAGAAGGCCGCAGCCGGTGCGCCGCGAGACCTCGGTGATGAAGTCGATCTCGTCGATGGCCGAGGAGGAATGCGCAAGATAGGTCGCCGGATTTTCAAGCAGCATCGTGCGGCCAATGGCATTCTGCAGCGCATCGACATGCGCGACGACCCGCGTGAGCGTTGCATCGTCATAAGCGGGCGGCAAAAGGTCATTCAGAAAACGTCCGTCATGGGTGGACCAGGCGAGGTGCTCCGAAAAGAGCACCGGCTGATAGCGGTCCACCAGACGGCGCATGCGCTTCAGATGCTCGCGATCCGGGCAGTTGACCGCGCCCAATGAAGCGCCCACGCCGTGCAGTGACAGCGGAAAGCGCGCCGCGACCGCTGTCAGAAAAGCGTGCGATGGGCCGCCCGCCCCCATGTAGTTTTCCGCATGAACCTCAAACCACGTCACCGCACCGGGATCGACAGTGATGCCGCTTGCATATTGCGGCTTGAGGCCGGCCCCGGCGCGAATGCCGGAACGGGCGACACTGACATTTTCACTGTCTGGGGAGATCGTGCGCATCAGCTCAAGCCGGGTTCATTCAGGAAGAACAGACAGGGGGCGGGCGGTTTGCAGTTACGCGGGCAGGTCGCGCGTCAACGCTTCAAGGCTGCCCTTGCGGTCGTCCGGCAGCGGGAACATGGCGTCCGTGCCATATTTCTCGCAGGTGCCCGCATCGACATACTTCCAGGCATTGCCCTGGTAATCGACGGTCGAGGTGCCCTGGCAGGTGGTGCCGGGACCGGCGGCGCAGTCATTCTGGCCAGCCATCGCGACGCCGAAGCACTTTTCCTTGCCTTCAGCGGCAAAGGCGCCCGGGGCAGAAGCGGCAAGGGCGGCGCCGACAGCACCGGCAAGGAAGGCAGCCTTGGCAAACTTGGATGTGGTGGTCACGTTGGAACTCCATATGGATGGATTGCTTGCGGTGCCGTATCGACCCGCATGTCCTTCTGCGTGGGGGAGGGCTCCCGGGTTACAAGTCGTCAGGAAAAAATCCTTCCCGGGATCGCGGCTAGGCCGCCTGGTTCAGTTCCCACCGATCCGGCGCCTGCACACAAGTCCGTGAACAGCGCCATGCGCAGGCGACAAGGGCTGGCCTTGCCGCCACTGATCCTTAGCATCCCGCGCGAACATCAAGGGGAAGTGTCATGCTCAATCGTGTCGCGTACAGTTTGGTTTCCGCGTTGGCACTGCTGATGATCGCAGCACCTTCGGGATGGGCCTCGGCAAGCAACCAATGCCCGCCGCCCGGATGGACTGAAGAAAGCCTTGCCGCGCTGAAGGCATCGCAATTTGAGATCGCGGACAATCTTGCGCGCGAGCAGTTCGCGCAGGATGTGGTGGCGTGCCTGGCATCGCCTGATCCGGAATTGCGGGACGGGATCGCCTTCGAGGCACTGTCGCATATGTTGCGCGCCGATCAGCTTGGCACCGACGTCCGGGCCCTGATTGCGCAAGACCTGCTGGCCAGATTGAACGCCGAGCCCGGGCCCAGCCCGGACCCGGGTTTCGAGCGGCCATTTGCAGCCTTGGCGCTTTCTGAAATCGTGCGGGCTGACATGATTGCAGCCTACCTGCCGCCGGAATTGCGTGACGCGATTGCGGATGCTGCCGTCGCCTATATGCGTGCCATCGATGACTATCGCGGGTTCGACGAAGGCGAAGGTTGGCGCCATGGCGTCGCCCATGCCGCTGATCTGCTGATGCAGCTTGTCCGCAACAAGAGCGTGGTGGGGACGGAACGGTTGGTTGCGATCCGTGACGCCGTGGCAGCGCAGCTATCGCCCCCCGGACACTCCTACATCTATGGCGAGCCCGAAAGGCTCATGCGCCCGATCATCATGCTGGCGCAGCGTGGCACCTTTAACGAAGGCGAGTGGGTCGCGTGGTTCGAGGGTATCTCCGCTCCCGCGCCCTTTGCGTCATGGGAAGAAGTCTTTGGATCGCAGGCGGGATTGGCAAAGCTGCACAATCTGCGGGCATTCCTCTACGCCGTCTGGATCAATGCCCGCCTCAGCGAAAGCACGGATGACGACGTTCTTCTCGCCGGCGCGGAAGCGGCATTACGCAGGATTCCCTGAGGGTTCCAGCCGAGGGAAAAGGGGCGTGACCGCCAAAAATGTCGGGACACCTTCGACAGGCCGGTCACTTCCCGTGTAACCTTTTGCCATGGCAGCCGAATACGATTCCGTGAGCAATCCGTGAGCGGGCCGACCCAAGACCGGGAGGCAGAGCTGCATGCGCTGATGTGCCGTGGCCTTGCGGGCGATGCTGTCGCCCACGCGGCGCTGCTGTCGGAAGCGGCAGGTTTGTTCCGCAGTTTTTATGCGCGGCGCATGGGACGTGCCGCAAGCCATACGGAAGATCTTGTGCAGGAGACCCTGATATCGATCCACACGCGCCGCGCGACATGGGACAGAAGCCGCCCCCTTTTGCCGTGGCTCTATGCCATCGCGCGCTACCGCATGATTGATTTCTTCCGCGCCATGAACATCCGCCAGACCGTTCCCCTTGACGACGTCGCCGAGCCCGAGGCACCCGCAGATATGCCCGCTGCCGATGCGGCGCGCGACGTGACGCGGTTGCTCTCCGCTTTGCCGGAACGCCAGCGCAAGCTCATCATGCTGATCAAGTTGGAAGGGCTTTCGGTTGAGGAGGCGGCAACCCGGCTGGGCATGACAGAGACGGCTGCCAAAGTCAGCGTCCATCGCGGCATCAAGGCGATGCAGCGTGCGGCATCAGGCGAGAATGGCCCATGAAGACCGATGATCTCATCCGCGCATTGAGTATGGAAGTGGCCGCTGTGCCGCGGATGGCGATGGCACGGCAGATGGCGCTGTGGCTTGTTCCGGCAACGGGCCTGTCGCTTCTCATCATGCTTTTTTCAATCGGCGTGCGCCCCGATCTTGAGGCGGCTTTGGGTCGGCCCGCAATCTGGGTGAAGTTCGGCATCGTGCTTGCGTTGGGGCTGGCCGCCATGATGGCGGTGACACGCGCAAGCCGCCCGGAACGCAATGGCACTCCCTGGCTCGTCACATTCGGCGCCCTTGCGGCGGTCGCAGCGGCGCTTGGCATTTGGCAGCTGACGCAGATCGACACCAGTCGCTGGATGAAAATCTGGCTTGGCGGTTCCTCGGCCGAATGTCCGTTCCTGATCGTCATGTTGGCGGTTCCGATTTTTCTCGCCATGCTTGGTGTGATGCGGAACTGCGCGCCGACAAACCTGCGCGTTGCGGGCGCTGCTGCGGGATTGCTGGCCGGCGGCATCGCCGCCCTGGTCTATTCGCTTCACTGTGGCGAGGCGGCGATCATCTTCGTCGCCACCTGGTATGTGGGCGGGATCGCGCTTGTCGGCGCCATCGGCGCTTTGATCGGCCCGCGCGTGTTGCGGTGGTAGGACGAACCAGGCTTGCGGACAATCCGGCCTGTGGGATGCGAGCGCGCTGTTGCGGCGGTTCATTTATGCGCCCGGTGCACGCGACGCGTGAAGCGGTCGCTCGCGGAAGGCCGCTCACTCCGGGCCCTTCCTGGTGGTGGAGCGGGCGACGGGCGGCAAACAGTCTCTTTGGTGAAGCGGTCGCTCGCGGAAAACCGCTCGCTCCGGCCTGCATGCGGATCGCCTCGGCTCCATCGTGGCGACCGCCAACAATAATGGTGCGATCACCGGCCAGGCGAAATACTCGCCCTATGGGGTGACTGCCGGATCGATCCCCACGATCTTCGGCTATACCGGCCACCAATATGATGCGGAGATCGGCTTATACTACGCCCGCGCGCGCACCTACATGCCGATGCTGGGCCGGTTCATGCAGGTGGACCCGGTCGGCTACAAGCAGTCGCTGAATCTCTACACCTACGGCATGGGCAACCCCATGGCGGGGACGGATCCGAGCGGGGCGGTGTTCATTCCACTCGGCATCGCGGCGGTCAAACTGTTCATAGGTGAAATTACTGCGACGGCATTCGTAAAGGCCGTTGTCGAAATAGCGTTAAGTGAGATTATCATTCGCGGTGCTGACATGCTGGCACCAGGTGCCGGGACAGTCATAAGTGCAGCACTAACAATCTACGGTATTGGCCAAAGCGTCTTTGCAGGAAACGCCCCCGGCAAAGTCGCGGAGGCGACAGGCAATGCCGTAGTCGAAGCATCTATCCAGCAACCCCAAATCGGGACAGGTGACCTCTATTATTCGTCTGGAGAGTCAAGTCAGTTTGGACTTCCAATGGAGTCAAGAAGTGGGCAAGGTATCAGTGCAATCGCCACTACGTCTCGATATCGATCATTTCTTGAGAATTGGAATGTTAGAGGGGCAGACGCATTCGCACACTGCACGGCATTCTGCGCAGTTTCGAAACTTGGACCAGCTGCGAGAGAATGGTCAGAAATGCTCGGTAGTTCCCGCGAGTTTTACGATGCTCTCTTTGATAGATATGATATAACTTCTGCATTTGATGGATCGTACCTCCAGCATCCTTGACCTGCCCCTCCGGATTTCCTCCGGGTTGAATTAGAGTCCGGCCCACTGAGGG
>CAZBRT010000001.1:0-1122108 GCA_964494625.1 uncultured Flavobacteriaceae bacterium | reverse complement strand
TGTGTTAAGCCTGCCGCCAGCGTTCGTTCTGAGCCAGGATCAAACTCTCAAGTTCTTCCGAAAAAGAAAATGAAACCTCTTACGACCCCGTATTTCCGTACTGGCGGAAATACTCACTCAAACGCGCTCGCAAAGTTAAAACGTGTCTCTCCTCGTCCGGTGGACGGACGAAGCAAGACCCGCTTGAACTTTTCTCAAAGAGCAACGCCTGAACGAGCAGTTCCGGTCCAAGACCGATACCCGCCGCCCCGCGTCACCCTTCCCACCAACAATGTCAATCAGCGTGGGGATTACTCCCCGATACGAAACTTCATCATCGACCCGGCACCATCGGGACGCAAGAGCCTAGCCTCGGCTTGTCGCCGGGGCTCGGCGTTTTGGTTACCCTTTGGGATGGCCGTTAGTGGCCGACCAACTCCTTGCGCTCAAATGTCTTTCGCACCAGCGCATCGAAGAGGCGCGGTTTCTAGTCGGACCCATTTCGAGTGTCAAGCGGTTGAGAAAGAAAGTTTTCCGCGCTTGCGAAATTGCGCGGATGCCGGGCTTTGACTCGGTTTTTCCTGTGCCGGGTTCCCGCCTTGCAGGCCGATTCAACAAGAGATTCCAACGAGTTGGATCAGGGCGCAGGCATGATCCATATACGCGGCTCATCACGGCAGGAAGCGCGGTTTGTCGGCAAGTATCGCGCATTCATCCACAGCTTTGGTGATTTCAGGGGATGGATTTCGGTCCGAGGCGCAGGCGACAGGATTCTCGATTCCGCTCTTTGGTGCTTTCCATCAGCGCGACCACTAGATGTTGAATCGCTGTGGCGTCCGGTTGGTGCTCCCTGCGACGCAATGAATCAGCCGCGCGACAACTTCATCAGTTTTCCCCATCCGATGCCTCGCTGACAGGGCCTGTTGATCCGTATACGGACGAAAGGCCGATGCGCCTTGGCCAATTGCCAGGCCATTGCGCGGGTGTATGGCTGCGCTATCGTCAGGCAACAGGAAACGGGGGCTGCGATGAATCGATTCTGGCCGGCATTTGCGCTCAGCATCATGCTGCCGCTTGGCGCATGCACCATGTTCGCGGCAGAAGACGAGACCGAAGTCACTTCAGGCCAGGAAGCTGAAGGCCCATGGTCTGACGATGGCATGGGCACACCGGTTGAGCCCGCACCGCCGCCGCCGCCGCCGATCATTGTCGCGGAAGGCCCGTCGCCTGACAATGAGTGGACAGAACAATCCGGTGGCGGCGGCGCGTCCGGAACCCCGGCAGCACCGCAATCTGAAGGCCTTCCTGATTTTCCCTGGCCGCCGCCGCGTTGGTCGGCGCGCAAGGACATGACAGATCTTGCCCGCCATCACGCGCAAACGCTGGGCGCGCTTTCAGACAATCTCGTCACCGCGCTCAATGCGGCGGGCTATCCCGAATACAGCCTCTACGAGGCGCCGGGGGGCTTTGCGCTGGCCGCGCGGCTGGAGCGCACCGATGAAGACGGCACACCCAATGGCGATTTCCGCTTCCTCTCGCCTGACGAGGAAGAGCCATTCGACCTCACCGACTACATCTCGGCGCTCTTCTTCACGCCGGAAGGCTATTACCGCCAGATCGTCTTCGTCGTCACGGATGAGCCTTTCGTTGCCGCCGATGACGCGCCGACCGCGGCGGCGGCCGAGCGCATCCTGGCGGATGGCGCATCGGCACTGACGCTTGCGCTGCGCGAGCAGCCGGTGACGGAAGCAACGCGCGTCTTCGCGCTGATCTATGAGTTCCGCAAGGGCGCGGGCCCCGAAGACGTTGCCATCCTCACGCCGGGCAGGCTTGACGGTGACACGCACATGACACGTTCCGGCATTGCCGCCGCACTCGCCGCACTGGCAGGAAACTGAGTTGCGGCGTAAACTCGGCGCCCATGAACATCTTCGTCTCCTATCGCCGCGCCGACACGCAGGACTTTGCCGGCCGGCTTGCCGACGCACTGCGCGCCGCACCCGGGCTGGGCGATGTCTTCATCGATGTTGATGCGATCGCCGCCGGCGAGAATTTTGCGACGCGCCTCGATCACGCGCTCGCCAAGGCAGGCATCTGCCTCGTCATCATCGGACCAGCCTGGGATCTCGCGCGCTTGGCGGATGCGGACGATTTCGTCCGCCGCGAAGTTGAAGCAGCCTTGGCTTCGCCGCATCGCGTGATTCCGGTGCTCGCCAATGGCGCGGTGATGCCGCAGCCCTCCGCCCTGCCGGAGGAATTGCGCCCCTTGTCGCAGCTCAATGCGGTGTCAGTGCGCCATCAGGATTTCGCCCGCGACTGCGCACACCTCATCGATGTGATTGCTGGCCGTTTGCCCGCGCATGCGCGCAGGGGATTTCTGGCGCAAAGACCCTGGGCCGCCACGCTCTTGCGCAGCCTCAGTGGCATGGCCATCGGCGGCGTGTTGCTGCTCATCCTCACCATGATCCTGCGCACCCTGACCGGACAGTCGCTGGATGCCTTTCTGGGTGGTCCTGGACCGGTCTGGCTGGTGATCATCGGCACCTTGGCCTCGGGCGCTGCCTTGCCCTTGTGGCGCCATTGGCGGAAATGACGGAACTCCTGGTGATTTTGGTCTCTGGAGATTTTGCGCAAACACCCCACATGGAAGCGGTCCCTGACGCGTGTGCGGTTGATCCGGCGGCCACTCTGGCGCGTAATAGGGTCTGGAAACCGGCGATCACCGCCCGGAAGGATCAATGATGGCGATGTCACCAAAGCGCGGCACCAGCTCGGCGGAAAATGTGGAACTGCAAGGGGGAGACACCCGCCGCCCCTCGCGCGACGAGGCGGAGGGCGCCGTACGCACGCTGCTGCGCTGGGCAGGAGACGATCCCGCACGCGAAGGATTGCGCGACACACCCGCGCGAGTTGCCCGCGCCTATGAGGAGTGGTTTCAGGGCTATGGCCAGGACCCCGAGGAATATCTCGCCCGCACTTTCGAGGAGGTCGAAGGCTACGACGAGATGATCACGCTGCGTGACATCCGCTTTGAAAGCCATTGCGAGCATCACCTCGCTCCGATCATCGGCAAGGCCCATGTCGCCTATCTGCCGACGACCCGCGTGGTCGGCATCTCGAAGCTCGCGCGTGTGGTTGAAACCTATGCGCGCCGCTTGCAGGTGCAGGAGAAAATGACGGCGCAGATCGCCAATTGCATCCAGAAGGTTCTGGAGCCCAAGGGCGTTGCCGTTGTGATCGAGGCAGCGCATCAATGCATGACGACGCGCGGCGTGCACAAACCCGGTGTCACCATGGTGACCAGCACCATGCTCGGCGCGTTCCGCAAGGATCCGATGACGCGGCGCGAATTCCTGACGATTGTCGGCAACCCTCAATCGCGGATGGAAGGCTGAACTTCCGGTTCAACCACGATCCTGATCTCGACCTCATCGGACAGGACAAGGCCCCACGCCGTCATGCCGAACTGCCTGCGGTCGATCCTTCCGGTCGCCTCGATGCGGCTGATCCGGCGATGGCCATCCGCCTGCAATTCAATCGCATAGGTAAGGTCGAACCGGATCATGCGCGTGATGCCGCGGATGGTGATGCGGCCTTCCAGCAGACCTTTGCCCTCGCGTTCGCGGGTGACGCGCACCGCGACGAAGCGGATTTCCCGAAATTCACGAACATTGAAAAAGTCGGTGCCCTCAAGGTCCTCCTGCCAATCCGGCTCGGTTGAGAAAAGACTGGCAGATTCGATCACCAGCTCCGCGCGCGTGGCGTCGAGCGCATCAGGGTCAGTCTCGAACCATCCTGAAAAGCGCGTGAAGCCGCCTTCGGTTTCAAGAAATGACAGATAATCCGCGCTGAAGCTGATCTTGGCGGTAGCAGGCGTGATGTCGTGGCGAAGCATTTCCGCCTGAGCGCCGCGAGGCACAAGCACAAGAAGCGCGACGGCGCAGACAAGAATGAACAAACGCTGGCCCATGGCGGCAACCCTGCCACAGACCGCGCCGCGCCGGAATGGCCTCGCTCAGGCGCGCGCCGGAACCTGGCGATAGAGGCGGCGGCGGAATTCCGGCATCACAAGGTTCTCGACAAACTGCGCCGTGCAGGCGTCCCATGAAAAGCCAAGGCCATAGGCCCGCGCCGCTTCGCGCGACAACGCCAAGGCCGCGCGTGCGGCTTTGCCCAGATCGGGATCAATGACGCCGGCCGGGCCTTTGCCCTGGACATCGACCAGCCCTGCGCCCAGCACGTCACGCGGTGCCTGCTCGGGGAAGGCGGCGACCGGCAGGCCGCTTGCCAGTGCTTCGGCCAGCACCAAGCCGAACGTATCGGTGCGGCTTGGGAAGACGAACACGTCGGACGCTGCAAAGATACGCGCAAGATTTTCGCCATGGCGCAGGCCAAGAAAGACGGCTGCCGGATATTTTGCCTTCAGCATCGTCATCTGTGGTCCCTCGCCGACGACGATCTTCGTGCCGGGCAGGTCGAGGTCGAGAAAGCCTTCCATGTTCTTTTCGACTGCAAGCCGCCCGACATTGAGCCAGAGCGGGCGCGCAAGCCCCGCAAGCTCGGGCACCACATCGCCGGGGCGCGGGCGGAAGAGTTTCGTATCCGCACCGCGCGACCAGATGCGTACATTCGCAAAACCGTGGGACGTGATCTCGCGCTTCAGCGTCTCCGTCGCAACCATGACACTTGCCGCCGGCCGGTGGAACCAGCGGAGCCAGCGCCAGGTGATCGCGCGCGGGAGGCGGTAGCGCGCATGCACATAGTCGGGATAGCGCGTGTGGAAGGCCGTGCTGAACGGGATGTTCCAGCGCACGCAGACACGCCGCGCCGCCAGTCCCAGCGTTCCTTCGGTCGCGATATGGATTGCATCGGGGCGAAAATTGTCGATCACCCGCGCGATGGTTGCCTTGGCAAACATGGCCAGCCGGATTTCGGGATAGCCGGGCAATGGAAATGTGCGGAAGGCATCGGACGAGATGATCTTCACCACATGCCCCATGGCGCGCAGCGACTGCACCGTTCCTTCCAGCGTGCGGACCACGCCATTGACTTGCGGTGTCCATGCGTCGGTAACAATGAGGATCATGCGGCCATGCGTCCCTTCGCCCGGCTGGCTGCTTTCATCTTCAGCAATTGGCGTGGCGATTTTCATGGTGTGATTCTGTGACGGCGCGATCCCGGAGCGACGTCAGTGAGGTAACAGATTGCGACAAAATCATGTGGGTTTGGCGACTTGCCGATAACCGCCTGATATTGCAGCGCAAAATAATCCTGAAGACGTCATGATTTACCAGATTTCATCGTGATTTCAAGGAGATGGGGGCTTGATCCACAGTCGGTTCCAACGCAATGTTGCACTGCGATATGACGGCTTCCCCCAATTATCGCATGCCCGTTCCGGGCGTTTCCTCCCTGAACTTGGCCGCCCGCAGGATCACACCTCGGGCGGCCTTTTTCTTGGCGTAGCCTGTGCTCAGGTCAGGATGTCATAGGCACCGCCGCGCGCCAGCGCGCGCCCATAGGCTGGTCGCTTGTGGATGCGGTCAAGGAAGCCGGTGATGTGCTTGAAACCGGCAAGTCCGCCGCGCGCGGCAGCAGCTTCAAGCGGAAAGCTCATCTGCACGTCGGCTGCAGAAAATTCTTGGCCCGCAAACCAGGAGCCACGCGACAGCTCGCCATCAACATAGGAAAGGTGCTTGCCGATTTCAGGATCGATGAAGCCCTGAATCGCGCCCTTCGAAATCGCGCGGGCGACCGGTTTTGCAAAGAACGGCATCTTGCCCTTGTCCACGCGCGAGAAGACAAGCTTCATCAGCAAATTCGGCATCAGCGATCCTTCGGCATAGTGCATCCAGTAAGTGTAACGCAGCCGCTCCGCTGTGCCTTCGGCAGGCAGAAGGCGGCCTTTGCCATAGGTGCCTGCAAGGTACTCAATGATCGCGCCGGACTCAGCAACCGTCACGGAACCGTCAGTGATGACCGGCGACTTGCCGAGCGGGTGAACCGCTTCCAGCGCCTTGGGCGCGCGCATGGTCTTTGGGTCACGCTCATAGCGTTTGACTTCGTAAGGAACTTCCAGCTCCTCAAGAAGCCAGAGGACACGTTGTGACCGCGAATTGTTCAGGTGATGGACGACGATCATCGCAATACCGCTCTTCCTTGGGCCTATTCGGCTGCTTCGCGGCTGGGCGCCGCGAACGGCCACCGCATGGCCGCAAGGGTTGAGATAACGCGCGCGATCCGGCTTTCAACCGCCGCAAAACCCGCATGCGGCGCGACTTTGGCCTCATCCATGTAGATCGACCGCCGCATTTCCACCTGCACCGCAAAAATGCCGCCTCCCCGTTTGGCATGACGCTCGACCGTGTGACCGCCGGCATAGGGTGTGTTGCGCGCGATGCTGAAGCCTTGGCCCGCAAAGGCGCGCTCGATCTCGAGCACGATGGCGCGCGGCGCGCTCGCACCGAAGCGGTCACCGATCACGACATCGGCATGCGCACCCGGACCATTGGTGCCCGGCGGTGCGGAAGGCATCGAGTGGCAATCAATCAGCACCACGCCGCCAAAGCGGGCACGCATGGCAGCCAGAAGCAGCGCGAGCGATTCATGCCACGGCTCATGAAGCGCGGCGAGCCGGTTGACGATTTCCGCCACCGGCAGTTTTGCGCGGTAGATATCGACGCCTTCCCGCACGACTTTGGGAATGACACCAAGCCCCGCCTCGACACGCGGCGAGCGCGTGTTGAGCACGGCAGCAATTTCGGGCGGCAGTGCGCCGTCGAACAATCCCGGATCGATTTCGCCCCGCTCGCGGTTCACGTCGCAATAGCTGCGCGGGAAGCGTGCGGTCTGCAGAATGGCGCCCTGGCCGGGCGCCGACGCGAAAAGCAGGTCAACAAAGGCGTCTTCCGACGCGCGCAGGGCAAGACCTTCAAGCTGGGTCTGGCTGCAAAACCCGGCCGGATAGTCGCGTCCCGAATGGGCAGAGGAAAACACGAGCGGCGCTGTTGCAGTTTCCGGACTTCCTTCAATCACGAAGGGTTCCGGAAAGAGCGTCTTGGCGGGCCAAATCAGATCACGCATGTCCCGGAACAGAACAGTGACGGCCTGCCATATCAAGCCCTGCTGGCGGGCTTGGGGCCCCGCCGAGCGCCCGAACACCCATTTCCTCACGCTGACCGGACGTCAAATGGGCACCGACATGGCACCCCCCTTGCAGCCCTGCCCTCAAGGCCCTGCCCCCGCCGTGCCGGAAACGGACACAAGCTTGCGGCGCAGCCATTGCGAAAGCAGAGCCGGGACTGTTATTTGGGCGACCTCAGGTCAAATGATTTGGGGAGCGTATTCTGGAAGCGGTGGACAGGTTGCATGGCAAAGATCCTTCTGGCCGAAGATGACGAGTCGATGCGCCGGTTTCTGACGGCAGCCCTTGAAAAGGCGGGCCATGGCGTTGTCGCCTTTGGTCAGGGTGACGAGGCGCTGGAGGCCCTGCGCGGTTTCCGCTTTGACCTTCTTCTCACCGATATCGTGATGCCCGTCATGGACGGTATCGAGCTGGCGCGTCAGGCGGCCCAGATCGACCCCGACATGCGCATCATGTTCATCACCGGCTTTGCCGCCGTGGCGCTGAACCCCTCGAATGCGGCACCTGCCCGCGCCAAGGTCCTGTCCAAGCCGTTCCATCTCAAGGATCTGGTCAACGAGGTTGACCGGATGATGGCCGCCTGAAGCCCAATTTCACGGTTGAAGACCACACGCCCCTTCGAGTATGAGGGGGCCCCGGAAGGCGGCCCGGCGACAAGCCTGACCTGCCCTCATTGGCCCAATTTCGACAGGGCCATCCATGGAAATGGGCGCGTAGCTCAGCGGGAGAGCACTACGTTGACATCGTAGGGGTCACTGGTTCAATCCCAGTCGCGCCCACCATTTCCAGGGCCTGAATTCGGGGGTTTCCATGCGTAAACTGTTTGGTGCCGCGTTGGCGGCAGCTCTTGTCAGCTTTGGCGCAGCAAGTGCCAGCGCCGACGGTGCGAAGATCGAGAAGATCGAAGCCCACCTCTTCTATGAATATACCGGCCGCCTCTCCGGCAACGTCGCCCCGCCCGCCGAGTTCTCATTCTGGAATACGGTCATTGGCGAAGGCAGCGCGGAAGAAGCTGCAAACGACGTCTTGATCACCGTCACCATTTCGGCAGAGCCAGGCAGCTATTTCGATGCGGACGCGCTCACCATCACCGTCGTGAATACGGACGACAAGTCGGTTGTTGCCGAACGCAGCATCACGGGGCTCCTCATCCCCATGACCGGCTCAACGACCAAGGCGATCTATGTCACGGACACGACATGCCGTGAGCTGGAAGTTGTCGCAACGCTGGGTGCTTCAACCCTTTCGAACACGATTCCGTTCGCCTGCGGCGAGTGAGCAAAGCAGCGCAAGGCGCGAGACGATCTCTACGACCTCTTCAGCTTCCCCCGTTTTGGGGGAGGCACGTTTGCGATTGCAAACGGGTGGGGGGCACCATCGATTTACGTAGTGCAGCGTCTCCCAACCCCACCGGACTTGCAGTCGCTGCGCTCGTGCAAGCCCCGCCTCCCCTTTTATCAAAGGGGAGGCTGAAGACGCGTGGGTGCCATTACAGGTGCGCTCTGACTTACGGCGTCACAATATTGAAGTTGGGATCAACCCCGTCGATCAATGACACCAGCGTCGCCCACGCATCCGCATCGCCCGTGCTTTCGATGTCGAGCGTTGACAAGGGCGCCCCCACGAACAAGGACGCCATCATCGCCTCGCGCGGCATGGTGACGGTCGCCTGTGCGTCAGGATCACTGATACCCGTCTCATGGATGAAGACGCTGTTTTCAACCGACAGGAAATGCGTCTCGCCCGTGTCGCTGAGGACGAGATTGATCGTGAGCGTAACGCCGCGCGCCTTCTCGGGATTGAGCCGGACGGCGGCAAGATCGAGCATCATCGCAGTCGGCGTCGCGCGGATCATGTCGGCGCTTGCGGTCTGGAGCACATTCTCGCCCGGTCCATTGCGCAGTTCCTGCGCGCCGGTGAGATAGATGTTGCGCCAGGTTCCTGCTTCCGACGCATAGCCAAGCTGCGTATAGACGTCCGCCAGCATGTTGCGTGCGCGCGTCGTATCGCCACCCGCAAACACGACATGATTGAGCAGCATGGCCGCCCAGCGGAACTCGCCCGCATCGATGGCGCGCTGCGCCTCCGCCACAACGGCTTCACCGCCTCCCATCGCGGCGACATAATGCCGGGCGGCATCTTCCGGCGGCAAGGCATGGAGATTGGCAGGGTTGCCGTCATACCAGCCCATATAGCGCTGATAGACCGCCTTCGAATTGTGGCTCATCGTGCCGTAATAGCCGCGATTGTACCACTCGCGCGCCAGCACGTCGGGAAGCTGCAGCACTTCGGCGATTTCAGGACCCGTCAGTCCCGCATTCATCAGCCGCACCGACTGGTCATGCAGGAATTTGTAGGCGTCGCGGTGCTTCTTGAGATAGGTGACGATGACATCCGTGCCGAAGCGCGGAATGCCGTGCGCGGCAAACACCACATCCGCCTGCCCGGCATAGAGCCGGATCGATTGCGTCAGGTAGTCCGCCCACGCCTTGGCATCGCGCACCAGCGCCCCGCGTGCAGGCAGAAGATTGTGCATGTTCGCATTGGCGTTCTCCGCCATGAAGAGCGCGCGCATCTCCGGCAGGAAGAAGTTCATTTCGGCAGGCGCTTCGGTGCCTGGCGTTACCTGGAAGACCAGGCGCACACCGCCGATCACCAGCTCCTGACCCGTATGGTCGATGATGAGGTTCGGCGCGATCAGTGAAATGACGCCGCGCGAAATCCCAGGGCCAAGGCCCGAGGTGACTTCGCCGCCCGGTCCGCGTGACAGCGTGGCACCGAACTGGAAGCGCCCGCGCCGCGCCATGGCATTGCCTGCAATCACGTTCTCGGCAATCGCATGCTCGAGGAAGCCTTCCGGCGCGATCACCTTCACGCGGCCCGATGCTGCATCGTCCGCGGTGATAATGCCGCTGACACCGCCGAAATGGTCGGCATGGCTGTGCGAATAGATGACCGCAATAACGGGGTGGTCACCGACATGTTTGCGCACCAGCTCAAGGGCGGCGCGTGCGACCTCCATCGTCGTCAGGGGGTCAACGACGATAAAGCCCTCGGAGGTGAGGATGAAGGTGACGGTCGAAACATCAAACCCGCGTACCTGCCAGATATTGTCGGCAACCTTGAAAAGACCCGGCGTGGTGATGAGCTGCGCCTGCCGCCACAGGCTGGGGTTCACCGTGTCCGCCACGTTGCCCGCAAGAAATCCGTACGACGAAAGGTCAAAGGCGATGCCCGTGCCGTCATCGCGCATGATGACGGGATCCTCGCGCGTCGCGATGAAGCCGCGTGACGCGAATTCAAAGTCCAGGCGATTCGAGAAATCGAGCCCGGCCAGCATGCGGTCGCGCGCCTCGCGGCTGGTCGGCGCGACGGGCACTGCCGTGTCCTCGGGGATCGCTGGCGGTGCGGGCGGAAAAAGCGCGAGCACAAGGCTCGAGTAATTGCTGACGACAAGGGCCGAAAGCCCGAGCCCCAGCAAAAGGCCAGCCCCGCCACCCAATGCAAAGAATGTCTTCTTGCCCACGATCCCGTCCCCCCACTAGGCTTTGACCCGACGCGCAATTTTCACCCCTTGAGGCGTCGCTGTCTATGGGGGGTGTCCATGAGGAAGAGATGCCAATGAGCGCTTACGTCAACCCCGACAAGGAGACTTTTGCCGCTTTCCGCGCGATGCCGGATGACGGGCCGATCCACATGCTTAACCTCGTGCGGCTGCGCGAATGGGCGGACTATGGCGACGGTCGCAAGGTTTCCGGCAGGGACGCCTATCGCGCCTATGGAAGGGAAAGCGGCCCGATCTTTCGCCGCGTGGGCGGCCGCCAGCACTGGGCGGGACGATTTGACCTGATGCTGACGGGTCCCCATGACGAAAAATGGGACCTCGTCTTCATTGCCGAATACCCGAGCGCCGCCGCCTTTGTGGAAATGATCCGCGATCCCGCCTATCGCGAAGCGGTGAAAAGCCGGACGGCCGCCGTTGCCGACAGCCGTCTGGTGCGTCTGAAACCATTGCCGCCGGGCGAAAATTTCGGCGAGTAGCGAAACTCAGATCTCGTCCGGGTAGGACGTGCTGCAGAGCGTATTGCCTGCCGCATCCTCAAGCGACAACGAGACCGAGAGCGCATCGCTGCGCGAGAGGTTCATCGCCGTCTCGCCCAGGATCGTTTCACCGGCAAGAAGGTCCACGTCACCTGACTGCCGGTTTCGCGCCAGGCCACTCGGCCCGTCCTTCACGATCTCAAGGCGGTAGAACACCGTCTGCGCCTCGGCGGCGTGCGCCATCGCCGTAAGCGAGACAAGCGCGCCCGACTTCTCGGCATGGATGGCACAGCTGAGCGCCTCTACTGTTTCGTCCGGCGCTGCGGTTGCAACTTCCGGGGTCGGCGGTGCCGCGCCATCCGCCAGCGCCCCTGCCACCGGTGATGCGCAGCCCAGCGCGAAGAAGGAAAGAACAAGGATCGACTTTTTCATGGGGGTTCTCCGGAAACGGAGGAAGGGGAAACTTCATTCAGGTTCCGCAGGAGCCGGGGAGATGCCCTTTGGCTGCATCTCCCCGGCCACGCCTGTCATCACCTGTTGTCATCAGCAGGCGCCAATTTTCAGCGACGCGTGCCCTGGATCACGACCGCGATGTTGTTGTTGCCGCTCTGGGTGATCGTCGCATCGCCGCCCGAACCGGTCTGGATCACCGCCGAGATGTTGCGGTTGCCGTCCTGAACGATCGTCGCATCGTTGTTGTTGCCCATCTGGGCAATGCCCGCGCGGTTGTTGTTGCCGTACTGCACGGTCTCGGCAGTGTTGTAGCGGCCATTCTGGCCGGTCACCGAGTAATTGTCGTTGCCGGTCTGATCGGTGACCGCGCGGTTGCGGCGGCCGGTCTGGAGCGACTCCATGTAGTTGCGATTGCCGTCCTGGAAGACAGCCTGGTACTGGCCGCGACCGCGCTGGTCGACATAGGCGTCATTGTTGTTGCCGCTCTGCACGGCACCAGCGGCATGGCCGTTGCCGGTCTGGTCGATGACGGCCCGGTTGCGTGCGCTGGCGTCGCCGATGCCGGCTGAGAAGAGGATGGCAAGGGCGCTGACGGCGGTAAGGAAGCGTTTCATGGAAGTGGTCCTTTCTCTGGTGATGACCGGCAGGGGGTTCAATGTTCTGCCGGCTGACGATCGTGTTGTAGGACACGCCTTCTGAGCCGGGCCTGAATGGCCCGTTCACCTGCCGTCGAGAAAGCATCACATGAACGAGAGGGGCCTAACGGCCCACATCACCAAAATTGACCGCATCACCGCCGAGCGGCAATTCGATCAGCATGCCGTCAAACGCGACATGAGCGTCCGCCTTGGCGTCGAGATTGCGCGTGAAAATGATTGCCGCGATCCATTGCGGCATCGGCGGCACGATATGGGTGAAGACCACGTGCGGTACCCCCGCCTCGTCGGCCAGCCTTGCCGCATCCTGAGGCGAAGCATGGTAGTCGAGCGTATCGTGGAGGAGATGCGACAGCCCGTCATTGCCCTGATTGGCTGCTGCCTCACTCATCATGGCGACTACATCCATCGCCATCGCCTCATGGATGAGCACGTCGGCTTGCCTGGCAAAGAGCGGAACGGAAGGCGTCGGGATCGTATCGCCCGAAAACACCACGGACCGGCCCTTGTAGTCGAAGCGGTAGCCATAGGCGGGCGTGATCGGCGTGTGATCGACCGCAAAGGCCGTGACGGTGAGCCCGTCCGCCTCATAGACCACTTTGCCCTGGGTTCCGGTCAGTGCCGAGCCATCATCATTGGCGATCAACGCCGATGTCATCACCGACACTTCAATCGGCATATAGGACTGTGTGTGATGCGCGGTGCGATAGGACGAGTCGGGCGCATAGGCTTCATTGAAGCCGCCGACCACGCGTTCGATGGAAGGTCCGCCATGCACGACAAGCGGCGTGCGCCGCCCGGCAGCCCAGCTCTGCATGTTGGCTTCGCCCAGGTCTCCGATATGGTCAGAGTGGAAATGGGTCAGGAACACGTGCTGGAGGGCGGCAAGCGGGATACGCCAGCGCACCGCGCGCGACATCGAACCGCCACCCGCATCGACGAGAAAGATCTTCCCCCCTGCAATCACGAGATGACAGGCTGGCGCGCGGTTGGCGTCCGGCATGGGCGAGCCTGACCCGCACACGATCACACGCAATGCGTCGTCTGCCATCAGGGCGGAGCGATCAATGGCCATGCCCTGCACGATCATGCGGGCGATCACGAAACCCTGCACCGCAGGCACGAAGCGGAACGCGGCGAACGCGCCAGCCCCGGTCACGGCAATTGCCGCGACAACCCGAAAGATGATTTTTCCGGCCCGGCTCATCGTGCAACTCCCTTGAGGATACGTTCAACCAATGCACGCCACAGCGCGTGCGCCTCGTCAGCCGAAAGCGACTGCTCCCGCCGCAGACGCAGCCAAGCTTCAAAACTCAGCGCCATGTCGAGCATGTCCACGGTCACTTTGTCGGACTGCAGCGCGGGCGGCAGCACGCGCACGAAATAGCTGCGTTGCAGACGGGCAAACTGCTTCGCGCCTTCCCGAAGGAAGGCCGAGTTGGCAGCATTGACCATCGCGGAGAGCTTGTAGGGCGTTATCTCCTCATAGACGCGCACGCGCCGACCAACCACTTCGAGGAGCTGCTCGCGCCAGCCTTTGGATTCGAGCGGCCGGTCCACGATGGCGCGCACCCGCGCCGCGATCACTTCCGAGATCTCGCGATAAAGGCTTTCCATGTCGTCGAAATGACGGAACACGGTGCGCAGGCCCACATCCGCCCGCGCCGCAATCTCGTCCGCTGTCGGCGTCACACGCCCCTTGCCGACCAGCGCGACAAACGCCTCGACGATGCGGCGGCGATTGTCAGCACCGCGTGCGCGGCGCCCATCGGTCAGGGCGGCGGTCAGGACGTCGTCATCGCGGTCGTCCCTCATGGTCGTGCCGGGCAGCGGATGAGCAACTGGCCCTCAAGCCCCGCCTCGCGATGTACGCCAAAGCCCGCCACTTCAGGCGACATGGCGATCTCGGCAAAGGCAGATGATGACGGGTATTCCATCAGGGCCACCACATCCCACATATCATCCACCTGTCCGATGACGAGCGATGACACGTCGGCGGAAAAGATGATGCGACCGCCTTTGGCCGTCACGAACGGCACCATTTTCTCCGCATAGAGATTATAGGCCTCGCGCCCGGTCAGGCTTGTGGCGCGCCCGTCCTTGTATCGGGCCTTCGCCCTGAATTTCAGGAGATTGACCATCACGATCGGGCCGCCCTTGTCAGCCATCAAAGGCTGCAATTGCGTGCCCTGGGGATAGATCGCGTTTTCGACATTCATGATTTGGCTCACGGATTGGCTTTGATGAACTGGTCGATGATCGCAACGAGCTCGTCCGGCGCGTCTTCCTGGAGGAAGTGCGCGGCATCCTTCACCGTCACATGGGCTTGGCCCTTTGTGCCGGGCACGCGCGACTGGAACACACGCTCGCCGCCTTTGGTGACGGGATCTGAATCGCTGAAGGCGGTGAGGAACGGCTTGTTGAACTGCTCAAGCACAGTCCAGGCCGCGATGTTTTCGGCAACGGACGCATGCTCCGGCGTGATCGGCACAAGGCGCGGAAAACAGCGTGCGCCCGACTTGTAGCTTTCATCCGGATAGGGCGCGTCATACGCCGCCTTCTCGGCATCGGTCAGGCTGCGCTTGGTGCCGCCATCAAGGATGAAGCCTGTGGGAAATTCCGGCACCTTCTGGCTGAATTCAAGCCACGCCTTGAAACCCTCTGACCATCCCGTGCCGACGGGAAGGCCAGTGTTGGCGACCACCACACGCGCGAAACGTTCGGGAAAGGCTGCAACCAGCCGAAGCCCGATCAGCCCGCCCCAATCCTGGCAGAAAAGCGTGATCCCCTTGAGATCGACCGCCTTCAGCCAGGCACTCATCCACGCCACATGGCGCTCATAGGTGTAATCGTCCTGGGCGGCCGGCTTGTCGGATTTGCCAAAGCCGATCAGGTCCGGCGCGACCGCACGATGGCCGCGCCCGACAAGCCCGCTGATCATCTTGCGGTAGAGATAGGCCCACGACGGCTCGCCATGCATCAGCAGGACCGGCGCGGCATTCTTCGGCCCCTCATCGACATGATGGAGGCGAAGGGGCGTGCCCTCATGCGTGATTTCGGTGTAATGCGGATGAAACGGGAAATCCTGGATGCCCGCAAAACGTGCGTCCGGTGTGCGCAGAACCTTCATCGTGCCGCCCTTGTTCTAGCACCCGCTGGCCGATTGACCGACGGGCCGGTTGCAGATATATTGGCATTGAACGTGCCACTATATGGCGCCATCGTCAAGCGCGGACCCCCGCATGACCCTCAAGGCCTCCCTCTCCCGCATGATCTCCGGGCTCATCACCAGCCCGCGCATGGCAGCTTGGCGCCGCGCCCGCGCGTCTCTGCCGCGCCGCTTGAAGGGCGGGCCGGTGACGGTCTGCTATTTTCATCAGGCCGATGACCCTTACGCCCATCTGGCGGCGCAGGCAGCAAAGGAACTGGCGGCGCGTTACCGCATCCGCCTTGTGCCGCATCTTGTGCCGCCGCCCGATGATGGCGCCGCACCCGAACGCGCCAGGCTGGAGGCATGGTCGCGCCGCGACGCCGCTGCCCTCGCTCAGCGCCACAACCTTTCCTTTCCGGCTTCGGCGTCAGCGCCCGATCCATCCCTTGTCGCCAAGGCCAATGCGGCGCTTGCCGCAGCCCTCGACGCCCCGGACTTTTTTGAGCGCGCCATTGCCATTGGCGCCGCACTCTGGGCGCATGACACAGGTGCGCTCGCAGGATTTCCCGCCGTCTCCGCAAATGAGACCGCTGCCCGCATGACGCGCGGCGCATCCATCCGGAAGAAATACGGCCACTACCTGGGCGCGACGTTCTGCCTTGAGGCGGAGTGGTATTGGGGCGTGGACCGGCTCCACTTTCTTGAAGCGCGCTTGAAGAAAATGCGCCGCGAGAAAAGCCCGGGGCCAGGCTACATCGTGCCGCCCATCGATATCAATTGCATGAAACGGCCGGCAAACGGCGCAAAGCCGGTGCTCGACTTTTTCCTCTCGTTCCGCAGCCCCTATACGGCGATTGCCGTTCAGCGCGTACGCAGGCTTGCCGCGCATTATGGAGCAGAGCTGCGTCTGCGCTTTGTCTTGCCCATGGTCATGCGCGGCCTGCCCATACCTCCGCTCAAGCGCAGATACATCCCCCTCGATACCAAGCGCGAGGCAGACCGCTGCGGCGCACCCTTCGGCAAGATCGTCGATCCCGTCGGCAAGCCCACCGAGCGCGGTCTTGCCGTGCTTCATCAGGCCATTGCCGAGGGCAAGGGCGCGGCTTTCGCTGAGTCATTCCTCACCGGCGTCTTTGCCCATGGCATTGATGCGGGCAGTGATGCGGGACTTCTCGCCATTGCCAGGCGCGCCGGAATTTCCGCCGAAACCGTCAAACGCGCATTGGCCGATGACAGCTGGCGCAAAGTTGCCGAAGCCAATCGCAGCGAAATGTTCGCCAAGGGCATCTGGGGCGTGCCCAGCTTTCGTGTGAATGATGGACCTGTGATCTGGGGGCAGGATCGCCTGTGGCAGATTGAGGACCAGCTGATCGCGGCAACGGATGCGCACTGATGCGGATTGCCGTCCTCTTGCCCGCACTCGTCCTGCTTGCCGCCTGTGATGGCAGCGGTTCGGACATGGCACAGCCGGAGGCCCATGCGGCCTGTCAAAGCGATCTGGCCGCGCCCGAGCCCGGCAGCACGGAAGACATGGTTCTCATTCAGGGTGGCACCATGCTGATGGGCGCCAAGCCCATACATGGAGAGGAAGGTCCGCCCACGCAGGTAACCGTCGGCAGCTTCTATATTGACCGCACCACGGTCACGAACGCGCAGTTCAGCGCCTTCGTGGTGGCGACCGGCTATGTGACCGTCGCCGAACGCGAGAATAGCTCCATCGTCTTTGCAGGTGCCGGGCGCGTCGGCAATCTGGATGATCCGTCGCAATGGTGGCAACTGGTGGAGGGCGCAAGCTGGCGCGCGCCCTTTGGCCCCGGCAGCACGATTGAGGGACGCGAGACCTATCCCGTTGTCCATGTCGGCTATGCGGATGCGCTTGCCTACGCGCGCTGGCTCGGCCGCGATCTTCCCTCCGAAGCCGAATGGGAATATGCGGCGCGCGGCGGGATCGACGGAGCACTCTATGTCTGGGGCAATACACCAGCCGATGATGCAACGCGTCGCGGCAATATCTGGCAGGGGCTCTTCCCGCTTTCGGATTCAGGTGCCGATGGCTTTGCCGCTGAATTGGCGCCCGTCGGCTGCTTTCCGCCAAACGGCCTTGGCCTTTTCGACATGGCGGGCAATGTCTGGCAATGGACGAATGATCTGTTCGCGCCCAATCTTTCACCCGATGCGCCGCCAAGCGCGCACGAAGCGCTGCCCTCGACCATTGATCCTGCACATCCTGATGCGCCGCGCCGCGTGATCAAGGGCGGATCGTTTCTTTGCGCCGACAATTACTGCTATCGTTACCGGCCTGCTGCCCGCACCGGCGCAGGCGAAGGTGACGGCGCCTCGCATATCGGCTTTCGCACTGTCCTGAGGCTTCCTGAGGGGGAATGACGATGAAACGCGCACTCTGGATCATCGGCACCATCGCCGTCCTGCTCGTCGGCGGGTGGTTTGCCATTGGCGGCCGCATGGGCCTTCTGTTGCTGGTCGCCAGCTGGAAAAAGCCCGATGTGGCGCCGAACCACGAAGTCGTCTGGATGACCGGACCGGATGCGCGGGCCGCAGGCGACACGCGACCCAACATCATTGTCATTCTGGCGGATGATCTGGGCTTCAACGATGTCAGCTTCTATGGCGGTGGCCTGGCCGGTGGCCGTGTGCCGACACCCAACATCGACGCGCTTGGCCGCAATGGTGTGAATTTCACGCGCGGCTATGCGGGCAATGCAACCTGTGCACCGTCACGCGCGGCATTGGTGACGGGACGCTACTCGACCCGCTTCGGTTTCGAATTTACACCCACGTCATCGGAATTTGCCAAGTTCGTCGGCCATTTCGAATTTGGTTTCCAGCCTACCATCTATCACGAGGAACGCGAGGACCAGGTGCCGCCCATGGCGCAAATGGGCGTGCCCGCGTCGGAAGAAACCATCGGCGAAATGCTCGCGCGCGCTGGCTATCACACGATGCATTTCGGCAAATGGCATCTGGGCGAGACGCCGGGTGCCAACACGCCCGCCGACATGGGCTTTGCCGAGAGCTTGGGATTCTATGCCGGCGCATCGCTCTTCATGCTTGAGGATGATCCCGCCGTCGTCAACTCAAAGCAGGATTTCGACCCCATCGACCTCGTGCTCTGGGCCGCTTTGCCTTTTGCGGTGAAGTACAATGGCGGCGAATGGTTCGAGCCGAGCGGCTACATGACGGACTATCTCACGGAAGAAGCCATCAAGGCGGCGCGGGCCAACAGCAATCGCCCCTTCTTCATGTATCTTGCCTACAACACGCCGCACACACCGTTGCAGGCGCTGAAATCCGATTACGACGCCCTGCCCTTCATCACCGATCATACGCTGCGGGTTTATGCGGCCATGATAAAGAACCTCGACGACAATGTCGGACGTCTGGTGGCAGCGCTGAAGGCGGAGGGTCTTTATGACAACACACTCATCATCTTCACCAGCGACAATGGCGGTGCCAACTATATCGGGCTTGAGGGCCTGAACGACCCGTATCGCGGCTGGAAGGCGACGTTCTTCGAGGGCGGCATCCGCGTGCCCTTCTTCATGCAATGGCCGGGCCGCATCGCACCGGGCACAACCTACGCAAATGCGATCAGCCATTTCGACATTTTCGCAACGTCAGCTGCTGCTGCCGGCGTCAGCCTGCCCGCCGACCGTATCATCGATGGTGTCGACATCCTGCCCTTCGTCACCGGCGCGCGCACCGACCTGCCGCACGAGACCTTGTTCTGGCGCTCAGGCCCTTACATGGTCGTGATGCAGGGCGACTGGAAACTCCAGGTGACCGAAACGCCGCGCAAGGACTGGCTCTACAATCTGGCCGACGATCCCGGCGAAAAAAACAATCTGGCCGCCGCTATGCCGGAAAAGGTCGCCGAATTGCGTGCATTGCTTGAAGCGCATGACGCTGAGCAGGTCGCGCCGATCTGGCCTGCCTTGGTCGAAGGGCCGTTTGCACTCGACCGTCCGCTCGGCAAGCCACCCGTGCCGGGCGAGGAATTCATCTACTGGTCCAACTGAGTAATTTCGGCGCCCAATCTCGGTGGTAGTGCACTTAATTCATTTAGTGCACTGTCACCGAAATTCGCCGCGCGCGAGCGCCTCACGCAGCATGTCGAGTTCAAGCCACTGGGTCTCGGCGGCATCGAGCGCGGACATGACTTCCGGGAGTTCCGCGCTGGCTTTGCTGAAGGCCGCACCATCCCGCGCATAGAGCCCGGGATCGGCGAGCAGTTTCTGCAAGGTCGAAACACGCGCCTGCAAGCTCGCGATGTGCGCGGGCAGCGTCTCAAGCGCGTGCTTTTCCTTGAACGAGAGTTTGCGCGCCGCCGCTGGCGCAGCCTCGCGCACCACGGTCTTTGCCTTGGCATCCACCCGCTCGGCAACATTCTGCCCGCGCTGGCGCACCATGTCCGAGTAACCGCCGGGATAGATGCGCCACAACCCGCCGCCCTCATGCGCGATCACCGAACTCGCCACGCGGTCGAGAAAATCGCGGTCATGGCTGACGACCAGTACGGTCCCTTCGTAGTCGGCAATCAGCTCCTGCAGGAGATCAAGCGTCTCAAGGTCAAGGTCATTGGTCGGCTCATCAAGCACCAGAAGATTGGAAGGTCGCGCCAGGGCCACAGCCAGCGCAAGCCGCCCGCGTTCGCCGCCTGAAAGCGCTTCAACCGGCTGGCGCGCCTGTTCCGGCGTGAAGAGAAAATCCTTCATGTAACCGATGACGTGGCGTGATTGCCCGCCGACGATCACCTGATCGCCGTGCCCGCCCGTCAGCGTGTCGGCAAGCGTGGCCGTGCCATCAAGGGTCGAGCGCGTCTGGTCAAGCGTGATCATCGCAATGGCGCTGCCCATCCGCACCGTGCCGCTGTCGGGCGCAAGCGCCCCGGTAAGCATGCGGATGAGCGTCGTCTTGCCCGCGCCATTGGCACCGATCACGCCCACCCGGTCACCGCGATGGATGCGGGCCGAAAACCGCGTGACGATCTCGCGCCCCGCAAAACCGAGTGAAATGTCATTGGCCTCGATCACCAGCGTGCCGGAGGTGCCCGCTTGCGATGCCGCAAGCCTGGCGTCGCCCTGGGGGCCGCGCCAGTTCCGCGCGCGTGCCCGCAATTCATGAAGCTGGCCAAGGCGGCGCACATTGCGCTTGCGCCGTGCCGTCACGCCGTAGCGAAGCCAGTCGAGCTCGCGCACAATCTGGCGGTCAAGCTTGTGGCGCTCGCGCTCTTCTTCTTCCATCACCTGATCGCGCCATTCCTCAAACGCTTCGAAGCCGCGATCAAGCGTGCGCGTGACGCCCCGGTCGAGCCACACGCATTGCCGCGACATGCGCGTCAGGAAGCGCCGGTCATGGCTGATGAGCACGATGGCGGCCGGACTTGCCAGCAACTCGCTCTCCAGCCATTCGATCGCGGGCAGGTCAAGATGATTGGTCGGCTCATCAAGGAGGAGGATGTCCGGCGATGGCGCCAGCGTTCGTGCCAGCGCCGCGCGCCTGACCTCGCCGCCGGAAAGCCGTGCAGGCGCGGCATCGGGATCAATGCCGAGTTCGCCCAGGATGCGGCGCGCCTGATGCATGTCGTCGCCTTCATCAAGCCCCGCTTCGACATAGGCGAGCACGGAGGCAAAGCCGGTGAGATCAGGTTCCTGCGGCAGATAGCGCACGCGCGCGCCCGGCTGGATGAAGCGGATGCCGTGATCCGCCTCGATGATCCCGGCGGCGATTTTGAGGAGTGTCGATTTGCCCGAGCCGTTGCGGCCCACAAGCGCGACGCGGCCGCCGGGCTCCACCTTCAACTCGGCACCATCGAATAGTGGCGCACCGCCGAATGTCAGCGAAATGTCGCGCAAATGGAGAAGCGGCGGCGCCATGTCTGATCAATCATCCGTGCGCGGCTTGACGCGCATGGACTTGATTTCGCCACGCGCCTTTTTGGATTCAACCCGCCGCGCCCTTGCCGCACGGCTGGGTTTGGTCGCCCGGCGGACTTTCGGAACAATGGCGGCGCGCGCAATCATGTCGATCAAGCGCTCGACCGCATCCGCCCGGTTGCGCTCCTGCGTGCGGTGGGTTTGCGCCTTGATGACAAGGATGCCATCGCGCGTGACCGCCTTGCCGGCCAGCGCGATCAATCGCTCCTTCACGCCTGGGGGCAGCGAGGGCGAGTTCTTCACATCAAACCGCAGCATGACGGCGGTTGAGAGCTTGTTGACGTTCTGGCCGCCGGGGCCGGACGCGCGCACAAAACTCTCGCCGATCTCGGCGGGGTCAAGTGTGATCGTGTCGGTCACGCGGATCATGGAACGGTCTTGGGCCAATCTTGAGCCAGCAAGTGGTTAAGGCGCCGGGCTTCCTAGCCCCAATGCCGGGCAAATGAAAGGAGGAGCCGCAGGACTTTTCCTGCTGCCTGATTTCATCCTATGCTTGCGGCCATGGGGGAAGTGGCAATTGTCGCGCGGGAATATTGGCGGGCTTGCCGCCGGGCTGTGGTCATTGCCACAGCCGCGCTCACCCTTTTGCCTTTTGTCGGCACGGCCCGCGCTGACGACCGGGCGGTCTGCATGGACTGGGGTGGTGTGCCCGAAGTTACGATTGCGGCTTGCAGCCGCCTGATGGCGATTGAGGGGCTCGCGCCATCATTCCGGTCAATGCTCCATCTCCGTCGCGGCTATGCCTTCTTCCAGAAGGCGGACTACGAACAGGTGATCCGCGACTACAGTTTCGCGCTGGTGCTGGAACCGCGACACCAACTCGCGCTGTCGCTCCGGGGTGAGGCGCATCTCATGATTGGCGAACATGCCAAGGCACTGGCCGATTTCGACGCGCTGATTGCGCTCAACCCCGCCTACCATTGGGTCTGGTACAACAGGGGTCGCGCCAATGAGGGTCTTGGCAACAGTGACGAGGCCATGTGCGATTATCGCAACGCGCTCATCCGCGTGCCCGAAGACGACGATGCCATTGTCGGCATGGGCGTTGTCCTTTTCGGGAAGGGCGAGATGGAGGCGGCGTTGGCCCACTTCACCCGCGCGCTGGAACTTGATCCCGCCAATGCGGATGCGGCCTATGACCGGGCGGTCACAAACGAGAGACTGAAAAACAGGGCGGCAGCGCTCAGCGACTATTCGCTTGCGCTGGCCATAGATCCCGGACGTGGCGACGCGGCTTACTGGCGTGGCATGTTGCACGCGGGCTTCGGCGACAATCGCAAGGCGCTGGAAGATATCGCCTATGCCATTGTCCACGACCGCGAAAACGAGGCCGACTATCGCGACGCGTCATGCTGGTTGCGGGCGGAACGCAACCTCGGGCTGGAAACCGCACTGGCCGAATGCGAGCGCGCCATCGCGCTGGCGCCCGGCAATGGCTCATTCAAGGCAAACCGGATTTTTGTCTATATGAAACTGGGGCGATTCGAGGCCGCCCGCAATGAAGCCGATGCCCTGATGCGCGACAAGCTTGAATCGGCCGATGTCCTCTATATGCGCGGCCTGGCGCGCGTCAGGCTGGGCGATGTCGAAGGCGGCGACAACGACATCGCCCGCGCGCTCACGCGCGATCCTGATGTCGCCTACCGCTTTCAGTCCTGGGGCCTTGGCCGTTGAACCAGCTCTCGACTCAGGCGGCTTCCGGAACCTGCACAGCCCCTTCGACCATGGCTGCAAGCCCGTCGACATTCAAAAGCTCAAGCCGGTGGATGTCGGGCACGCCCACCAGCCGCTGCTTGCGCAAGTCGTGAAGCACCCGGCAGACCGTCTCGATGGTCAGTCCCAGATGATCAGCGATGTCCTGGCGACCCATCGCCAGTTCCAGGACACCATCCGGGCCGTGTGAAATCCGGGCCGCCAAGGACAACAGGAAGCCTGTCACGCGCTCGCGCGCCGTATGGCGGCCAAGGACCATGACGTGATCCTGCGCCTGCGCAAAGCGTTCGGCCAGCAGTCCGTGGAAGAAGGAAGCGATCCGTGTGTCCTCGCGCGCCATCCGCTCCATGATGCGGCGCGGCACAGACTGGAGGCACACATCGCTGACCGCTTCGGCATTGACGCCATAGGCGTTGATCCATTCGAAGCCGAACCAGTCACCCGCATGAAGGAAGGCGCTGATCTGGCGGCGGCCGTCGGGCGTGAGCCGGGTCAGCCGTACGCAACCCGACTGGACGCGATAGACATGCGCCGCCGCATCGCTTTCGCTGAAAATCATCTGGTTGCGCTTGAAGTGGATAAGGCCCGCCGCGCGCTCCAGCACGGCGATGCCGACATCGCAAGGGACAACGCCGCCGGAGGGCAAGTCGCGCAGGACCGTCTGGGCAGGCGCGACCGGCCGGATGTTCTGGCGTTCCAGTGTGAAGTTCGCACCCATGATGTCCCCCGCGAGTCGCGCTCAAGTGTCGGGGGGATGCTGGCCTTGTCAGGCGGCTGTGAACATTCAGGTTTAGCCCTTAGGGGATTCTACGTATGCCGTCGCGACAACGGGCGACAATGACCGTCACTCGGCGGCCCGGACCGCCAGTGCCATACGCACGAGGTCGGACAGGCTCTTGGCCGCCATCTTGTCCATGACATGCGCCCGGTGGATTTCGACCGTGCGTGGCGAAATGTCCAATTCAAAGGCGATCTGCTTGTTCGCGGCCCCCGCGACCAGGAGATCAAGCACCTGCCGCTCACGCTGGGTCAGCGTGGAAAGCCGCGCCTGCGCCTGCTGGGCGGCATTGGCCTGCGCCTGACTGGACCCCGCAGCCTTGAGTGCCCGCGCAACCGCCTGCATCATGGCTTCATCGTCATAGGGCTTCTCGATGAAATCCATGGCGCCCCCCTTCATCGCGCGCACGGCCAGGGGCACGTCGGCATGTCCCGTCACGACGACGACCGGCAGGTTGATGCGCCGCCGCATGATCTCGTCCTGCAGGGCAAGCCCGTCCATACCGGGCATCCGCACATCGGTCACAAGGCAGGCCGGCGTGGACAGCGGCCCTTGCGCCAGCATCCGGTCAAGGGCTGCAAGGAATGCCATGGCGGTTTCAAAGCCCGTGCACGCATACCCCCCTGCTGTCAGAAGTGCGCAGAGCGAATCCCGCACATCGCCATCATCATCAACGACGAAGACGGCCTCGCCGCTCATTCGGACTGCCCCAGAAGCGGAAGCCGCAGCACAAAGCAGGTGCGGCAGCCAAGTGCCAGCGCGTCATCCGGAGAATGGAAAATTTCGCCATGATGGGCGTGCGCGATGGACCGGCAGATCGCAAGGCCGACGCCCAGTCCGGAAGGCTTGCTGGTGGTGAAGGGCTCGAACAGGCGCGACACGACCTCGGCCGGCACGCCCGGCCCGCTGTCTGCCACCAGGATATCGACCGCGTCGCGCGTGCCCGCCTTGGCAGCCCGCGACATGACGGTGATCTCGCGTGTCTCCTGACCGGCAAGCGCATCGAGCGCATTGCGCAGGAGATTGACGATGATCTGCTGGATCTGGATCCGGTCCATCACCACTGGCGCAAGGTGTCCGGCAAGTTTCCGCTCCACATGGATCATGTGGTCGCGCAAATCGCTCAGGCAGAAATCGATCGCTTCATCCACAAGGCCGTTCACGTCTTCGCGGCCACGCGCGGATTCGCCCTTGGCGACAAAAGCCCGGAGCGATTTGAGAATATCGCCTGCCCGCGAAATCTGGGCTGCCGCCTTGTCGACCATCTCGGCGACGCGCGCATCGCCCCCCGGCACTGAACCCGACTGGACTGCAATCAGGCGCTTGGCAGCATTGGCGTAATTGAGTGCCGCCGCCAGCGGCTGGTTGAGTTCATGGGCAAGTGCCGCCGACATCTCGCCCATCACGCCGACCCGGCCGATATGCGAAAGCTCGTTCTGGATCGTGGCAAGGCGGCGCTCCATGTCGCGCCGCGCCGTGATGTCGTGGATGATGCCGACAAAAATGCGCGCGCCGTGCAGCGTTCCGTCACCGACCGAAAGATACATCGGAAAGGTCGAGCCATCCTTGCGCTGGCCGACAACTTCCCGCCCGATGCCGATGATCTTGGCCTCACCCGTCTTGACGTATTTGCCGACAAAGTGCGCATGCAGGCCGCGATAGGGTGGCGGCATGAGCATGGCTACATTTTTTCCAAGCACGTCCGCAGGCGCATAGCCGAACAGGCGCTCGCAGGCGGGATTGAAGACCTGAATGTTGCCGGACACGTCGATGACGACGATACCGTCAACGGCGGTATCGATCAGGGTCATGAACAGCGCGTCATTACCCGCGCCCTGCAGCAAGGCATGCATCAAAAATGTCTCCGGCATCCAGTCTGGCACCAAACGTGCGGTGCATTTGATACACGTCAACGCACGCCAATGCCAATGCGGCAAGCATGGCCTCGGGGTGGCAGGCACCGGCGCTGCCGCCCGACATCCTGCCAGAGGTCGCACCAGAGGTCGCCCAGAGGTCGCAAAGGTGAAATCGATCCTTGTCCCGTCAATCGGCCATGCCAATGTTGCCCTCGCAACGGGCGTGGCGGTGGCGCGCTTGTTTGACGCCCATCTGTCATGCCTGCGCATCCATCCCGATCCGGTTGACGTCGCGGTCAAGGCATCCGGCGCTGCCATGACGGCAGAGATGGGCGGCAGCCTTGTTGTTTCGGATCTCTGGAAGATTCTGGAGGAGGAGGACCGCCTGCGGTCCGGGACCGTGCGCGGCCAATACGACAAGGCGGTAAAGCTGCTTCCAGAAGGAAAAATGTCATGGGCCGAGCGCACCGGCGATGAGGTGAACGAGGTTGCAACCGTCGGACGCTGGCATGATCTGGTGGTGATCGATGGCCAGATTGACGGCGGCCTGCCCGCGACCATGGTCGGCAACATCCTCTATGCCTGCGGCAAGCCCATCCTCTTGGCCGGCAAGCCGCGCGAAAATCCGGGCGACGCCGTTCTTGTTGCCTGGAAGAATGCCCCGGAGGCAGCCCGCGCGGTGACGGCTTCCCTGCCCTTCCTGCGCCGTGCCAAACGCATTCTGGTGGCGAGCGTCACCGAGAACGGACGCCCGTCGCGCGCCAACATTGAGTCAGCAGAAGGTGTCGTCCAGCTCTTGAACCGGCATGGGCTTCCGGCCGAGGCAAAATGTGTTGCCGCCGGTGAACGCCCGCCCGCCATTGTCATTTCAGCGATGGCAGGCGAATGGGGCGCCGACATGATGGTCATGGGCGCCTATGGCCACAGCCGCATGCGTGAAACGGTCTTTGGCGGCTTTACCCGCCACGTGCTTTCGGGCGTCACCATTCCCGCACTGATGCTGCATTAGGCCGTCGCGGACGGGGCGCATGCCCTTCCCCTTCTGCCGGAAATCAGTCAAGTCTCGCGCCACGGCATTCTTGGGGGCGCGCGTTCATGATCTGGTTGCGGCGAATTCTGGCAATTGTACTTTTTGCACTGGTGACCGGCACGTTTATCGTGCTCATCCGTGATGCGCAGGCACGTTCCTTCGATCCAGCCCCGCACCTCGCCGCTGCAGGCCAGTATGACGTGCGCATCATGCGCGATGAATTTGGCGTGCCCCACATCTATGGGCGTCGCGACGCCGATGTCGCCTTCGGCCTTGCCTACGCCCATGCCGAGGATGATTTCGCGACCATCGCCGAGACAGTCATGCTTGCGCGCGGGAGGCTTGCCGAGTTGCAGGGCGAGAAGGCCGCGCGCTTCGACTACATGGTTGACCTCTTCGGCATTCGCGAGCGTTTGGCGGCGCGCTACCTCACCGACATTCCGCCCGAAACCCGCGCCGTGGTGGAGGCGTATGCCGCAGGCATCAATCTCTATGCCGCCGAGCATGAGGGTGGCGCGGTACCCGGCCTTGTGCCGGTGACAGGCGCGGATGTGGTGGCAGGCTTTGTGCTGCGCTCGCCCTTCTTCTATGGCCTTGGCCGCATGATCGAGGAATTGGGCGGCGCGACAGAGCGCCCCCATCCCGTCGCCGGGCGCAATACCGCCGACATTTTTCCGGGCCTTGATGGTCACGACATCGGCTCCAACGCCGCTGCCATGTCGCCCTTGCGTGCGGCCGATGGCGCGACGCGCCTTCTCGTCAACTCGCACCAGCCATGGAAAGGCCCGGTCGCCTGGTATGAGGTGCGCGTGAAATCGGACGAGGGCTGGGACATGACCGGCGGCGTCTTTCCGGGTTCCCCCTTCATCCTGCATGGCGCGGGGCCGGCCCTTGGCTGGGCAAACACGGTCAACCGCGTCGATCTCGCCGACATCTATGTGCTGACCGTCAATCCGGAGAATGAAAACCAGTATCTGCTTGATGGCACATGGCGCGACTTTGAAGTCGGCGAGGCTGCAATCACCGTGCGCCTGTTGGGACCACTGCGCTGGACATTTCATCAGCCGACCCTGCACTCGGCCTTTGGGCCGGTCCTGCGCCTTAGCCACGGTACCTATGCGATCCGCTTTGCCGGCATGGATGAGATCCGCCAGGTCACCGCCTACCATCGCCTCAACCGCGCAACGACCCACGCGGAGTTCGAGGCGGCTTTGCGGATGCAGGCGCTGCCCAGCCTCAATTTCCTTTATGCCGACAACACAGGACGCATCGCGTTCTATCACAACGGCACATTCCCCGACCGCATGCCAGGCCTCAACTGGCACGACTATCTGCCCGGCGACCGCAGCGATCTCATCTGGACGCGCTTCCTGCCCTTCGAGGCCGTGCCGCGTATCGTTGATCCCGCCTCCGGCTTTCTGGTGAATGCAAATTCGTCGCCTTTCCTTGCCACGCGCGGCCCGGGCAGCCTTGATCCTGCGTCCTTTCCGCCCGAGCAAGGGCTGGATTTACAGGTGACCAACCGCGTGCAGCGCTTCCTTGAATTATTCGCGGCCGACACCAGCATCACAGGCGACGAGTTCATCGCCATCAAGATGGACACGACCTATGGCGCAACCGGCCTGATGGCGGAACTGCGCAACGAGATCCTGGCGATGGATTTCGCCGACGATCCCCTACTTGCCGCTGCGCAGCTTGTATTGCGCGACTGGGACCTGCGGGCAACGCTCGATGCGCGCGCCATGGCACTAGCCGTGATGACAGCCACGCCCGTGCTCCTGCCGCTCTTTGAAGGAAAGCCGCGCGGCGATGTCACCGCCCATCTGCGCCGGTCGGCGGAGGAATTGATGGCGCATTTCGGGCGCATTGATCCCGAATGGCGTGAAGTGAACATCATGCGTCATGGCAACTTCGCCGCACCCCTTGCGGGCAGCTTCGATACGCTGCGTGCAGTCGAGTATGAAATGACGCCCGAACGCCGCCTGAAATTGCGCGATGACGGCACGCTCATGCCCAAGGGCGGCGACAGCTACATTCTGGTCGCTACCTGGGCGCCCGATGGCAGCGTGACGATGAAGGCGGTCCACAATTTCGGATCGGCGACGCTCGATGAGGCGTCACCCCATTATGCCGATCAGGCACCGCTTTTCGCAGCAGAGCAGTGGCGAACGATCTGGCTGAATGAAAGCGATCTGCGCCCGCACATTACACGCGAGTACCGGCCGGGCCGCTAGGAGCCTCACCCGCGCCCGCGATAGGGCGGCACGTTCTGGTCGGGAATGAACAACCCGCGCGGTTGCGTGCCCATCTGCCAGAATATGTCGATCGGCATGCCGCCACGCGGATACCAATAGCCGCCGATGCGCAGGAATTTCGGCGACAGTGCCGCCGCGAGTTTCTTGCCGATGTCGATCGTGCACGCCTCGTGGAAGGCGGCGTGGTTGCGGAACGACTGGAAGTAGAGCTTCAGCGACTTCGACTCAACGATGCGGGCACGCGGCACATAGTCGATGACGAAATGCGCAAAGTCGGGCTGGCCCGTCACCGGACAAAGGCTGGTGAATTCGGGCTGCACGAAGCGGATCACGTAATCCGTGCCCCGATGCGGGTTGGCAACCGTTTCAAGCAGCGCCTTGTCGGGCGAGGCCGGCAGTTTGGCCGCGCGTCCAAGCAATGTGAGCTTTTGCTTTGGTGCCATCACGAATGCCCCTTCACCGCAGGCGCATAGCAGCATGTCTGGCCAAGCGCCGGGCGGCGCACGGCCACACGCACGATCTCGGGCAGATCACCCTTCACCTGATCAAAGATGAAACGCGCCAGATGCTCCAGTGTCGGCACGCCGAGTCCCGCAATGTCATTGAGCAACTGATGGTCCAGAAGGTCGCGCACGCGGGCAAGTGCCCGGTCCACATCCTCGAAGTCGCGGATCATGCCCTTTTGCGGCGACGCCTCGCCCGCCAATGTCACATCGGCCACGAAACTGTGGCCGTGCACGCGCCGGTTGGGATGACCCTCGGGCGCGGCGGGCTGGAAATGGGCGGCCTCAAAGCCGAAGGTCTTGGTGATCTCGAGCATGGGGCGGGCTCATAAAGGAAAGCGCCTGCCCAAGGCAAACGCTTTCCTGCTTCCATCACGGGTAGGCTCAGGGAATACCCATGATCTTGTGGGTTTGCAGGCTGAGCCGCCATTGGGGGTGCGCCAGACAATAGGCAATGGCCGCTTTGGTGTTTTCCGCCTGGCTTGGGCCATCCATCGGCTGCAGGAAGAAATGCGGGAAGGAAAGACCCGCGAAACGCTCGGGGCGTGCTGTCGCCTGCGGGTAAACCAGCTTGAGTTCATCGCCCTGCGTCAGAACCAGAGGCGCCGTCGCCTTCGGACTGACGCAGATCCAGTCAATGCCGGGCGGAGCCTTAAGCGTGCCATTGGTCTCGACCGCAATCTCGAAGCCCGCCTGATGCAGCGCATCGATCAACGGTGCATCCATCTGTAGCAGCGGCTCGCCGCCGGTGCAGACGACATAGGGCTTGCCGCCACCCGGCCAGAGTGCGGCAACCGCACGCGATAGCGCAGAAGCGTCAGCAAACTTGCCACCGCCCGCGCCATCCGTGCCGACGAAATCCGTGTCGCAGAACGTGCAGATTGCTGACGCGCGGTCGCGCTCAAGCCCGGACCACA
Source organism: uncultured Flavobacteriaceae bacterium (assembly GCA_964494625.1). Lineage (GTDB taxonomy): Bacteria > Pseudomonadota > Alphaproteobacteria > Micropepsales > Micropepsaceae > UBA2784. The sequence goes on along the minus strand of CAZBRT010000001.1, from coordinate 1,091,678 downwards.
GATTGCATCCGGCAAAACGCAGAAACACGGCAGCCCGTCCCGTGCGCGCGCCCTCGCCCTGCAGGGTGAAGAACATTTCCTTGACGCTGTAGGTCACGCCCGCTCCGAAAATTTTTCATAGCCCTTGCGCCTGAGATCGCAGGCCGGACAATCATTGCAGCCATAGCCCCAGACGTGGCGATGCATGCGGTCGCCGCGATAGCAGGAATGTGTGTCCGCGATGACGAGATGAAGCAGTGCCTCACCGCCCAGCGCGCGCGCCAACGCGAATGTGCCCGCCTTGTCCACCTGCATCAGCGGCGTGTCGATGACGAAATCCTCGTCCGTGCCGAGATTGATCGCCCGGCCAAGCGCCTGCAATGTCTCGTTCCGGCAATCAGGATAGCCGGAATAATCGGTCTCGCACATGCCGCCGACAAGATGACGGATGCCCCGCCGCCACGCCAAAGCAGAAGCCGCCACGAAGAAAAGGAGATTGCGGCCCGGCACAAAGGTCGTCGGCAATCCGCCGCTGCCCGCAGTAATCGCGCTCTCTTCCGTCATCGCGGTACCGCCGATGGCACCAAGCAGCGAAAGGTCGAGCATATGGTCATCACCCAACCGCGTCCGCGCCGCCGGCATGATGTCCTTCAGCCCGGCAAGGAATTTTGGACGGCATTCAAGCTCGACACTGTGCCGCTGGCCATAGGTGAAGCCCAGTGTTTCCACGCGCTCGAACCGCGACACGGCCCAGGCCACGCAGGTAGCCGAATCCTGCCCGCCGGAAAACAGCACCAGCGCAGCCTTGTCCGAAAGCTGTGACGCACGCGATTGTGACATGGCCTTCATCTAGCGCCTTTGTTCCGGGCTGGCGAGGCCCCTTAAAGCTCCCATGAAAATGCGCTAGAACCACGGCCAGCACAATCAAGGGACGCACGCACAAATGACCGATATCGTCATTTCCGCGACCGGGCTGTTTACGCCCGCGCACGCAATTACCAATGAAGAACTGGTCGCCTCGTTCAACGAATATGTGCGGCGCGAGCAGGTTAAAGGCAACAATTCGCTCCAGCCCTCCTCGACCGATTTCATCGTCAAGGCATCCGGCATAAGGCAGCGTTATGTTGTGGAAAAGGAAAACATCCTTGACCCCGACGTGATGGGGCCGCGCCTGCCCGAACGGCCCGACAGCGAATTGTCGATCCTCGCCGAGATGGGTGTTGCCGCCGCGCGCGATGCGCTTTCCCGCGCCGGGCGCGACCCCGCCGACATCGACGGTGTCATGTGCGCCTGCTCCAACCTTCAGCGCGCCTATCCCGCCATCGCCATCGAGATTCAGGAGGCGCTGGGGATCGAGGGTTTTGCCTTTGACATGAACGTGGCCTGCTCTTCCGCCACCTTCGGCATCCAGGCCGCCGCCGACATGATCCGGGCCGGCAATGCGCGCGCGATCCTGGTCATCAACCCGGAAATCTGTTCAGGCCATCTCAACTGGCGCGACCGCGACAGCCATTTCATTTTTGGTGATGTTGCAACGGCCGTTCTGGTGGAAGATGCCGGCAAGGCGACCAGCAAGGTGCAGTGGAAGATCCTCGGCACAAGGCTTCTCACAAAATTCTCGAACAACATCCGCAACAATTTCGGATTCTTGAACCGCACCGCGCCCGAAACTGTCAACGCGCCTGACAAGCTTTTCGTGCAGGAGGGCCGCAAGGTCTTCAAGGAAGTCGTGCCGATGGTTGCGGGGATGATCCTTTCCCATCTCGCATCGCTGGGCCTTGCCACCGGCAGCCTGAAGCGCCTCTGGCTCCATCAGGCAAACATCAACATGAATGATTTCATCGCCCGCAAGGTGCTGGGACGCGACCCCGCGCCGGGCGAAGCGCCCAACATCCTTGACGAATATGCAAACACGAGCTCGGCGGGCTCGGTGATTGCGTTCCACAAGCACCACGACGGCATGGCACCGGGCGAGCTCGGGCTTCTGTGCTCGTTCGGTGCGGGCTATTCGGCGGGCAGCGTGGTCCTTCAGCGCGTCTGAAGCTCAGGCGAGCTTGTCAACGGCGACGACCTTGAACGTGCGCATCACGCCGTCATGCTCGGTGACGGAAACATATTCGCCGACCTTGAAGGCATGCATGTCGAGACGGAACAGCGGTTCGTCGTCGGCATCACCCTTGCGGTAGTCGAAGCGCCAGCCTTCCTTGCCCTCGACCAGATGGCCTTTTTCCTGGTGGCCGCCGGCAAAATGGCGCACGACGCAGCGCTCTTTCACGCCGGCATAGGCGGCCTTGTCGAGCTTGCCGGCGGAATCGAGCGGCGCGATCAGGTCATAGCCGTGATTGCTGTCGCCTTCGGGCGCGCCTGGATTGCGGGCAAGTTCGAGGCGGATTGAATAGAGCGTCATGCGTATTGAACCTCCAGTTATCGGCCTTGGCTATCGGGGGCTACGGGGGCTATCGGGCCAGCTCGAAAACGCCGGCAGCAGTACCGTTGAGATAATAGGTGCCGCTTATATGCCGGCCATCGCTACTCAGCATTCCCTGATACTGGACCGAATGGCTGACACCGCCCGATCCGTCATATGTCTTCTCGAAATAGATGTTGCTGCCGTTCTGCTCGCCCCTGATGTCGGCTGTCAGGAACAGCGCGAGATTGTGGTCACCAAAGACATTGACCTCGACGACACTGCCTGAAAGTGACGCGGGCGACCCACTGAAGGTCAGGGTGAACGTGTTGGCATCGCCCCCGGCGTTGCTGAGATAGAGGCCCTGCCATTCGCCTGATATGTCATTTCGTCCTTTGGCAGCCGCAAGGCCGCCAAATGAGGCGAGAGCCATGATGCCTGCCAGAATAGCTGCACTTATGTGACGCATGACGGGTTCTTTCTGCTGGTTGCCGCAACGGACCGACACCTTGCGGCCACGACAGGCAAAGTCAATGCGCCATCAGGACGGTGACATCACCCAGTGCCAGCATGTGGCGCGTGACCCCGCCGAAAACAAGTTCCCGGATGCGGCTGTGGGCATAGCCGCCCATCACCACAAGGTCGGCACCTGACGCTCGCACGGCGTCGCTGAGCGCGTCATGGTCACGTGCGGTTCCCGGTGCAATGAGGCGCAATTGATGCTTGAGGCCGCGGATGGAAAGCGCCTCGGCAAGTTCACGTGTCTCGCCCGCCGGATCCTTGTCGCTCGCGCGGTGGATGATGTCGATCGACTGCGCCTTCTCAAGGAACGGCAGCGCTGCCGTCACAGCATGCGCAGCCGGCAGGCTGTTGTTCCAGAGGATTGCAATCTTTGCACCGATGGTTTGCGGCGTCTTGCGGGGCGCCAGAATGAGCGGACGCCGCGTATGAAGGAGCACCTCCTCGACGGCAGAGCGTTCCGGAAAGGGTTCGCCGCCCTGACCAACCGCAAAGACAACCGCGTCGGCAAGCCGGCCGGCCGCTGCCACCTCATCGGCAAAATAGCCGTCGTCTTCCCGCAACGAGAGTAGCGAAGCATCTGCACCGGTTGCTTCAATCGCCTTGCGCGCGCGGGCAAGCGCGTGATCGGCGGCAATTGTCGCCTGCCGGGCAATCTCGGCCATTGCCGACGACGTGATGCCTTCGCCGAGATAGGGAATGGCAGCCGATATCTGCGGGCGCACGAAGAGCGCGCGCACGTGACCGCCGCCATCCCGCGCCAGTTTCAGCGCGGTGGCAAGCGCGGGTGCGTCGGCAGGCGTTCCTGAAACCGGGCAGAGAAAATATTTCATGGGCATGGCGGTACCTTTCCAGTGCTCCTGATCCATTGGTCCCAGATTGGGGTGCTCCCCATCTTGACGCAGGTCAAGCCTGATCTTCAACGCGCAGGCGACGCATGCTCGCGTGCAATACGGGCAAATTCCGCAAGACGGATACGGGCTTTGGCGCGCACTTCTTCGGGATCGCGGCCGGTAAAGAACGCAATGGCCTCATCGACCTCGGCAATCGGCGTCACGCTGAAGCGCCCCGCCGCGATGGCGTCGCGCACTTCCTCGTCCAGCATCAGGTTGGTGACATTGGCGGCGGGAATGACGCAGCCTTGCGTGCCCGTCAGCCCGCGCGCCTTGCAGATTTCGAAGAAGCCCTCGATCTTGTGGTTGACGCCGCCAATCGGCTGGATGCGCCCGTGCTGGCTGATGGATCCCGTAATCGCCAGGTCCTGCCGCAAGGGGACATTGGCGACAGCCGAAAGGATCGCCAGAAGTTCGGCGGCACTCGCACTGTCGCCTTCGACACCGCCATAGGATTGTTCGAACACGACGCTTGCCCTGAGCGCCAGCGGCGCGTCCTGGCCGAATTGCCCCGAAAGATAGCCCTGCAGGATGAGCACGCCCTTGGCATGGATGGGGCCGCTCAAGGCCACTTCGCGCTCAATGTCGATCACTTCGCCCTGGCCCGCACTGGCCATCGCCGAGATGCGCGACGGACGCCCGAAAATGACGTTGCCCGCCGACAGGACGGTCAGTCCGTTGATCCGGCCCGTCTCCATCCCTTGCGTCTCGATCATGATCTTGCGGTCGCGGATCATGTCGAGCGAGTGCTCGCGGATGCGCTCGGAGCGCTGGTTGCGCGCGGCAAGCGCTGCCCGCACGTCGGCGGCACCGGCCACACGTCTTTCCGCCTTGCGGGCGTGATAGGTGGCTTCGCGCACGAGATCAGCCAAGGGGGCCGTCATCACCGAAATCTTGCGCACGTCATCGGCGACACGCACTTGCTCATCGATGATGGCGGCAACGCCGGCCGCATCGAAGGGCAAAAGCTTGTTGCGGCGGATGATGGCCGCCGTCAACCGCCCGACCTCTGCCTCATTTGCCGCGTTGCGCGGCACGGTCTCGTCGAAATCGGCTTCGACCTTGAACAATTCCCCCAGGTCCGGGTCCATGGCGGCAAGCTGCATGGCGATGTAGCGGTCGGCAAAGAGGATGACCTTCACATCCAGCGGCACCGGATCGGGGTCGATGGTGGTTGTCACCATCACATTGCCCTCGGTCAGGATGTCATAGCGGATCTCGCCCGTGCGCAATGCGCGCTTGAGCGCAAACCACGCCGCAGGCTGGACGAAAAGCGCATTCGCATCGACCAAGAGGAACCCGCCATTGGCCCGGTGCAGCGCGCCGGGGCGGATGAGGGTGAAGTCCGTGACCGCACTTCCCTGGATCACGCGATGCTCGATGCGCCCGATCAGCGTGCCCAGAAGCGGATTGGGTTCATAGACGACCGGCGCGCCCTTGTTGGGATCATTGGTGACGATGACATTGACGGCATAACGCAGGAACTCGTCGCCATTGAGCGCATGCGCGGCCATCATTTCCGGCGTTTCGCCATCGCTGCCGTCGGGGCGTGATTGTGGGCGGAAGAGATGGAGATGGTCGAGCAGGTCCTCGGCCACATCATTGAGGAAGGATTGCGCGTCGTTCTGCCCCTCGAAAAGGACGCGCACCTCGTCCACCTGCTCCTTGATGACATCGGCTGCCATCTCGCGTTCGAGCGCGCGCAGCCGGTCACGCCGCTGCTTTTCGTGGCGCGGCAGATCGGCGAGCGATGTCTGCAGCATGCGGTCCATCGCCTGCAGCGCATTGATGACCCGCGTGCGGTCCTGCTCGGGCCATTTGCGGAAATCATCCGGCGGCACGATCTGGCCGTCCTTGACCGGCGCAAAGCTGATGCCCTGCTGGCCCGAGATCATGGCAAGCCCCTGGCCTTCGGCAGCCACGCGCACCGTATCCAGCCGCGCCGTGCTGAGCGCATTGAATTCCTGATCGATCACCTCGCGCCGCTGGCGCCAATGGCTGCCTTCAAAGACCGTCGGCAGCGCCGTCTGCAGATCGTCGATTGCCTGGTCCATCGCCTCTTTCAGGCGGGCGGCAGAGCCCGCATCAAGATGCAGCGCGCGCGGGCTTCTGGGATCATCAAAATTGAACACATAGGCCCGGTCGCAGACAGCACCCTTCTTTTCGGCAATCATGCGCAAAAGGGCGTCAATCGCCGTGTGCTTGCCGGAGCCGCGCGGACCGACGGCCAGGACATTGTAGCCCGGCTGGTTCATCGCCGCCGCAAAAGTGACCGCCTCCAGCGCGCGCGCCTGCCCGATGGGCACCTCAAGGGGCTGCAGCTCGTCCGTCGTCTTGAATTTCAGCGACTTGGCATCGGTCACAAGGCGCACGTCGCGCGCGGAAAGGGGCTGGGGCAGCTTCGGCTTTGCATCTGTCATGGAAACCCGCGATCATTTGCTTGTACTGGTGCCATGATGCCGCGCCTTTGACGCATGGCACAAGTCACCGCTATTGCCCCTCACCGCCCGGCCGTGTTTCAAGTCGCATCCATTTTATGGAGCCCCGGACCTCGTGGCCGCAAAATCCCCTAAGCCCGCATCCTCCACCGCCCGCGCCTGGCAGCGCATGCTGTCGGGCCGCAGGCTGGACCTGCTCGATCCCTCGCCGCTCGACATCGAGATCGAGGACATCGCCCATGGCCTTGCGCGCGTCGCCCGCTGGAACGGCCAGACCAAAGGCGCGCACGCCTTTTCCGTCGCCCAGCATTGCCTGCTGGTGGAGCGTCTGGCGGGCGAGTTGCGGCCCCGCCTGTCATCGGCGATGCGGCTGGCCGCCCTTCTCCATGATGCGCCGGAATATGTCGTGGGCGACCTCATCAGCCCCTTCAAAGCCGCTGTCGGCATTGACTACAAGGCGTTCGAGCTGCGGCTGCTGGCCGCCATCCATGTGCGCTTTGGTCTCGTCCCCACCCTGCCGGCCGACATGACCGCCCTCATCAAGCGCGCTGATTCGGCGGCAGCCTTTTACGAGGCAACCCAGCTTGCCGGTTTTTCGGTCGAGGAAGGCCGCCGCTTTTTCGGCGTGCCCACCGGCACGAAGCATCTGGGCCTTGAGCCGCAAAGCGCAACCGAAGCCCAGCGCCGTTTTCTCAAGCGCTTCCGGGAATTGGCGCCCTCCTGATCGCCCTTTGCACCTTTGTGCCGCCGCCCCTATGATTGCGCTTTGAAAGCTCCGGTCCTCCCTTATGCCAAAAATCTTCGTGTCTCCACTTTCCGGAATCGCCGATGCGATTGCGGCCCATGCGCCATCGCATCTGGTGAGCCTGCTTGATCCCGCCCACATGATCGAAACGCCTTTGGGCATTGATCCCGGGCGCCATCTGAAAGTGGGCGTCAACGACATCCACGAGCCGCGCGCGGACGCGATCGCGCCGGGCGAGCTTCATGTGAGGGAGCTTCTTTCCTTCATCGATGGCTGGGATCACCGCGACCCGCTTTTGATCCATTGCTGGGCGGGCATCAGCCGCTCGACCGCCTCGATGTTCATCACTTTGTGTCACGTCAATCCGCAGGCAAGCGAGATGGAGATTGCCCGTGACATGCGCGTCGAAGCCCCGCACGCCCAGCCCAACCGCCTCCTGGTCAGCCATGCCGACCGATTATTGGGCCGCAACGGACGCATGATCGCGGCGGTCGAGGCAATGAGCCCCGCGCGCGTTGTGTTCGAGGGTGACCTGTTCCATTTGCCGTCGCGCCGCTCGGGCCACACGAAAAAGCCGGCCAAAGGCTGACGCGCACAATGGCAGCGCGCGAAGGGCAATCGGTTGTCATCGGCCTCAACGCCGCTGTGGTGGCCGTATTCGATGATGCGCCGCATGTGCTGATCGTGCGCCATGTGTCAGAGGCGGCTGCCGGCGGCGTGCGACCGGAGCGCGACGGACTTCCCTTCGGCCCGTTCGAGCCTTTGGCTGACCGCACGCTGGAAGCGGGCTTGCGCTCGCTGGTCAGCCGCCAGACCGGCCTCGCCATGGGCTATGCCGAACAGCTTTACACATTCGGCGACCGCGGCCGTCACGACGTCCTGGGCGAGGGCCCACGCGTTGTATCGGTCGGCTATCTTGCCCTGACGCGCGCGCAAGGCCTTGCGCCATCCGCCGACACCGCCTGGCGCAACTGGTACGCCTATCTGCCGTGGGAGGATTGGCGCGAGGCGAAACCCGCGATGATCGACAGGCTGATCCGCCCGCGCCTCAAGACATGGGCGCAGGCCGCAGGCGCAGGCACCCGTGACGCACGCAACGAGCGCATCCATCTCTGCTTCGGCTTTGACGGCACCGCCTGGGACGAGGAGCGCGTGCTGGAACGCTATGAACTTCTCTACGAAGCGGGTCTGGTGGAGGAGGCGCGGCGCGATGGCCGCGACATCGCGCGCGAATTGCGCGACATGCCCGCCGACCTTGGCCGTCCGATGATTTTTGACCATCGCCGTATCCTTGCAACCGCCGTGGGCCGCCTGCGCGGCAAGCTGAAATACCGGCCGGTGGTGTTCGAGTTGATGCCGCCCGAGTTCACCCTTCTGGAACTCCAGCGCCAGGTCGAGGCGATCTCCGGCGTGCGCCTGCACAAGCAGAATTTCCGCCGTCTGGTGGAGGGGGGCGGACTGGTGGAGGCAACAGGCCGGCTTTCCACGCGCTCGGGCGGGCGGCCGGCCGGGCTTTTCCGCTTCCGCCGCGGCGTATTGCGCGAGCGGCCCGCGCCGGGCGTGAAAGTCTCGACGCCGCGCGGCACAAGGGGCTAATCTTGGTCACCTGAATGGGGGCACCATGTTTCGCATCATTTCGGCAGCAATCGCGTTCCTGCTCTTTGCCGCCACACCTTCAGGCGCGACAGAAGCGCTGTGGGTAGAGAACAAGGCAGCCCTTGAGACGCCGACCGGCACGCTCCACGGCTCGTTCATCCGCCCGATGGACGAGACGTTTGACGTCGTCCTTATCATTGCGGGTTCAGGCCCGACCGACCGCAACGGCAATGGACCCCTCGTCTCAACCGATGCCTATGGCATGGTCGCGCGCGCACTGGGCGAAGCGCGGATCGGCTCGCTGCGCTACGACAAGCGCGGTGTCGCCGAAAGCGCGGCTGCGGGCGGACGCGAGGAGGATCTGCGTTTCCAGACTTATGTCGATGACGCGCTGGCCTGGGTTGCATGGCTGCGCGCCCAGCCCGGCGTGCGCCGCGTGATCGTGCTTGGCCATTCGGAAGGCGTGCTGATCGGAACCCTCGCGGCAAAGACCGGCAATGTGGACGCGCTCATCTGTCTTGCAGGCGCGGGCGAACGCATTGCCGATGGCCTGCGCCGCCAATTGCGGGCGGGCATCCCCGAAGGTCCGCTGCTGGATAACGCCATGGAGACGATTGCGCTTCTCGAGCGCGGCGAACCTGCACCCAATGCAAACGTCATGCTCTATGGCTTGTTCCGGCCCAGCGTGCAGCCTTATCTCATCTCATGGATGCCGCTTGACCCCGCAGCGGAACTGGGCGCGGTCACCGTGCCCGTAATCATCATCCAGGGCTCGACCGACTTTCAGGTTCTGGTGCACGACGCCGAGTTGCTGCTTGCCGGCAAGCCGGACGCGGATTTCATCATCATCGACGGCATGAACCACACGCTGAAGGCGAGCGAGGCCGACCGCGCGGCCCAGGAACCGACCTATGCCGACCCGACCATCCCGCTGCACCCGGATTTGATGGGGTACATCATCGGGTTTGTGGGTGGCGAGTAATGCAAGCTGTCAAATGCTGAACCTTCCTTCAACCGCCTTGTTGCCTATCGCATCCACACATCTGCGCTGTTGTCTCTTCCGCCTCCCCAGTTCTTGGGGGAGGCAGATTTGCGTCTTCGCAAATCGGTGGGGGGCACCACTAACAAGCTCAGTACAGCGTCCCGCAACCCCACCGGACTTGCAGTCGCTGCGCTCTTGCAAGCCCCGCCTCCCCTTTAAGAAAAGGGGAGGCCGAAGAGTGCCGCCCCCCTTTCCCCTTTGCGCCGGTCCCGCTAAACCCGTCGGCGATTGCTGAACCCGCGCGCGCGCCTGTGGCGCCGCGCCACAAAGACTGACGCCAATGCCGCCCGCTGCCGACGCCACTGCCCCCGCACCTGACCGCTCGTTTCAGGGCCTCATTCTCACGCTCCAGAACTATTGGGCGAAGCAAGGCTGCGTCATCCTGCAGCCTTACGACATGGAGATGGGCGCGGGCACGTTTCACCCCGCCACCACCTTGCGCGCGCTGGGGCCGAACAACTGGAAATGCGCCTATGTGCAGCCGTCGCGGCGCCCCAAGGATGGCCGCTATGGCGACAACCCGAACCGTTTCCAGCGCTACTACCAGTTCCAGGTGATCCTGAAGCCCGCACCCGCCAACATTCTCGAACTCTATCTCGGCAGCCTCGCGGCATTGGGGCTTGATGCCCGTGTCCACGACATCCGCTTTGTCGAAGATGATTGGGAAAGCCCGACGCTGGGCGCCTGGGGCCTTGGCTGGGAAGTCTGGTGCGACGGCATGGAGGTGACGCAGTTCACCTATTTCCAGCAGGTCGGCGGCATTGATTGCGATCCGGTCTCGGGCGAGATCACCTATGGCCTCGAGCGCCTCGCCATGTATGTGCAGAACGTCGATCGCGGCTTCGACCTTGGCTTCAACACGACCGACCGCAACGCGCCCGATTTCATGTCGTGGGGCGATGTCTATCGCCAGAACGAGATCGAGCAATCCGGCTTCAATTTCGAGCATGCCGATACCGCAATCCTCTTCCAGCATTTCAGGGATGCGGAGAAGGAGGCAGAAAGCCTGCTCGCCAAACCTGTCGGCAAGAGCCCTGCATTCAACAACTGGCGCCACGTGCTGCCCGCTTACGAGCAGACAATCCGCGCGAGCCACACTTTCAACCTGCTTGACGCGCGCGGCGTCATCAGCGTGACCGAACGCCAGGCCTATATCGGCCGCGTGCGCGCGCTGGCCAAGGCCTGCTGCGAAGCCTGGCTGGAAAGCCCCATGGGCAAGGTGCGCTGACCATGGCCGAGTTTCTGCTTGAACTTTTCTCGGAAGAAATTCCCGCCCGCATGCAGGCCGAAGCGGCCGGCCATCTGCGCCGCCTGTTCCTCAAGGGGCTGGGCGAGCGCGGCTTTACCGAAAGCACAATCGAAGCGACAAGCTTTGTAACCCCGCGCCGCCTGACATTGGTGGCAAACGGTCTGCCGCTTGACCAGCCCGACCAGCGCGAGGAACGCAAAGGCCCCCGCACCAGCGCGCCCGCTGCGGCCATTGAAGGCTTCCTGCGTTCAACCGGCATGGCGCGCGAGGACCTTAAGGTCGAAAGCGACGGCAAGTCGGAGTTCTATGTTGCCATCATCGAGAGGAAAGGCCGCGCCACTGCGGATGTTCTGGCGGAACTGATCGCGGCAATCGTGAAGGAATTCCCCTGGCCCAAATCCATGCGCTGGGCGGGCCGCGATTATGTGTGGGTGCGCCCCTTGCGCGGCATTGTCGCCCTTCTGGCCGGCAAGGTCGTGAATGTCACCATCGGCGATGTGGTGTCCGGCAATGTCACCTGGGGCCACCGTTTGATGGCACCGGGCGCGATCCATGTCGCGTCCTTTTCCGATTACCGCGAGAAACTTCTGGCCGCCAAGGTCATCCTTGATGCGGAGGAAAGAAAGCGCGCGATTGAAAAGCAGGCAAAAGCCGAAGCCGCGCGCGCAGGCCTTATTTTCCGGGATGATCCCGAATTGCTGGATGAAGTGGCGGGGCTTGTGGAATGGCCTGTGGTGCTGACCGGCGGCTTCGAGCGCGAGTTTCTCGACGTGCCGGCCGAAGTGCTGGTTTCGACCATGCGCAAGAACCAGAAATATTTCGCACTCCACGATTTGGATGGGCAGCTGGCAAATGCGTTTCTCGTCGTCGCCAATCTTCAGGCCGAAGATGGCGGCAAGGCGATCATCGCCGGCAATGAACGCGTGGTGCGCGCGCGGTTGTCGGATGCGCGCTTCTTCTGGGAGCAGGACAAGAGGATCACGCTTGCCGAGCGTCTGCCGCAGCTCGATGGCATCGTCTTCCACGCCAAATTGGGCACGCAGGGCGAGCGTGTGAAGCGCATTGAGGCGCTGGCAGGTCACATCGCGGAAAAGATCGGCGCCGATCCCGCCAATGCGCGATTGGCCGCGCGTCTCTGCAAAGCCGACCTCGTGTCTGGCACCGTCGGCGAGTTTCCCGAAGTGCAGGGCACGATTGGCGGCTATCTGGCAGCGCATGAGAAGCTGGGCAAAGACGTCGCCGATGCAATCGGCCAGCATTATCGCCCTGTGGGCCATCAGGATGATCCGCCAGTAAACCGCGTCGCTATGGCCGTGGCACTGGCTGACAAGCTCGACACGCTGACCGGCTTCTTTGCCATTGACGAAAAGCCGACCGGATCAAAGGACCCCTATGCGCTGCGCCGCGCGGCCTTGGGTGTCATCCGCATTCTGTTGACGGCGAAACTCAATCTGCGCCTTGCCGATCTTGTCGGCGTCGCGGTGACGCCCGATCTCGTCACTTTCTTTGTCGATCGGCTCAAAGTGGTCTTGCGCGAGAGCGGTCTGCGCCACGACTTGGCTGATGCAGCCTTTGCCATTGCTGGCAGTGACAATTTCGTCCTGCTCGTCGCCCGCGTCGAAGCCCTGCAATCATTCCTCGCCACCGACGACGGCAAGAACCTCCTTGCCGGATACAAGCGCGCGACCAACATTCTCCGCATCGAGGAGAAGAAGGACAAGCGCAGCTACACCGGTGCCGTCAACGCCACCCTGCTCAATCTGCCGCAGGAACTGGCGCTTGCCGCAGCGCTCGATCACGCCGTCAAACATGCAAGCGACGCGGTGAAGCGCGAGGATTTTGCCGCCGCCATGGGCGCGCTCTCGGCCTTGCGGGCACCGGTCGATGCCTTCTTCGAGAAGGTAACGGTGAACGACGCCGATCCTGCCTTGCGTGAGAACCGCCTCAACCTGCTCGCGCGCATCAAGCTCGCCGCGCACGAGGTTGCGGATTTTTCGAAGATTGAAGGGTAGCCCTGCTTTCGCCTCCCCGTTTAATCACGGGGAAAGGGTATGATCGAGCTCGCGCCACTTCCCCCACTTCCCCCACTTCCCCGTTGCCCCACCCCCATCACCCCGCCATGATGCGCCGCAACATGGGACTCACTCGGGGAAGTGGCAGGGGCTGACGGGCGATGACGAAATGGGTTTACGCCTTCGGTCGGGGCAAGGCGGATGGCTCGGGCGAATTGCGCGAGCTTCTGGGCGGCAAGGGCGCGAACCTCGCCGAAATGTCGTCGATGGGCTTGCCCGTGCCGCCCGGCTTTACGATCACGACCGAAGTCTGCACCGCCTTCTACGCCAATAACCGCAATTATCCCGAGGGCCTGATCGATCAGGTGACGGCCGGGATCGCGGCGATGGGGGAAGCCACCGGCAAGCGCTTTGGCGATCCCGAAAATCCGCTGCTGGTCTCGGTGCGCTCGGGCGCGCGTGCCTCGATGCCGGGCATGATGGATACGGTTTTGAACTTGGGCATGAACGACAAGACGGTCGTGGGCCTTGCGCGGCTATCCGGCAATCCGCGCTTTGCCTGGGACAGCTGGCGCCGCTTCATCCAGATGTATTCGGATGTCGTGCTGGGCGTCGATCACGGCGTCTTCGAGGAGATCCTTGATCTCGCGAAAGAGGAAAAGGGTGTCACCCTCGACACCGGCCTTGATGCGCAAGACCTTGAAGCCATCGTTGCCGATTATCTGGAGAAGGTGGAGGAGGAAACCGGCGCGCCCTTCCCGCAAGACCCTGTCGCCCAATTATGGGGCGCCGTCGGCGCGGTCTTCGGCAGCTGGATGAACGCGCGCGCGTCAACCTATCGCCGCCTGCACAACATTCCGGAATCCTGGGGCACGGCTGTAACGGTCCAGGCGATGGTCTTCGGCAACAGGGGTGACGACAGCGCAACCGGCGTTGCCTTCACGCGCAATCCGTCAACCGGCGAGAAAATGCTGTTCGGCGAATACATGATCAACGCCCAGGGCGAGGACGTGGTTGCCGGCATCCGCACGCCCCAGCCGCTGACGGAACATGGCCGCGCCAACGGTGCCGAGGGTGCCGCAATGGAAATGGCCCTGCCCCAGGTCTTTGGCGAACTGGTCAAGGTGACCAACCTCCTGGAGGCGCATTACCGCGACATGCAGGACATCGAGTTCACGGTGGAGCGCGGGCAGCTTTACATGCTGCAGACGCGCGCCGGAAAGCGTTCAACCAGGGCCGCACTGAAAATCGCCGTCGATATGGCGGCCGAAGGGCTCATTACCCGTGACGAGGCGGTGAGCCGCATCGACCCGCAATCGCTCGACCAGTTGTTGCACCCGACACTTGATCCCAAGGCGCCGCGCGAAAACTTTACGCGCGGCCTTGCGGCGTCTCCCGGTGCCGCCTCGGGCGAAGTGGTCTTTGACCCGTCAGAGGCGGAACGCGTCGCTTCCGATGGACGCGATGTCCTGCTTGTGCGCATCGAGACAAGCCCTGAGGACATTCACGGCATGCATGCCGCCCGCGGCATCCTGACGGCGCGGGGCGGCATGACCAGCCACGCCGCCGTGGTGGCGCGCGGCATGGGGCGGCCTTGCGTGTCGGGCGCGGGCGCGCTGCGCATCGACGAAGCGGCCGGCACGATGAGCGCGGGCGGCAAAACCCTGCGCAAGGGCGACATCATCACCATCGACGGTTCGACCGGCGAGGTCTTCCGCGGCCGCGTGCCCACGATCGATCCCGAATTATCCGGCGACTTTGCAACCTTGATGGGGTGGGCCGACGCGCGCCGCACGCTGACTGTGCGCGCCAATGCCGAAACGCCGGCCGACGCGCGGGTCGCCCGCACTTTCAGCGCGGAAGGCATCGGCCTTTGCCGCACCGAGCACATGTTCTTTGACGCGACCCGCATCCTTGCGGTGCGCGAGATGATCGTGGCCGAGACCGAAAAGGGCCGCCGCACCGCGCTGGCCCGGATCCTGCCCATGCAGCGCTCCGACTTTGTGGAGCTTTTCCGCATCATGGCGGGGCTGCCGGTCACCATCCGGCTCCTCGACCCGCCGCTCCACGAGTTCCTGCCGCGCACCGAAGCAGAAATGGCGGAAGTGGCCGCTGTTGCTGGGGTCACCATCAGCCGCCTGCGCGCACGCATTGACGAGCTTCACGAGTTCAACCCCATGCTGGGCCATCGCGGGGTCCGGCTGGGCGTGACCTACCCCGAAATCTACGAGATGCAAGCCCGCGCCATCTTCGAGGCAGCCCTTGAGGCGGCAGAGGGGCCGGGTGCGGACGGGAGACCGGTGACGCCCGAGATCATGATCCCCCTGGTCGCCATGCGCGGCGAACTCGACATGATGAAGCGCCGGATCGACGCGACTGCCCGTTCCATCGAGGCCGAGACGGGCAAGAAGCTGACCTATCTCGTCGGCACCATGATCGAATTGCCCCGGGCGGCACTGCGGGCGGGCGACATTGCAGGCACCGCCGAGTTCTTCTCCTTCGGCACCAATGACCTGACCCAGACGACCTTCGGCATCAGTCGGGACGACAGTGCCCGCTTTCTGGAGGACTACCGCAAGGCCGGCCTGATCGAGATTGACCCCTTCGTCAGCTTGGACACCGAGGGCGTGGGCGAGCTTGTTCGCATCGCCGCCGAGCGCGGGCGGGCGGCGCGGCCCGGCCTCAAGCTCGGCATTTGCGGTGAGCATGGCGGCGACCCCGCCTCCATCCGCTTCTGCGCCGAGATCGGTCTCGATTATGTGTCGTGCTCGCCCTATCGCGTGCCGATTGCGCGACTGGCAGCGGCCCAGGCTGCCATCGCAGCCGCAAATGCCGCTGGCCACCGCGACCGGCGCGAGGATCGCTGAGTCCCCGACAACAACTTTTACGAGCATCAATTATTGAATGATCGTTATAATTGTTTTCTGCCGACCTAAATTTTCGAGAGATTTGTCTGAACGGCTTTCTTAACTTGTGTGGCAGGCCGATTGGTCGATGGTGCCCTTGTGCGCTGCACAAGGGATGCCCCCGGCTTGGTTGGCCATCCTACGGCTCGGCAAGGTGACAAGAACCATCAGATTATCGTTCAAAAACATGATATTGGCTGCTATTTTGGAATCAGATTCCGATCAATCTCACTCGCCAATGCGCCGAAACTCGCATATTACCAGACTGACCTACTTGGGTAATTTTTGAGAATAACTATCAACAAGGAACATGACAGGTCGTCAGGAATCGGACCTGTCAAGAATTGACCCCCCTTCGACCCGCCCGATAGCGTCCGCCCGAACTTGGCCGGACCCCACTGAAGGGGCCCCTGGCCGGGCGGCCGGCCCCCATCCCCCCTTGTTACGGGGTGCCGCACGCCTTCCCCCCGCCGCCGCGGCCCAAATCCGGCGGCCGATCTGACCACCGGGAGACCGAGATGGCCAAGACCGGCTCAAAGCGACTGGCTGTCGCCCGCTCCTTGCAGCGGGCCGACCGCGTGTTGCGTAGCGTCCTTGCAGGCGGCCTCTTCTATGCCATTGCCGCATCCCACTTCGTGCCCCCCGTCGCCGCCGGACCGGAGACCGGACCCGTGCGTTCGCTTGTCGCCCACAGGGCGGTCGAGAGCGTCGGTGCCAGCTTGTCCGTCAACCTGACCTCGGCCCTGACAGAGCGCGCCGCCGAAGCCATCGACGTCGAAAGGGCCTGCCTTGCCCAGGCCGTCTATTTCGAGGCGCGCGGCGAAACGCGCGACGGCCAGCGGGCGGTCGCCCAGGTGATCATCCAGCGCACCCGCAACAAGAACTTCCCGGGAACCGTTTGCGGTGTCGTCTATCAGGGTGCCGAGCGCCGTTCGGGCTGCCAGTTCTCTTTCACCTGCAACGGGGCGATGAACCGCCCTGTGGATGAGAAGGTTTGGCGCAATGCGCTGAACGTGGCCGAGTACATGCTCCACGGCCCCGGCCGGAACGAGGACTACACCGGCCGCGCCACCCATTTCCATACGCTGGAAGTGGCGCCGGTATGGGCGGCAAGCATGTTGCACACCGTCACCATCGGCAATCATATCTTCTATCGCTTCGCGCCGCGTATCCGCTCGGCGAGCTGAGCCTTACCAGGTATCGATCATCCGCTTCTTGTGCGTCCGCGGTTGCGGCGGCGGCAGCGACTTGAGCCCGCGCACGATCCACGCGCGGGTGTCCTTGGGGTCGATTACCGCGTCGACTTCAAGAAATGAGGCCATCGAGACCGCCTTGCCATTCGCGTACATGGCAGCGACCAATTTGTCGTAGAGCGCCTTGCGCTTGACCGGATCAGCCTCGGCATCCAGCTCCTTGCGCCAGCCGAGCCGCACCGCACCCTCCAGCCCCATGCCGCCAAACTCGCCCGTTGGCCAGGCGACATTGAAGAACGGCGTATGGAAACTTCCGCCCGCCATCGCCTGTGCGCCAAGCCCATAGCCCTTGCGCAAGACCACCATGAAGACCGGCACATCCATGCTGGCGGCACTGACAAACAAGCTCGACATGCGCCGCACGCCTGCCTTCTTCTCCTCGTCAGGGCCAACCATGAAGCCCGGCGTATCGCAAAGCGACAAGACCGGCAGGTCAAACGCATCGCAAAGCTGCAGGAAGCGCGCGGCCTTTTCCGCGCCCTCGGCGTCGATGGCACCACCCAGCATCATGGAGTTGTTCGCGATCAGACCCATCGGCCGGCCTTCGATCCGCACAAAGCCCGTCAGCATGCCCTTGCCATAGGCCGCCCGCAGTTCAAGGAACGAGGCCTTGTCGGCCAGAAGCCCGATCAGTTTCCGGATGTCATAGACATGGAGCCGGTTTTCGGGGATCGCATGGCGCAAGAGGCGCTGATCCTCCGTCTGCCAATCCGCGACCGCACCCTGGAAATACGAGAGCGCGCGCCGCGCGACCGCGACAGCTTCGCGCTCGTCGCTGACGGCAATATCCACGACGCCATTTTCGGTCTGCACATCCACGGGGCCGATATCTTCCGGCCGGAAGACGCCAAGCCCGCCGCCCTCGATCATCGCGGGGCCACCCATGCCGATATTCGAGTTGGCCGTTGCAATCGTGATGTCAGCGCAGCCGAAGATCGCCGCATTGCCCGCAAAGCAGCGGCCTGAATTGACGGCAATGCGCGGCGCAACACCTGAAAGCCGCGCAAACGAGACAAAGCTCGGCACATCAAGTCCCGCGACGCCCATTGCATCCGTGTCGCCAGGCCGCCCGCCGCCACCTTCGGTAAACCAGACAATCGGCAGTCGATGCCGCTCGGCCAGCGCCAGCACACGATCCGTCTTCCGGTGGTTCATCAGGCCCTGCGTGCCGGCCAGCACGGTATAGTCATAGGCAAGCGCGAGCGTGCGCGCACGCTCCTCGGGAAAATGCGCAGCATTGACCGCACCGATGCCGGTGATGAGCCCGTCGGCTGGCGTCTGGGCGACGAGGTCTTCCATCGACCGTCGGCGCCGCTGGGCCGCGACCGCAAGCCCGCCATATTCGGCATAGGCACCATCATCAAAGAGCGCGGCGAGGTTTTCGCGCGCCGTCTGCTGGTCCGTCTTGCGCCGGCGTGCGACAGCATCAGGCCTGGCATCGTCGAAAAGTTTTTCCTGACGGGTGAGAAACTCGGCAAGGTCGGGCCTGATGTGGTCGGGATCGACAGAAATCGCCGCGGCATGCGTAGCTTCGCCATGCGCGTCTGCCCTCAGCGCGGCCAGCAATGTGCCCTCGTCAATTGTCTCGCCGATGGCGACATCGACCCGCGTGACAACGCCGGATGCGGGCGCCGCAACAAGGTGATGCATCTTCATCGCTTCGAGCACCAGAAGGGTCTGACCGGCCGCAACCGCCTCGCCAGCGTGCACATGCAAGGCAACCAAAGTGCCTCGCAGCGGGGCGATGATGCCGATCTCCCCCTCTGCCAGCGCAACAGACGCGCGCGCCGCCGCCTGTGGCGTCGCTGAAGGCGCGGTCGATGCTGCAGCCATGGCGGCAAAGCGTGGCCGGAATTCGCCGCGCGGCGCAAAGGCGCCATCGCCAAAACTGCGCGTGGTGAAGGCCAATGCGGAAAAATCGGGATGCGCCACCACGCCGAAGAGTTCGGCCTGATTGATGCCGATCCCTTCCACGCGCAATTCACTGATCGCGCGTGCCGCCATCGCCGCCGCATCACCGAAACCACCCGGATGATGAACGATGAGCTTGGCCAGCATCGGATCATAGGCGATGCCAGGCTGATAACCCGCCTGCACGCCGCTGTCACAGCGAAGGCCGGGGCCTTGTGGTGCCTCGAAAACCGCAATCGTGCCGGGCCGCGTCATCTGGATGCGCATCTCGATCGCATGACCCCGCGACGGCGGCGTATTGCCAAGCCCCATCGCC
This sequence comes from uncultured Flavobacteriaceae bacterium, assembly GCA_964494625.1. GTDB lineage: Bacteria > Pseudomonadota > Alphaproteobacteria > Micropepsales > Micropepsaceae > UBA2784. The sequence goes on along the minus strand of CAZBRT010000001.1, from coordinate 1,072,412 downwards.
GAGAGCATCGCGCCGCGCGCCACGCTGATCTGTGCCGCCACGATGTCGATGCCGGTGACTTCCTCCGTCACCGGATGTTCTACCTGCAGGCGCGGATTGGCTTCGATGAAATGAAACTGGCTGCCGGAAACGAGAAATTCAAACGTCGCAAGGCTGGTGAGCTGGCCTTTTGCGGCCATCGTCCGCGTTGCCGCATGCAGCGCGTCGCGCATGGTGTCGGAAAGCCCCGGCGCAGGCGCGATCTCGACAAGCTTCTGGTTGCGGTTCTGGATCGAGCAATCGCGATCCCCGATGACGCAGATGTTTCCTTGATCGTCGCCGATCACCTGCACTTCCACATGACGGGAAGCGTCCGCAAAACGCTCCACATAAAGCGCGCCATTGCCGAACGCCGCCTTGGCCTCGGCCGCACAAACGGGAAAGGCCTCAGCAAGTTCGGTGGCAGTTGAAACCTTTCGCATGCCGCGCCCGCCGCCGCCGGCCACCGCCTTGATCATCACCGCTTGACCATCAAGCGACGCGAGAAAGGCGCGCGCACCAGCCAGATCAACCTCGCCAGGCGTGCCCGGCAATAGCGGCACGCCGCAGGCACGCGCCAGCGCCCGCGCCTTCAGCTTGTCGCCGAAAAGGTGCAAGGCCGCGTCCTCGGGACCGATGAAAACAAGGCCTGCCTCACGCACAGCCGCTGCAAAATCGGCCTGCTCCGAAAGAAAACCATAGCCGGGATGAATAGCCCCCGCGCCTGCCGCCTTCGCCGCCGCAATGATCGCCGCGCCGTCAAGATAGGCGGAAACGCCGCGTCCCGGCAGCTTGACCGCATCATCGCCTGCCATCACATGGGGCGACGCCCAATCGTCGTCGGGTGCCACCATCACGCTGGCAAGCCCAAGGCTCGAGATCGCTCGAGAAATGCGGATGGCGATCTCGCCGCGATTGGCGATCAGGATATTGTCGAAATTCGGCATGGGGCGGATCACGCTGCAAGGGCAATGGCGCATTGTGCATGGGCGCGCTTTGGGGGCAAACGCCCCTTGCAAACGAACCCTTCCCGCATCAAAACCCGCCCATGATCCGCGTCACGGAAATCAAGCTGCCGCTCGACCATGACGACGCCGCGCTGCCCGCGGCGATCCTCAAGCGTCTGGGCATTGCGGCCACAGGGATGAAGGGCTTTACCGTCTTTCGCCGCAGCTTTGATGCGCGCAAAAGGGATGCGATCCACCTTATCTATACGGTCGATGCGGAGGTGATGGACGAGGAAGCGGCGCTGAAGCGCCTCGCCGCCGACAAGCATATACGGCCGACGCCCGACATGGACTGGCACATGCCGGTCAGGCTTGCCCGCCCGCCTGCGCGCCGCCCCGTCGTGATCGGCTTTGGCCCCTGCGGCATTTTTGCGGGCCTTGCGCTTGCCGAGATGGGCTTTGCCCCGATCATCCTCGACCGGGGCAAAATGGTGCGCGAACGCACGAAGGATACTTTTGCCTTCTGGCGCAAGCGTCTGCTCAACCCGGAATCAAACGCGCAGTTCGGCGAGGGCGGTGCCGGCACATTCTCTGACGGCAAGCTCTACAGCCAGATCAGCGATCCGCGCTTTCTCGGCCGCAAGGTCCTGACCGAATTTGTGGCGTCAGGCGCGCCGGACGAGATCCTCTATGTGGCCAAGCCCCATATCGGCACGTTCCGCCTCGTCTCGATGGTTGAGCATATGCGCGGCAAGATCGAGCGCCTGGGCGGCGAGATCCGCTTTGAGACCCGCGTCACCGGCTTTCAGGTGGAGAAGGATGCGCACGGCGAACGCCGCATGCGCGGTATCACCCTTGCCGATGGCACCATGCTGGAGGCGGATCATGTGGTCCTGGCCGTCGGCCATTCGGCACGCGACACGTTTGAGGTGCTGTTCAACGACGGGGTCCATGTCGAAGCCAAGCCGTTCTCCATCGGCGTCCGCATCGAGCATCCGCAATCCCTGATCGACAAAGCGCGCTATGGCCGTTTTGCGGGCAACAAGATCCTGGGCGCGGCCGACTACAAGCTTGTCCATCACGCATCCAATGGCCGCGCGGTCTACAGCTTCTGCATGTGTCCGGGCGGCACCGTGGTCGCAACCGCGTCCGAACCCGGACGACTGGTCACCAACGGCATGAGCCAGTATTCGCGCATGGAGCGAAATGCCAATGCGGGGCTCGTTGTCGCGATTTCGCCCGATGACTATCCGGGCCATCCGCTGGCCGGCATTGCCTTCCAGCGCCACTGGGAGGAGATGGCTTTCAAGGCAGGCGGCAGCAATTATTCCGCCCCCGGACAATTGGTGGGTGATTTTCTCGCCCACCGCCCATCGACAACGTTCGGCAGTGTCATTCCGTCCTATAAGCCGTCAGTGCATCTGACGTCGCTCGATGAATGCCTGCCCGGCTACGTGACGGCGGCGATGCGTGAGGCGCTGCCTGCCTTCGACCGCGAGATCAGGGGGTACGGCATGGCGGATGCCGTGATGACCGGCATCGAGAGCCGCACATCGTCGCCCATCCGCATCCGGCGGGGCGATGATCTGGCGAGCATCAACACGCGCGGTCTCTATCCGGCGGGCGAAGGCGCGGGTTATGCAGGCGGCATTTTCTCGGCGGGCATTGACGGACTGAAAGTGGCCGAAGCCGTCGCCCGGTCGATGGCCGCCGCCTGAATGCGCGCGCCCCTTGATGCCGTCATCATCGGTGCGGGGGCGGCTGGCCTCATGTGCGCTGCCGAAGCCGGTAAGCGCGGCGCGCGCGTCGCCGTAATCGAGCACATGGACGAGCCGGGCAAGAAAATCCTCATCTCGGGTGGCGGCCGCTGCAACTTCACCAACCTGGATGTGACGCCGGAAAAATTCCTGTCGCAGAACCCGCATTTCTGCCGCTCGGCATTGTCGCGCTATACGCCCGCTGATTTCATCGCCCTGGTCGAACGCTACAACATCGCCTGGCACGAAAAGACGCTGGGGCAATTATTCTGTGATGGCTCCGCGCGGCAGATCGTGGACATGCTGATGGAAGAATGCCGCAAGGCCGATGTGACTGTCCGGCTGGGCGGGAAAGTGACCGGCATATCCCATGACGGAGACTTCCGCGTGGAGACGGGGCAGGACACCTGCATCACAAAATCATTGGTTCTGGCCAGCGGCGGCCTTTCCATTCCCAGGATCGGGGCGACAGGCTTTGCCCACGATGTGGCGCGCCGGTTCGGGCTTGGCCTGACGCCGCTTCGACCCGCGCTTGTGCCGCTGACCTTTGCCAAGGCTGATCTTGCCTGGATGACGCCACTCGCAGGTGTTGCAGCCGATGCCGTTGTTTCTTGCGCGGATGCGCGATTTCGCGAGGCGCTGTTGTTCACGCATCGCGGACTTTCCGGCCCCTCCATCCTGCAGATTTCGTCCTATTGGCGGGAGGGCGAAGCAATCCACATCGATTTCCTGCCCGGCACGGATGCAGCTTCGTTTCTGAAAGACCGCAAGACCGCGCGGCCGCGTGCCGAGCCAAAGACCGTTCTGGCGGAGTTGCTGCCCCAGCGCCTTGCATCAGCGCTTGCCGCGCAGCTTTTGCCGGATACCGGCTTGGCCAATGTGCCTCACCGCGATCTGGAACAAGCAGGCGCAAGGCTCAATGACTTTGCCATTATCCCCGCGGGCACCGAAGGCTATGCCAAGGCGGAAGTGACGCTGGGCGGCATCAGCACGGCCGACCTTTCATCAAAGACGATGGAGGCGTCACGCGTGAAGGGGCTTTACGCCATCGGCGAGGCCGTTGACGTGACCGGATGGTTGGGCGGTTACAATTTCCAGTGGGCATGGGCGAGCGGCCATGCCGCAGGCACCGCCATTGCCGCCCATCAATAGGGATCGCTGACCTCGAGAATTTCCTGACCCATCAGCACGCAACTGTCCGGGATCTGCGCATAGATAAGCCGGATCCGGTAGGTGGCGCGGTAGATATACCCCGTCAGCTCCAGCACATCGAATTGGCCCGTGCCCACCAGGGCCGCCACCGGTGCAAGCTGCCGCACCTCGTCATCAATGCCCTGCGAAACCTCAGCGGTCACATCATAGTGGAAGCGCAGAAGCGCAGCCGCCTGGACCTTGGCCTCATCGGTGCACGGATGAGCCTGCACGTCGGCTGCATAAGACGCAGGCGCAAATGAGATGACAATAAGGAGAGCGGCGAAGATACGGATCATGGTGCAATTTCACTCACTGCCGCCCGATTGCGCAATCGCGCCGGTCAGCGTGGCGACGAGCGCATGTCCGGCATCGCCACCATCGCCCGTCAGACGGCTTTTTGCAACCGCATCAAGTGCTTCCACATGCGCGCGGATCACATTCAGGCGCTGGCGTTCGGCAGGCACTTCAACGAGGTAATGATTGAGCGACCCGGCAATGGCGGTGATCAGATCATAGCCGAATGTCGTGCCCTGCCCCTTGGTCGTGTGCGCCTGGCGACGGAGTTTTTCACGCGCACCTTCCGCAAGCTTCGGGCGGGTGGCAATCGTTCTCACCATCTCGCTCATGGACGCGACATCCTTGGCAAGCCAGCGCTCGAACTCGCCGCGCAGATTTGCAACCGCCCTGTTGGCGGCAGCGAGCATTTCCTCGGGCGAAGCGGAAAGCCTCACCACCTTGTCAGCAAGTGACCGGGGTTGTGCGGCGGCTGTCATGGTCGCGTGCGTGCTTCCCCGTTGTGGGCCGCGTCAAGATGGGCTTGCGCCAGCGCCTTGGCCGCGCCGGAACGCTGCTCGACACCGCGAAAGATCAGTTTTTTCCGGCGGCGGCGGCACGGACCGGCATAGGTACCGATCCGCACGAACGGCCGTGGCCGCTCGATGATTGAGACGATGCGGTCATAGACACTGGCAGCCGAAAGAGGCTTGGCCAGGAATTCGTTGATGCCCGCATCACGCGCGGCAGTCACATGCGTGCGGTCGGCCGCCGCACTGACCGCAATAATGGGGAGATAGGGATTGGGCGAGCCACTCACCGTCCGGATCTCGCGCGCGAAATCAAGGCCGCTGGCGTCGCGCAACTCAAGGTCAAGGAGAAGGATGTCGGGATTGAAAGTGGCGACGGCCGCCAGCGCATGCGGCAGCTTCTCCTCGACCTTCACATTCTCGATGCCGATGCCGCGCACGATGGTGCGCAAAAGCATCTGCATATGCTGATCGTCATCGACAATCAGCAGCCTGAGACGGCTGAGATCATAGGCACTCTTGGGTTGCATGGCGCATCCGGTTGCGGGGGCAGGCACAGGCCCCCCGGCAACCGCAGATGATCGTGCGCCCGCCTTAAGAACTCCTTCAATCCGGCCGCCAGGCGCTCCCCGCATGGTGAAGGAAGCGTGAAATTCACGCCGCCGCGCGCAACCGCGTCGCGGCAAGCGCTGCTTGCAGGTCAGCGATGATGTCTTCGGCATCTTCAAGACCGACCGACAGGCGGATGAGACCTTCGCCGATCCCGTAAGTCGCCCGCTCTTCAGCGCTGTAAGTCGAATGCGTCATCGAGGCGGGATGCTGGATCAGGCTCTCGCAATCACCCAGCGACACGGCGCGGCGGATGAGCTTGAGCCCGTTCATCATGGCAAGGCCCGCCGAAAAACCGCCCGCAAGTTCAAACGCGATCATGCCGCCATAGCCGGGCATCTGGCGGCGGGCAAGCTCATGCTGCGCCGACGAGGCAAGGCCGGGATAGAAGACCCGCTGAACGCCCTCATGGTCTTCCAGCATCTGCGCGACACGCTGGGCGGTGGCGCAATGGCGCTCCATACGCAGCTTGAGCGTCTTGAGCCCGCGCATGATCAGCATGGCATTGAAGGGCGACAGGACCGCGCCTGTCATGTCCTTGAGGCCGACGGTGCGGATGCGCGCGATGTCTTCAGCATTGCCCACCACAAGACCCGCAATCAAATCGCCATGCCCGCCGAGATACTTCGTTGCCGAATGGACAACAATGTCGGCGCCAAGTTCGATGGGCCGCGTCAGGACCGGCGTCGCGTAGGTGTTGTCGACCACTGTCTTCACGCCCGCCGCGCGCGCGATGGTCGAGGCCGCCGCGATGTCCACCAGCCGCATATTGGGATTGGCCGGCGTCTCGAAATAGATGATCCGCGTGCGCGGCGTGATGGCCCGCGCGATGTTGGCGACATCCGTCATGTCCACATGCGTGATGGTGATGCCGAAGCGCGACAGGCCATGACGCATGAACGCGAAGGTGCAGCCATAAAGCGTCTTGTCCACCAGGATCTCGTCGCCCGGTGAGAGGAAAGTCCACAAGGTCGCCGTGATCGCCCCCATGCCCGAGGCAGTCGCGAGCGCCGCTTCCGCGCCTTCAAGATTGGCGATGCGGCGTTCCAGAAGGTCGAGCGTCGGGTTGGATATGCGCGAATAGATGTGGCCGCCGCGCGTGCCCGCAAACATCTCGCCGCCCGCTTCCGCACTCTCGAACGCAAAGGTCGAAGTGAGATGCAAAGGCGGCGTCAGCGCGCCCTGCTCATCCATCGGATCATAGCCGAAGTGGATGGCGCGCGTGGCAAATGACTGCTTCGAGTGGCCCGGCATGACGCAAACCCTTTCCTGTGAACCAAGTTCCGGCGGAAAGATTGCGCCCGGCCGCCCGGCAAGGGATTGCTTTTCATGCCTCATTCATGGTTCATACTGGCATTCTCTGCCTTTGGAGCCACGTATCATGGAATTGGATGCCAAGGATCATCAGATCCTGCGGACGCTGCAACTGGAGGGGCGTCTGGCCAATCAGGAACTGGCCACCCGGGTCAACCTCTCGCCCTCGCCGTGCCTGCGGCGCGTGCGCCTGCTGGAGGAGGCGGGCGTCATCACCGGCTATGGCGCCGTGGTGGATCAGAAACGGGTCGGCCTGCCCATCACTGTTTTCATCCGCCTGCGCATGGAGCGGCACAACAGCGAAACCATGCGGATATTCGAGGAGCGCGTCGCCCGCATCGACAACATCCTTGATTGCTGGCTGATGACGGGTGGCAGCGACTTTCTCCTGCGGGTGGTCATCGAGAGCCTGGAGTCCTACGAAACTTTCGTGCGGCGCATGCTCCACACGATTCCCGGCATCGCTTCGATTGACACGAGCTTTGCCTATGGTGTCATCAAGCAGCAGCGGGCTTTTCCGCTCACTGCCAAACCGCGCTGACCAATCCGTTCACTGAGGAGTTGCCATGTCCCGTCGAGCCCCCCGCGCCGCCATCGTTTCGCCGGTCCGCACCGGCGTCGGCAAATTTCAGGGAAGCCTCAGCAGCTTTTCGGCGGGCGAACTGGGCGCGCTTGCCATCCGCGATCTGATGGCGCGCACAAAAATCGACCCGGCGCGCATCGACGATGTGATCTTTGCGCAAGGCTATGCCAGCGGCGAAGCGCCTTGCGTGGCGCGCTGGTCGCTTCTGGCCGCCGACCTGCCTGTCAGCGTGCCTGGCTATCAGCTCGACCGCCGCTGCGGCTCGGGCCTGCAGGCAGTGATTGACGCCGCCATGATGATCGAAACCGGCGCGGCCGATGTCGTGATCGCGGGCGGCGTCGAGAGCATGAGCAATGTCGAATACTACTCAACCGACATGCGCAACGGCGCGCGCATGGGCTCGGTCACCATGCATGACCGCCTCTTGCGTGGCCGCGTGATGAGCCAGCCGATCAGCCGCTTCGGTGTCATCTCGGGCATGATCGAGACAGCAGAGAACCTTGCGAAGGATTACGCCATCAGCCGCGAGGCGTGCGATGAATATGCGGCCCGCAGCCACAGCCGCGCGGCGGCGGCATGGAAGGAAGGCAGGTTCGACGCCGAACTCATTCCCGTCGCCATTCCGCAGAAGAAGGGCGAGCCCGTGATGTTCCGCGCTGACGAGGGGATCCGCGCAGACGCAACGCCGCAATCATTGGCAACGCTCAAGCCCATCGAGAAGGGCGGCGTCGTAACCGCCGGCAATGCAAGTCAGCAGAACGACGCGGCCGCTGCCTGCCTCGTCGTCGCCGAAGACAAGCTGGCAGAACTTGGCCTGGAACCCATGGGATGGTTTTCAGGCTGGGCAGCGGCGGGATGCGAACCCTCGCGCATGGGCATCGGCCCGGTACCCGCCGTCGAACGCCTTTTCGCGCGCAAAGCACTCGGCTGGAACGATATCGGCCTTGTCGAACTGAACGAAGCCTTTGCGCCCCAAGTGCTGGCTGTCCTGAAAGGCTGGGGCTGGAGCGGCAATGACAGCCGCCACGACATGCTGAACGTCAACGGCTCGGGCATCTCACTCGGCCACCCGATCGGTGCCACCGGCGTGCGCATCCTTGCTTCGATGCTGCACGAGATGCACCGCCGCAAGGTGCGCTATGGCCTTGAGACCATGTGCATCGGCGGTGGCCAGGGCATCGCTGCGGTGTTTGAACGGGCGTGAGGGCGGAGGAATCCCCCCGGAGCCGAAGCCCCGGGGGTAATCCTTCAGTGGTAAACCACTTTGCCGTGGTTTCCCAACCGACTTCCCGCAGCAACTACAAAGCAATCGTTTCGGGTTGTCAAGGGCATCATCAGCAACCGAAGATCACCTCTTCCAGGCTCATGGGAGCAGATGAGGTGACAGCGTGAAAAAGCAGCCGAAGACTTCGCCCGACATCAAGAGGGTAATTGGCATCGATCTTGGCATCGCGTCGTGCGGCTGGGCGGTTCTTGACCTTCTGCACGACACCGAAACGCAGTCGCCGGACGGAAAGATTCTGGCGTGCGGCACATGGATGTTCGATGCGCCGGAGACGGACAAGGAAAAGACCCCGACCAACCAGTTGCGGCGGACAGCGCGCGGTCAGCGCCGGGTCATCCGGCGCCGGAGCCAGCGCATGAACGCGCTGCGCCGCCTGTTTGCGCAGACGGGACTGCTTCCTGACGCCGGCAAGACGGTACTGAAAGTGCCGAGCCTTGATCCGTGGACGCTCCGTGCCGAAGGACTTGACCGCAAGCTGACAGGGCAGGAACTCGCAATCGCCTTGGCCCACATCGCACGCCATCGCGGCTTCAGGTCCAACAAGAAGAGCGATGCAGCGAACAACACGGCCGACGATTCCTCGAAAATGCTGAAGGCAATTGCGGACACGAAGGAGTTGAGTGCGCGCTACCGTACCGTGGGCGAAATGGTTGCGAAGGATGCAAAGTTCAGTGACCGCAAGCGCAACCGAAGTGGCGACTTCTCACGCTCACTGCTGCGGGCCGATCAGGAAGCCGAAGTTCGCAGCCTGTTTGCATCCCAAAGGCGGCTGGGCAGCGGCGTGGCCACTCAGGCACTCGAAGAGGATTACGCCAAAATCGCCTTCTTCCAGCGCCCCTTGCAGGATAGCGAAGTGCTGCTGGGCAAATGCACATTCGAGGCGGACGAAAAGCGCACGGCCCGCCGCGCGCCATCGTTCGAATTGTTCCGGTATCTCTCACGTCTCAATGCACTGCGCATCCGCATGGGCCGCATTGAGCGCCCGCTGACGCCAGACGAGTTGCGGGATGCATCCGCCAATTTCGGCAAGACGGGCAAGATCACCTTCAAGGCCTTGCGCAAGCTGATCGGCCTCGACGACAACTACCGCTTCGCCGCCGTGTCAGAGGCCGACGAAAAGAATGATGTCGCGGCGCGCAATGGCGAGGCTGCTGCAGGTACAAGCCTTCTGCGAAAGACCATTGCCGAGGCAGCAGGCGACATGGCGTGGGCGTCACTCACCGCCAATCCCGCCTTGCTCGACCGCATGGCAGAGATCATCACCTTCCGCGATGCGCCGGAGCGAATCCGCACGGGGCTGGAGGAGGCAGGCGCATCCGCCGCCGTTATTGACGCCATCATGGCAAACATCGGCCCTTTTGCCCGCTTTACGGGTGCCGCCCATATCAGCGCCAAGGCCGCACGCGCAATCATTCCGGGTCTGCGCGAAGGTCTTACCTATGACAAGGCTTGCGCGCGCGCAGGTTATGACCATGCGCGACAGGCCGACATCGACATCACCAAAATCGGCAGCCCCGTTGCGCGCAAGGCGCTGAGCGAGGCGGCCAAGCAGGTGAAGGCGCTGGTGGAAGTCTTTGGCGTGCCGGATGCCATTCATGTGGAACTTGCCCGCGACGTTGGCAAAAGCGCCGATGAGAGGCGCGAGATCGACAAGGGGATCAAGGACCGCAACGCCGAGAAGGATCGCCTGCGCAAGCAGTATGAGGAAGAGATCGGCAGGGAGCCGCGCACCGCCGAAGACCTGTTACGCTTTGAGTTGTGGAAACAGCAGGGCGGCCGTTGCATATACACGGACGCGCCGATCCATGTTGACTGGGTGGCCTCGCAGCGAAACGAGGCACAGGTGGACCACATTTTGCCATGGAGCCGCTTTGGTGATGACAGCTTCCACAACAAGGCGCTGGTGACCGCGAGGGCCAATCAGGAAAAGAAAGGCCGCACGCCATTCGAATGGTTCGGGGACACACAGACGGAGGCCGACTGGGACGCTTATGCCGTTCGCGTAGAGGCAACGAAATCATTCCGCGGCTACAAGAAGCGCAATCTGCTGCTCAAGAACGCCGACGAGGTGGCGGACCGCTTCCGCTCTCGCAACCTGAATGACACACGCTATGCCGCGCGCGCGCTTGCAAGCCTGCTGGAACGGAAGTATCCGCCTGAGGAAGGCAAGCGTCGCGTGTTTGCGCGACCCGGCGCAATCACGTCCAAGCTCCGTCAGGCCTGGGGTGTGCAGGGCCTGAAAAAGAATGAAGCGGGCGAGCGCGTGGCCGATGACCGTCACCATGCGCTGGATGCCATCGTGTGCGCGGCGACAACCGAGTCAGCACTTCAGCGACTGACCCGCGCCTTTCAGGAGGCCGAGCGGCGCGGCGTGCCGCGCGAGATCATCAACATGCCGCTGCCGTGGAAGGGCTTCACGGACGACGCCCACACGGCCCATGCCGGCATTTTTGTGGCGCGTTCAGAACGCCGCCGCGCGCGCGGCAAAGCGCACGATGCGACGATCAAGCAGTTGCGCCGCAACGATACCGGGAATGCGATCTACGAGCGCAAGTCCATCGAAAAGCTGACCCCAAAGGACCTCGACAACATCAAGGACCCGGAACGCAATCAGGCGATTGTGGCTTCCTTGCGCGCATGGATCGAGGCGGACAAACCCAAAGAGCCGGACCGCCAGCCTCGCTCCCACAAAGGGGATCTAATCCGCAAGGTGCGCGTGCTCAATCGCGCCAAAGATGGCGTTGAGATCACGTATGGCGACGAGAAAAACGTGCGGCCCGGTGTTGTGGATCGCGGCGAGATGGTGCGGGTGGATGTGTTCCGCAAGAAGAACAAGAAAGGCAAATGGGAGTTCTTCCTTGTACCGGTCTATCCGCACCAAGTCGAGACGCTAGAGGCGCCACCAAACAAGTTCGCGCGCGGCGGCATTAACGAAGCAGAATGGGATAGTGTCGATATCGCATTCGAATTTTTGTGGTCAATGTTTCCTCTCTCACTATTAGATATTGTGAAGGCAGATGACGTGAAAATTGTTGGATACTTTCGTGGGCTGGATCGGTCAACGGCAGCAATCCATGTTTCGTCAGATAGAAGCAAAGAAGAACTGACACGCAGCATCGGCCTGAAGACGGTGAACTCGCTCAGAAAATTCACCGTTGATCGTCTCGGCAACCGCCACGAGGTGGTGAGAGAGGAGCGTACCTGGCGCAGGAAGCCTGACGGGGAAACCTGATGGCCTGGCGCGGTGTCCATATCAGCAATCCGGCGAAGTTGAACTTCGCCGACAATCAGCTGGTGGTGAAGCAGGATGCAGGCGAAGTACGCTTGGCCCTGGAGGACATCGCCTACGTTGTCATCGACGCGCCACATGTCACCCTTTCCTCAACCTTGATGAGCGCCTGCATGAAGGCGGGCATTTCGCTCACCTTCACGGACGAAACCCACACGCCTTGCGGCCTGGCCATTCCCTTTCATCGCCACTTCCGGCAGGGTGAAATTGCACGGCTGCAGGTCGCCATGAGCGAAGCGTTCCGCGCGCGCCTGTGGCAGGTCGTCGTGCGCCAGAAGGTGCGCAACCAGGCCGCCGCGCTCGCCATCTGCGGCTGCCCCGGCGGGCAGGCACTTGCAGCGGCCGCAGCGCGCATCACGCCCGGTGATGCCGAAAACATCGAGGCTCGCGCGGCACGCGAGTTCTTTACGCGCCTTTTGGGACGCAGTTTTTCGCGCACCGAGGGCAGTGGCCTTGCCAATGCCATGCTGAATTACGGCTATGCCATCATCCGCTCGGGCGTCGCGCGCGCGCTTACGGCCTATGGTTTGATCCCCGCGCTCGGAATCAAGCATGCCAGCCAGACCAACGCCTTTAACCTTGCCGATGACATGGTGGAGCCGTTCCGGCCTTTCGTTGATATCATCGTCTTCAACATGCTGGTCGGGGAAGAAATCGGCGGCAATGAGCTGACCATCGCCCACCGCCGCAAGCTGGTGTCTTCGCTTCTGGAGACGGCGTCATTCGGACGTGAAAAGACAACGCTGCTGATTGCAACCGAACGCATGGCGGAGTCATTGGTGCAGGCGATTGAAAGCCGCAGTCCGGCGGTTCTGGTCTTGCCCGAGTTGCGGCCTGAGGGTCCCTTGCCCGTCTTGCCGCAAGGCGCGGATGAAGAACTTGCCCTGCTTGAAGACCAGGGCGGGACGGAGGGTGAGGGCAACATCCCGCCATGAAGTCAGTGGAGACACGTATCTTGTGGTTGTTTGTGTTTTTTGACTTGCCTGTGGGCACGCGGGAGGAGCGACGCGTCGCCACCCGCTTCCGCAACTTCCTGAAGGACGACGGCTACATGATGATCCAGTGGTCGGTCTATGCGCGGGTCGCGCGCGGTGACGAGGGTCTGGACAAGCACATGGGCCGTCTCACGAAAATGATCCCGAAAAAGGGAAGTGTGCGGGCGCTTTCGGTGACAGACCGGCAATATGGGCGGATGAAGACATATGTCGGCGAGAAAAAGCTGACTGAAAAGGCCGCGCCGAAGCAGATGGTGCTGTTGTAGCGCCAAAGAATCTGTCGGCCGAAAGACGAAAAGCGCCGGGGCAAACCAGCGCTTTTCGTTTGTTTTTCAGCCATTTGCCGGCAACGCAGCCTACCAGTGGGAAGTCGGTAGGGAAACCACGGCCCTCCTCACGATAGCGAGCCACAAGCTCTTAGCCTACCAGTGGGAAGTCGGTAGGGAAACCACGGCAAGAATGGCAAGCATCACATGCCCCCACCCAGCCTACCAGTGGGAAGTCGGTAGGGAAACCACGGCGCACCTCGACCCGGCCTACGCGCTTTCCAAAGCCTACCAGTGGGAAGTCGGTAGGGAAACCACGGCCATTGTGCGCATCAGTGTCGCACGACTCAGAGCCTACCAGTGGGAAGTCGGTAGGGAAACCACGGCCACCATCTTCACGTTCACGCTGCACCGCAGAGCCTACCAGTGGGAAGTCGGTAGGGAAACCACGGCAAATATTGGCGAGCTCCATCGTGCCGCTTAAGCCTACCAGTGGGAAGTCGGTAGGGAAACCACGGCCGTAACAAAGAAGACCCCCTAACACGAAATAGCCTACCAGTGGGAAGTCGGTAGGGAAACCACGGCCATGAAGCGAACCGCGTGAATTATGGGTTAAGCCTACCAGTGGGAAGTCGGTAGGGAAACCACGGCCCTCCTCACGATAGCGCGCTGCGAGATCACAGCCTACCAGTGGGAAGTCGGTAGGGAAACCACGGCCTGATTGTGAAGACTACGCGCTCACGATCCAGCCTACCAGTGGGAAGTCGGTAGGGAAACCACGGCTGCCGGTCTTCTGCATGTGCGAGCGGACCTAGCCTACCAGTGGGAAGTCGGTAGGGAAACCACGGCGCAGTGCAATCGGGATCGTCTGCTCCGGGTAGCCTACCAGTGGGAAGTCGGTAGGGAAACCACGGCGGTTTGCCCCGTCAGCCGGGGCGCATCTGCGCCCATGCTGACAGGGCAAGTCGCGCGGAACCGCGCGCCGCATGGAAACAAGGCAACCGGATGCGGAACTCGTGCCCGTCGCCATCCCGCAGAAGAACGGCGACCCGGTGATGTTCCGCGTTTCCGAAGCCTTTGCGCCCCAAGTGCTGGCCGTCCTGAAAGGCTGGGGCTGGAGCGGCAATGACAGCCGCCACGATATGCTGAACGTCAACGGCTCGGGCATCTCACTCGGCCATCCGATCGGTGCCACCGGCGTGCGCATCCTTGCTTCGATGCTGCACGAGATGCACCGCCGCAAGGTGCGCTATGGCCTTGAGACCATGTGCATCGGCGGTGGCCAGGGCATCGCTGCGGTGTTTGAGCGGGCGTGAGGGCGGGGAAAATCCTCAATGGCGGAGCCGTGTTGCCCCGCCTCGGCCAATGGCCAATCTTGTGCTAAACTGGCCGTTCGGCGCTGGGGAAAAGCGCCATCGGGGGAAATGCAATGCGGCGACGGCACCGGGCAATGTCGGTCATGGCGGCTCTCATTCTCGCGCTTGGCTGCGCAATCGCCGTGCACGCCCCCGCCGTCGCGAGGGATGACGACGGCACGCCGCATTTTCCCGGCGAACCCGCCCGCAATTTCCGCACCAATGGCGGTGCGATTGCCCAGTACTGGTGCAGCGAAATCTGGTCAACGCGCAGCGTCGCCATCAATCCCGATACTTTTCCGGGCAAAGGCGACATGAGCGAGGCCATTATGGATTCGTCGGTTGCCCCCGGCGCCCATGGCCTTGCACGCATCGCCGCCCTATGGGGCGAAATGGGGGCCTATCAGGAAGCCCTTGTCGGACATGAGACGGAAATCCTGGTTGGCCATATCGATCAATGGGGCGTGTTGAAGGGCGAGTTCGATGAGGTCCTTGGCAAGATTGCCGCCATCGAGGCGCGTGTCGCGAGGCAAGCGCCGATAAATGCGCGGCGCGAGAAGCTGAAGAAGCTTGGTCCTCTCATCGGCACCGTGGCGGGGCTTGGTCCCCAACTCAAGGCGCTGGAAGCGGGCCTTGCAGAGGCAACCGGCATGTGGAACCTCGCCAACCGCGACAAGCAGGGGCGCAGCGTCGATGAACTGAACACCGCCATCGCGGATATCCAGAAGCAGTTCATTGCCGCAAGATCCACGGCCATCGCAGCCGGTTTCACCGATGACGAACCAAAGACCATTGACGACCTTGCAGCCCAGCTCGCCGCGGCCAAATCATTCCACGAGGCCGAGCTGCAGCGTGAACTGGCCGAGCTTGGCATTCCGGAAAATGATCTGGCTGAGCTTGGGAAGCTGAAAGCCCGTCGCGACGAACTGTCCCGGCTGATGGCCGAGGCAGCGCGCAAGGCCGAAGACCGTTTGAGCTTCATCGAGGCGGCAAGCCTGCAGCTGACGCAATTCAGGCTGGTCGCCGCCATTGTGGAGGCCTGCATCAAGGATCAGGCGGCGTGGCTGGGCGGCGATGGCAATGCGGCAGCCCCGCCAGCGACCGTCGAACTGCCCGGTGGCGAAACGGTGCCCGTGGCAGGAGACGTCATCACCGGCTTCTTCAAACAGACCTGTGAATTGCCCAACATGGACGACCCCGCCGATCGCCGCATGGTGTTTCCGGTCGGCAATGTGGTCATGACCTTTCGTTCGAACAACGAGATCGATCTTGTCCTGCGTTCACCTTCCCTGGATGGCAACCCCGCGCATGACAACCGCATCACCGGCACTATGACCTTTGATCCGGCAACGGGGCAGGCGACCGGTGTCATTGGTGCCGAGGCAAGCTATATGCCGCAGATGTTCGAACGCGTGAGCGCCTTCATCACCAACCGCAACGGCCGCACGGAAGTGTCCGGCCTTTATTGCAGCGGCCCTAAACCCGAACATATGGACGAGCTCATCGGTGCCCTGGGCGGCTCGACCCTCCTCACCTATTGTGGCGGCAAGTTCTGGGGCCCTGAAGAAATGCTGGAACCCTCTGGCGCGGAGCGTGACACCCAATGCGGATTCTGAAGCCCGCCATTGTTCTGGTCGTATCCGCGCTGATCGCCCTGATCGCGTTGTGGCAGGCTGGCGTGATTGATTTCGGCGTCACCGATGCGCCGGAAAACATGCCCAATATCGCGGCAAGTCCTGATGATGTTCGCCTGATCGCGGCTTTGCGCGTGGTGGCCGAAACCCACCGTATCCGCGAATTGACCGGCGACGCACAGATGGGCCAACGCATGCAGGCCATGAGTGCGGCGGCCAGAGACTTGGCTGCAGACCCTTCAACCGCGCGGCTTTCATCCTTGCATGCCGAACGGGCGGCGGCAGCGGAACGGCTTTTCGCACTCACGCGCGCGGCCATCGATGCCCCGCAATGGCCGCCGGGCGACCCCGCCGTCCACGAGGCGCTTGCGCGCGCGCTATTGCTGGAGTCCGAGGCCGCCTATGCCGAAGCCATCACGCGCGATAGAGGTGTGGGCGAGGCGCTGGAACACGCCGCATCCGCGCTCGCGCTTTCACGCGGTATTGCGGGTGCGCCGCCCGCCTTCATGCTGCTCGCCTCTGACGTGTCAGACGGCATTCGCGCCTTGCCCGCGCCTGAGTGGCGCCAGCCGCAGCGGGGCGACATGGCAACCCCGCCGACCGCCCTCACCGTGCCGATGGGGAATTGAACGCGCCCATTGAGCCGCGGCTCAGCGTCGCCTATCGTCGACATCGCCCCGAAATCGATGGCAGCACGACGTGACCGACAAGAAGAAGACAATCGCCCCCTTCGGCACGTGGACATCGCCTTTGACCGCCTCGGCCGTCACGGGTGCCGCACGCGCGCTTGAAACCGTGATGGCGGATGCGGGCACCATCTATGTCGTCGAGATGCGTCCCGATGAGAATGGGCGGAGCGCCATCATCCGTATCCGCCCCGATGGCACCCGGGATGAACTTCTGCCTTCCGGATTCTCGGCCCGCTCGCGCGTCCATGAATATGGCGGCGGCGCCATGTGCGCGCATCTGGGCACCGTCTTTTTCGTCAATGACAAGGACCAGCGCATCTGGCGTGTGCGCCCGGGTGACGAGCCGCGCGCCGTTACACCCGAAGGGCCCTTGCGCTTTGCGGACCTCATCGTGGACGAGCGACGTGAACGCCTGATCGCCGTCTGCGAGGATCACGCGCCCGTAGCCAACGGCACGGCCAAGGAACCCGCCAACCGCCTTGTCGCCATCGACCTGACGGGCGCAGGCACCATCGACACACTTTTTGCCGGCAGTGATTTTGTCGCCCATCCCCGCCTGTCGCCGGACGGACGCAGGCTCGCTTTCGTGGCGTGGGATCATCCCAACATGCCGTGGGATGCGACCAACCTTTGCATCGGCACGTTCAGTTCTTCGGGCCGCATGATTGATGTGGAGACCGTGATCGGTGCGGAGGCGGGTCATTCCAATGTGCAGCCCGCCTGGTCGGACGATGGCACGCTGTGGTTCTGCTCGGACGCCTCAGGCTGGTGGAACCTTTGGCGCCGCAACGGACGCGCGCTGGAATGCGTCGCGCCGGTTGAGGCCGAAACCGGTGGCCCCGCCTGGAATTTCGGACGCAGCCAATTTGTTGTGACCGGTCCCGGCGAAGTCATTGCCGTGCAAACGCGCGAAGCGGTCGATTTTCTGGTGCGGCTGGATCTTGCAACCGGCATCTATCATCCGATCCCGACGCCGTTCACCGCCATCCATGCACTGCGCCGTTGCGGGCAGCGCGTGGTGTTTGCCGCTGCGTCCCCGCAAGCCGAGCACGCAGCCTATGCGCTTGACCCCGCATCGCTCGCCTATGATTGCCTGCACGAGCCGACGCCGCCGCGCCTTGCGCCCGACCATGTGTCAACGCCGCAGGCGATCAGTTTTCCGACACGCGCACCCGACGGCACCGCGCGCGAGGCCCATGCCTTTTATTATCCGCCGAACAATCCGGCCTTCAACGCGCCCGCAGGCGAGAAGCCGCCGATGATCGTCACGGTGCATGGCGGACCCACAGCTGCCACCCAGCCGGTCTTCATGCTGTGGCGCCATTACTGGACGACACGCGGCTTTGCCATTCTTGACGTGAACTATGCCGGCTCAACCGGTTACGGCACCGCCTATCGCAAGCGCCTCAACGGCCAGTGGGGCGTCGCCGATGTGGAAGACGTGGTCGCCGCCGCACGTCATGCGGGCAAGACGGGGCTTACTGATCCTGATCGCATCGCCGTTCTCGGCGGCAGTGCCGGCGGCTTTGTGGTGCTGGCAGGTCTCGCCTTCCACGATGTGTTCAAGGCGGGCATCAATCTCTTTGGCGTATCTGATTTGCAGTTGCTGGCCGCGGAGTCTCACAAATTCGAGTCACGCTATTGCGACTTGCTGGTCGGCCCCCTGCCGCAGGCAGAAGCGATCTATCGCGCCCGCTCGCCCCTCACCCGCATTGACGGGATCAAGGAGCCGTTGCTCATCCTGCAGGGCCTCGACGACAAGGTTGTGCCGCCCAACCAGTCAGAATTGATCTATGAAGGGGTGAAAAAGGCGGGGACGCCAATTGCCTATCTCGCCTTCGAGGGCGAGGGCCACGGCTTCCGCCGCGCCGCCACGCGCGAGCGTGCGCTGACCGCCGAGCTCTATTTCCTTGGCCGCGTTTTCGCCATCAACCCCGCCGACAATCTTGAGCCGGTGGTGATTGATAACGAGGCGCGGCTGACACGCTGAAGCGCCTCCCTTCCGGCATTGCACGAAAAAGGGGCGGCCATTGCTGGCCGCCCCGTTTCCTGAGCCGGCGGGGAGAGAGTGCCGGACAGTACTTTCAGTTTCAGTATTTGTAGCCAAATCCAACGCCGATCACCCACGGATTGATGTCCACGTCGGCATTGACGGTCAGCGGACCGGGCAGCGTCACATCGACTTCCGTGTTCAGCCAGATTTTCTTCACGTCCACGTTGAACACCCAGCCATTGTCGTTGATGGGAATGTCAAACCCGGCCTGCAGCGCAAAGCCGAAGCTTGAGTCGAAATCACCAAACGAAATGCCGGACGCTGCATCATCACCAAAGAAGATCGTGTAGTTCACGCCCGCACCCAGATAGGGGCGGAACGATGTGCTGTCGGGTGCGAAGTGATATTGCAGCGTCAGGGTTGGCGGCAGAAGCCACACATCACCCAGCTCAATGCCGGTCGGCTCGTGCGTGATCGTGTGCGGCGTGACCGCCAGGATCAATTCGGCGGCCCAGTTCTTCGTGAAGTAGTAGGTGATGTCGAACTCGGGAACGTACGATGTGTCGATATCGACTGTGCCGCCGATGACCGAAATGTCGGCGTCCTCGTCCGGGATCACGCTGATGAGGCGCGCGCGGAACTGCCAGGTGCCGCCATCGAAAGAAGACGCGGCCTCATCAGCCAGCGCAACCGGAGCCAGAGCAATCATCGAAGCGCCTGCCAGAAGCAGTGCAGTGCGGCGAAGGGACATGGGTGTGATTCCTTTCTCATCCCGTTGAAGATGGCCCCTTCTGGACCCGGGACGTGGAAACGCCATTGACTTTGGTCAAGGGTTGGCAATTGGGGTTAGACTGCGGCAGCAAAGCAACGGGCAACCAGCCAACCCCTTGATGCGCATGAGGGAAAATCCGGCCCCCAGCTCTTGCCTGAGTGCGCCGAGAGAGATATTGTCACTATGAGTGTCACTATTTCGGCAAGCCTGACGAGGGGCCCCATGCGCCGCATTTCCCGCCTTCTTGCGTCGCTCTTGGGCGCCGCCATCGTCGCCGCCCCCGCTCTGGCCGATGTCGTGCTGCCACCCGAAGAAGCAGTCAAAGACCGGCCCAACATCGTCGTCGTCCTGTTTGATGATCTGGCGCTGACCGATCTTGGCGCCTATGGCGGCGAAGCGCGCACGCCGGTGATCGACACACTGGCGCGCGATGGCGCACAGTTCACGCGCTATTACACATCGCCGCTTTGCTCGCCGTCGCGCGCGATGCTGCTGACCGGTATCGACAATCACCGTAATGGTGTTGCGACTATCCCGGAAGTGCTGCCGCCGGAGCATGAAGGCAAGCCGGGCTATTCCCTCCACCTCGAACCCGGTGTCGCCACCATCGCCACGCGCCTTTCGGCAGCGGGCTATCGCACCTACATGACCGGCAAGTGGCATCTGGGTGATGGCGACGGCCAATTGCCGGACGCCCACGGCTTCGACCGCTCCTTTGCGCTGGATGCCTCGGGCGCCGACAATTGGGAGGACAAGGCCTACATCCCCTATTACGCCGAAGCGCCCTGGTATGAGGATGGCAAGGCAACCGACCTTCCCGCCGATTTCTATTCGTCGGATTTCATCACCTTGAAGATGATGGAATATCTGGGCAACGGATCGGATGAGCCGTTCTTCGCCTATCTTGCCTTTCAGGCGGTGCACATTCCGGTGCAGGCGCCGCGTGAGTTGACGGAAAACTACTCCGGTCAGTTCGAGCAGGGCTGGAACGCGCTGCAGACGGCACGTTACACACGCGCCAAGGCGCTGGGGCTCATTCCGGCCGATGCGCCACCGCCCGCGATGCATCCGCGCATGCGCCAATGGAGCAGCCTCTCTCCCGAAGAACAGGCCATCGCCGCGCGCGCCATGCAGGTCTATTCAGCGATGATTGAATCGGTGGACCGGAACCTGGGCCGCCTGATTGATCATCTGAAGGCAACGGGTGAATGGGAGAACACGATCATCATCGTCACCTCCGACAATGGGCCCGAGCCGTCAAACCCGCTGGAAGCCACAGGCTTTGACCTCTGGATGGCAACGCATGGCTATGAGCGCACGCTCGAAACCCTGGGCGAACGCGGCAGCATGAACTTCATCGGCCGCGAATGGGCAAGTGCCGTGGCAGCACCCGGTTCGCTTTTCAAGTTCTATACAAGTGAGGGCGGCATCCGCGTGCCGCTGGTGATTGCGGGTCCCGGTGTTACGCCCGGCATGCGCAGCACCGGCACCGCCTTTGTGACGGACATTGCGCCGACCATTCTCGACTTCGCCGGTGTTGATCCGGCAATGGATGGGGCCATGGAAATGACCGGCCGGTCGCTTGCCCCCGTGCTGAGCAACGCAACCGCACGCACATGGAACGATGGTGAAGCGGTCGGCATCGAAGTGTCCGGCAATGCGGCTTTGTTCAATGGCGAATTCAAGCTCGTGCACAATGCGCTACCCTTTGGTGACGGCCAGTGGCACCTTTACAATGTCGTGGCCGATCCCGGCGAGACGCGCGATCTGCGCGAGGCGGAGCCCGACCGCTTTGCCGCCATGACAGCGCAGTACCAGACCTATGTGCAGCAGATGGGCGTGCTGCCATTGCCCGAGGGTTACAACATCCACAGGCAGGTGGAGACGAATACGCTGAAGCGCATGGCGAGCCAGTACTGGCTGGAGCTGACGATTGCCGGCATCATTCTGCTCGGCCTCCTTTATGGACTGGTACGTCTTGCGATGCGCCTCATGCGCCGGAAGTCCGCGTGACCGCGAGCCTGCCCATCGTCCACGGCCTGACAGCGTCCTACTTCACGCAGAAGCTTCTCTGCTATTTGCGCGCCAAGGGCATTGCCCATGAATTCCGGGTGATGGACACGCGCGCCTTTCGCCGTGCGGGCCGCAACACCGGCGTCCTGCAGATGCCGGCCATCGAACATGCGGATGGTCACTGGGAAACGGACTCATCGCGCATCATGGAGGCGCGTGAGGAGGCAGGGACTGCGACGGGGCCTGCCATGCGACCGGATGATCCGGCAACCGCTTTCGCCAGCCTGCTCCTGGAGGATTATGGCGACGAATATCTCTGGCGCCCGGCGCTTTACTACCGTTGGGCATTCAAGGACGACAACACGCTCTTGAGCGCGCACATCGCCCGCGAGATGCTGGCGGATGTCCGGCTTCCCTTTTTCGTCAAGCGACGCTTCCTGCGCGCACGCCAACGCCGCCATTATCTCAAAAATGATGGCGTCACGCGCGCCAACGCCAAGGCGGTCGAGGCGCTTTACCTCGCGACACTGGACGCACTCGAACCCATTTTTCGCGCGCGGCCCTTTCTGCTGGGGCAGCGTCCGAGCGAGGCGGATTTCGGCTTTTTCGGGCCGCTCTATCCGCATTTTGCCTGCGATCCCACGCCCGGCGCGATCATGCGCAAGCGCGCACCTCATGTCTTTCTGTGGGTCGCGCGCATGTTGTCGCTGACGCCGGACAGGATCGATACCGCCACGCCGCATCTTTTCCCGCCGCCGGATCTGGCGCCGATCTTTGCCCTGATCGCTGGAGAGTATTTGCCCTACCTAGCATCGAATGCGGACGCCGTGCGCAACGGTGAGAAGTCCGTGACTTTTTCGTCCCAGGGTGCGTCATTTACGGTCAAGCCCGCGCCCTATCGCGCCGATTGCCTGACACGCCTGCAGGCGCGCTACGCTGCATTGGACACAAACGCGCGCGGCCGGATCGACACATTGCTGGGCGCGGCGGCCGCAAGAATCCTCTCCTCACAATCTTCCATCACTGAAGCACCCCGCCCGGGCAAGTCCCCGCGCGACCGCCTCTGGATGCGGTAGCGGCTAGTCGAAGATCTCGCTGAGCCAGGATTTCTTGCGCTTGGGGTGCGACCCGCCACGGTAAAAACCTTCGCCGCCTTCGCCGCCTTCGCCACCCTCGCCACCAAATCCATAGCCGCGCTGCTCGCGTTCGCGTTGCGGGGCGGGTTGCGGCTGGTGGGGCATTGGCTCGGCCATCCGCTGGGGTGAAGTTGCCGCAAATTCCGCGGCGCTGCGCTCGATGATCTTGTCGAGTTCGCCGCGATCAAGCCAGACGCCGCGGCAGGTCGGACAATAGTCGATTTCAATTCCCCGACGGTCCGCCAACGCCAATGGCGTGCGGCAGACCGGACAAGGCATGGCAGCAACTTGAGACGCATCACGCATGGATTTCCCCCAATGTCTTGCCCGATATCTTGCCCGATATCTTGCCCGATCTGTTGCCCTGTGTTCTGAAGGGCACCAGCGACCGGCCAACACCAGATAGGCAATCGCGCCGCAGGTTCAAGCGCGCTTAAACACAGTGCCATCTGGTGCAACACGCCGGAACCGCTACGATGCCCGCAAGGCTGATGGGAAATTTTTCATGTACGACGTGAAGCTGACGACATCCTTTTTTCCGGCGCAGACCGATGAGGCCGTGCGACCCGTGACGGTCGGCTTCATTCTGGCCGAGGCTGCACGCGATTCAGGCACCATGCCCGCGCTCAAGGAGGCGTTGCCCGACGGCGCCATCGGCCGCCAATGGACTTTTGCCGAACTTGATGCGGACGCAACGCGCCTGGCCACCGCGCTCCTCTCCCGCTTCCATCCAGGCGAGCGCATTGCCATCTACGCGCCCAACATCCCCGAATGGGTCCTGCTCGAGTTTGCCGCCGCCAAGGCGGGCCTTGTTCTCGTCACCGTCAATCCGGCCTATCAGCCCAAGGAATTGAATTACGTCGTGGAGCAGTCGCGCAGCGCGGGGCTCTTCTTCGTGGAATCGTTTCGCGGCAATCCGATGGGCGATCATGCGCGCGGCGCCAAGGCCGCAATCCCCGCATTGCGCGATCTCATTGATCTCGGGAACACGGATGATTTGTTTGCCGGAGCGGGCGCGCGCGATCTGCCTGCCGTCAAACCGGACGACCCGGTGCAGATCCAGTACACGTCGGGCACCACGGGATTTCCCAAGGGCGCGGTGCTGCACCACAAGGGCCTTGCCAATAACGCGCGCTTCGCCCTTGGCCGTCTGGGTGTCGCCCATGGCGACACCTATCTGGGGGTGATGCCGCTTTTCCACACCGGCGGCTGCGCCGTCGGCATTCTGGGCGCGGTGGAGCAGCGTGCCTGCACGCTTCTGGTCAAGATGTTTGATCCAGCCATCGTCAATCTGCTGGTCGAGCGCGAGCGCGTGACCGCCTTCCTGGGCGTGCCCACCATGCTGGTCGGCATGCTGGAAGCGCATCGCGCGCACAAACGCGACATGTCATCCCTGCGTACCGTCATGTCGGGCGGCGCGATGGTTGCCCCCGAGCTGGTGCGCGCGGTCAAGGACACTTTCGGCACCACGCTCTGCATCATCTATGGACAGACGGAATCATCACCCGGCATCACCCAGACCCGCGGCACCGACAGTTTCGAGGATCGTACCGGCACGATCGGCCAGCCATATCCGCAAACCGATGTTGCGATCATGGACAGCGCCACCGGCAAGATCATGCCTTTGGGCGAAACCGGAGAGATCTGCGCCCGCGGCTATTGCGTGATGACCGGATACAACGACAACCCGAAGGCGACTGAGGCCGCCATCGACGCCCAGGGCTGGCTGCACACGGGTGATCTGGGCACGATGGATGCGCGCGGTTTTGTAAAAATCACGGGCCGCCTGAAGGACATGATCATCCGCGGCGGCGAAAACCTGTTCCCGGCGGAAATCGAGAATGTGCTACTGACCCATCCCGCCATTGCCGAAGCAGCCGTGGTGGGCGTGCCCGATGAGAAGTGGGGCGAGTTGCCCGTGGCGTTCCTGCGCTTGCACGAGGGCGCGGACGTTTCACGCACCGAACTCGTCGCCCATCTGCGCAAGGAACTTGCCGCCCCCAAAACCCCTGCCCACTGGTATCGTGTCACCTCTTGGCCGCTGACGGGTTCCGGCAAGATCCAGAAATTCGTCCTGCGCGAGCAATGGGCCGCAGGCGCGCATGACGCCGGTGAAATCTGACTCAGGTTGACCGTTTCTCCCATGGCGCAAGGCCGACAATGGCCAGAAGGAAGCCCGAATACATGGCAGCGAGCCCGGCCAGATCGCCATTGCCGTGCTGCTCGCCAACGTTGAGAAGCACCGCCGACGCCGCAAAGAGCGCGCCGGCCACCGCAACCAGGAGCGTGTTGCGCCCGGTCCATGCTCTTGTCGGCGACTGATAGTCCGGCGTCAGCGTTGTGAGCAACAGGATGAGACCGAGAAAGGCAACCGCGGCAGGAAACACCAGGAAGCGCCAATCCATCAGTTCGTTATGGATGCCGATCGTTTCCATCGAAGTATAGAGGGGCTCGGCAGCGCCATAGATCACCTGCGCCGCCAGCAGCAACGAGATAGCCGACCATGCAAAGAGCAGGAATGCACTCACCCGGTCGGGACGGCGCAGCGCGCCAAACAACAGCGCCGCAATGATGAAAGCCATTGCCGCCACATAAGACGCATGGCCCAAAAGCCCCGTCCCGCTGACGCCAACCGATTCTCCCGCCGCGTTTAACCCTGTTTCATAGCCCCATCGAAAAACGTCGCCTTCAAACAGCATGCGCGACATGACACGCAGATAGGTCGAATGGGCCGCGAAGAAAAAAAGGACAGACGCAAGCCACAATTTGTGCCGCCAGAGTACAAACCGCATGGGAACCCCCGTTTTCCTCCAGTGCGGACACTGCCGGGCGCACTGTAAAGTGCGTTGGTCACACGCGCCGCTTTATCGCAATTGCACAACGGGTCGCTTCTGCGACATTGTCTGCCATCCGCATCAGATTGGTGAACCATGGATCCCCTCTTCCAGATTGCAGTTGGCCTCGCGCTTCTTGCGCTGGGTGGCGAAGGCCTTATCCGCGGCGCTGTATCGCTCGCGCGCCGTTATGGCATGTCGGAATTGATGATCGGCCTCACGCTTGTGGGCTTCGGCACCTCGACGCCTGAACTGGTGACCAGCGTGAACGCGGCACTTGCCGGCAGCCCCGGCATAGCGCTCGGCAATGTCATCGGTTCGAACATCAGCAACGTGCTCCTGATTTTCGGTCTTGTCGCATGGATTTCACCGATGGCGATCAAGCCTGCTGCTGTCGGCCGGGATGCACTGATCGCGATCCTTCTCTCTGTCGCGCTCGCCGCGATCGCGCTGCAATACGGCATGATTTCACGGCAGAGCGGCTTTG
Source organism: uncultured Flavobacteriaceae bacterium (assembly GCA_964494625.1). Lineage (GTDB taxonomy): Bacteria > Pseudomonadota > Alphaproteobacteria > Micropepsales > Micropepsaceae > UBA2784. The sequence continues at coordinate 1,046,439 of CAZBRT010000001.1, read as the reverse complement.
CCTTCGTCGCGGTTCTGCTCTTCTACGTTGCGGTCGTGGCGTGGCTGGAGCGGCGCGGCGGTGCCGCAGCCGCCATGCATGAGGGCGAAGCCGTGACGCACGAGCCCACGCCGGGCGCGCTTGCGCCTGCTTTGCTGTTTGTGGTGGGCGGGCTGGCCGCGCTGATCTACGGCGCCGACATGCTTGTCCATGGCGCCGTTATCCTCGCAGGCAACGCAGGCATCAGCGAGACCGTGATCGGATTGACGGTCGTTGCCATCGGCACGTCACTGCCGGAGCTTGTCGTCACGCTGGTAGCGGCCTTGCGCGGCCGCGCCGACGTCGCCTTCGGCAACATCGTCGGCTCGAACATCTACAACATTCTCGGCATTCTCGGCATTTCATCGGCCATTTCGCCGATGGCTGTTCCGGCCGATGTGGGATTGGTGGACTGGATCGTCCTGGTGGTCAGCGCGGTGGCGCTGTTTGCGGTTGCCCGCACCAACAGCAAAGTCACGCGCGCGGAAGGCAGGTTTTTGCTGCTGCTTTATGCGGGCTACATGGCGTGGCTGTTCCTCAAGCCCGCAATCTCCGGATAGAATTTTCGCGTTGACGTGGCGGAATGATGGAAATTTCCGCTGCATTTCCGGGATGAGATCGTTCTGCCGCAACGCGTTGCGGGCGAAATGCAACCTGCGTAAGCGGATGCCAAGGCCGCAACCCACTCACCAACCAATTCATCCCGCGTTAGTTCCCGGCGATTAAGCATGTTGCCCATAAGAACAATTCTCATCGCACGGGGACATGAAACATGCTGACGCGCTTCACCAACAACGACGCCGCAAACATCCTGAAGGCGCTTGAACGCTCGCAGGCCACCATCGAATTCAAGCCGGACGGCACAATCCTGATGGCCAACCAGAATTTTCTCGGCGCGCTCGGCTATACGATCGAGGAGATCAAGGGCCGCCATCATTCGATGTTTGTTGACGCGGCAGAGCGCGAAGGCAGCGAGTACCGCATTTTCTGGACAAGCCTCGCCGCCGGCGAATTCAAGGCCATGCGCTTCAAGCGCATCGGCAAGGGCGGCCGTGAAGTCTGGATCGAGGCGTCCTACAACCCGGTGCGCGATTCAGCCGGGCGCGTCTACAAGGTTGTGAAGTTCGCAACCGACATCACCAGGGCGGCAATGACCGAAGCTGATCTGCGTGGCCAGGTTGCCGCGATCAACCGCTCGCAGGCCGTCATCGAGTTCGAGCTCGACGGCCGCATCATCACCGCCAACGAGAACTTCCTCAGCTTGATGGGCTATCGCCTCGAGGAGGTGAAGGGCAATCATCACTCGATGTTTGCAACCGCCGAATACCGCAACAGCGCCGAGTACCGGCAGTTCTGGGACATACTGCGTTCAGGCAAGTTCCAGTCCGGCCAGTTCCTGCGCATCGGCCGCGGCGGCAAGGAAATCTGGATCGAGGCGTCCTACAATCCGATCTTCGACGCGAGTGGCCGCGTCTACAAGGTCGTGAAATTCGCAACCGACCTCTCCAAGCGCAAGGAAGAGAACCGCGCGCTCGCCGACGACTTCGAGAAGACCGTGAAGGTGATGGTGCAGGAAGTGGCCGGCTCTGCCTCCAACCTTGAGGCGACCGCCCAGTCACTGGCTGCCGCAGCCCAGGAAACGAACCAGCAGTGCGGCACGGTGTCTGCCGCAACGGAAGAGCTGGCCGCCTCGGTGAACGAGATCTCGCGCCAGATTTCCGACTCCAACAACATCATCGGCACGGCGGTTGCGGGCACGCGCCAGTCCGAGCAGATGGTGTCAGCCCTCGTGACGTCCGCCGAGAAGATCGGCGCCGTGACGCAGATGATCAACGAGATCGCCGCCCAGACGAACCTGCTCGCCCTCAACGCAACCATCGAGGCCGCGCGTGCGGGCGAAGCCGGCAAGGGATTTGCCGTCGTCGCCTCGGAGGTCAAGATCCTCGCGACCCAGACCAGCAAGGCGACGGAAGAGATCTCGCAGCAGATCAAGGGCATCCAGGAAGCCAGCCAGACGACCGCGCGCTCGATCCGCGAGATCGCCGAGACCATGACGAAGGTGAATGCAATCTCCGTCTCGATCTCGGGTGCCGTGGAAGAGCAGTCGGCCGCAACCCGCGAGGTCTCCGGCAACATCACCGGCGTGACACAGGCCGCCGAGGATACCGGCAGCTCGTCCTCGAAGGTCTTGACCTACTCGCAGACGCTGGCGCGTCAGGCGCAGGGCCTTGAGACCCGCGTCGATGACTTCATCGCCAAAGTCCGCGCGATGTGAGCCATTGCCCGGACCGCCTCAAGGGCGGTCCGGGTTCAATGCCGTTCTGAATGCAGGGGGAAAGTGGCATGACGGGAACATCGACTGATCGCAGCATGCGGCTGCGCTTCATGGAAATCAGTGACGAAACTTCCGGCACATTGCGCGAAGTCTGGAAGGTGATCGAACCGGCGCTCCCCGACATTCTGGGCGGGTTTTATTCCCACCTGGGAACCGTCGGCCAGCTGGCCGGCATGGTGGGCGATCAGACCAACCGCCTGAAGGGCGCACAGGCGCGCCACTGGGCCAAGCTCTTCTCCGGCTCCTTCGATGACGACTACATGCAGGGTGTCCGCACCATCGGTCTGACGCATAACCGCATCGGCCTTGAGCCACGCTGGTATATCGGCGGTTACTCATTCGTTCAGGCGCGCCTTGCCGCGATCATCGTGAAGGCCTATCGCCGCACACCCGACAAGCTTGCCGCCGCCCTTGCTGCTGTCAACAAGGCGATCATGCTCGACATGGAAATCGCCATCTCGGTCTATCAGGAAGCGTTGCTGATTGACCGCAAGAAGAAGCAGCTGGTCCTGGAGGACGCGATCAACGAATTTGAAGTGGCTTCCGGTTCGGTCGTGAAGGCAGTTGCTTCGGCCGCCGTGGAAATGCAGGCATCGTCGAAGTCGATGTCCGAAACCGCTGATCGCACGCAGGCCCTGTCGGCAACCGTTGCCAGTGCTTCCGAGCAGGCATCAACGAACGTCCAGACAGTTGCCGCAGCAGGCGAGGAACTGACTTCCTCGATTGGCGAGATCTCGCGTCAGGTCAACCAGTCGGCCCAGGTGGCCTCGCGCGCGGTTGCCGAAGCAAACGAGACCGGCAAGAAGTTTGACGGCCTCGTGGAATCCGCCCAGCGCATTGGTAAAGTCGTCAAGATCATCAGCGAGATTGCAGCGCAGACCAATCTGCTTGCCCTCAACGCCACCATCGAAGCGGCACGTGCGGGCGAAGCCGGTCGCGGCTTTGCGGTGGTTGCCAGCGAAGTAAAGATGCTCGCCAACCAGACGGCAAAGGCAACCGAGGAAATCTCGGGCCAGGTCGGCGCCATCCAGAACGCGACCAGGGAGTCATCGACTGCAATCAAGTCGATCGGCACCATCATCGCGGAGATCAGCCAGATCGCCACAACAGTTGCCGCCGCCGTGGAAGAGCAGGATTCCGCCTCGCGCGAAATTGCCCGCAACGTGGGCGAAGCAGCAAAGGGCACGCGGGAAGTGACGGCCAGCATCGGTGAAGTGTCGTCCAGCGCGCAGATCGCGGGCGCTTCCGCCTCCGAACTGTTTGACGCATCCTCCGAACTGGCCCGCCAGGCCGAAGCCATGCGCACGCATGTGGATGCCTTCCTGACCAAGGCCCGCGCGGCCTGAACAAACCTTCAGACAAGCAAGACGGCCCGGTGCAAACCGGGCCGTTTTCGTTGTTGCGCTTCTCGGAGCATGCACGCGCCTCACGCGACCTTGACACAACAGGGACGCAATGTTCGGTTGTGTTGACGATCCGGCCCATACGTCCGCCGTTTATCTTGGTACCTTCACCCCTGTCTTTCCGAGGAGTAGCACCTTGCGCGTTCTTGGCATTCTCTTGGCTGCTGCGGCAGCATGTGTTTCCACCAATGTGCTGGCCAACGCCCCGCCGCCCTTGCCGGATATGGAAACCGTGCCCGTCTGGGAAGTGGATGCGGGCGATGTCATGACCTTGCGTTTCGGCATTGATGGCGCGGTTGCCATCGCCTGTGCCGAAGGCGCGGGCCAGCTGCGCATCTCCATCGTACCCGATTGGGAGCGCGGTTATGGCAAGGAGGACGGCAGCATTTTTGACGGCCCCTTTGACACCGCTGTCGTGCGGTTCGGTGACAAGGCGTTCGAGGCAACCCTTGCCCCGGCATCGCCCGATGATGTGGGCGCCGTCTATCTTCTGCCCGCAAATGCCGACACCGTGACTGCGATCATGCTGGCGACGAATGCATCCGTCGAACTGAAATCCGACGGCCAGCTGCGCGAGGGTGAGACGGATACCGGCGGCGCCTTCGACATGTTTGCGACGACGTGCGCACAGCTCAACGGCTTGCGCTGAGCTTGTATCGATCAGGAGCGGCCGACGCGGGCAAGAATGCCCCGCGCGGCTGCAGCCCCTGTCGCAAAGCACGCCTGCAGGAGATAGCCGCCTGTCGGCGCTTCCCAGTCGATCATCTCGCCGACAACAAATGTTCCGGGCAACGCCTTCAGCATCAAGTTTTCATCAACTGCATGCCGCGCAACGCCGCCCGCAACGGATATCGCGCGCGCCATGCCGGCGGGCGACGAAAGTCGCACCGGCACGGCCTTGACCTGAAGGGCCAGCCGGGCGGCATCGTCTGATACCGCACCACCATGCGCCGCGCGCAAAAGCGCGATGGCCGCTGGTGGCAAAGACAGGGCCTTGCGCAGGAAATTTGAAAGCGATTCTTTGCCGCGCGGGCGCTGCAAACGCGCGGTGACTGCAGCAATGTCCATGCCGGGCCGCAGATCGATCAGGATCTCGGCCGCACCATCCGCGTCAATCGCCTCGCGCAATGGACGCGACAACGCATAGACCGCACCGCCCTCAATGCCATAGGCGGTGATCACCGCCTCACCGCGCACACGCGCACTCCCGTGCGAAAGTGCAACGCCTGAAAGCGGCTGACCCTGGAATTTCTGGTGAAACGATGGATCAAGCGTGGTCACAAAACCGCAATTGGCAGGCCTGAAGGGCACCATCGCCACCCCGCGCGCGGCAAGGAGCGGCACCCAGTGTCCGTCAGAGCCAAGCCGCGGCCAGCTTGCACCACCCAGCGCCAGAAGCGTCGCATCCGCCCGAACCGCAACCTTGCCATCTGCAGCATCGGAGAAGAGAAGCTGGCCTTCGCCATCCCATCCACGCCATGCGTGCTGCAGGCGGAAAGTAACGCCAAGGCCCGCTAGCCGCGCGAGCCACGCCCGCAACAGGGGTGACGCCTTCATGGTTTTGGGAAACACGCGTCCGCTGGAACCGGTGAAAGTCTCCTGCCCCAGCCCATGCGCCCACGCGATCAGCGCATCAGGCGGAAAAGCGTGGATGTGGGGCGCAAGGAACCCCGCCGCATCGCCATAGCGCGCGATGAGATCGGCCAACGGCTCCGAATGCGTAAGGTTGAGCCCGCCCCGCCCTGCCATCAGGAATTTGCGGCCCGCACTCGCCATGCGGTCGAATACCGTTACCGCCATGCCTGCCTGCGCGAGCATCTCGGCCGCGATCAGACCCGCTGGCCCCGCGCCGATGACAACAATGTGCTGCGCCATCAATGTCAGGCCGCGAAAATGAGGGATTGCGGGGATTTTCTAGCATCGCAGGCGCAGCCCGTCACGTTTTCGCAGCAGGAGATTGGGCATCATGGCCAGGGATCGCCCAAAAAAATTGTCTGTCACCGCTGATCCGCCGCGGAACCTGCCGCGTATCAGCCGCATGACACACGCACTCACCATCCTCCTCGCCCTCTTCCTTGCCGGCTGCTCCATCGTCGGCGATCAGGGCAATATCGAACAACCGCCCTATCGGGTCGTCACCTCCCTTGCCGAAAACATCGAGGTCAGGGAATACCCCGCACGCATTGCCGTTGAAGCGACGGTCAAGACTGCCGACGCCGATGCGGGGCAAAATGATGCTTTCGGCCTCCTGTTTGGCTACATCTCGGGCGCCAATCAGGCGAACACCGAAATCGCCATGACTGCGCCTGTGGAAACAAGCACCGCGCCGCAGAAGATCGAGATGACGACCCCCGTCGAAAGCCGGTATGGCGCGGAGGGGACGATGAGCATGCGGTTCTTCCTGCCCAGCCGCTTCACGCCGGAGACAGCGCCCAAGCCGACGGACCCGCAGGTGCAATTGGTGTTTTTGGCCGAGGAGCGGTTCGCCGTCCTCACCTTCTCGGGATCGAGAAGCCGTGAGGCCGTGCTTGAAAGGGAAAAGGAACTCCGGGCAGCACTTGCCGCGGCAGGTATCCTGCCCGGGCCGGAAGTGACAGCATTCTTCTACGATCCTCCGTGGACGCTGCCATGGTTCCGCCGCAACGAGGTTGCCATCAAATTGTCAGCGGGCGGGTGATTTGGTTCTATGCCTGATCGAGACTGGAGCATCAGGGCACCGGGCGCCACCCTGATAACTCCCGATGCTTCATGGTGCCCCATGACTTGCTTCGTCTTCCTTCGGCGAGATCACTCCTGAAAGAATCGTTTCTTTGCGAATGCCTTTCCGGAACCGGACTTGAAATATCGTTCGAGATCGCGCGCCGTCGTTTCGGTCTTCACCGCGACGTAGGCTTTCAACGCGACGGGCAGATTGGCTCTTGTCGATGTGACATCGCCACGCGCATGGGAGTCGACTCGACGCCGCAGGTCATTCGTCGACCCGACATAGATGTCGTCATTCTTCAACCGGAGAAATATAGACGTACCACATTTCGGCACCCGTCCCCCTTCGCTCCTCCGGAGCTTCGGGAGACACTCCTACGCCTAAGCGCCTTCGGTTGTCAGTCCACAAAGGTGGCCTGCCACCCGAAGCCGATAGACGTCTCACATTTCGGCACCCGTCCCCCTTCGCTCCTCCGGAGCTTCGGGAGACACTCCTACGCCTAAGCGCCTTCGGTTGTCAGTCCACAAAGGTGGCCTGCCACCCGAAGCCAAAGGCGTAGGGTGGCGGACAGGGTGAGATTCGAACTCACGGTACGTTGCCGTACGCCGCATTTCGAGTGCGGTACCTTAAACCACTCGGCCACCTGTCCTTGGGGCCCTGCGGGGGGCGTGTCACTTGCCCCCTCGGGAAGGGCCGGGACCATAGCCAAAGGCCCCAAGAGAGGCAAGTAACCGCTGTTATTGAAACGTAGAGGGAAACGCAAAGGGGGCGCCGGGTCTATTTCCCCCAAAATCCCATAAGCAGCCCTGGATCAGTGCCGATCAGCGCGTGCGCCCGGTCTTGCCGCGGTTGGGCGCGTTGGTCCGTCCGCGCCCCATCGTTCCTGGGTTTGGCTTTGGCTTGCGCGTATCGCGATCATCGCTGCGGTTTGCCGTATGGGGGGCGACATGGGTGATCGCCTGGATCCCGGCGCCAAAGCCTTCGCCCTGCCGCAGAAGATGCGCAAGCGCCGCAAGATCGCGCGACCAATCGTCAATGAACGCGCGGGGCGCGCCCGCGATCACGAGCGCCGTGCCGGCAAGCGTGCCGGCCCCCGTGGCGGCTTGCGTCATGGCGCGCACGCGAAGCCGCATCAGATGGGTTGTTGAGTCCCCGTGGTCACCTTCGGCGACCGCGCGCGCAACGTTTTCGGCTTCCTTGCCGCCTTTGTCGGGCAGCCAGATGAGGAAAATGCCCTGCGGCGCCATGGCACGCGCGGCCACCACGGCCTCTGCGGCGCGCGAGTAATCGGCGGGCGATTCAAACGGCGGATCGACAAGGACAAGAAGCTGCGGTGTTGCTGCCGGCAGATGCCGCAGTAATTCGCCATAGCCATCGCCGCGCACGGCGCGCGCGCGCCTTTCACCCGCCAGGGCACTGGCCAATAATCCGTACACAGATTGATTGCGCTCGATGGCGACCAGAAAATCGCCTTTGGCCCGCATGTGGTGAAGCGCCACCAAGGGCGAGCCGGGATAGCGCAGCAGCGCCCCTTCGGGATTGGCGGCCTTGAGCGTTTCGTGCCAGGCGGCGAGAACCTTGGGCAGGCCGGGCTTGGCAAAAAGGCGCTGGGCGCCCTGCCGCACCTCGCCCCCGCGCAGGGATTCGGGGCTGGAAAGGTCGTACCAGCCCGCCCCGGCATGAGAATCGATCACGGTAAGCCCGCCGGGCCTGTGCACCATCCGGCTGACCAGATCCGCCAAAACGCCATGTTTCAGCACATCGGCAAAATTGCCCGCGTGAAAGCCGTGGTCATAATTCATGTGTTGCACCAAGGCGTTGACGTGGTTTCAGGGCGAAAATCCTGCTTACGAAGAATTAACAGCCCTGCCATGGTCCAGCCATGGGTTCACCCCCATATAGAGGGTGCTGGCGCATCCGCGTATCCCCCCCGAACCGGACCGTCAGCCCGGAGGGAGTTCCCCCCGGCTTCCCAAGGCATCCCCCCGCCCTGGGCGCCGGTTTCCCCCCCGGATGACCATACAAAGGTCTGAAAAAGGAACGGGGCCGGGCAAGCCTTTACCCCCCAAAGGCCTCCGGCCCCGTTCCACTTTTCCGGGATACCGCTTCATTTCAGCCAAACGCTTGCAGTTGCTTGACTTGGAAGGCCCCCTCCGTATATTGCGCGCCTCTTGGCTGCGGCCGGGCGGCCTTCTGGCGCCGGGCGCGGTGTTTCTCATGCGATTTTCAAAGGGTGTCCCCGTGGGCGTTTGGCCTGCGTGCGCATCCGGGATGGATGTCAATGTTCGCTGTCATCAAGACCGGCGGAAAGCAGTACAAGGTCGCCGCTGACGAGGTCATCAAGATCGAGCGTCTTGAAGGCGACGCAGGCGGCAAGGTCGTGTTCAACGACGTGCTGATGCTCGGCACCAAAGTGGGCACGCCCATGATTGCCGGCGCGCGCGTCGAAGGCGAGATCATCGAGCAGGGGCGCGGTGACAAGGTCACCATCATCAAGAAGCGCCGCCGCCAGGGCTATCGCCGCAAGAAGGGCCATCGCCAGGAATTCACTGCGGTGAAGATCACCGCCATCGCCGGCTGAAGTTTCCGGCTGAAGAGATCAGGGAGAGTACGCCATGGCACATAAAAAGGCAGGCGGTTCGTCACGCAACGGTCGCGATTCCAATGCAAAGCGCCTTGGCATGAAGGCGTTCGGCGGCGAGCACGTGAATCCGGGCAACATCATCCTGCGCCAGCGCGGCACGCGAATTCACCCCGGTCCCAATGTCGGCATCGGCAAGGACCACACACTTTTTGCGCTCGCCGAAGGCAAGGTTGCCTTCAAGAACGGCTGGCGCGGCCGCCAATACGCCATGGTTGTTCCGGCGGTGAAGACGGCAGCAGAGTAAGGCGAACCCATATAGGGGCCGCCGGTTTGGGCGGCTCATCGCACGAGGGAGATGGTCCGCCATCTCCCTTTTTGTTTCCTCGGGCGATGCCGGGAGCCACCCGGCCGATGGGAGGATGGGACCATGCTGAATGTGTCAATCGAACCGCAGCGCCTGCCGGTCATGGAAGACGCGCAACTTGTCGTCCGCACCGCCCGCCTGACGCTTCGCCCCATGCATGAAGACGACATCAAGCCGGTGGCGGCACTTGCAACTTTCGCAATTGCCCGGAATCTCTCGCGCATGCCCTGGCCCTATGACGAAAACCATGCGCGCAACTGGCTCGACCTGCAGGCGAGAGAGCGTGCAAGCGGCGAGGCTTGTGTGTTTGCGGTGACGGGAACCTCAGGCTTCATGGGTGCCATCGGCCTGCATGTCCGCAACGATGCGGAAGTGGAATTGGGCTATTGGCTGGGCGAACCCTTCTGGAACAAGGGCTATGCGACCGAGGCCGCGCGCCGCATCTCGGCGCTTGCCTTCGGTGAATGGGGCCTTGCGCGCCTTGTCTCGGGCCACTTTGCCGACAATCACGCTTCCGGCAAGGTCCTGGGCAAGACCGGCTTTGTCTATACCCATGAGGAACCGCAAATGTCGCTGGCGCGCGGGGTGAAAGTGCGCTGCCTCAAGATGCGGCTGACATCGGCGCGTTTCGACGCGCGCGAGCGTGAAGGACGTGAGGCCGTGACATGACGGCCAAAGCCTTCAAGCCCCGCATCACGACAGGGCGCCTCGTCCTTTGCCCCATGACTTCGCGCCACAAACGCACCGTCGTGAAGGCCTTGGGCAATTATGATGTAGCGAAGTTCCTGGGCTCGGTCGCACACCCCTACCCGCCCGGCGACTACGACCGCTTTATGAAGCGGCAGAAAATCACAACTGCCAAAGGCCGCATGCATCATTATGCGATCGAAGACAGGCGCGGGCGCTTTGTCGGCGCTGTCACCCTTTTCCGCCGGGGCCGTGAGGGCTGGGAGCTGGGCTACTACATCACCCCCAGGCAGTCGGGGAAGGGCTATGTGACCGAGGCCGCACGCGCGCTTGTCGCCCACGCGTTTTACACGCTCGGGTTCCGGCGCCTGCAGGCGGGTCACCACATCGATAACCCGGCGTCAGGCCGGGTGCTGCAGAAGCTGGGCTTCACCAGGACTCACCGCCAATTGCGCCCCTGCCTTGCCCGCAAGCGCAAAGTCATGTGTAACGAGCTGATGCTGACCCGTTCAGCCTTCCGGAAAGCGATGCAATGAAGTTCCTCGACAGCGCCAAGATCTATGTGAAGGCCGGCAACGGCGGAAATGGCTCTGTCAGTTTCCGGCGCGAGAAGTTCATTGAGTATGGCGGCCCCGATGGCGGCGATGGTGGCCGTGGCGGCGACGTGTGGGTGGAGGCAGTCGATAATCTCAACACGCTGATCGACTACCGCTATCAGCAGCATTTCCGCGGCAAGAACGGCGGCGGCGGTTCGGGGCGCCTGTGTTCCGGCGCGGGCGGCGAAGATGTCGTGCTGAAAGTTCCCGCCGGCACACAAATCTACGAGGAAGACAACGAGACCCTGATCGCCGACCTGCCCAATGTGGGCGACCGCATCCTTCTGGAACAGGGCGGCAATGGCGGCTTCGGCAACGCCTACTTCAAGAGCTCGACCAACCGTTCGCCCCGCCGCGCCAATCCCGGCGAGTTGCGCGAGGAGCGCACGATCTGGCTGCGCCTGAAGCTGATTGCTGATGCGGCATTGGTCGGCCTGCCCAATGCCGGCAAGTCAACCTTTCTCGCCGCTGTCACTGCGGCCAAGCCCAAGATCGCCGATTATCCCTTCACCACACTGGCGCCGCAGCTGGGCGTCGTGCGTTCGGATTCTTCGGAATTCGTGCTCGCCGATCTGCCCGGCCTTATTGAAGGCGCCCATGACGGCGCAGGTCTCGGCGACAAGTTTCTGGGCCATATCGAGCGTTGCCGCGTGATCCTGCATCTTGTCGATGGCACACAGACCGCCGTAGTGAAGGCGTGGCGCACCATCCGCAAGGAACTGGCCGCCTATGGCCATGGGCTGAAGGACAAGACGGAGATCATCGGCCTCAATAAATGCGACGCGATCCCGCCCGCCGAGGCCAAGCGCAAGGCAGCCGCGCTGGAGAAGGCAAGCGGCGCCAAGGTCATTCTCCTCTCCGGCTTTACCGGCAAGGGCACGCCAGAGGTCCTGCGCGCGCTCATGAAGGAGATCGGCTATGCGCGCGTTCGCCGCGACGTGAAAGTGCGCGCCAAGAAGGAAGCATGGAAGCCGTGACCCACACGCGTCTCAGCGCGGCGCGGCGGGTTGTGATCAAGATCGGCTCGTCAACCCTCATCGCGCCGGACGGAACGGCAAACCGCGCCTGGCTGGAAAGCCTTGCCGCCGATATCGCAGTCATGCGCGCGCGCGGGCAGGAATTGATCGTCGTGTCATCGGGTGCGATTGCTTTGGGGCGCCTGCGCCTTTCGCTCGCGGGAGGACCGCTGAGGCTGGAAGAAGCGCAAGCAGCGGCCGCCGTCGGCCAGATTGCACTCGCCCAGGAATGGACACAGGCGCTCGGCCACCATGGCATGACCGCCGCCCAGATCCTGCTGACGCTCGGCGATACCGAAGACCGCCGCCGTTATCTCAACGCCCGCGCTACCCTTTCAACCTTGCTCGCACTCGGCAGCGTTCCCGTCATCAACGAGAATGACACGGTCGCCACCGCCGAAATCCGCTTTGGTGATAATGACCGGCTCGCCGCGCGTGTGGCTGCCATGATGGGCGCCGACGTGGCGGTGCTGTTGTCGGATGTCGATGGCCTTTATTCCGGCGATCCGCGCCGTGACGCGGACGCTGTGCATCTGCCTGAAATTGCGGCGATCACGCCCGGGATCGAAGCCATGGCGGGTGCCGCTGGCAGCGCCATGGGTTCGGGCGGCATGGCAACCAAGCTGATGGCGGCAAAGATCGCAACCGGCGCGGGCTGCCACATGATGATCGCCAAGGGCGAGGGCCTTCATCCCCTGCGCCGTCTTGAGGAAGGTGCGCGTGGCACCTGGTTTCTGGCGAAGGAAAATCCTGTCAGCGCGCGCAAAGGCTGGATCGCGGGAACCTTGCGCCCGCAGGGGACGCTGGTGATTGACGCGGGCGCAGAGGCGGCTTTGCGTCAGGGAAAGAGCCTATTACCCGCCGGCGTGCGCGCGGTCTCGGGCAGCTTTGCGCGCGGTGATGCCGTTAGTATCGCCAATGAATCGGGCAGCGAGATCGCCCGCGGCCTGATTGCCTTTGCCGCCGATGATGCGCGCCGCATCGCAGGGCTGCGCTCGGCCGGGATCGAGAAATTGCTCGGCTATGCCGGCCGCAGCGAAATGATCCACCGCGACGATCTGGTGCTCTTGTGAGTGACATCGCCAAGGACATGCGCGCAATGGGGCGCGAAGCGAAAAGCGCCGCCGATGCGTTGGCCCGCACGACGGGCGCGAGCCGCACCCGCGCGCTTGAGCTGATGGCTGAGGCGATCCGCAGCGCCGCACCAGAAATCCTTGCCGCCAATGCGCAAGACTTGGTTTCCGCAAGGGACCTGTCACCCGCCATGCGCGACCGGCTGATGCTGGATGCGGCACGAATCCGCGCCATGGCCGACAGCGTGGCGGACATTGCCCGCATTCCCGATCCCGTGGGCGCTGTGATCGAGGAATGGACGCAACCCAACCAGTTGCACTTTGCCCGCGTGCGCGTGCCCATCGGTGTCATCGGCATCATCTATGAGAGCCGCCCCAACGTGACAGCCGATGCGGGCGCGCTGGCGCTGCGTGCCGGCAATGCCGTCATCCTGCGCTGCGGCAGTGAAAGCCTGGGCACGTCACGCGCGATCCATGCCGCCATGGCAAAGGCGCTGGGGCAGGCAGGCTTGCCCGCAACCGCCATGCAGCTCGTGCCCCATGGCGGACGCGAGGCGGTGGGCGACATGCTCACGGGTCTCGACGGCGCCATCGACCTCATCATTCCGCGCGGCGGCAAGAACCTGGTCGCCCGCGTCGAACGCGAGGCGCGCGTGCCCGTGCTCGGCCATCTTGAGGGGCTTTGCCACACTTATGTGCATGGACAAGCCGACGCCGCCATGGCCGCGCGCATCGTCTTCAACGCGAAAATGCGAAGGTCCGGCGTTTGCGGGGCAACAGAGACGCTGCTGATCGACAGGGCGATCCTTGCAAGCCACCTCGCGCCCATTCTGGAGCCGCTTCTGGCGGCGGGATGCGAATTGCGCGGTGACGCGGAAATCTGCGCGCGCGAGCCCCGCGCCAAACCCGCCACTGACACAGACTTTCATACCGAACATCTTGCCCCCATCCTCAACATCCGCGCGGTCAGCGGGATGGATGCAGCCATCGCCCATATCGCCACCCATGGCACACACCATACCGATGCGATCATCACGGAGGACGCGGGCGCAGCAGACGCGTTCACCGCGCGCGTGGACAGCGCGATTGTGCTGGTAAACGCCTCCACCCAGTTTGCCGATGGCGGTGCTTTCGGCTTTGGCGCGGAAATCGGTATTGCGACCGGGCGGCTGCATGCCCGCGGACCCGTAGGCGCGCGCGAACTGACAACGTATAAGACGATTGTCAGAGGCACAGGGCAGACCCGGCCATAGTCAATGCGCAGATCCGGTCCCGTCAAGGCAAGCGCAAGACTGTCATCCCTTCTGGGAGCAAATCTGGCTGGCCAGCGCGTGGGGCTTTTGGGGGGGTCCTTCAATCCCGCCCATGAGGGTCATCTGCATATCAGCAAGGTGGCGATGGCGCGTTTGGGGCTTAACCGCGTGCTCTGGCTGGTCTCGCCGCAAAATCCGCTGAAATCGGAAATGGGCATGGCGCCGCTTGCCGCCCGCCTCATGTCGGCCCGCGCCATGGCCCGCCACCCCGCCATCATCGTCACCACCATCGAGCAGGCCTTGGGCACGCGCTTTACCATCGACACCTTGCTGGCGCTCAAGCAAAGCGCGCCGCGCACGCGCTTTGTCTGGCTGATGGGTTCGGACAATGTGGCGGCGCTGCCGCGCTGGCGCCGCTGGCGCGAGATTGCGGGGATCATGCCCACCCTCGTGATTGCCCGGCCGGGCAGCGAAATCTCGGCCCGCTTTGCCGAGGCGGCGCAAAAGCTTGGCGCCGACCCCGCAACCCGCCTTTCCTTTGCCGAAGCACGGCTTCATCCCGCATCGGCCACATCCATCCGCGCAAGGGGACTCTGGTCCCCCGCCCGGTGATTGGGCATGATCGACCAGCTTTTATTGGAGGATTCGACCCTGACGACCGGCAAGAACAAGGGCAAGGCGCCCGCCAAACGCAAAACCGGCCTCACCGCCAAGGCGGCCCGCGCAGGCATGACCAAAACAGCGCTGAAGAAATCGGTGGCGCTGAAGAAAAAAGCCGTCGCCCCGAAGAAAGTCGCCGCCAAAAAGGCTGCGCCGCCCAAGGCGCAGATGAGCGCGGAATTGAAGAACCTGATCGGTGTCATCACCCGCACGCTTGATGACGACAAGGCCGAGGACATCATGACCATCGACATGAGCGGCAAGAGCTCGATTGCCGATGCCTTCGTGATCGCCAGCGGCCGCTCGCAGCGCCATGTCTCGGCCTTGGCCGAAAAGCTGACCCGCCGCCTCAAGGAGGAGGGCCTTGGCAATGCCCAGACCGAAGGCCTGCGCCAGGGTGACTGGGTGCTCGTTGATGCGGGTGACGTGATCGTCCACATCTTCCGCCCTGAAGTGCGCGATTTCTACCGCATCGAAGACATGTGGCGCGAACCGCCGAAGGAAGCGTGAAACTTCTTCTGGTCGCGGGCGGCACGGCGCGCAACACGCCCGAAGGCACGCTCTGCGACGACTGGCTGAAGCGCTTTGCCGCCACCGCGCGCAGACTGGGCGTGACGGATGTGGCGTTGTCCGAGATTCCCGAGCGCAAGGCCCATGAAGCCCGGCACTGGCTGGACGTCATTCCGCCCGACGCCCATGTCATCGCGGCCGACGAGCACGGCAAGCAGCTGTCATCACCAGCCTTCGCCGCGCTCCTGCAGAAGCGGATCGAGGCCGCAAAGCCGCTGGTCTTTGTCATCGGCGCCGCTGACGGCCTGTTGCCCGCCATCAAGGAACGCGCGCAGTCGCTTGTCAGCTTTGGCCCGCAGACCATGCCCCATCTCCTGGTGCGGGCCATTCTGGCGGAGCAGCTTTACCGCGCCGCCACCATCCTGACGGGCCACCCTTATCACCGCCCCTGAGACCCACCCTTGAAACAGCGTCGGCCATGGACTTCGCGGGTCCGGATTCCTATCTTCACCCCATGGACAAGATGCAAGCCAAACCGCCCCGCCCCGTACTTTTGTGCATTCTGGACGGCTGGGGTTACCGGAAGGAGCGCGAAGACAACGCGCTCGCGCTCGCAAAGATTCCCAACTACCGCCGCATGATGGACGAAGGTCCGTGGTCGTTTCTGGCAACATCCGGCGAGGCGGTGGGATTGCCGCCGGGCCAGATGGGCAATTCCGAAGTCGGTCACATGAATATCGGCGGTGGCCGCGTGCTGGTGCAGGACCTTGACCGCATCAGCGCCGATGCCGCAAGCGGCGCGCTGGCGAAAAACGAAGTGTTGCGTGATGTGCTGGCAAAAGTGAAAGCAGCGGGCGGTGCGCTGCATCTTCTGGGGCTGATGTCACCGGGCGGCGTGCACAGCCATCAGGATCACATCGCAGCCATTGCCAATATTGCGGCAAAGGAAGGCGTGCGCGTCTGGGTGCATGCATTCCTCGATGGCCGCGACACGCCACCCAAGTCTGCGCTGGACTATGTGAGAGCGTTTGAGACCGCAACATCTGCTTCCGGTCGCGTGAAAATCGCGACCATCGGCGGGCGTTTTTTTGGCATGGACCGCGACAATCGCTGGGAGCGTGTGGAGAAGGCCTATGCGGCCATCGCAAAGGCAAACGCACAAGCAGCGCCCGATGCGGCAAACGCCATCAATGCCGCCTATGCGCGCGACGAGACCGACGAGTTCGTCACCCCCGCCATTATCGGCGCCTATGGGGGCATGAAGGATGGCGATGCGGTCATGATGACAAATTTCAGGGCCGACCGCGCGCGCGAGATCATGCTGGCATTGATTGATCCGGCCTTCAGCGGATTTTCACGCGGCAAGGCTTTGGCATTCTCGGCGGCGGCGGGTCTTTCCGAATATTCGTCGGCGCTCGCAAAACTCATGCCCGCAGTCTATCCGCCCATCGATGTGCCCAATGCGCTGGGCGAAGTGCTGGCCCAAAATGGCCTCAAGCAATTGCGCATTGCCGAGACCGAGAAATACGCGCACGTCACCTTCTTCTTCAACGGTGGCCGCGAGGCGGTGTTTGCGGGCGAGGAGCGCATTCTCGTGCCCAGCCCGAAGGTGAAAACCTATGACCTGATGCCTGAAATGTCCGCGCGCGAAGTGACGGACAGGCTGGTTGAAGCCATCGCTTCAGAAAAGTTCGACGTCATCATTGCCAACTACGCCAATCCCGATCAGGTGGGTCACACCGGCAATCTGGCTGCCGCCATCAAGGCGGTTGAAGTCGTCGATGCGTGCCTTGCCCGCCTGCGCGATGCCATCGAAGCGGCAGGCGGCGTGATGCTGGTAACGGCCGATCATGGCAATGTGGAGATGATGCGCGATCCCGTGACGGGTGAGCCCTTTACCCAGCACACGACTTTCGACGTGCCGCTGGTTCTGGTGAATGGCGGAACGCTCAACCACCCTGCCACCCTTGCTGACGGCTGCCTTGCCGATCTTGCCCCGACCATTCTGGGAATCCTCAACATTGCCGTGCCCCCGGAAATGACAGGCAAGAACCTGCTGCGGGTTCATGCAGGCGCGCGCGGGTGATGGACACACGCGCCCAACAAAAGAAATCGCTCTCCCCCCGCGGGGGGAGAGCAGAAATTTGCCTTCGCAAATTTCGTGAGGGGGTGTTTCCCCTCACCCGCTCGCAAGCGCTCGCACCCTCTCCCCATAAGAAGCATGGAGAGAGGGTTCGTTGCCGCACAACTCTTGCTGCCCTCCTTCTTCTCACCCTCCTCACCCCCGCCCACACGCAAGAGGCGGGTGACGACGCCGCACGCACGCCGGAAGAACTCGAGGTGCTGGAAGGCGAGATCGAAATCCGCCGCAGCACCGAGGAAGACCTTTCAGCCGAAGCCGAGGCCCTTGCTTCTGAAATCGAGCGTCTGCGTTCGCGTGCGATCGAAGCGGCGGCTGCCATCCAGGAAAATGAGCGCGAGCGCACACGTCTCGCCACCGAATTGCCTGTTCTTGAAACCCGCCTTGGCGAGGCGCGCGTGGCGCTTGAGCGCAAACGGGAATCGCTCGGCCCCATGCTTGCGGTCCTCCAGCGCCTGCGCCGCAATCCGCCGCCCGCCGTGTTCATGGCACCAGAAGACGGCGCCGAAGCCGCCCGTGCGGCCATGATGATGTCGGCGCTGACCCGTCAGCTCGTGCGCGAGGCCGAAAGCCTGCGCCGCGACCTCTCCGGGATCGAGCAATTGATTGCGGGCATCAATTCGCGCCGCACGGCACTTGAAGCGGCCAATGCCGAATACGCGCGTGCGCGCACCGAGATTGACGGTCTCGTTGAAGCCAAGCGCACGCTGCAGGAACGCACCATGGGAGACTTGGCGGTCGAACGCGCGCGTCTGGCAGAACTCTCCGGCCGCGCCGCCGACATGCAGGCGCTGATGGCCTGGCTGGATGAGGACGCGCCCGCAGGTGAAGTACCCGTGACCGGCGAAGTGACCGAAACGCCGGTCACTGTCACTGCCGGCCAGCGACACGCGGATTTCGGGTCGCTCAAGGGCCACCTGCCGCTGCCGGCCAACGGCACCCTGGCGGGGCGCTTCCGCGATCCTGTGCCACCCGCCGGTGAAGCGATGGGCATCCGCCTCGCGACGGCACCCTTGGCGCAGGTGACGGCCCCCGCCGATGGCGAAATCGTGTTCGCCGGAACCTTTGAAGGCTATGGACAGCTCTTGATCCTGTCGGCGGGCGACGGATACTTCCTCTTGTTGGCGGGATTTGGCCGCATGGATGCGACCCTTGGACAATTTGTGCTGACGGGTGAACCACTTGGCTTGATGCCGGCATCGAATGCGGCGCTCTATGTTGAACTCCAGCGCAACCGCAATCCGGTTGATCCCTGGCCGTGGTTTGCCGCTGATGCCGAAGCAGGCGGATGACGCCGAATTAACGTGGAAAATGAGTGGGTTGGAGTGAAATCAGTTCGTGACTTGAAAACGCCAAATTATCCCCGGATGTAAGTCCGGCGGCAGGCTGTTTGCAGGGCGTTGCAGTTGTTGGGTGCCCGATGATGCAGCCGATCCCGGATCGGGACATTTTCGGGAAAGACGGATCGGAAATCCGGCCGGACATACGAGAGAGCGAGACGAAGACATGAACAGATCACTTGTCGCCGCCCTGGCCGCCTTTGCCGGTTTTGCCATCGCGGTCTTCGCGGTTCCGGCCAATGTGGTTGTGGCCGGGTCCGAGACCTATCGCCAGCTCAATCTCTATGGCGACGTGTTCGAACGCGTGCGCCGCTCCTATGTGCGCGAAGTGCCGGACAGCGAGCTCGTCGCCGCCTCGATCCGCGGCATGCTGGAATCGCTCGATCCGCATTCAAGCTATCTCGACGCCGAACAATTCGCCGACATGCAGGTGCAGACGCGCGGCGAGTTCGGCGGTCTTGGCCTTGAAGTCACGGTCGAGGACGGCATCGTGACCGTCATCTCGCCGATGGACGAAACACCCGCCGCCCTCGCAGGCATGCAGGCAGGCGACATGATCCTTGCCATCGACGGCAAGGATATTACCGGCCTCACCCTCAACGAAGCGGTCGAGCAGATGCGCGGTCCCGCCAACACAAGCATCACCCTGACCGTGATGCGTGAAGGCCTTGAGAAGCCCTTCGATCTCACCCTGACGCGCGCGACCATCAAGGTCGCCAGCGTCCGCTTCCGCGCCGAAGGCGACATCGGCTATATCCGCATCACCTCGTTCAACGAGCAGACAGAGGCTGGCTTGGCCAAGGCCTTTGACCAGCTGGCCCAACAAATTGGCCCGAACCTCAAGGGCTATGTGCTCGACCTGCGCAACAATCCCGGTGGCCTGCTCGACCAGTCGATTGCCGTGTCGGACGCATTCCTTGAGCGGGGCGAAGTCGTCTCGACCCGCAGCCGCAATCCGCAGGACATTGAGCGCTACAACGCCCGCGCGGGCGATGCGGCGGGCGGCAAGCCGGTCGTCATCCTGATCAATGGTGGTTCGGCATCGGCCAGTGAAATCGTCGCGGGCGCGTTGCAGGACCATGGCCGCGCGATCCTGATGGGCACACTTTCCTTCGGCAAAGGCTCGGTCCAGACCATCATTCCGCTGGGTGCGGGCGAAGGGGCGCTGCGCCTCACCACAGCGCGTTACTTCACGCCGTCGGGCCGCTCGATCCAGGCCCATGGCATCGAGCCGGAAATCGAAGTGCACGTGGAGCCGAAATCGGTCGAAACGGCGGAGGCAGAGGCAACGCCCGTGCGCCGCCGCTCGGAAGCTGACCTGCGCGGCCATCTTGATGGCGATCAGGTCGTCGAGCACAAAACCCGCCTCATCGTCTATCCGCCCGAGGGCGACACGACCGAAGACTTCCAGCTGGCCTATGCACTCAATTATCTGCGCGGCGGCCCTGCAATGGGTGTCGAGGAATTGCCTGTGACCGGTCCGGTATCGGACGCTTCGGGCGCTACAGAAGAGCCCGCGCCCCAGCCGAATTGAGGCCAAGACGGCATGTCTTAAGGGAGGGAAGGGGCAACCCTTCCCTCCTTTGCTTTTGGGCTCTGCCTTTGAGCCAGCAACGATGCGTTAACTTTCGTGCGCCAAGACTGGCGCCGAAGGACCCGGCTCCCCCAAAGGCGCCGGCTCAACGGGGCAAGGCTCGAAGGCCAACACCATGGCGGCCAAGGCAAGATCGCAGACAAAGCCAACACCGTCCGTGCGGCGGCGCTTTTCCATGTTTGCTGCCGCCTTGTTTGCGGTCATGTCGGCGTTCACGCTCGGCGCTGCAGCCATCTCGGTCCTGGGTTCGGCCGAGGATGGTGCGCCGCGCTACACTTTGCGCCTCACGCCCGGAACGCCCGCCTATGCCGATGACACGGGGCTCGACACTGATGCGGGCGATGAGGCGGATGCGCATACCGGACTTCCCGATGATCCGATCAGCGCCTTCGCCGCGCCCGTTCCCCCCATCAATGGCCGCATCCGTGTTGCCATTCTGGTGACGGGCTTTGGCCTTTCCGAAACGCAATCACGCGCGGCGATTGCGGCCTTGCCGCAGGGCACCACCATCTCGTTTTCGCCCTATGCCCGCAATGTGCAGGCGCTGGTGGACGAAGCGCGTCGCCGCAACATCGAGGTGCTGCTCGAAACGGCGCTCGAACCCTTCGACTATCCCGACAATGATCCCGGCCCCTACACGCTCCTGACCGGACTGTCGCCCGCCGAAAACGAAGCGCGGCTTGACTGGATGCTGGGGCGGTTTCGCGGATTTCCCGGCGTCGTCGCCGTTTCGGGCGGACGCTTTCTGGCGTCACCCGATGCGGCGCGCCCGTTCCTGGAACTCCTGAAGGCGCGCGGGCTCTATTTCGTCGATGCCGCCAGCAACCAGCCCGCCCTTGTGTTGCGCAACGCGGACGAAATCGGCGTGCCCGCCATCGCGCGCTCCGTCGTGCTGGACGAGTTCCTGGATGCCTCAGCCGTGGACGGTGCGCTCGCGCGCCTTGGCGATCATGCGCAGGCCGAAGGCACGGCGCTGGGCACGACATCGCTCTACCCCGCCATGGTTTCGCGCCTGGCTGCCTGGAGCGAGGGGCTTGAGGCACGGGGCCTTGTGCTTGTACCTGTAAGCGCACTGGCACGCCCCGCGATCAACTGACGGCCCCATGCCGCACCCAACGCGCCTTCCCTATCGCCCTTGCGTCGGCGCCATGCTGCTGAATGCGCGCGGCCATGCCTTTATCGGGCGCCGGATCGACCGCGACGAGAATGGCGGCGAAAGCTGGCAGATGCCGCAAGGCGGCGTTGACGAGGGTGAGGATGTGCGCCGCGCGGCCTTGCGCGAATTGCGTGAGGAAACGGGCGTCACCAGCGCCGAAATCATCGCCGAGACGAGCGACTGGCTCACCTATGACCTGCCGCCAGAACTGATCGGCGTCGCGCTCAAGGGACGCTATCGCGGGCAGCGCCAGAAATGGTTTGCCTTGCACTTCTTCGGAACCGACGACGAAATCGACCTTGCCGCCCACCACCCGGAATTCGACGCGTGGCGTTGGGCGAAGCTGGATGAATTGCCGGAGCTGATCGTGCCCTTCAAGCGGCCCGTCTATGTCGAACTGGTGCACGCATTCGCGCCGGTCGCCGCCAGACTTGCGGCAGGCGGAAGCACCTGAGCGTCAAGCCGTCTGGCCAAGCGCCTTGTGCGCTTCGCCGACGGTCCGCTCATAACGCCGCGCCTTGTGGCTGAGGAATGTCCAGATCGCCCACGTGCCAAAGGCGGCAAAGCGGCCCTTGGGGTGCGCACCAACCGAAACCGCGACCATGCCCATCATCTTTTCGATGTGACGGCGCTGGTACTGCCGCATGATCGCGTGCTCATAGGCCAGCGCATGGGTCTTGCGGTTATAGGGGATGCTGTGCGCATCCGCTTCGCTCACATTCGCGCAATAGAAGGCAAAAGCGAGTTCGTCGTCCTGTGCCTCGACCAGGCGCGAGCCCGCGATCCACAGGCGCTTGAGGAAGCTTGGCCGCTTTTCGGTGATGCGATGCATCGCATCGAGGAAGAGGCGGTAATGACGGTACTCGTCGGCCGCGATCCGGCCCGCAATCTCCTGCAGGACCGGCTCGGTCGCGGCATCGCGCATGGCGGTGTAATAGGACGATGTGCCCGACTCCACCACACAACGCGCGATCATCTCGCCAAAACGTCCGCCACGCGCCGCCTTGCCGGACTCGAAATGCGGCGGCGTATAGCCTCCGCGGAACCGGCGCGCGGAGTCTTCCAGACTGAATGAGGCGTCTGCCATCGCGGCCCAACGCCCCAGCGCCTCGCCATGCTGGGTTTCCTCGCGCGCCCATTGGTCAAACGCGGCGTGTGACTCAGGATCGCCGGGAAAAACTTTCTTGAGATAATCCGCATAGGAGGCGGCATTGTATTCGACAAGGCTTGCCGCCTTGACCGCGCGCAGCAGGCGCAGATCAACCATTGACGGATCAAAGGCCGACCAATTGATGTCGTCGAGTGTCCAGCCAGCGTGCATCGTTGTCAGCCCACCATTTGCGGGATCATCCCGGCGCCCGCCTTGTGATCCGGCGTGCTGCCCCAAGCCATCCCAGAACCGTGACTATAGAAAGCTTTGCCTGTGACCCGGAAGGGAGGCCGCCAAAAAAATCGTCGCAGCCTGTGACGGAATAATGACCACATGTTTCAAGCGGTTAAGGCCTGAAGGGGCTTTCCGGGGCGGGTCAGGCGTGGGCGCGCATCTGTCGCAGGGTGTCGAGGGTCTGGGCTGCCTTGGCCCGGGCCGCGTCGTCCTTGGCATCGGCCAGGTCTTCTTCGGCATTCTTGATACGGGCGTCGATGTCGGCCGCATTGAGGTCGTCGGCCGGCATGGCCTCTTCGGCCAGCACGATGAGGCCTTCGGCATTCACTTCGGCAAAACCGCCGCGCACGAAAATGCGCATGTCGCCGTCAGCGCCACCCTTCACATTGATGAGGCCGGTGCGGATGATCGAGATGAACGGTTCATGGCCCGCCAGCACCGCGAAGTCACCTTCGCGGCCGGGCACCGTCACCATGTCGGCTTCGTCGGAATAGAGAAGCTTCTCCGGCGAGACGAGATCAAACCTGATTTTTCCGGCCATGTTGCCTGTTCCGCTGTCAGTTTCAGGCCGCGTCCGCCGCCATCTTTTCGGCCTTCTTCACGGCCTCTTCGATGGTGCCGACCATGTAGAAGGCGGCTTCCGGCAGATGGTCATAGTCACCTTTGCAGACGGCATCAAAACTCTTGATGGTGTCGGAAAGGTCAACCAGCACGCCGGGGAAACCGGTGAAGACTTCGGCCACATGGAAGGGCTGCGACAGGAAGCGCTGGATCTTGCGCGCGCGGCTCACTGTCAGCTTGTCCTCTTCCGACAACTCGTCCATGCCCAGGATCGCGATGATGTCCTGCAGCGCCTTGTAGCGCTGGAGGATGCGCTGCACTTCGCGCGCCACGCGGTAATGGTCGGCACCGACGATGCGGGGGTCAAGCATGCGCGAGGTCGAGTCGAGCGGATCAACCGCCGGGAAGATACCGAGCGCCGCAATATCGCGGTTGAGCACGGTCGTCGCGTCAAGATGCGCGAACGAAGTGGCCGGCGCAGGGTCGGTCAGATCGTCGGCGGGCACGTAGATCGCCTGCACCGAAGTGATCGATCCCTTTGTCGTCGTCGTGATGCGCTCCTGCAGCGCGCCCATGTCGGTCGC
The DNA here is from genome assembly GCA_964494625.1 of uncultured Flavobacteriaceae bacterium. Taxonomy (GTDB): domain Bacteria; phylum Pseudomonadota; class Alphaproteobacteria; order Micropepsales; family Micropepsaceae; genus UBA2784. The sequence goes on along the minus strand of CAZBRT010000001.1, from coordinate 1,022,477 downwards.
AAGTGTCGGCTGGTAACCCACCGCCGACGGGATACGGCCGAGAAGCGCTGACACTTCCGAACCCGCCTGGGTGAAGCGGAAGATGTTGTCGACGAAGAAGAGCACGTCCTGGCCCTGATCGCGGAAATGTTCGGCAACGGTCAGACCCGTCAGGCCGACGCGCGCGCGCGCACCCGGCGGCTCGTTCATCTGGCCGAACACGAAGGCGCACTTGGAGCCTTCGCCGCCGCCCTTCTTGTTCACGCCCGATTCGATCATCTCGTGATAAAGGTCGTTGCCTTCGCGCGTACGCTCGCCCACGCCGGCAAAGACTGAATAGCCGCCATGCGCCTTGGCGACGTTGTTGATGAGTTCCTGGATGAGCACGGTCTTGCCCACGCCTGCACCGCCGAAAAGGCCGATCTTGCCGCCCTTGGCATAGGGGGCAAGGAGGTCAACGACCTTGATGCCGGTGACAAGGATCTGCGCTTCGGTGGACTGGTCGGTGAATTTGGGTGCATCCACATGGATGGGGCGCGTGCCCGAGGCTTTCACGGGGCCTGCCTCGTCGATCGGCTCACCGATGACATTGATGATGCGGCCGAGCGTTCCGTCGCCCACCGGCACCGAGATCGCCGCGCCCGTGTCCTTGACTTCCTGCCCGCGCACGAGGCCTTCGGTCGAGTCCATGGCAATCGTGCGCACGGTCGACTGACCCAGATGCTGGGCGACCTCAAGCACCAGGCGGTTGCCCTGGTTCATGGTCTCCAGCGCGTTCAGGATCGACGGCAGGTGCCCGTCGAACTGGACGTCAACGACAGCGCCGATCACCTGGGTGATCTTGCCGGAGAGGTTGGTTGAAGCGTGCGCGTTCATGTCATGCCACCTTTGCTCAGAGCGCTTCCGCGCCGGAGATGATTTCGATCAGTTCCTTCGTGATGACTGCCTGGCGCGTGCGGTTGTAGACCAGCGTCAGCTTGTCGATCACGTCGCCCGCATTGCGCGTGGCGTTGTCCATTGCCGTCATCTGCGACCCGTAGAAGGACGCCGCATTCTCGATCAGCGCGCGCAGGATCTGGGTCGTCACGTTGCGCGGCAGCAGATCTTCGAGGATTTCGTTTTCGTCGGGCTCGTAGGAATAGACCGCGCCCTTGGCATCCGCATTGTCGGGGATGTCGGCCGGAATGAGGCGCAACGCCGTCGGCGTCTGCGAGATCACCGACTTGAACTGGCTGTAGATGATCGTGCAGACATCAAACCCGCCATCCGCGAACATCGACAGCACGCGCGAGGAAACCGCCTGCGCCTGGATGAAGCCCACCTGCTTGACGCCCGTAAGCTCGATCGTGTCGATGATGTAGCGGCCGTACTCGCGGCGCAGCTGCTCGCGGCCCTTGCGGCCGACACAAAGGATCTTGACCGTCTTCTTGTCGGCAAGAAGCTTGTTGATGGTGAGCCGCGCCAGCTTCACGATATTGGTGTTGAAGCCGCCACAAAGACCGCGGTCGCCGGTCGCCACGATCACGAGATGCGTATCGCTTTTTCCCGTTCCCGAAAGCAGCTTCGGCGCGCCGGGATTGCCCTTGGCTGCCGTGCCCAGATTGACGAGCACGCGCTGCATGCGCTGCGCATAGGGGCGCGCGCTCACGGCAGCCTCCTGCGCACGGCGCAACTTGGCGGCAGCGACAAGCTGCATCGCCTTGGTGATCTTGCGCGTCGATTTGACGCTCGCGATCCGCACCTTGAATGATTTCAGGCTGGGCATGGGGTGATCCGGCCTTTTCCCTGTGTCCCTGTGCGTTACGCGAAAGTCTTGGCGAAGCCGTCGAGCACCTCGCGCAACCGCGCATTGGTGGCATCCGACAGCGCCTGTTCCTTGCGGATGGTCTCAAGGATGTCGGCATGCTTTGAACGCATCAGGCGCAGGAACTCTGATTCAAACCGGCCCACATCATTCGTCTTGAGATTGTCGAGATAGCCCCGCACGCCCGTGAAGATCGACACGACCTGCTCTTCGACCGGCATCGGCTGGAACTGCGCCTGCTTCAGAAGCTCGGTGAGCTTGGCGCCGCGGTTGAGCAGCTTTTGCGTTCCCGCATCAAGGTCCGAACCGAACTGCGCGAACGCCGCCATTTCGCGGTACTGCGCAAGCTCGAGCTTGATCGAGCCGGCCACCTGCTTCATCGCCTTGATCTGGGCTGCCGAACCAACGCGGCTGACCGAGATGCCGACATTCACCGCAGGCCGGATGCCCTGGTAGAAAAGTTCGGTCTCAAGGAAGATCTGGCCATCCGTGATCGAGATGACGTTTGTCGGAATGTACGCCGACACGTCGGAGGCCTGGGTCTCGATGACCGGCAGCGCCGTCAGGGAACCCTTGCCCGCCGCGTCGCCCATCTTGGCGGCGCGCTCAAGCAGGCGCGAATGGAGATAGAACACGTCGCCCGGATAGGCTTCACGGCCCGGCGGGCGGCGCAGCAGGAGCGACATCTGACGATAGGCTACCGCCTGCTTCGACAGATCGTCATAGATGATGACGGCATGCATGCCGTTGTCGCGGAAGAATTCGCCCATCGTGCAGCCGGCAAACGGCGCAAGGAACTGGAGCGGCGCGGGGTCAGACGCGGTGGCGGCCACCACGATCGTGTAGTCGAGCGCGCCGTAGTCTTCGAGCGTCTTGACGAGCTGGGCGACCGTCGAGCGCTTCTGGCCGATCACGACATAGATGCAATAGAGCTTCTTCGATTCATCGCCCGTGGCGTTGACCGCCTTCTGGTTCAGGATCGTATCGACCGCGATGGCCGTCTTGCCCGTCTGGCGGTCACCGATGATGAGTTCGCGCTGGCCGCGGCCGATCGGAATGAGCGAGTCGATGGACTTGAGGCCGGTCTGCATCGGTTCATGCACCGACTTGCGCGGAATGATGCCCGGCGCCTTCACGTCCACGCGGCGGCGCTCCGACGACTTGATCGGCCCCTTGCCGTCGAGCGGATTGCCGAGCGGGTCAACGACGCGGCCCAGAAGCCCCTTGCCGACCGGCACGTCCACGATGGAACCCGTGCGCTTGACGGTATCGCCTTCCTTGATGTCGCGGTCATTGCCGAAGATCACGACGCCGACATTGTCGGTTTCAAGGTTGAGCGCCATGCCGCGGATGCCGCCCGGAAACTCGACCATTTCACCGGCCTGCACCTTGTCGAGGCCATGGACGCGCGCAATGCCGTCGCCGACCGACAGCACCTGACCGACTTCGGACACTTCGGCTTCAACACCGAAATCCTTGATCTGCTGCTTCAGGATTGCCGAAATTTCGGCGGCCTGGATGTCCATGGGGCGTGTCCTTTCAGGTCGTCAGCCGCGCGCAAGCGCGAGCTTGAGATTGGCAAGTTTGGTTTTGAGCGAGGAGTCGACCATGCGGCTTCCGACCCGCACGACGAGACCGGCAAGCAGGGTGGGATCAACGCTGGCGTCGATCTTCGGCTCGCGGCCATAAGCCTGTTTGAGCGACGCCTTGAGCGACGCCATCTGTTCGCCATCAAGCGCGCGCGCCGACTTCACTTCCGCGACGATCTCGCCGCGATGGCGCGCCAGAAGCTCGCCAAAGCCGCGTACGATGTCGGTCAGGAGGAAAAGGCGCCGGTTCTTGGCGACCAGCAAAACGAAGTTGCGCGTCAGCCGGTGGGCTTTGCCGCGCGTGAGGATTTCATCCATCGCCCTGGACTGAACGTCGCGCGAAAAGACCGGCGAACGCGTCACGCGGCGAAGGTCATCCGATTGGGCTATGAGACGTGCGAGCGCGGTAAGATCATTGGCGACCTCATCGAGCGCCTTCTCGTCGCGGGCAAGCTCGAAGATTGCCGTCGCATAACGGGAGGCTGCGCCACTCATCGGCTGGGCGTCGCGTGACAAGGCCGGGAACTCCGCTGGGATTCAAGACGGACCGCGCATGCAAATGGCGCCGCCAGTGGGAAAACGGGATGGAAAACGCGCTGTGACTTGCGCCGAAGGGCTTGGAAAACCAAGCGAAAGATTGTTACCGCCCCCGCCAGCGCGCGAGGCTGATAGCATAGCCATTTCGCGGGCGCAACATAATGTCAACCTGTTGATATGAATGACTAAAACTCGCGTTTGCGGGTGAGAGGCCGCCGCAATCATCCACCCGCGCCAGCCCGACGCGATTCCACCGGTTTGCCCGACAAGCCTCAGATGAAATGCTGGGGATCAACGTCAACGGAAACCCGCAGTTTTCGCGACACCGGCACAGAGGCGATCCACGCGCGCAGATAGGCCTGCAGCCTGAAATTGCGCGGCGCCGTCACGATAAGGCGCAGGCGGGTCATGCCCCTCAGCCGTGCCATCAAGGGCGGTGCAGGGCCAAGCACGCGCGCACGCGCATCCTGTGGTGCGTGCGCCGCCAATGCGCGTGCGGCCGTTTCGACCTCGCCCGCATCCGCGCCCGACACCATGAGCGCCGCCATACGTCCGAAAGGCGGCAGATGATGCGGCTCGCGCTCCGCCGCCTCCTGCGCGAGGAACTTGTTGCGGTCGCCTGACACCAGCGCCTGCATGACGGCATCGCGCGGCGTGCGCGTCTGCAGAAGGACTTCGCCCGGCCGCTCGGCGCGCCCTGCCCGTCCTGCAACCTGATGCAAGAGCTGGAAGATGCGTTCGCGCGCGCGCGGATCACCACCCGACAGGCCCAGATCCGCGTCAATCACGCCGACAAGCGTGAGGTTGGGAAAATGATGGCCCTTGGCGATGATCTGCGTGCCGATGAGAAGATCGATGTCGCCGCGCTCCATCGCCGTGATGGCCGCCTGCATCGCGGCCGGCCCATGCATCATGTCGGAAGAGGCAATCTCGATCCGCACATCGGGAAAATGCGCACGGCATTCCTCGGCAATGCGCTCGACGCCTGGCCCCGAGGCGACGATGGAATCGGCTTTGCCGCAAGCGGGACACACAAGCGGCTTTGGCTCCTCATGGCCGCAATGATGGCAGACCAGCCGCCCGCGATAGCGATGTTCGACCAGCCACGCGCTGCACTGTTTGCAGCCGATGCGATGGCCGCAGGACTGGCAGATATTGAGCGGCGCAAAGCCGCGCCGGTTGAGGAACAAGAGTGCCTGATCGCCGCGCGCAAATGTCGCCTCGACCGCTTCCCGCAAGGGCGGTGAGAGGAACTGTCCCGGCGGCGCAGGCGTGCGGGTCAGGTCGATCAGCGATACTTTCGGCATCAGGGCCGCGCCATGGCGATGCGGCAGGAGAAGCCGCGTATAGCGTCCGCTTTCGGCATTCACATGGGTTTCAATGGAAGGCGTTGCCGATGCAAGGACGGCAACCGCGCCCTCCAGCCGCGCGCGCACGACGCCCATGTCGCGCGCATTGTAGATGACGCCGTCTTCCTGCTTGTAGGCGGCGTCATGCTCTTCATCGATGACGATCAGCCCCAATTCGCGGAACGGCAGGAAAAGGGCCGACCGCGCGCCTGCAACGACGCGCGCTTCACCCGTCGCCACCGCACGCCACAGCCGCGCCCGCTGGGCACGCGGAACGTCGGAATGCCAGGCAACCGGCTCCACCCCGAAACGCTGGGCAAAGCGGCTGATGAACTGGGCCGTCAGCGCAATCTCGGGCAACAGGATGAGCGCCTGCCTGCCGCGCCGCAACGCTTCTGCCACCGCCTCGAAATAAGTTTCGGTCTTGCCCGATCCCGTGACGCCATCGAGCAGAAAGGCGCCATAGCCGCCATCCATCGCGCGGATGATGGCTTGCGCGGCCGCGCCTTGCGCAGGCGAAAGCGTGGCGGGCGCAAATTCAGGATCGGGTTTGGGCAGCAATCGCCGCGGCAAGGCGCTGGGACATAGCGCACCAGCCGTGACCAGCCCCTTGATGACGGATGATGTGACGCCCGAGAGTTCGGCCAATTCGGCAGCGCTGCGCACAAGCCCGTCACCGGCAATTTCCAGGACGCGCAGGCGTTGCTTGTTGAGGCGCTCGGGCTGCATACCAGTTGCGGCAAGCCCCATGCGCGCGGCTTCCGGCTGAAAGGCATCGGGAAACCGCATCGCCATCGCCAGCACCGCTCCCTTGGGCGAGAGCGTGTAATCTGCAATCCAGTCAATAAAGTCGCAGAAGCTTGCGGAAAAGCCCGGGACGTCGAACGGCGCGCCGACCATTTTCATCTTTTCGACCGGCACCTGACCGTCACCCGCGCCCCACACCACGCCGGCGACACGGCGCGGCCCCAGCGGCACTTCGATAATGTCGCCGCGATGGAAACGGTTGGCGCCCGCAAGATAGTCGAACGGCCCCGGCCCGGCGCCGGGCAGAAGCACGCTGATGATATCTGCAGTGATGGGGCCAGCAGGCGGGGGGATGGATGCGGTCATCGCACCGGCACTTTAGTCGGGAACAGTCCCGCTTCAATCGGCTGATTGGCGGGCGAATGGGGCTTGCGCGCCAAAGCCCCCCGGTGCCCACAATGTCCAGGATTGATTCTTGAAATAGGGGGCGCACCCGCCATGAAGTTTTTCCTCGATACGGCTGACACGGCGGAAATCAGCGAGCTGGCAAAGACCGGCCTTGTTGATGGCGTCACTACCAATCCCTCGCTGGTCGCAAAATCGGGCCGCAAATTCACCGACGTGATCGCCGAGATCTGCAGGCTGACGGACGGACCGGTCAGCGCCGAAGTGACCGCAACCGATGCCACCGCCATGATTGCCGAGGGTCGGCACCTCGCCAGGATTGCGCCCAACGTCGCCGTGAAAGTGCCGCTGACGCTGGACGGGCTCATTGCCTGCCGCACGCTGCGCATGGACGGCACGATGGTCAATGTGACCTTGTGCTTCTCGGCCAATCAGGCGCTGCTGGCCGCCAAGGCGGACGCAAGTTTCGTCTCGCCCTTTATCGGCCGCCTCGACGATCAGGGCGATGACGGCATGCAGCTCATCCGCGACATCCGCACCATCTATGACAATTACGGCTTCGAGACAGAAATCCTTGCCGCCTCCATCCGCCACCCTGCCCATGTGCGCGAGGCAGCCCTGATCGGCGCCGATGTGGCGACCATGCCGGGCAGTGTGCTGCGCCAGCTCGCGCGCCATACGCTGACGGATCGCGGCCTGGAAGCCTTCCTTGCCGACTGGAAGAAGACGGGCCAGTCGATCCTCTGATCGGGAGAGCAGGAGGCGCCGATGGCCGAACCTGCGGAAAAGCTGCTGGCGGATTGGCTCACGCATCTGCGCGCCGGGCGCCGGATGAGTGCGCATACGATCCTTGCCTATGGCGGCGACCTGCAGAGCCTTGCGCGATTTCTTGCAACCCATCAGGGCCGCGCGCCGGATACGCGCGCACTTGCCGCACTCAAGGCCGCCGATCTGCGCTCCTGGCTGGCTTTTCGCCGCAGCGAAGGACTGTCGGCCGACGGCATTGCCCGCGCGCTTTCCGCCATCCGGAATTTCTACCGCTGGCTGGATGCGCGCGGCATCGCCCGCAACACCGCGATCATTTCCGTGCGCGCGCCGCGCCGCAAACGCACGCTGCCGCGGCCCGTGAGCGAAGCCGACGCCGCGCGCGTATTGAGCGATGCGGAGATCACGCCCGCCAGTGCGGCCGACGAGCCGTGGGAGCGCGCGCGAAACGTGGCCGTGCTGACCCTGCTTTATGGCGCGGGCCTGCGCATCTCCGAGGCCCTGTCGCTGACTCGCGGTGATCTGCCGATCGGCAAGACCTTGCGCATTCTCGGCAAGGGCAAGAAGGAACGCGACGTGCCCGTTCTTCCCGTGGTGCGCGCGGCGATCAACGCCTATCTGGACATCTGTCCCTGGGGCGGCGAGCGGCACGAACCGCTTTTCCGGGCACAGCGCGGCGGGGCATTGGGTCAAGCCCAAGTGCAGAAGCTCATGCGTGATCTGCGCATCACATTGGGGCTGCATTCACGCGCGACACCGCACGCCTTGCGCCACTCCTTCGCAACACATCTTCTCTCGCGTGGCGGCGATCTGCGGACCATCCAGGAATTGCTCGGTCACGCGTCGCTGGCCGCAACCCAGCGCTACACGGAAGTGGATGCAAGCCGCATGCTGGAAGTCTATGACCGCGCCCGCAAGGCAAGCCACGGCACGCCGTCGGTGACGCCTCGTCCTGCTTCCCCACCGGCCTCCGCAAAGCCGAAGCGCGCGTAAAAGGCGCGGGCCGCGTGATTGGGTTCATCGACCTTGAGCGAGAGGGGGCCATTGGCCAGTTCCCTTGCCTTTTCCATCAGGGCTCTGCCCACGCCACATCTCTGCTGGCCCGGCGCGACGAACAGCGAATGGATGAAATTGTCCGGCGCGTAGAAGCCCAGGACGCCGCAAAGGACGCCATCGCGCTCGGCCGCGAAGAGCGCGTCTCCCGAGGCATCGGCAAGGAAAATCTCCGGTTTGAAATGATCCGGCGCGTGCCAGATGATGGCGTCGCGCATGGCGGCAACGGCCATGTCCGCCAGCGCTGCGTGCTCATGCACCAGCGCCGGACGGACGATGATCATGGAGGTCACATCTGCGTCGCGCGGCTGTCAACCGCCATGGCCGCCTGACGCACCGCCTCCGGCAGGGTCGGATGGGCATGGCAGGTGCGCGCGATGTCTTCAGCCGAACCGCCAAGCTCCATGGCAATGCAGACTTCCGCGATCATGTTGCCCGCTTCCGGTCCGATGATGTGGCAGCCCAGCACGCGGTCGGTCTTGGCGTCGGCCAGGATTTTGACGAAACCCTCTGTGTCGGCAATCGTCTTGGCGCGCGCGTTCGCCGTGAACGGGAACTTGCCGACGCGGTATTCAACACCCGCCGCCTTCAGCTCCTCCTCGGTCTTGCCGACGGTTGCAACTTCGGGCGAGGTGTAAACGACACCGGGGATCGTCTCGTAGTTCACGTGCCCCGCTTTGCCCGCCAGCAGCTCGGCGAGCGCCATGCCCTCGTCTTCCGCCTTGTGGGCCAGCATCGGGCCCGCGATCACGTCGCCAAGCGCAAAGATGCCCGGCGCCGAAGTGCGGTAATGACCGTCGGTCACGACACGGCCACGCGCATCCAGCGCCACGCCCACCGCCTCAAGACCAAGCCCCGCCGTATGCGGCCGCCGCCCGATGGAAAGAAGCACGACATCGGCTTCCAGTGTTTCCGGTGCGCCACCCGCAGCCGGTTCCACTTTCAGCTTCACGCCTGACGCGCTGACTTCAGCCCCGACAACTTTCATGCCGAGTTTGAAATTCATGCCCTGGCGCTGAAGGATGCGCTGGAACTGTTTTGAAATTTCGCCGTCCATGCCGGGCGTGATGCGGTCGAGATATTCGACGACCGTCACCTGCGAGCCAAGACGCCGCCACACCGAACCCATCTCAAGCCCGATATAGCCACCACCGATCACGATCATGCGCGGCGGCACTGCCGGAAGCACAAGTGCACCCGTGGACGACACGATGCGCCGCTCATCAACCGTCACGCCCGGCAGCGGCATCACTTCCGAGCCGGTGGCGATCACGATGTTCCTGGCGTCCAGCACATCCTCGCCGCCCGCCGAAAGCGTGACAGCAACCTTGCCGGGGCCAGCGATGCGGCCTTTGCCCTTCACCCATTCGATCTTGTTTTTCTTGAACAGGAACTCGACGCCCTTGGTGAGCCCTTCCACTGTCTTGGCGCGATGGCTCATCATCGCGGGCAGATCAAGCGAAAGCTCGGCGCGGATGCCGATGGCCGGGAAGTGGCGCACCGCCTCCTCGAACCGTGCTGACGCATGCAAGAGCGCCTTGGAGGGAATGCATCCGACATTGAGGCAGGTGCCGCCCAGCGTTGCGGACTTTTCGACCACGGCGGTCTTGAGCCCCAGCTGCGCCGCGCGGATCGCGGAATTGTATCCGCCCGGTCCGCCACCGATGTAAACGACGTCGTATTGTCCCGGCATGGCGCGCCCTCAGACTTCAAGCAGCATGCGTGACGGATTCTCAAGGAAATCCTTGACCCGCACCAGGAAAAGAACCGCCTCGCGGCCATCGACCAGTCGGTGATCGTAGGACAGCGCCAGATACATCATCGGCCGGATCTCGACCTTGCCGCCGACCGCCATCGGCCGTTCCTGGATCTTGTGCATGCCCAGAATGCCCGATTGCGGTGCGTTCAGGATCGGCGTGGACATGAGACTGCCATAGACGCCGCCATTCGAGATGGTGAAGGTGCCGCCCTGCAGTTCTTCCAGCTTGAGCTTGCCGTCGCGCGCGCGCAGGCCGTAATCGTTGATCGCCTTTTCAAGCCCCGCAAGGCTCATCTTGTCGGCCTCGCGCACCACGGGAACCACAAGTCCGCGCTCGGTCGCAACCGCAACGCCGATGTCGTAGTGGTTCTTGTAGACGATGTCGTCGCCATTGATCTCGGCATTGACGGCGGGCAGTTCCCTCAAGGCGGCGATGCACGCCTTCACGAAGAACGACATGAAGCCAAGCCGCACGCCGTGGCGCTTCTCGAACGCATCCTTGAATTCGCTGCGCAGCGCCATCACCGCCGACATGTCGGCTTCGTTGAAGGTGGTCAATTGCGCGGCCGTGTTCTGCGCCTCTTTCAGGCGGAGCGCGATGGTCTTGCGCAGGCGCGTCATCGGCACGCGCTGTTCGCGCGGATCTGCGGCGCGCGGTCCATGCACTGCAGCAGCAGGCGCTGCAGCCACAGCAGGCGTTGCGGGCGAGGCGGCACGGGCTTCAAGCGCTGCCAGCGCATCGCCCTTGGTGATGCGGCCGCCGGGACCGGTCGGGTTGATGGCGGCAGGCGCAATGCCTGTTTCCTCGACAATGCGGCGCACCGACGGCGCCAGCGGCCGGTCCCCGGTTGTTGATGCCGCCGGCGCAGCTGCGGGCGCTGCCGCGACTGGTGCAGGCGCAGGTTTGGCCGCAGGTGCAGCCGCCGGCGCCTTCACCGCCGCGCCGCTGCCAGAGATCGTGCCCAGGAGACCGCCGACTTTCACCGATGCGCCGGGTGCCGTCGTGATTTCAGCCAGCACGCCGGCGGACGGCGCATTCACCTCGACGGCAACCTTGTCGGTTTCGAGTTCGACCAGGGGCTCATCGGCAGCGACGGCATCGCCCACCTTTTTCAGCCATTTGGCGACCGTCGCTTCAGTGACGGACTCGCCCATGTTGGGCACGCGGATATCGGTCATCGTGGGGGTCTTTCAGCTCAAACGGTAAGGGCGGTGTTGAGGAACGCCTTGAGTTCGGCGGCATGGGTGCTGGCAAGGCCGGTGGCGGGCGAGGCTGCCGCCGCACGACCGGCATATTTCAGGCGCTGGCCGGTGCGGCCAAGCCGCTCCATGGATTCTTCGATCATCGGCTGGATGAAGCTCCACGCACCCTGGTTGCGCGGCTCTTCCTGGACCCACATGACATCGGCGCGCGGGAAACGCGCAAGCTCACGCTCGATGCTTTCGCCTGGATAGGGATAAAGCTGCTCGACCCGGATGAGCTGGACATGGGCCTCATTGCGCTTCTCGCGTTCGTCGAGAAGATCATAATAGACCTTGCCCGCGCACAGGATGACGCGGCGGATCTCCGCGTCGCTCTTCAGCTTGATAGTCGCGCCGGGATAAAGATCGGCATGATCGCGCAGCACGCGATGGAATGACGTACCCGGCCCCATTTCGGCAAGCGACGAGACAACCCGCTTGTGGCGCAGAAGCGACTTGGGCGTCATCAGGACAAGGGGCTTGCGCGACGTACGGCGCATCTGGCGCCGCAGGATGTGGAAATAGCTGGCAGGCGTCGAACAATTGGCGACCTGCCAGTTGTTCTCCGCCGACAATTGCAGGAAACGCTCCAGCCGCGCCGACGAATGTTCCGGCCCCTGCCCCTCATAGCCATGCGGCAGAAGCAGCACGAGACCCGACATGCGCAGCCACTTCGTCTCGCCCGACGCAATGAACTGGTCGATGATGACCTGAGCGCCGTTGCAGAAATCGCCGAACTGCGCCTCCCACAGGACCAGCGCCCGCGGCTCGGCGGTCGAGAACCCGTATTCAAAGCCGAGCACCGCAAATTCCGACAACAGCGAGTCGATGACTTCGACCTCGGCCTGTTTGCCCGGACGGATATGGTTGAGAAGCACGTGGCGCGCTTCGGTTTCCTGGTCCACCAGGGCTGCGTGGCGCTGGCTGAACGTGCCCTCGCGGCAATCCTGCCCCGACAGGCGCACCTTGATGCCTTCAAGGGCAAGCGTGCCGAAGGCGAGCGCTTCGGCAGTTGCCCAGTCGATCCCTTCGCCGCTCTCGAACATCTGCGCCTTGGCGGCCAGCTGGCGCGAGACCGTGCGGTGCGCGTTGAAGGTTGACGGCACCGACGACATCGCCTTGCCGACTTCGCGCAACGTGTCGATGGAAACGGCCGTGTCACCGCGGTTGTAGCCATTGTTGCCGGCCTCAAGGCCCGCCCATTGACCGTCAAGCCAGTCGGCCTTGTTGGCCTGGAACGAGCGCGAGGCTTCCAGCGCATCCTCCAGCCGCTTGTTGAAGGCGGCCAGCATCTCGGCGACATCGGCTTCCGTGAGCGTGCCTTCGCTGACGAGCTTGGCGGAATAGAGCGTCAGCGTCGTCTTCTGCTCCTTGATCGCCTTGTACATCAGGGGCTGGGTGAAGGTCGGCTCCAGCGTCTCGTTGTGGCCAAAGCGGCGATAGCAGAAAATATCGACGACCACGTCCTTCTGGAACTTCTGGCGAAACTCGGTGGCGATGCGCGCGCAATGCACGACCGCTTCGGGATCATCGCCGTTCACATGCAGGATCGGCGCCTCGACCATCTTGGCGATGTCGGAGGGATAGGGTGACGAGCGTGCATGATGCGGGCTTGTCGTGAAACCGATCTGGTTGTTGATGACGACATGGATCGTGCCGCCGGTGCGATAGCCGCGCGTGCCCGACATGGCGAAACACTCGGCAACCACGCCCTGCCCCGCGAAGGCGGCATCGCCATGGATGAGCACGGGAATGACCTGCACGCGGCCGGCATCAAGATCGCCCTTGCCGCGCTGGATCTGCTTGGCGCGCGACTTGCCCAAAACCACCGGGTTGACGGCTTCCAGATGCGATGGATTGGGCGCGAGCGACAGATGCACTTCATTGCCGTCAAACGCGCGGTCAGATGACGCGCCCAGATGATACTTCACGTCGCCCGAGCCGCCGACATCCTTCGGATTGCTCGATCCGCCCTGGAACTCGTGGAAAATCTGCCGGTACGGCTTCGACAGCACATTGGCGAGCACATTCAGGCGCCCGCGATGGGCCATGCCGAACAGGAGTTCGGTTGCGCCCAGCGCGCCGCCCTTCTTGATGATCTGTTCCAGCGCCGGGATCAGCGCCTCGCCGCCATCAAGGCCAAAGCGCTTGGTGCCGGTGAATTTGCGCGTGCAGAACGTCTCGAAGCCTTCCGCCTCGATCAGCTTGTTCAGGATGGCGCGCTTGCCCTCGGGCGTGAAGCTTGCGCCCTTCTCGCGGCCTTCGATGCGTTCCTGGATCCAGCGTTTTTCTTCGGGGTTCGTTACATGCACGAACTCATAGCCGATCGTGCCGCAATAATTGGTGCGGCAGACGTCGACGATCTCGCGCATGGTTGCGGTTTGCAGACCCAACACATTGTCGAGAAAGATCGGGCGGTCCATGTCCTGCGGCAGGAAGCCATAGGTCATGGGCTCAAGTTCGGGATGGGTCTTTGCGCTGCCGATGCTGAGGGGATCAAGCGTCGCAGCCAGATGCCCGCGCGCCCGAAAGGCGCGGATGAGCATGAGCGCGCGGATGGAATCGATGGTGGCTGCACGGATCGCATCCTCCGACGGCGCCTTGGCGGCAAGGGCTGCCGAAACCGCGGCACCCGCTGCGGGCGCGGACTTGCCGCCTTTCGGCGCCTTGGGAGCGGCAGGAATCCATTCTTCTGCCAGTACACCGGTCAGACCCGTCATGCCCTTGAGTGCCCACGACGCGCCACCGGCGGCATCCGCCGCGCGCTTGACGCTGTCGCCCATCATCTCAAAGAACGCGCGCCAGTCGGCGTCGACCGAATTGGGGTCGGCGGCATAGCGCGCGAACATTTCTTCGACGAATGCGGCATTGGTGCCGTGAAGGAACGACGTTGCTTCAAGCACATCGTTGCTGCTTCTGCGGATGGGGGAGGCCTCGGTCATTTCACCCTGGCCGCCGGAATGGGCGGCAAATTTTGGACAGCGCAATCTTCATCCGGCGCTGGATCGGAGGACACTTCCGTTACGCGCGTTTGCCCCTTGCGCGATTGCGCAATTGACCGGGAGCGACACATCACCCGGCAGGACAAGGCGCGCGAAGATACTCTATCGGGGAATCCCGCATCAACCATGTGCATGCAGGAAATCCGGCCTTTTCGGCCTCGCCGGCATGGAAAAGGGGGGCTTTCGCCCCCCATCCCGCAAACCGTTCCCTGAAACCGTTAATTTCTGGCCTGCCGCACCCGCAAGACCGGGGTTCAGGCGGCCGCCTTCAATAGCTCGGCCAGGGTCTTGCCCAGCCGCGCTGGCGAGGGCGAAACCTTGATGCCCGCCGCTTCCATCGCGGCGATTTTCGAGCCCGCATCACCCTTTCCGCCCGAGATGATGGCACCCGCATGACCCATGCGACGGCCCGGCGGCGCCGTGCGGCCCGCGATGAAGCCGACCATCGGCTTGCGGCGACCACGCTTGGCTTCGTCGGCGATGAACTGGGCCGCGTCTTCTTCCGCAGAGCCGCCGATTTCGCCGATCATGATGATCGACTTGGTCTCGGGGTCCTTGAGGAACAATTCCAGCATGTCGATGAACTCGGTGCCTTTGACGGGATCGCCGCCAATCCCGACAGCCGAAGTCTGGCCAAGCCCCACCTGCGTCGTCTGGAACACAGCCTCGTAAGTGAGCGTGCCCGAGCGCGAAACAATGCCGACCGATCCGCGCTTGAAAATATTGCCCGGCATGATGCCGATCTTGCATTCGCCCGCGGTCATCACGCCCGGACAATTGGGACCGATGAGGCGTGACTTTGATCCCACAAGCGCGCGCTTGACGCGGATCATGTCGGCAACCGGAATGCCCTCTGTGATCGTGACGATGAGCGGAATTTCGGCAGCAATCGCCTCGCAGATCGCATCGGCCGCACCGGGCGGCGGCACATAGATGACGGACGCATCGGCGCCGGTCTTTTCGCGCGCCTCGGCCACTGTATCAAAGACCGGCAGGTTGAGATGGGTCGAGCCGCCTTTGCCCGGCGCCACGCCGCCCATCATCTTTGTGCCATAGGCAATGGCGGCTTCCGAATGGAACGAGCCCGTCTTGCCGGTGAAGCCCTGGCAGATGACCTTGGTGTTCTTGTCGATGAGGATGGACATCAGCGCTTCCCCTGCACGGCTTTCACGATCTTCTGGGCGGCATCGTCGAGGTCATCGGCAGGAATGACGTTGAGGCCGGATTCGCGGATGATCTTCTTGCCGAGTTCGACATTCGTGCCCTCAAGCCGCACGACCAGCGGCACCTTGAGACCCACTTCCTTCACTGCGGCAATCACGCCTTCCGCGATGATGTCGCACTTCATGATCCCGCCGAAAATGTTGACGAGAATGCCCTTCACTTTGGGATCGGCCGTGATGATCTTGAATGCCGCGGTGACCTTTTCCTTGGAGGCACCACCGCCCACGTCAAGGAAGTTGGCCGGCTCCTCGCCATAAAGCTTGATGATGTCCATCGTGGCCATGGCAAGGCCTGCGCCATTGACCATGCAGCCGATCGTGCCATCCAGCGTGATGTAGGAGAGGTCGTGCTTGGACGCCTCGATCTCCTTGGCGTCTTCTTCCGTCATGTCGCGCAGCGCCATCACGTCGTCATGGCGATAGAGCGCGTTTGAATCAAACGACACTTTCGCATCAAGGCATTTCAGCTCGCCCGTCTTTGTGACGATGAGCGGATTGACCTCCAGCATGGCCATGTCCTTGGACACGAAGGCCGCATAGAGCCTGGTCATCAGGTCGACGCATTGGCGCGTCAGATCACCCGAAAGCCCCAGCGCACGTGCTGCCGTGCGGCCATGATGCGGCATCACCCCGGTCGCCGGATCGACGCAGAAGGTGATGATCTTTTCCGGCGTGTCGTGCGCGACCTTTTCAATGTCCACGCCGCCTTCGGTGGAAACCACAAGAGCAACCTCGCCCGTCGTGCGTTCAACCAGCATCGAGAGATAGAGTTCGCGCGCGATATCGCTGCCATCCTCGATATAGAGGCGATTGACGACCTTGCCTGCCGGCCCGGTCTGCACGGTGACAAGCGTATTGCCGACCATCTCGCGCGCATGCGCGCCGACTTCCTCGACCGAATGGGCCAACCGCACGCCACCCTTGGCGGCGGCGGGCAGTTCCTTGAACTTGCCCTTGCCGCGGCCGCCCGCATGGATCTGCGATTTCACCACATAAAGCGGCCCCGGCAGCTTGCGCGCCGCATCAACCGCCTCGGCAGCCGACATGGCGGGAAAACCCTTGGAAACCGGCACGCCGAAATCGCGCAGGATCGCCTTGGCTTGGTACTCGTGGATGTTCATCAGGCCCTGCCCCTTGACCGGAAACGGGTGGCAGGGAATCGCCCCGCCACACCCTCATTATGCCGGGGTTTCTAGCGGGGGGCGGCGGCGCTGGCAATCATCACGGGGCGGAAACATCCGCCCTCAAAGATCATTCACCTGCCGCCATTCGGCCCGTGAGATGCCCCAGATGTCGCAGTCAAAGCCCATGACCGTCTCGCGGCGCAGCTTCTTCTCGCCGATCTTGACGGCAACCGCCTGCGACTTCAGGTTCTCGACGTGGATGACGCTGATGATCGTCTCCAGGGGCAGCGTCAGGAACCCGTAGGAAATCGCAACCCTTGCTGCTTCCGGTGCAAAGCCCTTGCCCCAATGCTGGCGGTCGATCGTCCAGCCACATTCAAGCCCAGGCCATCCTTCGGGATTCCACAGGCCGACGCGACCCACAAACCGGCCTGTCGATTTTTCTTCCAGCGCCCACCAGCCATAGCCGCGCAGCGCCCAATGCCCCATCAGCATGGCAAGCCCGCGCCAGGCTTCGGCCCGCGTCTGCGTCTTGCCGCCGATGTAACGCACGGTTTCCTCGTCCGCCATCATCTGCGCATAGACATCAAGGTCTTCATTGCGGAAGGCACGCATATAGAGGCGTTCGGTTTCAAGCCGCGGAATCATGTCTTTCTCCATCAGCTGCGCCAGCCGTTTTCGCGCGCAAAGACGGCCTGCTTTGCGCGGTGCGCGGCAAGATCAGCGGGCGCCGTTTCGCCGTCACGCGCCGCATCATCACGCTGGCGGGCAATTTCCTCCGCCAGCGGCGGCAGCGCAACCATTTCCCGCCGCGCATCGACAGCTTGCGCATCCACAAGCGGCGAAGGCGACAGGAGCCCCCCATCATCCCAGTCGAAATGCGTGCCGAAAATCTGACCCCGCCCCTCAAAGACGGCGATGCGGTCGGCAATGACCGCCATCTGCCAGGCGGGTGCGCGAACCTCACCTACACCGATGGTCAGAAGCTCAAGCAGACGCCGCATGAGCGCAGGCTCGGCGATCACATGCTGCGCGATCAGGAAGGCGGCCTCTGCCGCCTCAGCCCCGTCAATGTCGGCCATCGGCCAGCCATGCGCGGTGACAAGCGCAATCAGGTCCTCAGCATTGGCGCGGTGCAGCGCCCGCAGCTCATCGGGATAGCCCTGGCGCTGGCCGGCACGGAAAAGCTGCGCGCGCAGCCCAAGGTCCTTGAGTGCGCGCGCGACAATGGCTTCAGCCGATTCCTTGCGCGTCAGCTGAGAGAGGGGTCGATCGTCTTGCACGCGGCAATGAGCCCCTTCACGGCATCGATGGACTTGGCGAACATCGCCTTCTCGGCATCATCCATCGGGAACTCGATGATGCGCTCGACGCCGCCCGCGCCGATCACGCTGGGCACGCCCACATACATGCCGTCGAGGCCATAGACGCCCTTGTTCCAGGCAGCGCATGCCAGCACGCGCTTCTTGTCGCGCAGATAGGAGGTCGCCATCAGGATCGCGCTTTCGGCGGGCGCATAATAGGCCGAGCCGGTCTTGAGGAGTGCCACGATTTCGCCGCCGCCGCCGCGCGTGCGCTTGACGATCGCATCAAGCTCGTCCTGCTTGATGACGCCCTGCGTCACCAGCGTCGGCAGCGGCAGACCGCCGACCGTCGAGTAACGCACCATCGGCACCATGTCATCGCCATGGCCGCCCAGTGTCCAGGCATGGACGTCTTCGACGGCAACGCCGATCCGTTCGGCGAGGAACCAGCGGAAGCGTGCTGAATCGAGCACGCCCGCCATGCCCACCACCATGTTGTGCGGCAGGCCCGAGAACTGGCGCAACGCCCACACCATCGCATCAAGCGGATTGGTGACGCAGATGACAAAGGCATTCGGCGCATGCGCCTTGATGCCCTCGCCCACCGCCTTCATCACCTTGAGGTTGATGCCCAGAAGGTCATCGCGGCTCATGCCCGGCTTGCGCGGCACGCCTGCGGTCACGATGCACACATCCGCGCCCTTGATCGCGGCGTAGTCGTTGGCGCCCGTAATGGTCACGTCGCTGCCGAAGATCGGCGAGGCTTCGTCAATATCGAGCGCCTTGCCCTGGGGAATGCCCTCGGCGATGTCGAAAAGAACGATGTCACCCAGTTCCTCGCGCGCGGCGATATGGGCAAGCGTGCCGCCGATCATGCCGGCGCCGATGAGCGCGATTTTCTTGCGGGCCATGGGGTTCCTCCTGGGTTCGGGCTTTCGTGCCGGGGCGGCAGAAGCGGCCTGTGTCGCCGCCTTGGCGGTCTCAGGCGCGGGTTTAGAGGGCCGGGCGAACGGGTTCAAGCGGCTGAGAAGGGACATCACACACCATGACCTTGGGAAAGATAAGCCTCTGACTGCATTTCGTTGAGGCGCGACACCGTGCGGGCAAACTCGAATGAACCGTCACCTGCCGGATAAAGCCCGCCCGGCGGACACTCAGCTGACGCGACCAGCTTCACCCGCGCTTCATAAAGCGCATCAATGAGCGTGACAAACCGCTTGGCCTCATTGCGGCGCGCGGGCGAAAGTGCAGGAATCCCCGAGAGAACAAGGGTATGCACCTTGTGGGCAATGGCGAGATAATCCGCCGCACCCAGAGGCTTGTCGCAAAGTTCCGCAAATGTGGCCCGGCCGACACCATTGCGGACCTCCAGGGGAACCGTGCGCCCCTGCACCGCCAACGCCACTACGACCCCCTTGGTGCCGCCGGTCATGCGCTGGAAGGCGTCGCTGAGCCCTTGTGCGGCAGAAGCGTCGAGGGGCGACCACCAGGTCTTCAAACCCGCCATCTTCTCCATGCGGAAATCGCGCGGCCCGTCGAGCGACAACACGTCCAGCCGATCCTTGAGCATGGCAATCACGGGCAGGAAGAGCTGCCGGTTCAGCCCGTCGCGATAAAGATCATCGGGCGCGCGGTTGGAGGTGGCCACCACAACGACCTTCTCGGCGAACAGATGCTCGAACAACCGCCCGAGGATCATTGCGTCCGCAATGTCGGTGACCTGGAATTCGTCAAAGCACAAGAGCCGCGCATTCCGCGCAATGTCGCGCGCGACTTGCGGCAAGGGATCACCCTTTTCCTGTTCGCGTAGGGTTTTCACCCGCGCGTGCACGTCGAGCATGAAGGCATGGAAATGGACGCGGGTCTTTGCGGCGATGGGCGCACCCTCGAAGAAGATGTCCATCAGCATCGACTTGCCGCGCCCGACCGGTCCCCACAGATAGACGCCGCGCGGCGCCTTCGGTCGCCGGAAAAAACCAAGCAGCCCTGTGCCGCGCCCCTTGCCGAAAGGCGCGAGCGCCGCCGCCAACCGGTCGAGACGGGCGGCAGCAGCATTCTGCGCCGCATCGGGCGACAATTGCCCGGCGCGCACAAGCTGCTTCAGTTTCTGGACGACACTCTTGGCCAAGTCGGATCACATGCCCCGCAAGGGGTGCTTCAAGGCGTTGCCGCAGGTGCCCACTTCGGCAGGATGACCGTCTCGAAGACGGCCTTGTCGTAACCGATATAGGTCATCCACTTGCCGTCCTCTTGCCAGAAGAGCGCTGGGATCGCCATCTCGACGCCATTGGCTTCAAGAAGGGCCGCAAGGTCCCTGACGATCTGGCGGGACGCTTCGACAAGGGCTGCGCGCGGGCCATTGTCATCGGCTGATTCCGGCAGCGCTTCGGTCTCATAGAACGTCGCGGGATCGAGGGTGTACCAGCGTTCCCACAGCGCAAAGTCACGCGTCTGCCAGAGCTCGGCAACCATCGCGCGCTCGCCCGGCTTCGACCGCGGCTGCCCCTCGCGGTCGGCACGCGCATACATGATGAAGCGCAAGTCAACGCCAAGCGCGTTCAGCCGGTCATACTGGTCAGCCTTGAGTTCCAGGCAGGTCGGGCACGAGCGGAACTCGACCAGATAGACCGCAATGCCGCTATTGCCCTTGTGCACGAAGGGCGCACTTTCCAGCATCGCCGCAAGCTCAGCGGTCTGCACCGTCACTGCGACGGGCGCAGGCATCACCTCTTCTTCTTCGGCAACAGGCGCGGGAGGCGGTGCAGGCGCTTCCTGTGCGCGCGCATCAGCGAGTGATACGGCAACGAGGAAGGCAGCGGCGATCAGGATGCGCATGGCGTAAACCTTCCGGTTTCAATTGGCGCGCGGCGAGTAGGTGCCGTCAAGCGTGGCGCGCATGCCGCAGAAATACTGGCAGCCTTCCGATGTCACCACCATGTTGGCACCATCGGGCGTGATGGTGAGGACGCAAAGCTCGCCTTCGGCTACTTCGTTCTCGTAGGAGATGATGCCCATCGGGCTGTCGCGGCCATCATCGGTATCAAGCGCGCAGGTATGCCCGTTGTCGCCAACCGTGACCATCGAAATGGAGGCAAGCCCGTTTCCAAGGACCACAAGATCAAGATCGCCGCCGATCTCGTCACCGCCGCCCTGGGTGTACCGGCCAACGCGCACCATGCCCGGATCATCGCTGGTTGCGAGTTCCGCGATCCGCGCCGCATAGCCGTCGACGAGGCAGGCATAGTCCAGGGCGCACTTGTCCCGCGCGGCAAGGAAGAGTCGCTGGGCGGCGAGCAGCGTATCGCGGCCCTTCTCGTCGGCATTGAGGCGCGCCAGCTCATAGGCGCTGGCCATCTGCCGGTCCCACCATGCAAGCGCGGGCGTGTCACAGATCATGCGTTCCAGATCGGTGGACGCTTTCGCGCAATCAAATGCCGGACCTTCCGGCGTCGGATCTTCGGCAAAAGCAGGAGCAACACTGAGAGTGAAAGCTGCAGCCACAAGGGCCAATGAACGCATACGCAAGGGAATACTCCTTGAATGGAATTGGAAAGAACACGAGGCCTAAGCTGACCCCGGTCCAGCGTCAAGCGGAAGCCCGTTCATCGGACTTTCATCATGCCGTTCATGCACCGGTCGCCGGTGCAGGCTGGCCTGCCGGCGGCACCGGTGCCGGTGGCGCTGAATAGGGGATCATCGGTCCGGCAGGTGTGTCGTTCTTGTTGTTGCCATCGCACATCGCCGAAAGGTCGCCCCAGGTTGACTTCGCGCGGATGCGGGACCGCATGTCATCGCAGGTCGTCCAGTGTTGGCGACGGCCCAGCATGTAATCGACCCGTTCCCAGAAGATCGCATAGACCGCAACGCCGTTGAAAATCGTCTGCGGCTGGTTGTAGTAGCCGCCGCCGAACGGCGTGATCATGCCGCCGCCTGCAGTGCGCGTGATCTCCATCCGCGCTTTGGTGATGCCCGCATCCTGTCCGACCCGGAATTCCCATTGATCGGTGCCGCTCTCGGCAGCAATGAGGGCGAAGTTGAACCACTCACGCCGTCCGACAAAACCGATGCGCGTGTCTTCAAACTTGAAGTCTTCACCATCGAGCAACGTCAGCACCTGGCGCGACGCCTTGGCGACTTGCTCGGGCGTGAACCCGGCAAATTCGTGCAGCGTGGCAGCGTCATACTCAAGCTGCGTGATCATGCGCTGCTGCTGGCAGGCCGCCAGCACGAAGGCCACGCCCACAAAAGCGAGCACCCGAAGAATTGAAGTTGTCATCAACATGTCCCCCGACCGGGCGGGAAGTCATCAACCGCCCTTTCCTTGGGGAAACTAGATCACAACTGCCGTTACACGTGAAGCTGCGGCCCGTGAGGCTGCGGCAAGACGGCGCGGAATTGCACGCCGCGCTGCAGCATTATTTCATGGTCGGGATCACGAAGGACGAGCCTTCCCGCACGCCGCCCTTGGGCCAGCGCTGGGTGACAGTCTTGATCTTGGTAAAGAAGCGCACGCCTTCGGGACCATGCTGGTTGACGTCGCCAAAGGCCGAACGCTTCCAGCCGCCGAACGTGTGAT
Source organism: uncultured Flavobacteriaceae bacterium (assembly GCA_964494625.1). Classification (GTDB taxonomy): domain Bacteria; phylum Pseudomonadota; class Alphaproteobacteria; order Micropepsales; family Micropepsaceae; genus UBA2784. The sequence continues at coordinate 1,000,019 of CAZBRT010000001.1, read as the reverse complement.
AGGCCAGCGGCACCGGGATCGGCACATTGATGCCGACCATGCCGACCTGCACGCGCGAGGCAAATTCACGCGCCGCATCACCGTCGCGCGTAAAAATCGCAACGCCGTTGCCGTACTGGTGTCTGGACGGCAGGCTGATCGCCTCGTCGAAATCGCGCGCACGGGCAATCTGCAGCACCGGCCCGAAAATCTCGTCCTGATAGGACTTCATCTCCGGCCGCACGCGGTCGAAGAGCGATCCGCCGAGGAAAAATCCCTTCTCGTAACCCTGCATGGAAAAGCCGCGCCCATCGACCAGCAACTCGGCGCCTTCCTTGACGCCCATGTCGATATAGGCCTTCACCTTGTCGCGGTGCTCGCGCGTGACGAGCGGACCATAATTCGCATCGGCATCGGTCGAGAGCCCGACCTTGAGCGACTCCACCCGCGGCTTGAGGCGCGAGACCAGCGCATCGGCCAGCTTGTCGGTAACGGGCACGACAACCGGGATGGCCATGCAGCGCTCACCGGCGGAGCCATAGCCCGCGCCGATCAATTCATCCGTCACCTGGTCCAGATCGGCGTCCGGCATGATGATGGCGTGGTTCTTGGCGCCGCCCATCGCCTGCACGCGCTTTCCGTGCGCGGATCCCGTGCGATAGACATGTTCGGCAATCGCGGTCGAACCGACGAACGACACCGCGCGGATGTCGGGATCGGTGAGGATCGCATCGACCGCTTCCTTGCCGCCATTGACGACATTGAGCACGCCGGCCGGCGCACCCGCCTCCATCATCAGTTCGGCAAGGCGCAAGGGAACGCTCGGGTCCTTCTCGGACGGCTTGCACACAAACGTGTTGCCGCAGGCAATCGCGACACCGAACATCCACATCGGGATCATGGCCGGGAAGTTGAACGGCGTAATGCCCGCGACCACGCCCAAGGGCTGGCGCATCGAATAGACATCAATGCCGGTGCCCGCGTTTTCCGTGTACTCGCCTTTGGTCAGGTGCGGAATGCCGCAGGCGAACTCGATCACTTCAAGCCCGCGCTGGATGTCGCCCTTCGAGTCGGCAATCACCTTGCCGTGCTCAAGCGAGAGCATGCGGGCAAGATCGTCCATGTTCTTTTCGACAAGCTGCTTGAAGTTGAACATCACGCGCGCACGGCGCTGCGGGTTCATGGCAGACCAGGCGGGAAAGGCAGCTGCGGCGGCTTCGACCGCGCTGCGCAACTCGGCAGCGCTTGCAAGTGGCGTGCGCGCCTGCACCTCGCCCGTGTTCGGATTGAAGACATCACCAAAACGGCCGGACGTGCCCTTCACATGGCGGCCATTGATGAAATGGGTGAGTTCCTTGACCATAATGATCGTTCCTGGCTGCGGCCCGAAAGGGTCCCAAAGCAATTGGCCGGGCTGGCATGCCCCGGCCTTTGGCCACGCTCTATCAGCCCCGCTCGGGGCCGCGCAAGGCAGGCAGGATCATTGTGGGCAAAGGGATCAGATTCGGACCAGTCTGAGCGTCAGGCCTGGCTCGATCTTTCCTTCCAGCGGCCCCAATTCGGTGCCCGCAAGCACGCCGATTTCGCCCGGCTTGCCGATCAGCATGATTCCCTCCGGTGCCGGTCGCCAGCCGATGATCTCGAAACGCAGAAGCTCGGTCGGGCACGAAGGATCAACCGACACCAGATACCAGTCCTCGCCGCCCGCCTCGAGCAGGAGATTGACCTCGCAGCGCGCAAGATCAGGCGCTTCGGCCTGCGAGAGCACGTAGGCGCCTGCATGCTTCTCCGGAAAACTGCCAACAGGCTGCGTTTCGGCAAAATCGCTCTCGTCAACATTGACCATCGAATAGCCCGGCGGCTCACCGCTGAGGAACAGACCGGATTCCGTTTCGGTAAAATCCTGGATCCCTTTGCCCAAGGCATCAGTCAGGCGCAGCGTGCCGTCTTCCAGCATGGTCCAGCCTGCGATTTCCGCCAGCAACGGAAAATCGGCAATACAGGTGTCAGGAATGATGATCGCAAAGGCGTGGATCACCGCTTCTGTCGAAAGCTCAACGCGACACTCGGGGCCACCGCTGCCTTGCGCGAACATGAAAGGCCCCGCCATGCCCTCAATGACCGGATCAATACCCGCTGTTGCCTCTGTCGGCGTTGGCGGCAGCACATTTTCCTGCGCGGCCACGATGCAGACCGGCGTGAAGGCAATGAGCGGCAGAAAGGCAGCAAGCATCAGGCGGCGGCGCATGGATCCTCCCGGCAATGACCCGGATATCGGGGACCCGTACATCCGGGCCTTGGCGTAGCAACGGGGAGTCTAGACGCCGGGCGCAGGCGGCAGAAGGACTGATCCGCCGCCATTCCATCACATTCCCTTCAACTTGTATTTCAGGCCGTTCATAAAGCGGCAGATTAACCCTCGACCCTGCCGATATCGTCGAGATGCTTCTTGAGTGCCAGTCTGTCGAGTGAGGCCATCGGCAGATTGATGAAAATGTCGATGCGGGCGCGGATCTGGCGGAAAACATCCAGAAACGCTGCCTGTTTTTCAATGTCCGAGCCGGTGACGGCGGCGGGATCAACAAAACCCCAATGCGCGTTCATCGGCTGGCCCGGCCAGATGGGACAAACTTCGCCCGCAGCGGAATCACAGACCGTGATGACGAAATCCATCTCCGGCGCGCCTGGAGCGGCAAACTCGCTCCAGCTCTTGGAGCGGGGCGCTTCTTTCATCGGCACACCAGCGATCTTCAGCACGTCCAGCGTGTGCGGATTGACCTTGCCTGTCGGCATCGAACCCGCGCTGAAGGCTTTGAACCGCCCGCGACCGGCAAAATTGAGCCAGGCCTCCGCCATCACCGAACGTGCCGAATTGCCCGTGCACAGGAAAAGGACATTGAAAGTCTTGTCAGGATTCATCACGCCGCTCCGCATGCAGTCTTGGGTAGTGCTTCGGGCATCGCACAGTCCGCCTCGCCCCGGCAGCAATCGCGCAGGAGAAAACCGATGAGGTTGCGCATGCGCGCAAAATCCGCCGTATAGAAAATCTGCCGGCTTTCACGCCGTGAGCGCACAAGGCCTGCGTTTTCAAGCTCTTTCAGGTGGAACGACAGAGTGGGTGCCGAGACGCCCAAGGCCTCGCCGATCTGGCCCGCCGCAAGCCCGTTGTCGCCGGCCACAACCAGCGTGCGGATGACGGCAAGGCGCGTGTCCTGCGCCAGCGCCGCGAAGGAACGGATGGCTTCACGCGATTCCATAAGAGCTTCCATTCCATGTCTCCATGCGCGGCGCTGTAGCAAGACGGTGTGACGCTTCCATGAATGTGGAAGGATCAGCAGCAGGCGGCAACCTTGGGCTTTTCAGGGACTTCCTTCGCCGCACTGCCGCACCCGCCCGGCGCGCAGGCCGCCTCTGGTCCGGCTGCGGACGCCCTTTCATCGGCAGAGAAGCCATAGGAGGTTGCGTCACCATGCGTCAGGAAAGTTTCCCAGCGCACGCCTTGCGGGTCTTCGGCCCACGCCTTGTCGGAGCGCGCATAGCAGCAAGTCGCATCCGTCTCGGTGACGGTGCTGTTGGCTGCGCGCGCCGCATTGCCTGTCGCCGCCTCAAGCTCGGCTTCGCTTTCCACCTGGATGCCCAGATGCGAAAGACCGGTCGTCTTCTGTGCGGATGTCGAGATCGCAAAATTGACGCGCGGATCCTCGAGCATCCATTTCGCGTAATCGTGCTTCACCTTGGCGGGCTCAAGACCGAACAGGGCTGAGTAGAACCGGATCGAATCGGCAAGGTCGTTGACCTGCAGATGGACGTGGAAGCGCTTCATGGGGTGGTCCTTGTCGTGGGAGGAAGTCAATTCGATGTTTCAATATATATTGAATTATCGAATAAAATCAAGCCCGCGGTAAACCGCAAACCAATCAAAGAGTTAAAGCGGGTATGTCGCGAGGATCTGCTGCAGAACCTCGACCTCTGCATCCCGGGCAGCGCCAGAATTGCTGACGAGCAGGATGGCCGTATTCGTGTGCGGCGACAGCGCGATGATCGCGTACCACACCGTGTTCGAGCCCTCGTGTGCGATCACGCCATCCCCCAGCGCCGTCACCAGCACCCAGCCACCCGCATAGGTGCTGCCGTCGTGCTGTGGCGTGGTGAGATGCAGGAGCGCGTCCGCCGAGACAAGGCTCGTGTCGCCACCCATCGCATCAAGCATTGCATCGGCGAATTTTGCCCAATCCCGGAGCGAAAGATGGAGCGTGCCTGCACCTGAAAGGACCGCCGGATTGTCCGACGCAACGCGCGCCGTCACGGGGATGGCTCCGGCATGGGCGATGGGCTGGTCAAGGGTGCCATCCGTGCCAGGCGGCCCCCAGCCGAAATGCGTGATGCCGAGGGGCGCAAAAATCTCCCTCTGCATCAATGTCTCGTAGTCGCTGTCGGCGGCGGTTTCCAGCATGGCAGCGGCAACCACGAAGCCTGAGTTTGAATATTCAAAATAGCGGCCGCGCTCGCCCCGTGGCGCATCAATCAGCGCCGCCTGCGCATAGGCAAGGCGCTGCAGGGAAAGCGGCCGATCGTCGGCCTTGAACATGAGGATCGGAAGCGCTGGCAGATTGGCGGGAAGCCCGCTTTGGTGGGAGAAGAGGTCATCCAGCGTGACCGGTTCATAGACATCGCGCATGTCGGGCACGCTCTCGCCCAACACGTCATGCAGCGTGGTCCGCCAGTCGAGCAGGCCCTTGTCGATGAGACGCGCCGCCAGAAAGGCCGTCATCGCTTTGGTGTTGGAACCCAGATGCCAGAGATCATCGCGTGTGACCCGCACGCCCGACCCCATCGCCCGCTCACCCACCGCACCCTCGGCAACAATTTCACCGTCCTTCAGGACAAGGGCAGCGATGGCCGGAATGTCGTGGCGGGCGCGCGCGGCCTCCAGCATTTCATCAAGATCATCCGCCGCCAGCGCGCGCGGCGCGAGGAGAAGAAAACCGGCCGCAACAAAAGCATGGAACGTGCGGCGCATCAGCGCGCGACCATCATCTTCTTGATCTCGGCAATCGCCTTGGCGGGATTGAGGCCCTTGGGGCAGACCGTCGCGCAATTCATGATCGTGTGGCAGCGATAGAGCTTGAACGGGTCTTCCAGATTGTCGAGCCGTGCGTCAGTCGCCTCATCGCGGCTGTCGGCCAGCCAGCGATAGGCCTGAAGAAGGGCTGCTGGCCCGAGATATTTGTCGCCATTCCACCAATAGCTGGGACACGACGTCGAGCAGCACGCGCACAGGATACACTCATAAAGTCCGTCGAGCTTCTCGCGCTCCTTGGGTGCCTGGAGATGCTCTTTCGCGGGCGCTTCTTTCGTTTGCAGGAAGGGCTGGATCGAACCGTACTGCGCATAGAAATTGGAAAGATCGGGCACGAGGTCCTTGATCACGTCCATGTGCGGCAAGGGATAGATCGCAACCGCCCCGTCAATGTCATCCATCGCCTTGGTGCAGGCGAGCGTGTTTGACCCGTCAATATTCATGGCGCACGAGCCACACACACCCTCGCGGCAGGAGCGCCGGAAGGTGAGTGTGGGGTCGATCTCGTTCTTGATCTTGATGAGCGCGTCGAGAACCATCGGCGCGCAATTGTCGCGGTCAACGAAATAGGTATCGAGCCGGGGATTGCCGCCGCCATCCGGATCGTAACGGTAGATGCGGAACTCCTTGACGTTCTTTGCACCTTCCGGACGCTTGTGCGTCTTGCCGGTCTTGACTTTGCTGTTACGCGGCAATGTCAGCTGCACCATGTTCGGTTCATCCTTTTTCCTGTACCTCCGGACCTGCCCCGCCCCCCGCCATGGGAGCATCGGGAGCCGCCGCCGGAAGCACCGCAACCTGATACCAGTCTATCTTGCGCGTCAGGAACATGGTCAAGGCCAATGCGACAAAAAGCACCGCCGAGCCCGCCAGAAGCGCATAATCTTCCTGGTCGAGGATGGCAAAGAGGAGCGCGTAGAGCGATCCGAGCACGCCGAACAGCATGATTCCCTTGCCCCGTGAGTGGAATATCGCCCCGGCGTAAAGGCAGGTGAGCGCGACCGAGGCCAAGGTGGCAGCAAGATAGGCGTTGGCAAAACCGATCTGCTCGGCCAGCGCCAGCAGCAGGAGATAGAACAGCACCTGCGCCGAACCCACGAGCAGATACTGCACCACATGGATGCGTGCCTGCGTCAGCGTCTCCACCAGAAAAAAGGCAAGGAACGCAAGCCCGATGAACAGGAGCGCGTATTTGAGCGCCCGTTCGGTCGAATGATAGAGGTCAACCGGCTCGAAGAACTGGACGCCAAATCCCGACCCGGCAACCAGATAGCCGCCGCCCGGCTCAAAGAAGACCTGGGGCATGGCGCGCGCCAGCGCCGGTATTTCCCATTGGGCGGTAAAGCCCGTTTCGCTGATCTCGCGCGTGACCGGCAGGAACGATCCCGAGAAGCTCGGATGGGGCCAGTCGGCCGTGATGCTTGCCTTGGTCGTATCGCCGACCGGCACGATCTGGAGCACATTGAGGCCACGAAGGCCAAAGCCGATGCGCACACTGAATTTCTGGCCGGGCAAAAGACCCGAAAGATCGGCATGCATGCCCGTCACCCAGCTGTCGAGGCCCGAGCCTGGCTCGAAGCGCGGCGGTGTGGTTGAAAGCATCGAAAGGCCCTCCGCCTTGAGTGCAAGCGAGGGTGCTGCCGTCAGCCCGCGCGGATCGCTGAGCGCCAGCGAAAGGCGCGCATTGGCAAAGTCGATGACAGCATCGCTGCGCAACTTGCCGTCAAGCCGGGAAAGGTCGAATGCCGCCGCCAGATTGACGTCACTCTCATAGACCGGCACGGCATAAATTCCCCGCGCGCGCATCTGGGTCTTGGCATCGATCGTTGCATCAAACGTCTCCGGCGCCAGCACGATCGTGCCGCGCTGTGCCGCTTCCTGCAGCACACCGGTGGACGTGCGCCGCTCGGGGACCGAATAGGGGATGATGAGGAAGGGGCCGGCCAGTTCCTGCGGTCCGCCCCAGCCTTGCGCGACCGATGCCGCCGCCGAATCGGCTGAGGCGCGGCGCTCGGAAACCGTCGCCTGGATGAGGAAGAGGGGAATGCCCAGAAGGAACGTCATGAAAACGATGCCGACCAGCTTGATGCCGGGCGCGCGGGCGCGAATGCCCTGGAATGAAAACGAGGGCTCGGGAATGTTGACCATGGGGGAGGCTCCGCAAGCGTTTTGGGTGCGGCAGTCATTCCCTGCCCCGATTGTGGCCAAGACCCGGCAACGCGGCGGCGGCACCGCGACCGGCCACCCGCGATGAACAACGCGTGACCAGCGCTACTTTTCGGGAAATCAGATCGGCGCGCGGCGCTGAGGAGGGGGCAACGGCTGCAGCGTTCTTCTTGCCGCAAAACTCTGATACTCCTGCTCCCGGCTTGAGACTGCAGACACCAAAGGGGCGCAAATGACCCTCGAAGAAGTCTATTTCATTTCCCAGATCGTCGCCGTCGTCGCGATATTCGGCTCGCTCGTCTATGTGGCGATCCAGACCCGACAGAACAGCCGTTTCATCCGCGCGAAAGCAATCTGGGATGCGCAAACATCAATCGCGGAGGTGAATGACAGGCTTGCCGATGGCAGTCCGATCAGCCAATTGATCTATAAAGTGATCAAGAGTCCGGACAGCCTCATCGAATCTGAAAACTACCAGTTGCATCGCCACTTCCGGGGACTCATCCTGCGGACAGAGGCGCAGTTTGCGCTGCACAAGAACGGCATCCTTGACGCCGAAGTCTGGCGCCTGCGGCGCAAATGGTTCCGCGGATTCATGAACCATCCAAAATTCATGGATATCTGGCAGGCCGAAAAGTCCAACGCAGTGATCACGCGCGCGTTCATCGAGGAAATGGACACCGCCGAGGCTGCGGAGAGTTCGGTCTTGGTCGGCATTCAGCGGCCGTTCGGGAGTGGGCAGAGCGAGCGCCAATGACCCTCGAAGAACTCTACTATTTCAGCCAGATCGTCGCCGTGATCGCGATCTTCGCCTCGCTGATTTTCGTAGGCGTGCAGGTCCGCCAGAACAGCGAGCAGATCAAGGCGAACACGCGCTCGATCAAGGCGGCCGCAGCATTCGAAGGAACCCATTCTTGGGCGGCGACGAACGAAATGATCGTTGCGGATTGCTCGGATGACTTTCTGCTCATGGCCATTTCGACGTACGATCCCGCAAAGACGTGGGACGGGTTTTCCGAGGCCGATCGGGGGCGCGTGACGCTTGCTCAACGCGCGCTCTTTCAAAAACTCGAAGGGCTCTATTTTCTGTACAAGTACGGCAACCTCGACAAGGCGATTTGGGAAGCGCGTTCGAGTTGGGCAGCGGGAGTGATCAAGCTGCCGTTCTACCGGCAATGGTGGGAGTTCGAGAAGACGCAGAACATCTGGTCGGGCGAGTTCGTCGCCGTCATTGAGAGGGCGCGTGATACCACAAGCGTCGTGCCGTGGGATGTGAGCGCGTTGCAAGGCAAGGGCGCGTCGGCGCCGGCAGTCATTGCGCCAGGCGGGATACCGAAATCATGACCCTCGAAGATTTCTACTTCGTTTCCCAGATCATCGCCGTCTTCGCCATCATCGGCTCGCTGATTTTTGTCGGTATCCAGATCCGTCAGAACACGCGCGCAACGCGGGCTGCGTCCCATCATGCCGTGTCGAATTCCCTGAATGATCTGAACTGCATGTTTGCGGAAAGTGGCGAGGTCACGAGGATCTGGCTCGCGGGTCAAAATGACCGTCAGGGATTGTCGCCGCAAGACCGGTGGCGGTTCGATTCCATCCTGAGAGCCTATATGCATGTCTGTGAGACGATGTACATGCAGGCCGACATCGGCACCGGCGACGAGAGCATCGTGCGCGCGGAAGAGAATGGCATCCGTGAGGTGCTCGCGCATCCGGGCAGCCGCGAGTGGTGGGATGAAAATCCATTCGGCTTCGGAACCAGGTTCCGCGACTACGTTGCGACCCTGGAAAAAACGACCACGGTGAAGTCATGACGCTCGAAGATTTCTACTTCATATCCCAGATCGTCGCATCGGTCGCATTGCTCGCCTCTCTGATCTATCTCGCGCTGCAGACGCGACACGCAGCACGCAGTTCAAAAGCCCTCATGCACGAGAATAGGGCGGCGACCATTCTGCGCCACATCGATAAGATTACCGATGCCGAGTTTTACCCCATTTGGAGGAAAGGAACCCTTGCGGCTGCAGACATGTCGGACGCCGAAATCGCAAGGTTCTCACTCCAGGCTGCTGGCTGGATCATCATGTGGGAAGAGCGGTATCGGGAGTTTCGGGAGAGCATGCTGGATGAGAAGCGCTGGGCAGCGACCGAACACTCGATCAGTCAGATGACGAAGCTTCCTGGCTTCCGCGCGGTCATTGCAACGATGCGGCCGAGGCTCGATCCCGACTTCCGTGCACTGCTGGACAAGCATGTCGCCCTCGGGCGTGTTGCGCCGCCAGCCAACGCGGCGGACATATGGCGAACCGCAGTAGCCGAGGAACGCGTTGCGCGGCCGGACTCAGCAAGCTGAATCGTCCGTACGGGCAGATGTTGAAAGATGTCTCGGCGACCTGCGCCGACACACTGCGCGAGTTGCTGAACCCCGAACTTGAGACGCCGCCGCTTCAGATCGGCGCGCGGCGACCGGCCCAGGGCGTTGCTTCTTCAATCGCCGCAGAAAGCGAGAGGAGAAGCGCTTCGCTGCCAAGCGCCCCCGTCAGCATCACGCCGATGGGCAAGCCATCCTTGGTCATGTGCAAGGGCAGCGAGATCGACGGCACACCGGTAAGGTTGGCAAGCGGCGGAAAGCCCGAAAACGCCACAAGGTCGGCCACATGCTTGCCCGCATCCGGATTGGTCAGAGCCAATTCGCCGATGGCAACGGGCGGCTTGGCCGTTGTCGCCGAAAGGATGATGTCATAGCGCGCCATGAAACGCGAAAGGGCCAAAGCCGCAGTCTGTGTCGTGCGGTCGGCCCACACATACTGGGCGGCTGTCATCGCCTTGGCGCTGTCGCGATAGGAACGCGTCACCGGCTCAAGCTCGTCATCCCGCAAGGGGCGGCCCAATGCGGCCTCACGCTCCTCGATATCACGCGCGATGTTGGCAACCACGATCACGCCCTGCGCAAGCCCGAGATTGGGCTGGTCGATGGCAGGCACCGCCTCCTCCACATGATGGCCCATGCTGGAAAGAAGCTTGGCCGCGTTTTCTGCGGCAGCCATGCATTCGGGATGCACGTCCGCACCCGACAGCGGCTTCTTCATATAGGCGACCCGCAGGCCCCTGGGCCGCTGCGCCATCGCCGCAAGATAGCCGCCAGCCGCAACGGGCGCGGCATAACGCGCGCCCGGCTCCTCGCCCGCCGTTGCATCAAGCAGCGCTGCCGTATCGCGCACGCTTCGGCTGACGACATGGGTGACACCAAGTCCCGCCCAGCCTTCCGAGTAAGGCGGGCCCTTGGGGACAAGGCCGCGCGAGGGCTTGAGGCCGACAAGCCCGCAGCACGCAGCCGGAATGCGGATGGAACCACCGCCATCCGACGCATTGGCCGCGGGGACCACACCTGCCGCCACCAGAGCCGCTGCACCACCCGACGAGCCGCCCGCGATGTGGGTCAGCTTCCACGGATTGCGCGTCGCGCCGAAAGCAACTGACTCGGTTGTCGTGGTCAGCCCGAATTCCGGCGATGTGGATACCGCGAAAGTGTTGAGCCCGGCTGCGCGATAACGCGCCATCAGCGCTGAGTCATCGGCAGCGACATAGCCCGCATAGGCCTTGCTGCCATTGGTGCAAGGTGCGCCGCGCATCTTGACGCCGAGATCCTTGATGGCAAAGGGAACGCCGTGAAACGCCCCCTCCGGCAGCGTCGCAACTGCCGCGCGCGCCATGTCGTAAAGCCTGTGGGCGATGGCATTGATTTTGGGATTGACGGCTTCTGCCCGCGCAATTGCTGCTTCAAGCAGATCCGCGGGCGAAACCGCGCGCGCCCGCACAAGCGAAGCCAGCGCCATCGCATCATGGCGCACATAATCGTCGAAGGAGATTGTCATGGACGTGCTCGCTGGAGGTCGGAAGGCGTCAGGTAAAGAACATGTCGTACATCAAGCGTCCCGGCACAAACGTGAAGGCGCCCGCGATCAGCAATCCACCCACATAGGTGCCGATCATTGCATTCTTGTGCCGCCTGATATCGCCCAGCTGCACGCCGCGGATGGCGTTGAAGGCGCCAGCATAGGTCAGCACGATGAAAAGATGAATGAGCCCAAGCCGCAATCCCATGATGCTGATCGTCGGACCCACCACCGCCTTGATGAAGATCGCGGCCGTTGCCGTGACCATCATCAACACCAGATAGATCTTGCCGAACAGGCGGTGCAGCTTCGCCCCCTTGGTGCTGAAGATCAGCAGCCATCCGCCGATGAAAAATGCGGGCACGATCGTGAAGAAATGAAGCTGGACGGCAAGCGGCGCGTCCAGCATCAGTTGGAAGTTCATCGCCCCCGCGCCCTCAATAAACGCGCGCTTTCGGCGCGATATATTCCACTTCCTTCGTCAGCGTGTAGTCATGAACCGGGCGGTAATCGATGGTGACTTTGCCCGCGCCATCGATCCACGCCAGCGTGTGCTTCATCCAGTTCTCGTCGTCACGCTTGGGGAAATCCTCGCGCGCGTGCGCGCCGCGGCTTTCCTTGCGGTTGAGCGCGGAATGAACCGTCACAACCGCCTGCGCGATCAGATTATCGAATTCCAGCGTCTCCATGAGATCGGAATTCCAGATCATGGTGCGGTCGGTCACACCGACATCCACCTTGCCGGCATGCACGGCATCAATCTTCTTCTGGCCGTCGGCAAGCGAGTCATGCGTGCGGAAAACGGCGCAGTCATTCTGCATCACGCGCTGCATCGCAAGCCGCATCTGGGCCGTCGGTGTTGCACCCTTGGCCTGGCGCAGGCCATCAAGCCGCGAAAGCGCGGCATCGCCCGCCTTCGCCTTGGCAGCAGGAAGCGCCGTGCCAGGCTTGAGCGTTTCGGCAATCCTGAGGCCCGCCGCACGTCCGAATACCACAAGGTCGATGAGCGAGTTGGAGCCAAGACGGTTGGCACCGTGCACCGAAACGCACGCCGCCTCGCCGATCGCCATGAGGCCGGGCACCACCTTGTCGGGGTCGCCGCCTGCTTTGGTGAGAACCTCGCCGTGATAATTCGTGGGGATGCCGCCCATGTTGTAATGCACCGTCGGCAAGACCGGGATCGGCTGACGCGTAACGTCCACGCCCGCAAAGATGCGCGCCGATTCCGAAATGCCGGGCAGCCGCTCATGCAGGATTTTCGGGTCAAGATGATCAAGATGCAGGAAGATGTGGTCCCTGTGCGCGCCCACACCGCGCCCCTCACGCACTTCGATGGTCATCGCGCGTGAGACGACATCGCGCGAGGCCAGGTCCTTGGCCGACGGCGCATAGCGCTCCATGAAGCGCTCGCCCTCGGAATTGGTGAGATACCCGCCCTCGCCGCGCGATCCCTCGGTGATCAGGCAGCCCGCACCGTAAATGCCCGTCGGATGGAACTGCACGAACTCCATATCCTGCAAGGGGAGCCCTGCGCGCAGCACCATCGCGTTGCCGTCTCCCGTGCAGGTATGGGCAGACGTGGCGGTAAGATACGCGCGGCCATAGCCGCCGGTCGCCAGCACGACGCGATGCGCGGTGAAGCGGTGGATGGTGCCGTCTTCCAGGCACCACGCCATCACGCCGCGGCACTCGCCGTTTTCCATGATGAGATCGAGCGCGAAATACTCGATGAAGAATTCGACATTGTGGCGCACGCATTGGCCATAGAGCGTGTGGAGGATGGCATGGCCCGTGCGGTCAGCGGCCGCGCAAGTGCGCTGGATCGGTCCCTTGCCGAATTCGCGCGTCATACCGCCAAAGGCGCGTTGATAGATCTTGCCCTCTTCCGTGCGGCTGAAGGGCACGCCGAAATGCTCCAGCTCGTAGACCGCCTTCGGCGCCTCGCGGCAGAGATATTCGATGGCATCCTGGTCGCCCAGCCAGTCGGCGCCCTTGACGGTGTCGTACATGTGCCAGCGCCAGTCATCCGCACCCATATTGCCGAGCGACGCCGAGATGCCGCCTTGCGCTGCAACCGTATGGCTGCGGGTGGGAAAGACTTTCGTGATGCAGGCCGTCTTGAGGCCGGCCTCGGCCGCGCCCAGCGTGGCACGCAACCCCGCGCCGCCGGCACCGACGACGACGACATCATAGGTGTGGTCAATGATTCTGTAGGCAGCGGTCATGTTCTCGGTCTTCAGAATTGGATCACGGCAAGGGCGGCGATGGATGCAGCAAGTCCCGTCAGCGCGACGAGCTTGTTGGCGGCATGGCAGAGCGTGCGCAGCAATCTGCCTTGCACATAATCGTCAATCACGACTTCCAGCCCCAGCGCGAAATGGAAAAAGCCCGCGATGCAGGCAAGCGCCATCAGCGCCGCATTCACCGGGTCCTTGAGGAAAGCCAGCATGTCGGCATGCGGTGCGCCCGACTGCATGGCGATGCTGATGATGAGCCACATGACCAGCGGCACCAGAAGCACGGCGGTAAACCGCTGGTTCTTGAAATGGCGGGTGGCCGCCTTGCCGGAACCGCTCATCAGAACGCCCCCTTGAGCCAATAGGCAAAGGCCCAGACAGCAAGTGTCAATAGGACCGCTGCGACCATCACGAAGATGCCCGCGCGGTGCGCACGGCGGACCTCAAATCCTTTGCCTGCATCCCACACCAGATGGCGGATGCCGTTGAGGAGGTGAAAGACCAGCGCCAGCGTGAACCCGAAAAGAATGGTCCGCCCCACCGGATGGCCAAGCCAGGTTTCCATGAAACCATAGGCTTGGGCGCCCATCGCGGTTGCAACGAGCCATGCGGCCAAAAGCAGAAGCCCCGCCCCCAGGGCCATGCCGGTCATGCGGTGAAGGATGGACGTCGCCATCGTGACCGGCCAGCGCCAGATCTGGAGATGGGGCGAAAGCGGCCGATTGGGCCGCTTGCTGGGCTGTGTGGAAGCGGACGGCGAAGGCGGACGAGAAGCCATGATTCCCCAAGCAGATGACGCATTTTCGATTGGGCAGCCCGTTTTGCGCGAGAATGCCCCACTCACCCCGATACCCTATGGATCATAGGGGCCGCCCTGCCAAGGTCAAAGCCCTGCGCGCAGATGCCGCCCGCCGCTTGAAGCAGCGCCCGGCGACGGCCACTGTCACCCTAGGCACATAGGGCCGACTCAGGACTACGAAGGATACCCATGACCGGATTTCCCGGGATTTTTGTCGGCAAGGGCGAGCGCGAACAGTGGCTCCTCCTTAAGTACGCCAACCGCCACGGGCTGATCGCGGGTGCGACCGGTACCGGCAAGACCGTGACCTTGCAGATTCTGGCTGAGGGGTTCTCGGCCGCAGGTGTTCCAGTCTTCGCCGCCGATGTGAAGGGCGACCTTTCCGGCATCGGCGCGGCCGGCGAACCCAAACACTTCCTCACCGAACGTGCCCGCAATATCGGGCATGGGGATTACGTGAACGCGGCAAGCCCGGTCGTCCTTTGGGATGTCTTCGGCGAGCAGGGACACAACGTGCGGGCCACAATCTCGGAAATGGGGCCGGTGCTGCTTGCGCGCCTGCTTGACCTCAACGACGTGCAGGAAGGCGTTCTCAACATCGCCTTCCGCATCGCTGACGAGGAAGGCCTCTTGCTCCTCGATCTGAAAGACCTGCGCGCCATCCTTGCTTTCGTCGCCGACGAGGCCGATGCGCTGACCCGCACCTACGGCAATGTCTCGAAGGCAAGTGTCGGCGCCATCCAGCGCGCGCTTCTGGTTCTCGAGCAGCAGGGAGCCGAAAAATTCTTTGGTGAGCCTGCGGTCAACCTTGCCGATTTCATGCGCGTCGATGCGCAAGGCCGCGGCCAGGTGAATGTGCTGGCGGCTGACAGGCTTTTCGGCAACCCGCGGCTATACGCAACTTTTCTGCTCTGGCTTCTTTCCGAATTGTTCGAGGCCTTGCCGGAGGCCGGTGATCTTGAAAAGCCAAAACTCGTCTTCTTTTTTGACGAGGCGCATCTCCTGTTCACGGATGCACCCAAGGCGCTTCTGGAGAAGGTGACGCAAGTCGTGCGCCTCATCCGCTCCAAGGGCGTGGGCGTCTATTTCGTGACGCAAAACCCGCAGGACGTGCCCGACATCGTCGCGGCCCAGCTTGGCAACCGCATCCAGCATGCGTTGCGTGCCTATACGCCCAAGGAGCAGAAGGCTGTCGCCGTGGCTGCCGAAAGCTTCCGGCCCAACCCGGCCTTCGATACCAAATCTGCGATCACGGAACTGGCCATCGGCGAGGCACTGACCTCCCTCCTCGAAGACAAGGGCGTGCCAGGGATCGTGGAGCGCACATTGATCCGACCGCCCGCGTCGCGCATGGGTCCCCTGTCGCCGGACGAACGCGCCCGCGCAATCGCCGCATCCCCGCTTGCCGGACGCTACGAGCGCATGCTCGACCGCGACTCTGCCTTTGAGATGCTTAAGCGGCGCGAGGCAGAACGCGCGCCACCTGAGGCAGCACCTGCACCATCTCGCCAGCCCTCTGGCCCGTTCTCGGATAGGCCAAGCGTGCCACGCACGCGCAAAGAGCCGCTCCCGCGCAAGACAAGCACGCGCAACCGCCAGAGCGTGGGCGAAGCCTTTACCAAGAGCGTCGTGCGCTCGGTCGGCTCATCGCTGGGCCGACGGCTGGTGCGCGGCATCCTTGGCTCACTGACGGGGCGCGGATGAGTGCTGCCGTCGTTCTGGCCGGGCGCTTCTGGGCGCATGTGGGCGATGGCAAGTGGGACGAGGCGCGCGCACTATTGGCCCATGATTTCCGCGCGGACTGGCCGCAGACGGAAGAGGAAATTTTGAACGCCGACCGCTATGTCGAGGTCAACCGCGAATTGCTGGCGGGTGCCAAATGTATTCTTCTGGAGGCAACGGGCGTTGAAGAATGGGCCTATACGCGCGTGCTGATCGACAAGGGCGCGTGCTACCTTTGGGCAGTCTCATTCTGGACGGTGCGCGACGGCAAGCTGGCCGAGGTCACCGAATATTTTCCGCTGCCGAAGGACCCGAAATACGAGACGCATTGATGCGTCAGCCGCGCCGCGGCACCAGCGCCCAATAGTCGAAATCAAGGATCATCTCGGCGGGCGCAGGCGCTGCCCTGTCGCGTCCCGGAAAATCCGCGCAAGGCAGGTTCTTGGTGGCAACGAGCCGGATGCGCAGCGCGCCCATGTCGTTGCGCCCTTGTAGCTCGGCTTTTCCAAGCACCTCCGACCACGCAAATACCGTGTCACCTGCAAAGAGCGGGTTCACATGCCGCCCGCCATTGATCGCGATAATGGGGTCCGCGTTGGCCAACCCGTTGAATGAGAGCGACCGCGCAAGGCTGATGACATGCCCGCCATAGATGAGGCGGCGGCCGAACCGGCCTTTTGATTCCGCATGCTGGTTGAAGTGGACGCGGGCAGTGTTCTGGTAAAGCCGCGTCGCCATCTGGTGCTCGGCCTCTTCGACCGTCATCCCGTCCACATGGTCGATGATCTCGCCCGCCGCGTAATCCTCGAAGAAATGGGGCGAGCCCGAAAGGGTGGCATCGAACCCGTCAAACGACAGTCCCTCGGGCACCACCAGATCGCGCGCGGCAACGCTGGCCGCAAGTTTCGGGACGACCGGCGCAGGCGCGGGCGATTTCACGTCGCGCTTGCGCACCATCACCCAGCGCACATAGGAGATGACTTCCGTGCCGTTCTGGTTGAAGCCGCGTGTGCGCACATAAACAACGCCGGTTTCACCGTTCGTGTTTTCCTTGAGGCCGATCACTTCGGAGACCGCCGTCAGCGTGTCGCGCGGCCAGACAGGGGCAAGGAAGCGCCCCTCGGCATAACCGAGATTGGCGACCGCATTGAGCGAGATATCAGGAACGGTTTTTCCGAACACCACGTGGAACGCCAGCAGCGCATCGACAGGTGCGCGCGGCAATCCCGCCTTGCGCGCGAAAGTGTCGGCAGAGGCAAGCGCAAAGCGCCCGCCGGTCAGCGCGAGATAAAGCGCCACGTCACCGCCGGTCAAAGTACGCGGCGTCGCATGCCGCAACTGTTGACCGACATGGAAGTCCTCGAAGAAATTTCCCGATGCGGACTTCCTGTTACTCACTTGGCAGGCTCTTGATGAATTCGATCCCGTCGAGCGCGCGGCGGTTGCCGGGGTCGATCAGCAAGGCCGTCTCGTAGGTCTGGATGGCGAGCGCATGCTGGCCCAGATCCTCGTACGCGCGGCCCAGCGTGACAATCGCATCCACGAAATCGGGCTTGAGCTGGACGGCCTTGATGCAGTCCTCGCGGGCTCCGGCATTGTCATTCACCAGTGACTTGGCCGAGCAGCGCGCAAACCAGAAATTGGCATTGTCGGGCACGAGCTTGATCGCTTCGGAATAGGCTGCAATGGCCGGGCGATAGCGCTTCTGGGCCGCCATCGCCAGACCCATTTCGTAATGGGCGGGCGCAACGTCGGGCTTCAGCGCGACGGTCTGCTCGAAATCGGCAATCGCCTTGGAGTGCTCGCCAAGGTTCCGCTGCGCCTGGCCACGATAGTAGAACGCAAAGGGTTTCCAGTCCGGCGTCAGCAATCCGCCATCGATAATGGCCGTGAAGATGGCAACCGCTTCCGCATCCTTGCCCTGATTGAGCAGGTTCTGTCCCTGCTTGAAATCGGCAAAGACGTCAGCAGAGGCGGGTACAGCCGCGATAAGCGACAACGCGAACGCGACAACAGAAGCAATCCGGCGCATGGAAAGCGTGTCCTTCAGGAAGGAGGTCAATAGGCTTGTCGGGAGAATTTATGGCGTGCTGTTGCGGGCAACGCCGTCCTTGGCGTCCTTGTCGTCAGGTGCCAGCGCCAGAAGGGCCTTCCACGCGTCCAGCGCGCCGGGCTTGTCGCCGGCAAGTTCGAGGGCCGCAGCCTTTGCCTTGAGGAGCGTGGCATTGTCGGGCGCGAGCTCGGCGGCCTTCGTGCAGAACGGCACGGCGTCAACATAGCGCGCGGCGTTGTAGTGGATCACGCAGAGATTGGAGAGCGCGGAAAGGTGCTTCTCGTCGATCACCAGCGTCGCGTTGAAATCGGCGATCGCGCCGTCAGTATTGCCCAATTCCACATGGCAGAAACCGCGTGCGGAAACCGGATTGGCATCACCCGGCAAAAGTTCGACCGCCTTGTCGTAATCGGGCATCGCTTCCGCGCAACGTTGCAGCCGGTAATAGGCCATGCCCCGCTGGAAATGTGCGACACCGAGATTGGCTTCTTTCAGTGCACGGCTGGCAATGACGCGATCAAGCAATCCGATGGCGACCTCGAATTTTTCCGCTTTCATCGCTGCTTCAGCTTCGCGCAACTCGCCTTCGACTTCACGGGCACGGTCGGCAACACTGACAGCCTGGGCGGGCGATGCGGCAACAGCTGCCATCATGCCGATGCCGGCCAGCGCGGCGGCAAACTTCGCAATTCGCATCTTCAACTCCCCTGATCTCGATCACAGGCCCCTTCGCGGTTGGGGCACCCCTGCCCGTCACACCGGCCCGCTGCAGTCCATGGTGGCGGTTTATCGTGGCGGACTAGGGCGTTTCAAGGGCGGCAATGGCATCAGCAAGATGAACGAGCCGCCGGGCGATTTCCGCATGCAGAAGCTCGACCATCTTGCCATCCACCTTGATGGCGCCTTTCCCTTTGTTTTCAGGCAGTTCAAAGGCCGAAATGACCTTGCGCGCCTCCGCCACCTCGTCCGCAGCAGGGGAAAAAACCATGTTTGATGAACGGATCTGTGAGGGGTGGATGAGGGTCTTGCCGTCAAAACCGATGGCCCGGCCCTGACGGCACACGGCCAGGAAACCATCCTCGTTCTGGATGTCGTTATAGACACCATCGATGATGGAAAGTCCGGCCCCCCGCGCCGCCAGAACCGCGAACGACAGGAGCGGCACCAGTGGCGCCCGGTCGGGCACATGCTGTCCATGCATTTCCTTGACAAGGTCATTGGTGCCCATGACGAGGACCGAGAGCCGACCGCCCGCGCCGGCGATTTCCCGCAGATTGAAGATGCCGCCCGGTGTCTCGATCATCGCCCACAGCGCAAGATCAGCGGGCGCTCCGGCTTCCGCCATCATGCCCGACGCCTGCATCACCTCAGCCGCACTGTCGATCTTGGGAACCAGGATGGCATGCGCACCCGCCTGCGCAGCAGCCGCAATGTCTGCGCGCGCGTGAGGCGTGTCGAGCCCGTTGACCCGGATCACCACCTCGCGCTTGCCAAAGCCGCCCGCCCGCACGGTCTCGACGACCTGCGCGCGCGCAAAATCCTTCTGGTCGGGCGCCACGGCATCTTCAAGGTCGAGGATGACCGAGTCAGTCGGCAGGCTGCGCGCCTTGTCCATCGCACGCGGATTGGAGCCGGGCATGTAAAGAACCGAGCGGCGGGGGCGGGTCATTCTGGTCATGGGCGGCAACTCTGACGGAATCGGGATGCGTCATCTGGCGGGGATTCGCCTGCCGAATCCAGCCCTGCGGCGCCGCGCGTGGCGATTGCGGCCTTTACCCCCGAAGATTCTTTGCCGATGCTTGTCGAAACCGGCGTCCCTTGCCCGTCATGGTTTGAGGCGGGGCGTGACGGCACGTGCCGGGCAAGGCTGCCACCGCTTTTGGGGAGAATGACCATGTCCGTGTTCATGCTGTTCCTGCACGAGGATCAAGGCCAGTTCGACAACCGCAGCGAGGCGGAGATGATGGCCGTCATCAAGGAATACAGTGCCTGGGCGCAATCCATGCGCGAGAAGGGCCACTTCGCTGGCGGCGAAAAGCTCACCGATGACCCGGGCAAGGTCATGCGCAACAGGAATGGCAAAATCACCGTCACCGACGGTCCCTATGCCGAAACCAAGGAACTCGTCGGCGGCTATTTCTCGATCAAGGCCGGTGACTATGCCGAGGCTTGCCGCCTCGCTGAAACCTGCCCGCATCTCAAATATGGCGGCCGCATCGAGGTGCGCATGGTGCATGAACTCTGACAGCCCCCCACCTTCCTCCGGCGGGATCAGCCGCCTGTTGTCGGAAACGATGCGGCGCGACGGGCCACGGCTTGTCGCGCAACTGACGCGGCTCTTTGGCGCGCGGCGCCTCTCGCTGGCGGAAGATGTGGTGCAGGACGCAGCGCTTGCGGCCCTGACAGCCTGGCAAAAGGGCCTGCCGGACAATCCCGGCGGCTGGCTTGCAGCAACGGCCCGCAATCGCGCGCTGGACCATTTCCGCCGCAATGCGGTTCTCGCCGCAATCGAACCCGACATCCTGCGCTGGACCGAAGAACTGACCGGGGACATGCGCTCCGCAATGGACCATGCCGGTACGCTGGGGGATGACGAGCTTTCGCTGCTTTTCCTTTGCGCGCATCCGGCACTCGCGCCTGAAAGCCAGCTTGCCCTTGTCCTCAAAACCGTCTGCGGCCTTGAGGTGGACGAAATCGCGCGCGCCTTCCTGACCACAAGGGATGCCATTGCCCAGCGTCTTGTCCGCGCCAAGGCCCGGTTGCGCGAGATCAACGCGTCCTTCGACATGCCGGCGGGAGCCGAGCGCGAGACACGCCGGGCGATTGTCATGCGCGCGATCTATCTTCTGTTCAACGAAGCCTATGCCGCGACATCGGGCGACCAGCTTTTGCGGGATGATCTGGCGCGCGAGGCGTTGCGGTTGGCCAAAGTGCTGGCGCTGAACCCTGCCACCACCAGCGCAGAAGTACATGCGCTGGTCGCCCTCATCGCTTTTCACCATGCCCGCGCACCCGCGCGGCTGGATGAGGAGGGTGCCCTTGTTCTGCTCGAAGATCAGGACCGCGCCCGGTGGGATCAGAATCTCATGCGCGACGGCATGGCGCATTTGCGCGCCAGCATGGGCGCCTCGCATCTGTCGGTGTTTCACGCCGAAGCGGGCATTGCGGCCTGCCACACGCTGGCACCGTCCATTGGGGCAACGGACTGGAATGAAATTGTCGGCTGGTACGCCATGCTGATCGATATGGCGCCCTCGCCCATCACCCGCCTCAACCACGCCGTTGCCATCGCCATGCGCGATGGTGCGCCAGCCGGTTATGCGCTCGCCTGCTCCCTTGAGCGCGAACCGGCGCTCGCAAACTATGCCCCCTTTCATGCAACACTGGGCGAACTGGCGCGTCGTGCCGGGCATGCGCAATATGCCTTGCTGCATTTCCGCCGCGCGCTGGAATGTGCTTGCTCCGAACCCATGCGTAACGCGATCATCAGACGGCAATCGCAGGTGATGACGTGACGATCCTCTCCTTCCAGTCCGATGTCGTGCGCGGCCACGTGGGCCACGGCGCGGCGCGCTTTGCCCTCCAGCGCCTCGGGTACGAATACTGGGCGGTGCCGACCGTCCTTTTGTCGCATCACCCCGGCCACGGGAAACCGGCAAGCCTGCCCATGTCGGCAGATGCGATGCGCGCCATCACGCAAAGCCTTGAGACCCGCTTCGGCTTCTCCGGCGTGAAAGCAGTGCTGCAGGGCTTTCTGGCGCAAGCCGCACAGGCCGAAGTCGTGCGCGATGCTGTCATCGCCGTGCGGCGGGCCAATCCGGAAGCATTGTTCCTCTGCGATCCCGTCTTTGGCGATGACGATGGCGCCTATGGCGCACCCGGCGTGGCCGAGGCGATGGCCCGGCATCTTCTGCCGCTGGCCGACATTGCGACACCCAACCGCTTCGAGCTTTCAAGCCTCACGAGCCAGCACATCACGGATGTCGAAAGCGCCATGCGTGCCGCGCGCGCGCTTTCCCGCAAAATAGTGGTCGCGACGTCCATTCCCGATGCGGGTGGCCTTGCCACGCTGGCGGTGACACCGACGGACGCTTTTGCTGTCACGACACCGCACCACGGCAACGTGGCGCACGGCACCGGCGATCTTCTGGCAGCGCTGCTGCTTGGTCATCTCGTCGCTGGCCGGACGATCAGTGACGCGCTAGGCCTTGCAGCTTCGGCCACAGACGCGATCATCCGCACAAGCCTCGGCCGCGACGAGTTGGCGCTCGTCGCCAACCAGCAAGCTTTGGCTGCACCACCAATGCTGGCCGTCAGGCGGCTTTCTTCAAATAGCGCGCAATCATGATCTCGGCGATCTGCACCGCGTTGAGCGCCGCACCCTTGCGCAGATTGTCGCTGACACACCAGAGCGACAGCCCGTTGGTGACCGTCGGGTCCTTGCGCACCCGCGAGATATAGGTCGCATATTCACCCACGCATTCGACAGGCGTGATGTAGCCGCCATCCTCGTGCTTGTCGAACAGCATGACGCCCGGCGCTTCGCGCAGGATGGTTTTGGCCTGGGCGGCTGTGATCGGCCGCTCGAACTCGATATTGATCGCTTCCGAGTGCCCCACAAAAACCGGCACCCGCACGCAGGTCGCATGCACGGCCACATCGGGGTCAAGGATCTTGCGCGTCTCGGCCGTCATCTTCTGCTCTTCCGAGGTGCTGCCATCGGCGAGGAAATCACCGATATGCGGAATGAGGTTGAAGGCGATCTGCTTGGAGAATTTCCGCTTCTCGACCGGATCAGCGACAAAGATCGCGCGCGTCTGGTTGAACAATTCGTCCATGCCGTCGCGCCCGGCACCCGACACTGACTGATAGGTCGAGACCACCACGCGCTTGATCTTCGCCACGTCATGCAACGGCTTCAGCGCCACCACCATCTGGGCGGTCGAGCAATTGGGATTGGCGATGATGTTCTTTTTCACATAGCGCGAGAGCGCGGCCGAATTCACTTCAGGCACGACCAGCGGCACATCGGGGTCCATGCGCCATTTCGACGAATTGTCGATGACGACCGGACCCTGCGCTGCGATCTTCGGCGACCACTCGCCCGAAACCTTGCCGCCCGCGCTCATGAGCACGATGTCGGTGCCGCGGAAGTCATACTGGTCGAGCACCTGCGCCTTGAGGCGCTTGTCGCCATACATGCATTCCGTACCCAAAGACGCGCGCGACGCCAGCGCCACGACCTCGCGCGCGGGAAACTCGCGCTCGGCAAGGATATTGAGCATTTCGCGCCCGACATTGCCGGTTGCGCCAACGACAGCCACTTTCCAGGACATGGGAGAACCACAAAGAAGGGATGAGGAGGAGAATATTCAGGCCGATGATTGTGCCTGCATCATGGCACAGCTTCAAGCAAGAGGCGTGAGGCTAGCCAAAGAAGCAAGAATGGCCGCGCCCATCTCGCTGGTGGAGGAGCGCGTTCGCCCCGCTTCCATGATGTCGGCCGTCCGGTAACCCTGATCGAGCACGGCACCAACCGCCTTTTCCAGGAGGGCCGCATCGTCGCCCCGGTCGAACGAATAGCGCAGGCACATGGCAAAGGAGAGGATCGCGGCAACCGGATTGGCAAGGCCCTTGCCCGCGATGTCGGGCGCGCTGCCATGGATCGGCTCATAGAGTGCCGGTATCCGGCCCGTCTTGGGGTCACGCGCGCCCAGCGACGCGGACGGCAGCATGCCCAGAGACCCGGTCAACATCGCCGCCTCGTCGGAAAGAATATCGCCGAAGAGATTGTCAGTGACGATGACGTCAAACTGGCCGGGGTCGCGCAAGAGCTGCATGGCGCAATTGTCGGCAAGGATGTGCTGGAGCGTAAGCGCAGCATATTCGGTTTTGTGGATGTGGGTCACCTCTTCGCGCCAGAGCACGCCGGTGTGCATCACATTCGATTTTTCGACGGAATGAACCCGGCCCTTGCGTTTGCGCGCAAGATCAAACGCCACGCGCGCAATGCGGCGCACTTCGCCGGTCGTGTAAAGCTGCGTATCGACAGCCTTGCGGCTGCCATCGACAAGCGTCTCGATACCGCGCGGCTCGCCGAAATAGACGCCGCCCGTCAGCTCCCGCACAATCATGATGTCGAGGCCCGACACGATCTCGGGCTTGAGCGAGGAGGCACCCACCAGCGCCGGAAAACAGATCGCCGGGCGCAGATTGGCGAAGAGTTCCATTTCCTTGCGCAGGCGCAGGAGCCCGCGCTCGGGCTTCTTGTCGAAGGGATTGGCGTCCCATTGCGGCCCGCCGACCGCACCGAACAGCACAGCGTCGGCTGCATGCGCCCGCGCCATGGCCGCATCGGTAAGGGGCACGCCATAGGCGGCAAGTGAGGCCCCGCCCACGAGATCATCCTCCAGCGTCACGTCAAAGCCGCGATGCTGCGCAAACCACGCAATCACGCGCCGCGTCTCCACCATCACTTCGGGACCGATGCCGTCACCGGCGAGGATAAGGATGCGCTTGCTCATGGGATGCGCCTCACAACCACGGCTGGGAGAGGCGGCGCATTTCCTCGAAACGGCCGATGTCATCCGCCTGGCGGAGGGTCAGGCCGATATCGTCCCAGCCATTCATCAGGCATTGCTTGCGGAAGGGATCAATCTCGAACGCGATCATGCCGCCGTCGGGACCGCGGATTTCCTGTTTCTCAAGGTCAACGGAAACAACCGCATTGGCGCCGCGCCGCGCGTCATCCATCAGACGGTCCACGTCTTCTTGCGGCAGGATGATCGGCAGGATGCCGTTCTTGAAGCAATTATTGTAGAAGATGTCGGCGAAGGACGGCGCGATCACGCAGCGTATGCCGAAGTCGAGAAGCGCCCACGGCGCATGTTCGCGGCTGGAGCCGCAGCCGAAATTGGCGCCCGTGACCAGAATGCCCGCCTTGCGCCATGCTGTCTTGTTGAGCACGAAATCCGGGTTCTCGCTGCCATCGGGCAGATAGCGCATCTCGTCAAACAGGTTCTTGCCAAGGCCCGTGCGGGCGATGGTTTTGAGGAACTGCTTGGGAATGATCATGTCGGTATCGACATTGATCATTTCGAGCGGGGCGGCAACGGCCGTGAGTTTGTCGAATTTTTGCATGTGCTGCTCCGGATGGGCGTCAGGCCAGGTTGCCGACAATTCCGCCGACAATTCGCTCAACCGCCCAATAGGCGGCCAATCCCGCAATCAGGAGCGAGGCGGGCACCACGACGCGCTCCCTGTACCACGGTTTATTCTGGAACCAGCGCAAGGCTGCGAATGCGCCGAAGAGAACCGCGACCTGTCCCAGCTCGACCCCCACGTTGAAGGCAAGCAGCGCTGTCAGGAACTGGCCCTGCGGAAAACCGACTTCGGCAATCGCCCCGGCAAAGCCGATGCCGTGCGCAAGGCCAAAGCAGAAAATGATCAGCGGCCGGATGGTCAGGGGTTTGGCAAAGAGGACGTTTTCAATGCCCACCCAGACGATGGTGATGGCGATCAGGGGTTCGATGATGAATCCGGGCACATTGACGATGCCGAGCGCCGCCAAGGCAAGCGTGAGCGAGTGCGCGACCGTAAACGCTGTGATCTGCCAGAGGAGCGGCCGCAGGATGATGGACGAGAAAAAGAGTCCAAGCACGAAAAGCACATGATCCAGCCCGCCGGGCAGGATGTGCGTGAAACCAAGTCCGGTAAACCGCATCGCTGTTGCAAGGATGAGGTCACCCCCCGCCTCACCCTGAACTTCATCTGCCGTCGCAGCGACAGGGGCGGTTGCACTGGCTGGTCGGCATCCGGGCGGTGGGCCCATACCTGCACCACCCGGCCCATCGCCGCCCAGCCCGCCCCCCATGCCCCCCGCCAACGGATCAGGCGAAGCATAGAGGTCGGCTGTGTTGTCGCAGATGAAACCTTCGTCAAGGGGATGGGCACCGGAATTCCCTGCCCATGCCAGCAACAGGAGGAGGACAAGGGCTGGGATGCCGAAGACCGCGCGGATGTCAGACATGATCGCCAAAGCCGCGCACATCCACAAAATGCCCGGCAATCGCCGCGGCCACGGCCATCGCCGGGCTGACAAGATGCGTGCGCCCGCCGCGCCCTTGGCGTCCCTCGAAATTGCGGTTGGAGGTGGAAGCGCAGCGCTCCTGCGGCTCAAGCTTGTCGGCGTTCATGGCAAGGCACATGGAACATCCCGGCTCGCGCCATTCAAATCCTGCTGCGATGAAGATGCGGTCAAGCCCTTCTGCCTCTGCCTGCTCCTTCACAAGGCCGGAGCCAGGCACCACCATCGCCCCCACATGGGCCGCGACCTTGCGGCCTTTGGCGATGGCGGCTGCCGCGCGCAGATCCTCGATCCGCCCATTGGTGCAGCTGCCGATGAAGGCGCGGTCAATCCGCACATCCGTCATCTTCACGCCGGGCAGAAGACCCATATAGGCAAGGCTGCGCTCCATCGCGGCCCGGCGCCCGGCGTCACTTTCATGCGCGGGGTCGGGAACAATGCCCGTGATCGGCACGACATCTTCCGGGCTCGTACCCCAGGTGATCGACGGCGCGATGGCTGCGGCGTCGAGATGGATTTCCGCGTCAAACAATGCATCCGCATCGCTCACCAGCGTGCGCCAGTAGTTGACTGCCATGTCCCACGCCCCGGCCTTGGGTGCCTTGGGACGGCCCATGACATAGGCAAAGGTCTTTTCATCAGGCGCAATCAGGCCTGCGCGTGCACCCGCCTCGATCGACATGTTGCAGACCGTCATGCGGCCTTCCATCGACAGGGCACGGATGGCGGAGCCCGCATATTCGATCACATGGCCGGTGCCGCCCGCCGTTCCGATCCGGCCGATGATGGCGAGGATGATGTCCTTGGCGGTGACGCCCGGACCCATGTCGCCATCAACCGTCACGCGCATGTTCTTCGCGCGGCGCATCTGGAGTGTCTGGGTCGCCAGCACATGCTCGACCTCGCTCGTGCCGATGCCGAACGCCAGCGCGCCGAACGCGCCATGGGTGGACGTGTGGCTGTCGCCGCAGACAATCGTCATGCCCGGCTGGGTCAGGCCCTGTTCCGGCCCGACGATATGGACGATGCCCTGGCGCACATCATCCATCGCAAAATGCTCGATGCCGAAGGCGGCGGCGTTGCGCTCAAGCGTTGCCACCTGCAACGCGGATTCGGGATCATCAATGCCCATCGCGCGGTTGGTGGTGGGCACATTGTGATCGGCAACCGCCAGCGTTGCGCGCGGTACACGGACCTTGCGCCCGGCCAGACGCAATCCCTCGAACGCTTGCGGGCTTGTAACTTCGTGCACCAGATGCCGGTCGATATAGATGATCGGCGCCTCACCCGGTGTTTCATGCACCAGATGTGCGTCCCAGATCTTGTCGTAGAGAGTTTTGCCGCCCGCCATGGTCCGCTTTCAGGTCTCAAAGTTTGTGCGCCGCAGCATGGGGCTGAAGCGAAAGCGGTTCAAGCAGGGCCAAAAGAGTCTTGACCTTGCGGAAAAGTTGTTCACTAATTGTTCTCTCGCAACGGAGAGCCTCCATGCCCACACTTGGCGCCTATCTCACCATCAAGGACGCAGACAAAGTGATCGCCTTCTACAAGCGCGCCTTCAGCGCGAAGGAGAAAGCGCGCATGAAATCCGATGACGGCCGCATCATGCATGCGGAATTGTCGTTGTTCGGCGGCACGCTGATGCTGTCGGATGAGTTTCCCGAATATGGCAACACGAAAAGCCCCGGCGCATTGGGCGGCACGACCTTCAACATGATCATCGGCCTTTCCAGGCCGAAAGAAGTCGATGCGATTCTGGCCAAGGCGGCAAAGGAAGGCGGCACCATCGTGATGGCAGCAGCCGATCAGTTCTGGGGCGCGCGCTTCGGCATGCTGAAAGATCCTTCGGGCCATCTCTGGGGCTTTGGCGCGGACTTGCCCAAACCCGCCCGGAAGAAATCTGCAAAGGAAAAGCCTGCCGCCGCATCCGTGAAGAAGGCGAAGGCAGGCTCGGAAAGAAAGCGCCGCTGAGTTGGCGGCGCGTCGGCGCGTTCGTTACGCGGCGGAGTCGGAAGCCGCGTTTGAAGTGGCGTTCGAGCCGGGCTTTTCCTGGCGTTCGGCGATGCGGGCCGATTTGCCCTGGCGGCCGCGCAGATAATAAAGCTTCGCGCGGCGCACGTCACCGCGGCGCACAACGTCGATGGAGTCGACCAGCGGCGAGTGGATGGGGAACACGCGCTCCACGCCTTCGCCGTAGGAAATCTTGCGCACAGTGAAGTTCTCGTTGAGGCCGTGGCCCGCGCGCGCGATGCACACGCCTTCATAGGCCTGCACGCGTTCGCGCGTCTTGACCTTGCCCGACTTCTCTTCGACCGAGATTTCGACAACCTTGACGTTCACGCGCAGCGTGTCGCCGGGGCCGAAATTGGGCGTTCCCTGCTTGCGGGCAAGACGCGCAACTTCTTCTTTTTCGAGGGTCTGGAGAAGGTTCATGGGGGCAGCCGCCTGATTGGAAAGGTCGCGTGTCATAAGGGGGGCGCTCCCCCCGGTCAAGTAGGGGCAGCCGGGAGCGAGCTCCAAGCCACCCGAACCCCGCAACCCGTTCAGGATTCGGGCTTTTTCGGGCCTGCCACCCTACCCGCCAAAAGGTCTGGCCGCCGCGCTTGCGTCAACCGCAGGGCCTCCGCCTCCCGGAAGGCCTTGATCGCCGCATGATTGCCGGAGGTGAGCGCCTCAGGAATGGAAAGCCCCTCATGGACCTGCGGTCTTGTATAGTGCGGATATTCGAGCAGCCCCGCCTCGAAACTCTCCTCGCTGCCCGACGCCGCATCGCCCATCACCCCGGGCAAAAGGCGCACGATGGCATCAAGCATCGCAAGCGCTGCCGGTTCGCCACCTGAAAGCACAAAGTCGCCAAGCGACACTTCCTCGACCTGGCGCAGCGCAAAGAGGCGCTCATCAACACCCTCAAACCGCCCGCAGAAAAAGATCACGCCCGCGCCTGCCGCAAGCCGCCGCGCCATCGCCTGATCAAAGCGCGCGCCCCGTGGGCTTGTGACAAGGATGGGTACATTTTCAGGCGCTGCTGCCCGGGCCGCGTCAATCGCCGCGCAGGCGACATCAACCCGCATCACCATGCCCGGACCACCGCCCGCCGGCGTATCGTCCACCGTGCGGTGCTTGCCAAGGCCATGATCGCGGATGTCGCGCACCTGCAGCGACCAAACCCCTTCTGCCAGCGCCTTGCCCGCAAGCGATTGCCCGAGCGGACCGGGAAACATTGCCGGAAAAAGCGTAAGGACCGATGCGGCAAAACTCATGTCCCGCTCCAATCATCATCGCCGCGCGCCTCAATCTCGCCCGGCACATCGACCGCGATGAAGCCGGAGGCAAGATTGACCTCGCGCACAAAATCATCGGCAAAGGGCAGCATCATTTCGCTGCCGTCCGTTTGCGTGATCACCAGAATGGGTCCGCCGCCAAAATCAGCAACCGCATGCACCCGGCCGATACTGCGTCCTTCGCCGTCACGCACATCAAGCCCGGCAAGATCGGTGAGGTAGAATTCGCCCGCAGCCGCAGGCGGCAGCTGGTCGCGCGCGATATGGAGATCAAGACCCTTCACCGCCTCGGCCGCAGTCCGGTCAGCGATCTCGGCAAAGCGCACGATCAGATGATCCTTCGCGGGTTTTGCACGCGTGATGGTCAAACGAAGGCCGACCTCACCCTTTGGCCCGCCCTTTTGATTGCGGGCGTGGAGCGGGCCATAGGATGCAATCGCAGCCGGGTCGTGGGTGAAGCTCTTGAGCTTCACCTCGCCGGCAAGTCCGTGTGGCCCCAGAATGCGTCCGACAAGGATGTCATCGGCCATGGGGACACAAACCGTATCTGCTATCCCACTGGCTCACTGAGCCAATCCTTCCGCCTCCCCCGAGTTGGGGGTGAGCGGAGCGCAAGGATCCGCACTTGCGGATCGGGTGGGGGGCACCATTGACGAGCTCATTACAGCGTCCCGCAACCCCACCGGACTTGCCGTCGCTGCGCTCCGGCAATTCCCGCCTCCCCTTTAAGAAAAGGGGAGGCTGAAGCACAAGACCAACACTGATCAACCCGCTGCCTCGGCGGCCTTCGCGGCGGCGGCAGCGCGTTCCTGCGCCTTTGCCTTGGGCTTGGCCTTCTCGGGGTTGTTGCGCTTGAGCGGGGGCAGCACGCCCGCACCGTGCAGGAAGCGATGCACGCGGTCTGACGGCGTTGCGCCCTTCTTCAGCCAAGCCTTCGCCTTCTCGACATCGAACTTGAGGCGGTCCTTGTGGTCCTTGGGCAGCATCGGGTCATAGAACCCGAGACGCTCGATGAAGCGGCCATCGCGCGGGCTGCGCGAGTCGGCCACGACGATGGTGTAGTGCGGGCGCTTCTTGGTGCCGCCGCGTGACATTCTGATCTTGAGGGACATCTTCAAACCTTCCTGATTGAACTTGGTATGTTGAACTTACTTTCGTCCGAAACCGGGCGGCATGCCGCCGCCCGGAAATCCGCCAGGCGGCATGCCGCCGCCACCGATGCCGAAGAGCGAGGAAAGCCCGCCGCGCTTTCCCTTCTTCATGTCTTTCATCATGTCCGCCATCTGGCGGTGCATCTTGAGAACCTTGTTGACCTCACTCACATCCACGCCCGAACCGCGCGCGATGCGCTTGCGCCGCGAGCCGTTGATGATGTCGGGCTTGATGCGTTCGGCGCGTGTCATCGAGGAGATGATCGCTTCCTGCCGCTTGATGACCTTGTCATCCAGATTGGCTTCGGCAAGCTGGTTCTTGATCTTGGCAACGCCCGGGATCATGCCAAGGATGCCGCCCATGCCGCCCAGCTTGCGCATCTGCCGCAATTGCTCGGCAAGGTCATCCAGCGTGAAGAGGCCGGACTGCATGCGCTTGGCCATCGCCTCGGCCTTGTCGGCGTCGATGGTGGCTGCTGCCTTCTCGACCAGCGACACCACGTCACCCATGCCAAGGATGCGCCCGGCAATGCGTTGGGGATGAAAATCTTCAAGTGCATCGAGCTTTTCGCCGGTGCCGGCAAGCTTGATCGGCGCGCCCGTGACCGCACGCATGGAAAGCGCCGCACCGCCACGGCCATCGCCGTCAAGCCGCGTGAGCACGATGCCGGTGATCCCGACGCGCTCGTGGAATGTCTTGGCGGTGTTGACCGCATCCTGGCCCGTCAGCGCGTCGGCAACGAGCAGGGTCTCGTGCGGCTTGACGAGATCACGGATCGCCGTGATCTCGTCCATCAGCGCTTCGTCGATTGCAAGACGGCCCGCCGTATCGAGCATCACCACATCGTAGCCCGAAAGCCGTGCCGCCGTGACCGCACGCCGCGCGATGTCGCCGGGCATCTGGTTGGCGATGATGGGCAGCGTCTCGACGCCGGTCTGGCCGCCGAGCACCTTGAGCTGGTCCATCGCCGCCGGGCGGCGCGTATCGAGCGAGGCCATCAGCACGCGCTTCCTGTCGCGTTCCTGGAGGCGCTTGGCGATCTTGGCTGTCGAGGTTGTTTTGCCCGAACCCTGAAGGCCGACCATCAGGATCACGACCGGCGCGGGCGCATTGAGATCAATGCCCTGCGCTTCCGAGCCCAGCATGGCGGCAAGTTCGTCATGGACGATCTTGACAACCTGCTGGCCCGGCGTGACCGAGCGCAGCACTTCTGCGCCGACCGCCTTTTCCTGCACCTTGCCGATGAAGTCCTTGACGACGGAAAGCGCGACATCGGCTTCGAGCAGGGCGACGCGCACCTCGCGCAAGGCTTCGTTGACATCGGCTTCCGACAAGGCGCCGCGACCACGCAAGCGGTCGAAGACTTTGCCAAGCCGGTCTGTCAGTGCGTCAAACATGAAACCGCATCATTCCCGAAGCCAAAACGCAAAACGCCCCAGGGGGCGCATCGCGCTGCCTGGGGTCGGCCCCGGGTCAAGCCCTTGGGACCGTCGGGGCAAGATTGTCCCGAGAGAGAACGCCAAAGGCCCCATTTCCCCCCGTCTCGTCAAGGGGAAATGAGGCCTTTGGGCAAGGTCTTACTGGAGCCCGAGTTGCTGGCTCAGATAAACATACTGCATGGCCAGCTGCTTGGCCCGCTGCGCCAGATTGGCCGCCGCCGAATGGCCGCCTTCGGTCTCTTCATAGAAGAGGACCGTCTTGCCCATCGACAGCATGAGGGCTGACATCTTGCGGGCATGGCCCGGATGCACCCGATCATCCTCGGTCGAGGTGAGGAACAGGACCTTGGGATAGGTCCGCCCCGCATCGACATTCTGGTAGGGCGAATAGGTCTCGATCACCGCGCGGTCTTCGGGAATGGCGGGATCGCCGTATTCGGCAATCCAGCTCGCACCCGGCGGCAGCTGGGTGTAGCGGATCATGTCGAGCAAGGGCACGTCGCAGAGAACGGCATTGAAGAGGTCAGGCCGCTGCGTGAATGCAACGCCCACCAGAAGGCCGCCGTTGGATCCGCCCGAAATGCCGAGCTGGGCAGGCGTAGTGATGCCGGTGGCAATCAGCGCCTCGGCAACGGCGATGAAATCGTCGAACGCCTTCTGCCGGTTGTGGCCGCGCGCGGCCTCGTGCCAGCGCGGACCGAACTCGCCGCCGCCGCGTATATTCGCGACAACCACGGCGCCACCGCGTTCCAGCCAGAGCTTGCCCGCCGTTGCCCAGTACCAGGGGTTCATCGACACCTGGAACCCGCCATAGGCATAAAGCAGCGTCGGACCGGGGGCAGCGCCAGGTTTGCGCACGACGAAATAGGGAATGGCTGTGCCGTCTTTCGAGTTGGCGGTCAGCTGGCTGATCTCAAGACCCGTTGCATCAAACCGCGCGGGGACCGACTTGATCGTCGCAGGCGCGCCCAGATCGCGTGACATGTAAAGGCTGTCGGGCGTCAGGAAGTCTTCGTAATTGATGAAGACAGTATCGTCGAACGCATTGGTGTCGGAAATCTCGATCGTGCCGTTCTCAGGCATCGCTACCGGCGTTGCAACCCAGCCTGCGTCACCATGCGTATAGGTAAGAACCCGGCCCTTCACATTGTCGAGGAGCGCAACCCAC
This sequence comes from uncultured Flavobacteriaceae bacterium, assembly GCA_964494625.1. GTDB lineage: Bacteria > Pseudomonadota > Alphaproteobacteria > Micropepsales > Micropepsaceae > UBA2784. The sequence continues at coordinate 966,964 of CAZBRT010000001.1, read as the reverse complement.
ACCGCCGATTTCGACGCCGAGACGCCATCCACTGCTGTTGCATCTGTCGGCTCATACATCAGCTCGAACACCGGTTCGCCGCCGTCCACCAGCCACTTGGCCATGTCCATCGAGATCAGCGAGCCCTGCTTCCAGGTCCTGCCGCCTTGCGCCCAGTCAAGACGCAGCTTGAAGATCGCAAAGCCCTCGAAAATGTCCTGCCACTCGGCAAAGACCGGCACCGGCAGCAAGGCCAGCGAGCCGTCGATCTTGATGATGTGGTATTCGGTATCGAAGAAGTTGATGGCGCGCGTCACATAGGCAACCGAGCCTTCTTCGCGGTCGGAAACGCCCGGCCAGATGCCGGTATCTTCGGCTTGGCCCTCGAAGATCGTCTCGGCCGCCGAAAGAGGCGTGCCGCGCTTCCACATCTTGGTGATGCGCGGATAGCCTGATGTCGTCTGGCTGCCTTCACCGAAATTGCTGCCGATCAGGAGCGTGTCAACGTTGAACCAGGCAACTGTGGTCTTGGCTTCCTCGACATGAAATCCGCCATCGACAAAACCGCGCGCGGCAATGTCGTACTCGCGCACGACGGCGGCATCGCCGCCCGCGCGTGAAAGCGAGATGAGGCAGCGGTTGAAGTCCGGCGCCGCGCAGTCAGCGCCCGCCCATACCCAGTTCTCGTTCTCGGCAGCCGCCAGTGCATCGACGTCTATCAGCGTTTCCCACTGCGTATCGGCCCCGGCATAGGATTCGATGGTGGCGCGCCGCCAGATGCCGCGCACATGCGTCGTGTCCTGCCAGAGATTGTACACATAGCCGCCGCGCACACTGCCATAGGGAATGCGGTCTTCGGCAGTCAGGATGTTGGTCACGCTGTCAAGAAGCGCAGGGTAACGCGGGTCACCCTGCAGGAGCCCCATCGATTCCGCATTGCGTTCGGCCACATAGGCAAGCGCCCGCTCGCCCTTGACCTCTTCAAGCCACAGAAACGGATCTTCCGCTTCGACAACCGGCGGCGGAATGTCCGCAGACGCCATCATGGGTAAGCCCGTGGCAAGGCCAAAGGTCGCAACCGCAGAGAACGCGGCAAGGGCAAGTCGGCGCATGGCAACTCCAGCATGTTATCCGGATGAGATAGCGGCACCCGGGGCGAGCCGGAAGCCTGAAGGTGGCAAGGACCATAATGGCCGCCTTGCCCCGTGAAAACAGGAAAGCGGCTGCAAACCCGTCACGACCCGGTGATGATCCTGAACCATTTCAGGACATTAGACGCAGCCGGATCACCCGCACCCGCCTTTCCATCGCCTTTCCCCCTATCTATAACCCCGCTCATGAACGCTGACCCAAAAGCCGCGCCGCTCGCCTTTCGCAAGATGCAGGGCTGTGGCAACGATTTTGTCGTGCTCGATGCGCGCCGCCAGCCGCTTTCGGTGGCGGGCGCACCGGCGCGCGCGCTGGCAGACCGGCGCTTCGGCATTGGCTGCGACAGCGTCATCGTGATCGAGCGGATGGATGGCGCCGATGCGCGCATGCGCGTCATCAACGCCGATGGCTCGGAGGCCGAGAATTGCGGCAACGCGGCACGCTGCATTGCGCGCCTGATTGCTGCCGAAACCGGCAAGGCGGATGTCCGCATTCGTGTCGTGCAAGGGCCGCTCGATTGCGTCGTGCATGACGATCTCTCTGTCAGCGTTGACATGGGCGCGCCCCGTCTTGACTGGACCGAAATCCCGCTCGCCGAACGCATGGATACGCGCCGCCTCGACGTGAAGGTCGGCCCGATTGACGCGCCCGTGCTGCACACACCGTCCGCTGTCTCGATGGGCAATCCCCATTGCGTGTTCTTCGTCGAGGACGTGAACGCCCATGCCATCGACCGCATCGGGCCGATGATCGAGCATCATCCGCTTTTCCCCGAGCGCACCAATGTCGCCTTCGCGCAGATCCTTTCGCGCACCCATATCCGCCTGCGGATGTGGGAGCGCGGCGTCGGCGTGACGCTGGCCTGCGGCACCGGGGCCTGTGCAACGCTTGTTGCGGCCAACCGCCGGGGTCTTGCCGAACGCAAGGCGACCATCACGCTGGACGGCGGCGATCTTGCCATCGAATGGCGCGAGAGCGACGGCCACGTCATCATGACCGGCCCGGCATCGGAGAGTTTTCACGGCGTCGTCGATGCAGACCTCGCCCGCCTGATGCGGGGTGAGGCGCCATGACCAACCGCGAGGTCCTGACATTCGGCTGCCGTCTCAATGCCTACGAGTCCGAGCAGATCCGCTCGGCCCTTGATGCCAGCGGCGAGGACGACATCGTCGTCGTGAACACCTGCGCCGTGACGGGCGAAGCCGTGCGCCAGGCGCGCCGGCAGATCCGCCGCACGCGGCGCGAACGCCCCCATGCCCGCATCGTCGTCACCGGCTGCGCCGCCCAGACAGAACCTGAAATCTTCGCAGCCATGCCCGAAGTGGACGCCGTGATCGGCAATGCCGACAAGGCCAACGCTTCATCCTATGTCCGGGGACCCGACTTCGGTACGGCATCTGCCGAGAAAGTGCGCGTCAACGACATCATGGGGTTACGCGAGACCGCCCATCACATGATTGACGGCCTGAAGGACCGCGCGCGTGCCTTTGTGCAGGTCCAGAACGGCTGCGACCATCGCTGCACGTTCTGCATCATCCCCTTTGGTCGCGGCAACTCGCGCAGCGTGCCGATGGGTGCCGTTGCCGATCAGGTGCGCCGCCTTGTCGATGCGGGCATCAATGAAATCGTGCTGACGGGCGTTGACATCACGTCTTATGGCGCCGACCTGCCCGGCACGCCGACGCTGGGCGATCTCTGCGCGCGCATCCTGAAGCATGTGCCAAGCCTGCCGCGCCTGCGCCTGTCGTCGCTGGATGCGGTCGAGATCGATCCTGCTTTGCATGCGCTAGTGACCGGCGAGCCGCGCCTGATGCCCCATCTGCATCTTTCGCTTCAGGCTGGCGACAACATGATCCTGAAGCGCATGAAGCGCCGTCATGCGCGCGAGGACGCCATCGCGCTTTGTGCCGATTTGCGGGCGCGGCGGCCCGACATTGCCTTTGGCGCAGACATCATCGCGGGCTTTCCCACTGAAACCGATGCGATGTTTGCCCGTTCGCTTGATCTCGTCGATGAATGCGGCCTTGCGTTCCTGCACGTTTTCCCCTTCAGCCCAAGGAAGGGAACGCCTGCCGCCCGCATGCCGCAGCTGTCCGGTCCTGTGATCCGCGAGCGTGCCGCTGCCTTGCGCGAACGCGGTGCGGCGTCACTTGCCCGCCACCTCGCGCGGCAGACGGGCCGGACGCTGGATGTGCTTGTCGAAGAACCATTGCGTGCCCGCGCGCCCGATTTCAGCCTCGTAGCGCTGGACAGCCCCGCCACACCCGGCACGATCATTCGTGTCGTGGTGAATTCTGCCGGCGCGGACACGCTTCAGGCGCGTAGCACAAGCGGGGCGATCGCTGCATGACCGACGAGCATGTGAAAGACGCGCCCGCACGCAAGGGCATGTTTGCGCGCCTGAAAGCGGGACTCAGACGTTCAACCGACCGCCTGTCCGAAGGCGTGACCGCGCTTTTCACCAAGCGCAAGCTGGACGCCGACGCGGTCTTCGACCTGGAAGAGCTGCTCATTACCGCCGACCTTGGGCCCGGTCCGGCGAAGAAAGTGGCAAAGGCCATCGGTGCGCGCCGCCACGACAAGGACATCACGCCCGCTGAACTGCGTGACGTATTGGCGGAGGAAATTGCAACCCTCCTGGCGCCGGCCGAGAAGCCTGTGGTGATCTCGGACGCAAGGCCGCATGTCATTCTGGTTGTCGGCGTCAATGGCGGCGGCAAGACCACGACCATCGGCAAACTTGCCGCGCGCTTTGCCGCCGACGGCAAGAGCGTGATGATCGCGGCAGGCGACACGTTCCGCGCGGCGGCCATTGAGCAATTGAAGATCTGGGGCGAGCGCGCCAACGCGCCTGTGATCGCCCGTGCGCCCGGCAGCGATGCGGCAAGCCTTGCCCATGATGCGCTGGCCGAAGCGCGTGCCGCGCGCTGCGACGTTCTCTTGATCGACACGGCCGGCCGCCTCCAGAACAAGACGGGCCTGATGCAGGAGCTGGCCAAGATCGTGCGCGTGCTGAAGAAGCAGGCGCCCGATGCGCCGCACGAGACCTTGCTGGTCCTGGATGCCACCACCGGCCAGAGCGCGGTGGCGCAGGCGGAGATTTTCGGCGCAACCGCGGGCGTGACCGGCCTCGCCGTCACCAAGCTCGACGGCACCGCGCGCGGCGGCGTCCTCGTCCAGATCGTTGAACGCTTCGGCCTGCCGGTGCGCTACATCGGCTTTGGTGAAAGCATCGACGAGCTGGCGCCCTTTGAGGCACGGTCATTTGCCCGTGCATTGGTGGGACTTGAGACATTCGGGCCAGATGCGTGACAGGCAGATCGAAAAGCAACCTATGACCACCAATTCTGCCCCGCGCCGCATGAAGGCCAGCTGGCGCCACACGCTTGAGCTGTCGCCCGTCGGCATCTTCTTTGTCACGCTTCTGGCGACCGACATCTTTGTCGCGACGGCCGTGATGATGGGGGCGATGACGCTTGCGGCGTCCATTGCCTACGCAATCGAGCGGCGCCTCTCGCCGATGATGAGTTTCGGGCTGGTACTTGTGCTTGCCTTCGGCACGCTTACCCTTGCCTTCCGCGACGAGTTCTTCATCAAGATCCGGCCGACCATCTACAACACGGTGCTTGGCGTCCTCCTGCTGGCCGGTCTTTGGTGGCGGAAATACTTTCTCAAGATCGTGCTGGAGATCGCCTTCCAGCTGGAAGACGAAGGATGGCGCAAGCTCACCATCCGCATGGCGTGCCTCTTCTTCGTGCTGGCAATTGCCAACCACCTTGTCTGGACGAATTTCTCGACGGAGTTCTGGGCGGCCTACAAGATCTGGGGGGCCTACCCGATCATGATCATCTTCTTTGTTTTCCAGGTGCCGCTGATCGAACGCTACACGATCAAGCCGGCTCCGGTAGCAGAGGCGGTGCGGGAGACAGAATCCGTCAAAGCGGATTTGTGAAGGGCGCAAACTGCGCCTGATGTTCCACCTGCCGGAAATGGTTGAGGGCGAGCTTCACCGTCGGAAAGGCCAATTCGCCCCACGGAATATCCTCAAAGGCAAAGAGCCCGACCTCAAGGCTTTCCGGCCCCGCGGCAAATGACGGCGTTGCCAGCCGGGCGCGGTAGATCAGCTGCACCTGGCTGATCCGCGCGACATTATAGACGCCGAGCAATCCCGTCAGTTCGACCTCAGCCATTGCCTCTTCGCGCGCCTCGCGCCTTGCCCCGTCCTCGGTCGTCTCGTGCTCCTCCAGATAGCCTGCCGGAATGGTCCAGTAGCCAAGCCGGGGATGGATGGCCCTTCGGCACAAGAGGATTTTCCCCTCATGCGCAATCACGCAGCCGGTCACGATCTTGGGGTTGTTGTAGTGGATGTGCCCGCAATCCCGGCACACGAGGCGCTCAACACTGTCGCCCTCGGGCACGCGCTGCTCGAAGGTCGCAAAGTCCGGCGCGGCCGGCGGCTTTGTTCCGGTGCTCATGGCCGAAAGGCTGCAACGTCCCACCGCGATGCACAAGCGCGAAATGAGATGTGGAAAAGTCCAATCACGGCTTTTTTCCGCCGCGCGACGCGTGCTAGGGTTTTCGGGGATTAGGACGGATACGGATGAACGGGGGTTGGCACCATGGCGTCACGCAACAGCAGGAGTTCGGCCAGCCCGTCCCATCCCCCCTTGAGCCATCTCCTGCGCCGCTGCCATCAGGCTGCCGATGATCTCTATGCGGAGGAGGCAGGCAAGGGGGGGCTGACCGCCCGCCAGCACGCCGTCCTGGCCGCCATCAACACGAATAATGGCGCAAGCCAGGCGCAACTCGTCGCCGATACCGGTATTGACCGTTCGACGCTTGCTGAAATGCTGGCACGCCTCATGGCTCGCGACTTTGTGACCCGCAAACGCCTGACCGAGGACGCCCGCGCCAATGCCGTGCGCCTGACCCCAAAGGGCCTGCGCGCCATCAAGACGATGGCGCAGGCCGCCGCGCGCACCGAGGCGCGTTTGCTTTCCGTCGTGCCGTCAGCCCGGCGCGCGGAATTCCTGAAGGCGCTTGCCGCCATCGCCGCCCTTTCGGACCTGACCGGCGGCAAAGGCTGATCAGACTTTGATGTTGAGTTGGGAACCGGGCGGCACATAGGCCGGTCGCGTGCCGGCCATTGGCGCCTCACGCCAGGCGGCGGGAATGTTCTGCGCCCTTGCCGCTTCCGCCGGACGACCATAGGCCGCAGCGATGATCGCAGCCCGGTCGAGACCAACGCCCTTTGATGCAGCAGGTGCCGCTGCAGGTGCCGAAGCGGGGACCGCAATGTTTTCGCGGTTGGGGGCCGAAGGGGCCTTGGCCTGCGGCTTGGCGAGGTCTGGCGCCCTTATCGGTACAAAGCTTTCCGCCACATCTGGTCGCTGTCCAGTGCGTGGCGCGACCTTGCCCTGCGGCCCGGTCGTCGGCGGCTGTGGCGCACGTGCGCGCTCGGCCTGACCTTGGGATTGGGCTTGCGCCGCTGTGCGCTGGGCATTGGCCTGGGCCGAAAGCGCGGCAAGCTGGGCAGGCGAGATTTTCATGGGCGCCGTCGATTGCCGTTCTGGCAGGAAAAGATGATGGCCGAAGCTTCGCCCAACATGGTTTCCACCCGGTAAACGCCCCGGTAAACCTTATGGCCCATCCAGCCGGGCAAGGAGCGGCAAAAGCTCGCCCGCGAGAATGTCCGGGGTCAACGGGCCGCCAACTTTCCAAACAACCACGCCCTTCTCATCGACCACAAAAGTCTCGGGAACGCCGGTAATGCCCCACTCGATCCCGGCGCGGCCATCATTATCGGCCCCGACCCGCGCATAAGGATTGCCCAATTCCTCAAGGAACCCGCGCGCCGCCTCCGGCCTGTCCTTGTAGTTGATGCCGACAACCAGATGGTCGCGCGCCAGCATGACGAGAAGCGGATGCTCGATCCGGCAAGGCGCGCACCACGACGCAAAGACATTGACGATGGTGACCCGGCCCTGAAAGTCGGATGTTGCAAGTCCCGGAACCGCCACCCCTGCGACAGGCGCCAGCGTGAATTGCGGGGCAGGCTTGCCGATCAAGGGACTTTGCGGGCCACTGACCCGCGTTGATTCAAGCGTCACAAGAAAAAAGATCGCGAGCGCAGCGAAGACGACAAGCGGCGCCACAAGGATGATCCGCCGTATCATGCAGCATCATCTCCCTGGGCGCGCTCGAGTGCCTGCAATTGCGCAAGAATGCGGCGGCGGCGGAAAATGGTTGCCGCAACAAGCGTCGTGAGCACCAGGAACGAAATGCCATAGGCCGGCCAGACGAAGGCCGCATACCCGCCCATGTCGAAAAACGCAGCAGGGTCAGGCATGATTTGCCCCTCCCGCCTGCTCGCTGCTGGCCAGTCGCATCGACAAGGTACGCACCCGCCGCGCAGCAATCTCGCTCCGGATGGCAACAAGCCACAGCGCCGCAAAGAGGAATGTGTAGGCAAGCCCCATCACCAGAAGCGGCCACAGCATGTCTTCGTGGATCGTTGGCCCGTCCATGCGGAACACACTGGCAGGCTGATGCAGCGAGTTCCACCAATCAACCGAGAAGCGGATGACCGGAATGTTGATCGACCCGGCCAGCGCCAGAATGGCCGCAGCCCGTGCCGCCTTGCCTGTATCCTCGATCGCCTGCCAGACGGCGATATAGCCCGCATAAAGGAAAAAGAGCACCAGCACCGATGTCAGCCGCGCATCCCACACCCACCACGTTCCCCACATCGGCTTGCCCCACAGCGAACCGGTGACAAGCGCAAGGAATGTGAAGGCAAGTCCATAGGGCGCTGCCGCCCGCGCCGCGACATCCGCCAGCGGATGACGAAAGATGAGGCCAACGGCGCTTGCAATGGCGATGAGCACATAGACGGCGGATGCCATCCACGCCGCAGGCACATGCACATACATGATGCGCACGGTCTCGCCCTGGCGGAAATCCGTGGGCGAGCCGATGAGCGCAAGCCACAAGCCCCAAACGAGAAGCCCCGCCGCCAAAAGCGCCACCACCGGCACGGCGCGCCGGGCGATCATGTCGAACCGCATGGGATTGGCGAAACGCTGGATCACGACAGATGGGTCTTCAACGAAAGTGCCGACAACGGCAGCGAGACAACGAGCGAGACAAGCGACAAGGCGGCCACCATCATCAACGCGCCATCCGCGCCCAGCCCGTCAATGGCCATGATGACGCTGCCAGCCCCGAAGATGAGAACGGGGATATAAAGCGGAAGCACGATGAGCGAAAGCAGCAATCCGCCGCGCCGCAGGGCGACCGTGAGCGCAGCCCCCATCGCCCCGGTCAGGCTGAGGGCGGGCGTGCCCAGGACAAGCCCGAGAAAAAGCGGCAGATAGCCATCCGCCTGCAACCCGAACAGAAGTCCCATCAAAGGTGCGGCAAGACAAAGCGGCAGCCCCGTGGTCAGCCAATGGGCAAGAACTTTGGCAAGGACGCAGAGCCACAACGGCAGCGGCCCCAGGACGATCTGGTCAAGGCTGCCGTCTTCGTAGTCCGCCTGGAACATGCGATCGAGCGACAAGAGCGCCGTAAGGACTGCAAGCACCCAGATAAGCCCAGGCGCGATCTTGGAAAGGAGCGCGGGCTCCGGCCCGATGCCAAGCGGCATCAACGCGCCAACCGTGAGGAAGAATGCAAGGCCAAGGATCGCGCCGCCACCGATCCGGAACGACAGCATCACATCACGCTGCACAAGGGCAAGGAATGCCGTCATGGCAAAGCCCCGCCGCCTGCACCGATCACGATGCGCGATGCGGCGGCGTCGATCAATTCGTGCGTTGCCGCAAGGACGGTGCCGCCTTGGGCGACATGGGAACGGACAATGTCGGTCACACGCGCGCGCCCATCATCGTCAAGAGCGGACAACGGCTCGTCCATCAGCCAGAGCGGTTTCTGCATGGCATAGTGCCGCGCCAGCGCCACGCGCTTGCGCTGACCCGCCGAGAGATACTGGATCGGCGTGTCCGCAAGCCGCAGAAGGCCAAGCCGGTCAAGCGCATGGTCGATGGTCGCGATTGTGCCGTGAAAGCGCGCGGAGAATGCCAGCGTCTCACGTGGCGTCATCACCGGCTTCAGCGCATCCTGATGCCCTGAATAGGCAAGATATTGCCCCAGCATGGCCTCGCCGTCATCAAACGGCGCGCCATTGCGCAAGATGGTCAGCGTGCCGGATTGCGGTGCGATGAACCCGGCAATCATCCGCAACAAGGACGACTTGCCCGCGCCATTGCGCCCGCGCAATTCGCAGAGCCCCGGCCCCACGCTGAAATTGAGCGCGGAAAAAACCTGTCGGCCGCTGCGCAGGCAGCCAAGCCCCGCCGCGCGGACGCTGAAGGCTTCAAACGCCATGATGCGTGTCAGCCGTCAAAGCGCCCACCCCTGCCCTTGCCGGCGATGAAGTTCTGGACAGCCGATGCCGAGCCGCTCTGCAAAGTCTGGACGCCCAGCGCAAATTCGTTGGCCATCGCCGCATCAATATCGAGGTCCCATTGTTCAAAGGCCGAGCGCCGGTCATTCAACATGCATGTCTCGGGGAAAGCAGCGATCTGGGCGGCGAGTTTTTCAGCCTCCTGCCGTGCGGTGCCTTTGGCAACCACCCGATTGGCAAGCCCGATGGCAAGCGCTTCCGAGGCCAGGACCGGCCGACCGGTCAGGATGAGGTCCATCGCATGCGAATGGCCGATGAGCCGCGGCAGCCTGACCGTTCCACCGTCAATCAGCGGCACACCCCAGCGGCGGCAGAACACGCCCATGATGGCGTCCTCCTCCACCACCCGCATGTCGCACCAGAGCGCAAGCTCAAGGCCGCCCGCCACCGCATGACCCGCAATGGCAGCAATAACCGGCTTTTTGAGAAAGAGCCGCGATGGCCCCATCGGCCCCAGGGCGTCACGCCCCCTCGCGGTCGGATCAGGCGGATGCATCGGATTGGCCCGCTTGGGGTCAGTGCCGATGGCCTTGAGATCGGCGCCCGCGCAAAACGCGCCATGGGCACCGTGAAAGACGGCAATCTTGGCCTCCGGGTCATTCTCGAAGGCCTGAAACGCCGCGACCAGCATCCCTGCCGTAGGCCCGTCAACGGCGTTGCGGACATCCGGTCGGTCGAGGATCACGGTCGTGACAGGCCCGGCTTTTTCGATGCTGACGGCACTCATTTTTGCATCCTGGCTATTGGGGGAAAGACGACCTTCGTCATGATATGGAAAGCAGAATCTGTTAAACACGCCGACAGCGAACCCCCAAGGATCAAACCCCATGAGCCTCGACAGTTTCAAGTGCCGCAAGACCATCAGCGCCGGCGGCAAGACCTATATCTTCTATTCGCTGGCTGCGGCCGAAAAGAACGGGCTCAAGGGTATCGGCAGGCTGCCTTATTCGCTGAAAGTGCTCCTGGAGAACCTCCTGCGCACCGAAGACGGCCGTACCGTCACCAAGGACGACATCAAGGCCATCGCCGCATGGGCCAAGGCCAGGCGCAGCGACCGCGAGATCGCCTTCCGGCCCGCGCGCGTGCTGATGCAGGATTTCACCGGCGTGCCTGCCGTTGTCGATCTTGCCGCCATGCGTGACGCCATGAAAAGGCTCGGCGGCAATCCCGAGAAGATCAATCCGCTCGCCCCCGTCGATCTCGTCATCGACCATTCGGTGATGGTGGACAATTTCGGCGGCAAGGACGCCTTCAAGAAGAATGTCGCCCTCGAATACGAGCGCAACCGCGAGCGTTACGAGTTCCTGCGCTGGGGCCAGAACGCCTTCAACAATTTCCGCGTCGTGCCGCCCGGCACGGGCATCTGCCATCAGGTGAACCTCGAATATCTCGCCCAGACCGTCTGGACCGCCAAGGCCGCGATCCCCCCTGCCAAGGGCAAGGGCAAACCGAAGATGATGGAAGTCGCCTATCCCGATACGCTGGTCGGCACCGACAGCCACACGACGATGGTGAATGGTCTTGCCGTGCTCGGCTGGGGCGTGGGCGGCATCGAGGCGGAGGCGGCCATGCTGGGCCAGCCGATCTCGATGCTCATTCCCGAAGTCGTCGGCATGAAGCTTTCGGGCAAATTGCGCGAGGGCGTCACCGCAACGGACCTCGTGCTCACCATCACCCAGATGCTGCGCAAAAAGGGTGTGGTCAACAAATTCGTCGAGTTCTATGGCCCCGGCCTTGACGAGCTTTCGCTGGAGGACCGCGCGACCATCGCCAACATGGCACCCGAATATGGCGCGACCTGCGGCTTCTTCCCGGTCGATACCGAAACGCTGCGCTTCCTCAAGGCGACCGGCCGCAATCCCAAGCGCGTGGCGCTGGTCGAAAAATATGCCAAGGCGCAAGGCATGTTCCGTACCAAAAAATCAGCAGACCCGGTTTTCACCGACACGCTGGCGCTCGACATCTCGACTGTCGGCTCCAGCCTCGCCGGTCCCAAGCGTCCGCAGGACCGCGTGCCGCTGGCGGATGTCGCCGACAGCTTTGCCGGAACTTTGGTCAACGATTACAAAAAAGGCGACACCGCCATGCACCGCGAAAAGGTCGCGGGCACGGATTTCACCATCGGCCACGGCGATGTCGTGATCGCGGCGATCACCTCATGCACCAATACGTCGAACCCGAGTGTGATGATCGCAGCGGGCCTGCTTGCCCGCAATGCGGTCAAGCGCGGCCTCAAGGTGCGCCCATGGGTCAAGACGTCGCTTGCCCCCGGCAGCCAGGTTGTCAGCGATTATCTCGACAAGGCAGGCCTCACCAAATCGCTCGACAAGCTTGGTTTCAACCTTGTCGGCTATGGCTGCACGACCTGCATCGGCAATTCGGGACCGCTGCCTGACAACATCGCGGATGCTGTCACCAAGGGTGATCTGGCCGTCTCGGCTGTCTTGTCTGGCAACCGCAATTTCGAGGGCCGCGTCAATCCGCAGACGCGTGCGAACTATCTCGCCTCGCCGCCGCTTGTCGTCGCCTATGCGCTGGCAGGTTCGGTCAACATCAACCTGACGGCGGAGCCCGTCGGCTATGACGACGAGAACGAGCCCGTCTATCTGGCCGACATCTGGCCAAGCGCCCGCGAGATCAGCGACACGATCCGCAAATGCGTGACGCCTGCCATGTTCCGCAAGCGCTATGGCAACGTGTTTGACGGCGGTGCGGCCTGGAAAAAGGTTGGCGGCAAGAACAACAGCCTCACCTATGCGTGGTCGATGGGTTCGACCTATGTCCAGCACCCGCCCTACTTCCAGACCATGGGGATTGAGCCCAAGCCCGTGACCGACGTGAAGGACGCGCGCGTGCTGGCGCTCTTCGGCGATTCGATCACGACCGACCACATCAGCCCGGCCGGCAACATCAAGGGCACAAGCCCCGCCGGTACCTGGCTGACCGAACGCCAGGTGCGGCAGGACGATTTCAACTCCTACGGCGCACGCCGCGGCAACCACGAAGTGATGATGCGCGGCACCTTCGCCAATATCCGCATCAAGAACGAGATGCTGGGCGGCAAGGAAGGTGGCAACACGATCCACTATCCTTCCGGCGAAACCATGTCGATCTATGATGCCGCCATGCGCTATCAGCGCGACGGCGTGCCGTTGATCGTGTTCGCGGGCAAGGAATACGGCACCGGTTCCTCACGCGATTGGGCGGCCAAGGGCACCACGCTTCTGGGCGTGCGTGCAGTGGTGGCGGAATCCTTCGAGCGCATTCACCGCTCCAATCTCGTCGGCATGGGCGTGCTGCCGCTCCAGTTCATGGAGGGCACGGACCGCAAGTCGCTGAACCTCAAGGGCGGCGAGACAGTGTCGATCGGCGGCCTGACGGAGATTTCGCCCAAAATGACGCTCAAGCTGGTGATCACCGGCGCCGAGGGGAGCAAACGCGAAATTCCCGTGATCTGCCGCATCGATACCGCCGAAGAGGTGGATTATTACCGCAACGGCGGCATCCTCCTCTATGTGCTGCGCGGGCTCCTGAAGGCCGCCTGAACGGGACTGGCGCGTTCGTGACTTGCGTGCGACCGCATGATTTGGCCAAGTGGCGCCCGAAAAAGGTGCATTCAAATGCCCATTATTCGGGACGAAATCCTTCCGCCTCCCCCTGTTGATGGGGAAGGCAGATTTGCGCGCTTGCGCAAATCGGTGGGGGGCACCATCTGGAAATTCAGTACAGCATCCCGCAACGCCACCGGACTTGCTGTCGCTGCGCTCGAGAAAGTCCCGCCTCCCCTTTTGGAAAAGGGGAGGCTGTCGAGGAGGATCATGCCGATGTCACGCCGTCGATGGATGAAAGCGCTGGCAGTGGCGGTAGCGGGAATTGCTGCCGCCGCGCCCGCCCGCGCGGATGAGGCGGTTCGCCCCGTCGTGGTCGAACTATTCACGAGCCAGGGCTGCTCGTCATGCCCGCCTGCCGACGCATTCCTCCATGAGTTGGCCACGCGCGAAGATGTGGTCGCGCTCACCTGGCACGTGGACATCTGGGATTATCTTGGCTGGACCGACACGCTCGCGAGGCGCGAGTTCTCGCTCCGTCAGCAGGCCTATGCGTCGGCAATGCCGTCGCGCCAGGTCTACACGCCGCAAGCCGTCATCATGGGGTCATTCGATACGGTGGGAAGCCGTCAAAACGAGGTGACCGCCCTGATTGATGCAGCAATGGGCGAAGCGATGACGCGGCCTGTGGTCTCCATTGCAATTGACGGCGAAATTGTGCGGGTCACCGTCGCGGGTGATCCCATGGGTCTCGAACGCAATGCCGCTGTCATCTTCATCCGCAAGCAGGCCGAGCGCGAAGTCAATATCGGCCAGGGCGAAAATGGCGGCCGCATCATCCGCTACGCCAATGTCGTGCGCCAGATGATCGAACTCGGGGCCTACGACGGAAATTCCGTCAGCTTCGACATCGCGCGACGCGAAGACATTGGCGAGATCTATGACGGCTATGCCGTGCTGGTGCAGGAGCGCAGGGCCGATGGCGGCCCTGGCCGGATCCTTGGCGCCGCCATTCTGGAAGATGCGGCCGCCCTGTCACTCGCTGGCGGCAACTGAGCGTCACTCCGCGCCCTGAATGACCGGTATGCCGCGCGCCTCCCGCAGGGCGCTTGACGCAATCGGCCCCGCCCAATACCGGCGGAACCAGATATCAAGCCACGCATCATCATACGCCATGCGCGCGCGCCACGCCGCAATATCGAAATACTGAAGCACATTTTCCGCCGTGATGGCCGCATCAGGCGCAAGCAGGGCTGCCTGGCGCATGGCATCATCCAGAAGGAAAATCAGCGTATCGACATAGGCCGCGTCATGCTGGGGCGCGCCATGACCAGGCACAAGCACCTCAAAATCGTACACCGTCAGCGTATCGAGCGCCGCCCGCCATTGGGCCGGATAGGTATTGAAGCCGAACGGAATGGGCGAAACCACCAGATCGCCTGTCATCAGCACACGCTGCCGGGGGAGGTAGGCAATCACGTCACCCTCCGTATTGCCGCGGCCGATGAGACGCAGCGTCACAGGCGCGATGGTATCATCCAGGAGGATGTCCTCTGCGATGAGGTGAGGCGGCACGATGCGCCGCGCCACCCGCATTTCGTCCGCATAGCGCTCAAACTCAAGCGCCGTGCGTTCAAACGCCTCGCGCACCAGCCGGGGGTAGGCGTCGTTGATCGCCTCACTGTAGAAATAGGCAACCGCGCCGGCCAGATCTTCCTGCAACCGCGCATTGGCGTCCGCATCTGATCCGGGCATGTACCGGTCCGTCTCCGGCGCGGCCAGCATCCTGGCCGTTTGCGGCGAGGCGATCAGGCGCGCCTCTGGCCAGACTTCCAGAAGCCGCGCCACGCCCAGCACATGATCGCCATGCCAATGCGTGAACACGATGTCTGTGACATTCTGGCTGCCCATCGCGCGCACCACCGCGATCACTTCGTCAGCCGCCGCCGGGGAGCCCCCGCTGTCGATGAGCACAAAGCCGTCAGCCTGCTTGATTATGGTGACATTGCCGCGTGGCTGAACATGAAAGCCGGGCTGGTGAAGGACACGCACCTCCGGACTAATGTCTGTGATCGCATAGGCGAGCGGATTGACCTCGCCCTCTGCGGCCAGCGCCAACGTTGCAGGCGCGCCTGCAAGAAAAAGTGAAATAGCCAACACACGCTGCAGCATGCCCGCCCCCATCAAATCAATCGCGTGTGGATGTTGCCGCAGCCTGCCGCCGCCCCACGCATCAAGGATGCGTGAGGGATGAACACGGAGTGGTGAGCGAAGTGGAGCCTTACGGCGTCACTTCCGGCTCCGGCGCGGGCGCAGGCGTCTCGCTCGGCTTCAGCAGCATCTCGCGTGACACCAGCATTTGCGACGCGACGTAGCTCGGGATCGCAAAGGCATAACCCGCCGTACGCTGGCGGATGGCGGCAGCCTCTGCCGCCACATCGGGCGGCGGCGCCACCGACCCGTCCGGACCGGGCGCTGCGGGCGGGGTGAGCGAGGGATCGCCGATGGCGTCAATCAGCGCCCAGTTGCGGCCATCCTTGGCCACGATAGTCAGCATGATGGTGAGCCCGTCAAACGTGCGGTAAAGCGCGCGCGACACGGTGGAAACATCCAGTTCCTCGGCCGGCATCACATCCTCGAATGTGAGGCCGAGAACCGCGAAGGCCGGGCCGTTCAGCGCATAGGCCGATTGCGGTTCGCGGCCCGCCGGAATGTTCTCGAGGGTAAAGTCGGAGACGGAAGGATCGGCGCGCGTCAGCGTGTACTCGCCCTCACCGGCCGGGCGCAGTGTCGCCGCAGCAAGCCGTGCGGGATCAAGCTGGGCCAGTGCCTTGTCGAGCCACTCGCCCGGCTGCGGCGGCACATCCGGCAGCCCGCGTGCGATATAGGTCTGATCGTCGCCCAGCAGGCGCGCATAGATCGTGCCCGGATTGAGCCCCGACAGCGGCGAGTCGAGCTTGCCGACAACGATGGCGGCCAGCGTCTCCTGCCCTTTCATCAGCGTGACCACAACGCCCGAGCCGCCATCGGCAGGAAGACCAAGCCCCACGGCCTCATGCCGGTCGGCCTTGGCAGTCTTGCGTTCAATGAACGTGAGTTCGCTCAATGACGAGACAAGCCGGCGGACGCGCGCCATGTCAGCGGGAAAGCCCGCGCGGTTGGTTACGACGAAGCGGCCATCCGCACCGCGCGCCACCGTGACATTGGCGTCTTTCGATTCGATGCGGATTTCGGTGATCTCGGCGGCAGCCTCGGCAAGGCCCGGAAAGGGCTTCGTCTCGGAGAAGTCACCGCGGCCCTTGTTGCCGCCGGTCATCGCGACAATCACCGCGATTACGATGGCAAGGCCCGCTCCGGCGGAAAGGCCAAGGATGCGTCGGCGGCGGATGGCATCACCCGGCTGGCTGTCATTCGTCATGCGCCTCTCCCTCAATGAACCTTTGTCGCGCGCGCGCGGCGCCGGTTGCGCAAGATGGCAAGGAACACGGAAGCCGCCACAAGCAGAAGCGGCACCAGCGCGATATTGATGAAGGCAAGGCTGGAGCCGAGGCTTTCAACATCGCGGCGCAGATTGCGCTGCACTGCGCGCAGCTCGGCCCGGGTTGACGCAAGTTCGGCGCGGAAGCCTTCGACCTCTGCCTGCTGTTCGGGCGTCATCATGGCGGTGGAACCGTCGCCGCCCAGCTGCTGCAGCTGCTGGATGCGCGCGGCCGTCGCCTCAAGTTTCGCCTGAAGGCGCTGCTCCTCGGCAAGGAAGCGCGTCTCGGCCGCCTTGCGCAGCTCCTCGACCACCGTGAAGGGCCGCGCCGAAACCGAACGCGCGCGCAGCGAGATGAGATCATTTGATCCCAGCATGTTCTCGATGGCACCCACCAGGAAGTCGCCATTGCCCGCATAGGCCTGGGCCACGCGCTGGCCGCCCTGACGGCCGACCTGCACCCAGAAGCGGTCATCGAAAATGTCGCTGTCGGCGATCACGATGATGTTGGCGTCGGCGGCTTCTGCAAGATGCGCTGGCAGCGGCAACGGTGCAGGCTGGCCCTCGGCAGGAGCCTGCGGCGGCGGCGCGCCATCGGGGAATGCGGAGCGCACGAGCCCGGAGAGCCGGGCCGCCATCACATAACGCTGGCCGGTCGGCAGGAACCGCGCCAGCAGCCCGTCGGGGTCCGGCGCCATCATCAGTTCGGCTGAATCAACGACCATCGCCTGCGGCGTTGACGCGATCAGCGGCGCAAAGCGCGTGGTCGCACCATCAAGCCGCGTGAAATGGCCTGAAGTCGCAAGATTGAGGCTGCCCACATTCGCCATCGCGATGTCGGAGACATCGAAATCCTCGGGCAGAAGCGCAAGCCAGGGCACGTAATCGACTTCAAGGCGCCGCAGATCACTGCCCGCCTGCACGCGCATCGCACGCGTACGGTCGGCCACGACCTCATTGACCTTGTAGGAGACGCCCCACGACGCAAAGAGACGCGGCAGGTCCGAGCTGAACGTCGATCCCTGCAACGGGTCGCCGGTCGGCGAAGCCGCGCGGCTGATCTCGCTGATCGGATCAACGACCGCGATCACCCGCCCGCCGCGCATCACGAACTGGTCGATGGCGTAGAGCGTGCGGTCATTGAGTGTTTTGGTGTGCGCGATCAGGAGCGCGTCGATATTTTCGGGAACGCGGTCAAAGTCCTGCTCAAGGAAAGTCGGATCAAAGACCTGCTGGAGATACTCATAGATCACATAAGGCTGGGCGCGGCCCTGGAGTGCCGCCTCCATGCCGCCCGGACCCGTGTCCAGCGGCAGATTGGTGACGATCCCGAGAATGGGCCGGCGCTTGCCCGACAAACGGTAGACCATCGAGATGATGTCATACTCAAGATAGGCTTCGCGCTCGGCGGTGAAGTAGGGAATGATTTCGCGGCCATCCACGGCATTGGTGCCGACAAGCCCGAAATAGATGACTTCGCCATCCTGCGTCGGCTGGCCCTGCACGCCCAGCGTGGCGGCCTTGTCCTCGTCCTCGCTGAAGGGTTCGGGATCGATCATCTCGAAGACGATGTTCCCGCCGCCGGCAGATTCAATCTCGGTCAGCGTGTCGCGCACGCGCTCGGCAATCGAGCGCAGCGCCGGATAGGAGGCCGCCAGACTCTCGGAATAATAGAGGCGCAGCGTCACCGGCTCATCAAGCTCGGACAGGATGTTCCGGGAGCCGTCCGACAGCGTGAAGAGGCCTTCCTGTGTCAGGTCGAGGCGCGCCGTCCGGATGAGGCTGTTGGCCGCGATGTTGACCGCAAGGAAGATGATGATGGCGGCAAGAAGCGCCACACCGGCAGAGATGCGGCGGCTTTTCAGCATGTTGAGGATCGCGTTCATGGGCCTCACCCGGCCTTCTTGAGGTCAATGAGCACAGCTGTCGCAAACAGGAAGACGGCGATCAGCGAGCCGAAAAAGATGATGTCACGCAAATCGATCACGCCGTTCATGATCGCGTTGAAGTGCGACAGGAAGCTGAACGAGGCAATGGCCTGCACCACCGCGCCCGGCGCGAAATTGCTGACGAAGTCGACAACCAGCGGCGCACCCGCAACCGTGAAAAGGAAGCACACGACGGCGCTGACCACAAAGGCGATCACCTGGTTGTTGGTCGCAGCACTGATGCACGCGCCGATGGCAAGATAACCGCCCGCCATCAGCCAGCTGCCGAGGTAGGAGGCAAGGATCACGCCGTTGTCGGGCGTGCCGAGGAAGTTGACCGTCAGCCACATCGGGAAAGTAAGCGCAAGCGCCACACCGGCAAACACCCAGGCTGCAAAGAATTTCCCCATGACCGCCGATGACAGCGGAATGGGCAGCGTCAGAAGAAGCTCAAGCGTGCCCGCCCGGCGTTCTTCCGCCCACAGGCGCATCGAGATGGCCGGGATGAGGAAGAGATAGAGCCATGGATGGAAGCCGAAAAAGGTCGCAAGGCTCGCCTGGCCTGAATCGTAGAAATTGCCGAGATAGAAAGTGAAGGCGCCCATCGTGAACAGGAAGATCACGATGAACACATAGGCAAGCGGCGTTGCGAAATAGCTCGCGAATTCGCGCTTGAAGACGGTGAGTGTCGCGTTCATGGGATGTCCGTTTTCGTCAGGCGTGCGCGCGGGTGAGTTCGCGGAAGACGGCATCAAGATCGGCCGTGGCGGCATTCAGCGTTCCGGCCGGCGAACCATCCGGCGCGAACACGTTGAAGGCGGCCTGCTTGCCCATGATCGGGCCATCGGCCACCACGCGGCCGCGGTCGATGATGACCGCGCGCGTGCAGACCGCTTCCACTTCTTCCAGGATATGGGTCGAGATGATGATCGCCTTTTCGGCGGCCATGCCCGCGATGAGACCGCGCATTGCGAATTTCTGGTTGGGGTCAAGGCCGTCTGTCGGCTCGTCCATGATGAGCACGGGCGGATCATGCAGGATCGCCTGTGCAAAGCCGACGCGGCGCTTGTAGCCCTTGGAGAGCGTCTCGATGGGCTGCTCGATCACCCCTTCAAGGGCGGCCAGCTCGATCGCACGCTGCACAGCGGCCTTTGAACTGGTGCCGCGATAGCCGCGGATCGCCGCGATGAAGAGAAGGAACTGGCGGGGCGTCATGTCGCCATAGGCGGGCGCGCCTTCGGGCAGATAGCCCAGCTGCTTCTGCGCGCTGATCGGATCGGCCGTCACGTCATGGCCCATGACCCGTGCGGTGCCCTGCGTGGGCGCCAGAAAGCCGGTGATCATCTTCATGGTGGTCGATTTGCCCGCACCATTGGGGCCAAGAAAGCCCAGCACTTCGCCCTTTTCAACATTGAGCGTGATGCCGCGAACAGCCGTGAAGGGTCCAAATTTTTTGACGAGCCCGTCGGTTTCAATCATCGCCATGGCGGAGGAAATGTCTCGTTGAAAGGCAGCGCAAACCCCTTGGGGCCAATGCCCGCGCAGGGTGGGTCCCGCCGTTTAGGGGATAAGGCCCCTTTCCGGCAAGTCAAATGGCGTTTGATCGGGCGCACAACCGCGTACCCTGCCCCTGTCTTGGAGTTAATGAATAACCCGGTCAGACCCGCAGCATCAGCCCGCCATCGGCATTAAGGCCGTGGCCGGTGACAAACCCGCCGTCATCCGATGCCAGAAAAAGCGCAGCCCGGGCAATGTCGATGGGCTCGCCCACGCGGCGCAGCGCCGACTTGCGCGCCCAGACCGCCTCCGCGTCCGGCTGCGCCTCCCAGCGAGGGCGCGTCATGCCGGTGCGGATCGCGCCCGGCAGGATGTAATTGGCGGTGATCCCGAATTTGCCAAGCTCAAGCGCCAGCGTGCGGGTCAGGCCCGCCACGCCCGCCTTGGAGGCGCAATAGGCGGAAAGCCCATAGTCGGTGCCTTCGGCCATGATCGAGGCGACGTTGATGATGCGCCCCGCCGCCGAGGATTTGAGGTGCGGGATCGCCGATCGGCAAAGCCGGAACTGCGCCGTGACATTCACGTTGAGCGTGCGCGCCCAGACCTCATCGGTCATCTGCTCGGCCAGCGCATTGGTGCCGATGCCCGCATTGTTCACGACAATGTCGATGCCGCCAAGATGTTGATGTGCTGCCGCAACGATGGCGTCCGGAGCATCATCATCGGTCACGCTTTTCGCAAGTATATGGATCCCGGGTGGCATCGCTTGATCATTCTCCCGCGCGCGGGCGAACGCTGCCTCAAGATCAACCGCGAGCACTTTGGCGCCCTCACGCGCAAAGAGTGCAGCTGTTGCAGCACCGATGCCTGATGCGGCACCCGTGATGATCGCCGCCCTGCCCAGAAGTCGTTGCGTTGTCATGTTGCTCTCTTTTTTCCCCATAACTGGACCCGCGACTGAGGTCGGGGGATCGGCAGCACGCCTCGACATTCAGGCGCAGTCACGCGACAACAGGCTATCGAACGCCGCCCCCGAAAGTCATCATGCAATCTGCCCGTATCTCCTTTCCGCCGGCCTTGTTTGCAAGTGTGCTGGGCCTGTCCGGCGTCGCGGGCGCTGCGCACGCGGCGGAATTTCTGGCGCCGGGTCTCATGATCGTGTCGCTCGCGCTTGCATGGGCCGCCGCCGTCGCGATGTTTGTCTTTGTCGCGCTCTATATGTCCGACCGCATGCGGCATGGCGGGTTTGCGGATGACTGGGGCGACGCGACCGCGTTGCCCTTTTTCGGCGCGCTTTCCATGGCGCTGGGCGTGCTCGCCAGCCTCGCAAGAGGCCTGCCGCCCGAGGCTGCCATGGCGGTCTGGGCCATCGCACAGGCAATGCTGGTGATGATCAGCGTCCGCATGCTGCATCTTTGGGTGCGCGGCCGCTGGCAGGCAGCGCGCAGCCGCCCGTTGACCGTTCTGCCCTTTGCCGGATTGCTGCTGGCACCGGCAACAGGTGCCGACTTCGCAGTACGCGAGGCGGCCTTCGGCGTTTATGTCTTCGGGGCCATTGCCGCGATGGTCGTGATGCCGCTGGTCATCCGCAATCTGATGACATCGCCATTGCCGCGCGAGTTGCGGCCGACTTTGCTGATCCTGATGTCACCGCCCGCCCTTGGCAATCTGGGGCTTGTCGCCCTTGGCTCTGCCACCAATGCTGCGGGACCATTGATGAACCTGGTGCTCGCCAGCGTCCTCTTCCTGACGCTTCTGCCGGTCTTCCTCTCGGAGATCGCGAGCGGACAGACTTTGGCGATGTGGGGCCTCACCTTTCCCGTGGCGTCACTCGCGCGCGGCATCATGCTTCTGGCGGGCGAGGCCGATAGCCAATGGCTCTCGATCTATGGATTGCTGGTCTTGGGGGCGGCAACTGCGGCCGTGGGGGCGGCTATCGTACCGACTGTGCGGGTGGTACGCGCATTGCTGAATGCGGCGGAGCCGCCAAAAGCGTAAGCGTGATCCGGCAACTCACCCGCCATTGGGGGCTGGGGGGCTTGGGGTGGCGGGCAAGTGCCGGATCCCGTTTACAGGATGGACCCTGGCGGGCGACCTTGACCGCCAAAGGGCCGGATTGCGGCGATTTGGGGATTCCTGAAGAAGGCGGAAAACAAATGGGCAAATTCATCACCATGTCTGACGGCCTGATGGACTACATCGCCAAGGTCGGTGTGCGTGAACACCCAAGCCAGACACGCTGCCGTGCCGAGACTGCCGCCATGGGCCGCGTGGCCGGCATGCAGATTTCGCCCGACGAAGGCGCGTTCCTCGCCATGGTGGTGCGCCTCATTGGCGCGCGCAATTGCCTCGAGATCGGAACCTTCACCGGCTACAGCGCCTTGTCGGTTGCCCTGGCCCTGCCCGCCGACGGACGGATCGACGCGCTTGACGTGTCGGATGATTATGTCGGTCGCGCACGGGGCTATTGGAGCGAAGCCGACATCGCGGACAAAATCACGACCCACATTGCGCCGGCCCTCGCAACGCTGGATGGTTTCGTCGCCACTGGCCGCAAGGGCACCTATGATTTTGCCTTCATCGATGCCGACAAGACAAACTATGCCGCCTATGTGGAGCGCTGCCATGCACTTGTGCGCCAGGGCGGCCTGATCGCCATCGACAATACGCTCTGGTCTGGCGCTGTGATTGATCCGGCCAACATGTCGGATGACACCAAAGCCATCCGCGCCCTGAACGAGGCCTTGGCAAGCGATCCGCGCTTCGACATTGCCCTTGTCGCGATCTCTGACGGCATCACGCTGCTGCGCGTGCGCTAGCCCGCCTTCGTCACCATCTTCCCGCTTGCACCGGACCTGGTTCGGGCGCAACATTTCAGCCGTGACGGTCGAAGACCCGATACATCTCGGCCTGCATCCACGCCATGCAGGCAGCGAGGGCGCTGAGCGCTTCACCGCCCCCCGCGATCCGGTGACGGAACCGGGCGGGCGGAAGGGCGAATGCGTTGCCTTTCAGCGGCGCGAGCTGGACCAGATCCTCAACATTTATGGGCGAATGGTTTCAGCCGGTGAATGGCGGGACTATGCCATCGACTTCTTGAGGGACGTTGCCGTCTTCTCGATCTATCGGCGCTCCAGCGAGGTGCCGCTCTACCGCGTCGAGAAGCGCCCGCGCCTGCGCGAGCGTCAGGGCGCCTATAGCGTCGTTACCGCAACCGGTCTCATCCTGAAGCGCGGGCATGAGCTTTCGCAGGTCCTGCGTGTTTTCGACCGCATGCTCTTCAAGGCCGTGCGCGACGCGGATTAGGGCCTGATCTCGATCACCGTTCCCACCGGCACCGCAGCGAAGATCGCCTCGATCTCGGCATTCGACACGGCAATGCATCCCAGCGTCCAGTCAGCATTGCGGAAAAGGCTGATCGCCTCGTCACCAATGCCGTTGGGCAATCCGTGGACGCGATATCGCCGCCCGGGTTGTCACCCCGCGCGGCGGCTGCGCGCCGGTCCTCGGCATCAGGATAGGAAGTCATCAGGGACAGATGGAACCCGCTCTCATCGTTCTTCGAGACGATGTGATAGGTGCCTTCCGGCGTACGGTTGTCGCCCTGGCGTTCCTTGTCGCCCACCGGCGCGCCACCCAGCGATACCTCAAAGACGGCAAGGACCTCGCCCGCACGCATCAAGGTCATGCGGCGCACGGATTTCTCGACCAGAATGAAATCGGCAAGCCCGTCAATCTGTGGCGCCGCCCGGCTCTGCCCGCTGGAAAGCACGAGCATGCCCAATGCTGCAAAGGCAAGCACGTGAAGGACGACACTGAGCGCGATGGATACGATCCGGGCCATGTCCCATCACACAGGGCCATTCCGGCAAAATGACGGCATCGCTGCCCCCAAACGAAAACCCCCGGCGCATCTTCTGTGCCGGGGGTCTTCTGCGTTGGTAGGGCCTGTTAC
The DNA here is from genome assembly GCA_964494625.1 of uncultured Flavobacteriaceae bacterium. GTDB lineage: Bacteria > Pseudomonadota > Alphaproteobacteria > Micropepsales > Micropepsaceae > UBA2784. Next base: position 942,963 of record CAZBRT010000001.1, on the reverse strand, counting down.
TCGCGGTTGCCGAGCAGCCGCAGCAGCATCAGGAAGAGATTGATGAAATCGAGATAAAGGGCGAGCGCACCCATCACGGCCTTTTTGCCCGCGATCTCGCTGCCATCATCCGCGTAATACATCTCCTTGATCTTCTGGGTGTCATAGGCGGTCAGGCCCGCGAAGATGAGCACGCCCGCAACGCTGATGACGAAGTTCATCGTCTCCCAGCCCATGAACAGATTGACCACTGAGGCGATGATGAGACCGAAGAGGCCCATGATCAGGAACGAGCCCCAGCCGGTCAGGTCACGCTTGGTCGTGTAGCCCCAGAGCGAGAGCGCGCCGAAGGACGCCGCCGTGATGAAGAAGACGCGCGCGATGTCGCCTTCCGCATAGACCATAAAGATCGTTGAGAGCGAAATGCCCATCAGGAGCGAATAGACGAGGAAGAGTATCCGCGCGGTTCCTGCCGAAAGCCGGTTGATGCCGAAGCTGAGCACCAGAACCATCACAAAGGGCGACAGCATCACGATCCAGGGCAGGATCGGGTTCGCGAAAATCGAGATCATCAGGTCTGTCGAGCGCGACAGGCCGAAGGCGGCAAAGCCCGTGATGGCAAGGCCCAGCACCATCAGGTTGTAGACGCCCAGCATATAGGCGCGCAGCCCCTGGTCGATGCTGGCGTCCGCAGTCGCGGCGCCGCGCATCATGGCGCGGTTGTCATACTCAGCCATGGAATTCTCCGTCTTGTGCCGCATCCAGATTGGCGCGGTTCAATGTGAAATATCGGGATGATTGGCGGCAGATTCAAGGCCGAATAACCCATCTTCGTGGTGGAGTATCCGGCCCAAATTCCACCGATTACGCAATAAGTTGACCATGATCCTGCTAAGGCGTCGTTACGGCGCCCGCAGGATCCGCGCACTTGGCTGGGAAAGCGCTCTCGCATTGGTCGCAAGCCCCAGAATCATTGCTGTCACCGCGCCGCCGAAAATGGTGGCGGCAAGCACGCCATAATCGGGCTGGAACGGCACATTGATGATGAAGGTGACAACGCCCCATGCCGCCGCAAACGCGAGAAGCGCGGCAACCAGAGCCGCCCCCGTGCCCAAAAGCGCGAATTCGGCCAGCTGCATGAAAAGAAGCCGCCGCCGCTCCGCCCCCAGAACCTTGAGAAGCACATTGTCATAGACGCGCCGCCGGTACCCCGCGGCCAGCGCGCCTGCAAGCACGATAAGGCCTGCAACCAGCATCACCGCAGACGTCGCCCGGAGCGCCAGCGCCAACTGATCCATGATCTCATTGGCCGTCTCGATCGCCTGTTTGACGCGCACCACTGACACGTTGGGAAAGACGCGTGCAATCTCGTGCTCGATCGCTTCTTCCTGCTCAAGCGGCGCGCGCGCGGTGCCAAGGACGGAATGCGGCGCCCGCTCGAGCACGCCGGGCGACAGGACAAGGATGAAGTTCATGTTGGCGGTCGTGTAATCGATCCGCCGCAGGGACGCGATGCGCGCCTCGATGGACCGGCCCAGAAGATTGACCGTGATGAAATCATTGAGGGAAAGACCCAGCCCTTGGGCCAGCGCCGCATCGAACGACACAAGCGGCGGCCCGGCATAATCCGCAGGCCACCATTCACCGGCGGAAATTTCCGTGCCTTCGGGAATGGTCGCCGAATAGGTGACGCCCCTGTCGCCCGAAAGCGCCCAGCGCGAACCGGGGTCAACTTGGGCATCCTCCGCCTTCACGCCGTTCAGATGCGTGATCCGCCCGCGCAGCATGGGCGTCAGGCGGATGTCGGTCACATTGCCCGCATTTTCCAACAGGGCGCGGAAGCGTTCCTGATCCGCGCTCTGGATGTCGATGAAGAAGAAGCTCGGCGCTTCGCCTGGCAGGCGGGTGGAGATGGCGCCGCGCACATTGCCGTCCACCATCGCAACCAGCGCAATCAGCGAAAGCGCAAGGCCAAGCGACAGGGTGACGCCGACCGTGGCCGCACCCGGCCGGTGAAGATTGGCCATGGCGATCCGCAACATCGGATTGCGGGTGAATGTCAGGCGCTTGGCGAGTTGCCGGATAAGCCCGCCCATCACGCGCAAGATACCGAACGCAAAGGCGACGCCCACAAGCACCAGCACCGCAAAAAGCTTGTAGGGCGTGAACAGGATGGCAAGCGCGCCCAGACCCGCAAACGAAATGACAATCATCAACCCGTCGGAGAAACGCGGCCATTTGCGTTCGCGCGAAACCAGATCGCGGAAAAGCCGCGCCGGCTTTGTGTCACGCGCGCGCGCAAGCGGCGAAAGCGCAAAGGCCAACGCCGTCAGATAGCCATAGGCTGCCGCCAGCATCAGCGCCTCGGGATAGACGGCAAGCTCGGCATCAATGGGCAGCATGTCGCCAACCACCGCACTCATGAGATAAGGCGCGGCCGCACCCGCAATGAGCCCGATGGCAATGCCCGCCGTGGCGATGAACAGGACCTGGATGAGATAGGTGAGAAAGATGACCCGCGACGTCGCGCCCACGCATTTCATCACCGCAATCGTACCGGTCTTGCGTTCCATGTAGATGGTGACGGCATTGGCCACACCCACGCCACCCACGATCAATGTCGCAAGGCCGACAAGGGTGAGGAAGAGATTGGCCTGTTCGATGAAACGGCGGATGCCGGGCGCGGCCGCACTGCGGTCGCGTGTCTGCCAGCCTTCCTCGGGAAACGCCTCAGCTGCCGCCGCCATGAAGCCGGTCAGGTCCGCAGGCGTGGAGGCCGCCGATGGCAGTGCAACGCGATAGACGTAGGAAACAAGGCTGCCCGGCTGCTCAAGCCCAGTGGCCGTCAGCGCGTCGCGGGAGATGAGAAAGCGGGGGCCAAGCGTGAAGCCGCCACCCACCCGGTCAGGCTCCGTGTCGATCACCGCGCGGATTTCGAATGTCGCATTGCCGACAACGATGCGTGCACCGCGCTCAACCCCAAGGCGCGGCAAGAGCGTGGGCTCGACCACCGCGCCAAAGACGCCGTCGCGTTCGGCAAGCGCATCCCCAAGCGCCATGGCGGGCACGAGTTCAACCGCGCCGAACAAAGGATAGAGGCCGTCAACGGCCTTGAGTTCCACCAGTGTGCGCGTCTCGGTGCCGTCAACCCGCGCCATGCCGCGCATCTCGAAGAGACGCGACACGCGCCCGCGCGATTCCAGGAATGTCTGTGCCGCCGCCGACGCGCTGCGCTGGGTCAGCCGGAATTCGGCATCACCGCCGAGCAACACCTGACCCTTTTCCGCCATGCCGCCAAGAAACGCCGCCGTAACCGAGCCGACGGCCGCAATCGCGGCAACGCCAAGCGCGATGCAGGCAAGGAAAAGATAAAATCCCGACAGGCCGCCGCGCAGCTCGCGCCGTGCAAATCGGAAGGCAAGGGATAACGCGTTCATGAGAGCTGAGGCGCGTGTACGCCCGTCTCGATGCGGTCGATGCGCCCGTCCTTCAAGCGGATGATGCGGTCGCAGCGCCGCGCCAGCACCTCGTCATGGGTGACGAGGATGAGCGTCGTCCCCTGCGAACGCGTGAGCCCGAAAAGCAGTTCCACGATCTGCGCGCCCGTGGTGCCATCAAGATTGCCGGTCGGCTCATCGGCAAAGATGATGTGCGGTCGGGGCGCCATGGCCCGCGCCAGCGCCACACGCTGCTGCTCGCCACCCGACAATTGCCCCGGATAATGGGTGAGCCGGTGCGCCAGCCCGACGGCCTCAAGTGCCGCCTTGGCACGGGGGAATGCGTCACGCACTCCCGCCAATTCGAGGGGCACGGCCACGTTTTCGAGCGCATTCATGGCCGGCACGAGATGGAACGACTGGAAGACGATGCCGATCTCGTCGCGGCGAAAGCGCGCCAGACCGTCCTCGTTCAGCCGGGAAAGGTCGTGGCCCGCAACGCGGATGGTGCCCGAACTTGGCCGTTCAAGCCCTGCAAGCGTCATCAGGAGCGTGGACTTGCCCGACCCCGACGGGCCTGCCAGCGCCACGCTTTCGCCATGCGTGATTGTGAAACTCAGCCCGCGCAGGATGTTGACGTCGCCAGCATCGCTCGCCAGTGTGAGATGGAGGTCCGTGACATGAACGATGTCGGGGACCGTCGTCTTTTGGACGTTGTTCATTCCGGCAGGGCTTTCAATGCAGCGTGCAGTCACGACGCCGAACGCGTCAATCCGGGGATATGGCGGTTTGCGCCTGAAGGTCAACCTCATGCTGGCCGCTTTCCTGCTCGCATTTGGCCTGGGAGCCGCCCGCGCCGAAAGCGTCATGCCGGAGGACCGGGTGCGGATCATCGCCATCGGCACTTCATTGACCCAGGGGTACAATGTGCCGCCGGGCGAGGATTTCTGCGCCGTTCTGGAGCGCGCCCTCATGGCGCGCGGCTTCAATGCCGAGATCGTGAATGCGGGCGTGTCGGGCGATACGTCTGCGGGCGGCCTTGCCCGGCTCGACTGGGCGCTCGAAGGCCATGTCGATGGTGTGATGGTGGAGCTGGGGGCAAATGACGCCCTGCGCGGCCTGTCACCGGCCCAGACGCAAGCCAATTTGACCGCCATCCTCGACAATCTCAAGGCACGCGGATTGCCGGTGCTGCTCGCCGGCATGATGGCGCCGCGCAATCTGGGGCCGGACTATGCGCGCGAGTTTGACGGCATTTTCGCGCGCCTGTCGGCCGACTACCAGACGTCGTTCTATCCGTTCTTTCTCGATGGTGTCGCTTCTGATCTCTCGCTCAATCAGCCGGACGGCATTCATCCCAATTCGGCGGGCACGCTTGTCATCGTTGAACGCATGACGCCTACGGTAGAAGCCTTCATCCGCAAGATACTCGCGGCGCGTCTGCCCGAAACGAACTGACCTCACACCCGACGGATAATCAAATGCTCATGCGCAAACTGGGCCGCACCGGTCTTGATGTTTCGGAAATCTGCCTCGGCACCATGACCTGGGGCCAGCAGAACACTGAAGCGGAGGGCCATGCGCAGATGGACTATGCGCTCGACCAGGGCATCAATTTTTTCGACACCGCCGAAATGTATGCGATCCCGCCCAAGGCCGAAACGCAGGGCTCGACGGAGACCATCATCGGCACCTGGTTTGCCGCGCGCCGGAACCGGCAGAAAGTGATCCTCGCGACCAAGATCGCCGGCCGCTCGCCGATGAACTGGATGCGCGACAACGACAAGGAAAGCCGCATCACCCGCAAGCAGATCGATGAAGCCGTCGGCAAGAGCCTGAAGCGCCTCCAGACCGACTACATCGACCTCTACCAGCTCCATTGGCCCGATCGCCCGATGGCCAATTTCGGCAGCAACGGCCTTGCATGGCACCAGCATGTGGCCGACTTCACGCCGTTTGAGGAAATCCTTGATGCCCTCAACGTCCATGTGAAGGCGGGCCGCATACGCCATATCGGCGTGTCGAACGAGACGCCCTGGGGTGTGATGCGCTTCCTCGCGGAATCCGGCAAACACAATCTGCCGCGCATGCATTCGATCCAGAATGCCTACAACCTCATCAACCGCACCTTCGAGCTTGGCCTTGCCGAAATCGCCTTTCACGAGCAGGTGGGATTGCTGGCCTATTCGCCATTGGGCCAAGGCTTCCTCACCGGCAAATATCATAACGGCGCCAATCCGCCGGGCTCGCGCAAGCAATTGTTCAACCGCGCCCAGCGTTACGAACGGCCGGAAGTGGAGCGTGCCATCGGCAACTGGCTTGCCCTTGCAAAGTCCTGGGACATGGACCCGGCACAGCTGGCCATCGCCTTCGTGATCGCCAAACCCTTCGTGACAAGCTGCATCATCGGGGCAACCACGATGGCGCAGCTGAAAACCGATATCGCCGCGCACACGATCCGGCTGACCGCGGAACAGATGAAGGAGATCGACCGCATCCACCACCAGCAGCCCAATCCGGCACCCTGATGTCGGGCTTGCGTCTCTTTGCGGCGCTCGCTTTGCCGGATGACTTGCGCCGCGATCTGGCGTCGCTGCAGGATGGTGGCGTGCCCGGCGCCCAATGGGTGGAGCCGGAGATGTTCCACATCACGCTGGCCTTCTTCGGCGAAGTCGATGGCGCGGTTGCTGCCGATATTGATGCGGGTCTCTCCGCCATCCGCCATAAGCGGTTTTCCCTGTCACTGGCCGGTGTCGATGTCTTTGGCGGAAAGAAGCCGCATCTCATCCATGCGCGTGTCGAGGCAGACGAGAGCCTCGACCTTCTCGCCTCACGCTGCGTTGCTGCGGGCCGCCGCGCCGGGGTGACCCACCGGGACGGCAAATACCGCGCCCATGTGACGCTCGCGCGCCTGCGTCAAACGCCGCCGGAAAGCGCAATGGCCTTTCTCTCCCGCAACAGTCTTTTCCGGTCACAGATCTTTGAAGCGGCGTCGTTCACCCTCTTTTCGTCACATCTACGCCATGGCGGCAATCATTATGTGGCCGAGCGCGAATACGCCCTTGAAGGCCCGTCCCCTTCGCTCTAAGGGCAGATCAAGCCGGAATGCTGGAGAGCAACCATGGACACGAATGACGGCGGGAAGCCGGGGACGACCGGATCAAAACTCGTCCATGTGATCCGCGAGACCCTGTCGATTGTGGTGGGCGCCGCCCTGATCGCGTTTGCCTTCAACACGCTTGCGCTTGCCCAGTACGACATTCCGTCGGAATCAATGGTGCCGACCCTGCGCGTCGGCGACCGCGTCGTCGTCTCCAAATGGTCCTACGGCTACAGCCGCTATTCGCTGCCGCTGGGCCTTGGCGAATTGCTGCCGGGCGGCTGGCGCATCTTTTCGTCGCTGCCGGATCGCGGCGACATTGTCGTCTTTGTCAATCCGAATACCGGCGAGGATTACATCAAGCGCGTCATCGGCCTGCCCGGCGACAGGGTGGAGATGCGCGACGGCGAGCTTTATGTGAACGACACGCTTGTGCCGCGCACGCTCACGCGCACATTCCTGTTCCGGGAATATCGTGGCGGCGTTGTCAACATGACGCAATACGCGGAAACACTGCCCGGCACCGAAGACAGCCACACCATGGTGGACAAGATGAACCGCCCGGACGCCGACAATTATGGCCCTGCCATTGTGCCCGACGACCACATCTTCTTCATGGGCGACAATCGCGACAATTCATCCGACAGCCGCTTTGCACTCGGCTTTGTTCCGATGGAAAATCTGGTTGGCCGCGCCTTTGCGATCTCGGTTTCCTTTGCCGATTGCCAGGAGGTCGGTGTGGCCGAATGCGATGGCCGCTCGATGACAGGTTTGCGGTAAGGGCAAGGGCAGGAGGATACTCATCCCTCCTCAATTGCCTCCATATCCTCGTCCGACAATCCGAAATGGTGGCCGATCTCGTGCACCAGCACATGGCGCACGATGTCACCCAGCGTCTCGTCATATTGTGACCAATAGGCAAGGATCGGCTGGCGATAGAGGAGAACAAGGTGCGGCGCATCGGGAATGTCGCCTGCCCCCTGCTCGGTAAGCGCGATGCCCTGATAGAGGCCAAGAATGCCGGTCGGATCATCTTCCGCTTCAAACTCTGCCAGCACATCATCCGATGGCCACTCATCGACCAGAATGGCCATCGCCTGACAAAGCGCCCGGAAGTTTTCCGGCAGGCTTTGCCAGGCTGCTTCGGCCAGACGCTTGATCTCGTCCGTATCCGGTGATTTGACGTGGGTGAAATCCATGTGGCGCCTCCGCGCCTGATAGATCGGGGGCGGGGCCACGAAGTCAATGCCGCAAGGGAGCACCTGATGACACAGCGCCTGTCACCTGCCGAACGCATGGCCGCCCTCTCACGCCTTCCCGGCTGGTCGGATGCGAAGGCAAAGGATGCCATCGAGAAACGCTTCGTCTTTGCCGATTTTGTCGAGGCCTTCGGTTTCATGACGCGCATTGCTTTGGTGGCGGAGCGCATGGACCATCACCCCGAATGGGCCAATGTGTACAAGACGGTGGACGTGCTTCTTACCACCCATGATTCGGGCGGCGTGACGCTCAAGGACATCACCCTGGCCCTTGAGATCGAAAAGGCGGCGGCCCGCGCCTGATTGGGGCGCACCTGCCCCTTGCATCGGTGCCCCCCGCGTTCCCATATCGTCGGCATGCCGGGGTGAACACCCCATGGGTCCTTGAGAGCCGTTCGCACAAATCTGTGCCCTTTTGGGGCAGCCACGCGGGCGGGCTTGGTGAAAAGGGGAAGCGGAATGGATTTTGAAAAATATACCGAGCGGTCGCGCGGCTTTGTGCAGGCCGCCCAGTCGCTTGCTTTGCGTTCCGGCCATCAGCGGCTGATGCCCGAGCATCTCCTGAAAATCCTGATCGATGACGAGGAAGGTCTTGCTGCGGGCCTCGTGAAGGCAGCGGGCGGCGATGTGAAGCGCATCCAGTCTGGTGTTGCCCAGTCGCTCGCGCGCATCCCGAAAGTCGAAGGCTCCGGCGCTGGTCAGGTGTCACTATCGCCCGAACTTGCCCGCGTATTCGCCGCAGCCGAAGATCTGGCGAAGAAGGCGTCTGACAGTTTCGTTTCCGCCGAGCGGCTGCTTCTTGCGCTTGGCGTGAGCGAGAGCGAGGCGTCGCAGATCCTCAACGCCGCCGGCGTCACCCCCAAGGGGCTGAATGCCGCCATCAACGACATCCGCAAGGGCCGCACCGCCGACAGCGCCAGCGCGGAAAACCAGTATGACGCCTTGAAGAAATACGCCCGCGACCTCACCGAGGCGGCGCGCAACGGCAAGCTTGACCCCGTGATCGGGCGTGACGAGGAAATCCGGCGCTCGATCCAGGTGCTCTCGCGCCGCACCAAGAACAATCCCGTGCTGATCGGCGAACCGGGCGTGGGCAAGACAGCGATTGTCGAGGGCCTCGCCCTGCGTATCGTCAATGGCGACGTGCCCGAGAGCCTCAAGGACAAGAAGCTGATGGCGCTCGACATGGGCGCGCTGATAGCGGGCGCAAAATTCCGCGGCGAGTTCGAGGAGCGCCTCAAAGCGGTCCTGAACGAGGTGACCGCAGCCGAAGGCGGCATCATCCTTTTCATTGACGAGATGCATACGCTGGTCGGCGCCGGCAAGGCCGATGGCGCGATGGATGCGTCAAACCTCTTGAAGCCCGCCCTTGCGCGCGGCGAACTGCATTGCGTGGGCGCCACCACGCTCGACGAATACCGCAAGCACGTGGAAAAAGACGCAGCGCTCGCCCGGCGTTTCCAGCCCGTTTTTGTGAGCGAGCCGACGGTCGAGGACACGATCTCGATCCTGCGCGGCCTCAAGGAAAAATACGAACTTCATCACGGCGTGCGGATCGCTGACGCGGCCATTGTCGCTGCCGCCACGCTCTCCAACCGCTACATCACCGAGCGCTTCCTGCCCGACAAGGCGATTGACCTGATGGACGAGGCGGGCGCGCGCCTGCGCATGCAGGTCGATTCCAAACCCGAAGCCCTCGACGAACTGGACCGCCGCATCATCCAGCTGAAGATCGAACGCGAGGCGTTGAAAAAGGAAACCGATGCCGCCTCGCGCGATCGCATGGGCAAGCTTGACAGCGAACTTGCGGCGCTCGAGGAAAAATCAACCGCCCAGACAGCCCGCTGGCGCGAGGAGAAGGACGCGCTTGGCCTGTCACAGAAGGTGAAGGGCGAACTTGAAAAGGCCCGGGCCGATCTTGAGATCGCCCAGCGCAAGGGTGATCTCGCCCGCGCAGGCGAAATTGCCTATGGCCTCATCCCCGGCCTCGAAAAGCGGCTGAAGGCGCTCGAAGAAGCCAATGCCGCAGCCCTTGTGCACGAGGCCGTGACCGAGGAGCACATCGCGCAGGTCGTCTCGCGCTGGACCGGCATTCCCGTGGACAAGATGCTGGAAGGCGAGCGCGCCAAGCTTTTGCGGATGGAAGAGGAGATCGGCAGGCGCGTGATCGGTCAGGATGACGCGGTGCGTGCGGTTTCCAATGCCGTGCGGCGCGCGCGCGCCGGCCTGCAGGATCCCAACCGCCCCATCGGCTCATTCCTGTTCCTGGGGCCGACCGGCGTCGGCAAGACGGAGCTGACCAAGGCGCTCGCCGCCTTCATGTTCGACGATGACAAGGCGCTGGCACGCATCGACATGTCGGAATACATGGAGAAGCATTCGGTCGCCCGCCTGATCGGTGCACCGCCCGGCTATGTCGGTTACGAGGAGGGCGGCGCGCTGGCCGAAGCCGTGCGGCGCAGGCCCTATCAGGTCGTGCTGTTCGACGAGGTCGAGAAGGCGCATCCCGACGTTTTCAACGTGCTGCTGCAGGTGCTGGATGAAGGCCGCCTGACCGATGGCCAAGGCCGCACGGTCGATTTCCGCAACACGCTCATCATCCTGACTTCCAACCTCGGCGCCGACATTCTGGCGGGCCAGCGCGATGGCGAAGACAGTTCAGCCGTGCGCGGCGAGGTGATGGAAATCGTGCGGGCAAAATTCCGCCCCGAATTCCTCAACCGCCTCGACGAGATCATCCTCTTCCACCGCCTGCTGCGCAGCCAGATGGATGCCATCGTGACCATCCAGTTGCGGCGGTTGGAGCAGCTGCTGCTGCCGCGCAAGATCACGCTGGCACTCGATGACAAAGCGCGCCAGTGGCTCGCCGAAGCGGGCTATGACCCCGTCTACGGCGCACGGCCCTTGAAGCGCGTGATCCAGCGCGCGGTGCAGGACCCCCTGGCGCAGATGCTGCTCGAAGGCAGCGTGAAGGACGGCGATGTCGTGAAGGTTTCGGCTGGCAAAGGCGGCCTGGCGCTCAACGGCCGCATCTTTGCAGCGCCAGATCTTTCAGATACGCCACCGCCCTCGCGCCAGGTGCACTGAATAATTTCGGTGACAGTGCACTTAATTCCGGAATTAAGTGCACTGTCACCGAATTAGTCCCCGACTATTCGACGCTCAATTCGCGCATCGCGCGATTGATCGAGGGCAAAGCCGCCTCGGCGGCCGCCCGCCCGCGATCAATCAGCTCGGCAGCGCGGTCGAATTCCAGAAGCCCGATACCACGCAGGTCCGGGCTGATGAGCACGTCAGCGGGATCACCGGCAAGGCGTGTGCGCGTGACGCGGTCAAGAAGGATATTGAGCGCGCCGACCATCACGGTTGAGAGGCCCGGTGCCTCGCGACCCGGCCCGAACAATGTCTTGCGCAGCCAGCGCGCCGGATTGAAGCGGGACATCAGCGAGGGTTTTGCCGAAGCTCCCGGCGCCGCGATATCCTCATCCGTGGCGTCGCCCTCGTCGCCAGGGAACGAGGCTTCCTCCGCCCCGCCGAACAAGCGCTCGCCGCCAGCCGTCTCGCCCGCGTGGCCATCAGCATGGAGGCTGACGCCGATCACCAGCCGCGCGCCCATTGCCCGCACGACACTGGTCGGCACGGGATTGGTGAGCGCGCCATCGATCAGGAAGCGCCCATCGATCTTGACCGGCGGAAAGACCCCCGGCAGCGCATAGGATGCACGCAGCGCCCGCGTCAGCGGCCCTTCGCGCAGCCAGGCCTCGTGTCCGGTCTTGAGTTCCGTTGCGATGGCAATGAAATGCCGGTCGAGATTTTCGATCAGCACGCCGTCGATATATTCATGCATCTTGCGGCGCAGCTTCTCGCCGGCAATCAGGCTGGAGCCACGCAGGGAAAAGTCCGAATAAGAAAGGATCGAGCGGCCGGTCAGCCCGCGCGCAAAGGTCTCGAGCTCATCAAGCCGCCCGGCCAGATAAAGCCCGCCGACAACCGCGCCGATGGACGTGCCCGCGATGATGTCGGGCACATGCCCGGCCGCAATCAGCGTGCGCAGGACGCCGATATGCGTCCAGCCGCGCGCCACGCCGCCGCCCAATGCCAGTCCAATCCGGGGCCGGATCATGCTTGTCTGCCGGAACAAAGAATGCCCAATGCGCAGTTTGGCAGAGTTTCGGTGACAGTGCACTTATTTCCGGAGTTTAGTGCACTGTCACCGAAATTTATTCTAGCACAAATCGAAACGGTCGAGGTTCATCACCTTGGTCCACGCCGCCACAAAGCCCTGCACGAAGGCTGCAGCGCCGTCATGACTGGCATGGACTTCGGCCAGCGCCCGCAGCTGCGAATTCGAACCGAACACCAGATCAGCGCGCGTGGTCGTCCACTTGACCGCCCCGGTCTTGCGATCGCGACCCTCGTAGACTTCCTTCGCATCGTCCTTTGCGGTCCACGCCACGCCCATGTCGAGGAGATTGACGAGGAAATCGTTGGTGAGCACACCCGGCCGCGTCGTCAAAACGCCATGCGGCGAGCGACCGCTGTTGGCGTTGAGCACACGCAGGCCCGCCACGAGCAGCGTCATTTCCGGCGCCGTCAGTGACAGAAGCTGCGCTCTGTCGACAAGGAGATGTTCCGCCATGGCACCAAGACCCGGCTTGGCGAAATTGCGGAAGCCATCGGCCTTGGGCTCCAGCACGGCAAACGAGGCAGCATCGGTCTCGGCAGCGCTTGCGTCCGTCCGGCCCGGGGTGAAGGGCACCTCGACCGAAACGCCTGCCTTGCGCGCGGCCTCCTCGATGCCGACTGAGCCACCCAGCACGATGAGGTCTGCCAGAGATACTTTCTTGCCGTCCTTGCGGCCGGTGTTGAATGACGCCTGCACGCTTTCCAGCCCCGCCAGCACACGCGCCAGCACGGCGGGGTCATTCGCCGCCCAATCTTTCTGCGGCGCAAGCCGGATGCGCGCGCCATTGGCACCGCCACGCTTGTCGGAATTGCGATAGGTCGATGCCGACGACCAGGCCACAAACACAAGTTCGGACACGGAAAGGCCCAACGCCAGGATCTTCGCCTTCAACGCGGCGACATCGCCCGCATCAATGAGCTTGTGGTCAAGGGCCGGGACGGGATCCTGCCAGATCAGCGTCTCACGCGGCACTTCCGGGCCGAGATAGCGCGCCTTCGGCCCCATGTCGCGATGCATCAGCTTGAACCATGCGCGCGCAAAGGCATCGGCAAACGCCTGCGGGTTCTTGTGGAAGCGGCGCGAGATCGGCTCATAGACCGGATCAAACCGCAGCGCCAGATCGGCCGTGGTCATCATCGGCGCGTGACGCTTCTTGGGATCATGCGCGTCAACGACAGTGTTCGCGCCTGCCCCGCCCTTGGGCTTCCACTGCCAGGCACCGGCGGGGCTTTTCACCACCTCCCACTCATAGCCGAACAGCGTATCGAAATAGCCGTTGTCCCATTTGGTCGGATTGGGCTTCCATGCGCCTTCGATGCCCGAGGTGATCGCATCGCCGCCCTTGCCGCTGCCATGCGTGCTCAGCCAGCCAAGGCCCATGGCCTCGATCGGTGCGCCCTCCGGCTCGGCACCAACATGGGCCGCAGGACCGGCACCATGCGCCTTTCCGAAAGTGTGGCCGCCCGCAACCAGTGCAACCGTTTCCTCGTCATTCATCGCCATGCGCGCGAAGGTCTCGCGGATGTCGCGGCCGGACGCGACCGGGTCCGGATTGTCGTTCGGACCTTGCGGATTGACATAGATGAGACCCATCTGCACGGCCGCGAGCGGATTGGCGAGTTCCCGCGCACCGCTGTAGCGGGCATCGCCAAGCCATGTGTCCTCGATGCCCCAATTGATGTCTTCTTCGGGCTCCCACACATCGGCGCGACCGCCGCCAAAGCCGAAGGTCTTGAAGCCCATCGACTCCAGCGCGACATTGCCCGCAAGGATCATGAGGTCGGCCCACGAGATCTTGTTGCCGTATTTCTGCTTGATCGGCCACAGAAGGCGGCGCGCCTTGTCGAGATTGCCGTTGTCGGGCCAGCTGTTGAGCGGCGCAAAACGCTGCGTGCCGGAACCCGCCCCACCGCGCCCGTCCGAAATGCGGTAGGTGCCCGCGCTGTGCCACGCCATGCGGATGAAAAGCGGACCATAATGGCCATAGTCCGCCGGCCACCAATCCTGCGACGCCGTCATCAGCGCATGGAGGTCCTTCTTGAGCGCTGCAAGATCAAGTGACTTGAAGGCCTCGGCGTAATCGAAGCCCGACTTCATCGGGCTCGACAGCGATGAGTGCTGGTGAAGGATGGCAAGATTGATCTGGTCTGGCCACCAGGCGCGGTTGGAACGCGCACCCTGCCGGACCTGCCCGCCCGTCTGCGCCGTCATGGCCGCACCGTGATGGACCGGGCATTTGCCCGAAGCCGTCTCTTTCGTATCCATGGAACTTCTCCTCTTGTCGCGGCGCCGGAACGCGTGGGAGGCCGCCTATGTGGGGGAACGTTACAGGCGCCATCATGCGCCCTCGCCTTTCATCGGCAAAACAAGTATTATTTGTGTCATTGATCGGAGAAATCGATGAAAGCCCTGCCGACGCTGCGCCAGCTCTCGCACTTGGCGGCCCTTGCCCGCACTCGCCATTTCGGCAGGGCGGCGGAGGCCGAAAATGTCACGCAATCAAGCCTTTCGGCGTCGATTGCGGGGCTTGAGGCCATTCTCGGGGCCAAAGTCGCCCATCGCACGCGGCGCAGCGTGGAACTGACGCCGCTCGGGCAAGAGGTCGCGCGGCGCGGGAGCGCCATGATCGCACAGGCAGAAGATTTGGTCGCATTGGCCCGGGCGTCCGGCGCGCCGCTTTCCGGCCCGCTGGCGCTTGGCGCCATACCAACAATCGGCCCGTGGCTTCTGCCCTCGGCTTTGCCCTCGCTCGCGCGCGCCTATCCGCAACTCGAGCTGAAACTCGCCGACGGCCTCACCGACGAACTTCTCGCGCAAATTTCCGTCGGCGCGCTGGATGCGGCGATCATCGCCTTACCGCATGCAACCAGAGGTATGACCCATGCCGTGCTGTTTGACGACGCGATGATGCTGATTGCGCCGCGCACGCATCCTCTGGCAAAGCGCGGCGCCATTGCGCCTGCCGGCCTTCAGCCGCCGCTGGTGGCAGCGCACAGTCTCATGCTTTTGAAAGACGGCCATTGCCTGCGCGATCACGGCTTGAGCGCCTGCGCACTTTCAACAGCGCGCGCCAATGAATTGGCGCATCCCTTCGAGGCATCGTCGCTCAGCGCCATCCTGCCGATGGTCGAGGCGGGGCTCGGCATCACCCTGGCGCCGCGCATGGCGGTTGATGCGGGCCTTTTGCGCGGCACAAGGCTTGCGGCCATTCCCTTTGCGCGCGGAGCGGCCACGCGCCAGATCGCGCTCGTCTGGCGCAAAGGCAATCCGCGCGGCGGCGAATTTCGCCTGCTGGCGGCAGCTTTGGCATCAAGGCGCTAGTTGGCGGCTAGCCCTTAGCCGCAAAGCTTGAACCACTCGCATCGCACATAATTGCGGCTGCATTCGCGTGGACATACAATTTTCACGAAGCACCCGCCCAGAAGAGCGATTCGCCAAATGAATAAAGAAGAGACGTTTCAGCGCTTGCAGTCAGGATTTGCGACATGGAATAGCTGGTCTAAGCAAGTTCTAGCCAAACGCCCAGCTGATGGCTCACCTCAATTAGCCGACTGGCATCGCGAAGCAGCGACTGACTTCTCAGGGTCCGTCTTTCGCGAGACGGCGAACTTCGCCGGTTTTATTTTTCCAGGTAGCGTCACATTCGAACGTTCGGAATTTCGTGAAGGTGTCACCTTTGAATCGGCAAGTTTTGGTGGCCCCGCCGCCTTTAGGAATTCAATTGTACAAAAGAGCATCAGCCTCGAAGGGTGCAAGTTCGAAGATGAGGTGAGTTTCCGGGATGCACAACTGCACTGCCCCTCCCATTTCATCAGAGCGGGATTCGTTAGATCGGCAGATTTCATCAGAACGCAATTTGGTGGCGACACTTGGTTCGACCTGTCTTGGTTCGAGCTTGACGCCAACTTCAGTGACGCAAAATTTAGTAGCAAGACTCACTTTGATAGAACCGAGTTCAAGCAGAGTGTAAACTTTGAAAAATCGAGCTTCACCCAAAGAGTCCAATTTCGGAAAACCTATTTCCGAGGCTGGGCTGACTTCGAGGATACCACCTTCAAGAAATTTGCATATTTCAAGCTTGCGCACTTTGAGCAGGGGGTGAATTTCGGACAGGCAAAGTTTCTCGCCCAAGCCGCATTTGATGACGCTGATTTCGATAAGGAAGCGAAGTTCGACGACTCGGAATTTTGCGGCAGAGCATCCTTTAGCAAGACAACATTTCATGGTCCCGCATCATTCATGCACACACGGTTTGGAAGGGCCACGAGTTTCCAGGAAGCAATCTTTGTGAAGGACACAAGATTTGTCGCAATAAAGGGCGCTGACATGTTTACGCTCGAGGCGGCGCACTTTTCAGAAGCTCCCGATTTCACCCAAGCACATTTTGAAGAGGCGCCTCGCCTTGACAATGCAACCTTTCCGAAGCCAGCCCGCGCAGAAGGGGAGGCCGCAAGATGGCGCTCATTGAAGCGCTTGGCACTGCAGGGACATGACCACGACCGAGAACTGCTATTCTTTGCGAATGAGCTTAGGTCAACGCGTGGTGTGTCTGACCGCAGTCTCCCGAGCATACCTAACGCAGTAGAGCGAGTAGGGCGTAAGTTGAAATATTTCTTCGGCAAAGCTGAGGACGAAAACGCTCAGGCTTTGCCCGTTTGGAGGAACAGTGCGCGCTTCTGGATGGGGCTGGCCTACCAATGGTTCTCCAGCTTCGGCCGTTCGATGCTGCGGCCCCTGCTCTGGTGGGCGGTGGTGACCCTCGCTTTTGCCGGGTCTTACTGGTGGGGTTCGCTTAATGGCAACTCATGCGTCGGGGGAGGTAGCAACACCTTCAACTCCGCGCTCTATCTTTCGCTGAACAAAGCGTTGATCTTCTCGGGCATCGGAACGCCGGAGTATTTGAGTCAATCGTATGCATGCCTCTATGGAACTATGGGCGAGAATTTGCCTCCGGTAATCCCTGACTATGTGGCGTTCATGGGCATCCTCCAGACCGTCTTCTCCGGCACCCTGATCTTCCTCTTCCTGCTGGCCGTCAGAAACCAATTCCGGATCAGGTAGCCGGAATGGAACTCAGCCCTTTGCCGCGACTATCGCCTCTTCCACATCCCGCAGTGTGTCCTTGCCGAACCACATCTCGCCATTGACGAAGAAACTGGGAATGCCGAACACGCCGCGCGATACGGCGGCCTCGGTATTGTCGGCCAGCGCCTTTTTCACGTCCGGCGTTTGCGCCGCCTGCATCAGCGCATCGGCGTCAAGGCCTGCGCCCGCCAGCACCTCGCGGATCAGAGCCGGATCATCCATCTTTTTGCCGCCCTCCCACATCGCGCGCATCATCGCATCGACATAGGGGGAAAGCACGCCCGCTGCCTTCGCCGCAACCGCGCCGCGCATGATCGCGAGAGAGTTCACCGGAAAATGCGGGTTCATGCGGAAGCGCGTGATCGCATGGCGCTTCTGGAAGCGCGCGATCTCCAGCATCTGGTAGTCGAGCTTGCCCTTCACATTGGCAAAGGCGATCATCGGCGCCTGGTTGTTGGTCGCCTTGAAGATGCCGCCCAAAAGCACCGGCACATAGTCGATCGCAACACCGGTGCGCGTGGCAATACCGGGCACCACGCAATGCGCGAAATAGGCGTTGGGGCTTGCGAAATCGAACAGGAATTCAGCTTTCACGCGGGCCATTACCAGGTCTCCATGTAAGGGCGAAGGTCGAGTTCGAATGTCCACGCATCGCGGCTTTGCGCGTGCAGCGCCCAATAGGCATTGGCAATCGATTGCGGGTTCATGAGCTGATCAGGCTTGAGCGTCTGCAGGGCCGCATCACCGCCCAAGGATTTGATCCGCTCGCGCACGAACGCAGTATCAACGCCCGCATCAATCACCAGATGGGCGACATGGATGTTCTTTGGCCCCAGCTCCCGCGCCATGGATTGGGCCAGATTGCGCAAGCCTGCCTTGGCGGAGGCGAAGGCGGCATAATTCGCGCCACCGCGCATCGAGGCCGTGGCCCCGGTAAAGAAGATCGAGCCCTGGCCGTGTGCCAGCATCACCCGCGCGGCTTCGCGGCCCGACAGGAAGGCGGCATAGGTGCACATCTCCCACACTTTGCGGAAGACGCGTTCGGTCGTCTCCAGCAGGGGAAAGCGCACATTGCCGCCGACATTGAAGATGCAGGCGTCCAATCTCTGGTCGCGGTTTGCCTCGTCGATGAAGGCGGTAACGCTTTCCTCGACGCGCGCGTCCAGCGTGCGGCCCTCGCAGCGCCCGCCCGCCGCGATGATCTCGGCCACCAGCGGCGCGAGCTTCTCGCCATTGCGGCGGCCCGCGAACACGCGATAGCCCTCGGCGGCAAAGCGCCTGGCGATTGCAGCGCCAATGAAATCACCCGCGCCGATCACGGCAACCGACGCGTTGCGCGGCGAAGTCACTGTGCTGCCTCCTCGTCAGGCAGGCGAACAGGAATGTTCATGGCACACAAATCGAGATAGCCCGCAGGCACGTGATAGAAATCATCCTGGCGGTTGCGGCGGATCTCGATCAGCTGGCGGAAACGGTCGCTGTCGGTGCGCAGGACTTCGATCTTCGTGCGCTCCGCCTCAGGCAGGTCGGACGCAAAGCGCACGGATGAAATCGTCGTGCGTTCCTCGGGCGTCTCGTAAAATCCCAAAGGCCCGGTGCCGCGTGGCAACCCTGACAGAAGCTCGATGCCGTCGAGCACCCGCCCGACGACGGTGATGTTGCGGTCAAGCGTGCGCGGCGCATGGCCGATGATCGCATAAAGTTCCGCGCCATTGCCGCTGTCATCGGCCAGATCGCGGCCTGCGCCGACGACGCCATAGCAATGCGGCAGCCAGATCTGCCCGGTGGCCGGATCGCGCGCGGCATGAAAGCCCTGCACAAAACCGGCTTCCGGCGCCCAGCCATCGGGGCCGGGCATGGGCGTGAATTGCTCACCCGCGATCATCGTGCGAAAATACTCGGGCGGAAGACTGGGTGAGGCATCGCCAAGCGCGCGCGCATTTTCCTCGCCCGCTTGTGGGTCACCCCATTGCGTCACAAACCCGTCATGCACGCGCACGACGGCCAGACCGTCAAAGAAGCGCCCCGCCACCAGCGTGTGGATATTGGCGGCATGCTTGGGCGCAAAATCCGGCGCCAGCTCGATGATGACCCGCCCCTTGGGCAATTCGAGATAAAGGAGATTGGAGGGGTCTGGCGTGCGCCAGTCCTCCGGTGTCGTCAGCTCCAGAAGCTCTGCCGTATTGCGCGGCGGCGGCGCGTCTTCAGCCAACGCTGGGAAGACGGCAACAGCGGCAATGACAGCAGCCAGATGGCGTTTCATGGGCGGGCTCCCAATGATTTGCCTTCGACGAGCTGCGTCAACAGCCTGATCTGCTCCTGCTGGGCGGAGATCATCGCGGCCAGCTGGTCGGTGCGCATCTGGTCGAATTTTTCGTGCAGCGACATGATCTCAAGCTCGGCCTTCAGGTTCACCTGATAGTCGTGCTCGGCCATCGCGCGGTCTTTCTCGGCCTGGCGGTTCTGCGCCATCATGATGATGGGCGCCTGTGCTGCCGCCAGCATGGAAAGGAGGAGGTTGAGGAAGATGAAGGGATAGGGGTCGAACGCATCTGCCAGAAGGATGACCGTATTGAGCACGGCCCAGACGACGAGCGTCGCAACGAACGCCATGATGAACGTCCACGAGCCGCCGAACTTTGCAACATTGTCGGAGAGCCGGTCGCCGAAACTGTCCTGCGCCTCAAGCTCGGCATGAACGTCCTTCGAGACCTGCTCACGCCTGTGCCAGCGGTTGAGCGTGATCTTCTCGCTGTCCGTCAGCGTCTCGTCGCTTTTTTTCATGACCTTGCGGGCAAGGTCTTTGAGATGATTTTCCATCCATCGCCTCTTGGAAGAATTGCCGGCGCGCAAAATCGGCGCAGCTTCAGTCGCCATTATGAAGCGGCCGATGCGCCGCTGGCGAGCGCGAAGTTGATGCCCAAAAGCGCAAAGGCCGCATGGCTTTCACCACGCGGCCCCTGCGGCACGCACCCCGTATGCTTGGTTACTCGTCGCCCCCCGTTACTCGTCACCCCCCCGTTACTCGTCACCCCCCCGTTACTCGTCACCCTCTGCCGGCGGCTCTTCGTCCCCATCCGCATTACCCTCATCCCGGTCACGGCGGCGGCCTTCGCCACCCCGATCACGCGGCTCGGGTTCGGGTTCGGGCGGTGGCACGAACACCGGCTCTTCGACCGGCGGCGGATCATATCGCGGCTCCGGTTCCGGCTCCGGCTCCGGCTGGCGATCGCGACCTCGATCACGCGGCTCGTCCTCGACGGGCGGCGGCACGAATGCGGGCTCTTCCACTGGCGGCGGATCATATCGCGGCTCCGGTTCCGGCTCCGGCGTGCGGTCGCGGCCCCGATCACGCCCACGCGGCTCGTCCTCGACCGGCGGCGGCGCGAATACGGGCTCTTCCACTGGCGGTGGATCATATCGCGGCTCAGGCTCAGGCTCAGGCGTGCGGTCGCGGCCCCGATCACGCCCACGCGGCTCGTCCTCGACCGGCGGCGGCGGATCAAAGCGCGGTTCCGGTTCAGAGGGCGGCACATAATCGGGCACCGGATCGGGCAGCGCATCATCCGGCAGACGCCCGCCGCCATCGCGATCACGATCACGCGGTTCAGGCGCAAGCTCGGGCGGCACGTCCGGCAGACGTTCCTCCAGCGCAGGCGGCAGTTCGGGCTCCCGGCCTACTTCCGGCACGTCCGGCCCGGCATCGGGGCTGCCAAGCGTATCCGTCACGATCTCGGGGCGCGGCGCATCATCGGGTGGCAGCACATCGGATGCGATGGACGCATTGCGGTTGCCCACTTCGGCGAGCGCGTCGCGCATGCGCTCCTCGCGCCCGCGTCCATCACGGCCCCCTTCACCGCCCCCTTCACCGCCTGGCCCCTCATCGAGCTCCGGCAGTGTCAGTTCCTCGGGCCGGAAAATCTCTACCCGGTCCTCGCGGTCGCGGCGGCCACGCCGGTCACCGACCACATCGTCGAGCGAAGTTGTCGTTTCGACATCGGCGATCTGCACCGGCGCATCGGCCACTGCCGACACGGAATCGTAGGTCAGCGAGTTGTTGACGATGGTCTGGTTGATGATCGTGACATTGGTGATGTTCACGATGGTTGTCGAATTGTCGATATAGATGTTGTTCTGCGTGACCGGCACGATCACCGTGTCAACGTCGCGGCGGCCGAAATCGCCTGCCCGCACGAAGCACCACACATCATCATCACGCCAGTAGTCGCGATAGCGGCGATCCTCGTACCACCACGGATTGCTGTTGTAGGAGTAAAAGTAATCGTCAAAGCGGTCGCCCCACACGGCCCACGCCGGAATGGGTGACCAGCCGATCGTGTCGCCGCTGTAGTAGAAACTCACCCAGGCAGGCGCCCACACATAGCCGGGCACCCAGAACCAGCCGAGCCGGCGATTCCACTCCCACCAGCCATAATGATAGGTGACGCCGCCCCACGGCTCGCGCGAGCGCCACAGCCAGCCATAGTCATGCGTCCACACCCAGCGGCCGACCGAGTAGGGCCGCCAGTTGCGCCGCACCTGCGGCACCCAGACAAGACCGTATTTTCGCGTCTCGACCCAATGGCCGTAATGCGAAAGCTCGCGGTAATAACGGCGGAACAGCCGGTCATAATCGTAATCGTCATAGTAACGCGCTTCGGCGGTGCCTACGAGATTGAGCGAGCCGACAACGCTGTCCTGCGGCACAGGCACGGCGCCCATCAGAAAGGCAGCGCCCGCAAAAGTCGCAAACCCAAGCCCAAAGCGGCGGAAAAGACGGTTGAAGAAATGGCGCTGCATCAGGATGCTCCTCACACAGAATAGGCAGGGCAGGCCCCATGAGGGCCTTTTCAGCAACGGGCTTTATGCCCCCGAACCTGTATCGGACATGAACAGCAGATTTGGACGTGCCTACCCGGCCTTGGCCGCCATCTTGGCCTCGTGCGTCAGGAGCCAGGTTTTGCGGGGCAGCCCGCCGCCATAGCCGGTCAGGCTGCCATCTGCCCCGATCACCCGATGGCACGGCACGATGATGGAGACGGGATTGCGGCCATTGGCCATCCCCACCGCGCGGGCCGCCCCCGGCTTGCCGATGCGTTTGGCCAGCGCACCATAGGATTCTGTCTTGCCGGGCTTGATATCGCAAAGCGCCTGCCAGACCTTTTGCTCGAACGCCGTGCCTTGTCCCGCATGCTTGACGGTAAAACGGCTGAGCGCGCCCGAGAAGTAGAGCGCCAATTCGGCAGAAGCCTGCTTCAGCACCGGCCAATCGGGATCGCGGACGGATCCATCGGCGAGCGGCGGATAACCGTCCTTGCCATTGTGGCGCTCCATGAAAAGACCGGTCAACGCGTCATCGCTTGCGACCAGCCGCAATTTTCCGATGGGGGAGTTGATCTCGCAATGATGGTGCTTGGTCATGCGCGTTCTTCCGGTTTTTCTGGAGCCATGGTCCACAGGCGGATGGCGGCATAGGCACGCCACGGGCTGAATGCCAGCGCCGCTTCTTCTGCGCGTGCATCGCTTGTCGTGCAAAATGCGCGTTTCAGCCAAAGGTCGGATGCGGGGCACGCGTCCGGCCAGGAGAGCCCGCGCATCAGGATATAGTCAGCCGTCCAGGCACCAATGCCGGGCAATGCCATCAGGGTGGCGCGCGTCTCGGCAGGATCAGCACAGGGCGAGATGTCGAGCGCGCCTGATGCCACGGCCCCGGCAAGGGCTGCAATCGTCCGGGCACGCGCGGAAGTAAGCCCGATGGCTGCAATCTCGCGTGGCGAAACGGCGGCAAGGCGCTCCGCATCCGGCGTGAGATAAAGCAGCGATGCAGCATCATCCACCCCGGCAAGCCGGGTGCCGAAGCGTTCGGCAAGTCGTGCCATCAGTGTGCGGGCAGCCTTCATGCTCACCTGCTGGCCAAGCACGGTCTTGAGCGCAAGTTCAAATCCGTCAAATGCGCCCGCAACGCGGATGCCCGGACGTTTCACCACATCGCGCTTCAGCGATTTGTGGAGCGACAGGCTTTCATCGATGGCCGCGCCATTGGCGCCTGTGTCAAAGACCTGACGCACCAGCGCCAGGACTTTTGGCGCAACCCGCGCAAGGCCCGGCGAAAGCGTGACATGCAGCAGATTGGCGTTGTCGTCCCGCGCGACGGCAACAAGTCCGTTCGCGCCATCAAGCTGCAGTGTGCGGCGGTAATGCGATGGCCCCGCATCCTCGATCAAGGGGCATGCGCGCGCGGCCAGATAGGCAAAGATCGCCGCCGCGTCATAAGGCGGACGCGTCGCGATCCGGAAGGAATGCCCGGACGCGGCATCACCGCGCTGAACTGCCTGGCGGCGCAACTGCGTGGGCGGCATGCGATAGCGCGCACGGAACAGGCTGTTGAAGCGGCGGAGACTCTCAAAGCCCGACGCAAAAGCGATCTCGGTGACCGGCATGTGCGTGTCAGTCAAAAGTTCCTTGGCCGCCAGAAGTCGCCGTGTCTGCATCAATTCCACCGGCGATGCGCCGAACGCGTTGAGCGTGACGCGGCGCATGTGGCGGTCGGTCACGCCAAGCCGGGAGGAGAGGCGCACGACATCGCCTTCGCCATGCTCAATGAGTGCGATGGCGCGCCGCGCCAATACGTCCATCCGGTCACAGGCGGCATGGCCGGGCGCGCGCTCGGGGCGGCAGCGCAGGCAGGGGCGAAACCCCGCTTCCTCTGCTGACGCGGCCGACGCGTGAAATGTGCAGACCATGCGGCGCGGCAGGCGTGCCGCACAGACCGGGCGGCAATAGACGCCCGTCGAGCGCACGCCCACAAAGAACGCGCCATCAAAGCGGCGGTCGCGCGCTTTCAGCGCCTCATAGCAGCGCGTCGAATCAAGTTTGGTAGCCAAGGCGTGTGTCATGACGCGGACATTAGCGCAGCCATTGCCGCCGCGCTCGCCATTTTCGGACATGGTCCTTTGGCCCCTTCCCTCGCCCCATGCTTCAAATGGGGAGTGAGCGGAGCGCAAGGGGACGCACTTGCGGCCCGGGTGAGGTGCCTTGTTCCGCAATGCCTTTTGAACGCCCCCTCACGAAATTTGCGAGGGCAAATCTCTGCTCTCCCCGCGCAAGCCCGGGGAGAGCGAAGATATAGGCCCCGCCTTGCACCCGATCACGCGCGCTCCCATAGTCCGGCGACACCCATCAACGGACCCGCACGATGAACCGCTTTGCCGCCTATCCCAGCCTTGCCGGAAGATCCGTTGTCGTCACCGGCGGCGCCAGCGGCATCGGCGCGTCGATCGTCGAGCATTTTGCGCGGCAGGGCGCAAAGACCGGTTTCATCGACATCGATGCAGGCGCGGGAAACAAGCTGGCCGCGCGGCTTTCAGGTGAAGGCTTCAGCGTTTCCTTTGCCCACGCGGACCTGACAGACATCACCGCGCTCAAGAACGCCCTCGCCACAATGGAGCGCGCGCACGGGCCTGCCCAAGTGCTTGTGAACAACGCAGGCCACGATGACCGCCATGCGATTGAAAGCGTGACGCCCGCATATTTTGACGAGCGCATCGCCGTCAATCTGCGCCACCAGTTCTTTGCGGCCCAGGCCGTCCTGCCAGCGATGAAAGCGGCAAAGGCAGGCGTGATCATCAATCTCGGCTCGACCAGCTGGCACCTGAAAGTGCCGGGCATGCCGCTTTACCTCGCAGCCAAGGCCGCCGTCGAAGGCCTGACGCGCGCATTGGCCCGCGATCTCGGTGAGCACAATATCCGCGTCAATTGTGTCGTGCCCGGCTGGGTGATGACCGAGCGTCAGCTGGAAAAATGGGTGACCGCAGAAGGCGAAGCCGAGATCATGAAAAACCAGTGCCTCAAGGAAAAACTCCATCCGGCCGACATCGCGCGCATGGTGATGTTTCTGGCCGCCGACGACAGCCGCCTCATCACGGCGCAGAGTTTCATCGTCGATGGCGGATGGACATGAGCCTCAGCGTCACCTGCATCGCCGATGTGGATGCTTCATTGGGCGAAGGGCCCCTCTGGTGCGAACGCACGCAGCGCCTCTTCTTTGTGGACATCAAGGCGCCCGCCATCCATGCGCTCAGCTGGCCGGGCCGCGTGCTTGAAACCTGGCCCATGCCCTCTGCGGTCGGTACCATCGCTTTGCGCGAAAGCGGTGGTCTTGTTGCCGCATTGAAAACCGGCTTTGCCTTTGTTGATCCGGCAAATGTCGCTGTGACACCGATTGCCGATCCCGACGCAGCAAATCCGCACAACCGCTTCAACGATGGAAAGGTCGATGCGGCTGGCCGCTTCTGGGCGGGCACGATGGATGATGGCGAGACGCACGCCACCGGTGATCTCTTCCGCCTCGATCCCGATCTCTCGGTGACGCGCTTTGCGTTCGGCTTTGTGATCACCAACGGCCTTGGCTGGACGCGCGACAACCGCGCCATGTTCTTTACCGACAGCGCCGGGCGCACGATCCATGCGATGGCATTCGATGCGACAAGCGGCACACCGGGCGCGCGCAGAATATTCGCACAAACGCCGGAGGGGCACTTTCCCGACGGTCTCTGTGTCGCCGCCGACGACAGCGTGTTCAGCGCCGAATGGGGTGGCGGGCGGATCACCCATTACGCGCCCGATGGCCGCATCCTGGCGCATATCCCGATTCCGGCGCCCCAGCCCACCAGCTGCTGCTTTGGCGGCGCGGATCTCGACATCCTGTTCGTGACCTCGGCCCGGATCGGGTTGGAGGCGGCAGCGCTTGCCCGTTTTCCCCGTTCCGGCGGCATTTTTGCCGTGACGGGCCTTGGGGTTAGGGGGCTTCCCACCCCCCGTTTCCGGGGTTAACGGGCCTAAACGGCAAAATCTTGCGTGCCGACGCCCATTCGGCTAAACCGCGCGCTCTTTTGTGGGGCGGCCCGGCCTGAAAGGGCATGCCGTGGCGGCCCACAATGCCCGACGGGACCTCTGTCTGGTCCCTCATCCCGGAGGAGCAAAATGCCCAAGATCAAGACGAAGAGTGGCGCCAAAAAGCGCTTCAAAATCACGGCGAGCGGAAAAATCAAGGCAGGTGTCGCCGGCAAGCGTCACCGTCTCATCAGCCACTCGTCGAAATATATCCGCGAGAACCGCGGCACAAGCGTGCTGTCGGAAGCTGAGACCAAGCGCGTGAAGCGCTGGCTGCCGAACGGTTGAGGAGGGACATCATATGGCACGCGTCAAACGCGGGACGACAGTCAAGGCCCGCCACAAGAAAGTCCTGAAAGCCGCGAAAGGCTTTTCCGGCCGCCGCAAGAGCACGATCCGGGTCGCCAAGCAGTCGGTGGACCGGGCCGGCCAGCACGCCTACATCGGCCGCAAGCTGCGCAAGCGCAATTTCCGCGCGCTCTGGATCCAGCGCATCAACGCCGGTGTCCGCGCGCACGGGCTGACCTATGGCCGATTTATCGACGGCCTCAGCAAGGCGGGTGTCGAGGTTGACCGGAAAATCCTGTCCGATCTCGCCATTCACGAGCCTGAGGCCTTCAAGGTCCTCGTTGACCAGGCAAAGGCGCAGCTCAAGGCGGCCTGACGTTTTCGCCGGGTTTGATGGCGGGGACCGCTCGCACGGTGCTGAGGCACCGTGCGCGCCAGCCCTTCATGCCGCCCGCCAGATGCCTGGATGATGCGAAATGACCGACATTGACAATCTCGAGCGCGACCTCATGGGGGCCATCGCCGCATCTGCGGATGATGGCGCCCTTGAAGCCGTGCGCGTGGCCGCACTCGGAAAAAAGGGTGCTGTCAGCGAACTCCTGAAAACGCTCGGCGCCATGGATGCCGATGCCCGCAAGGCCAAGGGACCGCTCATCAACGGCCTCAAAGACCGTGTGACTGCAGCGATTGCCGACAAGAAGAATGCCTTCGCCGCGGCCATCCTGCAGCACCGCCTTGAGACCGAGCGTGTGGACATCACGCTTCCCGTGCGCACGGAGCCGGTGGATCCTGCATCAGGCCGCCTTCATCCCGTGGGCCAGGTGACGGACGAGATCATCGCGATCTTCGCCGACATGGGCTTCCAGCTGGCGGATGGCCCGGACATCGAGCTCGACGACTACAATTTCACCAAGCTCAACATCCCGCCGGAACATCCCGCGCGCCAGATGCACGACACGTTCTACATGCGACCCGACGCCAACGGCGTGCGCCATGTACTGCGCACGCACACCAGCGCCGTGCAGATCCGCCATATGCTCGCAAACAAGCCGCCTTACCGCATCATCGTGACGGGCCGCACCTATCGCAGCGACAGCGACCAGACGCATACGCCCATGTTCCATCAGGTCGAGGGCCTCGTCATCGACGAAAGGACCCATATGGGTCACCTCAAATGGACGCTGGAGGAATTCTGCAAGGCGTTCTTCGAAGTGAAATCCGTCACCATGCGCTTCCGCGCCTCGCACTTCCCCTTCACCGAACCTTCGGCCGAAGTGGACATCCAGTGCGACCGTTCGGGCAACGAGGTGAAGTTCGGCCAGGGCAGTGACTGGCTGGAGATATTGGGCTGCGGCATGGTGCATCCCAAAGTGATCGCCAATTGCGGGCTTGATCCCGCGCGCTATCAGGGCTTCGCCTTTGGTTGCGGCGTGGATCGCCTGGCGATGCTGAAATACGGCATGCCGGACCTGCGCGCCTTCTTCGACAGCGATTTGCGCTGGCTGAAGCATTATGGCTTTTCGCTCCTCGAGCAGCCTTCGCTTGCCGGAGGGCTGACACGATGAAATTCACGCTCTCATGGCTCAAAGAACATCTGGAAACGGATGCTTCGCTTGATGACATTCTTTCGACCCTGACCCGCATCGGGCTTGAAGTTGAAAGCGTCGAGGATCGCGCCAAGGCGCTTGCCGCCTTCACGGTTGCCAAAGTGCTGACGGCATCGCGTCATCCCAATGCCGACAAGCTGCAGGTCTGCCGCGTCGCCACCAAGGACGGCGAGATCGAAGTCGTCTGCGGCGCACCCAATGCACGCGCGGGGCTCATCGGCGTATTCGCGCCTGTCGGCGCAACCATCCCGGCCTCGGGCATGGTTTTGAAGGCAGGCGCGATCCGCGGCGTCGTCTCGAACGGCATGCTGTGCTCGTCGCGGGAATTGATGCTGGGCGATGACCATGACGGCATCATCGAACTCACAACGGATGCCCCCATCGGCACGCCCATCGCCACGGTGCTCGGTCTGGACGACAAGGTGATCGACATCGCGATCACGCCCAACCGCGGCGATTGCAACGGCGTTGCAGGCATTGCGCGTGATCTGGCGGCGGCCGGTCTGGGCAGCGTGAAGACGCGCACCATCGAAGCCGTGAAGGGCAAGTTCCCCTCGCCCGTCAAGACGGCTCTTGTGTTCGATGACGCGCAGAAGCAAGCCTGCCCGATGTTTGCCGGCCGCTTGGTGCGCGGCGTGAAGAATGGCCCGAGCCCCGACTGGGTACAGGCACGGCTGAAGGCTGTCGGCCTTCGCCCGATTTCGGCACTGGTCGATGTGACCAACCTTGTCTCGCTTGAATACGCGCGGCCTTTGCACGTGTTTGATGCGGGAATGCTTGTCGGTGATCTCTGCGCGCGCATGGCCGCACCCGGCGAAAGCCTTGTCGGCCTTGACGGCAAGACCTATGCGCTGGATCCGTCAATCATCGTGATTGCTGATGGCAAGGCGGCGCGCGGCATTGCGGGCGTCATGGGCGGGCTTGAGACCGGTTGCACGGACAAAACAACCGATGTCTTCATCGAGGCTGCCCTCTTTGATCCCAAGCGCATTGCCGAGGCAGGCCGCAAGCTCGCCATCAATTCCGATGCGCGCTACCGCTTCGAGCGTGGCGTTGATCCCGAATTCTGTCTTGCCGGTCTGGAGCTCGCGACGCGCCTCATCATCGAATGGTGCGGTGGCGAGGCGTCCGATGTGGTGATTGCAGGCGACGTGCCTGAATGGCGGCGCGAAATCAGCTTTGATCCCGCCTTGGTGAGAAAACTTGCTGGCCTTGATGTGCCGGTCGCCGAAACGCTGCGTCTGCTTGGCGATATCGGCTGCACGATCACGGGCGCGATGCCCTTTACGATAACGCCGCCATCATGGCGTCCCGACATTCACGGGGCCGCCGATCTTGTGGAAGAAATCGCGCGCCTCTACGGCCTTGACCGCATTCCGTCCGAGGCCCTGCCGCGCGAGACGGCGGTGACGCGGCCTGCCTTGTCGCGCGAGCAGCGCCGCCTGCGCGATGCCCGCCGTGCGCTTGCCGGGCGTGGCCTTGCCGAGTGCATCACCTATTCCTTTATCCCCTCGGCGCACGCGACGCTTTTTGGCGGCGCCCCGTCGCTGGCACTCGAAAATCCGATCTCGGCCGATCTGGATGCAATGCGTCCCAGCATCATTCCCTCGCTCCTGGATGCCGTCGCGCGCAATGCTGCGCGCGGATTTGCCGACAACGCCTTGTTCGAGGTGGGGCCGCAATATGCGTCCGCAACGCCGGGCGACCAACTGATGGTGGCAGCCGGCCTGCGCAGCGGCACAGGATCGCGCCATTGGGCGGGCAAGATGGCACCACCCGACGTGTTCACGGCCAAGGCTGATGTGCTGGGCCTTCTGGAAGCGCTCGGCGTGCCGGTTGGCGCGTTGCAGATCGCCGCAGAGGCACCGGGCACCTGGCACCCGGGCCGCTCGGGCGTGCTGCGTCTTGGTCCCAAGACGCTGATTGCACGATTTGGCGAATTGCATCCCAGGGTGCTTGAAGCCTTCGACATCAGGATGCCGGTTGCCGCCTTCGAAGTCTTTCTCGATGCGCTGCCGATCGCCAAGCTCAAGGCGACGCGCACCAAGCCGCCTTTGGTGAAGTCGGACTTCCCGGCGGTCGAGCGCGACTTTGCCTTTGTGGTTCCCCTGAGCGTGACCGCCGCCGACATCGTGCGCGCAGCACAGGGCGCATCGAAAGAGCTGATCGAACGCGTCAGCGTGTTTGATGTCTATCAGGGCAAGGGTGTGGAGGACGGCAAGAAGTCTGTTGCCATCGCCGTGCGCCTTCAGCCGGTCACGAAAACACTGACCGATGCCGAGATCGACGCCGAGGCGCAAAAGATCGTGGCGTCTGTTGCCAAGGCAACCGGAGCCGTATTGCGCGCGTAAGCGGAAACAATTTCGGTGACAGTGCACTTATCCCGGAAAGTTAAGTGCACTGTCACCGAAATAGGTCCACCGAAATAGGTCAGCCGCGTTCGGCGTCACCATCGCTGCTGCCCGCATCGTCTGAGCCGTTGCCGCCGTCATGCGGCACGGCGCCTGACGTCTCAACCACCACCGGCTGGTCGTTGCCTTGCTGCGCCTGACCGCCCTGGCCCTGCGGCCGGGTCTGCTGGGGTGAACTCGCCAGCGCAGCCGCATAGATGCGGTAATAGTGCTCGGCGTGCTGCAACAGGTTCTCGGCAGCGATGCGGTCGCCCGCCGAAGCGGCGTCTCGCGCATATTGCTGATAACGTTCGTAGATCTGCTGGGCCGTGCCGCGGATCTTGACTTCGGGGCCGGTGGATTCAAACGACCGGTGAAGCAGGTTCTGGCCCTTGTGGCCACCACCACCACCACCACCACCACCACCTCCGCTACCGCCCGGATTGCGGCCACGGCCACGGCCGCGCTTGAAATTACCCTGGTGCTGGTTGTTCGGTCGCATCATCAATCCGTTAGGCGGGCGGTTGGCGGGGCCACTGACCATGAGCGCATGCCGGAGATCATCCGGACTTGCCTGCCATGGCGCTGGAATGGGTCCGGAAAATCGCGCTGCCCCTTGAAAGCGCGCCGGACGCAACCGGTCAAGGCCGGTTGCAACCCCTGCAAACTAGCCTTTCGCCACCCTGTTTCCAACAGGAAATGGAGGGCCCCGGTGATTAACCCCGTGCCGCAACGGCCCGGGCAATGCCCGAAAGATCGCGGAAAATGCCTGCCGACGCATATCCTGCCGCTTGCAGCAAAGCCGCAATCCGGTCGGCCTGACCCTGCCCGGCCTCGAATATGACCGTGCCGCCGGGCGAAAGTGCTGCTCCCAGCCCCGCGATGATCGCGCGATAGGCCGCAAGTTCATCCTTGCCTCCTGCCTCCCGGGGCACGAGCGCCTGATGCGGCTCGAAGGCGCGGACATCCGCTTCAAGACCCGGCAATTCATGCGCTGCCAGATAAGGCGGATTGGCGACGATGAGGTCATAGCGTCCCGACACATTGGAAAACCAGTCGCTGAGGCGGAACTGCGCGCGTGCCCTGAGGCCGTGCAGCGCCGCGTTGTGCCGCGCGACATTGAGTGCCGCCTCTGACACATCAACGCCAAGCCCCACCGCTTCGTGGAACTCCATCAGCAATGAAATGATGAGGCAGCCCGATCCCGTCCCGAGGTCAAGGATACGCAGCCGCGCCGCATAATCGGGAATGAGGGTGAGTGCCGCCTCGATCAGCGTCTCGCTGTCTGGGCGCGGGATCAAGACGTCCGGCGTGACCGAAAACTTGCGGCTCCAGAATTCGCGTGTCCCGGTCAGATAGGCGACCGGCTCGTGGCGCACCCGCCGTTCGACAAGCGCACCGAATTGCGACAGCGCGGACGCCCCGATCAGCCTCTCGCCCTCAAGCACAAGGGCTGCAGCATCGCACCCGAGCACATGGCCAAGGAGCACACGCGCATCCGCCCGCGCGCCTTCAATGCCTGCAGCATCAAGCCGCGCCGCGGCGCGGGTAAGCGCCTCGCTGACCGCCAGCACACGGCTCACGCCCGATCGCCTTCCATGTCGGCAAGGCGTTCTGCCTGGTCGTGGGATACGAGCGCGTCGGTGATGCGCGAGAGCATGTCTCCGGCAATGACGCGGTCGAGATCATGCACCGTCATGTTGATGCGGTGATCGGTGACGCGGCCCTGGGGAAAATTATACGTGCGGATGCGTTCCGAGCGGTCGCCCGAACCGACCTGCCCCTTGCGGTCCGCCGCACGCATGTCCGCCACGCGCTGGCGTTCCAGATCAAAGAGCCGCGCCTTCAAGACCTTCATCGCCTGCGCGCGGTTCTTGTGCTGGGATTTTTCCGCCTGGCACGCGACGACAAGCCCCGTGGGCAGATGCGTGATGCGCACGGCGCTTTCCGTCTTGTTGACGTGCTGGCCGCCTGCACCGCTTGCCCGGAACACGTCGATCCGGAGATCGCTCTCATTGACGGTGACATCGACATCTTCGGCTTCCGGCAGCACGGCAACCGTGGCTGCCGAAGTGTGGATGCGGCCCGAAGCCTCCGTCACCGGCACGCGCTGCACGCGATGCACGCCGGATTCAAATTTCAGCTGCGCATAGACGCCCTCGCCCGCAATCTCCATCGCGGCTTCCTTGATGCCGCCCAGTCCCGTCTCGGACAAGGACAGGATTTCACTGCGCCAACCCTTCAACTGGGCAAAACGCTGATACATGCGCAGAAGGTCAGCGGCGAAAAGAGAGGCCTCCTCACCTCCCGTACCGGCGCGCACTTCAAGGATCACATTGCCGTCGTCGGCAGCGTCCTTGGGAAGCAACCGCAATTTGAGCGTGGTCTCGAGGACCGGCAGGCGCACCTTGAGGGCGAAAAGCTCCTCGCGCGCAAGGGCGGCCATCTCGGCGTCACCCGACTGCAAAAGTTGCTCCAGCGAAACGCGTTCGCGCTCGGCGGTCTGGTAGTCGCTGATCGCATCGATCACGGGCTTGAGTTGTGCACGCTCGCGCGACAGGCGCACGAATTCGCCCGCCCCGGACGCAAGCTGCGCCTCGATCTCCTCAAAGCGCCGCGTGATGCGCTCTAATGTGTGTGCGGGAATCATGGATGTTGAATACCTTGCTGCCGCCGCCGCGCAAAGCCGGATGGCCTGCGGCACGCCAGCAAATGTGCCTCGCTATTCTGCTGCTTTGGGGGCGGTGCCGCGCGTTGCTTCGATTTCGGCGGCGCGCTTCTCGCACAATTCGACCACATGGTCGATCAGCCGCGCATTGTCGAGCTTGTAGGCTTGGCGGCCTGACAGATAGATCATGCCCGCACCGGCACCTCCGCCGGTAAAGCCGATATCCGTCTGGGTGGCTTCACCGGGTCCATTCACCACGCAGCCGATGATGGAGAGGGTCATCGGCGTCGTGATGTGCTTGAGGCGCGCATCCAGCGCCTCGACGGTGCGGATCACGTCAAAGCCCTGCCGCGCACACGAGGGGCACGAGATCACATTGACCCCGCGATGGCGCAGGTTGAGTGACTTGAGGATGTCAAAGCCGACCCGCACTTCCTCCACCGGGTCCGCCGACAGGGAAACCCGGATCGTGTCGCCGATGCCCGACCACAAAAGCATGCCGAGCCCGATGGCGGACTTGACCGTGCCGGGGATCATGCCGCCCGCCTCGGTGATCCCGAGATGGAGCGGATAGTCGCAAGCCTCGGCAAGACCCTGATAGGCGGCGACCGAAAGGAAAACGTCGGACGCCTTCACGCTGATCTTGAAATTGAGGAAATCATTGTCCTCAAGGATGCGCGCATGGGCGAGGGCGGATTCGATCATCGCTTCAGGACAGGGCTCGCCATGCCGCTCCAGAATGTCGGCTTCAAGCGAGCCCGCATTGACGCCGATGCGCATGGCACAGCCGTGATCCTTGGCGGCCTGCACCACTTCGCGCACGCGCGCCGCTGAACCGATATTGCCGGGATTGATGCGCAGGCATTTCGCACCTGCTTGTGCTGCCTCGATGGCGCGCTTGTAGTGGAAGTGGACGTCGGCGACGATCGGCACACGCACTGCCCGCACGATGGATTTGAGCGCGCGCGTGGAATCCTCGTCGGGCACCGAGACGCGCACGATGTCGGCGCCCGCCTCCTCCAGCGCCTTGACCTGCGCGATGGTTGCGCGCGCGTCCGATGTCAGCGTGTTGGTCATCGACTGCACGCTGATCGGGGCGTCACCGCCCACGGCCACATCGCCGATCATGATCTGTCGGCTCTTGCGGCGGTGGATCTGGCGATAGGGCCTGATCTCTGACACGGGGGTTTGCCTTGCCTATTCCTGACCTGAGCCCAGCCGCGCAGCCAGCGCATCGGGCGAAAGCGACAGGCCGTCAACCGCCGCACCGGGCTCACCGGCAAGGCCGACATAGGTGTCATCAAGCCTGAGATCGAAGGCCCCGCCATCGGCAACACTCAGGGCGACGCCATCGGCAGACGGCACGCGATAGCTGTCGCCCTGGCGCAGGCGGCGCGCGATCAGCGCCCTTCCATCCGCACCGCTCACACGCAATTCAGCGTCTGCGCGTGCGACAATGGTAATGCGCGAGGTGCGGTTGCTCTGGCCATAGACGCGGCCCGTCATCTCTTGCGGCTCGGGAAGCGCAATGGCAGGCGGCGGCACGGCGGTGGTGGACGCACCCTCAACCGGCGCATCCGGACGGATGATCTTTCCGGCAGCAAGTGCTGTTTCAAGGACCAGTTCCGCTGTCGTCGGCTTGGGCGGCACGATGGGGATGGGCGCTGGCGTCGGCGTGGATGCACCGGTCAGCCGGTCGGGCACGTCGGGTGTTGTCGGCGCCTTCAGATTGCCTGCCGAGGTCGCGAGATAATAGGCGCCGATCACGCCGACAATCGCGAGGAACACGATGATGATCCACGAGCCTTGCGCGACCTTGGTGTCTTGGGTGACTTCGGGAAATGTCAGGTCAGGAATGTCGGTGCGGCCCTGGATTTCCGCCTTGAAGCGGCGCACGCAGTCACTCGCATCAAGGCCAAGATATTCGGCATAGGAACGCACAAAGCCGATGGCGTAGGTCTTGCCGGGAAGGCGGTTCGTGTGGCCCTCCTCGATCGCTTCGATGTGGTCCTTGCGGATGCGAAGCGCCTTGCCGACCGTTTCCAGACCCTCGCCCAGACGCAAGCGCGCAGCGCGCAGATCGGCGCCGACGCTGTCGAGCGGCGTCGCAGTTTCTTCGCTGATTTCGCGCAAGTGGAGGCGGCGGCTTTCAAGACCGGCACCTTTGTCGAATGAGAGACGCGTGACTTTCGTCATCGGGTGGCAATCCACTGCAGCAGGACAAGCAAAAAATATTGACGTCAGGGGGCACAACAGCGTGCCCGACCCGTTCCGGCAATCACCATGACAAACCGCCTTCTTGCGCGCCCCCGAAGCCGCGTCACGCAAGTTGGAAGCCAGCCGGTACCGGACCTCTATAGGCTAATCCAGAAGGCCGGGGCAAACAAAGGAATTGCGTCAGACGGGAATGTTTTCGGCCAGCGCAAAGGCCTTAATTTCACTGCGCAAACTGGCCGCCGGACTGTCGAGAAGACCGTTAAGGAGTTCCGACAATTTTTCGCGGTGCAAGGCCCGGATGGCCATTTTGACGGGACCAACCGACTGGGGCGACATGGAAAGCGTCTCGACCCCGAGTGCAGCCAGCGCAATCGCCTCCAGGGGGCGCGCCGCCATTTCCCCGCAGACCGAAAGGGGTTTGCCCGCCTCACGCGCTGCCGCCACGCAGGCGGCAATGAGGCTGAGCATGGGGGACGACAACGCGTCATAGCGCCCGCCAAGCCTCGGATTGCCCCGGTCGGCGGCAAAAAAGAACTGCATCAGGTCGTTGGTCCCGAGCGACAGGAAGTCGGCCTCCCGCAGAAGCGCCGGCAGCGCAAACGCGAGGGATGGCACCTCCATCATCGTGCCGATGGCAAAAGAGGACGGGCCCTGATGCCCGTATCTCTCCATCCGCCGGACTTCCTGGAGGGCAAGGTCCTTGGCAGCCAGGAACTCGGCGACATGGGCAACCATCGGGAACATGATGCGCAAGGGTCGCCCCTTGGCGCCTGCCAGCATCGCCCGCACCTGGTAGCGCAGCAGGACCGGGCGGTCGAGCGCCATGCGGATTGCCCGCCACCCCAGCGCCGGGTTCTCCTCGGGATCGGGCTTGGCATAGGGCAGAACCTTGTCGCCCCCAAGGTCCAGCGTGCGGAACACGACCGGCCGCTCGCCTGCTGCGGCCAGCACATCGGCATAAAGCTGTGTCTGCTCGGCAAGGGTCGGCAGTCTGTGGCTGACCATGAAGGGCAGCTCGGTGCGGAAAAGGCCGATGCCCTGCGCGCCCGTTTCGTCAAGCATGGGAAGGTCCGCGGCAAGACCCGCATTCATCATCAGCGTGACGACCGTGCCATCGCGCGTGATCGCCGGCTTGTCGCGCAAGGCCGCGAACTCCGCCTGCCGCTGGGCGCGAAGGGCAAGCTTGGCGCGATAGGCATTCTGGATGTCGGGCGTCGGGCGCAGATGCACCTCGCCTGTTTCGCCATCGGCCACGATCCAGTTGCCGGTGTCGGCCTGATCGACCAATCCCGCGATCCGGCCAACCAGCGGAATGCCGAGCGCCCGCGCGACAATCGAGACGTGTGAGGTCGGCGAACCCTCCTCCAGAAGCACGGCCTTGAGCCGCGTCCGGTCATAGTCGAGGAGTTCGGCAGGCCCCATGTTGCGGGCGATGAGGACGGCGTTCTCGGGCAGCGTGAGCCGCGAGGCCGTATCGGCGAGCCCGGCGAGATGGCGCAGCAACCGGTTGCCGAGATCATCGAGATCATGCAGCCGCTCGCGCAGATAGGGATCCGTCTGCCGCATCATCCGCGCGCGCGTTTCCGACTGCACGCGCTCGACGGCGGCTTCGGCGGTCAGGCCCGTATTGACCGCCTCGCGCAGCCGGTTCACCCAGCCCGCGTCCTGCGCGAACATGCGGTAGGACTCGAGCACATCACGCGACTCGCCCGGATGGGCCGGATCATGCGCGTCGATCAGCGCATCGACTGATTCCCGCAACTCGCTGATCGCGACATCGATCCGCTGGCGTTCCTCGTCCACGTCTTCGGCAATGAGGCGCTCGACCTTGACCCGCGGCTCGTGCAGGACGGCATTGCCGATGGCCAGACCTTCGGCAAAGGACGTGCCTTGCGCGCGCCACGGCCGGTCGCGTCGGATACCGGTCTCTTCCAGTTCGCCGAGCGGAATAAGGTCGCCGGATGCGATCATCTCGGCAATGACCATGGCGATGGTCTGCAGCGCCTCGATTTCCTCTTCGTCGTAGAGGCGCCGCGTCATGTTCTGGACGACAACAACGCCGAGCGAACGGCCATCGCGCAGGATCGGCACGCCCATCAGCGAGTGGAACGGGTCTTCCCCCGTCTCGGGCCGGTAGGCGAATTGCGGATGCGATGGCGCGTCGGAAAGATTGAGCGGCCGCGCATGGAGCGCGATGTCGCCGACAAGGCCCTCGCCGCGCTTCAGCCGCGTATTGTGGACGGCCGCCTTGTTGAGGCCTTCGGTTGCGAAGAGCTCAAGCTCGCCGCCCGCGCGCGCCAGATAGATCGAGCAGACTTCCGCCACCATGTTGCTGGCGATAAGGGTTGCGACACGGTCAAGCCGCGCCTGGGCGGGCGTGCGCTCCGCCATGATCTCGCGCAGGCGGCGCAAGAGGATGCGTGACGTGCCTGCCGACGACGTCACGGCCCGTCGAGCCCATAGGCCGTGTGCAGGGCGCGCACGGCAAGCTCGGTATAGTCGGCGGCAATAAGGACGCTGACCTTGATCTCGGAGGTCGAGATCACCTGGATGTTGATGCCCTTCTCGGCCAGCGTCTTGAACATGAGTTGCGCCACGCCCGCATGGGTACGCATGCCGACGCCGATGACCGAGACCTTCGACACATTGGCGTCCGACAGAACACGCTGGTGGTGGATTGCCGGCTGGTTGTCGCCGATCACTTTCAGCGCCCGCTCAAGGTCAGCGCGGCCGACGGTGAACGTCATGTCGGTGAACTTGCCGTCTTCCGAGACGTTCTGGACGATCATGTCCACATTGATCCCGGCATCTGCCAGCGGGCCAAAGATGGCTGCTGCCACGCCGGGCTGGTCGGCTACCTTGACGAGCGTGATTTTTGCTTCGTCGCGTGAATAGGCGATGCCGCTGACAAGCCGCTTTTCCATGATTTCATCCTCATCGCACACGAGCGTGCCGGGCGCATCCGTGAAACTCGAGAGAACCTGCGTCGGTACGCGATGCACCATCGCCAGTTCGACCGAGCGCGTCTGCAGGACCTTGGCGCCGAGTGACGCCATTTCCAGCATTTCCTCGTAGGAGATTTTCTGGATTTTCTGCGCCTTCTCGACGATCCGCGGATCAGTCGTATAGACGCCATCCACATCCGTATAGATGTCGCAGCGTATCGCCCCGATGGCCGCCGCGATGGCAACGGCCGACGTGTCCGAGCCGCCGCGCCCGAGCGTGCTGATCCGGTTTTCGGGGCTCAATCCCTGAAATCCGGCGACGACCGCCACTTCGCCGTCCGCCATGCGCCGCGTCAGCACATCCGTCTCGATGCCGGTGATGCGCGCCGAGGCGTGGATGCCGTCGGTGCGGATGGGGATCTGCCAGCCTGCCCATGACCGCGCCGCAACCCCGATGCCCTGGAGGGCGATGGCCAGAAGTCCCGCTGTCACATTCTCGCCGGTCGAGGCAATGGCATCATGCTCGCGCGCGTCATGCAGCGGCGCCATCTCGCGCGCAAGGCTGATGAGCTTGTTCGTCTCGCCTGACATCGCCGACACGACGACGGCCACCTCATGGCCGCGCTCGACTTCGCGCTTCACAAGGGAAGCGACATGGCGGATGCGCGCAACGCCGGCGACGGAGGTTCCGCCGAATTTCATCACCAGCCTTGGCATCGCAGCGATCCCGTCCCCGCTTGGCGCGCGCAACCCGTCCCAGGAAGGCGTTATTCTATGATTCCCGCCGATTCCCAACCTGGCATATCAGGACCTTGCGGTCCCGACCCCCAAGCGGCGGAACATGTGTCACGCTTTCCGGCTGCTCATGTGTGCCCTATTCTTAGACTGTGGCCACCAAGCGGCGCAACGCGGGTGATTTAACGCGGGACCTGGGTCAAATGGGCAATTCCGGAACGGCAACTGAGACGCGCACCACGATCGACCCCGCCGAGGTCGCGCGCTTCTCGGCGATGGCTGCAGAGTGGTGGGATCCGCACGGCAAGTTCCGGCCGCTCCACCAGTTCAATCCCGCGCGCCTCGCCCATATCCGCGCGCGTGCCCTTGCGCATTTTGCGCGTGACGGCAATGCCCGCGCCCCCTTCACGGGCTTGAGCCTCCTCGACATCGGTTGCGGCGGCGGGCTGGTGAGCGAACCGATGGCGCGTCTGGGCTTTGCGGTGACCGGCGCCGATGCCTCGGAGCGCAATATCGGCACCGCCGCGGCCCATGCAACCGAAGGGGGCCTCGTCATCGACTATCGCGCCACCACAGCCGAGGCGCTGGCCGATGCGGGCGCGAAGTTCGATGTGATCCTGAACCTTGAGGTGATCGAGCACGTCGCTGACGTGCCTCTTTTCCTTTCGGCTTGCGCACGGATGCTTCGCCCTTCTGGCATCATGCTGGTTGCCACCCTCAACCGTACCTTCAAGGCCTGGGCGCTTGCGGTTGTCGGCGCGGAATATGTGCTGGGCTGGCTGCCGCGCGGCACCCATGACTGGTCAAAATTCATCACCCCGGCAGAGATGAAAACCCATGCGGAAACGGCGGGCCTTGTCATTGGCGGGCTTGTCGGCGTCGCCTATTCACCATTTTCGGGAAATTGGCGCCTTTCCGCCGACACCGATGTAAACTACATGGCTGAGATGACCTTGCCGCACCCGGACCTTGCGCCAAAGCCCCATGATTGAACCTGAATACCCGAATGACGACGCAGCCGAGCGCCGCCGCAAACTCATCCGGCGCATCGCCTGGAGCGTGCGCGGCGCTGCCTTCATCTTTCTGTTGGCCCTGCTGGCGGGTTTCACCGGTTGGCTGACCGCGCCAGGCTTTGACTGGATGCTGAAGCAGCTGGACCCGAGCTTCGACGGAACCCCGCTGGCGACCACGCAAGGGCCTGCAATTCCCGTTGCCGAGCCCAAGCCGCTGACGGTTGAGTACGCGGGCGTCACCCTCACGATCCCGCGCGGCCATTTCGAGCTTCTGCCGGGCACTGTTGCGAGCGACGGCACCACAGTGACCGGACCCGACAGCGTACGCGTGGCGCCTGTCTACGCGCTCTTCCTCTGGGGTCAATGGCCCGACGTCGGCCCGATGCCGCAGGCCGAAGTGATGCGTGGCGCACCGCGCTCTTATACGTCCGGCGTCTATTTTACGGTGCAGACGCTGCGTGCGGACGTTCCATCCATCGACGAGCAGGAAAAGATCGCCCGCGAAGTCCTCGGCACGACGCTGGCACCGGTCATCGCGCGCGAGTTGATCCCCGGCGTCACCGCCATCGAGCGCATGGGAGAGCGCGACTTCTTTGCCCGCTTTACGCGTCCAGATGGCAGCGAGCTTCTGGCGTCATGCTTTGGGGGCACCTGCAAGGTCGATCAGGTCGCCTGGCGCGACGGACTCTCCTACAGTTTCACGATTGGGCAGGATCAGGCGCGCAGCCTCGCCGATGCCGACGCCAAGGTGCGCGCCCGGCTTGAGAGCTTTGTCATTCCTCAGTGAAGACAAGCCGGGTTGAGCCGTCGCTGGCCGTTTCCACCCGCCGGTAGAAGCAGAGGCGTTTGCCCGTGTGGCAGCATTTGCCGTCGCCTTGCGGCACCACGCGCATGACCAGGGCATCCTGATCGCAATCGGTCGCAAGGCTGACAAGCCTTTGGACCTGCCCCGTCGTCCCGCCTTTGTGCCAGAGCGCATGGCGTGAGCGGCTGAAATAATGGGCCTCGCCTGTCGCCAGTGTCAGCCGCAATGCCGCCTCGTTCATCCAGGCGAGCATCATCACTTCGCCGGTCGCGTCATTGAGCGTGACCACGGGGATGAGCCCCGCCGCATCAAAGCGCGGCGCAAACGCTGTGCCGCCCTCAAGTGCCTTTTTGTCGGGGGCATGGCCGAACCGGATGGCGTCAGGCGTCATGCTGTTCCACATCCGGCAAAGGAGCGATCTCGATGCCTTCCTCGACCAGCTCGCGCGCCTCATCGGGCGAGGCATCACCGAAGATCGCCCGGTCCTCGGTCTCGCCATAATGCATCTTGCGCGCTTCCTCGGGAAAACGTGTGCCGACATTCTCGAAATTCTCTTCGACATGGCGGCGCAGCGCGGTGAAATACTGCTTCACTTTCGCGCGCGTACCCGGATCGCCAGCGGGATTGGGGACTTGCGTGTCACGCCCGCGCGACAAGGAAGGTGCCATCGGCGCTTTGGCGATCTTGCGGTCGCCGCAGACCGGGCATTCCACCCGCCGCTTCTTGCGCTCGCTGTCATAGGTCGCACCCGAGGCAAACCATGCCTCGAAATCATGGGCCTTCCCGCAGCGCAAGGCGTAGCGGATCATGACGCATAGTCCCGGTCATGCAGGAGCGACGGCACACGCCCGCGCACGGCTTCACACCGGGAAAGATCAAGGTCGGCGATGAAGACGCCCGGCTCCGTGCCGCCTTCGGCAAGGATGTCGCCCCACGGCCCGATGGCAAGCGAGTGGCCGAAAGTATGGCGTCCATTGGCATGGATGCCGCCTTGCGCAGGCGCGAGCACAAAAGCGCCATTCTCGATCGCGCGTGCGCGCAGAAGCGTATGCCAGTGCGCCATGCCGGTCGTATGGGTAAAGGCCGCCGGCACCGTGATGATGGAGACACCCGCTTTGCCCATCGCGCGATAGAGATGCGGGAAACGCAGATCATAGCAGATGGAAAGGCCAACCTTGCCGAACGGCAGGTCGGCGATCACCAGTTTCTCGCCGGGCGCAACCGTTGCCGACTCGCGATAACGCTCGCCATTGGGCAGATCGACATCAAAAAGATGGATCTTGTCATAGCGCGAAACGATGCCGCCATCCGGCCCGATCAGGAACGAGCGATTGGCCACTTTGTCTGCAGCAACCCGGATCGACAGCGAGCCGATAAGGAGATGGATGGAGAGTTCGCGTGCCAGCGCCTGAAATTCGGGCAGCGCCGGATCGTCCTTTTCCGTGTGGCTCTGGCTGACCTTGGCACCGCCATCGGGTGCCATCAGGCAGGTGTTTTCAGGCGTGAGCACAAATTGCGCGCCATCGCGCACCGCCTCCCGGATGAAGGCCGACGCGTCGCGGATATTTGCGGCGGCATCGTCAGACGAGCGCAATTGCACAAGGCCGATGCGAAGGGGCGCGGTCATCGCGATGATCTTTCAGGCGAGCAGCGCATCGAGGCGGCCTTCCGCCTCCAGCTCATGGAGGTCATCGCTGCCACCGACATGCACATCACCGATGAAGATTTGCGGAACGGTGTGGCGACCATGGGCACGCGCTTCCATCTCCTTGCGGGCGCCCGGTGTTGCGCCGACATCGATTTCGGTAAACGCAACGCCCTTGCGCTTGAGCAGGGCCTTCGCCCGTACGCAATAGAGGCACCAACCACTGGAATAGACGACAACCGGCTTCATGGCCCTGCATCTTCGGGGCAAAAAAT
The DNA here is from genome assembly GCA_964494625.1 of uncultured Flavobacteriaceae bacterium. Taxonomy (GTDB): domain Bacteria; phylum Pseudomonadota; class Alphaproteobacteria; order Micropepsales; family Micropepsaceae; genus UBA2784. The sequence goes on along the minus strand of CAZBRT010000001.1, from coordinate 900,437 downwards.
GGCAGCAAATCGGCGCCATTATAGCGGAATCGTTCATTCGCGCGAGACTCGCGCAAGGCACACGGCCCGGATTTCTTTGGCACCCGCCCTCAAGAGGGCCCTTGCACAGGCCGAAAGGGTCGCCCCCGTCGTCATCACATCATCGGTGAGGAGGATGGTCTTGCCCGCAACCGCAATGGGGGCACCCACGCCAAAGGCCCCTGCCACATTGCGCCGCCGGGCCGCCGCCGACGCCATGGTTCCCTGCGACGGCGTGGGGCGCTTGCGGAAGAGCGCCCTTGCGTTGAACGGCAAATGAAGGCGCCCCGCCAACGCGCGCCCCAGCTCGGCCGATTGGTTATAGCGGCGGGTGACCAGCCGCCGCCAATGAAGCGGGACCGGCACCACCAGATCGGCTCCGGACAAGGCTGCGGGAAGCGAACCCCCGGCACTTTGCGGCGAGAGCCAAGCGGCAAAGACAGGGGTCATGTCGAGCCGGTCGGCATGTTTGAAGGCAAGCACAAGATCGCGCCCCACTCCCTCATAACGGAAGGCGGCAAGCGCCCGCGTGAAAGGCGGCGGCTCCGCAAGGCACGCGCCACACACCGGATCGCTGCCGAGGACATCGTCCAGCGGAATGGCACAGCGCACGCAGGTGTCCGGCCCGAGGAACCTGACCTTGGCCCAGCATCCGGGGCAAAGCGCCCCGCCTTCACCCACCCGCGCATGACACGAAAAGCAGTGCGGTGGAAAAAGCATCCCGGCGGCCCGCCGCCCGAGCCGGGTGATGGACCCGGCGAGGAATTGCCTGAAGGCGCTCCGGTGAGGTTCTTCAGGTCGCTCTTTTCCAGGCAGCGCCAACCTGCCATCACTGTCGCCGTCCAGATCGCCTTTGCCCATGGGGATGCCCGCTACAGTGCCCGATGATCCGGTGACCGGACGAGCGCCAAGCCTATTCGACCAGCGCCTGCGCGAAAAGCGCCGTGCCCGGGCGGTGCCGACGCTTGCCCGGACGGCATTCCTTCACGAGCACGCCGCTGCTGCCATTGCCAGCCGGCTGGATGACATCGCGCGCACGTTTCCCGATGCGCTCTGCCTGAATGCGTGCGGCGGCTTTGTGCCGCGCGCCGTGTCGCCTGACAAGGTCACACACTGGATCAGCCTCGACCCGCTCCCCGCCATGATGCGCGAGGCATCAATGGGGGTCGCTGCCCGTACCGAGCTTCTGCCCTTTGACACGCCCTGCTTTGATCTCGTGGTCAGCTTTCTTGACCTCCATCACCTCAACGATGTGCCCGGCGCGCTCATTCAGGCAAACCGCGTGCTGAAACCCGATGGGCTGTTTCTCGGTGTCACCTTTGGTGGCGCCACCCTGCACGAGTTACGCACCAGCCTGATGGAAGCCGAGATCGCCCTGACCGGTGGCGCGGCACAACGCGTCGCGCCCATGGCGGACATACGCGACTACGGCGCACTCTTGCAGCGCGGGGGCTTTGCCCTGCCGGTAACCGACGTCGACCGCCTGACCGCGCGCTATCACGGATTGATGCCGCTTCTCGGCGATCTCCGGGCCATGGGCGAAACCTCGATTGCAGTCAGCGGCGTGCGCCAACCGCTCTCACGGTCGGTGCTGATGCGTGCCGATGAAATCTTCCGCGCGCGCCACGCGGATCATGATGGACGCGTGCGCGTGACATTTGAAATGGTGATGCTGACAGGCTGGGCGCCGCATGAGAGCCAGCAGAAGCCGCTGCGTCCCGGTTCTGCGCGCCAGAGCCTTGCCGCCGCTCTGGGGGCAAGCGAACGATCTGCGGGCGAAAAGCCCGGGAGTTGAGATCAGAACCCGGCCGACACATCTTCAAAGAAAGTCACCAGCACTTCGCCGATGTCGCCGACAACGAAAATCACGCCAGCCGACAGGAAGACCGAGACGATGCAATACTCGATCGCAGTCGCGCCCTTGTCATCCCGCGCAAAACGGGCGGCGAAGCGGAAAGCATGGCGGGCAAGGGCTGTCATGGCTCTGTCCTTCACAGATAGTCGGCAAGCAGGGCAATCAGCGGCACGTCGGCAGGCGGCATGGCAAGCGTGCGCAGATCGCGCGGCATGACCCATTTGACTTTCTGGCTTTCACGCGGGGTCACGATGCCCTCCCAGCGCCGGCACAGATAGAGCGGCATGAGAAGGTGGAAATCCGGATAGGCGTGGCTGGCAAAGATGAAGGGCGAGAGGCACGCCTCGCGGATCGTGATGCCGAGTTCCTCGTGCATCTCGCGGATGACGGTATCTTCAGGACGTTCGCCATCTTCAACCTTGCCTCCGGGGAATTCCCAGAGCCCTGCCATGCTTTTTCCCTGTGGCCGCTCGGCCACAAGGATGCGGCCGTCGGAATCAATGAGCGCACAGGCTGCAACCAGAACCAGTTTTGCTGCTTGGTTGCTCATCGTTGCCCGCACTCTCCTGCCGCCCCGGTTAACAGGGAGTAACACTTAGAATTTTAGCAATTCGCTTTGCCATCAACGCGGAACATCAACTGCGATAGGCGCCATTGATGCGGATATAGCCGTCGGTGAAATCGCATGTGTAAACCGAGGCTTGCGCCTTGCCCGTGCCGACATCGACCGAAATGTCGATGGCATCCCGCGTCATGTAGGCCGAGACCTTGCCTTCATCATAATGCGCGTCACGCGCACCCTGATGCGCCACGCGATAGGGCCCGAAGCTGATGGCTAGCCGGTCGCGGTTGGCTGCCTCGCCCGATTTGCCGACTGCCATCACGATCCGGCCCCAATTGGCGTCCTCGCCCGCAATCGCCGTCTTGACGAGCGGCGAATTGGCGATCGCAAAGCCGATGCGGCGTGCGGCTTCACGCGTTTCCGCGCCTGTGACATTGATGGTGATGAACTTGCGTGCGCCTTCGCCGTCGCGCACGACCTGGAGCGCCAGATCCTTCAGCACGGCAAAGAGCTTGTCGCGGAAATCGGCCAGCCGCTTGTCATTGGCCTTGAGGATAGGCGCATGCTGCCCGCCTTTGCCCGTCGCAAAAACAAGCAGCGTGTCGGATGTTGACGTGTCGCTGTCCACGGTGATGGCATTGAAACTGTCGCGCACGCCTTCATCCAGGAGCGCCTGAAGCACCGGCGCCGGGATCGCCGCATCCGTGAACACGAAGGCAAGCATGGTCGCCATGTCGGGCGCGATCATGCCCGAACCTTTGGCTATGCCGTTGATCGTCACGCGCGCATTGTCGATCTGCGCCTGCTGGGTTGCGAGCTTGGGAAACGTGTCCGTCGTCATGATGGCGCGCGCGGCCTCCATCCATGACGAGGGCGCCGCCGACGCCAGAACTTCGGGCATCACATTGATGATCTTGCCATAGGGCAAGGGTTCGCCGATCACGCCGGTCGAGGCAACGAAGACTTCGCCGGCCGACGCATCGATGCGGGCCGACGCGGCCTCGGCCGTCTGCGTCACCGCCTCGATGCCTTTGGCGCCGGTAAACGCATTGGCATTGCCCGAATTGACGACAAGCAAGCGGGCCTGCCCCTGCTTCAGCGCCTTGCGGCACCAGTCAACCGGCGCTGACGATGTTTTCGAGCGCGTAAACACGCCCGCAACCTGCGTCTTGGGAGCAAGAACGACGGCAAGCAGGTCCGTACGGTTCTTGTAGCGGATGCCTGCCGCACCCGTTCCCAGCCGCACCCCGGCAATGGGGCGGAGCTGCTGGAATTTTGAGGGGGCAAGCGGCGAGACCGGGTGTGGGTCTGCACCCTTTGGGGCAGCCGTTGCAGGCGGAGAAACTGCCTTGCTGCTTGATTTTGCTTTGCTTTTTGCCGCTGCGGGTTTTTTCCCACCCGTCTTGGCCTTGAGCTTTACCGGCATCTGCCAACCCCGATTGCGCGCGCCCGCCGCCGGGCCGCTCGGGGCCGCATCATTAGCGCATAGGGCGCGCCGGGCAAGGCCCGCGTTAAGGGTGGTCGCAAGGGGATTGTACGGGGATCAGACGAGCCGGACGCTCAGCTTCTTGTAGTGGGCCTCGGCCTCTGCCGGACCCGACAGCCGCTCGATCATGCGCAGCGCGGAGACACAACGCTGGCGGCATGTGTCCTTCTGGGCGGCGGTGACCGCTGTCCGCAGGGCATCGGCCCCGATCCGCGCATCCGACATCGCAAAGTCGCGCACCTGGGTGATGCGGCGCACGACATCGGGCTCGATCCCGACATAGCCGGCAACCGCACGCGCTTCGGCAAGCATGCGGACCTGTGCTTTCAGTTCGTCGGCCCTGGTTGCGGCCGCAAGTGCCACATCGACCGGCTCAAGCACCGTGCGCGTGACTGCACTGGCAAGTTTTGTGCGCGCCGCATCGATGTTCTTGTCGAAACCGCGTGGCCGGTGCTTGTAGGCTTCCGTTGACTGGAGTTTCGACCCGACAAGCCGCGCCGCGCTGATCGCTTCTTCCGCGCTGGCCGTGTCAGCGGCAAAGCCGTTCGCAAACTTTTCGAGGTCCCCGTTGATCTGGTCGGCAATGCCCGCCAGCGCCTGCTGGCGCATGTCGGCATTGAGCTTGAAGGTTGGTCCAGAGAGGAGCGGAGCCAAAGCCTCCGGACGCGCGAACCGGCGCACGAAATTGTCGAGCACATGGCGCACGATGGCGGGCGGCTTGTCCTTCAGACCGGCAAAAATGCCGATCAGGACTTCGACATCGCTGGGCGCGAGTGCCTGCACAGGATCAGGCAGCCGCATCGCCTGGATGACCGAAAGCCACGGACCTGCTTCCAGCGACTGGACGATGATCCGGCCATGACCTGCAAGCGTTGCAGCCACGCCGAAAATCGCCGTGCGTGCTGACTTGTCAGCCTGCGCATTCTGGACGATGCCGGCTGCAATCGCATGCGCGCGTGCAAAGAAGTTTTCGCAAGCCGGCCCTGCCCTGAGATCACTGATTTCTGTCCAGGCGTCCTGTGCCAGCACGGCAAAATTGATGCCTTCAGCCCGCTTGTGCATTTCCCGCAGGAGCGGCGCCAGAAGCGCGCGCGGCACTTCCGTGTCACCCGCATTCTCGCGAAGGAGGTTCTCGAAGGAGAGGCAAATGAGGCGCTGCCATGTCCGGGGCCGTTCCATCCGCATCTTGCGGAGCCGCGGCCGCAGCAATTCCATCAGCTTGTCCGCGCCCTCGATCGCCGCCCCTTGCGCCTTGGTGGCAAGGTCATAGACCGAACGGAAGCGCACCTCCTCAAGACCGGCAATTTTGCCGTCCAGGGCTTCCGACAGCTGGGCGACATGGTTGGTCATGTGAGTGCCCGCGACTGGATGCGCTCGATGCGGTCCAGCATCGCGACATCAAAGCCGCCATGCCGCCAATCCTCCAGCGCGCGCACATGGCGGCGTGCCAGCCGCTCCTCTGCAGGCGAAAGCTTTTCAACCGACGCTTCGTTAGTCGGAAGCAAGGGCAGGCGTTCCGCAATATGGACAAGCGCGTCGACCTTGGCCGAGACGCTTTCGTCCTGCACATCAGCAAAAGCCGCAGCCGCATGATCCCAGCCGTCGAGCAGCCACGCCAGGCGCCGACAGAGTTCCGCACACGCAGCACTTTCGCCGGGCAGCCGCCGCAGCGACATCGCAAGGCCGCTGACCCTGCCGTCAATGTCGGTAAAAGCCGCACGCGCAAGGTCACGTGTGCGCGTCGCGTGGATGAGGGTCTGGCGCATGTGTCCGATCACTTCCGACGGACATTCCTGCGCGTAATTTTCAAGGGCTGCGATCAGCGCCGAGAGTTTGGCATAGGAGCGCCGCAGCCTGCCGTGCTCGCGATAGGCGCCCGCTCCGGCATCAACCAGGACAGCGGCAAGCTGCGTCACTTCGTCGAGGAATGAATTGTGGTCGAGCTGCAGCTTGCGCGCTTCAGCCGCAATCGCGTCGCGGCAGCGTACCTGGCCTTCTGGCGTCGCAAGATCGCGCATGACAACGGCACGGTCGGCGCCAAAGAATGCCGCCATGAGTTCAATGATGAGCGCGAAATTGGCGAGCAGCACGGCGTCCTGGTCGGCCTTGCGTGCGGCTTTTGCCGCAGCCTGCACATCTTCGCCTGCAAACCCCGCCTCGCCGACCGCAAGGGCCGCAGCGCGGATGGCGCCGGGAGAAATGCTGCCATCAGCCGCGATGACTTCGCTGAGCCGCCGGTCATGAATGGTCATGACGCAGATGTCGGGAAGGTCGCGCCAGCGCACGATGTAGCGCCCGCTGGCACCACCAAAACCGGGAATGACGACTTCAAGTTCGTCCTTCGTCTGGCGCACCCGCAACTGGGCAAGAACAGGGGTCGTGAAGGGCACGGCAGCGCCGCGCTCTTCAAAGGTCCGGGGGACGTAGGTTGAAACCGCATAGGCCATGGGGGAGGAAGGATGGCCGCAAGACGGTTAAAACGGCGTTTCCCGCTCCCCCTGCCCAAGCTGGCAAAGGGCCAGAACCGCACCCGAAAATGACACGATTGTCAGCCAAGCCATTGGGCGGGCTTACCCTGGCACCCGGACCCGCGTTGACACCGGTCGGGGGCGTCCTTATCTCTCCCCAACACGAAATGGCGGCCGGCCCCGTTTTCCAGCCTATTGAGGCTCAAGGGCCGCCCCCCGCGAAAGGCTTTCTGCGATGCTTGGTCTTGGCCGTCTTGCCCGGCGCATTTTTGGCAGCGGGAACGACCGCCTGTTGAAGCCGATGTACAAGCGCTTGGAACGGATCAACGCGCTTGAGCCGTCCATGAAGGCGCTGAACGACGACCAGCTGCGCGCCAAGACCGCAGAATTCCGCGCGCGTCTCGCCAAGGGCGAAACCCTGGACCAGCTTCTGGAGGAAGCCTTTGCCGCCGTGCGCGAGGCTGCCTTGCGCGTCCTCGGCCAGCGCCATTTCGACATGCAGCTTCTGGGCGGCATGGTCCTGCACTCGGGCCGCATCTCGGAAATGAAAACGGGCGAAGGCAAGACGCTGGTCGCAACGCTCCCCGTCTACCTCAATGCGCTGCCCGGCAAGGGCGTGCATGTGGTGACGGTGAACGACTATCTTGCCCGCCGCGACGCCGCCTGGATGGGCCGCGTCTATGGCTTTCTCGGCATGACCACGGGCTGCATCGTCCATGGCCTCAACGATGACCAGCGCCGCCAGCAATATGCCTGCGACATCACCTACGGCACGAACAACGAGTACGGCTTCGACTATCTGCGCGACAACATGAAGTACACGCTGGCGTCCATGGTCCAGCGCAGCCACCACTTCGCCATCGTTGACGAAGTGGACTCGATCCTGATCGACGAGGCGCGCACGCCGCTCATCATTTCCGGTCCGACGCAGGACCTGTCTGCGCTCTACCGCACTGTGGATACCCTGATCCCCGCACTCGATGAGACGCATTTCGAGCTGGACGAGAAGAACCGCCAGGTCACCCTGACCGAGGCCGGCAACGAGATCATCGAGGGCCGCCTGCGCGAGGCTGGCCTTCTGGTCGAGGGCTCGCTCTACGATGCGCAGAACATCGGCATCGTCCACCATGTCAATCAGGGCTTGAAGGCCCACAAGCTGTTCCAGAAGGACCGCGACTACATCGTCAAGGACAACAAGGTTGTCATCATTGACGAGTTCACCGGCCGCATGATGGAAGGCCGCCGCTATTCCGATGGCCTGCATCAGGCACTTGAGGCCAAAGAGAGCGCCGCAATCCAGCCCGAAAACGTGACGCTCGCCTCGATCACGTTCCAGAACTATTTCCGCCTCTACGAAAAGCTGGCGGGCATGACCGGCACGGCGCTGACCGAAGCGCCGGAGTTCCACGACATCTACAAGCTCGACGTGATCGAAGTACCGACCAATCTGCCGGTCGCGCGCAAGGACCATCACGACGAAGTCTATCGCAGCGTCGAGGAAAAGACGGAAGCGATCATCAAGCTGATCGGGGAATGCCAGGCGCGCGGCCAGCCGGTGCTGGTCGGCACGGTCTCCATCGAAAAGTCCGAGCAGCTGGCGCGCGAACTCAAGAAGCAGAAGATCGTGCACAACGTGCTCAATGCGCGCTATCACGAGTTCGAAGCGCAGATCATCGCCCAGGCCGGCGTTCCCGGTGCGGTCACGATTGCCACGAACATGGCGGGCCGCGGCACCGACATCCAGCTGGGCGGCAATCTGGACATGCGCATCGCCGCCGAAACCAAGGGCATGGCCGACGGCATCGAAAAGGACATGAAGATCACCGCAATCCGCGCCGAGATTGCAGACGCCAAGCGCAAGGCGCTGGCGGCCGGCGGCCTTTATGTCATCGGCACCGAGCGGCACGAGAGCCGCCGCATCGACAATCAGCTGCGCGGCCGTTCGGGCCGTCAGGGCGATCCGGGCGCGTCAAAATTCTTCCTGAGCCTTCAGGACGACCTGATGCGCATTTTCGGGTCCGAGCGCATGGATGCGATCCTCTCGCGTCTCGGCCTCGAAAAAGGCGAAGCCATCATTCATCCGTGGGTCAACAAGGCGCTGGAGAAAGCGCAGCAGAAGGTGGAAGCGCGCAACTTCGACATCCGCAAGAACCTCTTGAAGTTCGACAACGTGATGAACGATCAGCGCAAGACCATCTTCGAGCAGCGCATCGAACTGATGCGCGAGAACGATGTGTCGGAAACGATTACCAGCATGCGCCATCACGTCGTGGAGGAGCTTGTCGCCAAACACATCCCGTCGGGCGCCTACGCCGAACAGTGGGACGTCGCCGGTCTGGAAGCCGAGTTCAAGCGCATCTTCGATCACGATGCCCCTGTCGCCGAATGGGCGCACGAGGAAGGCATGGCCGACCAGGAGGTGCGCGAGCGTATCCTCAAGCTCACCGACGGAAAGGCAGCCGCCCGTGCTGCCGAGGTCGGTTCCGAAGTGATGCGCCAGATCGAGAAGTCGATCCTCCTGCAGGTGATCGACCATCTTTGGCGCGAGCACATTCTGAACCTCGATCATCTGCGCCAGTATGTCGGCCTGCGCGGTTACGCCCAGCGCGACCCGCTGAACGAGTACAAGTCGGAAGCCTTCGAACTCTTCCAGGCGATGCTGAACCGCCTGCGCCAGGACGTGACGCGCACGCTGATGACGCTGAAGGTGCAGATGGAGCCGCCCAAGCGGGTGGAGGAAACACCTTTGCCGCCGATGCAGGCGCACCACATCAATCCCTTGACCGGCGAAGACGAGATGGTTGAACCCATCCCCGGCCCCCAGACCACCGGCACCATTGCAGCCGGCACAGTACGCAACGCGCCACTGGCCGGCGGCAAGCAGGTAGCGCCCTCGCCGACCGATCCCCAGACCTGGGGCAAGGTGCCGCGCAACTCGCCCTGCCCCTGCGGCTCAGGCAAGAAGTTCAAGCACTGCCACGGCGTCGTCACGGCATAAGGTGACGCCGGGCATCGTGCACGGATGACAAGACGCGTACGAGGCGGATAGCATCAACGCTCCCGACCGGAGAGCGATGATGCGCCGCCTCTTTCTTTGCCTGCCCATCCTCGCCCTTATTGGCCCCCTCGTCGGTTGCGACGCGTTTGACGACGCGACGCGCCCAAACCTTCGCGCGCACGGCGCCATGGTGGCGGCGGCTGATCCCCGCGCGGTTGAGGCAGGCCTCGACGTTCTGCGCAACGGCGGCAACGCGATGGACGCCGCCGTCGCGGTGCAGGCGATGCTGGGGCTGGTTGAGCCGCAATCATCCGGCCTCGGCGGCGGCGCGTTCCTGCTCTACTGGGATGCGGGTGCGGAAAAGCTCTTTACCTATGACGGCCGCGAGGAAGCGCCCGCCTCCGCCACACCGGACATGTTCCTGTCATCGACGGGCACACCGCTTTCCCTGCGCAATTTCATCCCGTCTGGGAAAGTGATCGGCATTCCGGGCGCTGTCGCCATGCTGGCCATGGCCCATGCGCGCCATGGCGCTGCACCCTGGAACAGTCTTTTCGGCAGTGCGGTCAGCGCTTCACGCGACGGTTTTGTGGTGAGCCCAAGGCTCGCTGCTTCCATCAAGGCGTTCCCGTCATTGCAGAATGTACCCGCGACTGCCGCCTATTTCTGGCCGGATGGTGCGCCCTTGGCCGCGGGTGCAGTGCGCGTGAACGAAGCCTATGCGCAGACGCTGGAAGCCATCGCGGGCGATCCGCGCGCGTTCTACGAGGGCCCCATCGCCGATGCGATCATTGCAGCCGCCGCCAGCGCGCCCTTGCCCGCGACGATCACGCACGAGGATCTTGCCGCCTATCGCCCTGTCGCGCGCGATCCGGTCTGCGGTGCCTATCGCATCCACCTCTTGTGCAGCATGGGGCCACCCTCATCGGGTGGCGTCGCGCTCATCCAGATTCTCGGCATGCTGGAACGCTTTCCGCCTGAGGAGCTTCAACCCGGTACATTGTCGTTCGTTCATCGCCTGAGCGAGGCGACACGCCTTGCCTATGCCGACCGGGCCATCTGGATCGGCGATCCCGATGTGATTGATGTGCCTGTCGCGGCACTTACGGATCGCGCCTATCTTGCTGCCCGCAGTGCGCTTATCAGTGAAGCAACAGCGATTGCGAATGCAACGCCCGGTGATCCGCTTGGCGCGCCGCTGCCCTTCGGCGCCCATGTGCGGCCATCCGAAAACGGCACCAGCCATTTCACCATCGTGGACGCGTATGGCAACATCGTCGCGATGACGACCACCATCGAGGGACCGTTCGGCGCGCAGGTGATGGCGGCGGGCTTTCTCCTCAACAACGAGCTGACCGACTTTTCGTTTGCTCCGGAAAATGGCGGCCTGCCGGTTGCCAATGCGCCCGCAGCGGGAAAACGCCCGCGCAGTTCCATGTCGCCTGCGATCGTCTTTGACGATGCGGGCAAACCCGTTCTGGCGTTGGGATCGCCGGGTGGCAGCCAGATCATCGGCTATGTCGCCCAAACGCTGGTCGCGATGCTTGACGGCGGATTGCCGCCGCAGGAAGCCGTCAGCCTGCCGCACCATAATGGCGGTGACTTTGCCATCACGCTCGAAGACGGAACCGTTCTGGCAGAGATGAAACCCGCGCTTGAGGCCATGGGTCATCGCGCGCAGTTGGGTCGCCTGACAAGCGGCCTTCATGTGATCGCCATTGAACCCGCCCGCTTGACGGGTGGCGCCGATCCGCGCCGCGAAGGCGCAGCCATTGCCCTCCCGATGGAACATTGATGATGTCAAAGCTCGTCACAAAACCCTTTCGCATCAATGTGCCGGACGCCGTGCTGGCAGACATCCGCACGCGGCTTTTGAATGCGCATCTGCCGCCCGCTCCGCCTGCCCCGCTTGCCTCGTCGTGGCAATTGGGTGCAAGCCACGCCTTCATGCTGAAGCTGCGCGCGTACTGGCTTGATGCCTATGACTGGCGCAAGCAGGAAGCCGCCCTCAACCGCTTTCCCCAGTTCACGGCAGAGATCGACGATCACACGATCCATTTCGTGCACGAGAAGGGATCAAGCACCCGACCCCGACCGCTTCTGCTGCTTCATGGCTGGCCCGGCTCGCATGTCGAGTTCATGCATGCCGTTGAACGCCTCGCCCACCCCGAGCGATTTGGCGGCAAAGCGGAAGACGGCTTTGATGTGATCGTGCCGTCGCTGCCCGGATTCGGCTTTTCTTCGCCGAATACCAGCCCCACATCGCCGCGAAAGATGGCGTGGCTGATGGCCAGGCTCATGCGCGATGTGCTGGGCTACGAACGCTATATCGCGCAGGGCGGCGATTGGGGAAGCCTGCTGTCTGGATGGCTTGCCTATGAGGCGCCGGAATGCGCGGGCGCGCATTTCAATTTCTTCTTCTGGCGCAATTTCACTGTGCAGCCCGAGGGCGACGCGGAGAAGGCGTGGTCCCAGCGTTTTGCGGCAGCCTTCGAGGCGAGCAATGCCTATTTCAAGGTTCATGTCGGCTCACCGCTCACCCTTGCCTTTGGTATGGAAGACAGCCCGATGGGCGCCGCAAGCTGGATCATCGACAAGTTCCATGCGTGGAGCGATATCGGCGAAGGCGGCATTGAAGCATCCTTCACGATGGACCAGCTCATCACCAATGTGATGACCTATCTCGTCAACCGCGCCTTCACGAGCGCGCTTTGGTATTATCCCGGCTATTTCCTCGATTTCGGCACCGAGCCGTTGCCGCCGGACGCCCGCATCACCCAACCGGTCGGTGTCGCGAGTTTTCCCAAGGAATTCCTGCCCTGGCCGCCGCGCAGTTTCGTCGAGCGTCACATGAATGTGGTGCGCTGGCGTGACATGCCCTCAGGCGGTCATTTCGCCATGCTGGAAAAACCGGATCTGCTCATCCCCGAAATCTCCGGTTTCGCCAACGACATCGGTTTTTGATGCGGCGTGCGCCTTCAATAGGGACATTCGCATCAACGCACTGCGTGGTTCGACGAAGGCTCACCATGAGGGAGGCAGCGAATTGCATCGATGCAGTCCACCACTCTCCTCACCCTGAGCGCATTGCGAAGCAATGCAGTCGAAGGGCGCACCGCTTCCCGTCACGCCGCCAATGTGCGGCCGATGGCGAGGAACTTTTCCCGCCGCTCGCGCTTGAGCGCAGCACCATCGCGGCCCGAGAGCATCTTGAGCGCGATGTCGATGGCCGTCCCCGTTTCATGGATCATTTTCACGGGATCGCGGTGTGCGCCGCCCAGAGGCTCGGGAATGATCCCGTCGATCACTTTGAGCGCCAGCAAATCCTGCGCCGTCACCTTCATCGCGTTGGCGGCGTCCTGCGCCTTGTCCGGGCTGCGCCAAAGGATGGACGAGCACGCCTCGGGCGAGATGACCGAATAGACGGAGTGCTCAAGCATCAGGACCGTGTTGGCGGTTGCAATTGCAACAGCTCCGCCGGAACCGCCTTCGCCGATGATGACGCTGACAAGCGGCACCGAAAGCGACAGGCATTTTTCGGTCGAACGCGCGATGGCTTCAGCCTGGCCGCGCTCCTCCGCACCCACGCCCGGAAACGCGCCTGCCGTATCGACCAGCGAGACGACCGGCAGTCCGAATTGCTCGGCAAGGCTCATCAGGCGCACGGCCTTGCGATAGCCTTCGGGCATCGCCATGCCGAAATTGTGCTTGAGGCGCGATTTGGTGTCGTGACCCTTTTCATGGCCCATCACGACGACGGGACGCCCCCGCATGCGGCCAAGCCCGCCGACAATCGCATTGTCATCGCCGAAGCCGCGGTCGCCGGCCAGCGGCGTGAATTCATCGACCAGCGTCTTCACATAGTCGAAGAAATGCGGCCGCGCAGGATGCCGCGCCACTTGCGTCTTCTGCCACGGGGTCAGCTTTGTGTAGATGTCGCGCAGCGCCTGCGCTGACTTTCCTTCCAGCCGCTGGATCTCGTCTGCGACATTGACGGTCGCATCATCCGCCGCCAGCCGCCGCAGCTCCTCGATCTTGCCATCGAGTTCGGCAACCGGTTTCTCAAATTCGAGATAGGCGTTCATGGCTACCTGTCACAAAATCGGGGGGATAATCGTCTTATCGCCAATAGGGGCCAAAGGCAAAGCGGCGTGCCCCCTGTAACGGGAGAGCAAGTTTCATGCAACCTGTTCGGATCATTGCCCTTTCGGGCCTTGCCCTGGCCATTTTGGGGCTGGCGAACGGCCTTGTCATGCTGACGCTGCCGTCATTTTGGTACGCCGAGACGCCCGGGGTCGCCGAGACCGGCCCCCTGAACGTCCATTTCATCCGCGACATTGGCTTGGCCTATCTCGCGGCCTCGCTGGCGATGTGGTTCGGCATCAGGCGCAAGGACGCGCTTCTGCTCGCACTCTCTGCCATTTTCAGTGCAGGCCATGCCGCAACCCACCTGATCGATCATGGGGTCGGCCATGGCGCGCATGGGGTAGCGGCAATCGCCGGCGAGTTCATCGGCATCTATCTGCCCGCCGCCATCACCCTTCTGCTTGCCCTCATCTGGATCAACCGGCCCAAGGAGGCCTGACGACATGCTGCGACGCATTGCCCTTCATTTCATTGCCCGTAGTGAGCGTGATTTCCGCGTGAGCCTTGACTATCTGCGCGACCTCCATCGCATTGCGCCACGCGCCTTCTGGAAGATGGCAAGGGCGCGCGCTTTCGGCATGCACCGCGAAAAGGCGCCCATGCATGCCGTCATGGCTGCACATCTTGCATCAACGCTCCACGATGATTGCGGCTCCTGCGTACAGATTGTCGTCAACATGGCGCTGAAGCACGGCGTCGCTGCCAGCGACATTCGGGCCATGATGGATGGCCGCCTTGATCGATTGCCCGCGCCGGTTTCGCTTGGCTTCCGCTTTGGTCAGGCGATTGTGATGAACAGTGCGGCCCTGGAAACCATTCGCCATGAAGTGATCGCCGCTTGGGGCGAAAAGGGCATGGTGGATCTTGCCTGTGCGGTTGCCTTTGCCCGCGTCTATCCCGCGATGAAGCGCGCCATGGGTCACGCAGTCAGCTGCGATCTGGTAAAGGTGGAAACGGGCACGCCACTTCCCCGCGCCGCCTGAGGAAAGAGCCTCGCGTATGCCATCGCCTGATCCGCAAACTGGTGCTTTCGAGGCGGCGCGCCCGCGCCTGATGCGGCTTGCCTATCGCATGCTGGGGGATGTGGGCGCCGCCGAGGACATCGTGCAGAACGCCTGGTTCAAATGGCAGGCGACACCCACCGACACGATAGCGGACCCGGCTGCATGGCTTGCCAAAGTGACCGCGCGTCTGGCCATCGACGAATTGCGCAGTGCGCGCCGCAAGCGCGAAATCTATGTCGGTCCCTTTCTGCCTGAACCGGTGACGCCGGAGGCTGAGCCCTGGTCTGCCATCGGCGCGGATGAGCGCCTTGCCCGTGCCGACGATCTTTCGGTTGCGCTCTTTCTGGTGCTGGAGCGGCTTTCGCCGGATGAACGCGCGGCCTTCCTTTTGCGCGAAGCGTTTGATGCGGATTATGGCGAGATCGCAAACCTCCTGGGAAAAAGCGAGGCTGCCTGCCGCAAGATCATCGAGCGCGCCCGCGCGCATGTGGCAGAGGCACGCCCGCGCTTTGCTGTCGATGAAAAGGCCCATCGCGCCCTGTTCGAGGCGATCCTTACCGCGGCGGCCAATGGCGATACCGAAGCGGTCAAAAGGCACCTTGCGCCCGATGCCGTGCTGCTTAGCGACGGCGGCGGCAAGCGCGCAGCAGCCCTCAACCCCATCTATGGCGATGACAAGATCGCCCGCTTTCTGCTTGGCATCGCGCGCAAGCGGGGTGATGCGCCGCTCTCCTTTGCTGCAGCAATGGTGAACGGCCTGCCCTCACTGATTTTGCGCGAGGATGGCACCCTGGACAGCACGATCAGCCTTGAACTCGCCGATGACGGCCGCATCGCGCGCATCTATATCGTGCGCAATCCCGACAAGCTGAAACGGGTGGGGTAGTGGCGACGGCGCATCATTGCTCACGTCTGGAATGCGGAATGAGTTGTGTGTTGCACTCACTCAATGCGTGGTTCGACGAAGGCTCACCACCATGAGGAGGCAAGTGGCCTGCACAGATGCACCCCACAGACTGCCTCATCCTGAGTTCTTATCGAAGGACGCACAGTGGGCGTGCCGGAATTAGGCCGCGCCCGCAATCAATGTGCTGTTCCCCAGCCGTCGCACACCAGACCCAAGGGAGCGAGGTCAGCATTCAACTCATTCTGCGCCGCGACAATCGCCTCATACCCTAGGCGAACTACGCGCGTACAGTCGATGCTCCACCGTCCGCTCATGCGGACCTGGTAAACGCGGAAGCGATAGCCCTTCCCATCAAGCAGCTGCTGCACGCGATAGGCTTCTTCCCTGTCATTCAGCCAGATGGAGAAGTCCACCTCCCGACTTTCGCCGAGGCTCACCCCATCATCCGCCAATCGCTTCAGCGCAGCGCCATCAGCATCATCCGGCAACTCGCTCTCTGTCATCGGCATACCTTGGAGATGGGCGGCGGTGTCACCGAACTCTGGCGAGACAGCAAAAGTTGTGTAGAGGTGATTCTGCCATTGATCCCGCGGTCATACAACGCGCGCTTCATGTCAACACACCCGCCGAACGAAGGAGCGGGTCCAGCGTGGGCTCGAGCGTCTGCCTTGTCAGGAATTCACGTTTCCTATCGTCGAACGCGAGCGCGGTCTTTTCAATTGTGCCAATGAGGCGGCACTCCTTCTCAATCCATTCCCAATCCATTGGGTCCCCGAGCACATCACCTGCAGGTCCGACAAGATACACCTCGTAAAACGACGTGTACTCGTCGAGCGCTACATCGAAGTATGATGAAAGCAGCAGCCTCATTCCGCGATAGTTGATTGAGATGACGAGAGGGAGATCGTGAAATCCTACGTACCTGAATGCGATTTCCTCTGCCATTTAAGACCACCAAATTCGAGAGTGCATTCCAGCCCGTGAGCATCTCGGCTCCCGACGAAAGTCAGCACGTCCGTCAATCTATCGCGGGCCAGACAGACGGTTCAATATTTGTCTCTGCGATGAACGCTGCTCGTCTGTTCTCAAGCCGCCAAAGCGAAGCATGAAGCAACCTGAAATTTAGGTTCGGTGACACGGTGACCGCATAGAGATGACCGCGTGCTGCATCTCCCCTGCGGTCGCACAAGCAACCCTAGCGCTCAATCACATCCCAAATGGACCGGGTCAGTCACGCTTTTCCTGCCCCCTCACCCACCCGTCCGTTCACGGATCAGCTTCATCTGCGAGACGATCACTTCCGCCTGCCGGATCGAGGCGGCATCAATGAGCTGGCCTTTGTACGTCGCAGCTCCCGCCCCACCCGCTTGTGCTTCAGCCATCGCGGCAAGGATCGCCTCGGCCCGCGCGACTTCATGCGCAGGCGGCGTATAGATCTCGTTGGCGAGCGGCACCTGATTGGGATGGATCGCCCATTTGCCGGCGCAGCCCAGAACCGCCGTGCGCTCGGCTTGCGCGCGATAACCGTCGGGATCGTTGTAGTCGCCGAACGGTCCATCGATGGGCGTAAGTCCAAAGGCCCGTGCCGCCTGGCACATGCGGAACAAGGGATAGTGCCAGAGATCCGCCCAGTGTCTTTCGCGTGCCCCCGCTTTGTCGGCATCCGTCAGCATCACATACTGGCTGTTGCCGCCGCCGATATTGGTCGTGCGCATCGATTGCGAGGCCGCATAATCTGCCGAGCCGAAATGCAGGCTCTCCATCCGCGGTGAGCTCTTGGCGATTTCTTCCACGTTGGATAGCCCCAGCGCACTCTCGATGATGACTTCAAGTCCGAACTCCTTGCGCCGCCCGCTCGCTTTGGCGGATTGCGTGACCAGCATGTCGATCGCATAGACATCGGCGGCAACGCCCACCTTGGGGATCATCAGCGCATCCAGACGCTCGCCGCCCAGTTCGATGAGGTCGATGACATCGCGATAGCACCAATGCGTATCAAGCCCGTTGATCCGCACGGTCACGGTCTTGTTGCCCCAATCAACGCCGTTGAGGGCGGCGATCACGTTTTTCCGCGCTTCGACTTTCTCGGCGGGCGCCACGGCATCTTCAAGATCGAGGCACACGACATCGGCGGGGCCTTTGGCTGCCTTCTCGAAGATCGAGGGGCGCGAGCCCGGCACGAAAAGTTTGGAACGGTTGAGCCGCTGGGTGGCGCGGTCGTAAGTCGTAAAGCTCATGGCGACAGCATCTTGGGTGAAAGAATGAGACGATGCCGCCATCAAGCAAGACGTAAGGCCGACGATCAAGGGCCTTGCCGCCGGTTCCACGCGTTCTAGGGTTGTTTGACGCCTTTTCCGCGCGGGGTCGGCACCGCCAGCGGATGTTTCTCGTTGACGAGGGCGGAAAGCCGCGCATCCGCCACATGGGTATAGATCTCGGTTGTCGAGATATCGGCATGGCCCAGCATCTGCTGGACGGCCCGAAGGTCTGCCCCGCCCGCGACCAGCGATGTCGCAAAGGCGTGTCGCAACCCGTGCGGCGACAATTTTGCGGGATCAACGCCCGCGCGCATCGCATGCTCCTTCAGCAACTGGCCAAAGCGCTGGCGGGTCAGATGCCCCTCGCGCGAGGCGGAGGGAAAGAGGAAGCGTTCTGCTTTGGTCGCGCGGATTTTGTCCTTCGGCACGAAACCGTCGCGCTTCGGGATCCAGCGGTCGAGTGCCGCGCGCGCTTCCAGCGAGATCGGCACGATGCGCTCGCGCCCGCCTTTGCCCCTGATGTGGATGACACGCTCGCGCGAGCGCGCCGCGGCCAGTGGCAGTCCGACAAGCTCCGACACCCGAAGGCCGGACCCGCGCGCAAGCTCAAGCAGCGTGTGCATCCTGACACCCTCGCCGCTGTCGTCTTCGGCCGCAGCCTCCATGATGCGTGCAAGATCGCCTTCATCAGGCATCAGCGGCAGCGCCCGCGTCTTGCGCGGTGTCTTGAGGACAAGGGCGGGATTGTCGTCCGCATGGCCTGCAGCAAACAGGAAACCGCAGAATTGCTTGATGGCCGAAAGCCGCCGTGCGGCGGTGGCAGCACTCAAGTTCCGGCGATGAAGATCAGCCAGATAGTCGGACACATCCGCCTCGCGCGCTTGACCCGGCGTGCGCTGCCGCGCGGCAAGGAAAAGCGCAAAGTCGGACAGGTCACGCGTGTAAGCGGACAGCGTATTGACCGACGCACCGCGTTCAACGCTCAGCATTTCCAGAAAGGCGGAAAGATGCCGGTCGCCGCTGAAGGGCCCGTGGAGCAGTGATTGGGGGTCCCGCGCCCGGCCCATCTGGTGGATCAGCCGCCTGCCGCGTCAGGCCGCGCCAGTAGCGCCTCAAGTGCGATGGCGCGTGCTTCATCTTCAAGGCCGATATGGGCAAGCGCCGCCACTGCCTCGATCACGCCGCGCGGATTGGCCTGCTGCGGCCCCTGCGCGCCGATGATGGCAAGTGCATGCAGGATCACGTCACCGCGCCGCCCGGCCCGCATGGCGTCGGTCAGGCCCGCCATCGTAGCGGAATCCGCAGGCGCACCCCGCAGGACCGGATTGTTGACAAGCACCATGCGCACATTCTCGGGCAGCTGATAGCCAAGCGCATCATAGAGCCCGACCGTCAGTGCAGCGCGCATCGCAACCGGGTTTGTCTGCGGCGCATTGCGCGCAGCATCGGCAAGCCGCGAGAGCGGACCATCGGCCGCGGCCACCCGCTCGGTCGTGGGTGACGCGAGTGCAAGCCATACCGCAAGCGTGTCGGATGTGGCGCTATCGCTTGTCTGCGCCATGACATTCATCCAGTCGGCCAGCCGGTCGTAACGGCCCGAAAGGACCAGCGCCCGCGCCGCCTCGCGCGCAAAAAACGCGGATTCCATGGAAGGCGTGAGATCGCGGATCAAGGGACCATAGGCGCGCGCATAAAGTTCATAGAGACCACGCGAGCGCGCATGCGAGAGCGCTGCTTCCAGCGCGCGCGCGCGATCCGCAAGCCCCTCTTTGTTGTTGACGTTCTGGAAATGGCGCGCGGCCACCAGCACGTCGCCGCCCGCAACCGGCAAATTCGCGAGTTCGGCGGGCTTTGCAGGCAGCATCAGGAGGAGACCCGCAAACTCATCAACCGGCAGCGCGCCTGCATAGGCCGCACCTTCGCCTGCCTGAAGCCGCACATCGATAGGCGTTGCCTCGGAACGCGCAATCGCCATCAGGATGCCGGGATCGGCATCCGGCACGCCGTCGCGCGGCACTTGCGCCTGCGCGATGGCCAGAAGTGCCAGATGGATCGGTGTCGGGTCTTCCAGGGACTCGAGCTTGAGTGGTGCTGCCTCCGCAATATGGGCAGCAATCGCCATGTAGGGATCATCGACAATCCCCAGCGTGCGCATGACTTCAAGCGTCAGGCTGACGGCGGGCATGTTGCCTTCGCGCGCATAGCAGAGCCCGCGCAATTCGATCCAGTAGGGATCATTGGTCGCCAGCCGGTCGGCGGACGCTTCACCGCATGCCTCATCGAACCGGCCAAGCAGCATCAGCGCATCGACACGCAACTGCTTGGTGCGGAAGCTCGACGTTTCCATGCGCGAGATGAGCGCATCCACGTCGGAAAGAAGTCCGCCCTTGGCAAGGCGCTCAAGCTTGATGGCGTTGAACGGGCGCTGCGTTTCCGAGCCCGGACGGCGCGGATCGGGATAAGGCGGCTCGGCAATGGTCAAGAGCAGGCGGCGCGAAAGGTCATTCACGGCAGGCGATACGGTGCCCACCGGCAGGCGCGGCAGGATGGCAACAACATCCTCGTAAAGCGTATCGGCCCAAAGGTCATAGCCAAGGCCGCCATTGGCATCATCCAGCGTGCCATCTTCCATCGGCGCGAAACTGTCGGCCTGATCGACGGCAGGCGCGGGCGCCTCGGGATAGGTCTGCGGGCCGGTTGAAGGTGCCGGAAAAGGCGAAGGCGCATCCTGCGTGCCGGGGAACGGCGCATCTTCCGGCGCCTCTTCCGTGCCGGGCGGCGGCGGCAGCGGCTGGACTTCGGGCATCAGCGGACGCGGTTCTGCCATCGCGGCGGATGACGAAAGAACAAGCACGGCCGCACCGGCCAGAAGCGCACGCAAAAAACTATTTCGGGAACCGCTCATCGGGGAGTGTCTCTTCCTTCACGGAGGTCTGCGGCTGAGCCGTTTCGGCAAGATAGACGAGACCGCCCGCAACGATGACGAACAGGGCAAGGGCAAAACTGCCAAGCAAGGCCGGGCGTGACATGGGCAAATCCCCGATTTTATGGAACGCAATGCGTATCAACCGCTGATAGCCGAGGAAAGCCGCATCATCGCCGTGTGGTCAAGAAGACCGCCCGGCAAGCCAACCGTGCCCGCCGAATGCGGCAAAAAAAGGGGAGAAACACACGCAGATTCGCTTTGATGCCGCCAAGGGTTAACGGATTTTGCCGCGACACTGGAAATGCAGGGCCCAATGCTCTAAACCCCCGCCCGCAGGTCACCCATGAATCACCACGAGAATCCCCAAGAGGCACAGGGCCAGGGCCCCGCGGCACCCACGCCGCGTCCGAAGTCAGAGCGCACCATCGTCCTTGTCGGATTGATGGGTGTCGGCAAAACCACGATTGGCCGGCGTCTGGCGCAATCGCTGCGCCTGCCCTTCAGCGACGCAGACGCCGAGATCGAACAAGCGGCCGGTTGCTCCATCAGCGACTTTTTTGAACTCTATGGCGAGCCGGCCTTCCGCGCGGGCGAACGCCGGGTGATTGCCCGATTGCTCGACGGACCGCGCCATGTCCTGGCAACCGGCGGCGGCGCCTTCATGGACGCAGACACGCGCGCGCTCTCAAAATTGCGCGCCGTGACAATCTGGCTGAAGGCCGATCTTGATCTTCTGATGAAGCGGGTCCTGCGCAAGCAGACGCGGCCTTTGCTCAAGAATGACGATCCGCGCGGCACCATGGAGCGCCTGATCGCCGAGCGTTATCCCGTCTATGGCGAGGCCGACATCACGGTTGAAACGTCAGACCAACCCCATGACCGCGTGGTGCGCGCCATCCTTGACGCGCTGGAGCGCCATGGCGTGGACATTGATCCATGAGCAGCAGTGAAACGGTGCGTGTCGGACTTGCCGCGCGCGCCTATGACATCATGATCGGCTCGGGGCTTCTGGCCGACGCTGGAACCGCCATCCGCAAGCACGCACGCCGCAACCGCACGATTGTCGTGACGGACGCAAATGTCGCGCGCCATCACCTCGCCGCCCTGATGGACACGATGGCCGCCGCCGGTATGGAGGCCCATCCGGTCATCCTGCAGCCCGGCGAAGGCGAGAAGAGCTTTGCCGGGCTCGAACGGCTTTGTGATGCGCTTTTGGCACTTGAAGTCGAGCGCGGTGATGTCATCACCGCTTTCGGCGGTGGCGTGATCGGCGATCTGACCGGCCTTGCAGCGGGATTGCTGAAGCGCGGCGTTGATTTCATCCAGATCCCGACGACGCTATTGGCGCAGGTGGACAGTTCGGTCGGCGGCAAGACCGCGATCAACGCACAAAGCGGCAAGAACCTCATCGGGCTCTTTCACCAGCCACGCCTTGTCATCGCGGATACGGGCCTTCTGGCCACCCTGCCGCCGCGCGAGATGCGCGCAGGCTATGCCGAGATGGTGAAATACGGGCTGTTGGGAGACGCCACCTTCTTTGCCTGGTGCGAGAAGAATGCACCGAGCCTGCTTGCGGGCGACGCCTTCACGCTCAATCACGCTGTCGCCCATTGCTGCCGCATGAAGGCGGAAATCGTGGCCGAAGACGAGCGCGAGCAGGGCCGTCGCGCCCTCCTCAACCTTGGCCACACTTTCGGCCACGCGCTGGAGGCCGAGACCGGTTTTTCGGATCGCCTGCTGCACGGCGAAGCGGTTGCCATCGGCATGGGGCTTGCCTTTGAGCTTGCAGCCGATCTGGGCTTTTCCGGCCAGGCGGATGCAAGCCGTGTGGTCAGGCACATCGCGTCATCGGGATTGCCGGTCCGCATCGCGGATATCGCCGGGCTTTCGACGACGCCCGAGGCGCTGATCGCCCACATGCGCCACGACAAGAAGGCGGCGGGCGGCAAAATTGTTTTCGTCCTGCCGCACGGGATCGGCGACACGCGCCCGCATAACGACGTGCCGCTGGATGCCTTGACCCGCGTGCTTGCCCGCTCCCTGACGCCTGCCACCCTCTAACCTGCCACCCTTTATCCTGACAGCTGCGCGACCGGAACCACGCCATGACGCCCGAAATCCTCCTCCTTGCCGGCAGCATCGGGCTTCTCCTGTTCTGCTCGGCCTTCTTTTCGGCAAGCGAAACGGCCCTGACCGGCGCGAGCCGCGCCAAGATGTTCGCACTGGAAAAGTCGGGCAGCCGCCGCGCGGCATCCGTGAACCGCCTTTACGCCGGTCGCGAGCGTTTCATCGGCGCCATCCTTGTCGGCAACAATTTCGTCAACATTCTTGCGTCAACGCTGGGCACCGCCCTGTTCCTGCAGCTTTTCGAGCAGGATGCTGACAAGGCGATTGCGGTTGCAACCGCAGTGATGACCGTGCTCGTCATCCTGTTCGGCGAGGTCCTGCCCAAGACCTATGCCTTCAACTATGCCGACCGCACGGCGCTGGCGGTGGCACCGATCATCAGCGCGCTGGTGGTGATCCTTTACCCCGTCATCCATGCGGTGCAGGCTTTTGTCTGGGCGATCCTGCGCGTCTTTGGCGTGAATGCGCGCCAGGAGACCGACAGCGACGCGGCCCACGAGGAAATCCGTGGCGCGATTGACTTGCACCACTCCGAAGGTGCTGTGGAGGCCGAAGACCGCTTCATGCTGGGCGGTGTGCTTGACCTGAAAAGCCTGTCGGTTGCCGAAGTCATGGTCCACCGCAAGAACATGGCGATGCTGGATGCCGACCTGCCGAGCCAGCAATTGCTGGATCTGGTGCTGACGTCCAAGCATACCCGCCTGCCGCTCTACCGCGATGATCCCGAAAACATCATCGGCGTCCTTCATGTGAAGGATCTCCTGCGCGCGGTTGCCCGCCATCGCGGCGGCATTGCCTCCATCGACATTCCCTCGCTTGCGTTGAAACCGTGGTTTGTGCCCGAAACGACGACGCTGCAGGAGCAGCTGTCCGAATTCCTGAAGCGCGGCACCCACTTTGCGATCGTGGTGGATGAGTACGGCGCCTTGCGCGGTCTCATCACGCTGGAAGACATTCTGGAAGAAATCGTCGGCCAGATCCGCGACGAGCACGACCGCGAGACTTCCGGCGTGCGCCCGCAGCCCGACGGCACCGTGATCGTCGATGGCTGGGTGGCCATCCGTGACGCCAACCGCGCGATGCACTGGTCCTTGCCCGATGATGACGCAACCACGGTTGCCGGGCTTGTGATCCATGAGTCCCAGACCATTCCCGAAGCGGGTCAGGTCTTCGTCTTCCATAACTTCACCTTCGAGATCATGCGCAAGCACCGCAACCAGATCACGGCGCTGCGCGTGACGCCCCCCGCCCAAAGTGGTGACAAGGCGGATAAAGGCGAAAAAGCCGAAAAGGACGAGAAGCAGGCTTAAGTTTCGGCATTTTCCCCCGGCGCAGCCGCGCGGATGGACAATGCATGGACCCGGCCGGCAAGTTCATCGGCCAGAACCTCGTGGATGCGGCGCGCACGCGCCACGCGGGTCAGCCCTTGAAAGGCCCCGGACACAATGACCACGTTGAAATGTGTCTCCCCGCCCGGCTGCGACCCCGCATGGCCAGCGTGGCGTGCGCTGTCGTCAACCACGTCGAGTGACAAAGGTGCAAACGCCGAAGTGAGTTTTTCGCGGATACGCATGACCATGTTCATGTCAAGTGCCCAATCAGCCAATCGCATTTCTTGTCTTGTAACGATTGCCTCCGCATAATCACACCCATGAGTGATGCCCCCAAAGGCGGTTTCAGCTTCGATTTCCGCATCCGCAAGGAAGAGACGCGGCCGCGGACCCGTGCCTGCGATCATCCCGGCTGTACGCAGGCAGGCGTGCATCGCGCGCCCAAGAGCCGGACCGAGACGGATGTCTTCATATGGCTCTGCATGCCGCATGCGCGCGCCCACAATGAGAGCTGGAATTTCTTCGAGGGCATGCCGGAGGAAGCGGTTCAGGCCTTCCAGCGCGATGCGCTCACCGGCCACCGCCCGACCTGGAAGCTGGGCGACCGCGTCAGCGCGCCAGGCGAGGCAGCGGCCCGCGCGCGTGCGCATCCGTTTTTCCGCCGCGCCGCTTCCGCCAATGCCAAGGCCGGACGCCAGCGCCGCCCGCTGCCGCTGCAAGCCGAAGCCTTGGCGACCCTTGGTCTTGACGCCGGGGCATCCTTGAACGACGTGAAGGCCCGGTATAAGGAACTCGTCAAGCGCTTCCATCCCGACGTCAATGGCGGCGACCGGACGGCCGAGGAGCGCCTTGCCCAGGTCATCCGCGCCTACTCGACGCTCAAGACATCCGGATACGCCTGAGGGTCCGGCGCGTCAGAAGGCGCCAGCTGTCTGTTCCTGCCGCAACAATGTCTGCTGCTGGCTCCGGGAATGATTGCGCATCAGGAATTGTAAGGCAGGAATTGCATGGCCGAGATTGAAACCGGATTGTCCCCCAGCGCCGCGCCCGACACCAAGGTCGATGCGAAGGCCGTCTTCGGCATCGACATCAGGATGGCGGTTCCCGCCTTTTCAAAGTCGTCCGAGTATGTGCCCGACCTTGATCCCGCCTACCGCTTCGACCGCGAAACGACGCTGGCCATCCTTTCCGGCTTTGCCTTCAACCGGCGTGTGATGGTGCAGGGCTATCACGGCACCGGCAAGTCAACCCATATCGAGCAGGTGGCCGCCCGCCTCAATTGGCCGTGCGTGCGCGTCAATCTCGACAGCCATATCAGCCGCATCGACCTGATCGGCAAGGACGCGATCGTCCTGAAAGACGGCAAGCAGATAACCGAATTCCGTGAAGGCATTCTGCCTTGGGCGCTGCAGCGCCCGGTCGCCCTTGTGTTCGACGAGTATGACGCGGGCCGCCCGGACGTGATGTTCGTGATCCAGCGCGTGCTGGAGGCGCAAGGCCGCCTCACCTTGCTTGATCAAAACAAGGTGATCCGCGCCAATCCGTGGTTTCGCCTGTTTTCGACCACCAACACGATCGGCTTGGGCGATACGACCGGCCTCTATCACGGCACGCAGCAGATCAATCAGGGCCAGATGGACCGCTGGTCGATTGTGACGACGCTGAACTATTTGCCGCATGACAAGGAAGTGGAGATCATCCTTGCCAAGTCGCCGGCCTACCAGACGCCGGAAGGCAAGAAGCAGATTTCGGCCATGGTGCGCGTGGCTGACCTCACGCGCTCGGCCTTCATCAATGGCGACATTTCAACCGTGATGAGCCCGCGCACGGTGATCACCTGGGCCGAGAACGCACAGATTTTCGGCGATGTCGGTTTCGGCTTCCGCGTGACCTTCCTCAACAAATGCGACGAGCTGGAGCGCCCGACAGTCGCGGAATTCTACCAGCGCTGCTTTGGCGAGGAACTGCCCGAATCCGCCGCCCGCGTGATGGTGGCGTAGAAGCCATGCCGGAGTTTGAACGCGAGCGGATCTTCCTCACGCCAGAGCGGGGTGTGCGCAAGGGCTGGGAAAAAACATTCACCGCTGCCGACCTGACCGCCGAAGACTGCGCATGGCTCGATGCACCGCTTACCTTTAGTGGCACGGCTTCGAGTGGATTGAATTCTCGCTCCTCAGACTGAGTCCGTTGCCAAGTTCGGTGTGTGTCTGGATGGTTGCATCTCCCCCGATTTGCATGTATATACGCGTATATCACATGATGTGAGGGAGCTCCCCATGACCATTTCCCGCACACGCACCTTCAAGAGCGGCAACAGCGAAGCCATCCGCTTGCCCAGGGACATTGCTTTCGGTGCCGATGTCGAACTTGTGCTGGTGCGCTCGGGCGATGTGCTGACAGTGTACCCCGCGTCCTCTACAGTCCCGCAGATGCTGGCAAGACTGGCGAAGCTGCCTGCCCCACCATCAATCGAGGAGCGGGACGACAACGAATTGCCGGAGCGCGAAGGTCTCTGAGCCATGGCCTTCGTGATCGACACGAATATCGCCATTGCCCTGCGCGATGGCGATGCGCTGACGGCAACGCGCATCGGCGGATTGGCCGGTGCCATCCTCATGTCGGTCATCACGCGGGTAGAGCTGGAAGGCGGCGTCTGGCGTGAGCCTGCTTTTGCAAAGATGCGCCGGGCGCGGCTGGACGCGATCCTTGCCGCGATCCCGGTATTGGCATTCGATGACGATGCCGCCAGCCTTTATGCGCGTATTGTCGAGACTTCCGGATATGCACGCCGCAAACTGCTGGACCGCATGATCGCCGCCCAGGCGATGCAGCACCGCGCCACTCTCATCACGCGCAACGCCGACGACTTCCGCGACATCAAGGGCCTGAAATTTCTGGCGTGGTGAAACCGGACACGCTCTTGCCACTTTCACGCCGGTTTGCCGCCAAGGTTTGCGCGCCTGCTTGATCCCCGGAAGCGCAGCGCAGGGGGTGCCGCGCAGAACGCCGGTTACTCACATGAAAATCAGGTGCTTCAGCAAGAGCGCAGCGCGCGTCTTCGGAATGTCAATTTTCGCGTGCGCCATCGCGGGCCTCATGCCAACAAGCGCGCATGCATGTTCACGCACGCCGATGACACTGGAACAGGCAAATTTCCGCTACTTGGTCGATAAGGCGTCAAGCATCATTCTCGCCACAGTCACCGCGCAAAACCCTGTGAATGATCCGGAGGTATCTCAACGCGTCGCACTGCCCATCTACAAATTCTCGCTATTCGTCGAGGAGCAAGTCAAAGGTACACTTGAAGGAGCGACCTTTGTCTATGGCACATTGCCCGAGTATGCACCGCCGCGTTCTCCTCTTCGTCATTGGACGCCCGGCGACTTCTGGAATGCCTTTACGCCGAAGATGCGCGAGAACATCTATTGCGGCTTCGTTCCTTCATTCGAAGTGGGGAAAACTTATCTTCTCTTTCTTGATGGGGAGGGCAGAGTTCAGACAAAGTTCGGTCTGGGATATGAAGAGATTACAGCGCTCGACGATCCATGGCTCACGGCAGTAAGGGCGCTCGCAAATGATCCTGAACGCCGCTTCGCACGGAAGGCAAGTGCGCTTGATATACTGAGGGCCGCCGATCAGGTGGCCCTTGTGCGCGTTGGCGAATGCAACACTCCGATTAGCGATGAGAACACGATAGTCGAAGTGCTTTGGGGATTCCAGGGCGCGCCCATTCCCTCCGCGATGCTCCAGCTCTTTGAACCGCCGCACCGAGGTTGCAACAGCAACTCGCAATGGATCGTGGCCATATTCAATGTGGGCCGAACCATACCGGATATGGCTGGCATCTCGTTTCCGGTAACTGATGATGTCGCCGATTTATCCGCGCTCTGGCCGCCAGCCTCTGACCGCGAGATTGGTGAATCGCGCATGCCTGTCTGGAACTCACAGCTTGAGCGTGAGGGGCCAGAGATACTCACCCTCACGGAACTCCGCGAGGGGCTAAGGCTGCCGCAGCTGCCCGAATAATCCAGCCAGGTCACGAGCATCGAAGCGGTTAACTCACAAAACTTCCCGGCAAGCGCGCTCACGGCCCACTATGGAGCTCACGCTCAAACAAGTTCGATTTTGAGCGACCGGCCAACAGCGCCAGCCGCCCGGCGCAGGGTGCTGAGGGTGACTGACGTGACACTTGGATCAAAGAGCCGGTCCAGCTGGCGGCGACTTGTTTTCATGCGCCGGGCCATAACTGTCTTGGTCACGCCCTTCTGGCGCATGATTTCGGTGAGTTGATCCGCGATCAACTCCTTGATCGCCTGCTCCTCAGCAGCATCAAGCAGCCCTTCTTCGGCCAGCATCTCATCAAGAGTATCACCGCTGATGCGCGGGTGACGCTGCTTCTTCTTTGCTTTCATGGCAGTTCCTTCATTCTGCTTCTCGCGACCGTCAAAGCATCGGCTGGTGTCTTCTGCGTTTTCTTGATGAAACCGTGGAGCAGGATCATATCGCCATCCGAGATCGCAAAGAGAACGCGGGCAATCCTGTTCCCATCCAACGAACTCCGGACTTCCCAAAGACCTCCACCAAGGGGTGCACACGACGGTCGACCCATTGGCCAGCCAAATTCAACTTTCTGCATATCCTTTCCGATCTCGTACCGGTCCTTTTTGCCCAACGAAAGCAACCACTCCCTCACGGGCTTTTGACCGCGTACCGAAACGTAATACCTCGCCTGAATTTTCTTCCTGCGATCAATCATGCAGCAATGTGTCATTTTTGGCACGTCACGTCAACAAGCGTGGGAATGGCTTGCCTGAGCTGACCCCAAGCGATCAGTCAGCCTTACGTGCCGGAACGCGTTGGGTTTCCCCATTCCATCCGCCCCGCGCCATGCGCTAGAAACACCTGCCATGTCCAAAGCCGAGACCCCGGTCGAGCGCTTCAAGCGCGCCATCACGCAAGCCACCCGCTCCATCGCCGAGGAGCCAGAGCTTGCCGTCACCTTTGGCACCGAGCCCGCCAATCTCAAAGGCGCGCGCGCGCGCCTGCCGCTGCCCAGCCGCGACCTGCCCGCCCAGGAAGTGGCCCTGATCCGGGGTCAGGCGGATTCATTTGCACTCAAAGTCGCCTTCCATGACGAGAAAGTGCACAACCAGTTCATGCCGCAGGGCGGCAATGCCCGCGCCGTGTTCGAGGCGGTCGAGCAGGCGCGCATCGAGGCCATCGGCACCAATGCGATGAAAGGCATGGGCGACAACATCGCCGCCAGCCTCGACGCAAGATATGCCGCGCGCGGCTATGCCCGCATCAAGGACCGCAGCGACGCGCCACTGGCTGATGCGCTCGCCCTCCTCGTGCGCGAGAAGCTGACCGGCCGCAAGGTGCCGCCATCGGCAGCAAAACTGGTTGATGTCTGGCGTCCGGTGATCGAGGGCAAGTCGGGCGCCACCCTGTCGCGGCTGGATGAATTGGTGCGCGATCAGGCGGCGTTCGCCCGCATCACGCGCACCATGCTGCGCGAGCTCGACATGGGCGACGAACTCGGCGACCCCGATGACAGCGACGGCAAGGAGGAGAGCGAGGAGAGCGACCCCCAAAGCGACAAGGGCGATGAGGGCGAGGCCCGCGACCCCGAAGGCTCTTCCACCGAAGAAACCGAAATGTCGGAAGGCGCCGCCGAGGATGGCGACGAAGAGGCCGTCGAGGTCGAATCGGACGAGATGGATGCATCCGACGATGCCGAGACGACCGAGGACGGCAACCAGCCCTTCCGTCCCAATGCGCAGCCCGACAAGGATGCGGGGCCGCATTACCGCATTTTTGCGCCGCAATTCGACGAGACGATTGCCGCCGAAGACCTATGCGATGCGGAAGAACTGACCCGCCTGCGCGCCTATCTCGACCAGCAGCTGGCCGCCATGCAGGGCGTCGTCTCGCGGTTGGCCAACCGCCTGCAGCGTAAACTCCTCGCCAAGCAGAACCGCTCCTGGGAATTTGATCTGGAGGAAGGGGCGCTCGATGCCGCCCGCCTGCCGCGCGTCATCATCGACCCGACCGCACCGCTTTCCTTCAAGCGCGAGCGCGACACCAATTTCCGCGACACGGTTGTCACGCTCCTCCTCGACAATTCCGGTTCCATGCGCGGTCGGCCGATCACGGTTGCCGCCATGTGCGCCGACATCCTTGCGCGCACGCTGGAGCGTTGCGCGGTGAAGGTGGAGATCCTGGGTTTCACCACCCGCGCGTGGAAGGGTGGCCAGGCCCGCGAGAAATGGATTGCCGAGGGCAAGCCGCCCCAGCCCGGCCGCCTCAATGATCTGCGCCACATCATCTACAAGAGCGCGGACGCACCCTGGCGCCGCGCCCGCAAGAATCTCGGCCTGATGATGCGCGAAGGGCTTTTGAAGGAGAACATCGACGGCGAGGCCCTGATCTGGGCGCACAACCGCCTGCTGGCACGCTCGGAGCAGCGCCGTATCCTGATGGTGATCTCGGATGGTGCACCGGTTGATGATTCAACCCTGTCGGTGAATGCGGGCAATTACCTCGACAATCATCTCCATGCCGTGATCGCCGAAATCGAAAGCCGTTCGCCGGTCGAGCTGAATGCCATCGGCATCGGCCATGACGTGACGCGCCACTACCGCCGCGCTGTCACCATTGTCGATGCCGAGCAATTGGGCGGCGCCATGACCGACAAGCTCGCCGAATTGTTTGATGAGGATACGGCGCACGCGCCCCAGCGCTACCGGCCTTCTTCCCTGATGGCGCCGCATGCGTCACGCGCGGCACCCCGGGCCACATCGACATCGGTGCGCGCATGAGGCCGCGGCTTCTCCTCGCGGCACTCCCCCTCCTCGTGGCTGCCTGCGCCGACGAAGTTGTGGCGGTGGGGCCGGTCGCGGGTGAACCGGTCGATGTTGCGGCAATGCTTCGCCCGCTCAATCTTCTTGATTCACAGGACCAGAAGGAAGGCCGCCTCGTTTACATGGGGATCTTGCGGCTGGATTCTGCCGACATCCGCTTCGGCGGCATTTCGGGCCTGGTGGTCAGCGCGGATGGTCTGAATTTTCTCGCCGTCACCGATGCGGGTCATTGGCTGTGGGGCGATCTTGCCTATGACGGGGATGGCTGGCTTGCCGGCGTCAGGAATGTGCGCCTCGCACCGCTTCTTGATCCCGAGGGCCGGGCGCTGGACGGCAAGGAAGAAAGCGACGCCGAGGGCCTGACTGCCGCCCGCCCCAATGATCTTTCCGGTGACGTGCTCGTGTCATTCGAGCGCGATCACCGCATCTGGCGTTATGAATGGGGCACGTACGGCGCGGCCGCCCGCGCCTGGCCCGTGCCGGTCAATGCGGAAGTGAGCCGCCTGCCCGACAACGCTTCCCTGGAAGCCATCGCTGCAGTCGATGGCACGATCTTCTATGCCGGCGAGCAGGGATTTGAGGATGGTCCAAAGGATGCCGACGGCGAGGGGCTGGAGACGCCGCTATGGACGGCGTGCCTTGATTCATGTGTGGAACAATCATTCACGCTTGCGCTGGTGCCGCCATTTTCGGTCACCGACATGGCGGTCACGCCGGACCGCCAGTTGCTGACGCTTGAGCGTCACTTCTCGCCGCTCACCGGCGTGCGTGCGCAATTGCGCCTGCTGCCAATGGAAGAATTTTCACGCGAAGCGCCGGTCAACGGCCCTGTCATCGCCTCATTCGGTCCGGGCGATGTGCTCGACAATATGGAGGGCGTAAGCGTGCGTCGCGGTGCCCATGGCGAAACGCTGGTCTATCTGGTGTCCGACGACAATTTCAATCGCGGCGTCCAGGCGACGCTTCTGATGCTCTTCCGTCTGGAAGGCCCCGAATCCGTCCAATAGGGGGCGATTCAGTATCCGCCCAAGCCGAACAGCGGCCGCACCATCGGGCGCATAAGCTGGTAGGGGAAAACCGAAATCGCGGCGATCATCACCGCCAGAACCGACAGCGTGATGAGTTCGCCAGTGGCGAAAATGCCGTCCGCCAGGACGACGGCAACCTGATAGGCAACCGCAAAGAAAATGCCGCCGATCAGCATTGCAAACAGGGGCGCGCGCCACCATTGCGGACCGCGCACCGCATCAAACACAAAAGCAGCGACAAGCTGCGACAAGGCGGCGGCGACGAAAAGTTGCGCCGCATAAGGTGGCAGTTCGAGCGCAGGCATCTCGCCGAACCGGATCCCGGATGACGCGGCGATCAGCGCAAAAACGAGCGCCCAGGCGGCCAGGATCGACGACGCTGAATAGGAAAGGCCAAGCCGGCGCGAGGTGATGACCACGGTAAAGAGGCCAAGCGGAAGCAGGAGCAAGGTCTGGGTGAGGAAGGTGGACGGCATGGCGGCACCCGGCACCGGCCCGAAAATCGGGTCGAGCCCGGTCACGAGCGAATCCCAGCGCAGGAGCCCCCCGACAATGACGGCAAACAGCACAAAGACCGGCAGCACGACGCGCCCGATGGCACGCGCTGCCGACTTCACGCCGGACTCCCGGCGCCGCTGATGAAAAATCGCGGTCTCATGGACCATGGCAGACACCCCGTATGTGCCGAAAGAATACACGCCCGGCACAAGCCCCGTGCCGCACCGGACTCTTGCAAGGTCCGTGCACGGCGGGCCGAAGCTAACGGCACATTGGCCCTAAAGAAAAGAGGCAATGATCGTGGGGTTTTTGGCAGGCCCGCCGCCAAACGCAGAACGCCGCCCTTTTTCAGGGGCGGCGCTGCAAACATTAACAGCAGTGGCGCGGCGTCAGGCGGCCGATGCAGCCGATTTGGCGCGCGCCTTGGCGATATCGCGCTTGATGCGCAGCGCCGTGGGCGACAGCTTTTCGGCAGAAGTCTTGGTCAGCCAGGCATCAAGTCCGCCCGCGTGGTCCAGCGTCCGCAGGGCGGCCGCCGAAAGCTTGAGGCGGAAAGAGCGCTTCAGCGCATCGCTGGGGATCGAAGCCTCGACCAGATTCGGCAGATAGCGGCGCTTGGTTTTGTTGTTGGCATGGCTGACATTGTTGCCAACCTGCACGGCCTTGCCCGTAAGCTCACAACGGCGTGCCATGAAATGATCCTCATTTTCTGAAGCGCAAAAGCCCGCACCCTGCAGTCTGCCCATAAGGGGCAAGACCGCAGCCGGGGCCGATTTCGGGCGCACTTTTAGGGGCGATGGCGGCTCAAGGTCAAGCACAAGCCGCTTTCTCGCCAGAGCCACATTGGCGAGTTTACCCTGGACAAACGAGGAACAAAGTGCTAGGAACCGCTCACTAGCTCCCCGTCGGACTGGCCGAAAGGCCCCCGGCGGGGTTTTTGTTGCGGCGATGCCGTGGAGAACCGGCCATGCCCAAATCCGCCGCCAAATTTGCTATGGCCTTTGTCGATGGCCAGAACCTGTTCCAGCACGCCAAGGACGCTTTCGGTTACCACCATCCGAATTACGACCCCGTGAAACTGCACAAGGCCGTGTGCGCGCACCATGGTTGGGTGCCGAATCTCGTGCGCTTCTATTCGGGCGTCCCTTCCGAAGCCGACGAACCGATGTGGGGACGTTACTGGGCCAAGCGGAAACTGATGATGGAGCGCGCGGGGATCAAAGTGACCACGCGCCCGCTGCGCTATCGGGAAAGGGAAGTCTTCGACGAAAACGGAAACGTGAAAAAATTGCGTGTGCCCCAGGAAAAGGGGATCGACACCCGCATCGTTGTGGACGTGCTCTCGACAGCCCGCAAGCGGGAATGGGATGTGGCCGTGATCTTCAGCCAGGATCAGGATCTGGCGGAGCTGGTCCCGGAAGTTGCCGAAATCGGGAATGAGCAGGGGCGCGAACTCCTCATCTGTTGCGCGTTCCCGTCGAGCCCCCATGCAACAGCCAGACGCGGCATCGACAAGACCATGTGGTTCCGGATGGACCGCGCGTTCTACGATGCTTGCCTTGATCCTGCCGACTACCGGCCCCGCTCTGCCGCGCCGTGAACGGGAATTCAACCTTGCCGTTCAAGCGCCTCAAGCAGCATGCGCGCCCCGGCCGTGGCAGACTGGGTGCCACGCCGGACGTCTTCCTCCACTTTCGATGCAAGCCCGGCAAGGCGCTTGTCGCCAAGCACGCGCTCCATCAGCATCGCCTTGAATTCCTGCCAGAGCCAGATGACGTCCTGCGCCGAACGCCGCGAGGCGAAACTCTTGCCCGTGTGCGTGACAAAAGCCGTGATCGCCGCCATCGCTTTGTCCATGCCATCGCCCTGAAGTGCTGACACGGGGATGACCGGCACCTGCCAGCCCGCAACGCGCGGCGTCATGAACATGAGACCCGCCGAGACATCAGCGACCTGCCGCAAGGCAGCAGCACGCGTGTCACCATCCGCCTTGGTCACAAGGATGATGTCGGCGAGTTCCATGATGCCGCGCTTGACGCCCTGCAGTTCGTCGCCGCCAGCAGGCGCGATCAGAAGCACGAAGAGATCGGTCATGTCGGCAACCGCCACTTCGGACTGGCCGACACCGACCGTCTCGACCAGCACGCGGTCATAGCGGGCGGCTTCGACAAGCGCGATGGATTCGCGCGTGCGCCGCGCGACGCCGCCCAATTCGCCACCCGCTGGCGACGGACGGATGAAAGCCGCCGGATTGCGCGAGAGCAATTCCATGCGCGTCTTGTCGCCCAGGATCGATCCGCCCGAACGCCGCGAACTTGGATCAACTGCGAGCACTGCTACCTTGTGACCTGCCTGCGTGAGCGTGGTTCCGAACGCTTCGATGAAAGTGGATTTGCCGACACCCGGCGGGCCGGAGAGGCCGATCCGCAGGGAAACCGCGGGAGACGGGAGAAGCGCCCGCAACAATGCCTCGGCCTGAGCCCGGTCCCCGGGGCGCAGGGATTCGACAAGTGTGATCGCCTTGGCCAGCGCCCTGCGATCACCGGCGCGCACGCCGTTCACCATGCTGGTGAAAGATTCCGCAACATCTGGTGATGGCTGGGACATGAACTCGCCATGAATGGCAATCAAATCAGGCCCTCAAGGCCGCTTTCACCGTTTCATCGCACTTCTGGCTGCGTTAGGGAATTGGTGTATTGGGACTTGGCGGGGGAAGTTGATCGTTGATGATGGCGCGGGAATAAGCGCGCCAAGGGAGACATGGATGACCCTCTACCGGAAAAAGTTTGCCGCGCGACTGTTCGCGGGAATGACGGCAGCCGCCGCATCAATCCTTGCGGCGCCTGCCTTTGCCGCAGCCGACCTCACCCCTGTCGCCCCGGAAGCGGGCGCGGATGCGGGCCTCTTCTACGAGATTGAGGCGAAATACGAGTTCTCGCTTCTGGGCTTTGGCGTGGGCGAAATGTATTTCCACATCACCATGGCGGGCGACACCTACGAGACGCGCGCAACCGTTGACCCGCAGGGCATCGCCAGCTGGTTTGACGCCAATGCAATCCGCGCCCA
Organism: uncultured Flavobacteriaceae bacterium; assembly: GCA_964494625.1. Classification (GTDB taxonomy): domain Bacteria; phylum Pseudomonadota; class Alphaproteobacteria; order Micropepsales; family Micropepsaceae; genus UBA2784. The sequence goes on along the minus strand of CAZBRT010000001.1, from coordinate 864,896 downwards.
GGCGACCGGCCGCTTTGACACCAGCACCATCGAGCCGAGCCAGAGCTGGATCGAGCAGCGCAACTCGGATGCCAGCCGCTCGGTGACGATTGCCTTTGAGGAAATGGGGCTTCCCCTCGTCACCTCCGATCCGCCCTACAAGGTCTCGAAATACGCGCCAACGCCCGACCAGATTACTGGCGCCGTCGATCCTGTCTCCGGCCTCCTCCTCATGCTCACCATGCCGGCGGCGTCAGGCGATCCATGCAACATGACGATTCCCGTCTATGACGGCCGCCGCCGCTACAATTTTATGGTGGAGCCCAAAGGCCTCGTGAATGTGGATGAGGAGAATGTCTACACGGGCGAGGCCGTCTATTGCATGGCGCGCTATCAGCGCGTCGCCGGATGGAAGCCGGAAAAAATGTCGGAAGGCTCCCGCACGCGGATCCACGCATGGCTCGTGCCTGTGGGCGAAAAGGCCGATGGCACGCCCGAGCTTTACGTGCCGGTGAAACTCTGGGGCGATGCGGGCATTGATGATGCCGTCGGCCACGCGCTCTGGATCAAGGTGAATGGCCAGCCGCTGGCAGCGCTGCGCTGAAGCGACTTACGCCTCATCACCATTTTCCGGGTCTGTATCGGCAATATCCTCGGCGTCGATCAGCTTGGTGCCGGGCAGCGCCACGACATTCTTGAGCTTGCGCTCGACCACCCGCGCCCGCTTGCCGGCTTCATCGACCGTGTTTTGCGCGGTCGTAAGCTGGCGCTTCAGCTTGTCCCAGACGTCGCCATATTTGCGGAATTCTTCCTTGGCAGCACCCAGGATCTGCCAGACCTCGGATGACCTTTTCTCGATGGCGAGCGTGCGGAAACCCATCTGCAGCGAGGTGAGAAGTGCCGTCAGCGTCGTCGGACCGGCGATCATTACCCGGTGTTTGCTCTGGAGGTCCTCGACAAAACCGGGTTGACGGATGAGCTCGGCAAAAAGTCCCTCGGTTGCAAGATAGAGAATGGCAAAGTCGGTCGTATGCGGCGGCGCGAGGTAAAGCTCGGCGATCTTTTTGGCCTCGCCCTTCACGCGCGCAGCAAGCCGGTCGGATGATTCCTTGATCGCTTCCGGGTCACCCTTCTCCTGCGCCTCCATCAGCCGCGCATAATCTTCGGCGGGCCATTTGGCATCAATGGGCAGCCAGACCGGGCCATCCTCGCGGCCGGGCAATTTGATCGCGAACTCGACCCGGTTGTTTGAGCCGGGAACCGTGATGCGGTTGGCCTCGTACTGCTCCGGGGCAAGCGTCGAATCGAGAAGCGCGCCCAATTGCACTTCCGCCCAGCCGCCGCGCGTCTTCACGTTTGTGAGCACGCGCTTGAGATCGCCCACGCCCTGCGCCAACGACTGCATTTCGCCCAGGCCCTTCTGCACATTCTCAAGCCGCTCGGACACAAGCTGGAAGCTCTCGCCCAGGCGCTTTTCCAGCGTACCCTGCAGCTTTTCCTCGACGGTGGCGCGCATCTGCTCAAGCTTGGCTTCGTTCTCCGCGCGCAGTCTTGAAAGTTGCGCTTCCAGCGCCTCGCGCATTTCCTTCTGGCGCAGCTCGTTCGTTTCGGTGAGCGTGGCAAGGCGCTTGTCGATATTGCCAAGGCTCTCTGTCAGGCGATCAACAAGCGCCTTGGACTGCAGCCCTTGCGCCTTGGTGAAGGCATCCAGGCGTTCGGAAAGATTGCCGCTGAGTTGACCGAAATCGCCCTTGAGGCCTTCGCCCAGGCTTGCCACACGCTGGCCGACATCAAGCCGCAGCGCATCGGCGGATTTGGCGCTTTGGTCGGTGAGATTATGCAGGCGCGTCTCTACGCCGCTGCGCAATTCCCCAGCTTCCTTGCGCACGCCGTCACCAAGCTTGGTGATGCTGTCCGTCACCTCGCCGCGAAGCGTCTTGCCGCGATCCTCGGCCTCGTTGCGCATGCGGGCGATTTCGTCGCGGATCGTCTTGTCGGTGCGCTCGACCGCAACCGTGATGCCCGCAATGCTGGAAGCCGCATCACTGGCCGCCTTCGCCGCCTCCTGCGCGCGCGCAGAGGACGCACCGATGCGCCAGAGGGCGATGAGGGAAAAAAGCGCGGCGGCAACCGCACATCCGGCAGCCACCACGAGCAGAATTGTATCGGTCATGGCCAAACCCTAGCGAAGCAGGAAGGCAACCGGAAGGGGCGCCTCTCCTGACCTGCCCTCACGCTGCCCGCTTGTGTTTGGCGCGGATGAGCGCAAGCACCTCGGCGGCCGCCTTGGGAACATGTGTGCCCGGCCCGAAAATCGCCGCAGCCCCCGCCTTTTTGAGGAACGCATGATCCTGCTCCGGGATCACGCCGCCGCACACGATCAGGACATCGTTCGCCCCCAGCGCCGCCAGCGCCTTGGCAAGCAGTGGCACCAGCGTCTTGTGGCCGGCCGCCTGGCTGGAGACGCCGATCACATGCACGTCGGCATCAACCGCATCGCGCGCCACTTCCTCGGGCGTCTGGAAGAGCGGACCGATATCAACGTCAAAGCCAAGGTCGGCAAAGGCAGTCGCGATCACCTTCGCGCCGCGGTCGTGACCGTCCTGACCCATCTTGGCCACCAGCATGCGCGGCCGCCGCCCGGTCTCGCGGGCAAACGCCTCCACGTCACGCAGGATCGCGGCAAAGCCCTCGTCGCCCTCATAGGCCTTGCCATAGACACCGGCGATTGAGCGCACTTCGGCACGGTGGCGGCCAAAGGCGCCTTCCAGTGCGTCGGAAATTTCGCCAACGGTTGCCCGCGCCCGCGCCGCTTCGACGGCGAGCGCCAGAAGGTTTTCAGAACCCTTCGCGCCGCGTGTCAGCGCCGAAAGCGCCGCCTCGCACGCCGCCTGATTGCGCTGGCCCTTGACCTGCTGCAGACGGTTGATCTGGGCGGCCTTCACTTTGTCATTGTCGATGTCGCGCACTTCGACATCTGTCTTTCCGGGCGCAAGGAACTTGTTGACGCCTACGATCACGTCCTCGCCGCGATCAACCCGCGCCTGACGCCGCGCCGCGGCTTCCTCGATGCGCAGCTTGGGCAGACCCTGCGCGACCGCCTTGGTCATGCCGCCCATTGCCTCGACCTCATCGATCAATGCTTGCGCGTGCGTCGCCAGCGCATGGGTGAGCGCTTCGACATAATAGGAACCGCCCAGGGGATCGACGACTTTTGTCACGCCCGTCTCGTGCTGCAGGATGAGCTGCGTGTTGCGGGCAATGCGTGCCGATGTCTCGGTCGGCAGCGCGATCGCCTCGTCAAACGAATTGGTGTGGAGCGATTGCGTGCCGCCCAGGACCGCCGCCATCGCCTCGAACGCCGTGCGCACCACGTTGTTGTAAGGATCCTGTTCGGTCAGCGAGACGCCGGATGTCTGGCAATGCGTCCGCAACATGAGGGATTCGGGGTTCTTCGCCCCAAAGCCGTGCATGATCCGCGCCCACAGGAACCGCGCCGCCCGCAGCTTGGCCACTTCCATGAAGAAGTTCATGCCGATCGCAAAGAAGAACGACAGCCGCGGCGCGAACGCATCGACATCAAGCCCCTTGGCGCGCGCGGCGCGCACATATTCGATGCCGTCGGCCAGCGTATAGGCCAACTCCTGCACCGCCGTCGCGCCCGCCTCGTGCATGTGATAGCCCGAGATCGAGATCGAATTGAACTTCGGCATTTTCTGCGACGTGTAGGCGATGATGTCGGCAACGATGCGCATCGAGGGTTCGGGCGGATAGATATAGGTGTTCCGCACCATGAACTCTTTCAAAATGTCGTTCTGGATCGTGCCGGAAAGTTTGTCGGCAGAAACACCCTGCTCCTCTGCCGCCACGATGAAATTCGCCAGAATGGGAATGACCGCGCCATTCATGGTCATCGACACACTCATGCGGTCGAGCGGAATGCCGTCGAAGAGGATTTTCATGTCCTCGACGCTGTCAATCGCAACACCCGCCTTGCCGACGTCACCCGCCACGCGCGGATGATCGCTGTCATAGCCGCGGTGGGTTGCAAGATCGAAGGCAACGGAAAGCCCCATCTGCCCGGCTTCGAGGTTCTTGCGATAGAAGTGGTTGGATTCTTCCGCCGTCGAGAATCCTGCATATTGGCGGACGGTCCAGGACCGCCCGGCATACATCGTGGCACGCACGCCGCGCGTGAACGGAAAAAGCCCCGGCATCGTGTCGGTGTCGCCAAGCTTTTCAAGATCGGACGCCGTATAGAGCGGCTTGACCTCGATCCCTTCCGGCGTTGCCCAATTGAGCCGGTCAAGCGCGCCTTTCGTTTCCTTCTCGGCGAGCTTTACCCAATTGTCGCGACTGTTCGTGCTCATCGTCTGATCGTTCTGCCTTGAGGGAGGACGGGGGAAGAGCCCCTCCCGGTTGATTCTGCCGATTGTGGAGTGCGCCGCACAAAAACAAAAGGAACCCGACACGTGCATGCCCGCCGCCTGCCCAATCTGCCCGCTCAAACGTGAACACCCTTGCGCGGGGCCGTCCATCGCCCACAACATGTTGGGCGTGAACGGAATTGGAATTTAAGAAGGTCAATGATTCGGGCATGGTCCGTTCCGGTCCCGTTCGGCCCAAAGTCAAGGTGACGCGACGTTTCTGTCAATAAAGGTAAATACTTGCTGCCCGCAGCGGGAGCAGCGATTGTCGGGGCCATGAGCCAATATCCGGATTCGCTGCGACTGCCCCGTGAGGCCCCTGAAGGCCGCGTCACTGCGGTTCTTGGCCCGACCAATACAGGCAAGACGCATTACGCGCTGGAGCGGATGCTGGCGCACCCGACCGGCATGATCGGCCTGCCTTTGCGCCTTCTCGCGCGCGAGATTTACGACCGTGTAGCCGCAGCCAAAGGCGCGGAAAGCGTTGCCCTCATCACCGGTGAAGAGCGCATCGTGCCGCGCGCGCCGCGCTTCTGGGTGGCGACCGTTGAATCGATGCCGCTCGACATCAGGACGTCGTTTCTGGCGATCGATGAAATCCAGCTCTGCGCCGATCCTGATCGCGGCCACGTCTTCACCGACCGCCTGCTTCATGGGCGCGGCGAGGACGAGACGCTGTTTCTGGGCGCAACCACCATGCACGGCCTCATCCGCCGTCTGGTGCCGCATTGCCAGTTCATGTCGCGCGAGCGCCTGTCGGATCTGGCCTATGCCGGCAGCCGCAAGATCACGCGCCTGCCCCGCCGTTCGGCGATTGTCGCATTCTCGATTGATGATGTTTATGCGATTGCCGAATTGATCCGCCGCCAGCGCGGTGGCGCGGCCGTGGTGATGGGGGCCCTGTCGCCCCGCACGCGCAATGCGCAGGTCGCGCTCTATCAGTCGGGCGACGTGGATTTTCTGGTGGCGACCGACGCCATCGGCATGGGCCTCAACATGGATGTGGACCATGTGGCCTTTGCCAGCCTCGACAAGTTTGACGGCGAGCATATGCGCGCCTTGCGTCCGCAGGAACTGGCGCAGATCGCCGGCCGCGCTGGCCGCTACATGAATGACGGCACTTTCGGTGTCACCGGCGACGCGCGAGAGATTGACGCGTCCGTTGTCGAAGAAATCGAGAACCATCATTTTGAGCCGGTGCGCATGGCGCAGTGGCGCAACCCGTCACCGACATTCATTTCCCTGCCCACCCTGATCGAGAGCCTTGAGGCAACACCGGTCCAGCGCGGCCTGCAGCGCGTGCGCGCCCAGATCGACCTGAACAGCCTCCGCCTTTGCGCCAATGATCCCGAGATCGCGGGGCTTGCGACATCACCCGATGCGGTGAGGCGCCTGTGGGAAGCCTGCCAGATCCCCGATTTCCGCAAGGCGACCGCCGAAGAACATGTGCGCCTGGTAAAGCGCATCTTCGGCTTTCTGCAATCGGCCGATGGCGTCATTCCGGCGGACTATATGGAACGCGAAGTGCGCCAGCTTGATTCCGGCGAAGGCGACATCGACCTCATTGGCCAGCGCATCGCGCAGATCCGCACCTGGACCTATGCCGCCAACCGCGCCCATTGGCTGAAGGATGCGGCGCGCTGGCAGGCAGAAACCCGTGCCGTCGAAGACCGGTTGTCCGATGCGTTGCACGAGAAACTCACCCAGCGTTTCATCGACCGCCGCACATCGGTCCTGATGAAGCGTCTGCGCGCGGGCGAAGAATTTGCCGCCATCATCGGCGACGAGGGCGAGGTGACGGTCGATGGCGAATATGTCGGCCGCCTGAATGGCCTCGTCTTTGCGCCCGATCCGCGCGCAGATGGTCCGCATGGCAAGGCCCTGCGAAGCGCCGCTCTGCGCGGCCTGCAGGGCGAGATCGCAACACGCGCCTTTGCCATCGCCAAGGCGGCTGACAACGAGATCACGCTTTCCGAGCATGGCAAGCTCTGGTGGGATGGTTCTGCCATCGCCAGGCTGGAACCGGGGCCGACGCCGCTGACGCCGCGCGTCGTCCTGATCGCTGACGACCGCGCCACCCCGACCGCCTATGCGCGCGCGCAAGGCCGCATGCGCGAATGGGTCGAAAACCAGGTCAAGCGCCGTCTGGCGCCGCTCGCCAAAATCACGCTGGCGCTGGAACGCGAGGCAGCCGCCCCCAAAGGCTTTGTCGCGGGCGCGCGTGGCATGGCGTTCCGCCTGCTGGAAGGCATGGGCTATATCGACCGCGCCAATGTCCGCGACGAAGCCAAGGCGCTGACGCCATCCGAACGCGGGGCGCTGAAAATCCTCGGCCTGCGTTTTGGGCGCTTCAGTCTCTATATGCCTGCTTTGGTCAAGCCCGAGGCTGCACGGCTGAAAGCGCTTTTGACGGCGATTGCCGCGCGCGCGCCGCGCCTGCCGGAATTGCCCGCACCGGGCCTCACATCATTCGTCGTTGATGGGGCGACCGCGCCCGAAATCTATCAGGCGATGGGCTATCGCGTGTTCGGCACGCGCGCGGTGCGTTTTGACATTCTTGAAAAGCTCGGCGACCTGATCGAGGCGCAGCGCAGCGCGGACAAACTCCTCAAGCCCTTTGCCATCACGCCGCAGATGATGAGTGTACTCGGCTGCAACATTGCCGATGCAGGCGCCGTGCTGGACGGTCTTGGCTTCCGCATGCAGCCGGTGACGGGCGAAGACGGCGTATCGCGCGAACTTTGGCGTCCCCGCCGCCGCGCGGGCGACCCGTCAACAGGTGCGCGCGAAAGAAGACCGCGTCGCCCAAACCAGACGCCGGCAGCCATGGAGGCGGTGCCCGGCACGCCGGCAGAGGGCGGAGCCGAAGCAGCAGCCCCAACGTCAGACGCAACGCCAGCACCAACAGATGGCGCTCCCGAAAGGCGCAAACGCCGCCGCCGCCGCAAACCGCGTCCGCTTCAAACGGGAGCACAAGCGACCGCGACATCGCCCGAAGGCGAAATCGCAGCGATCGCACCCGCGCCAACCGACCAATCTGCCGCCCAAACTGCAGTCCAGGCAACACCGCGTCCGCGCGGTGACCGCCGCGAAGGCCCCCATGCGGAGCGGCAAAAGGAACGCCGTGACGAGCGCGGCCCGCGCGCCGCCCGCCCGTCACGCCCTGCTGGCCCCCCGCGTGAGGGTCGCGCGCCAACACAGGAGCGCCGCGCCGAAGGCATGGGTGAAAATCGCGAGCACTCAAAATTCCGGCCGCGCAAACCGCAGGGCGAGCGCGAGCCCCGCGAGTGGCGCGATCAGGAACGCGCGCCCCAGCTTGATCCCAACAATCCGTTTGCAGCGCTTGCCAAGCTGAAGGACCAGACCCGCACGTGACGCTTTCGACCCAGCGCCTCGACAAGTTTCTCTGGATCGCGCGCTTCTTCCGCACGCGTCCACTGGCGGTGGCTGCGATTTCCGGCTCGAGCGTTCGTATCAATGGCGAACATGCCGGCAAGCCCGCCACGGCCCTTGGCATCGGTGATGTGCTGACATTCGCGCAAGGCAACGCAATCCGCGTCGTGCGCGTGACCGGCTTTGCCGAGCGGCGCGGCAATGCAGCCCTTGCCGTAACCCTCTACGAGGATCTTGCGCCCCTGAAATCACGGACCTTGACGCCGGAAGAGGCAAGCGCGCCGGAACGCCATGCCCGCCCCGGCAACCGCGCGCGCAACGAGGCGCGTCAACTGAAGCGCGGTGAGCAGGGTTAGGAGAGACTGAAAGAGCGGGACGCCCGATGACGCGTTATTGTCGGCTGAAAGTGCCATAATCGGTCACCAGACGACCGCCATCGAACGCATAGGCGATGTCGTCACCATTGCCGAGTTGCACCATCCCGCAACCAGCAGGCCGCGCGCAATTCTCGGTCGGGTTCCAGCCCTCGAAATTGAGCACGAGCATCGTGTCGCTCGATTCCCACCGCCCCCAAATCTTCAGCTCGAAGCCGGTCGCCGAAACATTCTCCTGACTGAAGCTGCCGTCCGCGTTGAGGGTCAGCGTCATGGTCGAGGCAAGGCCATAGATGTCATAGGAGTCACCCGCCCACACGCCGGTAATGGCGTTCTCGGCGACTTGATCCGGCGTGGTCGTGGGCACGCTGACGGGCGCGGTGCCGGTCGTATCAACGACATTGTCGTTGGTGGCCTTGCCGCCGTTCTCGTTGCCGGTTGTTTCGCCGGTTGTTTCGCCCGTCGTGTCACCGGTCGTATCGCCCGTGGTGTCACCTGTGGTGTCATTGCTGGCAACGACAGGGGGACGGTCAGTACCCGGACCATCCGGCACGGAAGGGCCAAAGGCGCCTGACAGCCAAAGGATCGCGCCAATGACACCCGCACCCGCGACGCCCGCAAGACCATAGCCGGCTGCGGGGGGCAGCTTGATCGGTGCGCGCTGCGGCGCGCGCGGCCGGTAATAATCCGACATCGTATGCGAAGGGGCTGACGATGCCGTTGATCCGCCTTCGCCCTTGTTTGCCGTGTTCTGCTTGGCAAGGGCTGCCGACAGGCGGCCAAGGCTCTGCTCCAGCGGTTCCTTGTCCGCATCAAGCCACTGGGTCGAGGCGATGAAGAGTTCAAGGCCGGGACTGGGCTCGGCAGCGGTGAGACGCACCGTCAGGACCGGCTTGCGCTTTGAGACCGCACGCTCGACTTCCTTCAGCACGAAGGGCGAGTCATTCGCCTTGTCGGTATAGACGAGCAGCAAGGTCGAGCAGATCTCGATCGCTTTCACGATGGCAGTTGCATAATCCGATCCGGGCGAAATATCGCGCGGCGCGATCCAGCACTGGACCCCGCCGGATTCAAGCCGGTCGCAGATCTCGTTGGCGACCCGCGCATCCTCGCTGGCATAGGAAATGAAGACCTGATGCATGGACCCCTGATGCCTTTCAACCCTTGCCGCCGATCCGGTAACGCCGCGGCAGCAAGCCCTGCCTGCATTTAGCTTTGCGCGCGTTTCTTGTCACGCGCCACTTGTCACGCCCACCTTGCCGTTCCAGGCGCATTCTGCCGCCCATCACGGCAAAATCACGGCGAACCTGGGCAATTTGACCGGTCACCGGGCCTCTTGTGCGCGCCGCGCGCAGAGGTTAATCGCATGAGCATGCTCGACAAGATCAAGTCCCTGCTGCTCGAGGGCGGCCTGAAGGAAGCGCCCGCCGCCGCGCGCTTTGCCGACCGCGACATCGCCATGACTGCCCTCTTTCTGGAGGCAGCCGAGGTGGATGGCGCCTATGGCACTGACGAACATGCGGCGATCCTCTTGCTCATTACCCGCAAGCTCGGTGTGGACGAAGCCGTCGCGCGCCAGCTTGTCGCCTTGGCTGAGGTCCGCCAGAAACAGGCCGTTGAGCTCCACCGCTTCACCGACAGCATCATCCGCAATTTCAGTGAGGCCGAACGCATCGGCCTCGTTGAAATGCTGTGGGAGGTGGTCTATGCGGACGGAACGCTGGACGCTTTCGAGGACAATCTGATGCGCCGGCTGGGCGGGTTGCTTCATGTCAGCGAGCGGGATCGCGGTGATGCGCGCCGCCGCGTGATGGAGCGCCTGAAGGCGGGGCAAGGGCCAAAGTGAAGGACTCGATGCAATGACGTATGTGGTGGTCGAAGCCTGCATCAAGTGCAAGTACATGGATTGCATCGAGGTCTGTCCCGTCGATTGCTTCTATGAAGGCGAAAACATGCTCGTCATCCATCCTGACGAGTGCATTGATTGCGGCGTGTGCGAGCCCGAGTGCCCGGTGGACGCGATCAAGGCCGATACCGAAACGGGCCTTGAGCCCTGGCTGGAACTCAACCGGAAATTTGCGGCAAGCTGGCCCAACATCACGGCCAAGGGCGAGCCCCCTGCGGATGCCGACGACTGGGCCAAGAAGAAGAACAAGTACCCCAAGGAATTCTCGGAGAAGCCCGGCGAGGGCAATTAACCCTCCGATCTGTTCCTTGCAGCGCAGGCACCGGCAATGTCATTGCGCCAGCCAGGCTGCTGACGAACTGTCATATATTTTTGCACTGCGGAATTTTGAGTAATCCAAATATATACAATGGGTTAAGTTAATCCTTCACCGCGTGCCGGTCACCTTGTCCCGTGAATCTTCGCGAATCTGGCGCCCACGCCATTTTCTTGCGGGGATATCTGTGATACATTCGTCACACTTGGAATCCACCAGACGGAATCGTCTCAGGCTTTGGCGCGGCCCCTTTCGGGGGCCGGTGATCCCGCGATTGTCGCCCAGCGTATCCATTCGCAGGTGCACAATCCCGGGGGCTTGGCTTTTGCCAAATGCCCGAAGGCGCGGAGCCCGAAGGCTTTGAGAATGGTGGGGGAAGAGTGAGGCGGCCCGAAAGGGTTGGGGAAAAAGAAGTGCGGCGACGGCCCGAAGGACATGAGGGCGTCAGAACAAGCCGCTCCACCGGTGTCGGAGTGAGATGAAGACATGAGCAAAGTTGTCACTGCGAAAGCGGGGTCGCAGGCGAAGATTGCACCGATTGCAGCCAAGAAGGCGCCGGCAGCACCTGCCGTTGCCGCCAAGCCGCAGCCGGTGGTCATGAAGCGTGCGGATTTCCGCACCAATGATTTCGTCGTCTATCCCGCCCATGGCGTGGGCCGGATCGTGCGCATCGAAGAGCAGGAAGTCGCGGGCACGAAGCTCGAGCTTTTTGTCATCTCGTTCGAGAAGGACAAGATGATCCTGCGCGTACCGACCGCCAAGGCAAAGGCCGTGGGCATGCGCAAGCTGGCCAATCCTGAAGTCGTTGCGGGCGCCATGCAGACATTGCGCGGCCGCGCGCGCATCAAGCGCACGATGTGGAGCCGCCGCGCCCAGGAATATGAGGCGAAGATCAATTCGGGCGATCTGGTTGCCATCGCTGAAGTGGTGCGCGACCTGCACCGCGCCAGCGGCCAGCCGGAACAGAGCTATTCCGAGCGCCAGCTTTACGAGGCCGCCCTGTCGCGCATGGTGCGTGAAGTGGCTGCCGTCGAGCGTCTGGACGAGGATGCGGCCCTGAAGCGTCTGGAAGCCGCCTTGACCAAGGTCGTGGCGCCCGCGGTCGCGGCCGCCTGACACCCCGCATCAATGAATGCGTGAAAGGCCCGGCCCTGCGCCGGGCCTTTTTCTTGTGGCTCCCCCTTCTCCCCGCTGATCCAGCCCGCCCCATCCTGCGTAAGAAAGCTCGAAACCAGGAGGGGCACTGCCATGGCATCGGCAGAACACGCGCAAAGCCAGCGGGCAAACCGCCGTTTCATCAAATGGGCAATGGCGGCCCCCATGCTGGCGCAGGATGAAGAAATAAGGCTCGCGAGCGCATTCCGCGATCATCGTGATCCCGCAGCCCTGCACCGCCTGACACAGGCCCATATGCGGCTGGTGATCGCCCGGGCATCGCGCTTCCGCAATTACGGTCTGCCGATGGGTGATCTCATCCAGGAAGGCAATATCGGCCTGATGCAGGCGGCGTTGCGCTTCGATCCGGCGCGCGAAGTGCGCTTTTCCACCTATGCGAGCTGGTGGATCCGCGCGGCCATCCAGGACTTCGTGTTGCGCAACTGGTCGATCGTGCGCACGGGTACGACGTCGGCCCACAAATCCCTTTTCTTCAACCTGCGCCGCCTGCGCGCGCGCATCAGCGGCGCGGCAGATGGTCCCATGACCAGAGCCGCGCGCGCCGAAATCGCCCGCACGCTTGGCGTCGATGTGCGCGATGTGGAGGAGATGGAAGGCCGCATGACGGCTGGTGACCGTTCCCTCAATGCAACCCTTGGCGAGGAGGGCGAAGCCGAGTGGCAGGACAGCCTTGCCGATGACCGCGCTTTGCCCGACGAGACGATCATCGAATGGCGTGACGGGGAAACCCGCACGCGCTGGCTGAAGGACGCGTTGAAAAGCCTTTCGCCGCGCGAACTTTCCATCATCCGCGCCCGCCGCCTGACCGATCATGCACGCACGCTGGAGGAACTGGGCGAGAAACTGGGCATCTCGAAAGAGCGCGTGCGCCAGATCGAAGTGCAGGCGATGAAAAAACTCAAAGCCGCGCTGATCGCGCGCGTCGGCGATCCTGTTGCTGCCGGATTGATTGGCGCCTAAGGCAGCAGCGCCAGCGCATGCGGCGATGACAGCCGCATCTGCGGCCCCGCACGTTCCCCCACAAAGCCGCGCACGCGCACACGTCTGCCTTGAAGCGCGCGCACATCATCGAGAAGGGCGCCAAAGCGCTTCATGTCGCCCCGCGCGATGAAGACGGAAAAATCCGTCCGCCAGTCTTCGCCGAAATCAAGAAACGCGCCCTCGCTGCGCACGAAAGTATCTGTGATTGTGCCTTCCACAATGGCATGGCGCCCGACGGCACCCTCGACTGCATCAGCGGGAAGAATGAAGGGCGACGCCCAGACGCCCAATTGTGCCAACCGCGCGGCCTCTTCAGCTTCAAGGAGTTCGACGGCACAGGCTTCACTGTCGCGGCGTGGCATCACCAGGGCAGCACCGCTGCGCACAAGATCGTCTTGCAGCCACACATCCAGGCCGTCACGCGCGACAAAAATCTGCGCCACAAGACGGCCATGGCGGTCGAGCGTGTCATCTTCAGGCACAAAGCGGACCATCGCGCCCTGAACGCTCGCCAGAGGATCGATGTTCTCCGCTGGAATGGGTGCTGCGATGATCGTGCCGGGCAACAGCAACTGGCCGTCATCAAGCGTCAGGGTCATGGCTTCAACCCTTGTGACGCGCGTGGAAGCGCCGGACGGCATATCACAGGCAAACGCCGCTCCCGGCTGCATGCCGAAAAGGGCTGCGAGAAAGACGGCCAGAACGGCGATCCGCATGGAGCCTCATGCCTCGGAAAAAAAATGGCGTGCCCGGAGAAGTTGCTGCGTACTGACCGTCTAGCGGGCCTGTGATGCAGTAATGGAAAACTTCAAGCCCAGCGCGTGCATCACGCGGATCACGGTGCCGAACTCGGGGTTTCCCTCGCTGCTGAGCGCCTTATAGAGGCTTTCTCTGGACAATCCGGCCTTCTTGGCGATCTGCGCCATGCCGCGGGCACGGGCAATCGTGCCGAGCGCCTTGGCGATGAAGGCCGGGTCTTGGGTTTCCAGCGCCTCTTCCATGTAGGCATTGATCGCTTCGCTGCCGTCGAGATACTCGGCGGAATCAAAAAGGGTCGTCTTCGTTTTCTTCTTTGTCATGTCTTAACCCTCAAGGCCGGCCGCGAGCATTTTCGCAGTCTTGATATCTTTGATTTGCGTGCCTTTATCGCCGCCGCACAACAGAACAACGATCATTCTTCCCCGTCTCACAAAGTAAACCCGGTAGCCAGGACCGAAATGAATCCGAAGCTCGCTGACGCCTTCTCCCACAGGCTGCACGTCGCCAAATTTGCCGAGAGCCAGCCTGTCAATCCTCGCGGCAATTCTGGCTCTTGCGCCAGCATCGCGCAGCCGCAGCAACCACTCCGAGAACGCCGCTGTCTTGCGAACTTCAAGCATGAGGAATAGTATCCCATAGGATACAGTTTGTCACGTAGCCGGGATGGTGTCCACGAGAGAGCAAATCCGGCACCCCATGTCCCCGGTATGGACACAGAAAAAATGGCGTGCCCGGAGAGATTCGAACTCCCGACCCGCTGCTTAGGACGCAGCCGCTCTATCCATCTGAGCTACGGGCACGCATGACAAAGGCGGGCGGAACCTATCAAGAAGGTTGCGTGCGTGCAAAAGCCTGAATCCGCTTGAGGCGGCGCAGCGGCGTTACCGTCGGCACGCCGTTGGTGACACCCATCGACGCCTCGACCCCGAATACGGTCTCAAGATGCGCAAGGGTCAGAACGTCACCGGGCGGCCCGTCGGCCATCACACGGCCCCCATGCACCAGAATGAGGCGCTGGCAGAACCGCCGGGCAAGGCCAAGATCATGCATGACCGCAATCACGGCGGCACCGCGCGCGGCCTCTTCCGCCAGCACTTCGAGCACTTGCAGCTGGTGGGCAGGGTCAAGGGCGGCGGCCGGTTCGTCGGCGATCAGGACATCCGCCTCGACCGCAAGGGCGCGCGCGACCAGGGCCAGCGCCCGCTCGCCGCCCGAAAGCGACGAGACCGGTCGATCTGCAAGGTGAGCAGCATCCGTGCGGGCCAGCGCGCGCGCCACCGCCTGCGCGTCGGCAAGGCCGGGACGCTGGAACGCTGAAAGATGCGGCATCCGGCCAAGCGCGACCAGACGCTCGACCGTCAGCGGCCAGTGCAATTGCCCGCCTTGGGCAAGATAGGCGATGCGCCGCGCCCTGAGAACAGGCTTGACCGATTGCAGAAGCACGCCATCCAGCATCACCGCACCGCGTTGCGGTGACAGAAGACCCGCCATCGCACGCGCCAGCGTCGTCTTGCCCGCCCCATTGGGACCGGCAATGCCCAGAAATGTGCCACCGGAAATCGTCGCGTCCACGCCGTCAAGCACCCGGACGCCGCCCAGATCAACGCCAAGATTGTGGAGCGACAGGATGGTCATGGGGCAAGCCGCCGTGTTGCAAAGAGGAGCCAGAAGAAGAACGGCGCACCGATCAGCGCGGTGACCACACCCAGCATGAGTTCGGAACCGGTCGGCGCCAGTCGCACCACGAGATCGGCCGCGATCACAAGCGCTGCCCCGCCGATCGCCGAGGGTACGACAAGGCGCCCCGGCACGTGGCCCGCAAAGGGGCGGATGAGATGTGGCACGATCAACCCGACAAAGCCGACACCACCAGCCGCAGCCACCGCGCCGCCCACACATAAGGCCGTGCCGGTGACAACCAGAACCCTGAGACGCACCAGCCGCACGCCCAATGTCGCCGCAGTTTCCTCGCCTAGCGTCAACGCATCAAGGCCGCGCGCTGACAGGAAAAGAAGCACGATGCCCGCAAGAATGACAGGCGCCGCCAAGACCACGTCATCCATCGAACGGTTCTTGAGCGAGCCCAAAAGCCAGTTCACGAATTCGGCAAGCGCGTAAGGATTGGGCGCAAGCCCAAGCGCCAGCGAGGTCAAGGCAACCGCAAGGCTTGATATCGCAACACCGGCAAGAATGAGGGTGAGCGTCGACGCCTCGCGCGCTGCGATCAGTACCAGCACGAGTGCGGCCGCAAACGCGCCGGCAAAGGCCATCACCGGAACAAGCGCCGGTGAAAAAGACCCGACGCCGAAATAGATCGCAATGACTGCACCCAGCGCCGCCGACGATGAAATGCCGGTGACGCCGGGATCAGCCAAAGGATTGCGGATAAGGCCTTGCAGAGCGGCGCCAGATGCCGCGAGCCCTGCCCCCACAAGGGCTGCGAGCAGAAGCCGCGGCAAGCGGATTTCCTGGATGATGATGGCAGCCTTGCTGCTGCCACCCCCAAGTCCATCCAGAATGTCGCCGGGCGAAAGCGGCACCGGCCCCGCACCAAGGCTTGCAAGCGCTGTGACGGCGAGAAGCGCCGTCAGCACGACATGAAGCCGCAAACTCGGTGCCGGTGCGCGCATGGAATTCACCGCGAGAGCCTGAGGCCCGCGAAGACGGAAACGCCCGGCGTATTGAACCCTGAAACCGTCTGGTACTGCGCATCAAGCAGGTTCTCGCCCCGCACGAAGAACGCGAGATCATCAGCAAGGTTCCACGCCGCATCCGCGCCCAGAATGACATAGTCAGGCAAATCGGTGCGGAAGATGAAGAAGCCGTCCTCGGTTTCGGCCGCACCCGCAGCACTCAGCGCCAGATGCCCGCGCCCGCCGGCCAGATCATGCTGAATTCGCGCGCTGAACATGTGGGCAGGCCGCCGCGCGCGCGGCAGGCCGTCTTCGGCATCATTGGAGGCGATGGTCGCATCCGTGAACGTATAGGCAAGTTCGACATGCGTGCTGGTACCCAGCATCGCATGGAGTCCGAATTCGAGACCCTGCGACAGCGACGTCGAATTTGACTGGATATAGGTAAAGCCGATCGGATCGAACCTGATTTCATCTTCAATCTGCTGCCGGAAATACGTGACCGAAATGTCGAGATCGCCACCAAAGAATTCCTGCTCGATGCCGAAATCAAGGCCAAGGCCCGATTCCTCGACCAGCCCCGGATTGCCCGAGAAAGCATCCAGCCGCTCAAAGAGACTGGGCGCACGAAAGCCCGTGCCGATGCTGGCATGGAACCGCATCTTTTCCGCACCCTCAAGCACAGAGGCAAAATACGCCGCCGTCGCCCGAAGCGAGAAATGACCGCCCGAAGTTTTCTCATTGTCGTGGCGCGCGCCCAGCGAGACAAAGAGATCATCGCCGATGGCGCCCGACCATTCCGCAAACACGCCGAAGAGTTCGCGTGTGGCATTGATCGCATCGGTTGATGCTTCCTCGCGCTCGAAGTCAGCGCCGCCGATCAGCGTGCCGCCCGCAAGTGCCCCTTGCGCCTGGTATTCCGCACGCAACCGCGTGCCATCAAAGCGCGAACCAAAGATGAAGGGAAAACCACCCGCATAATCGGCACGGTTCTGGCTGACCTGGCTTATCGCCGCCAGATGCTGCCAGCCGCCGGCCGGGGTAAAGGCAAGCGAGAGCCGCGCTGCCGTCTGTTCCGTATAAAGAACATTGTCATTGTCGCCGAAACGGTCGAATTGCGCGGAGGCATCGCTGTGGCGGACGACTGCCTCGGCCCGCAGATCGTCGCGCCACTGCCAGCCAATGACGCCATGCAGCGTGGCGTTGTCGTAGCCGTCGCGCTCGTTTGATCCACCGAAGGGCTGCGCCGAGAAACCTTCGCTGGAAAAGCCGGAGGCCGAAAGCGCCGCATCAAACGGACCGCGCTTGCCCGAAACAGCAGCGCTGGCGGCAATCGTGCCGAAGCTGCCGCCGGAAAGCATGAACTCTGCCGTATCACTTGCCCCGCCGCGTGCGGAAATGATGTTGATGACGCCGCCGATGGCGTCCGAACCATGCATCAGGGATTGGGGACCGCGCACCACTTCGATGCGGGAAATGCCGGCAAGCCCCAGATGCGCCATCTCGGTCAGGACCTGTGGTGCCGCCGGATCGGCAATGCGGATGCCGTCAACCAGCACCAGCGTGCGATAGCCCTCTTCGCCGCGCAGCCGCACGACGGATTGTCCGCCAAAGCCGCCCGATTGGGTAACCGCGACGCCGGGCAGCGAGCGCAAGGCATCGGCCACAAATTGCGCACCGCGCGCGCGCCATTCGGCAGCATCGATCACGCTGACGGTGGAGCCCGTCTCGCGCAAAGGCCGCTCGTAGCGGGACGCGGTGACGATCACCGTTTCAGATGTCGCTGCCAGAACCGGAACTGAAAGGATGGATGCTGCAAGCAAAGATGTGAGTAAACGTGGGGGAACCATGTCCGCCTCCCGTGTTGAAACGACAACGCGAAGCCGGATGTGATGGATGATCCGCTGCTATTGGCGGGTTCCACGCGCATGCCGGCTCCAGACCGTCGCCACACGGGGACTCTCCGAACCTGCGGCTATCCCGGCCGAGGGTTGGGCGACTGGCGCTGGCTGGTTTCCTGGCTTTGCGGGTCGTTGCCTTCTGCCCTTGGCCTTCCCGGCGCCTTCGCACCAGTGGCCGTAGATCGGACACAAGACTCGCCGCTCACAGTTGCGGGGACAGCCCCGGATTTGCCTTCACGCCGCCAAAGCAGCGTGACACGTCACCGGGTTCCCATTTACCCCGACCGCCACCGCATGACGCGGCAACGGCAAGGCACCAGAGCCACCCGCAGCCTAGGAGGAGTGGAAGCGCGCCGCAAGTGTGTCATCGTCGCGCAGACGCCAGTGTCAACGCCGCATCGCCCAGCCACGGGCCGGGGCAGATCCAGTATTTTGTCGGAACAAGGTGGATCCGCGGCACTTCGGCCATGCGCTGCAGGGCGGGATGAAGCAGGAGTGATTCTGCACGGCTCTCGCCTGCCAGACCCGGCGCATCGAGCAGCAGCACGGGTGGCGAGAGCGCCACGATTTCCTCAAGCGCGATCTCGCGGCCCGGCTTCATGCCCGCGCCCATTGCCATGTCGGAGAGCCCCACAAGCGACATCAACTCGGCAGCCAGCGTATCTCCTGCCGCCGTATGCCCGGCAGGCCGCAGCAAAAGGACATCCTGCCGCACGTGCATCGTGCCGATCATCCGCGCCACTGAAAGTTTGGCCGCCATGTCGGCGATCAGGGCCTCCCCGCGCGGCACGACATCCATCGCCTTGGCCGCAAGGCGGATGACAGCAACCGCCTCGCCGATGGAGCCCGCCCAGCCAACGCGGTGAACGCGAACCCCGAGCGCTTGAAGGCGCAGCGCCAGCCCCTCGCCCGCAAACGCATCGGTCAGCACAAGTTCGGGTGCCGATGCCAAAACCTCCTCCAGCTCGGCATCATTGCGCGGAAGACCCTCAGCCAACGCCGCAACATTCGAGATGGCCCCATCGCCCGCGACCCACGATACCGACACGACGCGCTCGGGCGCGAGCGACAGCGCCAGCTGGTCGGCGCATAGATTGGTGGAGACGATGCGTTGGGGCTCAGCCCGCGCGGCGCCAACCTGCCCCGATAGAACGCAAAGGGCCACAAGAAGAAAGAACAGGCTCCGGCCCATCATGGCTCAATTCACCAGCGCCCGCCCCTTGCGTGCCGTTCGGATCAGTTGGGAATGGTGGCGCAGACACGCCCATTCGATGTCACGGTCTGGCCCTTGATATTGGCACTCGTGGTCGCGCAGAACTGCACCGGGGTTGTGGGGTTGTTGACGATCTGGCCGCCAACCGCGAGCCATGCCACCGTCACGCCGGGCTTGAGGTTCTCACGCGAAAGGGTCAGCGCATAGCGCCAGCGCACCTTGCCCGCCGCCAGAAGGGAAAAGGTCCAGCCCGGGCCTGATGCCTGTGTGCCGCCGGTGTGGAAGTTCATCGAGGGAAATTCGTAGATGACCTCAAAATTTCCCTCGGCATTGAGAAGCGGCGAGGCGGAATCCCAGACGATCTCGATCTTGACCGCCCGGCTGGTGCCGGTGGGCGTGACCGTCAGGACGGTATTGACCTGGACCTTTTGTCCCTTGGTCTGTGCCGCTGCATGGGGAGCAACCGCGCCCGCCATAAAGAGCAGCGCAATTGCGCCCATCAGGAATTTTTGCATGAGACCCCCCAAGCCGGTGCCAAGCCTGTATCTTCATCTGGCAGCCGGGTTCGTGCATCAAACACTGGCGGCCCCGTGGCGGCAAGCGCATCCTTGATGGGTGCAAAGCAGCGGTGCAAGACAGATGAACAGCATGAATGCCGGTGACAAATCGAACCATTCCGGACGTATCGCAGCGCTGCGCGCGCACGATGCCGCCCTGGTGATCGACCTCGCGCCCGAGGGGGCCCTGATCCCGGCCATCCTGCATCTCGGCGACGCCCACAAAGCGCCAACCGCACCGCCGGAGGCGCCACGCAAATGGGGCGCACGCCTCGACCAGTTTCTGCCCCTCACTATCCTGCCCCATGAGGCTGGGTTTTTCGGGCCAACCGCGCTTTCATTTGCAGGTGGTCATGTTCCGCTTCTGGAGCGCGAGCATGTGGAAGTATCTGCAGACCGGATTGCGATCATCTTGCGTGACCGAACCCATGGCACGCGCGTCACGTGGCGGGCGGCGGTCGAGGGTCACGCCTTCGTGTTTGACCTTTCGGTCGGGAATGCGCCCGCACCGCTTCTGCATGCGGCCAGTCTTGTGCTGCCGCTGCCAGCCCAATTCACCCGTGCGAAAATGGTGACGGGCGATTGGGCGCGTGAATTCGGTATCGAGGACTTGGTCCTCTCGACCCGCGAAATCGTCAGCCGGTCGCGGCGCGGCCGACCGGGCCATGATTCCTTTCCCGGGCTCTACCTGCACGATGGCGCGGAAGGAGAAACCCTTGCCGCCTTCGCCGCGGCGAGCGGCAACCATGAAAACAGCATCGCCTGGACGCGCGAGCATGGCCGCTTCGTGATGTTGGCGGAGCCCCTCTCGCCCGGCTGGCCCGCTGGCGAGCGTTACGACGCACCACGCGCGACCATCCTGTGGTCGAAGGACGGCACCAATGGTGCGATGGCGCGTGTGCACGCCCATATCGCCGGACGCGTGATGCCGCCCCCAAAAAAGCCCTGCCCCATCCATTTGAATACGTGGGAGGCAGTTTACTTCAACGTCTCGCATGATGTTGTCGCCGGATTGGCGGATCAGGCGCTCGCCATCGGAGCGGAGCGGCTTGTGCTCGACGATGGCTGGTTTGAAAACCGCAATGACGACAAAGCGGGGCTTGGCGACTGGGCGACGGATCACGGAAAATTTGCCCAGGGACTTGCGCCCATCGCCGACCTCGTGCGCGGCAAGGGGCTTGAGTTTGGCCTGTGGGTCGAGCCCGAGATGGTCAATCCCGAAAGCAGGTTGTGGCGCACGCGGCCCGAATTTCATCCCAAAATGCCGGATCACGAACGCTGGCTGATGCGGCAGCAGCATGCGCTTGATTTCGGTGACGCAGGCGTGCGCGACCATGTGCTGGGTTGGCTGCAACCATTGCTGCATGAGACGCAGGCCTCGTACATCAAATGGGACATGAACCGCGATCTCATCGGCCATGATCTTGCAGCCGCCCGCCATGCGCGGGGCGTGCACGCGGTCATCGATGCGCTGCGCCGAAAGTTTCCCGAACTTGCCATCGAGACTTGCGCCAGCGGCGGCGGGCGGGCCGATGCGGGCATGCTGGCACGCACGGACCGCGTCTGGGTCTCCGACAATATCGACGCGATGGATCGCCTGGCGATCAATCGTGGCGCCGCACTCTTCATGCCCTTGATGGCGATGGGAACGCATGCCGGTGCCGCCAAGAGCCATATCAGCGGCAAGCGCCACGGCCTCGACCTGCGCGCGCATGCCGCCATGTTCGGCGTCTATGGCTATGAGCTGGATCCGCGCCGCTTGCGGCCCGAAGAACTTTCCCGCTTTGCCGCCCACAGCGCCGCCTTCAGGCAATGGCGCACGCATATTCATGGCGGCCAATACCGCACCCATACGCATCCGACCCTGATCGCCGACAGCATATCGGGGGCCGACGGCCGCATCTTGCTGCGCGTGGTCAATCCGATGGGTCCGGTCAGCGAGAGTCTCGCAGTGCTGGGCACACCACCGGGCAGAGCAACCCTGCTTTCCCCGGCCAGCGACGGTGTTTCCCTGCAGGAAAAGGGAACACTCACCTTTGCCGCAGGCGGGCTTTCCGCCCTGATCGTCATCGACTCGTAAACCAGCGGCCCGCTAAACTGGTGCCCTCCCCCACCTTCCGATTCGGGAATGTGCCATGCCGACCTACAAGGCCCCCCTCGCCGACATCCGCTTCAATCTCTACGAGATGCTGGGCATCGACAGACGCAGCGATCTGCCGGAGTTCGCCAGCCTCGACCGTGACACGATTGACGCCATCCTCGAAGGCGGCGCGCAGATCTGTGAAGACGTGCTCGCGCCCCTGAACCAGATCGGCGACGAGCATGGCTGCGTGCTCGAAAACGGCGTAGTCCGCACGCCGCCGGGCTTCAAGGAAGCCTACAAGACCTTGTGCGAGGGCGGCTGGAACCGCCTGTCCGCGCCAGAGGAGCATGACGGAGCATCGCTCCCCTTGCTCATTACCTTCACGATGACCGAGATGATGTTCTCGGCCAATCAGGCTTTTGCGATGTATCCGGGTCTCACCAACGCGGCCTATGGCGCTCTCATGGGCACCGGCGCGAAATGGATGCGCGACCATGTGGCCTCGCGCATGGCATCGGGCGAATGGACGGGCACGATGTGCCTGACCGAACCGCATTGCGGCACCGATTTGCGCCTGATGAGAACAAAGGCCGTGGAGCAGCCGGACGGCACCTATCGCATGACCGGCACCAAGATTTTCATCTCCGGCGGCGACCACGACATGGCCGACAACATCATCCACATGGTGATCGCAAAAATCCCGGATGAGAATGGCCGCGTCGCCGATGACCTTTCCGCCGTCAATTTCTTCATGGTGCCGAAATTCCTCGTGTCCGAGGACGGCAAGATGGGCAAGCGCAACGGCGTCACCTGCGGCGCCGTCGAAAAGAAGATGGGCATCAAGGGCTCGTCAACCTGCGTGATGAATTTTGACGACGCGGTTGCCTGGCGCCTTGGCCCCAAGCCGGAACCCAAAAGTGCCGAAGGTGGCAAGAAGAGCTCGGCCGCCGGCATGAAAGGCATGTTCGGCATGATGAATGCGGCGCGTCTGGGTGTGGGCATTCAAGGCCTTGCCATCGGCGAAGTCGCCTACCAGAACGGTGTCACCTATGCGCGCGAGCGCACCGCGGGCCGCTCGCTCACCGGCAAGAAATTTCCCGACCAGTCGGCCGATCCCATCATGGTCCATCCCGATGTGCGCCGCATGTTGCTGCAGGCGCGCTCGTTCGTGGAGGGCGCACGCGCGCTGGCCATGTGGAACTCGCTCCTGATCAGCGAAGCACGCACAGGCGATCCGGCCCGCCGCGAGGAATTTGCCGGCATGGCCGATCTGATGACGCCGATCATCAAGGCCTTCTTCACCGACATGGGCTTTGAGGCGACCAACGCCGCCATGCAATGCTTTGGTGGTCACGGCTATATCCGCGACCACGGCATGGAGCAATTCGTGCGCGATGCCCGCATCAACCAGGTCTATGAGGGCGCCAACGGCGTGCAGGCGCTCGACCTCGTGGGCCGCAAGCTGACCGCCAATGGCGGCAAGAATATCGGCGCCATGTTCCGCCACATCGGAGACGTGATTGCAGCCGGCGAGAATGAACCCGCCCTTGCGCCTCTGGCGGCGTCCCTGAAAAGGGGCTTTGGCCGCCTGCAGGAGGGAACCGCCTGGCTCGCCGAAAACGGCCTCAAGAACCCTGATAATGCGGGTGCGGCTTCGGCCGAATTCCTGCGCATGTTCGGCATCGTGCTGGTCGGCATGAAATGGCTGGAGATGGCCAAGGTCGCGAATGGCAAGAAGGCAGGCGACGCGATCAACCCGCCATCCTTCTATGAGTCAAAGCTCGTCCTTGCCCGCTTCTGGATGGAACGCGTGATGCCCGACACCGCCGCCTTGCTGGAACGCATGCGGGCGGGCGCGGAAAACATCATGATGCTGGATGCGGCGAATTTTTGAGGCCAGTTGCCAGCCGGTTGAGGGCGCGTTCTTCTGCCGGCCCTAGGGCGCGTGCGGCAAAAGCTCGTCGCGTACATCGGGATCGCGCTCCTGCAAAAGTGCCGCGCCTGCATGGTCGGCAAATTCTTGCGACGGCAACAGGCGTGACAACGCCCACACGCCCATGGCGCGCACGACCGGGCTTTCATCTGCTGCCAGTGTTTGCGCGGCGGGCAGAAGCGCCGCATCCCCCGAGTTGCCGATCGCAATCGCCACATTGCGCAGGAAGCGGTTGCGCCCGATGCGCTTGATGGGCGAGCCGGAGAATTTTTCCCGGAACGCCGCATCATCTAGCCTGGCAAGCGCGGCCAGCTCCGGCGCCTTCAGATCTTCCCGCGCGGCCAGTTTCATCTCGCGCGAACTTCTCGCAAACTTGTTCCACGGACAGGCGGCCAGGCAGTCGTCGCAGCCATAGATGCGGTTGCCCATCAAAGGGCGCAGCGCGCGATCAATGACACCCTTGTGCTCGATGGTGAGATAGGAAATGCAGCGCCGCGCGTCGAGTCTGTAGGGCGCGGGGAATGCGTCGGTGGGGCACACATCAAGACACGCGCGGCAATTGCCGCAGTGGTCGCTCTCGGACTCCGACGGCGTGATCGCCTGATCCGAAAGGATTACGCCGAGAAACAGCCACGAGCCGAAATCGCGCGACACAAGATTGGTGTGCTTGCCCTGCCAGCCGAGTCCGCCAAGGGCCGCCAGCGGCTTTTCCATGAGCGGCGCGGTATCGACAAAAACCTTTACGTCCCCGCCCAGCAATTTCACCACGCCCTGCGCCAGTTCTTTCAGCCTGCCCTTGATGATGTCGTGATAGTCACGGTTCTGCGCATAGACAGAAATGGCAGCGCGATCGCGCCGCGCCAGCACCTCACGCGGATCATGCGTCGGCCCGTAATTGAGCGCGAGCACGATGGCGCTTTTTGCATAGGGCCACAGGACCGAAGGCGCGCTGCGCCGCTCGTGCGTTTCGGCAAGCCAGTCCATCGTGCCGTGATGTCCAGCCGCAAGGAATTCCTTCAGCCCCTGCCCAGCCACGGCAAGACGTGCGTCCCGCGCATCGGCAAACCCGACAGCATCAAAGCCGAGCGACCGCGCCCGCGCCGTGATGGCAGGTCGGTGGTCGGCATTCGCGGGTGGTATCATCGGTTCCGGCATGGGCGCACCCAGCCTAACACTCAAAAATCGAGATTGGCGTAGTGGGGCTGTGGCGGCAGGCCGGGAATGGCGTCAGCCAGCAAGGGGCGGAAAGCGGGCCGTGACTTGATCCGCATGTACCAGGTTTTCGCGCTCTCATTATGCGCCCAGGGCACGTCCCCGATATAGTCGAGGGTGGAAAGCAGGGCAGCGGCCGCAAGATCAGCCCAGCTGAGCGCATCGCCCGCCAGCCAATTGCGCGTATCGGCAAGCGTGCCGATGAGGTCAAGCTGACGGCGAAGGGCATCAAGCCCCGCGCGGATCGCCGCCATGTCCGGCCCGCGGTCCCGCTCACGCGCCGCCGCAAAGCGCGGGTTGATCTTTTCCAGAAGCACGCGCTGCGTGATATCGGCATCGCAGCGTATGGCAAACCACTCATGCAGGCGCCGCGCTTCCACCCGCTCGCGGCCATTTGCGGGCCACAGGCGGATCGCGCAGTCTTTCTCCTCCAGAAATTCCGGAATGGTCATGGTGCCCGAAATGCCGGTGCCGTCATCCATCAGGAACGGCACATCGCCGCCGGGGTTTAGGGCGAGGAACTGCGGGCGCTGCTCCCACACCCGCTCAAGCGTCGCCGCATAGTCGAGGCGCTTTTCGCCCAGACCCAGGCGGATCTTGCGGCAGGCAGGGCTGAGGGTCTGGTGGAAAAGTTCGCGCATCGCCACGCGGCTTAAAGCAATCCGTGCCTTGGATGCAAGCGTCGGCTGATGTCCATGCCTTCGTTACTCCTTGCCACCGAGCACGCAATCGGCCAGCCCGTCGCGCGCAACCGTTTCCATGCGGCCCAGCAACGTGGCGGTGCGGTTGCGCACATAAGGCCCCGCCGGTTCCGCCTTCCAGCGGCGCGGATGGGGCAGGATGGCGGCAAGCCGCGCGGCCTCGGTGGCCGAAAGATCGCGCGCATGTTTGCCGAACCAGTGTTGGGCGGCAGCCTCGGCGCCGAACACGCCCGGCGCCCATTCGGCGACATTGAGATAGACCTCCATGATCCGCCGCTTGGACCACAATGTTTCGATGAGCACGGTAAAGCCCGCCTCAAATCCCTTGCGCACATAATCGCGCCCCGGCCACAGGAACACGTTCTTGGCGGTCTGCATCGAGATGGTGGAGGCCCCGCGCAGGGTGGAGCCGCTGCCCAGCCGGCCGAATGCGTTTTCCAGCGCCTCCCAGTCAAAGCCCCAATGGGTGCAGAACCTCGCGTCCTCCGCTGCGATCACCGCGCGCACCAGATGCGGCGAGATATCGTCCAGCAAAACGACATTGCGGCTGGCCCCGTCGCCTTCGATCGCGCGGATCGCCATCAGAAGCGTGGGCGGCGTGACAAAGCGCGTGAAGGCAACCGCGAGAAGCGGCACGCACAGCGCGACAATGGCAATGCGTCGCATGACCACGCGCCAGCGCGGCCGAAGAACCAAAGGCGGCAGCCGGAAGTTCCGCGCCCGCGCAAGGCTCAACGCATTGGCAACGACGCTGACACTGGAAAAGGCCATCGCTGCGCCTGCAAAGGCGGGGGTCAGCACCCCGAAGGCAGCCAGCGGCAGACCGATGAGATTGTAGATGAAGGCCCAGAACAGGTTCTGGCGCATCTTGCGCCGCGTCGCGCGCGCAAAGGCAATGGCCTGCGGCACCAGGCGAAGGTCGGGCCGCATCAGGATGATCGCCGCACTCTGGGCTGCTGCATCAACGCCCGAACCCATGGCGATGCCCAGGGGCGATGCAGTCAGCGCCGCCGCATCATTAAGACCATCGCCGGCAAAGGCAGGCCGCTCGCCGCGCGCAACGGCTTGGGCGATCCATGCGGCCTTGTCTGCGGGTGAAAGACCGCCATAAGCCGCCGCAACGCCGGCACCTTTCGCAGCCTCGGCGACAGCAGATTGTGAATCACCCGACAGGATCGCGACAGAAAGCCCTGCCGCTTTGAGCGTGGCAACAGCATCTGCCGCCTCTGCCCGCAGCGCATCGACAAAGGCAATGACGCCAATGAGGCGCACGGCTCCGCCTTCCTCCGCCATCACCAGAGCGGCAGAACGGCCCAAGGCAGCATGGGGCGCCAGCGCCTGCGCGATTTCCTGCTCGTGAAGCCCAAGCCGCGCAGCAAAGCGCGGCGACCCCGTATGATAGCGGCGCCCGCCAATGTCAGTCGTGATGCCTTCGCCTGCGATCACGCTGACAGGCACGGCTTTGGGCAATGCGAGACCGCGCGCGGCAGCCGCATCCACAATCGCCAGCGCGTAAGGGTGCTCACTCCCCCGCTCAATGGCGGCGGCAAGGGCAAGGAGCGCATCCGCATCGCCATCGCGGGCAATGATGGAAGCAATGGCGGGCTTGCCTTGTGTCAGCGTGCCGGTCTTGTCGAAGACGACGCCGTCAATGGTGCTGGCGGCGGCAAAGGCCTGCCCATCGCGCAATATGATGCCCCGCCGCGCCGCCGCGCCCGTTGCCGTGGCGATGACCGCCGGGGTCGCAAGCCCGATGGCACAGGGACACGCGATGACCAGAACCGAAACGGCAGCGATGATCGCGTCCGCGATGCCTGCTCCGGCAACAAGCCAGCCTGCAAAGGTCACAAGCGCAATGCCAAGCACGATGGGCGTGAAAATGCCCACGACACGCTCGGCCAGTTCCTCGGCGGGCGCCTTGCGCCGTTTGAGCGCACTGATGAGCGCGATGATCTGGGCAAGCGTCGCATCCCGCCCCACCGCATCCGCCCGCATGGTGAGAACGCCTGAACCATTGAGCGCACCGGCAATCAGGGTGCTTCCCGGCGCCTTGGCCTGCGGCACGGATTCACCGGTGATGAGGCTCTCATCCGCGTAGGAATTGCCGGCGGTCACGGTTCCATCGGCGGGAAAACGCTCGCCCGGACTGATCAGCACCAGATCGCCGACGGCGATTGCCGCCGCATCGATCTCCTCCTCCACGCCGTCGCGCAGGCGGATGGCCCGGCGCGGCTGAAGGGCGATCAATCCCTCAAGCGATTGTGCGGCGCCCTTGCGCGCACGCGCCTCGACATGCCGGCCCAGAAGCACGAGGGCCAGCACAATGGCTGAGGCTTCGAAGTAGAGGTGGGGGCCATGAGCGCCGTGCGTCTCCCCCCAGAACATCTGGAAGAGGCTGAGGCCGAAGGCAGCACTTGTGCCCAACGACACAAGCACATCCATGCCAAGGCCCGAGAGCCCGGGGCCGATATGCCGGATGCTGCGCCATGCGCCGCGATAGAACCGCGCGCCAGCGACCACCTGAACCACGGCGGCAAGGGCAAGTTCCGCGAG
This sequence comes from uncultured Flavobacteriaceae bacterium, assembly GCA_964494625.1. GTDB lineage: Bacteria > Pseudomonadota > Alphaproteobacteria > Micropepsales > Micropepsaceae > UBA2784. The sequence goes on along the minus strand of CAZBRT010000001.1, from coordinate 836,799 downwards.
TGGCGGCATCAAGGTGGGTGCGCCAAACCACATGGCAAACATCTGGACAACGAAAGGTGCGGCAAAGGCGAGCGACACGAAGAGCGTCAACCGCTCGCGCCGTTCCGTGCGCGCTGCAAGCGCCACATCGTCGGGATCACGCGCCGTATAGCCCGCTTGTTCGACCTCGGCTTTGGCGGCATCGAATGAAAGGCGTTGATCGCCCATCAGCTCGGCGCGGCCCGAGACGAGATCGACATGGGCATCAAGCGCGCCCGGCACGCGCAGCAAGGCATCGCGCACGCGCGATACGCACGCAGCACACGTCATGCCGTCAACGGCAAAGCCGATCTCGGTCGCAGCTGAAATGTCCGGCACATTGTTGCCCATGAAGCTGCTTTACCGAATGACCCCGAATTTTCAGGGCGGCCCTGTTCGCACGACCAAATTGGGCAAGCCCAAGGCGCGCATCAAGGGATAAAGTAAGGCTCGTCAGGGCCCCAGGATCACATCATCGGTCAGGGCCCAGGTCTTTGCGGCCTGGGGCAGCGGATCAGCGAGCAATTCAGCGCCCGGATGAAAGCGCATGACGTGGCGCGGCGCCTTGCCGAGGCTTGGCCAGTTGCCCGTCTCGCCTGTCTGCGGCGAACCCTTTTCCGCAAAAGCCGCCCAGGCATCCATCATCAGGTGTGAAAGTGCAGCAACCGCCGGACCCGATCCGAAGAAACGGTTGACCGGCGAGACATGATGCGTGCCGAAGACAAAGCCGAGCTCCAGCGCATGACACGCGCCCAGCCCCAGAAGCGGCGACTTGTAGTCAAAGCGATAGGCATGGACCGGCGCGCCTGCTGCCATTTGCGCGTCACCCAGCCTGACCGACGGTTCGGTAAAGACCTTGTGCGTCAGCATGGCATTGTAGCGGTCAAAGGATGAGCCTTCGTCATGTGCCAGCAGCAATTCGCGCGACAGGAGATCGCCGAAGGTCATGCGCGCACGTGTCTCCAGCCTGCGCCTGCTCATGGCGCGCAGATGCGGCAACAGTCCGGAAAAGAGTTTCCACTCCTCCGCGGTCGTACCGGTCAGAAGCGGCACATCCTTTGCGACGCCCTTGCGCAGCGCGCGGATGGGCGGCTCGGTCAGGATCACGTCGTCAAGACAGGGCTGGAAGGGCATGCGCCCCAGATGGCCTGCGTCGCGACCTTCGCGCGATTCAAGGATGACGCGCGTCTGCACCCGCATCAGCTGGTCCGGGGTCAGTTCGTAAAGACGCTCGGCCCGCGCCGGCGCGACGCCGAGATGGCGCAGGAAGCGCGCAGCCACCCGCGTGGAGCGGTCGCGCGGATGGCCCACATGGGCGCCACCCGATTGCGTGATCGCGCGCTTGAAAAGGCCTTTCGATGCGGGCATCGACATCAGGGTTGCAATGCTCATCGCGCCCGCGCTCTCGCCAAACACGGTCACATTGGCCGGATCACCGCCAAAGCACGCGATGTTTTCCTTGACCCATTTGAGCGCCATCAGCTGGTCGGACAGGCCTTCGGTGCCTGTTGCCGGAATGCGCCCATTGGTGATGTCGTTGAGATTGAGAAAGCCGAGCGCGCCAAGCCGGTAGTTGACAGTGACGATCACATGGCCGGAACGCGCGGCAAGATAGCGCCCATTATAGATGCCGCCCGAACCTGAGCCGAACACGAAGGCGCCGCCATGGAACCACACCATGACGGGCCGCTTGTGGTCGTCACAGGCAGGCGTCCAGATATTGAGCGACAGGCAGTCCTCGCCCTGATGCGTCATGCTGGCACCCAGCAATTGCGCGATGCGGCTCGACGTCTGCGGCGCGATGGGACCATTGACCGTTGCATCCGCAATGCCGGCCCAGGGCGTTGCCGCTTCGGGCCGCGCCCAGCGTTTGGCGGTCGCAAAGCGCACGCCGCGGAACACGTCAAGCCCGTGACGGTGCATCCCGCGCAATTTGCCGCGCGGCGTTTCGACGATTTTCTCTTCACCGATGGTCATGAGGCCTGCTCAGTCCTTGCGCGCAACGACAAAGCCGATGCGGGGAAAATGCACGACCACATCGCCGGTCTCGGGCGCGTTGCGGCTGATCGCAATGTGCTGGGCAGAGGACGCGACAACAACACCTTCCACCGGATCGCGGCCATAATCGTCCGGCGTGACGGTCACGCGCATGCCGGGCGAAAGCCCGTTGGGATCATGGGGGTCGGTGGCGGGAATTGTGGTGCTGGTGGCAGCAGCGGCGATGGCGAGGGCCTCCTTCGCCTCCATCCGCACCGGCTTGCCATGGCCGATCGCGCCAATGCGGCCGAACCATGCATTGACCAGCGGGAACTCGGCCAAAAGCGCGTCAGCCGTCTTGGCAAAGGCACCCTTGAGAAACCACACATTCATGTGTGCGTGAATGTCGAGTGCCGTAGGCGTTGCACCTTCAAGAAAGGCACGCCCGTCGGCAAGCTGGTCGGCAATGAGGCCGGCATGCGCGCGCCACTGGTCACGGAACTGCGGAATGACAGCCTTCATCCGCGCAGCATCAAATGGCCGATCGGGCATGAACTTGGCGCGGTCGGCCGCAAATTCCTTGGGCAGGAAGTCACCGACCTCACCGAAGATGAGCGGAATGGTTGCAGGAAAAAAGGCGCGGTCGCTCCACATCGCCGCCATGAAGGCAAGACCCTTCCCGCTGAAAAGCGGCGGCGTTGGATGGCGCCGCTCGATCTCGCGCAGGATGATCTGCGTATCGCAATAGATGTCGGCGCCGATCTGCATCACCGGCGTTTTGCGATAGCCGCCGGTCAGCGGTATCAGGTCGGGCTTGGGCATCATGGTCGGAATGTGGACCGACGCCCAGGAAAGCCCCTTGATGCCGAACGCGACACGGACCTTCTCGCTGAAGGGCGACTGCGGATAGTGGTGAAGGATGATCCCGTCTGTCACTTGCGTCGTGCCTTCCAGATAAGGGCCATGCGACCGAACAGCTCCGCCGCGTCGGGCGTCTTTTCGGTCGAGCCGAACTCGCGATAAAGCGTTGCGACATTGACCGCAATGCGCTCGGCGTCACCCCAGCTGTCATAATCGCCAAGCGAGATGTCGATGGCTGCTTCGAATGAGGAAAGCCCTGCGTCAAAGCGCCTTTTCGCCTCGTCCCGTATATAGGCGAGATAGTCCCTGACCGCGCGCACGCCGTTCTTGTCGGTAATGGGGCCGTGGCCCGGCACGATGGTCTCGACATCAAGGGCAAGGATCTTCTCGCACGCGGCAATCCAGTTGGCGGACGGCCCCGCCCACATGATGGGATGGCCCTCGATGAAGAGTATGTCGCCCGTATAGACACAGCGGTCATCCGGCACATGCACCAGGATATCGCCGCCCGTATGCGCGGGGCCGACTTCCACCAGTTCCACGCGCTTTGACCCCACATGGCGGGTCATGTTGCCGGAAAAAGTCGTTGTCGGCAGCGTCTGGGGAATGTCGTTGAAGTCGAAGGCACCAAAGCAGTGCGTGAGATAGGCACCCATCTCGCCAAGGCCGGGGGCTGCCTTCATGAAGCCCTGCAGGAGAGCGGGCGGTTCGCGGGTCATTTCCTCTTTCGCATGCGCACTGGCGATGATCTCGGCGCCATGCACCAGGCAATTGCCATAGCAATGATCGCCATTGTGATGCGTGTTGACGAGCGTGCCGATGCTGGACGCGGCCTTGCTTGCCCGCTTCATCGCATCAAGCATGTCGCGCGTGAGATGGAGGTCGAAAAGCGTATCGACGAGCAACGACTCGTTCCCGTCCGTGATAAGACCCGCATTCGACCAGCCCCACGAGCCATCGGGTTGCAGCCATGCAAAACAGCCATTGCCGAGGTCTTCAAGACCCTTGCGATAACCGAACCGGGAATGGGCAAGTTTCATGGCGTAAGGCTCCTGATCCCCCAAGCACGCAAGTGGATCAAAACACGAAGCGGCGCGACAGTGCAAAATTGATGATCCAGCCGACCAGCGACCCTGCCGCTACCGCTGCCCAGAGATTGTCGGCAAAGAAGGTCACCGCCGCCACAAGCATGGCATAGATGGCAAGATTGCACGCGCCGCCGACCGCATTGGCAAGGCCATAACGCGCCCATTGACGCGCATGCCCAAGGCCGCGTGGGCCCGCGTGCCGGAACGTGATGGCCCGGTTGAGGACAAACGTCACGCTCATGGCCGCGAGAAACGAGAGGAGGCGCCCCGCATATTCTCCCGCCACAGGATGCACCAGATGGAGCACACCAATATCGACGCCATACCCGACAACGCCGATCACGCCGAAGGTCAGGAACGGTGTCAGGGTGCCCGTCGCCTTGCGCCTCATGGCAGAAGCGGGATCGCCAGATAGGCAAGCCGCCGCGCCTCGACCCGCATCGTGTGTGTCGCGTTGAGGATGAGGCCACACGCGCCGAACAAGGCGCCCGCCACACCGAGCGAGACACTGAGAATCCAGCTTGGCAGCCGGGCGACAAGGCCGGTTTCATGATAGTCGCGCAGGACAGGAAACGCGAAGGCGAGGGCAACCAGCAGCGTCGTCGCCGCCAGCGTGCCATAGAAAAGTATCGGACGTTCGCGCTCGATCAGGCGCAGGATGAACCAGATGATGTGCCCTCCGTCCCGGAAGGTACGCAGCTTCGAGGTCGAGCCCGGCGGCCGCTCGTCGTAATTTGTCGGGATTTCGGCGGTGGGCGCGCGCAGTTCCAGTGCGTGGATCGCAAGCTCTGTCTCGACCTCAAAGCCGCGTGCATCGGCCGGAAAACTCTTGACGAAGCGGCGCGTCATCACGCGATAGCCTGAAAGCATGTCGGTGAAGGCCCGCCCGAACAGGCGCGCCACCAGCCCCGTCAAAATCCGGTTGCCCATGCGATGGCCCCGGCGATAGGCCGCCTTGCCGCTGGCCACTCGCGTGCCGACCACCATGTCGAGCTGGTCATTCCGCAACCGGGCAATCATGCCCGGTGCCGCCGCCGCATCATACGTATTGTCGCCATCGACGATGACATAGATGTCGGCCTCGCAATCGGCGAACATGCGCCGCACCACATTGCCTTTGCCGGGCAGCTTCTCGCTCCGCACGATGGCGCCCGCCTTTTCCGCTTCATGCATGGTATGATCGCGCGAGGCGTTGTCGTAAACGAAGATCCGGGCGTCCGGCAGGGCCTTGCGGAAGGCCGTGACGACAGCACCGATCGTAGCCTCCTCGTCATGGCAAGGGACTAGCACTGCAATGCGGGCAGTTGACGGATCATCGGGACCTGTGTTCATGGGGTTCATGCCCCATGGGTAACCCATCACGCCCGATGCGCCAAATGCTGCCGCCCGTCTGGGGGCGCATTCTGGCGCGTGTTGCTCTTGGCGCTTCATGCCTTGCCGCGCTCTGCCTCGTGGGTCTGGCGCTCCATGCCGCAAGCCATGCTGTGGCGGACCGATCATCCATCCGGGAGCATGTCGCGGCAGCAGTGACAAGCGGCAGGTTGGTCGATGAAGATGAACCCAAAGGACCGACCAGGCTTTCGCCCAGCTGGTTTTCCGACTGCGCGACGCTCTCCATCCTGTGGCAAGAGGAGGGTCCGACCACATTCCGGCTTTTGGTGATGTCGCGCGCCGTTGCCTGGATTCCCGAGGAAACCTATTGCGCAACGCTGGCCCGCGGCGTCGCCAACCCGGATGAAGTGGGCTGGTTTGACTATGCCCGCTACTGGCACGGCAATCTGGTCATTCACCGCCTGGGCCTGTCGGTTTTCGGCTACGAGACATTCCGGATGGCGGTCGCTGTACTCGCCTTCCTCTCGCTTATTGCCTTTGCCGCCAGCATGATGCGCCTGGCCGGAGGCCTGCCGACGGCCCTCTTTGCCGGTCTCATTCTTGCCGCGACAGACTTTGCCGCATCGGCCACCATGCCGACGCAGGCGATTTCGCTTTCTGCCCTGCTGCTCTCGGCGGCCGCCCTCATGCATGTCGCCCGCACGCGGCCCGGTTCCTTCTGGCTCTGTGCGCTTTGTGCCGGTGCGGCCTACAATTATTTCGACTTTCTCTATAACCCGTCGCTGCTTGCGGGCCTTGCCGGCTTTGCTGCCCTCTTCGCGGCGCGTCGTGCACATCTGGCGCCCTGGATGACTTTCCGGCGCACGCTGACCGGTTTTGGATTGGTTCTGGCGGGCTACGCACTGATGTGGTCGATGAAATGGGGCCTTGCCGCCATTGCCGTCTGGCAGGAAAGCAGCACGGTCGAATTCATCCGGTCAGGCGATTTCAGCCGCTGGTCGGCGGCGGGAAGTGACGCCCCGCCTCTCTTTGCCGCCGCCATGTCCGTCATCATGCGGTCATTCCCGGCATGGCAACCGGTTGCGCTCTATGGGCTCGCAGCCGCGCTCGCTGCCGTGCTCTCCTTCAGGCACAATTCACGCCCGGTCATCGCGCTCGCTTTCGTGCCGGTCAGCCTCGCGCTCGCAGCGCTTGAGGTGATCGCGGTTCATACGATCGCCCATGTCTGGTTCACCCATCGCAGCCTGACCTGGCTTCTGGCGATGACGGCGGCGTTCCTTGTCTCGGCCGCGCTCAGCGATCCTTCCGCGTCAGGTCCACGCCTGCCCCGCTTTCGCCGTCCAGCGAAACGTCAAACGTCTCGAGGAAGCGGCTGACCGCCATGTAGAAGCCGATGGTGACCGTCAGCTCCTGCATTTCCTGCAATGACAGGCGCTGCGCCAGCGGCGCATAGGTCTCATCGCCCGCCCGCACATTTTTGACCACGTCATCGGTATAGCGCATGACAAGGCGCTGCAGCTCATCGAAGGCAGGCGCTTGCGCGCCCTCGTGGATGGCGGACAGAAGCGCTGCGCTCATGCCAAGGTCGCGGCCGATCTTTTCGTGTTGCGCCACCTCATAGGGCGCGCGCGAGAGCACGCCGACGCGGATGATGGCGATCTCGCGCAGCACGGGATCGAGCTTTGTCTTCATCAGGAGAAAATTCCCGAAATGGACAAAGGCGGGCAGCAAGGCCCCGCCATGGGCCATCGTACGGAAAATGTTGAGCGGCGGCAGGCGCGCGAGCATCTCGCGTGCTTCCGCGGGCGCGCTTTGCGCATCAAGCAGGCTTGCGCGCTTTGCAACGTCTCTCTTCGCGTCTGCCATGGATAATTCCCCATTTTCGTTCCGGGCTTTCCGGCTCTGGCCACAGATTGCCACACGCGGCAGGCTTGCTACAGTCGGCCGGATTGGGGCCCATCTTCACGGCAATTGCACTTAACGCCAAGGACCAGAGACCGATGTTTGATCTTGCCGCCATCCGCACTTGCGCCGACCTGACCCGCTCCCAGGCCAGGCAGCGGCCCAACGACATCGCCCTGGTCTTTGAGAACCGCGCCACAAGCTTTGCCGAGCTTGACGCACGGGCAAGCCGGGTCGCCAACGGCCTGATCGCCCTTGGCATCAAGCCGCAGGCGCGCATCGGCTATATCGGCATGAATTCCGACTATTTCTTCGAGACGGTGTTTGGCTGCTTCAAGTCGAACACGGTGCTGGTCGGCGTCAACTGGCGGCTGGCCGGGCCGGAAGTCGTCTATGTGCTGAACGACGCCCATGCCGAGGTGATGTTTGTGGGCGCCGAGTTCGTGCCGATGATCGAGGCGATCAGGGGCGAGCTGAAGACGGTAAAGCACTTCATCGCGATTGATGGCGGTCATGCCGGATGGCCTGCCTATGCCGATTGGCGCGACCGCCAGAGCCGCACCGATCCGATGCTGCCGACGCAAGGCAATGACGACGTGATCCAGCTTTACACGTCGGGCACGACCGGCCACCCCAAGGGTGTGCAGCTGACCAATGACAATTACATCGCCTTCTTCGCCATGGCCGAGAAGGCAGGCTGGGCGCTTTACGACGCCGGTGCGCCCAATCTGGTTGCCATGCCGAACTTCCATGTGGCGGGCGTGAATGCCGGACTTGTTTCAGTGGGTCAGGGCGCCTGCGCGATCGTCATGAAGATGGTCGATCCCGTAAAGGTGCTCGACCTCATCGAGAAATACCGCATCCGCGACATGTTCCTGGTGCCCGCCGTCATCCAGTTCCTGATCCAGGTACCCGGCCTTGAGAAGCGTGATCTCTCGTCACTGAAGCGCGTGTTCTATGGCGCCTCACCCATTGCGGAGGAAACGCTGGTGACCGCCAAGCGTCTTCTCAAATGCGATTTTCTCCAGCTCTATGGCCTCACCGAAACCGTGGGCGCGGGCACGATGCTTTCCCCGCCCGATCATGTCGGTGCGCGGCTGCGCTCATGCGGCAAGCCCTATCCCGGCTTTGACATCCGCGTGGTTGATGAGCATGGCAAGGACGTGAAGGCGGAAAGCGTGGGCGAGATCATCATGCGCTCGCCCACCTTGATGAAGGGCTACTGGAACAAGCCGGACGCAACCGCCAAATCGATCGTCAATGGCTGGTTCCACACGGGCGACGCCGGTTTCTTTGACGCCGACGGGTTCCTGTTCATCTATGACCGCGTGAAGGACATGATCGTGTCGGGCGGCGAGAACATCTATCCCGCCGAGGTCGAGAACGCGCTGATGGGCCACCCCGCTGTGGCCGACGCTGCGGTGATCGGCGTGCCGGATGAAAAATGGGGTGAGGCGGTCAAGGGGATCGTGGTTCTCAAGAAGGACGCCAAGGCATCGCCGGACGAGATCATCGCCTTCTGCCGCACGAAGATTGCGGGCTACAAATGCCCGAAATCCATCGACATGATCGGCGCGCTCCCGCGCAATCCGTCAGGAAAGATCCTTCGCCGCGAACTCCGCGAACCTTACTGGGCCGGCAGGACCCGCCGGGTGAACTGAAGGTGATGTTGCGCGGCACCCTTCTCGCCATCCAGCGCGCGGCCCAAAAGCGCGGGGCGCTGGAGGAGGTCGCGCATGTGGCGGTCAGTGCCGCCACAGGCATCGAAGGTGATGCGCGCGGCATCATCAAGGACCGGCAAGTGACTGTTCTTTTCCGCGCGGGCTGGCAGGCGGCGTGTCGCGAACTGGGTGTTGATCTGCCGTGGACGCTGCGCCGCGCCAATCTTTATGTCGACGGCATGGATGCGCCGCAGGAATGGGGCGCGCGGCTGCGCATCGGCTCCGTCCTCCTGATGGTGACGCAGAAAACAAAGCCCTGCGGCATCATGGAAAAACAGCATGCCGGCTTGCGCGCGGCGCTGGCACCCGATTGGCGCGGCGGCGTCTGCTGCAAGGTGCTGGAGGGCGGCGTGATCTCGACCGGCGACAAGGTCGGGCTGGTCAGCGAATAGGGCCGTCCTGTGCAAGCACCCGGCAATTCCTGCCGCATGCGGCGCGGCCATGCCGACGGAGCCCGGCCAACCCCCTGAAATGATTCATGTCCCCATCTGGCGCGTCCCTTGCTTGGCACATGGTGAACACTTCGTTTCACCAGGCCAGAAGGCCAGAGGAGATGCGCCATGCTCACCGCTCACGATTTCCAGTCGCTTGCCGCCTTCATGGTGGAGAAGCACGGCGCCAACGCGCTGGGCTTTGCCGAGCGCGCCGTCAACGAGCTTGAGGATCAGGGCGAAAAGGACCGCGCCCACCATTGGCGCTGCCTGCGTTCACTCGTGATCGACATGCTGGCGGGGCGCCTGTCGCGCCGCGCCCGCATCACGATCCAGTAACGTTGGCCTAGAGCCCCTCGAACAACGCCGTCGAGAGATAGCGCTCGGCAAACGAGGGAATGATCACAACCACGGTCTTGCCCGCCATTGCGGGACGCGCGGCAACTTCAAGTCCCGCGGCAATCGCCGCACCGCTCGAGATGCCGCAGGGAATGCCCTCCAGCCTTGCCGCCTTGCGCGCATGCTGGAACGCGGTCTCGTTTGAGATCGTGATGATCTCGTCGATCACGCTGCGGTCAAGAATGCCCGGCACGAACCCCGCACCAATGCCCTGTATCTTGTGCGGCCCCGGCGGACGGCCCGAGAGCACGGCGGAATCTTCGGGCTCCACCGCCACCATCCGCAACCCCGGCTTGCGCGCCTTCAAGACGCTGCCGATGCCCGTGATCGTGCCGCCGGTACCGATGCCGCTGATGACGGCATCCACCTTGCCTTGCGTGTCATTCCAGATTTCCTCCGCCGTGGTGCGGCGGTGGATTTCGGGATTGGCCGGATTCTCGAATTGCTGGGGCATGAGAGAATTTGGCGTTGCCGCCACCAGTTCGCTCGCACGCGCAACCGCGCCGCGCATGCCGTTGGCTGCCGGCGTCAGCTCAAGTTCGGCACCGAGGAGGAGAAGCATCTTGCGTCGTTCGACCGACATCGATTCCGGCATGCACAGGATCAGGCGATAGCCGCGCGCCGCTGCCACAAAGGCCAGCGCAATGCCGGTATTGCCCGAGGTCGGCTCGATGATGATGCTTTTGCCGCGCGTAAGTTTGCCGGATGCCTCCAGCGCATCGATCATGGCAACGCCGATACGGTCCTTCACGCTGGCAATCGGATTGAAGAACTCGAGCTTGAGCAGAAGATCGGCCTTCGTCCCCGCTTCGCGCGACAGGCGCGGCACACGCACCAGCGGCGTATCGCCGATCGTGTCGGTGATGGAATCATAGATGCGGCCGCGGCCGGGTTTCTGCGTGCTTGTCATGTCGCTTCGCCAATCACATGGAAGGTTCAGGTCGGGAAGTTTCAGATGGTGAAATCCTGGCGCTCGGCTTCATGGCCGCCCACGCCCTTTTTCTCGGCTTCGCTGCACAATTCCTCGATGGAAACGCCGTCGAGCCGCGTCATCAGGTCGCCATGGGTCTTTTCGACCAAGGGCCGCACGACCCGCTGGGCCAACTCGGAGCCCGGCGCCAGCGGCTCTTCATCCGCCGCCTCCAGGAGGGCAACCACGCGCACCACGTCTCCGACGGAAATGCGCCGCCGCTCGCGCGCCAACCGATAGCCGCCGCGCGGACCGCGCACGCCGCGCAATATGCCGGCATGCACCAGCGCCTGCATCACCTGTTCGAGATAACGCTGCGGAATGCCCTGCCGACGCGTGATCTCTTTCGACTGCACGGGGTCGGGCCGCGCGTTGATGGCGATATCCACCACCGCCTCAAGCGCAAGGATCGTTTTTCTGGAAAGTCTCAGCATTGTCGTTTCTCGGCCATGCTCTCGGGAGGAAGGGGGGCAAGGGAAAAAAGTGTCAGGCAATGCGGGAAGAGATACCGGTTGATCCAAAACCGCCTTCGCCGCGCGCCGTATTGTCGAGTTCGGACGTTTCGCTGAAACGGGCTTGCGTCACGGGGGCGATCACCATCTGCGCGATCCGGTCGCCACGCCTGAGCGTCACCGGTTCGCTGCCAAGATTGACCAGAAGCACCATGACCTCGCCGCGGTAATCGGCATCAATCGTGCCCGGCGCATTGAGGACGGTGATGCCATGGCGCGCGGCAAGGCCGGAGCGTGGCCGCACCTGCGCCTCGAAACCGGCGGGCAGCGCAATCTGGAGCCCGGTCGGAATGGCCATGCGCGCGCCCGGCTGCAGGGTCACGTCACTTTCGAGGGCGGCGACAAGATCAGCACCCGCTGCATCCTTCGTCGCGTATTGGGGTAAAGGCAGCCCCGCAGCATGGGGCAGGCGCCTGACCGCAATCGGTGTTGCAATCACGGGACTGGCGATCACAGGACTGGCCATCACGCAGCCCCCTGAAAATGGGCGGCAATGCGCGCGACAAGCCTGCGCGCCACGTCTTCCTTGGCAAGGCGCGGCCAATCCTCGTTGCCGTTTGCGGTCAGGAGATGGACGGTATTTGTGTCGCCCCCCATCACGCCCGTTCCATGACCAACGTCATTGGCAATGATCCAGTCGCAGCCCTTGCGCGCGCGCTTGGCATCTGCATGCGCCATCACATCGTCCGTTTCAGCCGCAAAGCCGACAACAAGCCGCGGGCGGTCCTTTGCGCGCCGGGCCAGTGATTGCAGGATGTCGGGATTTTCGACCAGGCGGAGCGCTGGTGCTTTTTCACCCATCGCCTTCTTGATCTTTGAATTGGGCAGGTCTTCGCTCCGCCAATCGGCGACGGCAGCAACACAGACGGCGATGTCGCAAGGCAATGCGCTTTCGCAGGCTGCCAGCATCTCGCGCGCCGTTTCGACTTTCACCAGCCGCACATGCGGCGGCGGCACAAGATTGACCGGCCCGCTGACCAATGTCGTGCGCGCGCCTGCATCCGCCAGCGCGCGGGCAATCGCATAGCCCTGCTTGCCCGACGATCGATTGGCGATGAAGCGCACGGGGTCGATGGGTTCATGGGTGGGACCAGCGGTCACCAGCGCTGAATATCCTGCAAGCGGGCCATTGCCTGAAAGCAGCTTTTCGATTTCACCAGCAATCACGTCGGGCTCTGCCATGCGGCCCGGCCCGAACTCGCCGCATGCCATCGCCCCGTCATCCGGCCCGATCACATGGATGCCGTCGGCCATCAGTGTCGCAAGATTGCGCCTGGTTGCCGCGTGTTCCCACATCCGTACATTCATGGCGGGCGCGATCAGGACAGGCTTGTCGGTGGCAAGCAGCGCCGTTGATGCTAGGTCATTGGCAAGCCCATGCGCCATCTTCGCCATGAGGTCAGCGGTTGCAGGTGCCACGACCACAAGATCAGCCGAGCGCGACAACTCGATATGCCCCATCTCGGCTTCGTCGGTCAGGCTGAAGAGCTCTTGATGGACTTTGTTGCCGGTCAGGCTGGCCAGCGACAGGGGCGTGACAAACTCGCGTCCCGAAGCTGTCAGGATGGCGCGTGTGGCAATGCCCCGCTCGGCAAGGCGCCGCACAAGCTCCAGCGATTTGTAGGCGGCAATGCCGCCGCCCACGATCAGAAGCACACGCTTGCCGGTCTCGTCGCTCATGGCGTGACGCTATTTCCCCAAAAATAGAGGCTTGATTATAACTTTTCACGGACTGGAATGTAAATCGGCATTGTTGCGCTGAATTCAAGCCCTGACCGGCAGCAACGGGCTCACATGCAAAAGCGGCCCGGATTCGGGTGTGCAGCGCGCCGCAAATTCCTCAAAAAATACATCGGGATCAAAGGCTTCTTCAGGTGTAATCACGCCCGGGCGGGCCAGCCTGCCCGAGAGGGCAAGCTTGAGCGCAACCGCCAAAGGAACACCCGTGGCACCCGCCATGCCCGGCGGCGGCAGGCGATTGACCCAGGCCGTGCGCGCAACCAATTGCCCGTTCATGAAACCGCGCACTGCCGCAAACAAAGGTGGATAGGTCGGCAGCGGAAAGAGACTGTCGAGTGCCGCACCAAAAGCTGATTTGAGCTTGGTCCAGAGATCAAGCCGCGTAGGGGCCAGCATCAAGCGCGCCGCCGCATCGATTGTCATTGTCCCGCGTTCCACCCGCGCTGCCAGTGCCTTGATCGCCGCAAGATCGCGGCGCGGCAGCACCATCACATTGCGCGAATGTTCAATGCCGGGAAAATGCCGCGGCAGGGTCAAGGGCTCGGGATGCCCGACCAGATACGCGGAACGCGGTTTCAGATCAGGTGCGGCAATCGTCTCGCGCGTAAAGGGTTTGACGCTCGATCTTCGCCCCAGCCGCCAGACCGAGATCGTGCCGGTCAATTGGTGCAGCCAGTGCTGGACAGCAGCAATCGAGCCGCCGCCCGCTTTGCGTTCAGCATCCATCACGCTTTCAGCGGCACCCGCATCAAGGTTCCACCCGGTGATGATGGTCTCGACGCGCTCCATCCCGCGCGCGGCGGCAACGGCAAGAAGATTGGTGACGCCCGGTGACGCCCCCATGCCGACAAGGGCGGTGACACCGGCCGCGCGCGCGGCGTCATCGCGCGCCAGCATCTCAAGCGTCGGCTCCCAATCATCGCAGATGTCGAGATAGGTGCGCTTTGCAGCGATCGCACCATCAAGCGCAGGCAGGCCGATGCGATAGAACGGCCCCGCACAATTGACGACCGCATCAACGCCGCCCAGCGCCTGCGCAAGCAACCGCGCATCAAGAATGTCGAGTTGCAATGCGGATGCACGCCCCGGCCACGACGCAGCTGCCCGCGCGGCGGCGGCACCATCGCGGTCGGCGATCACGACCTCATTGATGGATGAGAACGAGAATGACGAGGCAATCGCCGCCCGCGCCATCGCCCCTGCCCCGCCGAGAAAAAGGACCTTCGCCATCAGGGTGTGCCGCCGGCAAGCCGCAGCACTTCGACAATCGCAATGACGGCAAGGGCGATGGCCCCAAGCCAGAGCGCCGCGCGGCCCACTCGCGTCGCCTTCACTTGGCGGCGCGCGATCATGTCGGCGGCCTGCGGCGAGAGGTGAAGCCCGTCGGGGCCAACCGCATCCATGAATTGTCCGGCCTTGCGCAGCGCCTCGGGCATATGGGCAATAAAGCGGCCAATGGCGCCCGCGCCTTCTGCCGCATCGCGCAAGGCAGCTTCGGGGCCAGCCGCCTCGGCCATGAAGCGCACCAGGACCGGTCGCGCCGTTTCCCAGATGTTGTGCGACGGATCAAGGTCACGCGCCACGCCCTCGACCACAACCATCGTCTTCTGCAAGAGCACGAGCTGCGGCTGAAGCGGCATCTCGAATAATTCAGTGACCTCAAACAACTGACCAAGCAGCCGCGCCATCGAGATCTCTGCAGCCGGCTTGCCGAACACGCCTTCGCCGATGGAACGCAGCGCCTGCGCGAACGCATCAACCGATTTGTGCGGCGGCACGAAATTCGCGGCAAAATGCACGTCCGCGATCCGCCGGTAGTCGCGCATGATGAAGCCATAGAGCGTCTCGGCCATGAAGCGGCGCATCAGCCCGTCAAGCCGTCCCATGATGCCGAAATCAACAGCGATCAGAAGATTGCCCGGCCCCGCGAAAAGATTGCCGGGATGCATGTCGGCATGGAAAAACCCGTCGCGCAGCGCATGGGTAAGGAACGATTGCACCACGCGCGTGGCCAAAAGCTTGCGGTCAAGTCCTGCCGCATCAAGGGCAGCAATATCGCGAAGCGCAATGCCGTCAATCCACGCCGACGTCATCACCTGCCGCGACGTGCGCTCCCAATCGACGGCGGGAACACCAAAGCCCTCGTCGCCTTTTGACCGCTCGCCAAGTTCACTGGCTGCCGCCGCCTCAAGCCGCAGATCCATTTCAAGCCTGACCGACTCCGCCAGCGTATCGACAACGGCACGCGGCCTCAAACGACCCGCACCCGGCACAAAGCGCGCGGCAAGATCGGCTGCGAGATAATAGCTCTCAAGGTCGCGTGCGAAGCGCTGCCCGATGCCGGGGCGCAGGATTTTGACGGCAACGTCGTTTGCACCGTCCGGACCCGAGACCGTCGCCCGATGCACCTGCGCGATAGAGGCGGCTGCAACCGGCGGCCCGAAAGCCGAGAACAGTTCACTGACCGGCTTGCCGAGTTCGGCCTCGATCACGCTGCGTGCCTCGGCTTCCGGGAAGGGCTGAAGCCGGTCCTGCAATCTGCCAAGGTCGTTTGAAAGTTCGCGCCCCACAACATCGGGTCGCGTCGCCAGGAACTGGCCAAGCTTGATGTAGGAGGGCCCGAGCAGCACCAGCGCATCGGCCAGCCGCTCGCCCGGACGCTTGCTGCGGTCGCCGCGCGACCAGATCGTGAGCTTGAGGAGAGCAGAACCTGCCCGCGCCTGCCACGGCAGAAGAGCGCGATATTCCGCTGGCGCCAGCGCGTCATAGGCTGCCAGACGCCGCGCCGCGCCCAAAAGCCGGAAGAAGGAGATCACCCGCCCCATGCGCGTCAGATCCGCCAGGCCGAGTGAAGGGCGGCAATGCCGCCGGAAAGGTCACGCACTTTGACCTGTGAAAGCCCCGCAGCGGAAATCATCCCGGCAAAGCGCTTCTGGTCGGGAAAGCGGCGGATGCTCTCGGCAAGATAGCGGTAGCTGTCGCGGTCGCCCGCCACAAGCGCGCCGATCTCCGGCAACACGCGCATCGACCAGCTTTCATAGAGGTCATCCAGCACCGGCACATTGACCCGCGAAAATTCAAGGCACAGGAACCGGCCGCCGGGCCGAAGCACGCGCCGCGCCTCGGCAAGCGCGCGGTCGATATGGGTGACGTTTCGGATGCAGAAGGCAATCGTATAGGCGTCCACGCTGCTGTCGGGCAACGGCAGCTTTTCGGCGTCCCCGCACACCCAGTCGATTGCCGCGCGCGCCGCATCGCTGCCGACGCGGGTCTGCCCGGCCTTCAGCATTTCCGCGTTGATGTCGATCACCGCAAGCGAGCCGGGTGCGCCTTTGCCCGACAAACGGTCGAGAATGCGAAAGGCGATGTCGCCCGTGCCGCCGCCGATATCGGCAAAGTCCATGCCCGGCTGCGGATCAAGCCAGTGCACCATCGCATCCTTCCAGAGGCGATGGATGCCGCCCGACATGAGGTCGTTCATGAGGTCGTATTTGGCGGCAACACTGTCAAAGACGCCGCGGACCAGTCTGGCCTTGTCGGCTTCTGGCACCTCGCGGAATCCGAAGGAAACGGTGTCGTCCCTGGCTGTCATGGCCGGTCTTTTAGCCAATGTGCGCGGCCTGCGCCATGCGACCACCATGCACCCGTTCCGGGGCCGGGCCTGCCCCGGGTCAAATTTGCCGTCAAGGTTGTAGTCAGAACCGTTCTGTGTGAGTATGTGTGTGGAGGTACACACATGGCAACCAATCTCGACATCGATCCCAAACTGATCGAGCAGGCGCTGGAAGTAAGCGGCGAGCGGACCAAGCGGGCTGCGGTGACGCGGGCGCTGCAGGAATTCATTGCCCGGCGCAAACAGCGCAAGATCCTCGATCTCGTCGGCAAGATCGACTGGGATCCGTCCTATGACTACAAGACAGAGCGGTCGCGCGATTGAGCATCTTTGTTGACACGAATATCTGGTCTGAACTGCTCCGGCGCGACAGCCCCCGCCCATTGCCGGAAGTTGCCGAACTTGTCCGCGCGCTGAAAGCGGGCGTTGATGTCTACACGACCGGCCTTGTCCTTCAGGAAATCCTGCAGGGTGTGATGGGACCAAAGCAGCGGCGCATTGTCCTCGACCATTTCGAGTACATCAAGTTTCTGGGACCGGACCGGGCTGATCACGTGGGGGCTGCGGAACTGCGGAACATTTGTCGGCGGGCGGGCGTTCAGGTCCAGACCATCGATGCACTGCTCGCCCAGATATGTATCCGCCACAATCTGACAATGCTGTCGCTCGACACCGTCTTTGGCCTGATGGCAAGGCACGCGCCCTTGCGGGTCTGGCAGGCTGCCTGACCATGCCCGAATTGCCCGAAGTCGAAACGGTCTGCCGTGGTCTTGAGGCCGCACTTGCCGGCAAGCGCATCACCCGCGTCATCATGCGGCGGCCCGACTTGCGCGTGCCCTTTCCCGACGGCTTTGGCCAGCGCCTGACCGGCGCGCGGATCACCCACATCACCCGTCGCGCCAAATATATCCTGGCCGCGCTTTCAACCGGCGAGACCCTGATCATCCATCTCGGCATGTCGGGGCGGGTCTTGTTGTCGCGCGCAGGCAAACATGGGAAGCCCGGTGCTTTCCATCACACGTCCCATCAAAACTCGGGGGACGGGACCGGCAGCGACAAACACGATCATGTGGTGATCGAGGCGGAAGACGGCACGATTGCCACTTATAATGACCATCGCCGCTTTGGCCTGATGACCTTGGCTGCAACCGGCACGCTTGCCACCCATCCCCTGTTTGCAGGGCTGGGGCCGGAGCCGCTTGATAAGGCCTTTGACGCCAAGGCGCTGAGCGCCGCCCTCAAGGGCAAGAACACATCCATCAAGGCGGCATTGCTGGATCAGGGCGTCGTCGCAGGGCTTGGCAATATCTATGTGTGCGAGGCGCTCCACCGGGCGGGCATTTCACCCAAACGCAAAGCCTCCACCATTGCGGGTGATCGGGCAGACCGCCTCGTCCGGGAGATAAAGTTGGTGCTTGCAGAAGCGATCAAGGCGGGCGGCTCCACCTTGCGGGACTTTGCCCACGCCGACGGAGAACTGGGCTATTTCCAGCACAATTTCCGCGTCTATGGCCGCGAGGGCGAACCCTGCCGCACCAAATCCTGCAAAGGCCGGGTCAAGCGCATGGTCCAGTCGGGCCGCTCGACATTTTATTGTGGTTCCTGCCAGCGTTAGCAGCCCGATCCGCCCATGCGAGGGGGGCGACCCGGGCGTTACCAACCTGGGCATTAATCGTGAAGCTGCAACGTCGCTTTCCCGCTTGCATGGCCCGCGCATCGGCGCTTTAACTCCCCGCCTTCGAAGAAGAGGGGGGCTGCGGCGCATCGCGTCCGGACGGCCCGGCAGACATGGCAGACTATAAAACCATCAAGGTCGAAATTCAGGGACAGGTCGGCGTCATCACGCTGAACCGCCCGCAGGCGCTCAATGCGCTGAACGCACAGCTTTGCCAGGAAGTCATTGCAGCGCTTGACCGCTTCGATGCCGATGATGCGGTGGGCTGTGTGGTAATGACGGGTTCGGCCAAGGCCTTTGCGGCCGGCGCCGACATCAAGGAGATGGCGCCGCGCACCTATATGGAGGTCTATCGCGATGATCTCTTTGCGCAATTCGAAACCCGCGTCTCGGCGTTCCGCAAGCCCCTGATCGCTGCCGTGTCCGGCTATGCGCTGGGCGGCGGCTGCGAATTGGCCATGCTCTGCGACTTCATCATTGCTGCCGAGAACGCCAAGTTCGGCCAGCCCGAGATCACCCTGGGCGTGATGCCCGGCATTGGCGGCTCGCAGCGCTTGACGCGCTATGTCGGCAAGTCGAAGGCGATGGACATGTGCCTGACCGGCCGCATGATGGACGCTGCCGAGGCCGAGCGTGCAGGTCTTGTGAGCCGCATCGTGGCGCTTGAGGACCTCATGGGAGAAACCATGAAGGCGGCCGAGAAAATCGCTGAAATGTCACTGCCCATCGTCATGATGACGAAGGAAGCCGTGAACCGCGCTTACGAAACAACCCTTTCGGAGGGTGTGCGTTTCGAGCGGCGTCTCTTCCACGCCATGTTCGCGACCGAAGACCAGAAAGAGGGCATGGCCGCCTTCATCGACAAGCGCAAGCCCCAGTTCCGGAACCGGTAAGCCCCTCGGAACCCGGCTCTTTTTGCCTTGTTTCACCCGCGTTGACGGGGCTTGGGCGTGTCAGTATAACCCGCGCCTTCCCGAGGGCCGGGCCCAGAATGTCCTGTCCCGCAACGCCGACCACAAGAAGACGAAATTTCGCCCATGGCCAACACCACCTCCGCGCAAAAGGCGGCCCGCAAGATCGCCCGCAAGACGGCCGTCAACGCCGCGCGCAAGAGCCGCATCCGCACGCATGTCCGCGCTGTCGAGGATGCCATCAAGTCGAATGACCGCAAGGCAGCCGAAGCGGCCCTGAAAATTGCCGAGCCTGAGCTCGCCCGCGGTGCCAACAAGCACGTGATGCACAAGAACACGGCCGCACGCAAAGTGTCGCGCCTGACCAAGCGTGTGCGTGCGCTCAAGGCGTAAGCACCTAAGATCATTCGCGGTTTGAAGCGCGTGCGGGGATTTTCTCCCGCGCGCGTTTTTTTGTTTGTGCAGTGCGTTGCGTAACATCAATGCCGTTCCGGTTGCCAAACAACGGCGCGTTTCGTGTCACCAACGGTATCGCGACCACATCACACCGGGGCCATGAGCGACACCGCACTGCAACGTGCAACAGATTTTTCTGCATTGCACGATCACGAGCGCGCACGATGTGACGTGATGTGACGCGGTGTGGCTTTGATGCAGGAGAAAAAGATTCTCGCGCGTTCGCATTTCGATCCGGCTTGTCACCGCACACGCGTTAAGCGTAAAGTTTTTGCGACAGATGGACATCGCTGTCCGGCAGTCAATTCCAGTTGAGTTGCGTTGAGGACGAAGGCAGGGCCCGGATCAAACCGGGCTGGGCTCGCGGGAGGGTTTTTGTCCCCGCGCACCCCCAACGCCGTTTTTCCGGCGCAGGAATTGGCGGGCTTCGCAGCGTTTGTCCGCAAGAGTTTGACGATCATTGCCGTGACGCGCCCGGATCAAGAGGTGCGCAAGGCGGTCATCGATGGGTGGTACGGGGTGTCAACATGACAGGGGGCTTTTGCCGCCTTCTGTCCGGACAGGAAATGGGGGCTGGCGCGCGCTCGTCGCTTGCGCGTCCGCATTTCCGCGAAAGGGTTGGGGGGATGACGATATCCCGGGATGGAGGCACGCGCGCAGGCGGTGCCTATGCGGGCGATGTGGACCCGCAGACGGCCTTTGATGCGCTCGCCGCATCAGATGACGCAGCCCTTGTTGACGTCCGCACGGCCGCTGAGTGGAGCTTTGTCGGTGTTGCCGATCTTTCAGCATCCGGCAAGGACGCCATCATGGCGGAGTGGCAGGGTTTCCCCACCATGGCCCGCAACCCGTCATTCGAGGATCAGGTGGCCGCGGCGCTCAAGGCGCGCGGGCTTGGGGGCTCATCGCGCATCTATTTCCTCTGCCGCTCAGGCGCACGCAGCCGCGCGGCGGCAATCGCGATGACCGCACGGGGTTTTTCGCATTGCTTCAATATCACCCACGGCTTTGAAGGGGACCATGATGCGGACGGACACAGGGGACGCATGAACGGCTGGAAGGCAAGTGGCCTGCCCTGGCGACAGGGCTGAATCGCAGCAAATCACTCAATTGAAGGCGGCCACCGAAATAAGAGCCGCTGCAAACACGACAAGGAATTTCGGGATATGGTGGATCGGGAAACGGGCATGCGGGCGGGCTTGCAGTCGGGCAATGGAGCATCCGGGGAAAGTGGCAGCGCAGCAGTGCTTGCGCCTGCGCGTCTCTGGGATGCGGTGCGCGGGCGCCTGCGCCGTGACGTGACCGATGCCGCTTTCGATTTCTTCATCCGGCCATTGGGCTTTGTGCGCGAGGCAGGCGAAGACGGTACGCCAAGCCGCGCGACCATCGTTGCACCGACCGCTTTCATGCGCCGCTATGTCGAGGATCATTATGGCGATGCGCTCAGGCGCGCGCTTGGCCATGTCGAACCCGCCATCCGCGACATCAAGTTTGTGCACGCGAGCGACGTCCTGCCCGCCATGCCTGGCGCTGAGGCAAACGGCACTGCACCCTCGGCAAGCGAAGCCGCAATTTCCGTCGGCCCGGCGCCGGATGCACCCCCGCCCGATTTTGCGCCCGATCATGCGCTCGCTTGCCGGCTTGAGCCGCGTTACACCTTCGACAGTTTCATCGTCGGCAAACCCAATGAAATTGCCTGGCACGCCGCCCAGCGTGTTGCAGAAGGCAATTCGGCCCAGTTCAATCCGCTCTACATCTATGGCGCCTCGGGACTGGGCAAGACGCATTTGATGCATGCGATCGCCTGGGAAATCCGCCGCAAGCGGCCTGCCGCCAACGTGCTCTATCTGACCGCCGAGCGCTTCATGCACGGCTTCATCCGCGCTTTGCGCCACAAGGACACGATGTCCTTCAAGGACCAGTTGCGCGCGGCCGATGTGCTGATGATCGACGACGTGCAGTTCATCGGCGGCAAGGAATATACGCAGGACGAGTTCTTCCACACCTTCAACGCCGTGATCGGTTCGGGCAAGCAGCTCATCTTCTCGGCCGACCGCAGCCCGCAGGACCTCGAAGGCATGGAGGAGCGCATCCGCTCGCGCCTCGCTTGGGGCCTCTCGGTCGATATTCACGCGACCGACTTCGAGCTGCGCCTGTCGATCCTTGAATCCAAGGTACAGGCGGCAACGCGCGTGTTCGGCGCGCTTTCCGTGCCGCCGCGCGTGCTGGAGTTCCTCGCGCAGAAGATCGTGTCGAACGTGCGCGATCTGGAAGGCGCCCTGAACCGCATCATCGCGCAGGCAACATTGGTCGGCCGGCCTTTGTCGGTCGAAATGGCGCAGGAAGTGCTCGCCGACATGCTGCGCGCGCACGACAAGAAGATCACCATCGACGAGATCATGCGCCACACGGCCGATTTCTACGGCATGCGCCTGCCCGACATGACCTCGGAGCGCCGCGCGCGCGCCGTCGCAAGGCCGCGCCAGATCGCGATGTATCTCGCCAAGCGCCTGACGACGCGCTCGCTGCCCGAAATCGGACGCAAATTCGGTGGCCGCGACCACACGACTGTCCTTCATGCCGTGCGCCGGATTGAGAGCCTGCGCTCGACCGATTCGACGCTGGATGACGAGATTGTCCGCCTGCAGCGCATGATCGAGATGTAAGGTCCGCAGGTCCGTCCGAAGGACACAAAAACAAGTGTTGATTCAAGAGGTTAAAGGGGGCCCGCGCGGCCCCCTTTGGCCATCAAAAGGGGTGCATGGTTTTCCGGCCTTGCTATAGTCGCCAACCTCTTGCCAGCGCCCTGTTTTCATTCGTGTTTTGCGGCTGGCAGGCCCTTGAAATCGGGCCGGGACGCCCCCGGTCACCTCAAACTTCGGCGATGCCTTTTGCCATGAAGATCACGCTTGAGCGCAGTGCCCTCCTCAAAGCCCTGAACCACGTGCAGAGCGTGGTCGAACGGCGCAATACCATTCCCATTCTTTCAAACGTGCTGTTGCACGCCGAAAAGAAGCGCGTGACCTTCACCGCGACCGATCTCGACATCGAGATCGTGGAGGAAGCATCGGCCGAAGTGATCCGCCCCGGCGCCACCACCGCGCCCGCGCACATGCTCTACGACATCGCGCGCAAATTGCCGGATGGCGCACAGGTGCAGATCGAGCTTGCGGCCGGCGAGCCCCGCGTCCAGGTCTCTGCGGGCCGTTCGCGGTTCCAGTTGGGCGCCCTGCCGCGCGAGGATTTTCCTGCAATGAGTGCTGGCGCCCTGCCGCACAAATTCACGATGCCCGTCGCCGACCTTGCGCGCATCATCGACAAGACGCGCTTTGCGATCTCGACCGAAGAGACGCGCTATTACCTGAACGGCATCTATGTGCATGCCCACAAGGCCAAGGAAGGAACGTTGCTGCGCGCCGTTGCTACCGATGGACACAGGCTTGCGCGCATCGAGCTTCCCGCGCCCAAGGGCGCCGAGGGAATGCCCGGCATCATCATCCCGCGCAAGACCGTGACCGAATTGCGCAAGCTTCTCGACAATGCCGGCGAGAACGTGGAAGTCGGCATTTCCGACACCAAGATCCGCTTTGCCGCCGACGGCTTTACCCTCACCTCCAAGCTGATCGACGGCACCTTCCCCGACTATCAGCGTGTCATCCCGACCGGCAACGACAAGGCGCTCTCGCTTTCCTGCGCCGAGTTCAAGGATGCGGTGGACCGCGTTTCAACCGTTGCCTCCGAACGCTCGCGCGCGGTGAAGATGACGGTCGACGCCGAGCGCGTGACGCTGAACGTCGTCAATCCCGAACAGGGCAGCGCGACCGAAGAAGTGATCGCCGACTACAAGGGCGACAGCTTCGAGATCGGCTTCAACGCGCGCTATTTGATGGACATCGCTTCCGAACTGGATGGTTCGGAAGCGCATTTCCTTTTTGCCGATGCGGGTTCGCCGACAATCGTGCGTGATGCGGGCGAGGGTGCGGATACCGCAACCCTTTACGTCATCATGCCGATGCGCGTCTGAAGGCAGGATTGATGGAAGCCGCCCGGCCCATGCACATCAAGGCACCTGCGCCGGATACGGACCGCAGTGCCTATGCGCTGACGCGCCTCGCGCTTTCCAATTACCGTTCCTACGCATCGGCATCCATTGCCTGCGATGCACGCCCGGTCGTGCTGGCAGGCGGGAATGGCGCGGGCAAAACGAACATGCTGGAGGCGATCTCCTGGTTTGCGCCAGGCCGGGGGCTGCGCGGCGCAGCGATCGCCGAAGCCTGCCGCGAGCAACCGGGCCTTGCACCCTCTGCATGGGCGGTCTCTTCCACCATCGAGGGGCCGGACGGCGTCTTCGAGGCGGGCACGGGCCTTGCAGCCAACAGCGAGGGCGAGACACCACGCCGCATCGTGCGGATCAACAACGCGCCCGCATCGGGCCCCGCCGCGCTGACCGAGATATTCAGCGTGCTGTGGCTGACCCCGGCCATGGACCGCCTCTTCATCGAGGGCGCATCGGGCCGCCGCAAATTCCTTGACCGCATTGCCATGGGGTTCGTGCCTGGCCACGCGCAGGCTTGCGTCGCTTACGAACGCGCAACCCGCGAGCGCCTGCGCCTCTTGCGTGATGGACGCGGCGAACCGCGTTGGCTCGACGGGCTTGAGATCGAAATGGCGCGCCACGGCACGGCGATGATCCGCAACCGGCTTCATGCCGTTGCGCGCCTGATGGAAGCAATGGGCAGCGGCGATTCCGCTTTTCCCGCCGCCCTGATTGCACTGGAGGGCGAGGCCGAAACACTTTTTGCCGCCGATCCGGTTGAAGCAACCAACGCCCTTGCCGCCCGCCTGTCGGCACGCCGCCGCCTCGACGAGAGCGCGGGCCGCACCCTTTTTGGTCCCCACCGCGCAGACCTTGCCGTGCGGCATGCCGGCCGCAACCGCGCTGCCGCATCCTGCTCGACCGGCGAACAGAAGGCGCTCCTCATCAGCCTTGTCCTGGCAGCGGCGCGCGCACAAAGCCGCCGCGCCGTGCCGGTTCTCCTGCTTGATGAAGTTGCTGCCCATCTGGATGCCGAGCGCCGGTCAGCCTTGTTCGACGCGATCTCCGCCATGGGTGCGCAGGCGTGGATGACCGGCACCGACATGTCCGTATTTCTTCCGCTGGCTGAACGCGCGCAATTGTTCCGCGTTGCCGACGGCACCATCACCCCGTTCTGAGTTCTGCCACACGAGAGAGTGATCACCTTGGTCCAGTCAACCGCTTCCAATGCCGCTGCTCCCGTACCCGGCGCCGACGTCGATGATTACGGCGCGGATTCGATCAAGGTCCTCAAAGGCCTTGATGCGGTGCGCAAGCGCCCCGGCATGTATATCGGCGACACCGATGACGGATCGGGCCTGCACCACATGGTCTATGAAGTCGTGGACAACGCCATTGATGAGGCGCTGGCGGGCCATTGCGATCATGTCGAAGTGTTCCTCAACGCCGATGGCTCGATCACCGTGCGCGACAATGGCCGCGGCATTCCGGTCGGCATTCATGGCGAGGAAGGCATTTCGGCCGCCGAAGTCATCATGACCCAGCTTCATGCGGGCGGAAAATTCGACCAGAACTCCTACAAGGTGTCCGGCGGCCTGCACGGCGTGGGCGTGTCTGTCGTCAATGCCCTTTCCGAACGGCTTGACCTGAAAATCTGGCGCGACGGCAAGGAGCATTTTGTGCGCTTCCGTCATGGCGAAGCCGAAGCCCCGCTGAAAGTGACGGGGCCCGCGCCGATGGTTGAGGGCAAGCCGCGCCGCGGTACGGAAGTGACCTTCCTGGCCTCGACCGGCACCTTTACCAAGACGGAATACAGCTTTGCAACGCTGGAACACCGCCTGCGCGAGCTCGCCTTCCTCAATTCCGGCGTTTACATCACCCTGACCGACATGCGCGGCGTCGAGCGCAAGGACGTCAACCTGAAATACGAAGGTGGCCTCAAGGAATTCGTGCGCTATCTCGACCGCACGAAAACGCCGCTCATCAGCGAGCCGATCATGTTCTCCGCCGAGCGTGACAAGATCGGCGTTGAAGTCGCTCTCTGGTGGAATGACAGCTATCATGAGGCGATGTTCTGCTTCACCAACAACATCCCCCAGCGCGATGGCGGCACGCATCTGGCAGGCTTCCGCGCGGCACTCACCCGCGTCGTCAATGCCTACGCAAACGATTCCGGCCTCGCCAAAAAGGAAAAGGTCGCACTGACCGGCGACGACGCGCGCGAGGGGCTTACCTGCGTGCTCTCGGTCAAGGTACCCGATCCCAAATTCTCGTCGCAGACCAAGGACAAGCTCGTCTCATCGGAAGTGCGCCCGGTCGTCGAGAGTTTTGTCGGCGAGAGCCTCGCGGCCTGGTTCGAGGAGCATCCCGCCGACGCCAAGGCGATTGTCGCCAAAGTGGTCGAGGCTGCCGCCGCCCGCGAGGCCGCACGCAAGGCGCGTGAACTGACCCGCCGCAAGGGCGCGCTGGACGGCATGTCGCTGCCCGGCAAGCTCGCCGACTGTCAGGAACGTGATCCCGCCAAATGCGAAATCTTTCTGGTCGAGGGTGACTCAGCCGGCGGCTCCGCCAAGCAGGGCCGCAACCGCGCCAATCAGGCGGTGCTTCCCTTGCGCGGCAAGATCCTGAATGTCGAACGCGCACGCTTCGACAAGATGCTCGCATCCAACGAGATCGCCACCCTCATCACGGCCCTGGGTACCGGCATCGGGCGCGATGATTTTTCGGTCGACAAGCTGCGCTATCACAAGGTCATCATCATGACCGACGCCGACGTTGACGGCGCCCATATCCGCACGCTGTTGCTCACGTTCTTCTACCGCCAGATGCCGGAGCTGATCGAGCGCGGCCATCTCTATATCGCCCAGCCGCCGCTCTACAAGGTGACGCGCGGCAAATCGGAGCGGTATCTCAAGGACGCGCACGAATACGAGGACTATCTGGCAAACGAAGGCGCAAGCGGCGCTGTCTTCACCCTCCATTCGGGCGAACAGGTGGCCGGTGCCGACCTTGCCGCCCTGATCGGCAAGGCGCGCGTCGCCAAATCCGCGCTCGACGCCCTGCCACAGCGTTATCCGCGTTTCGTGATCGAGCAGGCGGCGATTGCCGGCGCCCTCAATCCCGACATACTGGCTGATGCGGCCCATGCTGCCCAAAGCGCGTCCTATATCGCCAGGCGCCTCGACACCCTGTCCGCCGAGACCGAGCGCGGCTGGGCCGGTGCTGCAACCGATGACGGTGGTCTTGTCTTCACGCGCGATGTGCGTGGCGTGCGCGAGACTGTGGTGATCGACGGCGCGCTGATTTCATCTGCCGATGCCCGCAAGCTTGATCGCCTCGCGCCTGACCTCCAGATTGCCTATCTCAAGGCCGGCAAGCTGGCGCGCGGCGGCGAAAGCGTTGATGTGCGCTCGCCGACCCAGCTGATCGAGGCGATCATGGCCTGGGGGCAAAAGGGTGTGGCGATCCAGCGTTACAAGGGGCTGGGCGAAATGAACCCGGGCCAGCTCTGGGAGACGACGCTCGATTCCAACGTGCGCTCGCTCCTCCAGGTGCGGGTCGATCACGCCGATACCGCCGACGACATGTTCGCCAAGTTGATGGGCGAAATGGTGGAGCCCCGCCGCGAATTCATCCAGAACAACGCGCTGAATGCGGCGATTGACGCGTAGAATCAAACGCCATCGCTCTCTTTCGCCTCCCCTTCGCGGGAGGCCAGCGATGCGCTTGCATCGCGGGTGGAGGGCGCCATCAACAAATTCAGCACAGCTTCCCGCAACCCCACCGGGCTTGGCGTTCGCGTGCGCTCCGCCAAACCCCGCCTTCCCTTTTACTAAAGGGGAGGCCCAAGGTCTCGGTCGTGTCGCTGCCCCCGGTTAATCGGCCATTAACCCTCATGGCGTTTGGTGGGGGGTGGAATTGTCCGTCGAGCGGACCCGCCCCGGAAGGCTCACGCAAAGAGCACCCCAACGCCTGCCATGCCATTGCCGCCGAACCGCGACCGATTGCAGGAGCTGCGCGCCGAACAGGCTTTGCGCCGCGAGGAAGCACGCCGCATCGCCGGCCGCCGCAAGCGCACGCCGCGCGCGGCTGCACCGAAGGGCAAACGCGGACGCCGCATCCTTGCCCGTGTGCTCAAGACAATGGGGCTGGTTGCGGGCTTTTGCCTGTTCGCATTGACGCTCATCCTCTCGTACTACGCTGCCGACCTTCCCTCGACGGCGGCGCTCTTTGAGCCGCGTGGCCGCGCGATGGTGACGATCACCGACATGCGCGGGCGCGTGATCGCCAAACGCGGTTCGGGCTATGGCGATGAATTGCGTCTGGATGAATTGCCGCCGCATGTCATCGAGGCACTGCTCGCAACCGAGGACCGCCGCTTTTATTCGCATTTCGGCATTGATCCGTTGGGCCTCACGCGCGCGCTCTTTGCCAATATCGAGGCAGGGCGCGTGGTGCAGGGCGGTTCCACCATCACCCAGCAGCTGGCCAAGAACCTGTTTCTCGCGCCCGAGCGCACCTTCGGGCGCAAGGTGCAGGAGGCGCTGCTGGCCATCTATCTGGAGTCGCGCTTCACCAAGGACGAGATCCTCGCGCTCTACCTCAACCGCGTCTATTTCGGTGCGGGCACCTATGGCATCGACGCCGCCGCGCGCCGCTATTTCGGAAAATCCGCGCGCGACGTGACCCTGATCGAGGCGGCGATGCTGGCGGGTCTCTTGAAGGCGCCGTCGCGCTACTCGCCTACCAACGACCCGACACTGGCTTCGGCACGTGCCGAGCATGTGCTCGCCGCCATGGTTGACGCGGGCTACATCACAGAGGACGAGCGCGCCCGCGCGGCCGCCACACGCCCCAAGCTGACCGCCATGGCCGCGACGCCCGGGGCTGGCTGGTTTGCCGATTACATTCTCGACATCGTGCCCGACTTTGCGGGCCGCCTGACCGACGACGTGGTGATCGAGACGACACTTGATCTGGACCTTCAGCGCGCAGCCGAACAGGCGATCGCCGACGTGATGTCCGGTGAAGCCGGCCCGCGCAATGCAAGCCAGGCCGCCCTTGTCGCCATGGACGGCGAGGGAGCAATCCTCGCCATGGTCGGCGGCCGTTCCTATGACACGAGCCCCTTCAACCGCGCGGTCACCGCGATGCGTCCGCCGGGCTCTGCGTTCAAGCCCTTTGTCTATCTTGCAGCCCTTGCCCGCGGCTGGGATCCGTCAAGCCGCATCGTGGACGAGCCGGTCAGCATCGGCAACTGGACGCCCGGCAATTTCGACGACGACTACAAGGGCACGGTCACTTTGATGACCGCCCTGTCGAAGTCACTGAATTCGGTGGCTGTGAAGCTGGTCGCCGATATCGGCGCCGCTGCCGTGGTCGAGACGGCGCACACCATGGGCATCACGTCACCGCTTGAGGCCGTGCCTGCGCTGGCGCTGGGAACATCCGAGGTCAATCTCCTGGAGCTCACGCGCGCCTATGTGCCCTTTGCCAATGGCGGCAGCGGCATCCTGCCTTTCGCCATCGTGCGCGTGATCGCGCGCGACGGCACCGTGCTCTACGAACGTGACGGCCAGAGCGCCTGGCAGGTCATCAGCCCCCGGCTTGCCGGCCAGATGGTCGCGATGATGCGCGAGACCGTGCTGACCGGCACCGGCAAAGCTGCGCAATTGCCTGATCGCCCGAGCGCGGGCAAGACCGGCACGACAGGCGATTATCGCGATGCCTGGTTCATCGGCTTCACGCGCACGATCACGACCGGTGTCTGGATCGGCAATGACGACAATACCGGCATGATGAAAGTGACGGGCGGCACCCTGCCCGCGCGCATCTGGCATGACTTCATGGTGGCAGCGGGTCCCTTGTCGGAAGGCGGTCCCTTGATCGCACTTGAAAACGCGCCCGACGCCTTGCGGGAAGAGAACACGCCACCCGAAGACGCCGAAGAAACGCCAGGCATTCTGGAAGAGCTGGTCGATGGCATCATCGATGGCATCGGCCCCGACGAAGCCGCAGCTGATGACATGATCGACGCGCCCGCAGACGGCAGCGCCGATGAGGAGCGCGGCACGCGCTTCAGCCGCCGTCGCTAGCGTGATCTACTGGCCGATGCAGGCGCTGTCAGCCTGACTGCCGGCATTTGTCGCCTCAAGGAACAATGCCTGGAATGAGGCATCATCGAGCCCCATCGAAAGCTGCAGATCCTTCAGCGACTGCTCGGTCAGATTGCCCGCAACATGCAGGCGGCTGATTTCCAGGAGCAGGAGCTGCTGTGCTTCGGGCAGCGCGGCCAGGATGTCGGCCGAACAGCCGCAATAGCCGGCGGACGCCGACGCATCACCCGAATTGGCGCAAACATCATAAAGCTCCTGCCGGTGACTGACCGGCGCATCTTGCGCCAGCGCAGGCACGGAAAAAACAGAGGCAGCAAGAAAAAGTGCGGCGCGTTTCATGTCGTGTCTCCCGAAATGGCGTCAATCATTCTTCTGCCGATCATGACACATCATCGCGCCGCGCCATAGCGGTGCAGCAGATGACCCTTTCCCTTCAGCCATGCCTCGGCACAGCGCACACGCGGCGCAAGACGGCGCACCAGCGCCTGAAACCGGGGGCCATGGTTCATCTCGGCAAGATGGGCCACTTCATGGGCGGCCACATAGTCGAGCACAAAGGGAGGCGCCATGATGAGCCGCCACGAGAACGAGAGTGGACCATTGGCCGAGCAGCTTCCCCACCGGCTTTTGGGGTCGCGCACAACAAGCCGCGGCACAGGCGAGCCGAGCGTCGCGCAATGGGCGACAACCCGCGCTTTGAGATCGATGCGTGCCGCATTGGCCAGATGATCGCGCACCCGCCGGTCGGCATGCTCCGGCCGCCCCGCGACATGAAGGATGCCGCCGTCTGCATCGAGGTTGACGGGCGGCGCACCCCGAGACGCCGGTTCAATCCGCACCATCGCACCGCGCAGCGGAAAGGAGGCGCCCGGCACAAACGGAATGCGCGCGCCCAGTTTTTCAAGCCGCCTTGCGATCCATTCGCGCTCGCGCTCGGCAAAGGCCAATGCGTCGCCCCATGCGCGCCGCGAAGGTGCCGTGACGGTAATCGCACTGCCATGGGCATCCACCCTGAGCGTGATCCGCCTGGCCCGTGCATGGACCTTGAAGCGCACGGGCAGTTCGCGCCCATCAATGTTGATGGACCGGATTTCTTCCCCTCGACCTTGCCGCAGCCGCAGACTAGATTTCAGCGCCATGCCCGACCTTTGCCGATTTCACCTCGCCTTTCCAGTGGCCGATCTAGCGGCCGCGCGCGCCTTTTACGGCGGGCTTCTGGGTTGCCGCGAGGGGCGCTCCTCGCCCGAATGGGTCGATTTCGATTTTCATGGCCACCAGATTGTCGCCCATCTTTCCGATGAGGCGCGCGCGGCCGCGACCAATCGCGTGGATGGCGACGACGTTCCCGTGCGCCATTTCGGCGTGATCCTGACCATTCCTGCTTTCCATGCACTCTCGGACCGGCTGAAGGCCGCAGGAATGCGCTTCATCGTGGAGCCCCATGTCCGCTTTCAGGGCGAACCGGGCGAGCAGTGGACGCTCTTCATCACCGATCCCTCCGGCAATGCCCTTGAATTCAAGGCCTTTGCTGACGACGCACATGTTTTCCGCACATAACCCAACGACGGAAGAAGACGATGGCTGTCCTGAATTATCTGACCACCACGCATTTTGACTTTGGCGCCATCAAGCTCCTGGCGCAGGAGTTGACGCGCTTCGGCTCGAAGAAGCCGCTGATCGCCACCGACAAGGGCGTGCGCGCGGCCGGCCTGCTCGATCAGGTGATCGCCGCCGTGCCGGAAGCAAAATCATGGCCCGTCTATGACGGCACGCCCGGCAATCCGACCGAAGAAGCGGTAGAGGAAGCGCTCGCCCGATATCGCGCCGAAAATTGCGACGGCGTGGTGTGCCTGGGCGGCGGCTCCTCCATGGATCTCGGCAAGGCTGTGGCCCTGCTTGCCGTCAGCGGCGAGCCGCTGGAACGTTTTGATCCGCTGAAGGGCGGTGGCCGCTTCATCAAGGGGCTTTCGCCTGTCATCTGCGTGCCGACAACAGCCGGCACCGGCAGCGAAGTGTCGGTCGGCTTCGTCATCATCCTGAAGGATGGCCGCAAGGTCACCTTTGCCAATCCGCAGATCATTCCCAAAGCCGCCATCTGCGATCCCGAACTGACATTGGGCCTGCCACCATTGCTGACGGCTGCAACCGGCATGGATGCGATCACCCATTGTATCGAGGCGGTGCTGACGCCTGCCGTCAATCCGCCTGCCGAGGGCGTGGGTCTCGATGGCCTCTGGCGTGGCTGGCGCCACATCAAGCGCGCGGTCGCCGACGGCAAGGACCGCGATGCGCGCTGGCACATGATGATGGCATCAACCGAAGGCGCGATGGCCTTTGTGAAGGGGCTTGGCGCCGTCCACGCCATGAGCCACGCGGTCGGACGCATCAAGGAGCTGAAGGCGCATCACGGCACGCTGAATGCCGTCTGCCTGCCCGCCGTGCTGCGTTTCAACGAGAGCGTCTGCGTGGAGAAATACGTGCGGCTGCGCAACGCCATGGGCCTGCCAGAGGGTGCCGACCTCGCCAAGGCGGTCGAGGAGATGAATCACGCCATCGGCCTGCCGAAAGGTCTTGGGCAGATGGGCGTGACCAAAGACATGATCCCCGGCCTCATTCCCTTTGCGATGGGCGACCTTTCCAATCTCTCCAACCCGCGCAAGGCAACGGCCGAAGATTACGCGGCGCTTTATGTCGCTGCCCTCTGACACGATGGACGCGACGCGCTCCATAG
The DNA here is from genome assembly GCA_964494625.1 of uncultured Flavobacteriaceae bacterium. Classification (GTDB taxonomy): domain Bacteria; phylum Pseudomonadota; class Alphaproteobacteria; order Micropepsales; family Micropepsaceae; genus UBA2784. The sequence goes on along the minus strand of CAZBRT010000001.1, from coordinate 804,310 downwards.
CGGCGGCACAGGCGGAACTCGCGGAAGAGTTCCTCACCTTTGACGACTGGATGGACCGCTATCAGCTCCTCCTCGACAAGGCGAAGGCAATGGATGCGCTGCCCGAGGCCGAGCGGCGCGACGACATGAAAGTGCCTGGCTGCCAGTCACAGGTCTGGGTCGAGACGAAACTGGTTGATGGCCGCCTGCGCATCCGCGCGGCGTCGGATGCCATCATCACGGCTGGCCTCATCGCGCTGCTGGTCGAGGTCTATGACGGCCATACGCCTGCGGAAATCATCGCCGAACCCTTCACGCTTGCTGAAAGGATCGGACTGGGCAACCACCTCTCGCCAAGCCGCGCCAACGGCTTTGCCAACATGGTCAAACGCATCCGCGCGGAAGCGGCACGGTTGGCAACAACATGATCCCACCGAATTCTTCTGCCTCCCCTTATCTCTAAGGGAGGCGGAAGAGAGGTTCATCCACTTCCTCATGCAGCGCGCCGCACCTCAAAACCCGACCATCACCTTGCATTGCGTTGTCGGTTTGCGCAGCGCCTCGAACGCATCCGGCAGTTGATCGAGTGTGATGCGGTCCGTCACCATCGCGCCCGCATCAATGCGGTCCTTGGCGATCATCTCGATCACATAGTCAAAATCCGCCGGCCGGTAGCCGAACACGAATTGCACATTCAGCTCTTTCACGATGCCGATCAGCGGAAAGATCGTGTCAGGCTGCTGGCACACGCCCGCGACCACGACACGGCAGCCGCGCGGCGCGGCCATGAAAATCTCGTTCAGCAATCCCGGCACGCCGACGCACTCAAAGATGATGTCGGGCGGCGTACCCGCGATGGCCTCCACCTGCGGGGTAAGCGCCTTGGCGGGATCAATCACGTCGGTTGCGCCCATCTTCGCAGCCATTGCCCGGCGCGCCTCTGCCCTTTCACTGACAATGACATGGCGCGCGCCCAGGAACCGCGCCCAGAGCGCAACGGCCAGCCCCACAGGCCCCGCCCCGATGACAAGCACGGTCTCGCCGCGTCCCATCCGCGCCATGTCCACCGCATGAAGACCGACGGCAAGCGGCTCCACCAATGCGCCTTCCTCAAAACTCACGGATGCGGGCAGAAGATGCGCGCCAAGCCCGCCAATCGTCACGAATTCGGCATAGGCGCCGGGCGACGTGCCAAGGCCGATGCCCTTGCCGTTCGTGCAGCCAATCTTCGCACCGGAAAAATTCGGACAGAGCACTTGCTGGCCGCAGCAGATGAAGGGAAAACCCGCAACCCGCTGGCCCTCGCGGAAGCGGCCGGAAAGCCCCTGGCCCACTTCAACAATCTCGCCTGAAAACTCGTGGCCCATGATGGAGCCCGAAGGCAAAGGCTGGATCGTGTGCGCCTCGGTCATATGGAGGTCGGAGCCGCAAATGCCGCAGCTCCTTACTTTCAGGACGAGCTCGCCTTTGCCCGCGCGCGGCATCGCGACGGTCTCGATGGCAAGCTTTTCGCCGGGGCGGGAAAAGACGGCAGCGCGCATGAGGTTGACCTAAAGGAAGCGGAATGGCGACAACCCATCCTGCCGCGCAAACGGGGTGTTGCCAACCGGCTTTGCCTCTTCCAGCATCAGGCCGGCAACCACAGCCCCGACGATGGAACAGGTCCGCCCATGCAGATGCGCAACGGCATATTTCTCGCGCCCTTCCACCCTTTGGATGAGGACCCGACGCTTTGCATTCATCGCGATCTTGAATTGATCGAGCATCTCGACCGCTTGGGCTATGAGGAGGCGTGGATCGGTGAGCATCACAGCGCGGGCTATGAGATCATCGCCTCGCCGGAATTGTTCATCGCAGCGGCGGCAGAGCGCACACGGGCCATCAAACTGGGCACCGGCGTCATCTCGCTGCCCTATCACAACCCGCTGACAGTCGCGAACCGCATCATCCAGCTGGATCACCAGACGCGCGGCCGCGTGATGTTTGGCGTGGGCCCCGGCCTTCTGCCGTCGGATGCTTTCCAGCTGGGCATTGACCCCAACACCCAGCGCGACCGCATGGTCGAGGGGCTGGAAGTGATCCTGAAATTGTTTGCGGGCGAAAAGGTCACAAAGAAGACGGAATGGTTCAATCTGGTTGATGCTGTCTGCCAGTTGCGGCCTTATACATTTCCGCATCCCGAGATCGCGGTTGCATCCTCCGTCACGCCATCGGGCGGCAAGCTGGCCGGTCGGCACGGCTTTGGCATGTTGTGCGTCGCGGCGACACAGGCGGGCGGCTATGACGCGTTGGGCATCAACTGGAAAATCGCCAACGACATCGCCGCCGAAAATGGCCGCAAGATGGATGCTTCCCGCCTGCGGCTGGTTGGCCCGGTCCACCTTGCCGAGACGCGCGAGAAGGCGTTCGAGAACGTGAGATTCGGCTATGCCAAATGGGCGCATTATTTCCAGCAGGTGAGCCCCGCCGGTGCAGCAGGCGACCCCAACGAGGATCCGTTGCAGCGCGGCATCCGCGAAGGTGTGCTGGTCGTGGGAACGCCTGACGATGCCATTGCCCAGATCCGGCGCCTGCAGGAAAAGCAGGGAGATTTCGGCGCCTTCCTCCAGCTGGCGCATAATTGGGCGGATTGGGAGCAGACGAAAAAGTCCTACGACCTCTGGCAGCGTTATGTGACGCCGGCGATCAACGGGTCCAACGCAGGCCGCATCGCCAGCTTCAATGAGACGGCGGCCAGGCGCGAAACCCTGACCGGGGCGGCCGTCACGGCCATCATGAACACGCTCCAGAAGCACGCGGTTGAGGAAGCGGCCAAACCCAAGCGGGCCTGAACTTTCACACAGCCGTGATGAATTGCCGCCCTTCTCCCCTTTGAGGATTTGAGGGCAGGGGCATAGCCTTGGGGCCAACGGCCGCTTCTGGCCCGAACGCCTGAACACGGGGGAAATGACATGCTGAACATGGATCGCCGTTCGCTTCTGCGGAACGGCTCTGCATTGCTGCTGGCATCGCAATTGCCGCGCCTTGCTCTTGCCGACGCCGCACCTGAGCCGCATGGCGATCCGATGCCCGGCCCGCCGGTGGCGCGCGTCGAGCCCGTCACCGAGACATTCTTCGGCGTTGATGTGACCGATCCCTATCGCTGGATGGAAAATCCGCAGGACCCTGAATGGGAGCCCTATATGCGCGGCCAAGCAGACTACGCACGCGCGCAATTTGACCGTATCCCCGGCCTGCCCGCCATGCAGGAACGCGTGGCCCAGTTTTCGGGCGGGCTTGAGCTTATCGGGGGCATCCAGGTCGCAGGCGGCAAGGTCTTCACGTCGAAGCGTCCGGCTGGCGCCAACAATTTCCAGATTTTTGTGCGCGACGGCATGGATGGTGCCGACCGCCTCATCTTCGATCCGGAATCGCGCACGCAAGGCGATGTCCACTATTCGCTGAACTATTGGCTCGCCTCGCCCAATGGCCGCTACCTGATCCTGGGCGTGTCGCCCTCGGGCGGCGAGCAGGCGGTGATGGAGATCATGGACCTTGATACCGGCACGACCCTGCCCGAGCGCATTGACCGTTCGCAATATGCGGGCCCCTCGTGGCTGCCGGATTCATCGGGCTTCTTCCTCAATCGCCTGGCAGAGGGTGCTGCTGCCGGCACCACCGACTTCTACAAGAACTCGGTCTGCTGGCTGCACCGGCTCAACACCGATCCTGCAACCGACATCAAGGTTCTGGCCCGTGGCCTGCACGCCGAAATGGAAGTGAACGAGATCGAATTCCCGGGTGTCACCGTCCAGGCCGGATCAGACATCGTGATCGGCGGCCTTTTTGCTGGCGTGCAGAACGAGATCACGCTCTATGTCAATTCGCTGGCCAATGCGGCGGCTGGTCAGGGCGGCTGGCAGAAAATCTGCGTGCCGGATGACCAGGTGACGGGCTTTACCTTCCGTGGCGACGACATCTGGCTCGTCACCTACAAGGACGCGCCGCGCTATCGCGTGCTGCATGTGAAGGCGGCGAGCCCGGCTGTGGCCGGTGCAACCGAGATCGTGCCACAATCGGATTCTGTCCTTCAGGGCGTGGGCGCGGCCAAGGACGGCATCTATATCTTCGACCTCAACGACGGCATTTCCGGCCTGCGGCGCTTCAATGATGACGGCGCGATCACGCCGGTAACGATGCCCTATGCGGGCACACTCGGCGCCACTTTCCTTGACCCGGGGATGGATGGCGTCGTCTTTGCCCTGCAAAGCTGGGTGAGGCCCGGCACGGTGCATGTGCTGGATGCTTCGGGCAATACGGCCCCGACCGCCATCGCAGCACCCCCGGCCTTCGATGTATCCGCGTTTGAATCCGTCGAGGTTCAGGCACGGGCATCTGATGGTGTGATGGTGCCTTTGTCGATTGTCTACAAGAAGGACACGCCGCGCGATGGCTCTGCCCCCACCCTGATCCAGGCCTATGGCTCCTATGGCATCAATTCGGCGCCGACATTCGTTCCGCGCATGCTGGCCTTCATGGAACGCGGCGGCGTCTGGGCAACCGCCCATGTGCGCGGCGGCGGTGAGCGTGGGCGCGAATGGCACGAGGCCGGTCGCCTTCTGACCAAACCCAACACCTGGAACGATCTCATCGCATGCGCCGAATACATGTACACCGAAGGCTGGTCCGGCTCGGCACGGCTGGCCATCCAGGGCGGCTCGGCTGGCGGCATCACGGTAGGCCGGGCTCTTACGTCACGGCCTGATCTCTTTGCCGTGGTCATCTCGAATGTCGGCGTGTCGAACAATCTGCGTGCAGAGTTCAGCCAGAACGGCCCACCAAATATTCCCGAATTCGGTACCGTGACAACCGAAGACGGCTTCAAGGGCCTCTATGAGATGGATTCAACCGTGCATGTGAAAGCGGGCACGCAATATCCAGCCGTCCTCCTCACAACCGGCATGACCGATCCCCGTGTTGATCCCTGGCAGGCCGGCAAGATGGCCGCCCACCTCCAGGCCGCTACTTCATCGGACAAGCCCGTGCTCCTGCGTGTGGACTTCCAGGCAGGTCACGGCATCGGCTCCACCCGCGCCCAACGCGACATGGAAGTCGCTGATCAGTTTGCCTTCATTTTCTGGCAGACCGGTGTGGAAGGTTTCCAGCCCGGCTGACCATCGCCAATCCCGCAACGAAGACGGCGGCAGGTTTCCCTGCCGCCGTTTTCATTTGTGCCGGCAGATCAGCGCTGAAGGATGCTCTGTGCGCTGGAAACGACCTGCTTGGCGCCTTCGCCATCGCCCTTGCGCAGGGCTTCCAGATCAACCGGCACCCTTATGCCGCGCTGCACGCCGGGTCGCGCGGCAATCGCGGCAAGCCAGCGTTGCAGATGCGGCAGCTCGTCCACGGAAATGCCCGACCAGAAATGCGTCCGCACCCAGCACCAATTGGCGATGTCGGCGATGGAATAATCGCCTGCGAGATACTCATGCTTGGCCAGTTCCCCATCGAGCACGGCAAAAAGCCTGCGCCCTTCGTTCTGGTAACGGTCGATCGCTGGCTGGTACTTTTCCTTCCAGTAGCGGAAGAACACATTGGCCTGCCCCATCATCGGGCCAATGCCGCCCATCTGGAACATCAGCCACTGGATCACGCGGCTGCGGCCCTTGGGATCGGCCGGCATCAGCTTGCCGGTCTTTTCGGCGAGATAGATCATGATCGCGCCGGATTCAAAGACGGGAAACCCGCCCGCATCATGATCCACGATGGCCGGGATACGGCCGTTGGGATTGATCTCAAGGAACCACGGCTCCTTCTGCTGCTGCTTGCCAAGGTCGATGGCATGCACCTTGTAGGGCACGCCCATCTCCTCCAGCGTGACCGAGACCTTGTGTCCGTTGGGTGTGGGCGACGTATAAAGATCAATCATCTGTCCTGCTTTCTTTCAAAAACGGAAATCGCCAGCCGCGATGCGCGCATGCAGCGCCGCATCAAGCGGCACGTAATTCTTGTTGTCGGGATCAAGGAAGTGGAGCGGCTCGTTGACCGTCGCCGGGTCAAAGCCTTCTTTCACAAGCTCCACCTTTCGGTGCTTGAACGTGCCCGTGATTTCCATCTCGGGCGACAGCCGCAGGAATAGCGGCCGCGCATAGGCGGGCACCTGTTTCTCCAGATGCGCCGCAAGCCCGTCGAGCCGGAACTCGGGGCTGGCAACGATCGACGCCATGCCCGCCTTGCCGTCGGCGCCCGGCACTTTCACGCCGTAGACATTGGCTTCCTTGACACCGGGATAGACGGAAAGGGCCTCGGCCACTTCGCTTGTGGCCACATTCTCGCCCTTCCAGCGGAACGTGTCGCCGATCCGGTCAACGAAATAGAAATAGCCCTGCGCATCCTTTCGCAGAAGGTCACCGGTGCGAAACCAGATGTCACCCTTCTCGAACACGTCGCGCAAAAGTTTTTTCTCGCTGTCCGCCTGCTTTGTATATCCCTCAAAGCTGGTGCGCGGATCAGCGGGATCGATCTTGCCGATCGCTTCGCCCGCCTCGCCCGGCGCGCATTCGCTGCAGAACCCGGTCCCGGGATCGCGCACCGGCTGCTCGCTCTCGATGTCGAATTTGACAAGGCGCACGGGCAGGCGTTTGCGCAGATAGTTCGGAATGCGTCCGATGGCGCCCGTCTTGCCGTCGAGATTGAGCAGCGCAACATTGCCCTCGGTTGCCCCATAGAATTCGATGATGTGCGGAATCTTGAACCGCTGCTGGAAAGAAGGCCAGATTTCCGGACGCAAGCCGTTGCCGATTGCCAAGCGCAGATGATGCGAACGCTCGCGGATATGCGGGGGCGCATTGAGGAGGTAGCGGCAAAGTTCGCCGATATACTGGAAGAGCGTCGGCTTGTGCGCCGCGCAATCATCCCAGAACTGGCTGGCGGAGAATTTGCGCTTGATGAGAATGGCCCCGCCCGCGCAGATCGCCGGGGCAATCGCACACACACCACCCGCCGTATGATAGAGCGGCAGCACGTTGTACATGATGTCGCGGTCAGTCGCGTTGGTGGAACCGTTGAAGGCCGCAAACATGTTCTGCATGCGCAGATGGCTGATGTTTGCAGCCTTCGGCATGCCCGTCGTGCCTGACGTGTAGATGTAGAGCGCCTTGTCCTTGGCGAGCATGCCCTCGCGATGGCTGGGCGGAACGGGTGCAGGCGCCTTGGCGGCGAGCGCCGCATCCAGATCCTCGCTGCCTTCGACACGCCCGCCGGTCGCAAGGACCATGGGCGTTTGCTCAAGAAGCGGCTTTGCGGTGGCAAAGCTGTCGGCAAGCTCGGCACCCAGCACCAGATGGCGTGCGCCGGAAATGCCGATGGAGTGGGCGAGCGGCGCACCGGCAAGGTTTGTGTTGATGAGCGCGCCGACAGCGCCGATCTTGTGGAGGCCGAACCATGTCGCGATGTATTCGGGCCGGTTTTCCATCAGGAGTGCAACCACATCGCCGCGCCCGATGCCAAGGTCGATGGCCACGCGCGCCATGCGGTTGGCCATCTGGTCAAGCTGGCGCCAGGTGATGGTCTTGCCTTCGAAAATGATCGCGGGCTTTGCCCCGTGCGCGCGGACCGTTTCCTCCATGATGTCGGGAACGGTGCGCGCAGTTTCCGGCGTCAGCCCCTTCACCTGCTTCAGCATGCGCATGGAGCCGGAAAGAAACGTCCATTCGCGGGAAATGCTCTCAAACAGGCTCATGGTGGCAGGCCTCGATCATTCTTGAATTTATGCGGATTGAACACTTCGGACGCGAACGCCTAGGATAGGGAGCGTGACCAGCCGGTCAAGGAAATCACACTAGTGGCCGGAAATTATTTCGCTCCGCGCAATTCCGTGTGGAAAATGGGAAATCGCGGCATGTCACCGCCTCAAGAGACCCAGGGTGAGCCGCGACCCGCAACGGTCGTGGATGCGCGCGGCCTCAAATGCCCCATGCCGGTCGTTCTCCTGGGTCGCAGGATGGCAAAGGCGAACCGGGGGGATGCCATAACCCTCCTCACCGATGACCCGGCCTCACGGCTCGACATTCCTGTCTGGTGTGCCCGGAACGGACATGGGCTGATGAGCGAAGCCACCCTGCCGGGAAGTGATACAGGCACGGTTTTTGCCATTGTGGCCGGGGGGGCCGATGGAACCATGCGCTCGCCTTGAAGCAGGCGGCCTGACCCGTTAAGTCGTTGCTCCATCAAAGGATCGGCAAGGGCTAAGGAGCAGGCAAATGGCAGAGGCCAAAGGCGCAAGTTCAGGCGCAGCATCATCTTCGGCCAAAGCGGCCCCTTCTGCTTCCGCCGCTGGCGGTCCGCCCGCACTTAACAAAGATGTAAAGCCGATACTCGAGATGTTCTCGACGCAGATCCAGCATCCCAATCTGAAGTCGGTCCTGGCCAATTGGCGCGACTTCCTGGCGAAGGGCATGCTCAATTTCGGCCGCAAGGAAACCCTCTCGGACGATCTTGAGTTCAACCTGTTGGTCGTCACCAATTTGAACCCCAGCCCCAACAAGGCGGGTACGCGCGTTGTGCTCGACATGACGACCGATTTTGCCGGTGTCATCACCTCAAAGCGCATCGCGCATGAGCGCTTCCGCTATCTGAAGAATGAGATGATCGTGGTCGAAGCCCAGGGCAAGTGGGACTATGCGTCCAACAAGGGCTTCCGCAAGATGAAGATCAATCCCAAGGTCAATCTGCGCCTGCCGACCACGATCGAAAAGGATATCGCCGCCAACGGCGAGAAATACATCCGCGAAGCCTCGCGCCTCTGCTTCACCTGGCTTGTGACCAACCGCCTGCAGAAGGGTCAGTGAGAGACGAAAGGGAAATTCTTCGCTCTCCCCTCTAAGGGGAGAGCAGAAATTTGCTCCAGCAAATTTCGTGAGGGGTCGTTCGCGTGACAGCGAAGAAGCCCCTCACCCTGCCCTCTCCCCAAAGGGGAGAGGGAACAGGCAGCAAAGCTCACATCTCGACTTCGTATCCCAGCTTCTTGATCAGCGGATCGAGGATTTCGATCACCGGTACCATGTGCTTCACATAGTTCCGGTAGCGGTACTTCGAGCTGTCATAGAGCTTCTCCGTCACCTGCGCGTACGAGGCGGTGCGGGCATAGCGCACATTCTCGTGGAACTGCAGGCAGCGCGGATCAAACGGCTCGCCCACAAAGTCGAGCAGCTTGCGCACATGCGGCTCCTGGTCCGCCACGATGTCCTCATAGCGCACCGGCATGTACTTCATGTCGAGATTGACACGATAGTGCTCGACAAGATCGGCAACCAGCATCTGGTGCTTGGCGATCGTCGTCATGTCGAAGGCGCAGTTGAAACCGTGGGTCAGGTAGTTCGACCACACCGACGTGAACGTATCGAGCGGATGGCGGATCAGATGGATGATCGGCGACTCCGGAAAGAGGAGCGAGATCAGCCCGAGATGCGTTTCGTTGAGCGGCATCTTGTCGGTGAAATAATGCACACCGTCACGCAGGATGCCCAGCTGCTCCGTGCGCTTGAGATAGAAGTCGCGCAGATTGTCGAGGGCGAGCTGGTTGTCGCCCATCCAGAGGTCAGCCAGCGCTTCGGGATATTGCAGCGGGCTGTTCAGCATCCGCGGCAGCACGCGCGTGATGTCGTTGATGAAGGGCAGCTCGTCGCCCGCACACATGTTGGGATGTGCGGTCAGCGTCTGTTCCACCATCGTCGTGCCCGAACGCGGGAAGCCGACGATGAAAAGCGGTTGCGGCATATCCTTGTTGACGGTCGCACGCGGCAGGAGCGACAAGCGCTGGCGTGTGAAGAAGGTCTTCAGGCGGCGTGACAATTCCAGCGCCATCTTTTCGCCATAGCGCCGGCCCTGCACTTCGCGCACCAGGCGCTTGCCTTCGGCAAAGTCGGCCCACGCCTCGTCAAAGCGGCCCATCTTGTCGAGCAAACGACCGCGCTCGAGCAGATGCATCGAGTTGAGGCCCGCCGCACTGCGCGCGCGCTCGTCCTTGCCGGCTGCAGCCTCGACTTCCTTCTTCTCCAGCGTGAGCTCGGTCAGCGCCTTGTCGTAATCCTTTTTGCGGCCATAGAGCACCGCGCGCGCAAGACGCATGTCGGGCGGCGGATCCTTGACCAGCTTGCCGGCTTCCTCGATCAGTTCCCAGGAGCGGTCGAAATTGCGGCGCGCTTCTTCCATGCGCGCCCAGCCCATCACGGCGGCATAGTTCTTGGGCTCAAGGCGCACGGCCTCGCGGAAATAATACTCGCTCTCGTCCATCTTGCCCTGGTTCTTGAGATTGTTGGCAAGATTGGCGCAGAGGCGGCTTTGCGGACCCGACAATTCCAGCGCGCGGCGATAATGCCACTCGCCGGCCAGCGTCCGGTTCGTTTCGGTCAGGATCATGCCCATGATCTGGTGGGCCGTCGGATTGCGCGGGGCGAGCCGGATCGCGTTGCGCGCGAAAATCTCGCACTCGCCGCGGTCGCCCTTGAAGAAAAGCATCTGGGCGGCATCCAGCTGCACCCAGAGGATGTTCGGGTCGCGCTTGCCGAGGCGGCGAAGCAGATTGATCGCCTCGTCGGTCTTGTTCGCCTGCCGCTTCAGCCGGTAGAGGAGCGAGAGCCCCTCGACATGGCCGGGCGCCTTCTGCACGAGTTCAAGCGCGCGCAACTCGGCAAGGGGAAACTCTTTGCGGTTGAACGCTTCGGTGCCTTCCTTGAGCAGGGCAGCGATTTCTTCGGGGTTGGGCGGCGGAAGTTGCGGCTGGTCCTGCTGCGGCTGGCCCGGCTGTCCGGGGCGCTGCTGGCCCATGGGGTGGCCTTGCGGCCGGCCCATATTGGGTCGCGTGGTCATGGTTTCACCTGTTTCATCCGGGGCAAAAGGCCTGCGGATCGCAAGCTCTTACGTTTTGCCTGCATTGGTGGCAAGCGGCCGCCCGCACATGGTGCCCGCAAGGCTCGGGAAATCGCGGTTGATCCGGAGAGAGTTAACCAATGCACGCAGATGGGACCGGATGGCGCCTATCCTGAGGTGGCACCTGAGAGCCCCCCCTCAAAAGCCAAACGGCGGGCCCTGGAAAGGACCCGCCGTCTGCAAGGTAGAAGTTGTCATGTAACCGTGAGGTCAGGCCTTACGGCGTGATGCTCACGTTCTGGTTCACGCCCGTGCCATCATCGCCGAAGCCGAAGAAGCCGTAGTTCGTGTTGTCGATGTCGATGTTCTGGTAGGCGTAATTTCCGGCATAGGCATAGACATCGTAGAAGTTGCCGGAGTTGATGAAGTCGTTGAAGTCGCCATCGATCTCCTGATTGACGCCATAACCATCAGCCAGCACATAGAGCGCGAGGTTGCCGTTGTTGTCGGCATAGTCGAGATCCATGATCACATTGTGGACGATGCCGCCATAGCCGGTCGTGGTGTCACGGATGTCGAAGCCGTTGCCGGTATTGCCCGACGACGTCATCTGGTAGAGCACCGTATCCGCCACCGTCACCGCATCATCCGACGCCGTGTTGCGGATCACCACACCATGGACGCCCGAGTAGATCGAGAACCCGTCGAACACATACGGGTTGAAGCGGCCGATATAGGTGTAGGTGTAGAGCACACCGTCATCCGAGTTGTTCGTCGTCACGGCGACGCCATGCACATCGTTCCGGTAGACACCGATATTGTACATGTCCACCCCGACATAGCCCTGACCGTAGTCAGAGACCGTGGTGCGCACGATGATACCGCTGCCGGTGTTGTAGCCGCCGCCTGACTGGGTCAGGTCAACCAGGTGCACACCTTCGCCATAGCCCGAGATGTTGAACTCGATGTCGATGCCGTTGTTCGAGGCAGCGCCGACGCCGTTGTCGGTGGCAACCATGTAGTAGGCATTGATGGCCGAGAACGTGTACCCGGTGCCCGACGTATTGATGTCGAACTCGAAGCCGTCGTCGGCGTTGTCGCCGGCATAGGCGTCATAGAAGTAGGCGGTCATATAGACGTTGCTGGAGTCATTGTTGACGGTAAGACCGAAGCCGTCCTCGCCATTGTACCGCGAGGTGAAATCGGTGACCGACACGTCGATATCGGCATAGCTGACATTGGTGAGTTCGATCACGGCGTCAAAGCCGCTCTCATCCGCAAAGCTAGTATAGACCCCATCCATCTCGATATCGACCAAGGCAAAGGCGGCGTCCGTCACGTCAACATCCACCAGGATATTGTCGCCATAGACGGCACCAAAGATCTCCGTCTCATAGATGTCGAGTACGTTCACCGACACGAAGGCATCCGTCACGTAGGTATCCAGCACCACATTGCCGAAGAGGTTTGGCCCGATCGATGAGTATTCGATGTCGATGAGGTTTACCGCCACGAACACGCCATCGGCATAGACCGACGAGATCACGCCATAACCGTAGTTGAAATAGACGTCGGTATTGTCGAGGCCGACAAAGTTCGCCACGTACCCGGCGTCATAGCCATAGGCGAAGAGGCCGATGCCATCACCGAAATTGTTGACCACATAGGAGTCGGCCAGGGAGGCAGACATGGCAACCGAACCATACGTTCTGGCGTAGCTGTAGCCCTCGATACCGCGGTCATAGTTGAACGCGATGATGACATCATAACCGCCGAACGATGTCGCGGCATACCCGCCATATTGGGCGTAGGCGTCCATGTCGACACCGTCGCTGCCGTTCTCGACGATTTCCGAGAAGGCGATGAAAGCCGCCACGCTCGCGGAGCCGTAATCCGCACCGTCGGCATCCAGGAAAATGCCGTCGTCGTAATTGTCGCCGAAGTAGCTCGGAGCCAAACCGATGACCAGCGTATAGGCATCGCCATCGTCTGAGGCGGTGGCACCGGCATCAAGTCCGTCGTCGCCATTCTGGTAGGAAGCAACAAACCCGAGCGTGAGGCCGACAGTGGCATCCGCACCGTAGCCGTAGCCGTACGAACCGAGCTGGATGCCATCGTCGTCATTGTAGCCCGTGTAGACGAAGCCAAACGAGGCGAAGACGAGTGAGCCAGCGTAGCCATAGGCGAAGGCGCCCACCCAGATGCCGTCATCGCCGTTATACGTCGCCTGCGAGTTGGCGATACTTACGCCGATCAGGGCATACGCCTCATATCCATACGAGCCGTTGCGCGCATAGGATTCGATCTCGATACCGTCGCCGCCATTGAAGTCAAAGTAGCTGTAGTCGACTTCGACGATCCCGTACGCAAACGAGTCGTCATAAACCGCCTCCATCCTCACATCCAGGCCGTCATCGCCGTTGAGGCTGAGCGCGCTCTCATAGATGTCGACAAGCCCGAACACATAGCCGCCATCGGCAGCCAGCGTTTCGACATGCACGCCGTCGCCATAATTGCCGAGGACAAGAACGCCATCGAGATAAAGGCGCGTGTTGATGACAGCGCCTTCGGCCGAATACGAGTTCGTCCCGATGCCGTTGCCAGTGTTGCTGCCAATGTAGGTGTCAACGACAATCAGCGTGTGGTCGAGGATCGTGCCCGCATCATACGCCACGTTCGACACATAGATGCCGTCGCCGGTATTGCCGGCAATGGTCGAGTCAACGATGTAAACTTCCTGGTACAGCAAAGACGGATCGGCAAAGTTGCCGATCACAATGCCGTTCGCGCCGTTGCCGGTTACGGTGGTACCGGCAACGATCGTGCCCTGGATCGCGAGCGAGTAAAGAACCGACGCCGTTCCGATCTCGATGCCTGAATAGACGTTGTCAGTCACCGCCGAGCTGAAGATCAGCGTGTACTGGTAAACGCCGGAGAAGCCGATGGCAGAGGACTGGATGTCGATGCCGTCATCAAGATTGCCGTCCACCAGCGTGTAGGCAACCGTCACATCGTTCAGCAAATAGCTGAAGATGGCGGAATTATTGTCCACATAGATGCCGTCGCCACCGTTGTAGACGACATAGGTATAGTTGACCGTCGTGTATTGGGCCAGCGTACTGGAGAAATACGAATAATTCTGCACCGAGACACCGTCATCAGCATTGAGCCCGATGATCGAGTCATGGACATAGAGTGAGCCGACAGTCAGGCCTCCGAAGATCGAGCCATTGTAGGACGAGACGCCGTCATCGCCGTTGTAGCCGATGGCAGCATAGTAGATCTCGACCGTCTGGTACGTAACAGAGCCAGCATTCCTCGAGCCAGTATTTGTCGATACACCGTCATCGCCATTGAAGCCGATCAGCGCCAAGGCAATCGTCGCATCCTGGAGCGTCACGCCGTCATAGGACGAGAATGCATTGATCTCGATGCCGTCATCACCGTTATAGGCAGCAAGCGTGTAGTAGAGCCCGACCAGCTGGCCGACATAACCGTAGTTCGTCGAGTTGCTGGCGATGTAGATGCCGTCATAATAGTTGCCCGACGCCGAATTATAGACGCCAAGGACAGTCTGGAGGATCGCCGCACCATCGGCGTAGTTCGTGATGACGACGCCGCTGCCGCCGTTGTCATCGAAATAGCTCTCGGTGAAGTAGACCGTCTGATAGACGAGCGATCCGTAATCCGCGTCATTCGTCACGACAAAACCGTTGCCGTAATTTGCCGACGCCGTGACGTTATCAAGCACAACGACCGAGAAGGAGAGGCTGCCGCTTGAATCCAGGCCCACCTCAACGCCGTCATAGCCGTTGCCGGTGAAGGACGAGTAGTAGAGCCCGACCCCCTGGCCAAACAGGCTGCTGTAAAGGCTGGTTTCGACCAGCACACCATTCACGCCGTTATCGGATCCGTCGATATAGGCACCGATGAGCGTCTGGCCGATGGTGCCGTAGATGCCGGTATTGACGACATGCACGCCGCTATAGGTGTTGTCGTTGAAGGTCGAGAAGTAAAGACCGGTCGCCTGATACACAGTGCCGAAGAGGGCATAATTGGTAACGCCAACGCCATCGCCGCCATTGTTGGAGGCGGAGACATAGGCGGCGATCAGCGTCTGGTCGATGTAGCCGCCGAAGAAGGCCGTATTGATGGCGCCTATGCCTGTGCCGGCGTTGTAATCAGCCGTGCTGTCAGTGATGACAACCAGCTGCTCAAGATAGCCATAGGGCCCGGCAATGTTGCTGGTGAGGAAACCCTCGGCACCATTGTTGTCCATGCTCGTGTCATCGACATAGACATTGGAGAAGAAATAGGTCTCAAGGCCAGCGCCACCACCCACCGCGCTGTTCACGACGATGACGCCGCGGCCGCCATTGTAGTCAAACGACGAGTCATCGATGTCGACCGTCGAACCAAAGAACGCGTCGAAGAACGCGTAATTGCCGACGAACAGGCCGCCTTCGCCATTTTCGTCAAACGTGCTGTTGTCGATATAGATGTCGCTGAAGATCGTCGAGCCATAGGACGCGCCGCTCGAGATATAGGCACCGTACTCGGCATTGCCGTCGAAGGAGCTGTCGAGCAGATCAACATAAAGCAGGCCAACTGACGCATCGGTCACAGCCGTGATGACTTCGAGACCGTTGCCGCCATTCTCATCGACATAGGTCGGATCGATCACGATGACCTGGGCGAGCAGGCTGCCGCCACCGACATAGTTGTAGACTTCCATGCCGTTGTCGCCGTTACCCGACATCGACGAATTGGTGATGTCGAGGAACTGCAGGGTCAGGCCCGCACCCGTCACGCTGTTGTTGGCGTCAATGCCGTCATCATTGTTGCCGTCAAAGGTCGAGCCATAGACATAAAGCGACTGGACCTGGAACGACCCGTCATTCGCATTGTCGATGTCGAGACCATCGTCGCCGTTGCCGTCGACGGTGGAGTCATAGACGAAGCCGTACTGGACGCTTGCTGATCCATTCGCAAGGTCGGTATCCCAATTGATGCCGTCTTCGCCGTTGTCGTAGAGGAACGAGTCGTCAATCGCGACCCACTGGTACATGTAGCTGTCATCAAGCGTGCTGTCGATCGACAGGCCATCATAGGCATTGGCGTAGGCGCGTGAACCGAGGAAGTACACATACTGGTAGAGGTCGGTCCCGTCATAGGCCGACGTCTGGATATCAACGCCCGAGCCATAGACGCTGTAGCTGAAATCGCTGAACACAGCCGCGAATGACTGGATCACGTAGCTGTCGTCAAACGTGCTGTAGATGAAGGCACCGTCGCTGAGATTGCCGTTGAACGTGCTCAGGATCGTCGTGATGTACTGATAGAAGTCGGAGCCATCGGCATTGTTGCCGACCTCAAGGCCCGACCCGCCATTGCCGTTCACGTAGCTGCCGAAGACGACGATCGTCTGATAGAGGTACGAGTCAGTCACCGTGTTGTAGAAGTCGATGCCGTCACCGCCGTTGTAGAAAACGTCGCTGTCGACCACGAAGACTTCCGAAATAACGGTCGACAAATCAGCGTAGATATTGACATAGACGCCGTCGCCGCCGTTCTCGTTGATCGCGCTGCTGTCGATCAAAAGGTTCTGGTAGAGCAACGAGCCATAGACGTTAAACCCGGCATAGACGCCGCCAAAACCGTTATCCGAGACCGAGCTGTAGACGAGCGCGATACCCTGGTAGACGAAGCTGAAATCGGCGTTGGTCTGGCTGACGATGCCGTAGAAATAGTTGCCGTCAAATGACGATGCGTAGCTGTAAACCAGCTGCCCCAGCGTGCTGTCATAGACGTCATTGTAAATGTCAACGCCGTCACCGCCATTGTTATCCACATCACTGTAGAGGAACACAGCCGACTGCAGCACGAAGCTGAAGTCCATGTCGTTGTAGATCGCAACGCCGTCGTCGCCATTCTCGTTCAAATTGGCGACATAGAACAGATTGTCCTGGTAGACGGTTGAGACGTAGGCATTTGTCGTCACAACAAAGCCGTCGTCACCATTGCCGATGATGTTGGTGTAGCCGACATAAACGAACTGATCGATGAAGCCGTAAGAGGCGTTGTTGGTGATGTCGATGCCGTCATCACCATTTTCGTTCACGGTGTTGTACGTGCCCGCATTGCCGTAGACCAACAGGGTCTGATAGATCGCGCCGAAATCGGCAACGTTGACGACATTGATGCCGTCATTGGCGTTCGAGTTCACCTGCGACGGATCAACAACAACAAGCTGGCCCACGATCGACCCGGAATAAGCACCCGTGAAGACTTCAAGGCCGTTGTTGCCATTGCCGTTCACGGTCGAGTCGTGGATGCCCGTGTACTGGAGGATCAGCGCGCCAGCCACCCCAACGGTGCTGACATTCACGCCATCATCGCCGTTGTCGTTGAACGACGAGTCCGTCATGTCGAAGATGTTATAGATGTAGCCGGAATTCGCGAAATTGTTGACCTGCGCGCCGTCCGTGCCGTTCTCGTTGGCAAAGACGTAATTGCCAAACGTATACGAGTACACATAGCCAATGGGGCCGGCATAGTTGCTGATCTGGATGCCGTTATTGCCGTTATAGCTCGCAGACACGAAGTCGAGATAATTGATCGAAGCGACATAGCCGACCAAATACGCCTCCGAATTCACCTCGATGCCGTTGTCGCCGTTGCCGTTGAAGCTCGCAACATAGACGTCCAGAACCTGCGTGATGTAGCCGAACAGATAGGCATCATTGTGGACCGAGATGCCGTCATAATAATTGTAATTGGCACTCACAAAGTCGGCGTAGGTCACATTGATGACGGTGCCGAACAGATAGGCGTCGTTGTAGATGTCGATGCCGTCGCCATAGGTGCTGTTGTTGAACGTGCTGGCGAACAGATAGTTGACGTTCAGGACGCCCGAGAAGACCGCTGCATAGTTCTCGATGTGCAGATTGTCGTCGTAATTGCCGTTGACATAAGAGAAGGCAACCGAGTTGAACGAGTAGATCACGCTGCCGTCGACCGCGAAATTGCCGATGGCAATGCCGTAATCGTCGTTATAGCTGACCGACGAGCCGAAGACATCAACGCTGGCGCTGATCCTGCTATTGTAATAGGCGACGTTCAGCTGGCCAAGGCCGAGCGATCCGTTGCTGTCGATCGCCGAGAACACGACATCCACATCTTGCTGCAGATACGAGCCATACGAGGTGTCGTTATAGATGCCGACGCCATAGACCGCGTTGTAGCTGGCCGAACTGTTGTAGAGGTAGAGCGACTGCAGGCCGAGGCTGTATTCTGTGTGATAGTTCGCCCACTCGATGCCCGAGCCGTAGTTCCCGTCAATCGTCGAGTTCGAGACATAGAAATATTGCTGCACGATGCCTTGATAGGCACTCGAGCCCAGATCCATGCCGTCATCGGCATTGCCGTCGAACGACGAATAGTTGATGTAGAAGAGCTGGAACGTGCGGCCATAATCATCGCCCGCATAGGCGCCGACAAACATGCCGTCGCCTGCATTCGTCGAGTCGACATACGTGCCGTTGATTGTGACGACCTGCGCCGCCACGCCGAAGGCGGTGCCAAAATTGTCGGTGCCGGCCGCAATGAAGCCAAGGCCGAGATACTGGTTATCCGAGAAGTTTGAATAGCCGATGTAAACCGACTGATAGGCCAGCGTATAGGCGCCGTCAGAAACCGCCACGAAATAGCCGCCAACATTGTTGTTGGTCGAGGTCGTGCCGACAATCGTCACGTCCTGAATGCCATAGCCGTAATAGCCCGAGAACTGCGCAAACGCGATGCCGACATCCTGGCTGCCGAAATACGAGTAGCCGATGAACCATTCCGCAAGCGTCGAGGTGGCAAGGCCGAGATAGCTGTCATTGGCAATTGATGTGACGACGAGGCCGTCATCGGCATTGTCATAGACGGTCAGGAGATAGACGACCGCATCCTGGTAGATCGCGCCACCATTCAGCGCATAGTTGTAAACGTCGATGCCGTCGTCGCCGTTATAGCTGACCGAGCCCGCACCGAAGAACAAAAGCTGCTGGATTGTGGACGCATAATCGTAAAGCGCACCCGCATAATAGCCGGCAGCAAAATTGTCGATGCTGATGCCGTCGAGCCCGTTGCCCTCAATGTCGGTAAAATAGGTGTAAAGCGTCGACAGGATCACGCCGCCTGCGAAGGCCACGTTGTCCATCTCGATGCCGTTGTTGTAATTGTTGTAGATCTGCGTGTCGTAGATCGCCAACGACTGCACCACCAGACCCTGGTACGAGGCAGAGGCCGTCGTTGCAATGCCGTCGTCGCCATTGTTGCCGATATAGGTCGGATCGATGAAGACATTCTGCGCCGCCGTGGCATCAAGGCCGACGGCAGCGGCGTCAAACTCAAGACCATTGTCGCCGTTGAAGCTGACAGCGCTGTCAATGATGTCGATGTCCTGGGACGCGAGCGCGCCACCGCCGCCTACCGGATTATAGGCATAGACATCGATGTCGATGCCGTCATCGCCGTTGAAGCCGCTGAAGGAACTGATGAAATCGACATCAAGATAGGCAATTGCGGCATCGAAATAGCCTGCATTGCCGATGGCCACCGAAGTCGCCTGGAGCCCGTCAAGGCCGTTGGCGAAGATCGAGAGGTCATAGGCATAGAAGTCGCCGATCACCAGGCCGGCGGTGGTGGCAAACTGGTAGATGTTGATGCCGTCCCAGCCATTGAACCAGACATACGTGTCATAGAGATCAATGCTGTGATAGCTGGAGCCGTAGGTAAAGGCGCTGGCATACTGGAAGATGCCGTGCGTGCCGTTGAAGCCGACAAAGCTGTCGTCAACGTCGATCCGCGCTACCGCTGTCGCGCCGCGGAACGCGACGGAATACTGGCCGATGCCGGCATAGTCATTGCTGCCGATATAGGAGTCATCAACAAAAATGCCCTGATAGGCAAAGCTGTAATAACCGGCAGTGTTGAACGCCAGAATGCCCGAGAGGTCATTTCCGTAAATCGAACTGTCATCCACAAACAGCAACTGCACGGACGAAGCAAAATCATAGGCATCGTTGTCCATCAGGATGCCGTGGTCACCCGAATAGCCGATATTGCCGTCATCCAGGCTCAGGATCGAGAGTGTCGACGCACCGTCATCGGCATAGCCATACATGGCGATGCCGCTGTCGCCCGCCGCATAGATCGAGAAATTGTCGATATAGATGAACTGGTCGATGTCGCCGTAATCATATGCCTCGGCCTGGATGTAAACGCCGTTATAGGCATCGAAATTCGCCGACATGTTGTTGACGAAAATCGTCTGGTCGGTGTCGGCAAAATCGTCCGAATAGGCGATGACGCGAAGGCCCGTGCCGTTGAAATCGACGTCAAGGTCATAGATCGAGACGAACTGCTGGGCCAGACCCGACGTGTCGCTCGTCGCGTAAAGCTCAAAACCGACATCCGAACCGAATACCAGCGTGTAGCCGGCATAGAGGTTCAGCGTGTTGCGGCCGGAATTGTAGGCACCGGTGAAGAAATCAACGCCCTCATCGCCCGCAAAGATGACCGTGGTGTCGAACATCGTCACATTCGAGTCTATGGTCGACCCCGCACCGCCAGCCTGCGACGCAAAGTCAACGCCCTGGTCGCCAATGCTGTACATATAGTTGTTGAAGAGCGTGATGAACTGGTCGACGTCGCTGCCGGCATACATGCCGGTCCAGAAGTCGATGCCGTCCTGGCCGATGAAGAGGAAATCATTCGACCGGATCTGGATGCGCTGCGTCGCCGCCCCGCCGTCTGATGCCGTCGTATAGAAATAGATGCCGTCAGTGCCGAGATCCCTGAACTCGGAATACCAGATATACGAGCTGGTAAAGCCGTTGATCAGCGACGGCGAATTGCCGATCGAGCTGGAGCCGGACGTGCGGATATAGACGCCATACTCGCCGCCCAGCGTGCCATCAACCGCAATGTCGGCAATCTCGAACGCCGTCGAGTTGAAGCCATAGATCGCCGAAGAGAAATTGCCTTCGAAATCGACGTTCTGGATCCAGTTCTCGTCACCCAGCTCGATGATGTTGTTGGCACCATTGGTGCCTTCAATCGTCGGACGGCTGCCCTGGAACGTCCAGTAATAGACGGCGCCCGTGTCGGCACCGGTGATCTTCACCGTCATGCCGCCGCCCAGAAGGGCTTGGCCGTCATAAAGCTGGTTGTTGCCCGTCGTCAGAATGTCGCCCGTGGCGTCGAGCGCCACGATGATGCCGTCGCTGCCCGCACCGTGATTGACGGCGGCAAGCAGGATACCGTCAGCCAGCGTTTCCGGCGCCGCATAGGTGCCGTTGCCGTTGGTCGTATTGTCAACATAGACGAGCGTGTCCGTGACATTCGAGTCGCCAAGATTGGTCGACGCAATGATGTCTTCGCCTTCGTCCAGGCCGACGCGGGCATAGACCGAGTCATAACGACGGATCGGATCAACCATGCGGCGGTCAAGGCCGGTGAGCGCGGGCGATTCCTCGCCAAAGCCGAGCGGAATGCGCAGCTCAAGGCCGATGAAGCCTTCTGTGTCGCGCACATTGTCGTCGGTGATTTCGCCGGTCAGGGTAACGCGCGACTGCGGACCCAGGAAGTCGAGGTCATAGATGCGCGCTTCGATGCGGCCCTTGGGACCGGTCAGATCGTCGAACGCAACTTCATCGCTTTCAAAGTGGAAGCCGCCGAGGAACACGCGGGTCTCGAACGTCTCGCCCGAGAAGATGCGGTAGCCGACTTCGCCATCGACGCCCGAATAGGCCGCTTCAATGCCGCGGTGGATCTGGATCGACGTGTTGAACTTCGTGCCCAGATAGACGCCGTTGAGGCGGGCCACATCTTCGCGCGTGTCATCGGCGAAATAGGCGTTCGCACGGAAGTCCCAGTCTTCCGACATGAATTCCACGCCGACCGAGAACTGGTCGAAGCTGTGGTCTTCAGCGGTGTTCACGAAATCATAAAAGCCATACGCGCCGAGGATCCATTCGGGGTTCACCATCGTGCGGTAGCCGCCGCCGATCGTGCCGAAGCTTTGGTCCTCATCGTCGAACGTCGCAACCGCGCGCCCGAACACCATCGAAGTCGTATCCTGCCACAGCGGAACAAAAACCTGGACAGCGCCGCGCTGCGTCTCGTCGCCGATCTTGCCCGACAATTCGATGAAGGGCTGCCACTTCGACGGTTCGCTTGCAGCATGGTCGTCGGCCAGCGCCAGAGGTGCGCCGCCCGCCGCGAGCGCAAGGCCCGCAACGCCCGTCAGCAACCGCGTGCGCAGCGACAAACCTTCGCCGCCAAAACCTGCAACTTCCGAACCTTGAATGTTGGAACGCATGTCAGTCCCCCAAATCAGCACCCCGGCTAGGGCGCATATAAAAAACAGGCCGAAGGCGCACCTATGGCACCCTTCGAGTCGCATGGACATTTGCATGGCCCGGGGACAAGCGGAAGGGGTTAATTTTGTGATTTTACGCACTCTCCATGCGGTTGAATGCCGCCCTCACGGGGGTGGGCCCCCGAGAGTCAAAGGATTCCCGTAACGATCTGGAATAGACTCATATTTTTGACATTCAGGCGTGTCGGGATTTTCCACCTTGCCGTGACGGAACTGCCACAGTTAATCGTCGGAGTTTTCGGAGCCGATTCTGCAACTGTGATGCCCAATAATCACCCGGCTTCTCGCCCCGGTCCTGGCCTCAGGAGTCGCGCGAAATCCCGCTCAATTGGCTAAGAGGCCGTGGCGGGAACCTGAAGCAACAAACGGCAGAAAACCGCGGAAAATCAAAGAGGCGGCCCGGCTTCCCGGACCGCCTCTTGAAATCACGAAATGTTATTGTATAGCGATGAATTGGGGCTGAACTGCTGCCCGATTCCCGGCTCAGCGGCCCGCACGACCAAGTTCGTCAAGCGAGGAGGCAAAATTCGCCAGTGAAATCGGCGCCCGCACGCGCTGGCCTTGACCGTTAACCCACGAAATATACATCGTTTTCCCGGCGCGGATCATGCTGACACCCTCGGCCGTCAAGGGGACTTCGACTGCGCAATATTTATCGTTGCAACGGCCGCGCGGCAATTTGGAGGGCTGCTGGTTGTCAACGCGCAGAAACACGTCCTGGTCGAGTTTGGCTTGCGGCCGGAAGGTGAGGATCAGGACCGGCTTGCGATCCGCCCCGGCATAGACGAAGAGCGCGGCTGCAAGGAACTTGGGTTCGGCCTCCGCCGTCGTCACGCGGTAGCCGATCCGGCAACGTTTCGGTTCCGAAGTGTTACCGCCGTCGGCTGTGTTTGCGGCGTCATTGTCGGCGGCATCATCCTCGGTTGCGCCACCCGTCGGCGCGGGCTGGGTCTCCGGGCAATTGAGGCGCCATTGGCCACCGGCGACCCGCAGATCCATCACCTCGGGCTGCTCTTGTCCTGCAGGGCCAGTCTGGCCTCCTGTGGCGGTAGTTCCGCCCCCACCTGCTGCAGGACCAGGTGCTGGCTGCGGCGCAGGCGAGAGTTGCCAGATGGCAACGCCAGCGATGGCGGCGATGAGGAAAATGACGGCGATCAGGGCGTTACGGGACAAGGGGTTTCGAGCCTCACGGTTGAAGGACTTCAGGGATCAACGTCCAAGTTGGATTCTGGCTTGGCTTTCGTCAGCGAAGGCGCCATCTGGCCCAACTGGCAAGGAAATGCAG
Organism: uncultured Flavobacteriaceae bacterium; assembly: GCA_964494625.1. Taxonomy (GTDB): domain Bacteria; phylum Pseudomonadota; class Alphaproteobacteria; order Micropepsales; family Micropepsaceae; genus UBA2784. The sequence goes on along the minus strand of CAZBRT010000001.1, from coordinate 780,767 downwards.
GCATTTCCCGGCACCAGAGCGCCGCACGATTGTTGCCGCATGTGATGGCACAAGACCACGCGCGGCGCGAGTCGATCTTTGCTCCGATCGGGGCGAGGCAGCATCGCTTGCAAGCGGGATCACAAGGCCAGAGCGGAGGGCGATCATGTTGGCGGGCTGGCAATGAACGCGGCGTGTGGCGCGCAGGCACACACAAGGCTTCACCTTCGCCACGACAAGCCACTCTTCAGCCATGAACCTCCTCGGGGATTCCTGCGAATGCAATCAAACCGGAATCGTAATGATATCAGAAAGTATTGGATTTCTTGTTCAAATTGAGCTCAGGCCACCGGGCACAAGATAGACTGTCCACATCCCCCAAAATGCGCCTACGCCACACGAAAATTACCTGTTTAATAACTGACTGGTCAGTTATATAGTCAACCAGTTGCATAGGCTGACCACTCTCCGGACCGCTTCCCTAATGCCGCCCCGCACACCCAAACCGCACGTGACAGCCCCGCGTCGCGCGGTGCCCCGTCGCAGCAACCCGGCGCCCGCCGCAGACGACCTGACAGCGGCGATCGAAGCCTTGGCAGGCCAGCTCGATCCCGAGACCCGCACGCGGCTGCGCAAGGGCGGGCCTGCCGCGCGTTGGCGCCGCCGCAAGGACGACCGGCCGAAGGAATTGACGGATGCGGCGCTCGCCCTTTTCCTGGCGCGGGGCTATGCCGCCACCCGCATGGAAGACATCGCCCATGAGGCGGGCGTCACAAAGGGCACCGTCTATCTCTACTTCGAGGGCAAGGAGGAGGTCTTTCGCGCCCTCGTTCGCGACCTGACCGCGCCCGCCCTTGCCGCGATGGCGACAGCAGCGTCCGCCGCTGATCTGCCGGCCAGGGATGTCTTGCGGACCTTCATCAACGTCGCTGGAACCGCGCTCACCGCAACCAACATGCGCTTCCTGCCCCGTCTTCTGATTGGCGAGGCCGCCCGCTTCCCCGAGCTGGTCGGCTGGTACCGCGACGAGATCATCAGCCGCGGCCTTGGCTACATGACCCGCGTGCTTGAGCGCGGCATGGATGAGGGAGCCTTTCGCCGTCAGGACCCGGAACTGACCGCGCGCCTTGTCATCGCCCCCGTCCTCTTCAATGCGATCTGGCAGACGGTCTTTGCCCGCAAGGGCGATCCGCCGGACGAAACCCGTAAGATTCTCGCCCTCCACGCCGAAACAATTTTGCAGGGGCTTGCAGCCGGAACCGGCGGGCAGGTTTCAAAGGACGCGCCATGAAACGCAAAACGCTCCGCGCCTTCGCCGCATCGGCAGGCCTCTTGATGGCTGCCTCCTGCGACGACATGAATACGCGCACGCTGCATGGCTATGCCGAGGGCGATTTTGTCTATGCCGCCGCCATCGAGGGCGGGCGCATCGAGACGATGGCGGTCAGTGAGGGCGCCCGCGTCGCGCCTGGCGATCTCCTCTTCTCCATGGATGCAAGTCTCGCCCGTGCCAAGGCGAGCGAACTGGCTGCGCGCGTGGCAAATATGGAAAAGGGGGCGCGCGCCGAAGATCTCGCCATCATGGACGCCCGTGTCGCGCGTGCGCGCGCAGCCCGCGCACTGGCCCAGATCGAGCTTGAGCGCCAGCGCAGCCTTGCGCGTTCGGATGCAGGCGCGCGCGCCAAGCTTCAGCAGGCGGAAGCAGGTTTTGCCGAAGCTGACGCCGCCTTGGCCGAAGCCGAAGCCCAGCTTCTCGCCGCAACATTGCCTGCCCGCGCCGACGAATTGGCTGCTGCCCGCGCCCTGAGCGACGCCGCCGCTTACGCGCTTGCCGAGCGCGACGTGCGCGCATCTTCCGCCGCTGTGGTCGAGGACATCATTGTGAATGAAGGTGAGGTCACAGGCGCCGGCCAACCGGTGGTGACGCTGTTGCCGGAGGGCGCGATCAAATTGCGCCTCTTTGCCGCCGAAGGAATCGTGACAACGATACGCCCCGGCATGACGCTCGCCATCTTCTGCGATGGTTGCGCTGCCGGCCTGACCGCAACGGTCACCTTCATTTCGCCGCGCGCGGAATATACCCCGCCTGTCATCTACTCGGATGAAGAGCGCGCCAAGCTTGTCTTTCTGGTGGAGGCGCGGCCATCGGATGCTTCATCGCTGCGCCCTGGTCTTCCCGTGACAGCGGAAATTGTGCCGTGAGCGCAAGCCCGGCGACCACACTGGCCATCGACGTGAAGGGCCTTACCAAGCGCTTTGGCGCCCGCACCGTCGTCGACAATGTCGATATCGCCATTCCGCGCGGTGAAGTCTGGGGCTTTCTTGGCCCCAATGGCAGCGGCAAGACGACGACAATCCGCATGCTCTGCGGACTGCTTCTGCCGGATGCAGGTTCGGGCACCTGCCTTGGCTTCGACATCATCAGGGAAAGTGCGGCCATCAAGGCCCGCACCGGCTACATGACGCAGCGCTTTTCCTATTACGAAGACCTCTCGATCCGCGAGAACCTTGATTTCGTGGCGCGCGTCTATGGCATGCCGCGCCGCAAGGAGGCTGTGGATCACGCCATCGAAGGATTGGGGCTCACCTCGCGCCAGAAGCAATTGGCGGGAACCCTGTCGGGCGGCTGGAAGCAGCGTCTCGCGCTCGCCGCCAGCGTGCTCCACGAGCCCGAGCTTCTGCTTCTCGACGAGCCGACGGCTGGCGTCGACCCCGAAGCCAGACGCGAGTTCTGGGAAAACATCCACAAGCTCGCCCATCTGGGCATCACCATTCTGGTGAGCACCCATTACATGGACGAGGCCGAACGCTGCGACCACATCGTCTATATCGCCTATGGCACGATGCTGGCGCGCGGCACGGTTCCCGAACTGATTGCGGGCGCAAAACTCGTCACCTTCGAGGCAACGCCCCGCAGGGGCGGTGACAGCGTGCGAACGCTGGAGGCGAGACTTTCGGGGAGGCCTGGCATCGAACTTGTCGCGGTCTTTGGCCAGCGCCTGCATGTGAGCGGCTCCGATCGCGGGGCGCTGGAGGGCGCAATCGCGCGCGAGACGGGCTTTGATTGGCGCGAGGCAGAGACGTCTCTCGAGGATGTCTTCATCAATCTCGTCAAGCCGTTCCGGGAGAAGGTGTCATGACTGCTCCCGCTCCCGCCCCCACCCCGCCCCGCCGCTTTGCATGGTTCCGCGTCATCGCCATGATGGCCAAGGAACTTCTGCAGATGCGGCGGGACCCGATCACCTTTTCGATGATGATCGGCGTGCCGCTGATGCAGCTCATCCTCTTTGGCTATGCCATCAATTCGGACCCGCGCCATCTGCCCGCCGCGATCCATGCGGCCGAGGAAAGCGTCTTCACCCGCGCGCTGGCGAGCGCGATGGAAAACTCGGAATATTTCCGCTTCGTGCGCGTGGCACATTCGCCCGAGGAAGCGCGCTTTCTTCTGGACGAGGGCGAGGTCGCCTTTGTCGTCAATGTCCCGGCCGGTTTTTCGGCGGCCCTGATGCGCGGCGAGCGTCCGCAGATCCTGATCGAGGCGGATGCGACCGATCCCGTTGCGGCCCAGGGCGCGCTCGCCACCATGTCGGCACTGGCGGGAACGGTCTTTGCGCGCGACCTGACTGGACCTTTGGCCTTCCTCAATCCGGGACCGGCTCCTGTCGAGATGATCGTCCACCGGCTCTACAACCCCGAGGGCAAGTCAGAGCTCAACATCGTGCCGGGGCTTCTGGGTGTCGTCCTCACCATGACCATGGTGATGATCACGGCCCTTGCGGTCACGCGCGAAACCGAGCGCGGCACGATGGAGAACCTGCTCGCCATGCCGCTGCGCCCGATGGAGGTGATGATCGGCAAGATCGTGCCCTATATCGGCGTCGGCTTTGTCCAGATGGTGGTGGTTTTGTTTCTCGCAAGGCTTCTCTTCGGGGTGCCGATGCTGGGGTCGCTCACCCTTCTTGTTGCCTGCGTCACGCTTTTCATCGCCGCCAACCTTGCCGTCGGCTTCACTTTCTCGACCTTTGCCAAGAGCCAGATGCAGGCAATGCAGATGTCGTTCTTCTTCTTTCTGCCGTCGCTCCTGCTCTCGGGCTTCATGTTCCCGTTCCGCGGCATGCCGGCCTGGGCGCAATGGATCGGCGAAATCCTGCCGCTCACCCATTTCCTGCGGATCATCCGGGGCATACTTCTCAAGGGCAATGGCATCGCTGAAACCCTGCCCGAAGTGCTGCCGATCCTCGCCTTCATTCTCTTTGCGGGCATGGTCGCGATGCGGCGTTACCGCCAGACCCTTGATTGACATTTACCGAACCGCTTCTGCACCACCTGCCATTCCATGCGGTTAGGAGCGATGGCGCACGCATTAACCTTGCTGCGGTCATGAAAATCCGACGACCGGATTCAACACGGATTTGAGACGAATGCGCGAGATTGCCTGTCAGGAAAGTCGTTCCTGACGGGAGCAGGCCTATGGGTTTGGTTGTGCGTTCGGTTATGCGTTCAGTGGTCCTTGTGGCGTCATTGGTCGTCTTGTCGGCTTGCGGCTCAACACGCGCGCCCGAATTCCGCGACCGCCACACCGAGCGACCCGATGCCCGCCCCGACGCCCATCCGCGTGTCGTGACGCCGGCCTCGCCCCTGCAATGCGTCCCCTATGCGCGCGCCCAATCGGGCATCGAAATCTACGGCAATGCGAACCTCTGGTGGGCGAAGGCTGAAGGCGAATTCGCCCGCGACGACCAACCCCAAGTGGGTGCCGTCCTGGTCCTGCGCGGCTACAACGATCCGGGGCGCGGGCATCTTGCTGTCGTCCGCCGCATCCTCAATTCCCGCGAGATCGTGGTGGATCACGCCAACTGGCTGAATCGCGGCGAGATCAACCTCGACACGCCGATCCGCGACGTCTCCCCCGGCAATGACTGGAGTGCGGTCAAGGTCTGGTACGTCCCGTCAGACCGCTATGGCGCACGCACCTACGAGGTGCAGGGCTTCATCCTTCCCGATGGACCCGCACGTCGCGCGCCGCGCGATGTTTATGTCGAGCGTGACGCCGATGCGGATGATGCCAGGGGCGCAGAATTGGGCGGCGGTGATGGTGCCGACGATCCCATCGCCGCCCTGATCGCCCGCGAGGCGGGTTCCTGAGAACACAACCGTGGATTGAATTTTTTGTGAATCACCTTCTCTGCGCGAGCACAAGCCTTTTTTTTGCCACAGTGAAAGCCCTTTGGATTCAAGAGCCGTTCCTGTTTTGTGCATGGTTACAAGGTGACATGACGGGAAGTTTAAGTTGACGGACCCGGCACGTTTCCGCCATTCCGGCCCCCAGTTGAGACGGACATCTGTGGGGTTAAATGACATCACGGGCCAATCCTGCCCGCGCATGGCTGATTGCGGCTGCGGCTCTTGCCGGAAGCCTTGCCCTCAGCGCGTGTTCCAGCTCCGGCAGCCTTTCGCTGTCGCGGAGCAACAACCTCTATGAGGACGACGGCTCGGGCGTGAAGCCCCGGGTCCGCATTGCCCGCTATGTCGGCGATGCCATTGAGGGCGTCTTCACGATTGCCGGCACGCTTGTCATGGCGATCATCCCTGATGCTGTCGAAAGCCCCGATATCGACCTTGCGGGCTATGGCCTCCACCCCCGCGTCATTTCCGATCAGCCGCGCCTGCAATGCGTGCCTTATGCGCGCGAGCGGTCCGGCATCGAGATCTACGGCGACGCCTGGCGCTGGTGGGACATGGAACGCGACACCTACCCGCGTGACGCCATGCCGGCCGCTTCAGCGGTTCTGGTCCTCAAGGGCTATCGCGGCCAGCGCCGCGGCCACGTTGCCGTCGTCACAAGGGTGATCGACAGCCGTACCATCGTGATCGACCACGCCAATTGGCTGAATGACGAGAAGATCTATCTCGACCAGCCGGTGATTGACGTCTCGGCCAACAATGACTGGAGCGAGGTGCGCGTCTGGCACACACCGACCCAGCGTTATGGCGCCCGCCGCTACAAGACGCGCGGCTTCATTTATCCTGACATGCAGGTTGCCGCCCTTGCCCGTTCAGGCAGCCCGGTTGCACTCGCCTCAGCCGATGTGCCCACGGCATCAAGCGACCCCGCCACGGTTGAGCTGGCCGACAACATCATCCTGCCGCGCATGAAACCGGTTGACGCTGGCGTCGGTATCGCCGCCATGCGTGAGCCTGAGCTGGTCGAACCGGAATTGCGCGAAACGGAAGTCGCCGCCCGCACACCCGAGCCGGATGCTGTGCCCGATACCGTACCCGAAGGCGGCTGGGCGATCCCTGTGCCCAAGCCCGTCATCGTCGGCGCAGGCGCGATGTCGCTCAGCCAGTAAGCACGCGCCGTTCAGCCCGTTCTGTCAGTCGTTGGCCGTGCGTCGGCATGCTCGCCGCCAACGACACGCGCAAGCGAGGCTGCAATGGCAGGCAGAAGAATGCCCGCAAGGTCGACGAACTTGCCCCGCGCGGCATCGGCCGAAACTGCCGCCTGATAACGCTGGATTGACCGCCCTTTGCCCGCCGTCAGCACCGTCGCCAGCGCATCCTCGGCCTCAAAGAGCGAGAGCGAGGCGATCTCGGGCGCCGCCGCAAGCTCCGAGAGGGCCGAAAGCGCGCCCAGGCGCTTGAGTTCGGCCAGGAGCGGTCCAAGCCCGGTTTCCGACAGCGTGAGTTCCCCGGCCGCCTGACCGAGCGCTGCCGCACACGCCCCCATCCCCAGAAGCGCCAGAGCAGCCCTGCGTGTCGGCGTCAGCGGCTCGTCAATGATCTTTGGCGGGAAAAGGCGCTTGGTCATCACGCCGTCCCCTTCATGAAGGCATCGGCAAGCCGGAGCGCCATGGCAAGGATCGTCAGCGTCGGATAGGTCGCGCCCGGCGTACAGAAAAGGCTGGAGCCCTGGCACCAGAGATTGCCGATACCGAAGACCTTGCCGTTGGCATCCGTCACGCCGCGCGCCGGGTCGGCGGCCATGCGGGTCGTCCCCATGTGATGGCCGGCATGACCGAAATTGCCTGCAAATATCCGCGCGGCTTCCGGATGGACATAGACAAGCCCGGTGCCGGTCGCCGCCATGTCGCGCGCCAGATGCACAAGCGTCGTCACATAATCCGCAATGTCCTGCGCGCCGATCCGCCAGTCGAGCCGGGGCTTGGCCAACCCCAGGCGATCACGCGCATCCGACAGCGTAATACGGCTGTCACTGCGTGATCGTGTTTCGATGAGACCGGTCAAAGGATGCACGTCCATTTCGCGGGCCAGCGGAAAGGCTGCCTGGGCGGCCGCCGCTGCAAGCCTTGCATCCGGCAAAACTTCCGCCGCCTCACCCTGAACGGCATTGCCGCCGCGCGCCGACAGGACCAGCGTTCCCGCCGACGGCCGGATGAAGGTGAGCGACGATGCAATCCCCTCGCGCGCCATCAGCAAGGGCGACGGCGCAAGCGCAAACCGCGCGCGGCCAAAGGCACCTTCGACCGGTCCGTCATAGGCAGGAAGCCCCGGTGCAACGCCCTCCCCGCGCACGCGCAAAAGGAAGGCTGCCCCGTCGAGCAGCGGATGATCGCTGAAATGACGCCCCACATGCCAGAAACTGTCACCCATGGCAGGTGACAATTGCGGCTCGGCGGAGAGCATGAGGCGCGCGTTCTCGATACCACCGGCTGCCATGACGACATGGCGCGCACGCAAGCGCCCTTGCCGCCCCTCGATGCGCGCATAGCGCACGGCGGCAATCCGCGTGCCGTCGCCCGACATCTCGAAGCCCGCCGCCGAGAGGCCAAGCCAGACGGTCACGTTGCGCGCGGCATCAAGTTCGGCGCGATAGCGCGTGCCAAATCGCGTGGGCGGTGAACCGCGCACGAGGCGCGTCTCCACGCCGCCATGGATGACCGGCAGGATGGACGAGCCGCTTTGGGCTGCAATCTGCGAGAGCGCGCCATAGTCAAAACCGGCCCCACCAAGCTCGGCAAGGGCGGCGGCACCTTCCATGAACGGCTCAAGATCGGACGCCTTGATGGGCCACCCACTGTTGTCGATCCAGCCGCGCGCACTCAGATCGTTCTGCTGCAAAGGATGGCACCAGCCCTCCCATTGCGATGTCGTGCCGCCAAACTGGCGTGACCGGATTTGTGTCAGCGGCGTGTAAGGCGCACCAATGATCTCGCCGTCATAGAGCGCCTGGGTGACGGGATCTTCGGTTTCGCCGCCGCCTGCCAGCACAACGACAGAGAGGCGCGACTTTGCAAGCGCGAGCGCAAGCGCAAGTCCGGCCGCACCCGCACCGATGATCGCGACATCGGCATCGAGCGTTGCGGGAAAGGCGCTGTCGTCGGCATTCCTGATCACGGCTTCCCAGCATGGCGTCCCGGGGCGACAGGAGCAATGCGGCGCCAGCGCCATGGTGAAAGGGCAAGGCCGGATGGGCGGTTAACCAAGAGCCGATGCAGCCGCCCCGCCCCAAAAGCTGAAGGCCGGAGCGGTTTCCCGCTCCGGCCTCAAAGTTGATCTGATCAAACCCGTTACCGGGCGAAAGATCAGAAAACGTGACGGATCGAAGTCTCAAGGCGCGTGTCGATCGCGCCATTGCGGTCGCGGGTCATCAGGACATCGCCGCCGCCATCACCGAAGCGGAACTTCAACTGGCCACCGATCATGTCGGCATCGGTTCCGAATGCGTCGATGTGCTCGTAATTCAGCCCGAACGAAAGCGCTGACCCTTCGATCTTGTACTCGGCCGAAAGGCCGATGGCCCCTGAAGTGTCCGAAGCGTTATCAACATCGTGGTGGCGATAGAACGCGCGCAGGAGAGCGCTGTCGCAGACATAATAGGTGCCATCGATCTGGCCGCCCCATCCTTCGAAGCTCTCGCCATCCATGGCGAAAATGCCGCCGCCAAGAGTGAACTTGTCGAGATAGAATTCACCGAAAACACCGTAATTGGTGAAGTCGAAATCGCCAAAGAAATTCGAGCTGACGCCGTGCCAGACGAAACCGCCGCCAAAGGCGTGGTGCGACGAGTCACGTGTGAACACCGAAAGTCCCGGGGTGAAATTGTCAAACTCAAGCCCGAAGCTGAAATCCAGGGCTTCCCAACCGAGCTGGCCCTGCAGGTTCCAGTTCGTGTCCCACAGGCCTGCACCGACTGACAGGTCGACGAAATAGAGGTCGGCGCCTGCGCCATTCGCATCGAGGTCTGCATAACCACCCGACAGCGAGGCGAAGGGGCCTGACGTCGTTTCAGTTGCCGCTTCATCCGCCATCGCAGGCATCGAAAGGGCAGCCGCGCACACGCCGGCCAGAATAAGGGTCTTCAGATTCTTCATTTCGAATGCTCCTGATGTTGGAGCTGCGCGCCGGATTTGGACCCGTGGCAGCCGGAATTGAACGCAACATGGTCCCCAAGCCAGCCATGTCATCGCCGCGGCAGTTTGATTCCCCCTGCCAAGACCGGGGAGTTTTACGCCCTTTGCCCGCGCCGTAGAATGGCCGCCATTACCATAGCGGCGTTCACAGGCGTCCCCCGATAAGATGTAACCATTTGAAGTAAAAGGATATTATTGCAAATTGGCCTGTTGCGAAACTGTCACAATTAGCGAAAAGCCGAACCAATGGCGCTACCTTGCGTCCACACCCACGCCGATGGGGCAAGTCACGCCGGTGCCGCCCAAGCCGCAATAACCTTCCGGGTTCTTGTCCAGATACTGCTGATGATAGTCCTCGGCATAGAAATAGACCGGCGCATCGACAATTTCAGTAGTGACGCCGCCAAAGCCTTCTGCGGCCAGCCGCGCGGCATAGTCACGGCGCGCTGCCTCGGCGACCTCTCGCTGTGCCGGGCTGTGCACATAAAGGCCGGAACGGTATTGCGTGCCGATGTCGCCGCCCTGGCGCATGCCCTGGGTCGGATCATGGTTCTCGAAGAAGAGCTTCACAAGTTCCGCATAGGAGACGTGCTTTGGATCGAACACGACCTGCACGACTTCGTTGTGGCCGGTGCGGCCGGAGCAGACCTCTTCATAGGTCGGATTGGGCGTAAACCCGCCCGCATAGCCGACGCTGGTTGAATAGACGCCCTTCTGCTTCCAGAAGAGGCGCTCCGCACCCCAGAAGCAGCCAAGCCCGAACGTCGCAATCTCAAGCCCTGCGGGAAACGGGCCTTTGAGTGGCGTGCCAAGAACCGTGTGACGCGCAGCAACCGGCATCGCCGTTTCGCGCCCCGGCAATGCGTCATCGGCGCGCGGCATCTCGAGCAGCTTTTTCTTGGCAAACATGGGGGCTTTCCGGTCTAAGGAGGTCCGTCTCGTACAGCCAAATCTGGGGCAAGGGAGCGCCGATTTCCAGCCCCATCAGGAAACTGTGACCCATGCAGATCGAAGCGGTGCACGCGCGGCCCGAATATGGTTTCTCCAAACTCCCGCAGAAGGAAATCCGCCTGCTCAAGGGCCTGGGCGTGGCGGGCGACGTTCATGCGGGCGAAACCGTCAAGCACCGCAGCCGCATACGCCGCGATCCGTCGCAGCCCAATCTGCGCCAGGTCCATCTCATCCATGGCGAGTTGATCGATGAATTGAACGCCAAGGGCTTTGCCATCAGGCCGGGCGACATGGGCGAGAATGTCACGACGCGCGGTCTCGCCATCCTTGACCTGCCGCGCGGCGCGCGCCTGCACCTTGGGGGCGGCGCTGTCATCGAAGTGACTGGCCTGCGCAATCCCTGTTCCCAGCTGAACGACTTCCAGCCCGGCCTTACCGAAGCCGTGCTGGAGCGCCGCAGCGACGGCACCTTGGTCCGCAAGTCCGGCATCATGGCAATCGTGATCGAAGGGGGGATCGTCCAGCCTGGCGATCCGATTACGCTCACCTTGCCCTCCGGACCCGCCATCCCGCTTGAGCCTGTCTGACTGGCTTGCATTCGAGTTTGTTATGTTATAACAATCCGCGCGGCACGGCGGCGATTACTGCCGGATGAGACCGTGCCGCCATTCAGGATCTCGCGTTGCATACGCATCACCACCACCACGAAGAACCGCGCGCGAGCCTTTTGATGGCATCGGCGCGTTTGCGGCTTGTCGGCGCCATGAGCGTGATTGCGCTCATCTGGCTTGGCGTCTTTCTGGTGATTTGAGCCATGACCCAGCCACGCGCGATCCAACTTGAAAATCTGACGCTGGGCTATCGGCGCCATCCCGCCGTGCATCATCTCTCGGGCAGCTTCGTCGAGGGATCGCTCACTGCCATCGTGGGGCCGAACGGCGCGGGTAAGACGACATTGCTCAAGGGGATTGCCGGCGCCCTGAAGCCGCTTTCGGGACGCGTCGGGCTATCGGGATTTTCCCGTCACGACATTGCATGGCTGCCCCAGCAGCAGGACATCGAGCGCAGCTTTCCGATCCATGTCGCCGATCTTGTCGCGATGGGATTGTGGAAGAAGACCGGTGCCTTTGCCGCCGTCAGCGGCAGGCATCTCGACCGCGTGCATGAGGCGATTGCGGCCGTCGGCCTTTCGGGGTTCGGCGCGCGCGCCATCGGCACGCTTTCCGGCGGCCAGCTGCAGCGCGCGCTTTTTGCCCGCCTGTTGTTGCAGGATGCACCGGTCGTGCTGCTCGACGAGCCCTTCGCCGCCATCGACGCGCGCACCACGTCCGACCTTCTGGCCATCGTGCACCGCTGGCATGGCGAGAACCGCATCATCATTGCCGTGCTGCACGACATCGATCTGGTGCGCGAGCATTTCCCCGAAAGCCTGATGCTGGCGCGCGGCGCGATCGGCTGGGGCAAATCGGCGGATGTGCTGCGGCCCGAGAATTTCCTCAAAGCCCGCGCCATGTGCGAGGCATGGCACGATGACGCCGATGTCTGCGCGCCACATGAAGCGGCCGGGCGCACCGGCACATGAACCTTTACGACATCCTCATTGCCCCCTTTGCCGATTATGCCTTCATGCAGCGGGCGCTGGTCGGCACCATCGCCCTTGCGGTCGGATCGGCTGCGGTCGGCGTGTTCCTTGTCATCCGCCGCATGAGCCTGATGGGTGACGCCATGGCGCATGCGATCCTGCCCGGCGCGGCCATCGGCTATCTGATTGCCGGCTTCTCGCTTTTTGCAATGACGCTGGGCGGCCTCATCGCGGGGCTTGTAGTGGCCATCGCCTCTGGCCTTGTGGCGCGCGCGACACCCTTGCGTGAGGACGCGAGCCTTGCTTCCTTCTATCTCATCTCGCTTTCTGTCGGCGTCCTGATCGTCTCGCTCGAGGGATCAAACGTTGACCTGCTGCATCTGCTTTTCGGCAGTGTGCTCGCCGTCAACGACGACGCGCTGTTCCTGATGGCCGGATCGGCGTCCTTGACACTGGTTGTGCTGGCGCTGGTCTTCCGTCCGCTCGTTGGCGAATGCCTTGACCCGGGCTTCCTGCGTCACATGGGCGGCAGCGGCCGCTTTGTGCACTTCGTCTTCCTCTGCCTTGTCGTCCTTAATTTTGTGGCGGGGTTCCACGCGCTCGGCACCTTGATGGCGGTTGCCATGATGGTGCTGGCGCCGTCGGCCGCGCGCTTCTGGTCTGAATCGCTGGGCGCACAGCTGGCCCTGGCCATTCTTCTGGCGATCGCAAGCAGCGTCGTGGGGCTTCTTGTGTCATGGCATGCCGCCGTGCCGTCAGGCCCGGCGATCACCCTGACGCTCGGCTTGATCTACACGGTTTCGATTTTCGCCGGGCCCTATGGCGGGATTTTTCCCGGAATGATCCGCCGACCCCATCTTCAATCCTGACCAATGAAAAAGTTGAAGCCCATGCTGACCCGCTGCGCGCTCATGTCGGCCATGGCCCTTTCGGTCTTCCTGCCCATGAGTGCAGCAAGCGCCGAGGATGGGGCCCGGACAAAGGTCGTTGCGACTTTCTCGATCCTTGGCGATCTGGTTGCAGAGGTTGGCGGCGACGACATCGATTTGCGCGTGCTGGTCGGCCCTGACGCCGACGCGCATGTCTATCGCCCTTCGCCAGCCGATGCGGCTTTCATCGCTGACGCGGATGTCCTTGTCGTCAACGGGCTTGGGTTTGAGGGCTGGCTGGAGCGGATGAGCGAAGCGACTGACTTCAAGGGTATCATGGTCACGGCCAGTGACGGCATCACTGCCCGCAGCACTGAAGAAGAAGTCGAAGATCACGCCGATCACGACGCGCATGAGGGCCACGATCACGGCGGCATGGACCCGCACGCATGGCAAGACCTCGCGAACGCGAAAATCTATGTCGGCAACATTGCCAAGGCGCTTGTCGATGCCGATCCGGCGAACATCGAAGACTACAAGGCCCGCGCTGCAGCCCTGATCGCCCAGATCGAGGCGTGTGACCGCCATGCGCGCGAAGCCATCGCCTCAATTCCCGAAGAGCGCCGCAAAATCATCGCCAGCCATGATGCATTTGGTTACTTCGAAGATGCCTATGGCGTCACTTTTTACGCGGCCGTCGGCATTTCCACCGATGCTGAGCCCGATCCCAAAGCCATTGCCCGCCTGATCGATGTCATCCGCAATAAGGGCATTACGGCGATCTTCATTGAGAATCTGTCAGACAACCGCCTGATCACCGGAATCGCCGAGGAGACCGGCATCGCCATCGGCGGCACGCTCTATTCGGATTCCCTGTCGGGACCGGATGGGACCGCTACATCATATCTGGCCATGTTCGCGCATAATGTGGATGCTCTCGTCACCGCCATGCGCGGCGTTCCAAACTGATGTGGTGATTGATGCTGGATGCCATTGGCGCCGTATTGCAACAGACCCTCGCGCTGGCGCTTGAGGCGGCACCCTGGATTCTGGCTGGCCTGATTGCCACTGCCCTCTTCAAAGCCTTCGTCAATCCCGAGCGCGTCGCTACAGCCCTGGGCGAACCCGGCTTCCGCTCGGCCTGGCGGGCCGCCCTGTTCGGCGCGCCTTTGCCGATGTGCTCCTGCGGCGTGCTGCCAGCCGCCTTTGCGCTGCATCGTGGTGGCGCATCAAAAGGCGCAACCACTTCCTTCATGGTCTCGGTGCCGGAAACCAATCCGGAGTCGGTTTTTGTCTCATGGGGCATGTTGGGACCAGCCCTGGCCATCATCCGGCCCGTCATGGCGATAACTGCGGCCGTCACAACGGGCGTGCTGGTGGACCGCTTTGCGGGTGCAGCACCACCCGCACCCGCCGCAACAAAAGATCATGACGAAGCCTGCTGTGATCACGATCATGGCGATGATCATGGTCACGATGATGGTCACGCGCATCACCACACACACGCGCACGCAGAGATGACGCCTGCGCGCGAACGCATCCGCGAGGGCTTTGTTTATGCATTCTCCGACGTGGTTGACGACATCGCCATGTGGATTGTGATCGGCCTGTTGGCCGCTGGTGTCATCACCGCCTTGCTTCCGGAGAACTTTCTCGGCTCGCTGGGCAGTGGCCCCATCGCCATTCTCGCCGCACTCGTAGTCTCCATCCCGCTCTATGTTTGCGCATCGGGTTCCATTCCGATGGGCGCCGCCATGCTTTTTGCCGGCGCATCGCCGGGCGTGGTGCTGGCGTTCCTGCTGGCAGGCCCGTCCACCAACATCGCAACCATGGGTGCCGTGCGCCGCGAAATGGGCGCGCGCGTGATGTGGATCTATACCGGCACGATTGCTGCGACCGCCTTTATTGGCGGCATGCTTGTGGATGCGGCATGGCCATTCATTGCCATGATCCCCCAGGCCGTTCTGCCTCAGGTGGGTCTCGGAGCAGATGAGTCAAGTCATTCCTGGATCTCATCGTCGATGATGTGGGGATCGCTCATCATTCTGGCGTCAGCCGCGATCAAGCCGGTCCGCCGCGCCATCCTCCGGCCCTTGACGCGCAAGGCTGCAAGCGCCACTTGAGGGCGCAAGTCCCGCCCTCTCCGGAATGCAGGCCATGGAACAAACACCCGTAACGGTCCTGACCGGCTATCTCGGCGCGGGCAAGACCACCCTTCTGAACCGCATACTGACGGAACAGCATGGCCGCAAATACGCGGTCATCGTGAACGAGTTCGGCGAGATCGGCATCGACAACGATCTGGTTGTGGGCGTGGATGAAGAAGTCTTCGAGATGAACAATGGCTGCATCTGCTGCACCGTGCGCGGCGACCTCATCCGCATCATCGCGGGCCTTATGAAGCGCAAGGAAAAGTTCGACGCCATCCTGGTCGAGACAACCGGCCTTGCCGATCCTGCGCCCGTCGCCCAGACATTCTTCGTTGACGAGGAAGTACGCGCCCGCGCCCGCCTGGATGCGGTTGTGACCGTCGTTGATGCGCTGAACGTGCGCGCCCGCCTCAAGGACAGCCACGAGGCTGAAAGCCAGGTCGCCTTTGCCGACGTGATCCTTCTCAACAAGACCGATCTTGTTTCGCGCGACGACCTTGCCGACGTGCGGCGCGAGATCCGCCGCATCAATCCCTTGGCCGAGATCCACGAGACCCAAAACTCCGGGATTGCGCTTGACCGCATCCTGGGCCGCGGTGCGTTCTCACTCGACCGAATTCTTTCGATCGAACCCGAGTTTCTTGAAAAGGGTCACGAGCACGATCACGACGACGACATCATGTCGTTCTCGTTCGAGGCCCGCACGCCGATGGATGGCGACAAGCTTGTCAACTGGCTGCGCAATACGCTTCAGGAAAAGGGCGCGTCCATCCTGCGTTCCAAAGGCATCTTCGATATCAAGGGTGAGACCCGCCGCTTTGTTTTCCAGGGCGTCCACATGATCATGGATGGCGAACTGACCGGCCCCTGGATGCCGGGCGACAAGCGCTGGAGCCGCATGGTTTTCATCGGCCGCAACCTGGACGAGGCAGCGCTGAAGCGCGGCTTTGAAAGCTGCATTGCGGCGTGACCCATGGGGTCTGCTGCCCGCCCTTCTTGTGTCCACCATTTTTGCATGGCACTAACACCCTCATCAGGTCAGCTGAATTGCCGCACTCTCTTTCGCTCTCCCCGGCTACAACGGGGTGAGCGGAGCGCAAGAGGAATTTGCGGTTCAGCAAATTCCGTGAGGGGGCGTTGTAGCGGCAATGCACCACAAGGCCCCTCACCCTGACCCTCTCCCCGCAAGAAGCGCGGGGCGAGGGAATCTGTCCTTGCACCAACGCTCTGCGTGGTTCGATGAACACTCACCATGAAGAGGTATTCGGATTGCGTTGATGCCATCAACCGATTCCCTCACGCTGAGCCTTCGTCGAAGCGCGCACGATACCGATGCAACAATCGCCTCACATTTTTGCCTCCCTTGATCTATAAGGGGTAAGCGATGAAGCAGAGGCGGGGGAGAACACATGCTTGAAGGCGCAATCATTGGTCTCATTGTCGGCCTGACATTGGCCATTATCGGCTTTTTCATCGCAGCACGGCGCAAGGGCACGGAGTGGCTTTCCAAAATGCCCGCCCGCGTCTCCACCCTCACCGTGCGGGCAGCGCCTGACACCGTCTATCGCGCGATCCTTGCGGCCAAAGGCGACGGCAAGGCGGAAGTGGATTCGACCGACGACGTGATGAAGCGCATGGTCCTGACCCACAAGCCCAGCTTTTGGGCCGGCTGGGGCTTCTTCATGCCGATCCACATTTCAGCACAAGGCGGCGGCAGCGAAATCAAGATCGGCTTCACCAGCCGCTTCATCCAGAAGGGTCCGCTGGTGACGCGCGCGCACAACGCCTTCACCGAAGCCGTCAAGAAGATCGCGGAAGCCGCCTGACTGCGCGCATCGGATGACGACGACGCCAAAAGAAATGGCCGAAAATGTGGCAGACAAGCCAGCCGACAGCGGCGGCAAGATCTTTGCCTTCGACGCCTTCGTAACCGGCCTCTGCTTTGACGGCACCGGCGCGCTTGCCTGGGCGCTGGGCGATGGCACGCTGCGCCTCACCGCAGCCGAAAAAGCCGCACCTCAGGAGATAAAGGCACACGCAGGCGCCATCCTGGCCCTCTGCGCCCATCCGCGCGGCGGCTTTCTTACCGGCGGTGATGATGGCCGCCTCGTCCACACGATGCCTGACGGAAGTGTCTCCGAGCTTGCCGTCGAGAAGAACCGCTGGATCGATCATGTGGCGGCAAGCAGCGCATCGGGCGCCATCGCCTATGCCAGCGGCAAGACATTGGTGATCGCGCCCGGTGGTGACTTCACCGCGACCCGCCGCTTTGCGCACGCATCGTCCATCGGTGGTGTCGCCTTTGATCCCAAGGGCAAGCGCGTGGCCGCAGCGCATTACAACGCCATCAGCCTGTGGTGGACGCAAAGCGCGGAGCAGAAACCTTCAATCATCGACTGGAAGGGAAGCCATACCGGCATCACCTGGTCACCCAATGGCGATTACATCGTCACTGCCATGCAGGAAAACGCGCTGCATGGCTTTCGCCTGTCGGATCGCACCAATATGCGCATGGCAGGCTATCCCTCGCGCATCCGCGCCATGGCGTGGACGCCCAAGGGAAAGTTCCTGGCGACCGCCGGTGCCGACCAGCTTGTCGTCTGGCCCTTTGACGGCAAGGGCCCGATGGGCCGCAACGCCTTGCAGGCGGGGCCGGAAGGAACATTGGTAACAGCCGTTGCCGCCCATCCCGCGCGCGATTTTCTGGCAGCCGGTTATGAGGATGGCATGATCTTTCTGATGCGGCTGGGTGATGACCGCTTTACCGGCACCAAGCCGGCCGGCAACGCACCCGTGTCCGCATTGGCGTGGGATCCCTCCGGCCGGTTCCTCGCTTTCGGCTGCGAGGATGGCGAGGCCGGCCTCTTTGATTTCGGCCTGCCGCTTGCCGAAGCAAGCCCGAAAGGATCACGCAAATGACAAAGCCCGCGATCCGGCTTTGGCACTGCACCGCC
Organism: uncultured Flavobacteriaceae bacterium; assembly: GCA_964494625.1. Lineage (GTDB taxonomy): Bacteria > Pseudomonadota > Alphaproteobacteria > Micropepsales > Micropepsaceae > UBA2784. The sequence continues at coordinate 762,908 of CAZBRT010000001.1, read as the reverse complement.
GCGCGTTCGATGCGCTGCGTGTGGATGCTGGAGGAAATGGGCCTGCCCTATGAACTGACCGTGCTGCCCTTCCCGCCGCGCGTGTTCCAGAAGGATTATCTGGCGATCAATCCGCTCGGCACGATCCCTTACATGATCGACGGCAATGTGCGCATGACCGAGTCGTCAGCCATCTGCCATTATCTGGGCGAGACCTATGGCCCCACGCCTTTGGTACTGAAGCCGGGCGATGCCGACTATGGCCGCTATCTCAACTTCATGTTCATGTCGGATGCGACGCTCACTTTTCCGCAGACGCTGGTGCTGCGCTATACGCAGCTGGAGCCGCCCGAACGGCGCGTGCCGCAGGTCGCGGAAGACTATGCCAAATGGTTTCATGGCCGCCTGCGTGCGATCGATGCGGCGCTGGCCGAAGGCGAATATCTGTGCGCCGGGCGATTTACGGCCGCCGACATCACGGTCGGCTATGCGCTGCATCTTGCAACGACATTGAAGCTGGATGCGAAATTTTCGCCGGCCATCTCTGCCTACTATCAGCGCCTCGCCGCCCGCCCCGCCTTCCAGCGCGCTTTGGCGCGATAGGCATTTGCACGGGGCGTTGACCGCGGCCGCCAATAGTGCAATAGTTGCACTGTCCCCGCGAGGTCACATGCCTGTCATTCACAGGATCGGCCGGATTTCCATCCGCATCTATGCGGATGACCACAGGCCGCCACACTTTCATATCGCCTCGCCCGAATTTGAGGTGATCGTGCGGATCGCTGACCTGGCGGTTATTGCAGGGCAAGCGCCCCAGCGTGCCATTGCACCCGCCATCGCGTGGGCGCGGAAAAACCGGCAGATGCTTGCTGCCCGGTGGAATGAACTGAATGCGAGAGGATGACCATGCCCAGAAAGACGCTTCCAAGAATCAAGGCCGTCAATGCTTTGGCCCGCAGCCGGAAGCTTGAAATCCATTGGGATAATGGGCTGAAAATCCGCGCTGATGTTTCAGGGGTGATTGCCAAGCTTGCCTTCTATGCGCCGCTGCGCAAGTCGGACAGGCGATTTGCCGCCGTGAAGGTCGGAGACCTTGGCACGGATATCGTATGGGACTGCGGGATTGACATGTCGGCCGATACGCTGTGGCGGCTCTGCATGGAGCAATCGGGCCTTACCATGTCGTCAGAAGCGCTGCGCAACTGGCGCAAGAAGCGGTCTTTCAGTCTGGACGATGCAGCCGAGGCGCTTGGCATCAGCCGCCGCATGATCGCCTATTACGAGAGCGGCAAGAAGCCGGTGCCCCGGATTGTCGCTTTGGCAACACGCGGGCTTGACGCCTGATCGGGGCAAACTTCTCTTCCTTGACCTGCGCCGACCGTCGCCGCCCGCCCCGCCTTCCAGCGCGCTTTGGCGAAATAGACTGGGAGAGTCCTGCAGGAAGTGTTATCCTTCTGCCATGGCGAACGATCAGGAATTGCTTGAGCGGATCATTGTTGACCCCGGAATTCTGGGCGGCAAGCCATGCGTGCGCGGCATGCGCATTTCGGTCGAACAGATTGTCCGCTGGTTTGCATCGGGCGGCGGGGAATCAGAACTGGCCAGCCAGTTTCCGTTCCTTGAGGCTGACGATGTGCGTGCCGCCCTGCTTTATGCAAGTCGCGTTTCGTCCACCGCACGCGTTTCAGGTGAGGCCTTGAACCGCGCCGCTGCGCTCGACGATGCGGCTGCTCGCTGATCTCTGCATCGCGCGCCTGACGATTTCCGGCTTGCGGGCCGACGGGCACGATGTGCTGGCGCTCAGTGAGGCCCGCCTCAATCCGCCGGACAAGGAAGTTCTCGAGCTCGCTGCCGATGATGACCGCATTCTTCTGACCGAAGATGCCGACTTCGGTGCCTTGCTGTGGCAGCAACATGCACAATCCACAGGCATCTTGCGCCTTGAGCAGATTAACGCACACGAACAGCTTGCCAGTGCGCGAGCGGCGATTGCGCTCTACGCCGACGACCTGGCGAGCGGCGCGATGGTCACTGTCCGTCGCGGCCGTATGCGGATTTCCCGGCGCGTTTAAAGCGTCCCCGGGATACTTACTTCCGCGTCCGGAAACGGCCAGACGGCACGCGAGCGCGTCCCTAGGGTGACGGCGCTTCAACCAGCGCAAAGCTTCGGGACCGCTCTCACCATGGATCTGGCAAGCCTTATGCGCCTTCTGGCGCTCTCGGCGCTTTGGGGAGGATCATTCCTCTTTCTCAAGATCGGCGCATCGGCGCTTGATCCGGTGATTCTGATCATCTTGCGGGTGGGGCTGGCTGCGATCTTTCTGGCTGTGGTCGGTTTCATGCTCGAAAAAGAGCTCGGGCTGCGCAGGCACTGGCGGCATTTTCTGATTCTGGGTCTCTTCAATTCGGCGCTGCCCTTTCTTCTCTTTGCGATTTCTGCACGCACGATTTCCGCGTCCCTCATGTCGATCCTGAACGCGACCGCACCCGTTTGGGGTGCCATTTTCACGGCTTCATGGTCACGAAAACCCCTGACCGCCAAAGCGGTTCTAGGCCTGGCGCTGGGACTTTGCGGCGTTGCGGTGTTGACGGGCTTTGACCCTTCAACGCTAAACGAAGGTGCGCTGGGCGCCATCGCATTGGCGCTGGCAGCGGCGGCTTCCTATGGCATCGCCACCACCTATGCGCGCCATGCTGAGAGCGTGGAGCCCTTTGCCAATGCGCATGGCAGCATGTGGGCCGCCACACTTCTGATGGCGCCTCTTGTTCCATTTGCCGACCACGGGATGGTCTTTGATCCGGCAATTGCCGCATCCGTGCTGGCGCTCGGCATCCTGTGCAGCGGCGTTGCCTATCTGCTTTACTTCCGACTGATTGCCGACATCGGCCCCGCGCCTGCGCTGACGGTGACCTTCCTCATTCCGGTCTTCGGCGTGTTGTGGGGCAATCTGGTTCTCGATGAACCGGTCGCGGCCCGGATGGTGCTGGGCGCCGCCATGGTGCTTTTGGGCACGGCTCTGGTGACCGGATTTTCGCCCCGCCTGTTGTGGCAGAAGCGGAGCACATGACGGCGCAGGACCAGTTCGCCCTACCCCTTCATCCGCATCGTGCCCAGGAAGTCGCGCTTGCCCAGCTTCACGCCCTTCATGCGCAGAATATCGTAGGCGGTTGTCGCGTGGAAATAGAAATTGGGCAGTGAGAATGAGAGCAGGAACCCTTCCGCCGTGAACGGAATCTTGAAGTCGCCCATCTTGAAGGTGACGTCCTTGCCCGAAAGCGCGTTCACTTCGGCAGCCGGCATTTTGGCAAGTTCGTCGCGCGCATGGGTGACCATCGCCTGAAGGCCCGTATAATCGACCGCACCGATGTTCGGTGGCGTACCGGACACGCCGGCCTTCGCGCCGTTGATCGCACCCAGCGAATGATGCGCGACCGAGTTGATCTGGAAGCTCATGGGCAGCATGTCGGGATGGATGCGCGCATCCACGAATTCCTGCGGATTGATGTTGTGCTCGGCGCAGTGCTTGGCACCCTTTTCCAGAAAGCCGGAAACGGCCCCCAGCGTCTGGAGAAAATTGAGCACAGTAAATTCATGGAGCGCTGTCATGGCGTGTTCCGTTTTGGGGGAAAGCAATGGCCAAGGTTAGGCCCGACAGAAGCGCGCGGGCAAGGCCCTGTCACCTTCAGGCAATCGGGCTGCAAGGTGCGGGAATTGGTGCCCCTGGCCGGACTTGAACCAGCACGCCCGTGAGGGCAACAGATTTTGAGTCTGCCGCGTCTACCATTCCGCCACAGGGGCCTCTTCTGCGGCGCTTCTTCTATGCGGCTGCCCCGCTTGCGTCAACGCGGGCCTTCGCGCCCAACCTGCCCACGAATGCCCCGCCCCCCGGTTTGACACGCCGCCAATTCCCGTGACACGAGAAGGTCATGGCCCTGATCGACGATCCCGCCTGGCTCAAATTCCGCGCCTTCTCGCAGGGCTGGACCAACGCGGCCATGATCCGTCACCGCAAGGTGGACGGCTGGATCGTCTCCGTGCCCCAGGCCGGCAGCCATTGGCTGAAATTCATGATGGGCCATGCCATCGCCGAGGCCTATGGCGCGCCGCCCCCGGAAAACATCCAGGATGAAAGCCTGTGCGGCCACCCCCGCCGCCCGCCGCGCGAATGCGCCCAGCGCTTCGGTTTTCCCGTGACCGTGCATTCGCACTCGATGCCGCACCGCCTGATGCGCCGCGCCTTCATCCGCAACGCCCTGCACTTTCCGCGTTATGTGATCCTGGTGCGCGACCTGCGCGCCGCACTCGTGTCGAACTACGAGAAATGGAAGGACCGCTACAATTGCAGCTTTTCAGCCTATCTGCGGGGCGACGTGCGCTTCCGCAAGCGGGCGGAGGGCATCCGCTTCAACAGCGACATCTGGATGCGCATGCGCTTTCTCAATGAATGGGGTGACATGGCTGCGCGCGACCCCGCACGTTTTCACGTCATCCGTTACGAGGAGATGGTGGCCGACCCCGCCGCCGCCACATTGGCGACGCTCAGCCATTTCGGGTTTGACCGGATCACGCCCGCCCATGCTGCCCTGGGGGCGGCCCGCGCCACCAAGGACGACATGGCCCGCGCCAGCAATGACCGGCAGCAACGCGTGGTCGTGCGCGACGAAAAGCGCCATTGGTCCACATGGTTTTCGGCGGATGACAGCGCTTTCATGGCAGGCGTGACACGGCGGAACCTTGTCCATCCCTTCGGATATGATTATCAGATCATGCCGCATCCTTCTGCCCGACCCTTGCGCGCCCCCAAGAGCAGAACCTGAAAGCGGACCCTGAAAGCGGCCCCCTCAACTGGATCAAGCCACCCATGCCGGAACAAACGCCGCAGACCGTAAAGCCGCTCGACATCCTTGACCCCATGATTGCCGGGCTCATCTGTGCAGGCGGTTCGGTGCTCTTGATCGCCGCCGCCTATCTTTTCCAGTATGTGGGCGAGATGCAGCCTTGCGAATTGTGCCTGTGGCAACGCCCGCCGCATTTTGCGGTCGCGGTGATCGGGCTTTTTGCCGCCTGGGCGGGATCAACCCGCCGCTTTTCGCCCAATGTCACGCGGGGCGCCGTCGCACTGGCAGGATTGGTGCTGGCGATCGGCGCGGGCATTGCGATCTATCATGCCGGTGTGGAATGGAAATTCTGGGCGGGCTTTCCGTCATGCGTCGGCGGCGATCCCAACGTCCTGTCCTCGGCCAATGATCTTTTCGCGTCGCGCCCGGTGCGCTGCGACGAAGCGCCGTGGTCGCTTCTTGGATTGTCGATGGCCGGCTGGAACGCGCTTTTGTCGATTGCACTCGCCGGTTACGCCTTTGCGTCGGCCTGGCCCAAAGGCAGTAAAATGGATGGCGACGTCGAACAGAAGGGTGCATCGGCGTGACCGCCAAGGCGTTTTCAAAGCGCCCGCCGCGCGTGGGTGACACGCCGCCACCGCGCCCCGGCAAGGCGCCCTCGCGCGATGAAGTCGCCGGCATGATCCGCGTCGATCACGCGGGTGAATATGGCGCGGTGCGCATTTATGAGGGGCAATTGGCGGTCCTGGGGCAACGGCCATCGACGGCCCGCTCGGGCGATCTCATCCGCCACATGGCCGCGCAAGAGGAAGAGCATCTCAAAACCTTTGACCGCCTGATTGCCGAACGTGGCGTGCGCCCCACATTGCTTCGCCCTGTGTGGGACGTCGCTGGTTTTGCGCTTGGCGCGATGACCGCCCTTCTGGGCGAAAAGGCTGCCATGGCATGCACCGCCGCCGTGGAAGAAGTGATCGACGATCACTATGCAAGCCAGGAAGAAAGGCTGAAAGGCCATGATCCTGAACTTCTGGGGATCGTCACCCGCTTTCGCGCCGACGAGGCTGGGCACCGCGAGACCGCCATTCAGGAAGGTGCCGAACAGGCACCTGCCTATCGTCTGTTGAGCGAAACGATCAAGGCGGGTTGCCGGTTGGCCATTCGCCTCTCCGAAAAAATCTGATGCAGGAAAAGCCCCGCCCCCATGACGAAGCGGTTGTGGCGGCGCGTGCGGGTGCGGCGATACCCCGGCGCATGGCGGCCGCCGATCTTGCCAAGGCCATCGAACTTCTCTGCGACGCCTTTGCCGCCGATCCGGTGATGGACTGGATTTTCCGTGACGGCGCGCGCCGCCGCGAGGCACTTTCGACCTATTTCAACATGGCACTGACCAGGCAGTCGCTGCCGCATGATGAATGCCATGTGGCACCGGGTTTTGAGGCCACTGCCATCTGGCTGCCGCCGCACGGGGTCCAAAGCCTGAACCCCGGCCTTGGCACACAGATCACCATGGCACCGCTCATCCTGCGCGCCTGCGGAATTTCGCGCATCCCGCGTGCGCTGGCGATGATGGCAGCGATGGAAAAGCACCACCCCAAGCACCAGCCGCACTGGTACCTGTTTTTTCTCGGTGTCTTACCCGCCATGCAGGGCATGGGACTGGGCAGCGCCATCCTGGAGGCGACATTGTCGCGCGTCGATGACACGGGTGTTGCCGCGTCGCTCGACAATTCCAATCCGAAGAACACGCGGCTCTACGAGCGCCACGGCTTTCGTGTGCTGAATGAATACCGCCCGCGCGCCGACGCCCCGCCCATCCTGTCGATGTGGCGCGACGCGAAGAAGGCGTGAAGCCTATTCTTCCAGTTCGGAATCCCAGTAGAGATAATCGGTCCAGCTTTCATGCAGGTAGTTGGGCGGAAAAAGCCGCCCATGCTTGTGCAGTTGCGTGACCGAGGGCCGGATGGGCTTGTGCGCCGGGAACATGCCGCATTGATGCGGCAGCCTGCCGCCCTTGAGCAGATTGCAGGTCGAGCAGGCGGCAACGACATTTTCCCATGTCGTCTTGCCGCCGCGCGAACGCGGGATCACGTGATCGAAGGTAAGGTCGGAGTCCTCGCCGCAATACTGGCACTCGAACCGGTCGCGCAGGAACACGTTGAACCGCGTGAACGCGGGGTTGCGCGACGGCCTCACATATTCCTTGAGGCAGACAACCGACGGCAGCTGCATCTCGAACGAGGGCGAGCGCACGAACCGGTCGTAATGGTTGAGGATGATGACGCGGTCGAGGAACACGGCCTTCACCGTATCCTGCCAGGACCATAGCGAGAGCGGAAAATAGGAAAGGGGCCGGAAATCCGCGTTGAGCACCAGCGCGGGACATGCGTCAGGGGCTCGCTCGGCGGTCAGCATGATGTGTGGTACCCGGTACTGATGAAGGCACAATTCTCCTGAAGACGGTGTGGGCGGAAAACCCGGCCCACGACTCAAAGCCTAGGCCAGCTTGGTGAATCCTTCAAGACAGGCGAAAAAGGGCAACGCCGCATTGAACCGGCCGCGTCCAGGTCGCCACCTTTCATCAGAACCCGCCGGAACGACCGGCAATTGCGCCTCCTGAGCTCTCATGCTTTGCCCCATTTCCGGCACCGACCGCAAACTTGACGCCTATCTTGCCGCTGCCGCCCGCACCGGCGACCGCAAGGCCTTGGCGGCGCTGGTGGCGCGCTGGCACAAGCGGCTGGCGGCCCACGCCGCCCGCCTGACGGGAAACACGGACGCCGCCAGCGACATCGTGCAGGACGCCTGGCACGAAATCATCCGCGCCATTGCGGGCCTTGATGATGCGGGTGCCTTTCCTGCCTTTGCCTATCGTATCGTCTCGCGCCGCGCCGCGCGCTTCATCGCAGGCGAGATTTCGCGTCGGCGCCTTGCCGGTGCCATTGCCGCCGAGCCGGAGCCTGAACCCGACACGCCGAAAGATGTGTTCGACGGCGATGTCGACCGCCTCCGCCGCGCGATCCGCAATCTGCCCGCGCCCCAGCGCGCCGCCATCGCGCTTTTCTATTTTGACGAGTTGAGTGTGGGCGAGATTGCCGTCGCCCTCGACGTGCCGGCAGGCACGGTGAAGACCCGCCTCATGCATGCGCGGCAAAAGCTGCGCGAAACCCTGAACGGAGAAATCCATGAGCGAGAAAGATATTGACCGCCTCATCACCGAAGCCATGAGCGCCGAGGAACGCGCTTTGATGGACCGCATTGGTGGCGAGCCCCATTTCGTGCGCCAGACCTTGGCAATTTTCAGCGGCCGCAATTGGTGGGTGAATGTGATCCTGGCCATGTTCCAGGGCGTCGCGTTCCTGGGCGGCCTTTATGCGGCGTGGAAATTCTTCGGCACGACCGATGTGATGTCGGCCCTGCATTGGGGATTGCCGTCGGTCACGCTGTTATTGATGGCCGGCACCGTGAAAATGGGGCTGATGCCGACCATCGAAGCCAACCGCATCATCCGCGAGTTGAAGCGTATCGAGCTTCAATTGGCGCGCCGCAGTCAGCCGTGAAATTTGCGGATGGGGGCGGTGGATGGCATCACTGCCATGCGTGCTTCGACAAGCGCTCAGCATGAGGGAGTGAGAAACATGCATTGCTGCAGGCAACAGCCTCCCTCGTGCCTCGAGCCTTCGTCGAAGGACGCAATCACGTGAGGCAAACCCCTAACCCGCCAACTCACCCGCAAAGCCGCTGGCGAGAAAATGCCCGCCCAGCGTCAGGCCCTCGGGATCAATAGAATGGCCGACACCGCGCGAGACATGCCAGCGCACGGCAATGCCCGCTTCGCCCAGCGCATTGGCTGATGCATAAAGCGCCTGCACCGGGATCATCTGGTCGGCATCACCATGAACGAGAAGCACCGGGGGCTTGGCCGTCATCTGCGCCTTGAGAACTTCCGGCCCCGCCAGCACGCCCGAATAACCGACGATGCAGGCAGGCGAAACCGCCCGCCGCAACCCGACATGCAGCGACATCATCGTGCCCTGGCTGAACCCCACCAGCGCCAGACGATCGGCCCCAAGGCCGTAGCGCGCCAGCTCCTCGTCAATGAAACCGGCAAAGCCCGCCGCCGCGCTTTCAACACCGGCCAGCATGGCTTTGGGATCAAGCTTGGTGATCGGAAACCACTGATAGCCCATCGGCGACATCTCGCAGCGCTGCGGCGCATTGGGCGCAACAAACGCCGCCGTGGGCAGGAATTGCTGCCAATGCGGCGCAAGGCCGATCAGATCGTTGCCGTCGGCCCCATAGCCGTGGGCGAGCACCACCAGCCGGTCGGGCTTTGAGCCGCCGCGCGGCAGCACCCGCGGCCCGTCGATTTTGCTGATACTGCCTGTCATGGGTCACCATCGATGTTGTAGCGTTTCCCTTTCCGATAACCCGGATTGCCTGTCACGTCCATCACCGGTGCCCGCTTTGGCCATGATGCCCTTCATCACCCGCTTTGCCCCGTCGCCCACGGGATATCTGCATCAGGGCCACGGATTTTCGGCGCTCTTTGCCGAACGCGCCGCACGTGAAAGCAGCGGGCGCTTTATCCTGCGCATCGAGGATATCGACGAAACACGATGCCGCCCCCGGTTCACGCAAGGGATCATTGAGGATCTTGGTTGGCTGGGCCTTGCCTGGGAGGAGCCGGTGCGCCGCCAGTCGGAGCATCGCACCTTCTATGCGCAAGGGATCGCAACCCTTGCCCGGGCAGGATGGCTCTATCCCTGCACTTGCACACGCAAGGACATTGCCGCATCGGCCAGCGCCCCCCATGCTGTGGCGGGACCCGATGGCCCGCTCTATCCCGGCACCTGCCGCAAAAACTCCATGGATGAATGTGAGGAGCTGGAGCGCCGCGGCATTCCCTTTGCGCTGCGCCTCAACATGGGAACTGCATCAGCCGGGACCACCGGCAAACTTGCCTTCACGGACCTTGATCGCGGTCACCACAATGCAACGCCGGAAATTTTCGGCGACATCGTGGTTGCGCGGAAAGAATTCCCGGCGAGCTATCACCTTGCCGTCGTGATGGACGATGCGCTGCAGGGCGTAACGCTGGTGACGCGGGGCGAGGATCTTTTTGCCGCAACCCATGTGCAGCGCCTGTTGCAGCATCTGCTGGAATTGCCGGTGCCGCGCTACCGCCACCACGATCTGGTGCGTGATGCATCGGGCGCGCGCCTGGCCAAGCGTGATGCCGCGCCATCCTTGCGGTCGCTGCGTGCCGAGGGCCGCACGCCGCAAGCCATCCGCGAGGAACTGGGCTTCAGTTGAGAGCGCTTACCAGTCGAACAGGCCCTGATAATCGGTAAAACCCGCCGTGACCGACCACGAGTTCCACTGGTCGGAGATGCGCTTCGTCTCGATCGGACCGTCACCGCCCTGACCAACGCCCATCATGATGAAGCTGCCGCAACCGCCGAACCACGGCGTGTCGGGCGCGGGCAGGACGGCGTTCTTTGACTTCAGCTTCACGAAGTCGCTGTCCTCATAGCCGTCGGTTGCCAGGATGTAATCGGTGCGCATTTCGGTGCAATCGACGACAATTGCCATCGTCTGCATGAAGCCGATGATGTTGGTCGTCTGCTGCGGCTGCAACTTGCCGTTCTTCACAAGGATGGGGATGCCCGCCACGAACTCCGCAATCAGCGTCGAGACATCACCCGGCAGCGCATCGCGCTTGATCATGAAGTCAAAGCGGATGGGATTGTCCTGCTCGTAGGAGCCGAACGTGCGCACCGTGACAAGGCTGCGGAAGGGAAGCTCGGCGATGATGGGGCGGATGCGCTCGGCCACGCGCCGCGCCCAGACCGCATCATCGACCAGGGGATTGGACGCCGAAATGTCGAGCCCGATCACCACATGGCGCGGGGCCAAAACTTCGCCTTCCTCAGCCCTGACGATCTGCGGCAGGAAAATGCCGATCGCAAGCGAAAGGCCGATGGCCGCGCCGAACATTGCCGTTTGCCTGAGGCTCATGCGCATCTTACGCCCGGCCTCCTTTGACCGCCCGCAGCTCGGGCTTTCCACCCGCACGCGCCTTGAGGTCGAGCGGATCGCGCAACTGCCGGTCGCGTACCGTGTCGGTCGTCCAGCGCTTGCGCACGGCTTCGGAGGCTTCGACGGCCTGCGCGATCTTCTGCTCGCGGTCATTGGCGCCGGAATCGATCACGCCGCGCACATAGGATGCCAGTGCGTCGGCAATCCGCGTATGGACCAGCCGCACGCGCGCCTGCGCATCGGTGAAGAAGTCATGTTCGAATTGCACGCGGATGCGGCGGTCGCGGCCCGGCGATCCTTCGCCGCCCGTCAGGTCCTGGAATGATCCGACGGCGCCATGCAGCGCAAGCGCGCCCACGCCCGTCACGATCAGGAAGATCGCCGAGAGCGAGCCCAGCCAGATCATGGTCTGCGCGGTTTCAACCGTGCCGCGGTCAAGATCGGCATTGGCGGGCGCCTCGGCTGCGCCGTTGGCGGGCGGCAGGCCAAGCGCCGCCAGCGTGTCATCCACGCCCTGCGATTCGCTGGAGAGGTTGACGCCGAAAAGCTTCGCGCCGGCCGGCAAAGCGTCATTGGCCACAAGAATGCCGATGCCCCACACCATGCCGATGGCGAGCAGGCACACAAAGCCCGCAAAGATCGCACGCCCCACCTTGCCGATGGAGCGCAGGAGGAAGTGGACGGCAAGTGTGGCGAACACGACCTGCATCGATTTGAAGATCACGCTGTCGGCAAGTTCGGGCGGCACTTCCAGGAATTCGTTGGCAAGCACCCGCGTCCAGAATTCGCGCACAATGTGGTAGTCGACCCACAGCGCCGATCCGAAAATGGCGAGACCAAAGACAAGCGCTGTCAGCAGATGCGTGCGTACGCCAAAGCCGGTGATGTTGCGGTTGAGCGTGGCGCGCTCGATGGAAAGCTCCAGCGCCTTGCGCGACTGGCCTTCGTCAAAGCGTTCGATTTCGGCCGCGAGAACGGGTTCGTTCAGGGGCACGCCGCGACGGCCCTGCGCATAGGCTTCCGCGTCCGCAGGCGGCGCGAGCGGCGCAAGCTGGTCCAGCGTCTGCCCGTTCATCGGGGCATGCATCTGCGGGAAGTCCACATTGCGTGGTCCTCCACCGAGCGATCCTTGCGTTACAATATCCTGCGCCATCGTCTCCCCTTGTCCCCGCATGAGGTCCCACATGAGGTCAGGGGGCAAATGTGGCGGAGCGAATGGGCCTGAATGCGAGCGCAAATGCGGCAAAACTGTGAATCAACAAGTGGTGAGGCCCTCTGGCTGTGATGAAACGGCACTGTTAGGGTCGAAACTTCCAACCCTGAACAAACCTGCAGGAAACCCCATGAAGCGCCTCGTCCTTGCTGCCGCTGCCACCACGCTTCTGATATCGGCCCCTGCTTTGGCCGGTTCGGTCGAGGATTTGATGGAAGCGGATCGCGCCTTTTCGGCCATGAGCGCATCAGAGGGCACGGCCAAAGCCTTCGTCGCTTATTCCGCCGATGATGTGCGCATGTTCGGCACGGGCGGCACACCGCACATCGGCAAGGCGGCGCTGGAAGCCTACTACGCAACGCCCGAGGGCATGGCCGCATCCGCCTCTGGCACGCTCACTTGGGAACCGGAAGAGGGCTCTGTCTCCAAAGATGGTCTGATGGGCTGGACCCACGGCAACTGGACGCTGGTGACGGTGCCGGATGCCGAAAACGCAAGCGTGACCCTGACCGGCCACTACCTCACCGTCTGGCGTGAAGAAGCCGATGGCAGCTGGAAAGTCGTCGCCGACATGGGAACCGTTGACCGCCCGCCGCCCGCCGCCGAGTAAAGCCGCCTGGTGAGGTCGCTTAGCCGGGCAGCCGCGTCAGCACGAAGATCGCTGTTTCGGCCATAAGATTGCCGGCCCTGCCGTTGACCGGAATTTCGCGCAAGCGTCCGCGTGACAACGTCATCGCGCGCTCGATGCGGATACCGCAATCGGCGCAAAGTGCCGCAAAATCGGCGATCGTGCACAGATGCACATTCGGCGTGTCATGCCAATTATTGTCGAGCGCACGCGTCACCGGCATGCGGCCCGAGAAGAGGAGCTGCAGGCGGATTTTCCAGTGGCCGAAATTGGGAAGCGAGACGATGCCGCGCACGCCGATGCGCATGATCTCGACAAGGACCGCCTTGGGCCGCCGCATCGCCTGGATGGTCTCGCTGAGGATCACATAGTCGAAGACCGCTGACGGATAATCGGCAAGATCAAGGTCGGCATCGCCCTGCACCACCGACAGGCCATGCGCGACGCAGGCATTGACCCCCTCTTGCGACAACTCCATGCCGCGGCCGGTCACGCCCTTTTCGCGCACCAGATGCTCCAGAAGCGCGCCATCGCCGCAGCCGACATCGAGAACACGCGCGCCCGGCGCAACGAGCCCCGCGATGGCAGCAAGATCGGGGCGCAGCGCGCTCATCGTGCTGTCCCTCCCGGAACGGCGCCCACCCGCTCGGCGACCGATTGCACAAAGCGCGACAGCGTGCGTGACATCTCCGGCTCGTCGAGCAGAAAGGCGTCATGCCCCTTGTCGGTCGAAAATTCGACAAAGCTCACATCCGCGGCAGCCGCATTGAGCGCATGCACGATGCGGCGGCTTTCCGGCGTGGGAAAGAGCCAGTCGCTGGTGAAGGAGACGACGCAGAACCGCGCCTTGGTGTCGCGGAAGGCATTGGCCAGTTGGCCGCCATGGGATGCGGCAAGGTCGAAATAGTCCATCGCCCGCGTGATGTAGAGATAGGAATTGGCGTCAAAGCGGTCCACGAAACTGGCGCCCTGATGACGCAGATAGGATTCAACCTGGAAATCCGCGTCAAAGCCGAACGAGACAGTCGTGCGATCCTGCAGATTGCGCCCGAACTTGCGCTGCAAAGCCTGCTCGGAGAGATAAGTCACGTGCGCCGCCATGCGCGCAACGGCAAGACCTTTGGCCGGCTGCTTGCCCGACGCGGCATAGCGCCCGCCCGCCCAGTCAGGATCAGCCATCACCGCTTGCCGGCCCACTTCATGGAAGGCGATGTTTTGTGCGGAGTGCCGCGCCGCTGTTGCAATCGGGATGGCGGACACGACGCGATCGGGATGGCTTGCCGCCCATTCCAGCACCTGCATGCCGCCCATGGAGCCGCCCGCCACGCACAAGAGCCGCCCGATCCCCAGATGATCGATCAGCACACGCTGGGCACGCACCATATCGGCAATGGTGATGACGGGAAATGAAAGACCATAGGCCTCGCCTGTCGCCGGATTGACCGATGCCGGGCCGCTGGAACCCATGCACCCGCCGATCACATTGGCGCAGATGATGAAGTAGCGGTCGGTATCAAAGGCGCGGCCGGGCCCCACCATGGTCGGCCACCACGCGGGCTTGCCGGTTTGGGGATTGGCGCTGGCGACATACTGGTCGCCCGTCAGCGCGTGACAGATGAGGATGGCATTGGACCGCGCAGCATTCAGTGTGCCCCAGGTGCACCAGGCGATGGTCAGGGGATCAATCAATTCGCCGCTGTCCAGCCGGAGCGCCTGCGGACCGGTAAAGGTCATGCTGCCGTCAAAACCCGGCGCAATGCCTGCATGATCCTGCCCTGACGTCATTCTCCGCCTGATCCTGCCTGAAATGCGGCCCTGACACCGCCTCGCGTTCATTCGGGCGGGAAAGCGCTTCCTGTCAATCTTTTCTTTGCGTGGGCGCGTCCGCTCCGCCAAAATGGGTGCGGGCGGGAGAGCCTGGCATGACGAGAGGACTGGCTGGCGGACAGCTTCACCACACCATGAGCGAGAACAAGAAACCGGCGGCGGTCAAGCCGGGCAAAGCTGCAGCACTGGCCCGTCTGCGCAAAACGATCGACGCTGTCGACACGAAGATCCACGACCTGATCCTGAAACGCGCCGACACGGTTGCAGCCATCGCTGCCGCCAAGGGCATGGGCGCTGGCCCGGACACAGGCGCAGTCGAAAACGCGATGCGGCCGGGGCGCGAGGCGCAGATCCTGCGGCGGCTGGCAGCCCGCCATACCGGCAAGCTGCCCCTTTCCGTGATCTTCCGGGTCTGGCGCGAGATCATCTCGGCCAAGCTGGCGCTTCAGGCGCCTTTTTCGCTCGCTGTCTATTCCGGCGATGACGCGCCGGACTATTGGGATCTGGCGCGCGCCCATTTCGGTTCATCGGCACCGATGACGCCTTTCGCCAAGGCGAATCAGGTCGTGCAGGAATGCGCCGCCTCGACCTCGGTCATCGGCATCGTGCCCGCACCCGGCGCCGAAGCACCCGCAGCGCGGGCCTGGTGGACGCAATTGGGGCGCGGCGAAGGCGTCAAGCCGCTGGTCATCGCGCGCCTGCCCTTCATCGAGGGAACGTCGCCGTCGGCCTTTGTGATTGCCTCCGCGATGCCCGAAGAAAGCGGTGACGATCTGAGCCTTGTTGCTGTCGAGGTGGAGCCCGACGTGAGCCGCGGGCGGCTCGTGGGCCTCTTGAAGGCGCACGGGCTCGAAGGCGCGATCATCGACGGCGTGAACGAAGACAAGCGCAAATCGCCAGCACTTTTTCTGGTGCAAGTGCCGGGCTTTGTGCCGCCCGGCGATCCGCGGCTTGCCCAGTTTGCCAAGGCGGCACGCGAAGCTGTCAGTTTCGTTGCTTTGATTGGCGCCTATGCCCGTCCGCTTGCCGCCAAGGGTTCGACATGAATTCCGCTATTGAGCCGGTTCCCGGCATTCTCGACATTGAACCCTATGTCGGTGGCCGCGCCGGTGCGCCGGGTGCAGCGCGCGTATTCAAATTGTCGTCGAATGAATCCCCCATGGGCCCAAGCGCCCGTGCGCTTGACGCCTATCGCGCGGCCATCGGCCAATTGGCGATCTATCCCGAAGGTTCGTCGCGCCTTTTGCGCGAGGCGATTGCGCGCGTGCATGGGCTGAACGCCGAGCGCATCATCTGCGGCAACGGTTCTGATGAACTCTTGCATCTCGTGACGCAGGTCTATTGCCGCCCCGGCGATGAGGTTCTTTACAGCGAGCACGCCTTTCTCGTTTACCGGATCGCGGCCCTTGCGGCGAGCGCGGTACCGGTTGTCGTGCCCGAGCCGAGGCGCATCGTCGATGTCGATGCCATGATCGCGCGCATGGGGCCGCGCACGCGCATCGTATTCCTGGCCAACCCCAACAACCCGACCGGCAGCTACCTGACGAAGGCGCAGGTCAAGCGCCTGATCGATGCCCTGCCCGGCCACGCGCTGATGGTGATTGACGCGGCCTATGCAGAATATGTGGAAGCGCCGGAATATGAATCAGGCCTTGAGCCCTCGCGGTCCCATCCGCGCGTCATCTTCACGCGAACGTTTTCGAAAATCCATGCGCTGGCGGGATTGCGGGTGGGCTGGCTCCATGGGTCACCGGAAATCATCGGTCACCTCAACCGCGCGCGCGGTCCTTTCAACGTGTCGGTGCCCGCCCAGGCAGCTGCGGCCGCCGCCATCGAGGACCGCGACCATGTGAAGGCATCGATTGCCCACAACACGAAATGGCTTGGAATTCTCGCGCGCGCAATCCGTGCGCTGGGGCTTCACGTCGATGACAGCGTCTGCAACTTCCTCTTGATCCATTTTCCGCGCGAAAAGGGAAAAACGGCGGATGACGCCGACAATTTCCTGATGGCGCGCGGGCTCATCCTGCGTGGCGTGCGCAATTACGGATTGCCGGATGCGCTGCGCCTGACTGTGGGAACACAGGAAGCCAATGAGCTTGTGGTCGAAGCCCTCACCGCCTTCGTCAAGGCAAAACCATGAGCGTGATGTTTGACCGCGTGGCGCTGATCGGTGTCGGGCTCATCGGGTCGTCACTCGCCCATGCGATGCGACGGGGCAACCTTGCCGGACATATTGCAGGCCACGCGCGCAGCGAGGCGACCCGCGCCACCGCATCCCGGCTCGGCTTTTGCCATTCGATTCACGACACGATGAAGGATGCCGTTGCGAACGCCGACCTTGTCATGCTGTGCCTGCCTGTGGGCGCGCTCGGCCCCGCGATGGCGGAAATCGCACCGCACCTGAAGAAGGGGGCGATTGTAAGTGACGTCGGCTCGGTCAAGGCTGCCGTCATCAAGGACTGCGCCCCGCATGTGCCCGAGGGCGTGCATTTCATTCCCGGCCATCCGATTGCCGGCACCGAGCATTCCGGCCCGGAGGCAGGCTTTGCCGAGTTGTTCGACGAACGCTGGTGCATCCTGACACCCATGCCCGGCGCGGATGCAGAGGCCGCCGGGACGCTTGCCGCCTTCTGGCGTGCCTGTGGCAGCAAGGTCGAGATGATGGAGCCGAGGCACCATGATCTCGTTCTCGCCATCACCAGCCATTTGCCGCATCTCATCGCCTACAACATCGTCGGCACCGCCGCTGATCTGGAGGAGGTGACGCAGTCGGAAGTCATCAAATATTCGGCGGGCGGCTTTCGCGACTTCACGCGCATCGCAGCATCCGACCCCGTGATGTGGCGCGACGTATTTTTGAACAACCGCGAGGCGGTTCTGGAAATGCTTCAGCGCTTTACCGAAGACCTGACCGCGCTCCAGCGCGCCATACGCTGGGGCGACGGCGATGCGCTGTTCAACCTCTTTGCGCGCACGCGCACGATCCGCCGCTCAATCATTGAGGCGGGTCAGGATACGGCGGCGAGCAATTTCGGCCGCAATGCGGACACGAGGCAAGGCGGCTAAAGCGGGCTTGCATCAAGTCCGAGCGTGCCGTCCCTGAGTTCAAGCGGCAAAGTGAGCGCGTTCGCCGTGCCGCCCGCAAATCCGCCAAGCGAGAGGATGTCAACCGCCAGCGCGGCCAGGCGCGCATAGGGCGCACCACCCTCTTCCAGCGCGGCGACAAGCCCGTCGGAACCCGTCACGTCGAGGAGAAGGCTTCCTTCGGGATCACCGTCGGACGCCAGCGTCAGCGCGCCCTTGGCCGTCATCGCAAAACGGCCCCAGTTGAGCGTAAGCGCCTTGAGATCAACCGCGCCCTTGGCGTTGGCCCAGCGCAGCACGAAGTCCGGCCAGCTGTCGAGCGCGGTCAGGATCACGGCACCTTCATCGGGTGGCAGATTGGCAAGGTGGGCATCAAAGCGCGCCGCCGCGATTTTGGGTCCAAGCGCCGTTACAAAGCCGCGTTGCAATTCGATGTCGGCAGCGGCAAGCACAAGATCAACGCCACCGGCCTCAAGACTGCGCGCATGAAACTCGAAGAGCCGTGCCTGAAGTGCAGGTGTGCGGCCATCCGCCAGTGCGAAACTTGCTTGCGCGCCGCCGAAAACGGCATCCACACGGAACTGCCCGTCATCGGCAATGATGGCACTGAGCCGCAAAATGTCGGGCACAAGCGTCATGGTCTCGCGCGGGGCCGTCGCCAGCGTAAGCGATTTGATACCGCCCGCCTCGCCCACGATATGCGAGAGCTTCCACGCCAGCGCATGCGCAATCGCCTTCTCCGCCCGGAACGCACCGCCGCGCCAGTCGAGTTCAAGATTGGTGAATGTCGCCTCGATGCGGAAGGGATAGCCGCCGATGGAAACGTCGTCATAGGTGAGCCGCAAATCGCCGCTTTTGTCAGCGCGCATGGCCTCAAGGCCTGCTTCCGCAACACCCGCCGCGATGAACCACCACACGGTCCAGCCCGCAATCAAAGCGGCAAAAAGCGTGACCGGCCAGAACTGCCTCAAGGCTGAAAGCACTCTCATGGTCGGGTCACCTGATGAAGCATGGTCTTTGTGACGCCCGCAAAGCGGGCAAGCCGCTCGCTGGCGCGCTCAAGCGCACGCAGCCGGGCGGGCACTGGTTTCACGCCCTTCTCCCACCAGACTTTGGCGATCACAAGGCTGTCCGACGTGCGGTCGGCGCGCACATCGGCCCGGCCGACAAAGCGGTCACCTTCCAGGAGGGGCAGCACATAATAGCCGTATTGGCGCTTGGCCGCGGGCGTAAAGACCTCGATCGTATAGTCAAAACCGAAGAGACGCCGCGCACGATTGCGGTCGCGCAGCACGGGATCGAACGGATTGATGAAGCGCATGGGTTTCTGCGGCGATCTGGAAATGGCCAGATTCTCATAGGTCTCGCGCAGCATCATGGCGGGCGCATCCTTTTCGCCCTTCGCACCTTCGATGATGACCTGCATCACCTCGCCTCGCCCTTGAAGTGCGGCGGCAGCTTCACCGGGCTCGATCATGTCGAAGAATTTGGCGATCTCGCGTGCATTGCCGAAACCAAGGCGCGACAGCGCGGCATCGGTGGCCCATTGCACCATGTCCCCGCGTGACGGCTTCTCCGTGCGGTATTTTTCCGGGATCACGCGGGCAGAAAGGTCATAGACCTTTTCAAAACCGTCGCGCGCGGCAATGGCCAACTCGCCCGTGAACCAGAGATATTCAAGCGCCGTCTTGTGCGGCGCCCATCCCCACCACGCGCCCTGTCGCGGTCCCATATGGGCAAAGTCGCGGGCCATGACGGGGCCACGCTTTTCGACCTCGGCCAGCAATTGACGGATGATCTTTTTCTCCGGCAGCATTTTCTGCCACCACGCGTTCCCGGCAATATGAGCGCGGTAATGCGCAAAGACGTGCTGCCAATAGGGATAGAACGCGATGGGCATCAGGGACGCGTCATGCGTCCAGTGCTCAAAGACACGCGCATCCTTTTGCAGCCGGTCAAGCACGGACGGGCGATAGGCAGGCAGGCGGGCGTGGAGAATGTGGTGATGCGCGCGCTCGACCGCGCGGATGGAATCAACCTGCACAAAACCCAGATCTTCGATCAGACGGGCCACGCCATCGGCCCGCGCGGGACCGGGGCGGCGCGCGCCCAGATGGTGCCGGTCAAGGAACAGGCGCCGAGCATCGCGATTGGCAATGAGAGGCGGCGTTGTCATGCGGCGCTGTCAGCCACAGCGCGAATAGCCGCATTCAAGGCAATTGTCACAACCCTCGGCCCGCACAAGGGCGGCCTGCCCGCAGCGCGGACAACCCGCAAGGCGGCGTTGCGACGGCAGAGGTGCCTCGCCAGGGGTTGCCTCCTGGCCGGTGGAGGCTTCGCGCACCTGCGGCTCGGTTGCTGGTGCATGGGGTTTCTCGGGCGCGGCCATGAAACCGATGGCGACAAGATGCTGTTCGATGGCGCCGCCGATGGCCGCAAGGATCGACGGCACATAGCGCCCGCCCATCCACTGCCCGCCGCGCGGATCAAACACGGCCTTGAGTTCCTCGACCACGAAGGAAACGTCACCGCCGCGCCGGAACACGGCCGAAATCATGCGGGTCAGCGCCACCGTCCAGGCGAAATGCTCCATGTTCTTCGAGTTGATGAAAATCTCGAAGGGCCGGCGGCGGCCATCCTGCATGATGTCATTGATGGTGATGTAGAGCGCGTGATCCGATTCCGGCCAGCGCAGTTTGTAGGTCTCGCCGGGCAGCGTGTCGGGCCGGTCCAGCGGCCGCGACATGTAAACGACACCGCCCGCCGACATGACCGGTTGCGGGCGCCGCGCCGGGGCCTCCACAGCGCGGGAAACAGCATCACCGTCGGGTCCGGGCAGGGCCGCATCCGGCACCAACACCGGCGCTTTGGCAGTTTCCGCCGCGGGCGCTGCCGCCAGCACCGAACCTGTCACCGCATTGGGGCGATAGGTCGTGCAGCCCTTGCAGCCCATCGCAAAGGCATTGGTGTAGATGTCCTTGAAGGCATCAAATGAAATGTCTTCCGGGCAGTTGATGGTTTTCGAGATGGCGCTATCGATGTGGCGCTGGGCAATTGCCTGCACGGCCAGATGCTCGGCAGGTAACAGCGTTTCCGAGGTGACGAAATAGTCGGGCAGCTTCACCCCTTCGCCGAACGCTGCGCGGAAGCGGGCAACCGCATGATCCTCGACCAGCTCCTCGCGGTGCGTGCCGTCGGGCAGGAGGATTTTCCGGCGATAGGCATGCGCAAAGACAGGCTCGATGCCGCTCGACACATTTCCGGCCAGAAGCGAAATCGTGCCGGTCGGCGCAATCGACGTCAAAAGCGCGTTGCGGATGCCATGCGCAGCGATAAGCGCGCGCACATCCGTATCAAGCGACGCAACCATGGGGGTCGCAAGGAATCTGTCGCGGTCATAAAGCGGGAACGCGCCTTTTTCGGCGGCGATGAGCGCGGACGCGCGATAGGCCGCATTCTTGATGACCGAGAGCCAGCGATCAACCAGCGCCAGCGCATGCGGACTGCCATAGCGCGCCCGGCAGAAGATCAGTGCGTCAGCAAGACCGGTGACGCCAAGGCCGATGCGGCGTTTGGCCAGGGCCTCGGCCTCTTGCTGGGGCAAGGGGTAATTCGAAATATCGACCACATTGTCGAGCATGCGGATGGCGGTTGCGGTGAGGTCTGCCAGCTCCGCCTCGTCGATATGCGCATCATCGCTGAACGCCTTGTGCACAAGGGCGGCAAGATTGATCGACCCCAGAAGACACGCGCCATAGGGCGGCAGCGGCTGCTCGCCGCAAGGGTTTGTTGCAGCAATTGTCTCGCACCATGCAAGATTGTTTGCCGCATTCACACGGTCGATGAAGATGACGCCCGGCTCCGCATAGGCATAGGTTGCCGCCATGATGCGGTCCCACAGCGCACGCGCCTTCACGGTACGATGGATGCGGCCGTCAAAGACGAGGTTCCAGTCCGCGTCTTCATCCACTGCCGCCATGAAATCATCCGTCACCAGTACGGAGAGATTGAACATGCGCAGCCGCTGCGGCTCGCGCTTGGCGTCGATGAAGGCCTCGATGTCGGGATGATCGCAGCGCAAGGTCGCCATCATCGCGCCGCGCCGCGAACCGGCCGACATGATGGTGCGGCACATCGCATCCCACACATCCATGAAGGAGAGCGGCCCCGACGCATCCGCACCGACACTGACGACCGCCGCACCCTTGGGGCGGATGGTCGAAAAGTCGCAGCCGATGCCGCCGCCCTGCTGCATGGTGAGGGCGGCATCCTTGAGCGAGTCGAAAATGCCGCTGATGGAATCGGCAACCGTTCCCATCACATAGCAATTGAAGAGCGTGACCGACCGGCCCGTGCCTGCACCGGCCATGACGCGTCCGGCCGGCAGGAACCGCGCGCCGGCCAAAGCGTGTGAAAACGCGAGCGCGTATTTGCGCTGGTCTTCCGGTCTCTCGGCCCGCGAAAGCGCAAGCGCCACGCGCGCCCATGTATGCGCCAGCGTCTCATCGATGGGCGTGCCATCGGCCGCCTTGAAACGGTACTTCATGTCCCAGACCTCGTGCGAGATCGCGGGAAGCTCAAGGGGGGCGGGGGAACGCATGGCGGGAAAAACTCTCCGGGCGGGCGCGTGCGGAATTTGGCCCGCGCGCCTACTGAAACAGGCGCAAAGTTTAGGTTTGATGACCCGACGGGTCAATCTTTGTTCCCGTAAAGTTCACGTGAGCGCCGCTGCACGCAACCCGTTGAGGGTGCTTAATTTTTCCGGAAACCGGATTCGGCCAGCAAGGCGTCGGTCGCGGTTTCGATGCGCTGCTCAAGAAGCGGCATGAATTCCTGACGCTTGAGGCCGGGCGGGATGGGCGGCTGGAATTCGACAATCACCTTGCCCGGCCGCCGCGTGAAGCCTTTGCGCGGCCAGAACAGGCCCGAATTGTGCGCAATGGGAACACAGGCCACGTCCAGCTGGGAATAGAGCGCGGCAACGCCGGGCTTGTAAGGAACCCGCTGGCCAAGGCGGCTGCGCGTGCCTTCGGGAAAAATGAGGATGGGTCGGCCTTCCTTGATCACGCCCTTGGCGCGCACGACCAGGCGGCGCACGGCGCGCGCATGCGCGCCCCGTTGAATCGCGATGTTGCCCGCCTTCCAGACATACCAGCCGTAAAACGGGATCCACATCAGTTCGCTTTTGAGCACGATCGCTGGATCGGTCAGGATCACGTTCAACACGACCGTCTCCCACATGGCAAAATGCTTGCTCGCATAAAGGCAGGCACCAGCCTGGATGTGCTCGCGGCCCCGCACTTCCAGCGTCATGCCCGCAAGCACGCGAAGCCCCCACAACGTGCCATTCGCCCACAGCCGCGCGGCCATGACGGTGAAGCGGCGCGGCATCAGGAAAGCCGGCAGCCACACAAGGCTGATCACCGTCGACAGGAGCGCAAACCACAGCGTGAACAGGAACGAGCGGATGAAGATCATGGGCGCAATGCTTGTCAGGTCTCAAGGCTTGCAGCAAGCCAGCGTGCGCCCGCACGCACACCCGCCGCAAGCAGTTTCATGTATTCGCTGCCCAGGATGCGCATGGCGGCAGGGTCCAGCCACCATTCCTTCGCCGCCACCACAGCGGGCACGACCGGAAACGGCACCCATTCGGTTTCCGGCATGACGGCGGAGAGTTCAAGCAGCGCACGCGGCATGTGATAGTTGGCGGTAACAACGATCACGCGGTCAAAGCCGTTGTCGCGCGCCCAATGGGCGGCCGCACCCGCATTGCCTTCGGTGTCCTGCGCCAGCCAGTCAAGGTCGATGCAGCAATCAATGAACGGTGAGGCGCCTGTGCGCGCAGCCACATCGGCACGCAACGTATCGGGATGAAGACCCGAGATGAGGAGGCGTTTGCCCTTGCCCTCGGCCAGAAGACCAAGGGCCGCCTCGATACGCTGTTCGCCGCCGGTAAGCGCGACAATGCCGTCGGCTTCGCGCGGCGAGACCCCCGGCCCCGGCAGCGAGGCGACAAAGATCAGGAACCCCGCCGCAAGGGCAAGGATGGCCAGACTGATCACACTGAAAATTCGACGCAGGAAGCGCATGTCAAAAGGTCGCCAGAAGCTTTTCGACGGCATCAGCCAGTGAATCATAGACGGGAATCGGGCCGAGATGCGGCGGGATGCCGCTTGCCTGCAATTTTGCGCCCTTGCCGGTGCGCACAAGCAACGGCCTGACCCCTGCGGCCCGGGCCGCCTCAAGGTCCTTGAGGTCGTCACCGATCATGACGGTTTGTGCCGGGGATGTCCGCCACTTTTCCATGGCCTCCAGCAGCAGGCCGGGCGCGGGCTTGCGCCGCCCGCTTGCCGCGCCGGGCGGATCGGTTGCGACATGGATGGAATGAATAATTCCCTTCTCGCGCGCAAGCGCTTCCATCAGCTTTTCATGGATGCGCGAAAGCATCGCCGCATCAATGATGCCGCGCCCGACGACTGCCTGATTGGTCACGAGCGCAACCTTGCAGCCGGCCGCATTGAGGCGGGCAACCGCCGCAGCCGCACCCGCGATCATGACAAACTCGTCGGGCGTTTTCACACTGTCGGGCCTGTCCTCGTTGAGGACGCCATCGCGGTCGACGAGGACAAGCCGGATCACGGCATTCGCCCGATCACGCGCATCACCGTCAGACGCGCGGTGATCGTTGCGATGATCGCGGTGACGACCGGGATCGCAACCAGCCACGGCCAGTCAGCCGCCGCAAGCGAGAGGCGCGGCAGATAAAACTCGCCCGCAGGCGCCAGCATGTCGGTGTTCGAGAAAAGAACAAGCACCCCGACCGAAAGCGCAAGCCCCGCAAGCCCCGCCTTCAAGCCGACCAGCAGGAAGCGGCGTTCGAATTCATGGGCGATGAACTGGTTGCGTGCGCCGATGTGGTGCAGGACTTCGACAATCTCGCGGTGTGATTCAAGCCCTGCCCGTGTCGCAAACACGATGATGGCACCCGCCGCCAGCGCAATCAGCACAAGGACGCCAAGCGAAATCGCCGAGAGCGTAGCCGCCAAGCGCTGAAGGTCGTCGCGCCAGACACCGTGATCGTCCCACAACGCGCCGGGGCTTGCCGCCGAGACGACCGCATTCATGTCGGCATTCGAGGGGCGTTCAGCCCCTTCGAATGACACTGACACAAGAACCGGCAAGGGCATGCCTTCAAGACTGACATTGCCGAGCCACGGCGCAAGCATCCCTTCGGATTCCGCCCGGCTGACCACGCGCACCTCGGCAATGCCGGGCAGGCGGCGCACGGCATCCGCCACCGCGCGCGCGCCCTCTTCGGGCGCCATCAAGCCGTCAGCAGGCACAAGAATGGTGCCGGTGCCCGACAAGCCCTCGCTCCACACGGCCGCCGCGCGCGAGACCGACAGCGTGATGCCGAGCGTCAGACACGCAAGAAAGCACATGACGGCAATCACGCCGGTCAGCGGCCATTCGCCTTCATGCTCGTCAGGAAGAAGCGGAACGCGCGCTGCCATCTTACCCGCGCCCCTTGGCCGGTGTTTCGTGCAGCGTGCCGTTCGAAAGCCGCCACGCGCGCTCGCCGAGATTTTCGACAAGGTGCTTGTCGTGGGTTGCGATCAGGACGGTCGTGCCCAGCCGGTTGAGTTCGACAAAAAGGCGCAGGAGCCGCTCGCCCATGTCGGGATCGATGGAACCGGTCGGCTCGTCTGCCAGAAGAAGGTCCGGCTTGCCGACGACGGCACGCGCGATCGCCACGCGCTGCTTTTCACCGCCGGAAAGTGTCGGCGGCCGCGCCTGCATGCGGTCGCCAAGGCCGACCCAGCTCAAAAGCTCTTCCACGTCTTCGCGGTACTCGGCGGGCTTTCGTCCGGCAATGCGCAGCGGCAGCGCCACGTTCTCGAAGGCCGACAGATGATCAAGCAGGCGGAACTCCTGAAAGACGACACCGATGCGGCGGCGCAGCGCCGGCAATTCCTGGCGCGGCGTGACGGCCAGATCGCGCCCGAACATCGACATGAGGCCGCGCGACGGCCGCTCAGCAAGGTAGAGGAGCTTCAGGAGCGAGGTCTTGCCCGCGCCCGACGGTCCCGTCAGGAAATGGAACGCGCCCGGCGCCAGCGAGAAGGTGATATCGCTCAGGACTTCCGGCCCCATGCCATAGCGCATGCCGACATTTTCAAGGCGAAGCATTGTCTCTGCCGGTTCCTGGAGCATGCGGGGGGAAAGTGGGAGCGAGAGGGAGAGGCGGGGCCGGTCTGCGGCACGAATCCCCTGTTAAGGCGAATGCGAGGGTGAACTTGCCACGAATCGCGGCCCATGCGAATGAACCTCCGCGGCTTTTATGGGCACGAATGCATGATCCTGACCTGCCCTGCGTGCAGTACCAGCTACCAGGTGGACGGCTCGCGCTTTACGCCGACCGGCCGCAAGGTGCGCTGCGCCAAATGCGGCCATAGCTGGTTTCAGGAACCGGTCGTCACCTTGCTTCCTGACGAGCCGCCAAGCGAAGCACTGGCCGAGCCCGAGCCCTATCACGCGCCGCCGCCCCCCGATCCGGAGCCGGAGCCGGAGCCGGAGCCCGAACCGCAATACGCGCCAGAGCCGGAACCTGTCCGGGTGCGGCCCTCGCGCGTTTTTGTCGATGAGAGTGTGGAGCCCGAACCCCAACCGCCGCATCCGGCCATGGCAGGCCGCGGCGACCGGCGCAGCGCGCGCTTTGACCCCCACGCTTTTGGATCAGAAGGGCCCTCGCACCGCCGCGCTGCCCTGAAATGGCTTTTGTTGGCTGGCGGCGTCGGCACGCTGATGGCGCTCATCGTCTTCATGCGCCAGACCATCGCCGAGGCATGGCCCGCGACCGCAAGCTTTTACGCTTTCATCGGCATGCCGGTGAACCTTTCGGGCCTCGAGATCGGCAATGTCGGTTATCAGCTGGTCGATGGTACATCAGGCATCGAGATCACCGGCAACATCGTCAACCCGACCGCCCGCACGCAGGATGTGCCGCTGCTTGAGGTCACCCTGCGCGATGCGGAGGGCAATGAGGTGCTGGCTGAAACCGCCGATTCCGGTCTGGTAACGCTGGAGCCCGGCGCCGTGATGCCGTTCCGCATCAGGGTGCCGAACAATCCCAAGGCGCAGGAGCTGGAAGTCCGCCTCTCCGGCGTTGACGATGCGGGCAATGCGGATGAAAGCGGGGAATGATGGCACGCATCCTTGTCGCCGATGATGAAGCACCGATCCGCGAATTGATGGCCCGGGTCCTCGGCAGGGAGGGTCATGCCGTCACCCTTGCCAATGACGGCGGGCATGCTGCCGAGATCATGGCGTCAGAGATTTTGGCCGGCACGCCGTTTGACCTTCTCCTTTCCGACATTGTCATGCCGGTGATGGACGGGATTGCGCTGGCGCTTCATGCCGCCAATGAGCAGCCCGGCCTCAGGATCGTCTTGATGACCGGCTTTGCCGCCGAACTCGAGCGCGTGCACAATCTCGATGATCTCGTGCATGCGGTGGTCCGCAAACCCTTCCTGATCGCCGAAATGATCCAGGTGATCGAGGACGCGCTGAACCGGTAGGAGTTATCGGTTCGCTGCCCTCGCTCGGGTTGAACTGCGCCACTCTTCTTCGCTCTCCCCACGCTACAAGGGGGGAGAGCAGAAATTTGCCTTCGCAAATTTCGTGAGGGGCCGTTGAAGCGACGCGACAGAGATCACCCCTCACCCTGGCTGCAAGTGCAGCCTTCCCTCTCCCCGCTTGAAGCGCGGGGCGAGGGAAAAGTCGCGTCGGCATCCAGCGTGCCTCAATGAAACCTCGTCATGCGGAATCTATGGCCCGCTCCGGCGCTGTTGCGCCCTACTCGAACCGCTCCAGCAGCCGTTCGAGATAATCGAGTTCCTCGCGCGGGCGGCCGCGTTCAGAGGCGCGGCGCTCGATCTCTTCAAGGATTTCGCGGGCGCGCTGCGTGGCGCGTTCGTCCGGCACCAGGACATCGTTGCTGTCGACATTGCCGCGCGCACCTTCGGGGCGGCCCAGGGGATCACGGCCCTGGTCGGAGGGCCGGCCGCCGCGCGAGACAATGCCGCTGCCGCGCGCGGCAAGTGAATCCGCCAGCGCCTGTGCCATTGCCTGCATGCCTTGCTGCAACTGGTCGAGTGCTTCCTGCTGCGAGGGCACAGCGCGGCCTGCCTCGCCTTCGCGCAAGGTACCTTCAGCGCGCTCCATCGCTTCACCGGCATTGCCCAGGTTTTCCGGCACCTCGATGCCCTGTTCGCCGAGGCTCTCGCCCATCACGCCAAGCTCGTCTTCAAGCGTGCCCTGTTCGCCCGCCATGGCATCGGTGTCGGCCCCCGGCGCCGTGTCATAGGGGTCTTCCTGGCGCTGCTGCTCCTGATAGGTGCGGTCCATCAGGTCACGCTGGCGTTCGATGATCTCCGAGAGGCCCTGCAGGGCTTCCGCCATCGCCTGCTCGCCTTCGGTCAGACCCTGCTGGCCGCCCAGCGGCATTGAATCCATGAGCGCCTGCAATTGCTCCAGCAATTCGCGCGCGGCATCCCGGGCGCCGGTGCGCGCCATTTCCTCGATGGCATCGAGAAGTTCCGAAAGATCCTGTGTGCCGGGCATCTCGAGCCCCGGCGGCAAGGGGATGGGATCGCTGTTCTCGGCCAGGGCGCGCATATACTCGTCCATCGCCTGGCGAAGCTGCTGCATCAGCTGGCTGATCTCTTCCTCGCTGGCGCCATTGGCCAGCGCATCCATCAGCGCCTCCTGCAGGCGGCGAAGTTCTTCCGCCGCCATCGCCGCTTCACCGTCTTCGACGGCAACCGCCAACTCGTGGAGAAGCCCCGCGACGCTTTCAATGTCGCCCGGCGTTTCCGCAGAAAGAAGGCGCCAGTATGCACTGCGCAGCCCGGCATAGATCGCAATCTCCGGCGTGTAGGTTTCCGGCTCCAGTGCCAGCGCATCAAGGGCACCGGCAACGCTGGCCGCACGGGCTGGGTCCAGCAGCAGCACCTTGCGCAATTCGGCAAGTGCTGCCGCCAGCGGCTTCAGGAAGACGCGCTCGGGCAGCACGAAGCGCATTTCCTGCGAATAGCCCGTCTGGCCTGCGCCATCAGTAACAGCGATGCGCAGCACGACCGGCAACCCCGCCCAGGCATGGGCCGAGAGATCAGGATAGGCGACAACGTCACCCGAACCGCGATTGCGCGGCGGAACCGGCAGGCTTGCGGCGATCTGGTTCTGCGCTTCCAGCGGCACGCCGGTTTCTGGCCGGTCCAGCGTCACCGTCAATTGCGCCGAGACCGCGCCATAGTCGTCGTCAATCGCATAGGCCAATTTCAGCGTTCCGCGCCGTGTCGGCTCGGGCGGGCCGGAGAAGGTAACGGCGGGAAGACGATCAGGCACGACGCGCAGGTCAAGCCGCGCCATCGTTGCCCCGGCCGCATCGATCGACACGACCACGTCCGAATTCAGCACGAGTTTGGCCTCGTGGCTGCCGGTGCCGACATTATTGAAGGGAACCTCGCCTGCACCATCCAGCGTGGGCACGCCGTCAATCCCCTGCACGCGGATCACCAGTTCCGATCCGGCGGGCACATTGACGGGATCGCCCGCAGCATTGATCGCGCCATCCGCGCTTGAAAGGAAAATGGGCGCAAGCCGCGTATAGGCGGGCGGCGTCACCCACGCATCAACGCCCGAAACAACCGCACCGCGCGGCGGCGCACCGATGTCGAACGCGCGCGACAATTGTTCGTCCCAGGCGTCGCCGGCAATGGCCGCCGCCGCGACAAGGCTGATAAAGGCAAGGCCGCGCAGCGCGTGCGGGTCACGGGCCGGAAGGCCGGGGCGAGGTCGCGCCGGACCCGCCTCGGCAAGCCGCGCCCGCGCGCGCGCCAGATGGCGCTGCCACAGGGCAACGATGGCCGGATCGCTGCCGCCCAGCGCCAGCGTGTCTTCGCCTTCGCTCAAGGGGCGGTTGGCAAATCCGTTTTCGGTCTCAAGGCGGCGCAGACTGTCGTCGCGGCGCGGCCAGCGCACGTTGAGAAGCCCGCGGCCGAAGAAAAACGCGCCCGCCCCGAGGAGCCCGTAAAGCAACGCGGCATGAAGCGGCCACGCCATCAGCGCAAAGCCATCGACAAGCGCAAGGACGGCAGCGGCAATCACAAAACCAGCAGCGGGCCACAGAGCGCGCCAGATCTGCTCGAAGAGAATGACGAAACGCGCACCCATGACCAGCCGCTCGCCGCGATCACCGGCGATCAGCCGGCCGAGCGAGGCCTTCACGCGCGCAAGCGTGCGTTCAGCGGATGAAGTCGGGTATGTGGTCGCGGGCAAGCATGTCCTCATATCGCGGGCGATCCCGCACAATGGCAAACGCCGCACCCTTCACCATCACCTCGGGCACGAGAGGCCTTGTATTGTACTCCGACGCCTGTGCCGCCCCATAGGCACCCGCCGAAAGAATGGCGGCAAGATCGCCTTCCTGCAATGGCGGCAATGAACGCGCGGTCGCCAGCGTATCGCCGGTTTCGCAGACGGGGCCAACGACATCGGCCACTTCCCAAAGGGCGCCGGGCGCCGGTTCGCGTTCAGGCACGACATCGTGATGGGCATCATAGAGCGCAGGCCGGATGAGGTCATTCATGGCCGCATCCAGGATCACGAAGTTCCGGGTCGCCCCGCGTTTGACACGGATGACACGCGCAACAAGGATCCCGGCATTGGCCACGATCAGCCGACCCGGCTCGAACAATAATTGCACGTCAAGCCCGGCAAAAATGCGGCGGACCATCGCCCCATAGGCCAGAGGCTCCGGTGGCGGATTGTTGCCGGCCACATAGGGCACGCCCAGCCCCCCGCCAAGGTCAACCCGCCCGATCGCATGGCCCTGCCCCCGCAGCAAATGCACCAGCGCCCGCACGCGGGTAAACGCATCTTCCAGCGGCGCAAGGTCGGTGATCTGGCTGCCGATATGGACGGCAAGGCCTTTGAGCGAAAGATGGGGTGACGCCGCCGCACGCGCTGCCAATGCGGGCACGTCCGCCATCGGCACGCCGAACTTGTTCTCGCCCTTGCCGGTCGAGATTTTCGCGTGCGTCAGCGCATCGACATCGGGATTGACGCGGATGGCAATGTCGGCGCGCATGTTCTTTTCGCGCGCCACACGCTCGAGCAACATGAGCTCAGGCGCGCTTTCGACATTGATCTCGAAAATCCCGGCCTCAAGTGCTGCTTCAAGTTCAGGACGCGTCTTGCCGACACCGGAAAAGACGATGCGCTGGGGCGGGATGCCGGCAGCCAGAGCGCGCTTGAGTTCGCCGAGCGACACGACATCCGCGCCCGCGCCAAGCTTCCCGAGCGCTGCGATCACGGCAAGGTTTGAATTGGCCTTGACCGCATAGGCGACAAGGCTGCCCGCAGGCACGGCATCACGGAAGACCTGGAAATGGCGCTCCAGCGTTGCCGTGGCATAGCAATAAAACGGCGTGCCGACGCGTGCGGCAATGTCGTCGATGGCGCAATCTTCCGCGTAGAGTCTGCCGTTCCGGTAGCCGAAATGGTTCACGGAGACGTGCCGCCTTTGTCCTGCTTCTCCTCATCGTCCGTCGTTTGCGGCGCAGGAGCAGGTGCCGTCGTGGTCGTTGTCGCTGTGGGGCGCTCAAGCGGACCCTTCTTGCCGCAGGACGCAAGCGTGCCCGACGCCACCATCGCAAGAAGGACAAGGACAAATGGCCGGATGCGGATCATGCAAGGCGTTCCTTCCAGGCGGCAATCTCGCGGCGGACATTTTCCGGCGCCGTTCCGCCCTCACTCTTGCGGCTTTCAACGCTCGCCTCAAGCCCCATGACGGCAATTGCTGCGTCATCAAGCCGGGGATCAATGCTGCGGAGTTCGCCAAGGGTGAGTTCGGCAACGTTTTTGCCAAGCCGGTCGGCAAGCGCAACCGCCGATCCCGCCAGATGATGCGCCTCGCGGAAGGGTATCCCGAGCGCCCGTACCGCATGATCGGCAAGGTCGGTTGCGGTTGCATGACCATGGGCGGCGGCCTTGCGCATTGCTCCGGCGTTGACGGTCAGGTCGGCGATCATGCCCGTCATCGCCGCGAGCGAAAGTTCAAGCGCATCCGCCGCCTCGAACAGGAGCGCCTTGTCCTCCTGGAAATCCTTGGCATAGGAAAGGGCAACGCCCTTGATGACCGTCAAAAGCCCGACAAGCGCACCATTGATGCGGCCCGTCTTGGCGCGCACAAGTTCGGCAGCATCGGGGTTGCGCTTCTGCGGCATGATCGACGAGCCGGTCGAGAAGGCATCCGACAGGCGCACAAAATTGTATTGCGGCGTTGTCCAGATGACGAGCTCCTCGCCCAACCGCGAAAGGTCGGACGCGCAGATGGCAGCGGCCGCCAGATAGTCGAGCGCAAAGTCGCGTGACGCGACCGCATCCAGTGAATTGCGCATGGGGCGCAGATAGCCCATCGCCTTTGCCGTCATCTGCCGGTCAATGGGAAAGCCGGTGCCCGCAAGCGCTGCCGCCCCCAAGGGGCTTTCATTCATGCGGATGCGGGCTGCGGCAAACCGGTCGCGGTGACGCGCCAGCATCTCGACATAGGCAAGGCAGTGATGTCCGAACGTGACCGGCTGCGCCGACTGGTAATGGGTAAAGCCCGGCATGATGGTCGCCGCATGTTCGCCCGCGCGCGATAGAAGCGCCTCCATCAGGCCTTTGGTCATCGTCTCGGCGCGCACACAGGCGGCCCGCACCCAGAGCCGGAACGAATTGACCACCTGATCGTTGCGCGAGCGCGCCGTATGCAGGCGACCGGCAGAAGGTCCGATCAGTTCGGTCAGCCGCGCCTCGATGTTCATGTGGATGTCTTCAAAGGCTTCGCGATAGGGAAACACGCCCGCCTCGATCTCGCTCTTGACCGTCTCGAGCCCCTTCAGGATGGAAGCCGAATCCTCTGCGGCAATGATCCCGCGCGCCGCCAGCATCTCGGCATGGGCGCGCGAGGCGGCAAGGTCTTCCATCGCCATGCGGCGGTCAATTTCCAGTGAGACATTGATGGCCTGCATGGCTTCTGAAGGCCCGCCGTCAAAACGGCCGCCCCACATCTTGTTCTTGCTCATTGGCCTTGCCCGCCCGACGTCCTAAATTGCCTGCAGAACAGAGCCTGACCCCGAAGGATAATGCCTTGCGCCGCCCGATGCTCATTCTTGCCGCCGCCGCACTTGCAATTGGTGCCGCCGCCCTCTCGATATACGGGATGGGTGCCGGTGAAGTCCACGCGCCTGCTGCATCCCCGCCGATATCGGCCGAGGCGCCGCCGGTGGCAGGCGGCCCGGCCTTTCTGCCGCCCGACAAGCGCGTGGCGGCCCCCATCATCACCATGACGGGGCGCGATGGCACGTCTTTCGGCCTTGAGCGCTTTGCCGGAAAGATCGTCGTGCTCAATTTCTGGGCGACATGGTGCGCCCCGTGCATCGAGGAACTGCCGTCGCTTGTCCGCCTGCAGGAGAAGCTGGGCACGCGCGCATTCGTTGTCGCCCTCAGCCTTGACCGGGGCGGGCTCGACGAAGTGGTGCCTTTCCTGGAGGAGCAAGCCATCGCGATTGAGCCCTATGTGGATGCCAGCATGGCGGCCATGCGGCTCTTCCGCCTGTCGGGCATGCCGACGACAGTCATCATAGACGGACAAGGCCGCGAGATCGGACGCATCGTCGGCCCGGCCGTCTGGGACGATGCAATGCATCTGGAATTGATCGAAGGCTTTGTCGCGGAAACTCAGTCGGACGCGGGCGCCACTTCCGGCTTGCCGCAGCCATAGGGGCTGAGACAGAGTTCGATGGCGGGCGGCGCGTCTGGCGGCGGAGCTACCGCAGACTCATTTTGCCAGACCCAGGCTTCGTCCACCGCGCCGACCGGATCAGGCACGTCGATTGTCGGATCGAACGGCCGCAGCACGTTCGAGCCGATGCCGCCGAAATCGGGCCGCGAGCCGTCGCGATGCCACAACCGCAACTCGATGAGATTGATGTCGCCGGGTCCGTCGCCGTCAAAACCCTTGTCGCCATCAGGATCGGTTTCAAAGCGGAAGCCCATCCGCGGGCCGTCTTCGGGATCAATGTCACCGGCTGACATCGACGTGCTCCAGAAGACCTTGAAGGTGGCCTCACCTTCTTCTTCATCGGGATCATCCTGCGCGGACGCCGGCGCCCACAGGACGAGCGACATTGCCAACGACAATGCTGACACCAATCCGGAAACTTTGTGCGGCGTCTTCCTGCTCATGATCGCCCCCGCTCATCATGGCCAAGCCTGTACCCGGCCCCGCCCCGAAACAATTGGAGCGGCAAAGCCAGAGACATCATCTTGGCGCGCTTTGGCTTGAGACAAAAGCAAAACCGGCACCATTATTCATGGCACCGGTTGAAATATGCTGAAAGATTCGGCGAGTATTAACGCGTCGGAACCGGCTTTTCACCCCGGTAGTCATAGAATCCGCGGTGCGCCTTGCGGCCAAGCCAGCCCGCCTCGACATATTTTACGAGAAGCGGGCACGGCCGGTACTTTGAATCCGCCAGCCCTTCGTAAAGCACCTGCATCACGGAAAGGCAGGTATCGAGGCCGATGAAGTCGGCAAGCTGGAGCGGTCCCATCGGGTGATTGGCGCCGAGCCGCATCGCCGTGTCGATTGCGTCCACATTGCCGACGCCTTCATAGAGCGTATAGACCGCCTCGTTGATCATCGGCAGAAGAATGCGGTTGACGATGAAGGCCGGAAAATCTTCCGCATTGGCGGCGGTCTTGCCGAGCACTTTCACGAATTCGACGGCTGTCTGGAAGGTTTCGTCTTCCGTGGCGATGCCGCGGATCAGCTCGACGAGCTTCATCAGCGGAACCGGATTCATGAAATGCAGGCCGATGAAGCGCTCCGGCCGGTCAGTCGATGCGGCGAGCCGCGTGATCGAGATCGACGACGTGTTGGAGGCAACCATCGCCGACGGCTTCAGCTTGGGACAGAGCTCGCCGAAAATCCGGCGCTTGACCGGTTCGTTCTCGGTTGCCGCCTCGATTGCCATATCGACATCGCCGAACGCGTCGAAGGAGAGCGCGGGCTTGATGCGGGCCAGCGTTGCCTCGACTTCCGCGTTCGTCACCTGGCCACGTGCGGCCTGCCGGTGAAGGTTGTGGCGGATCGTGTCGATCCCCTGCTCGATGCGTTCGGGCGCCAGATCGTTGATGAGCACGTCAAATCCGGCCAGCGCACAGACATGGGCAATGCCGTTGCCCATCTGGCCCGCGCCGATGATGCCGATGGTTTTCAGTTTCATGCCACGCTCTCCCGCGGACAGCTTCGTATGCGCTGTCATTTGCGGCCGATGCCTGCGGCCTTGAGTTCAGCTTCAAGCTCCGGCACCGCCTTGAAGAGGTCGGCAACGAGCCCGTAATCGGCCACCTGGAAGATCGGCGCTTCCTCGTCCTTGTTGATGGCAACGATGATCTTCGAATCCTTCATGCCCGCCAGATGCTGGATCGCGCCCGAAATGCCGACCGCGATGTAGAGTTCCGGCGCCACGACCTTGCCGGTCTGGCCGACCTGATAATCGTTCGGCACAAAGCCCGCATCCACGGCTGCGCGCGACGCACCAACGGCAGCGCCCAGGATATCGGCAATCTTGTCGAGCATGTGGAAATTGTCGCCCGACTGCATGCCGCGCCCGCCCGAGACGACGATCTTGGCGGACGTGAGTTCGGGGCGCTCCGACTTGGCCACTTCTTCCGAAACAAACTCGGAAGTGCCCGGATCGGCGGCGGCGGCGACATTCTCGATCGCCGCATTTCCGTTCATTTCCGGCGCCTTGAACGCTGTCGTGCGCACGGTGATGACTTTCACCTTGTCGGCCGACTTCACGGTCTGGATGGCATTGCCTGCATAGATCGGGCGCGTGAATGTGTCGGGCGCTTCAACGGACAGGATTTCCGAAATCTGCGCGACATCAAGCACCGCCGCCACGCGCGGCAATATGTTCTTGCCGTTGACGGTCGCAGGCGCGAGGACTGCCTGGTAGTTCGCGGCAAGGCCGGTGATGAGGGCGGCAAACGGCTCAGCCACGAAATGCGCGTAAACGCCTGCGTCAGCAACGAGGACCTTGGCGACGCCGGCAATTTTTGACGCGCCTTCGGCTGCCTTGCCGCATTGGTGGCCCGCCACCAGCACATGGACGCCGCCAGAGATTTTGAGCGCAGCCGCAACCGTCTTGGCGGTCGCATCCTTGCAGGTCGTGTGATTGTGCTCAGCGATGACAAGAACGGTCATGAGATGACTCCCGCCTCGTTCTTCAGTTTTTCGACCAGTTCCTGCACCGTCTTCACTTTCACGCCGCCTTTGCGCTTGGGTGGCTCGTCAACCTTGAGCACCGAGAGCCGGGGCGCGATGTCCACGCCATAATCGGCGGCGGTCTTCTCGTCGATCGGCTTCTTCTTGGCCTTCATGATGTTGGGCAAGGACGCATAGCGCGGCTCGTTGAGGCGCAGGTCCGTCGTCACGATGGCCGGCAATTTCAGTTTCACCGTCTGCAGGCCGCCATCGACTTCGCGCGTGACACTGACATGCAAGCCATCGGGCGCGACCTTGGATGCAAACGTGCCCTGCGGCCAGCCCAGCATGGCCGCCAGCATCTGGCCGGTCTGGTTGCAGTCGTCGTCAATCGCCTGCTTGCCGAGGATGACAAGCTGGGGATTTTCGGCGGCACAAACGGCTTTCAGCACCTTGGCGACGGCCAGCGGCTCGGTCTCGCCTTCGGCCTTCACCAGGATGCCGCGGTCGGCGCCCATGGCAAGGGCGGTGCGGATCGTTTCCTGCGCACCCTGCGGGCCGATGGACACGACCACGATTTCGGTTGCCTTGCCCGCTTCCTTGAGCCGGATCGCCTCTTCAACGGCGATCTCGTCAAACGGGTTCATCGACATTTTCACATTGGCAAGATCGACGCCCGTGCCATCCGGCTTCACCCGGATTTTCACGTTGTAATCGACCACCCGCTTGACGGGGACGAGCACTTTCATCCTTCAGGGCTCCCGGATCATGGCTTGCAAATGACGGATACGAAGCGCGTACGAGGCGCGGGGGCCAACAGGGGCCGCGCGGCAGTCCAATGGCCCAATGCAATGGCCCGGCAGGGCCGATTGTGCGGCGCACAAAATAGGTGCGAGCCTTGGCCCGTGTCAATGAAGGGAAAGGCCCGGGATCGTGGCGGCAAGGCCGATTGGAGCCAATCGGGGCCTAACCGGTCAAAAGAAACCCGCGCCAACGGAAAAAGGGGCGGTCGCCCGCCCCCTATCCTGTCCCGAGAACCGCCAAAGGCGGCAGGGCGCCCCGGTTTGGCGCCGTTCAGTTCGGCGCGGTATTGGTGAAGCCCATGGCTTCGGTTTCAAACTTGCCCAGAACATCGCGCCAGATGTCGAAGGTCGAAGTCAGATTGGCAGCCGTTACGCCGCCTTCGAGATTGACCGGCACTTCGATGGAGGCGCCGAACGCACCCTGGGACTCATAGCGGTAGGCCTTCCCGAAAACCCAGCTTCCATTATAGGTGTTCAAGGGCTCAAGCTGGATCTCCGGCGCGTTGTAGTCGGCGCGCAGCTGGATACGTGTGCAGCGCACGGGATTCGTGTTGTTGCAGCCATAGAACAGCACCTGG
Organism: uncultured Flavobacteriaceae bacterium; assembly: GCA_964494625.1. GTDB lineage: Bacteria > Pseudomonadota > Alphaproteobacteria > Micropepsales > Micropepsaceae > UBA2784. Next base: position 725,593 of record CAZBRT010000001.1, on the reverse strand, counting down.
AAGACGGTGTTGTTGTATTTGGCGGTCACCTGCGGTTTGCCGTCAGAAGTCAGGCCGACCTCCGTCACCTCAAACCCGTTTTGCTTGAGGATATTGCCCATCTGCTGGGCCGTTGCCTCGGTAATGACGTCAGCGGCGTGCGCGCTTTGTGTTGCAGCGGCCGAAAGGCTGATCGCTGCCGCAAGGGCGCCCGTGAGAAGGAAGGATTTGCGCATCAAAAAAGCTCCCCGATGAGCCGGGCAGCCTGTGCCCCCGGCAATTGGATAGTGGTCCCCGCAACGCGCGCGAACCTTAAGGCCATCGCGCGGGTGTGATTTTGGCGGGTTTGCGGCTTATTTGGAAGTGGGAACGGTCACGAACGGTTGGCGCCGGGGGTCCAGAGCACATCGCCCGAAGCGGCAAGATTGGCAAACCGGGCCGCCACAAAGAGAAAATCCGACAACCGGTTGAGGTACCGGATTGCGGCAGGGTTCACCTTTTCCAGACGCGCAAGGCCGACCGTAAGCCGCTCCGCCCGGCGGCAGACGGTGCGGGCGACGTGAAGATGGGCGGCAGCCGCACTCCCGCCGGGCAGCACAAACGAGCGCAGCGGCAAAAGCCTGCCGTTCATCGCATCGATTTCCTGCTCAAGCCGGCTGACCTGGGCATCCGTGACCGTAAGCCGCTCGAAGGTCTGCCCCTCTTCCTCGGGCACTGCCAGATCGGCGCCAAGGTCGAACAAATCATTCTGGATGCGCGCAAGCATCACATCGAGATCGGCAGCGGCATGGAGACGCGCGACCCCGATGACCGAATTCGTTTCATCGACCGTGCCATAGGCGTCGATCCGCGGATCATCCTTGGGCACGCGCTTGCCGCTGCCGAGCGCGGTCTCGCCGCCGTCACCCGTCTTTGTGTAGATGCGGTTCAGGACGACCATGTTCACGTGCCTGCGAAATAGAGCGACGTCATGATGACGATGATGGCGATGAACTGCAGAAGCACGCGCAGGCGCATCAGCTTGTTGGAATAGGTCCGCGCGAAATCGCCGCCCCTGTAAAGGGAGTAGAGCCCCACACACAGGACGCAAAAGACGGCAAAGACAGCAACGCCGACAAGGATTTTTCCGGTCTCAATATCCATCGTGCATGGCCTTCAATTCGCGCCGCCTTCAAGCAGGCGGCGGGCTATCACCTGCGCCTGGATTTCGGCGGCACCTTCAAAGATGTTGAGAATGCGCGCGTCACACAGGATGCGGCTGGCAGGATACTCCATCGCAAAGCCGTTGCCGCCGTGAATCTGCAGCGCATTGTCGGCAGCAGCCCAGGCCACGCGGGCGGCCAGAAGCTTGGCCATGCCCGCTTCCAGATCGCAGCGTCGCCCTTCGTCCTTTTCGCGTGCGGCAAAATAGGTGAGCTGGCGGGCAATCGTGATTTCAACCACCATCATCGCAAGCTTGTTGGCAACGCGCGGGAAGGCAAAGATCGGTTTGCCGAACTGGATGCGGTCAAGCGCATAACGCAGGCCAATGTCCATCGCTGCCTGCGCCACGCCGACCGCGCGCGCCGCCGTCTGGATGCGTGCGCTTTCAAAGGTGCGCATCAATTGCTTGAAGCCCTGACCCTCCTCGCCGCCCAGAAGATTGCCGTGGGCGACTTCAAAACCGTCAAAGCCGATCTCGTATTCCTTCATGCCGCGATAGCCGATGACGCCGATCTCGCCGCCGCTCATGCCCTTGGCCGGAAAGGGATCGCCTGTCGTGCCGCGCGGCTTCTCCGCGATGAACATCGAAAGGCCCTTGTAGCCGGGCGCGTTGTTCGTGCGCACAAGAAGCGTCATCACATCGGCGCGCGCCGCATGCGTGATCCAGGTCTTGTTGCCGGTCACCGTCCAGACATCGCCATCGCGCTCGGCGCGCGTGCGCAGGCTGCCAAGGTCGGAACCGGTATTGGGTTCGGTGAAAACCGCGGTCGGCAGGATTTCGCCTGAGGCGATGCGGGGCAGCCAATGCTGCTTTTGCGCGTCCGTGCCGCCGCCCAGAATGAGTTCGGCAGCGATCTCGCTGCGCGTGCCGAGCGAACCGACGCCGATATAGCCGCGCGAAAGCTCTTCAGAGACGACGCACATGGCGATCTTGCCCATGCCGCTGCCGCCATAGGCTTCCGGGATCGTGAGCCCGAAGACGCCGAGTTCCGCCATCTCGTTGACGACCGCAAGCGGGATGAGTTCATCGCGCAGATGCCAACCATGGGCGTGAGGCGCTACACGGTCGCGCACGAATTTGGCAAACTGCCCGCGCACCAGTTCGAGTTCACTGTCGAGGCCGGTATTGCCGAAGGCAAGGCGTGACGGGTCAAGGGCGACAAGTTCTGCAAGGCGCGCTTTGGCGGCTTCGCTGGCGCCGTGATGGACAAGCCGTCCCGCCGCTTCCATGAACGCGCCGATCGCATCATGCGTCGCCCCGATCTGGCCCGCGCGCACGATCTCGTTCTGGCTCATCGGAATGCCGCCGATCATCTGGGCCGCATATTCGGCAAAGCCGAGCTGGAGGATCAATTGCTCCATCTCGCCGAATTCGCCAGAGCCAGAGCCAGAAAGTCGATCAGCCCAGGCGTGGAGCTGGCGCAGCGCCTCTACATAGGTCGCAAGCCAGGCAAACCCGTGCGCCTCATGCTGGACGGCATCGATGCCGCCCGCCTCTGCCATGCGCGCACGCACCGAAGATGCCGTGGCGGCCAGGAGCTTTTCGGCCGCGGCAACAATGTCTTTGGCCTGCCCCATCAGATTGGGCAGGAGGGGGGCGGCCATCGTGGGCGAGCGTTTTGTGGCGGCGGTCATCTTCTATCGGGCTGGCAATGTTGCACCTGCGAAGAAACTAGGTCGCGACGCCCGGCAAGGGAAGCCCCCGTTCTTCACGCCGCGTGTTTTTTCGCAGGAGGCCCCGATTTCCCGCCTTTGCGCTCAGCCGCGCCGCCGCCGCCGGATTGCGGGCGCAATCACATGCCACCACAGCAAGGGAAGGCCCGAGAGCGCCACCAGAACCGACATGGCCGCAAAGGCAATGAGGGTGGGGTGATTGAAATCTTCCCGCTCGCTGAAATCCATGATGTGGAGCATCCAGAAGAAATCATAGAGCCGCCATGTGTCGGTGCGCCGGGCAATGACTTTTCCCGTCTCGGGCGAAATGAAAAGCCGCGTCGCATCGGGATCGTCAAAGCGGACACGCCAGACAGGCGCAGCCGCGCGGTCCTCGGGCGCGGGATCGCTGATGAGCTCGGCGGCAATGATTGCGCCAGGCCCGGCAAAATCACGCTCAGCGACACTGCGCGCCCGTTCTTCGCTGAGGGGCGAGAGCACGTCACCTGAAAGGGCGTCAACCAGGACGATGCCGCCGCCGGCGCGCGTGACCTCAAAGACCGGATTGCCTGCCAGATGGCGCAGCGTGACTTGTGACGCGTCTTCGCCGATCACACCCGCCAAGGCCGGAAGCGGGAGATAGGCCGCTTGCGCATCGATCACGGGCGGCGGCTCATCGCGCACCAGATGACGGCCCCGCACTTCATCGATGGGGTACCACGCCATGACAAGGCCGCTCACCATCCAGAGGAAGATCTGGATACCGGCGATGATGGCAACCCAGCCATGGATGCGTAACGTCCAGCGCCTGATGTTCATGTGACGCCCCTGGCCCCTGAATGAATGCGACTGTGCCGTCTGGGTAACGGACTCCTCGCCAAAAGCCCATGTGCGCCAATGCCGCGCTGTGGCTTGGCTGACGCGGGACCGCACCCTGCCGCTCTTGCGCTTGACGATACACAATGAACATCATGGCATGGGCAGACAACATTTCATTGGGGCAATGGCCCCCGAGAGGCATCATGAAAGCGGTTGCACTGTTTCTGCTCAGGATCACGACAGGGCTTCTTCTGGTGATCTGGGGTCTCATCAAGATCGGCGCGCCTGACGCTGCCATCGGCGTTTCCGACAAATATTATGGCGGCCTCTTGAGTGCGGCCAACATCCAGATGGGACTGGGTGCCGCCGAAGCGCTGCTTGGCCTTGCGGTCGTGCTCGGGATTTTCCGGGCCATCACCTATCCGCTGCAATTTGCGGTTTTGCTGATCGGCGCGGGCGCGATCTGGAACTATATCGTTGATCCGCTCGGCCTCTGGCTGATGACGCGTGAGACGGCCAATGTGCTCTTCTTCCCGTCAACGACGGTCGTTGTTGCCGCCTTCATCATGCTGGTGTTCCGCAGCGATGATACGCTCAGCCTCGACACCGTGCTGGCAAGAAGGCGTCACAGCTGAAGCCTGAGGACGGGCCGGACAGGATCATCGTGCACGACCAGAAATCCTGCGCGTTGAAAGATTGACTCCGGCCCGTTCCACATTTCTCCCGCATCCTTTGCCGTGCGTTTGGGAAAGGCCTCGATGGAACTTGCACCGCGCGCCCGTTGCCCGGACATGCGGCAAGCGCTCCCAAACACCTAGGCTGATGGGCTTTCGGCCAGCACGTCCTCATAACTGCGCAGGCCCGGGCGCTGCGCGTTCACCAGAACAGCCATGTTGCCCGGCAGATGCTCGTTCTTCCACATTTTCATGTGGGCGGCAGGAATGTCTTTCCATGAAAAGACTTCCGACATGCACGGATCGATGCGCCGTTCAACCACAAGCCGGTTGGCCTGGCTCGCCTGCAACAGATTGGCAAAATGCGAGCCCTGAATGCGCTTCTGGCGCATCCAGACATAACGCGCATCAAAGGTGAGATTGAAGCCGGTGGTGCCCGCGCAGAAAACAACCATGCCGCCGCGCTTCACCACAAGGCACGAGACGGGAAAGGTTGATTCTCCCGGATGCTCGAAGACGAAATCGACATCATTGCCCTTGCCGGTGATGTCCCAGATCGCCTTGCCGAACTTGCGCGCCTCTTTGGTCCACGCATCATATTCGGGCGAATTGACAGTGGGCATCTGTCCCCAGCAATTGAAGTCCTTGCGGTTGATGACGCCCTTGGCGCCAAGGCTCATGACGAATTCGCGCTTGGATTCGTCCGAGATCACGCCGATCGCATGCGCGCCGGACACGGCACAGAGCTGGATCGCAAAACTGCCAAGGCCGCCGGACGCGCCCCACACCAGTACATTGTGGCCGGGCCGCAGGATATGCGGGCGATGGCCGAAGAACATGCGGTAGGTGGTGGCAAGCGTCAGCGTATAGCAGGCGGCTTCTTCCCAGGTGAGGTGGCGCGGACGCTCCATGCACTGGCGATCCTGCACGCGCGCAAATTGCGCAAATGAGCCATCCGGCGTTTCGTATCCCCAGATGCGCTGCGAAGGCGAGAACATCGGATCGCCGCCATTGCACTCCTCGTCGTCGCCGTCGTCCTGATTGCAGTGGATGACGACTTCATCGCCGACTTTCCAGCGCTTCACTTTGGAGCCGACGGCCCACACGATGCCCGACGCATCCGAGCCTGCAACGTGATAGGGGTTCTTGTGCCCATCGATGGGCGAGATCGGCGTGCCGAGTGCCGCCCAGACGCCGTTGTAATTCACACCCGCCGCCATCACGAGGACGAGCACGTCATGGCTGTCGAGCGTCCAGGTCGGCACGACTTCGACCTGCATCGATGTTTCCGGCGGACCATGCCGGTCCTTGCGGATCGCCCACGCATACATGTTCTTGGGCACATGGCCGAGCGGCGGGATCTCGCCAATCTCGTAAAGGTCTTTGAGCACATGCGCAGGCTTTGCGGCGCGAACTGCTTCAGCGGCCATCAGGCGATCCCCATGAATTTGCGGCGGGCTCTCTCGAATCTGGCCCCCTCATTTCCGTTGGATGAGGATTCGTCAGCGGGCTTGGTCAAGGCAAGCGCTTTTTTGCATTGCAGCAGAGATTTTGAAATATAATTACTAGAGAGACGTTTCAGAGGAACGAAAAGTCACATTAGGCATAATTCACGCAATATTGCTGCACAGATGCGCAGGTGCGGCAAATGCCGCAGCGGCCCCTCGCGCTAGGGTTCAAGCTTTCGTTCGAGGACGATCACCGTGCGCGCGATGCCATCAACGCCTTCACGCAGGGCGCGACGGATTTCGCGATAGCCAAGCCGTTCATAAAGGGTCGCGACGCGATTGCCCGCGACCATGCCAAGCTGCATCGCGCCAAAGCCGAGCTTTGCCGCTGCCACATGCATGGCTTCCATCAGACGCAGCCCCAACCCGCCGCGCGCATGGGGTGCAACGAAAATGAGGCCAAGCCAGAGCACATAGGCCTCCGGATAATGCCGCAGCAATTCGACAAAGGCTGCAATCCGTCCCGCTTCATCGCGCACGACGAGCTTTGCGAAATTCTCGCGCGGAAAACCGGGGGTAAATTCATGCACGGCATGGAAACCTTCGTCAGGCTGCGGCTTTGCGCCCTCAACCAGAAACGCATAGGCCGGATCAGACTCGAAAAGCGCCTGGAGCGCCGCCACGTCAGCATCGACGGCCGGGTGGATGGTGAACCCTTGAAGCGAGAGCGCAAACCAATTCATCGCAAAACCAGGATGCTCCCCGCATTCAATGCGGCGCTTCTTCCGGCTTCATCTCACCGGCCGTGACATCGAAGGCAAGCGCGTCAATGGCCACGGGGCAGTTCCAGTGCGGCGAGCGAGCGCACAAGGGATTATAGGCCTCGTTGAAATTGATCATGATCGTCTCGGGCATGGCACCTGCTTCAAATCCCCAATCCATGTAGCGACCCGAGCCATAAGTTGTCTTGCCCGTCGTGCCGTCCATGAAGAAGGACGAGAAGCCGTCGATCTCCTCAGGCTTGTCGCTGCCGGCATAAAGCGGCAGGCGGTATTCTGCGCCGTCATGGGAGAAAACTGCTTCCGCCACGCGGTAGAAGCGCTTGAACCAGCCGCGCGACGTCTGGAAGTCGAAGCCGTCAAAGCTGGGCAATTTCTCGACGCGCGCTTCGATCACGAATGCGGAACTGAAAGAATAGAATGAGAGCCCTGAAAACTTTTGCGCCGCCGCTGCATTCTCGTCATAGGCAGCGATCCGAAGGCCAAGGACGCCGGGCGAGATCTGCGCCTGCATGATGCGGATGGTGACGCCATCCTGGAGTTCGATGTCCTGCGCACTCGCGGCATCAACTGAATCCTGATCGGGAACACCAGCCGATCCGCCGTGGATCGCGTATGTAAGACCCGCTTCATCATAGGCGATGACAGGGACGAGGCTCGCCGGTGCATCCAGCGACAAACGGCGGCCACCATCCATCAGATAAACCTGCTCGCCCGGGTTGAGGTAAACCGCATCGACCGCTTTCAGAACGGCAAAGCGGTTGGTGGCATAGCCCGCATTGGCATCCGCCACATAGGCCTCGAAGGCAGCCTCGGTACCCGGCTCAGGCGGCGGCGCCACATCGTCGGCGAAGGCAGGCGAAAAGATACCGGCACCAAGCATCAAGGCGGCAAACGCGATACGCATGAAGTGCTCCTTCAATTGGAGATTTGCCGGTTGTTTTCGGGCCACCTGACGCGCGCGTCAATGCAACTTGCATCCATTCACACGGGTTGACGGACCCTGCCCAGCGCCGCATCCTTGCTGCAATGCACAAAAGGCGGGACCGCTCAAGAAATGGCCGCAGACAGCAAAGACAAGCCCTGGATTTTCCGCACCTATGCGGGTCACTCCACGGCCAAAGCGTCTAACGCGCTCTACCGCGAAAATCTCTCGCGCGGGCAGACGGGGCTTTCGGTCGCCTTCGATCTGCCGACCCAGACCGGCTATGACAGCGATGATCCGCGTGCGCGCGGTGAAGTCGGCAAGGTGGGTGTGCCCGTGTCCCACTTGGGCGACATGCGGATGCTCTTCGACGCGATACCGCTCGGTACCATGAACACCTCAATGACGATCAACGCGACGGCGCCGTGGTTGCTGGCGCTCTATGTCGCCATCGCCGACGAGCAGGGCGTGCCGCGTGCAAGCCTGCAGGGCACGACGCAGAACGACATCATCAAGGAATATCTGTCGCGCGGTACGCACATCTTTCCGCCCGCACCTTCTTTGCGGCTGACGACGGATACGATTGCCTTCACCTATCGCGAAATGCCGAAATGGAATCCGGTCAATGTCTGCTCGTACCATCTGCAGGAAGCAGGCGCGACGCCGGTCCAGGAATTGTCCTATGCGCTGGCGACAGCGCTCGCCATCCTTGACGCGGTAAAGGCGGGCGGCCAGGTGCCGCAGGCCGACATGGGTGCCGTGTTCGGCCGCATCAGCTTTTTCGTGAATGCGGGCATCCGCTTTGTCACCGAGATGTGCAAGCTGCGCGCCTTCAACGAGCTGTGGCAGGAGATCGGCCGCAACCGTTACGGCGTGACGGATCCCAAGCATCTCCTGTTCCGCTATGGCGTGCAGGTGAATTCGCTGGGCCTGACCGAGCAGCAGCCGGAGAACAACGTTTATCGCATCCTGCTGGAGATGCTGGCGGTGACCTTGTCGAAGAACGCGCGCGCGCGCTCCGTGCAATTGCCCGCATGGAACGAGGCACTGGGCCTTCCCCGCCCGTGGGATCAGCAATGGTCGCTGCGCGCCCAGCAGATCCTGGCTTACGAAACGGATCTTCTGGAGTTCGGGGACCTCTTCGACGGTTCACCCGAGATCGCAGAGAGGGTGAAGGCGTTGAAGCACGAAGCTCTGGCCGAACTTGCTGCCATCGAAAAAATGGGTGGTGCTGCAAAAGCGGTCGAGAGCGGCTGGCTGAAAGAGCGTCTGGTTGAATCCAACGCCGCGCGCGTCGCCGCCATCGAGACAGGCGACATGAAGGTCGTCGGCGTCAATGCCTGGACTGAAACTGCAGCCTCCGGCCTCACATCGGGCAGTGAGGCGGTCGTCACGGTTGATCCCGCTGCCGAGCGCGACCAGATTGCGCGCCTCTCCGCATGGCGTGCCGCGCGCGACGCCATGAATGTGCAGGCCACCATCACAGAACTTGTCGCTGCGGCGCGCAGCGGCCAGAACATCATGCCGCCGTCGATCGCCTGCGCGAAGGCAGGCGTGACAACGGGCGAGTGGGCGGGTGCCTTGCGTTCAGCCTTTGGCGAGTTCCGCGCGCCCACGGGGGTCGCCGCTGCGCCGCGCCGCTCCAACGATCCGCGCATCGGCCAATTGCGCGAGGACGTGGCAGCCTTGGGCAAGCGCCTTGGCCGCACGCCTGTTTTTCTGGTCGCCAAACCCGGGCTTGATGGCCATTCCAACGGCGCCGAGCAGATCGCGGCGCGCGCGCGCGATTGCGGCTTTACGGTTTCCTATGACGGCATCCGCCTCACCCCCTCCGAGATTGCCGGGGCCGCCCGCACGCAAAACCCGCACGTGATCGGCCTTTCGATCCTCTCGGGTACGCACAAGGAATTGGTTGCCGACGTAATGGCGGCATTGAAGCGCGAGGGTATCACCGGGATTCCGGTCATCGTCGGCGGCATCATTCCGCCCGAGGACGAAGCAGCGCTGAAGGCGCTGGGCGTTTCTGCGATTTACACGCCCAAGGATTTCGACCTCAACACCATCATGGGTGATGTGATCGGGATCGCGGGTAGCACGGCCTAACGCTTGCTGAGCGCAGACGGCAAGCCCAATGCCCCTCCGCCAGTCGCGTCACCCCGGTCCCTTGCCCTGCAATGCCAATGCCGCCTTGTAGGCGGGGCGTGACATGCAGCGTTCGAGATAGGCGCGCACATGCGGCGCATCGGCAAGGATTTCCGGCGCACGGGCATAGGCCAGCACGGTTGTCATCAGGATGTCGGCAGCACTGAATTCCTGCCCCATGAGATAGGGGCGCGACGCAAGTTCCCCTTCAAGCACATTGATGCGCGCCTTGGCATTGGTCAGCGAGTTGGCACGGCGTTCTGTTGTTCCCGGCGCATCTTTGGCGAAGCTGTCGCAGAGGAACACGTCGAAGACCGGCGGTTCCACCGTGCTGACGGCGGCGAAGCACCATTGATCGTGGATCGCGCGCTCCTTCGTGCCGGTCTTGGGGATGAGCTTGCCGGCCTTGTCGGCCAGATAGTTCACGATGGCCGCGGACTCGAAGAGCGAGAATTCGCCATCGCTCATCGCGGGCACTTTGCCGAAGGGATTCTGCTTCACATGCGCAGGCGACTTGTGCTCGCCCTTTTGAATGTCGTTCCACCTGATGTCATAAGGCAGCCCCACTTCTTCGAGGAGCCAGACCGGACGGATGTCGCGGACAACGCCTTTGAGGATGGCAGGAAAATTGTGGGCGGCATGAATGGTGATCATCTTCTTCTTCCTCTGCGTCTATCAGGCGGCATCGGCGTGGTTGCGGAAATGCTGGCCCAGCACAACATTCCAGCCATTGTTGTAGTTCTCGCGCGACCTTTCGGCATCCACGCCTGCCATGCGGGCGAATTTGCCGTGCGAAAGGCGCACCCGCGTGACGCTGGCCGATACCGCCTCAAAGCGCAATTCAACTTCTGATGAGAAGCGCGCCTCGCGCCCCACATGCCAGGTATAGGCAAGGCGTTTTCCCGGCTCCCAGGCAATGATTTCGCCCCATTGGCTTTCGCGCCCGTCGCGCGCCCGCTCGTAAATCCGCCCGCCAAGACGCTGTTCCATGCCGCACCAGACGGCCTCCGCCCCAAAGATCGAATGGGAAGCAAGCGGCCACCAGACATGCATTTCCTGCGTGAACAGGCGAAAGGCCTCGTCGGCAGACTTGCCGACAGTGATTTCCTTTTCGATGATTGGCGGTTCGCTGATCGCTTCAGCCACGGCGCTTTCCTTTCGATGGCTTTGGTATTGGTGTTTGGGGTGGCGCGGCTTCAACATGGGCGGCAAAGCGCGAAAGCGCATCATCCTGGAACAGGTCGAACCAGCGCCGCACGGCATCAAGCCCGCGCGCTTCGATGTGGTAGACGCGCCGCGGGCCATCGCGCGTCTCGCTCACCAGATGCGCGTCCTTGAGCAATTTGAGATGCTGCGAAACGGCGGGGCGACTGACCGTCATGCCCTTGGCGATGACTGAGACGGATTGCGGCCCATGGCGCAGTTTCTCAAAAACCGCGCGGCGCGTGGAATCAGCAAGCGCCGACAGCGCCATCGCCTCATCCGCCCCTGGTGCCGCCCGCGCGACATTTGCCCGCGCGCCCTGCTTCTTTGCGTAAGCCATCACTTACGTATAGGGCGCAGATTTGGTAAGTCAATACTTACCAACACTCAGGCCGCTCCGATTTTCCCGAAAAGGGGCCTCAATACATATGCTGGCCGCCATTGATGGAAAGCGTCGAGCCGGTCACAAACCCCGCGTCATCGCCCACAAGGAAGAGCACGCCGCGCGCGATCTCTTCCGCCTTGCCAAGGCGCCCCACCGGAATCTTGGCAACAATCTTTTCCAGCACATTGGCAGGAACCGCTGCCACCATGTCGGTGTCGATATAGCCGGGCGCAATCGCATTGACCGTCACGCCCTTGGGCGCGCCTTCCTGGGCGAGCGCCTTGGTGAAACCATGGATGCCCGATTTCGCGGCAGCGTAGTTCACCTGGCCATATTGTCCGCCCTGACCATTGATCGAGCCGACATTGACGATGCGGCCGAAACTGCGCTCCAGCATGCCGTCCCACACGGCCTTGCACATGTTGAAGCAGCCGCCGAGATTGACGTCCAGTACCTCGTCCCACTGCGCGCGCGACTGGCGCTTCAAGGTGGCGTCGCGCGTGATGCCGGCATTGTTGACGAGCACATCGACGGGGCCAAGATCCGCCACCACCTTTGCCACACCCGCCTGACACGCGGCAAAATCGGCAACGTCCCATTTATAGGCGGGAATGCCGGTTTCGGCGGTAAAGGCCTTTGCCTTCTCGTCATTGCCCGCATAGTTCGCGGCCACTTTCATGCCCGCCTTTTTCAGCATCACCGAGATCGCAAGCCCGATGCCGCGGGTGCCGCCGGTCACGATTGCAACGCGTGTCATGTCGTTTTCTCCCCAACCGGTTCGTTTCAGCGTTCAACACAAAGGGCAATGCCCATGCCGCCACCGATGCAAAGCGTGGCAAGTCCCTTTTTCGCGTCGCGCTTCTGCATTTCGTGCAGAAGCGTCACCAGTACGCGCGCGCCCGATGCACCGATGGGGTGACCGATGGCAATCGCGCCACCATTGACATTGACCTTGGACGGGTCCCAGCCGAGGTCCTTGTTGACCGCCAGCGCCTGGGCGGCAAAGGCTTCGTTCGCCTCAATGAGGTCAAGATCGGCAACGCTCCATCCCGCTTTCTTGAGCGCCGCGCGCGAGGCGGGAATGGGGCCGGTGCCCATGATTTTGGGATCAACGCCGGCCTGCGCCCAGCTTTTGATGTGCGCAAGGGGTTTGAGCCCGCGCCGCGCCGCTTCCTTGGCCGACATCAGCAATAGGGCCGCCGCGCCATCATTGATGCCGCTGGCATTGGCCGCTGTCACCGTGCCGCCGTCCTTCAGGAACGCCGCGCGCAAATCCTTGATCGCCTCGTAAGTGACACCGTCGCGGATGAACTCGTCACTATTGACGATGCGCTCGCCTTTTTTCTCCTTGATGGTGACGGCGGCGATTTCATCGGCAAAGCGTCCGGCCTTGCGGGCGGCCTCCGCCTTGTTCTGCGAGGCGACGGCAAAGCGGTCCTGCTCTTCGCGGGTGATCTGCCACTGGCGCGCGACATTCTCGGCGGTATTGCCCATGTGATAGCCGTTGAAGGCATCCATCAGCCCGTCTTTCAGCATCGTATCGACAAGTTCCAGCGCGCCCATCTTGGTGCCGCTGCGCATATATTGCGCGTGCGGTGCCTGGCTCATGCTCTCCTGGCCGCCGGCCACGACGATGGTTGAGTCACCATTGGCGATGGCCTGGTGCCCAAGGGCGACGGCCCGCAAGCCCGAGCCGCAAAGCTGATTGACGTTCCACGCGGGCACTTCAACCGGAAGCCCTGCGCCGATGGCTGCCTGACGCGCGGGGTTCTGTCCTTGGGCTGCTGTCAGAATCTGGCCGAGAATGACTTCGGACACGTCAGCGCCCTCGACCTTCGCGCGTTTGAGCACTTCGGCAACGACGGTTGCACCCAGCTGATGGGCGGTTTGGCCGGCAAGCGCTCCGTTGAATGAGCCGACCGCCGTCCGGGCGGCGGCAACAATGGCGACGTCAGTCATGTTGAGGAAAGCCTCTCGTCATCGGGTTGCAATGCTGTGCAGCAAAGCATGGCCGCGTGACCTTGGTAAATGGCGATTCGTGCGCGCCGGCGAAGCACCCGCGAAACGAATACAACCATCTGAAAGCACGCTTGTTTTGGCTTGCCGGCCCCGCCGTTTGCTGCACCTGCATGCCGCAATGCGACAAAGCGCTTTACTCGCTTGGCCTTGGGTGGAATAACGCAAGGCAGATGAAGGGCTGGCCCCCATGAAGCGGGGCGCGCCCGTCGGAAAGTGCAGCCGCTGCCGCCGCCGACCAGAATGCAGGCGCGGCCTGTTCAGGGGAACGAGGAATCCGTGACCGGCACGACAAAAGCGGGCGAAGGCCCGATCACCATCAAGAAATATGCCAACCGCCGCCTCTATAATACGGCGACATCAAGCTACGTGACCCTCGATCATCTCTGCGACATGGTCAAAGCGGGTGTGGAGTTCAGCGTCTTTGACGCAAAAAGCGGCGAAGACATTACCCGGTCGGTCCTGACCCAGATCATTTTCGAGGAAGAGGGCAAGGGCCAGAACCTGATGCCCATCCAGTTCCTGCGCCAGCTGATCCGCTTTTATGGCGACAGCCTGCAGAGCCTCATCCCGTCTTATCTCGAATTGTCGATGGAAGGGATTTCGCGCAACGCCGAAAAATTCCGCGACCAGCTCACCCAGACATTGGGCGGCCCGCTTGCCGCAAAGTCGGGCTTCGGCGTGATCGAGGAACTGACACGGCGCAATGTGCAGCTGTTCCAGCGCGCGATGCGTGCTTTCTCGCCTTTCGCAGGCCGTGACAGCGCAACTGCGGTTGATGCGCCTGCCCCCGCTGCATCAAACGGAAACGGCCATGGCAAGGACGCGGCCGCAAAGCCCGCCGAAACGCAGGAACTTGCCGAACTGCGTGCCCAGGTCGATGCGATGCGCCGCCAGCTCGACGCGCTGTCGAACCGGAAGTAACCAAGCACCATCGCGATTGGCGCCTGAACACCCACCGCGTTGAGCCAGATCAATCCGGCCTCCCCCTCATCCTGCTTACGCTTCAAGGTGATGACACGCATCACCTATGTCGAGCATAGCGGCACCGAGCACAGCGTTGATGTTCCCGACGGCCTTTCGCTGATGGAAGGCGCCGTGCGCTTTACCGTGCCCGGCATTGACGGCGATTGCGGCGGCGCGTGCGCGTGTGCCACCTGCCACGTTTACATCGCGCCGGAATGGGCAGGCAAAGTGCCGCCCATGCAGGAGCTGGAACGCGACATGCTTGATTTTGCCTTTGATGTAACGCCCGAAAGCCGCCTCTCCTGCCAGATCAAGGTGAAACCGGAGCTTGCAGGCATGATCGTGCGCACGCCCAAACGCCAATATTGATCTCGATCAAATCCGTTCCTGACGCCTGCGTCACGATCAAACGGGAAGCAACGCCGATACCAGACCCCAGGAGGAAATCATGGCGGAGCAGAAGACCGGCAAGACCGTACGCAAGGGCAAATGGGAAGTGACCATGACGCCCGATGATCTCTATCGCAACCCGATGGATATCGCGTGGTCGTTTGACTATCTCTTCGGCAAGGGCAAAGTCGAAGACCTTTACAAGCGCGCCAAGCAGAACCAGTGGGACGCCGACGAAACCCTGCCGTGGGACACGGTCGTTGATCCCTCCAATCCGCTGATCGATGACCGCAGCCAGGTCTTCCACCGGATGCCGTTCTTCCAGAAGCTCTCGAAGTCGCAGCGCGAGACTTTTACCGCACACTCAACCGCCCAGGTGCTCTCGCAATTCCTGCACGGCGAGCAGGGCGCGCTGATGACGGCGGCCTGCGTCACCCATTCGGTGCCTGACACCACTGCCAAGCTCTATGCCGCCACCCAAACGATGGACGAGGCCCGTCACGTCGAGGTCTATGCGAAATATTGCGACAAGGTCGCCATGGTCTATCCCATGACACCGTGGCTGAAGCTCCTGATCGATGCGACCCTGAAATCGGACCGCTACGAGAAGGTGATGATCGGCATGAACATGATCGTGGAGGGCCTGGCCCTTGGCGCGTTCAACAACATGTACATGGCGACCCGCTGTCCGCTCCTGAAACAGCTTACCTTCAACGTCATGCGCGATGAATCACGCCACGTCTCGTTCGGTCATGTGTATCTCGGTCCCGTCATCAAGAAGCTCGACGAAGCCTCGCGTGAGGAACTGGCCGATTTTGCCTTCAATGCTGTCGCCCTGATTGCCGCGGGCACACAGGTTTCCGGCACACAGACACTGGCCAGCCGCGCCGACCCCGGCTTCATCCAGGTGCTCAAGAACTCCGAGATCGATCCGGATGATTTCTTCAAGGGCATGCAGGAAGCCGTCGATCAGGGCATGATGGCCGAATTGCCGCCCGGCCAGATCCACTCGCTGAAGGACCTGATGATTCCGGCCCTGATCCGCGTTGGTCTGGTTACACCGACAGCGCGCAAGAAATACGAGGCGGCCGGCATCCCCCTGAACGCCGACATGAGCGTGCTCAACCAGATGGAAGGCGGCTCGCCCCAAGTCAGCACGGCGGCCGAGTGATTGACCCATGGACCGGGACACGCCCATGACAGGTGACGCATTTTTCCGCGACATCTGTCAGGGCGTGCCCGAGGCCATCATCGTTGCCGCCCCTGACGGCACGATTGGCTGGATCAGCCCGGAAGCCGAAAGGCTTCTGGGCCATCTCGCCACCGACATTGCCGGCCGCAACATCACCATGCTGGTGCCGCCGCAGCCCGACCGTCCCATCGACGCCATGAAATGGCTGGAGCGCTGGGCCCACGAACCCGCCGACACCCAGTCGCGCTTTCTCGATTTCCCCGCCCGCCGCAAGGACGGCACGACCATTCCGGTCGATGTCCGCGTGGCCGAACATCAGGTCGGCGGCGCCCGCAATTACCTCATCACCTTCCGCGATAATACTGCCCGCCGCCGGGAACAGGCGGCCTTCAAGGAAGCGTCCTTGCGCGCCCTGCGCATCCTCCAGATCGCCGAGGACGGGATTGTCTCACTGGATGCTGACCAGAACATCACCTTCTTCAACCTCAAGGCCGAGACCATGTTCGGCTGGCGCGCCGAGGAAGTCATCGGTCGGCCCTTGATCATGCTGATGCCGCAGCGCTTCCGCGATGGCCACGCCGCGATGATCGGAAAATTTGCCGCAAGCCGCGAAGCCTCGCGCGCCATGAATGCGCGTGGCGAAGTGTCAGGCCTGCGCCGCAGCGGCGAGGAATTTCCGCTGGAGGTCGCCATCACCAAGGTAACGTCGGGCGGCACGATCACCTTCACCGCGCATATGCGCGACATCTCGGCACGCAAGCGTGACGAGGAGCGCCTGAAGGAAAGCGAGCAGCGCTTCCGGGCAATCTTCGATCATGCCTTCGAGGCGATCGGGCTTCTGGCGCCTGATGGCACCGTGCTGGAGTTCAACCGCTCCGCGCGCCTCCTCATGGAGGGACTGGGCGCCACAACCGGACTGCCGATCTGGGAATTGCCCTGGGTCGGCGCCGACCGTGAGGGAAACGAGGAGCCGCGCCAGCGCCTCCGCGCCGCCGTGGCACAGGCCGCAACCGGCGTGCGTGTGGCCTATGCCGCCAATCTGGCGCCGCCCGGCGAGGCGCCGCGCGAGATCGCGATCACCCTGACGCCGGTGACGGATCTGAATGGCAAGGTTCTCTACATCGTGCCCGAAGGCCGCCTGACAGCAAAGCTCGGCAGCGAACCAAGCGCGGTGTGAGCGGAGCGAGAAGTGCTCTGGCTCCCGCCTCCCCCGCCAAGCTCGGGGCGCGGGAAGGTCTGCATCAGCTTATTGCGTGGTTCGACGAAGGCTCACCATGAGAAAGTTGGGTGGCCTGCATCCATGCCATCCACCGCGCACCTCATCCTGAGTTCTTGTCGAAGGACGCACTGCGTTTGTGCCATTCCGCAGGCAACTCCTGCGCCTCACCCGCCCCGCGCCTTCACGTCGCGGTTCCAGGGCGGCACAAGGTCGGGCAGCCCGAAATGGATGCCCTGCAGATAATCAACGCCCATCTGGTTCAGAAGGGCAGCGTCTTCGGCCGTGCCCACCCATTCCGCGACGGTCTTGAGATCGAACATCTTGGCAAGGCCGACCAGCGTGCGCACGAAACCCTGATTGTCGGCGCGCCGCGACAATTCCTTGATGAAGCTGCCGTCGATCTTGACCTGCGTCAGCGGCAACACCTGCAGATTGCGGAACGAAGTATAGCCCGCGCCGAAATCATCAATCGCGACACCGCAACCGGCCTCGCGCACATGCTGGACAAAGCGCACGCAGTCATCAATGTCGTGCAGCGCCGCCGTCTCGGTGAGTTCAACCGTCATGCGCGCGGCAAGGTCGGGGCGGCATTTGATCTTGGCGTCAAAGGCCTCAAGCCACCCGGGATCACCCACGCTCGCGCCCGACACATTCACGGCAAGCCGGAAGCCCTGATTGTGCGTCAGCGCATCAGCCGCAAGTTCCAGGACCCGCTGGTCAATGAGGCGGATCAGGCCAAGCTCTTCCGCCACATGGATGAACTCGCTGGCGGGCAGCGGTGATCCATCGAGCTTGAGGAGGCGCAGAAGCGCCTCGTAATCCTCAACCTTGCCGGTCGCCGCACTGACAATGGGCTGATAGGCAAGCTGCAGGCGATTGTCGCGCAAGGCCGCAAGTATCTGGTCGCCGATGGCCGCATTGCGGCGGCGCGCCGATTCGCGCTGCGGCGAATGATCATAGATGAGGAAACTGTCGCGGCCTGATGCCTTGGCCCGGCCCAGCGCCTCTTCCGCGCGGATCATCGCCTCTTCGCTTGACGATGCGCCGCCGGGCAGCGTCACAGCCCCGACCGATACGGTTGACGAGACAAGCCCCGCCCGCGTTTCGATCAAATGCTCGCGCACAGTCTCGCGCAGGCGCTCGGCGGCAGCGGCAAGATCGCTCTCGCGGCAGCCATTGAGGATGATGCCGAATTTGTTGCCGCCGACCCGGCCGATCAGATCATCCGCCCGCAGGGACGAGGCAAGGCGCCGCGCGCTCGCCACGATGATGTCATCGGCCACATCAAGGCCGTAGGATTCATTGACCGCGGCAAGCCCGTCAATGCCGCAGACAAGATAGGCCGCACGCGCGCCATTTGCGGTGGCCCGCGTGACCGTCTCATCCAGCGATTCCCTGAGCCGCGAGCGCGTCAGATGTCCCGTGAGTTCGTCATAGGACGCAAGATGCGCCAGCCGCGACTCGCGTGACTTGCGGTCGGTCACCACACGGATGGCGCCGACGATCTGCTGCAGCTTGCCGTTCTCATCCAGAAGCGGCGCGCCGCAATCCTCGATCCAGGCAACGCCGCCGCCCGGCGTACGGATTTCGTACTCAAGCGAGAAAGCAAGTCCCGTCTCGTGGGGGCCATCAAGCACGGCATCAAATGCCTTGGCGCTGTCGGCGCGCATCAGGCGGCGGAAGGCCGTCCGCGTGGCGATCGTGCGCGCGTCGCGCACCTTGAGAAGCTCCATCGCGCCATCCGACCAGTTGATGCGGTCATCACCCGGCGTCCACAGATAGGCAGCAGACCCCGCATGCGAAAGCGCAAGGCGCAACCACTGTGCCTCGTGGACGGCCGCAAGGCCCGCAATTCCCGGTACCTGGATGTCTTGCGTATGGAACAGGTTTGAACTCAAGGGACCGCGCTCGTTCTGAACGGAGTAACGGATACAAAAACGAGGGATCAGGCTTCTCTGCGCCCTCGCCTGCCAAACTAGGTGCGGCACCTTAATGAAAGCGGTAATGGCAAGGCGCAATGCGGGGTTGCGTATGGCAAAACCGCATTCACGATGAACACTTGGTAAGCGCAGGGAGCGCTCACCCCCACCAAGGGAAAGTTCCCCGGCCCGCCGGTTGCACTTCATTCCCTGAAGAGGGTCGAAGACATGATCGGACGTATCAAAGCGGGACACACCATGGATGCGCGGAGTAGCCGCGTTCCGCCCGTATCACCTGCGCCCGCGGCTGCTGCCGGTCGGGAACATTGGCGCGAGAAGCCGATTGCCTCTCTGCCCGTCGTGCGCACGCAGGGCGCAACCACGCCCCGGCATCACGCTGGAGCCGACCTGGCCGCGAACGCGGCAAGTGCTACGGCCCTTTTTGTGACGCAGGCGATTGCCCAGCATCTGCGTGCGGTCGCATCCCTGGCACCCGATGCGCGAATGGCCGCCTATGAGCCGCGCTTTACGCTTGCACCGCTCATGACTGTCGAGGCTTGAGGGCGCAAAGCCGCCTCCTCGAGCAGGGCCTCGATGCGCGCCAGCCGCGCTTCAATGGCAGCAAGCCGCATGTCCAGTCCCGTATCAGGCTTGGGAACCGGCGTTGAGACGCCGGCCTTGAGCGCAATCATCTCCGGCGGCTGATGGAAGAGCCGCGCCAGTTCCGCGACATCGCGCGGCGACAATTCGCGCTGATCCTTGAACATCTCGTTGATCGCGGATTCGTCATGACCCAGAAGAGCGGCCAGCATCGCGCGCGTCAGATGCCGTTCGGTAAGCCGGGCATCAAACCATTCCGCATCAAAGAAAAGCGCCATGCCCCCATGCTCCCTGCCGTCGCCCGCCCAATGTCCAACCCGCTACCCAAGCCGTCATCCGGAATGGTCCCACGACCTTAACGGCGCGCGCGTCTGCCGCAATTGGCAAACGCAACCCTGCCGCCTATTGTGACCGCCATGATGGAAGAACCCCAATATCTGCGTGACCTCTGGTACTGCGCCGCGCTCGCAAGCGATGTGAAGGCCGGGAAACTCGCGCGCAAAATGCTGCTGAACGAACCCGTGCTCCTGGGCCGCACACCAGCGGGCGAGGCCTTTGCGCTGCGCGACATCTGCCCGCATCGCGGCGTGCCCCTGTCCGGCGGCCGCTTTGAAGGCAATGATGTCGAGTGCCCCTATCATGGCTGGCGCTTCAATGCGGGCGGTCGCTGCACCGCCATCCCTTCCCTCGTCGAGGGTCAGGATATGGATGTGTCGCGCATCGGTGTGCGCAACTATCCGGTCGCCGAGGAGCGCGGGCTCATCTGGATTTTCATGGGGAAGGACGCAACCACCGCGCCCGACCTGCCGCATCCCGCGCTTCCCTATGATGGTCCGGGCGGTCCGCGCTTCATCGAGCGCCAGGTCTTTCCCGTATCCATTGATCACACGGTTGTCGGCCTGATGGATCCCGCCCACGGCCCCTTTGTCCATTCCTCATGGTTCTGGCGCAAGCGCGGCTCGATCCACGCCAAGGCGAAGAAATATGCACCCTCGCCGCTCGGCTTCACCATGCTCGCCCACGAGCCGTCGAAGAACGCGGGCCTCTACAAGGTGCTGGGCGGCGGCATCACGACCGAGATCGCCTTCGCGCTGCCCAGCCTGCGCTACGAGATCATCAAGGCGGGCAAGAACCACATTCTGGGATTTACCGCCGTCACGCCGCTGACCCATGACGAAACCGAAGTGACGCAGGTCTTCTACTGGAACAACCGGCTCTTCTCGCTGTTCACGCCGCTGATGCGGCCTTTTGCGAAAATCTTCATGGGGCAGGACCGGAAAATCGTGACCCAGCAGCGCGAGGGCCTGAAATACGGGGCCCGCCAGATGCTGATCCAGGACGCCGACGTGCCTGCCATGTGGTATCACCGGCTGAAGAAGGAATGGACGGAGGCAAAGGCGGAGGGCCGCGCCTTCGTCAATCCCGTGCCGCAAACAACCTTGCGCTGGCGCTCCTGACATTCAAGGCATGATGTTTGCGCTTGTCCCTGCAAGAGGGGCTTG
This sequence comes from uncultured Flavobacteriaceae bacterium, assembly GCA_964494625.1. Taxonomy (GTDB): domain Bacteria; phylum Pseudomonadota; class Alphaproteobacteria; order Micropepsales; family Micropepsaceae; genus UBA2784. The sequence continues at coordinate 704,579 of CAZBRT010000001.1, read as the reverse complement.
GGGCCGTGCCGGAATGGCACATTGGCCGCCAGGTCCCCGGCTTGCGGGGCAAGGCGCATGGAAGCAATCACCAGACCGGCGGATGCAGGCGACATTGCCGACAGCATCCTTGTTCATCAGCAATCGCGCTGGCGCATCCGGCTGCCGCGCGCGGTGGACCATTTCGCGCTCGCGTTTGTGCTCTATTTTCTCATCTGAAAGAAAAAGGGCGGAGCCTGATGGCACCGCCCTCTTGTCTTGCGCACGCGTTTCGCGTGAACGCGGGTTACGTCAATTCGGGCCGATCACCGGCGACGCATTGCCGAAGTCGCGCTTGGCCGCCACGATCGAAATCGTGAAGCCTGCCACCACATCAAGAAGCTGCATGCACATGATGATGAAGAAGGTCGAATTCGCAAAGCCTTCCATCAGCACGAACTGCACGAGGAAGACGATGAAGATGATCATGCTGAGCGCATGATTGATGACTGAATTGGCACCCGTGGTCGTCGACTTTACAAGTTCGCCGAAAAGGAAGACGAGCGAGACGATGACCAGAAGGTCACCCAGTTGCAGGCTCCACTCACCCGAGCGCATGCCGAACGTGACAAGCACGTAGTCCATGTTCGCGCCAAGCGCTGCAAGGATGTTGTAGATCACCAGCGAAACGACCATCAGCGGTAAGGCTGTGTAGATAGCGCCCTTCATGGCTTCCCCTCATGTAAGACCCGGCAGCAACAAGCGCCGCCTGACGGCAGGACTATAGCACCGATCCATCCCGGACCCGAAATGTGGCTGAAAAGCGGCACGAAGGCGCGGGGGGCTTCCCGCTCAGGCTGCTTGATTGGCCGTTTTCTCGCGCCGGATGAAAAAGAGGTTGCGCATATAGACGAGAAGACCGGTTGCCTGACCCGTGATGAAGACCGGGTCCTCTTTGTAGATCGCATAGGCCAGAGTGACGAGGCCACCCAGAAGGCTGAAATACCAGAACGCAACCGGCATGACGCTGCGCCCGGCGCGCTCGGAGCGGATCCACTGGATGATGAAGCGGGACGCAAAAAGCCCCTGCCCCGCAAATCCGATCAGGAGCCAGACGTGCTCTGCAGTCATCCAGTCGAAAATGCCGCTCATGGTAGAGGCGCTCCCTGAAGCTCTCTTGTCACTTTGGCCACATGCCCCCGGCGGATCAGCCAGACCACGCCGAGAATGTCGGAGATCGAAACCCACAGCCGGTCGAACACGCCGTATTTTGATTGTCCCCTGGTGCGCGGCCGGTGCTGCACATCGACAAAGGTGACATCAAACCCTTCCCGCAGCATCAACGCGGGCAGGAACCGGTGCATGTGATCGAAATAGGGCAGGCGCAGATAGGCGTCGCGCGAAAAGAGCTTGAGGCCCGATCCGGAATCCGCCGTCTTGTCGCGCAGAAGGCGCCGCCTGATGCCATTGGCAGCCTTCGAGGCGATGCGCTTGAAAAACGTATCCTGCCGTTTGGTGCGTTTGCCGCCGACAAGTCCGGTCGGAACCGGAGCCTTGCGGAACGCATCCACCAGAAGGGGAATGTCGGCTGGCACGTTCTGCCCGTCGCCATCCAGCGTGACGATCACCGGCGCCCGCGCCGCGATCACGCCCGAGCGCACGGCAGCACTCTGGCCGCAATTTTTGGCGTGCCGCAGCACCCGCAATTCGCCGACCCGCGCCTTGAGTGCCATCAGCGTGGCGGGCGTTTCATCGCTGGAGCCGTCATCGACATAGATGATCTCGAAAGTCATGCGGTCTGACAACGCCGCCACGATCTCGCTCACCAATGGCTCGATGTTCCCCGCCTCATCCTTGACCGGAATGACGACCGAGATTTCGGGCGGGGCATGGGGCGTTGCGTTCATGGGTGGGCTTCAAGGATCATCGCGCCAAGGATCGTCACACAAGGATCATCACACTTGGGCCGCTTGGCAAAACCCATGTGGTCGCACAAGCCGCCGATTAGCCTCTTTCAGGCGAAAAGTGCAAGGAGCGAGCGCGGACTTGGCAAATGAGCCCCGTTAACGACGCCGGCATTGCTGACCGGTTGCCGCCCGAAAGGCGGATTCACCTTGGGGCGCAACACCGTTATGGTGGCGCCCGAAAACTCCCCTGCGCCGGCCCGCCCCCCGGCATGAAACAAGATGCGCATGACCGCCTTTACCCGCGCCTTTGCCGCCGTGCTCCGCTTTGCGGAAGCGCGTCCGCGCATGTTCCTGATGGTCCTGACCCTTCTGGCCGCCTTGCCCGGCATCTCGGCCATCCCGCCGCTCGACCGTGACGAGTCGCGCTTTGCCCAGGCGACAAGGCAGATGGTGGAGACGGGCGATTTCATCGAAATCCGTTTTCAGGACGAGGCCCGCAACAAGAAGCCGGTCGGCATCTACTGGCTTCAGGCGGCGTCCGTGTCGGCCTTTGGCGGTGCCGGGGCCGGGATCTGGGCCTATCGCATTCCCTCGGTGATCGGCGCCGTCATTGCCGTCATGTTCTGCTTTCAGGCCGGGCTCATTCTCTTTGGCCAAAGGACCGCGCTCTGGGGCGCCGCCCTTTTTGCCGTGACCGCCCTGATGGTGGGTGAAGCCCATATCGCCAAGACCGACGCCGTGCTTGCCGCCTGCATCACCGCGATGATGGCGGCACTCGCGCGCGTCTGGATGGATCACCGCAAGGGTGCAGCGACACCGGCAGGGACAGCACTCCTTTTCTGGATCGCCATGGGCGCGGGGCTTCTCATCAAGGGACCCGTCGCCTTCATGGTGTCGGGCCTTGCCATTGCATGGCTGGTCGTGGCGGAGCGCGAGGCGCGCTGGCTGCTTGCCCTGCGCCCGCTTTGGGGTCTGCCGCTGGCACTGGCGATTGTCGCGCCCTGGGCGATTGCCATCACCATCAAGACCGACGGCGCCTTCTGGCAGGAGGCGATCTTTGGCGACCTCGCGCCCAAATTGGCGGGCGGACAGGAAAAGCACTGGGGGCCGCCCGGCTATTATCTCGCTGCCCTCTTCATCACGTTCTTCCCCGGTACACTCCTCCTTCTGCCTGCCGCGCGCCGCGTGTGGCGTGAGCGCAAGGATACGGCGCTTGCCTTCCTGATCGCCTGGATCGTACCGGGCTTCCTCGTCTTCGAGGCAATCCCGACCAAGCTGCCGCACTATGTGCTGCCGCTCTATCCCGCCTTCGCGCTCATCATCGCGGACTATCTGGTGCGTGAGACCGCCCCGGTGATGAATGGCCTGCGCCGCGCCAACGTGGCGCTTTGGCTCCTCATCGCGCTTGCCTTTGCTGCCGCCATCACGCTGCTTCCCGCTTTCATGGGACAGGGTCCCGGCATTCCCGACTATGCGCTGACGATGGTGCTCGCAGCCCTTGCCATGATCGCAGCCCTGCTGGCCGTGATGCGCGAGGACCGCAAGGCGCTGGTGACGGCGGGCATGATGGCGCTGGTGCTCTATGGCACAGCGACGATGCGCAGCGTTCATCTGGTGGATTCAATCCAGATCTCCTCGCGCGTAGCCGCCGCCCTGCATGAGGCCTATCCCGACGGCCTGCCGCCTTTGGCAACTGCGGGCTACAGCGAACCCTCACTCGTGTTCCTCACTTCCACCACGACAAGACTGGGGCGCGGCACGAACGCGGCCACCTTCCTTGCCGAAACGCCCGATGGCGTTGTCATTGCCGAGAGCAAGCGGCGGGAGGAATTCCTCGCCGAAGCCGCGCGCCTTGGACTTGCCGTGGAAAGCTTTGGCACGGTGAGCGGCCTCAATTATTCGCGCGGTGCCGATACGGAAATCACGCTCTATCGGCGCGTGAAGGCGGGCGCGCCATGAACAGGACGGCATTCGGGGACCGGCTGGATAATCCGCGCTTTGCGTTCTGGCTGCTCCTTGCGCTGGTCGGCGCGCTGACGCTTGTGCGCATCGCGGTCCTGGTTGCAACCCCGCTCAATCTTGGTCCCGACGAGGCGCAGTACTGGTACTGGTCGCTGACACCCGACTTTGGTTACTTCTCGAAACCGCCGCTGATCGCATGGTCGATTGGTGCAACGACGTCGGTCTGCGGGGACGCGGAGGCCTGTGTGCGGCTTGCCTCGCCGCTCTATGCGGCCGGAACCGCACTCATTTGTTTCCTCATCGGTCTGCGCCTGTTTGGACCGCGTGCGGGATTCTGGGCGGGGCTCGTCTTCACGACCTTGCCTGCAAGTTTCTTCTCGGCACTCCTCATCACGACCGATGTCCCGCTTCTGTTCTTCTGGGCCCTGACCCTTCTGGGCCTTTCAGCCATCATCCATGACGGGAAGGAGCCGCCGCTTTCCCTGGCACTGGCAACCGGCGTCGCAGCAGGACTTGGCTTCCTTGCAAAATACGCCATGGGCTATGCCGCCCTGTGCCTTGGGATTGTCCTTCTTACTGACGCCCGTGCCCGCACCCGGCTTCTGAACAGGCGTGGCGCCGCTCTCGTCGGCGCCTTCGCTTTGACCATCAGCCCCAACATCATCTGGAATGCCGCTCACGGCTTTCCGACCTTCTGGCACACGGCCGAGAATGCAAACTGGCAAGCCGACAATTTCAATCCGGAGAAACTGGCCGAGTTTGTCGGCGCCCAGATCGGTCTTCTGGGTCCGTTCACCATTTTTCTGCTGGCGCTGGTTGTGATCGGCCTGTGGAAAACGCGCGGCGCCAGGGATGCCGGAGCATCGCGGCTTCGTTTTCTGGTGCTCTTCAGCCTGCCGATCCTCCTGATCGGCATCACCCAGAGTTTCATCTCGCGTGCCAATGCGAATTGGGCAGCGCCGGCTTTTCTGGGAGCGGCCATTGCGGTCGGCGCGCATCTGGCCGCCGGCCGGAAGTGGAAATCGGGCGCAGGCCTTCTGGTGCCGCACGTCATTTTTGGTATCGTCCTGTATTCATTGGCAGTTTCGCCCGCGCTGGTTTCGGCACTGGACCGCGAGAATGATGTGAAGCGCCTGCGCGGCTGGGATCTGCAGGCCGCCGATGTGGTCGCCAACGCCCGGGCCATGGGAGCGGATGTGATCGTCTCCGATGATCGCGAGGATATGGCGTCACTTCTCTATTACACGCGCGACAGCGGACTGGCGTTGCGCATGTGGACGGATGGCGGCCGCCCCCAAAATCATTTTGAGATGTTCATGCCGTGGGTGAACGACGGCAGTGTCATCGCGCTCGTAACCAGGCGGCGTGATCCGTCACGCGTGATTTCTGCGATCGGTGGTGATGCATCCGGACCTGTCGATCTTTCGCGTGAACTTGGCGGCGGCAAGGTGCGCAACCTGAAAATCTTCCGCATCGCGCCCTAGGCCCGGCGAATCGGTTCTGCACAAATCTGCACAACGGCCCTGTCCGGAAGGGGGCTGGCCCGCCTTGTGGCCGGTATCGGCCCCGGATTTTTTTATGTGTCGTGTTCATGCAACATCACCCTTGTGCCGGGTCATCGGGCACAAGCCATCACGTTCATCGATGCACGCAGATGACAGATTCCCGCCCATTGAAATTCACCCACGCGCACATGCGTGTCGCGTGATGGAACACAAATCGCTGACGTGAACATCTCCCGGTCACGCCTGTTGCAGAATCCAGTATTTTATTGGCAACGAAGCGCGATCGATGATTGCGGAAATTCTGCATCGACCCGCCACCGCAACTGCATGCAGCACGGATGCACGCGGTGATGCACCAGCGTCGTCGCGTGTGGACGATCATGCACACCACATCATCACGGACGGTCCGCTTCATCTTTGCGCGCGATGCAAAACACGCATGAGCCGATGCTGCGGACGTCGCTCCCGCCCGGCGCATCGATGACGATTTGTTGACGACTTGAAAACTTTCATTACTTTATGCGGCATCCGGTCGCGCGGGCCGATGTGAATCGTTCCTGCGTCCGGTGATGGTCCGGCGTGATGCATGCTTCATCAAAGAAAGCAGCGCGCATGTCCGGGCCGCCCGAGGGAAGTTGCCCTTTGCGCCGCGTTTGCATGCGGCACAGGAAACAAGAGCCGGAGCGAACAGCAACCGGTGAAGAAAAAGACGACAGGCTGAAAAGGGGTTTTGCTTTCACCGGGTTGATGAGACAGGGATCAACCGGGGTTATATGACCGCTCACACTATTCTGAACCGCACGTTCCGCCCGGAAGTGCGGCAGCCGTCCACCACGGCGAATGGCACGGCACTCAAGGTCAAACGGGACAAGGCTGGCGACATTGCCGCTTCCCCGACTGCCGCTTCAGCCGCCATCGGCAAGACCCCCTCCCGCAAGGTAAACCGCTTCCCGGTTTCCGCGGAATCCCGCGATTTTTACAAGCGGTTCTTCCCCCAAAGCGGCCCCGACGACTGGAATGACTGGCGCTGGCAATCCCGCAGCCGCATCCGTTCGCTGGCCGATCTGGAGCGTATCTTCAAGCTGTCAGACGACGAGCGGATGGCCGTCGCCGCCCACACCGGTTCCCTTCCGGTTGGCATCACTCCTTATTATGCGTCACGCATGGGGCTCGATGACCCCATGGAGCCGCTTCGCCGCACCCACATCATGGTAGGCGATGAGCTGATCAAAAGCCCGGGCGAGGAAGATGATCCCCTGGGCGAAGACCACGACACCAAGGTGCCGGGTCTGGTTCACCGTTATCCTGACCGCGTTTTGTTCCTGACCACCGGCTTTTGCGCCACCTATTGCCGCTATTGCACGCGCTCGCGCATGGTCGGCAATGCGGGCGGCGAGTACCATTTCTCGACCAATGAGTGGGAAGGCGCGCTCTCTTATCTCGAAGAGCACACCGAAGTCCGCGACGTGCTGCTTTCCGGTGGCGACCCGCTTTCCATCGGTGACGAGAAGCTGGATTACCTTCTGGGCCGCCTGCGCCGCATCAAGCATATCGAGTTCGTGCGCCTGGGCTCGAAAATCCCGGTCGTGCTGCCCCAGCGCATCACCCGCGACCTCACCCGGACCCTGCGCAAGCACAAACCCTGGATGAGCATTCACTTCACCCATCCCTCCGAATTCTCGCCCGAAGTGACCGAGGCCTGTGACCGGCTGGCCGATGCCGGCATCCTTCTGGGTTCACAGACTGTTCTTCTGAAGGACGTCAATGACGACGTCACGGTGATGAAGGATCTCGTCCACGGGCTTTTGAAGCGCCGGGTCCGCCCCTATTACCTTTATCAATGCGACCCGATCCGCGGGACCAGCCATTTCCGCACCCCCGTCCACAAGGGCGTGGAGATCATCCAGGCCCTGCGCGGCCACACGTCGGGTTATGCAGTACCGCAATTCGTGGTCGATGCACCGGGCGGCGGCGGCAAGATTCCCGTCAATCCGGACTACATCGTTGGCCGCGACGGCAATGATCTGGTGCTGCGCAATTTTGAGGGCGGCACCTACCGCTATGCCGACCCGCAAGGCACGCTGGGTGCCGACCGCAAGATGCCCAAGGCGCTGCGCGCCGCCGCCGAGTAGGCGGATGCTTCGCCGGAAGATGCGATGAAGCCGCAAATGCCGGGCGGCCCATTGCGCGTGGGCCTGACCTATGACCTGCGCAAGGACTGGCTCGCCATGGGCTATGGCGAGGAGGAAACCGCCGAGTTCGACAGCGAGGCGACCATCAACGGGCTCGAGGGTGTGCTTGCCTCGCTCGGCTTTGAAGTCACCCGCATCGGCCATGTCCGCAATCTGGTTGAGGCCTTGGCCGCCGGCCAGAAATGGGATTTCGTCTTCAACATCTGCGAGGGGATGCATGGCATGGGCCGCGAGGCACAGGTGCCGGCACTCCTGGATGCCTATGACATCCCTTATGTCTTTTCTGATCCCCTGACCCTTTGCATCACGCTGGACAAGGCGATCGCCAAGACGATTGCCCGTGAACAGGGTGTGCCGACCGCCGAGTTCACCGTGCTGCATGCGGCATCCGACGCCGCCAATGTCACCCTGCCCTTCCCCCTGTTCGCAAAGCCTGTGGCAGAGGGCTCCGGCAAGGGCGTGAGCGCAAAGTCGCGCGTGACCAACCATGCCGAACTTGAGGCGACCACACGCGATCTCATCGCAAAGTTCCGCCAGCCCGTGCTGGTCGAGACCTTCCTGTCCGGCCGGGAATTCACGGTCGGCATCGTCGGCGACGGCGAAGGCGCCTATGCGCTGGGCGTGATGGAGGTTCTTTTCGGCGAGAAGGCTGCAGCCCACGGCTATGGCTATGAGAACAAGCAGGATTGGGAAGGCAGGATCTCCTACGCCATTGCGGACGATGGCGAAGCCCGCGTTGCCGCCGATGTGGCACTGAAAGCCTGGCGCGCCTTGCGCTGCCGCGATGGCGGCCGCATCGACATCCGTTCGGATGGCGTGGGCCGACCGCATTTCATCGAGGTGAACCCGCTGGCGGGCCTGCATCCGGATTACTCGGATCTCGTCTTTCTCGCGCGGGATGTCGGGATGACTTATCCCGAACTCATCACCCGCATCGTCAAGGCATTCCTCGGCCGTTTTCCTGCTCTGGCGGCACGGACAAATCTGTCATGAACACGCCAGACCACGGGCGCGGGCGGCTTGCCCTGCTCTATTCCGCCATCGTAACCGGCGATGATGAAGACCCGGCATTGTCAACCGACGCCCAATCGACCGAAGTCGAGAATGCCCTCTTGGCGTTGGGCTGGCGCACCTTGCGTATCAAGTTCGACGGCAACATGCCGGAGCACCTCTTGCTCCTCAGGAAACTGAAACCCGACTTCGTGTTCAATCTGGTCGAGGCTTCCCTCAATACCGACCGCCTCGCCTATCTGGCCGCCGCCCTTTACGAGACGGCGCGCGTGCCCTTCGCAGGATCCGGCTCCTTTGGCCTCATGGCCGCCTCCGACAAGATCGCGATCAAGCCGTTCCTCACAAGCGTCGGCATCAACACGCCCGGCTTTGCCTGCGAGCCGCATTGGGAAGGCTTGCGCGATGACGCGACCTATATCGTCAAGTCGGTGTCTGAACATGCCAGTGCCGGGCTTGATGCGGGCGCGGTGGTCAAGGGACGCGCCGCTGTGCTGGCACGCTGGAAGGATGCGTCCGCCAAGATCGATGCACGCTGGTTTGCCGAGGAATATATCGACGGCCGTGAATTCAATATCGCCATGCTGGAGATGCCGGACGGCCCGCGTGTAATGCCGCTGGCAGAGATGACCTTCGTGAATTTCCCGCCGGGCATGCCCCGCATCATCGACACGGCCGCCAAATGGCAGACCGGAAGCGCCCAATACAAGGGCACGGTCCGCCGCTTCCTCGACGCGAAGGCCGAACCGGAACTTGCCCGCAGATTGTCAGAGGCGGCCATGGGCACCTGGAAGCTTCTGGGTCTAGGCGGCTGGGTGCGGGTGGACATGCGCGTCGCTGCCGACGGCACGGTCCACGTGATCGACGTCAATGTGAACCCGGACATATCGATGGATGCAGGCATGGCCGCGGCCGCCCTCAAGATCGGCCTCGATTATGTCGGCCTCATCCGGACAATTGTCGATGCCGGGTTGCGCCGCGGCGCCGGCAATGCCTGAATGGGTCATGGCCGGTCCGACCCTCATTTTCCGCACTGAACCCAGGGCCGGTGACGGCGAGGCCCTGCGCGCCATTGCGGCGGCAACCGGCGTCTTTGCGGCAAGCGAACTCGACTTCGTGCCCGACATCATCGCAACCATGCTGAAGGACGGCGATAAGTCCGGCTATTGGCTTCTGGTGGCCGAGGAACACGGCACCCCGCTTGCCTTTGCGATTTTCGGGACCATCCCCGGCACCGAGAACCGCTTTGACCTCTACTGGATTGCGACGAGCCCCATGGCCCAGGGCAAGGGGCTTGCCCGCCGCCTGATGGATGAGACACGCGCCCGCGCCCGCGCATTGGGCGCGACCCACCTCTTCATCCAGACCTCGACCAGGGGTGACTATGCCGCAGCACGCACCCTTTACGAACGCTGTGGTTTTCCGCTTATAGCAACCGTCCCGGACTACTACCGGGACGATGATGGCCTTGCGATTTTTGGAGCGCGCCTTTGAGCAACCCTGCAAGCAGTACCGCCTTCGACCATTTCGGTGATTTGAGCGAGTACCCGGAATATGTCGCGCCCAAGGTGATCGCCCTCAGCCGCTCTTATGTGGCGCGCACGGGCGTACCCTTCATCCGCGAAGTGGCCGCTGACATCTTCACCCGCACCTATTTCACCCATTGCACCAAGTGCACGTTCTGTGCCCAGCAATGCTGCTCCTATGGCGTGGATGTCGATGCCGCCGTTTATGAGAACCTCAAGACCGTGCGCAAGGATGTGGAACGCATCACCGGCCGCGCCTTTGACAGCTGCTTTACCGGAAGCTTCACGCCGGATGCGGAATATCCCGGCGGCGGCGCGCACCGCTCCATCGTGGTCGATGGACGCTGCGTGTTCCTGAACCGCGCGAATGGCCTCTGCAATCTGCATGCGCTCGCCATTGAGCTCGGCCGCGACTATCACGAATTGAAGCCGCTCATCAGCGCGCTCTTTCCCCTCACCTTCGGCGACGGGCTTTTGCTCGTGACCGAGGAGGTGATGGAAAAGTCGCTCGCCTGCCTCGGCGATGGCCCAAGCCTCTATGATGGCGTGCGCAGTGAGCTTGAATATTATTTCGGCGACGCTTTCGTGGCCGAGCTTGACGCTATCAAGGCAAAGGTCCTCGCCGGCTGATCAGGCGGGCAGGATGTCATCATCCCCGCTGGCAAGCTGCTTGTGGCGGCGGCGTTCGCGCATGGCGATCACGACGCCTGCCGCACTCACGATGGAAGCACCTGCAAGCACCATCGGCGAGGGCACCTCGGCAAAGAGGATGAACCCGAAGGCGATGGCCCAGACCATCGCCACATAGTCGAAGGGTGCCAGAAACGACGGTTCGCCATAGCGATAACTGCGCGTGTTGAATATCTGGCCAAGCCCGCCGGAAAGCCCGGTAAGGACAAGGACCGCGCCGTCCCCGACCGAAAGGGGCCAGTTCCAGCCGAAAGGCAGTGTCACAAGGGCCGCCGCCGTGCACGCGAGCATGAAGTAGAAAACGATTGCCAGGCTCGTCTCGGTCGCCGAAATTTCGCGGATGGTGACGATCACACAGGCCGAGAACATCGTGCTCGCAAGCATGATGAGGGCAGCAAACGAGACAATGCCCGAACCTGCCTGCAGTCCCACATGCTCGCCGACCATCAGGATGATGCCGGCAAACCCTGCAGCCACCGCGCCCCACCGCCACGGGCCTACTTTTTCCTTGAGCCAGAGTGCTGCCAGCACCACTGCAAAGATCGGCATGGCAAAGCTGATGGCTGTCCAGTCGGCCAAAGGCAGCGCAGAAAGCGCGATGAAGGAGAGGAACATCGCCGCAATGCCGAGCCCCGAGCGTGTGACATGCGCCATGGGCCGTCGCACGGAGAGCTGCGCGCGGATATTGCCCGCCAGCGCCGCCATCACGATGACGGGCACCAGCGCAAAGAAGGTGCGGAAGAACACAACCTCGCCGACCGGATAGCGGCCTTCCAGCCACTTGACCGATGCCGCCATGATCGAGAACGAGAACGTGGCTGCAAGTTTGAGCGCCATCGCCCGGACAGGTGCATGGACTGGCCCGGCCGCCTCAGCCATGGCCACTGGGCCTCAAAGCCATTTGCGCCATTTGAAGAAGAGGAACGGCAGAAGCCCCGAAAGGACGATTGCAACCGTCGCCAAGGGATAGCCCCAGTCGGAAGTGAGTTCAGGCATATTGTGGAAATTCATGCCGTAGAAGCTGGCGATCAACGTGGGTGGCAGGAACACGCTGGCCGCAATCGACAGGATCTTGATGACGCGGTTCTGGTCGAGATTGATGAGGCCGAGAATGGCCGACAGGAGGAACTCGACCTTGGACGACAGGAATGTCGTGTGGTCCGACAGCGACTGCACGTCGCGCGCCAGCGTTTTCAGCATGGCCTTGAGGTCCTTGGCGGCCTTGCCTTCGAGTGCCTGGGTGATGAAGGTGAGAACCCGGCTCGTGCCCACAAGGCTTTCGCGGACTTTCGACGAGATGTCATTGGCCCGGCCGAGGCGCACCAGAAGATTCTGCAATTCGCGCGCATCGACATTGGCGCCGCTGGGGGTGCGCCCGAAGGCTTCCTTGGAGAGGACGTCAATTTCGGCACTGACCCGCTCCAGAATATCTGCGGTGCGGTCGATCACGGCTTCCAGAAGGCCTGCCAGCACACCCTCTGCCGTCGTCCACAGGCCCGGCTGGCGCTCGGCGCGCGCAGGGAACGTGTTGAACGGCATCGGTTCGGAATAGCGCAACGTCAACAGTCGGCCATTGGCGAGCACGAAGGTGATGGCGCTTGATTCAGGGCTGTCGGTCTCGGTGCGCGAGACCACGCCCGTCGTCATGAAGAGGCCGCTGTCCTCGTGATAGACGCGTGACGAGGCCTCGATCTCCTGCATTTCTTCGCGCGTGGGCGCAACAATGCCGAGAAGCGCTTCGGTGCGCTTGACCTCGTCCTGGGTGGGGGCGTGGAGGTCGATCCAGATGGCGGTCTCGGGCACAGGGCCGCTTTCGGCGGCAAGGTTGCGCCGGAGGCATCCTGTGGTGATCTCGAATACCCGCATCATGGGTCACGCCCTTGGGGATAGAAGAAGCCCCGCTTGAAGCACGTTCAAGGATTGCCTCATCCCCTAGGCGCTTGGATCGCGGAAATCAACCCGTGACAGCGGCATGGGCGCACCGTCAATTCCCCGGCGGCAAATCACGTCGCTGCGAACTGGCAGAGGCGTCTAGTGCGCCGCGATCAGGATCGCGCCAGCTGCGATCACGGCGGCAGCCAAAGCCCGACGCAGCCCCAGCCTTTCCCGGAAGAGGAATACACCCAGCATCACGCCGAAAAGCACGGATGTTTCGCGCAAGGCTGCGACCTCTGCCGTCGCCCCCATGTCGAAGGCAAGCAGCGCCAGCGTGTAACTGCCCAGCGACAAGAGCCCGCCCAGAATGCCCGGCCGCCAGGCCGTCGCGATGCGCCGCACGGCAATCTTGCCGCCGCGTACGACCATGCCGGTATTGAGAAGGATGCAGCAGACGATATAGAGCCAGACGATGAAGCTCATGGGATCGGCGGCCAGCCGCACGCCATAGACATCAACGAGCGTATAGGCCGTGATCGCAACACCCGTGGTGACAGCCAGCATGACACCCTTGCGGTGAAGATGGGCAGCCTGCCGTTGCGGCTCCAGCGCAAAGGCAATGAGCGCGCCCGAGATCAGGAAGACACCTGCCAGGACCTCGATGGGAACGGTCTCCTCGAAAAGGAGCATCGCGCCAAAAGCTGTCAGAAGCGGCGCCGTGCCGCGCGCCACCGGATAGGCAAGCGAGAACTCGGCATTTGCATAGGCCGCCATCAGGATGATCTGGTAGCCGACATGGATGAGGCCGGAGGCGATGAGCACCAGCCACAGGGCGCCATCGGGCAAGGGCACGAAGGCGGCAAAGCCAAGACCGCCCAGCGCCTCGACGGCCGAGATCGCACTCCTGAGCGCGATGCGGTCGCCATGCGACTTCATCAGCGCATTGACGAGCGCATGAAGCACCGCTGACGCCAGCACCATCAGCGGCAGGACGAATTCGGGCGACATTTCTGGCTCAAAGGGCAATGTGCAGTGATGGTGTCACCCTTGCATGCGCCAAAGCGGAAAGCACGGGGGCGAGCGCCGACGCAGGCCCTCACGCCATCTCGAAGCCCGAGAACCGGAAGCCGGGCGCAACCGTGCACCCGACCAGTGTAAAGTCGGCAAGCGGGTAAGCCCGCTGCCAGAAGCCTGCCGGCACAATGATCTGGGGCCGCTCGCCTGCCGACAAATCCATACCAAGCACATGCCGTTCGGGCGGCAGATTGCCGGGCGGCCGGGATGCATCGGTCATTTCGATCACCAAGGGGCCGCCACCATAAAAGTGCCAGCACTCGGCCGCATCAACCCGGTGCCAGCGGCTCTCTTCGCCTGCCTTCAGGAGAAAATAGATGCTGGTTGAATAGGCCCGTCCATCGACGCCCGCTTTGTCGCGGAAGATTTCACGATAATGCCCGCCTTCGGGATGCGGCGAAAGCTGCAGAAGGGCAATGATCTCGTCGGCACCCATCGCCGTCTCCCCGCACTACCTGAAACTGTCCTTGCGGCGCCGGATCTCGCCCAGCACATCTGATGGCGTGTGCCCCCGCATCCCCACGGCCTCGGCAAGGGCGGGAAGGTTCGCGCGCATGAAGGGATTGGTTGCCAATTCGTCCCCGATATTTGACGGCATGGTGGGTGCGCCCGCATCGCGCAATGTCTTGACCTTTGCCATGCGCGCGGCGAGCGCTGCATTTTCCCCGTCAACCGAAAGCGCAAAGCGCCCGTTGCTCTGCGTGTACTCGTGCCCGCACCAGACGCGCGTCGTGGGCGGCAACGCAGCCAGCTTTGACATGGCCCGCCACATGTCGTCGGGCGTTCCCTCAAAGAGGCGTCCGCATCCCATCGCGAAAAGTGTGTCGCCGGTAAAAACGTCACCACTCTCCGGAAAATGAAAGGCGATGTGGCCGCTCGTGTGCGCGGGGATGTCGATGATCACGGCCTTGGCGCCACCAACCGAAATCGTGTCGCCTTCGCCGACGCCCTCATCAAGGCCGGGAATGCGATGCGCATCCGCCCGGGGTCCGATGATCCGCGCGCCATACCGGGCCTTCAGGCCCACATTGCCGCCAGTGTGGTCAAAATGGTGATGGGTGTTGAGAATATGGGTCAGGCGCAGTCCCTTCTGCTCAAGGGAAGCAACTACCGGCGCCTCCTCGGAGGGGTCAACGACGCCAACGGCGCCCCCCGCCTCAATCAGATAGGCGTAATTGTCGGAGAGGCAGGGGATGATGGTGATCTGCATGGATGGGATGACCTCGTCGATGGGCCTCATCTAAGCGCATGGAGACCCGCTTGGGCAAATCGCGCCCCTCGCATAGAGTTGCGCGCCACAAGGGTCCAAAACCGCG
Organism: uncultured Flavobacteriaceae bacterium; assembly: GCA_964494625.1. Lineage (GTDB taxonomy): Bacteria > Pseudomonadota > Alphaproteobacteria > Micropepsales > Micropepsaceae > UBA2784. The sequence continues at coordinate 689,566 of CAZBRT010000001.1, read as the reverse complement.
CTGGACGTGAATGCATCCTGATCTCTCCATCTTCCGGCAGTTCTACGATTCGCGCCTTGGCACGATCGCGCGCCGTCTGGTGCGTCGCCGCCTGCGGATGATCTGGCCTGATGTGAAGGGCCTCGACGTCGCGGGGCTGGGCTATGCCACACCCTATCTCGCTCCCTTTGTGGGAGAGGCAGCACGTGTGATCGCCCTGATGCCCGCACAACAGGGGGCTGCGGTCTGGCCGCGTCAGGGGCCGTCCTGCGTTGCCCTGGTGCATGAAACCGACCTGCCGCTGGACGATGGATCCATTGACCGCGTGCTGCTGGTGCACGGGCTTGAGACAAGCGAGGTCTGGCGCACGCAATTGCGCCAGATCTGGCGCGTGCTTCGCCCCGATGGGCGATTGCTGATCGTTGCCCCCAACCGCCGTTCGTTGTGGTCAGCCTCGACGCGCACGCCATTTGGCTATGGGCATCCTTATTCGCGCGGACAGCTGGACCGGCTGGTACGCGACGCGATGTTTACGCCCGAGCGCTTTGACGAAGTGATCTATGGCCCGCCGGTCAATTCCGCCCTTGTCATGCGCACCGGCCGGATATGGGAGCGCATGGGGCGCGTCGTGCTGCGCGGCAGTGCCGGGCTTCTGATTGTCGAAGCAACCAAAGCGATGTTGGCCCCGACCGGCGGCCTGCGGCGCGCACCTGCGCGTCTTGCCCCCGCACCCCGGCCTGCATTGGCCCGCCAGCACTAGCGGCCAAGGGGATAAATCAGGAACTTGGCCGTCAACGAAGGCGGCTGAGGCAAGCCCTGCCCTTGCAAGCAGCCGCGGCCTCTGCGCAAGGTTTCCCTGGATTACGGCCACCAATATCCTTGGGAAACGACACCCATGAGCCTCTCCCATCTGAGCGCACTGGACGCAGGCTTTCTCTATCTTGAGACGCCTGAAATGCCGATGCACATCGGCAGTCTTTACGTGTTGAAGGACAGGCCGGACCGCGAACGCGACTATTACGACGATTTTCGCGCCATGATGGCCGAGCGCCTTCATCTGGCGCCGGTCTTCACCCGCAAGCTGCAGGCGATGCCGTTCGATCTTGCCAATCCTGTCTGGATCGAAGACGAAGACATCGACCTTGATTATCACGTGCGGCGCACCGTGCTGCCAAAGCCGGGCAGCATGCAGCAGCTTGAGGCGCTGGCTGGCCGCCTGCACTCCTCGCTGCTCGACCGCTCGCGCCCCTTGTGGGAGTTCTATGTGATTGAAGGGCTCAACACCGGCGAGCTGGCCTTCTATTCAAAGGTTCATCACGCGGGCCTTGATGGTCAGGCGGGCATGAAGCTTGCCGCCACGCTGCTCGACATCTCGGCCGAAGGTCGCAAGCTGCGCGCAGCCCCGCCCCGCCATGCGGCCAAACGCTATCAGCTGGGCATTGGCGAATTGCTCTGGTCGGCCGGCAGCAACGCACTGACCCAGAGCGTGAAGTTTGCAAGGCTTCTGCCCAACGCTGCCCGCGCACTGGCAAAAAGCCTCGCCACGCCGGACGACGAGGGCCGCAAAGGCATCCGGAAAATCCGCAATGCCTTCACGCTCGGCCCGCGCACGCATTTCAATGTCACCATCACCAACCAGCGTTCCTTCGGTGCCGTATCGCTGCCGCTGGGCGAGGTGAAGGCGCTCGGCAAGAAGCTCGACGCGACCATCAACGACATGGTGATGGTGCTGTGTGCGGGCGCCTTGCGCCGCTATCTGGAGGATTACGACACGCTGCCCAAGGAGCCTCTGGTGGCCGGTGTTCCCGTCTCCATGCGCCAGGAGGGTGATGAGACCCAGAACAATCAGGTGACAATGACGGCCGTGCCGCTGGCGACCCACATCAAGGATCCCTTGAAGCGGCTGGAGGCGATCCGCAAGTCGAGCGCGTCGTCCAAGGCGTTCATCAACACGATGCGCGACAACATGATGCTCGACTTCCCCTCGCTGGGCGCGCCCTGGTTGGTGACGGGGCTGGTCAACCTCTTCGGCCGCTCGCGCCTCGCGGATGCGATGCCGCCTTTGGCGAATGTGGTGATCTCGAATGTCCCCGGCCCGCAGGTGCAGCTTTACATGTGCGGCGCCGAGGTGAGGACCATGTATCCGGTATCGATCCCGGCCCATGGCACGGCGATCAACATCACGGTGCAGAGCTATAACGGCAAACTGGATTTCGGGCTGACCTGCTGCCGAAGGGCCGTGCCCGATGTGCGCACCATCACGCAATATATTGCAGCCGCCCTCGATGAGCTGAAAGAAGCTGCCGCCCAGATGTCAGCCGGGGCGCCGGTGATTGCGGATGGGCCTGCCAATGGCGTGAAAGCGGCAAGCGGCACGCATGGAACCAATGGCACAAATGGCCATGCCCCGACGCCCAAAACGCGTGCCCGCAAGACGCCCAAATCCGGACCGTCACCGCGGGTTTGAGGGGCTGCGTCGATTGCATAGATGCAAAGTGCCCGCGTCACCTCATGGTGAGTTTGTCGAACCACGCAGTGAGCAGATGCAAATCTCCCCGACGGGAGGGCGATTGCCTCTATGAAAAACAATCAGACGGGAAGCGCTCACACCGGCGCGTTCAGGACCGACATGGTGACAGCGGCATAGTGGCAGCCCGCGGCTGTCAGCACGAAGACATGCCAGATGGCGTTCTGGAATTTGAGCTTGTGCCAGACGTGGAAGGCCGTGCCCGCCGTATAGAGCGCGCCGCCGATCGCAAGCAGGAGCAACGACGCGTCGTCCATCGTGTCCCACAACTGGCTGATCGGCACGACAACAATCCAGCCCATCATCAGATAGACGGCAAGCGACAGCTTCTCGAAGCGTGAGGGAAAGAAGAGCTTCAGCGTCACGCCCGCAACTGCGACCACCCAGACGACGATGGTGATCGAGATGGCCCACGCGCCCGAAAGATAAAGCGTCGTGAAGGGCGTATAGGAGCCCGCGATCATGAGGAAGATTGCGGCATGGTCGAACCGCCGCAGGAACTCGCGCCGCGCCGAGGGCGGTGTCATGTTGTAGGCCATTGAGCACGCGATCATGGCGATGAGCCCGATGCAGTAGGGCACGGTGGCGGCGACCGCAGGTCCGTGGCTCCACGCAATCGCAAAGGCAAGAAGGATGCCCGAGCCGACGACCGCAAAAACGATCCCGATGAGATGCACGATCGTGTCGGCAAAGACCTCGCCCTGGCTATAGGCCCTGGGGCCCCATGTGTAGCGGGGTTCGGGCGGCAGGGCATCAGCGGCAGAAGATGTCACGGTCACGTCACTCATGGAGCAAATCATCACCACATAACCATGCCGGAATCGTGGCCAAATCACCTAAAACTTTATTCATTCCCGGGGGAACGGGCGCGATTTGGCCGCACAAGCAGGCTGAGGAACACGAAACCGCACCGGATATAGCGCCACAGAAGCCGTCGTGGCTCCTGCAACAGGCGGAAAAACCACTCTGCACCCAGACGTTGCACAAGAAGCGGTGCACGCTTCACCTTGCCTGCGATGAAATCGAGCCCCGCCCCGATGCAAAGGAACGTGACCGGCGCACCGGCCTGGGCTGCCGCATCGGCAAAGAACTCCTGCTTGGGTGCGCCAAGGGCAACAAGGCAAAGCCGCGCACCCGAAGCGGCCGCATCGTGACCCGCTTCTGCTGCGGCCGCCGCGACGTCAAAGCCCATGGGCGGCGCGATGCGTTGGCAGATGACAAGACCCGGATGAGCCAATTGAAGCTGCGCGCCTGAATCCGCCAGCACGGCCTCTGTCGAGCCGTAGAGCGCAATCGGCCAGCCGCGCGCAGCTGCAAGTGCGCAGACTGGATGAATCAGGTCAGCGCCCGCCACCCGCCGGATCGCGGCATCCTCACGCCGCGCCAGATAGGCGACCGGCCAGCCATCCGCCGTAACGATGGTCGCGCGCGCATAGGCCTTGCGGAACGCCGCATCCCGCCGAAGCTTGACGAGATGATCAAGGTTGAGCGTGAAGACTGAAGCGGGTGCGCGCGCCTCAACCGCCCGCGCAATCAATGCCAGCGCCTCATCCAGCGTTGCGGCGTGGATCGGCGCACCATCCACATGGGCGCGCGTCTTCGCCACGGGTGGCACTACCGCCATGCCGGTTGTGGCCTGCTGGTTGGGAAGTCAGTCAGCAATCAGGCCACGCTGGCGCAGGAGGGGTGTGATCTCGGGATCGCGGCCACGGAACAGGCGATAGGCCTCGGCAGGATCACGCGTATTGCCCGCCGAATAGACGAATTTGTAGAGCCGCGCGGCCATTTCAGGGTCAAAGATGTTGCCCGCCTCAAGGAACGCGTCAAATCCGTCGGCATCAAGGATCTCCGACCAGAGATAGGAATAATAGCCCGCCGCATAACCGCCGCCCCACACATGCGAGAAATGCGGTGTGCGGTGGCGCATGGTGATTTCGCGCGGCATGCCGATGCGCGCCAGTGACGCCTTCTCGAACGCATCGACATCAAGCCCCTCGGCTGTCGTCAGCTGGTGGAAATCCATGTCCACGATGGCTGAGGCCACGAACTCGACCGTCGCAAATCCCTGGCCGAGATTGCGCGCCGCGCGGATCTTGGCGATCAGCGCATCGGGAATGGCCTCGCCCGTGTCCACATGGACGGCAAAGCGCTTGAGGATCTCGTCTTCCATCAGCCAGTGCTCGTAAATCTGCGACGGGAACTCCACAAAGTCGCGCGACACGGACGTGCCGGAAAGGCGCGGATGCGTCACGTTGGAAAGAAGCCCGTGCAGCGCATGGCCGAATTCGTGGAAGAGCGTGCGCGCGTCATCCAGCGACAGGAGAACGGCCTCGCCCGGCGCTCCCTTGTTGTAGTTGCAGTTGTTGATGATGAGGGGAAGCACATCACCGTTGATGCGCTCCTGATCGGTAAAGCTGCTCATCCACGCGCCCGAACCCTTTGTCGGCCGCGCGAAACAATCTCCATAGAAGAGGCCGATTGTGCGGCCGGACGCATCCGTCACTTCCCACACCCGCACATCCGGGTGATAGACGGGAATGTCGGTGCGCTCCGTAAAGCTGATGCCGAAAAGCTGGTTGGCCACAAAGAACTGGGCTTCAACCAGTTTATCCAGCTGGAAATAGGGTTTGACCTCGGATTGGTCGAGATCAAAGCGCGCATGGCGCACTTTCTCCTGATAGTAGCGCCAGTCCCATGGCTCGATGGCGAAATTGCCGCCTTCAGCCGCCACTTCAGCCTGCAAATCGTCGCGCTCGCGCATGGCAGCGGCAAGCGCTGGCTCCCAGACTTTGGTGAGAAGATCGATGGCCGTTGCCGGCGTCTTGGCCATGCGGTCGTCGAGCACGAAGTCGGCGAAAGTCTCAAAGCCGAGGAGTTTTGCCATTTCGATGCGCAGGCTCATGATCTCGGCGATGAGCGCATTGTTGTCGTAAGCGTTGCCGTTGTCGCCGCGTGCCGTCCATGCGGCAAACGCCTTCTCGCGAAGGTCGCGGCGGGCCGAGAATGTGAGAAAGGGATCGATCGAAGGACGTTGCAGCGTGATGACCCATTTGCCCGCCATGCCGCGCGAGGCGGCTTCGGCAGCCGCGGACTCGCGCACGAATGCCGGCAGGCCTGCAAGATCATCCTCGCTCTCAAGCACAAGGATGAACTCCTTCGTGTCGGCAAGAAGGTTCTGCGAGAAGGTCGTGCCGATCACGCTGAGCCGCTCGGTGATGGCGGCAAGGCGGTTGCGGCTGGCCTCGTCAAGGGCGGCACCAGCCCGCACAAAGTCGCGATGGAACCGCTCCAGCACGCGCAAATCTTCTGCCGACAGCCCCGATGCATCACGCGCCTGCCACACGGCATCGACGCGGGCAAAGAGTGCGGGATCAAGATTGACCCGTGCCCGGAAGCGCGCAAGCCGGGGCGCCATCTCGCGCTGGATTGCCTGGATGCCGTCGGTGGCATCCGACGAGGTGAGGTTGAAGAACACGTCCGAAACGCGCGCCAGCGCCTGTCCCGACTTCTCAAGCGCCACAATCGTATTGGCAAATGTCGGCGCTTCCGGATTGGCGGCAATGGCAGCGACGTCAGTTTCCGCAGCGGCAAGGGCCGCGTCATAGGCCGGAATGAAATGTTCCTCGCGGATGAGATCGAATGGCGGCGCGCCAAAGGGCGTCGTCCATTCCCCGAAGAAGGGATTGGGTTCGCTCGGCGGCACATCCGCCTTCACCGCCTGATGGATCGACAATGCGCCCGCCGCCGTAACTGCAGCCATAGTGAATACCCCTGCCAGAATTTTCGCCCTCAAGCGTGCGCGTGACATGTGTCGGCTCCCCTAAGCGCATTTGCTGCCCCGGCGCATCTTGCCGATACGTAAGGCCGCTGCAAATCACGCACACGCGATGAGCCAGAGTTGACGCCAGCGCGCAGCCGCGCGCAGTCTTGGCCATTCCACCATCGAAACCCCGCCATTGCCAGAGGCTTTGACCATGCGCCCTGCCCCGATTTCAAACCGTCTGACCCGCCTTCTGGGCGTTGACTATCCAATTGTGCAGGCGCCGATGGGATGGATCGCACGGTCACAGCTCGCCTCTGCCGTCTCGAATGCGGGTGGTCTTGGCATCATCGAGACCTCTTCGGGAGAGCTCGATGCGATCAAGGGCGAGATCGCCAAAATGCGCACACTGACGCAAAAGCCCTTTGGCGTGAACATCGCCCAGGCCTTTGTGCGCGATCCCGGCATTGCCGATTTCGTGGTCGATCAGGGCGTGAAGTTCGTCACCACCTCGGCAGGCGATCCCGCAAAATATTGTGCCAAGCTGAAGGCCGCGGGGCTGACCGTCTTTCATGTCGTGCCAACCCTGAAAGCAGGTCTGAAGGCGATTGATGCAGGCGTCGATGGTCTTGTGGTCGAGGGTGCAGAAGGTGGCGGCTTCAAGAACCCGAAGGACGTGGCAACCATGGTTCTGTTGCCGCTGATCGCATCGAAAGTGAATGTGCCGATCATCGCGGCAGGCGGCATGGTCGATGGCCCCACCATGGCGGCAGCCTTTGCCCTTGGCGCGGAAGGCATCCAGATGGGCACGCGCATGGTGTCGGCTGTGGAAAGCCCGGTTCACCAGAACTGGAAGGATGCGATCATCAATGCGTCCGAGACCGACACGGTTTTCCTCAACCGCTTTGGCTCACCGGCCCTGCGTGCCTTGCGCACGGAACGCACAACGCGGCTGGAGCGCGACCCCGGCGACAACATCATGAAGGAGTTCGGCCGCACGCTCGACCTCTATTTCGGCGGCGACATGGAGGCTGCCATCGCGCTTTCCGGCCAGGTCGCCGGCCGCATCGACAGCGTAAAACCCGTGCGAGATATCCTTGAGGAAACCATGGCGGGCTTCCATGCCACCATGGCACGGCTGAAATCAGCCTATGCGGGGTGAAGGGTGCGCTGCACAAGCGCTTTGCGTCCTTCGATAAGAACTCAGGATGCGGACGAAGGTGTATTGCATGAGCGCAATTCACGAAATTCCTTCATGGTGAGCCTTCGTCGAACCACGCAGTGACTTGATGCAACTTTTCCCTCGCCCCCTCGGGGAGAGCGACAGCAGATTGTCCAATCTACTCCGCCGGCACCACCCGCAAGACCTTGCCGTCATCCTCGTCGGTGAGCACATAGAGCGCGCCGTCCGGCGCCATGCGCACATCGCGCAGGCGCTCGCCGCGCTCGGCAAGCAGCGATTGCTCGCCCACGACCTTGCCACCTTCAAGGTCCATGCGGCGCAGATCGGTTGAAACAAGGGCAGCGACGATGAGGTCGCCCTTCCAGCCCGGGAAGAGATCGCCCGTGTAAACACTCATGCCAGCAGGCGCGATGGACGGCGTCCAGTAATGGATGGGCTGCTCCATGCCCGGAAGTTCCGTATAGGGCGTGATGATCGCGCCCGAATAATCAAGCCCGTAGGTGATCGCCGGCCAGCCATAATTGCGCCCGCCGTCGATCACATTGATCTCATCGCCACCCTGGGGCCCGTGCTCGTGGGCATAGATGCGGCCATCGAAGGGGTTGAACACAATCGCCTGCGGATTGCGGTGGCCATAGGTGAAAATTTCCGGCCGCGCGCCTGTCCGCGACACGAAGGGGTTGTCAGCAGGAATGGATCCGTCGGCATTGAGCCGCACGAATTTCCCAAGATCGCTGTCCAGCATCTGCGCCTGTTCGCGGAAATTGAATCCGTCGCCCAGCGTCAGCACGAATGTGCCGTCGGGCAGGAATGCCATGCGCCCGCCATAATGCTGCGGCGTGTCCTTGGTGGGAAATGCCGAGAATATGACCGTGACATCAGCGAGCGCGTTACCGGCCGCATCATACCGCGCGCGCGCAACCGTGATGGCGGACGCGTTGCCATCGCCTGCAGAATAGGTGAGGTAGATGGTCTGATTGGCCGCAAAATCGGGATGCAGCACCACGTCAAGCAACCCGCCCTGCCCGGAAACATAAGTGTCCGGCACATTGGCAACCCTGTCGGGCAGAAGCGCGCCGTCGCGGATCACCCGCAAACCGCCATTGCGCTCGGTCACCAGGATCGACCCGTCCGGCAGGAACGCAAGGCTCCATGGATGGTCAAGACCGGTCGCGATTTCGCTGACCTGATAGCGCGCCGGGTCCACCATCTCGACGGCAGAGGCCGCAACCGCCGCAAGGGGCGACAGGAGCAAGGCCGCAAGGGGGGCGAGAACCAGTCCGGAAACAGGGTGTTTCATCACAAACCGTCGAAAGCGTGGGGTGGGCAGGGGAAATTCCTGACCGCCACATTGGGCGTCAAGACCGATCCTTGCAACAGGGTACGAAGCGGCTAATCTCCCTCCGACCCTACCCGGAGAATGCACAAATGGTCCGCGTAATTCTCGCATTCCTGACGGCGGCCGTCATCGCGGCAGCCTTGGGATCGACCGCCTCGACCCATTTCGTGATGCAGGGCCTGCGCGACATCGGCGTGGCCATTTCCTCGGATCAGCAGATCGCCGCGATGCTGCATGATCTTCAGGGCATGGGCCCCCTTTATGCCGGGATGCTGTCACCCGGGCTCATCATCGCCTTTGGCGCGGCGCATTACGTGTCCAAAGTGATCGGTCTGCGCACACTGGTCTTCATGGCAGCAGGCGGCGCGGCGGTGGGCACAACACTTTTTTCAACAAGCGAGATCATGGGCCTGATGCCCATTGCCGGCGCGCGCACCGATCTCGGCTTTGGCACACAGGCAGCGGCAGGTGCCGCGGCCGGTCTCATTTTCTCCCTTCTGAAGCGGACCTGACACCCATGGACATGCTGGTTGACAAGAAAAACCTCGCTGCCCTTTCGTTCAAGGCGGCGCCACCTGCAGCCGACCGCCCGCTCAACGATGGCGAGATTTCGCTCAACATCGACAAGTTTGCCTTGACCGCCAACAACCTCACCTATGCGGTCTTTGGCGATGCGATGAACTACTGGAATTTCTTTCCGGGGCCTGAAGGTCAGGGCCGCGTGCCGGTCTGGGGCTTTGCAACTGTTGCCAAAAGCCGCCACCCGCAGGTGACGGAAGGGCAGCGTTTCTATGGCTTCCTGCCCATCGCCGCGTCTGTCGTGATGCGGCCCGACCGCGTGAACGCGCATGGCTTCACCGATGCGATGCCGGCGCGCAAGGGCGGCGCGCATGCGTTTTACAACAACTACATGCTCACCAGCGCCGACCCCGCCTATGACCGCGCGCATGAGGAATACCAGGCGCTGTTCCGGCCCTTGTTTACGACTTCATTCCTGATCGCCGACTGGCTGACGTCGAACAATTATTTTGGTGCGAACGCGGTCATCCTGACCAGCGCCTCGTCAAAGACGGCGTGGTGCACTGCAGCCCTGCTCCACCCCCGCAAGGATGCCGAGATTGTCGGCCTCACCTCGGCGGCCAACACGGGTTTCGTGCAGGCGCTTGATGTCTATGACCGCGACATTGCCTATGGGCATGAGGCGATGCTGCATCCCAACCCCAGCGTCTATGTTGATATGGCGGGCAATGCCGCCGTGCGGGCATCGGTCCACCGGACATTGGGCGCCAACCTCGTGAAAAGCGTGGTGGTCGGTGGCACGCACTGGACCAAGGGCGGCCCCCCGGCCGACCTGCCCGGCCCGAAGCCGGAATTCTTCTTTGCGCCCTCCCATGTCGAAACACGTATCGCCGAGTGGGGCCCGGCCGGTTTCCAGAGCCGGCTGGCCGAAGCCTGGGGCCGCGTGCTGCCGAAGATACAGGAACAGGTTCATGTGCGCACAGGCAGCGGCGAAAAGGATGTCGCCCGCGTCTGGGCTGCATTGATCGGCGGCACGGTCAACCCGGCCGACGGCCACATCCTGTCGCTCTGACAAGATGCGCTATCTTCACACCATGGTCCGCGTGGGCAATCTTGAAGCAGCCCTCGAATTCTACGTGCGCAAGCTCGGGCTGATCGAGCGTCACCGCAGCGAAAACCCGCAAGGGCGCTTCACGCTTGTTTTCCTGTCAGCGCCCGAAAGTCCGGACGCGCAGATCGAGCTCACCTGGAACTGGGACGAAAAGGAATATGCCGGCGGCCGCAATTTCGGGCACATCGCCTTTGCCGTCGATGACATCCATGCGCTCTGCCAGCGCCTGATGGACCATGGCGTCACCATCAATCGCCCGCCGCGTGACGGCCGCATGGCGTTTGTCCGCTCGCCCGACAACATCTCGATCGAGCTCCTGCAAAAGGGTGCCGCCCTGACGCCAAAAGAACCCTGGCTCTCCATGCCGAATACGGGAAGCTGGTAGGCACCCCCATGGACGTCCTCATCGCAGGCGCAGGCATTGGCGGATTATCCGCCGCCCTTGCGCTGGCGCGTGGCGGTGCAAGCGTAAGGGTCTTCGAGCAGCGCGGCAGCAGTGACGCCGATGTCGGCGCAGGCATCCAGCTCAGTCCCAATGCCATGCGCGTTCTTGCGTCCTGGGGATTGGGCGAAGCGGTGGATGCCGCAGCCTTTCACCCGCAGCGCATCAGCCTGCGCAATGGCCGCACGCTTCGCCGCACGGCAAGCCTTGTGCTGGGCGACAGACTGCGCGCGCGTCACGGCTTTCCCTATCTCCACATCCATCGCGGCGATCTGCGGAACATCCTCTTTGAAGCGCTGATCGCCGAACGCGGAAACATTGTCGCGGCGGACACGCGCATCGAAGCCGTCTTGCCCGGCGCGACGCGACCGCAACTGCGCCTTGCCGACGGCAGAACGGTCGCGGGCGATGTGCTGATCGGCGCTGACGGGATACGCTCCATCACGCGCGAAGCGCTCTTCGGCGCTGACGCCCCGCGCTTTACCGGCTATGTGGCGTGGCGAGGTCTTGTCGATGCGGCACGTGCCCGACACTTGGGGATTGAGCCCGAGGCGGCGAGCTACATGGTTCAAGGCGCCCATGTCGTCACCTATTTCGTGCGCAGCGGCAACGCGATCAATTTTGTCGGTGTCGCCGAGCGCACCGAACCGCCGGACGAGACCTGGGAGAATGAAGGCGCACGCAGCGCCTTTGCCCGCGACATGGCGCCCTTTCATCCTGCCTTGCGTGCGCTTGCCGGCATGATCGAGCGCCCGCTGCTCTGGCCCCTCTTTGATCGTGCGCCGTTGCCGCATTGGAGCAAGGGCGCGATCACGCTCTTGGGCGACGCCTGCCATCCGATGCTGCCATTCCTCGCCCAAGGCGCCTGCATGGCTATCGAAGATGCAGCCGTGCTTTCGCGCTGCCTTCAGGGAGCGTCGGGACCGCAAGAGATCGCAAGTGCGCTCATACGCTATGAGCAGGCGCGAAAGGCCCGCACCGCCCGCGTCCAGGCGGAAGCGCGCGCGCAAGGGCGCTTTTTCCACACGAAAGCCGCCCCGATGGCGGCGATCACGCGCGCGATCATGGGCGCGGGCGCACGCTTTGCACCAAATCTTGCGCTCTCACGCTATGACTGGCTGTGGGGACACGACGCGCTGGCAGCGCCATTGCCTCCGGTCGTTGCCTGACCGGTCAGGGCGAAATCTGCCTTCCCGCGGGATAGTCCACATAATCACGATGCTCCACCACCAACCCGTCACGCACCTTGATGATGGTGATGATGGGATAAGCGTAGCGGATGACCCCTTGCGCCGTGTTCACCTCGGACTGCACCTCGCCGATATAGGCGACATCATGCATGCCTGCGATTCTGTGACTGACCGCATAGGGCACGCGGACGAGGCCATAGTTCGTCTTGAACCCTTCGATGCCTGCCAGAATGGCATCGCGCCCCTGAAAGTCGAAGGGGGCGGCAAAACCAGGCATGTCAAATGAAGTGGGATCGACAAAGCGCGCGTCATCCGAGAGAAGCGGTGCGATCCGCCCAAGATCAAGCTCCTGATAGGCCGCCATGTAGTTGTCGGCAATCACCATGACCGGCGCGCGCGGATCAGGCGCCGCATCTTCCGCCCGCACACCTGGCGCAAGCATCAGGAGAGCGAAGGCGGCAAGGGCGGCAAGGCTGCGCATGAAAACCTCCGGCGCTTGGATTGGCAAAAGGGCGCGCCAGCATCGGCTGGGCGCGCCCCGCAAGCCAAATCACGTTCCGGTCACCAAGCCTCATGCAGCCGCCCGGGGCATCGGGCCCACGTAAAGCGAGCGCGGGCGGATGAGGCGCTTGGTTGCCGCCTGCTCGCGCGCATGCGCAATCCATCCCGCTACCCGCCCCATGGCAAAGAGCGGCGTGAAGGCAGCCCGCGGAACACCCAACGCCTCAAGCAGCAGCGCCGTAAAAAATTCCACGTTGGTATCGAGACTGCGCGCGGGATATTTCAGCTTGAGCCGCGCAAGCGCTGTCTTCTCGATCATTTCAGCAAACGCAACCCGCCCCGCATTCTGGGGGAATAGCCCAAGCGCCACCTTGAGTGCATCGGCACGCGGATCACGCACACGATAGACGCGATGGCCAAAGCCCATCAGCCGCTCGCCCCGCGCCATCGCCGCATCGATATAGCGTTCGGCATTTGCGGGCGTGCCGATCGCATCCAGCATGTCGAGGACGGGCCCCGGCGCACCGCCATGCAGCGGACCCTTGAGCGCGCTCAAGGCCGCGATCACGGATGAGCCAATGCCGGCGGCGGTGGATGCAACCACCCGCGCCGCAAAAGTGGACGCGTTGAGGCCGTGATCGGAGATCGTCACCAGATAATGATCGAGTGCCGCCGCCTCTGCCGCCGTCGGCATCGTGCCGCGCATCATGCGCAGAAAATCCTGCGCGTGACCCAGCGTGGCATCAGGCGCAATCGGCATCCGGCCATTGGCCTTGCGGATGGCAGCAGACGTCATGACCGCCATGCCCGCCGCAAAGCGCAAGGCGGCGGCAAGATCATCCCCATCGCCCAGAAGCGAGAGACCGGCCCGCAGGGTCTCGATGATGGAAAGGCCCGAAGGCAGGTCCTTTGCCCGGGCCGAGACGGAAACACGTGCCTCGCCCAGCATTGTCTTCAGGACATCGGGTTCCGGCAGATTGTCAAAAAAGCCCTGCCAGAGAAGATGCAGCACCGTTTCAAAATCCGCGTGGCCGGCGAGGCTCGCCAGATCATGCCCGCGGATGACGAGGCGTCCGTTCGCGCCATCGACATCCGACAGCACGGTTTCTGCTGCCACCATTTGTTCAAGTCCGGCATCCATGATGCTTCTCCCATTTTTCATGATCATGGGCGCCATCCCGCGCCTGCCCCTTGCCGTCGTCAATATTGATTCATATAGTCAACATATGAAATGGCTCTCCCGCGACAATGCTGCCCGCCGCCTTGGCGTCAAACCGGCCACGCTCTATGCTTATGTGAGCCGCGGCCTCATCACGGCGGCGCGAAGCCCCGCAAACCCGCGCGAGAGCGTCTATGCCTCAGCCGATATCGACGCCCTGAAAAGCCGCCACCGCGATGCGCGCCGTCCGCGCGAAATCGCGCGCCATGCGATTGCCTGGGGCGAGCCCGTGCTGGAAAGCGCCATTGCAACCATCGCCGATGGCCGGCTTTTTTATCGCGGGCAGGATGCCGTGAAGCTGTCTGCCCATGCGACGCTTGAGGAAACCGCACGCATCATCTGGGCGATGCCACAGGATTGGGCACCGACGCGCCCCCGGCCCGTCGCGGTTTCAGGGGCAACGCCCAAGGCGCGCGGCCTTGCCTTCCTTGCCCGCCGCACGGCCGAAAGTGCCCCGGCCTTCGGGCGCACGCGCGCGCATCTGGCGCATGAGGCGCATGACCTCCTCACCCTCATGGCCGACGCCATGACGAATGAGCCAGGCGATGCGCCGTGGCATCAGCGCCTTGCTGCGATGTGGAACGTCAAGCCGCGCGATGCGCAGCTCATCCGCCGTGCGCTGGTGCTGGTGGCCGACCATGAGCTCAACCCCTCGACCTTTGCTGCCCGCGTGACCGCATCAACCGGTGCGTCGCTCGCCGCCGCCTGCCTTTCCGGCTTTGCAACGCTCACGGGGCCGCTCCATGGCGAAGCCGCCGCGCGCGCGTTGTCATTTCTGCAAGCTTGCGAGAACAACGGCACGCGTGAGGCGATGCGCGAACTTCTGGCGCGCGGCGAGGTGCCGCCAGCTGCTGGGCACACGCTCTATCCCCATGGCGATCCGCGCGCAGCCTCGCTTCTGGCGGCGCTGAAGCCCCGCCCGCTTCTGGCCGAGGCGATCAATGCGGTTGAGAGCACGACCGGCAAGCCGCCCAATATCGACATGGCGCTGGCGGCACTGACATTGCAGCTTGATCTGCCGCGCGATGCGCCCTTCGTGATTTTTGCAGCAGGCCGCACCGCTGGATGGCTTGCCCATGCGATGGAGCAATGCGGCAGCAACACACCCATCCGTCCGCGCGCGACCTATAACGGGCCGCCCCCGCAGCTTTAGGGGTCAGACGGCGTCCGGCGGACGGTTCTCGCGATAGCGCGCCTTCACCCAGGCAATGCCGGGGTGCTTTCGCCAACGCGCATAGAGCGCATCCATCGCTTCGGGAACCGGCGGACGCGGGCACATGTCGGGATGTTCGAGTTCGCAGATCGGCGCCATCAATGCCGCCGCCGCAAGATCGGCAACCGAGAAACTGTCGCCGACGAGATAGGTCCGGTTCCTTGTTTCCGATGCAATCCAGTCGAGCGTCTCGTCAACGGCCTTGAAACTGCGCGCGATATTTTCCGGATTGACACCATTGACGCGTGCCACCATCGGCTTGGCGCGCGGCACCATGCGCCGGTAAATGAAGCGCTTGAGCCACGGCTCACCATGCCCGAACAGGCGTACCATGAAGTCGAGTTCGTCGAGCAGAACCGAAAACGCGACCGTGCGCGTGGCCGGCCCAAGTTCGGCATCAAGACGTTTCTCGATGGAAAGCGCCTTCTCCCGCAAGGCGGGATCAGACGGATAAAGCGCGGGCATGGGGACAGCCGTCTCCAGCGCCGCAATGATCGCCGACGTGTCCGCAATCGCCTTGCCGTCGAGCACCAGCACGGGCGTCTGCCGCTGGCCGGAAAGCGCCTGCATGGGCTTTGAATGCAGACCCGGCAGGTAGGATACGCGACGATGCTTCAGCCCCTTGAACGCCAGCGCCCAGCGCACTTTGTCGTTGAAGTGCGACGCGCGGAACTGGTGCAGAACGATGTCGGGCATGGCGCGGCTTCCTGTTTCAGGGGCGGTCATTGGGGGCTCTTCAGCCTGCCCCACCGTCAATTCCGGATGTCAAATGCGGGTCAGGTCGGGGAAGACGGGGGGATGCAAGGGCCGAAAGCTTGGCATAGACTTGTCACCCACGATATTCCAGCATTCACCGGGAAATGGCAGCAATGACTTCCACGCATGTTGACGTCCTGATCGTCGGCGCCGGGATCAGCGGCATCAGCGCCGCCGTGCATCTGAAAGAGCGCTGTCCGGGAAAGAGCTTTGCCCTTCTGGAAGGGCGCGAGGCGCTCGGCGGCACCTGGGACCTTTTCCGCTATCCCGGCATCCGCTCTGACAGCGACATGCACACGTTGGGTTTTTCCTTCAAACCGTGGAAGGAGGCCAAGTCGATCGCCGATGGCCCTTCGATCCTCAAATACCTGAATGAGACGGTTGACGAGCATGGCCTGCGCCCGCACATCCGCCTGAACCGCCTCGTCTCGAATGCGTCATGGTCGTCGAAGGATGCGCGCTGGACGATTTCAGCAAGCGACAAGGCGACGGGTGCCGCCGAAACCTTCACCTGCAACTTCCTTTACATGGGCAGCGGCTATTACTCCTACCGCAAGGGCTACACGCCCGAATTCCCAGGCGCCGCCGCCTTCAAAGGCACAATCATCCATCCGCAATTCTGGCCGGAAGGGTTTGACTATCGCGGCAAGAAGATCGTGGTGATCGGCTCAGGCGCAACCGCGATGACATTGGTGCCGTCGATGGCTGCTGAGGCCGCACACGTCACCATGCTGCAGCGTTCGCCCACCTATGTGGTCTCGCGCCCCGACCGCGACGCGCTTGCAAATTTCCTGCGCCGCATCCTGCCGGAAAGCTGGGCCTATGCGATCACGCGCCGCAAGAACACGTGGCTGCAGCAATGGTTCTACAAGCGCACCCGCACCCATGGCGAGCAGGTAAAGCAGAAACTGCTCGACGCCGCACGCAAGCTCCTGCCGGGCTACAAGGATTTCGACAAGGATTTCGTGCCACGTTATCTGCCGTGGGACCAGCGTCTTTGCCTCATTCCCAATGCCGACCTGTTTGAGGCGATCAACGGCGGCAAGGCGTCGGTCGTGACGGACGAGATCGAGACCTTTACGCCCAAGGGCATCAGGCTGAAGTCCGGCGGTGAGCTGGAAGCCGATGTCATCATCACCGCGACCGGCCTGAAACTGGTTGTGTTGGGTGAAGTGCAGTTCGATCTCGACGGCCGGAAGATCAACTTCGCCGAGACCTGGACCTACAAGAACATCATGTTCTCCGAAGTGCCGAACATGGCCGCAACGCAGTTCGGCTATGTCAATGCGTCATGGACATTGCGCTCCGACCTCAACTCGGCCTTTCTCTGCCGCCTGATCAATCAGATGGATGCGACGGGCACGCGCGTGGTGGTGCCGCGCCTGCGGCCCGAAGACGCCAACATGAAACTCCATCCGTGGATGGCGGATTTTCCGGCCGGCTATTTCCTGCGCGACATGCAAAACTTTCCCAAACAGGGCGATCACGAGCCGTGGCTGAACGCGCAGAATTTCCGGCAGGACAGGAAAATGCTGCTTGAGGATGCGATTGACGACGGCGTGCTGCAGTTCACCATGGCAGACGGCGCCGTGACCACACATCCCCATGCACGTGAGGCCGCGGAATAGGCGGGCGCTGAGGCCCGCCTCAGCCGCTACTCCTTCTTGCCGAAGAACCTTGCGTCGATCGAGCGTTCGCCGCCGCCAAAGTCCACGACCTGAAGGAGGCCGCCGGCAATCGCGATGTTCTTCATGAACATGATCATCTGCATGCGGTCGCCGAAATCATAGTGGAACAGGAACGCGGTCAGGAGCGTGAATCCGCAGAGGGCAAAGGCCACAAGCCTTGTCTGGAATCCGCCGATAAGAAGCACACCGCCGCCCAGTTCCAGCGCGACCGTCAGCCAATAGGCGATGTCGGGCATCGGAATGCCGACCGACGCAATGGCGGCCGTCGTGTCATCCGGGGTCAGATATTTGAAAAAGCCGCTGAGGATGAAGATGGCAGCAAGACCCACCCGTCCGATCAATGCAATGTAACCGCTCATGATGCCCCCCCCCTGATTTGGATGGTGGCACCTTGAGGCTCAACCGCGGCTCATGCAAGCGACACCGCAGCTTGCGTGGCTGCCAACCACACTCCTCCTCGTCCTGAGCCATCGCCGAAAGACGCACGGCGCAAGTGCAGTGCGACCAACCGCCCCCCAATTCACTTGTACTTGAACTCCTTGCCGTCAAGATCGACGGCCGGAAGCTCGTTGCGCTCCTTCCAGTAATCCTGCGTGTGCTGCCATTCGGGGTTGCTGCCGCGCCGGGGCATGAGATGCATCGCGCGCATGAGATAGCCCGGATTGAAATTCTCCGGATCAATCCACGGCAGGATCTTCATGCCCTTGTCTTCCGGCCGCAGGCGAACTTCCACCTGGCCCACTTTTTTCTTCTTCATGTGGCGGAGCAGGCGGCACACAAAGTCGCCCAGGATGTCGACCCGCAGCGTCCAGCTGGCGCGGAAATAGCCAAAGACCCAAAGCATGTTGGGCACGCCCGTAAACATCATGCCGCGATAGGTGACCGTCTCGGAAAAATTCACAGGTTTTCCGTCAACGGCAAAGGGAATGCCGCCCAGAACTGACAGGTTGAAACCGGTTGCCGTGATGATGACATCGGCCTCCAGCTCCTTGCCGGATTTGAGCTTGAGACCTTTGGGCGTGAAGCAGGCGATTTCGTCCGTCTCGATACTCGCCTTGCCCGACAGCACCGACCGGAAAATGTCGCCGTCCGGCACAAAGGCGATGCGCTGGCGCCACGGGCGGTAGCTGGGCGTGAAGTGCTTTTCGATCATGTCTTCGGGAACGCCGCAGATGCGCACCGCATCCAGCAATTCCTTGCGTACGGCCTCGGGCTCTTCAAAGGCGCGCCGCGTGAACGCCGCCTGATCGTAGAGGATTTTCCGGCGCACCAGATCATGCACCTGAGCCTCATCGACCTCGATCTGGCGAAGCACCTCGGCCAGGTCATTCACATTGCGGCCGGGCACGAAATAAGTGGGGCTGCGCTGCACGATGGTCACGTGCGCGCATTCTTCCGCAATTGCGGGCACCAGCGTCGCAGCGGTTGCGCCCGAGCCGATGACGATGACGCGCTTGTCCTTGAGGCCAGCTTCCTTGGGCCAGGTCTGCGGATGGATGATGCGGCCTTTATAGTCGCCCATGCCGGGCCATTCCGGCGTGTAGCCTTTGGACGGCTCGTAATAGCCCTGGCACATCCACAGGAAGTTGCAGGTGAAGTTCGCCGTGCTGCCGTCGGGCAGCTGGACGGCAAGCGTCCACTTCTTGTCCTTTGATGACCACGATGCCGAAAGGATGCGGTGGCGATACCTGATTTGGCGGTCAAGGCGGCCCTCGCGGATCACGTCACCCATATAGGCGAGGATTTCATCCGCCGTCGCGATTGGCGGGCCGACCCACGGCTTGAAGCGGTAGCCGAATGTGTGAAGGTCACTGTCGGAGCGGATGCCGGGATAGGTGTGGATCGCCCATGTGCCGCCGAATGTCTCGAGCGCCTCCAGCACCAGAAACGACGTGCCCGGCAATTGGTGGCTGAGGTGCCACGCCGCGCCCACGCCAGAGATGCCTGCGCCGGCGATGATGACATCGACATGCGTGCTGCGACCCTTGGGCCCGGCTGAAGCCGATTTCTTCGGCGTCGCGTGCCCGGAAGCCTTGCGCTTGGTTGCTGTTTTCTTGGTGGGGGTCTTGGCGCGCAACGCGATGGCGCTGCGACGCTTCGCCGAAGCCTGACTGACCATAAAACGGACTCCCGGGGAAGGACATCGATCTCTGACAATATGTCAGTATCGCCACCCCCAAACCCCGATCTTTGATTTGGGTCAGGGCTCCTTACTCCCGCCCCATCACCCCTTTCCCCCCGCCATCGCTTTCAAGACGGCCCCACGGCGTTTGAGGGCGCGCCACAAAAGCCAGCCCGCGCCCGCCGGCAGAAGAATGACCAGGGGCAGGCCCTTGGCCGCGCCGGTGCTCATGCGGGCACCATCGGCAAGGGCCCAGATCGCCACCGCCGCAAAGCTTGTTGCCAGCACAAGGCACACAGTCAGAACGCCAAGGCCAAAGGGCCGTTGCCAGAAGCCAAGGCCCTGCTGCAGCACCGGCGGACGCAAACCTGCTTTGGTGATCGCCTCAAGAAGTCCGGCAATGAACGCTTCATGCCCCGCAAGATCGGGCGCCGGAATGAGACTGCCCGCTGTCGGTGTCAGCTTGCAGGGTAGATGATAGCGCACGCCGCGCTCGGTTTCGGCTTCGGCCATCACTTCCCGGCCCATTTCGATCTGGCGCAGCGCCACGATGGAAGCAAAGGGAATGCGCGCTTGGCGGAACGGCAGGCGGCGGAACACGCGGCCGCGCTCTTCCATCTCCAGCTCGCGCGCATGCACGGTCCACTTGAAAACGCGCAACGCGAAAAGGAGAAGCAGGATCATGCCGAGCACGACGCCGCCCGTGGCGGCAAGAACGACGGTCAGCACGGTTTCGGATTCAATGTCGCTCATCAACGCCAGCGTGATGACACCAGCATAGCTGAAAAGGAGGATAAGGAGCCCCACGATCACCATGGGCGCCCGTCGTCCGGAAACCTTGTAACTTGTCATGGGCGCGTGCCCTTCCGGCCAAGCCCGATGATGCAAAGCAGAATCCCGCCGACCATCGCCAGCGACAGCGAGACAAGCAGGCCCGAAATGACCGCTTCCTGAAGCGGCGATGCGACACGACCACCGGCCGCAATCGGCATCATGCCATGGCCACCACCCCAGACGGCCGCCAGAAGCGTCACCAGCCAATTGGTGAAGGTGCCATAGACGAGGAGCAAGAATGTAAGGCGCAAGCCCATGCGCGGAAGCACAAGATGGGGCCACACAAGGCCGGCAATGACGAGCAGCATGCCGTTCATCACGCCTTCAAGATGGCTTGAGAGGCCCATGCGCGGATTTTCCATCATCGGCAAGGCAAAGCCGGTGACAAGACCAAGAAGGAAAAGGAGAAAGCCAAGCTGCATCAACCGGCGCGGCATTTGGTCTGATGTCGGCGATGCGCTCATGGGCTGATGCTCCGTCTCTCACGCGTCGGTTGCTTCGCGTTGGTGTGAGGCGCCAAGCCGAACACGCAATGACGGGAATGGCAAGATGATGCGCGCGCTTGAGCTCAAGGTTCCGCCGCTGGCCCTTTTGGCCTTGTTCGGCCTGCTTGTGCTTGTTGTCCGGCTTTGGGGTGATGGGCCGCAATTCGGCTTTCCGGGCCGCATCATTGTGGCGGGCCTTGCACTCACCGCGGGCCTTGCCTGCATGGCTGCAGGTGTTTTGGCATTCCGGCGCGCGCGTACAAGCGTCAATCCGCTCGATCCATCGGTTGCGACCGCCCTCGTGACGACGGGTATCTATCGCGTGACGCGCAATCCCATGTATCTGGGCATGGCGCTCACACTGACGGCGTTGGTCGTGGCGCTCGGCCACACCATGACCATCTTCCTGATCCCCGCCTTCATGCTCTGGCTGACGCGGTTCCAGATCATGCCTGAAGAGCGGTTTCTCGCCAGCCGTTTCGGCGCGGATTGGCTTGCCTGGAAGGGAAGCACGCGCCGCTGGATATAGGGTGAGGCGCCGCACCCACGCAGCACGGCTTCGCGCATGCGGACAAGGTCACTGTGCATCATGGACCGCATGCAGATTGCCGTTGTCTCCGGCGCATGAGGCTCTTTAGACTTCGCGCCCTTGGCAAGGGGGATGTGAAGGGCATGAAGGTGGATCAGAGCACGGTTCAAGGCGGCGGCGCGCCCAGGCACGGGATGACGCGCGAGGAAAAGCGGGTAGTCTTCGCCTCATCGCTCGGCACCATTTTCGAATGGTATGATTTCTATCTCTATGGCTCGCTGGCCGCCATCATCGGCGCGCAGTTCTTCTCGGCCTATCCCGAGGCGACACGCAACATCTTTGCGCTCCTCGCCTTTGCTGCCGGATTTCTGGTGAGGCCCTTTGGCGCGCTGGTCTTTGGCCGCCTGGGTGACCTTTTCGGCCGCCGCTATACCTTTCTCATCACCATTGTGGTGATGGGCACTTCAACATTCCTCGTCGGCGTCCTGCCGACTTACGATTCCATCGGCATGGCCGCCCCCATCTTGCTGATCGTGCTGCGCATGGCGCAGGGTCTGGCGCTGGGCGGCGAATATGGCGGCGCCGCGATCTATGTCGCCGAACATGCACCCAGGAACCGTCGCGGCTTTTTCACCTCCTGGATCCAGACGACCGCGACACTGGGCCTGCTTCTCTCGCTCATCATCATCATGTTCACGCAGATCGTCGTGAACGCGAATTTCGAGAGCGTGACGACGGCCAATGGAGCAACGCTGACGCCTTTTGCCGCCTGGGGCTGGCGCATTCCGTTCCTGGTGTCTGTCGTCCTCCTGGGTTTTTCGGTTTACATCCGGTTGAGGATGCATGAATCGCCCGCCTTCCGGAAAATGAAGGCAGAGGGAAAAAGTTCCAAGGCCCCCTTGCGCGAGGCGTTCGGTGAGTGGCGTCATGTGAAGATTGCCATCATTGCGCTTTTGGGCCTTGTCGCGGGTCAGGCCGTGGTCTGGTACTCGGGCCAGTTCTATGCGCTGTTTTTCCTGCAATCGATCCTGAAGGTGGACAGTTTTACCGCCAACGTGCTGATCGCCTGGTCGCTGGTGCTGGGCACCGGCGGCTTTGTCTTCTTCGGCGCGCTGTCCGACCGCATCGGCCGCAAGCCCATCATCCTGGGCGGCTGCCTTCTGGCAGCGGTCAGCTATTTCCCGCTCTTCAACCTCTTGACCGCGACCGCCAATCCCGCCCTTGCCGAGGCGCAGGCGCGCACGCAAGTAGTGGTCGAGGCCGACAAATCTGCCTGCTCTTTCCAGTTCAATCCGGTAGGCACGGCAAAATTCATCGGAAGCTGCGATGTGGCGAAGGCGGCGCTTTCACGCGCCTCGGTCTCCTATCATGTGGAGGATGTGCCGGGTGCCGTCGCAAGCATCCACATCGGCGAACGAATTGTCATGTCGTATGATGCAGGCACATTGTCGGGTGACGCCCTGAAAGCGCGCGCCGACCAGTTTGCACGGGAGCTCGCCGAAGCCCTGACCCAGGCCGGCTATCCGCCTGCCGATAATCCGTCCCTTGTGAAGATCACGATTGATCCCAAGGCGGGCCTTTCAAATTTTGCCGGTCTCTTTGACATTTTCACGGGTCAGCGCCTTGCCATTATCGGCATCCTGACCGTGCTCGTCCTTTTCGTGACGATGGTCTATGGCCCGATGGCCGCCGCACTGGTCGAACTTTTCCCGACCCGCATCCGCTATTCCGGCATGTCGCTGCCCTATCACATCGGCAATGGCTGGTTCGGCGGGCTGTTGCCGGCGACATCTTTTGCGATGGTGGCGCAGACGGGCGACATCTATTTCGGCCTTTGGTATCCGGTGGCGATAGCGGTGATGACGGTCGTGATCGGGGTTTTCCTCGTTCCCGAAACCCGCAACCGCGACATTTATGCGGGGGATTGAAGTGTGTACTAATGAGTGGTACAGTTACTCACACCGGGTAAGGCTCACAAGTGATTGTCACATTCAGGGATGATTGGCTTCGCGCCTTCTTTGCAGATGACATCCGGCCGCGGCAGGTGCCTTCAGATATTGCGGACAGCCTGTTCCGCCGCTTGCAGATGCTGGATGATGCCGCCTGCGACAGGGACTTGAGATCGCCCCTCAGCAATCACTTTGAAAAGCTGCGCGGAAATCTGGTGGGCTTCCATTCGATCCGCGTGAACAGGCAATGGCGGCTCGTGTTTCGTTGGGACGCCGACACTGGAAAGGCAAGTGGCGTCTATCTGGATAATCACTCCTATCGTTAGGATCTCCGATGCTGATGACCAAACGCAAACCCGCCTCACCTGCCGAAATCCTCAGCGAGGAGTTCATGGTGCCGCTGAAGCTCACACAAGGTGCACTTGCAGGTGCGATGGGCGTTCAACGCAAACACGTCAATGAGCTTTGCAACGGCAAGCGCCGCATCACGGCAGCAACCGCCCTCATACTGGCGCGGGTCTTCGGCAACAGCGCCGAATTCTGGCTGAACGTCCAGCGTCGCGCTGATTTGTGGGAAGCGATGAATTCGCCGGAAGAACGCGCGCGCATCCGCCGTGCCCGTCCGTTGAAAATTGCTGCCTGATGACTTTCAGTAAACGCCCAGCAATTTCATGCCCGCCACGATCAGCACAACGCCCAGCACCTTGAGGATGACGGGCGCCCGCGCCGCAATGCCCAATGAGGTGCCCGCAAGCCCGCCCGCCAGCACGGCGATGGCATAGAGCGGCAGCGCATCCGGCAATTCGCGCAACGCGGCATAATTGCCGATAAGCCCCGCCACCGAATTGCACAGGATGAAGACGGCGGCGATCCCGAGCGCGGGCCGGGGCGGCGACCATGCAAGGAAAAGGAGAAGCGGCGACAGGAAAATGCCGCCGCCTGTTCCCGTAATGCCCGAAAGAAGCCCGATCCCCGCACCCAGCGTGATGGCCAAAGGCACGGGCGGATCGCGTGCTTCGCGTTCGGCGGCAATGGGCGTTGGCCATAAAAGGCGCGCGGCGGAAAATAGCAGCACGGCGCCGACCAGCGGCCGGTAGATTTCACCCGGCAGCACGATGGTGCCGCCCAGAAACGCCATTGGCAGCGCCCCGGCAAGGAAGGGCCACAACACGCGCAAACGGAACAGCCCCGCGCGCACATAGCGGAACGACGCAAGGCTCGCGACGATGATGTTCAGCACCAGTGCGGTTGGCCGCATGGTTGCGGGCGCAACGCCGAAAAGCGCCATCAGCGCAAGGTAAGCCGACGCACCCGCATGCCCTACGCTGGAATAAAGTGCCGCGCCCAGGAACATGGCGAGCGCGAGCAGGACATCGAGCTGGGTCAGCGTATCAAGCATGAAGACAAAACAGGCGATCAGGGAATGGAATGGCTCGCCTGCACACATCAACCGGTTTCACACTTGCTGGCAACCCTGCAAGCAATGGATCCGCACAGGCACCGCCCTTTGGCGACGCAACGGAACGCCGCGCATTGCGGGCATCCCGTTGCACACCATTGCGGTCTTTAGCGGGAGAGGCAGCAGCCGCTCAGGGAAAGCGTGGCGGAAATCACCATGGTGTCGTCCTGTACGGCGATGCTGAGACCATTGCCGTTCAGGAGCTTTGTCAGGGCCGTTCCGGTGATGGTGAAAGTCTTTGTCACTGTCGCGCCGGCGGCAAATGGCCAGGTGGAATACACTGCGCCGCCGATGGGCGGGGCCGCGCCGCCGGTCATCTGCACGCTGACTGTGTCGTTGCCCGCATCAGAGGTCGTGGCTGACGAGCCGGCCGAATTGGCCTTCATGTTGACCGTCAGGATGGCACGCACGATCTCGCAGCATTTCGATGGCGGCGTCCACGCGAATGTGCCGAGGAACTGCTTGTTGGCGCCTGCGTAGTTCAGCCCCACCCGGGCAGCCCACGAAGCCGCCGAGAAGTCGGCCTGGACCGGATTGCCGACATTGAGCGTCACGACAACCGGGTTCGGGCATCCTCCTGCGGTGCCCCTTCCCTCGCCGGGACCGACAGGTCCGGTGGCCTGTGCAAAGGCAGTGCCTGCACCCAGGCTGAAGAGTGCAAAAAATGCCGCCTGGGACAGGCGGCGAAGTGTCTTGGACATAATAAAATCACCCGAAATTGCAATGTGAATGCGGGCACATTGCTGACCCGTTGGCCCAGAAGAAAAGTGTTTCAAATTCGTGATTCAAGATTATTTAAGTATTGACGTAATATTCGTTTATCAGAAGCGCTTGGTCCTGTCACTGACCGATTGGAGGGGGCGTACGCCGGGGCTTTGCGGCCCAAGCCAGGTGTCGCAACGTGGAATCCCCGCGGTCCGCCGCGCGCCCACTTGCACGGCAACCTCCTCTTGTTATGTTCGGCCGGAGGAGCAACAGGGGGCGGGACTAAGGCCATGCTGACCGCCACATGCCACTGCGGCGCGGTTGAATTTTCCGTTGCCCACGCGCCGGAACAATTGACCTCATGCAATTGCTCGATCTGCCACCGCCTGGGAACCTTGTGGGCCTATTACAAGCCGGACGAAGTGGTGTTCGCCAAAGGTCGCGCGCAGACAGTTCCCTATATCCAGGGCGACCGAAAACTCTCGACCCACCATTGCCCGACATGCGGTTGCACCACGCATTGGGAGCCCTTGGAAGAAGGCGCGGACCGCATGGCGGTCAATGCCCGCCTGTTCCCCCGCAAGACCATCGAAGCCATCCGCATCCGCCGCTTTGACGGCGCGGAGACGTGGAAGTTCATCGATTAGGGCACGCCTCAGCTGCAGCTGGCGCCACCCAGCACGCAGAATTTTGCGCAATGCGGATGATTGAGTTTCACGTCGCGCGACGCCTCTGCCAGCGTCTCCCCCATGTCGAATTGCGGATCATAGGGAATAAGCGTGCACGAGACATAGGTCTTGTGCGCGGAACCCTTGCGCCGCACCAGCATGCGCGTGTTGGCGCACATGAGTGTGGCCGGGTCTTTCTTCAGAATGCCCCAGCAGGCAGTGGTGATTTCCGGCACCTCGGCCTTTTCATCCATCTCGGGAAAGATGACGAGCGCTTGGGCGTCAGCCGCATCAATGGCAAATCCTTCGCGCGCAAAAAATCCGGCAAAGCCCGCGCGCATGGTGGCATCCGTGTCGCCCCATTTGAGGCGGCCCGCGACAGCAAGCGTGAACCCTTGCGCCGAAAGCCAACGCATGCCGATAAGCGCCTGGGCGAACGATCCCGCCCCACGCTCCTCGTCGTGCAATGCCTCGCGGAAATGATCGAGGCTGACGCGAAAGACGATCCGGTCGCGTTGCGGCAGCAGGGCGGCCAGCTGCTTCTGCACATGCGGCCTCATCATCGGCTTCATCGCGTTGGTGAGCACCAGCACGCGAAGCCCGCGCGCAAGCGCAAGCCGCATCATGGGAACAAATTGCGGATTGAGAAAGGGTTCGCCGCCCGTAAAGCCGATCTCGGCAAGGGGCTCGTTGCGCGCGGCGGCCTCATCAAGCGCCGCCTCAAGATCGGCCAGAGGCAGATAGGCCAGCCGGTCGTTCTCGGGCGAGGATTCGATATAGCAACTCGCGCAGGTGATGTTGCAGAGCGTGCCGGTATTCACCCACAGCGTCTTAAGCCCGCCAAACGCGACCGACGCCCGCACTTCGCCCTTGGCGGTGATATCGGGATGGCCGAATTTCCGGTGCGGCGGCTGGGCGTTCATGCAGGCTTGCCATCGGATATTGTCATCAGCACTTCCAATCCGTCACAAAAGGTCACGCATTGCCCTGCGCAAGCCGCTCGCCATCGGCCTCGGCGGCCAGTCGGGCGTCCGCAGCCGCGATCATGGCTTTGAACCGCGGATGCTCGCGGACCTTGTCAAAGTCCGAATCGGCCTTGGCATGGGAAATGCGGTCCCGGCTCATGACCCTGGTGACCGGCTCCAGCAAGGCGAGCCCGGCATCAAAATCTTCAAGCACCGCAATAAGGGTGCAGGCAAAATTGTAACGCATGTTCATGTTGCCGGGATCAACCAGCAGGGCGCGCTCCATCCATTCCTTGGCGCGTCCGGTTTCTCCGAGCACGGCCAGCGCGTTGGCGCCATGGGCCATGGACGCGCCATTTGCCGGATCCCGCGTTGTAACAAGTTCCGCACGTGCCAGGCACACCTGGGCTGCACGCCGCGCAGCCTGAAGGTTCCCGAGCGCAACGCAACAGGCAACCCACATGTTGGCTGAACCGGAGTCGACGTCCAGAAGAGCGGATGCCTTTTCGAAGAAGTGGCTTGCATCTTCGAACTGGCGCTGCTTGTAGGCCAGCATACCGGCCGTCGAATTGACCTCATGGGACTCCGGATCAAGCCGGAGCGCTTCGGAGATTGCAGCCGCCGCCTCGCTCCGCCGGCCTTCGGCAAAGATGATCGCTGCCTTGACGGCATGTGCTTCCGCCACGCGCGCATCGATGGCCAGCGCGCGGTTTGCAGCCGCAAGGCCGCCATCACCCTTGTCACCGAAAAAATAGCGCCGCCTGTTTTGCGCGACGGCCATGAGCGCCCACGCCTGTGCATAATCCG
Source organism: uncultured Flavobacteriaceae bacterium (assembly GCA_964494625.1). Lineage (GTDB taxonomy): Bacteria > Pseudomonadota > Alphaproteobacteria > Micropepsales > Micropepsaceae > UBA2784. Next base: position 661,616 of record CAZBRT010000001.1, on the reverse strand, counting down.
GATCGATCTCAACCGCCCGTTCGGAAAGCCTGATGACCAGTTCGACCCATCGCGGATCGCCCGGATTGCTGCTCACAAAATGCTGGCGCGCCATGAGATAGAGGTTATAGGCCTCGACACTGTCTGTCCCACGGCTCTCGATGGCCTTCTTTTCTTCCGGCAGCAGTTTCAGCTTCAGGGCCCTGACGATGGCCTCCGAAATCTCGTCCTGCAATGCGAATATGTCGTTCAGGTCGCGGTCGAAGCGTTCGGCCCACACATGGTCATTTGTCGCGCCGTCGATCAGCTGGGCGGTGATGCGTACACGGTTTCCGGACTTGCGGACACTTCCCTCAAGCACGTGGGCGACCTTCAACTGCCGCGCGACCTGGGCGATATCGACATGCTTGCCCTTGAAGGTAAAGGCCGTATTCCGGGCAACGACCGAAAGGGCGGAAACCTTGCTGAGATCGGTGATGATGTCCTCACTGATGCCGTCAGAAAAATATTCCTGTTCCGGCTCGCCGCTCATGTTCGCAAATGGCAGGACGCAGATCGAGTTTTTGCGCACAGCATGCACCTTCCAGTCTTGCTTTTGGTCATCCTGCGCCGCGCCGACGCGGAACACGTGGACAGGCCGCTCGATGTTCTTGACGTTGTGCTCGCCCATGTCTTCGAAGACACAGTCCATCTTGCCGTCGATGTTGTCCCGCACCATTTTCGACAGCGCCACGCCACCGACGGGGGCCAGCGCCTGGATGCGGGCGGCAACATTCACGCCCTCGCCGTAAATGTCATCGCCCTCGACGATCACTTCGCCAAGATTGATGCCGATGCGATAGCGGATGGCCTTGCCGTCGCCGTGACCGGTCCCGCCCGTCTCTGTCGCTTTCTGGATCGCCAAAGCGCAGTTGACGGCTGCGACAACGCTGGTGAATTCGACCAAAGCGCCGTCGCCCATCAACTTGAACTGGCGTCCGCCATGTTTGGCCACCAGAGGGTCAAACACGGCTACCCGGTTCTCCTTCAGCCGCGCCAGCGTTCCCGCCTCATCGCGCTCCATCAGGCTGCTGTAACCCGCAACATCAGCGGACAGGATGGCCGTAAGTTTGCGCTGCATGACCCCTCATCCAACTTCCCGAAATCCCCGGAAACATAGGGCCTGGCCCGCGGGATTGGTAGTGGCCGCCGACGGTATTGCTGCTCGGATTGGTCACGCAAGGGTCCCGACCATTGCTTTCAATTTGCCGCCCCGCGACAGGGCAAGCACGTCAGAGATTTCTGCCATAACGCTCGACGCGGGGGGCTGCGCTGGGCAAGCGGAACACGCTCAATGATGAGCTCGACCTTGCGATCAGGCAGTCAACATCAACCGGCAGCAGGAGCCTTCCGATAGGCCAGCGCCATCGCGCATTGCCCCCAAGAACAGGTTCTCCCGCGCCTGTGCCCCCAGACCGACTGGCACCGGCCCAAACCGTATCAAATCTCTTGAGTAGAATGGGCACACATATAGTCTGAATGCGGTTCTCGATCTTCTGGGGCGCGGGATGGTCAAGCGCTTGCTTCGGGCATTGTGGTGGACGCTCGGCGCGATAGTCGCACTGCTGGGGGCAGCATTGCTTCTGGACGTGCTGACATACGACGCTGTTGCCTGGCGGCGGGACTACGAGCGCCTCAAGGTCGAAATGGCGCAGGGCTATGCCAATCTCGACTGGATCGCGCGGCACAGAGGGCTCGACCTTGCCGCGCTCGACGCGCGCACCGGCGACGCCATCGACAACGCACACTCCCGCGTCAGGGCATTCCTGGCGCTTCGTGCGTTCGTTCACGCGTTCAATGACCCGCACTTGCGTTTTGTTGCAAAGGAGGGGGATGAACCGACGTCTGCGCCTGGCGAACCAGCGCCCGTGCCAATTGCTGCATCGTGCGAAGCCGAGGGCTATTCGACGGAAGACTACGATTTCGAGTCTCCATTCGCCGAACTTCCCGGGTGGACACGCGTCAGCGACAATCACTTTCCGACCGGAATTGCAGGCGATCTCGGTGTATTGCGCATTTCGGAGTTTGGTGAATTCCGATATTTCGCAGTCTGCCAGAGGGCGTTTGCAGCAGGCCTGACGCGCCGCAAGTTGCAGCTCGCCGTGCGGGCCGAGCTGCAGCGCGACCTGACGTCGGCAATTGGCGAATTGCGCCAACGCGGCGCACGCCGCTTGCTAATCGACATCACGGGCAACGGCGGTGGAACCGAGTGGGTGACCGAAGTCGTGTCGCTTCTGACTGACAAAACACTTGCGCGCAGCTCACCCCGCATCGTCGACCCGACTTGCGATCGCTCCGGCGTCTGGCGCGGCGAGCAGGCTTGCGACGCGTTTGGTCCCGCCGACCCGCCGGATGAAGTGATTGGCGTTGGAGTTTGGAATGGCCCGTTGTTCATCCTTGCTGACGAAGATACCGGCTCGGCTTCTGAGGACTTTGTCGTCTGGCTGTCGGAGAATGACGTCGCAACTGTTCTGGGCCAGCGCACAGCCGGGGCTGGATGCGGCTATGTTGACGGCGGCGGCCGTATTCGTCTGGACGCCGTGCACATGGATGTCATGGCGCCCAATTGCGCACGCTTTTTGGGCGACGGAACCAATGAGATAGAGGGACTTGCGCCAGACGTCGAAATCAAACGGGGTGACGCCGCCGCACTGGCAAGGGCGCTGTCAATCGAGTGAGGATGGCGTGGCGCATGGGCCAACGCGACCAACGCGCGTTACTCGGGTTGAGCTTGCGAATTTCTGACTCGATTCTAGGCAATGGCGGACAGAGAGGGATTCGAACCCTCGAGACGGTTTCCCGTCTACACGCGTTCCAGGCGTGCGCCTTCAACCACTCGGCCACCTGTCCATGCCGGGACGCTGCCTTTGATGCGCCCCCTTGGGTTGGGGGCTGCAGGCGTCGATGCGGCGCTGCGCGTAACATGGCCGCCCCTGCAATGGCAACTGATGGAGCTGCCTGGCCTGCAGACCATCCCCCATCTGCGCGCGCCATCCGCGCATCCCTTTCGAACACCCCTCTCATTCACCAATCAACGGGTCTGCGCCAATCGCCGCAGCTTGGTGGGCGCGAGGTGCTTTTTGGCGGTTTTTCGGGCGCTTTGGACCGAAATCCGGACCGCTGGCTTCAGGGAAGGCCCCACAAACGATCCCGGCCAGTGATGCATCCGCGCCATGGCGCGCCGCCCTGGTTCTGATAGAGTGCCTCATCGAAGGGGTGCCTTCGCGTTCGGGGTCATCGGGGCCCTTGCCGGTTTGCCCGTGCAAGGGAGCAAGGGCCACATCGCGCCGGGCATCACCCGGTTTTTTGGTTGTCCAGTAACGGGGAGTTCCATGATTTTGTTCCGTCTGATTGCACTTCTTCTGATCGTCATGGCGTTGATGGTTCTGGGTTATGACGTGCTCACGTCATTGGGCTCACCCGATGGCGCCTTCACGCTGACCGGCATCACGGGCTTTTGGGCCATCGTGCATGCGCCAAGCCTCGCGGGCTTTTCGGATTTCATCGCCAATACGGCGCCTGATTTTGCCAAGGGCATCATCGAGACGGTCATGACATGGCCGGCCGTTGCGGTGCTGGGCGGTCTTGGCGTGGTTCTGGCGGTTCTGTTCCGCCGCCGCGGCTATCTGGATTGAGATAAGGCAGGAACACCCCATGATTTTTTCGCTGTTTCGCGGTGTCGGCTTCATCCTTGTGGTGACCGCTCTGGCCACATTGGGCTTTGATTTCGGCCTGACCAAGCATGATGGTGCCATGACCTTCCGCTCGTTGGGCGAATGGTGGGCGTCGTTCGACGTGGCCAGCCTCAACACCTTCCAGGCGGGCGTTGAGCGTCATGTCTCGCCTATGTTGTGGAGCGTCATCCAGCCGCTGCTGAACCTGCCGGCCTGGGCAACGTTGGGGCCTTTGGGCCTTGTCCTCCTTTATGTGTTCTGGGATCCCAAGCGGCGCGCACGCATTGCCGCTGCAAATGCGTGAGTGAAACACGCATTACCGCTGCAAATGCGTGAAATCGCCTGAAAAGTTCTTGGCCGTTAAAATGAAAAGGCCCGCCGGATATGGCGGGCCTTTTTGCTTGGGCATTCCGGCGCGTTGCGCCCGTCAATTCTCGTCCATTTTCAGGGCGGCGATGAAGGCTTCCTGCGGAATATCGACCTTGCCGAACTGCCGCATCTTCTTCTTGCCTTCCTTCTGCTTGTCCAGAAGCTTGCGCTTGCGGCTGATGTCGCCGCCATAGCATTTGGCGGTCACGTCCTTGCGCAGGGCGCGGATGGTCTCGCGCGCGATGATCTTGCCGCCCAGGGCCGCCTGCACCGGAATCTGGAAGAGATGCTGCGGGATCAGGTCCTTCAGCTTCTCGCACATCATGCGGCCGCGCATTTCCGCGCGCGTCTTGTGCACGATCATGGAAAGCGCATCCACCACCTCGCCATTGACGAGGATGGTCATCTTGACGAGATCGCCTTCCTCATAACCCTCGATGGCATAGTCGAACGAGGCATAGCCGCGGCTGACCGATTTCAGGCGGTCGTAGAAGTCGAACACGACTTCGTTGAGCGGCAATTGATAGACCAGCATCGCGCGTGACCCCGCATAGGTGAGGTCAAGCTGGCGGCCGCGCCGGTCCTCGCAGAGCTTGAGCACGCTGCCGAGATATTCGTCAGGCACCAGGATGGTCGCCTTGATCCATGGTTCGTCAATGCGCTCGATCTGCATCACATCGGGCATGTCGGCGGGATTGTGCAGATCGATGGTGGTGCCATCCGTCAGAAGGATTTTGTAGATGACCGAAGGCGCGGTCGTGATGAGTTCAAGGTTGAACTCGCGCTCCAGCCGCTCGCGAATGATGTCGAGATGGAGCAGCCCCAGGAACCCGCAGCGGAAACCGAAACCCAGCGCCGCCGACGTTTCCATCTCGTAGGAAAAGCTTGCGTCATTGAGGCGCAATTTGCCGATCGCCTCGCGCAGATTTTCGAAATCCGCCGCATCGACGGGGAACAGGCCGCAGAACACGACCGGCTGTGCGGGCTTGAACCCGGCCAGTGGTGTGACCTGTGCGGAAAGCCGGTCATCGGTGATCGTATCGCCGATATTGGTGTCGGCCACCTGCTTGATGGCCGCCGTCATGAAGCCGACCTCGCCCGGCTGCAGGCGGTCTTTCATTTCCATCTTGGGCGTGAACACGCCGAGGCGCTCCACCTGATAGGTGGCGTCCGTCGCCATCAGCTTGATCTTCTGGCCTTTGGAAATCACGCCATCGACCACGCGGAACAACACGACGACACCCAGATAGGCGTCATACCAGCTGTCGATCAGAAGGGCCTTGAGCGGCTTTGCGATATCGCCCTTGGGCGGCGGCAGGCGCGTGACGACCGCCTCCAGGACCTCGACAATGTTGAGGCCCGTCTTGGCCGAAATCGGAACCGCGTCGGATGCATCAATCCCGATCACGTCCTCGATCTGCTGCTTGATGCGCTCGGGCTCGGCGGCAGGCAGGTCGATCTTGTTGAGGACGGGCACGATGGTGAGGTTGTTGTCGAGCGCCTGATAGACATTGGCCAGCGTCTGCGCCTCCACCCCCTGGCTCGCGTCAACCACCAGGAGCGCGCCCTCGCAGGCGGCAAGGCAGCGGCTCACCTCATAGGCAAAGTCCACATGGCCCGGCGTGTCCATGAGATTGAGAAGATAGGTTTTCCCGTCGCGCGCCTTGTATTGAAGGCGCACGGTCTGCGCCTTGATGGTGATGCCGCGTTCGCGCTCGAGCTCCATCGAGTCGAGCACCTGATCCTTCATTTCGCGCGCGGAGAGGCCGCCGCAATACTGGATAAGCCTGTCGGCCAGGGTGGATTTCCCGTGGTCGATATGGGCGATGATGGAGAAATTGCGGATCAGCGACAGGTCAGTCATGGCCGGGGGGAGATAAGGCCTTGGACGCAGAATGTCGAGCAGGGAATATCAGTGACAAAAGAAAGGCTTAGTGCCCCTATTCCGGCAAGACATCCGCTCTGACCGGATAGCAACCTTTCTGGGCAATGTGGCGTCAGCTTTCAGCGTTGCCCAATGCTGTCGTGGGCCGGAAATCCAAGGCTCCCCCATTGACATCAGAGGCTCGCAGCAGCCCCTGCGGGTCAACAGCACGGGTCGCGCACTAAGCGAGCCCACAATATGCTCCAATTCGAAATCTCAACCTCACACCTGACACGAGCGTTACAAAGAGATGCCGCCATTGCTTCCATCGCCAAAAACGCAATTCTTTGTTGACGCGTTGGACGCACCAGATCGCTTCGGCTTGTCGATTGGCGATAAGCTGGAAGATTGGCCTCTGCCAGGGGAGCTTCAGCGGGAAATCGCTTGGTCACGGTGGTTCGACTTTGATGTAATCGACTTCAGAGATGATGAAGTCGGGCAATTCGTCCGTGATGCAGCGCGCCACAAAAATGAGAGCAGCGTGTTCTTTGGGACCGTTCGACAAAACAGACATGCTGACAGGCCGGAGATTGATATTCCTCGATCAAGTATAGAGCTACCGATTGACTTCGATCTGGACGAGCTCAGGAATTGGATGAACGTCTATGGTGGACCCGAAGACGAAAATCCCACCACTCGAAACACGAATCCCGGTGGGTTCCGCTACACGAAAATAATTGGCTTCTGGGATCGAACACATACGTGGGCAGTAATTGGCGGGTATGAGTTCGAGATGGCGGCGGTGATTGGCTTTGGCCAAGATCCATGGCTCCGGGAGAGGGCTGAAGGCCTTGCACCGGATTTTGACATGCAGGTACTCGACGAGTGGCTGGTTGAGAGGCACATGAACTCTGCGGCCAGACGGACATTTTGCGACTCGTGGAAGGTGATGTGATCGAAATTGCGTTACATTCAACAAATCACCCCCCCCTACTCCGGCAGAAAAGATTTCTCGCCCGGCTTGCGGTTGCGGATGAGAGGCCCGCCCCAGCGATGGCCCTCGCGTTTGCCGCCCGCAGCGCCAAGCTTGGGCATATTGCGCGTCACCGGCCCGCCGGGTTTGACCGGCCGTTCCGCAAACCGCCCCAGCGCAATCATCCGGTCATACATGACAATCGCGCCCGCCGTGCCAAGGTTGAGGCAAAAGCGCGTGGGGATGCGCACCAGAAAGCTGCACCGTTCCACCAGCGCGGGCGAAAGCGAGCCGCGTTCCGACCCCAGCACATAGGCCGCGCGCATGGGATGACGGAAGCTGGGCAGCTCGACCGCCTCATCGGCAAACTCGACCCCCACCAGCGTGCAGTCGGCAGGCAGCTGGAAGGCGTCCACATTCGGCCACGCGTAATGGGGCATGTTGGCGGCCGCGTCCGACGTGTCGGTCTCGCGCATCTCGGCCAGCGACACATCCGCCTCGATGGTAAAGAAGAAGCTGGCGCCAAAGGCATGCGCCGTGCGGGTCAGCGCACCCAGGTTGCGCGCCTTTGAAACACCCTCTATGCCGACGCCGAAATAGCCGCGCATCTTTTCCTTGTTCCGCCGCTTCACTATAGATGGACCGGAATTCCCCGGCCGCCGGAGAAAGCCACCTTGGCCGCGAACCCTGTCCTTGTCGAGATCACCCGTGGCAAGCTGACCGAAAGTCGGCACCGCGGCGCCATTGCCATTGCGGATGCCAACGGGCGCCTGGTCGCCGCCCTGGGCGATGTGACGCAAACCATTTTCCCGCGCTCATCATCAAAGATGTTTCAGGCCATGCCGCTGGTTGAAAGCGGCGCGGCGGACCGTTTCCATATGAGTGACGAGGAACTGTCGCTCGCCTGCGCCTCCCACTCGGGCGAAGAGGCCCATGTGCGCACGGTTGAGGCGTTTCTTGCCCGCATCGGCGCAAGCGCGGATGATCTCGCCTGCGGCCCCCACTGGCCGATCAATGAAATGGCCGCGCGCGCGTTGGCGGTTGAGGGGCGCACCCCCTGCCCCTTGCACAATAATTGTTCGGGCAAGCATGCGGGCTTTGTCGCGCTGGCAAAGCACTTGGGCGCTGACCCGCGCGCTTATGCCGAACTTGATCATCCCGTCCAGAAAGCTGTGCGGGAGATCACCTGCGAGCTTTGCGGTGTGGAGGAAGATGTTCTGGTAGCCGGCATGGATGGCTGCGCTGCGCCCAACTATGCGATGCCGCTTGCGGCCTTTGCGCGTGGGCTTGCCAAGCTTGCTGATCCCTCGTCACTTGCGCCACGGCGGCGCGAGGCGGCCTTGCGCCTGCAAACAGCGGTGCGCGAGAAGCCCTGGTTTGTGGCGGGCACGGGCCGCGCCTGCACGGCATTGATCGAAGGCTCAACCGGTGGCGTCACGGTAAAAACCGGTGCCGAGGGTTACTATGCCGGCATCGTGCCGTCATTGGGCCTCGGCATCGCCTTGAAGATTGATGATGGCGGCACCCGCGCGGCAGAAGCAGCGATGGCCGCTGTGCTTGATCACCTTGGCGTACTGAAAAAGGGCGACAGTCCCGCGCGCACATTGATGACGCAAGCGATCACCAATACGCGCGGCATGGTGGTGGGCCACCGCCATGTGAGCGATACGCTCAAGGCGCTGCTGGTGGCGGTGTGAGGCGAGCCATTGCGGATGCCGACCGACAAGCACACAAACAACTCCCAAGCCGTGGAGTGCCGCAAGTCTGTCGCACTGTTAGTCAACAATCAAAATTCGTGACCGACCTAACTGGTTTGCAGATAGCGAGCAATCTCTTCAGCAATCCGGCCATCGATCTCCTTCATTTGTAAGAATTTGGGGTGATAAGTACGGATCATCCGCAAATCAGGAAGCTTATTTGATACAATTGCGTCAAGCAGCCAAGGACTTGCTAGTCGCTGGCTAATTTGCGGAATTGGACGAAACTCAACATCTCCAAATTCGTCGCGTATGATACTGTCATAGTCAGGCCCAGTTACAAATACGACTGACTTGATTTGAAGTCCTTCGATCTCACGCACCAAGATGCCCTTCTGTACGTCCAGCAGCTTGTGAGCGCTCGGATGAGGCAACTTGATTATGCTGGCACTCTGCCCAGGCGCCTTTTGCAAACCAAACCTAACTAGATTTGACCACAAAAGTCCCTTCGGATGCAGCCCCAGACACTTCGCCAAGGTGCGATGAAACAGCCAGAATGGGGAGTGCATATCTTCGCCAAGACCAAACTCGCGGTAGTGGCGGAGCGCACGAGCTAACCCATCCTGTGCGTCTAGAAAGTCACCAATTGTAGTATCCCAACCAAACGTCTCCTGTCCTACATAGAGGATTCGCTGTTGAGCGCTCAAGAACTCCTCTGTTGGCTCAATAGCAAATGGTCCACAAAGTTTTTCTGGCTCTGAAATTTCTGAATTTCTGACCGCTTCAAGCAACCTCGTAGCCATCTCTTGATAGATGCCGTACTGGTTCATCTTACCTCCTCAACGGAACAACATGAATGAACAAAAGCGGCGAAAAGTGTTTTAGGTTTGGAGGACGCACCTACTTGAGCACGCCCCACTTGGAGAACTTATGGCAGGATTGGCGTGCTGACATTTGGTGTTTGTCGAAGCCTCCGCCCAAGCACTCGCCCTTGTCATTCTTCTGATCGAAGACCACGTTTCGTTTAAAGGCGTCCGGCTTTCGCTGACCACCCCAGAATTCGCAAACAACGCAGGCTTTCCAGGAAGACGGCAGCTGCGAGTTCATGGGGTTCCTCAAATTGTTGATGCCAGCAGAGGGCGCCAGCCAAAATTGGCGTCGAATGACGCTCAAATGATTTCATACTCAGTCCCGCTCTCTTGGCAAGAGCAACAAAGCTGACTTCGCAAATGCTGCACAGCAAAATGTGACTAAAGATATCCAGCAGTCACGCCTCAACCGCAACGGTCACGCGCGAACTTGAATTGCCTGCGGCGCGAGGAAAACGTTCTCACTCCGCCTTCGGCGGCAGATATTCCACGGTGTCGACCACGCAACGCGCATGGATGATGTCGTCATCGGCAAAGCCGATCACATCGCCTCTGGAAAGGCACATCATGCCATGGCTTTCCACCTTGATCGCCCAGGCAAAGTCGAGTTCCGGGCACAGCCCGATGAAAGTAACTTTGAAGCGCCGACGTCCGCCCTCTGTGAAAACGGCAATCGTGTCATCAATCGATTCAAAGCCGCGGATGGATTCAATGCGCAGGCAGCTGTCTTGCGCCGGCGCACCGGGGCCGGAAACCGGCAACTCGGGTGTCGCCTCTTCCGCTTGAGCCATTGGCGCACCCAGCATCAGGGCGCCAGCCGCAAATGCGGAAATAACCAAGCCGGCAAAGGCAAGCTTGCGGATTTGACGGGGCATCCTGGTATCCTCCGTGGAGGGTGGGCCGCAGTGAAAAGCTTACGCCGCGTCGCCCCCTTTGCGAAATCACGAGATCGCGGCGCTTGTTAGGTGTGGTTCATCTTCCCTATGGTGGCGCATCTAGAACCCAAGGCGCAGGGAGAGACGCGATGAAGGCCGTGCTTTGCAAGGAGTTTGGTCCGCCGGAGAAACTGGTGGTCGAGGATTTGCCCAGTCCCAAACCGGCCAAAGGCCAGGTCGTGGTGAGCGTGAAGGCGGCGGGCGTGAACTTCCCTGACGTGCTGATCATCCAGAACAAGTACCAGTTCAAGCCGCCGCTGCCCTTCTCGCCGGGCGGCGAAGTGGCCGGCCTGGTGAAAGAGGTGGGAGAAGGCGTCACGCATTTGAAGCCGGGCGACCGCGTGATCGCGTCAACCGGCTGGGGCGGGTTTGCCGAAGAAGTGGTGGCGGACGCCGCCCGCTGCATTCCCCTGCCCGATGGCATCGGCTTTCCCGAGGCTGCCGCCTTCGTGATGACCTATGGCACCTCGCATCATGCGCTGAAGGATCGCGCGCATCTGAAGCCGGGCGAGACCTTGCTGGTGCTGGGGGCTGCGGGCGGTGTTGGCCTTGCAGCGGTCGAATTGGGAAAGGCGATGGGCGCGAAGGTGGTTGCTGCCGTCTCAAGCGCGGAGAAGGCGGATATCTGCAAGCGTTATGGTGCGGATGCAACCCTCATCTATGCAAAGAACCCGCTGGACCGCGATGCCCAGAAGAAATTGTCGGAAGACATCAAGACGGTCTGCGGCCCCAATGGCGCCGACGTGATCTATGATCCGGTCGGCGATGATTATGCAGAGCCCGCCTTGCGCTCGATTGCATGGGAGGGGCGCTATCTCGTGGTTGGTTTTGCCGCGGGCGAGATACCCAAAGTGCCGCTCAACCTCGCGCTCCTGAAGGGCTGCCAGATCATCGGCGTATTCTGGGGCGCCTTCACCGCACGCGAACCCAAGCGCAATCAGGCGAACCTTGCGGAGCTGATCGGCATGCTTTCAACCGGCAAGCTGAAGCCGCATGTCTCCGGCCAGTTCAAACTGACCGAGGCTGCCAAGGCGCTGAACCTGATGGCCGACCGCAAAGTGATGGGCAAAGTCGTGCTGGTGACCTGATCAAGATCATGGCGCAGAATTTTTCCAATGGCGTGCGTTACATCGTTGAGGGCGGACACCGCCTCTCGGGCGAGATTGAGCCTGCCGGCAACAAGAACGCAGCCTTGCCGATCATCGCGGCAGCGCTTTTGACCGACCAGAAAGTGACGCTCACCAACGTGCCGCGCATCCGCGATGTGGAGGCACTGGTCGAACTCATCCGCACGGTCGGCGCGCGGGCGGATTGGACCCAGCCGAGCGTGCTGGAGATCGAGGCAAAGAAAGTAAGACCTGCAGCCCTCGATCCTGAACTGTGTGCCCGCATCCGCGCGTCAATCCTGCTGGCCGGACCCTTGTTGGCACGCGCCGGCAAGGTGACGCTGCCGCCGCCCGGCGGCGACGTCATCGGGCGGCGGCGTGTCGATACGCATTTTCTGGCGCTGCAGCAGATGGGCGCCCGGGTGACGGTCGGCCAGAACTATGATTTTCGCGCGAGCAAACTGAAGGGTGCCGACGTTTTCCTCGACGAACCTTCTGTCACCGGCACCGAGAACGCGCTGATGGCAGCAACGGCAGCGCTGGGTACGACCGTGCTGCGCAACGTCGCCTCAGAGCCGCATGTCCAGGACCTTGCGCGGTTTCTTGTCATGCTTGGCGCCAAAATCGAAGGCATCGGCACCAACACCATGACTGTCCACGGCGGCGCGGCGCTCGGTGGCGGCATCTGGCGCATTGGGCCGGACCATATCGAGGTCGGCTCGCTCATCGGCCTTGCCGCTGTCACCCGCTCCGAGCTGCGCATCAAGCGCGCCGGGGTCGAACATTTCCGCGCCATCCTGATGGGCTTTGAGCGGCTCGGCATCGTCTGCCGCATAGAGGGTGAGGATCTCGTCGTACCCGCTCAACAGACGCGGCGCATCCGCCCCGATTTCGGCGGGCACGTTCCCAAGATCGAGGATCAGCCGTGGCCCGCCTTCCCGGCCGACCTCATGTCGATTGCCATCGTCGCGGCGACGCAATGCTCGGGCATGATCCTCTTCTTCGAGAAGATGTTCGAAAGCCGCCTCTTCTTCGTGGACAAGCTGATCGCCATGGGGGCCCGCATCGTCCTTTGCGATCCGCACCGGGCGATTGTCTCGGGGCCAACGCGATTGCGCGCAGCCCGGGTGGAAAGCCCCGACATCCGTGCTGGCATGGCGATGCTGCTGGCTTCGCTCTGCGCCAAAGGCACGTCGATCATCAACAACGCCCAGCAGATCGAACGCGGTTACGAGCGCATCGACGAGCGCCTGAATGCACTGGGTGCAAGGATCATCCGCGAACCGGCGCGCTGAAGGGAAGGCGAGAGGGTAACGCTGGATTCCTATCCGGCAGCAACTGCCAGCGCCTGAAGCATCTTGATTCGGCGGGCATCCTTGCGGTCGATCACGTCATGCTTGAAGCCATACGCCAGTGACGTGATGACTTCCGTCTGCGTGATGTCAGCATCGCGTGCGAGCTTGCGCAAATTCTCCATTGTGCGGGGGCTCACCTTGAAGGAGATCCGCCGACGCGGCACGCCCCGCTTTTCAGGAAATGCCAGCTTGGCTGCTTTGTACAGGAGCCCCAGCTTACGCGCGCCTTCCTTGCCGCTCACCAGCTCGTGCGCGCCCAGCGCAATCAGCGACCGCTTGAGATCAGGCGATGCAGTCTCATCAATTCGCGACGCAACAAGGTCCAGCATGTCGGCGAAAATGCCGGGCACATTGGCTTCCAGGGATTTGGGTGCTGCGCGCCGCGCGGCGCGAATGGCAGGCGTCGATTGGGCCGGAATGGCAATCACATTGCCGCATGTGTCGCACACGCCGGCCAGAATATTGCGCGCCAGGCCCTCGCCATCAGAGAAGGGCACGTCAACCCGCTTCCATGTCAGTGACCGGACTTCAGCGCAGGACGGGCAGATCGCCCGGCCTTTGCCGCCATCCTGATAGAGCTGACGCGCCCTCACTTGTGCACGCTGATGAACCATGTCCCGTCGTCCAGAAAATAGAATTTCACATACCAGCCTTGTGATCGGATGACGTGAACTTCGATATGCGACACCGAATGATGCGGGCTGACCCTGTGTTCACGACCGCTTGCGCCAGCAATCACACGGGCAATTTCAGCCGCACTCACTGCGCCGGTCAGAAGCAGATTCTTCGTGTCAATGTCACCTCGCGCCTCGTGCAGATACTTGCCAGCGTGCAAGGCATCGATGACAGCGCGCTTGACCGCTGAAAACCCTTTGGGCGGCACAAAGCGGACCATGCTTGCTCTTGGCGCCTCGACCCGCTCCAAGTTCATACGACAATCTTCGTATATATGAGATCGCCGGGAATGTCAAAATGCTGCCCCCAAAAAGCACGAAAGCCCCGGTCGGAAGACCGGGGCTTTTCGCTGGGGCCGGGCGGAGTGGGGGGAGGGGGGAGCTCCGGGTCCGGCCTTTCAAAGGGGGGAAAAAGGGTTGGTGGCTCCCCTTCAAGCCGATTTGAACATCGCCTTCACAAGGCGCATCAGCGCGCCAGGGCGGCGAGCCCGGATCGGGCGGGTCAAAGCGGCGAAAGATGAGCTCTTCTCATTTTGCGCCGCGATCATGAAGGCATATGCGTGCATCATTTTGTGCCTCGTTGCGGTCTGGTTATGTGGCCAGTTCAAGCCTCATTGCTTGCGCTGACGGTCTGAACATAGGGGCCCGACCTTGCACTGACAAACGATCAAATTTCATTTTAACTATGAGAAGAACTCATGTATTAAGGACCCTGACGCTACTGCCGCCCCCTTAAGTCCCTGATATTCCGGGAGGGTTGAAAACCCATGGCTGCCCGCAAATTACCTCCGCTCAATGCCCTTCGCGCCTTTGAGGCGACTGCGCGCTTCAAAAGCGTGTCCAAGGCTGCGACCGAATTATCCGTCACCCAATCGGCCGTCAGCCACCAGGTCAAAGCGCTGGAGGAATGGGTGGGGTTCGACCTCGTCCGCCGCCAGGGGCGCGCCTTGGCGCTGACCGACCCGGGCGAGCGCTATTTCACCGCCATCTCGGGCGCCTTTGATCAGATCGACACGGCGACGCGCCGCCTCATCGCCTCTGACCCGCGAAAGGGATGGCTCACGGTTTCGATGCTGCCCTCGTTTGCCGCAAAATGGCTGGTGCCGCGCCTGCCGTCATTTCGCACGAAGTTTCCCGAGATCGATGTCTGGATCGCGACATGGTGGAATTTTACCGATTCCAGCGATCTCTCGGCCTTTTCCAATTCGGATGTGGAACTGGCGATCATCTATGGCCCCGGTGACTGGGAAGACGTGGTTGCGACCCGCTTCATGACGGAAGAACTCCTGCCCGTCTGCTCGCCCGCCTACCTCGCGCAGGTGAAATTGAAGGAGCCGAAGGATCTCGCCCGCGCGACGCTCCTGCACGACGAGATGAAACAGGATTGGCGTGCCTGGCTGAAAGCAGCGGGCGTCTCACACATCGATCCGGACCGCGGCCCCGGCTTTGACGACAGCGCGCTCCTCTATCAGGCGGCGATCGGTGGATTGGGTGTGGCCCTTGGCCGCTCGGCCCTCATCAAGGCGGACCTTGCATCAGGCCAGCTCGTCGCCCCCTTCGCCCTCAAACTGAAGGCCGACCTTGCGTATTATCTGGTGAGCCGGCCGGGCACCGAAAACTTTCCCAAGATCCAGGCATTCCGGGAATGGCTGATCGGCGAGGCCCAGCGCGACCAGAACGCGCCCTCAACGCCGCCCGCTTGACGACACGGCAGGGCTTCAACCCTCCCGCCCCGCTCTGCTAGACCGGGACGACCCTCAAGAACAAGGAATGACCCCATGGAGCTTTCAAAGAATGTTTCGGCAATCGTCACCGGCGGCGCATCAGGTCTGGGTGAAGCAACAGCGCGCGCGCTGGCAGCCCACGGCGTCAAAATTGCGATCTTCGACATGAATGGCGCCAAGGGCGAAGCCGTCGCCAAAGAGATCGGCGGCGTCTATTGCAACGTCAACGTGACAAGCGAGGAAAGCGTCGTTGCCGGTTTCAAGACAGCGCGCGCCGCCAACGGCCAGGAGCGCATCCTTGTGAATTGCGCCGGCACCGGCAACGCCTATCGCACGGCGGGCCGCAAGAAGGACGGCACGATCACGCATTTCCCGGTCGATCAGTTCGACCGCATCATCCAGATCAATCTCGTCGGCACGTTCCGCTGCATTGCGCATGCGGCGTCCGGCATGCTGACGCTTGATCCGTCATCGACGGGCGAGCGCGGCGTCATCATCAATACGGCGTCCGTTGCCGCCGAAGATGGCCAGATCGGACAGGCTGCCTATTCGGCCTCGAAGGGCGGCGTCGTCGGCATGACGCTGCCCATCGCGCGCGACCTTGCACGCGAAGGCGTGCGTGTGAACACGATCCTGCCCGGCCTTTTCAAGACACCGTTGATGACGGCAGGCGGCCCTGACTTTGTCGGCAAGCTGGAAGCGCAGGTGCCGTTCCCTGCACGGCTCGGCAATCCCGCCGAATATGCGGGCCTTGCCCTTGAGATGATCCGCAATTGTTACTTCAACGGCGAGGATGTGCGCCTCGATGGCGCAATCCGCATGGCGCCGCAGTAACAACGGCACACCGCATGCGACAAAGGGCGTGGAGTTGCCTCCACGCCCTTATTCTTGCGCGCCAGACTTATTGCGCGGGCGGGGCCGCCGCAAACTGCTGGAGATAGGCGATCACATTGGCGCGGTCGGCCGCATCGGGAAGACCGGCGAATGCCATCTTGCCGCTGGGCACTACCGTCTTGGGCGCGGCGAGATAGGCGTCGAGCAACTCGACGGTCCACGCGCCGTTGGCGGCCGCAAATTCCTTCATCGCGTTCGAATAGTTGAAGTCGAGGCTGGCGATTGCGCGCCCGACAATGCCGTTGAGCTCCGGCCCGACGCGGTTGGCAGCCCCTTCGCCCACCATGTGGCAGGTCTTGCACTTCTTGAAGACGGTCTCGCCCGCGGCGGCATCTTGGGCTGCCGCAGCACCGGACACGGCAACAAGGGTGGCCGCTGCAAGCATCAAGAACTTGAACATGGTGAACATCCCTCCAGAGATTCTGCTGATCAGTGCCTGTCAGGAATGGAACTAGGCAACGCCGATGTTGCAATCAAGGCGCCCCCGTGCCGCACCCGTGCCGCACCCGCGCCGCACCCGGCAGGATTGATGCCGGTCATCCCGCGTTCATCTTGCGGCCGGTCGGGATACTTGTATGCCGTGACCGGACACACTTGACGCTGATCAATCCGCTCCGCGACCCTTGGGTCATCTGTCCGGAGGGAAGACCCATGACCATCAGCCGCCGCCGCGCCTTGGCCCTCATGGCCGCCGCTCCGCTTGGCCTTTCGGGAAAATTCGGCTTGGCCCTTGCCCGCGCTGAAGAAAGTCCGGAGATCGGACTTGTCGACGACATCGTCAACATTGCCTGGGCGACATTTGCCGCAGCAGCCAGCCGCAGCGAGATCGAAATGGAGGATCTCGTCCTCGCCAACGAAACCATCGAGACCGAAGACGAGAGCGCCCTGGTGATTGTCTTTGCCGATGGTTCGTCGCTCTCCATGGGTGAGAACAGCGTTCTGACCATCGACAATTTTGTCTATGACCCCGCGACCGCATCGGGCCGTTCGTCCCTCACATTGGCGCGCGGCGCGTTCCGCTATGTCTCGGGCAGCATGCCGAGCGAGTCCTATGCGCTGCAGACACCAACTGTAACTATCGGCATCCGTGGCACGGAGCTGCTTTTCACGGTGGAGGGCGACGGCGCGACCGAATGTTCGGTGGTGGAAGGCGAGGCGGATTGCGTGTCGCGCATTTCCGGCCGGGCCTTGCGTGTGCGGCGCCGCCAGTCAGTGAAAGCCGGGCGCGACGGCGTCTGGCAGGATGGCGTGCGCGACCTCATCCACACGACACGCAGCCGTGCCATTGATGACGGACTTGATGCGGCACGCCGCGTCTGGCGCGTGCGCAAGCGTCATCGCCGCCGCAACCGCAACCGCAATTGAGGCGGGCTAGCGCCCAATCCCCAACGGCTTGAGCACGCGCTGCATCGCGCCGATCAACCCCGTGAACGCCAGCGGCGCATCGGTGTAGGCAAGCGCAAAGCAGACCGGCCCCTGATCCGCGCGCGGCCGGTGATGGACATCCGGGGCCCCAATGGCCACATCGCCGGTGCGATAGGTGCCTGACTCGTCCGAGAACGCACCGGTCAGCACCAGTGTGATCTCTGCCCCTTTGTGACCGTGAAACGGCACGGCGGCACCGGGCGCAATGCGGTAAAGCGTCAATTGCCCCGCACCATCGGGATCAACACTGCCAAGATCAAGCGCAGAAACCCCGCGCTTGCGGAAACGCAGGCGCCGCCCGGACGCCTGAACGGCCCGCTGCACTTGCGCAGGCAAGAGGCCAAATTCATCCGCCAAAACCTGAGAAGCCTGAACATGGGATGTTGGAGCCATTGGCGGTGTTGCATCGGCATCGATCCGCGCCATGACAGCGTCAAGCGCGCCTGCGTGCAGATCAACCGGCTGGATCGCGTCCAGGATGGCGCCGCCAGCCTCGTGCACGCTGGCGGCAAGCGCGCGGCAATGCGGGCAGAGCTCAAGATGCGCGGCGACAAGAAGCGCAAGCTTTGGCTCAAGTGAACCCGTCGCATGGGCGATCACCAATGCAGCATCGGGATGTGACGTGACTTCGCTCATGGTTCAGACATCACCATCAAGGGCTGTTTTCAGACGCTGGAAGGCAAGGCGCAGCCGCGACTTCACGGTGCCAAGCGGAATTTGACTGTCGCGCGCAATGTCGCGATGCGAGCGTCCGGCAAAGAACGCTTCATGCAACAGGCTGCGCTGTTCAGGCGGCAATGTTTTCATGGCTTCACGCAGGCGCTGCTCACGCGCCGAGGCGATGGCAGCATCGTCGGGCGCTTGTTCGGCCTGCGGCTGGAACAGGGGATCTTCGGGATCAAGTGCGGGCTTGCGCTGGCGGCGGATGAGATCAATGCGCCTGTTGCGCGCGATCGTGAAAATCCAGGTCGAGGCGGAAGCCTGGGCCTCGTCAAAGCTCGCTGCCTTTTGCCAGACGGTCACCATGACGTCCTGCGCGATTTCGTCGGCTTCGGACGCAGACGCGCCAAGCCGCAAGAGATAGGATTTCACCCGCGGCGCAAAGAACCGGAAGAGTTCCGAAAAAGCCTCCCGGTCACGCCGGTCACGCACGTCGACCAGCCGGGCTGTCAGGGCGAGACGCAGCGCCTCTGCCGGGTCGGACGCGTTTTCCCGCCTGCTGACCGCAGTTTCGGTATTGCCTCTTGCCGTTTCATCCTGCGGATCAGCCACGTTAATCCATTCGGCCTTGGCCAAAATCTTGCCCTGGGAGTAACCCCGGAACGCCCGGAAACCCTTGGAAAATCAGGCCGCATCATGGGCGAGGCGGCGGCGCGGTTCAACCCGGCCAGTGGTCCAACCCGTTCATCTTCCAAGGCGAACGGCCCCCCGTGCTTGCCTTGGCGACATCTTTGGGCCACATGTTCCGCCGATTTTGCGTTCTGGCGTGCGGACCAGACTGCCTCATTCAAGCCGGTCTCCGGCGAACCCTCGTATGCGGGAACTGACGATGAAGAAGATTGTCTCTGCGTGTGTTGCAGCCCTGATCTCGGTCAGCCTTGCGGTCGCCCCCGCCATGGCCGCACCCAAACCGGTGTCACTCGGCACGTTCGACGACTGGAAGGCTTTCAAGGTGACGGACGGCGCGAACACCTATTGCTACGTGCTGTCGCAGCCCAAGAAGAATGAGCCGACCGGCGTGCGCCGCGACCCCATCTTCTTTCTGGTGACCAAATGGCCGGGCCGCGGCGCAGGCGAGCCGTCTTATGTGCCGGGCTATCCCTACAAGGAAGGTTCAAGCGTCACCGCCACCATCGGCGATGACAAGTTCACGTTCTTCACCCGCAACGAAGGCTCCGACGGCGGGGCGTGGATCCGCGAGGCCGCTGAGGAAACCCGTCTGATAGCGGCCCTGCGCAGCGGCTCGTCACTCGTTGTCACCGGCATCTCGCGGCGCGGCACCAATACGCGTGACGAATATTCACTGAAAGGTGTTTCGGCTGCGCTCGACAAGATCGGCGAAGCCTGCCAGTGAAATCCTGCGGGACAAGGTAATCATTTGTGACGATTGCGGCGGCACCATCAGACTCAAAGACGCCGCTCCTGGGCCTGACACGTCCGGCCCTGGCCGCGGCGCTTGGCGCGATCGGCGTCGCTGAACGCGATCAGCGGATGCGCGCAAGCCAGCTCTGGCACTGGCTTTACCAGCGCGGCGCATTGTCGTTTGATGCAATGACGACACTCTCGAAGGAAATGCGCGCAACGCTTGCCGCGTATTTTGTCATCGGCCGTCCTGAGATTGTCACGGAACAGTTGTCTGCCGACGGCACGCGCAAATGGCTGCTGCGCATGGGGCCGGGCGTCGAGGTCGAGACGGTATTCATCCCCGAAGAAGACCGTGGCACGCTCTGCGTCTCGTCGCAGGTCGGCTGCACGCTGACCTGCCGCTTCTGCCACACCGGCACGCAAAAGCTGATGCGCAACCTGACCGCGGGCGAGATCATCGCCCAGATCATGGTCGCCCGCGACGCGCTGGATGATTTTCCCGCAGGCAAGGGCGGCGTGGGCCAGCGCCGTCTCACCAATGTGGTGATGATGGGCATGGGCGAGCCGCTCTATAATTTCGAAAATGTCCGCGATGCCATCCACATCATGGCCGATGGCGATGGCCTGGCGCTGTCAAAGCGCCGCATCACGCTTTCGACGGCCGGTGTCGTGCCGATGATCGAACGCGCCGGCAACGAGATCGGGTCGATGCTGGCGATCTCGCTGCATTCGGCGCGCGATGATGTGCGCGACGTGATTGTGCCGCTCAACAGGAAATACCCCATTGCCGAATTGATCGCGGCCTGCCGCGCCTACCCGGGCTTGTCCAACGCCCGCCGCATCACTTTTGAGTACGTGATGCTGAAGGGCATCAACGACAGCCCGGATGACGCGCGCCGCCTGGTACGCCTGCTGGAAGGCATTCCGGCCAAAATCAACCTTATTCCGTTCAATCCCTGGCCCGGCGCCCCCTATGCGTGCTCCGATTGGGAAGTGATCGAGACTTTCGCGGAAATCGTGAACGCGGCGGGCTATGCAAGCCCCATCCGCACGCCACGCGGCCGCGATATCATGGCCGCCTGCGGCCAGTTGAAGAGCGAGAGTGTGAAACAGCGTGCCAGTGCCGCACTTGACGAGCGGCTGGCATCACGCGCGGGCGAACCTGCGCCGGCAGCAGGCTGAGGAAGCAATCATGACCAATCCCGGCCTTGGTGCCATCCGCGAAATCGGTGCACCCGGATCAATGATGCCCAGCGAGGCGACCGAGCGCGCGCTCGATCTCGCCGAAGCTGGCAAGTACAACGAAGCGCGCGATGCGCTTGCGGCCGAGATTCGGGAAACCGGCCACCCCGTCGCAAAGCTCTTCCTTGCCGACTTCCTGCATCAGGGGATCGGCGGTGAGCGCGATTCCGTTCTTGCCATGAAATTGTTGCGCGAGTCAGCCTTGGCGGGCAATCCGCGTGGTGCGTCGCTCTATGCCGTCTTTGCCGCCAGCGATATTGATGGCGCCCGGAATTTCGACGAGGCGCTGGATTTTCTGGTGATGGCGGCAAGTCTGGGCGATCTCGCCGCCATGGCGGAATTGGCGATCATGTTGCCCGCCGACGCCGGTCAGCGCGGCAATCGGCAGGCGCTCGTGGAGTCTGCTGCCATGCGCGGCGATGCAGTAGCGGCATGGCTTGCCCACCAGGCACGGCTTGCTTCGCCGGATCGCGCGACCCGCGCCGACGCCGATGTCTGGCTGATGTATGCGGCCCGGCTTGGCCATCCGTTGGCCGGTGCAGCATTACGCGCGCGCATGCAGCCGAAACCCCAACAGACACAGGCGCCGCTGGACCGCTTCCATTTGATCCCGTGGGAGAACATCCGGGAAAATGTGGTCCTGCCCCATTTGCGCCCTTTGCCCACTTCCGTGGTGGAACTGGGCACGCCCGCCGTGCGCTCGCTGCGCGGCCTGCTGACATCCGAAGAGTGCGACTATCTTTGCGCCAAGGGGTCTCCGCATCTTGAACCTGCGCGCGTCGGTCAGGGTGTCCTGCACGAAGCGCGCACGAATGAATCAGCGACGTTCGACCTGATGCATTCAAGTCTTCTGGTGCAGAGCATTGATACACGCATTGCCATGGCGCTTGATGCGCCGCCCGAGAACGGCGAGCGGCTGGTCCTCCTGCGCTATCAGGCCGGTCAGGCCTATGCCCCGCATTTTGACTGGCTGGACCCTGACGCACCGGGTGATGCCAAAGCGATCGCCGAAGGTGGCCAGCGCGTTTCAACCCTCATAACCTATCTTAATACCGACTATGTCGGCGGCGAGACGCACTTCGTGCGCACCAACGCGGCCTTTCGTGGCGGCAAAGGCGATGCATTGGCCTGGAAAAATCTTCTGGCCGACGGCTCGGTCGATGCTGCGACGGAACATGCAGGCCGCCCGCCGCAATCCGGCACGAAATATCTGCTCTCCAAGTGGATGCGTGACCGCAACCAGGGCCCCTTGCGCACGTAATTTTGTCCCTGATCCCGGGCAACACTTGCGCGCCGGAAGCGGTCATGGTTTGACCGCCTGATCCTGCACACCCTTGCCCGTCCGGAGTTTTGCCCCATGTCCGCTGCCGCACGCCCGAAGATCAACAAGGTCGTTCTGGCCTATTCGGGTGGCCTCGACACCTCGGTCATCCTCAAATGGCTGCAGGAGGAATATCGCTGCGAGGTCATCACGTTTACGGCCGACCTCGGCCAGGGCGAGGAACTTGAGCCTGCGCGCAAGAAGGCGCTGCTTCTGGGCATCAAGCCGGAGAACATTTTCATCGAGGATGTGCGCGAAGAGTTCGTGCGCGGCTACGTGTTTCCGATGTTCCGTGCCAATGCGCTCTATGAAGGGCTTTATCTGCTCGGCACGTCGATTGCCCGCCCCCTGATTGCCAAGAAGCAGATCGAGATTGCCGAGCGCGTAGGTGCCGATGCCGTGGCGCATGGTGCAACCGGCAAGGGCAACGATCAGGTGCGTTTCGAGTTGGGCTATTATGCCCTGAAGCCGGACGTGAAAGTGATCGCCCCCTGGCGCGAGTGGAGCCTTGACAGCCGTACCAAGCTCATCGCCTTTGCCGAACAGCACCAGATTCCCATTGCCAGGGACAAGCGCGGCGAGGCGCCCTTCTCGGTCGATGCCAATCTCCTGCACTCGTCTTCCGAGGGCAAAGTGCTGGAAGACCCTGCCGTCGAGGCTGAGTCGATCGTCTATCAGCGCACATTGTCGCCCGAGGAAGCGCCCGACCGCGCAAGCTTAATCGAGATCGGTTTTGAGAAGGGCGATGCCGTTTCCGTCGATGGCGAGCGCCTGTCACCGGCGACATTGCTGACGCGGCTCAACATTCTTGGCCGCGACAACGGCATTGGCCGGCTTGATCTGGTCGAGAACCGCTTTGTCGGCATGAAGTCGCGCGGCGTTTACGAGACGCCGGGCGGCACGATCCTGCATGCAGCCCATCGTGGCATCGAGTCGATCACGCTTGACCGTGGCGCCGCCCATTTGAAGGACGAGCTGATGCCGCGCTATGCGGAGCTCATCTATAACGGCTTCTGGTTCTCGCCCGAGCGCGAGATGCTGCAGGCTGCCATCGACAGGAGCCAGGAGATGGTGACCGGCACCGTGCGCATGAAGCTCTACAAGGGCAATGCGACGGTCGTTGGCCGCCAGTCGCCCTTCTCGCTTTACGCCCAGTCGCTCGTCACTTTCGAGGAAGACGGCGGCGCCTATGACCAGAAGGATGCGGCGGGCTTCATCAAGCTGAATGCGCTGCGCCTGCGCACGCTCGCCATGCGCAAGCGCGGTCCCAGAGGCTGAGCCTTGCGGCGCCCTTACTGCGTAAAGGTGA
Source organism: uncultured Flavobacteriaceae bacterium (assembly GCA_964494625.1). GTDB lineage: Bacteria > Pseudomonadota > Alphaproteobacteria > Micropepsales > Micropepsaceae > UBA2784. Next base: position 638,082 of record CAZBRT010000001.1, on the reverse strand, counting down.
AATAGTCGTTGGCGCAGATATCAACGCCATAGGCGACCGACTCGTTGCCATCAGCGTAAAGCGCCTTGATGTCGAACACGCACGCCGTGCTGTCGTCACCGACCAGAAGCACGACCGACTGGCCCGGCCGCACTTCAGGCCCCTGAAGCACGTCCTCGCCCCATGCATCCTGCGCGGTGCCGGAAACGTATAGCCGCACAAGCGGGACATCAGCTTCGTTGATGAAGCGCATGCGGTTCGTCTCGCCGAACGCCGAGGGCGTCAGCGCGGCGATGATGGCACCGGTGGCCAGAAGGCCTGCAAGGATCCGCATGATCGAATGAACCAACATTGTTGAAGGACGCCGCCATAGCACGCAAGCGGTCCGCCCGTCATGTCCCGGCAAGGGCCATGACAAAGGGCAAAGACCGCCGCCAAGGCGCCCTGCATGGACCCCAACGCCTGAACCCTGGCTGAACAGCAAAAACTACGCAACTTCAATGTGATAAGCGGAAAATCATTCGCCTGCGCACTTGCTTTCCAGTGGTTCGTCACTATGTTCCGCCCGTCGTCCGGGCCCCTCTGGCGCCGGGCCGATCCCTTTCGGGAGAGGTCCTGCGCGATGTCGGATGCGATTTTTCACATTCGCCCGGACATTACGCCATGGACGCGATCCTTCCCTTCTTCACCGACATCTGGTTGGGCATGCCCGTCTGGGCATGGACCGGCTTCATCGCCTTGATCCTCCTGATCATGGTCCTCGATCTGGGCGTGCTTCACCGCCACGCACATGAGGTGAGCTTCCGCGAGTCGATGGCGATGTCGGCGCTTTATGTCTTCATTGCGCTCGCCTTCGCCGGAATTGTCTTCTGGCTCTACAACGGACCCGCACCTGCAGGATCAATCGACGCCAACATCACGGGCGCAGGCAGTGACACAGAACGCGCCTGGCAGGCTGTCGAGCTCTATCTCACCGGATACATCGTCGAATACACACTGGCGCTCGACAACGTTTTCGTCATCGGGCTCATCTTCACCTGGTTTGCCGTCCCGCGCATCCATCAGCACCGCGTGCTGTTCTGGGGCATCATCGGCGTAATCGTCCTGCGCGCGGTGATGATCGGGCTGGGTGCCGCCCTGATCGCCAACGTATCGTGGATCCTCTATCTCTTCGCCGTCTTCCTGATCCTGACCGGCATCAAGCTCCTGTGGACGGCAGGCGGTGACGCTGAAATGAAGGAGAATGGCGTCATCCGCTGGCTCCGTGGCCACATGCGCGTGACCGACGGCCTGCGCGGCGAGCATTTCTTCGTGCGCGAGCCGGACCCGGCAACCGGCAAGCTGGTGCGTTATGCAACGCCTTTGTTCCTGTGTCTGGTAATGGTCGAGCTTGCGGATGTTGTCTTTGCGCTCGACTCGGTGCCCGCCATTTTCCTGATCACGCAGGAGCCCTTCATCGTCTATACGTCAAACATCTTTGCCATCATCGGCCTGCGCGCGCTTTACTTCACGCTGTCGGCGATGGTGCACCGCTTCCACTACCTGAAATACGCTCTGGCCCTCGTCCTCATCTTCATCGGGTCGAAGATTTTCCTCGGCGATCTTTTCCCCATGGGCAAGGTGCCGACCGAGTTCTCGCTGGGGATCACATTTGCCCTTCTCGGCGGCGGCGTACTCTTCTCGCTCTGGAAGACGCGTGGAGACAAGCCGGCAGCAATCACGGTCAGGCACTGAGGGAGCGCGCCAATGTTCGCAAAAGACGTCATGAGCACGGACGTGGCTGTCGTCGGTCCTGAGGCGACAATCGTCGAAGCTGCCCGCATCATGCTGGACCGCCGCGTCTCCGGACTGCCGGTCGTTGACGGCGCCGGCGCGCTGATAGGCATGATCACCCAGGGCGACCTGATGCGCCGCGCAGAGTTCGGCGCCGACAAGCGGCCATCCTGGTGGCTCCGCCTGTTCACCAGCGACGGAACTCTGGCAGCTGACTATGCCCGCGCGCACGGGCGCTTTGTCCGCGAGGCGATGAGCCGCTCGGTGGTTGCGATCGAAGAGACGGCAAGCATCGCACGCATCGCCGAACTGCTTGATCATCTGTCGGTCAAGCGCCTGCCGGTGCTGCGCGACGGCCGCCTTGTCGGCGTGGTGTCAAGACGCGACCTCCTGAAAGCCTTGATCGCAGCGCCCGCGCGCCAGACTGCACCCACCGCCCGCGCTGACGCAGAAATCGCTGCGGCGATCCGCGCCGCCATGGCGCGCGCAGCCTGGATCGATCAGGCCCAGATCGTGCTGGTCGTCGAGGGCGGCACGGCGCGGATGAGCGGGCGTGTGAGCGCCGAGGGCCAGCATCAGGCCTTGCGCGCACTTGTTGAAAACATGCCGGGCGTGACGGCGGTTGACGATCAGGTGACGGTCGGACCGGGGCCAGCCTGAAGCGCGTCGGGCACCGCCACCCGCTTCTGGCGGCAGGCGGCAATCAGCGTATTGCGCAGAAGGCAGGCGATGGTCATCGGCCCGACGCCGCCGGGAACCGGCGTGATCGCGCCGGCAATCTCTTTGGCCTCGCCAAACACCACATCGCCCGTGAGCCGCGTCTTGCCATCGGGCAGCGCGATGCGGTTCATGCCGACATCAATCACGATGGCACCTTGCTTGATCCATGTGCCCCGCACCATCTCGGGACGGCCGACCGCCGCGACCAGAATGTCTGCGCTGCGGCATATACCGGCAAGGTCGCGCGTGCGCGAATGCGCCAGCGTTACCGTCGCATTCGCGTTGGTGAGAAGTGTTGCCATCGGCTTGCCGACAAGGATCGACCGCCCCACCACAACGGCATGAAGACCGGAGATATCCGCGCACACATCGCCGATCAGCATCATCGAACCCTGCGGCGTGCACGAGACAAGCCCCTGACGGCCCGAGACCAGAAGCCCCGCATTGGTGGGGGTGAGGCCGTCCACGTCCTTTTCGGGCTTCAGCGCGTCCAGGATGGCTTCCTGCCGCACCTGGGCTGGTACCGGAAACTGCACAAGGATGCCGTGCACGTCGGGATCATCGTTGAGGGCACGCACCCGCGAAAGCACGTCGGCCTCGCTGGCACTTTCCGGCAGGCGGAATTCGAGTGCATGAAAGCCGACCTCGCGCGCGGCAATGCCCTTGTTGCGCACATAGACTTCGCTGGCGGGGTCCTGCCCCACCAGAACGACCGCAAGGCCCGGCACAAGCCCATGCGCCGCCTTGAGCGTCGCGGCGGCAGCGCCAAGGCGCGCGCGCAATCCCGCCGCAAAAGCCTTTCCGTCGATCAGTCTGGCACTCATGCCTTGCCCTTTGATAGTTCGTCTGCCCGTGCCAGAAGAAGCCGGCCCTCGCCTGAAATCATGAACCGCTTGACGCGTGCAATGTCGCCCGCCTCAAGCCCGACATCGCGCCGCGCAACGCCAAAGGCCCGGGCAAGCATGGCGATGATGGCATCGTTTGCCCTGCCGTCTTCGGGCGGGGCCGTCACGCGCACCTCGAGCATTTCTTGTCCGCCCGCATCCGCCCGCACACCGCCGACGCCATCGCGCCGTGCACCCGGCATCGCGCGCACCATCAGCATGATGCCGCCATCAACGATGCGCGCGGGTCCCATCAGTCACGTGACGATCCAGGCAAAGAGCTGCCAGAGATACATGCGAAGCACATAGATGATCAGAAGAAGCGCCAGGGGTGCAAAATCAAGCCCGCTGACCGAAGGCAATAGGCGCCGGATCGGCCGCAACAACGGCGAAAGGATCCGGTCCGTGATCATGTTGATCGAATAGACAAGCTGGTTGCGCAGATTGACGACGCCGAACGCCAGAAGCCAGCTCATCACCACATCGATGATGATGACGACGATGATGACGCCCAGAATGGCGTCGGCTGCCCAGAATATCGGATAGAGCGGATGGTTCATGGGCGTGTCAGCTTCCTTCGGGGAAGGGCGCGGGCCGGAATCGGGATGTGTCTGGTTTCTAGAAGCCGCCTGCGGACGGGGCAACAGGCCATTTGGCCGCCCAGAGATGCAGGCACGGCCTGTGCCTTGACCTTGTGCTCCACCGCGCATAGAAACCGCGTTCCGCCGGGCGGATTGGGGCTGTAGCTCAGTTGGGAGAGCGCCTCGTTCGCAATGAGGAGGTCAGCGGTTCGATTCCGCTCAGCTCCACCAATTCCCCCGGAACTCATTGAAAATAATAGGTTTATTGCCTCGCTGACCCCGGCGATGCCTCGGCCGGGCATGGCGAATTGGCAACGCTTTCTTGACGGGGCTCAGGCGATGATGACCGCATGATCCGGTCCTTCCGCATGATGCTTGCCGCCTTGATCGTTGCGGCGAACACGGTTCCCGCCCTTGCGGCGGGCGGCGGTGAAACGACCCGCGCGCCACGCAAATTCACGACCGCCGAGTCCTACGTGATGGTGCCGCCCTTTGCCATTTCGGTCATCGAGCGCAACCGCGTGCGGGGCATCTTTGTCGTCGAGTTCGGCATCGACGTGCCGGACGCCGATCTGCGCGCGAAGGCCGAAGAAATCCTGCCGCGCCTGCGCGATGTCTGGCTGCGCACGCTCAGCCTTTATGGCCAGACCATGCTGCGCACCGACCGGCAGGCCGATATTGATTCACTTGCCGCCCGCCTTCAGGCCGCAACCGACCAGAGCCTCGGCGCACCGGGCGCGCGCGTGTTGATGATGCAGGCGGTCGTGCGCAAGCGCATCTGAGCGCCTACATCGCGCTGATGCCGCCGTCGACTTTCAGTTCGGCGCCGGTGACGAATTTGGATTCATCCGACGCGAGATAAAGCGCCGCATAGGCGACATCCTTCGGTTCGCCGATATGGCCAAGCGGCACCTGCCGGCCAAGCTTGGCATAGGCCTCATCCTTGCCCAGATGCGACACCAGCCCGTCAAGGATGGGCGTTGCGATGAAGACCGGATGGATCGAGTTCGACCGGATGCCGTAGCCGCGCCGCGCACAATGCAGCGCCACCGACTTTGACAGATGCCTGACCGCCGCCTTCGCCGAATTATAGGCCGCCATGTTGTGGCCCGCGATGATGCCCGAGATCGACGAGATATTGATGATCGAGCCGCCTTTGCCGGTCGCCTTGACTGTGCGCGCCATCAGGGGGATCGCAAATTTGCAGCCGTAAAACACGCCGTCGAGATCGATCGCATGGACCTTGCGCCATTCCTCGACAGAAATGTCCTCGACCGATTTTGAAAGCCCGATCCCGGCATTATTGACCAGCACATGCAGCCCGCCAAAGGCCTTGTCGGTGGCGGCCAGCACGTCTTGCCAGCCTTGGGGCTCGGTGACGTCATGCTTGAGCGCAATGGCTGCACCCGCGTGAGCCGCATTGATGCTGGCGGCAACCTTGGCCGCGCCCGCCTCGTTGAGGTCGGTGATGGCAACGCGCCCGCCTTCTTCGGCAAAAAGGCGCGACATCGCCTCCCCCAGACCCTGCGCGCCGCCCGAAACCAGCGCGATCTTCCCCTGCATGCGGCCAGCCATCATTCACTCCATCAGCGAAGTTTCCTCATGGCTCCTATCGGATCAGCTTTGCAGGCTGCGCACAAGCTTGAGGCCCATGCCGGATGGCGTCAGCTTCATGCTGCCCACCATCATCTTGGTCATCATGCCGGGAATCTCGACCCGCTTGCCCTGCAGGAAGGCACGATAGGAGATTTGCGCGCATCTCTTGGCGCTCATCGGCCTGGCCATCTTGAGGAGCTTTGCATCCTGCATCTTGGCGGCATCCTGAAAGCCCGTGGCGACCGGACCGGGGCAGATGGCGGTCATGCGCACGCCTGTGCCGCGCACCTCTTCCCACAGCGCTTCGGTGAGCGAAAGCACATAGGCCTTGCTGGCATAATAAGCCGCCATGAAGGGGCCGGGCATGAAGGCGGCACTCGAGGCGATGTTCATCACGCCGCCGCGCCTGGCTTTGACCATGGCGGGCAGGAACGTGCGCGTGAGTTCGGTGAGCGCCCGCACATTGAGATCGACAAGCTGCATCAGCCGCGCCTCGTCGGCTTCCGCAAAGGGACCGATCATGCCGAAGCCTGCATTGTTGACGAGCACATCTGTGGCAAGCCCCTTGGTGGCGAGATCAGCTTTGAGCTTTGCCGCCGCCCCCGGCTTGCCAAGGTCCATGGGCAAGGCGATGGCTTTGACGCCATGCGTTTTGGAAAGATCAGCCGCGGCCTTGGTCAGCGCATCGGCCGAGCGTGCCACGAGCACGAGATCATAGCCGTCCGCAGCAAAGCACGCGGCAAGCTCAAGCCCTATTCCGCCCGACGCCCCTGTAATGACGGCGGTCTGCCCCGCCCCGCGTTTTTTGGATGCCATGATGTGTGCCCTTTGTTGATGACGGACCATAGCATGACTTCAGCATTCCTTGCGCCTCCCCGCTCGGGGGAGGCACGTTTGCGATTGCAAACGGGGGGGGGCACCCTTGGCGACCGCAATACAGCTTCCCGCAACCCCACCGGACTTGCCGTCGCTACGCTCCTGCAAACCCTTTACGCTGCGCTCACCCCTTATGGATAAGGGGAGGCAAAAGAGGTTGGTACCACCCCCCAAACACAGAAAGGGCGGAGCCGACTGGCCCCGCCCTTCCCGTACGCAACACCTCTTGGGGAGGTTACGATTACATCTCAAGCTCGAAGTTCGTGTAGAGGATGTCGGCTTCAAGGTCGCCGCCCGACGCCAGCGCCGAGAGGTCGCTCTCATACGTATAGGTCTGGTAACCCGCGCCGATCGCGATGCCGTCGCTGATCGTGTACTTGAAGGCGGCTTCAAAGCCCTGGCCATCCTGCTCGTTGCCAAGCGTATCAAGCTCGGTCACGCCGTCGACATACTGCAGGCCGAACGTCCAGTCGCCCGACTTGTAGGTACCGCCGATCGACCAGATCTCCGTGTCGCTGCCCGCCGTCAGGACCGTCGTGAGTGACGAACCGCCGCGCGCATTCGAGGCGCGGTAGGAGCCGCCGAACGTGAAGTCCTCATAACCGAAGGTCGCGCCGAAGCCCCACTCCGTGAGGTCATCGCGGTTGGCAGCCGACGGCGCTTCGTTCGTGCCGGTCAGATAGACAAGCGACGCATTCACATCGACCACGCCGATCGAGTCCTTGAAGCTTGCACCAAGCTCCCAGATGTCGGCCTGCTGGTTCGAATCATTGTCCTTGCGCGTGGCAAAGCCGGTGAAGTTCTTGGTGGGCTCCGGCATGTAGGAAATGCCGAACTGGAAGCCCGAGAAGCGCGGTGTGAAGTAGATGAGCTTCACATTGTCGTCCGACACGAAAAGGTCGGTGCGCAGGCGCAGCGAGTTGGGGCGGTAGGGGTTCGCGCTGTTGTCCTGGACGAAGAAGGTTTCCGCGTCATCGACCTTGGTGGTCTTGAACACGTTCGGGGCAAACACGCCCATCTGGTCGGCAACGCCATCCTGCTGGCCGAACTCGACGCGGCCCCAGTTGCTCTGCACATAGACATAGACTTCGTCAACGATGTCGTTGTTCGCCGAGACACCGCCCGACGCATTGTCGGCTTCGATCTCGAGTTCGACGCGCATACCGACTTCGGTACCGTCTTCAAGCGCGGTCTTGCCCTTGAAGTGGATCTCGCCCTCGGTGGTGAAGCCGATCTCACGCAGCGACGAATTGGCGCCGAAGCCCGTCGTGTCCTGCGAAGCATTGAATGCGGTGGCGTTCATGTAGCCGCCCACCGAGATTTTCACCTTTTCAGCAGCGCCTGCAGAGGCGGCGGCGAGGGCGATCAGGGCGGCGCTGGCAAGGAGCCGGTTCTTCATGGGATGTCTTCCTCTTGTGGCAGATGGCGTGCGTTACGCCGGTCAACGGAGCGCTTTTTCGTGGATGCGCGGACCCGCGTATCGGGGCTGGCGCGACGCGCTTCAACCGCGAAACTGTGATGGTCGGAGCCTGTTTGCCGCTTGTGCCCATGCCGCCACAAAGGGGCCGTGATTGAATCGAAACCGTCACATTCATCCCGATTCTGTTGCGGTTCTGTCGGGGGAATGTCGCCAAAGCGCAGCCAAAGCGTCGCCTGACTGTCATGAAGGCGGGGCCCACGCACCCCCGAATCCCGTCTTGTGCAGATGAGGGGGTGGATGGCGCACGCGTCCCCTTCGTCCGCGCCCCTGGTCCGCGTGAGGGGGACGGGGGCCGGGAAGGGACCAGGGCACCAAGGGGGGAAGCATGGAACGGCCCCCTAACTGCAAAAAACCGCATGAAATCAGTGACAGAATCCGCATCTGAGCTTTGCGTTTTACCGCTTTCCTGGGCTAAACCCTCCCCTCGCGTGGCTGCCAGTGCCGCCCGTCCGGGCTAACGGACCTGATGGTCGGCCCAGATGGTCGGCCCAGATGGTCGGCCCAGATGGTCGGCCACGTGTGGCTGTTGAGAGAAAAGGATCTGCCTGACATGACCCTGATGATGCGTCTTCCCGGTGCTGCAAATCTTGCTGCTCTGGTGATCGGCCTTGGTCTTTCCCTGTCGGCCTGCGGCTCGACGGGCAGCGACGCGGATACGACCTATCCCGACGATCAAAACACCACGGAAGGCACGAGCCTCCTCGACAGCCTCAATCCTTTCAGCAGCGGTGACGCGACACCCGACCTTGGCGTGAATGCCTATCTGTGGCGCGCCTCGCTCGACACGCTCTCCTTCATGCCGCTGGCCTCTGCCGATCCGATCGGCGGCGTGATCCTGACCGACTGGTATGCACCGCCGTCGGCAGCTGGCGAACGCCTGAAGGTGTCGGTCTATATCCTCGACCGCGAGCTGCGCGCCGATGCGCTGCGCGTCAGCGCCTTCCGCCAGACATTGCAGAACGGCCAGTGGGTTGATTCGATGGTGGACCCCCAGACCACCATCAAGATCGAGAACGCGATCCTTACCCGCGCCCGCCAGCTCAAGGCCGAGGCACGCTGAAACCGGAAGTTCCCTTTGGCATCAGGGGCGCGGGGGGGTGCCGGCAAAGCCGGAAGAACCCCGCGCCCTTTTTCTTTGCGCCCACCCGTAAAACACGCCAGAAATCCTGACGATGAGCGATCACACGACCACGCCCGCCATGGGCGCATCCTCCGGCCGCTATAACGCCGCCGAGGCCGAGCCGCGCTGGCAGAAGCGCTGGCGCGACGAAGACGTCTTTCGTGCGAAAGTCGATCCCGCGCGCCCGAAATATTATGTGCTGGAGATGTTTCCCTATCCGTCGGGCCGCATCCATATCGGCCACGGCCGCAACTATGTGATGGGCGACGTGGTTGCCCGCTACAAGCGCATGAGCGGCTTCAACGTGCTCCATCCGATGGGCTGGGACGCGTTCGGCATGCCCGCCGAGAATGCGGCAATGGAAAAGGGTGTCCATCCCGGCCAATGGACGCGCGAGAACATCAAGGCGATGAAATCATCGCTGGAATTGCTGGGGCTCTCGCTCGACTGGAGCCGCGAATTTGCGACCTGCGATCCCGCCTATTACCGCCACCAGCAGAAAATGTTCACCGACTTCCTGAAGGCGGGGCTCGTCTATCGCCGTGAGTCGCCGGTCAACTGGGATCCGGTGGACATGACCGTGCTCGCCAACGAGCAGGTGATTGACGGCCGCGGCTGGCGCTCGGGCGCGCTTGTCGAGAAGAAGATGCTGACCCAATGGTTCCTGAAGATCACGGCCTTTGCCGATGAGCTCCTGGGCGATCTCGACACGCTCTCGCGCTGGCCCGACAAAGTGCGCCTGATGCAGGCCAACTGGATCGGCCGCTCGGAGGGCCTTGAATTCAGCTTTGCGCTTTCGGATGGCAGCGACCTGCCTGTCTTCACCACACGGCCGGACACGCTCTTTGGCGCGTCGTTCGTAGCCATCTCGCCCGACCATCCACTCGCCCAGCGCCTGGCAGAGAAAGACGACAAGGCAAAAGCCTTCATCGCCGAATGCCGCCGCATCGGCACGACTGAAGCGGCCATCGAGACCGCTGAAAAGATCGGCTTCAGGACATCGCTGACGGCCACTCACCCCTTTGATCCCGCATGGCAGCTGCCGGTTTACATCGCGAATTTCGTGCTGATGGAATATGGCGTCGGCGCGATTTTCGGCTGCCCCGCCCACGACCAGCGCGACCTGGACTTCGCGCGCAAATATCATCTGCCGGTGACCCCCGTTGTCGTGCCAGAGGGCGAGGACCCCGCGACCTTCACCGTGGGCGACGAGGCCTATACCGGCGATGGCCTGCTGGCCAATTCGCGCTTCCTTGACAGGCTTGCCGTTCCGGCCGCCAAGGAGCGCGCGATGGGCGAGATCGAGAAAGCAGGGCGTGGCACGCGCAAGGTGAATTGGCGCCTGCGCGACTGGGGCATTTCGCGCCAGCGTTATTGGGGCTGCCCCATTCCCGTCATCCATTGCGATGCTTGCGGCCCCGTGCCGGTTCCGGCGAAGGATCTGCCGGTGACGCTGCCCGAAGACGTGACTTTTGACGTGCCGGGCAATCCCCTTGACCGCCATCCCTCGTGGAAGCACGTCAATTGCCCGCAATGCGGCAAGCCCGCGCGCCGCGAAACCGACACGATGGACACGTTTGTCGATTCGTCATGGTATTTTGCGCGTTTCTGCGACGCCTCGCCCACGGACCGCCCCACCAACCGCGCGGCCACGGATTATTGGCTGCCGGTCGATCAATATATCGGCGGCATTGAGCATGCGATCCTGCATCTTCTCTATGCACGGTTCTTCTCGCGCGCAATGACGGCGACAGGGCATCTCAACGTGAAGGAACCTTTTGCGGGCCTTTTCACGCAAGGCATGATCACCCACGAGACCTATCGCGACCCCGACGGCAAATATCTGTTGCCCGAGGAAATCGAGAGGCGTGATGGCGACGTTGCGGTCAAGCGCGGCACGAACATGCCGGTGACGATCGGCGCGCCGGAGAAAATGTCGAAGTCGAAAAAGAACGTCGTGCCGCCCGAGGATGTCGCGGGAACCTATGGCGTCGATTGCGCGCGCTGGTTCCTGTTGTCGGATTCGCCGCCCGAGCGCGACAGCGAGTGGACGCAAGGCGGCGTGGAAGGCGCCTGGCGTCTCGTTCAGCGCATCTGGCGCCTGTTGCGCGAGAACCTGCCCCGCATGGCGCCCAAGGGTTCCGCTGCTCCTGCGGAAATTTCGGCAAACGCGCTGGATTTGCGCCGCGCCTCGCATCGCGCGATGGCAGATGTGACCGCCGATCTGGATCATTTCCGTTTCAACCGGGCGATTGCGCGCGTCTATGAGTTCGTCAACGTCATCAGCCAGATGAAGGACGAGGGCGCGGGCGCAGCCTTCGCGCTGCGTGAGGCCCACGAGACGCTGGCGCGCATCACGGCACCCTTCATGCCGCATCTGGCAGAGGAATGCTGGCAGGCGATGGGACACGAGGCGATGATTGTCCACGCCGCATGGCCCAAGGCCGATCCCGTGCTGGTCGTCTCCGACACGATCACGCTGGCCGTGCAGTTCAACGGCAAGCGCCGCGACGAAATGACCGTTTCCGCCAGGGCGACACCCGCCGAATTGGAGCGCGCAGCCCTTGCCCTTGATTCCATCAAGCGTGCGCTTGCGGGCAACGCGCCGAAGAAAGTGATCGTGGTGCCGGCGCGCATTGTGAACGTGGTGGGCTGACGGCGGGTGAAATGGGCAAAGGCTTCTTTTCAGCCTTCATGCGATACTAAGACTCCCTCATTCTGAGCCTTCGTCGAAGAACGCACGGCTCGGATGCAATACGTGGTTCGACGAAGGCTCACCATGAGGACGTATTTCTCTGCACAACGGCCCATGCTTTCGGTGATGTGGAGGCGGCGTAATCGATGAGGACAGCGGCAGCACTCCCAATCCTTCGCTCTCCCCTCGGGGAGAGCAGGAATTTGCGTTTCAGCAAATTCCGTGAGGGGGAGACTTGGCAAGGAGCCCCCTCACCGGCTCGCAAGTGCTCGCCCCCTCTCCCCAGAGGGGAGAGGGAAAGCAGGCTCGTGCGACTTCGCAACCCGGAACCCGCCTGATGCTCGTGCCCCCGCGCAATGCCGATGCTTTTGCCAAAGCGCCGCCGCCGGGCACGAAGGCAGTCCTTCTCTTTGGTCCCGATCTCGGCCTTGTGCGCGAGCGCGCCGAGGCGCTGATGCGTACGGTCGTGGAAGACCCCGCCGATCCGTTCCGCGTCAGCATCATTTTGGGGCCAGAACTTCGCGCCGATCCCGCGCGGCTGGCCGACGAGGCGATGGCGATTGCCATGCTGGGCGGCCGCCGTGTCGTGCGCGTGCGCGATGCTGACAACACGCACGCAGCGACCTTCAAATCCTTCCTGGATGATCCCAAGGGCGACGCGCTGGTGATTGCCGAGGCAGGAGACCTTGACCGCAAGGGTGCACTCGCCCGCACCTTTGGCGAGGCGGGCAACCATGCTGCCGCAATCATCTGTTACGAGGATGACGACGAGGCGCTGGAACAGGTCATCGAAAAGCGTCTTGCTGCCCACGCGCTTTCCGCCGACCCGGATGCGATGGACGAATTGATCCGTCGCCTCGGCGATGACCGCAAGGTGACGGCGGGCGAGATCGAGAAATTGGCCCTCTATATGGGGCCGGGTGACGGTAAAACCCGCCGCGCAGTCACGCGCGAGCATGTGCGGGCCATCATCGGCACGGAGGCGGAAGCTGATCTTTCCGACATTGCGGATGCGGTTGCGATGGGTGACCTCAAGGGTCTGGAACGCGCCTATGCCGCGTCCCTTGCAGGTGGCGGCGTGCCGGAATCGATCTCGCGTTCCTGCCTCATGCACTTCCTGCGGCTGTCACTGGCCGGCGCGCTGGTGGAGCGCGGCGCCAGCGCCGGTGATGCCGTCATGCGCGCTTTCTGGCGCATGCCGCCCAAGCGTCAGGCGCTGGTGGAACGTCAGGCCCGCCTGTGGCCTGCCTTGCGCTCGCGTGAGGCGCTCAATCTTCTGGCTGAAGCCGAGATCGCCGCCAAATCCTCCAACCTCCCCAAAGAGGCGATGCTTGGCCGCACCCTGATGCAGGTGGCGTCACTTGCGCGTGCGGGACGATAGGGCGCGCATTGATCAGTGCCATGCAAAGCGCTCCTCATTCTGAGCCTTCCCTCATGGCGAGCTTGTCGAGCCACGAAGAACGCACGGCGCAGATGCAATGCGTGGTTCGGCGAAGGCTCACCATAAGGTGGTTATTGACTTGCAGATCTGCTGTTGCATCCCCACTTTCAAACTTGTTCCGGCCAAGCACGAAGGAAACATCCCATGATCGTCTCGACCACCGCCTTTGTCGACGGCAAGAAAGTGACGGCCTATCTTGGCATCGTCTCCGGCGAGACGATCCTGGGCGCCAACATCTTCCGGGATTTTCTGGCTTCGATCCGCGACATCGTGGGCGGCCGCGCCGGTGCCTATGAAACCGTCCTGCGCGACGCGCGCCAGAGCGCGGTTGCTGAAATGACGGCGCAGGCCGCGTCTCTCGGCGCCGATGCGGTGCTGGGCGTGGACATCGACTATGAGACTGTCGGCAATGGCATGTTGATGGTCGCGGCCTCGGGCACGGCCGTCAAACTCGGCTAGCCCGCGTCCACCGCGCGCTCCTCACGCACGTAAAACATCAGAACGAACCCGGCGACAAGAAAGGCGAGGATGGCGACCATCCCCGCCCGCTGGCTGTCGAAGGCCTCGGTCACGCGACTGACGACGAAGGGCGACAGGAACGCCGTCGCCGTGCCTGAGAGCGCATAGAGCCCGAAAAATTCGTTCATGCGCGTGACAGGCGCAATCCGCGCCAGCATCGTGCGGCTGTTGGCATAGGCCGCCGTGATGAAAATCGCGATCAGGATCACGACCAGCACATAAAGCACCTCCGGCAGCGTCTGGAAGAACGGCAGGTCATGCAGCGGCGCGGTCGTAGCCGGATCATAGGGAATGAAGAAAAGGATTTCTGTCGGCGTCATCGACAGGGACAGGATAAGGCCGATGACGGTACCACCGATGGAAATGAAAATTGCCCGGCGCGAACCGAACACGTTGTCGAGAAAGCCGCCGATGAACCCGCCCAGCGTCGCAAAGACGGAAAGGATGACGCCATAGACGAGCATCTGCAGTGGCTGCCAATGGAACGTGCCCGCCGCATAGATGCCGCCAAAGACCAGGACCGCCGTCTTGCCATCCGTGTAGAGCATGCGCGCGACGAGGTAAGTCGCGACATTGCGGTAGCGGCGAAGGCTCCGGAGCGTGCGGCGAAGCTGGGCAAGGCCGCTGGAGACCGCGTGGCCCACCGATGTGGCCGTGCCTGTCCTGTCACCGGCGAAAAGGAAAAGCGGCATCGCAAAGACGAGAAACCAGACGGCCGAGATCGGTCCGGCCAGACGCTCGGGCTCGTGCAGCGCCGGGTCGGCGCCAAACCAGGGCGTGTCCGCAACAAAGGGCCAATCGACGACACCGGGCAGCGCAAGACCTGTCAGCATCAACAGAAGGAGAACCACGCCCGAGGCATTGCCCAGCGCCAAGGCCCAGCCCGACAGCGTGGCAACGCGGTTGGCGGGCGCGACACTGGCCAGCATCGCGTTGTGGAAGACGGCATTGATCTCGAACACGAGCCCGCACACGATGATGAGGAGCGAGACCTCGAAGAGTGAAATTCCCGTGCCATCGGCCTTGGCAAACCAGAGAAGAAAGCTCGCCGCCGCAAGCACAAGCATGCTGACAAAGACCCAGCGTTTGCGGTGCCCGGTCTGGTCGGCGATGGCGCCAAGAATGGGTGCGCTCAGCGCGATCAGGAAGCCGGTAAGGCTGGAGAGATCGCCCCACAAGGTCTGCCCGCGTGCCGCATCACCCGTCAGATGCACGGCGAAATAGGGCGAGAAGATATAGATGGTGACGAGAAGGACGTATGGATTGCGCGCGCCCTCAAACAGCGCCCAGGCGAATTGCCCGAGCCGCGACGAGGCCGGGCCGCCGTCGGCGGCCGCCACCTGATCCCGCATGTCCTGAACCCCGCTTGCACAACCGCCAAAAGCCGATGACAGTGAGTTGACCATGCAAAGCGCCTGAGCGCGAGGGCAATTCCGCATCCGATGATCGCCGAGAACCCATGATTGCGGAGACGATGGGATGGGATGCCGTGTTGGCAAGCCTTGCGGCGGCAATCCTGCATGCTGCATGGAACGCGGGGGTCAAGGCCGGCAAGGACCGCATCCGCGAATCTACTTTCCTGTTCATGGCGGCGGGAATTGTCGGCGCGGTCATTATTCCCTTCGTGCCTCTGCCTCATGCGCCCGCATTTGCTTGGATGTCGGCAACGCTTCTGCTTCACATCCCCTATCTGCTTTTCCTCGCGCGTGCCTATGACACGGGCGAGATGGGCCATGTCTATACGATTGCGCGCGGGCTGCCGCCGATGCTGGTGGCGCTGGGCGGCGTGTTCGTGGCTGGCGAGATGATGGGAGCGATCGCCATGCTTGGCATCGCCTCTGTCACGCTCGGCGTCCTGGCCGTGGGCTTGACGCGCAACGCCCATCCCCATGCCTCGCGCTATGCGCTGGCGACCGCTGTGGTGATTGCGGCCTATTCCCTGATCGACGGCATGGGCGTACGCGCCAGCGGCACCGCTCTTGGCTATGGTGCGTGGTTCTTTGCGCTCAACGGCCTGATGATGCCGTTCCTCCTCTATGCGCGGCGCGGGCGGCGCGGTTTTGCCCTTGATCGCGGCCTGATCCGGCGCGCGTGTCTCGGCGGTCCCGCCAGCTTTGCCGCCTATGCGCTGGTGCTCTGGGCGATGAGTGTAGCCCCGATTGCCGGCGTGATCGCCCTGCGCGAGACATCGGTCGTGTTTGCAGCCCTCATCGCCGCCGCCCTTCTGGGCGAGAAGCTCGATACCCGCCGCATCGCAGGCGTGCTTTTGGTGGCCGCCGGCGCCAGCCTCATCAAACTGGGGTAATGGGGTGAAATGCGTTCCGGCAACGCACACGCATCATCATCGTGAGCTTGTCGAAAGTCGTATGGCAACAAGGAAATCCTTCCCTCTCCACGTGCTTCCAACGGGGAGAGGGCGCGAGCGATTGCGAGCGGGTGAGGGGCCTGTTAAAGACATTGCCGCTTCAACGCCCCCTCACGAGATTTGCGAAGACGCAAATCTCTGCTCTCCCCGCCGGTATCGCGGGGAGAGCGGAAAGCATGACCCTACCCCGCCAGATCGCGCAATTGCGCTGCCGCGAGCGCAAGTTTGGGCGTTGAAAGCGCACCGTCCTTTTCCAGTTCGCCGATCAGCGTCTGCGCGCGGCCGATAGCGGCACCCGCGCCATCGACAAAGCGCATCACCGCATCCGCACCGGCGCGGCGATCAACGGGCGCCTCTGCCACAAGGCCAAGGGCACGCGCGGCAACCGCCCGCTGGATGCCATAGAGATCATCCGTCAGGCGCTCCAGCGCCAATTGTTCCCAATGACCGCGTGGCGCAATGGCCAAAGCCGCCGCCCGCAACCGGTCGATGCCAGTTGCCGCACCCGCGGCAAAGAAGGCGCCACCCACCGCATCAAGCGCAACCTGCGACTGGGCCGCAAGCTGCACGATCTCGGTCATGCCCGCCAAGGGCTGCAGCACGGCAATGTCTTCGGCAAGGTCAAGTGCCGCGCCTGCCGCCACCAATTCACCGATGCGGCTTTCGATGCTTTGCGCTTCGACCGGCGTCACCAGGGTCGAGAATGTGCCGCGGAAAGTATCAAGCCCCGAGCGGTAGGCGGAAATCGTTGCGGCAAGGTCGGCATCGGGCGCAATATTGCGCAGGACCCACAATGTCTGGCGCCGCAACAGCCGGATCGCATCCGCATGCATCGAAATCTGCACGCGCGCATCGATCTGTCCGTCCAGCCCATTGATGCGGTCATAGAGCCGGTCGAGCCCGAACGCGCCGGTCACGATCGCAATCGCGCGCGCGACCGACGGCGCATCCGCACCCGATGCCTCCATCATGCGGAAGATCAGTGCCGGACCCGAGCGGTTGACCGATGCGTTGGAGAGAACAGTTGCCACGATCTCGCGCTTCAGCCGGTGCTGGCGCACAAGATCGGGGAACGCCTTGCGCACGGCTGCCGGGAAATAAGCCTGCAGCGTCTCGTCAAAGCCTGGATCATCGGGAACCGGGCTTGCAAGCAGCGCCTCATTGAGCGCGATCTTGGCATAGGCCATGAGGACCGCGAGCTCCGGCCGCGTCAGGCCCTGGCCCGCCTGCTGCAATTGCCGCATCGCCGTCTCATCCGGCAGGCCTTCGACCGTGCGATCGAGACGGCCTTGTGCCTCCAGCCAGCGCATGAAGCGCGAATAATCTTCAAGATCATGCACGCCATGCGATTCGGCGATCGAAAGCGCAAGCGTCTGCTCGTAATTGTCGCAGAGCACGAGGCCAGCCACTTCATCTGTCATGCCGGCCAGAAGGACGTCGCGGGCCGCCACATCCATGCGGCCTTCGGCGAGCGCCGCGGCAAAAAGGATTTTGAGGTTCACTTCGTGGTCGGAGGTGTCAACGCCCGCCGAATTGTCGATGGCGTCAGTGTTGATGCGACCACCCGCCCGCGCAAACTCAACGCGCGCAGCCTGCGTGAGGCCAAGATTGGCGCCCTCGCCGATCACTTTGGCTCGAACCTGCGCCGCATCGATACGCACGGCATCAGTGGCACGATCACCAGCCTGGGCATGGCTCTGGTGTGTTGCCTTGATGAAAGTGCCGATGCCGCCAAACCAGAGAAGGTCAACATCTGCTGCCAGAAGCGCCGAGATGACTTCGTTCGGTGTCGCACTCGCGCGTGCGATGCCTGTCAATTGCTGCATCGGCGGCGAAAGGGGGATGGATTTCAGCGCGCGCGAAAAGACGCCCCCGCCCGCAGAAATCTTTGACTTGTCGTAGTCTGCCCAGCTCGAACGCGGCAGGTTGAACAGACGCTCGCGCTCCGCGAACGATGCGGCGCAATCCGGATCAGGGTCGATGAAGATGTCGCGGTGATCCATCGCCGCCACAAGCCGGATATGGGGTGAGAGCAGCATCCCGTTGCCGAAGACGTCGCCCGACATGTCACCGACGCCCACAACCGAGAAGGGCTCACGCTGGATGTTGCGGCCCATTTCGCGGAAATGGCGCTTGACGGCCTCCCATGCGCCGCGCGCGGTGATGCCCATTTTCTTGTGGTCATAACCAGCAGAGCCGCCCGACGCGAAGGCATCGCCAAGCCAGAAGCCGCGTTCGACCGCAATGCCGTTGGCGGTGTCGGAGAATGTGGCCGTGCCCTTGTCGGCGGCGACAACCAGATAGGGATCATCGCCGTCATGGCGCACCACGCCCGGCGGCGGTACCACGGTGTCCGCGCCGAGCGTATCCGTCACATCGAGCAGTGCGTCGATATAGATGCGGTAGGCGGCAGTGCCTTCCGCCTGCACCGCTTCGCGCGGGGCATTCTGCGGCAATTGCTTGGGATAAAACCCGCCTTTGGCGCCAACGGGCACGATGACGGCGTTCTTCACCTGCTGGGCTTTGACAAGACCCAGGACCTCGGTGCGGAAATCCTCGCGCCGGTCAGACCAGCGGATACCGCCGCGCGCCACCTTGCCAAAGCGCAGATGGATGCCTTCAACACGCGGGCAATAGACAAACATCTCCGCCATGGGCCGGGGCGCCGGCAGCTCGTCGAGTTTTGCGCTTGAGAATTTGAACACCAGCGCGGGCCGCAAGGAACCGTCAGGACCCGTCTGGAAGGCGTTGGTGCGCAGCATCGCCTCCACCGCATTGGTAAAGCGGCGAAGGATGCGGTCGTCGTCAAGGCTTTTCACGTCGGCAAGGGCAGCTTCGATGCGCCGGACGATCGCCTCCGCGTTCTTTGCGCGCGTCTCAAGGCTTGCGCCCGAGCGCGGATCAAACCGCACCTCGAAGAGCTTCATGATCTCGCGCGCGATATCCGCGTTCTTGGTCAGCGCCTCTTCCATATAGGGCTGCGAGAAGGCGATGCCCGCCTGCCGCAGGAAGCGCGCGATGGCGCGGATGATTTCGACCTGGCGGTGGCTGAGACCTGCGGCAAGCACAAGATGATTGAAGCCGTCATTCTCGATGGCGCCACGCATCGCCGCCGCAAAGGCCGCCTCGATGAGCGGGCCGGATTCGTCCATGTCCAGCGCACGTGGTGCCTTCATCCGCGCTTCGTAGGCATGCAGCGTCAATGATCCGGAAAACCCGTGCACGTGGCGCAGCGTGTGCGACGCCTCCGCCGTAACGGTCAGGCCCAGATTGTCGAAGATGGGCATCACCGCCGATATCTCGGCCGGTGCATTCACGCAGAAAATCTTGACCCGGACCGTGTGCACATCGTCATGCGGCAGCCGGTAGGCGTGAAAACGCAAAGGACCGCTTGCTGATGCGTCGTCCGTGATCGCCGAAAGGATGCCGATGTCGTGCGCCGCCTCGGCCGCACTGACTGTTTCCATGTAGCCCGCCGGAAAGACCGCATGGAAGCGGTCATGCAGTGAACGCACGCGACCGGGAGCATGGATTTCCGCCAGCGCATCCTCAAGATCATCCGACCAGTTGCGCGCGGCGCGCCCGATTTCTTCCTGAAGGGCGGCATCATCAACGGTCGGGCGTTCGCCCTCGTTCCGGCGGATGATGTGATGGATGCGTGCGACCGGCGCGTCGGGAAAATGCGGCGTCTCGATCACCACGCGGCCATCAAAACGCGTCGAGAGGATCGCGCCGATCTTGTCCGCCACATGGGCCGAGAAGCGCTCGCGCGGCAGGAAGGTCAAGGCCGAGACGAAGCGGTCAAACCGGTCGAAGCGCAGGAACGTCTTGGTGCGCGGCCGCTCCATCAGATGCATGATGCCGAGCGAGGTGACATAAAGCTCATCGTCACTGATCTGGAAAAGTTCGTCGCGCGGAAACGTCTCAAGCACGTTGATGAGCGCCTTGCCGTCATGGCTCGCGTGGGGAAAGCCCGCCCGCTCGATCACGCGCGCGGTCTTGCGGCGCAGAAGCGGAATGTCGCGCGGCAGCCGGTAATAGGCAGCGGACGTAAAAAGCCCCACAAAGCGGCGCTCGCCCAGAAGGCGGCCCGACGCATCAAATCGCTTGATGCCGATATAGTCCTGATGCACCCGGCGATGCACGGTCGAGCGCACATTCGCCTTGGTAATGATGATCGGATTGGATTCGGTAAGGTACCCGCGCACTTCCGCCGTCAGCGTGTCGCGGTCCGTGCCCCGGCGCACGACGCGCGCCTCGGGATCGGCCAGAAGGCCAAGGCCGGATTCGGCAATCGGTGTGTGGCGCCCGCCTTGGGCATCGAACACATAGTCGCGACAGCCGAGAAACGTGAAGTGGTTCTCCGACAGCCAGCGCAGGAAGGCGATGCTCTCGTCGAGCTCTTCCTGGGCGATGGGCGGCGGAAGGTTGTTCAGGTCCTCGATCGCGCTCTCGAGCCGCTCCAGCATCAAGCGCCAGTCGCGCGTCGCCGCTGCCACGTCCTCAAGCACTTTCGAGACGCCGTTGCGCGCCGCCTCAAGGCGCTGCTCGGAATTTTCGCGCGCGATCACGACAAAGATGACCGACTCGCGCGGCGCGCCTTCGCCCGCATTGGCAATGCGGGTGCGTGTGCCGTCGCCATCGCGCACCACGCCGAATATGGGATGAAAGACAGCCGAAACCGTAAAGCCGTGGGCATTGAGTTCGGCCAGCACCGAGTCATAGAGGAACGGACGGTCATCATTGACTGAAATCAGAACAGCACCGTTCACGCCAAAGCCGTGACGGGCGGGATCGGGCACAAAGCATTCAAGCTTGCGCTGGCCGGGCGTGCGCCGCGCCGTCATCTCGAAGGCGTGAAGCGCCATGCCTGCCAGCGTCCGTGTGTCAAAGGCAGCAAGGTCCTCGGGCGCCGCGAACGTGAAAAACCGTGTCACGAAAGCATGGATCTGTGCTGCCAACGGCCCTGCACCCTGGGCGGCCATCTGGGCGATCTCAGTGATGCGCGAAGCATCGTGCTGGTCGGGCCGTGTGCCGGTGGTAACGGGGCTCGGATCATTCATGGGGGAAAGTCCCTGGAGTCGGTCAGGATGGCGGCGCGTGTGGACAGCATGGAAAGCATGCGGCAAGTCCCGGCAGGCCGCGTCGCGCGCCGGAAAGGGGCATGTTTACGCAATCAGACAGAAGGAAGCTTTAAGGCAGATTCACGCTGATGCCGATAGGTTGCCCCCTTGTCCCCCGATAATTTTCTGTTAATCGCGTGGCCCATGCCCGCTCGTTCCTTCCTGCAATGCAGCATCAGGTGCACATGCCCGGCCTTGTGATCTATGACACGGAGTACACGGCCTGGGAGGGTTCGATTGCCCGCAACTGGAAGGGGCCGGGCGAACATCGCGAGATTGTCGAGATCGGCGCCATCCGTCTCTCGCGCACGGAGCTTGCGGAAGAAGGTGCCTTTTCGGTTCTGGTAAGACCCGAACGCAATCCGGTTCTTTCGGACTATTTCGTGGCGCTCACCGGCATCACCAACGCGATGGTTGCGGCCGAAGGCGAAAGCCTGGCATCAGCCCTCACAGGCTTTGACGCCTTTGCGGGCAAGGCGCCGCTATATGCCTATGGGCGTGATGACAAGGTGATGGGCGAGACCGCCGCCCTGCAGGGCATCGCCTTTGATGCCGCCCGCTGGTCAACCCATGACCTCAGGGACTGGTTTGCCAGGGCTGGCCTTGATGTAACCCGGCTCCATTCGTCTGATCTTGCACCCGCGGCAGGCGCGCCTAAGGCGGAGCGCCCGCATCGCGCCTTGGACGATGCCCGCGCCATCGCCGCAGCCATCAGGGCGCTGACGGCAAAAGGACACACCTCACCCTTTGTTTGACAATTTCTCCCATACGCCCGCCACAAACGCCCGCACCACCGGAAAGACTGTCTCCGGCGCATCACGATAGGCGCCATGCCCCGCCTTCTCGAACACATGGAGCGCCTTGGCGCCGTGGGGCAGCGCCTCGAAGATTTCCTGCGAACATTCTGAAGGCGTCACCGGATCGCTGTCGCCTGACAGGACAAGGGCAGGAACCTTGACGCCTGCAAGGCCCTCGCGAAAATCCATCCGCCACATCTCGCAGCCCGGCAGGCTGAAATGGCGGAACACTTCCATCCGCCGCGTGACGCGCTGGGCTGCCTCTTCGCCGCCAAGCCTTGCCCGCGTGTTGTAGAGCGGCATGCACACGCGCATGTAGTCCGCCACTGCCGCATCATCACCATGGCGCCAGAAGCGCTCGGCGACATCACGGGCTTGCACACCGCCCAGGCGCGCAAAAGTCGCAAGGATCGCATCAAGGTTCATCCGCGCCGCCGTGCTGGAGAAGATCACGCCGCCCGCATGGCCGGGATGGCGGGTCGCATAGGCCTGCGCGACCATGCCGCCAAAGCTCTGGCCAAAGACGATGGGGCGCTGGATTGAAAGCGCGTCACAGAAGCCGCGGATGTCATCCGCCCATTGCGCCAATGTCCAGTTTGCGGGATCGCTGGGGTGCGACCGGCCATTGCCGCGATGATCGAGATAGATCACCTGCGCCATGTCAGCGAAATGGTCGAGTTCGGGCCGCATCGAGGCATGGTCGAACCCGGGCCCGCCATGGAGCACGACGAGCGTCGGCCGCGGCCGCATGCGGGCACCAACGGGATCAAGCCCGGGTGACACCACATCAAAGAACAGGGATTGGCCGTTGACGGAAATCTGCATGACATGGTTCCCCACAAAATGAAAAGGGCCGCGATCTTGCGGCCCTTTCCGGTGTCCGTCGAGAGGGAGCCTATTGCGGCTCGGCCAAAAGGGCTTCCATCTCGTCCATGATCTTGTTGGTGCGCGCCATCAGCGCTTCGTAGGGTGCGCGCGTTGCCATGTCGAGACCGGCCCGCTTGTAGAGCTCATAGGCATAGTCGGACCCGCCCGCCCGCAGCATGTCGAGATAGGTCTCGCGTGCCGTCTCACCCTCGTCAAGTATCTTCTGGGCGAAATAGGCGGCACCCGCAATCGACGTGGCGTAGTTGTAGACATAGAAGCCGCGATAGAAGTGCGGGATGAACGCCCATTCGACACAGTAATTCGGGTCGATCTTGAGCACGCCCTCCGCGTCGCCATGATAGCGCTTGAGCAGGTCGCAATAGATCGAGGTCATGCGTTCGCCCGACAGGGGCTCGCCGCGTTCCACCACCTCGTGGATGGCCAGCTGGAACTCGGCAAACATGGTCTGGCGGAAATACGTGCCGCGGATGCCTTCAAGCGCCATGCCGAGATAATAGAGTTTCTCGTTGCGTGAAGCGGCCGTGCCGAATACGTGGTCTTCCATCAGGATCGAATTGACGATGGCCGCTGTTTCCGCCGTGAAGGTTGAATAGCGCGCGGTCTCCCACGGCTGGTTGGCATTCGCGAGGATCGTGTGCATCGCATGGCCCCATTCATGGGCAAACGTCGATGCCGATTCAAAATCGTCATTGTGGTTGAGGAGGACGAAGGGTCCTGAATCATAGATCCAGCCGTTCACGTAGGCGCCCGACGTCTTTCCTTCCGCCGGATAGACATGCTGTACATTGCGCGAGAAGGCATCGCGCAGGCGGGTCACATAGTCATCGCCCAAGGGCGCCACCGAGACGAGCAGAAGGTCCTGCGAATCCTGCAGCGTGAATGTCTTGTCGAGCGTTACCATCGGCGGGTAGATGTCGTAATAGCCCAGGTCACCTTCAATGCCGAGCATGCGCTGGCGCAGCTTGAAGTAGCGGTGAAGCGTGGGGAGGTTGTCGTTCGTCACCTGCACCAGCGTGCGATAGACGCCTTCCGGGATGTTCGAATTGAAAAGGGCTGCCGACAGCGCATTGGGAAAGCCGCGAAGCTTCGCCAGCGTCACATTGCCGATGACGGTCGAGGCCAGATTGGCGCCGAGTGTGCCCTCATAGGATTTCCACGCGCCCCAGAACGTGTCGAACACAAGCTTGCGGTCATCGCGGTTGGGCGCCTGGCGCAGGAGGGAATAGGCCGCCTGGTCCAGTGTCATCGTTGTGCCGTCGGAAAGCGTGACGGTCGGGAACGGCAGTTCGGCGTTGGCGAAAATGCCATAGACATTTGACGGCTGTGACAGCGCGTCATTCATCGCCGCAAGGATGGCTTCGCCCTTGGCATCCAGCGTGTGGGCGGCACCGCGCAGCGTGTTGTCGAGATAGAAGCCGAAGAGGCGCTCCAGCTCGGCATGGCTGGCACGGAAAGCAGCAATCTTCTCGGCGCCGATGGCAAGGATTTCGGGATCCATGTAGGCGGTGACGGAGACAAACTTGTTGAACAGCATGTCGCCGCGCTGCGAGCGCTCGCGCTCGGCCGAGTCCCGCAGATCCTGGTCGGAGCGCAGGCTGGCATAGACAGCCGCACGCGCGACACGCTTCAGCATGTTCGAAGATTCCTGAAGCGCCTTGAAGAGCGTTTCGGCATCATCGCCCATCTTGCCTTCGAAAGCGGCAAGCGTGTCCAATTCCGTCTCGAGCTGGGCCATGTCGGCATCAAACGCGGCGACATCGGGATAGACGCGCGTCAGGTCCCATGTGACCTGCTCGCGCGCGGGCGCTGCCTCCGGTGCGGGTGCCGGTGCGGGTGCGGGTGCGGGTGCGGGCGTCGCTTCCGGCGTGCTGGCAGTCGTGGTGGTTGTTTCGGCTGCCGGCGGCGCATTGGCGGCCACATCACCGCCCGGCTTGAACCCGCCACCAAAATAGTAACCTGCACCCGCGGCGATGATGGCAAGTGCTGCCGCACCCATGAACAAGGTTGAACGGTTCTGCATGAACTCCCCCATAAGGACCACGCGGCCGGAAGGCCGATGATGAACACAATGAACCGGGCATGCCCGGTGATGACGCGCGACACTGCCCAACAGGGCCAGCCCGCACAAGCCCGGTTTTTCAGGATTTGTCTCACCTCTTCGTGACGCGCGCCGTATCTGCTAGGCTTTCGCGCCTGTGCCCGCGGCAGACGTTTTGTGCGCTGCAAACCGCTTCAGGAGTAACCATGATTCGCGCGCTGATTCTTGTCTTGGGCATGCTTGCCGCCGCCATACAGGCCACGCCCGCCGGTGCAGAGCCCGTCGTGCTTCATCGCGGCAATGTCGCCGAGCCCGACACGCTCGATCCGCAGAAGGGCGGCACGACCTACGAGCAATATATCGCCCGTGATCTCTTTGAGGGGTTGGTGTCACTGGATGCGGCCGGCGAAACCATTCCGGGCATCGCCGAGCGCTGGGACATTTCGGAGGACGGGCTCACCTACACGTTCCATTTGCGCGAAAACCTAGTCTGGTCAGACGGCCATCCCTTGACCGCCGATGACGTCGTGCTGGGCTTTCGCCGCGCGATGGATCCGGCAACCGGCACCTGGTATGCCAATTTCGGCTACAAGATTCTGAACGGCTACGAAGTCAACACGAGCGCAATGAAGCCCGAAGAGCTCGGTGTGCGTGCGCTCGATGCCCGCACGGTCGAAATCCGGCTGGTCGCGCCCAGCCTCATCTTTGTGCGCATCTGTTCGATTCCGATGTTCATGCCGGTGCCCGGTCATGTCTATGCAATCCATGGCGATGACTGGGTCAAGGAGGGCGTGATGGTCTCGAACGGCGCCTACACGCTTGCCTCCTGGAAGCCGCAGGATTCAGTCCGCCTCGTCAGGAACCCGCGCTTTTTTGCAGCCGAAACTGTGCGCATCGATGAAGTGATTTATTATCCGACCGATGACGACGAGGCAGCGCTTCGCCGCTTCCGCACCGGCGCGCTTGATCTCAACACCCGCTTCCCGCCGTCAAAATATGACTGGCTGCAGGCCAACCTGCCTGCCGAGACCCGGGTCTACAGCACCGGCTGGATCTCCTACATTGCCTTCAACCTGCAAAATCCGAAATTTGCAGATGTGCGCGTGCGGCGCGCGCTGACACTTGCCATCGACCGCGAGGCAATCACGGGGAAAATCCTGCGCACCGGCGAATTGCCCGCCTATACATTCGTGCCGCCCGCTGTGCAGGGATTTGAAAGTGAGGGTGCCGCCTTCATTACCGGCGTGCCGCCGGAAGGCCGCATGGATGAGGCGCGCCGCCTTTTGGCAGAAGCCGGATATGGGCCGGATAATCCGCTGCACATCGTCTTCAACCATCGCATCGGCGAGGCCAACCGCCGCGTATCGGTGGCAATCCAGCAGATGTGGCGCGAGGCGGGCGTCGAGGTGGAGCTTCAGGCCAACGAGGTCAAGATCCACTACAACCTTCTGCGTGAGGGCAGCTTCGAGATTGCCGATGGCGGCTGGTCAGCGTCTCCTGACGCGGAATATTTCATCTACCTCCTGCTCTCGAACTCCACCGAAGTGAATTACGGCCGCTACAGCAATGCCGAGTATGACCGCCTGGGGCTGGAAGCCGACCGCACGATGGACCTGGAGCGCCGCCTGTCGCTCTACCAACAGGCAGAAAAGATCGCGCTGGAAGAAGTGGCCATGATCCCGGTTTACATTCCGGTGGAACGAGCGCTGGTGCAGACTTGGGTGAAGGGCTTTGTGCCCAACGGCACCGCAACCCACCCCACCCGCTTCATGTGGATTGAGCGCGGCCCCGAAATCGCCCAGCCTTGATGGGTCAGCCTTAATCGCGCAGCCACAAAGGGTTAGCCCAAGGGGCGCGGTTTTCGCGCAAAAGTTGCAGCGTCTTTCGCCGCACTGTTCCCGATTGCCCAAACCGCCGGATCAATGGCAGGATTTGCCTTGGGGTTGCGCAGGGTCAATTCCGGTCCGCGCGCAACATGAGGGTTGGGGAACCATCATGCATCGTTTCATCGCCGCCATTGCGGCTCTTCTTTTGAGTGCATCACTCTCGCTCGGCACCGCACGTGCTGCGGGGCCGGCTGAATTCGGGCAATTGCCGGCCATCTCTGACACATCCATTTCACCAAACGGATCGCGGCTGGCCTGGTTTGCCAATACTGCTGACGGGCCTGTGGTGGTGGTGCAACCGCTGGACGGCACCAATGCGACCATCGTGCCTTTGGGCCAGAACAAGCCGCGCAATCTGATCTGGGCGTCAGACACGGTCGTGCTTGTGGGGGTAAGCGCCACGACACGTTTCCAGGGCAATTATCAGCGGCAGATCGAGCTCTTCCGCACCATCTCGATCGACCTTTCGACGGGAAAATTCCTGATGCTCAAGGTGGGCGGTGACAGCGCGCTGAACTCGATCACGGTTGACCGTGTGGCCTCCGATGGTTCGGGCGATGTCTTTGTCTCGGTCTATGAGTTCCGTCCGACCTCGGTGCGCGAGCCCACATCGCGCATCGGTTCGGAAACCATGTATGACAATGCCTTCGTGCTCACGCTCTATCGCGTCGATCCGGTGACCGGCGAAACTGACGACATTGTGCGGGGCGAGAACGACACGGTCGACTTCATCATGGGCCGCAACGATGAAGTGCTGGCCCGCGCCGACATCGAGGACGGCACGCGCAAGATGGACATCATGGCGCGAGACGGCGGAGGCTGGCGCAAGATTGTCACGGTTGACAACGTGCTGCGTGGTGGCCTGAGCTTTGCGGGCCTTGAGCCGGGCGGCAACGGGATCCTCATGATCGACAACCGCGGCGCGGTTGCCAAAATCGTCCGTCTTGATCTTGCCAGTGGCGCGATGACACCTGCCTTGCAGGGTGTGGTGACCGGCTCGGTGGGCGGCACGCGCGTCGATCCCTTCACAGGTGAGGCCGTATCGGTTCGGGAAGAGGGTTTGACACCCAAGCGCCGCTGGATCGACACGGAGCTGGGCAGCATCTCCGGTGCGGCAGAACGGGCCTTCCCCGGCAAGACCGTGACCATCTATGACTGGACGCCCACGCGCCACAAGTTCGTGATCCATGTGGATGGACCCTCCGACATTCCGACCTTTTACCTGCTTGATCGCAAGACCATGCAGGCGATCATCATCGGCGAGGAATATCCGCAGCTTCTGGGAACGCGCATCGGTACGCAGTCGCTCATTTCCTACCCTGCGCGCGACGGCACGCCGATACCGGCCTATCTCACTATGCCGCCGGGCGGTGTGACCAAGAACCTGCCTGTTGTCGTGTTGCCGCATGGCGGACCTGAAGCGCGGGATTATGGGGGCTTTGACTGGCTTTCGCAGTTTTTTGCCACGCGCGGCTATGTGGTGCTGCAGCCGCAGTTCCGTGGGTCAGACGGGTTCGGTAAGGCCTGGGCCGATGCGGGCCGCCGCCAATGGGGAGGCCTGATGCAGGACGACGTCAGCGACGGCGTGAAGTACCTGATCGCCAACGGCACGGCCAACCCTGCAAAAGTCTGCATCGTCGGTGCGTCCTATGGCGGTTATGCCGCCTTGGCAGGCGCCACACTGACACCGGAGCTCTACGCCTGCGCTATTTCGATCAGTGGCGTATCGGATCTTCCCGAGATGATCGGCTGGGTCTCGGCCCGCACAGGTGACGAGTCGGGCAGTGTCATGTACTGGCGCGACCACATTGGCCCGCCATCAGACCCGGCAGTTATTGCGGCCTCACCGGCCCGCAATGTCGAGGGGATCCGCGCGCCTGTCCTTCTGATCCACGGCCGTGACGATACCGTGGTTCCCTTTGCCCAATCAGAGAAGATGGACCGCGCCATGCGCGCTGCGGGAAAGCCCGTCACACTGATTGAACTCTCCGGCGAAGACCACTGGATGTCGCGCGCGCCCACGCGCACGCGCCTGTTGCAAGAACTCGACAAGTTCCTTGCCCAGCATCTGGGTGGCTGAGACGTCCTGACTGCCGATCACCCCGCCATCGTCTTTGGTGACAACGACGATGGCGGGGCGCGGCGGCAGGGACGCATCAAAATCCGGCCAGCGCGTCGATGGCGCATCAAAATTGCTGCCCGCCTCGTCGGCGGGATGCTGGACAGCGATGAAAAGCGTGCGCCCGTCCGGCGTGAATGAGGGGCCGCAGGCTTCCGCGCCGCGCGGGCACGCGAAAAACGCACGCGGTACGGCCCGGTCACTGCCCTCGGTTGCAACCGCCCAAAGCCCGTCGGCGATGCCGAAATCATTGCCGCCATCGGTGGCAATCCAGAGCCGCCCTTGCGGATCGAACACGAGATTGTCCGGATTGGCAAACCAGCCCGAGGGCGCAATCGCCGCGCCATAGCGCGGCGCTTCGGAACCACCCGACGCCGGATCACCCGCCTCGATGAAAAGGTCCCATGTGAACACATCTGCCAGATGATCCGCCTTGCCATCATGCAAGGGCGGCGTGATCTCAAGGATGTGGCCCGCCGGGTTCGGCCCGCGCGAGGAGCCCGGAATTTTCTCGCGGCGTGAACCATGGCCTGTCATGGCCACATAGATTTTTCCCGTGGCGGGCGAAATTTCCACATCTTCCGGCCGATCCGTGGGCGTTGCCTCAAGCAGCCGGGCTGCGCGCCGCGCATCAATCGCGACATCACCGGCATCATGAAAGCCGTTCTCCGGATGAAGCGGTCCCTTTCCCGCCTCAAGCTTCAGCCACTGCCCCGTGCCATCAACATTGAACTGCGCGACATAGAGTGTGCCGGCCTCCAGCACATCCCCATTGCGGGCCATGTCGGTTGGGTCAAAGGGCGTTGCACTGACAAAGCGATAGAGGAACTCGCCCTCCTCATCATCGCCCATATAGGCAACCACGGGCCTTTGGGCTTCAGCGGCGATGGCCGCATTCTCGTGCTTAAAACGGCCCATGGCGGTACGCTTCTTCGGCACCGACCGCGGATCAAGCGGATTGATCTCGACCATCCAGCCAAACCGGTTCGGCTCCATGGGCGCCTGGCCCATGTCAAAGCGCTTCTCGAAAAGCGGCCAGGCCGAGCGCGGCTCGGCAATGATCCCCATCCGCACGGCATTGACTTTTTCTGCCATCAGCGTGTCGGGAACTTCGTCCGGCCTGTAGCGGAAATTCTGGTTGAAATTTTCCTCGGCCGTCAGAAGCGTACCCCAGGGCGTCATCGCGCCGGAGCAATTGGCCATCGTGCCAAGCACTGTCTCGCCTGCCGGATCATCCGGCGTGCGCATCCGCGCGTGGCCGCGCGCAGGCCCGGTGAGGGCGATCGGCGTCCCCGCATGGATGCGCCTTGCATAAGGGGAACCCGCAACCACTGCAAAACCCTGACCTTCATCGGCAATCTCGATGATCGAAACACCGACAGAGGCCATTTCCGTCGCCACCCGCGCCGCATCGGCCTTTGCGAGCGCCTCGGTGCCGGACGCAAGGCCGGGAAACATCAGGCGCGGGATCGCGTATTCATGGTTCACGCACAGGAGCCCGCGCGTGCCGCTTCCTGGCAGCTTCAGATAGCCGGTGAAGTCGCAATTGTAACCGAACTGCCCCGCCTGTGCGGCAACGCTTTGGGCAAGAGGCGCAAAGCCGGGCGCGTCAGCAAGAACCGGATCACCCCAACGGATCAGCACGCGCGCTGAATAGCCCTTGGGCAAATGGTGGGTTCCATCCAGTACATGAGGGATGGGCTCAAAGCCCGGCGCATCACGATCGCTGCCGGAACATGCGGAAAGCAGAGGTGAGGACGCGGCGATGACGGCAAGGCCGCTGGCCGCACCCAGAAACTGGCGTCGCGACAGGCGCGTGCGCGCAATTTCCGGAAGGCTCGGGCGTGATGGCTGAGCGGCGGAAGATATTCCGGTCATGGATCACTCCTGCATATCATATCCCAGTGCCGCGGCCCTTGAAGGTGCATCAACCGGTGAAAGCGAATAGGTGCCCTTTCGGAACACACGCTTGTACCAAAGACGCAACCGGAACATGACAATATCGCGACGGCGCGCCGTCAGGCCTGCGATCAGCGTGGGTCGCGGCAATTCCAGCGCCCATTTCGCCACCAGATGCCGGTAGGCAGCCAGGTAATCGGGGCCAAGCCGCAGGACGGCTTTGGTGTTGTGGATCAGCGGATTGTCGAAGGCGAGCGCAGGATGCCCCTGCATCTCGGCGGCAAGCACAAGATCGGTCGCAAAAAGATGGAAGCCCGGCAATGCACGATCCCACAGATGCGCGGCACGGCGCGGCATGACGAGGAGCACCTCATCCAGATTCCGGATTGCAACGGGCGTATCGAGCCGCGCGCCGATCTCGCGCATCAGCCCGGAATCCCAAATCCGTCCGCAATGCCTGGCCGCCGCATCGATGCCGATCGCGCCTGCAACGAGCCAGAGGGGGTTCGTGCGGTCGAGATCATCAAGGATACGCTCCAGCCGTTCAAACCATCCGCGCGGCAGATAGACGTCCTGATGGACGAAAACCCCGAACGCGGCGTCACTCGCACCAAACGCGAGGCCATAGGCTGCCGCCGCACTCGCCTGATGCCAGAGCACGCTGAAGCCGATCCTGCCTTCGGCAATGTCGGGAGAGCGCGCGAGATTGGCGGCGAGGATTTCCGCATTGTTGGCCACGCAAAAGACATGCACACGGTTCATGGCGGCCCCGCGCGAAGCGAATTGTCATCGGGCAGAATGGCCTCGCCCTGCGGCACGCGCCGCAACTGGCGGAAAAGGGCAGCCGCAAGAATGGCCAGAAGGGCAAGTCCAGCCCCGCCAATGACCGACCGCTGGACCAATGCCGCATCCGGCATGAACCAGATCATGGCAGCAAGCGCTGCAATCATCGCGCAAGCCGTCGCGAATGTAGCCGCCGCCATCGGTGCGCGCGCGCCTGCAAAACGCACAAGCAGGACAAGGCTTGCCGCATACGAAATCACTTCGCCGGCAATGACGCCTGCCAGCACCCCGTCAATCCCCGCGCCACCGATCACGAGGACCAGCGAGATCACCAGCCCCGCACCGGCGATCAGCGTGCCCGCCATGATGGACGTCGTGTGCCCGGTGACGAGGAATACGCAAACCGGCCCGGAACGCGTGAAGCGGAAAAAGGCGACAAGCACCGCCAGCACGTGAATGTCGGGCGGCACCTGGAATCCGCTGCCGAAAAGGAGTGGCGTCAGCACATCAAGAAGAAGCGCAAGCGCAAGCGCCGCAAGGAAGCCCGCCGCCAGATAGAGCCACGGCACCAGTCGCGCCGCCGCCGCTATGCCGCCCGGCCCGTCGCGCAGCGCGATGGAGAGCGGCAGGAGCACTGAGCCGACCACGCGCTGATAGGCATAGACCGGCGTGACCGACAGCGACATGATCGCCGCATAGATCCCGAGCAGCACCGGTCCCAATAATCCGCCCACGATGAAGCGGTCGGCCTGCATGATGACGGCAAGGGCAATCCCGTTGCCAAGGAACGGCCACGCATAGCGGAAACAGGCGCGCAGGCTGTCACGCGAAAAATCGGTGGCAAAGCGCGTGCCGACGGCAAGCCGTGTGCCGACGACCATGGCCACGGCCTCAACCAGAAATCCCGGCAGCACCGCCCACGCACTGGCGATCTGCATGGCGGCGGCAAAAGTGGCGCCAAGCGCCAGCACTTGCGCGCTGATGGTCACCACCGCTTCGGGCGCAAACCGGTAGTCGCGCTGCAGCTGCTTGATGCCAAGATGCGAGAACCCGCGGATGAGCGGCACAAGGCTTGCCGCCGCGAAGGCTGGCCACAGCGCCGCAACACCGAAGATGGCGGCAAGAAGCGGGCTGAGGGCAAGGATCATCACCGCCTGGACAAATCCGCGCATCAGGCCAAGCGCATGGGCAGCAGCCATGTGACGCGCCATTTTTTCGCGCGCGCCCACCATCACATAGCGGTCAAGCCCGAGGTCAGAAATGAGCTCTGCCGACAGAATGACCGTCACAAGCGCCATCGCCGTACCGAACTCGTCGGGCGCCAATAGGCGAGAGAGGATGATGGTGCGCAGAAGCCTGAGCGCAAATTCGGCAATCGGCGCAACCGACGCCGCCGTCAACCGCCGTCCCCACGGCAGAAGCCCGCGGATCATGGGGTGAGCTCTTGAGGGACTGCCCTGCCGGCCGCATCAATTTCGGCAATAAGACGCGCGACATCCGGCGCGCAGGCAAATCCGCTGCCGGAGCTGTAGCCGGGCATGAAGCTTTTGCCTTTGAGACCGCAAGCAGGGTCGGCTTCCAGACGCGCACATGCCGCCGCCAGCGCATCCGCAATGGCATCGGGATGGACGCGTTGCAGCGACACGCAATTTTCGTGGAACCGCGACAGGTCCTTGTTGGCAAATCCGTTGGTGACCGTCAGCAGGCCGAAATGCGCCATCTCGAGCGGCGGATAGGATGGATGCGGCGACGCCATCAGCGAAAGGCCGACAGCAGAAGAAAGCAGCGTATCGGCATAGTCCGCAAGGCTGAGCTTGCCCACCGACTTTGCTTCGCGCCCGCCTCCCAACGCAATCGGCGCATGCGGCGCACCCGCCGACAGGATTTGCCAGTCCGCATAGCGTGAATGGCGCGCGGCGAATGACTGCAATCCCATGCGCACAAGGCTGAAGCAGTTGCGCGCTTCCTGCGGGCGGCCATAGACGAGGATCTGGCGCGCCTTGGGCACGGAGCCGAGTCTCGGCAGATGCGCCTGCAATGCCGCCGGCATGAGGGGCTCGAAGACGAATTGGTGCGAAAGCCTGTGGCCCTGTGCCGCGAAATAATCGGCCAGAAGCTGCGAGTTGAAGATGCCGGCCGTCGGCCAGTCATTGGCATAGACGTCGCGCGCCAGAAGGCTGCTTGATGACAACGGATAAAGCTGCGGCTCGTAATCCTGGATAAAGTGGAAGAGCGGAATGGGTACGCCACCAAAGGCGGCATGGCGCGAGCGCAGCACCGGAAAAAGATTATGCGCGGTCCACCAGGTGGTCGCAAAGAAGATGTCCCGGGGACCCGTCTCGAATCCGGTGGCATGGGCATGGACCGCTACGCACGAGACCGGCACGCTGAAGCGCCGCGCGGGCGGCAGCAGGGAAAAGACGGTCTCGGCCGGCACATCATCATTGGTGACGATGGCACGCAATTCATGGGCGATGCCCTGGGCCGAAATGAGCCCCGACAATTCATGCAGGAAGGCAACGCAGGTATTGATCCCGCCATAGGCTTGCGCAGGCGAGACAGACGGCACCACGAGATTGAGCCGCAGCCGCTCCTGCCTGCGTGCGATCACCGGCAGCCAATGGCCGATCGCGGATTCTTCAAGCCCGCGCGGTTGCAGGCTCAAGGCAAGCGACACCAGCCGCCGCCGGAGCGGAGGCGGGATGATGCGCCGTGTGAGATCCCGAAGCGATGCCATGGTCCTGTTTCGCACCAGACGGCTTTGCCGCCAAGATCATTCCTTCACATGCTTGCCCACGGTCCAGCCTTGGGCGGCAAGATGATGATTGGCCGCTGTCACGGCGCCCGGCTCAAGCACGGTTCCCATCGAATCGTTCCAGCGGTTGAGGAAGCCGAAGAGTGCGATCACCCCCATGATCTCGACAATCTCCCCCTCGTCCCAGTGGCGGCGCATTGCAGCCATGATGGGCGCATCGACCGCATTGGGCACGGCGGACGCGCACGTGGCAAGGTCAAGGGCTGCCCGTTCAGCCTCGCTGAAAAGGGGGCTTGTGGCATAGTCAAAGACGGCAGCGATTTTCTCGTCGGGCGCGCCATAGCGGCCCGCCGCCAGCGCCGTGTGGGCCTGGCAATAGCGGCATCCGGTTGCCGCTGACGAGACAAGGGCAATCAACCGCTTCAGGCTGGACGTGACGCGCCCGTGATTTTCCATCACCGCCTTGTTGAGGTTGATGAAGGCCTTGGCAATGGCAGGCCTGCGCTGCATGGTAAGAACGCTGTTGGGCGGAAAGCCGAGCGTTTCGTTGAAGAAGCGTGCCAACTCGGCAACCTCGGGATCATGATCCTGCGGCAGTGGCGTGACGAACGGCATGAAGGCCCCCTTCTGATGGAAGCACTCTACTGGGTTTTGACATGGGCATGCCACCGCCGCTGTGACCATTGCTATGACACGCGCTTCCGGCCCTATGTGCGCGACGGATTGACAGCGGTCGTCGGCGAGGGCAAGGCCGCCTATCGCAAGATCATCGCCAATTTGCCCGAAGACATGACGTATCAGGTCACGGGGAAGTTTGCCGCCGATGGCGCTCCATTGCGCCGCCGCACGCTTCTGGTGATGGCGGGGGGCGAACTCCTGATCGGCGGCGTGCGCGAGGAATTGTTCTATCCCGCCCTCGACGCTTTGCGCGACCGCTATGGCGCCCGCCTGCCCAATATCAGCGTGCAGACGACGGGCGACATCATGTCGGGTCGCCATCTCGATGAAATGCTCGAGCGTGGTGTGCGCACGATTGCCATTGCCTCGATTGACGACTGGCATGTCGGCATGAAGGGCGACAAGAAGTTTGCCTTCATGGAGAAAATCCGCACCATGATGGCAAAGGCCGGTGCGCGCGAGATCGGCATCGGCGGCGCGCGTGATCCGCGCCTTGCAGTATCAACGCTGCGCCCGGCCGATGATGATCCCGGACCCTTCTTCCTGTTCTTTGGTGCGCAGCCGGAACTCTGGATCGGCGAACTCTGGCCGCGTGGTCGCGCCTGGGAAAACGGTCTCTCCAAGGCAACCTATGAAACCAATTTCTGCGCCCGCTGGAGCGGCGGCAAGAACTTCCTCAATTACGGCATACAGGGCTCCGAAGTGGCCATCGAGCCGGATGGGTCGATCTATCCCTGCTGCCTGAAGACAAAGGCGCCTTTGGGCAATCTCACCGAAGAAAGGCTTGTCGACATTCTCGACAGCCTGAAGGGCCATCCCGCCTTCGAGGCGATCAATGCGGGCGATCCCGAAGCCATGGGCCTTGAAATGGGCTGGTCACGGGAAGACTATCGCAAGGCCTCGCAGACAACGGATCCCAAGGGCCGCGCCTTTGCCAATGTGTGCATCGGCTGCGACGTGTTCTTCAAGGAAAAGCTCTCTGCCGAAATCACGCTTATCCGAAATGCGCGCCTGGCCGCATTGGCCACGACCTGAATTGTCCCGCTGAAAGGAACCGCATCATGCAACGACGCAAACTCGGCAAGAACGGGCCCGAAGTCTCGGCCTTGGGCCTAGGCTGCATGTCGATGAGTGCCGTCTATGGCCAGACGCCTGACGACACCGAGAGCCTCGCAACGCTCGACCATGCGCTCTCGCTCGGCATCAATTTCTGGGATACGGCCGATGTTTACGGCTTTCACCACAATGAGAAGCTGATTGCCAAGGCGCTTCAGGGCCGCCGCGACAGGATTGTGCTCGCCACGAAATTCGGCTTTGTCCGCGATCCCGCAAGCCCCTCGGGCGTAGGCGTGAACGGCAAGGCGGATTATGTGCGCACCGCCTGCGAGGCAAGCCTGAAACGTCTGGGTACGGATCATATCGACCTTTACTACCTCCACCGCGTTGACCCGAAGACGCCCATCGAGGAGACGGTCGGCGCCA
Source organism: uncultured Flavobacteriaceae bacterium (assembly GCA_964494625.1). GTDB lineage: Bacteria > Pseudomonadota > Alphaproteobacteria > Micropepsales > Micropepsaceae > UBA2784. The sequence goes on along the minus strand of CAZBRT010000001.1, from coordinate 601,605 downwards.
TGGCCGACCTGGTGAAGGAGGGGAAAATCCGCTTCATCGGCCTGTCGGAAGTGTCGCCCGCAACCCTTGAGCGTGCCTGCAAGGTTCATCCCATTGCCGCCGTGCAAAGCGAGTATTCGCTCTGGACCCGCGACCCGGAGGCCGGGATCATTCCCGCGTGCACCCGGCTGGGGGCGGGCTTTGTGCCCTATAGCCCGCTCGGCCGCGGCTTCCTGACGGGCGAGATCAGGAGCCCGGATGATTTCGACGCCAATGACTGGCGGCGCAGCAATCCGCGTTTTCAGGGAGAGCAGTTCGCCGCCAATCTGCGTCTCGTCGATCACATCAAGGCGCTGGCAACTTCAAAGGGCGTGACCGCCTCGCAGCTGGCGCTTGCCTGGGTGATGGCGCAAGGCGAGAGCATCGTGCCGATCCCCGGTACGCGCCGCCGCAAATATCTCGACGACAATGCAGGCGCCGCGCGCGTGGCGCTGTCGAAGGACGAACTGGCCGCCATCGACAAGGCGTTTCCGCGCAATCTCGACGCCGGCCCGCGCTACACCCAAGGCGGCATGGCAGCCGTCAACGGCTAGGCGCCTTTGCCCAGCCGGTTGACCGGCAGCTTGAGATAGATGTGGCCGTCAGTGTCAGGCGGCGGCATGGCACCCGCCCGGATATTGACCTGCAGCGACGGCAGGATGAGCACGGGCGGCGCCAATGTCTTGTCGCGGCCTGTGCGCATGGCAACGAACTCCGCTTCGCTGATCCCGTCACGGATGTGGATGTTCGTTGCGCGATGTTCGGCAACGCTTGCCTCCCAGGCCGGTTCCTTGCGCGACGGCGGCGGATAATCATGGCCCGTGAATACGCGTGTGGCGGGGGGCAGCGCGAAGATTTTCCGGATTGAGTGATAGAGCGTCGCCGCATCGCCGCCGGGAAAATCGGTGCGCGCCGTGCCGTAATCGGGCTGGAAGACTGTATCACCCACAAAGGCTGCGTCATCCGCAACATAGGTGACACAGGCCGGCGTATGCCCGGGCGTGTGCATCACGCGGATCGTCGTCTCGCCAAGTTTCAGCGTGTCGCCGTCATTGACAAGAACGTCAAACACGCTGCCGTCCGGCTTCACGTCGGCCGCGTTGAAGATGGTCTTGAAGAGCGCCTGTACCTTGGTGATGGCAGCGCCAATCACGATCTTTGCGCCGGTGTGTTCACGCACATGAGACCCTGCCGACAAATGATCCGCATGGGCATGGGTTTCGAGCACATAGGCGATGGAGAGTTTTCGCGCCTTGGCCTCTGCCATCACCGCATTGATCGAAGCGGTGGAGATGCGCGCCGCCTTGGGCTCGTAATCAAGCACAGGGTCGATGATCGCCGCCTGGCCCGTTTCCTTGTCCGCCAGCAAATAGGTCACCGTGGCGGTGGCAGGATCGAAAAATCCTTTGATATCAAGCATGTGAGTTGCTCCTTCTTGGATCGTGCTGGTTTACATATTAGCACTTGCTAAATTAGTTTCAAGTGATATATAGGGTCCATGCTTGCCCTGACCGAACACGACCGCCTTGCCTTTGAAGAAAGCGCCGAACGCGCAGCTTGTCTTTTGCGCGCGCTCGCCAATGAGCGCCGCCTGCTCATTCTCTGCCAGTTGGGCGACGGCGAACAGACGGTGGGCGCGCTTCTGGCACACAGCAAATTGTCGCAATCAGCCCTTTCCCAGCATCTCGCTTTGCTGCGCGAGGAAGGGATCGTGGCGACGCGTCGTTCAGGCCAGACAATTTTCTATCGCATTGCTGATCCGGCCGCAGTCCAGGTGATTTCAACGCTCGCCGCCATTTTTTGCCCCAAATGAGGATGAAGCCCATGAACGCTCCCCAAAAAGCCCCCCAGAAAGCCCCGATCAAAGCCCCAGCAGCCCTCGCACCGATGGATGCAAAGACGTTGGCCGCCAAACTCGCCAAGGGTGAGGTGACGCTGATCGACATCCGCGAGACGGACGAGTTTGCGCGCGAGCACATCAAGGGCGCGCATTCCATGCCCATGTCGATTGTTGCCGAGGAGCTTGACGGGCTCGCCCCCAAAACGCCGGTCGTCTTCCACTGCCGCTCGGGCATGCGCACGGCGCAGAATTGCGATGCGCTGGCCCATCACGTTAAGGGTGATGCCTTTGTGCTGACGGGCGGCATTAATGCATGGAAAGCCGCCAACCTGCCCCTCAATGTCAACAAACATGCGCCGCTGGAACTGATGCGCCAGGTGCAGATCACCATCGGCACCCTCACTTTGATCGGCGTGCTGCTGACGCTCTTCGTCAACATCAACTTCGTCTTCCTGCCCGCCTTTCTGGGCGCAGGCCTTGTATTTGCCGGCAGCACCGGCTGGTGCGGCATGGCAAAGCTTCTTGCCGTGATGCCGTGGAACACAACGAGGAACCGGCCGCAGTTGGCGTAACGGTCGCATCGTGGATCCCGCAACGATTGCATTGGCGCTGGCCAGCGGTGTCATTGTCGGCACGTTGTTGGCAAGCTTTGGCGGCGGTGGCTCGATCCTGGCCGCCCCGCTTCTGCTTTATCTGGTCGGCGTGGGCGACGCCCATGTCGCCATCGGCACATCAAGCCTTGCTGTGGCAGCCAATGCCGCTATCGGCCTTGCAGGCCATGCGCGTGCGGGCCGCGTCAAATGGCCCTGTGCGCTAGTGTTTGCGGGCGCGGGCCTTGCGGGATCATTTGTCGGCTCGACCATCGCCAAGCAATTGCCCGGCGATGATCTCCTGCTTTTCTTCTCGATCGCCATGGCCGCTATTGCGCTTTCGATGTTCCGCAAGCCGAAGAGCGAAGGCGACGGCGACGCGCATCTGGATAGGCAAGTGGCGATCCGCCTTGTGCCCATCGGCCTTGCCACCGGCTTTGCCGCCGGCTTTTTCGGCATCGGCGGTGGCTTTCTGATCGTGCCAGGCCTCATCCTTGCAGCCCATATGACGATGGCGAATGCGTCCGCTTCGTCGCTGGTGTCCGTTGTCGCGTTCGGCAGCGCGACATCGTTCAACTACGCGCTGTCAGGCTATGTCGACTTCACGCTGGCCGCCCTGATGGTGGGCGGCGGGATCATCGGCGGCGCCATCGGACTTTATGTCGCGCGCGCGCTTGCCACCCGCGCGACACTCGCCCGGCGCCTCTTTGCGGTGATGGTGCTGGCGGTCGCAGCCTATGTGGCAGCAAGGGCGCTGGCGCTCATCTGAGGCGCGGCGAAGGGCCGCCTGTCGTCGGAAAGAGCGCCGGTGCAAGACTTTGCGGCATGAATGAACACCAATCCACCCGACCATCACAATCGCCCGGCGAACCGTCGCGCATCTACGATCCTTCTTTTGTGAAGGACGTGTTTGACCGCTGCTCGGGAAAGTACATCCTTTTCAGCTATGCGTGCTCGTTCGGATTTACGGAGCGCTGGCGCGGACAATGCGTCGATTTGCTGGGCGCCTCCCTGCCTGATGGTGCGCTGGGCTATGATCTCATGGCGGGCACAGGCGAGGCATGGCCACATCTTTTCAGGAAGCACCCCGCAATTGGGGCCATCACAGCGGTTGATATTTCAACCGGCATGCACAATCGGGCAATGAAGCGCCTTCACCGCATGCGGAAGCAGAAGATCGCGTTCATTGAGGATGACGTTTTTGCAAGCGCGTTGCCGGCGGACAGCGCTGACTTTGTCATCTCGACATTCGGTTTGAAGACATTCGAGCCGTCCCAGCTTGACCGGCTTGCCGCACTGATCGCGCGAGTATTGAAGCCTGGGGGCCGCTTTGCGCTGATCGAGGCGTCGGATCCCGAGGGCTGGGTTTTCCGACCGCTCTATCTCTTGCACCTGAAGGGCATCCTGCCGCTTGTCGAGCGGTTGTTGCTGCGCGGCGCGCAGGATTTTGCGATGATCGGCACCTATTGCACGAATTTCGGCAGCGCCTCCCCCTTCGCCCGAATGCTTGAGGAGCGAGGGCTGGAGGTAGTGTTCAAGCGTCATTTTTTTGGTTGCGCGACCTCGGTGAGCGGCTGCAAGCCGCTGGAACGGGGCCAAGACTGAACCGGCCAGCTTGGGGAAATTGTGAAGCGGGGCGATGAGATTCAGACTCACGACCCAACCCTTGGCAAATTTGTGCTCTACCCATGCGCGCTACGTCCGCATCCACATTCCCAGCGGGTATGGCCCGGGCGCGGCGCACACAGCGGCGACCGCATCCACCGCGTGCAGGTTACTTGCCGATGACCATGCGCTTGAGAAGCTGGACCAGAACCTCGCGGTCCTGATCCGTCCAGCCCCGAAAATGCCGCTCCAGCATCTTGCGGCGCACATTGCGCACCTTGCGGATCAGCGTTTTGCCGTTGTCGCTTGGCGCCAAGCGGCGGACGCGCGCATCTTCTGCACTTGGCACACGCACAACAAGACCCAGTTCTTCCAGTTTGGCTGTCTGGCGACTGACGGTTGAATGGTCACGCCCGATCAGATTGGCAAGCGCCATTGTGCCGATCTCGCCCGCCATGCTGATGCGCGACAACAGCGGGAAAAGCGCGCGGTCCAGCTTGACCCCCGAGTCGGCCAGAAGCCGTGCGTCGACATCCGACCTGTTGACAAAGTCGGCAATCGCCAAGGCAGCCGCGTGAAGCTCATCCGTCCAGTGCATGGCCCATTCCTAATGCGCAGTCAGCTTGCAGGCCAGCACAAAAACCTATATCCGTGCATTATGCACTGATAGGAAAGCGGGCGGATGTCATGACACAAGTCCTGGTCGCAGGTGCCGGCCCCGCAGGCCTGATGCTGGGCATTGAACTGCTGCGCCGGAACATTGCGGTGCGGGTGGTTGACGCTGCCTTGGGCCCCTTTGGCGGATCAAGGGGCAAGGGCGTTCAGCCTCGAACGCTGGAAATCTTTGACCTGATCGGCGTGTCCGGTGAACTTGCCGCCTCCGCCACGCTCTATCCGCCGCTGAAAATTCACTTGGGTCCGTTCAGCAAGAAGCTCGCACCCCTGGGCACGCATCATGCGCCCAAAGCTGACCGGCCTTATCCCAACATGCTGATGGTGCCCCAATGGCGCACAAATGAAGTCCTCCATGCGCGCTTTGCCGGGCTGGGCGGCCAGGTTGAATTCGATGCGGGCGTCGTTTCCCTTGACCAGTCCGGCAGGGGCGTGACCGCTGGTCTTTCAACCGGCGAAACGGTGAAGGCAGATTATCTGGTCGGCTGCGATGGCGGGCGCAGCGCGGTGCGCAACCTCATCGGCGCTCAACTCTTCGGCACGGCACTCGACAACAAGGAGATGATTGTCGCCGATCTTGAGATCGACGGCCTCGACCGGAATTACTGGCATGTCTGGCCGCTCAATCGCGGCGGTCCGCCCTCGCTCTGCCCGCTGCCGATTGGCGACCTCTTCCAGCTGCAATCGCCCAAGCGCATTGCAGACAAGGGGCTGGAGGCAGGCGTGAAGCGCACAACCGGGCAGCGCGTCAAACGCATTGTCTGGCAATCCGCCTACAAGCATCAAACGCGCATGGTGGATCGCTATCGCGTTGGCCGCGTTTTCCTGGCTGGCGATGCCGCGCATTTGCATCCGCCCTCCGGCGCGCAGGGGCTCAATACCAGCGTGCAGGATGCGTGGAACCTCGGATGGAAATTGGCAGCCGCCATCAAGACCGGCGACGAAGCCCTGCTCGACACCTATCAGCAGGAACGCCTGCCCGTAGCCGCCGCCATGTTGAATCTGACCGGCACGCTGCATGTGAAGACGTCGCGCCAACGCGGCGAACTGACCAATCAGCTTTCCCTCAGCTATCGTGACAGTCCATTGAGTGTGGGCACTGAAAGCAATGGTGTGGCGCCGGGTGATCGCATGCCCGATCGAATCTTGCCCGATGGAACCCGCCTGTTTGCACAATTGCGCCACACGGGCGCAACCCAGCTGATCCGGCGGAACGCGCCGCACATTCTCATCCGGCCCGATGCCTATGTGGCGGAGATCGGCAGGCGTGAATTTGATTTCTGCTACGGGGAGCCGGTCCGCAAGGTGGCGATTGATTGACGCTTGACCAACGCGGGTTACGCAACGGGCCAGCCCGGCGCGCACCAATTGCCTGCGGTGGAATGAAATGATTGGAGCGGGCGATGAGATTCGAACTCACGACCCCAACCTTGGCAAGGTTGTGCTCTACCCCTGAGCTACGCCCGCATCCACATGCCCCCGCGGGTATGGACCGGGGGCGGCGTAAGGGCCGCACTTATTGCCCAACTGGGCCCTGCGCGCAAGGGGGGGCTTTCGCCCCTGAACACAACGGGTTAACGCGACCTCACCCCGCCCTGATCGCTGCCAGCCGCGCGGTATAGGCCTCTGTCAGGCACTCGCTCATCGCAGCACCTGCCGCCTTGGCCCCGCACGCAGCATCGCGGGTGCGCAGGAATTCGCGCTGTACCTGCTTGACCGCAGCAATCTCGCTTTCTTCGGAAAGATAGAGAAGCTGGCCCGCATAGGCGTCCGCCACATGGCGGTCCAGCCGCGCCACACCCGCATCGGCGCAGATGCCTTTCTCCACGGCCGTACCTGCCTTCGCGCAATCAAACGACGCGAGCGGCGCACGCAGATCATCACGCACATAGGGCGAAAGCTTGGCCACAGGGATTTCAACCGTCACCGGCCCTGCCGCATAAGGCGCCACCTGATAGGCGGGAAATACGATGGTGAGCGTGTCGGTGCCCCACAGGAACGCGTCGAAGTTGGATGCGCGCGCACCCGCGCCGCGCAACACCCATTCATCCTCCACATCAATGCCGTCATTGCCGAACTGCTTGTCGATGTCGGCGATGGCATAGGCGCTGACAAACCTGATGCCGTCATGGCCGATGATCTCGGCCAGCTCCACCAGCGCGCCGTCTTCCACAAGGAAGTTGAAGCCGTATTGCATCGTGTTGGGGTGCGCGCCGCCCGCAAAAGTGAAGTAGGTGAAGCTCACACCGAACCATTCGTCGTCATTGCGCCCGACCTGGTAATTGAGTTCGGCAAACATGCCCATGCCCTCGGGCAGATATTGCGCGGCTTCAGGATCGCTGAAATAGGGCAGCATCTCGTCGCGCCGTTCGGCGGCAAAGCTTTCGATGACCGCATCAATCGCCCTGATGCCGGTCGCGGGATATTTGAGATCAATCGTGTAGCGAAGCCCCGCCTGCGAAAGCATCTGCTCGCTGACCGGCAATTCGGCCCATGCCGGACCGCTGAGGCCTGCAAGAAGTGTGGCGGCGACAATGCTGAGGCGAAGGCGGCGCATGTTGGTTCCTTGATGGAGAGGCATTTTCGGGAATGGTCGACGGCCCCGCCCATATTGCTGCCAAAGCCAAGGCAAGACCATGGGGCGCCCCCCACGATGATCATGCCCCACTCAAGGCCCGCCGTTCGGCTTTGAACGCCGCCTGTCGCACTCTATATAGGGGGAAAGAAACCAGCCCGGATCCCCTCCCATGACCACGATTATCGGCGGCAATCCGCCAAAACCTGCGGGCCAGCCCCCCACGCAGAAGGCAGGCCAGACCGTCGGCCTTGGCACTGCAGCGCCACAGGCGACCGACGCCAACCTGATCAAGGACACGAATGTCCGCACCTTTGCCGCCGATGTTCTGGAGGCATCGATGGAGGTGCCGGTCATCATCGACTTCTGGGCGCCATGGTGCGGCCCCTGCAAGCAGCTGACGCCTGTCCTGGAAAAATTGGTGCGCGAGCAGCGCGGCGCCGTGCGCATGGTCAAGGTCAATATCGACGAGAACCCCGATATCGCCCGCCAGTTCCGCATCCAGTCGATCCCGGCCGTCTATGCCTTCAAGAACGGCCAGCCCGTCGATGGCTTCATGGGCGCGTTGCCCGAAAGCCAGGTAAAGCAGTTTGTCATGAAGCTGGCAGGCGGCGCGGCCATGGTGTCGCCGGTTGATGAGCTGATCGCGTTTGGCACCCAAGCGCTTGCCGCCAACGACATTCAGGGCGCGGCAGACGCCTTTGCCCAGGTGCTTGAGACCGAACCGCTCAATGCAGCCGCCGTGACGGGCCTTGCGCGCTGCTATGTCATGGTGGGCGAAATCGAGCAGGCAAAATCCATGCTGGCAACCCTGCCGGAAGACAAGCGCAACCATCCCGATGTCAGCGCCATCGAGGCAACGATTGCCTTGGCCGAAAAGGCCGGCAAGGCCGGCGACCCCGCCCCCTTGCGCGCACGCGTGACGGCCGATCCCGCCGATCATCAGGCGCGGCTTGATCTGGCGCTTGCCCTTGCGGGCAGCGGCGACGTGGAAGCCGCGATGGACGAGCTTCTGGAAATCTGCCGCCGCGACCTCAAATGGAATGAGGGAGCCGCGCGCAAGGAACTGGTCAACCTCTTTGAAGTCTTGGGCGCCAATGATCCACGCGTCATTTCCGGCCGCCGCCGCCTGTCGTCATTGCTGTTCCGGTAAGCCTGCCCATGAATTTTCCGCCGCAATACAAGGGGCCGGACGACATGCCGGGCGTGATCCCGCTCTTTGCGCTGCCCGGCGCGATCCTTCTGCCGCGGGCGAATTTGCCGCTCAACATTTTCGAGGAACGCTATCTCGCGATGATTGATGACGCGATGAGCGGCCATCGCATCATCGGCATGATCCAGCCCGCGCGCGAGAATGACCGCGCCCGCGCGCCCGTGCTTTTTCCCGTTGGTTGTTCGGGACGGATAACCTCCTACACGGAAACGGGCGACGGCCGGATGCTGGTTGGGCTGACCGGCATTGCGCGCTTTGCCATCGGCGAAGAGCTGAAGGTGGTGACGCCCTATCGCCAGGTGAAAGCCGATTGGCAGAAATTCGCCGGAGATTTTGAAAGCCCCAAGGGCGATGATCCGTTTGATCGCGCGCGCCTGATTGCGGCCCTGAAGCCCTTTGTGCGCATGCTCAATGTCGAGATTGACTGGAAATGGGTGGAGGAAGCGCCCGCCGACATGCTGATCAATGCGGTCGCGATGCTCTCGCCCTTTCCGTCGGCCGAAAAGCAAGCCCTGCTGGAAGCGCCCGATCTTGCAGCGCGTGCCAAGGTCGCCCTCTCGCTGGTCGAATTGGCGATTGCCGGCAATTCATCCGATGGCCGCACGCTGAACTGAGGACAGGCAATGGACATTGACCCGAAGCTTCTCGAAATCCTTGTCTGCCCCGTCACACGCGGCCGCCTGCGCTATGACCGCGAAAGGCAGGAACTGGTTTCCGACCGCGCGGGGCTTGCCTATCCCGTGCGCGAGGGCATTCCGATCATGTTGCCGGAAGAAGCGCGTGAACTGGCCGATGGCGAGAAGCGCAACCCATGACCATGGCGGTTTCGGGCGCATGGCCGGTTGAACTGCGCCTGAAGCGCGGCGCCCGCACGCTCGCCGTCACGTTTGATGACGGCACGATGGCCGAACTGCCCGCCGAATTGCTGCGCGTGGAAAGCCCCAGCGCCGAAGTGCGCGGCCATGGGGCGAGCACCAAAATCACCGTGCCGGGCAAGCGCAATGTGGCGATTGTCGCCGTCGAGCCCATCGGCAATTATGCCGTGCGGCTCCGCTTCGACGATGGGCATGACACCGGCATCTACTCCTGGGATCTTCTCTGGCAGATGGGCCGCGACAAGGACGCCCTGATGTCGGCCTATGAGAAGGCGCTTGCCGGCAAGGGCCTCTCGCGCGATGCACCCTGAAGAGCAAAGAATGACATGAGCGATCTTTATTGGTCGTTGCTCGGCATATTCATCGTGATGCTGGCACTTGCCAATCGCGAGCGCATTGGGCGCGTCATCAACCGCATTGATGAGAAGATAAAGGCCAAACACGCCGCCGACGAGCGCGACCGCCGCGATCCGCTCGCGCATTTCTACATCACCGTGGCCGAGATCGATGCGCGCACGCCGCATCCCGATCCCAACCAGCCAGGCGCCGCGCGCTATAGCTGGATGGGCGAAATCTTTTCCGACTGGGAGGGCGCAGGCGAGGCGCGCCGCGCCTATGTGCTGGCCGAGGCCCGTCGCTTTTATCTTGAGCTTGATGGTCGCGCCGTACTCGATGCCAATGCGCGCCGCACCCGAGATCATCTGCGCTTGATTGAAGGCGGCAAGCGGGAGAGGTGAGTGGAGGGTCCTGCAACCCACCGAGCCCCTCATCCTGAGTTTTCATCGAAGTACGCATGGCGCGGATGCCATGCGTACTTCGACAAGGGCTCAGCATGAGGGAGTCAGCGCACGCATCAATTTTGGCCGCGCGCTTCTCCCTTATGCCCCAACCTCACGGGCTGACCGGCCAGGCCCGCACCTCGCCGCTGATCGAACCCTGCACAGGAATGTCGGAAAGCCGCTCACGTTTGAGGAAACAGAGCTGCGCCGTCGGGTCGAAAACAAAATGTGTGCACTGCGCTGTATAAGGCAGCCACGATGGCGCCGTCGCACAGGCCATGCAGCAATCATCCGGCGTAGCGGCGGGAAGTACATCCTGATCAGGGTCGCCGGGTGATTGACCCGCAACCGCCACATCCGGTGTCATGTTGCAGACGGCGCGCGCCGGATCAGGTTGCGGTGTGTCCGGCCACGCCGTTGCAGCAGTGAATGTCACCAGGTCCGTGCAGGAATCCGGACCGGGAAGGCCGGGGCATGCGCCAGCCTCAAGCGCCTCACAAAGCTCGATCGTGTAGGATTGGCCCGGCGTGAGGTTGTAGAGCGCAGCTTCCGCCATGCCGCTGCCATCATGGGCGCGCAGTTCCTGCGTCGGAAACTTGCCCGTGCTGTATTGAATGAAGAAGGCGACCGCACCCGCACGCGGCGTCCAGCGGAGTGTGGCGCGCATCGGATCTGTTTGAGTGACGGACACAGAAAGGGGCGCGCATTGTTCCTGATCACTGGCCTTGACCGGCGTAGCAAACACGAAAAGCAGGCCAAGGATCAGCAGGCGCATCCTTCTACCCCCGCATCAGTTTTGGCAGCGCATCCCGGCCAAGCACGCCATGGCCGCTGGCCTGTCCTACCAGGAATGCTTTGGCCGCACCGATGCGGCCCGTCAGCGCCAGCCCCGCATCGCGCACGATCCGAAGCGGCGCAATGTCATTCGAGAAAAGCCGGTTCATGGCGTCAGTCACTGCCGCCATGGCGAAGGCATCAAAGCGCCGCCAAGCCTGATAGCGCTCAAGCACGCTCTCGTGGCCGATATCAAGGCCAAGCCGCATCGCATCGACCAGAACCTCGGCAAGAGCGGCCGCATCGGCAAGCCCAAGATTGAGACCCTGACCCGCGATCGGATGCACCACATGGGCGGCATCACCCACAAGCGCGCGCCGCGCCCGCACATAATGCGATGCAAGCTGGAGACTCAGGGGATAGGAAAAGCGCGGCCCCACCGGCACGACATCACCGAGATAATCCGTAAAGCGCGTCTGCACCTCCCGCGCAAAATCCGCATCCGGCAGCGCCATGAAGTGGGGGGCCACCTCCGCGCGCTCAGTCCACACCAGCGACGCGCGATTGCCCGTCATCGGCAAAATGGCAAAGGGGCCGGACGGCAGGAACAATTCCTGCGCCGTCGCCTGATGCGGCAATTCGTGGGTGACCGTGGTGACGATGCCGTGCTGCGAATAGTCCCATTGTGTGAGGCGCACATCCATAAGATCGCGCGTCGGCGAATGTCGCCCTTCCGCGCCCACAATGAGGTTGGCGCGAATGATCCGGCCATCCGCAAGCAAAAGTTCGGCCCGGCCCGGCTTGATGCGCTGTTCCACCACACGGGCAGGCGCAATCATGTGGAGACCGGGCAGCAGCGCTGCCGCGTGGGCAAGGCCGATGCGCGTATGACGATTCTCGACGATGTGGCTCAATGGACCGCCGTCGCCCTCGTCCTTGTTGAAATGGAGAAACAAAGGAGACGCGCCATCCATGACTGTGCCGTCCGACACCACGATGTCGTCGATCGCTTGTGCATGCGGCGCCATCACCTCCCACGCACCGATCGCCGCAAGAAAGCGGCGCGGCGCGGGCGCAATCGCACTGACGCGGCCATCAAATTCATCCGCCTGAAGCGTTGCCGGTGCGGCGATGTCGATCACCGCAACGGTCAACCCTTCGCGCGCAGCGGCAATGGCGAAGGCCAAGCCCACCATGCCGCCGCCACACACCGCAATGTCGAAGCTTTTGTCGTTCATGACGCCATAGAGCGCGTGGACGTGACGCGCGTAAAGTTCCGCATTGTCGCTCCAGAATAGTTGCGCCACTTTTTTGGGCAGATTTTCTCAGGTGACGCGGTTTTGTGCAGCGCAACAGGCCGTCAACGCTCTGTCCGGCTGCGAAAGAAAATTAGTCTAGGAATTACAAGGCGATAGAAGATTTCCGCAATGCGGCACGATTCTTGATTCCTGTTGCGCGGGCGGGGGTCTCAGTGGCTACCCCGCAAGCAACAGGGGGCGTCATGAAGCTCATCACCGCGATCATAAAACCGTTCAAGCTCGACGAGGTACGCGAGGCCTTGCACGGCCTTGGCGTCACCGGCGTGACGGTCTCCGAGGTCAAAGGCTATGGCCGCCAGAAGGGCCATACCGAGATCTATCGCGGCGCGGAATACGCCGTCAGCTTCGTCCCCAAGGTGAAGCTCGAGATCGCCGTCAAGGCTGATCTGCTCGACCGCGCCATTGAAACGATTATCGCCAAGGCCCGCACCGGAAACATCGGTGACGGCAAGATCTTTGTCGTCGATCTCGAGCAGGTCGTGCGCATCCGCACCGGCGAAACCGATCAGGCAGCCATTTGAAAGGCCAGCGCGCGCGTCATGGGCGGGTCCGAACTCCTGATCCTCATTTTTGCGGCGTCACTGGTGACGCTGTTTGCGGTCGCGACCGCATTCGGCCTTGCCTTGCCGCGCGCACGCGACGCGCGAGAGCCCCCGGAACAACTTCACACTTCCAGACCATCACCTTCGCAACGCGGGAGCATGCGACATGAAAAACCGGACGACGATGCCGGACGAATCTTCACGGGAATTGTCACCCCCAGGCCGAAAGCGGTTGCAGCGGGGCCTCATGCCCGCACTGGGGCTCGGCGTGGCAATCTGGGGCCTCAGCGCCGCTACGGCGCTGGCGGACGCACCAACGGTCGACAAGGGTGATACGGCCTGGCTGCTCGTCTCGACGGCCCTTGTACTCCTGATGACGATACCGGGCCTTGCCCTTTTCTATGGCGGCCTCGTGCGCGCCAAGAACATGCTCTCGGTCCTGATGCAGGTCTTCTCCATCGTCTGCGTCGTGGCCGTGATCTATGTGATCTACGGCTACAGCCTCTCTTTCACCAATGGCGGAGAGTTCAACGACTTTGTCGGCGGTTTCTCGAAACTGATGCTGGCCGGCGTCGGTCCGGGCTCGCAGGCGGCCACTTTCTCGGTGGGCGTCAATGTGCCCGAGCTTGCCTTCATCGCCTTCCAGATGACTTTTGCCTGCATCACGCCGGCCCTGATCGTCGGCGCTTTTGCCGAGCGCATCAAATTCTCGGCGGTCATCCTCTTCACCATCCTGTGGGTCACGGTCGTCTATTTCCCGATTGCCCACATGGTTTGGTACTGGGCAGGCCCGGACCTGATCAATGCTGCAGCAACCGTGCTGGCCGATGCCAAGGCAGCACTTGAGGCCGCAACGGCGGGCGGCATGGCCGATGCGATTGCTGCGGCAACACAAGGTGTCGCTGATGCCGAAGCAGCGCTTGCCGCAACATTGGCGGACTCCGGCCAGATCTGGAAATTCGGCGCCATCGACTTTGCCGGCGGCACCGTCGTCCACATCAATGCGGGCATTGCGGGTCTGATCGGTGCGATCATGATCGGCCGCCGCGTCGGCTTTGGCCGCGAGGCGATGCCGCCGCACAGCCTGACCCTCACCATGGTGGGCGCAGCCCTTCTGTGGGTGGGTTGGCTCGGCTTCAATGCCGGCTCAAACCTTGAAGCGAACGGCTATGCCGCCCTTGCTGTGGTCAATACTTTCGTGGCGACGGCTGCGGCCGCCATCGGCTGGGTCGGCATAGAATGGCTCATGAAGGGCAAGGCATCGCTCCTGGGCGCGGTGACGGGTGCGGTGGCGGGGCTTGTGGCTGTCACACCCGCGGCCGGATTTGGCGGGCCGGGCGGCGTGATGGTTCTTGGCCTCATCGCAGGTGTCGGCTGCTACTTCTTCTGCACGACGGTCAAGAACGCGTTCAAGTACGACGACGCGCTCGACGTCTTCGGCGTGCACTGCATGGGCGGCATCATCGGCGCCATCGGCACGGGCATTGTGGTGAGCCCTGCGCTGGGTGGTGCCGGCATCATGGACTACACGGTCCTGCCTTTGGGAGATGTGGCAGCCTATGACATGGGCTTCCAGATCATGGCGCAGCTCAAGGCCGTGGGCGTGACGCTCCTGTGGTCAGGAATTGGCTCGATTGTTCTCTATACGGTGGTGCGCGTGCTCGTTGGCCTGCGCCCGGCGGAAGAGAACGAGCGCGAGGGTCTCGACATCGCCGAACATGGCGAACGTGCGTATCACACGTAATTGGTTGGTAGCGTATGCGTTCCCCTCATTCTCCCTCTCCCCTTTCTTCAAAGGGGAGAGGGCAGGGTGAGGGGTTCTGACGTGATGCAAAGCGCAAGCGTCCTCATGGTGAGTGTTCATCGAACCACGCAGTGCCCCGCTGCAATCCTACCTTCACAACTGGCTGAGATCAGCCTCAACGCCCAAAATCACCCGGCCGGCGAGTTCAAATGTCGGCGGCGCGACCATCATGTGCTGTGAGGCGACATGCACATCGCGCAACAGGCGCTGGAAGGGTGAGTTGGCATAGACCGCCGAACCGCCGGCAAGCAAATGCATCGCATCGACGACATTGATCGCAATCCGTGCCGCATGGCTTGCCGCCATGCGCAATTGGGCGCGAAGGGCGATGCTGATCTTGCCGTCGCGCTTGGCGGCCTCATGCGCGGCGATGATCGCTTGATCAAGAAAAGCGCGCGCCGCGCCCAGTGAAGCTTCTGCCGCCGCCACGTCTTCCTGGGTGCGCGAGCGTTGGGCGAGTGGCCGCCGGTGCCCCTCTGGCGTCTTTTCCCGGGCAAGCCCGACAAGCTCATCAATCGCCCGCCGCCCGATGCCCAGCATGACGCTGGCAACGCCGGCGGCCAAAAGCCCGAAAACGGGAAAGGCATAAAGCGGACGCCGAAGCGGCCTGTCGGAGACGAGATCGACGCTCATCTTCTTGTTGATGCGCAGGCCCTCGAAACTGAAATCCTGGCTGCCCGTGCCGCAAAGCCCGCTCACCTGCCAATTGTCGTGCAGCTTCACGTCCTCCTTCCGCGCGATCATCATGCGCGAGACCGGCGCGCCATTCTCCATCAACACCGGCTGGCCATCGCGGTGAATGACAGCACCACCCATGATGTATTGCGCATTGGGCGAGCCCGAGCCCCACTGCCAGCGTCCGCGCACGAGGTAATGATCGCCCATGTCATCGGCACGACCGCGCGGCGCAAACACGCCCGCCACAATCGAATGGGGCTGGCCGAAAATCGCGCCCGCATCATCGACCGGCAGATAGGCGGCGCAAAGGCCCGTGGTCGAGCCGATCATCACGCACCAGCCGGCCGACGCATCGCCCACCGCGACCGCCTCGATGACATGCGAAAGCGTGAGCGGATCAATCTCAAGCCCGCCTGCCTCGCGCGGCACGCAAAGGCGGTAGAACCCGGCCTCGGCAAACGCGCGTGCCAGATCTGCCGGCAGTTGACGCGCCGCTTCGATTTCACCGGCGCGCGCTTTCAACTGCGGCTGGAAAGCGCGAGCGGTCTCAAGCAGGTGATCCATCAGCGTCACTCCGCAAGTTTCAGCCGGTTGGCGATGTTGTTCCGTTGCATGTTGGACGAGCCGCCGACAATGGGCAGCGAGATGGCATCGCGCACATAGCGCTCGAAATCCATGCCGTCCGACAACCCATAGGCGCCCGCCACGCGCTGGCAGGCAAGCGTGACTTCGGACGCGCCTTCGCAGCAGAAGAGCTTCGCCATCGAACTTTCAACCGAGCACGGGCGATTCTGGTCGGCAAGCCATGCCGCATGATAGAGCATGTGGCGCATGGCCTGCACCCGCGTGCGCGCATCGACCAGCGCATGGCGGATGGCCTGATGCTGGCCGATCAGCCTGCCGAACTGCGTGCGTGTCTCGGCGTAATGCCATGCATCCTCGACCGCCGCACCGGCAAGCCCGAGTGCCACCGCTGAAAGCTCAAGCTTCTCGACCTCCAGGGCACGGCCCGCCAGCTGCGACCAGCCTTTGTTCCACATCTCCGGCCCGCCAAGGATGGCGTCATCGCTGAGCGTCACATCATCGAATGTAACGTCCTTGGTCTCGACCCCGCGTATGCCGAGATGGCCAAGCGGCGTAATCGTGATGCCCGGAGAATTTGGCGGCACAAGCAGGATGGAAAGATTGCGGTATTTTTCGTCGCGCGGGCCGGTGCGCACGAGGCAGAAAATGTAATCAGCGATATGGGCACCCGTGCACCAGCGCTTGGCGCCATTGAGCACGATGCGATTGCCCTCACGCCGCGCATGAGTCTCAACCATCGCCAAATCGCCGCCCACATTGGGCTCCGACAAGCCATAGGCGAAGATGAGTTCACCCGCGGCAAGCCTGGGCAGAAGCTTTGCCTTCTGTTCCGGCGAGCCGGACTCGGCAAGGTTCATGCCCGCATAGCAGACCGCCATGATGTAGGGGCAGGCAAGCGCGGTGGAGCGCTTGGCCAGCTCCTCGATCACCGCCATGGTGGCAGAAATGTCGGTGCCGGTGCCGCCGAATTCTTCCGGCACGGTCAGGCCGAAAATGCCAAGCGCGCGCATTTCGGAAAAAACATCGCGCGGGAAAACATTCTCGCGGTCCCATGCACGCGCCCTCTCGCGCGGCGCATGACGGTCAAGGAAACGCCGCACGCTTTCGCGTAAAGTCCCAACATGGTCGGCTTCGTCGTAATTGCGGCTCATCGTGCCCGCCTGAATGTAAGGTTGATGCGGCCCTGCGGCGGCAGCACAGGATGCGAGGGCGCCGAATTGTGCGGCAGGATGCGCCGCACGCCATGAAACAGCATGCGCGCGGTGCCATCCATGACCATCACATCGCCCGATGAAAGCGTGAGCGGCGAAACGGGATCGCGCCGCCTGCGACCGCCCGCCAGAAAAATGCAGTCATTGCCGAAGCTGAACGATGCGATGGGCCACGAGAAATCCGCTTCGTCATGGTCCTGATGCAGATTGAGCTTGCCCGCCGCCGCATAGATGTTGACAAGACAGGCATCCGGCACGAAATCGCCGCGCCCTGCCTTTCCGGCCGCCTCGCACGCGGCTGCCATCATCAAAGGCGGGATGGGCGGCCAGGGTTTGCCCGTTTCCGGATGCACATCGACATAGCGGTATCCGCCCGCGTCCGCATGCCAGCCACATGAACCGCAATTGGAAATCTGGTTGATGATATAGGCGCCCATTTTCATCTGCGGGCGATAGGGCGGGGCTTCAGCCAGCACGCCGGCCACCTCATCAAGCAGTGCCATCTGGCGCGCCGCATCAACATGCGCGCGAAAGAGGGAAAGCCCCTCCGGCAACGAAGGCTCAACATCTGCAAAGAGACTTGCCTGCGCGCCCATTCCCGTCTGCCCCTAGCGTCCCGCAAATTTCGGCTTTCGTTTCTCAAGAAAGGCACGCACGGCCTCGCGATGGTCGTGGCTTGCAAACGTCGTCATCTCGTAGGCGATGGAGGCATCCAGCGCCGCAATTGTCTGGCGCTTCAACTCAAGATTGACGCTGATCTTGGTCCCGCGGATCGCCAGCTGCGCACCCGCAAGCAATTTGGCCGTCAGTTTGTCGCAGTGCGCATCGAGTTCAGCTGCCGGCACCACATGATTGATGAGACCGATGCGTTCGGCCTCAACCGCACCCACCGGATCACCCGTCATCAGATATTCCTTGGCCCGCGCATGGCCCACCAGATGCGGCCAGATGATGGCGCCGCCATCGCCAGCCACAAGGCCGACGCGCACATGGGGGTCAATGAACTTGGCGTTGTCTGCCGCCAGCACAATGTCGCAATAAAGTGCGAGCGTGCAGGCGAGGCCCACACAATTGCCGCGCACCTTGGCAATCACGGGCTTGGGGATGTCGAGCAGCGAGAAGATGATCTGCTTGCCCTCTTCGGCGCTCGGCATGCTGGCCGTGCCTGCCATCGCCGCTTCAAACCATGAAAAATCGCCACCCGCCGAAAAGTCCGTGCCCTCGCCGGTCAGGATGATGACGTCGCTCGCCTGATCGGCGGCGGCAAAGCGGAAAGCGGGCGCAAGCTCCTCATGCAGCAGCGCGTCAACCGCATTCATTTTTTCCGGATTGTTGAGCGACAGGGTGAGCGCACGCCCGTGCCGCCGCGTCACGATCCTGTGAAAAGCTGTCATCGTTTGGCCCTGCCGTTAACGTCAGGCTGTGTTTTGCCGAAGGCTATGGCATTCTCCGCCCCGTTCAACTCCCCAATTCAAGGAAGAGAGAGATTCCATGATCGGCTATGCAACTGTGGGCACGAATGACCTCGCCCGCGCCACGGCCTTTTTTGATGCCGTGTTTGGTGAAATGGGCGGCAAGCGTGCCTGGTCGAACGAGCGCATGGCCGGCTGGGCTGCGGCCAAGAACGCGCCGATGCTGATGGTGACCAAACCGTTTGACGGCAAACCTGCAACGGGCGGCAATGGCACGATGATCGCACTGGCCGCAGCTGACCAGGATACGGTCAACAAGGTCCATGCCAAGGCCATGAGTCTCGGCGGCAAGGACGAGGGCGCGCCCGGCCTGCGTGGCGACAATTTCTATGGCGCCTATTTCCGTGACCTCGACGGCAACAAGTTTGTCGCCTTCGTGATGGTCAAGAAGTAAGGACTGACAATGGAAAAACCCCCGGTGCCGTTCAGGCATCGGGGGTTTTTCTGTTTTGCGGCCCTATTCGGCGGCGACCGATGAAACCGGCGTGAACTTGCCGCCATTGATCTGGATGAGATAGCGGATGCCTTCCTCCGCAATGTCGTCTCCCACCATCCGGTCGCCTTCCTGATGCAGCTCGGCCATATCCACATAGGCGGCATAGTGCGCCCGCGTGCGGTCGGTGATGATGCCGGCCTTCAGGAGCGTCTTGATCAGCGTGCGGAAAATCGATGTTGAATCACGCATGCGCTCGCGCATCCGCGCGACCGTCAGCGCTTCCATGAAGCGCGCCTGCACTTCCTGCCAGGTGATGCCGAAATCCGCATAGATCGACTGCTTCTGCTCCGGGCTGCCCAGATTGAACAGGAGCCCCTGGAAGACGGCAAGCGCCCAATCCTCGATCTTGTTGCGTTCCTCGACCGAAAGGTGCGGGATCGTGCGGTCCGCCCAGATTTTTCCGAATTTGTGGTGGAACGCCTCGTCCGTCATCACCAGCTGGCAAAGCCGCACCAGCAACGGATCGCGCGCATAGGTGTAGAAGGTTGCAAACGCACCCATCGCAAGCCCCTCGACCAGCATCTGCATGCCGACGAGCTTTTTCCACACGAAGGGTGAATTGACCATTTCGGTCAGAAGCCCGCCAAGCGCGGGGCCAACGGGCAAGGGCTTGCCCCAGCGCGCCTGCACATAACGGGCAAAGGCCGTCACATGACGCGCTTCTTCGCGCGTCTGGTTGGCGGCATATTCCTGCGCACCGGGATCGCGCAGCACATGGCAGAGCGATGCCGAAAGCGATAACGCGCCCTGTTCGCCGTGCAGGATGGAGGAAAGCGACCAGTGCACCGACCGGTTGACGAGCGCGATGCGCTGCGCCTCGGTCAGACTGTCACCGATGCCGATCGCCAGCTCCACATTCATGTGTGGCGGCATCAGATATTCACCGGCCGTATCGAACGGCGCGGTGAAGTCGATATACTTCTTGTCCAGCGGATCCCAGAAATGATCGTGCGTTGCCGAGATGATCTTGTCGAAGGCGGTCGAGCGTTTGCCGTAACGCTCGACTTCCATCATCGTCGCGAAATCATCGGGATCGGCCGCATCATAGGCCGGGTCTTTGGTGATATTGGCCATGGGTCCCGCCTACTCCGCCGCGACCGCTGAAAGCGGCGAGAAGGCCTTGCCGCCATTGATCTTGATCAGCTGGCGGATGCCCTCTTCGGCGATGTCATCGCCGATCATGTGGTCACCCTCGGCATGAAGTTCGGCCATATCCACATAAGCGGAATAGTTGGCGCGCGTGCGGTCGGTGATGATGCCGGCTTTCAGAAGCGTCTTGATGAGCACGCGGAAAATATTGGTGCTCTTGGAGAGCTCAAGACGGAGCTGCGTGTCGGTCAGCGCCTCCATGACGGCCGCCTGCACCCACTGCCAGTCAAGGCCTACCTGCGCATAGATCCACTGCTTCTGCTCGGGGCTCGCCAGGTTGAAGAGGAGCGTGTTGAAGACTTCAAGCGCCCAGTCTTCGATCTTCTCCGCTTCGCCCTTCGACAGGTGCGGGATCGTGCGATCCGCCCAGATTTTCCCGAATTTGTGATGGAAGGCTTCGTCCGTCATCACCAGCTGGCAGAGCCTGACCATCAGGGGGTCCTTGCCCTGCGCATAGAAAGTGGCGAACGCGCCCATGGCCAAGCCCTCGACCAGCATCTGCATGCCGACGATCTTTTTCCAGACGAGCGGCGAACCGACGAGGTCGGTCAGAAGTCCGCCCAGAGCCGGGCCGACAGGCGCCGGCTTGCCCCAGCGCGCCTGGATGTATTTGGCAAAGCCCGTCACGTGGCGCGCTTCTTCACGCGTCTGGTTGGCAGCATATTCCTGTGCACCCGGATCGCGCAGGATGTGGCAGAGCGATGCCGAAAGCGCGAGTGCGCCCTGCTCGCCATGCAGGATCGACGAGAAGGACCACAGCGTATTGAGATTGGCGAGCTTGATCTTCTGATCCTCATTGAGCTTGTCGGCAACCGCCGTCTTCAGCTCCATGATGAGATCAGTGTCCACCATGTAGTTCTTTTCGATGTCGAACGGCTCGGTGAAGTCGATGTATTTCTTGTCCAGCGGATCCCAGAAATGATCGTGCGTTGCCGAGATGATCTTGTCGAAGGCGGTCGAGCGCGCATTGTAGCGGTCAACATCCATCATGGTCGCAAAGTCGCCCGGATCGGCGGCGTTATAGGCGGGATCCTTGGTGATGTTGGTCTGTTCGGCCATGGGAACGTCCTTCGAGGGGCGGTGAGGAAAGCCAATGGCCCGATTGTGCCGCAACATTGATTTCGATCAAGCGAAAATGACGCGGGCGTCACCTTTGCTGCAGTGCAGCAATCCACATCTCCCAAGCTCAGGCTTCAAAGACAAAGGGCGCTGCAGCCTTTCGGCCGCGCGCCCTCTTGCCCCCCGCTGACCGGCAAAGGGCCGATGGCCCCGTGCCGGCTTGTTCAATCAGCTGCCGCTGTCGACAGCCTGAACTGCAACACCCATTTCTCCAAAGACGGCAATCTGGCCGGGACCTGCTTCAAGGACGGCCGAAAGCGCCTTGCGGTCAGCGCGGTTGCTGACGGACCAGGTGAGCCCCTTGTCGGCAGAAACAATGACCGTGCCGCCAAGGCCCACCATGACGATGCGCCCGTCGCTGAGCTCAACCGCAGAGGCAAGCGATTCCGGCGTGCCGGTTTCGACCTTCGTCCAGGTCGAGCCAAGATCGGTTGAGCGCCACACATTGCCGCGCATGCCATAGGCGAAAAGCGAACCATCCGAGAGTGCAAGGCCGCCCCAGAGCGAGCCGTCATAGCCGGATGCGATGAGGTCCCACGACACGCCCTTGTTCAGGCTGCGATAGATGTAACCCATCTCGGCCGCGATGAAGATCGAACCATTGGGTCCGACGAAGCTGCCATTGAGGTGGTAGTCATCTTCAGCCAGGTCGGACAGGCGACGCTTTTCCCAGCTGGTGCCGCCATCATTGGTGACAGCCGCAAAGCCGAACGCGCCAGCCGCAACGCCAATGTTGGCGTCGGCGAAAACAAGCGTCAGCACCGGCGTATCGGGCCGCATTTCCGAGGCCACGGCACCGGCGTCCATGATGGCGGAGCTGCCTTCGTCATCGATGTACGCATCGTCGACGCCGCCGAAATCTTCTTCCCCCTCGACGGCCGGCGGCACAAGCGGCGGCGGATCGGGCAAAGTGAGCGAGATCTCGCGGTCGTATTCGAGCACCCAGGTCTCGCCGCCATCGACGGTCTTGAGAACCGTTGTATCGTGGCCACCGGCCCAACCGGTCTTGTCGTCAACGAAATAGACGGTGGTGAGCGTGGCCCGCGTCGGCACGGAGCGTGCCTGCCGCCAGGTGGCACCGTTGTCATCCGAAAGGATGATGTGCCCGAACTCCCCCACCCCGACCAGACGGCTGCCGGCTTGGGCGGCCCCGATCAAGAGGTTTTTCGTGATGAGCTCAGAGGGCTCGGCATAATCGCGGCCATCCGCGCTTTCCGCGCGCGCCGGAAGCGCTGCTGCCGTCGCAAGAAGGGTCGCGCCCAAGAGCGCGGTCAAGAACGCGGCCCGTGCCGCCTTGCCCATCCGGTCGATACGCATCATGTCACCTGATCCCGTTCAAGAACTGGTCCGTGGAAACTGTGCCGGGAGCGATCCCGGTGAACACCCACGGGCGAAAACAATGTTTTGAAAGAAGCAGGCCCGGCTTTGCGTGTCACAAAGCCGGGCCCGGTCACTCACATCAAACCAGCGGGTGCGGGTCACGCACCCAAAGGCTTCAGCGCTTGCCCATGCCGCGGATGGCTTGCGGCGTGTAGCGGTCTTCGTTGAGCTCGTCGGCGAAATAGTTCACCGGGGGCTCTTCGCCACGCAGTGCCGAGGCAAGGTAGCGGCCGTCCTGGAGGTCATACATCAGCTCTGCCACGCCACCGCATGTCGGCACGTGATAGAAATTGACCAGATGCATTTCCTGGACGCGCCACAATTCGCCGCGGCCGTCATAGTATTCGGCGCCCGTGATCGTCGTGGAGTCCTCATCGATGTTGAACACGCGGCGCGAATAGACGTGGCGCGTGCCGGGACGCAGCTTCGCTTCGACCGTCCACACGCGGTGGAGTTCGTAGCGCGCAAATTCCTGATTGATGTTCAGCGGCTGGATAAGGTCCGCATACTTCGAATTCAGGAGGCGGTAGCTGTTGTAGGGAACATAACGCTCGAACTTGCCGACCAGCTGCCAGTCGTAACGGTCCGGCGCGCCATTGTAGCCGTCAAACGCGTCCGACGTGCTCATGCCGTCCGTGTTCGTGCCCGGGTTGTCGTACGAGATGTCCGGGGCGCGGCGCACGCGACGCGTGCCGGGGTTGTACTGCCAGGCCTGACGCGGCGCGACAGTCGCGTTCAGTGACTCGTGGACAAGGATCACGTTGCCGGCAAGGCGCGCGGGCGAGATCGTGTTCGCGATGTAGAGGATCGAAACGTTATTGAGGTCTTCGGCGCGTGTCTTGCCCGGATCCGACCAGCGCAGGATGGCTTCATCCTGCACGATGATCGGCGTCGAGGAACCGTCACGCTGGACCGGGAACGCGGCGAACTGGCGGGTCAGTTTGAACCCGCGGAAACGCAGCGTGTGGTTCCAGATGGCCTCAAGACCGTTGCTCGGGATCGGGAACGGCGCACCCATGATCGCGCCGAGCACGCCCGCGCCGTCAAGGCCGCCATCCGCACCGCGGACCAGTGAGCCTTCGGTCGCATTGCGGCGCGACGCGTCATACACGAACTGCGGGTTCGAGCAGGAGCGGCGCGACGTATAGACGTCCATGAAATAGCCGTCGCGGTTCTGCAGGAGGGCCTTGTGGCCATCCGTCAGGTTGTCCGAGTACTGGCTCATGTTCGCGGCCGTGATCCGGAACAGGGGCTGGTCGCCCGAGAACGGATCTGGCGGCTGCATGGTCGCCGGATCGAAGGTGATGCCCGAGGGCGGCGACGTGAGGCCGCCGTCCCAGGCCGGAATGGTGCCGGCCGCATTGCCAGCGATCTCGCCACCCATCGGGTTGAGATCCTGGCCAAGGCGTGCCGCCACCTCATCGGGCACCTTGGCAAGGGCGGAGCCGGCAAGAACTGCCGCCGCCATGGCCGAGGCAAGAAGGGTCACTTTACGGTTCATCTAACTGTTTCCTCCTGATGGTGTGCCTTGCGGTTTCTCCGTCCCCCGCATCAGAACGAGTAGGAAGCCGTGAATGAAGCAAAATCCTGGTCGATGGCTTTGTTGGTGATGTCACCGCCAAAGAAGTTCGTATAGCCAAGGCTGAGGCGCCAGGCGTTGTCAAGCTGGCCCGACACCGACGCGCTGATCGCCATGCGGCCTTCTTTGTAGTTGCCATAGGGCGCGGGCGTCTTGCCGACGACGTCATGGCTGAAGGTCAGCTGCGGGCTGATCACCCAGCCGCTCTCGAACGCGTTGTTGTAGTCAAGGCGCGCGAGCAGCACGTAACCGGCCGAGAAGTCGGTCGGACGGCACTGTTCAGACGACTTGCGGTCAAGACCCAAGAGGCCGCCCAGACCAAGGTCGGTTGCCTGACAGCCCATGTTGGCATACTGTGGCAGTTCAGCCGATGCGCCATTGTCGAGCCACGTGTCTTCCACGCCCGGCACCAGCACAAAGCCGACTTCGGTCACGAGGATACCAAGGTCCGCGCCAAGGAAATCAATCACCGGATCGGAGCCCGTGAACGTTGCCGTGGTGCCGATCTGGCCGGTCCACATGTCCTGTTCGATCACGGAGGTCATCCAGCGCGGATTGGCGTTGGTGGGAAGACCAGCCCCGGCAAGACAGGCCGTTGTGCCGTCAACATTTCCCAAGCCTTCGAACGCAAGAAAGGCAAGATCGGCCACACCGACCGGGATAGCGCACGACACCATCGCCGCACTGATCGTCTGCTGGTCGGTATCGACCGCAAACGGCGCATCCGGACGGAAGCTGACTTCGCCCTGAAGGCCCCAGCTTCCCACCGTGGTGTTGAAGCTCATGCCATAGACCTTGATGTCTTCCGGATAGACGAACCGGAGCATCCAGCTCGTGTTCACGCCAAGGAACTCCGATCCGTTGGTGGCCATCGGCGTATCGGGGATCGTGTCGCCATTGGTGTCAACCAGCTTCGATTGCGCAAGTGCAAGGGCGCAATTGATGCGGATCGCTGCACCAAACGTATCGCCCATGTTGCGCGTCGTGCCGGCCAGAACCGCACCCGCACCGCCCAGAATGAGGTCCGCCGAGTTTGCAGCCTGCGTATTGATCAGGTTGAGCGGATCGGCAATCGGCGTTGCGGCCAGCGCCGCAAATCGCGGATCAACGAAGGTATTCGGGTTCGGGCTGAACGGACCCACACAACCAACCGACGGCGCAAAACGCGAGGCAAGGCTGTTGAACGAACCAGTTACCGGATCAATGTTGGCATTGTTGCCTGTCACCGCGCCAAAGCCCAGCGACGGCGTTCCCGCACCCTCCTGCGCAAACGGCAGGCGGCTGTGATAATTCATCGCATAGAAGCCGAACTCGGTCGCATTCAGCCAGTCCGCGAAATAGCGGACGGCAACGCCCCACTGGCCATCATCCGAGCCTTCGACGTCCTTTGAGCGGGCAACCACGCCCATATCGCCTTGGGCCAGCTTGGCAGCTTCTGCCGATCCCACCGGCAGCGGCACGTCATAGTCGGTCGCCGCGCCGTCAAAGCAGGTCGGCGTCGGCAAGAGCTGACCGGTCACATGCGGGCCGATATCCGGCAGCGGAACGGCGCCGCCAAGAATGACGCCGCCGGAAAGGCCAAAGAACGACTCCGGACCGCCAATACAATTGCGGCGGTTGCCCGAGAAGGGCGAGCCCGACGTAAAGCCGACAAAGTTCGGGTAGCGGAGCGTATCCGTGCCACTGAACGCTGTGCCGGCCGGATCGATCTCGAACGGCTCCCAGTCCAGCTGGTACCAGGCCTCAACCGAGACATCGAACGGGAAGCTGATCGAGCCCGACACCATGTTGACGGGGATCAGGCCTTCCTTGATTTCCGCGCCCGGGCGACGGAATGCAGTGACGTCAATCGGGTTGATGACATTGATGCCGTGCAGGATGAACGTGCCTTCGCCCCAGCTGACCACCTGCTTGCCGACGCGCACCTGGACGGGAATGTCGCCCAGTTCAAAATCACCGGCGATATAGAGGTCAAGCAGCTTGGCATGGGAGCCAAGCACATCTGACGTCTTGTCGCGCAACGGTGTGCGGTCGGGGTGATCTTCGTCCGACATCGTGTCGTCATAGAAATAGAAGCCGCGCGCGAACACCGTGAAATTGCGCCAGGTCATCAGAAGGTCATGGCTGACCTTGATGTTGGTCGAGGTGAAATCGCCCTCGTCATAATTCAGGCGCGCATCGTCCTCATTGATCGAGCCGTCGAAATTGTCGCGGTTCGCCGTCTGGGTGAATACATAACCCGGCAGCCCGGCCAGCGTGGCTGCAGCCTGCGCAACCGGCGTGATGACGCCCGACGTGCGCGGATCAATGTTACCGCCATTTGATTCCGGCAGGAATTGCGTGTCACGTTCTGCAACGCGCATCGATGCGCCAGCTGTGATCGTCGTGTCGAAGACGATTTTCATTTCGCCGATGCTGTACTCTTCGGCAACCGCGCTTCCCGCAGCAGCCATCAGACCAACACCAGCCGCAGAGGCCAACAGCTTCCCGCGGAGACCCATTTTGTACGACATGCGCGCAATCCTCCTCACCCAAAAGGCCGTTTTATGTCTTTGATGCGGCGAGGGGGCGCTTGACCGTTCCGGACGCCCCCCAGCGCCGAATACCCAATCGCAACGATGAGCACATGGAAAGGAAAGGTGAGTCAATACGTTCCGCCTTGGAATAAAGGTAACGGCGCGCACGGCTGGACGACTATGGCATTTCCGCAACGAATTAGAGGCATGCTGCGCTGCACCAAATCATGTTGCGCCGCACACTGACGAATTTCCGCCGTTAGGCCTGCCGTTTCGCGCCCGAATCAAATATCGAATCAATAGGCAGATCAATCGCCTACATTGCGATCCGGTCGCGACTCACCCCAAATGCGCGATCCTGAAGACCGACCAAGAGGCCCCGCCCCACCATGCCCCGCATGCTTGAAGCGCCAGCAACCCGCGGCTCGCATGTGAGCGCACATCACGACCATCGTGCCTGTTCGGATTCCGTGCTGGTGGCGGCACACGAGGCAGCTGCCGCGCGCGGCGTGCGCCTGACTGATCTGCGCGCCGAAGTCTTGGGGCTGGTGGCCCAGAGCCACAAGGCTGTTGGTGCCTATGAAATCCTCGACCGCATGCAGAAGGCGCGTCGCTCCGAAAAGCCGGTGGCGCCACCAACGGTCTATCGCGCGCTGGAGTTCCTGACCGAGCAGGGTTTTGTCCACCGGATCAATTCGCTCAATGCCTATGTCGCCTGCTATGCGGCTGGCGAGAAGCATCGCGGCATGTTCCTGATCTGCGAGGCCTGCGGAACAGTGGCCGAGCTGACTGACGCAGATGTCGAAAATGCCATCTCCAATGCGGTGCGCAGTGCAGGCTATCAGTCAACCCGCGAGATGATCGAGATCACCGGCATCTGCCCCTCCTGCAAGGGCATCTGACGGCATCCGGCTTGCACGCGAGCAATGCTGAAGTCCGGCATTCGCGGCAGGAGCAGGCTGATGGCGTCCCGCTTTGGCACATATGTAAAGACGGCACGCGCAATCTGCGCCGCCGCCCTTCTTGCATTCGTGTCTCCAGCGATTGCCCGCGCCCAAGAAGGGGCCAATGAATCACGGGGCGCTGCCGACCTCGCCCGCCTCATTGCCGATAATGCTGATGGCGCCATCAAGAACCCGACCGAAAGTGCGCGCCTGATCGCGATCCTTTCAACCGCCATGTACGACACATGGGCAATGGCGGATGCGCGTGCCCATGGCCTCAGCGTTGGCGCGCGGCAATTTGCAATTGCCCCATCCGGCCGCGAGACGCTTTCCATCATGGCGCATGCCGTGCGCGCGCTGATGCGTGGTGAGAGGACACGCACCAACCAGATCGATGCCTTCATCCAGCGCCTTGGCGCGTCCGGCAACGCGACAACCATCACCAGCGCCGATGAAATCGCAAACCTCGTTGCGCGCTTCTATGCGGATGACCGCGCCGATCAAGCAGTTCGGGAATTTTTGATCCCCCGCCCGCGCCTCACCGATTGGCTGCCGATTGAAACACCCGACGGCCGCACACAACGCGCCTTGACGCCCGCCTGGGGCAACGTGCGCGCCTTTGCCGTCGCGGGTCCCGCCCGCTTGCGCGCGCCGCCACCGCCGCGCGACGCCGAAACTTTCAACGCGATGATCGATGACCTCATCAATGTCTCGGCCAATTTGACGGACGAGCAGAAGGCGACGGCCGAATATTGGGTGCCATGGGGCGGCTGGCCAGCCTCGCACATGATGCGGCTGACCGCCGATCTTGCGGACCAGCGTGGCCTGGACTTTGACGAGACGGTCAAGCTCCTTTTCCTCGCCGCCATGTCGCAGCTGGATGCCGGCATCGTCTCATGGGAGACAAAATACGCCTACGCCTATGCGCGGCCGGTCACCGCGATCCGTGCGCGCGGCGATGTTTTGATCCGTGCCTGGACACCGCGTGGGGTCCGCGAGATGCGCGCGCGCGATTTTGATCCCTATCTGCCCACACCGCCCTTTCCCGCCTATACGTCGGGCCATGCACTGTTCACCGCCGCCTGGGCGCGGGTGATGGAGCTTTCGACGGGATCATCCGCCTACGGATTAACGGTGCGCGTGACCCGGTTGGAGCGCGAGTTGCGCGATCTGGAAAACCCCGTCACGCTTGAATATCCGACCTTCATGTCGGCGGCGGACGCAAGCGGCATCAGCCGCATCTATGGCGGCATCCACTGGCGCATCGACGACACGGAAGGAAAACTGCAGGGCGCAGCCGTGGGCGATGCGGTTTTCGACCGCGCGCAAACCTTGTTCGACGGCACCCAAGCCGCTCCGCGCCCGACCGGCATGCGCTATTGAGCCGGACGGACTGGTCTATTTTGTTTGCGCACGCCAGACAGAAATTGCGCCCGTGGGCGTCCGCACTTGCACGACATCAGGTGAGAGGTCGAAGCCCGCTTCGGCGACAAGGCGGGGTATGGCACCCAGCCGATTGGCTTCCGTCGCCCCGAAACCGTCGAGGCATTGGACGATCAGGAATCCGGCGCGCATGAGCACATCAGGCTGCGCGCCGTAGTCCGCAATCACCAACCGACCGCCCGACCGCAACAACCGCGCTGCATTGGCAACAATGTCACGTTTCATGTCCATCGGACATTGGTGGAGGACAAGCGAGCACGTCACCGCATCAGCCGACCCGGGTGGCACGGTTTCAATGTCCAGATTGCCCATCGCCGTCACAAACTCGATGTTGGTGCCTGCGGCCCGTGCCTTGCCCTCGCCGATTGCCCGCACGGCCGGATCAGGGTCAACCGCCACGACCCGCGCGCCGGGAGCCCCCGCCTTGATCAGCATGGCCAACGATCCCGTGCCCGCACCAAGATCGACGATGGTTTCGCCGTCCCTCGGCGCAAGCGCGTCCATGATCCTTGCACGCCACGTTTTCTCGCGTGTGAGCGTGGCGATTGCACGGTCATAGAGGCCTGTCAGCCATGGATAGGCCAATGCGGGCGTAAAAGTTTCCTGTGGCACCGGATATTCCTTTCAGGATGGCAGGAAGCTGCTTCTGCCAGGTGGTCCTCGCGCCGGTTCGTATCTATCTGCGCCGGTCTCGCATCGGGAATTGCAGTTGTGCTGCGCGGAGACCGGATGGCTGGCGGGGGCTCATCGTCCGGCCTCCCCGACGGGGGAGTAGCGACCCAGACGCAGGGAATTGGCGATGACCGACACGGACGAAAGGGCCATCGCAAGTGCGGCGATCATGGGAGAAAGGAGATCACCCGTGAGCGGGTAGAGCGCACCTGCCGCAACCGGAATACCGGCCACATTATAGGCGAATGCAAAGAAAAGATTCTGCCGGATGTTGCGCATGGTGGCCCGGGAGATCGCGCGTGCGCGGACAATTCCGTTGAGGTCGCCCTGCAGGAGTGTGACGCCCGCGCTTTCGATCGCGACATCCGTGCCCGTGCCCATGGCCACTCCGACATCGGCGGCAGCGAGCGCCGGGGCATCGTTGACACCGTCACCCGCCATGGCGACCACCCGGCCCTGGCTCCTGAGATCAGCCACGATGCGCGACTTGTCTTCCGGGAGAACCTCTGATTCCACCGCATCGATGCCAAGTTTCCGGGCCACGGCCTGCGC
This sequence comes from uncultured Flavobacteriaceae bacterium, assembly GCA_964494625.1. Classification (GTDB taxonomy): domain Bacteria; phylum Pseudomonadota; class Alphaproteobacteria; order Micropepsales; family Micropepsaceae; genus UBA2784. The sequence continues at coordinate 571,203 of CAZBRT010000001.1, read as the reverse complement.
CGTCGTCCTGTTGTCGCCCGTCAGCATGACGAGGCGGATGCCCTGACGGCGCAGCGCCTGAAGGGCTGAAGGCGTGGTGGCCTTGACGGGATCGGCAATCGCGAAGACGGCTGCGGCATTTCCGTCAATGGCCGCGAAAATCGCGGTCGCGCCTCCCGCCCGCAGCCCTTCGGCCTGTGCGCCAATGGCCTCCGTACTGATGCCGAGCTCGGCCAGGAATCTCTCCGCGCCAAGTACGACGCGGTGGCCGTCCACGACGCCCACGACCCCTTTCCCGGTGGGTGAATCAAAGGCCGTCGGCTCTGCCAGGGTAAGCCCCCGCACTTTGGCGGCGGCAACAATGGCCCGGGCAAGCGGATGCTCACTCCGGTTCTCAAGGCTTGCAGCAAGCCGCAGCACTTCCGCCTCGCCGAAGCCGCCCATCACGTGCATGGCGGTAACCGCCGGTTTGCCTTCTGTCAGCGTGCCGGTCTTGTCGAGGACGAGCGTGTCAACCTTTTCGAACCGCTCCAGTGCCTCCGCGTTCTTGATGAGGACACCATGCCGGGCGCCGACGCCGACGCCGGCCATGATGGACATGGGTGTAGCGAGCCCGAGCGCGCAGGGACAGGCGATGATCAGGACCGACACGGCAGCAATGAGACCATGGGAAAGTGCCGGCGTCGGCCCGTACGCCCACCACGCGCCCAACGCCAACAAGGCAATTACAATCACCGCAGGCACAAACCAGGCGGACACATTGTCGGCAAGGCGCTGGATGGGCGCCCGCGAGCGCTGGGCGTCCGCGACCAGATGGATGATGCGCGACAGCATCGTCTCCGCGCCCACGCGGGTTGCCTTGATGACGAGGGCGCCTGTCTGGTTCAGCGTGCCGCCAATGACGCTTGCGCCGGTCCCTTTGGTGACGGGCATCGACTCGCCGGTCACCATGGATTCATCAATGGCCGATCGACCGTCGGTGACAAGGCCGTCCACCGGCACCTTCTCGCCGGGCCGGACCCGCAGAAGGTCACCTGCCACAACGTGGTCCAGCGGGATTTCTTCCTCGACGCCGTCGCGGATGCGCCGGGCTGTTTTCGGCGCGAGATCAAGCAGTGCCCGGATTGCGCTGCCGGTGCGCTCGCGCGCCCGCAGTTCCAGAACCTGCCCCAGCAGCACAAGGACCGTGATGACCGCAGCCGCTTCGAAATAGACAGCGACATTGCCGTGCGCATCCTTGAACGCGGGCGGAAAGAGGGATGGCGCGACGAGCGCAACGACGCTGTAGCTCCACGCGACGCCCGTCCCGAGGGCGATCAGCGTGAACATGTTGAGATGGCGCGTCCTGAGCGAAAGGTAGCCGCGCGCGAAGAAGGGCCAGCCTGCCCAAAGCACCACCGGCGTTGCCAGAAGGAATTGCAGCCAACCGTTCAGCGACGGCGGAACCAGGCGATCAACACCGAGCAGATGTCGGCCCATTTCGAGCACCAGGACCGGCAGGGAAAGCAGGACACCGACCCTGAAACGGCGATCCATATCGCGCAGTTCCGGATTTGCGGTGGCCTCTGCGCTGGGGACCATGGGCTCCAGCGCCATGCCGCAGATCGGGCATGATCCCGGTCCGTCCCGGACAATTTCGGGATGCATGGGGCAGGTCCACTTCGCGCCTGGCCTTGAACCATGCGTGTTCCGGCTTGCCGGCATGGCGCTCTCGTGTGGTGCCATCTTGCCCTTCGATAGCCCGGTTTCGAACTTGTGCTTGCAGGCGGCGCTGCAAAACAACACCTCATTGCCCAGATGCACAAGACGATACGGCGTGTCCGCCCTCGGTTTCATGCCGCAGACGGGGTCGAGGCCGGCGGCTGTACCGGAATTGTGGTGGCACTCATCGTCATGCATCGGTTTTCCGCGGGGGATGCCGCGCTCCTGATTTGCCCTTGCCCCGGAGGTTGCACCTTCCCATTATGGGAAGGTCAAGGTCTCCTTTCGGGAGCACGGCTGTGAACATCGGCGAGGCTGCAGCACGCTCCGGCGTCTCTGCCAAGATGATCCGCTATTATGAGGGTGTGGGCCTCTTGCCGGGGGCGGCACGGCGCGCCAATGGTTATCGGGACTATGGCAACGCCGACATTGCGGTCCTGCAATTTGTCCGGCGCACACGGGATCTCGGTTTTTCCCTGGACGAGGTGGGCGCCCTCCTTGCGCTTTGGCAGGACAAGGAGCGCCCGTCGCGCGAGGTCAAGAGGCTTGCTGAACATCATCTCGGGGAACTGGATCGGCGGATGAAGGAGATGCGCACGGTCATCCGTACACTGAAGACTTTGGCACGGCAATGCCGTGGCGATGACCGTGCCGAATGCCCGATCCTCGACGACCTCGCCTCGCGCGACGCCGGCAAACCATCGCCGCCGCGCCGCTGCCGCACACGCCACGCACGGGCCTGAGCGGGCTTGCGCGACTCTGGTGAGCGAGCCCGCAATTGCGTGATCTCAAACCCGGCTACGCGACGTTCCGGCCCCGGACCATGGCAAAGACGACCGGTATCACCACAAGGGTGAGAACCGTCGAAGAGAGCATCCCGCCGATCATCGGCACCGCAATGCGCTGCATCACCTCTGAACCCGCGCCGGTAATCCACAGGATGGGCAGGAGCCCGGCCACGATGGCCGTAACCGTCATCATTTTTGGCCGCACGCGCTCCACGGCACCCGCCATGACCGCCTGACGCAGATGGGAGTGGGTTGGCGTTTCGCCTTGCGCCGCGCATCGCGCCAGGACCTCCTTCCACGCCTGCTCAAGATAGATGAGCATGATGACGCCGGTCTCGGCGGCGACACCGGCAAGTGCGATGAAGCCCACAGCCGCGGCAACGCTCATGTTGAAATCCATCCAGTACATCAGCCACAGACCGCCAATCAGAGAGAACGGCAGCGAGAGCATCACGATCAGCGTATCGGAGACACGGCGGAAGTTGAGATAGAGGAGGAGGAGAATGAGGAAGAGCGTCGCCGGGACAACGATGACCAGCCGCTCTTCGGCGCGTTCGAGATATTCGAATTGCCCGCTCCACACGGCATGATAGCCGGCGGGAAACACCACATTCTCCGCAACCGCGCGCCGGGCGTCGCGCACATAACCGCCAAGATCACGGTCGCGGATGTCCACAAACACATAAACAACGGGCTGCGCGTCTTCGGTGCGGATGACGGTTGGTCCCTGCACACGCGTCAGTGTGGCCACCTCGCCGAGCGGAATCGCGGCACCATCCGGCAGCGAAACCAGAACGTCTGACGCCATGCGCTCGGGATCATCACGAAGGGACCGGGGGAAACGCAGGACAACCGAATAGCGCTCGCGGCCTTCGACCGTGGTCGTCAAGGGCTCGGCACCGATGGCCATCGCAATCGTATCCTGCACATCATCGATGGAGAGGCCGTACCGCGCGAGGCGGTTGCGGTCGGGGGTGATTTCTAGGAAATAGCCGCCATTGACCCGCTCGGCATAGGCACTTGCCGTTCCCGGCACGGTGCCCAGAACCGTTTCGACGTTTCGTGCAAGGCGTTCGAGTTCGGCAAGGTCGGCACCGAATATCTTGACGCCCACGGGTGTGCGAATGCCGGTCGAGAGCATGTCAATCCGCGCCTTGATCGGCATGGTCCAGGCATTGCTGACGCCGGGAAATTGCAGCGCGGCATCAAGTTCGGCAATGAGGCCGTCTAGCGTGAGACCCGGCCGCCATGCGCTTTCCGGCTTGAGGTTGATGTAGGTCTCGAACATCTCCATCGGGGCAGGATCGGTTGCGGTCATCGCGCGCCCGGCCTTGCCCCACACGCTCTCGACCTCGGGAAAGCTCTTGATGATCCGGTTCTGGGTCTGAAGAAGTTCCGCAGCCTTCGTGACCGAAAGTCCGGGCAGTGTGGTCGGCATATAAAGCAACGTGCCTTCATTGAGGTTCGGCATGAACTCCGACCCGATATGCATGAGCGGGAAGGCAGAAAACACCAGGAGGCCGGTGGCAGCAGCAAGAACGGTTTTCCTTGCTTCGAGCGCCTTGCGGATGACCGGCCTGTAGATAGCGATGAGGACGCGGCTGACCGGATTTTTTGCCTCCGGCGTGATCTTCCCCTTGATGAACAGCACCATCAGCGCCGGCACGAGTGTGACGGAGAGCAGTGCTGCGGCCGCCATGGCAAATGTCTTGGTGTAGGCCAGCGGTTTGAAGAGCCTGCCTTCCTGTGCTTCCAGGGCGAAAATGGGAAGGAATGAAACCGTAATCACCAGCAGGCTGAAAAAGAGGGCGGGGCCAACCTCCTGCGCCGCCGCGATCAGGACCTGGGTGCGCGATGCATCCTCTGCGGCCTGTTCAAGGCGCTTGTGCGCATTTTCGATCATGACGACGGCCGCATCGACCATGGCGCCGATGGCGATCGCAATGCCGCCCAGGCTCATGATGTTTGAACCGATGCCCAGCGCATGCATGACCACGAATGCGGCAAGGATCCCCACGGGAAGCGTAATGACGGCAACCAGCGCGCTTCGCGCGTGCAGGAGGAATATGATGCAGATCAGCGCCACGATGACGCTCTCTTCGGTCAACGTGCGCGTGAGGGTATCAAGCGCGCGGTGGATGAGGTCGGAGCGGTCATAGACCGGCACGATACTCACGCCCTCGGGCAGGCTTGGTGCCAGGACCGCGAGCTGGTCCTTGATGGCGGCGATGACATCCAGCGCATTGGCCCCGAACCGCTGCACGCCGATGCCGCTCACCACTTCGCCTTCGCCGTTGAGCTCGGTGATGCCGCGCCGCTCGTCAGGCACAAGCTCCACGCGTCCGATGTCACGCACCAGGACCGGCGTGCCCGACATGGCCCTGAGCACCACATTCTCGATGTCACCGGCGTTGCGGATATAGCCGCGCCCCCGGATCATGAACTCTGTCTCCGCAAGCTCGACGGTGCGGCCGCCGACATCGCGATTGCTGGCGCGGATGGCTTCACGCACTTCGTTCAGGGTCACTCCGTAGGCGCGCATGCGCAAGGGATCGACAATCACTGCATACTGGCGGACAAACCCGCCGACGCTGGCGATCTCCGCAACACCGCTTGCCTGGGCAAGGGCAAAGCGGACCGACCAGTCCTGGATTGAGCGCAACTGTCCCAGATCGTGGTTTTTGCCGGTGACGACGTACTGGTAAACCCAGCCGACACCCGTCGCATCGGGACCAAGGCTTGCTGTCACGCCCTCCGGCAGGCGGCTTGACGCCGCATTGAGATATTCAAGCACCCGGCTGCGCGCCCAATAGATGTCGGTGCCGTCTTCGAAGATGACGTAAACAAACGACGCGCCGAAATACGAAAAGCCCCGCACCACACGGGCATGCGGCACCGTGAGAAGTGCCGTCGTGAGCGGATAGGTTACCTGGTCCTCGATTACTTGAGGGGCCTGGCCCGGGAACTCGGTATAGACAATGACCTGCGTATCCGAGAGGTCCGGAATGGCGTCGAGCGGAACGCGGGTGACCGCATAAACGCCCGCGAGGACGGCAAGGAGCGTGATCGCCAGGACCAGGAATGTGTTTTGCGAGGACCAGCGGATGAGGGCGGCAATCATGGGCGTGCCTCTCCTGCCCCGAAAGTTCCAAGGGCTGCACGCAGATTGCTCTCCGCATCGAGCAGGAAATTGCCGGCAACGACAATCTGGTCGCCTTCCGTGAGCCCTTCGCGGATTTCGGTAAATTCGCCGCCGCGGATGCCGACGGTCACGTCACGCGGCTCAAAGACGCCGCCTTCCCTCGCAATGAAGACGATCTGGCGGGCGCCGGTATCGATGACCGCGCCCGTGGGCACCACGAGGACAGGCCCTTCGCCGACCTGCACCTCGATCAGCACTTCGGCAAACTGGCCGATCCTGAGCCGCATGTCGTCATTGGACACGACGATGCGCACCTTTGCTGTCCGCATCTCCATATCAAGGACCGGATAAATGAACGCCACCTGTCCCGAAAACTCTTCTCCCGGCAAGGATGCAGGTGAGATGCGCGCCATCTGCCCTTCGCGCAAGAGCCCGAGATCGCGCTCGGAGACTTCCGCGAGGACCCAGACAGTCGTGAGGTCGGCCGTCCTGAACAAGGGCTCACCCGCCGCAAAACGCATGCCCGCTACGGCGGGCTTTTCAAGTACCGTTCCGTCCAGGGGTGCAGTGAGCACGATGGATCGCACCGGACGCTTGGCCTCCCGGATCTGCGCCATGACTTCGTCACCAATGCCGAACTGCCGCAGGTTTCTTTCGGCATCAGCAAGGTTCCCCGTCCCCCGCAGCGCCAGGACGTAGTCGATCTGCCGTTCCAGGATTTCGCGGCTCTCGATCCAGACCCGCATCAGCGGCTGCCCGGCCCTGACGGATGAGCCGGACGATGTTACAAGCAACTCTTCGATGAAACCGTCGAACTTGACCGCTGTGACCGCGAGCCTTGCCTCGTCCGGCGCGACAGTGCCCGCCGCACGGACCAGTCTGGACAATTCACGGCGCTCGACACGGGCAGTCCGTACACCGGCAAGCTGGATCTTTACGGGCGAGAGCGTGACCGCGCCTTCTGGTCCGGCGAGTTCATCCGCGTGAACGGGAATGTAGTTCATCCCCATTGAATCGAGCTTCGGCGCGATGGAAATGTCGGCAAGGCCCATGGGGTTGCGGTGGTAGATGATGGCCCGTTCGCCGGCCGGAGGGGCCGCATCGGCTGGATGGACCGTGAAGATCACATTGCCATTCACGGGTTCGCTGCGCCCTTCGACTGCCGCCGAGACCGCAAGGCTCCAGCGCCCCGCCATAGTCAGGTCAGCGCGGAAAATAAGCACACCGCCAACCTGAACCGGAACCGGCTCAAGCGGCGCTTCCATCCCGGCCATGCCATCCGGGCCCATGTCCAGCCGCGCCGAAAGGAGCGTGGCGGGGCCTGGGACATCACCGGCACCGACGAGACGGATGGCAAGATGGACGTCCTTGCCCTCACGGATTTCGGCGTTGATGGCTTCCCACTCCAGACGTGCTTCCTCGGGAGTCGCAGTCAGGAACGGCAGGGTGATGGCAACAAGGGCGACACCGGCCAGCGCAAGGACGGCGGCAACAACCATTGATTTGTTGAACACGGCTCAACTCCTCATGAAGCGATTCTGCAGGGGGCGTGAAGGCGCGGCTTTGCTTGCGCCGCAACCGCACGCCCCGCGTTGGCGGCAATCAGCCGCCGCGGATGCTCAATCGAGGAGGGAAATTCGGGGAGGCTTGAAAGGTGGCGGACCCCCAAGCGCATCATGGCGCGCTTCCAGCCGCACAGTATGGCTGCGGACAGCGAGCGGCGACCACGCAATGATTGGTACAGCGAAGAAACCGGTTGCGGCGGCACTGCAATGGAAGGCGCAGACCATGCCCGATTCTGTCGTGCAATCTCCGCAACCCTGCGGAACTTCAGCGCCGCCCGGGCAGCCTGTATGAGCCAAGGTTTCCTGGGAGGTGGAGAAATGATGCGCGCTGCCGACACTGCCGCCATCCGGGACGACAGCAGCGACCGGCGTGACGCCGACCATCACCGCCGCCAGGAATCCGAGCATGACCGGGCGCAACCGCAACATGGCCCGCAGGCTAGCGGAGAACCGCAATTGGCACAATCTGCCAATCTGCAAGGTCACCCGGTTTAACCATGAACGGCCTGCAGCGCCTCCGCATTTATGGCGGCATCCACTGGGGCATCGACGGCACCGAAGGAAAATTGCAGGGCGTGGCCGTTGGCGACGCGGGTTTCGCCCGCGCGCAGGGAATGTTTGTGGGCAAGGATGCCCTGCCGCCCCCGACCGGCATGCGCTATTGAGGCGGGGCTGTGGATGCGCGACTGCGCGAGACGCATGGTGCCGCTTGCGTGACTCGAACACGCGACCCCCTCATTACGAATGAGGTGCTCTACCGGCTGAGCTAAAGCGGCCCAAGGCGAAAGGTGACACCCGTTCAACCCGGTGTGACGCCCGCCCTTGAAAGCGCCGGGAAAGTAGGGGCAGAAACGCCCTCCTGCAACAACTCAATTCACACGTTCGCCGTTTTCGCTTGCCTGTCCTGCCGCTCGCGTTCTTGGCGTCGGCGGATTTCACATTGATAAAGGCCCTGCCTGGCGTGGCTGGGACCTTTCCGCATCCGGCACATTTTTGGGGGTTTCATGTGGCTTTTTCAGCGTAAGGCAGCATTTTCCCGCCCCTTCCGGGCTCTTGGCTTCTTGGCAGCTCTTGTCCTGCCGGGATTGGCCCTTGCGCCAATGGCGTCGGCAGACGACCGCACGCCCGAAGAATGGCAGGCGATGTTTGACGAAACCGCGACTGCCTCTTCCATGCCGATGACGCTGGAGAACGGCGCCTTGAAGGGGCCAGGCGCGGACTTTTTGATCAGGCGCGGCGCGCGCGCCCACTTTGTCATGTTCGGCGAGGAGCATGGCGTGGGCACGATCGGCGACATCGCGACCGCCTATGTAACGGCGTTGGGGCCTTCGGGCTTTACCATGGCCGCCATCGAGACCGACCCGTGGATGGGTGCGCGGCTGGAAACGGCCTTGCGCAAAGGCGGCATTGACGCGTTGGCGGCCTATTTCCGTGCGCCCGGCAACAGGCTCTCCATCCCGATCTATTTCTGGACGCAGGATGCAGTGTTTGCCGAAGCCGTGATCCGCAATGCCGGTGAAAACGCACCCGCGCTGATCGGCCTTGATCAGGTTTTCACCTTCGCCCCGCAGACGCTTCTGGCCGAGATCGCAACCCGCACCGTGTCGCCAAATGCCCGCGCACGCGCGCAAGAATTGTCGGCTCGGGCAGGCCGCGAAGAGAATTTCCTGGGCAGGGCCGAGCCGGAAGCGCTGCGGTCGCTGCGCGCGCTGCTCCATCCCGAACGCGATGCTTCATTGATCGAACTTGTCGATGCGATGATTGAATCAGCCTTCATCTATGCGCCGTTCACGGGTGAATCCCCGACTTCGGTCTATGAGGCAAACCTTGCGCGTGAAACGCTGATGAAGCGCAATTTCATGGCAGCGCTCGGCAAGGTTTCAGGCGGCGAGGATATGCCGCGCATCTTCCTGAAATTCGGCGCCTATCACATGTATCGCGGCCTCTCGCCAACGCTTGTGCCGGCACTGGGCGGCTTTGTGGCCGATCTTGCCTTGATGCGCGGCGAGGAATCGTTTTCTGTCGCCGTCCTCTGCGGTCCCGGCGCGCAATCGGTTGATCTCGAGGGCAACGCCCTGCCCTGCACCGAGACTTTTGAAACCGATGTCGGCCGCTTTGCCCATCATGTGGCGGCAGAGGGGATGACGGTTTTTGATCTTGCCTGGTTCAAGAAGCGCCCCAAGCGGCTTGGGATCATTCCAGAAGCCTTCCGCAATCTGGTCTTGTCCTATGATGCGCTGGTGATTGTGCCGGGTGCAGCGCCTGCCACTTACGTGGTGCCGCCGGGGGAGTGAGGGACCCACACCCAACTCTACCTTCCAAGAAACGCCCGGACGGCAGCAGCACTTTCCACCGGCACTTCTTCCATCGTGATATGGCCGACACCGTCAAAGACGAGCATCTCGCTGCGCGCGATACCGGCCTTGAAAATCTCGCCCATCGACAAGGGCGTCCAGGTGTCGTCGCGCCCCCACAGGATAAGCGTTGGCGCGCGGATCTCGTCCAGATGATCACCCACGTAAGGATCGCCCGGTGTATTGAGGCGGATGAGCGTCGCCTCGCGGCTGCCCGGCATGCGCGCCAGTTCGAAATAGCGGTCGATCATCGCCTCATCAATCATTTCATCCTTGCCGAAGGCGCCGCGCAGATTTTCCTCAAACACAAACCGCGGCGTCACATGCAGCATCACGTCGCGCACGACGGGTGTCCGCGCCAGCCGGAAAATGAACGGTGGGGAGGATGAAGCGGGCCAGGGCACGCCGCCAGCATCAACCAGAACAAGCCGCGTGACGCGCTCGGGAAACATGATGGCAAAACGCGCAGCGATGCCGCCGCCCATCGAATTGCCGCCGATGGCAAATCGCGAAAGTCCGATCGCTGTCGCGAACTGGCTGACAAACCGCGTCATGCCAAGCTGTGAATAATCATCGCCCGGCACACGGCCGGTCAGTCCGTGGCCCGGCAGGTCAACACTGATGATGCGGAACTGGTCGCCAAGGATTTTCGCCCATGGCTCCCACGTATGGAGCGACGCATTGGAGCCATGCAGCAGGAGAAGCGGCGCGCCCTCGGCGCGGCCCTGATCGCGGTAATGCGCGACGGCGCCCGACGGCAACGTCACGAAGGCGGAGGGCGATTGCCCGTATTTTGCGATCAATTCGTCGCGCGGCACATCGGGTTCGGAGAGGTAGAAGAAGCCCGCCGCCGCAATCACGACAAGAACGCCAAGAACGGCGCCCGCGATTTTCAGGATACGCAGGAACATCACGGTCTCCGTTTGATATGGGGATTGGTCAACGGGTTCTTGGGCGGAGCGGGTTCGCCGAAATCGTCACCGCCCGGTCCCGGATCATCGGGCGCGCGCGGGAGGCCCGGCTCTTCAGGTGGCGGCAGAACGGAGAGCGGCGCGGGGCGCACGACAGGTTGACGCGCAACTTCGCGACCACCTTCGCGACCACCTTCGCGACCACCTTCGCGAACCGGCGCGCGTGACGGCGGTTCAGTGCGTGGCGGCGGCGCTTCGCCCTCCATGCGATAGAGAAGCCGGCTGACCGGTGTGCGCGGCGCGACTTCGCCACGCGCGGCAACCCGCATGTCACCCTCCGCACCCGGCGCAGGCAGGCGTTCCAGCCGCTCTGCTTTGGGAGCGCGCCAGGCCAGCGTGTCAAAGCCGCCGCAGCCCGGGCAATTGGCGTCCCATGATGCCACGCCTTCGCCACAGCGCGCGCATGCCCAACAGCCGTCGGGCGGTGCATTGAGAGCGCGTTCGCGCCAGCCCTGGGCTGCAACCACATCGCCTTCAGCCTCGCAGATGTCGGCCATCATCGCTGATACGCGCGTCGTTGCGACCGGATCAAGCAGCGGCATCAGCGCTTCGCGTGCGCCCGCTGCGTCACGCCGCTTGAGCCGCGTCGCCGCCTTGAGCACGCGCGCTTCGGGATGGTCGGGATTGAGAAGCACGAGCGATTCAAGCCGCACCAGCCGCGCTTCGGGGTGTTCCTGCGGTTTGACCCCCGCATAGATTTCCGCAAGCTCGGGATGCGGCGCTTGCGCCCAGGCAGATTCAATCACGCCTGCGGCTTTCCAGGTGCGGCCGCGCTCCAGATAAAGCCGCGCTGCCATCATCGCTGCAGGCGCAAGACCGGGCGCAAGGCCCGTTGCCTCATAGGCGCGCTGCTGGGCGACATCCTTGTCGCCCGTGGCAAGCGCGTCCTTGGCTGATGCCGCCAGCACGACGGCCCGGCGGCGACGCACCACGCCGGCATCAAGCACGCCTGCTTTGACCTGCGCGTCCAGCGCCTCCTCTGCCTTGACCCAGTCGCGGCGCGCGGCGGCCAGGTCGAAAAGCGCATGCACGACCCACGGCGTTCTGGGTTTGAGGGCGAAGGCGCGCTCGGCAAATGAAAGTGCCTCGTCATGCGCGCCGTTGCGGATCGCCTGCGTGTAAAGTCCACGAAGGCCAAGGAACGCGGTATCCGGCGCCGTGAGCAATTCATTATAGGCTTGGGCAACCGCCTTCTCGTCGCCGCCCAGCTGGGCTGTCTGTGCGGCCAGCAGAAGCGCAAGCGGCGGCCCCTCCAGAAGCGCGTCCGCCTTGCGCTGGAAAAGGCGCGCCTGCGGCAGATCACCGGCGGCGGCGGCGATCATGCCGCGCGTGAGGGCAAGATAGCCTTGCCGCTCGCGGCGCGAACGCGTCATGCGCGAGAAGGCGCCCGGGATGTTTGAAAAGAACGCGATGATCCTGAGGCCAAAGAAAGCAAAGGTCGCCAGAAGCACGACCAGAAGAACGGCAACGCCGATGGAAAGCCGCATCTCCTGACCCGGCAGGCTGATGCGCACGACACCGGATTGTCCTGCAAAGAGGACGGCAAGAACGGCGGCGGCGAGACCGAGCCCGAAGAGCCAGAGGACACGGATCATGGCAATCCGCCGGGCCGGGTGAGATTCTTGTTCGCGCCACTGCCTTCGGTTGCAAGGGACTGGATGAGACTGTCGGCAAGGGCAGAAAGCTGCGCATCAAGACCTGCCCGCGCGCGCGCTTGGGAAAGCCACGGTTCGGCCGCGCGACGCACATTTTCCGGCAGACCGTCGATTTCGGTGACCGCATCGCCAAGGCGGCCCTGCGCAAGCCGCAGCTCCGCCCGCGCCGCGCGGGCTTCGGCGTGATCGCCGGCAATGTCGCCGGTCGAACGCGAGGCAACCAGCGCGACCATGTTGTTCCACAGGCGGTCAAGCCAGTCTTGCGCTGCCGCATCACGCTCGGCCGCGATGAGCGCATAGGCGACATCATCAAAGGAGGCGGCGAGGGTCTCAAGCGACGTGGCGCCCGTTGCGGCGATGGCTTCAAGCGGCGCGATTTCTTCGCGCGCGCCCGTCACATCGGCGAGGAGCTCAAGCTCACGCGTGAAGGGCGCTTCGCCTTCGGTGGCGCGGACAAGCTGCACCAGCGCAAGTGCGCGCGCGGCACGCCGCGAGGCGGCGGCGGAATTGTTGCGCTCAAGCGCGCCAACACGCGTTTCAAGAACCGATTGGGCGGCAAGCGTTGCAAACCCGGAAAGCTGCTCCGCCAATTGCGGGCCTGTGGCCAATTCAAGCGCGGCAAGGCGGCGGGCGGCATCATCGATGGCTGTGCGCAACGCGATGATGTCGCCTGCGGCAGGCGCGCTCCCTGCACCGCCACGCTCCAGCGTATCGATACGCGCGGAAAGTTCTCCCAGCATGCGCACGGCTGCATCGACCTTGGCGCCGATCTGGCCATCGGTTGGCAGGGGTGTCGTGCCGCCATCAATCCCCGGATCATTGGTAGTCGGATCTGGGGCGGGCAGATTTGTGTTGCCACCCTCGCCATCTTCAAGCGCTGCCATGGCGGCTTCCAGCGCCTGCACCCGCAAGGACAGCCCATCGACGGTTGCGGCAAGGTCCGCATAGACCGATTGTGCTGCGGCATCGGGATTGCCCGCTGCGATCTGACCGATGCGCACTTCCATGTCGGCAAGCCGGTCTTCGACGTCGCTGGTCTCGCCACTGGCCCCGGCAAACTGGAACAGGATGGCCAGAAGCGCGCCCATGAGGGACGCAGCAACCATCAACGCACCCATCCCCCACCAGTTTTCGCGCCAGTCGGAATGATGCGGACGTGGCGAACTGCCGGTTGATGAATTGTCTTTCGGCGCGTCGTCTGCCCGCGCACGCTCCGCCCCCGGCGGCACCGCCGTAAATCCGGATGCGGTTTCGCGCGTAGTTCCGGATCGTGGTGCATCTGGCGGCGGAACTTCGACCGCTTCACCCTCAATGATGATCGGATTTTCGGGCAATGTTTTTCGGGCCTGATCGGGGGCAAATCAATTTGCGGGCATCGGAGCCAAGACTAGGGACTTGGGGCTTGCCCCTCAAGCACTCAAGGCCGCCTCGATGGCATCCAGAAGGGCGTCAGCCCGGGGTGCCGCTGCGGTCAAAACGCGCCGGAAACGCATCGGCAACAGGGCCTCGGCGACAGCGAGGCTGAGGACAGCCGCATCGAGCGCCGAAAAATCCACCCTTTCGGCAATACCGAGAAGGATACGCGCTGTTCGCGGCGAGAAGAGCGTAACGACGCCCTTGCCTTCCTGCGCTGCCAGAATGAGCGCCTGCGGCAAGGCGTCAACCGGCTCGGCCGCATAGAGCACCTCCTGCCGTACGATATGTCCGCTGGCGGCAAGAAGTCCCGCAAGGTCGCCTGCAAGGACCTGCCCGCAGGGATGCAGGAACGCGCCGCGCGCGGCGTCCGTCTTTGTGGCAATGAGGCGCGCAAGGCTGCCCACATCACCGGAAGCTTCGTGGACGTCGGTGAACCCGAACTCGCGCGCGACGGCTGCACTCGCCGCGCCGACGGCATAGACCGCAAGGTCGCGGCGCGGTTCAAGCCTTGCAAAGGCGCGCACGCCATTGGCGCTGGTAATGGCAAGGGCCTGAATGCCGTCGAACGGGATGGTACCACCAGCGATGAACCGGATTTGCATCAGGGGCGTGAAGATCGGCTCGTGCCCGCGCTCTCGGCAAAGCGCCAAAAAGTCCGGCGCATCGGTTTCTGGCCGCGTGACCAGGATGCGCGCCATCACAACACCGCAAGGAATTCAGGTGGTGCGTCGGCCAGAAGTTCGTCAGCCAGATCACGGCCCATCGCCTGGGCTTCTGCCAGCGTTGGCGACGGGACCACAACGCGCACGCCGCGCACCACATGACTTCCATCGGGCGCAAAAAGCGCAGCCATTATCCTGAAGCCGCCGTCCGTGAAACGCGCATGCGCGGCAAGCGGCGTCTTGCAGCTGCCCCCGATCCCCTCAAGAAAGCCGCGCTCGGCAGCAATCGCGATGGCCGAGGGCGCATCATCGACGCGCGCGACCAGCGCCTGCATGCGCGCATCATCGGCGCGGATCTGCAGGCCGATGGCGCCCTGACAGGCCGCCGGGACAAATTTTTCCGGATCAAGCGGTGACGCACCGGCGTCAATCCCGAGCCGGTTGAGCCCGGCCATGGCGAGCATCGTTGCATCAACCTCACCGGCGGCAAGCTTGGCAAGGCGCGTATCGACATTGCCGCGAAAGAGCACGATGTCGAGATCGGGCCGCTCGGCCAGCGCTTGCGCCCTGCGGCGGGGTGATGACGTGCCAAGCCGCCCGCCTTTTTGCATGGCGGCAAATCTGGGCACACCGATGAGCGCGTCACGCGCATCTTCGCGCGGCAAAACGGCACCCAGCACAAGCAAGCGCGGCATGATTGCCGGCAGGTCCTTGAGTGAATGGACAGCAACATCGATCCGACCGTCGATCAGCGCTTCCTCGATCTCCTTGGCGAAAAGGCCCTTGCCGCCCGCATCTGACAAAGCACGATCCGTGATCGCATCGCCGCTGGTGCGGATGATGATTGTTTCGATCCCGCCGGCAAAACCGGCGGCCGCAAGGCGCGATGCCGTTTCGCGCGCCTGCGCGAGGGCAAGTTTTGAGCCGCGGGTTCCGATCTTCAGCATGGGCAACATCTGGGGGCTGGTTTTGAGGGGTCTTCCTGACCGATGGCACGCCCCCTTGCAACAACTCTTGCATCATCTGTTGCAATGGGATGCCAACCTTGTGCAGGAAGACGCCATGAAGGCCCTGACCGTCCTTGGCATCGAGACAAGCTGCGACGAAACCGCCGCTGCGGTCGTGCGCGGCCATCCCGACCATGCGGCGCCCGCCGAAATCCTCTCAAATGTCATTGCCCAGCAGATCGAGGAACATGCGCCCTTCGGCGGCGTCGTGCCGGAATTGGCCGCGCGCGCCCATATCAGCCATCTCGATGCGGTGATTGCGCGGGCGCTTGGCGAGGCAGGGCTTGCACTCAGGGATGTAGACGCGATTGCCGCAACCGCAGGGCCGGGCCTGATCGGCGGGGTCATTGTGGGGCTGATGACGGCCAAGGGGCTTGCACTGGGCGCGGCAAAGCCGCTCATCCCGGTAAACCATCTGGAGGGTCATGCGCTGACGGCGCGCCTCGTCAGCGCCTGTCCTTTTCCTTACGTGCTGCTGCTGGTCTCGGGCGGTCATTCGGCCTTTGTGCTGGTGACGGGCCTTGGCCGCTATCAGATCCTTGGCGAGACCATCGACGATGCGGTGGGCGAAAGCTTTGACAAGACGGCGAAGCTTTTGGGCCTGGGTTTTCCCGGCGGCCCGGCCGTCGAGCGCGTGGCACGCGAAGGCAATCCGCGCGCCTTTGCGTTTCCCCGGCCGCTGCTCGACCGCGAAGGTTTTGACCTGTCGCTCGCCGGATTGAAAACCGCTGTGCGCTATGCCGCCGGTGATGTCGCAGCGCTCTCGGCTGAGGCGCGCGCGGACATTGCCGCAAGTTTCCAGGAGGCGGTGGCGGATATTCTGGAGACCCGCACGCGCGCGGTGCTGCGTTACGTCAGCAAGGCGACGCGCGGCAAAAGCGGCGATCTCAGATTTGTGGTGGCCGGTGGCGTCGCCTCAAATTCGGCTTTGCGTGCGCGGCTCACGGCGGTTTGTGCACGCGAGGGCGCGACCTTCATCGCGCCGCCCGGAAAACTCTGCACAGACAATGGCGCGATGATCGCCTGGGCTGGGCTGGAACATCTGGCGGCCGGAAAAATTCCCGCCGATGCCTTGTCCTTCGCGCCCCGCGCCCGCTGGCCGCTGGACGAAGCCTGAGAATGAGAAAGGCTCCTGCTGTTTTCGCAGCTCGGCCACCCCTCAATGAAAAAGAGGCCCATGTTGCTTTCGCAACCCGACCAGTCTTTGCAAAAAAAGGCCCGGGCTGCTTTCGCAACCCGGCCAGTCTTTACAAAAAAAAGGCCCGGGTTGCTTTCGCAACCCGGGCCGGGAGCCGGCCGCACGGACATCTGGGGGGAGGCGTGGGGCCGGGGAATTCTGGAACGATTGCCGTTGTTGGATCAGACCAGATTGCTGCCGACGCCGAACACAACGAAGACGATGGCGTAGGCGGCAAGCACGCCACCGGCGATGGCAGCCTGGAGGCGGCTCGAGAAGGCGGGGCTCTTGCGGGCGAAGCTGGTCATGACACTTGGGTCCTTTCGGGTGAAATCTGGTCGGCTGAATTCTGGATAGGGGCCGAGGTCTGGATCAGACCAGATTGCTGCCGACGCCGAACACAACGAAGACGATGGCGTAGGCGGCAAGCACGCCACCGGCGATGGCGGCCTGGAGGCGGCTCGAGAGAGCGGGGTTCTTGCGGGCGAAGTTGGTCATGATAATCGGGTCCTTTCGGGTGAATTCTGGATGGGGTCTGGATCAGACGATCTGGACGGCGCCGAGCTGCTGGACGGCGAAGAGCAAGCCGTAGGCGCTGAGCACGATCGTGACGGCGACATTCGACAGGCGCTGGCCGAGGCGGGGAGCGGGCGCTGCACTGCGGGGGAGGGTCTTGGTCATGGCGATCTCTTTCTTTCTATTCTGATCGGAACGGCCTCTCGCCTTCCGATGAGAAAGATATAGATCACGCCTGACGGAGAAGCAATGAATGAAATTCGTTTTATTCAGTTTTCATTCCGAAATGTGACCTGCAAACATTTTGCGTCTATCATTCTGATATGAATAGGAAAATCAAATAACCGCTGTATCGTGTGGTTCAGAGCGTCGGATCGTCGGGGCAGCAATGCGACGTGTCTCCCTGGCGGAAAGCCCATCAACAATGAGCGCCAGCACCCCATCAAGCTCCCGCTTCAGCCGGTCAAGCGGCAGAACCGACCAGAGCTGCGGAAAGCGGAATTTGAGCGTCGCGCACTGAATCATCTCCGCCGTGAACTCGTAATCGGGAATCTCGAACTCGCCGCTGCGCACGCCTTCTTCCAGAAACAGGCGCATCACTTTGCGCTCTTCGGCAAGCTGTGTGTTCACGTGATGCGGCCGCTCCTTCTTGATGAACTGCGCGATTTCGAAAATGCGCGGATCGGCATCGAGCATCCGGTAGGTGATCTCAAGCTCGGTGTGCATGTAGAGCGAAAGCTTGGCGCGCGCAGAAAGCCCTGTCTTTTGCACGATTTCACGCAAGGTCGCGAGCGTCTCTTCGCTTGCCTCGTCGGCAATGGCCTGGGCAATGTCGATCTTGCCGGGGAAGTAGCGATAGAGATTGCCCGGCGACATGTTGAGGTCGGCCGCGATCTCCGCCATCGTCGTCTTGGCATAGCCGTAATGGACAAAGCGCTTCTTGGCCGCGAGCAGGATCTGCGAACGCATTGTTTCCTTGCACACCATGGCACGGCCCGTCCCTTCGAAGGCATTCCGGCAGTTTCAACCCTGTCTGCCGCACCTCGTTGCTCTTGGGAGCGCTGATCCTGACGGAATCAGTCCCAAGCGGGCGGGCTTGACGCATGATTGTAACAAACAGGTCTGAACATTCAACGAATCATTCAGTTGTCATGAGGGCACCCCGCACCCATTCGTGGTTACTGAGGGAATGCGGGGAGGGCCGGTCCGACGCATTCCCCATCTTTTTACGCTCTCCGTGCGGGGCGTTGCTGGACCTTTGGCCGAAGGCCGGGATAGAACTGCGGGCCTTTGACAAGGGCCCACGCATCTCATCGGTCGCGGGAAGACGCAGACGAGACGTCGGTTCGGGTCAAAGGCCGGGCGCATCAGGGCACATCGCGGGGGCCCAGCGCGCATCGCAAAAATCACCCGCATGACCTCAAAAGGACTCCACATGCTTTTCGTCCTCAACTGCATCGACAAGCCCAACACGCTTGAGCTGCGCAACGACACACGCAATGCCCACATCGAATATCTGCGCTCGTCGGGCCAGATGGTGAAGCTGGCCGGCCCCTATGTGACCCCGGATGGCCAGCGCATGGTCGGCACCATGGTCGTGATCGACGCCATGAATGCCGAGCGCGCCAAGGCCTGGGCCGACAATGAGCCCTACAACAAGGCAGGCCTTTTCGAGGCGGTGGACATCCGCCCCTGGCTCTGGCTGGTCAACAATCCGCAGCAGCGCCGTGCCGCAGCCCAGCGCGCTGCCAACAAGGCCCAGGGTGGTGGAGCCGGTGCAGGCGCCGGCGGCCAGCGCCGCGTTCAGAACAAGGCGGGCTGACACCCGGTTTTTTCGTGACCTGAAGGGACGCGTATGGAAAACCCATACGCGTCCTTTTCATTTGAGTAATTTGAGGCGGGGTTCCACGCGCCATGGCCTTCTGGCTTCTGAAATCAGAACCGGCAACGTTCTCATGGGATCACCAAATGGCGCGCGGCAAGGCGGGCGAGCCATGGACGGGCGTGCGCAATCATCAGGCCAAGCTCAATCTGATGCGGATGAAAAAGGGCGACCTCGCCTTCTTCTATCACTCGGTCGAGGAAAAGCGCGTTGTCGGGATTGTGGAAATCATCCGCGAGGCCTTTCCCGATCCGACAGCCGATGCGGGCGCGCCGTGGGTCGCCGTGCAGGTCGTCGCACGCGGCGCCCTGAAAAATCCCGTCACGCTGGAAGCGGTGAAGGCCGTGCCCGCCCTGAAGGAGATGATGCTCGTCAAGCACACGCGCCTGTCAGTTCAGCCCGTCACCGATGCTGAATGGGCGCATGTCTGCCGCATGGGCGGCGTGGAAGGTTGAGAGCTTGCTGGCAGAGCCGCAAAACTTCAATCAGCCGCAAGGAACCCTCGATAGTCCTCGATCAGCGCTTTGGCCGCCGCTTCGACAATGCGCTTGCCGTGCTCGGGCGTCGCCTGCGACGGGTCAGAACCGATGCGGCCATCGGGAAAGCGGCGACGGTAATCATCCGCATCAAGGATCGGGCCGGTCGGCGCGATTTTCGGGCTCATCGCCACGCGCTTTTGCGCTTCCGGGTACGCGTAATAGGTGACGGAGACTTCCGACGCGGTCGCATGACTGCCATCGCCCACCGGAAAGATCGACGTGCAAAGCGAGCCGATGCCGGACAACTCCCACCAATTGCGCTGGAAAAGGCGGATGGGCGTCTGGTTTGCGCCCGCGCGCCGGTATGACCAGTCGGCATAGATTTCCGAAAACGCCGCCGTAATCGTTGCCGTGTTGCCGCCATGGCCGTTGAACCAGTAGATGCGCTCGAAGCCGTGACGGGCAAGGCTCATCGACCAGTCATAGATGGCGGCAATCATGGTCGAGGGGCGAAGCGAGATCGTGCCCGAAAACCCGAGATGATGCTGCGCCTGGCCGACATTGAAAGTGGGGGCCACAAGAAGTCCCGCCGCATCGCCCGCATGCTTGGCAATCACTTCCGGGCAGATCGCATCCGTGCCCAGAAGGCCGTTGGGCCCGTGCTGCTCGGTCGAACCGATGGGCACGATGATGCCCTTCGAGCCCTTGAGATAGGTATCAATCTCCTGCCACGACGCCTGATGGAGTTGCATGGGGTGTCCTTGCTTATGAAGTTGTTTGGCCAGCGTACAAAAGTTGCCCGACTCCTGCAGGCCAACACCTTTCTCACCCGCTCGCAAGAATTCATACCCCGAATAGTGCCCTGTCCGTTCGCAACGCCGTGGCTGTGGATATGAATTCTGAGCAAACTCGATTCTCAGACGTTTCCCTATCTGCTTACGCAGCATTCTGACTTCGACACAAGCCATCGACCCTTGACAAGTTCGTGCGTCATTGCCCACAATCCGACATTAAATTTGGTCGCCGCCAAGATTTCGAAATTAAAAATTGTCTGATTAACAGTTGGCTTCTTTGGCTCGTGATTGAGCCATGCTCATCAGAGAGCGTTCCATTGTCAAAACCTTAATTTAGGAGAAGAAAATGAGAGTCTCCCCAAAAATCTGGCGCGCAGTGTTCGAACGAGACCGCGGTATCTGCCAATACTGTGACGCCGATCTTCTTGCGAGCCTTTCGACTTACTATTCTGCCACCGTCGATCATGTTGTTCAGGTTTCGGTCCGTCGTGATGACGGGCTGGAGAATTTGAAGTTGAGTTGTCCGACATGCAACTCACTTCTCTCACGAAGCCAAGATCTAATGTCGCCTGAACTTAGAAGGCAGAAGGTACAAGAACGCATGCAAGAAGAGCAGGCTGGCTACAAAGAGTGGGTGGAGCAGATGAGGGGCGTCAAAGGGAAGGGGTGAGTCCATGTCAGGTAAATGCAAATTCTGCGGCTCATCGACTTTTGGCTTCTGCTCAAAGAGTCCGCATAAGAAACACGAGCATACCGGAAACCCTGGAAAATGTGTCTTTTGTGGTTCGTCGGGCTTTGGCTATTGCGGCAACAGCCCGCACGGGAAGCACCAGCACGGTAGCGGGTCCGGAAAGTGCGTGTATTGCGGCTCCTCGTCGACAGGCTATTGTTCTAACAGCCCTCACAAACACCACGAGAAATAGTGCTCTGAGAAATTAAGCTGGGTTGAAAACATTTTTTGAGACAACCTGAGCCCAAGGAATTCAAATGATTGAGGAGGCATGACTAATTGTCTCCTCGATCATTTGAAACGCCATCAATAGTGGCAGGCGACTACTCCGCATCGAGCCGACGTGCCTCGAGTCAACTTGCCACCGCCTCGCGCCGCAGACTGGCAAGAAATCCCGTGCGCGCCTCAAGGCCATCGACCGAAAGCGGCAGCATGTTCACCACAGCGCCTGTTTCAAACGTGATATCGGCTGACAGGCCCGCCAGAAAATTCAGATCTGCCATCGGATCAACCATGCCGGAGAGCACAACCGCAACGTCAACATCACTGTCGGGCTGCGCGTCACCCCGCACATAGGAGCCAAACACCAGCACACGCTGAAGCCGCGCGCCACCTTGCGCAGCAAGGCGGCCTTTCAGGCTCTTGAGCAAAGGAGCAATGGCGGTAAGGTCACCCATTCCGCCATTCTAGCGCACGATATCCATTCCGTCATGTCCCACAAAACATCCGTCCAACCTCACGGCCCGCTCGCTGGTGTCACGATCATTGATCTCACTCAGTTCGTACTTGGCCCCTATGCCACGCAGACACTGGGTGATCTGGGCGCCGATGTCATCAAGGTGGAGGAGCCGCTCGGCGACCGCCAGCGCCGCAATGGCAAATCACCGGCGGGTGACGACATGGGGCCGCTTTTCATGGCGCTGAACCGCAACAAGCGGTCGGTTGCGATTGATCTGAAAACCGCGCCGGGCCAGCGTGCACTCACGCGCCTCATCAGGAAGGGCGATGTCTTCATCCACAATATGCGGCCCGAGGCGATCAAGCGCCTTGGCTTCTCCTATGACGCGGTCAAGGCCATTCGCCCCGACATCATCTATGTGGAGGCGGTGGGCTATGCCTCCAATGGTCCTTACGCGGGGCGTCAGGCCTTTGATGATCTCATTCAGGCGGCTTCGGGTGTCACGTCGCTTCTGCCGCTTTATGACGGCAATCCCGAGCTGCGGCCTTTGCCTTCGCTGATTGCCGACAAGACCTGCGGACTTTTTGCAGCGATCGCAACGCTGGCCGCGCTCCATCACCGCCAGCGCACCGGCGAAGGCCAATTCGTGGAAGTGCCGATGCTGGAAACTTTTACCGGCTTTGCCATGGCCGAGCATCTGTGGGGCCAGACCTTTGACCCGCCCGCGGGAACATTCGGCCACCCGACGACGATCACGCCGCATCGCAGACCCTATAAAACAAAAGACGGCCATCTGGCGATGCTGCCGGCAAGCCAGGAGCAATCCGCCCGCTTTCTGGAACTGGGCGGGATCATGAATGCGTACGAGAGCGAGCGCTTCAAGGCGGCCAAAGACGGGCGCGAGCGCGTCGCCGTCTATTACGCCATGATGCATGAGGCGGCCTTGACCCGCACAACCGAGGAATGGATGGCGATCTGTGCCGAAAACCATATTCCGGTGATGCGCGCCAATGAGCTTTCAACGCTCTTTGCCGATCCGCATCTGGCCGCAACCGGCTTTTTCGAGACGCGCACTCTGGCCGACGGCACGAAATGGCGCGCGATGACGCCGGGCCTGCGTTTCTCGCGCACACCGGCCACCATCACCCGTGATCCCCCGCGCGTCGGCGAACACAATGGGGAGCTGCTGGGGGAGGAATGAGCCGATTGCCGCGGCGCCCGATTTGTCATACAATGTATGACATTGTGTGACATTTGGAGTTGATCCCATGCGCAAGACGGCCACCCTTTCCGCCCGCATCACGCCAGCGCTCGATGCCAAACTTGAAAAGCTTGCCAAGCGCCAGGGCCGCACCAAGTCGCAGATCGTCAGCGCGGCCATTGCGTCCCATATCGAGAGCGAGGCGGAATACAGGGCGTCCATCGACCGAGGCTTGGCTGACATCGCCGCTGGCCGGAAGTTTACGACCAAACAAGTCATCGCCGGCGCCCGCCGCCGCTGAGTGCTTGCTTGCGCGCCGATCCCCCGCATAATCGCCGCCAACGCTTGCCTTCCGCCCCCGGATCACAACCATGACCGACACGCTTTTCCCCGTGCCCGCTGAATGGGCTGCGCGCGCCCATGTGAATGCTGAGACCTATGCGGCGCGCTATCGCCAATCGGTCGAAAACCCGGAAGAGTTCTGGGGCGCGGTCGGCAAGCGCATCGACTGGATCAAGCCCTATACCAAAGTGCGCGATGTTTCCTGGGACGCCAGAAATCTGCATGTGCGCTGGTACGAGGACGGCGTCCTCAATGTCAGCGCCAATTGCATCGACCGCCATTTGCCCCAACGCGCAAACCAGACGGCTATCATCTGGGAAGGCGACGACCCCAAGGATCACCGCCACATCAGTTATGGCGAACTGCACAAAGAGGTGCAGCGTTTCGCCAATGTGCTGAAGGCCAAAGGCGTAAAGAAGGGTGATCGCGTCACCATCTATCTGCCCATGATCCCCGAGGCTGCCTATGCGATGCTGGCCTGCGCGCGCATCGGCGCTGTTCATTCCGTGGTCTTTGGCGGCTTTTCCCCCGACAGTCTTGCGGGCCGGATTCTGGATGCCGAGAGCACCATCGTCGTCACGGCGGATGAAGGCTTGCGGGGCGGAAGACCCGTGCCGCTCAAGGCCAACACGGATGCAGCCCTTGCCCATTGCCCGGACGTGAAGGACGTGATCGTCGTGCGCCGCACCGGCGGGGCGATTGCGATGAAACCGGGGCGCGACATCTGGTATCACGAGGCGGCAGCAAACGTGCCCGCGATTTGCGCGCCCGCGCCCGTGAATGCGGAGGACCCGCTTTTCATTCTTTATACGTCGGGTTCGACAGGCAAGCCCAAGGGCGTGCTGCACACCAGCGGCGGTTACATCACCTATGCCTCACTCACCCACCACGATGTCTTCGACTATCACGATGGCGATGTTTACTGGTGTACGGCTGATGTCGGCTGGGTGACGGGACATTCCTATATCGTCTATGGACCGCTCGCCAATGGCGCCACGACCCTGATGTTCGAAGGCATCCCGACCTTTCCCACCGCCTCGCGCTTCTGGGAGGTGATCGACAAGCACAAGGTCAACATCTTCTATACCGCACCCACCGCCATCCGCGCGCTGATGCGCGAGGGCGATGGCCCCGTCACGCGCACCAGCCGCGCATCCTTGCGCCTGTTGGGCAGTGTGGGCGAACCGATCAATCCCGAGGCCTGGGCCTGGTATCATCGCGTGGTGGGCGATGGTCGCTGCCCCATCGTCGATACCTGGTGGCAGACGGAAACGGGTGGCATATTGATTACGCCGCTGCCGGGCGCAACAGCGCTGAAACCCGGCTCGGCGACGCGGCCTTATTTCGGCATCGTGCCCGAGATTGTCGATGACAGGGGCAATGTGAAAGAGGGAGCGGTGAGCGGCAATCTGGTCCTGACCGGCTCATGGCCGGGCCAGATGCGCACGGTCTATGGCGATCACCAGCGTTTCATCGACACCTACTTCAAAACCTATCCCGGCAAATATTTTACCGGCGATGGCTGTCGGCGCGACGAGGACGGTTATTACTGGATCACGGGGCGCGTCGATGACGTGATCAACGTCTCTGGCCATCGTCTGGGCACGGCGGAGGTGGAATCAGCGCTTGTCGGCCATCATGCGGTTGCCGAAGCCGCTGTTGTCGGCTGTCCGCACGACATCAAGGGCCAGGGCATCTATGCCTATGTGACGCTGAAGCTGGGCGTGGAAGCAACCGACGCATTGCGCAAGGAGCTGATGGGCTTTGTGGCGAAAGAGATCGGCGCGATCGCCCGGCCCGATGTCATCCAGTGGGCGCCGGGCCTGCCCAAGACGCGTTCGGGCAAGATCATGCGGCGCATCCTGCGCAAGATTGCCGAGGGCGACGTGACCCATCTGGGTGACACGTCCACGCTGGCCGATCCCTCGGTCGTGGACAATCTTGTTGCGAACAGGGTGGGGTAGCGGCGCCGCCCCTCACTTTCCCGGCATTTTGCCGCCTTGCTGTTGCCACGAAATCCGGGCGAAACTCGGCCCCGGATGGGGGA
This sequence comes from uncultured Flavobacteriaceae bacterium, assembly GCA_964494625.1. Taxonomy (GTDB): domain Bacteria; phylum Pseudomonadota; class Alphaproteobacteria; order Micropepsales; family Micropepsaceae; genus UBA2784. The sequence goes on along the minus strand of CAZBRT010000001.1, from coordinate 546,116 downwards.
TCATCGTGAAACCGTTTTTCAGGCATTTCGCCACTCTTGCCGCCCTGCTCCTTGTTGCTGCCGCGCCCGCGCAGGCTGCGGTCAACAATGTGGTCAACGGGCCTGAACCCGTCCTTGACGAGGAAATCGCCGATCAGGCGATGGGGGCGATGCTGTTCGTATTCCTGCACGAGCTTGGCCATGGGCTGATCGACCAGTTGCAATTGCCCGCCGTTGGCCCCGAGGAAGACGTGGTGGACGAGTTCGCCACGGTCCTATTGACCAAACTGGCTGACGAAGCCGACGGCCTGTCGAAGTCGGCCCTGGACCGCGTGCTCGTCTCGGGCGCGCTCTCCTGGTATCACGCCTGGCGCCAGACCAACCAGTCGCTGGACGACATGAGTTGGTGGGACGAGCACTCGCCCGACATCAAGCGCTACTACAACATCATCTGCCTTGCCTATGGCGCTGACCAGCGCACCTTCGAGCGGATCGCGCGCGACACCGGCGTGCCTGCCGAGCGGCTGGAAAGCTGCATCAGCGAGTATCAAGCCAAGCGCAGTGCATGGGACCGGCTTCTCGCGACCCATCTCATCACACCCGAGCAACCCCGCTCGCGCAATGGTGGCCAGCTGGTGGTCGAATACGGACCCGCCCGCTCGCACCGCGCCAGCATCTTTGAGCGCCGGGTGAAGTCGTCCATCGCGCTGTCGGAACTGGTTGAGCACATCAATGCGACGCTTGACCTGCCGCGCAACATCACGGTGCTCTTTGCCGATTGCGGGGAGGCAAACGCCTATTACTTCCCCGGCGATCACAAGATCCACATGTGCTACGAGTTGATGGCCGAGCACGCCAAGCTCTTTGAGGTGGCGATTGCCAAGGGCGATGCGGACCTGATGCTGCCGGGGGACACAAATGCGCCCGGCAACGACGTGGCCGTCATCGTGCCCGAAACGCCCGACACCACGCCGGATTTTCCACCCTCGGAAAATCCCGACAATCCTGAAGACCCCTTTGACGACATGATCAATGATGTGCCCCCAGTCGGCGGCACAACGGGCGGCGGCACAAATGGCGGCACCAACGGCACGCAAACCCCGCCTGCTGATGTCGCTGGTGATCTGGCGCCCTTGCCCGGAACCGCGCCTGTCGGCGATGTGACCGCCCTTGTCGGTGTGTGGCAGGGTGAAAGCTGGAACATCTATGGTGCGGATGCGACCATCACTTTCGCCTTCAAGGCCGATGGCAGCTTCGAGCAGACAAGCGTTGGCGCGGACGGTTTCAACATGCGCCTGTGGGGCCGCTACGCGCTGGCCGATGGCAGGCTTGACCTTGCCTATGACGGCTGGGATCCGTCCGAAAATTGCGCGCGCCATTATGGCAGCGGTCAATGCGGCACGGTGCAAATGGGCGAGGGCGACAGCTTTGATGTGGCCGCGAGCGCCGATGCGTTGTCTTTGCCGATGGGCAATTTTACCCGCTTGCGGTAGGCCGACGCGCTACGCCCCCTCAGCACCATCCCTCACGCCGGCCGCCGGCATAATGCCGCGCAAGGCCCTGCGCCACCATCGCTGCACCCACATCCACGCCACCCGGCGCCAATACCTGTGCGATCACACGGCCGCCGAACTTGTCATTCTCGATGGCCGCAAGCGTGACCTCGCCACCGGCAACCGCATCGGTGAGAAAGCGCTGTGCGGCTTCAGCCCCCGCGCGCTCCGAGTCGCAGCGCCCTTTCAGTTCTGGCGCATCAATGCCGCGCAGGCGCACGATGGTTGAGACTTCCTGCCCCAGCCAGATGCGCACGCGCACCAGCAAACTGTCGCCGTCAATCACCCGCTCGACCTGAGCGAAATAAGGCCCGGCCAGCCTCTCGCCGGCACCTGCAAAGGGTGCGGCGAGAGAAAACAGGAGGGCAAATGCGATGCGCAAAATCATGACGCGCATCCTGCCAGAGGCCGAAGGTAATAGGAAGAGGTTCCTAGGATTATTTACCTAAGAGCCCGCCTTCAAAAGTCGCTGGCGATGCCCTTGCGCTCCCAATCGCCATAGCGCGTGGGCTCGGGCCCGGCGGGGCCATTGATCTCGCGGGGTGGCTTCTCCGTGCCTGCAGCAGCCGCATCCGCCGCCTTGCGCCGAGCCTCGGCTTCGGCCAGCGCGCGCCTGGCAGCGTCGCTCAGCGCCTTTTGGGGGGAAGCCGGTGTTTCGGTCATGGCAAAACCTCATCGGGCGGCCTTGATTGCAGGCCGCCCCAGAAACATATCAAGACATATCACACATGTGTCTGCTTCATGCAGGCGGCAAGGAGACTGCGATGAACATTCTGCGCACCGGGCTTTTGATGGCCGCGATGACCGCGCTCTTCCTGGGTGTGGGCGCGCTGATCGGCGGCCCCACGGGCATGGTGATCGCGCTGGGCATTGCGGTTGCAACCAATCTCTTTGCGTACTGGAATGCCGACAAGCTGGTCTTGCGCATGTACGGCGCAACCGAAGTGGACGAGCGCACCGCGCCGCAATTTGTCGGCATCGTGCGCCAGCTCGCCGCCAATGCAGGCTTGCCCATGCCGCGCGTGTACTTGATGCAGAGCGACCAGCCCAACGCCTTTGCCACGGGTCGCAATCCCAAGAACGCGGCGGTCGCCGCCACGACCGGCCTGTTGCAGCGCCTGTCGCCGGAAGAAATTGCCGGCGTGATGGCGCACGAGCTTGCCCACATCAAGAACCGCGACACGCTGACCATGACGATCACCGCAACGCTGGCGGGCGCGGTGTCGATGCTTGCCAATTTTGGTCTCTTCTTTGGCGGCAGTGACCGCAACAATCCGATGGGCGCGATCGGTGTCATCCTCATGGTGATCCTGGCGCCTCTGGCCGCCATGCTGGTGCAGATGGCGATCAGCCGCAGTCGTGAGTACGAAGCCGACCGCGTGGGTGCCGAAATCGCCGGACGTCCGGACTGGCTGGCCTCAGCGCTGGAGAAAATCGCAAATGGTGCGGCCCGCATCGATAACGGCGCAGCCGAGCGCAACCCCGCGACCGCCCACATGTTCATCATCAACCCCTTGCATGCGCACGCCGTGGACAGTCTTTTTTCGACCCACCCGCGCACCGAAAACCGCATCGAGCGTCTTCTGGCGATGACGGGTTTGCGCGGCACGTCACGCAAGCGCGGACCGTGGGGGTAAGTGCTTCCAAACATTGCCAGCGCAACGATTTCGCGCGACAAGCGCTGATGGCGGAAGAAATCACCAATCCCGACGGCTCGATCCTGCGCAAGCTGACGCCCAAGGCGCCAACCCCCTTGCCCCCCGGCATGGCGGTGCGCCTGGCCGCCTTGAGCGCGCTCGATGCTGTCCTGACCGCGCGCAAATCGCCGGACGACGCTTTTGTGACCGCGCGCTTTGCCGCAACGCTGGATGCGCGCGACCGCATGTTTGCCCGCGCATTGGTCCTGGCGACCTTGCGCCGCAAGCCCGCCATCGACCGCGTCGTCGAGAGCTTTCTCGAGAAAAAGCCGCCGGTTGAAATCCACCGCATCCTGATGCTGGTCGCAACCGAACGCGGCATCCTGAACGTGCCCGCCCATGCCAGCGTCACGACCGCCGTTGACATCGCCAAGCGCGACGCCCGCACGCGGCATTTTCAGGGTCTGGTGAATGCGGTCGCGCGGAAAATCTCCGACAATGCCGCGCGCCTGTTGGCAGAAAAATGGAATCCGGCCGCACCGCCACCGCATGAACTGGCCGCACGCTGGAAGGATGTTTATGGCGCCAAGGCGATGGCCGCGCTCATCGACGCGCATGGCGTCGAGCCACCACTCGATTTGACGTTTCTGGCGCACGCCAGGGACGAGGCTGAGCGCCTGATGAAAAGCCACGGTGCGATGCGCCTGCCCAATGGCTCGTTGCGCCTCGCCGTGCAGGATGTCGCGGCCCTTCCCGGCTTTGCCGCAGGCGCCTTCTTTGTGCAGGACGCAGCGGCCTCACTGCCCGCGCGGCTTCTTGGCGAAGTAAGCGGAAAGCGCATTGCCGATCTTTGCGCGGCACCGGGCGGCAAGACGATGGAGCTTGCGGATGCAGGCGCAAAAGTGACCGCCGTCGAACAAGATCCTGCCCGCATGGCGCGGCTCCAGGAAAACCTGGCCCGCACGCATTTGACCGCCGAATGCATCATTGGCGACGCGCTCAACTTCACGACCGGCGATCCGTTTGACGGCGTGCTGCTTGATGCGCCGTGCACGGCGACGGGCACACTCCGCCGCCATCCCGAGATCGCATGGCAGAAGGACGCCCGCTCCGTCATCAAGGCGGCCGAACTGCAATCCGACCTGCTTGATGCCGCCGCGCGCCTTGTCGCGCCGCAGGGGCTCCTTGTCTATGCTGTCTGTTCGCTCGAACCCGAGGAAGGCGAGACGCAGATTGCGGCCTTCCTTTCCCGCAACAAGGCGTTCACGCGAAAGCCGCTGGTCAAAGGCGAGTTGGAGCTTGATGCCCAGTTCATCTCAAAAGATGGCGATTTGCGCACCCTGCCCAGCCAATGGGCGCATCTGGGCGGCCTTGACGGATTCTATGCCGCGCGTCTTGTCCGGCAGGCGTGAGTCCCGTTTCTTGCCGCAAAAGGCCCACGCTGGTATGAGGCGGGCATGACGAGACAAATCAAGATCGCCCCTTCGATCCTGTCCGCCGATTTTGCCCGGCTGGGCGAAGAGGTGCGCGCCGTGACACAGGCGGGCGCCGACTACATCCATATCGATGTGATGGACGGCCACTTCGTGCCCAACATCACGATCGGCCCGATGGTCGTGAAGGCCCTGCGCGCCCACTCCACCATTCCCTTTGACGTGCATCTGATGATTTCGCCGGTCGATGCCCTCATTCCCGCCTTCGCCGAGGCGGGCGCCGACATCATCACCGTCCATCCCGAGGCAGGCCCGCATTTGCACCGCACCCTGTCGCTGATCCGGGGCCTTGGCAAAAGGGCCGGCGTTTCGCTCAATCCCGGCACGCCGGTCGAAGCCATCGACAATGTGCTCGATCTGGTTGATCTTGTGCTGGTGATGAGCGTCAACCCCGGCTTTGGCGGGCAGAGCTTCATCGAGAGCCAGCTGGCAAAGATCTCGGCCGTGCGTGAGCGCCTGTCGCGGCGCGGCCTTTCCGCCGAGATCGAGGTTGATGGTGGTGTTGCGCCTGGAACGGCGGAACGCTGCATCGCCGCCGGGGCGAATGTGCTGGTGGCTGGAACCGCGGTCTTCAAGGGTGGTGAAAGTGCCTATGCCGGCAACATCTCACGGCTTCGGGGCTGATCCGCCCGACCTTGACCAGGACCCTGATCACGACCCGGGCCGAATGGGCTCGGCCGGAACCCCCGACATCGGGGGCGAGCCTGTGCCGGAAGATTTTGACGGGGCCGCGTCCCACGCGCGCAACAAGGTCGGCATCAGGGCTTTGCCCGGCAGAATGAACGGGGCGGCAACAGCGCTCCTTTCGGATTTCGGCAAGCGGCTTGTGCTTGCACCGGTAAAACTCCTGCGCACAACATGGATTTACCGCCAGACGATCCGCGGCGCCGTGCCCGACCGCCTGCGATGCGTGATCGAGGATTTGCGCCCGCGCGACCTTGAATGCGCCGATCGCATCCTGCGCGGTCGCTGGCAGATCGGCACGCGCACTTTTGCGGCACCGCTGACACAGGTTTTTGCAGCCGAAGTGCCGCGCGGCGAAAGCACACAGTCGATCCTGGAATATCTGCACGGATTTTCGTGGCTGCATCATCTTGAGGCGGCGGGCGCGGGCGCAAGCGGCGAAGCACGCGCGGCCATCGCGCTCTGGATGCAGAATTTCCGTAACCTGAAGGGCGTGCCGCACGCGCCGCACGTGGTTGCACGCCGCCTGCTTGCTTTCTTTTCGGCGCACCGCTTCCTGTTGCGCGACGCGGACATCCTGTGGCGTTCGCCCTTCCAGATCATGCTGGCTGAGCAGAGCCGCTATCTCGCCCGCGCGGCCAACGAGACAGAACCCGGCATTCCCGCCTTGACCGCAAGCGTGGCCGTTGCAGCCTCCGGCCTTGTCTTTGGTGATGAGGCGCGCATGCGCCGGGGGCTCGAACTTCTCGCGCGCGAGCTTGCGTGCCAGATCCTTCCCGATGGCGGCCATGTCAGCCGTTCGCCCGGCATCCTTGCCGAAGCACTGACGCTTTTGATGCCGCTGGCCGCTGCCTTGCGTGAGCAGGGACGTGTGGTGCCGGACAATTTGCAGAATGCGGTTGACCGCATGGCGCCGATGCTGCGCTTTTTCCTGCATCCCGACGGACGCTTTGCCGCGTTCAACGGCTCCGGCGAAGGTGACGAGCGGCTTGCCGCCAATCTTCTGGAACGTGACGATGCCCGCGGACGGCCCTTTGGCCATGCGCCTTACTCGCGTTTCCAGCGCCTGACGGCAGGGCGTCTCAGCATCATTGCCGACATGGGTGCACCGCCGCCTTTTCCCTTTGCCGACCGCGCGCATGCCGGGAGCCTTTCTTTGGACGTAGCATCCGGCACGCATCGCCTTTTCGGCAATTGCGGCAGTGCGGGTGGACGCGGCGCCCGTTGGGTGCGTGCCATGCGCGAGACTGCCGCCCACGCGACGCTTTCCATCGACGGCCTGTCGAGCCTTTCATTTCCGGAGGACGGGATCATTGCTGGCGCCGCCGCGCGCCGCTTTGGTGTTCAGGCGGTGGCGGATGGCGAAGTCACTTCCCGGCGCGAGGAGAGCGCGGGCGGCATCTGGGTCGAGGCCATGTCCACGCTTTATGGCAAGGCGCTTGGCATCACGCATGAGCGCAGGCTTTTCCTTGCACCCGGCGGCGACGATCTGCGCGGCGAGGACCGTCTGATCGCGAGCCCGGCGCCACAGCAAGACCGCCGGGGCCGCACGCCGCGTCACGATTTTGCCGTGCGCTTTCACCTTCATCCTGATGTACGCGCCACACTCTCGCAGGCGGGCGACAGCGTGCTCATGGTCCTGGCCAATGGCGAGGCCTGGCGCTTTCGTGCGACCGGCGCCGTGGCAAGCCTTGAGCCTTCGGTCCATCTCGCCAGCGGACTTGTGCGCAAGACCATGCAGATCGTGCTGACTGGCCCCGTCAATCTCGATCCGCCGCAGGCCGCGCACGAGAATGATTCGGGCATTCTGCGGGGTGAGCTGGAGCCCGGGGGCGCAAACGCCGCATCGGGATTGCCGGAAACGCGGATCAAATGGGCCGTAAAGCTTGAAGCGGCAAAATGACCGCGGCACGGCGCGGCCCCGGCAGTTGAGGCGCACCTCCCTTCCTGTTAGGGCTCGCGCCCGCATCACTTTTTCTTGCCGAGCCCTGCCGCCCCATGCGCTCCACCATCATCGCGCCAAGCGATCTTCTGCCGGTCCGCCGCGCCCTTCTTTCCGTGTCCGACAAGAGCGGTCTGGTCGCGTTTGCGAAAGGCCTCGCCCGTCATGGCGTGGCGCTGGTATCGACCGGCGGCTCGGCAGAGACCCTGCGCAAGGCGGGCCTTGTCGTTGAAGATGTGTCTGCCGTAACGGGCTTTCCCGAAATGATGGATGGGCGCGTCAAGACGCTGCACCCGAAAATCCATGGCGGGCTTCTTTATGTGCGTGGCGATGGGGCCCACGAACAGGCGCTGGCCGATCACGCGATTGCGCCCATCGACCTCCTCGTCGTCAATCTCTACCCGTTCGAGGAAACGGTCGCCAAAGGCGCGGGCTTTGCCGAGACCATCGAGAACATCGACATCGGCGGACCCGCTCTCATCCGCGCTGCAGCCAAGAACCATGATGGCGTTGCCGTCATCGTTGATCCGGCCGATTATGAAAGCGTGCTTGCAGCCCTTGATGCCAACAAGGGGTCAACGCCGCTTGCCTTGCGCCGTGAACTGGCGGCGCGTGCTTTTGCCCGCACGGCTTCCTATGACGCGGCAATTGCCAACTGGTTCGAGCACGAACTGGGCAAGGGTGAACCGGCTCCGCGCCCGGCGCCGCGCCGCCGCGCCTTTGCGGGCACGCTGTCTGCCGAGATGCGCTATGGCGAAAACCCGCACCAGCGCGCGAGCCTTTATCTGGGTGGCGACAGGCGCATCGGCGTTGCGACCGCCCGCCAGCTGCAGGGCAAGGAATTGTCCTACAACAATATCAACGACACGGATGCCGCCTTCGAGCTTGTGGCTGAGTTCGGCATCACCAGACCCGCCGTCGCCATCATCAAGCACGCCAACCCCTGCGGTGTTGCGATCGGCGCAACGCTGAAGGACGCCTATGTGAAGGCATTTGAATGCGACACGGTTTCAGCCTTTGGCGGCATCATCGCGCTCAACCACACGCTTGATGGCGCGACGGCGGAAGAGATCGCGAAAATCTTTACCGAAGTCATCATCGCGCCCGACGCGGATGAGGATGCGCGCCGGATCCTTTCGGCCAGGAAAAACCTGCGCCTTCTGGTGACGGGCGGCCTGCCTGATCCGGCCGCGTCCGGCCTTGTCGTGCGCCAGGTCGCCGGCGGTTATCTGGTGCAGGACCGCGACAATGTCCGCGTGACGCGCGAAAATCTCAAGATCGTGACAAAGCGCGCGCCCGATGCGCGTGAGCTTGATGACATGCTCTTTGCCTTCACGGTCGCCAAGCACGTGAAGTCGAATGCCATCGTCTATGCGCGCGACCTTGCAACCGCGGGCATTGGTGCGGGCCAGATGAACCGGCGCGAAAGCTCACGCATCGGTGCCTGGAAGGCGCGCGATGCAGCTGAAACAGCCGGATGGAAGGAACCGCACACGAAGGGTTCTGCCGTGGCGTCGGATGCGTTCTTTCCCTTCCCCGACGGATTGCTGCAGGCGGCTGAGGCTGGCGCGACCTGCGTGATCCAGCCGGGCGGCTCGATGCGTGATGCTGATGTCATCAAGGCGGCGGACGAAGCGGGCCTGGCGATGGCCTTTACCGGCATCCGCCATTTCAGACACTAAAACCGGGCACGCTCAAGCGATCTCGTCGATCTGCGCATCCGACAGGCTGCCGGGCACGACCGTAACCGGGATCGGATAGAGATTTTGTCCCTGACCCGCGACCATCGAGACCAGCGGCCCCACACCTTCATTGCCGGTGCCTGACGCCAGCACGAGAATGGAGATGTTGCGGTCCTCCGCCATCAGCGACCAAAGCGCGTCTTTCGTCTTGCCCTCGCGCACCACAAGTTCGGGCACAAGGCCGTTCATCTCGTGAACGATGCGTGCGGCGCCCGAAAGCACCTCTTCGGCTTTGGCAAGCGCTTCCTCGCGCATGATCTCCTCGACGCCGCGCCATTGCTGCACGTCGGGTGGTTCAATGATGTGCAACGCCGTGACCGTGCCGCCCGTGTGCTCAGCCCGCCGCGCCGCAAAGCGCAGCGCCACCCGGCATTCGGGTGTATCATCGACCACAACCAGAAATTTGCGGCGGGAGGCGGGCATGGGCACGACCTTAAGCCGTGGGCGCCAGAAAAGGCAAACGCCCGCGCCTCATGTCAGACCACATGTCAGAAAAGTCCCGTGATTCTCTTGACTTCGGCGAGCACCGGCGCGGCAATCGCATCGGCCCGTGCAGCACCGCGCGCAAGCAGGCGGTCAAGTTCAGCCGGATCACCCATCAGGCGTGTCATCGTGTCCCGGATGGGTGAAAGCCGGGCAACCGCAAGTTCCGCCAGCGCGTTCTTGAATGCGGAGAATTGCTGGCCCGCAAAACGCGCAATGGCATCATCAAGCGAAATGTCCGCCAATGCCGCAAAGATCGAAAGAAGGTTCTCTGCTTCCGGTCGGCCCTCAAGGCCTGCACGCGCCTCGGGAAGCGGATGCATATCGGTTTTCGCGCGCCGGATTTTGTCGGCGATCTCGTCGGCCGAGTCCATGAGCGTGATGCGCGAAGCGGCCGACGGATCAGACTTCGACATTTTCGCCTTCCCGTCGCGCAGGCTCATCACCCGGGGCGTGGGGCCAAGGATCAGCGGTTCGGGCAAGGGAAAGAAATCCGGCACGCCGAAATCGTTGTTGAACTTCTGGGCAATGTCGCGCGCCAGTTCCAGATGCTGCTTCTGGTCTTCGCCCACCGGCACCTGCGTTGCCTTGTAGGCAAGGATGTCGGCCGCCATCAGCACGGGATAGACGAAAAGCCCGACAGAGGCCGCCTCGCGGTTTTTGCCGGCCTTGTCCTTGAACTGCGTCATGCGGTTCAGCCAGCCGATGCGCGCAACGCAATTGAGCACCCAGGCAAGCTCGGCATGCGCCGTCACCCGCGACTGGGGAAAGATGATGCTGGTTTCCGGATCGATGCCGCAGGCAATATAGCCGGCAGCCACTTCGCGGGTTTTTCCCGGCAGCACGCGCGGATCAAAATCCGCCGTCATCGCGTGAAGATCAACGACGCAGAAAACGCACGGCATGGCCGACTGCATCGGCACCCAGTTCTTGATGGCACCGAGATAATTGCCGATATGAAGGTCGCCCGTGGGCTGCACGCCCGAGAAAACCAGGGGCTTGTGGAGGGCCCGCTCCGGAACGATGTCGGTCATGTTAGTCCGCCCTGAACCGCAAAAGGAACCGCAAGAGCTGGAAAGCGCGCCCTTATGGCCCTGGCGACCCCACCTTTCAAGTCCGCTTTCAGGCCCGCTTTCATCCGGCCTTCAGCCCTTGCGGGACAATTGCGTCCGAAGGTCACCAAGGCTGGTCGCCCCGAACGCGAAAGCAGCAATGGCGTAGGCAAAAAGCCCGGCGCCGCAGATGATTGCAAGCCCCGCCAGCGCCATCGTGTTTGAACGGTCGAACCACGGCGCCAGCATCTGCCAGAGGCCGAAAGTGACAAAACCCATCGCCACACTGGCTGCCAGAATGCGCGGCAGGCGCTTTCGTGCGCGCCCATCGAGCGCGAAATGGCCGCGTTTGAGAAGCGTGCGCGACAGCAAGGCGAAATTTGCCCATGCAGCAATTGACGTGCCTGCCGCAATTCCCGCCGCGCCGAAGGCAAAGAAGAGCCCGGTCGAAAGCGCGATGTCGAGGACAAGCGTGATGATCGCATAGCGCATCGGCGTCACCGTATCGGAACGCGCAAAATAGGCGGGCATCATCACCTTGTTGAGGATGAAGGCCGGAAGCCCGAAACCGAAGATGAGAAGAACCGACGCCACCATCTCGCTCGACGCGCGGTCAAACGCGCCCCGCTCGAAGAGGGCAACGGAGATCGGCAGCGCAATCGTCATCAGCGCAACAGCCGCCGGCAGCGTGAGCAGCATGGAAAGTTCGACACCGCGGTTCTGCCAATGGAGCGCCAGATCCTCGCGCGCGCCCCTGATATGGCGCGCCAGCGTCGGCAGGAGCACGACCCCCATCGCCACGCCGACAATGCCGAGCGGAAATTGATAGATGCGGTCGGCATAATAAAGGACGGAGGGCGCGCCATCCTGCAGCGAGGCAATCACCGTCATCACGAAGATCGAAATCTGCGAAACGCCGCCTGCGATGATGCCGGGCACGGCGAGCCTGAAGGTTTGCCTGACCTCCGGTGTCAGGCGTGGGCGCCCGGGCCGCAACGCCAATCCGCGCCGTGCGAGTGCAAAAGCCAGGAAAAGGAATTGCGCGGCACCGGCAAAGGCAACGCCGAAGGCAAGCCCGTAACCCCAGGCGGGATCACCCGGCGGCGGATCAACGGCGTAGTGGACGATGAGGCTGGCGGCGATCAGGACGATGTTGAGCAGGCTTTGCGCTGCTGCTGCCGCCGCAAACCGTCCATGCGTATTGAGCACGCCCGCATAGAGCGCGACCAGCGACATGAAGAGGAGATAAGGAAAGGCGATCTGCGTGTAGTCAACCGCAATGCCATGGCGCAGAGGATCATCGGCAAAGCCCGGCGCATAAACCTGCATGATCCATGGCATGAAAATCATGGCAAGGGCCGAGACCGCGATCAGCACCGGCAGGATGGCCGACAATATGGCTTGCGCGAATTTCTGTGCGGCAGGCACGCCCTCCCCTTCCATCTTGCCGGCATAGAGCGGCACGAAGGCAGCGTTGAACGCACCCTCGCCAAAAAGCCTGCGGAAAAGATTGGGAAAGCGGAACGCGACCGCCCACGCATCCGCAACCGGCCCCGTGCCGATGGCTGCTGCGATCACAATGTCTCGCAGGAAACCAAGCACGCGGCTGACCATCGTCCAGCCACCAACTGTTACCGTGCCGCGAAGAATAGCCATGATTGTCCCGTCTCAGCTTTCGGCCGGTTCAGCCCGCTGCAGGCGCATGGGTTTTGCGCCGCTGCCGCCAAGGGCGTCCAGAAGGTTTTGTTCGACGGTGCGGATGCGCGCTTCATGCGTGATCTTGTGGCCGTAGAGGTCCTTCACATAGAACACATCAACCGCCCGCTCGCCATAGGTCGCAATCTGCGCCGAATGGATGGAAAGCCCGGACACATAGATCGCGCGTGTCAGATCATGCAGGAGGCCGGGCCTGTCGCGCCCGTCAACTTCGATCACCGTGCAAAGGTCAGACGCCGAATTGTCGATGATGACGGAGGGCTCCACCCGGAAGGCGTCTTCGCGGCTGCGCACGCGGCGCGCATCCATGAGCGTGCGCGGCACGATTTCGCCCTTGAGCGTGCGGATGAGGACTTCCTTGAGCCGCGACAGGCGCGCCAATTCAAAGGGGCCACCCAACGCATCCTGGATCCAGAACACGTCAAGCGCCATACCGTCATTGGTGGTGAAGGCCTTGGCATCGACGATGGAGGCGCCCGCGACTGCAAAGCCGCCCGCCAGCCGGTAGAAGAGGCCGGGATGGTCCGCCGTATAGATGGCGCATTCTGTCACCGCGCGGAACGGGTCCGCTGACGCCTCAAGGGCCAGCGCCTCGCCGTTCTGCCAGCTCTCGCTCTGCTCCGCAGCGCGGATGAACTTTGCATGCCGCTCATGCATGTCGGGTGTCAGCGTCAGCCAGTAGGGCTGGTAATGACGGTTGAGCGCCCGCTCGCGCTCGTCTGATTTCCATGCCACGAGGGTATCGCCCAGCGTCGCCCGCGCCGCATCGGCCCGCGCAGAGAGATTGGCAGCCGCCGAGCCCCCGACCATGCCGCCAACCATGCGCTGCTCGGCGGCGTGATAGAGGTCGCGCAGCAATTGGCCCTTCCAGCCATTCCATACGCCCGGCCCCACGGCGCGGATGTCCGCGACCGTCAGGATCAGGAGGAGGCGCAGCCGCTCGGGCGTCTGCACGACATGGACAAAGTCATCGATGGTCTTGGGGTCCGACAAATCGCGCTTCTGCGCGACGTCACTCATCACCAGATGATTGCGCACGAGCCAGGCAACCGTTTCCGTTTCGGCGGGCGAGAGATGAAGCCGGGGCCCGAGCTCGCGCGCGATCTCCTCGCCCTCTTCCGAATGGTCGCGCTCGGTTCCCTTGGCGATGTCATGCAGCAGCATCGCGAGATAGATGACCGGCCGTGAATGGATCTTGTGGATGATCGACGCAGCCAGTGGATGCTGGTCCTTGAGCTCGCCGCGCTCGATCAGCGACAGATTGCCGATGGCCCGCAACAAATGCTCGTCCACCGTATAGTGGTGATACATGTTGAACTGCATCAGCGCGACGATGCGCCCGAAGGCAGGCACGAACCGGCCAAGCACGCCGCACTCATTCATCCAGCGCAGCACGCGTTCCGGGTCGCGGGGCGAAGCCAGCACCGAGAGAAACAGGCGATTGGCTTCCGCATCCGCCCGCAGATTGTCGTCGATGAGATGAAGCGAGCGGGTGGCGAGTTTCAGCGCATCGGGATGGATGTGCACGCCCTTTTCATCAGCAATCTGGAAGAGCCGGATGAGATTGACGGGATCGCGCTGGAAAACGCCCGTATCTTCCGGCTGCACCCGTCCGCCTTCGATGAAAAAGCCGGGCGCAACCCGCTTGCGGCCAAAGACCGGGATGAGGCGGCCCAGCACCGGCCAGCTTTTCCGGTGCTGGTTTTCCAGCGCCGCACAGAAGATGCGGGTCAGATCGCCGACATCCTTGGCCACAAGGAAATAGTCGCGCATGAAATGTTCAATGGCGCGATTGCCCTTGCCGTCACCCTTGCCGCCATTGGGGCCGCCGCCGGGGCCATAACCCATGCGCTCGGCCATGTCGCGCTGGACATCAAACGAGATGCGCTCTTCGGCACGTTTGGTGTGGAAGTGGAGATGGCAGCGCACCCGCCACAGGAATTCCTCCGCATGGCGAAAGGTCTGGAATTCCTCGCGCGTGAAAACACCCTTGTCCACAAGGTCGGACGGGTCCTCGACGCGGTAGAGATATTTGCCGATCCAGAACAATGTCTGCAGGTCGCGCAAGCCCCCTTTGCCGTCCTTCACATTGGGTTCGACCAGATAGCGGCTTTCGCCCGCCCTTCCATGGCGGTCGTCGCGTTCGGCAAGTTTGGCATCGACGAAATCACTGCCTGCACCGGACTGGAAATCATGCTCAAAACGCTTCTGGAGCGTGTCGAACACTTTGCGGTCGCCCCAGAGAAAGCGCGCCTCCAGAACGGCGGTGCGGATCGTCATGTCGGAGCGCGCAAGCCTGAGGCACTCGTCAACCGAGCGTGTCGCATGCCCGACCTTGAGACCAAGATCCCAGAGCATGTAGAGCATGAACTCGACCACGCTCTCGCCCCACGGCGTCTGCTTCCAGGGAAAGAGGAACAGAAGATCGATGTCGGAACCCGGCGCCAGCGTGCCCCTGCCATAGCCGCCCACCGCCACAACCGCGAGCCGCTCGGACTCCGTCGGGTTCGCCGCATAGTAGATGTGCTTGACGGTAAAATCATAGAGCGCGGCGATGATCGCATCCTGCACGCCCGACAGGGCATGGGCGACCGCAAGCCCGCCTGCACCCTGCATGAGGCGGCGCTCAAGGCCGTTGCGCGCCTCGGTCTGGATTTCCTTGAGAAGCCGCATCGCGGCATTGCGCATCTTCTGCGTGTCACCCGCATGCGCGTGCGCGATGGCGGTCAGGTCACGCCGGATGGCGGTGCCATCAATCATCGGCGCAGCGGTTTGCGGAGCGTTCATGCCGGACGATCCTTGGCAAGCGCGATCAGCCGGTAGATCCATTGCAGTGCCTCGCGCGGGGCAAGTTCGTCGGGCTCGATGGTTGAGAGCGCCTGCCGCAAAGCGTCCTCTCCAGCGGGTGCAGAGGAAGCAGGCGCTTGCGCGAAGAGCGGCAAATCATCAACCAGCGTGCGTGCGCGCCGCCCCTCGTCACCCTTTTCAAGGGCGGCAAGAACGGCACTCGCCCGCGCGATCACAGCCTGCGGCAGGCCGGCGAGCCTTGCGACCTGGATGCCATAGGACCGGTCGGCGGCACCCGGTGCAACCTCATGCAGGAAGACGATATCGCCTTTCCATTCCTTGACGCGCATCGAGGCGGGATGGAGTTCGCCAAGCGTGCGCGCCAACGCTGTCAGCTCGTGATAATGCGTGGCGAAAAGGGCGCGCGCGCCGTTCACATCATGCAGATGCTCCAGCGTTCCCCATGCGATCGAGAGCCCGTCAAACGTCGCTGTGCCGCGCCCGATCTCGTCGAGGATCACGAGCGACCGGTTTGTCGCCTGCGTGAGGATGGCAGCCGTCTCCACCATCTCGACCATGAAGGTCGAGCGCCCGCGCGCGAGATCATCGGACGCGCCCACCCGGCTGAACAAGCGGTCGATGGCACCGATATGGGCATGGAGCGCGGGAACAAAACTGCCCGCCTGCGCAAGAATGGCGATGAGCGCATTCTGCCGGAGGTAAGTCGATTTGCCCGCCATGTTGGGGCCGGTGATGAGCCACAACCGCCCGCTGCCGCCGGCATCCTTGGCCGAGAGATTGCAGTCATTGGGCACAAAGGCCTGCGACGCGCGCGCAAGAACCGTTTCCACGACCGGATGCCGGCCTGCGCGCACATCAAAGGCCGTGGTGCCGTCAACGCGGGGGCGGGCCCAATTGCGGGTCACGGCAAGTTCGGCAAGCGCTGAATGGACGTCGGTGACGGCAAGCGCTGCAGCGATCCCCGCCAACGGCACCGCCAAGGCGTGGGTCTGCCTGACCAGCGACTGGAAGATGTCGAGCTCAAGCAAGAGGGCGTGTGCCGCCGCGTCATGGATGCGCGAGGCAAGCGTGTTGAGTTCAAGGGTCGAAAACCGCGCCGCATTGGGAAGCGTCTGGCGATGGATGAAGTTTTCGGCAAACGGCGGCTGCAACAGCCGCTCGGCATGGGCCGATGTCACCTCGACATGATAGCCGACGACATTGTTGTGGCGGATCTTGAGCGAGGCGATGCCGGTGTCGGCCTTGAGCCGCGTCTCCAGCCCCGCAATCACGCGCTTGCTCTCGTCGCGCAGCTCGAACGCTGCATCCAGCGCTGCAAGCGCGCCTTTGGCAACAAAGCCGCCATCCCGCTCGCTCAGTGGCAGATCGGCAGCGAGCATCGCCTGAAGCTCGGCGACAAGGCCTTGAAGCGCCGGGTCCTGCAATGACAGGGCGTTGATGGAAGCGGCAATGGCGGTGGACGCGCCAGCCTCCTCATTGAGCCGCAACAATGAAGCAAGTTCCTGGGCCGCAAGGATTGCATCACGCACGGCACCAAGATCACGCGGTCCCCCCCGCCCCAGCGACAGGCGCGACAGCGCCCGCGCAAGGTCCGGCGTGCGCGTGAGGATTTCCCGCGCGTCTTTCCGTACGTCGCGCGCCGCATGGAAGAAACTGACGGCATCAAGCCGTTCCGCGATGGCCACGGGATCAGTCAAGGGAGAAGTGAGGTGCCGCGCAAGCAGCCGCGCCCCGCCGGCTGTCCGGGTAAGGTCTATGACAGCCAGAAGACTGCCGTCGCGCCCGCCCGCCATTGTTTCGGTGAGTTCAAGGTTCCGCCGCGTTGCCGCATCGATCACCATGATGCCGGACGCCGCCTCGCGCACCGGCGGCTTCATGGCCGGCAATCGCCCCTTCTGGGTGAGCGAAAGATAGCGCACGATGGCACCCGCAGCCGCGATCTCGGCGCGCGTGAAAGTCCCGAACGCATCTAGCGTTGCAACCTTGTAGAGGTCCTTGAGTGCTGCTTCGCCGCTGCGTGAATCAAAATGCGCCATCGGCAAGGGCGTCAGCACGTCGCGCCATTCTTCGAGTGCGGGCTTGAGGGCGCCATCGGTCAGAAGTGTGTCACCCGCCAGCAATTCGGCCGGTGCGATGCGCGCAAGAGCATGGCCGAGCGCAGCCTCTTCCACCATCATCACGCCAAAACTGCCATCCGACATGTCGGCGAATGCCAGCGCGAGCTTTCCTTCGGCGCGCGCAAGGGCGGCAAGATGATTGGCCCGCCGCGCATCAAGCAGCGTGTCTTCCGAGAGTGTGCCCTGCGTGACCAGTCGCACGACCTCGCGCCGCACAACCGACTTGGCGCCGCGCTTTTTGGCGATGGCGGGGTCCTCAACCTGCTCGCAGATCGCGACCTTGAACCCCTTGCGGATGAGGCGCGCCAGATAGGCATCTGCCGCATGAACCGGCACGCCGCACATGGGAATGTCGTCACCCAGATGCTTGCCGCGTTTGGTGAGCGCGATGTCGAGGGCGGCGGCCGCCTTTACCGCGTCGTCGAAGAAGAGTTCGTAGAAATCACCCATCCGGTAGAAGAGAAGATGGCCCGGATGGGCCGCGGCGATTTCCAGATATTGCGCCATCATGGGCGTTGCATCAGCCGCAGGTGGCGGCGCGGCCGGTGCCTTTGCCTCCGCACTGTCCGGGATGCCTTTGTGCTGGTTCATCGCGCTGATTTGTCGCCGATCAATGTTGTTTTGCAGCCGCTTACCCCTTAAGAGAGGATCGATCCGCCCTGCAATGACGAAGCCGCGACGCTAGCACGGATTGGCGGCAAAACGCCAAAGCCAGCCAGCCTCGAACCGTTCCGGTCATGTCAAAAAAACGCCCCTTCACTGACGAAGAAGCCCTTGCCTTTCACGCTGAAGGCAAGCCCGGCAAGCTGGAAATCGTGCCCACAAAGCCGATGGCGACCCAGCGCGACTTGAGCCTCGCCTATAGTCCGGGTGTCGCTGCCCCGGTCCGGGCCATCGCCGAGGATCCCGGCAAGGTTTTTGACTATACCGCCAAGGGCAATCTGGTTGCGGTCATCTCCAACGGCACGGCCATCCTGGGACTGGGCGATCTGGGGCCGCTCGCGTCCAAGCCGGTGATGGAGGGCAAGGCGGTTCTTTTCAAGCGCTTTGCCGACGTCGATTCCATCGATCTGGAGATCGATACGTCTGACGTCGACGCCTTCGTCAATTGCGTGCGCTACTTGGCGCCCACGTTTGGCGGCATCAATCTCGAGGACATCAAGGCGCCCGACTGTTTCGTGATCGAGCAGCGCCTGCGCGAGCTGATGAACATTCCCGTCTTCCACGACGATCAGCATGGCACCGCCATCATCACGGCCGCGGGCCTTGTGAACGCGCTTTTCCTGACCGGCCGCGACATCAAGCGCACGAAGATGGTGGTGAATGGCGCGGGCTCGGCCGGCATTGCCTGTCTTGAGCTCATCAAGGCGATGGGCATGCCGCACGGCAATGCGATCCTGTGTGACACCAAGGGCGTCATCTGGAAGGGCCGCACCGAGGGCATGAACCAGTGGAAGTCGGCCCATGCCGTCGAAACGAAGGCCCGCACCCTGACCGAGGCGCTGGAAGGCGCCGACGTGTTCCTGGGCCTGTCGGTCAAAGGCGCCATGACGCAGGCGATGGTCAGGGTGATGGCGGCAAAGCCCATCATCTTTGCCTGCGCCAATCCCGACCCCGAGATCACGCCCGAAGAAGTCCACGCCGTTCGCAACGACGCGATTGTGGCAACCGGCCGCTCGGATTATCCCAACCAGGTGAACAACGTCCTGGGCTTTCCCTACATCTTCCGTGGCGCCCTTGATGTGCGCGCCCGCACGATCAACGAGGAGATGAAAATCGCCGCCGCCGAAGCGCTGGCTGCACTCGCCCGCGAGGACGTGCCCGACGAAGTGGCGGCCGCCTATCACGGCCAGCGCCCGAAATTCGGACCCGGCTACATCATCCCGGTGCCCTTTGACCCGCGCCTGATCGCGCGCATCCCTGCGGCGGTTGCCAAGGCCGCAATGGACTCGGGTGTTGCCCAGCGCCGCATCGAAAATCTGGAGCACTACCAGAACGAATTGTCGGCGCGCCTTGATCCGGTCGCGTCCATCATCCAGCGCATCACGGCGCGCGTGCGCGCCAATCCGCGCAAGGTCGTGTTTGCCGAGGGCGAGGAGGAGGCTGTCATTCGCGCCGCCGCCTCGTTCCAGGGCAATGGCCTTGGTCAAGCCGTGCTCGTGGGTCGCCCGGACCGCATCCACGAGACCATGAAGCGCATCGGCATGGAGCCGGATGGCGAACTGGCGATTGCCTATGCCCCGGACAGCCCGAAGAACGAGGAATATTCGCAAGCGCTCTACCGGCGCCTGCAGCGTCAGGGCTCGCTTCTGCGCGATTGCACGCGGCTGGTGACCTTCGACCGCAACGTCTTTGCCGCGTCCATGGTGGCGGCAGGCGACGCCGATGCGATGGTCACGGGCGTCACCCGCAATTTCTCGGTCGCCCTTGATCCTGTGCGCATGGTCCTGGACCCCAAGCCCGGCCAGCGCGTGATCGGCGTCTCGATGATCCTGTCGCGCGGCCGCACCGTGTTCGTGGCCGACACCAACGTGCACGACATGCCGACGGCGGAGGAGCTTGCCGACATTTCCGAGATGGCGGCGGGCGTTGCGCGCCGCCTCGGCTATGAACCGCGCGTCGCCCTTCTGGCCTATTCCACTTTCGGCTATCCGCGTGGCGAGCGTTCGATCCGCGTGCGCGAGGCTGTCGAGATCCTTGAGAAGCGCAGTGTCGATTTCCAGTTCGACGGCGAGATGGCGGCTGACGTCGCCCTCAACCGCGCGGCCATGGCGAATTATCCCTTCTGCCGCCTGAACGACGTCGCCAATGTGCTGATCATGCCCGCCATCCATTCGGCATCGATCTCGACCAAGCTCCTGCAGGAGCTGGGCGGCTGCACCGTCATCGGCCCGCTTTTGGTGGGCCTTGAGAAGCCGGTGCAGATCTGTCCCCTGGGCGCCAAGATGTCGGATATCGGCTACATGGCGGCGATGGCAGCCTTCGACATCAACCGCTGACCTTGCAATCACGCGGGCCGGGGGCATATTCAGGACCCGAATTGACCCTGAAGGCCCCACCGAAATGTCCCTGCTTGCGCCTGCAAAACCTGAAGCTGCCACGCCGCTTTCCGTTGCGGAGGCCGTCGATGGCGTAATCGCACTGGCGCATTTTGCGGGTGCACGCGGCATGGTGCCCGCAACTGCCGGAAATTTTTCCGTGCGCATCGATGCGGGGACTGCGGCCTTGACCGCAACGGGTGGCGACAAGGGCGCGATCACCGCGGCCAACGTCATTAATGTTCCCATCAATGGCCCGCGCCATCCCCGCGCCTCGGCGGAGGGCGAACTTCATCTTCAGCTCTACCGCGATGATCCGTCGATCGGTGCCGTCGCGCATGTCCATCACAAGGCCGCAACCGTACTGGGACGCCGCCATCTGTCGCGCGGTTTCCTCAGGATCGCGGGCTGGGAATTGTTGAAGGTCTTTCGCGGGGTCACCACGCACGAGACCCACATCGACGTGCCGATCCTGGCCAACAGCCAGGACATGGAAATGCTCGCCCACGAAGCCTCGCGGCGGATCGAGGGTCTTTCGCCATGCTTTGGCTATCTTCTGGCGGGCCACGGGCTTTATGTCTGGGGCTCGGGCGTTGCCGAAACGCGCCGCCATCTGGAAGGTTTTGATGCCCTGTTCGACATGATCCTTGCCGAGGAGAATGGTCCCCGATGAACGCTCCCTTCCCCCGCGAGCAGACGCGCCTCAAACTCTTTCACGAGACCGACGGCGCCTGCGCGCATCTTGACCTGACGGATCGCGAGAAAATCGCCGAAGCGCTTTCGGCGTTCGGCGTGCGCTTTGAATTGTGGGAGGCCGGCATACGCCTTGCCCATGGCGCAGGCCAGGATGACGTGCTGAAAGCCTATCAGCGCGATGTTGCGCGCATCATGGCGGAGGGCGGCTACAAATCCGTCGATGTCGTGCGCATGGCGCCCGACCACCCCGACCGCGTGGCCTTGCGCGCCAAATTCCTTTCCGAGCACATCCATGCCGACGACGAGGTGCGCTTCTTTGTGGAGGGCGCGGGCGCCTTCTATCTGCACAAGGGGGCGGAGGTCGCCCAGCTTGTCTGCACCGCGGGCGACCTCATTTCCGTGCCCGCCGGCATGACCCACTGGTTTGACGCGGGCGAGCGGCCGCTTTTCGCCGCAATCCGTATTTTCACCTCTCCCGAGGGCTGGGTTGCAAAATATTCCGGCAGCGACATCGCCACGCGCTTTCCGGCCTATGTCAATGTCTGAGCTGAGGGCGCTCGTCACCGATATCGAGGGCACGACCACACCGGTTACCTTCGTCCATCAGGTGCTGTTCCCCTATGCGGCAAGCCATTTGCCGGAATTCGTGCGCACGCACGCTGCCGACCCCACCGTCGCTGCGGCCCTGCGGGAGACCGCCGCCCTTGACGCGCGCGCTTATGAGGGCATCGAGGCGGCCATTCGCGTGCTCCTGGAATGGATTGCCGCCGATCGCAAGGCAACGCCCCTGAAGGCGCTGCAGGGTCTCGTCTGGCGTGAGGCCTATGCAAGCGGCGAAGTGAAGGCCCCCATCTATGATGATGTCGTGCCTGTCCTGACGCGCGCGCACAGGCTCGGGCTTTCGCTCCATGTCTTCTCATCGGGTTCGATCGAGGCCCAGCATCAGCTTTTCGGTCATTCCGACAAAGGCGATCTGCAGCCGCTCTTCTCGGGCTGGTTTGACACGACGACCGGACCCAAGCTGGAAGCAGCGTCTTACAGAATGATCGCGGCCACCATCGGCCATGGGCCGGACCGGATCGCCTTCCTGTCCGATCATCGCGGCGAGATCGCTGCCGCAAATGAGGCAGGCATGATCGTCTGCCGCATCGACCGCGACCAGCCTTACGGCTTTACGGGCGTCGATCCCGGGGGAACGCCGGTTGCGGGATCATTTGTGTCTGCTGCACCCCTGATCGGGCTTGGCGAATAGTCCCGCGCCTCAGGGCAGCGCGCCGCAGCAACCCTTCAAGCCCCCATCGTCATATTCATAGCGATAGACCGTCTCGCTCATCCCGTCCGAACACTCCCAGGTTTCCATGAGGATGATGCTGGACGCGCCTTTGATGCGGATATCCCATCCGGCTGCGCCTCGGCGGATAAGCGGACCATCGCGCCCGATATCAAAGCCTTCCTCGTGCTCGGGCGTTGTCACGCGCACGGAAGCCTCGCTGATGTCCGCACTCCAGAACGGTTCTGTGCCGCCACAGGAAAGCGGCAGGGCGAGATTTTCATCGGGCAGGATTTCAGCAGCATCAAACGGCTCAAGAAATTTTGCATTCACCCAGCCATAGCCATAGGGGCTCATCGTGTTGAGCCAGCGCGTGCTGCCGACAGCCTTCTCTTCGCCCGTGCTGAAGATGGAAACCGAGTTGAAGGGAATGGCGCCCGCAATTTCTGCATCAGCGGACGGCGAATTGCGGATGTTGAGCACATCATTCTCGGCAACGCCGGTGACGCGATAGCGCATCTCGATTTCCTGCGCGGCGGCCAGTGGCGCCGCAGACAGGGCCGCGGCAAATGCAATCGCGCAGGCGAGAAAATTGTTTGTGCGTTTCATGTTTGTCTCTGCCGCTCGTCAGAATTGTTGTTCCACCGCAGCGATGCCACCCGCCGCGCCATTAACCTTGATCCTAGCTGCATTCCCCGCATTCGCCAAAACTGCTTGCGATTCCGGCGGCCTCGTGACCGAATCCGGGCCTTCGCTGGGCCTTGGAGTTTGTCGTGTCGGCACTGGTTTCAAACATTCCCCCTCTGGCTTCTGTGCCGGCCGCGCGGTCCGCCGTTGCAGAACCTGTTGCGGGAAACGATGCCGTCGCGCCCGCGACAAGTGCGGAGGAACAGGCGGCGCGGGCGCATCTTCTGGCCCAGCTCGATGACGAAACGCCCGACCCGCACCGCATTTTTGCGGCGCTGAACGACTTCACCCTGCATTTCTACCGCCGCAAACCGGATGCCGCGCGCAATCTTCTGGAGTTGACCATCCTCCTTGGCGAGCGCTGGTTTGGCGGTCAGGTAAGGGCGGTTGCCATTGCGCATCTGAATGCGGCGACCATCGCGCTTGACAGCAATGATCATGCTTCTTGCGCGCGTCATGCCGCCATTGCCGAACCGGCACTTGATGCGTTGGGCGAAACCGTCCACGCGGCTCACGCTGCCGAGATGCTGGGCTCTGTCGCATTCTTGCGCCGCCGCTTTCTTGAAGCGGCCTCATGCCTTGGCCGCGCCCTGTCGCGCATCGAGGCGCAATTCGGCACCGGTCACCAGAAGGCGGGCGTTCTTGCCGTGCGCCTCGCCCGCGCCCATGCGGCAACGGGTGATGCGCTGGCGCTTATCCTGCTCGAAGCACGCTACGGCAATCTGCGGGGCTGACAGCCTGCGGGTCTGATCGGCCCAAAGCTTCTTGCCCCGTTTCCCCACTGCCCGCATGATCGCCCGCACAACTGGTCGAGCAACTGGGCGGAGAGCATCATGGCGGATCTTCTGGCGCTGTCGCGCGCGGTGATTGACGAGGGCAAGGGCGCGGCCGATGTCGGCCCCATCAACCGCATCAATCACCAATTGTCGGAGCTCGGCAACGGCGTGGCCATGGTCGAGGCCTTTTCGCATTCCGTCCTTTTCGCAACCGATGACGGGCTGGTGGCCTTTGATACCTCGAACCCCGAGGGCGGCAGCAAGGTGGTGAGCGCCATCCGCGGCTGGCGAAAGGACCGCTTCAACACGCTTGTCTATACCCATGGGCATGTCGATCACGTTGGCGGCTGCGGTGCATTCTGTGCCGATTGCGAAACTTCCGGCAGGCCGCGTCCGAAAATCGTCGGCCACGAGAATGTCGCCGCGCGCTTTGACCGCTACAATGCGACCAACGGCTATAATCGCCTGATCAATGAGCGCCAGTTCGGCCAGTTCCGCCGCCGGGGCTATGACATTTCGGGCGAGCAGCGCTTTCTGCCCGAAAGCGTGTCCAAGCCCGACACGACCTACAGCGACAGGCTGACACTCGATGTCGGCGGTCTCGCCATCGAGCTTCATCATGCGCGCGGCGAAACCGATGATCACACCTGGGCGTGGATCCCGAAGCACAAGGCGATCTGTGCGGGCGATTTCTTCATCTGGAATTTTCCCAACGCCGGCAATCCCCAGAAAGTGCAGCGTTATCCCAAGGAATGGGCCGCCGCCATGCGCGCCATGGCCGCGATGGATGCGGAACTCTTCCTGCCCGCCCACGGCCTGCCCATCGAAGGCAAGGCGCGCATCAAGCTTGTGCTGACCGATGTTGCCGAAGCGCTCGAGCATCTCGTGCAAGAGACGGTGAAGCTGATGAACGAGGGCGCGCGCCTCAACGACATCATCCACAGTGTCAGCATCGGGCAGCACGTGCTCGACAAGCCCTATCTCAAGCCGATGTATGACGAGCCGGAGTTCGTGGTGCGCAACATCTGGCGGCTCTATGGCGGCTGGTATGACGGCAATCCAGCCCATCTCAAGCCCGCACGCGAGAGTGCCCTTGCAGGCGAACTGGCATCGCTTGCCGGTGGTGCAGGTGCATTGGCCAAACGCGCGCTGGAAATGGCCGACAAGGACATCCGCGTCGCCTGTCATCTGGCAGAGCTGGCGGTCCTTGCCGATCCCGACAGCAAATCAGCCCATGGCGTGCGCGCCGAGATTTTCCAGAAACGGCGCAACGGCGAAACCTCGTTGATGGCCAAGGGCATATTCGGCCATGCCGCCAATGAGTCCAAAGCCAAGGCAGAAGGGTAATGCGCTGCCTATCCAACTGCGCCCTTCCCTGCTAAACCCGAAACTCCCTTTCGCGGCGGAGTAAGCATGCCCCGGCTCTTGTCTGTTGTGGCGATATCCCTCCTGGTGTCGGCCTGCGGGTTCACGCCGCTTTATGGCTCGAATGCCGGCAATCGCGCGGCCGAGGAGAGCCTTTCATCCATCGCAGTTGAAGCGCCGACAGGCGAGGAACGCCTCAACAAGCTGGTTCAGGTGGCGCTGATTGACGCCCTTGCACCCGATGGCACGCGCACCAGCGCCCCGCTGTACAAGCTTGAAATCCGCCTGCGGGATTCGCGCCGCGGCCTTCTCATCCAGGATGACACATCGATCACGCGCTATAATTTCCGCGTGACCGCAACCTGGCGGCTGACCGACCCGGCGGGCGGGCGCGTGGTGACGGAAGGCAAGGCCACGTCGACCGTTTCCTACAACGTGGCTGATTCACCCTTCTCGACCGTGATCGCGCGCGAAGATGCCGAACGCCGCGCAGTGCGCGAGCTTGCCGATGAAATCCGCCTGCGGCTGGTGATGGCACTTTCCGGTCCCGATTGCTGCCGCGCGGCGGAGCCGGTGGCGGGGACCCAGAACTGATTATCGCTCTCCCCTTCAAGCGAGGGGGGAGGAAAATCCCTTTCCCTCACTCCACATTCACCCGCACCATCATCGGCACGTGATCAGAAGGGCGCGGCCAGTCGCGCGCATCCGGAAGGATCGTGTGGCCTGAAATATCCCGCACCAGCGCAGGCGCGAGCGCCGGGCTGACCCACACATGATCCAGCCTGCGCCCGCGATCCGACTTGCGCCAGTCGCTGTTGCGATAGCTCCACCAAGTGAAGACTTTTTCCGAGAGCGGCACAAATTCGCGCGACACATCCACAAAGGAATGCGCGGCAATCACCGCCTTCATGCGGTCGGTCTCCATCGGCGTGTGGCTGACCACATCAAGCAATTGCTTGTGGCTCCAGACATCGTTCTCGTGCGGCGCGACATTGAGATCGCCCACCACCACGACACGTGCGGATGATTTGCCCCGCCTCTTGCCGAAATGGCTTTCCATCTCGTCAAGAAAGCCGAGCTTGTGCCTGAATTTCGGATTGCGCTTTTCATCGGGTTCGTCGCCGCCCGCGGGCACATAGAAATTGTTGAGCTCGATGCCAAAGGGCAGCATCACGCGCAGATGGCGCGCATCGTCGATATCGCAAAAAGTTTCTGACTTGGGTTTCTCCATGGGCAGCCGCGAAAGGATGGCAACGCCGTGATAGCCCTTCTGCCCGTGAATGGCGCGATGCTCAAAGCCCATCGCGGCCAGCGGCTTGTGCGGGAACGATCCGTTTTCAACCTTTGTCTCCTGGAGGCACAAAACATCGGGATTGTGTTCGCGCACGAGGCGTTCCACCAGGTCCATGCGCAGCCGCACGGAATTGATGTTCCAGGTCGCAATCGAGATCGTTCGCGGGGCCATGCGGATGAGTTGTCGCCGTCAGAACAGGTTGAAGCTCATGCCCGTCACGCCAATGGGCCATCGCCCGCGTTCGAACAGCGCAAATTTGAGGGCGAAGGGATGGTCTTCTTCCGCCCGGCCAGAGAGGAGCAGAAGGCCCGCCTCGTGCGACACCTGAACGGCGGCACCCACGGCTGCGGCGATCACCTCATCATCGGCGACACCCCACATGCGCGCGGCATTGGTTGCACCCTCGCGCGCGGCCGTGACCGCGACCGACTGGATATGGGCAAGTGCCACCGACAGCGCCTCCTCGCCCGACACATTCAGCGCATCGCTCTCAAGCGCCATGCGCAATTGTTCCTCGGCCTCGAAGGCGGAAAGGTCAACGCCGGTGCTTTCGGCCGCCTCTTCTGCCTCGCGCCAGTCGCTGATCGGCGCCAGCATGCAGTCGGGATAGCCCAGCGCATCGAGATAGCGCGTGGCAAGGTCGCTGAGCGGCCTGTCGATTTTCTGGCCGACGGCTGAAAACCAGCGCACCGTCTTCAGCCGTGCGGTAAAGCGCGGAACCAGCAGCAGCACCTGGCCGGGCGTTGCGTCTTCGCTATCGTCATCGGAGAAAAGGGACGGGCCGGACGGCGGCTCGTCATCCTCGTCATCGTCATATCCGGGGGGCGGCTGTGCGGTCATCGCCGCTTCGTGTCACGGGCAAAGGCGAAGTGCAATGGGCAACGGCCAACTCGCCCCTACCCCACCCCATCCCCCACCAGCACATCGCGTTTGCCCTGGTGGTTGGGGGCCGAGACGACGCCTTCCTCTTCCATCTTCTCGATGATCCGCGCGGCGCGGTTATAGCCGATCTGCAGCCGCCGCTGGATGTAGGAGGTTGTCGCCTTGCGTTCGCGCAGCACGATATTGACGGCCTGGTCATAGAGCTGGTCGCCCGACCCGCCTTCGCTGTCGCCCAGCGCCATCGCCATTTCGTCCTCTTCGTCCGGGTCCTGCGTGACCGCGTCGAGATATTCGGGATGACCCTGCTCTTTCAGATGGCTCACCACCTCTTCGACTTCGCCGTCCGAGACGAATGGCCCGTGCACCCGCCTGATGCGCCCGCCGCCCGCCATATAGAGCATGTCGCCCTGGCCCAGAAGCTGCTCGGCCCCCTGCTCGCCCAGAATGGTGCGGCTGTCGATTTTTGACGTCACCTGGAACGAGATGCGGGTCGGGAAATTCGCCTTGATCGTGCCGGTGATGACATCAACCGAGGGCCGCTGCGTTGCCATCACCACATGGATGCCCGCCGCGCGCGCCATCTGGGCGAGGCGCTGCACCAGCGCCTCGATCTCCTTGCCCGCCACGATCATGAGATCGGCCATCTCGTCGATCACGACGACAAGGAAGGGCAAAGGTTCAAGCGTGAGGATCTCTTCCTCATAGACCGGCTCGCCCGATTCACGGTCAAAGCCCGTCTGCACCACGCGCTTGAGGATTTCGCGCTTGGCCGCCGCACGCACGACACGTTCGTTGAAACCTTCGATGTTGCGCACACCCAGCTTCGACATCTTGCGATAGCGGTCTTCCATCTCGCGCACCGCCCATTTGAGCGCGACGATGGCCTTCTTGGCTTCCGTCACCACGGGCGCAAGCAGATGCGGGATGCCGTCATAGACGGAGAGTTCCAGCATCTTGGGATCGATCATGATCATGCGGCATTCGCGCGGGCTGAAGCGGTAGAGCAGCGACAGGATCATGGTGTTGATGGCAACCGACTTGCCCGAACCCGTGGTGCCCGCAATCAGAAGATGCGGCATGCGTGCAAGGTCGGCCACAACGGACGCGCCGGAAATATCCTTGCCCAGCGCCAGCGTCAGCTGCGTGCGCGGCGCTTCGAATTCGGGGCCGGAGAGAAGTTCGCGCAAATAAACGGTTTCGCGCCGCCGGTTCGGCAATTCGATGCCGATCACGTTGCGGCCGGGCACCACCGCGATGCGCGCCGAGGTGGCACTCATCGAGCGCGCCACGTCGTCGGCCAAGCCGATCACGCGTGACGCCTTGATGCCGGCCGCCGGTTCCAGCTCGTACATCGTCACAACCGGGCCGGGCCGCACCTTGGTGATCTGGCCGCGCACACCGAAATCCGAAAGCACGCCTTCAAGCACACGCGCGTTTTGTTCCAGCGTCTCGTCGGACTCACGCGGCTCGGCGACCACTTTGGGTTTTGCCAGAAGCGACAAAGGCGGCAATTCGAATGCGGAATCGTCAAAGGCAAGCTGCGGTTCGGCCTCGGCCTTGGCCCGCTTGTTCTGGCGGGCGGGCTTTGCCTCACGCGCGATGCGCGGCTCCTTGCGCGCGGGCTCAACCGGCGTTGCAGCAGCACGGGAAACGGGTTTGGTGGTGCGGCTTTCCGCTTCGTCAAAGCCGGGCATTGCCCGCTCGACCAATGGTGCGTTGCGGTCAAAGCGGGCGCGCAGCCATTGAAAGGCACGGATCACATGGAGACTGCCGCGATGGAAGGCAGCGCCCGCCAGCGCAAGGAACCGCCCGACCGCACCAAAAGTAAGCTGCGACGCAAAGAGGAGAAATATGGAGCCGCCGACGCCCGCCATCAGCGCAATGACGAACAGGAAATCCTGCAACCCGACCAGCACAAGCGCGCTTTCGGAGAGATTGACCAGCGTTGATCCGATCACGCCGCCCAGCCCTGCTTTGGTCGGCAAAACTCCCATTGGCGGCAAAAGGGCGACCGCACCGGCGATAAGGATCGCCGCGAACGGCAAGGCCAGAAGCCGGAGGCCCCAGCGCGTGACGTGCAACCCCAGCATCAGGAAGACGCCCCAGGCCGCGAGCGGCATGATGAGGGCAATGACGCCGATGCCCAGCGTCTGCAGCGTGAGATCAGCGAAGAACGCACCGGTCGAGCCCAAAAAGTTTGTCGTGGCGTGCCCGCTGGCCGCATTGAAGCTGGGATCGGCGGGATCAGCACTGACGAGTGCCACAAGTGCCGCCAGCGCGACGATCCAGAGACCCAGGCCAAAACTCTGCCGCGCAAAGATGACCAACGGACGCCAGATCGCATCTGGCAGGAAGGCCAGAAAGCGGGGTGGTTCGGAAATCACGGGCAGAATGCGCGCCCTTGCTGTCCGGCGCTGGGCGCGCGGCGGCGGCGCGTCGTCATCGTCCGCGTCGTCAAAAACCGAAGGTTCAACGCGAAGCGTGGTCATGGACCCTCTCCCGAACCGGCTGGGGACAAGGCCGCGTCAGCCGAGCACTTCCCCCACCCTTTCAAGTGCTGCCCGAGTGGTTTCCAATTCGTTAACAAGGGCGATGCGGATATAGGCGGCTGCCGGGTTGTCACCCGCCGCATTGGTCTGGGCAAGATAGGCGCCCGGCAGCACTTTGACGCCAGCCTCACGCCACAGCTTGCGGGTAGCGCCCTCCCCATCCCCCACATCCAGCCACAGGAAAAAGCCGCCAGGCGGCCTTCGGAACCCGTGCCGGTTGGAAAAGATTTTTTCGGCGGCGTTGATTCGCGCCACATGGGCTTGGCGCATGGCCCGCACATGGGCCTCGTCCGCCCATGCCGCAGCCGACGCCATTTGCAGCGGGGCGGGCATGGTGGCACCGACATAGTTCCGCATGTCGCGATAAGCGGCGATGAAATCCGCATGTCCCGCGACCAGACCGGAGCGCATTCCCGGCAGGGACGAGCGCTTGGACAAAGAGTTGAAGACGATCAGCCGTGACAGATCGCGGCCCGATCTGTTTGCTGCTTCCAGGGCGCCGATGGGTGCTTCTGCCTGGTCCTCATCAAAGACTTCGGAGTAACACTCGTCGGCGATGATCGTGATCCCATAGCGGTCCGAAAGGGCGAAAAGCTTTTGCCAATAGGCAATGTCGGCAACCGCCCCTTCCGGGTTCGACGGTGAGCAGATGAAAAGAGCTGCCGTGCGCCGCAGGATTTCTTCGGGCACTTGCGCAAACTCGGGCAGGAAGCCTTGGGCCGGTTTGGCGTCCACATAAATGGGCTCGGCCCCGCCGGAAAGCGCCGCCGCCGCATAGCACTGATAAAACGGATTGGGGATGAGGACGGCAGGCCGTTCCTTCGGCTGATCGGGCAGCACGCACAAAAGCGCCAGCGCCAGCCCCTCGCGCGTGCCGACAACGGGCAGCACATGGCGCTCGCTGTCGATCATGCCTTGAGGCAGATGAAAGCGCCGCGACAGGAATGAAGCGATACTTTCACGCAAGGGGGCAAGGCCAAGCGCTTGCGGGTACGAACCGAAATCGCGCGCGGCCCTGGCAATCGCCTCCATCACGAAGGGCGGCGGCACGCCCTTGGGATCGCCGACGGAAAGAAGGATCGGTGGCCGTCCCGGCGCAATGCCGTCAAGAAGCCTGTCAAGCCGCCGGAACGGTGAAAGCGGCAAGGTGCCAAGACGCGGTGCGGTGGTCATGCCCTTGCTTGCTCGCCGTCAGCCTGCCCCGTTGTCAGCGTGCGGAAAATCAATTGCCGAATTTCTCGCCCAGCAATTCTTCCGACAAAGTCCACAGACGCTTGGCCGCTTCGCCATCGATGGCCCAGGGGCGCACGCCCTCAAAGCCCTTGTGATCGGCGGGAACCTGGGCGGCCACGTTGCAATCCTCGCAATAGACGCCACCGCCTGATGCGAGAAGCGGCGAGGTCGCGCACCATACGGCGGTGGCAGCGCCACCCGCCGGCGTCTTGAAGCGCTCATTCACCTTGCCTTCGGCGTCGATCCAGCCAAAGGCGCGCATCTCGTCCTGGCTGAGATCACGCTGGAGATTGGTCGCAATGCCGCCCGGATGCACCGCATAGGCGCGCATGCCGACGGGCTCGATCCGCCGGTTGAGTTCAACCGCATAGAGCGCGTTGGCGGTCTTGGCCTGACCATAGGCAACCCATTTGTCGTAAGGCTGCTTTTCAAAATGGGGATCATCAAAGCGCACGGGCGAAATGCGGTGCCCGATGGATGACAGCGCCACGATCCGCGCGCCCTTGGCCAGTGCCGGCGAAAGATGGCCGACCATCAGCATGTGGCCGAGATGGTTGGTGGCAAACTGTGATTCGAGCCGGCCATTGATGCGCCGTTCAGGCGTCGCCATGATGCCGGCATTGTTGATGATGATGTCGAGGGGGATTTTCCGCGCGACAAAAGCCTTGGCAAAGGCGCGCACCGAGGAAAATTCGCCAAGGTCCATGTCGGCTGTTTCGATGGCATTGTTCTTCGTGTCACGCCGCAGCTCTGCGGCAACGACCTCACCCGACTGACGGTTCCTGACCGGCATGATGACGCGCGCCCCGGCCTGCGCCAGCGCCCGCACGGTTTCGACACCAAGGCCGGACGCACCGCCCGTGACGAGGGCGGTCTTGCCCGCAAGATTGATGCCCTTCACCACCTCGCCCGCTTCACTGCGATGGCCGAAGGGGGATTGAAGTGGTTGCTGCGCGAGAGGCATGGGATCGCTCCGTTGAATGTCGATTGGCGAAGGGGACGCCCAAACCGGAGAAAACGCAAGCAGCCCGCGTCGGCGGGCGCACCAGCGGAAATGCGTTTCCTGTGCCTGAAAATGCGAAGCCCCTCTTGCCCGGGGGGAGGGCGGCAAGAGGGGCTTCTGTTCAACCCGGGCGGGGTGTTGGGGTGCGGGGTGCCCGGGCAGAAATGAGATGGCCGCGTTTCAAATCTTCAGTTCGGTGAAACCGGCGGAACGGGCGCAGGCGGTGCGGGCGGTGCGGGCGGCGCGCTGGGTGCACGCGGCGCGCGTGCGGGTTCCGTCAAATCATCATCCGGCGTGCCGCCGATACGGATATCGGCACCATCGGCCGAAAGCTGCCCGCTATAGGACGCAAACCAGATATCGCCCGAACCGACAACGCTGATTTCGGGGTTCACGGCCTCGCCGTTGAAAAGGAATGAGCCTGAACCGGCCACTGAAACCTCAACCGGATCGGCGCGGCCATCACGGATGCGCACATCGCCCGAACCGGCAATCGAAACACTGACCGCACCGTTCAGGCTGTCGACGACACATTCACCTGAACCGGCAATCTCGACTTCAAGGCCGCCTTCGACCTTGCCCAGCGCGACATCACCTGAACCGGCAACCGAAATGCTTGTGGCATGGGAAGAGCCGATGGTCACATCGCCTGATCCGGCGATAGCAATGCTGGTCGCACCGGAGACCGACAGGATCTGCACGTCGCCGCCGCCCGCCACTTCGATGGAAGCGCTGCTGACATTGCCGATGACCGCATCAATCGACCCGATGCCGGAAAGGGCAAACGGGCCATTGGTCGATCCGACTTCGATGTCACCGATATACTCGCTCGCGGCAATCGCGGCGCCGTCCGGCACTTCAACCCAGACCTTCAGGTCGCGCGTGCTCTCGTCCGTATCTTCGAAAGACCAGTCGAGCCACTCCTCGATCCAGTCACCTTCGCCGTGCCCGTCCATTTCGACGATGACACTGGCGCCGTCCTGGTGCACGCGCACAAGGGCAAGGCGGTCCGTCTTGCCTTCAAGGCGCACGGTAATGCCGGCTGCCTGCGGATTGACGGCAACGACGGTGTTGGCGATCAGTTCGTCAAGCGAAAGGGAGCGCGCGGAAAAGAACTGCGGATCCTGCTGGACCCAAGGATTGTCCTCAGCCATGGCGCTCGCGCCGAATGGCACAAGCGCAGTCGAGGCCGCGAGAAGAAGTCCAAAGCGAAGGGCGTTCATGCGCATCAAAGACCCCGTCCTGTCCGTCTGTCCTGCACCCGGAACCGGGCGCGGTATGGAGGGAGTAAGACATGGGGGATGACGCGGTAACGGTGACGTAGGTCACATCACCGCGCAACTTTCAGGGTGACAGGGTCTGCCCTTCACGCGCGGCGATCACTTTGATTTTATTCATTTTTCCGGCTTCACGGGCTTCCCGGACAATGAGGTCCATCACCCGGTCATCATGGGCCGGATCGTGATGGAACAGGACATAGAGCTTCGCCCCCGCCGCAACCGCCAGATCAAGGCCCGCGCGCCAGGTGGAATGGCCATAGCCCGCTTTGTCCGGATATTCGGCGTCGGTGTAGGACGCATCATAGATGAAGATATCGGTGCCCGAGAGGAACGCAGCAAGCGACGCATCCGGCCCCTGCCCTGCCACATGCTCCATATCGGTGATGTAGGAGATCGACTTGTCGCCGCATTCGATGCGGAAGCCGGTGGCACCGTTGGGATGATTGAGCTTGTGCGTCTTCAGGGTAACGCCCGGTACGTCCATGACGGTCTCGCCGCCCGGAAAATCACGCCAGTCGATCTGTGCACGGAAGATCGCCGGATCAACCGGGAAGATCGGCGCCGTCATCAGGGTCGAGACGGCGTCGCGCGTTTTCCACGGCGGCGACAGATGACCCGACCAGATGCGGAATCTGTTTTCCGGACGGTAGAACGGCGCAAAGAACGGTATGCCGCAGATATGGTCGAAATGCGTGTGGGTGAGGAACATGTCCACATCAAGCGGATGCGGGCCCCGCGCATCAAGTGCGTCACCCAGGGGACGCAGGCCCGTTCCCGCATCAAAGATGATGGTCCGTCCGCACGCCGTGACCTCAAGGCAAGAGGTGTTGCCGCCATAGCGCGCGTAATTGGCGCCGCCACAGGCAACCGAGCCGCGTGTGCCCCAGAAGCGCACGGAAAATCCGTTGGGATCGGGGCGGCCCGACAGCCGCGAGATGAGGCGCTTGATCGGCATTACGGCACCAGCCTGTAGCCGCCGGTCTCGGTGACCAGGAGCTTTGCCTTGGCCGGATCAACTTCGATCTTCTGCCGCAGGCGGTAGATATGCGTTTCCAGCGTATGCGTGGTGACGGCGGGATTGTAGCCCCACACTTCATGCAGGAGCGTTTCGCGCGAAACAACCTTGGGGCCGACGCGATAGAGGAAACGCAGGATCGCCGTTTCCTTTTCGGTCAGGCGGACCTTGCGCGCGCCCTCGGTCAGGAGTTTGGCGCTCGGCTTGAACTGGTAGGGGCCGATCGCAAAGACCGCATCCTCGCTCTGCTCGTGGCTGCGCAGATGTGCGCGCATGCGCGCGAGAAGCACCGGAAACTTGAAAGGCTTGGTGACGTAATCATTGGCGCCCGAGTCAAGGCCAAGCACGTGGTCTGAATCGCCGACAACGCCTGTCAGCATGATGATCGGCGCGCGTACGCCGTTCTTGCGCATGAGACGGCAGACTTCGCGGCCATCGAGATCGGGCAGCCCGACATCAAGCACCACCAGATCGAACTGGCCATGGCGCACGCGCTCGACCCCGGCAGCGCCGGTGGGCGCTTCATCGGTTTCAAACTCGCCCGACAGACGAAGCTGCTCCGAGAGGCCTTCTCTCAGGTCTTTGTCGTCATCGACAAGCAGGATGCGCCTTTTGGCAGACATTCCCGAACAGCGTCCCTTCCTGTTTCCTTGGGGGAAACCTCGTCGCTGGAGGCATCGCCACTGGCGTCCCCTTTGGCGTCCCTTGCATGCCCCCGCACGCTACCCTTTGCCGCTTCTATCCTATACGACGTAAAGAATGCAAAAAGACGGGAACACCCCTCCCCTCGCGACCTTGTGACTTTGGAACAATGCATCCCGGCAATGACCGGCTCCGGATAGCGGATTGCCCAATTGATGGATTGACTGTGACAGACGGCCTTTTCAGCACGGTGGAAGAAGCGGCATTGGCGTTGCGCCGTGGCTGGCCGGTCTGCGTCAAGGGTGACCCCACGTCTATCGACACGTCTATCGACACGTCGCTCGACACGTCCTTGGCCATTCTCTCGGCCGAGACGGCGACACGGGACCGCCTGTCAGCCTTTGATCCGGCCGGTGGTGTCATCCTTGTCACGCATCCCCGTGCGGCAACGCTCAAAATCAGGCTCTACACGCAAGGCGCGATTGCCATCCCCTTCCCCCGCGAGCGCGGCTTTGAACTCCTGAAACATCTGGCCGATCCGATCTCGGACCTTTCCCATCCGCTGATGGGGCCGTTTCATGCCCAGCGTGAGGGTGTCGGCGCCTCACATATCGCGGCGATAAAACTCGCCAAGCTTGCCGGGTTGCTGCCTTGCGTCGTGGCGCGCGCGGCATTGCCGCCGGAGATGGCCGAATGGCCATCAACCGATGCCGCATCAATTCTTGCCTATGATGAGAAACAGGCGCGCGGCTTTCGCGCGGTGGCGTCAGCGCGTGTTCCCCTGAAGGGCGCCGAGGAAACAGAAATTGTCGCCTTCCGCGCCAGCAATGGCGGACCGGAGCATCTGGCGCTTCTTATCGGCAAGCCTCAGCCCCCCGGCCCTGTATTGGTGCGTCTCCATTCGGAATGTTTTACCGGCGACATTTTGGGCTCGCTCAAATGCGATTGCGGTGACCAGCTGCATGGCGCCATTGCCGCCATTGCCGAAGGCGGGGGCGGCGTCCTGCTCTATCTGGCGCAGGAAGGTCGCGGTATCGGTCTCATGAACAAATTGCGCGCCTATGCGCTGCAGGATCAGGGCTTTGATACGGTCGAAGCCAATCTGCGGCTGGGCTTTGGGGAGGACGAGCGGCTGTTCCAGCCAGCCGCAACGATGCTGACGATTCTCGGCTTCTCGCGCATCCGGCTTCTCACCAACAATCCTGAAAAGGTTGATGCGTTGCGGCGCATGGGTGTCGATGTGGTGGAACGCGTGTCCCATGCCTTTCCCGAAAATCCGCACAACGCGCATTATCTGGCAACCAAGCGCACCCGCGCCGGCCATGATCTCTGATCAAGGAATCATACGCCGCCTGCGCCAAGTCCCAGAAAAACAAATATCGCCGATGCAAGCCGCTTGAGGTCGCTGGGATCCAGCCGTCCGACCCGCTTGCCGAGGCGGGCGCGCTCAACAGTCGTGACTTTGTCGGCCATGAACCGCGTTGGCGCGCGCAAGCCATTAGTGCCGTCAGGCTCGACCCGGATACGCATCAGCGGCGCCTCGATCGTGTTCGACGTTGCAGGGCAGATGGTGACAGAACCTGTCTCGCTGAAATTGTCATCCTGGATGATGACAGCCGGACGCGGCTTTCCCGTGTAGGAGCCGCCACCGGCAACAGTCCAGATTTCGCCCCGCTTCATCTGGGCGCCCTCAACCGGCCCAATCCGCAATCGCCTCGACGAAACCGATGTCGCCGGCTTCCGCTGTACTCGCTGCAATCGCCCGCGCCTGCTTGCGTGCGGCTGCCCGGAATGATGCTGCCTTCACATCCGGAAGCCAGATCTGGACGGGCTTGAGACCCTTTGCCTTGAGGCGCGCACGATGATGATGCACCTTCCGGCGCAGCGCATCACGCACCGCCTCCCCTTCGGCATGGGTAGCATTGTTCCGGCGGGGCGGACGTTCGGTCATTGGGCGCGGCTCCGCATCATGGTTACATGTAACCCATCATGTGTGCAGACAGTCTTTGCTGCAAGCCCGGCAGGATTTGCCGGGTAACGCCGCTGTCGGCGAACCACAACCGTCTGATTGATAAGGGTTTTTTCATTGGCCCGATCCTTGCTTTTTATCAGGCACAGCCCCGGCAAAAGGCCGGGCACGGCAACCCGAAGACGCCAAGAAGGAGCATGTCATGATGGATTCCCCTCTCGTCCGCGCGATCAGCAACCCCGCCCAGAATTTTGAGATCGCCCGCACCCCGCGCATCGAAGCGCGCGGCGGCATCAATTTTGGCGACGTGCTGGAAGCCTTGAACCCCTTGCAGCACATGCAGGGCATCGGCGACATCTACCGCGCTGTGACAGGCACAACGACAGGCCCCATGACAGACAGTGAACCCGGCGGGCTCGCCAATGGCGTCGGCAGCTTCCTGTTCAGCGGCAATCCGGGCGCGCTTCTGGCGCTGGCCCGCGAGAAGTTCGGCAATCCGTCAAACAATCCGGCGACCAACCCGGGCACCGCACCGCCCGCAGGTGACCTCGCAGCCATGATGGCAGCCCTTCTCGCCGCGCGTGACATGCCGGTCAATCCGATGGAAGATGGCTCCTCCACCCGCGTACGTTTCGACCGCACCTGATTTCTGCACCACAGCATGAGGCGGGCGCAAGGCATCAGGCTTTGCGCCCGCTTTTGCTTTCTGGTTTGCTGCTTCCATGCTGAAAGAGCTTCTGCTTGAGCCCGATGACAACGCAAATCGTTTCCTGCGTGCGGGAAGCGCGCGCATGCGCTGTGCCATCGGCAAAGGCGGTGTCGCAGCCGCCAAGCGCGAGGGCGATGGCGCAACGCCGATAAGTGTTATGGCACTGCGCCGCCTGTGGTGGCGCAAGGATCGGCTTGGAACCCTTTCATGCGCCTTGCCGATGGTGGCGATCACGCCGGACCTCGGCTGGTGTGATGACGCTTCCCATGCGGACTACAACCGTCCGGTCCGCCTGCCCTTCGCCGCAAGCCACGAAAAAATGTGCCGCGACGACGGGCTCTATGATCTCGTGATTGAGCTTGGCTGGAATGACGCACCGCCAAGGGCGGGCCATGGCAGCGCGATCTTCATGCACATCGCGCGCGAAAATTATGGGGCGACCGAGGGCTGCATCGCGCTGTCACGCGATGATCTGATCGCGCTGTTGGCGCAGGTGGATGCCGCAACCATGCTCGTGGTGCGGGGCTGAGGCGCCCCGCTGTGCGTACCGCCCCACTACTCGTAGCGTAGGGCCTCGATCGGATTGAGGCGTGACGCACGCAAGGCCGGGAAGAACCCGAACACCACACCGAACATCGCCGAGAAGAGCGCCGCCCCCACAATGATGGTGACACTCGGGATAAACGGCACGCCCAGCATGCCCGTGACCAGGAACGACAGGCCCAGCCCGATCACGATACCGGCAATGCCGCCAAGCAAGGCGAGAATCATCGCCTCGATCAGGAACTGCCAGAGCACGTCCTTCTGCTGCGCACCGATCGCAAGGCGGATGCCGATCTCGCGCGTGCGTTCGGTCACCGAGACCAGCATGATGTTCATGATGCCGATGCCGCCAACGATGAGGCTGACAAAGGCAATCGCGCCGACAAACATCGTCATGATGCCGAGCACGTTCTGGATTTCGCCAAGGAAGGCCGAGACCTGGTCGATCGAGAAATTGTCCGGCTCGCCATCCGGCACGCTGCGCCGCTCCCGGAGCAGCGAGCGCAGGCCCTCAATGACCTGTTGCGCGTCCTGACCATTGGCAACCGCCACCTGGATCGTTGCCACGTCCGAATTGCCCACGATCCGGCGCTGATAGGTGCGCAGGGGCATGAGGATGCGGTCATCCTCGTCATTGCCGAAAGTGGTCTGGCCCTTGGGGGCAAGAAGCCCGATCACTTCGCACGAGACATTCTCGACCCGGATCTTGAGGCCAAGCGGATTCTGTGCGCCAAACAGCTTGTCGCGCACCGTCTTGCCGATGATGCAGACAGGCTTGCCCGCGGTCAGTTCGCCCTCGGTGAACTCGCGACCTGAATCAAACACCCAGAGCCGGACCTTGAAATAGTCATTGGTCGAGCCGATGACGATGGTGTCGATGTTCTCGTTGCCATAGACGGCCCGCCCGCCCGAGCCGTTGGACGGCGCGATAAACTCGATGCCCGGCACGCCGCGCCGGATCGCCTCGACATCACGCATGTCGAAAGAAGGTACATTGACGCGATTGGGGCCGTTATTGGCCTGGGGCGACACAAAGATGAGGTTCTGGCCGATGCCCTCGAATTCCTTGGTGATCTGGGCGGTAAAGCCATTGCCCAGCGTCACGAGCACGATAACCGCCATGACACCAATGATGATGCCGAGCGCCGTCAGGATTGTGCGCATCTTGTTGGCGCGCAACTCCCGCAAGGAAAGCTGGATGATGGTCCAGTACATGCGAGCCTGCCCTTCCTAACCGCGTGTTTCGTCGCTGGCGATGCGCCCGTCCTTGAAGCGGACATGGCGCCGCGCGTAGGCGGCAATGTCTTCCTCGTGCGTCACGAGAAGGATGGTGATGCCGAGGCGCTGATTGAGATCGGTGAAAAGCCGCATGATCTCGTGGCTGCGCTGGCTGTCGAGATTGCCCGTCGGCTCATCCGCCAGGATGACAGCGGGATTGGTGACAAGCGCACGCGCAATCGCCACACGCTGCTGCTGGCCGCCGGAAAGTTCGGATGACGAATGGCTTTCGCGGTCGGCAAGGCCCACCTTGGCCAGCGCCTCGCGCGCGCGCTTGCGCCGTTCGCGCGCCGACAGGCCCATATAGATCATCGGCAATTCGACATTCTCAAGCGCGGTTGTCCGCTTCAGGAGGTTGAAGCCCTGAAAGACGAAGCCGAGATAACGCTGGCGCAGCATCGCGCGCTGCGACCGGTCAAGCGTTTCAACGGCGGCACCCATGAAGCGGTAGGACCCGCCCGACGGCACATCAAGACAGCCAAGGATATTGAGTGTCGTGGATTTGCCCGAGCCGGAAGCGCCCATGACCGCGACAAACTCGCCGCGCTGTATCTCGAAGGTAACACCGTCCAGCGCCCGCACTTCCGCGTCGCCGTGGCCATAGATCTTGGTCACGCGGTCAAAGGCAATCAGCGGCGGCTCGGTGCCGGCGGCATTGCGCATGTGCTGATTCGCGCCTGTTTGCATATTCATGCCGCTTCCCTGCCCGCTTGTTCGCCGACCTGCGGATCAGCCGCCACTCTGGGTGCGCAGCACATCGACCATGATCTCCATGCCCGGCGTGATGTCGCCCGAGAGGATTTCGGTCCACGTGCCATCGCTCACGCCAACCGTCACCTCATGTGCAACCGGTTTGCCATCGGGACCCGTCGTGAAGACCCGGCCCTTGGAACTGTCCTGGTTTGAAGTGTCAGTGGCCTCGCCGCTTTCCTGGGCAGCGGCGCGTTCGGCGGCAAAAATATCGGGCGGCACAAAGCGCAGCGCACCTGCCGGCACCAGAAGCGCCTTTTCAACCGTGCGCACCGTGATCTGGGCGGACGCGGTCATGCCCGGCTTCAGGAGGCCATCCTCGTTGCCGACCGCCAGAATGGCAGGGTACGTGATGACGCCCTGATTGTTGATCGGCGCGTTGTAAAGTGCGGACAAGGTCGCGGTGAATGTCCGCGAGGGGAATGCGTCAACGACGAAGGTTGCCGCCTGCCCTTCCTGCACCTGGCCGATATCGGCTTCGTCGATGGCTGCTTCCAGCTCAAGCTGGCGCAGGTCGCTGGCCAACGTGAAGAGGACCGGCGTCTGGAAGGAGGCAGCAACCGTCTGGCCGAGTTCGATCTTGCGCTCCAGCACCACGCCGTCAATCGGCGAGCGCACGATGGCCTTTTCAAGATTGGATTCGACGGCGGCGAGCTGCGCCTTGGCAACGGCGACATCGGCATTGGCGGCTTCAACACCGGCAACCGCGCGCGTATAGCCCGCATTGGCTTCGTCGAATGTCGCCTGCGAGATGGCGTTGCGCTGGATGAGTTCTTCCGCGCGTGTCTTGCGGTTGCGCGCTTCGGTCAGCGTGGCCTGCGCGGTCTGCACCTGCGCCTGGGCGGCTTGGAGGCGGGCAAGCGCCTGCGTGCGCTGCGCCTCGAGTTCCTGCGTGTCGATGCGCGCAAGCACCTGACCGGCAGTGACCGGCGAATTGTAATCGACCTCGATGGCAACGATCCGGCCGGACACTTCCGCGCCGACTTCGACCTTGTTGACCGGCTCAAGCGAGCCCGTGGCCGTGACCTGGACGACAAGCGGGCCTTCCTTGGCCGCCTGCGTACGGTACTGGACCGGTTCGTCTCCGCCGCCCATCATGTTCATGGCGAGGAAGATGCTGACCACAATGCCAGCCGTGACCAGCACCCAACGGCGCCGGTAGAACGGCTTCTTCACGACCGTGCGGCCGCGGCCTGACGCATCAAGTCCCAACGCACCGCGAATATCGGATTCGGAGGTCATCTTGTTCATGGCTTCCCGCAACTAACCCGCCGCGACCTGTGGCGGCTGACAGATTTCTGGTTCAGTGGCTTAAAGTGGTTGTAAATCAAATAGTTAAACAAACTACCCGACCCATACCCCCACTACAAGCAACTAACCAATAATGTGAAAGCCACACTATCGGCACCTCACAAACTGACACGTCTTGGCAGGATTATATGTGACTGAGGTCACATGGCCGGGCTCTTTGTGATCGGGAACACAAAACCGTGAAGTGTCCGCGCCGGGTTTTGGATCAGCGGCAGGTGCCGCTGCCGCCCGGAATCCGGACATAACGCAGCGTGAATTCGCTGCGCCCGATCCGCGCATCAATGCCGCCCATCGGTTCAGCGCCGGTCAGGCGCACATCCATGGCCTGTTCAAGCCAGGCGATGAGGCCGGGTGACGGCATCGGATTCTTGTCACCGCGCACAAGCCAGGCGATCAGACAGTCATTCGTGTCGCCGCGCGCGGGCGGAAAGACGGAAACCGGATAGCCGGGAATGAGCACGCGCGAACCGTCAAAGCGCTGGCGCAGATTGCCGCCGAGATACATGCCTTCGCCGGC
Organism: uncultured Flavobacteriaceae bacterium; assembly: GCA_964494625.1. GTDB lineage: Bacteria > Pseudomonadota > Alphaproteobacteria > Micropepsales > Micropepsaceae > UBA2784. Next base: position 504,103 of record CAZBRT010000001.1, on the reverse strand, counting down.
ACTATCGACGACGATGGTGCCTTGCGTGAACCCCGCTTTGCGCAGTTCAGCGGCGTAATAGGCAAAGGGCTGGTATTCCCAGCAATTCTTGCAGGCGTCTTCCTGCGAGGCGTAGGCGACAAACCGCGCAGCAATACCGACAACCGCAACCGCCATCACCGCGACCAGGTAAAACCACGCGCTGCGCGCAAACGGGCGAAGCCCGCCGCTGCGCTTGACGAGGAGGAACAGGAAAACCGGCAGGCCGACCAGCACCTGATGCATCCAGCGCGCCTTGAAGGCGCTGGCGCCGCCCGCAATCACCGGCAGCCACATCATCAGGGAAGCTGCCGCGATCATCACCCACAGGAAATGCGTCCAGTCGCGGTCAAGCAGCCGCGTTTCGCCGTAGTGGAGTTGCTCGCGGGCAAAATGATGCGGATTGAACGCGCGCCAGAAGAGCAGGGCAAAGATCGCAAGGAACGGCAGGGTGAATTCGCCAAGCGCGATGCTGAGCGAGACCGTGCCGTTGATGAAGGCGGCAAAGCCCGTCTCCTGCGCCTTGGTGACGCCTTCGGCCAGATCCGTCAGCGAATATTCGAATGTCGCGGCCCAATAGGCATAGGGCGCAAGCAGCACAAGAAAAAGCCCGAGTGCCGCAAGGCTCCAGCGCGACCACAGCCGCGCGCGCATCGCCGGGGTGAAAAGGAAGGCGACAAGCACGGCAACGGTAAAGACGGCAAAGACGTATTTGGCGAGGATACCGGCTGCCGCAATCGCGCCAAACCACAGATAATCCCTGGGCGCGCCGCGTTCGGCAACGAGGGCCGCATTCCAGAGGCCCGCCGACAGGAGCGACATCAGGAGCACGGTGTGCATCAGATCGAGATGCGGATAATAGCCGACCGTATAGGTGAGCGAGAACGCGAATGTCGCAAGCGCCGCCAGCACATCATCCTTCAGGATGACGCGCCCCGCCTGATGAAGGGCCACAAAGCCCCCGAACATCACGGCATATTTGAAGGCAAAGAGTGCGGCTCCCGATGTCCCGAACACGCTTTGCCAGAAATGCATCGCCCAGGTGATGAGCGGCGGATGGCGGAAGCGATAGCCAAGCGACAGATCCTGCGCAAACAGCATCTGTTCGGCTTCATCAAGGCTCAGGACCGGCGACAGGAGAAGCCGCGTGATGAAATGGGCAAGGCACCAGAGCCCGATGATGATGACGACATTGCGCGGCCGCGCCAATATGCCGAACATCGTCTCCGCGCCGCGCATCAGCTTCAGCACTCGGTTGCTTGCGGAAAGCGGGCGCGCCGGTTGAGCCAGCGCACGCCCCAAAGGTCGAACAGGCCGACCCAGAACCGTCCCCAGATGCCGTATTTCGATGTGCCCGCCGCGCGCGGCCTGTTGTTGACCGGCATAGTCTCGATTTCCCATCCGCCGCGCCGCATCAAGGCAGGCAGGAAACGGTGCATGCCGTCGAAAAAGGCGACATCGGCGAAGGCCTCGCGGCGCATCAGCTTGAAGCCGCAACCCGTATCGCTGGTGCCGTCATTCAAAAGCCTTTTGCGCACGCGGTTGGCGATTTTGGACGACAGCGACTTCAGTCTGCCGTCATTGCGCTTCTTGCGCTGGCCCGCGACGATGCCCAACCGCACCGGCGCATCTTGCCGCATGGCCTGGGCAAGGGCGGGCAGGATGTCGGCGGGATCATCCTGGAGATCACCGTCAAGTGTCTGCACCCAGATGCCGCGCGCGGCCCGCATGCCCGTCACCAGGGCAGCACTTTTGCCGCAGCGCTCGCCGTGGACGACAACCCGCATCGCAGGGTCGGCTTTTTTGAGCGCCTTCAACTCGTCAAGCGTCGTGTCCGAAGAGCCGTCATCGACAAAGAGAAGCTCATAGGCCACGCGCCCCGCAAGCGCCGCTTCGACCTCGCGTTTCAGGGGCGCGACGTTTCCCGCCTCATTGTAGACGGGCACAAGGACGGTAAGCGGCAGGGGCTCTGCCGGTGCAAGGGGTTCGCTCATGGCGGCAGAACCTAGCGGCAAACCGGCAGGGCGCAAACCCCTGCCACCGCGAAGAGGCGGGGAGCGGAGGGGATTTTCGCGGGAAAGGATTAATCCGGCTCCAGCGGCACTTCGGCGACCGCATCAAACGTCACCTCGAATGCCGGAACGAAGGGGATGACGAATTCGTAGGTGTAGGCTGCAGCGAACCGGGCAATGGACACGTCGCCGGAATTACTGACTGAATAGCTGACGGTCACGTTTTCGCTGATGATGTCGTCCAGTTCCCCATTGAACCAGCTCTGAACCTGCGATTGGGTCATGTCCTGATTGACCATGACCCGCCGCGCCGTCTGTTCGAGCGCAAACTGGACCGTGTTGGCCTTGTAGAAGGCCATGCCGGTCTGGATCGTCCCGAACAGGAATGCAAGAAAGACGGGCGCCACCAGCGCGAATTCGACAGCGCTCGCACCGCGCGTATCAGACAGGTAGCGGGGCAGGACCCTTGTCATCGCACGCGCACCGTCTGCGAAGCGGCATGCTGCTCATCGGTCAGAAGCCCCTCAAACAGGGCCGTGGCCGTGATCCGGTTATAGGCATCGGGATAGGTCGCGTCCGGGCAGAGCGAACTGCAGCTGTGCGCCGTTGTGCCGCAAAGGCAATAACGTTCGGCAAGGATCGTTGTCGTAGCCGGCCGCGTTGACCAGCTTGTCTCGACAACTGAAGTCGCAAGATCAAGGTCCTCGCCACCATTCATGAAATATTGCACCCCGGAGCGCAGGGCAGACTCCATGTCACCGCGCTGGTACGAGAGGAAGCCGATATCTGCCACGCCCAGAAGCGCGAACATGAAGATGGGCGAGACAAGGGCGAACTCGACCGCGGAAACACCACTGTCGTTTCGGCGGAATTTCCTGAGAAGGGTGCGCAGCATGGCCTACTCCACCAGCGAGACGCGGCCGGGCAGGGGCATCGCGCCGATGCCTGCTCCCGTGCAATCCGCATTCATGTTGGATGATCCGGTGAATTTGAGCGTGTAGGAAACGATCCGGAGACACCCGTTGTTGCCGGAGAAATTGCCGAGGAACTCGACTTCCTGCGAGGGCATGTAGATGGCGCCCGTCATCGACGTGGCCGCCGTTCCGTTGAACTTGTTGGACGCCGCCGCATTGTCGCGGTCGCTGTAGAAGAGGATACCCTTGTAGGTGCCGCTGGTCGGCGCGGACAGCGTGATGGTCGCATTGCCGTTGAAATCAACGGTGGCGCCGTTGGTGAGGAAGAAGGTGACACCCGATCCTGTCACGACTGCATTGGCGTTGATGCGGAACGTGCCGCCATCCATCACATAGACGCCGGAAGTGAATGTCTTGGTTCCCTTAAGATTGCCGCCACCGCAATAACGGCCGGGGGAAAGGGTTTGGGCTGGCAGGCCATTGGGAAGATCCTGGCAGACGCCCGCCGTCGAGGGCTCTGGCAGGTCCTTGAAGGGATCGGTGGCAGGCGTGACATTGGTTTGCGGCTCGCTGCAGGAGGTGAGGCTCAAGCCGTCATCGACCGACACGCCGCCCGCCGACAGCGCACAGGGCACGGTCACATCGGCCGAGCCGCTGACAATCAGCGCCGTATCGGCCAGCGAGTTCGACATGAGGTTGCAGCCATTGATCAGCGTCAGCGCATTGCCGGTGAATGTGAGCGCGCCGGCCGCTTCCGGCGCCAGCGTGAGGATGCAGGCATCACCGCCGTCTTCATAACGCGCCACGCCGCGCGTCACGATGGTGACGGTTTCGTCACTGAACAGTCCGGAGAAAAACCGGGGCGCCGCAATCGTCAGGATGACTTCGACTGACCGGCTGTCCTGATAGGCACCGGATGTCGGGGGCGCATTGACCAGGATGGATGCGCCGGTGCCTGCGGCATAGCCGTTCTCCAGCGCCTCGGCCTGTGCGGATGCGGTGATCGCGGAAACATTGCCGCCGGACCGCTTCTCGACAGCGCCGGCAACGGCAGCGACATCTGCTGCCGTCTGCAATTCGCGATGCTTGAAATACCAATAGCCGCTTTCCACCCCAAGGCCGGTCACGCCGATCACAACCGGCAGGGTCAGCACGAAGATGATGACCGTCGCACCGCTGCGATCAGCCAGGAAACGCTTGAACAGGGGCAGCAAACGCATGACAGGGCACCCGATACCGGACAGGTGGCCAGTCTGGTCTGTCAGGACTTGTCAGAATCCTTAAATGCGGGAGCGACTTTGATTCATTATTGACAATAGCTTTCGGCGAATGGTGCAGAGGCGCCTTCATGATCAGAAAACCATGATTTCCTGCTGCACCACATCCGCTCTCGCTTGCGGGGAGGGGGCTCGCCAAAGACAAAGGCGCCCGGTCTTTCAACCGGGCGCCTGTCTGCGCATTCCGCGCAATTCGCCGGGAGGGGATTGCCGACGTAGGCACGAAGGGAAAGCTGCCAAGCGGGGGGCAACGGCCAGCCTGATGTCCTTCGGCCCAGTGATAACCTATGCACAAATGCAACAGATTTCAAGGAAACGAAGGTTAAGACCCGAAAATAGCAACTTTATGATGACAGTGGCGAATAAACCACTTCCTCCCCGGCCGAATCGAATCCGGAATTCACAGCCTTCCGAGATCCTTGGCGATCAGGTCGATGCAGTGTTTGGCAAGGCCCAGAAGCTCGTCCACTTCCCCGTGGGTGATCGTGATTGGCGGTGACAGCACCATCGTGTCGCGGATGGCGCGCATGACAAGGCCGTTGGCAAAGCAATGGTTGCGGCAGCGTGAGCCGACTTCCATGTCGGGATCAAAGAATTTGCGCGTTTTCTTGTCGTCCACGAGCTCGATCGCGCACAAGAGCCCCTTGCCGCGCACCTCGCCGACAAGCGGATGGTTCTCGAGCAACGCGCGCACCTTGTTCTGGAAATAGGGGCCGATATCGTTCTTCACCCGCGTGACCAGCCCGTCGCGCTTCATGATCTCGAGATTCTTGAGTGCAACGGCAGACGCCACCGGATGGCCGGAGTAGGTGTAGCCATGCACCAGCTCCTCATTGGCGGACGCGATTGCATCCCCCATGCGCGTATTGAGCGCAATCGCCGAGATCGGCTGGTAGCCCGATGACAGGCCCTTGGCCATCGTCATCACATCGGGATTGATGTTGTAGGTATGGCTGCCGAACCATTCGCCGGTGCGGCCAAATCCCGTAATCACCTCGTCGAGGTGGAGGAGCACGTCGTATTTCCGGCAGACTTCCTGCACGGCAGGGAAATAGGTGTCCGGCGGAAAGATGAGCCCGCCCGCGCCATGGATCGGCTCCGACGAGAACGATGCCACATTGTCAGGCCCGAGTTCGAGGATTTTCTCTTCGAGCTTTTTGGCGCAATAAAGCCCGAGCTCGTCGGCGGTGATGTCGCCAAGCCCTGCAGCTTTGGCGCCATACCAATAGGGCGTGGGCACTTTCACGAAGCCTGCAAGCGGCAGATCGAATTGCGGATGCATGGGTGTGAGGCCCGAGAGCGAAGCCGCCGCCATCGTGACGCCGTGATAGGCCATCTCGCGGCTCAGATGGATTTTCTTCGTCTTCCTGCCCTGAAGGTTCCAGTAATAGCGGATGAGCTTCAGCGCCGTGTCGTTCGCTTCGGACCCCGAATTGGCGAAGAGCACGCGCGATAGCCCCTTGGGCAGGATTTCGGAAAGAAGCGTGGCCAGCTCGATCGTGTAGGGGTTCGAGGTTTTGAAGAAATGGTTGTAGTAGGGCAGGCGATGGAGCGCTTCCGCGCCTGCATCCGCCAGCTCCTTGTTGCCATAGCCAAGCTGCACGCACCAAAGCCCGGCCATGCCGTCGATCATGCGGTTGCCGTCGCTGTCAAAGAGATAGACACCCTTGGCATGGGTGATGACGCGCACGCCCTCCTCATTCAGCGCCTTCGTGTTGGTGAAGGGGTGGATGTGGTGGGCGGCATCAAGCTCTTTCCAGCGCTTTGTCTGGTTATGGCCCACACCTGTATTGGCATTGTTCGCGCTCATGGGGCGGCGCTCCGTTTCGTTCTGGAATTGAATGGAATGGAAGAAAATGAGGCGCGGAGAATGCGCCTCGCATGAAGGGCAACAAGGCCTTGCTAGCCGGGCGGATTGAATCCGATCCGGGCGCAGCAGATGAGAAGCTGGTGCTTGCGTGTCATGAGGGAAACTCTAGCGAAAACCTCACCCCAGCGCAAAGCGCACGGCCACCCCCACCATGGCGGCGTCGCGAAGCGCCAGATTGTGCCCAAGCCCATCCGCCACCAGCAATTTGGCGCCTTTCCAGGCGGCCGCGACCGCCTGACCGCCGGAAAGCGGGGTCATGGTGTCATCATCGGCATGGATAATGAGCAATGGCTCGCTGCGCCGGGAAGCCGCCGCGACAAGATCATTGTTGATGCGCTCGGGGTGATGCGCCTTGAGATGCGCGATGAGCGCGTCCACTTGCGCGTCCGCCAGTCCGTATTTCGGCGCATGGCGGCGGAACTGATCCTCCTGGCCCGCGGGCGGCGCAAAGAATACGAGCGCACCGGTTTTGACGCCGGCCTCCAGCGCCTTCACGGTCGAGGGGCAACCGAATGAATGCGCGATGATCGCGGCAAACGGCCCCTCGCGCGCATCGAGCGCCTTGATCGCTTCACCTGCAATCTCGAGCGTCAGGAGATCGCCTTCGGAAAAACCATGGGCGGGCAGGTCGAATGTCACGACCCGTGCACCGGACTGGATGAGCGCAGGCTTCAATTGCGAGAAATCGCGCGGGCTTCCCTCCCAGCCATGGACCAGAAGCACCGGCAGCCCATGCCCCTCGCTTTCAAAGGCGATGCGGCCATGCGGCGTTTCGAGGAGATCGCCGTCAAAGCGCTGATGCGGCCTGACCACACGCTTGGGCCGCCCCATCTGGGCAAGCACTTGGGAAAGAAGGGGGTCGTTCTCGATGGTCATCGGTACGGATCCGCCGCGTCGCGCAAACCATCGCCGAAGAAATTGAAGGCGAGCACCACCAGCACGACCGGCACCATCGGCAGGAGAAGCCAGGGATAGACTTCGATGGCCGAAAGGTCCTGCGCGTCATTGAGCAATACGCCCCAGCTGACAATGGGCGCGCGCAAGCCAAGCCCGAGGAATGAGAGCGCCGTCTCACCCAGAATCATCCCCGGCACCGAAAGCGTGGCTGACGCGATGAGGTGGCTCGAAAAATTCGGCAACATGTGCTTGCGCACCAGCCGCTGGGGCGACGCGCCGGAAAGCGTGGCCGCCAGCACGAATTCTTCTTCGCGCAATTGCAGCACCCGTGCACGCACCGCACGCGCAAGGCCCGGCCAGTCGAGCAGCCCCAAAATCAGCGTGATCCCGAAATAGACAAAGATCGGCGGCCAGTTGGCCGGAATGGCGGCCGCGAGCGCGAGCCACAGCGGCAATTCCGGCAGCGAGCGGATGAGCTCAATCAGCCGCTCGATCACATTGTCGATGAGGCCGCCGAAATAGCCCGCAAGCCCGCCAAGCACGATGCCGAGCACAAAGGAAATGGTAAGCCCGATAAGCCCGATGGTGAGCGAGACGCGCGTGCCGTGGATGATACGCGAAAGCATGTCGCGCCCCAGCCCGTCAGTGCCAAGGAGATGAAGCGAGCCGCCTTCCTCGGGACAGAACAGGTGGAAGCGCATCTCGAACAGGCCCCAGAAGAGATAGGGGTCACCCTCGCAGAAAACGCGCACGCGCGTGATGCGCGAGAAATCCTCCGTGTAGATGCGCTGGAAATTCTCGAGATCAATGCGCGGCTGCATCTCATAGGTGAACACGCCGATATAGTCGCCTTCATGGAAGAGATGGAGCGGCTGCGGCGGCGCGTTGATGGCATCAGGGTTGCGCGTTTCCTGGTCATAGGGCGCGATGATCTCGGCAAAGGGCACGATCAGGAAATAGAAGAAGGCGAGCACCCATGCCGAGACAACGGCCAGACGGTGCCGCCGGAAACGCCGCCAGAAAAGCGCCCAGGGTTTTGCTGCAGGCGGAAGCGCCGCACCGCCGTCGCGCTCGTCCACGGCGCTGCCAGCATCAAACGGCGCCTCGTCCACGATGTGGGTCCGGGTCGGATCAACAGGGGGCGGGGGCAAAGGCTTGGCCATGTCAGCGGACCGCCCGCTGGCCGATGCGCACGCGCGGATCAAGGGCTGCCAGCAAAAGGTCCGAGACCAGCATGCCGACAATCGTGAGAAGCGCCGCAAAGAGCAGAATGAACCCCGCCAGGAACTGGTCCTGCGAGCGCAATGCCGCAATGAGCACCGGCCCGACCGTCGGCAGATTGAGCACGACGGACACGATCACCGCGCCCGACACCATCGACGGCAGAAGATTGCCGACATCGGCAACGAACGGACCGAGCGCCGCCCGCAAAGGGTATTTGAGGATGAGCCGCCGCTCGCTAAGTCCGCGCGCACGCGCCGCCGCGACATAGGGCTTGCCCAGCTCGTCGAGAAGATTGGCCCGAAGCCGCCTGATCATCGCCGCCGTTCCCGAAAGACCGATGACGATGGTGGGCACGATCAGATGCGCCAAGACCGAGCCAAGCTTGTCGAGCGACCAGTCCTGCCCGATATATTCCGGCGCCATCAACCCGCCGACCGAAAGCCCGAACCACAAATTGGCGTAATAGAGAAGGATGAGCCCGAAAAGGAAGTTCGGCACCGCAAGGCCGAGATAGCCAAGCACGGTAAATCCGTAATCACCGATCGAATATTGCCGTGTCGCCGAATAGACGCCGATGGGAAAGGCCATCGCATAGACAAAGAGAATGGTCGCGAAATTAAGCGCGATGGTAAGGCCCAGCCGGTCGCCGATGACATCGGCCACCGGCTTGCCGTACTCGAATGACCAGCCCCAATTGCCCTGCAGCAATCCGTTGAAGCCGCTGGCCCCCGGCATCGCGCCAAGCCAGATCGCATAGCGTTCGATCAGGGGCGCATCGAGCGAGAATTCCTGGCGCAGGAACTGGAGCCGGGCAAGGCTGGCCGTTTCCCCGCGCGCGGCAAGCTCGGTCATTTCGTTGGAAAGATAATCGCCCGGCGGTAATTCGATCAGCGCAAACACAATGACGCTGATGGCCAGAAGCGCCGGCACCATCAGGGCAATGCGTAACGCGATGTAGCGCAGCATGGGGGCGTAAGACCTTCAGCGTTGCAGGAAGAAAAGGTCCATGCGGTAGATGCCGAACTGCGCGCCCGGATCCCAGCCGAAAATGCCGTTCTCGGGAACGTTTCGCAAAAGGTTCGACACGACAACGGGTTGGCTCACACCTGCGACTGTGCCGATGGTGAACTGCATTTCCGCATGCATCGCCAGCATCTGCTTCCAGATGGCAGCACGCGTATTGTCATCCTGCGCGGCACTCCATGCGCCGAAAAGCTCAAGCAGCGCCTGCGCCTCCGGAAGGTCCGGCGCCACGCCCGAAGCGCCGCGCGTCTCGAAATACTGGCCCCATTGCGGCCAGCACAGGACATCCTGCGCGGTGGGGGCAAGTTCCGCGGGGCTCATCGCCGCATTGGGCACGCCATTGTTCCAGCCCGACCACACGCTCATCACGGTTTCGCCCGCATAGACGCGGTTGCGCAGGACACTGCGTTCATAGGGCTTGATGATGAGCTTGATGCCCAGCATGCCCCATGTCTTGGAAATGAGTTCAAGGATCTGGGGCTCTTCCGCATTCTCGCCCGCCGTCTCGACGACGATCTCAGCCACACGCCCGTCGGGCAGAAGGCGGATGCCGTCCGACCCGCGGAAAAGCTCAAGCTCGTCCAGAAGTTCATTGGCGCGCGCAAGGTCGAAGGTGGCGTTGCGCGTCATGATCTGCGGATCATGCAGCGGGCTTTCCGGCAGCACGCCGTTATTGCCTTCGATCCCGAGCCCGAAATAGAGCGTGCGGTTGATGTCACCCCGGTCGATGCCGAGCGACAGCGCGATGCGGAACCGCGCATCCCGCAGAAGCGCCCGCCACACCGGATCACCCGTATTGAGGTTGGGATAGAGGGCAACCTGCGAGCCCTTGGTGATCCGCCAAAGAAGCGTGCGGTAATTGCCGCGCCCCTCTGCACTCTTGAGCGCGGTGATGTCGCCAAAGCCGAGCCCGCGCGCCTGCAGCATGGATTCTCCCGCTGCCGTCTTGGCGGGGATAAGGCTGGGTTCGGCAATCGTTGCCACTATCTCGTCGAGATAGGGTAGGCGCTGGCCCGCGTCATCGCGGCGATGGAAGAAGGGATTGCGCTTCAACACCAGCCGTTGCGCGGGCATGGCGGTTTCAATCATCCATGGCTGCAGCGTGGGCAGCGCCGGATTGTCGTTGTCATACATGGAGTCGCGCCGGTTATGCAGCGCCGCCCATGACGAGAGTTTTTCCGTCTCGACCATCGCGGCGATGGCGGCTGCATCGCCGTGGCGCGCATGGAACTGCTTCAGATAATGCGCGGGCCGGTAGATATAGGGCTCGCGCGCCTGCGCCAGAAGGAACAGGAACCGCGGATTGGGGTAGGTCCATGTGTAGCGCACATGGCGCGCATCAAGGATCTCGACCTGCGGGGCCTCGCCGTCATTGAGCAATTCATCGGGCGGACCCGACGGCGAAAGATCCGGATTATTCGCGATGTCTTCCCAGAAATAGCGGAAATCTTCGGTGGTGAACGGCGCACCATCGGACCATTGATGCCCCTCGCGCAGGGTCATGTCGAAGATGCGCCCCTCCGTCACGTCGATGCGCTCGAGAATATCGGGCTGAAGCTCCAGCCGCTCATTGTAGCCGACAAGCCGCGCATATCCCCACACATTGAGAAGGCGGATGTCCTTCTCGCGCGGCAGCAGGATGTGGAGCGTGCCGCCCGGTGTTCCGGTTTCACGCAACTGTCCCACACCTGAACCCCGGCCGATACCCGATGGCCCGACCCCAAGTTCGGCAATGGGCACAGGCGCGCTGACGATGACAGGTGCGGAATCGGGGGCCTTGCCCTGTTCCGGCGCCGGGCCACCGAACAGGAGAAAGCCGATGCCGAAAATGACAGCCAGCGTGACAAGGACGGTTGCCGGACGCAGGCCGCGCCGCAAGGGGCGGTTGATGTCTCGGTCATCCCTGTCGGTCATGCCTATTCCCCGCAAAAATCCGGCGGCATCTTACGCTGCCGCCATCAATACATCATGGCCGGCGGCCACACGCTCAAGCCGCCCGGTCTCACCCTCGGCAAGCGCAAATCCCTTGGGCCATTGTGCGGGATCAGAGGCCCGTCCGTCCATCAGGAGTGCAAGATCAAGCCGCCGCGACGGGTCGGGCTCCGGAATCGCAGCCATGAGCGCGCGTGTGTACGGGTGACGCGGATCACGGAAAAGCGTGGCCGACGGCGCGATTTCAACCACACGACCCCGGCACATGACGGCAACCCGGCTGGCCACATTCTCGACGACAGCCAGATTATGGCTGATGAAAACATAAGTCAGCCCGCGCTCGCGTTTGAGACGGTTGAGGAGGTCAAGCACCTGCGCCTGCACCGACACGTCCAGCGCGCTCGTCGGTTCGTCCAGCACCAGGACCTTTGGATCAAGCGCCAACGCACGCGCAATGCCGATGCGCTGGCGTTGCCCGCCCGAGAAGGCGTGCGGATAGCGCTCCAGTGCGGTTGCATCAAGGCCCACATCGGCCATCAGCTGCACCGCACGTGCCTGCTGTTCGGCTGCCGTGCCGCGCCCATGGATGATCATGGGTTCGGTAACAGTCTCCAGAACGCTGAGGCGCGGATTGAGCGCGGCATAGGGGTCCTGAAACACATATTGCACCCGCGCGCGATGCGCCTTGAGTGCTGCTCCCGACAAGGCGGCGACATCGGCAAGACCGCCGGAGGCGTCACGCACCAGGACCTGGCCCTGATCCGGCACGATCGCGCGCAGGATCGCCTTGGCCGCTGTTGACTTGCCTGACCCGGATTCGCCCACAAGGCCGAAGCACTCGCCTTCGTTGACCGTGAAGCTGACACCGGAGAGGGCAGCGGTCGCCTCACCGCCGGCGCGTCTGGCGTCAAAACGCTTGCCCACTTTCTCGAACACGATCATCGGCCGTGCGTCGTCGGCGGGTGGTGCAACCGCTACGGCCCCGCCGACGCGCGGCACTGCTTGGTGCAATGCCCGGAAATAGGGATGCCGGCCGCGCGCGAAAATTTCAGCCACGGGGCCTGCTTCAACCAGCCGGCCGCGATAGAGCACGGCAACCGCATCCGCGAGCTGGGCAACGACCCCGAGATCATGGGTGATGAGCAGGAGCGACAACCCAAGCTCGGCCTTGAGCGTCTTGAGAAGATCAAGCACCTGGGCCTGGATCGTGACATCGAGCGCCGTTGTTGGCTCATCCGCGATGACCAGCGGTGGCCGCGCGACCAGTGCAGCGGCAATCATCGCGCGCTGGCGCAACCCGCCCGACAATTCAAACGGGTAAAGGTCAATCGCGCGCGCAGGATCAGGAATGCCGACCAATTGGAGCATCGCCATCGTGGTCGTGCGCGCGAGCGAGCCTGAAACCCCATGGGCATTGAGCGTATCGGCAATCTGCGAGCCGACCGTGTGAAGCGGCGAGAACGCCGACATCGGCTCCTGGAATACGAGCGAGATCGCCTGTCCGCGGATGCGCCGGTATGCGGGCGCAGCAGGATCAAGCCGGGCAAGGTCGGTCGTGACGCCGGTTTTCGGATCGGTAAAGCGGATGGCGCCCGAACTGATCCGCCCGTTGCGCGGCAAAAGGCCCATCACTGCCTGCGCCAACGCTGACTTGCCCGACCCGGATTCCCCGACTAGCGCAACCGTCTTGCCCTGCGGCACGCTGAACGACACGCCGGAAAGTGCAGCGATCCGCCCGCGCTCGGAATCAAAGGTCACGCCAAGATTGCTGATCTCCAGAAGCGCGCGCGACGGCGTCCCTCGTGTTGCTGGCGTCATGGTGCGCGCCTCAGCCATTGGCCGACACCGGCACACCCGCAAGATTGTGGACTGTCGCCTCGTCGAGCATGAGCCCGTTGCGCCGCGCGGCATCGCGCGCTTCCGCCAGCAAGCGCGGAAAATCATTGAGCCGGTCATCGACCACGAGCCTGGTGCTGCGCCCCGCCGCGCGTGCCCGCAATGTCAGCTCAAAGAAGCCCTGTGAGCGGTCACGTCGCGTGGCAAACCAACGCAGCTTGAGGAGCGCCAGGTCATCCCAGGCGATGGCGACTTCGCGGCGGAACATCAGCATGACGATGGCAGGCGCCTTGATAACGGCATGCACGCTCTTTGAATCGACGCGCATCAGCATGTAGCGGCGGCGCAGGGCTTCGCGGCCCAGCCAAAGACCCGCACCAGCCGATAGCGCTGCAAGACCAATCGCCACGGGCGAAGCGGGAACGACCGCGACAAGAAAAACGGCAATCAGAAGTCCGATCCCTGCCTTGATGAAATCTTCATGCAGGCGGTCGCGCGGATAGAAGAGGGCGTTGGTGAAGGGCATCAGGCCGTACCTCCTGCCGCCGCAACAAGAAGGCGCGCGCTGGCCGCCGCACCATTCGCATTCACCCGCGACGCGTCGGGCGGCGCCATGGCGAAGGCGCGCATGATGGCGGCGATCATGGCATCACATGCTGCCTGCCTGTCGCCGGATTCGATGGCAACATGATCGGCAAGCGCGACAAGGCCGCGATCCGCGAAGGCCTGCGCCCGCACCGATTGCTCGTCTTCGCCGGGCCGGACATGGGGAACGATCGCCATGCGCGTGCCTGCTGCAACTGCCTCGATCACCGTATTGTATCCTCCGCGCCCGATGGAAAGCAGCGCCTTGTGGATGGCCGGACCCAAGGGATTGAGTTCCCGCAAAATGGTTACACTGTGCCCGTCGGCTCTCGCAAGTTTTGCCGCAAGATCGGTCTCAAGTCCTGGACGCGCGCGGGGCCCGGTTACAAAGAGCCACGGCACATCGGCCCGGACGCCCGCAATCCGCGCATCGGCGGCCGCGCGCAGCACGGCCTCGCCCGAAGCGCCTGCTCCCGCCGAAACAATGATGCCGCGCCGACTTTCTGCGGCCGGTGGTGGCCCGATGCTTCCGTCAGTGACATAGCCCGTATCAATGACGGCGGGAGCGATTTCCCCCGCACGCGGCCAGCTGTCCTTGAGCGTGGTGATGCGCGGATCGCCATGCACCAGGACGCCCGCAAACCGGTTGGCCAGCCGCGCATGCGCCTCATCGACTCGTTTGTCGTCGGGACAAGTGACAATGTCGCGCACGGACGAGAAGACGGGGATGCCCATGGTCTGTGCCGCTGCAACCAGGGGATCAAGCTCGAATTGAAGCTTGCGCCGCCCGAACGGAAAAGTCTCCGTCACCAGAAGATCGGGGCGCTGGCTTTCGAGGATCGACAACGCCAGTTCTTTCCGCATGGCGCGGAAATCATCGCCAAGCCTGGCGCCATCCTCGTCCACAAGCTCTGTGTATCGGTCATCCTTGGAGCTGATCGCCGGCATCTGGATGACCGCAAGACGCAGGCCCCCTTCGCGCAGGACGGCAGCACCCCCATTCATGATCGTGGCATGGCTGCCATGGGCCGCCACTTCCCGCGCAATCGCATGGACGCGCACGAAATGACCCTGTCCCCAAAGATGGTTCACATGGAAAAGGATGCGGCGCGCCGTCATCGCGCACCTGCCGGCAGAAGCGGCACATTGGCTTCCTGAAGCAGGAAGCTGCCATCGCGCAGCGCACGGAACACATGGAGCGCCTGCCATTGCAGCCGGACCGGTGCGCGGCCCTTCATGTCCCAGCCCGTTCCCATGGCGAGCGCAGCCCGGATGACGCCCTTGTGCGTGATGGCAAGATGCGGTGCATCAATTTGTGCGATCTCGCGGGCAAGGTGGCCAAGCCGCACCTGAACCTCGCGCGGGGTTTCGCCACCCGCAGGCCTGAAATCAAGACCGCGCGCCTCATTGGCAAGGAATGCGTCGCCAAGGGACGCGCGCAGCGCCTCAACCGATTGACCACTGAAGGCGCCCCAATCCATCTCGATCAGCCGGGGCTCAACCACATGCGGTGTCGATGCCTTGACGCAGAGCGCCGTTGCGCGCGCGCGATCAAGCGGTGACACAAGGCAGCGCGCCGCATCAAAGGGCGCGGGCAGGCGGAACCCCTCCATCAGATGCCGTCCCGCATCACTCAGCGGAACATCCTCGCGGCCCTGGATGCGGTTCTCGACATTCCATGCTGTCGGCCCGTGCCGCAGAAAGGCGATGAGCGTCATGCGCGCACCATCGGCAAAAGCAGCGCGCCAAGCAGCTTAGCTGCTGCCGCGATGTCGTGCACGTGCCGCACATGCGCAACACCGCGCCGTGCCATGTCATCAAGCCGGGCGGCACCGGAAAGAAGCCGCGTGATCGCACCCGCAAAGGCTGCATGATCGAAGGGCGGCACCAGAACACCTGTCACGCCATCTTTCACGACCGCACCCACACCCGCCTGATCAAAGGCAATCGATGGGAGACCGGCCGCAGCAGCCTCAAGATAGGAAAGCCCAAACGCTTCCTTGCGTCCCGGCCAGACATTGAGATCGGACGCCGCATAAAGCGAAGGCATCGCGTCCGGCGCGATCAGTCCCGCGAAGTGCACGCGTGCGCCAAAGGGCGCCATCAAAGCGCGGATGCGCGCCTCCGCCCCGCCATTGCCCGCAAGCACCAGCACCGCATCGCGCGCTTGCGTCGCATCCAGCTTGGCCATGATCGCGGCAAGATCATCAAAGCCTGCTTCCTTCTTGCCTGGACGCATCATCGCCGCCGCCAGAAGGATTCTTGTCGCGGGCGCAAGACCAAGCCGCGCACGCCATGCCGCCCGGTGGCGCGCCCGCACCGCATCATCAACCGCAAACCGCGAGGCGCGGATGAAGGGCGAAAGCAGCGCAACCCGCAAGCCCGGCATTGTTTCAAGGCCAAGCCGGTCGCGTTCGGTCATCGCAAGAACAAGTGCAGCCGCGCCAAACGCTGCATCCGCCGCATGAAACCCTTGCGCCCACGGACCATGTTCCTGCTTGCGCGCGCGCGACCCCTCGGCAATCACATAGGGAATGCCAAGCAGGGAAGCCACGCGCGGACCCACAAGATCAGGTGCCTTGTGGTAGCAATGATAGGTGAAGAAGAGCCGCGCCTTGCCTGCATCCGCATCCGCAGCAAGGCGCGCGATTTCGGCATCGGCTTGTGCCTGATGCTGCGCGAACACGGCGGCGTCGCCCTTGCCGTCATAGGTTGCAAGTGTTGAGGCAAGCGCAGGCGAAAACCCTGCCATCGTCAAGGCATCAACCAGAAGCGCGGCCAGATGCGTGTCGCCTGATGGCGGAAACGTCCCTGGCGCCTTCATCGGCGCATAAAAGAGAAGCGGCACATTCATGGTGCCGCCTCGAAGAGGGCGACAAGGCGCGCAAGCCCGGCCGCAAACGAGAATTCCTGCGGCACCGCCGCGCGCGCTTGGTCGCCCAGACGCTGGCGCAGCTTTGGCTCGCGAATGAGCTGCGCCATCGCATCGGCAAAGCCCGCCTCGTCGCCTTCTGCCACCAGAAGCCCGGTCTCGCCATGACGCACGGCTTCGGGAATGCCGCCGACGCGCGTGGCGGCAATGGCGAGCCCCTGTGACGCCGCTTCGACAATCACATTGGGAATGCCGTCGCGGTCGCCATCGCGCGCCACGCGGGCAAAGAGGACAAAGATGTCCGCGGCCCGCATCGCCCCAATCACCTGATCGGATGTCTGCGCGCCATGGAAGTGGATGCGCCCGGAAAGCCCGATGCCGGCAGCTTGCGCCTTCAGCGCAGCCACGCCTTCGCCGCCACCAATATGGTCCAGCCGGAAAGCAAGCGACGCAGGCAACAGCGCGAGTGCGCGCAAAAGACCGTCAAAGCCCTTCTTCTCGACGACGCGGCCAACGGAAAGGATACGCACCGGGTCATCGGATCGCCCGCCATCGCGCGGGGGCCGCGCGCCTGCAAACAGGGGAAAGCGCGAAAGCTCAAGACCGTGCCGGATGAGATGGATGCGCGCAGCATGATCGGGTGCCGCTTCACCAAGCGCACGCGCACCATCCGCCGTACACACGCTGACAAAGCGCGCATCCGCGATCTTGGCGGCAAGCTCGCGCTTTGGCGTCGTGAAAATGTCGCGCGCATGGGCGGAGAATGACAAGGGAAGGCCGCGCATCATCGCCGCATAGCGCGCAACAGAACCCGGCGTATGGATGAAATGCGCATGGAGAAGGCGCGCGTCTTCGGACAGTTCTGCCGCCAGGACCAGCGCCTGACCAAAGCGCCGTACCCGGTTGGGCGATAGATCATGAGAGAAGTCGCGCAGGAACGCGGCGCGTGCGGCCCTGTAGCCTGAAAGGCGGCGCGCCTTTCGCCACGCGCGCCACACACGGCCCGGCGCGTCTTTCAGATATTCCGGCAGATAGAAGATTTTCGCGGCAATGGTCTCGTGCAGCCTGTGGCGCCGCGTGTCCGTCGGATGGCGCAGCGCCCAGATGCGCAACGCAAAGCCCGACTGCTCCAGCCCCAGAAATTCCTGCGCGATGAAGGTTTCCGACAGCCGCGGATAGCCTTTGACCACAATGTCGAGAAGTCGGGTCATGGCTTGACGCCTCTTTGACCCCTTACCCCCTCCCCACCGGGGCGAGCAAAGCTTTGGATGCGTGTCGTTGCCACACTCACCCCGCCAGGCGGCGCGAGGCGCGCGCATTGATGAGCGCACCCACATCATCGGCCACACGCGATAAGCCGCCCATCAGCGCAGGATCAAGATGGCGCGACGGCGGCGTCTGGCCGGGCAGGGCGGCAAGGGCTGCAACCATCGCCTGCGGATCGCGTGGCCTGCCATGCTCGGCGGGATCCTCAAGCATGCGGACAAGCTGGAGTTCCTGCGCCCGGGACGCGCGCAGCCATTGTTCTCGGCGCGGCCGCTCGCGCGGCACAATCACCGCCTTGCGGTCGAGGGAAAGGATTTCGCAGAACGTGTTGTAGCCGCCCATGGCAACAACACCCTCTGCGCGCGCCATCAGACGTTCAAGTTCCGCATCAAACACGAGCGCCGACACTTTCGGCAGCGCCTGCACGCGTGCAAGGAACTGCGCCTGCTTGGCGGCCTCCATGAAGGGGCCAAGCACCAGCACGCTGGGCATAAGCGCGTCGCTTGCCCGTTCATAGGCGGCCAGCACCCAGTCAATCAGGCCCTCTCCGTCACCACCGCCGCCGGTCGTGACAAGAAGATAAGGATGGTCGGGCATCGGCACGGCACGCGGCGCCAGATCATGTGCCGGCAGGCCGCGACGCAGATAGCCCGTGAAAGTCACCTTGCTGAGCACCGATGGCGAAAGCCCCAGGCCATCGAGCGGATCAAACACGTCCCGCGCGCCATAGATCCAGATGTCGTCATAGAGGTTTTCAAGCGCTGGCCCCACGCGCTTGCGCCGCCATTCGGCATCCAGCGCTTCGATGTCGTCGAGCACGTCACGCAGGCCAAGCACCAGATGCGCGCCGCGCTCCTTGAGCTTTGGCAGTGCTATCGCCAATTCGCCGCGCAGCCCCAGGGGCTCCTTGTCCACGATCACGACATCGGGGGCAAAGACCAGCGCCGCCTCCTCGATCAGCCGCGCGCGCAGGCGGATCGTCTCCTCGATCCCCATTTCAAGGCTCAAGGGCACATAGGAGCCGTTCTGCAGCTTGATGACGCCCGGAACACGCACGAAATCGACACGGGGCGGAAAGCTGAACGAGCCGATGATCGGCGATCCCGAAAGGATCAGGACTGAAAGATGCGGATGCGCGTTTGTCAGCGCCTCGGCAATCGCCCGGCAGCGCCGGAGATGGCCCAGCCCGAAGCTGTCATGGCTGTAGATGAGGACGCGTGACGTCACATGGGTCATGGCAGCGGCGCAGCGGAGGATGTGAAAAGGCGTGAGGCCGCGCATCTATGCCACAGCCGCCCCTTCCTGTCGAAGGTGCCGGGCCGCTATAGTGCGGGATCAAACGGACGGGACGTGATGGAAGACCGGCTCTTTACCTATCTCTGGCGTCACAGCCGCGCGGAACAATACCGCGTGATGCTGGTCGTCTTCCTGTCGCTGCCCTTCTATTACCTGCTCCTCGACCTTCCCAAGCTGATCGTGAACGGCCCGATCCAGGGCAAGGGCTTCGAGGACGGCAGCGCCACGTATTTCGGCATCACCCTTCCCGACTGGCTCTCGGGCGCAACCCTGTTCGACGGGATCACCTACTCGCAGCTTGAAGCCCTCTTCGTGCTCTCAGGCCTCTTCCTTGGCCTTGTCATCATCAACGGCCTCTTCAAGCTGCGCATCAACACCCTGAAAGGCCGCATGGGCGAGCGCCTGCTGCGCCGCCTGCGCTACGATCTGGTGGACCGCGTCTTGCGCTTTCCGCCCAGCCAGTTCCGCAAGACGAAGCCCGCAGAAGTCGCCTCCATGGTGAAGGACGAGGTGGAGCCGATCGGCGGCTTTATCGGCGAGGCGATTGCAACCCCCCTGTTCCTGGGTGGACAGGCGGCAACCGCGCTGCTTTTCATCCTGATCCAGAGTCCCTGGCTGGGAATGGTCGCCTTTGCCGTCGTGCTCATCCAGGGGATCATCATTCCCCGCATGCGCCGGCCGATCCTGGCGCTGGGTCGCAAGCGCCAATTGCAGGCGCGCGAACTGGCGGGCCGCGTTGCCGAAATCTGCGAAGGCGCCGCCGATATCCGCGCACTTGATACCTCAAACCACGAACGCGCCGATGTCAGCCAGAGGCTCGGCTCGATCTTCGACATCCGCTTCGAGATCTACCAGCGCAAGTTCTTCGTCAAGTTCCTGAACAATTTTCTGGCCCAGGTGACGCCGTTCATTTTCTATTCGGTGGGCGGGTACCTTGCGATCATGGGCGAGCTTTCGATCGGCCAGCTGGTCGCGGTGATCGCCGCCTACAAGGACCTGCCTTCCCCCATCAAGGACCTCATCGACTGGGACCTGCAGCGCCATGACGTGCAAATCAAGTATGAGCAGGTGGTCGAGCAGTTCCAGCCCGACGGGCTTGCCGGGCCGGAACTTCAGGCACCGGCCGAAGGCGGCGTGGCGCGCCTTGCAGGCGAGGTGAAGATCATCCACGCAACCGCGATGGATGACAGCGGCACGCGCCTCGTTGATTCCGTCTCGTTCAGTTTTCCCTTGAGCGCCCATGTCGCCCTGACGGGTCCGCTCGGCGGCGGCAAGGAGGCGGCTGCCGCCATGCTGGCGCGCCAGATCGTGCCGCGTTCGGGCAGCATCGAAGTGGGCGGCATTGCGCTCGCCGATGCGCCGGAATCGGTCACAGGGCGGCGCATCACCTATGTGACCCATGACAGCTGGCTGATGCCGCAATCCATCCGTGACAATCTTCTCTATGGCCTGCGCAACCAGCCCATGCAGCCCAAGGCGCGCAGCGCGGCTGAGGAAGCGGCCTTTCAGGCCCGGCTTGCCGAAACGATCCGCGCCGGCAATGCGCCTTTTGATCCTGAAGCCGAGTGGGTTGACCTTGCCCTTCTGGGATGCGCAACCACGCGCGACATGGATACGGCGCTGATCCGCATCCTCGATACCGTCCTTATGACCGAGGATGTGTTCCGGTTGGGTCTTCAGGGCCGCATTGATCCCGATACGGCGCCCGAACTGGCTTCCCGCATCCTGGAGGCGCGGCGCGACCTCAAATCACGGCTGGCCGCGCGCGGGGCGCCGGAACTTGTCGAGCCCTTTGATGTGCACCGCTTCAACCGGCAGGCGACGATCGGCGAGAATCTTCTGTTCGGCACGCCTGTTGGCCCCGCATTCAAACAGGATGGCCTTGCCGCAAATGCCTTTGTCATCGGCATCCTGCGGGAGACCGGGCTGGAAGATCGCCTGATCGCAACCGGCCGCGAGATTGCCGAGACGATGCTGGAACTTTTCCGCGACCTGCCGCGGGACCACCCGTTCTTTGCGCAATACTCGTTCATTGCCGCCGATGAATTGCCCGCTTTCCAGCAGATCCTGCAGCGCACCCGCTCGGGCCGGACCGAGATGGCCGCACCGGATCGCGCACGCCTGCTCACATTGGCCTTCGCCTATGTCGATGCACGCCACCGTCTGGGCCTTGTCGATGACAATCTGCGCGAGGCGATCCTTGCCGCGCGCGCATTGATTGCAGCGCGCCTGCCTGAATCCGTCCGCGAGGCCATCGCCTTCCACGATGAACACGCCTTCAACGAGGCAGCCAGCGTCGAAGACAACATCCTCTTTGGCCGTGTCGCCTATGGCGTGCCGGACGCGCTGACGATTGTCTCGAACCTTCTTTTCGAGGCGATCAGGGCCTTGGGGCTTGAGCCGCACGTACTGCGCATCGGGCTTGAATTCAATGCGGGAAGCGCCGGCAAGCGCCTGACGCCAACCCAGCGCCAGAAGCTGGCGCTTGCGCGCGCGCTTCTGAAAGACCCTGACCTTCTCATCGTGAATGGCGCCCTGGCCGTTCTTGATCCGCGTGAGGCGCGCGACGTGATGGGACGCGTTCTCGCCCTGCGCAAGGGTCAGGGCGTGGTGTGGACATTGCCGGGCACCGAAAGCCCGCCCGGCTTTGACATCGCCTTCAATTTTTCCGGTGGCCGCCTGCCCGATAGAGGCATCGCCGGAGTGCACGACGCCGTGCTCGCACAACCTGCGACACAAGCTGCCAAATGACAGGAGAGCACCATGAACCTCAATGAAGAAGTGGAAGCCCTGCGCCGCATTCCGTTCTTTGCGGCGGTCGAGCCCGCCAAGATCAAATTGCTCGCCTTTGCCAGCGAGCAGCAGAGCTTTGCCGCGGGTGCCACGCTTTTCCGCGAGGGCGATCCGGGCGATGCGGCCTATCTCATTCTCGATGGCGAGGCCGACGTCATGGCCACGTCGCCCGAAGGGCTCGTCAAGGTCGCCTCGATCCCGTGCAACGCGTTTCTGGGCGAGATCGCGGTCCTCTGCAACGTGCCGCGCACCGCGACCATTGTTGCTTCCCAGCCGATCCGCGCGCTCAAGATTGGCAAGGACGCCTTCCTGCAATTGATGCGCGACGTGCCGCAGATCGCGTTCGAGATGATGCGTGAGCTTGCGATCCGGCTCGATACGACGACAGACCGGCTGCGTGAGGCGCAGGCGAAAATCAAGGCGGCGGGCCTCTGATGTCAGGCTGGATCCGGATCGCCGACGCGTCACCCGATGCCCTGCCGCCCGCCATTCAGGCGATCCTGAAACGCAAGGCGCCGGCGGCTGAGATCCTCGGTCAAGAGATCATCGCGATTGATGCGGAGCGCGGCGCGGCGCGCATCGCCTATGAAGCAGGCGAAAACCTTGCCAACCGTTTCGGCGCGCTGCATGGCGGCATGATCGCGGGCATCATGGATGACGTGATGTCGGTGGCCGCCGGCCTGTCGCTCGCCTGGGGTGAAATTTCGCCGACACTGGAAATGAAAACGAGTTTCCTCACGATGGCCAAGCCCGGCCGCCTGATGGCCGAGGCATCCGTCCTGCGGCGCGGCAAGAGCGTGATCTTCATCGAAGGCCGGCTTGAAGATGCAGATGGCCGCCTCATCGCGACCGCCAGCGCCACGGCGTCCGTAACGCAGATGAAGAAGTAGTTTGGAAGAAACCTCTCGCTCTCCCCTTTGCAGGGGAGAGCAGGAATTTGCCCTCGGAAATTCCGTGAGGGGTCGTTGT
The DNA here is from genome assembly GCA_964494625.1 of uncultured Flavobacteriaceae bacterium. GTDB lineage: Bacteria > Pseudomonadota > Alphaproteobacteria > Micropepsales > Micropepsaceae > UBA2784. Next base: position 481,319 of record CAZBRT010000001.1, on the reverse strand, counting down.
GTCAGCGACGCGCAACAAGCCCCCTCACCCGGATCGCAAGCGCGATCCGCCCTCTCCCCGCTGGAAACGCGGGGCGAGGGAAGAAGACTGCACATCGCGGCCACTTACCTCCCTTCCTCTCGCTCTCCCCTTTGCAGGGGAGAGCAGGAATTTGCGTTTCAGCAAATTCCGTGAGGGGTCGTTGGGGCCTACCGCCCCCCCCCCTCACACATTCAAAAGCAGATGCTGCCGTTCCCAGGGTGAGATCACCTGCTGATAGGCGTCGTGCTCGGATGCCTTCACGTCGCAGAAGAGCGTGACGAACACGTCGCCCAGCACCTCGCGCAGGTCCTTGGATGCGCGCATCTCGGCGATCGCATCAAGAAGGTGGCGCGGCAGCTGCATGCGCCGCGCGCTCTTCTCATAGGCATTGCCTTCGGTCGGCTTGGTGGGCGCAAGGTTCTGCACCATCCCGAGATAGCCGCACGCAAGCGAGGCCGCGATCGCGAGATAAGGATTGGCGTCTGCCCCCGGCACGCGGTTTTCGATGCGCCGGTTCTGCGGGTCGGAGATCGGGACACGCAGGCCCACCGTGCGGTTTTCGTGGCCCCAATGCGTATTCACCGGTGCGGAATTGTAGCGCACAAGGCGGCGATAGGAATTCACGAAAGGCGCAATCATCGGCATGACGGCTGGCAGCCAGGTCTGCAAGCCCGCGATATGCGCATGGAAAAGCCGCGTGTCGCGGCCCGAGCGCGCGGCGAAAACCGATTTGCCCTTCTTGCCGGTCTCGACGACCGACTGGTGCAGATGCATGGCAGAGCCCGGCTCCTGCTCGTAGGGTTTGGCCATGAAGGTCGCATAGATGTCGTGGCGCAGGGCGGCCTGCCGCACGGTGCGCTTGAACAGAAACACCTGGTCGGCCAGCGACATCGGATCGCCGTGGTTGAAATTGATCTCGACCTGGGCGACGCCTTCTTCGTGGATCAGGCTGTCGATGGAGATTTCGGCGGCCTCGCAGAAATCATAGACCTCCTCGAACAGGGGATCGAACTCGTTGACCGCATCAATGCCATAGGCCTGCCGGCCCGTCTGCGGGCGGCCCGAACGCCCGGCCGGCGGCAGCAGCGGATAATCGGGGTCGATGTTTTTCTGTGCGAGATAGAATTCAAGCTCCGGCGCGACAATCGGCCGCCAGCCTTTGGCTTCGTAGAGCCGCAGGACCCGCTTCAGGACTTCGCGCGGCGCCTGGTTCACAACCTTGCCGTCGCGGCCAAGGCAATCGCAGATCACCTGGGCGGTCGGCTCGGCATACCATGGCACGATGCGGATCGTGTCGGGATCAGGCACCACGACGACATCGGGCGCCTGATAGGTGGTGATCTCGGTTTCGGCGTCGGCGCCCGTCACCATCTGGCCGAAGATGGATTCAGGCAGCCGCAACGTGTCTGAGTCGATGCTGGCGAGGAATTTCGACGTCGGCAGGATCTTGCCGCGCGGAATACCCGACATGTCGGGCACGAGGCACTCAACTTCAGTGATGCGCCGCTCTTTGAGCCACGCACGCATGTCGTCCGCTGTACGGGAAGCCATCAAACACGCTCCGCCGCGCGCGCGCGGCCCATTGCAGATTGCGCCACGGCTTTGCCGAAGGCGTTGAAGATGGCTGTGGATACGCCCGACAGCCAGAATTGCCACTCAGGATGCCATTGCACGGCAAACGCAAAGCCCCGCGCGGCGGGCACGCTGACAGCCTCGACAACACCGTCTTCCGCAACCGCCTCGACCATGAGCCCCTCGCCCAGCCGGTCGATGCCCTGGCCATGCAGCGAGTTCACGCGGAACGATGTGCAGGAGACTTTTTCCGCGTCAAGGATGCGCGCCAGCATGCCGCCCGGCGTCACCTTCACGTCATGGGCGGGACCATATTGCACTTCGACCGGCAGTGACGGATCGGCGCGATGGTCGAAATGGTCCGCCTGCTCTTCAAGATGCTGATGCAGCGAACCGCCGAAGACCACATTCATTTCCTGAAAGCCGCGGCAGATCGACAGCACGGGAATGCCCGCATCGATGGCTGCGCGCATCAGGGGCAGCGTGGTGCGATCACGCATCGGGTCCTGCAGCACGCCATCACGCGGCGGCGGGCCGCTATAATGCTCGGGCGCGACATTCGACGGCGAGCCGGTGAACAGGATGCCATCGACGCGCGACAGAAGTTCGGCCGTCTCCAGCGGGGTCGGCAAGACCGGCACGAGAAGCGGCAGCGCATTGGCGCCGCGCTCGACTGCCAGAATGTATTTCTCACCAACCGCGTGAAACGGGTGGGGACCCAGCATACGGAAATCGCAAGGGATGCCGACAAGGGGTCGCGACGCGGGGGGGCGCGGCATGGGAAGGCCTCAAGATGGATTGTTCAGCTCTGGGGAGACGGACACTCATGACGGAAACGCATGTTGTCCGCATCATAGGCGGGCTTGCGGGGGGAAGTCTCCCCCCGGACAATTGTCATCTAACCCATTGATATCTCAGCGTTCTGGGCCGCTGTCCGAGGGGTCGCTTATGACAAAGAGCTCGTCCGCCAGCACAACCCCGCTTCGAACACCCGCCAGAATGACGGTGACATCCATGCCTTGCGGGTCGCTGACGACCCAATAGCGCAGTGCAATTTCCGGCATCGAGAAAACAAACGTCACCGTGCCGCGCAGTTCTTCTTCGTCGGCGCGTGCGGTGATCCGCAGCTCGCCGGGTCGGCTTTCGACTTTGGTGATGTTCGCGTTGCTGGCAAGGTCCACATCGTCGTTCAACAGCACCGAAAGCGGCGACTCGACAAGCGGATAGCGGTCCTGCGTTTCAAGCTTCGTGTCCTCGACCGCAATCATGTAGCCATCGGCGACAACCAGAAGCGGCGTCGGCGGCAGATATTCAAAGCGCAGGCGGCCCGGCTTGCGCAGATAAAACGTGCCTTCGGAAGCGCCGCCGTCGGACGAGATCTGGCTGAACTCGCCGCTCATGGTCTTGATCCCGTTGAGCCATGCCGAGACCTGGCCCAGCGCCGCCCGATCAGCGTCCGAAAGCGTGGTTAAAGCCTTTGCCGGTGCGGGCAAAAGGAGGAGCGGTATCAGGATGGCAGCCGCAAGGCTGGCAAGGGCGCGAAGGGCTTTCATGGGTTCAATGCTTAGAAATGGGCAATGGCGAAAGCAAGGCCGTTCCATGAACGGGGGGCGATGCGCTCTCACAGACGCTTCGTCCGGCGTTTGTCCCCTCAGGCACGGGACCGCGCGCCGAAAATGGCGGTCCCCACCCGCACATGGGTGGCGCCGAGCGCGATGGCTGTTTCGAAATCGCCCGACATGCCCATGGACAAGCCCGGAACCCGGCAGGCGCGGGCAAGATTGGCGAGCAGCGCAAAATACATCGCCGGTTCCTCGTCCTCGGGCGGAATGCACATGAGCCCGTCAATCACAAAGCCGTGGTGAAGTCGGCACCGCTCGACGAAGGCAACGGCGTCTTTCGGCGCGATGCCCCCCTTTTGCGGCTCCTCGCCGATGTTCACCTGCACAAAGAGCTTCGGCTTGCACGAGAACTTTTCCATCGCCGCCGCCAGTGCCACCGCGAGTTTTTCCCGGTCGAGCGATTGGATCACATCAAAAAGCTGCACGGCGTCTTCCGCCTTGTTGGATTGCAGGGCGCCGATCAGATGCAGCACAAGCCCGGGCGTTTGCGCCTTGAGCGCGGGCCATTTGGCCTGCGCCTCCTGCACGCGGTTCTCGCCGAAGTGACGCTGGCCTGCGTCGATGACGGGGCGGATGACATCGGCCCCATGGGTCTTCGAGACAGCGATCAGCGTAACGGCGGCGCCATCGCGTCCGGCATGCCGCGCAGCCTTCGCGATGGCGGATTTGACGGCGAAAAGCCGCGCAGCCGGATCATCGGCCGCATCATCAGGGTGCAAATTGCTGCCCGCTGTCGTCATGAATCATCGCCATTCATCGCCAACCGCCATCTGCAATGTTATGGAGCCATAGCGCGAAACGGAGCCACAGGAAATGGGACGGGTCGGAAGGCAAAGGCAGGTGGCGCGCGTGCCGCGCCTTTTTGCGCCCACCGATCCTGCGCGCGGGCGCGACCCCTTGTGGCTTGCCTCAAACCTGCCCGCCGGCAGCGTCATCATCATCCGCCACTATGAATGGCCGCCTGCGGCACGGCTTGAACTTGCCCGTGAAGTGCTGCGCCTTGCCCGCCCGCGCCGCGTGCGCGTGACGGTCGCGCGCGATGTCGATGTGGCGATTGCAGCGCGCGCCGACGGCTTTCATGCGCCCGAAGCGCTTGGCCATCGCATCGCTGCCTTCAGGCGGGTGCGTCCGCTCGGGCTTTGCACCATGGCAGCCCACGGACGCAAAGGAATTGTCGCGGCAGCGCGGGTGGGCGCCGATGCCGTTCTTCTGTCACGCGTCTTTGCAAGTGCGAGCCACCCGGATGCGCCCGCGATGGGCGTGACGCTTCTTGCGGGCCTTGTGGCTGAAAGCCCGGTTCCCGTGATTGCCCTTGGCGGTATTGCACTGGCAAACGCACGGCGTCTGACCGGCTCAGGCGTTCATGGCCTTGCAATCGTGGGCGGGATTGCCGGGTTTATCTCCCGCTGAGATCGTCAGTGCACGGAAGAAAATCCTCTTCCATACTTTCGCTCTCCCCTTGGGGAGAGCAGCGATTTGCACTTCAGCAAATCGCGTGAGGGGAAGACGTTCAAACACACACACCCTCACCCGGCTGGCAAGCGCCAGCCACCCTCTCCCAAGGGGAGAGGGATTGGCCGGCGGAACCAGCCTCAATCCGTCAGCCTGCGGATGATCTCGTCGAGCTGTTCCAGCGTGGCATAGGTCACTGTCACCGTGCCGCCCTTGTCGCCCTTGTCATTGATCTCAGCGGCAAGTCCCAGCGCATCGGCGATGGATTGTTCCAGCGCGCGCGTGTCGGCATCCTTTTCGAGTGTCGCCGCACCTTTGCGCGCCTTCGTCTTCTTGCTCTTGCCCGCATCGCGGCGCGCCAGCGCCTCGGCCGCGCGCACTGACAAGCCCCGCTGCACGATCTCACGCGCAAGCTTCAGGGGATCGCGCGCGGTTACGAGCGTCCGCGCGTGCCCCGCCGTCAGGCGCCCGTCGCGCAGCATGGCGCGCACGGCTTCCGGCAGCTGCATGAGACGCAGCGTATTGGCGATGTGGCTGCGGCTCTTGCCGATATGTTCGGCGAGTTCTTCCTGGGTGTAGCGGAACTCGTCCATCAGCGACTGATAGCCTTGCGCTTCCTCAACCGCATTGAGATCGGCGCGCTGCACATTTTCGATGAGCGCGATTTCAAGCGTCTCGGCGTCGGACAATTCCTTGATGATGACGGGAACCGCATGAAGCCGCGCCCGCTGTGCCGCACGCCAGCGCCGTTCGCCCGCCACGATCTGGTAGCGCTGGCCGGCCCCTGAGGGCGAGCCAGGCATTGGCCGCACAACGATGGGCTGCAAAATGCCTTTCTCGGCAATCGAGCGCGAAAGCTCCTCCAGCTCCGTTTCGCCAAAGCTCTGGCGGGGCTGGTTGGGATTGGCGCTGATCGCCTCGATGGGAATGGTCTTGATCCCCTGGGCTGCGTCGCCTGTCACAGGCGCCTCCGCCTCTCCCAAAAGGGCTGTTAAACCGCGTCCAAGCCGTGCCATGTCACCGTCCCCAAAGCCCCATCGCAGGGGTCTTACCAACGCATTGTTATATATGGATAAAACTGGATATGTTCCTGCTTTGTCCAACCCCTTGACGGGGATGTTTCACGTGAATCATGCCGCTTTCAGCGCCCGCTCGCGCTGAATGATCTCGGACGCGAGCGCGATATAGGCCTGCGAGCCGGGGCATTTGTGGTCGTAGAGAATGGCCGGCAGGCCATGGCTCGGCGCCTCTGACAAGCGGACATTACGCGGGATCACCGTGCGATAGACCTTGTCGCCAAAATGCTGGCGCACATCGGCCGCCACCTGGTCCGACAGATTGTTCCGCTTGTCGAACATGGTCAGCACGATGCCCAGAATCTCGAGCTTTGGATTGAGGCTCCCGCGCACCAGCTCAATCGTGCGCATGAGATGGGTAAGCCCCTCCAGCGCAAAGAACTCGCATTGCAGCGGCACGATCAGCCCGTCGGCCGCTGCCAGCGCATTCATGGTCAGAACCGAAAGCGATGGCGGGCAATCGATCAGCACATAGGTGTAAGTTTCGGGATTGCCCTGTCTTCCACGCTCGGCCGCAAATGCCATCAGCGCATCGCGCAAGCGGAAATTGCGCCGTGGCGCGGACAAAAGCTCAAGATCCGCGCCTGCAAGATCTGGTGTCGAGGGCACGACCGCCACGCCCGGAATCTTGGTGTTGATGATGACATCCGACATCCGCGCGCTGCCGATCAGCACGTCATAGATCGTCGTCTGCCGGTCGGTGCGCGCGATGCCAAGGCCGGTTGAGGCATTGCCCTGCGGGTCGATGTCGATGATGAGCACGCGCTCACCCACCGCCGCCAAAGCAGTTGCCAGGTTGATCGCTGTCGTGGTCTTGCCGACGCCGCCCTTTTGATTGGCCATCACCAGCACACGCGGTGCGGTGGGGTCAGGTCTGCGTTCGCCCTTGATTTCGGCGGACACGGGAAAAATCCTTGATAATCAAGAGGGTTCCGGAGGGGTCGGATAGACTCGCGACGCGACTTACCCCCATGTTCCATGATCGGCGGGCCTCGGTCAATTCGTCTTCCGCCTTGGCGCCCTTCAAAAGAAGGGCTGTGCCGTGCGGCTTGAGGAGATGCGCCGCATAGGCGAGCAAATCCGTAACGGGCGCAACAGCCCGCGCGGTCATCACGTCAAACCGGGCCGGCGGCTGATCTTCGGCCCTTCCCTGAATGATGGTGACCTTTGGGCCTATCCCCATAGCTGCGGCGGCGTCGCGCAAGAATCCACATTTCTTCCCGATGCTCTCGATGAGTGTTACGTGGATATGTCCTGCCTCGGCGGCCATGGCAGCGAGCACCAAGCCCGGAAATCCGCCGCCGGAACCGATATCGCAGAGCTTGCGGGCACCCTTGGGGATCAGGGGATAAACCTGTGCGCTGTCGAGCACATGGCGACGCCAGACATCGCCAAGACTGGCCGGGCTGACGAGATTGACCTGCTCATTGCGGACGGCAAGAAGCGCCACAAAGGTCGAAAGCCGCGCCAACGTTTCACGTGAAACAGGGAGGATTCCGGCAAACGCCTCCGGCGTCAGCGGACCTGAATTCTGGCCGATTTCAGCCACCTGCAACCCCGACGCCCGCGTTGCGGAAAACAGGCGCACGCACAAAGGCAAGAAGCCGGGTCAGCGCCGCCGGCGTCACCCCGTCAATGCGGGCCGCCTGGCCAAGCGTGAGCGGCCGGACCGCTTCAAGCTTCTGGCGACATTCGATGGAAAGTCCCTTGACCGCCGCATAGTCGAGGTCTGCGGGAAGCGCCAAGCCCTCATCACGGCGAAAGGCGTCGATATCGGCCGCCTGCCGCGAGAGATAGACCCGGTACTGCGCATCGATCGCGACCTGGGCGCGGATCGCCTCGGGTGCTGCCATCAGCTCGGGCCAGAGGCGCGAAAGCTCCGCAAAGCCGACTTGCGGGTAAGAGAGGAGGTCAAGGCCCGAGCGGCGCTTGCCATCCTCGTTCACCCGGATGCCTTGCGCCTGCGCCTGCCCCGGCAATACCGATTGGTTGGCAAGCTGCACCGTCAGGGCCTTGAGCGCGGCGTCCTTTGCCGCAAAAGCCTCTGCCCGCTTCGTGCCGACGACACCGGCGTCCACCCCCAGCGCGGTCAGGCGCTGATCAGCATTGTCCGCCCGAAGGCTCAAGCGATACTCGGCGCGTGATGTGAACATGCGATAGGGCTCGCTCACCCCGCGCGTCACCAGATCATCGATCATCACGCCGATATAGGCGTCCGCCCGGTCGAGTGTGAAAGCGGAAAACGCCTGGGGGCCAGCGGCAGCGGCACAGCGCGCCGCATTGATGCCCGCGATCAGGCCTTGGGCTGCCGCCTCCTCGTAGCCGGTCGTGCCATTGATCTGTCCCGCCAGGAACAGGCCCGGCAGGCGCTTGACCATCAGCGAGGCGAAGAGCTCGCGCGGATCAACATAATCATACTCGATGGCGTAGCCTGGCCGGATGACGCGCACCCGCTCAAGCCCCGGGATCGTCGCCAGGAATGCGCGCTGCACCTCCTCGTCAAGCGAGGTCGAGATGCCATTGGGATAGATGGTCGGATCGTCGAGGCCTTCGGGCTCAAGGAAAATCTGGTGGCTCTCTTTGGCCGCAAAACGCACGACCTTGTCTTCGACCGACGGACAATAGCGCGGGCCAATGCCGGAAATCTGGCCGCTGTAAAGCGGCGCCTCGGCAAGATTGGCGCGGATGATCGCATGGGTTGCTTCTGTGGTGCGCGTGATGTGACACGGCACCTGGGGATTGGTGATGCGGTCGGTCAGGAATGAGAACGGCTCGGGCGGATCATCGCCCGGCTGCACTTCCAGTTCGGCCCAGTCGATGCTGCGCCCATCGAGCCGCGGCGGTGTCCCCGTCTTGAGACGACCCATGCGCAGACCCAGCGCATAAAGCCGCTCGGAGAGATGAAGGGCAGGGGCCTCACCGACGCGGCCGGCAGGGGTGCGTGTCTTGCCGATATGGATGAGCCCGTTGAGGAACGTGCCGGTCGTCAAGACGACGGCGCGGGCAAGAAGCCGCGCACCCGAGGCCATCACGACGCCGCCAATGCTCCCCTGCGCATCGACAATGAGGTCGGTCACCCCGCCTTCGACGATAGAAAGGTTCGGCGTCGCACCAAGAATGTCCTGAACCGCCCGCGCATAGAGCTTGCGGTCGGCTTGTGCACGCGGCCCGCGCACCGCAGGACCCTTGGAGCGGTTCAGCATCCGGAACTGGATGCCGCCCATATCAGCGGCCCGGCCCATGACCCCGTCCAGCGCATCGACCTCGCGGACCAGATGGCCCTTGCCCAGACCGCCTATGGCCGGGTTGCAGGACATGGCGCCAATCGTGTCAACGCGATGCGTGACCAGCACGGTGCGCGCGCCCATGCGGGCAGCAGCAGCGGCGGCCTCGGTGCCGGCATGGCCGCCACCGATCACGATCACATCAAAGGATTTGCTGCCAGGGTCCATGGCGCGGTGCCATAGGGGAGGGGGACGGCGGTGGCAAGAGGAACCACCAAAGGTGACTCCGTTTCACGTGAAACATCCGCTCACTTGCCGATGCAGAATTGGGCGAAGACAAGGTCAAGCACGTCCTCGACATCGACCCGGCCTGTGACACGCGCCAGCGCCCGCAGCGCCAGCCTGATGTCCTCGGCCGCCAACTCGAAAGACGCATCGGCATCGGCCCCAACCGGCAAAAGCGCCTCGGCCCGAATGAGCGCTTCGACTGCTTCACGCAAAGCCGCCTCTTCACGGAGCTGGATGGCCAGCGCCCCTTCGGCACCCATCGTGAGATCTTCTGCCCGCTGGGCCAATGCGTCTTTCAAAGTCGACAGGCCCGCGCCGGTCAGCGCCGAGACCGCCAAGGGATTGAATCGATTCAAGGGATGGTTCGCCTCCGAATCGATCAGGGTCCCCGTGGCCCCCAAATCCACCTTTGTCAGCACCACCAGATCATCCGGCTGGAGCAGGGCCAATGTTCCGGAATCGAATCGGTTTTCGCTTGGATCAAACACCCCGATCCGCAGGTCGGCTGTCTCCGCAGCCATATGCGCCCGGCGCACCCCTTCGCGCTCGATCACGTCGCGCGTTTCGCGCAAGCCCGCCGTGTCCGCCAGCGTCACCGCCAGCCCCCCGACATCCATATGCACTTCCAGAACATCACGCGTCGTACCAGCGATGGTAGAAACGATGGCCGCCTCCCGCCCCGCCAGCGCATTGAGGAGGGAGGATTTCCCCGCATTGGGCGCGCCGACAATGGCGACCTTGATGCCATCGCGCACCCGTTCCGCCGCGCGCCTGCCCGAGATGCCCTCGCCGATAGCGGCGCGGATCCCGATGATCTCTGCCGCAAGGTTCCGGGCGACATCGTCCGGCAGATCCTCGTCTGGGAAATCGATCAGCGCTTCCACGTGTGCGAGAACACGCAAAAGCCGGATGCGGAAGTCGCCAAGCGTGCGTGCGACCTGGCCATCGGCACGCGCCAGCGCCTGCCGCCTTTGTCCTTCCGTTTCCGAATCGATCAGCTCGGCGATCCCGGCCACCTGGGTGAGATCAAGCTTGCCATGGGCAAAGGCCCGTCGCGTGAATTCCCCCGGCTCCGCCAGTCTGAGCCCCCGTGCACAGAGTTCCCGCAGCATCGCGGCCACAACCGCTGCACCGCCATGAACATGAAACTCTGCCACATCCTCACCGGTAAAGCTCGCCGGCGCCGGAAACCAAAGGACGAGCCCTTTGTCGATCAGGCGACCTTGGCCACCAACCAGCCGGCATAGCCGGGCCTGTCGCGGCGTCGGCAACAAGCCTGCCATGGCCACAACCGCCTCAAGAACCCCGCGTCCCGAGGCCCGGATCACGGCCACACCGGCACGACCGCGCGCGGATGAAAGCGCACAGATGCCCCCTTCTTGCGAGGGTGTTTGCCGGGAGGGTTGCGTCAAGGCGCGTCAGGCCTTCTCGTCGCCTTTGCCCTTGCGCGGCGACGTCCCGCGCCCGCCAGCAATCGACGAAAAGAGGCTCTGGATCTGGCCAAGGCCCTGTGCCCCCAATTGCATGCCGACCGGAAGCCAGGTGCGAACGAGCGTTTCGGGGTCCATCTTGGCGAAAGTTGCCCGCGTGCGCTGCTCAAGCTCCTTGATCAGCCGCTCCTGCATCGGCGCGATGTCGGGCAGCCCCATGAATGCGCGGGCTTCAGCAGGCGTGCAGTCGATATTGATCGTCACCTTCATGGGTTCTTGTCTCTCATCTGGGGCGCCATGGCCCTTCGCGTGGACTTCAAGCGCTGATTATGCGACCAAGCGCCCCCAACGGCCAAGCCGTAACGAACTTGCCCCCATCCGGGTCCCGAACGGGGCCCCCAAACAAGGCCCCCACCGGGGCTGACAAGAAGACAAAAGGCGACGCGACGATGAGCAACGCTGCCCAGCACCAGCCCGGCAATCTCCTGGCAGGCGAGACGAGCCCCTATCTCCTCCAGCACAAGGACAATCCTGTCCACTGGCGCCCCTGGGGTGAAGCGGCACTTGCCGAGGCGCAGGCGCTCGACAAGCCCATCCTTCTCTCCATCGGCTATGCCGCGTGCCATTGGTGCCATGTCATGGCGCATGAGAGTTTCGAGAACCCGGCCATCGCCGCGCAGATGAATGAACTTTTCGTCAACATCAAGCTCGACCGCGAAGAGCGCCCCGACATCGATCAGGTCTATCAGGCAGCGCTCGGCCTGATGGGACAACAGGGCGGCTGGCCGCTCACCATGTTCCTCACCCCCTCGGGCGAACCCTATTTCGGCGGCACGTATTTCCCGCCGGAAGAGCGTCAGGGCCGCATCGGCTTCCCCAAAGTGCTTGCCGACATCGCCAAGGCCTATCGCGAGCAGAAAGACAAGGTTGCAACCACAACCTCAAGCATCCGCCAGCGCCTCGAAGAGCTTTGGTCCAGGCAGGCAGCAGGCCAGGTTGATCCCAACCTGCTTGATCCCGTCACGCGCCGCCTCGCCCAGCGCATCGACCTCTTTTACGGCGGCATGGAAGGCTCACCGAAATTTCCTGTGCCGATGACGCTTGATCTTCTCTGGCGCGCCTATATCCGCACCGCCCAGCCGCCCTTCGGCCAGGCCGTCGTGATCTCGCTCGACAATATGTGCCAGGGCGGCATCTATGATCACCTCGATGGCGGCTTCTGCCGCTATTCGACCGACGAGCGCTGGCTTGTCCCGCATTTCGAGAAAATGCTTTACGACAATGCCCAGCTGATCGACATCATGACGCTGGTCTGGCAGCACAACCGCGCACCGCTTTATGCGACCCGCATCGCCGAGACTGTCCAGTGGCTCCTGCGCGAGATGATCACGCCGGAAGGTGCCTTCGCCGCCTCCATCGACGCCGACAGCGAAGGCGAGGAAGGCAAGTTCTATGTCTGGACCGAAGGCGAGATCGATCTGGCGCTGGGCGCTGACGCCCCGCTCTTCAAGCGCACCTATGGCGTGACTTCCGCCGGCAATTGGGAGGGTCGCACGATCCTCCATCGCCTCCTGTCGATGAACTTCCTGCCGCCCGAGCAGGAAGCAATTCTCTCGCGCTGCCGTATTGCCCTTCTCAAGCTGCGTGACCGCCGCGTCCATCCGCGCCGCGACGACAAGATGCTGGCCGACTGGAACGGCCTCATGATCCACGCCCTTGCCAATGCCGGCGTCGTCTTCAAGCAGCCGCACTGGATTGCAGCGGCAACCAGGGCATTTGACGCGGTTGTGGCCAATCTGGGTGACGGTGACCGTCTCGGACATGCCTTCCGCGATGGCAAGCGCACCGGCAAGGGCATGCTCGACGATTACGCCTTCATGGCGCGCGCGGCGTTGACGCTCTATGAGCACTCGTCCGACAAGAAATATCTCGACGCCGCCAAGCGCTGGGTGAAAACGCTGAACGCCCATTTCTGGCACAAGGAAAATGGCGGCTATTATTTCAGCGGCGATGATGTCACCGACACGGTGATCCGCGCCCGCACCGCCGTTGACAGCTCAACACCCTCGGGCAACGGCATCATGCTTCAGGTGCTGGGTCGCCTCTGGCATGTGGCTGGTGACGCCGATGCCCGCAGCCGCGCCAACGCCCTGATCGAAGCCTTCCATACGGAGACCCAGCGCGCCAATCTCGTGATGGCAGCCTATTTTGCAGGCCTTGAATTCACCCTGATGCCGCTGCAGATCGTCTTTACCGGCGACCCCAAGGATCCCGTCTATGCACAGATGGTCCGCGCGGTTCTCGAGCGCTCCGTCCCCAACCGCGTGATGGTCCATGCCGCACAGGGCGTGAAGCTTGCAACAAGCCATCCTGCATTCGGCAAGGAACCGATCGACGGCAAGCCGACCGTCTATATCTGCTCCAACAATTCCTGCGCCCCGCCGATCACCGATGTGCAGACCATGGCACGCGCGATGGTGCCGCGCGGCTTTGGCCAGCCCCAATAAGCGAGCATGTAAGGGAGCCATTAAGGGAAAAAGACGATGTCAGGATCACGCGTTTCGGTCACCGGACCCGATGGCAGCTTTGATGCCTATCTTGCGACGCCCGCAAGTGGCGTTGGCCCCGGCATCATCATCATCCAGGAAATTTTCGGCGTGAACGCAAATTTGCGCGCCATCGCCGATCACTATGCGTCGCTTGGCTATTTTGCGCTGGCGCCCGATCTTTTCTGGCGCCTCGAGCGCAATGTGGACATCACCGACCAGAGTGAAGCCGAATGGAAAAAGGCCTTCGACCTTTTCACCCGCTTCAAGGCTGACACAGGCATCACCGATATCCAGGCCGCAATCAATCATTTGCGCAAGGTGAAGGGCGTTACCGGCAAAGTCGGCACGGTCGGCTATTGCCTTGGCGGCATGCTGGCGTTTCTTTGCGCGACGCGTACCGATAGCGATGCCAGCGTGTCCTATTACGGCGTCGGCATTCCCAATTTCGTGGCCGAAAAGACGAACATCAAGAAGCCGTTGTTGATGCATGTCGCGGCCAAGGATGAGTATGTAAAGCCCGAGCATCAGGCGGTGATCGCGGCCGAACTTGCCGGTCATGCGGCGGTCACCATCCTCACCTATGCCGGTCAGGATCATGGCTTCACCCGGGTCAAGGGCGCGCACTACCACGCTGATGCCGCCTGCGCCGCCAATGCAGCATCCGACGCCTTCTTTGCCCGCCATCTCCGCTGAAGGGAAACCGTCATGAAGGCCATCCGCATCGAGAAAACCGGCGGGCCTGAAGTGATGATGCTCGTCGATGTCACGCTGCCTGCACCTGGCGCGGGCGAAGTGCGCGTGGCGCACACAGCCATCGGCATCAATTTCATCGACACCTATCACCGCTCCGGACTTTATCCCGTCAAGCTGCCCGCCGGCCTTGGCATGGAGGCTTCCGGCACGGTGACGCAGACCGGTGAGGGCGTCACAACGATCAGGACCGGCGACCGCATCGCCTATTGCACCGGCCCCATCGGCGCCTATGCCGGGGAAGCCAATGTGCAGGCGGGCCGCGTCGTGAAATTGCCGCCCGCCATCAGCGACGACATCGCGGCCGCCATTCTCCTCAAGGGCATGACAGCAGAATATCTTCTGCGCCGCACTTGCGTGGTGAAGAGAGGCGAGACGATCCTCTTTCACGCGGCCGCCGGCGGTGTCGGCCAGATCGCTTGCCAATGGGCAAAGGCGCTGGGTGCGACGGTCATCGGCACGGTCGGTTCGGACGAAAAGATTGCCGTCGCCAAGGCGCATGGTTGCGACCATGTGATCGTGCCGCGCAAGGAGAACCTCGCCGAGCGCGTGCGCGCATTGACCGGCGGCAAAGGCGTGCCTGTCGTCTATGATGGCATCGGCAAGGACAGTTTCATGTCCTCGCTCGATTGCCTCGCGCCGCGTGGGCTGATGGTGTCATTCGGCAATGCGAGCGGCGCAGTGCCGCCTTTCGAGCCGTCGATCCTCTCGGCCAAGGGCTCGCTTTATCTCACGCGACCGACGCTCTTCCATTACACGATGACGACGGCAGAGCTTCAGGCATCAGCAGACGCGCTCTTTGCCGTGATCGCCGATGGCAGCGTGAAAATTGCAGCGCCCAAATCCTACCGGCTGGAAGATGCAGCCATCGCCCATCGTGACCTTGAAGGCCGCGCGACGACCGGAAGCCTTATCCTGAAGCCGTAACGCCATGGATCGGGTGAGCGCGGTACTCCCAGACTTCTTCCGTCACGATGCGGCCTTTGCGCTTGGCCTCGCGCGTTGCCACGCGCGCAAATCCGCATGATGCCGCGGTTCTGAGTGAGGCGACATTGCGCGCATCTATGGTGGCGCGAAGACATTCGATGCCGATCACCTCATGCGCATGCGCCACTAATGCTGCAACGAACTCGCGTGCATATCCCTTGCGCTGGTGCTCGGTGAAAATCATCCAGGCGATGTTGGCAATGCCCGGTTCTTCCATGCGAAGCTCGGCTACACCCACATAGCCGCGCGATGAAAGCCTGACCGCCCATTTGAGCCAAAGCAGTGGCTCTGTCTCGTGCGCCGCCGCCTCGCCATAGCGGCGTGACAGTGCCTTTGGCCCGCGCGGCGCCTCATCGGCAAGATAGACGTAAAGCGCAGGATCACTCGCGGCCGGGTGCAGCACGTCAGCATGCCAGGCCGTGAGGGGTTCGAGCAAAAGGCGCGGGGTTGCAATCTCCCGCGCCTCATAATCTGCCCACACGCGCGCCATGACGCGGCTTTACGTGTTCATGCTGTCGAAGAAGTCCGAGTTCGTCTTCGTGTTCTTGAGCTTGTCGAGCAGGAACTCGATCGCATCAACCGTGCCCATCGGCGCAAGGATGCGGCGCAGCACATAGGTCTTGGCAAGCGTTCCCTTGTCGACCAGCAATTCTTCCTTGCGGGTACCCGAGCGTGTGATGTCGATCGAGGGAAACACGCGCTTGTCCGCCACCTTGCGGTCAAGGATGATTTCCGAATTGCCTGTACCCTTGAACTCTTCAAAGATCACTTCGTCCATGCGGCTGCCGGTATCGATGAGCGCCGTCGAGATGATGGTAAGCGACCCGCCATCCTCGATGTTGCGCGCGGCACCGAAGAAGCGCTTCGGGCGCTGCAGCGCATTGGCATCCACACCACCCGTCAGCACCTTGCCCGACGACGGCACGACCGTGTTGTAGGCGCGACCAAGGCGCGTGATGTTGTCGAGAAGGATGACCACATCGCGGCCGTGCTCAACGAGGCGCTTGGCCTTCTCGATCACCATTTCGGCAATCGCGACGTGGCGCGTCGCGGGCTCGTCAAAGGTCGAGGCAACAACTTCGCCGCGCACCGTGCGCTGCATGTCGGTCACTTCTTCCGGACGCTCGTCGATCAGAAGCACGATCAGATAGCATTCGGGATGGTTGGTCGCGATCGCCTTGGCGATGTTCTGCAGCATGATCGTCTTGCCGACGCGCGGGGGTGCCACGATAAGGCAGCGCTGTCCCTTGCCCAAAGGCGAAACGATGTCGATGACGCGACCGGTCTTGTCCTTGCCCGTCGGGTCGGGCATTTCCATGCGCAACCGCTGGTCGGGATAGAGCGGCGTCAGATTGTCGAAATGGACCTTGTGCGCCGCTTTTTCCGGCGACTCGAAATTGATCCTGGTGACCTTCACCAGCGAGAAATAGCGCTCACTTTCCTTTGGCCCGCGCACCTGGCCTTCAACCGTATCACCGTTGCGCAGCGAGAAGCGGCGGATCTGCGACGGGCTGACATAGATGTCGTCGGGGCCGGGCAGATAGTTGGATTCCGGGCTTCTGAGAAAGCCGAAGCCGTCCGGCAGCATGACCAGAACGCCGATGCCGTGGATTTCGATGTCGCGTTCCGCCATCTGCTTCAGGATCGCAAACAGCATGTCCTGCTTGCGCATCGCCGACGCGTTTTCGACTTCGCATTCCTCCGCCAGCGCCAGCAGCGCCGCCGGTGTTTTGGCCTTGAGGTCCTGCAGCTTGATCTCTTGCTGCGCCATGAACAGTCCTTGCTTTCTGGTGTTGGGGAAGTGGTTTGGATTTGGGCAATGAGGATGGAGGAGGCGTCTGGTCCGGGGGAAAGGGGGCGCAAGGCTGCAATCAGGGCAGCAACCGGACGTGCTGCCAAAGCGGCACGAAACGGGTTCCGGCGTTGCACCGGACAGGATCACCCGAGGGATGGTGAGGTTCCGGGATCAGCGTGTTTGCGGGGGCCAAGCCCCGAAACATTCCCGGATGCATGGAATGCGTTGGAAGGCTTCTAGCCCAAAGCCATGGGGGATGGGAAGGGGGAAAGTGGGGCTTGATCTCAGTCCCGTCCTCCTGCGCCACTTCCGCCTCCCCCTCGGGGGAGGCCGAAGATTGAGGCTCACACCGGCTTCACAATCACAAGGATCACGACCGGGATCATGATCAGCGTCGGCAGCTCGTTCACCATGCGGAAGAAACGCTGCGGGCGCTTGTTCCGGTCCTCCGCAAAAGCCCTGACCATCCCCACAAACCAGCCATGCACCCCGCTCATGGCCAAGACCAGCGCAAGCTTCACATGAAGCCACACTGCCCCGTCAAACATCTCCGGCCGCGCGACAATCATCAGGATGCCGAAAGTCCATGCGGCAATCATCGCAGGATTGATGATGACCTTGAGAAGCCTGCGTTCCATTATTTTGAACCGCGCGCTCTCCGCCGAACCCGCCGCCACTTCGCAATGATAGACAAAAAGGCGCGGCAGATAGAGCATGCCCGCCATCCACGCGATCACCGCGATCACGTGAAAGGCCTTGATCCACTCGTAAACGGGACTGTCAAACATGCTGCTGCTTCCCCAAACCCAAAACACTCACGCCCGGCAAGCGCAACGCTGACCCGGGGCGCAAGTAATCCTGCCGCCTTCCGCCGCGATACCGTCCGCATTCATGCGCGCGCGCACGAGTGACGCAAGTCCATTGATAAAGGCCGGATGCGTTTCCGCCGTACGCACGCGGATGTAGTCGCGTGCGCCATTCGTCATCGCCAAGGCGCGATAGATCTGATCAAGCTCATAGAGCGTTTCGGAATGTTCCGAGACGAACGACAGCGGCACCACGATGATGCTGCGCTCGTCCTTTGCCGCAGCAACGATTTCCTTGTCGGTATCCGGCCCGATCCATTTGAGCGGCCCGACCCGGCTTTGATAGGTCACGCGCCATTCCGGCATGGAAGGGCCAAACCCTTCGGCAATCGCCTTCGCAGTCGCTTCCACCTGGTCGGGATAGGGATCACCTTTCCGCACGATCTTTTCCGGCAACCCGTGAGCCGAGAAAAGCACGATGGGGCGGACCAAGCCCGCATCCCCGATTGCGCGGCGCATCAGATCCACATTGGCTTCGATGAAGCCGCTGTTTGCCGGATAGCAGCCAATACCTGAAACGCGCGCATTGAGGCCGGCCGCTTTGGTCGCCCGCCGCCACTCATCCAGCGAGCTCTGTGTCGTCGTCGTTGAATATTGCGGATAGAGCGGCATAAGCACGATCTGGTCGGGCGCGAACGCCCGCATCGCCTCCACGGCGGATGGAATGAAGGGATGCCAATAGCGCATGGCAATCACGGCCTTTGCACTCACGCCCTTGTCCCCAAGCGCTGCTTCAAGCGCACGCGCCTGCGCCTGTGTCTGCGCAACAATGGGCGAGCCGCCGCCAATGGACTCATAGATCCCGCGCGCATAAGGCCCCCGCCGCCGCGCAATCAAGCGCGCGAGAAAGCCGCGCAAGAAACGCGGCGCCTTGATGATGGCCGGATCGGAGAAAAGGTTTTTGAGAAAGGGCTCGACTGCGTCCAAGGTATCCGGTCCGCCCAGATTGAAAAGCACAATGCCGAGTTTTTGCACCTTCCCCATCAGGCTTGCTCCCGCACAACTGCCAGCAACCGCTCGACATGGGCAATCGGCGTGCGCGGCAGGATGCCGTGACCAAGATTGAAAATATGCGGTGCGCCGGAAGAAGCCGCCATGATCGCGCGCGCAGACGCCATTGCAGCCTCCGGCGCATCCGCCAGCAGCACAGGATCAAGATTTCCCTGAAGCGTGATCGAGCGTCCCAGCGCCTTGCGGGCAAGACCGATATCCGTCGCCTGGTCGAGCCCCGCGGCGTCAACGCCAGTGGCTGCGATATAACGCTCAAGATCAAGACCGATGCCGCGGGCAAAGCCGATGATGGGAATATGCGGGGCCTTTGCCTTCACCGCGCGCACAATGCGCGACGTCGGCTCGAAAATCGCTGCCCGGCGCAAGGGCGCAGGTGCCGCCATCGCCCAGCTGTCAAAAAGCTGCAGCGCATCCACGCCCGCTTCAACCTGGGCAAGGAGATAATCGATGGTTGCCGCCTCGATCACTTCCATCAGCGCCTTGAATGCCTCAGGGTCGCCGGCAGCAAACGCCCGGCTTTTTTCGTGATCGGTGCCGCCGCGTCCTTCGATCATGTAGGTCGCAACCGTCCAGGGCGCCCCCGCAAAGCCGATAAGAGCGGTGTCAGACGGCAGTGCCGCGCGTACACCCCTGACGGTCTCGAACACGGGCTGAAGGTGCCCACGGATCGCTGATGGCTCGTAGCGCGGCAGTTTTGAAGGTTCGACAGGTTCCAGCACCGGTCCTTCGTTCTCGACAAAGCGCACACCCACACCCAGCGCATCGGGAATCACCAGAATGTCGCTGAAGAGGATTGCTGCATCAAAGCCAAAGCGCTTGATCGGCTGCAAGGTCGCTTCAATGGCAAGTTCGGGCGTGTAGCAGAACGACAGAAAATTCTTCGCCTTTACCCGGAGCGCGCGATATTCCGGCAGATAACGCCCGGCCTGCCGCATCAGCCAGACAGGCATGCGCTTTGTTGCCTTGCCCTTCAGGCTTTGCAGGAAAATGCTGTTCTCGATCATCCGCTCGTGCTTTCCGGGAAATGCCCCGGCCCTGAATGCTGGTTTCTTCCTTCCTTCCCTCTAATAAGTAAGAGAGTAGGGTTGTAGTTGGTTGTAGGTGGGTCCTGTGAATCGCATGAATTCATGGAACCACACAACGCTCCACATCAATGTGCACAATGCGGACGGTCGCAGCATCAGGGGAAAAACCTCGGGATTGTTCCACCCATGCTGCAACGAACCCATACCAGTCCGGTTCCTTCGGCTCATGTGAATCGTGTGGATTGCGGGAATATGGACCTGTGCCCGACTTGTTCAATCTCTCCCGACCCGGTGAACATTTTTGCGCACCCTGTATGAAAGGCGGAATTCAGGGTCAAAAGCAGCCGCTTTGACCCCAACCCGCCCACCGGACGCCATGCAAATCCACGCCCCTTGAGGTTTTCCACAGGATTCTGCACAGAGTTGTCATGACCAGTCCGGACCAAAAGCGCGACATCGTCTTTCACCTGCATCTGCTCTCCGACGCAACCGGCGAGACGCTGAACGCCATTGCCAAGGCCGCTACTGCCCAGTTTGAAACCGCCAAGCCCATCGAGCACGTCCATCCGCTGGTGCGTACCAGGCGCCAGCTGGAGCGCGCGCTTGCGGAAATCGGTCAGGCCCCCGGCCTTGTGCTCTATACGCTGATGTCGCCCGAGCTGCGCACCATGCTGGAGGAGCGGCTGGATGTTCTGGGCATGCCCGGTCACTCGGTGCTCGACGGCACGATCTCGATCTTCCGGCAATATCTCGGCATGGAAGCGTCTGACCGCCCCGGCGGCCAGCATGAACTCGACCAGCGCTATTTTGCCCGCATCGGCGCGCTCAACTTCACCATGGCCCATGATGACGGTCAGGGGGCAGAAACGATCGACGGCGCCGACGTGATCCTTGTGGGCATTTCGCGCACCTCCAAGACGCCAACGTGCATCTATCTCGCCAATCGCGGCTATAAGGCTGCCAATATCCCCCTGGTGCCCGATCTGCCTTTGCCTTTGGTCCTGACAGAGGCACGAAAGCCTTTGATTGTAGGGCTTGTTGCGAGCCCGGAACGATTGGTTCAGATCCGCCGCAACCGCCTTCTGGCCCTCAATGAGGACGCGGAAACCGACTATGTGGACCTCGACCGCGTCCGCAGCGAGGCAACCAGCGCGCGGCGCCTGTTCATGGCCCAGCGCTGGCCGGTGATCGACGTGTCGCGCCGCTCCATCGAGGAGACGGCAGCCGCCATCATTGCGCTCCTGAACCGCAGGGCATTGGGCCAACCCGTGCTCGGCGACGGGATGGGCGACGGGGCGGCCACCGACGAATTGCCATGATGAGCACAAGTTCGCAAGCGACATGGATGTTGGCAGGGGCGGCACCGCTCGTCTTGGCATCCCGAAGTCCGGGACGCGCCGCCATGCTGCACGCAGCCGGTCTTGTCTTCACGACAGCACCCGCCCGCATCGACGAGACGGCCCTGATCGAAAGCATGGTGGCGGAAGGTGTATCGCCGCGCGACATCGCGGACGCGCTGGCTGAATTGAAGTGCCTTGCCGTTGCCAACACCCAAGGCAACGGGATGGTGATTGGGGCCGATCAAGTTCTGGTTTGCGACGGAACCATCTTTGAAAAGCCGGGCACGCGCGAGAAGGCTTTTGCGCAGTTGAAGGCGCTTCAGGGCAAAGCCCATCAGCTCATCAGTGCCATA
Source organism: uncultured Flavobacteriaceae bacterium (assembly GCA_964494625.1). GTDB lineage: Bacteria > Pseudomonadota > Alphaproteobacteria > Micropepsales > Micropepsaceae > UBA2784. Next base: position 459,958 of record CAZBRT010000001.1, on the reverse strand, counting down.
GTGGTCGCAAAGGATGGCGCGATCATCTGGCGGCACGTCGATACGGCAAGGCTCGAGATGCGGCCCATGGCGGACGCGACCATCAGCGCCTATCTCGACGCCGCCGGTGATGGCATCCTGCAAAGTGTCGGCTGCTACCATGTCGAAGGTCTGGGCGCACAATTGTTCACACGCATCATCGGCGATCATTTCACCATCAGGGGCCTGCCGCTTCTGCCGCTGCTTGATCTCTTGCGGCGCTACGGGACTGTCGCCACATGAAACGACCCCGCTTTGCAGGCGTGCTTGGTTGGCCGGTCGCGCATTCGCGCTCCCCCCTCATTCATGCGCGCTGGCTTGCCGATCATGCGATTGCAGGCGCCTATGTGAAGCTGCCGGTCGCACCCGAGCATTTGGGTCTTGCCCTGAAGCATTTGGGCCGCACGGGTTTTGCCGGTTGCAATGTCACCATTCCGCACAAGGAGGCGGCCTTCCATTTGATGGATCACCTTGACGACGCCGCGCGCCGTGCCCGCGCCGTCAACACGGTGATCGTGCGCAACGACGGCAGCCTTGCCGGCTCCAACACGGATATTTTCGGGTTTGCGGAAAACCTCCGCGCGCACACGGGCGCGAGCCGTCTTGATGATGCGCGCGTCGTGATCCTGGGTGCGGGCGGTGCGGCGCGCGCCGTGCTGATCGCCTGTCTGGATGCGGGCGCGCGCGATATCGTCATCGCCAATCGGAGTCTCGAACGCGCCCAAAATCTCGCCCACGACATGGCGATCAGAAATGTTGCGATCACGGCCCATGAGGGTCCGACGGAAAACGCGCTCGCGGGCGCTGACCTTCTCGTGAACACGACCTCATTGGGCCAACGCGGCCAGCCAGCGCTCATGCTCTCGGCGGCAGCACTGGCAACGCTGGCCAAGGGCGCGATCGTTGCCGACATCGTCTATGTGCCGCTGGAAACAAGCCTCATCCGCAATGCCCGCGCGCTGGGGTTCAAGGTGGCGCCCGGCCTTGGCATGCTCCTCCATCAGGCGCGGCCCGGCTTTGCCGCATGGTTCGGCGTGATGCCGGAAGTGACGTCGGCGCTGCACGATGCGATTGCGCAGACCATTCAAGCGGGGGACGATTGAGCCATGCTGCTCATCGGCCTCACAGGTTCCATCGGCATGGGAAAGACCGAAACCGCGCGCATGTTCGCGCGTGCGGGCGTTCCCGTTTACGACGCCGATGCCGCCGTCCATGCGCTCTATGACAAAGGCGGCGCAGCTGTTCAGGTGATTGCGCGCGAGTTCCCGTCTGCCATCAGGGAGGGCGCGGTTGACCGTGCCGCCTTGTCGGCGCTGGTGCTCGGCAATCCCGACGCGGTGAAAAAGCTGGAGCAACTGATCCACCCTTTGGTGGGCGCGGCCCAGATGTCCTTTCTGGAAGCCGAGGAAGCCAAGGGCGCAACACAGGTGCTGCTCGACATTCCGCTCCTCTTCGAAACGGGCGGCGATACGCGTGTTGATGTCGTCGTTGTTGTCTCGACTGCACCGGAAATCCAGCGCGCGCGTGTGCTGGCGCGCGGCAACATGACGGCAGAAAAACTTGACGCCATCCTTGCCCGCCAGATGCCCGATCCCGCAAAGCGCGCCCGTGCGCACTTCATCGTTGACACAAGCCACGGCCTTCCCCATGCAGAGGTGCAAGTCGCAACCATTCTGGCAAGACTGCGCCACTGGCCCCGGAAAGTCTGGGCCGCGCGCAAGGCCGCACGCGGATAGGTCCCATGCGCGAGATTGTGGTCGATACCGAGACGACAGGCTTGAAGCCGCAGGATGGCCACCGTCTGGTGGACATCGCCGCCATCGAGCTGATGCACCATCTGCCTACCGGCCGCAGCTTCCAGTCCTATCTGGATCCCGAACGTGACGTGCCCGAGGAAGTGGTAAGGGTGCACGGCCTGACAGGCGCGTTCCTCAAGGGCAAACCGAAATTTGCCGAAGTGGCTGCCTTGTTCCTGGAATTCATCGGCGACGCGCCGCTTGTGATCCACAACGCGCCCTTTGACCTTGGCTTCATCAATCACGAGCTGGAGCGCGCGGGCCACGCAGCCCTCGAGCTCAGCCGCACCATCGACACGGTTCTGATCGCACGAAAGAAATTTCCCGGCGCGCGTGCTTCGCTCGATGAGCTGTGCAAGCGCTTCAATATCTCGCTGGCCGGACGCGAAGTGCATGGCGCGCTGATCGACGCCGATCTGACGGCGCAAGTCTATCTGGAATTGATCGGTGGCCGGCAGCGCGGGCTTTCGTTTGCAAGCGGAGCCTTTGCGGGTGGCGAGACGCAGGGTCCCGGCAGCACCCAGGCCACCTCAACCCGTCACGGCGCACGGCCGCAGGCTTTGCCGCCACGCCTGACGGCTGACGATGAAGCCGCCCACAACACCCTTGTCGCCAAACTCAAGGGCGACGTGGTGTGGACGGGCAAACGCGCTTGAGGGAACGACTGGCGGCGATCAAACCGCGCCTTGCTGGCCCAGCGCATTGCGCGACTGCTCCAGACGCTGGCGGTAGAGCTGCGCGAAATCGATCGGGTCCAGCATCAGGGGGGAATAACCGCCGTCGCGCGTCAGGTCGGCGATGATGCGGCGCGCAAACGGGAAGATGAGGCGCGGCGCTTCGATCAGGAGCACAGGCTGCAGCGAGTCCTGCGGAATATTCTTGAGCACGATCACGCCCGCATAGACGAGCTCGATCACAAAGGCGGTCGCCTCGCCATTCCTGGCGGTGATCATGCAGCGCAGGGCGCATTCATACTGGTCATTGCCCAGGGGCTTGGCGGCGACATCAACGCCGACCTGCAAGGCGGGCTTGCCGGTGGGCGGCCCCTGCATCATGCCGGGATTTTCAAAGGAGAGATCCTTGATGAACTGGCCAAGGATGGAGATTTGCGGCGCAGCGCCGGAACCGGAATTCGTGTCAGTCATTGAAGATGTCCCTGTGACGCCTTGTGGTCGGGCCGCTTGCAGAAGCGCGCTCGCTATCATGGGCGGGCCGCGGCAACAAGACTGCCCAAGGCCAGCCAAAGCCCCGGAGGCGCAAACTTTGGCCCCTATGGTTTCCAGCACCCCGAAACTTGGCCGCGAACCCGGTTTTGGCGATGATTGAGGCCCCGCCTACGCCCTTGTGCACACGAACGGCCAAAAAACCCTGAAGTTCAGGGCATGAATCTGCTCTCGCCACTGGACCCGGCGGGGGCAAGCACCTAATTTTGCGGGTGAAAGCGCGTGTGCCTCCCCGGGAGTGATCCGGGTGGTGGTCCGCGCGCAAACGGAAATGCCCATGGAAAGCATCGAGACGATTGAACTCCTCATCCTGGCCGGCCTTGCAGGTTTCATCCTGTTCCGGCTGCGCTCGGTCTTGGGCCGTCGCACGGGCAATGAGCGGCCGCCACGTCCCGGCACACCGCCCGCCTTTGGCCAGAAGCCGCAGCCTTTGCCGCGCGATGCCGATGCAGGCGCCGCGGAAACGGAGCTTGGCGCTCCGGTACCGTTCCCTGCACGCAAACCCGCATTCGACATTCCCGCCGATACGCCGCTTGCGGCGGGCCTGACGCGCATCCAGCTTGCGGATCGCAATTTTGATCCGGCGTCGTTCATTTCAGGCGCGCGCGCTGCCCATGAGCTGATCATCACCGCCTTCGCCAAAGGCGACCGCGCGGCCTTGCGTCCGCTTTTGTCCGATTCCGTCTTCGAGGCGTTTGAAGGCGTGATCAATGCGCGCGCGAGCAAGGGTCACAAGGCTGAAACCGTCATTGTCGCCGACAAGGAGACAAAACTCGCCGAGGCCGGCATGGACGGCAGCGTTGCCGAAGTGACCGTCCGCTTTGTCACCGAGATCATCACCAATGTGCGCGACGCGCAGGGCACGGTGGTGGAAGGCAGCGCCGAGGCCGTGCGCCGGGTGACGGATCTCTGGACTTTCGCGCGTGAGACGCGCTCAAGCGATCCGAACTGGAAACTCGTTGCAACCGAAAGCGTCAACTGAAAGCCCGGCCGCAAGCACGAGCGCGCGCCGCAAGGGGTTCCTGCTCGGCGTGGTTTCAGTGCTGGGCTTTGCCCTGCTCGTTTCGTGCCTGCGCGAAACGCCGCGTGATGTTGTCGGCACGGAGACGCACGACGTTCGCCTGACGCTTGCGGGATTTGGTGACCTGCCGGGCTGGAGCGAAGGCGACATGCGCGCCGCCTTGTCCGCCTTTCGCGGCTCCTGCGCCTCGTTTGAAGCCATGGACCCCGATGCGTTGCTGGGCGGCGAGAATTATTCCGGCAAAGTGCGCGAATGGCTGCCCGTCTGCCAAACCGCGCGGCGCGCCGGTGCCACAAAGACGGCCGCACGCATTTTCTTTGAAGAGAATTTCCGCCCCTTCGCCATCAGTGATGCAGAAGGGCGCGAGGGCTTGTTCACCGGCTATTACGAGCCGGTGCTGCGCGGCAGCCGCACGCGCAGCGCGGAATTTCCGACACCGCTTTATGGCCGCCCTGGCGATCTCGTGATTGTTGACCTTGGCCGCTTCCGCCCGGGTCTTGCGGGTGATCGCTTGGCCGGCCGGGTCGAGGATGGGCAGCTTTTGCCTTATCCCTCGCGCGGCGACATTGTGCGCGGCGTACTTGAGGGCCGCGCCACGCCGCTTCTTTACGTGGACAGCGGCATCGACGCCTTCTTCCTGCACATCCAGGGATCCGGCCGGGTCGAGCTGGCGGAGGGTGGGACCGTGCGCGTGGGATACGAGGCCCAGAACGGGCATCCTTATGTCGCGATCGGCCGCGTGCTGATTGACGCGGGCGAGATCACCAAGGACGGCGTCTCGATGCAGTCAATCCGCACCTGGCTTGAGGATCATCCCGACCGCGCCGAAGAGGTGATGGACACAAACCCGTCTTATGTTTTCTTCAGGGAAATGGAATTGGGTGATCCTGCCCTTGGTCCTGTCGGTGCGCAGGGTGTGGGCCTCACTGACGAGGCGTCGCTCGCCGTTGATCGCCGCTTCCATGCGTTCGGCATGCCGATGTGGCTCGACGGTTTTGCGCCGCAAGCAGGCGAGGGTGACCGCAAATTCCAGCGCCTCCTGATCGCACAGGATACGGGCGGCGCCATACGCGGCGTGGTGCGCGGCGATGTGTTCTGGGGACATGGACCCGGACCTGCCGATATTGCGGGGCGCATGCAGCATCGCGGCGAACTCTATGTGCTCTTGCCCAAAGCGGTCGCGGCCCGTCAGGCGCGGCGCTGACAGGGTAAGGGCCATGATGCGCAGGAAATCCCGCCGCGACATTTCAGGCGAAGATCATGCGCTCTGGCGTCATGCCACCCGCCATGTGCGTCCGCTGGCGCCGGAGCGGCCAAAGCCCGCAAGGAAAAAACCGGTCGAGGCCGGGGCAACAAAACCCGCTGAACCGGCCCCCAGCCACGCGCCCAGCCATCCGCCAAAACCTCCCGCAAAGTTGGCAAAGAATGCAAAGGCACACGCGCCAAAACCTGCGGCGAAAAAGCCGCCACCACCACCGGCGATGGACCTCACTGCACTCGACGGTGCGCGCGCAAGGAAACTCAAGCGGGGCGAACTTGTCCCGCAAGACCGCATTGACCTTCACGGCGCAACCGAAGCCGTTGCCCATCGGCGCCTTGAGACCTTTGTGCTGGCGGCGTCGGCTGCGGGTCTGCGCGTGGTGCTCGTCATCACGGGCAAGGGGGCAGGGGGCCGCGGCATTTTGCGTGAACTTGTGCCGCGCTGGCTGAAGGAGGCGCGGCTTCGGCCGCATGTTGTCGCCGTGACACGCGCGGCGGCGCGCCACGGGGGTGACGGCGCGCTCTATCTTTATTTGCGGCGCCACCGCTAAACTCGCCCCATGACCGTCGATTATGAAGAGGCCTCGGGCCACAGCGACAGCGACCCCATCGACATCGCGGCGTCCTATTCGCGAAAGGATGCGCGCCGCGTGGCGGCGATCCTGGATGGCTTGCGCGCGCGCGGGCTTGAGGTCTGGTTCGACAAGAATATTCCCGGCGGCGCGTTGTGGGAGGAGCATATCGCCCGCAACATGCGTAAAGCCTCAGCCGTCATCTTCTTTGCGTCGAAGGATTCACTGGCGTCCGACCGCTGCTTTGATGAGGTCTCAACCGCCCGCACGCTGAAGAAACCGCTGATCCCCCTTTTTCTTGATCCGGTGCGCGTTCCCGAGGACCTGCCTGACCGCCTCGTCCTTACGCTTCAGGCGCGCAATGCAGTCGAGGCTTTCGACCGTGAACCTGCCGACGTGATTGATGCGCTGGTGGCAGCGCTTGCCCATGTCGGCATTCATGGGCATGGGCACGGGCAGGGCACGGATGCCGGGGTGAAAGCGTCATCCGCCCATGGTGATGGCGCGCCGGTACCGCTTGGCCCGGTCACGCGGCGCAGGGTTATTGTGGCGGGCGGTGCGGGCCTTGCGGCATTGGCGCTTGCCGCAATCCTCATGCTTGTCCCGTTCGACGACAACAACATCATGTCGGGTGCGCCCATTCCGGTTGCCGATGGCGAATGGTGTTCGCTCGGCACGACCGAATTGCTTGCCCGCACCCAGACCATCGGTGACGTGGAACTGGCGCGGCGCGCCCAGGGCGGTGATGTGCCGGCCATGACCATGGCCTGCCTGGGTGCAAATGCGCTGTGTTCCACGGGCACGACGAATGTGGCGGCGATGGCGCCAGCCTATGTCCACTGCGAAAAGGCAGCGGAAGCAGGCAATCTGCGTGCGCTCTTCAACAGGGGATGGCTATTGCAGCGCGGCTGCGGCGTTGAAATGAACGGGCCGGCTGCTTCACGCGCGTTCAAATCGGCTGCCGCCTCGGGCTGCGCGATCGCGCAATATTATCTCGGCTCGCTTTATGCGGAAGGCCAGCTTGTCGGCTACAACGATGTCGAGGCCGTGCGCCTGTTCGAACTGGCATCAGCCCAGGATTATGCGCCCGCGCTCAACTATCTTGCTGCCATGGTGGCGCAGGGCAAAGGCACGGCCGAGGATGATGCGCGCGCTGCAACCCTCTATCAGCGGGCAGCCCAACTCGGCAACGGCATGGCGATGTTCAATCTGGGTCGCGCCTACGAGCGCGGCTCGGGTGTCACGCAGGATATCGAGGCGGCAGTGGTCTGGTATCGCCGCGCCGCCCTGCAGACAAGCGATCAAAACGCGGCCAAGCTGGCGAGAGACAGTCTCGTCCGGCTTGGCCGCGAATGATCGTCAGGCGTTGTTCCAGGAATTACTGGACGACGCGGGTTGACGAGATGCCCTCTTCATCGACGACCGTGTTGTTGTCCGTAAAGGTCAGCACACCGGTGTCGCTCTGGCCGTTGAACACAACGGTGCCGTTGCAGACATCGGGATTTTCCGTGCCGGTCGCCCACCATTCGCCAGCCATCGCCATCGGCGGCTGGGCCTGACCGGCGCTGGTGACATTGATGTTCACGGTGAAGGTGCCATTGGCATCATAGGTGCCGACCTGATGGATCGACATCTGGACGCCGCCTTCATTGGTGTCGAGATGGACTTCCCAGGTGCCTGCAAGCCGGTTCATGCACGCAGTATCTGCATCCGACATGGTGGCAGGGCGTGTCGGCACCGGCGCTGGCGCTTCCGGCGCAGCGTCTGCAAGGGCAATGGACGTGAAGGAAAGAGCGGCCGCAGCCGCCAGCAAAAGACGCTTCATGGAACTCCCCGAAATCGAACCGCCTGATCCCGGCGGCGGCGCATTTTAGCGGGGTGCCGGGAAAATTGTGAGCCCCCCAATTTGTGCCCAAGGTCGCGGGATCGTCCCAAATTGATAGCTGCATGAACAGCCAGATGAACGACGCTCCCAAGAATTACCAATGCGGCGCGCGGGCACGAATGGGTCTAAGGCAGATTCAGCCGTTCTTTCAACCGAGGCGCGGCAAAATCGAGAAAAGCCCGCAGCTTCACCGGCAACCGCAGATTGCCGGGATAGAGGATGTTCACAGGCAGGGGATCGGGCTCGAATGCCGCAAGGCAGCGAACAAGCGTGCCGTCCTTGAGATAGCGCGCCACCTGATAGGAAAGCACACGTGTCACACCCGCGCCGGCAATCGCTGCATCAATTGCAGCTTCCGCAGTGTTGACGACGAGGCGGGATCGCACCGGCACCGACATCCGCGTCTTTCCCTTGCCGAAGAACCAGTGATCGGCGTCGTTCAGCCGATCAAAGCTGATGCAGTCATGGTGCGAGAGTTCTGCCGGTGATGCAGGTTGGCCATGCAAGCGGAAATATGCCGGGCTTGCACATATGACCTGCCGCGTTTCGCCGATTTTTGCAGCGATCATGCTGCTGTCGGGCAGGGCACCGATGCGGATCGCGGCATCAATTCTCTCTTCGGCAAAATCGACCAGCCGATCCGACTGCATCAGTCTGACTTTGATGTCGGCATATCTGTCAATGAAGGCGCTGATCACGGGCAGTACATGCAGCCGTCCGAGAACAATCGGCGCTGCGATGGAAAGTTCGCCGCGCGGAGCCGCATATTCGCCCGCTGCAGCGCGCTCGGCTTCGGCCACGTCCTCCAGAATGCGCCGACAAGCGTCGACATAGGCGCGCCCCGTTTCGGTTAGTGTCAGCCGACGGCTGGAGCGGACAAGGATTTGCGTCCCCAGATGCGCTTCAAGCTCGGACAATTTCCGGCTGATGGTTGCCAGCGGCACGCCCAATTGCCGTCCGGCTGCTGAAAGGCTGCCGGCATCAACCGCGGCAAGCACAATCTTCATGGCGCCAAGCCGATCCATGGCCATCATTCCGGAAAATGAGAGGATAAATCCTATGTTGACTATCTACCCCACAATAAATGGAAGAGATACCCCTTACCCCAGGCCAGAAAGCGCGGCAGCAAAGGGCGGCAGCGACGGCAGCAGGAAGAACGAAGATGCAAAGACCATCAAGCGACATCGCCTTTACCCCTGCGGTGAAGGCACTTCAGGCCGAGCGCGGCTCGCGCGGTTCCTATACCGCCATGGAAGAACGCGGCGGCTTCCGCACCGGGATCACGGAGGATCTGAAACAGTTCCTCGCCCAGGTCGATACAGCCTATCTGGCGACTTCAAATGAAGATGGGCAGCCCTATGCGCAGCACCGTGGCGGACCGAAGGGCTTCATCCGGGTTGTTGACGAGCACACGCTTGGCTTCGCCGACTTTGCCGGCAACCGCCAATATGTGACGGCGGGCAATCTTGCAGGGAACGACAAGGCGTTCCTGTTCCTGATGGACTACGCCCATCGCCGCCGCATCAAGATATGGGGCCGTGCGCGCGTTGTCCGCGATGACCCCGCATTGCTCACGCAGCTGATGCCGGAGGCTTACAAGGCGCGGCCCGAGCAGGTGATCCTTTTTGAGGTCGTCGCCTGGGACGTGAACTGCCCGCAGCACATTCCGCAGAAATTTGATGCCGATGATGTTGCAGCAGCCCTTGCGCGGCTTGAGGAGAAAATTGCGGCCCTGCAGGCAGAAAATACCGGATTGAAACGCGCACTTGCAGCGTCAGGCAAAAAAGAATGATCCGGTCCACCTTCGGGCGGCTGCCCTAGAGAATGAACTTGGAAAGGTCCGTGTTCCTGGCAAGCCCGCCCACTTTGGCGCGCACATAGGCACCGTCGATGGCAAACGCCGTGCCCTGCCGGTCAGGCGCGGCAAAGCTGATCTCGTCCACCACCCGCTCCATGATCGTCTGCAGGCGGCGCGCGCCGATATTCTCGACCGAGCCATTCACCTCGGCGGCAACATCGGCAATCGCATCGATGGCGTCGGGCGTAAAATCGAGCGTGACCCCTTCTGTTGCCAGCATTGCCACATATTGGGTGATGAGGCTTGCCTGCGGTTCCGTCAGGATGCGCCTGAGATCGTCGCGGGTCAGGCCTTGAAGTTCGACGCGGATGGGCAGGCGCCCCTGAAGCTCCGGCAAAAGGTCGGAGGGCTTCGCAAAATGGAACGCACCCGACGCAATGAAGAGAATGTGGTCCGTCTTCACCGCCCCGTGCTTGGTCGCAACCGTCGTGCCCTCGATCAGGGGCAGAAGGTCGCGTTGCACACCTTCGCGGGATACATCGGCACCACGCGCCTCCGCGCGCGCGCAGATTTTGTCGATCTCGTCCAGGAACACGATGCCGTCATTCTCGGTGAGCCTGATGGCTTCGCGGACGATTTCGTCATTGTCGATCAGCCGGTCGGACTCCTGGTTCAACAGCACGCCATGGCTGTCGCGCACCAGCATCTTGCGCGACTTTTTTCGCCCGCCGAATGATTTGCCCAGAATGTCGCCAATGTTGATCATCGACACGTTTGCGCCTGGCATGCCGGGCAGCTCGAAGGCTGGGCCGCCCTGCTCCTCGACCTCGATCTCGATTTCCTTGTCGTCAAGTTCGCCAGCGCGCAGCTTCCGGCGGAAACTGTCACGCGTGGCTTCGCCCGCATTGGTGCCGACCAGCGCGTCAAGCACACGGTCTTCCGCCGCCTTTTCGGCCTTGGCCTTGACCGTCCGGCGGCGCTGCTCGCGCACGAGGCCGATGGCAATCTCGACAAGATCGCGCACGATCTGCTCGACATCGCGGCCCACATAACCGACTTCGGTGAACTTGGTCGCCTCGACCTTCAGGAACGGCGCCTGCGCCAGCCGCGCGAGCCTGCGGCTGATCTCGGTCTTGCCGCAGCCGGTGGGCCCGATCATCAGGATGTTCTTGGGCGTGACTTCCTCGCGCAACGCGGGATCAAGCTGCTTGCGGCGCCAGCGATTGCGCAGCGCGATGGCAACGGCACGCTTGGCCTCATCCTGCCCCACAATGTGGCGGTCAAGCTCGGAGACGATTTCACGGGGCGAGAAGAAGGTCATGGGTTGGTGCGCCGATGTGGAAAGGACTTAATCTGCCGCGAGCATGGCAAATGTCTCGGCGTATTTGTCCATGAAACGGATGCCGGCAAAGATTTGCTCAAGCGTCTCATTCCCGGAACATGGGACGATGACGTGGTCCGCATCAACCGACACCAGTGCCTCAGGCGCGCAGAGTCTCGCGACCGGATCGCCTGCTGCCACCAGCAGGGCGTTGTCGGCATCATGCAGAAGGGGAATGATGTTTCTTGTCATCACCGGAATGTCGTGCCGGATGGCAGCAATTGCAAGATGTGCACTCACGCCTTCGCGTCGCGCATGCCTTCCTGCACCTCTTGCGCCAGCGCCCCTTCCGGCCCAACAAGGGCGGCTGCTAAGGCGGCATCATCCGCGATGCATCGCTTGCCATTGACGGCAAGGAAGGCACGCAGGGTAAAGATCGCGCCGCGCATATTGTCGTTGGCGAAGGGCTCGAAGAGGAGCACCTGGCGCGCAAGTTCCTCGGCCAAAGGCGCAAGATGCGCGACCTTGCCGTAAAGCTCGGCGCCCGCAGCAACCGAAAGCGCAAGCCCGAGCATGTCCTCGTTGCAAGAGCCGGTCACGGCACCGGCTTCTTTCAGGACCCGTTTGACGCTTGGCCACTCGGCACTCGGCGCGTCCTGCCAACCATCATCGTCTGATTGGCCGCTCACAGCGTCTCGACCGTCACATTGCCGTTGGTGAAGACGCAGATTTTTGCGGCAATCGCCATGGCGCGCCGGGCGATCTCTTCGGCGGTCAGCTCCGTGTCGGCCAACGCGCGCGCGGCGGCCAGCGCGAAGTTTCCGCCCGAGCCGATGGCAATGATCCCGTCTTCGGGTTCCAGCACGTCGCCATTGCCGGTGACAAGCAGGCTCGTCTGCGTATCGGCAACTGCCAAAAGCGCTTCAAGCCGGCGCAGATAGCGGTCGGTGCGCCAGTCCTTGGCGAGCTCCACACAGGCGCGGGTCAGATTGCCGGGATGGGTTTCAAGTTTGGCCTCAAGCCGCTCGAACAGAGTGAAGGCATCGGCGGTCGCGCCCGCAAAGCCCGCGATGATGTTGCCCTTGGCAAGGCGCCGGACCTTGCGCGCATTGCCCTTGATGATGGTGTTGCCCATCGAGACCTGGCCGTCGCCGGCCATTGCGACCTTGCCGTCCTTGCGCACGGCAATGATGGTCGTGCCGTGCCATGAGGGCGGTGCGAGCGCGGTCCTTTCCGCTTGGTCAGTCATCGATTTTCCTGCGCGATCTTATCCAAAGCCGTCTGGCGTCATCATGTGGGCCTTTGGGCTGGCGAAACAAGCCGGAGCAATGATAGAGCTTTTGCCGAGCGAGCCCCAAGGAGGCCCTGATGCGCAGCGCCATGGTTGAACGCAAGACCCGCGAGACCGAGGTGATGGTCACCCTCGATCTTGATGGCGACGGCGAGTACGACATCGATACCGGCATCGGCTTTCTCGACCACATGCTGGAATCCTTTGCCCGCCACGCGATGCTCGACCTCAAGGTGCGGGCATCCGGCGACCTGCATATCGACTTTCACCACACGACCGAGGATGTCGGCATCGTGATCGGCCAGGCGCTGGGCAAGGCGCTGGGCGACTTCAAGGGCATCAAACGTTTCGCAAGCGCAACGATACCCATGGACGAGACGCTGACCCGCGTATCGGTCGATTGCTCGGGCAGGCCCTATCTCGTCTGGAAGGTCGCGTTCTCCAAGCCAAAGCTTGGCGAAATGGATACGGAGCTCTTCAAGGAATGGTTCCAGGCGCTGGCCCAGAACGCCGGCATCTGCATCCATGTCGAGAACCTTTATGGCGAGAACAACCACCACATCGTCGAAAGCTGCTTCAAGGGTCTTGCCCGGGCGCTGCGCGATGCGGTTGAGATCGACCCGCGGCTGGGTGACGCTGTTCCCTCGACCAAAGGCGCGTTGGGATCATAAACCGTTGATCCAAATGCGCTTTCACCTTGGCTGAACAATGTTCAATTTCATGACCAGTGATCAAGAAAATGGGGGCCGCTTGTGCCCGGCACAATGACCGGTTCAGAAGCCCGTCTTGTCGCCGTGATCGACTATGGCTCGGGCAATCTGCGCTCGGTCGCCAAGGCGCTGAGTCATGCCGCGAAGGACGCGGGCCAATCCATTGTTGTAACCTCACATCCTGAAGACGTTTCGCAAGCGGAACGAATCGTTTTGCCCGGCGTTGGTGCCTTCGCCGATTGCTGGCGCGGCCTCTCGGGCCTCCCCGGCATGATCGACGCCCTGAAAAGCCGGGTCCTTGACGGTGGGCGGCCCTTTCTGGGCGTCTGTGTCGGCATGCAGCTGATGGCCGACGAGGGCAGCGAGCATGGCGTCACAAAGGGCCTTGGCTGGATCAAGGGGCGCGTGACGCAGATGGCGCCCAGGGATCCCGCCCTCAAAATCCCCCATATGGGGTGGAACAGCTTGGCGCTCACCGACGCAGGCAGACGCCACGCGCTCACCCAAAATATCGCCGATGATGCGCATGCTTATTTCGTCCACTCCTATGCGTGGACGGATGCCATCCCCGGCCATGTGCTGGCAACGAGTGATCATGGCGGCGCGTTCCCCGCCATCATCGGCCGTGACAATCTGATCGGTACGCAGTTCCACCCGGAAAAAAGTCAGGCCTTCGGCCTTGGCTTCCTTGAAGCCTTTCTGGAATGGCGGCCTTGAACCCCATGGGCTTCACCATCTTCCCGGCAATTGACCTGAAAGACGGCGCCTGCGTGCGTCTCGTGCGCGGCGACATGGGCACGGCGACGATCTTCAATCCTGATCCCGCAGCACAGGCGCGCGCGTTCGAAACCGCCGGATTTTCCTGGCTCCATATCGTGGACCTGAATGGGGCCTTCGCCGGAGCACCGGTGAATGGAGCGGCGGTCAATGCCATCCGCGCGGCAACCGGCCTCAAACTGCAACTCGGCGGCGGTATCCGCACGCTGGCGCAGATCGCCCATTGGCTGGAGGCGGGCATCGCCCGGGTGATCCTGGGAACGATCGCGCTCAACGACCCGGCGCTTGTGCGCGAGGCTGCAAAAACATTTCCCGGCAAGATTGCCGTGGGCATTGATGCGCGCGACGGCATGGTTGCAACGCATGGCTGGGCTGAGACCGGCAATACGCGCGCAGACGATCTTGCCCGCGCCTATGAGGATGCCGGTGTCGCAGCAATCATCTACACCGACATTGCGCGCGACGGCACGGGCCAAGGCCTCAACATCAAGGCAACGTCAGATATTGCGCGCGCGTGCACGCCGGTTCCGGTCATCGCCTCGGGCGGCGTCGGCGCGCTTGCCGATCTTGAAGCTGCCCGTGCGACAGGCATCATCAGCGGCGCGATCTGCGGCCGGGCCTTCTATGACGGCAGCATCGATTGGCAACAAGCCCTGGCCCTGGAGCAGGACTGACCGATGCTGAAGATCCGCATCATACCCTGCCTTGACGTGAAGGATGGCCGCGTCGTCAAGGGCGTGCGCTTTGTTGATCTGCGCGACGCGGGCGACCCTGTCGAAATTGCCCGCGCCTATGATGCGGCGGGTGCGGACGAACTTTGCTTCCTCGATATCGGCGCCAGTCATGAAAACCGCCCGATCATGCTGGATGTCGTGCGCCGCACGGCCGAGGCGTGCTTCATGCCGCTGACGGTCGGCGGCGGCGTGCGCACGCTTGACGACATCCGCGCGCTTCTCCTTGCAGGCGCCGACAAGGTCTCGGTCAACACCGCCGCCACCGCCCGCCCCGCCTTCATCAGCGAAGCGGCAGAAAAATTCGGCAGTCAATGCATCGTGGTTGCCATCGATGCGCGGCGCACGAAGGGCGGCGGCTTTGAAATCTTTACCCATGGCGGCCGCAATCCGACGGGCATCGATGCGCTTGCCTTTGCGCGTGAGGCTGCACGGCTGGGCGCCGGCGAAATTCTCCTCACCTCGATGGACCGTGACGGCACGCGCGAGGGTTACGATCTTGATCTCACGCGCACCATTGCCGATGCGGTCTCCATCCCGGTGATCGCCTCGGGCGGCGTGGGCAACCTTGCCCATCTGGTTGATGGCGTGACCAAAGGCCATGCCTCGGCGGTTCTGGCCGCGTCCATCTTTCACTTCGGCGAGCACACCATTGCGGAAGCGAAATTGACCTTGCACAAAGCAGGACTTCCCGTTCGGCCCTAAACGACACTCAACCAAGACCTCTCGCTGTCACAAATCTTTTGCGGAGTGGACGCAGATTGCGCATCGTCGGGGAACGGACAAAGCGCGCGGCCCGTGCCGCCAGCGCTCATGTGGGGGGCATGCGCGTGGCGCGCGAGACCGAGCTCAAGCTCGAGATGGCTGGCGCACGCCATGCCCGCATTCTTTCCCTCATGGCGCCGGGCCGCAGGCCTGCGCGCGACACACTTGTCACCACCTACTTCGACAGCGATGACGCGCGTCTGGCGGCCAAGGGCTATTCCCTTCGCATCCGCCAGCAGAAATCGGGAACGCTTCAATCCGTCAAAGGCCCTGCGGGCGCGACCGAGCTTGCCCTTTCCCGCGCGGAGCATGAAGCAAGGCTGACGGGCACCAAGCCCGACCTCACCCTTCTGCCCGGCGCCCTGCGAAAGGAATTCGCCCGGCTCCTCGGCAAGCGCGTGCTCAAACCGCGCTTCACGATCAGGGTCGCGCGCGCGACGGTCTTGATCGATACCGCAACCGGCCCCATTGAGCTGGCTGCCGACCAGGGCACGATCACGCTGCCCGGCTCGCGGCGCAGACTGGGCTTTGCCGAACTGGAACTTGAATCGCGCGGTGCCTCGCCCGGCTCGCTTATGGATGTGGCGCAGGCGATTGTTGCCGAGGGTGGCGCCATACTTTCTGTCCAGTCCAAGGCCGCGCGTGCTCAAGGCTTTGCCGCGGGCGAACCGGCGCACCCCGCGCGGCGCAGCACCATGCCGGAACTGGATCGCCGCGAAAGTGCGAGCCACGCGCTGGCGAAAATCTTTGGCGCCTGCCTGGTGCATATTGCCGGCAACGTGCCGGCCATCATTCACGCCAAGCGGCAGGATGGTGTCCACCAGATGCGCGTCGGGCTGCGCCGCTTGCGCGCGGCCCTGGGCTTGTCAGGCCTGCCCAAATCCGACGCGGCTTTCGACGTCATGCGCGAGGAGGCCGGGGCCATTGCAACGGCGCTCGGGGCTGCCCGTGACCTTGACGTATTCACCCATGGCTTTCTTGCTCATGCGGAAACGCTCGATGATGGCGCGCGCGTCGAGGCGCTGGGTGCGCTTGTCGCGCGCGAGCGGCGCGTGGCGTGGGACAAGGCGGTGGCGACAGCCGGTGCGCCATCCACCCAGACATTCCTGCTTCATGCGTCGTCAATGATCGAGGCAAGACTGCTCGGGGTCACGGCATCGCCGCCGGCGCCCCTTCTTGGGCCAGCGCAGGACTTTGCCGCGCGTGCGCTTACCAAGGCACTCAAGCGCGTCCACAGATGCGGCAGGGGTTTTCCCCATCAATCGGATGAGGACATTCACCGCCTGCGCCTTGCCCTGAAGAAGCTGCGCTATGCCGCCGAATTCTTTGCGCCCCTCTTTGCCACGCAACGGCAAAAGGGCAACGCCAAGGCGTTTCTGAAGTCGCTGTCCCGGATGCAGGATGTTTTCGGCATCATCAATGATGCGGCAACTGCCAGGACAATTCTCCAGCGTCTGGCAGCGGAGGACGCCCCCGCTGCGGCACACGCCGCAGCTTTCGTCGAAGGTGTCGTCCGCAGCGAAGCGCGCATCGCCTTGCGCGACGCTGCGATGCTCTTTGACGGATTTCTCGCCTTGCGGCCCTTCTGGCCGACCCGGCCCGGTTAGCGTCCTTGAGGCGTCGGCGCGCCCATCGCCGCGCGCACGGCGTTGGCAGCCTCGGCTTCATCCAGCGCTGAAAGCCGCGCATAGAAGTCCGAAATCACACGACAGAGCCTTGTCTCTTCTTCCGGCGTTGCAGCCATACGCACGTGCGCCAGCATCTCGACGGTATCCGCCCCGTGATCGGCGATCAGCGCTTGAGAGAGCGCGGACAATGTCGCCTTGCCCCATCCCGCGTCCGGGGAAAATGGCGTGCCGCCCGCACCTGCGATCAGGTCCGCAATCGCGCGCTGCCAGGCATCGACAAGCTCGGCGCCGGCCGCATCCGACATGGCGCGCAGATGCGGTGCAGCTGCACCGGCACTCTCATCCGGCAGAAACCAGTAGCGACAGAGGGCGGGATTGGCGCTGGCCAGCCGGTTGGCCACCGGCGGCATGGTTCTCAGAAGCGCCATGATTGCCGGATCGCCCGCGCGCAGGATGTAGTGACCCAGCACCTGATCCTGCAGGGCGGCGCCTTCCATGCGCATGGTCTCCTGAAAGGCCTGCTTGCCGCCGTTGCGATAGGCGTCGGCCGCGCGCGTGCGCATGGCATCCTTCAGGTCCGGAAAGTCGCGAAAGATGCGCCCAAGCATCGGATGCCGGGCCGCCTCGTCGTCAAAGTCGCGAACGATCTGATCGGCGCGAACTTCATTGCCGCCCAGCTGGTCGATCAGGTCAGGCCCGAAGAGAAGGCCGAGCGCAACCAGGGGCGTTGCAAAGGTGGACAGTGAGTAATAGCGCCCCAGCCGCGCGGCGAGTGCACGCAAGCCCGCGGCAGCCACAAGTCCTGCGCCCGCACCCATGAAGAGCGCGCCCAGCGTCAATCCATCTGCGCCTTCCAGCATGACGTGCCGCGACTCATCTGTGTTAACGCGATATTCACCATTCCTGCGCTTTGCTGGCGTGCTGTAAAGAGGCCACGCAAAGAATCATCAATTGAAACCGCTTTCACCCCTCGATGATCTCTATGCCCAGATCGTGTCGCGCAAAGGCGGCGATCCGAAAATCTCCTATACGGCCAAGCTCCTGTCGAACGGCATGGCCAAGCCTGCCAAGAAGCTGGGCGAGGAAGCGGTCGAAACCGTCATCGCCGCCATGCAGGGCGACAAGGAACATCTCATCCTTGAAAGCACCGACCTGCTCTATCACCTGCTGGTGGTCTGGGCGAAGGCGGGCGTGACGCCCGACGATGTCATGCAGGAACTGCTGGCGCGTCGCGGACGCTCCGGCCTTGACGAGAAATCCTCGCGCAAAAGCTGAGTAAGGCCTCTCACAAAAGCCCGTGCGCCTGGGCGAGCGCCTTGAGGTCCTTTTGCGGCCGGGGACCAACATGGGTGATGATCTCGCCCGCGCAAAGACTGCCCAGCTTCCCGCAATGCTGAAGGCCAAAGCCGCGCGCCAGCCCGAAAAGAAAGCCTGACGCATAGAGGTCGCCCGCACCGGTCGTATCGACCAGCGGTCCCTGGACAAGGGGATCGATCACATGCACTTCGCCGCGCCCCTTAACGACAGAGCCCTTCTCCGAGCGCGTGAGTGCAGCAATGCCGCCGGTCGCATCGCTCCAGGCGCGCACGCGCTGGAGCGCCGCATCGAAATCCGGCGCCTCATAAAGCGAGATGATCTCGGCCTCATTGGCAAAGAGGATGGAAAGACCATCCGCCATCAGCTCAAGGAATGAGGCGCGGTGGCGGCCAACGCAGAAACTGTCGGAAAGCGTAAGCGCGATTTTGCGCCCGGCTTCTCTCGCCGCCGCCATGCCCTTGCGGATGGCGGCAATCGCCTGCGGCGGGTCCCACAGATAGCCCTCGACATAGAAGATGGATGCGCCGGCAATCTCTTCCGGCACGATCACGCTTTCATCAAGTTCGACCGATGCGCCAAGGAAAGTGTTCATGCTGCGCTGGGCATCCGGCGTGATGGCGATGACGCATCGCGCGGTCGCAGCACCTTCAGTTGCCATCGGTGTTGAATAATGGATGCCCGCCTTGTTGAGACCGGAGAGAAAACTCTGGCCCAGAAAATCATCCTTCACCCGGCCGATGAAGCGGGCACTGCCGCCCAGCATGGCAATGCCCGTGGCGGTATTGGCTGCTGACCCGCCGGGCATCAGCGTGGCGCCGGGCAGGTCCTTTTCCAGTTCGCGCGCACGGAAGGCGTCGATCAGCGTCATGTTGCCTTTGGCAATGCCGTGGCGCGCAAGGAACGCGTCATCGACATGGGCAAGCACATCCACGATGGCATTGCCGATTGCGGCGACGTCAAGCTTCAGCGTCATCTCTTTTCATCCTGGGCAGTTGGCTTGGCGGGGTCTTAAACGGCCTTCCGCATGAATGCACGGACAGAATGCTCACATCTCTGTCTTCTCCTTGAACCGGCAGAATTCGGCGACGGGGCAGGCCGGGCATTTGGGATTGCGCGCGGTGCAGACATAGCGCCCGTGCAGGATCAGCCAGTGATGCGCGTGCCTGCGGAATGCCGCAGGCACGCGTTTTTCCAGCGCAAGCTCGACGTCCAAAGGTGTCTTGCCCGGCGCAAGGCCGGTGCGGTTGGCAACGCGGAAGACATGGGTATCGACCGCCATCGTCTCGTGGCCGAAGGCGATGTTGAGGACCACATTGGCGGTCTTGCGGCCCACGCCCGGCAATTCCTCGAGCGCCGCCCGCGTCTGCGGCACCGCGCCGCCATGGTCGCGGATGAGCTTTTCGCAAAGCGCGATCACGTTCTTCGCCTTGGTGCGGAAAAGGCCGACCGTCTTGATCGCCTCGCGAACCTGTTCTTCGCCAAGGGCCAGCATCTTTTCCGGCGTTTCGGCGACGGCAAAAAGACCGCGCGTCGCCTTGTTCACGCCCTTGTCGGTGGCCTGCGCTGACATGACGACGGCGACGAGGAGCGTGAAGGCGTTCACATATTCAAGCTCGCCCCTGGGTTCGGGATTGTCGCGTGCCAGACCCGCAAAAAAGCGGGTGACGTTTTCATCGTTCATGCGCGCCATTTGTCCCGATCTCTTTCCGCTCGTCACTGAACTGCTGGTCATGACACAAGGTTGATCGTGTCGCGCACCATGCGGCAGAGCCGCCCGAGATCCGCGCTGCGCGACAGGCGATGATCGCCATCGTGCACGAGTTCAAGGCGAAGGTCTGCATCGCCGAATTGCGCGGCGGTCAAGAGCGCATGGTGATGGGGCACGTCCGCATCCGCCATGCCCTGCAGGATGCGCACCGGCCCGGAAAACCCGATGGGACCATCGAGCAGGAGATGTTTGCGCCCGTCTTCGATCAAAGCGCGCGTGATGGGATAGGGATCAGGGCTATAGGGGCTTGGCCTGTGCCACACGCCCTTTTCCATGACCGCTTCGCGCGTCGCCGCATCAAATGATTGCCACATCAGCCTTTCAGTAAAGTCGAGCGCGGGTGCAACCAGCACAAGGGCGCGTACGCGCGCAGGTCGCGCGAGGGCGGCAAGGGTGGCGATCCACGCGCCCATGGACGATCCGGCAAGGACAAGATCGCCCTTGGTGGCCTCATCGATCACCGCCAGCGCATCGTCCCGCCAGAGCGAGATCGTGCCATCGGTGAACGCGCCGCCCGAAGCGCCATGACCCATATAGTCAAAGCGCACAAAGGCGCGGGGTATGAGGGAGGCCCAATCGGCAAGCTCGCTTGCCTTGGTGCCGGTCATGTCGGATTTGAACCCGTTGAACCACACAAGGGTGGGGCCGTCCCGCCCGCTTTGTGCGTCAACGGCAAGCGTATGGCTGCTGCCGTTTTCCAGGTGGCGCACCAATCCGCCGGAAAGATGCTTGTGACCCTCGCCCAATGATTCTATCCCCTGTGTCCATGAAGCTTTCAGTCCTTCAGGTCATTCCCCGGCTCGATACCGGTGGCGCCGAGCGCACCACCCTTGATATCGCACGCGCGGTCATCGCTGAAGGCGGTGCGGCCCATATTGCAACCGCTGGCGGCCGCATGGCGGATGAAGCCCGGGCGGCGGGCGCAAGCATCCATCTTTTCCCGGCCGGCACCAAGAACCCCTTTGCCATCTGGTCACATGCCGGCACGCTGGCGCGCATCGTGCGCGAGGCTGCAATCGGGATCATCCATGCGCGCTCGCGCGCACCTGCCTGGAGCGCCCTTCTGGCCGCGCGGCGCACGGGCACGCATTTCGTCACGACCTATCATGGCATCTACAATGAGGGTTTTCCCGGCAAGCGGCTCTATAATTCGGTGATGGCGCGCGGCGACATCGTGATCGCCAATTCCGCAGCAACCGCACGCCATATCGGCCATGTGCATGGGGTAAGGCCGCCACGCGTGGTCACCATTCCGCGCGGCACCGATCTGGCGCGCTTTGATCCGGTGGCGATCACGTCCGCGCGGCTCGACGCCATGCGCGATCAATTCAGTGTGGCGCATGAAACGCCGGTCCTTTTGCATGTCGCAAGGCTGACGCGCTGGAAGGGGCAATTGGTTGCCATCGAGGCGCTGGCGCGCCTGAAGCAGCTTTGGCCACAGCTTGGCGGCGGCGCTTTTCCGGCGCTCGTCTTTGCAGGCGATGCGCAGGGCCGCGATGATTATCAGCGCGAGATGGCCGATCTTGCAGCAAAGTCTGGCGTTGCCGGCGACATCCGCATTGCGGGCCATGTCGATGACATTCCCGCAGCCCTTGCAACCGCGCGCCTGGCCCTTGCCCCCTCGATCGAGCCTGAAGCCTTTGGCCGCTCGGCGGTTGAGGCGCAGGCGATGGGCGTGCCCGTCATCGCCTCACGTCTGGGCGCGCAGGAAGATACGGTGATCGACGGCAGGACGGGTCTTCTTGTGCCGCCGTCTGATGCGACAGCGCTTGCGCGCGCCATGGCAACCTTGCTCAAGGCCGACAACGCAGCGCATGCGCGCTTTGCCGCTGCCGCCCGGGAGAACGCGGGTCACTACACGCTTCAGGCGATGTGCGCGGCGACATTGGCCGTCTATCAGGGCCTTTTGGAGTCCGCGCCATGACACAGACGCGCCCGCGCATCCTTGTCATCAAGCTCTCGGCGCTGGGCGATGTGGTGATGGCGCTTGGCCCCATGCAGGCGATCCGTCGGCACCACGCCGATGCGCAAATCACGATTCTGACGACCCCGCTTTATGCACCCTTCCTGAGAGAAGCTGGCGTCGCCGATGAAATCTGGACAGACGGGCGCCCGCGCGGGTTTTTTGCCACCCTTGCGCTGCGCCGCAAATTGCGCGCGGCAAAATTCTCGCGTGTCTATGACCTTCAGACTTCGGGCCGCTCCAGTTCATATTTTCACCTGATGCGTCCGCGTCCGCCGGAATGGAGCGGCATTGCGAAAGGCTGCAGCCATCCCCACAAAAATCCGAGCCGTGATTTCATCCACACGCTTGAGCGCCAGTGCGGGCAATTGGCGGATGCGGGGATCACCGGTGTGGCGCCGCCCGATCTTGCCTTTGCGAACGCCGACATTGCGCGCTTCGGGCTTTCTCCCCGCTTCGTGCTTCTGGTGCCGGGCGGATCGGCGCATCGTCCCGAAAAGCGCTGGCCGGTCGAAAACTTTGGTGCGCTTGCCAGCCGCCTCGCGCAGTCAGGTTTCCAGCCCGTCATTCTGGGCGCCGGTGCGGAGATTGATCTCGCGCGCACCATCGCAACGTTCGCGCCCGACGCGGTGTCATTGGTTGACCGCACCAGTTTCACCGACATCGCCACTTTGGGGCGTGCCGCGCATGCGGCCATCGGCAATGATACGGGCCCGATGCATGTGCTTGCGGCGTCAGGATGCCGGTCGATTGCGCTCTTTTCGTCAGCATCTGATCCGGTTCTGACGGCGCCGCGCGGCCGCGACGTGGTGATCCTTCAGCGCCCGCGCCTCGCCGATCTGGGCGTGGATGAAGTGATGGCGGCGCTGGGGCGGTGACAGGGGGCCGTGAATGGCATTGATGCCATTTACCACGCACCTCATCCTGAGCGCATCGCGCCGCGATGCAGTCGAAGGACGCACGGCACAGATGCAATGCGGCAAGTCACGCGGCGCGCGCCTGTCGCGGCTTTGAAGGCATGCGTGAAAGGGAAGAGACGCGGATCGCCTTCACATTGATGCGCGAAAGATCAAAGGCCTGCTGCATGGCAAGCCATGTCTCCGCAGTCCCGCCGATACCCTTGGCAAGGCGCACGGCCATCTCCGGCGTAATCGCGCTCCGGCAATTGATCACATTGTAAAGCTGCTGGCGGGTGATCCCGAGCGCCTTTGCCGCCGCCGCAACAGGAATCTCCATCGCCTCAAGCTCCGACTTCAGCAATGTGCCGGGATGGACCGGGTTCTTCATCTGCATGCAAAACGCCTTCAGTGATAATCCACAAGGTCAACATCCAGCGCCTTGCCGCCTTCAAAGCGGAAAATGATCCGCTAATTTGCCCTCACCGTAACGGCCTACCAGCCTCTCAAGCTTCCTTTCAGCGGATGCAGCCTGAATGAGGGCAAATTCATGCCTTCAACCGCTGCCGCCGCGTTGAGCACGGATGAGGACAAGCCGGATGCGTTCAGCGTTCTCGCGCCCGACGCCCCTATCGTCATCTTCCTCGAAAAGCCTTCGCAGACCCTTGTGCCGGAAGCTGCCGATCACGAAGGCTATACCGTGTGTAAAATGTCAATTGACATTTGTCAACCCTCACTCCGGATAGGGATTTGGCCCCGACGCCGTGGGGTGGCACGTGCCCGAGATACGCCCCGTCGCCGTGCATTCCCGGATCAACGCTGCCTCCGCGCCGCGGCACTCGTCGCGATAGGGTCCGGTCAGGATGCCGAAATCAAGATTGTCGCAATCGCAATTGATCGCGCCGCATATTTCTTCGGTGCCTGCCCCACCACCGCCAGTCGAGACATAGTCTGTTGGAACGCTCATGTCGGGATGACCCGGCCGACGGATGGTGACATTGACGGGTCCTTCTGTTGAGGGCACCGGGAAGGTCACGACCGGATGGGTCTCGCCCCCAAAGGGGATCGACTTGTCGCCGACCATCATCTCGCCGTCATGGGCGGTGCACTGATCGACATCGGCTTCGATGGAAATCTCGCTGCCGCCCGCAACCTCGCCGCCACCCGGCGCAATGAGCGGCGGATAAGAGGGCGAGATGCCCGGCTCGCCCGCCCACGAGGCTGATGAGAGGGCAGCACCCGCCTCAGCCAGCCGAGCCTGATACCAGCGCAACGCATCACCCCAATGTTCCTGGCCGGGCGTGCCATCCGCATTGGGCGGGCCAGTGAAGGAAGGCGGCGACGGCGGTGGCGACACTTCGCCCGCCGGGCAAGTGGTCATGCACGCGCCCATACCGGCCTTGGCGCTTTCAAGTGCGCCGATGGCCTCGAACAGGGAATCGGTGCGGATGGAAAGCCGCTGCCAGTCCAGCCACGCCTGCTGGATGGGCAAAAGCTCGGCTTCCATATTGGCCTTCAACTCGTCGATCTCGCCCTGCATTTCGGCCAGCTGGGATTCGGAATAGGCGACCAGCACCTTGCCGATCAGCTGCAAAATCGCCTGCCGCATGTTCGACCACTGGATTTTCGCGCGCGCCGCATTGTCGGCGGCCTGCTGCATGAAGCGGGCCTTTTCGGCAGCATCAGCAATCGTGGTGGCATGGCGGCGCAGCATGTCGGCTTCACGCATCAGGCTGGCGGCTTCCAGAAAGCCACGCGACGCATTCTTCATGTCGCTGGCGCCCTGCTTCAGGGTTGAAAGATCTGAAACCCACTGCGGAATGGGTTCACCGCGCTCGCGGAAACTGCCCGCCAGCGTATTGGCAATGTCAGCCGTGTTCTGGAAGGCGCCGATCATGGAATCGATATGGTCCACGCGCGCCAGCGCACTGGCAAAGCCGGATGTGGTGGGGTCGGCCAGCAGACTTTTCAGATTGGCACTGTCGGCGCGGAAATTCTTGGCGAAGTTCGCAAGGTCGAGAACGGCAAGCGTCATCTTGCCCAAGTCCTGCAGGTATTTCGCATGGGCATGCCAATATTCCAGATAGGCCTGCCGGTCGCCTGCTGCAATCGTGGCGTTCATGAGATTGATGTAGTGGGCCAGGGCCGCCTTGCGTGCTTTGGTCAGCCACGGCTCCATCCCCTGCAGCAGGGCAAGGGCTTCGTCCACCCGCCGCACCGCATCGGCGCGCGGGCTGCAATCAACCAGCACGCATTGCTCTTCGGCGCGCGCTGAATCACAGGCACTGTTGGAGGTGGCGAGAATTTCCGCCGCGCGCACGATATCGGCAAGATCGGCATCTGTTGCCGGAATCAATGTGCCCAGCGCGCGCGGGTCAGCCTGCGCGTGGGCTGGTGTCGGCAGATTGGCAAGACTGAAAAGGCTGATCGCGCTGACGATGATGGACGCAAAGAACGGAACGAGACGGCTCATGATCCCCTCCCCCGGCCGGCGGGTTGTTCGCCGACAGGGGAAGCATAGACCCGGAAGGCTGTTTTGCAGAGACCTCCTTGTGCCGATCTGCCCACGGCAAGCACCGTTCCGGTAACCCCCGTCTTGGAAAGCCCTGTCTTGACGGGGGCACCCGCCGCGCGCGATTGTCCGCGGCCTTTCGTCTGCCACCTTGGCAGCCCAGCAATATCAAGGAGATGATCGTCGTGAGCGCGCCCGAAAATACCATCACTGTCACCTTGCCCGACGGGGCAGTGCGGTTGGTGACGCGCGGCACGACCCCGGCCGGCATCGCGGCAGCCATCGGCCCGGGCCTCGCCAAGGCCGCTTTGGCTGCCCGCATCAATGGTGCCCTCTCGGATCTCGATCTGCCGATCGAGGCCGATGCGACCCTTTCCATTGTCACGCGCAAGGACGCGGATGCGCTTGAACTCATCCGCCATGATTGCGCGCATCTCCTCGCCATGGCGGTCCAGGAACTTTTTCCCGGAACACAGGTCACCATCGGTCCTGTGATCGAGGACGGATTCTTCTACGATTTTGCCCGCAACGAGCCTTTCACGCCCGATGATCTGCCGCGCATCGAGGCGCGCATGAAGGAGATCGTCGCGCGCGATGTCGCCACGCGCCGCGAAGTCTGGCCGCGCGAGAAGGCGATTGCGCATTTTGAATCCATCGGCGAGATGTTCAAGGCCGAGATCATCCGCGACCTGCCCGCAGGCGAGGACATCAAGGTCTATTGGCATGGGGAGTGGCATGATCTCTGCCGCGGGCCCCATCTGATGAGCTCGGGCAAGATCGGCACGGGCTTCAAGTTGATGAAGGTCGCGGGTGCCTATTGGCGCGGCGACGCCAAAAACCAGCAGCTTCAGCGCATCTATGGCACGGCCTGGCGCGATGAAAAGGAACTGGCCGCCTATCTGCACCGGCTGGAAGAGGCGGAAAAGCGCGACCATCGCCGCATCGGACGGGAGATGAACCTCTTCCACATCCAGGAAGAGGCGGTCGGTCAGGTCTTCTGGCACGCGAAGGGCCACACGCTCTACCGCACGCTGGAAAACTATATCCGCCGCAAGATCGACGCGCGCGGCTATATCGAGGTGAAGACGCCGCTGCTGCTGGATCGCGCGCTTTGGGAGCGTTCAGGCCATTGGGCGAAATACCGCGCCAACATGTTCCTCGCCGAAGTGGCTGAGGAAAAGAAGACGCTCGCCATCAAGCCGATGAATTGTCCCGGCCACGTGCAGATCTACAATCAGGGTCTCAAATCCTATCGTGATCTGCCCATCCGCATGGCCGAGTTCGGCGCCTGTCATCGCTACGAGCCGTCGGGTGCATTGTCGGGCATCATGCGCGTGCGCGGCTTCACGCAGGATGACGCGCATATTTTCTGCGAGCCGCAAAGGATGGTGGAGGAGGCGGTCAAGGCCTCCGAACTCATTTTCGAGACCTATCGCGAACTCGGCTTTGATGATGTGAAGGTAAAACTCTCGACGCGGCCGGACGAGCGCATCGGTTCCGATGACGTGTGGGACAAGGCGGAGGCCGACCTTGCCGAAGCCTGCAGGCGGCTTTCCATTCCCTACGAATTGAACCCCGGCGAGGGCGCGTTCTACGGACCCAAGCTTGAGTTCACGCTCTTTGATGCGATCGGCCGCGGCTGGCAATGCGGCACGGTGCAGGTGGATTTCAACCTGCCCGAACGTTTCGAGGCGGAATATGTGGCCGAGGATGGCAGCCGCAAGCGCCCCGCGATGCTGCATCGCGCCGTGCTTGGATCGATGGAGCGCTTCATCGGCGTTGTCATTGAACATTATGCCGGAAAATTTCCGCTCTGGCTCGCGCCGTTGCAGGCGGTTGTCGCTCCCATCGTCTCGGATGCGGATGACTATGCGCATGAGGTGCGCCGCCGGATGAAACTGGCGGGCCTGCGTGCAGAGGCGGACACGCGCAACGAGAAGATCAACTACAAGATCCGCGAGCACTCACTGGCCAAGGTTCCGGTCATGCTGGTCGTCGGCAAGCGCGAGGCCGAGGAACAGACGGTGACGATCCGGCGGCTTGGCGTTGAAAAGCAGGAAACGCTGAAGCTCGCCGATGCCATTACGCTCCTGTCAGCCGAGGCAACCCCGCCGGATTTGCGCTAAGCGCCGGAGCGGGCAGGGTAAAGGGGCCGGGCGCAACAGTCCGGCCCTGATCCATTTGGCCCCATTCGGGGGCTTGATCCGGCCCGCATCCCCTGTATTTTGGCCGCAAGAAGGACGGGCGGGTGCCGCCCCCTTTTTTGACCAACGGACACAAGCCTTGCCAAACCGGATTGCCTCTTGATGTCTTCGTGTTCCGCTCGGGCCCCCAAAGGGGGTATTGCGGACGCAAGAAGCGTCAGGGCGAATCCGCGCGCGGCCGCGCTTGTCCATTTCACGGAGTAAAAGACCATTCGCAGACCAACAGGTGCCACGCCGCCGCCCAAGCGTGATGAAGACGGGCCGCGCGTGAATGAGGAGATCACCGCCTGGGAAGTCCTCGTCATCGACGACGAGGGCACCAAGCGCGGGGAAATGACCCGGGCCGAAGCGCTCAAGCTTGCCGAAGATGAAGGCTATGATCTGGTGGAAGTGGCGCCGCAAGCCAAGCCGCCGGTCTGCCGCCTGATGGACTACGGCAAGTTCAAATACGAGCAGCAGAAGAAGGCCGCCGAGGCGCGCAAGAACCAGAAAATCATCGAGATCAAGGAGCTGAAGATGCGGCCCATGATCGACGAGCATGATTACGAGGTAAAGATACGCGCCGCCCGCCGCTTCTTCGAGGAAGGCGACAAGGTGAAGTTCACCTTGCGCTTCCGCGGCCGCGAGATGCAGCACCAGCATCTGGGCTATGAATTGATCGAGCGCATCCGCAAGGAGCTGGAGCCCATCGCCAAGGTCGAGCAGGACGCGCGCCTTGAAGGCAAGCAGATGCAGATGGTGATGGCGCCGCGGTAGGGCGCCACGCCGTGGATGCGCAAAAGGGCGGGGGAGACCCCGCCCTTTCTTATTCTGCGGTCATCGCATTCGTTTGTCCGGGCGAATGACGCACAATGCAGTCCTGCGCTTTCCTCTCCCCATGATTAAATGGGGAGAGGAAGGCCTGCACTTGCAGGCCAGGTGAGGGGGCTTGTGGTGCATTGCCGCTTGAACGGCCCCTCACGAAAATTGCGGCGCAATTTTCTGCTCTCCCCGCCGCATCGCGGGGAGAGCGAAGAATGGAACAGCTTGACGACTGACTTGATGGGAAAGACTGATTGCTGCACTGACACAAGCTGCAGCGCTACTTCCCTCAAAACCTGATCCGCCCCGTCACGCCGAACATGCGCGGCTCACCGAGGAAGGCGCTCAAATGCGATGTGCCGGCGGGATTTGAGACCGATGGCGCTGAACCAAACAGCGGGCTGTCGAACGCGATCTGCTGATAGCGCTCGTCCAACAAATTGGTCACAAAGCCTTCGATGCCAAAGCGGCCATCTTCGGTCTCAAGCCCCAGCCGCGCGTTGAAGAGCGCAAACGCCTCCTGCGTCTTGGCCGGATCAAGGTTCGAGCCGGTCACCTGATCAGAAACCCAGCGCCCGTCAATCGAGGCCAGCAGCGACCAGCCCTCGTGCACCGCCCAGCCATAGGTGGCCGATCCCGTCAGCGTCCATTCGGGCGCAGAGGTCAACTGGCCGCCGGGCAGGAAGAAGAGATTGGTGTTCTGGCCAAGGAACGTCGTGTTGTCGGTCAGCGATCCCAGATCATCGCCGTATTTTGCGTCGTTCCAGGCAAGCCCGCCGGTGAAAGTGAGATCATCGGTTGCGCGCCACACCGCATCGATCTCAACGCCGCGCGAAGTGACTTCCGGCACGGAGGTAACGACAAACGAAATGCCGTTGAACGTGTTGAGCTGGAAGTCGGTGAAATCCTGCCAGAAGAGCGCGATGTTGGCGATAAGCTCCCCGTCAAACCACCCGGTCTTGAGACCAAGCTCGTATGAATCGACAATCTCCGGTGCAAACGACGTATCCGGTCCACGCACGGTCTGCGCACCGATGGGTCCCGAGACGATGGAGCGTGGTGAACCGCCCGGACCAGTCAAATCAGTAAAGGCGCGATCAAGATTGAACCCGCCCGCCTTGTAACCGCGCGACCAGGTGGCATAGCCGAAAATATCATCGCTGAACGCGTAGGAGAGCGTGGCGATGCCCGACCACTCGTTCTCGACCTTGTGCTGGCGATGGTCGAGCCCGTCCAGCGCCGTGCGCTGCCACGGCAGGCAGGTGAGAGCCGCCAAAAGCCGCTCGGGCGCAGGCGCGAGTGCACCAGGATCAAGCCCGTAGACGCTCTGGACAGTGAGGCACCCGCCATTGCCGAAGGTCGAATAGTCGCCCCGGAAATCCTTTTCCTCACGCGTGAAGCGCAGGCCCAGCGTGATTTCGAGATCGTCGGTGACGCTGATGACATTGTGGGTGAAGAGGGCAAAATTGCGCGACACCTGCTCATAGACATCGCGCGTGCCGCCGCCGCCCGATGACACCGGCACCGCCAGCGAGTGACCGTAAAGTGTATTCAGCAATTGCCGATGCGAAAGCGCCGTCGCGCCAAAGCGGTAGAGGCTGATGAAGGCTTCGTGATCCGAACCCACGCCCGTTGCGGCGCGGCGGTCCAGCGTTTCATTGGCGTAATAGAGGCCTGCCAGCACATCAACGCGCCCGAAATTGCGGTTGAAACGCATCTCATGCGTGAACGTCTTGAACTCGGTTCTCTGTGCGCCATCTGGCGTCCCCAGAATGTCGGCCATCGAAAAATCATTGTCGTTGCCGTTGGCAAAATCCCAGTCACGGAACGCAGTGATGGATGTCAGCGTGCCGCCAAACATGTCTGACGTCAGTTCCGCCGAAATACCGCTGTCGGTGATTTCGTTGTCATAGGTGCGGTTGCCATAGACTTCCTGCGACCCGATCTCGTTCGCACCCGACATGCCGGTAAAGCCAAGGATGAGATTGTTGACGACAACATGCGGTGCTGATCCGCCTGCGCGCCCCGGCCCGCCCGCGCGAAGCGTGGCGGCATAGCAGCATTCCTCGCTCCGATAGGTGTGGTCCGCAATCACGCGCAGCGACGTGGAGGGCGAGAACTCGACCAGAAGCTGGCCGCGCAAAGTGTAATAGTCGCGGTCGTGGCCCTCGCGCTGGCCAGAGGGCGCATCTGCATTCACATCGGCCCAGCCATCGCGCGTGCGCCGTGAAGCCGCAATGCGGAACGCCGCGCGGTCTGAAATGGGCGCATTGAACATCGCCTCAAGGCTCATTTCGTTGAAGCTGCCCAGCGTAAGCGCCGCATCAATTTCGGTGAAAAAATCCGGCGCCTTGGTCGTCACATTGATGAGGCCCGCCGACGTGTTGCGGCCAAAGAGCGTTCCCTGGGGCCCGCGCAGGACTTCGACGCGCGAGATTTCGCCAAGGTCGGAAAGCGCAACCGCATTGCGCGAGCGGTAGACGCCGTCGACGAAGACGCCCACGGCAGATTCAAGTCCGGGATTTGATCCTTGCGTGCCCACGCCGCGGATGCGCGCGGTCACGGACGCAAAACTCTCGGTCACCGGTACGGCCAGCGACGGCACCAGCGCCGTCAGCGTCTTGATGTCGATGATGCCGGCATTTTCGATCTGCGTGGCGCCAAGCGCTGTGACGGCAACCGGCACGTCCTGAAGCGCGCGTGCCCGCCGTGTGGCTGTGACGATCACTTCCTCATCTGCTTCGCCGGATGAAGGGGGCGGCGCATCGGGCGCCTGGGTGGCGGTTTCACTCTTGTCAGATGCGGGCGCTTCTTCCTGCGCTTGGGTGACGGGCACCAGAAGGATGAGGCAAGCACCAGCCAGCATGGCACGCTTGCGTGCCATTGCTCTTGTCGTCGTCGTCATCAGGAAACCCCCAAGAACCGCGTAAATTATTGATTGCAAACGCAATAGGTCGCAATTTGGACCGTCGCCGCAAATCCGTAAATGGAAATTCCGTGTGAGGCCAATATCGCCGGTCAGGGCGTGACCGCATCCTTCACGACACCGGTTGCAGCGCCCGACAGATCCTGGAAGGGACCAAGCGGCCGCGTCTCGGTTTTGGTCTCGTCAATATTGGCGGTGCCCGACCAGAGTTTGTAGATGACCACGTCATCGACGATGAGGAACAGCATCTCGGCACGCCAACCCGTTGAAACGGTTGTTCTTTCAAATCCGAGCATATCGAGCGAGACATCGCCCACCCGGTCCTTTGAAACCGACTCCGGGGCCAGCACATAGCCGACACATGATTCCCGCGCATTCACACATGCCTGCACGGCCGGGTCGAGATCAGCGAGCCTGACCGTCTGTTGCGGCATGAAGCGCGCCATGATGTCGAGATAATTGACGGTCTTGAGATTGGGCGTTGCGGCAGGGTCAAGGCCCAGCGCCGCCAGATCCTCGGTCGTACTCGCCATGGGCGTGACGCTGTTGAAGACCATCTGCGCATCTTCGTAGGACGCAAAGGGCGAGGCCTTGACGTTCTCTTCCGAGGGCAGCACCCAGCGGGCGCAACCGCCAAGGGCGGTCAGCGCAATCAGGGCCAGAGAGGCGCCCAACCTTGGGCCCAAGGTTGGGCCCAAGGTCGGAAAGGTCTGGAAGGTCCGTGTCATGCGCCTCCGGCTAAATCCCCGCCATGGCGGATTTGGGGCAATGGAGGGCACTTTGCCAAAGCCTTCGCTTGCAGTGCACAAAAGCCGCCATTAAGGGTGAATGATGAGCACAGTTCCTCCCAAATCTGGCCCCCAAGCTGGCCCCCAAGCCACACCTCAAGGTGCGTCTTCGCGGCAAAGTCGCCTCGCTGCCCGCGCCCCCAAGGGGCTGAAGGACACGCTGGGCGCCGATGTCGCGCGTCTGGCCGCCATGACGGCGACGATCCGCAATGTCTATGAGCGCTTCGGCTTTGCGCCTCTGGAAACCTCGGCGCTGGAATATGTCGAGGTTTTGGGAAAATTCCTGCCCGAAAGCGATCAGCCCGATGCGGGCATCTTCGCGCTCAAGGATGCGGACGAGCAGTGGATCGCCTTGCGTTACGATCTGACCGCGCCCTTGTCGCGTTTCGTGGCCGAGAATTCCCAAAGCCTGCCGATGCCGTTCCGCCGCTATCAGCTCGGTCCGGTCTGGCGCAATGAAAAGCCGGGGCCGGGTCGCTTCCGCGAATTCCTGCAATTCGACGCCGACACGGTTGGTTCGTCATCCATGGTGGCGGATGCGGAAAATGCGGCCTTGCTCGCGCGCGCTTTCGATGCGCTGGGGCTTGTTGGCCAGTACCGCATCGCCATGAACAACCGGAAGATCCTTGACGGGCTTCTTGAAAAAATCGGGCTTGGCTCCGCCCAAGGCGATCCCAAGGCCATGACGGTCATGCGCGCCGTCGACAAGTTCGACAAGTTCGGTGATGCGGGCGTGCGCCTTCTGCTCACGACGGGCCGCAAGGACGAGAGCGGCGATTTCACCAAGGGCGCAGGCCTTGCCGATGACGAGGCAACGCGCATTCTTGATTTCATGCATGCGGGCAAGGCGACGCGGAAGGAAACGCTCGCGGCCCTGGAGCCACTCGTGGCCGGTTCGGCGCGTGGCGAAGAAGGCGTGCGCGAGCTTGCCGAAATTGATGCGATCCTTGCCGCCTATGGTCTTGCGGACAGCCAGGCCGCCTTTGATCCGGGCATCGTGCGCGGCCTGGCCTATTATACGGGGCCGGTGATCGAGGCGCAGGCGACTTTCGAAATCATCGACGAGAAGGGCCACAAGCGGCAATTCGGTTCGATAGCAGGCGGCGGACGCTATGACGGTCTTGTCGGCCGCTTCATGGCAAAGGACATGCCCGCAACCGGCGTCTCCATCGGCGTGGACCGTCTTTTTGCGGCCCTGACTGCCGCGGGCAAGATTGCCGCCACCGCCCATGACGGACCTGTGCTTGTCACCGTTTTCGACAAGGCGCATCTGCCCGATTATGTGCGCATGGCCGAGGAACTGCGCAGCGTCGGCATCGCCGCTGAAGTCTATGCGGGCGACAGCGGCATGAAGGCCCAGCTGAAATATGCGGACCGCCGTCGTTCGCCGCTCGCGATCATTGCCGGCAGCGACGAGTTTGCGCGCGGCGAGGTCTCCATCAAGGATCTGGCGGAGGGCGAGCGTCTGGCCGCCAGCACCGCCGGCAATGCCGAATGGCGCGACAAGTCGCGCGCCCAGACGACCGTGCCGCGCGTTGATCTTGTCGCGCATGTCCGCGCCGCCCTCCGCGCGTCCCTCCGCGCGTCTCCGGACAAAGCGCATTGATGCGCGCCGACGCATCCGGAACATTGCGCAATCTCGGTTTTG
This sequence comes from uncultured Flavobacteriaceae bacterium, assembly GCA_964494625.1. Classification (GTDB taxonomy): domain Bacteria; phylum Pseudomonadota; class Alphaproteobacteria; order Micropepsales; family Micropepsaceae; genus UBA2784. The sequence goes on along the minus strand of CAZBRT010000001.1, from coordinate 426,339 downwards.
CTGCTGCCGCACGCGCCGAGGCTCTGGCTGCGCGCGTGCAGGAATTGTTTGCGGCATCAGGCCATCAACTCGTTTCGCCTTCCGTTGTCACGCCTGCGGAGATTTTCCTCGACCGGTTGGGCGAACGCTTCCGCAGCCAGACATTGGTGTTCGAGGACGAGCGCGGCACGGCCTTGTGCCTGCGGCCGGAAATGACAATCCCCGCAGCCCGCATCGCGCTGGACGAAGGCTTTCGCGGCGGGCGGCGTCTGAAGCTCTCTTATGCGGGCTCCGTCTTCCGCCTCGATCACGAAGGCCATCTGCATCAATCGATGCAGGCGGGTGTTGAAGATCTGGGCGCCGAAGATGCAGCGCTTGCCGACGCCGAAATCATGGCATTGGCGCATGCGGCCATTCTGGCGCCTTGCGTGGACGCCGGTATCGACGATGCCATCATCCACTTTTCCGATCTTGCCTTCTTTCATGCCCTGATCACGGCACTCGGCCTTGGGCCTCACCAGCGCGCGCAGGTGCTGCGCCGCTTTGATGCTGCAGGTTCGGCCATGTTTGCCTTCCGGCTTCCTGTGATATCGAAGGCGGGCCATGCGGGGGTTGATGCCGGCCGCGTCGCCCGCATGATCAGCGAAGGCGGCTTGCTCTGTGGCGTGCGCAGCGCCGACGACATTGCGGCGCGTTTGGCCGAACGTGAGGCCGCCCGTGCCGAAGGCCCCGTGCCCGAAAAGGCACAAAGCGTGCTTGCCGCATTCTTTGCGCTTTCCTTTGATGCGGACAAGGCGGCCTCAGGCCTTGCCGCATTCTTCACCGCGCATGATCTGCCGGCGCCGGATTTTTCATCCTTCACGCGTCGGCTGGATTTGTTGAAAGCCAAAGCCCCCGGTGCGCGCCTCAAATTTGATCCGCGTGTCCATGCGCCGCTTGGCTATTATTCGGGGCTGGAGTTCCGCATCGAGGCCAGAGGCCGCGTGCTCGCAAGCGGTGGTCGTTATGACGCGTTGCTTCCCCAGCTTCTGGGCAATCCAGCGTCGGTCATTCCCGCTGTGGGTGCTGCTGTGATGCTGGATGCGCTGGTGGAGCTTTGCCCATGAGCGCGATCCTTGCCATTCCCAGCAAAGGCCGCCTCAAGGAAGATTGCGCGGCACTTTTCGCGCGCGCGGGCCATGGTCTCGCGGTCGAACCGCGCGGCTATGCGGCAAAGGCTGCAGGTCTGCCCGAGCTCGACATCATCCTCATGTCGGCGTCCGAAATCGCAGCGCGCCTTGCGGCTGGAACGCTTGATGCCGGGATCACCGGCATGGACGTGCTGCACGAGGCGCTGGGCAGTCTGGAAGGCGCCCACGCCGGGGAACCGGCCCTGCTGGCCCATGGCGTCACGCGCCGGTTGAAGCTTGGCTTTGGTCCCGCACGCCTTGTCGTTGCCGTACCCAATGGCTGGCTTGATGTGAATTCGATGGCTGATCTTGCAGGACTTGCGGCGCAATTCCGGGGTGCCCATGGCCGCCATCTGGTGGTCGCGACAAAATACGCGCGCCTCACACGGGCGTTCTTTCACGCGCATGATGTTGCCGATTACCGCATCGCCATGTCGGCGGGCGCGACCGAAGCAGCGCCTTCGTCGGGTGCCGCCGACATCATCGTGGACATCACGACAACAGGTGCAACGCTTGCCGCCAACCGCCTGGTTATTCCGGGCGATGGTGAAATCCTGAAAAGCGAGGCATCGTTGTTCTTTGGGTCATCACAGGCGCGCGGTGCATGCGCGGTGCTTGAAACGCTCGCTGCAAATTTGAAGCGGGTGGGGTGAGACGCAGCTACCTTCAACCGCCACCTTGGGGTGAGCGGAGCGCAAGGGTTTGTGTGAGCGCAGTGAACACAAGCCCGGTGGGGTTGGGAGACGCTGTGCTGAGCATTTCAGTGGTGCCCCCCCCACCGATTTGCGAAGACGCAAATCTCTTGCGCTCCGCTCACCCAAAAAACGGGGGAGGCTGAAGGATCGCCTTCCGAACTGTGTGCACACGATAGCCAAAATTGGGGAAGGCAGAAGATGGGCTCACCCCTCTTTCGCCAGCCCTGCCACCGCATCGGCGATGATTTTTGGCCCCTCGCGCACCACCATGTCGCGCCACGCCGGATCATCGGGCACAAAGGCCTTGAGCGCGGCATCGCGGAACATCTTGTGGCGCGCGTCCATGCGGTTGCCTTTGTCCACAAAACGCAGCCAGCGCTCGTAGAGTGTGACAAAGACAAGCTCGCTCATATCCGCGCTTTGCGCCGTGCCGAACTCGACTGTTGCCCCGTTCAGCTTTGCGTGCGGGAGAAAGCGGTGAAGCTCGTGCGGCAGCTGGCCCGATTTCACATTGGGCAGATCGGCAAGATGCGGATCCGCCTCGAACGCCTTCTCGGCATCCGAACGCTTCCAGCCGCGCACGCGGGCATCGCCCCACCACCGGCCGATGCGCGCCAGCGTCTCTTCGCTGCGACCGCCGAGCGGCAGGAAGGCAATCTCGCCATAGGCACCAACGCCCGTGTGCAGGTCAACCAGCCCCACATGGCTTGCGCGCTGGAGCCGCGGTACGACGGCATCGCGGATGACGCGATGGCCGAACTCCGGCCCGTTGCCGCCATAGGTGATGCCTTCGGGATCCTCGTACTGACCAAAATCAGAGGCGACCTGCGCGGCAGCTGGTCCGATCTTGCCGGCCAGCGCCCGATAGGACGCAATGAGATGCTGCAGCGTCGCGGGCGAGAAATCCGTCACCCGCACCAGATCACGCACATGGAAATAATGGGGATTGGCCGGTGGCGGCTTAGACCAGTCGGGGAAATTGCGGTTGAGATCGACATTGTTCTCGGTGAGGCGGCTCACCCACGCATAGCCCCAGGGGTTGAGCGCATGAACAAGAATGACCGCGACATCGCTGGGCAGCGCGGCGGCAGCCCCCGATTGCAGCCAGCCGATCTGGGCGGATGATCCCGCGGGCCCCTCAAAGCCGTGCGTGCCCGAGATGCACAGAAGCACGCGCCGCGCGGAAAGCGGCCCCGCCCAGGCCATGTCGCAGGCCAGCGTTTCTCCCGATGGCCCCGGCCCGATGGGATTGACCATCGTATCGATGGAAAGCCCCACCGCATCGCACGCGGCCCGGAACATCAGCCGCGCGGCGGCGTAATCGGGCGGGAAAGCTTCAAGTCCGGTGGCCATCGCAATGCGCTTTCGCGTGAAAGGGTCCGGCGATCATGCTAAGCGGATTCCCGCAAGCAATCCACGCGGGAACTTTGGCGCCTCATGTCCTTCAAAGCCGTGATTTTCGACTTCGGTGGCGTCTTCACCTCTTCGCCTTTCGAGGCCTTTGCCCGCTACGAGCGTGAGCGTGGTCTGCCCGAAAACCTGATCCGCAACATCAATGCCGCCAATCACGAGGACAATGCCTGGGCGCGGTTTGAGCGCGCGGAGTTGACGCTCGACGCATTCGATCAGGCCTTTGCCGCCGAGGCGCGCGCGCTGGGCCATCAAGTGCCGGGGCGCGAGATCATTCCCCTGCTGCGCGGCGATTTCCGGCCTGACATGATCGAGGCGCTGCGCCGGATCCATCAGGTGATGAAGACAGGCTGCATCACCAATAACGTGCCCGCCAATGCGCAAGGCACTGATGAGGCCAAGAACCTGTACCGCGCGCCGATCATGGCGGAGTTCGATCATGTGATCGAGTCGGCCAAGGTGGGCCTGCGCAAGCCCGACCCGCGCATCTATCAGATGATGCTGGATGCCCTCGGGGTTGACGCCACCACGTCGATCTATCTTGATGATCTGGGTGTCAATCTGAAACCGGCGCGCAGCCTGGGCATGGCCACGATCAAGGTGACATCAGGTCCGCAGGCGATTGGCGAATTGGAAAAGCTCACGGGGCTGAAACTTTCATGAGCACACAATTGCGCATCGTGGTTGCGGGTGCGGCGGGCCGCATGGGCCATGCGGTGATCTCAACCCTTCGCACGCGGCCCGGTATGGTGCTGCATGCCGCCCTTGAAATGCCGGGACATGCGGGCCGGGGCGAGGATGCGGGCCAGCGCGCAGGCGGCGCGCCGCTTCATGTGCCCATCACCCATGATGCGCTGGAAGCGGTCGTCAAGGCCGATGCCATCATCGATTTTACGACGCCCGGCAATTCGGTTGCCCTTGCAGCGCTGGCGGCACAGGCGCGCATCGTGCATGTGATCGGCTCCACCGGCTTTGCGGCGGCAGACGAGGAAAAGATCAAGGCCGCCGCGCGCCATGCCGTGATCGTCAAATCCGGAAACTTCTCGCTTGGCGTGAATGCCATGCTGCTTCTGGTGCGCGAGGCTGCGCACATGCTGCCCACCTATGATGCCGAGATTATCGAGACTCACCACGCGCAGAAGGCCGATGCACCGTCCGGCACAGCACTGATGATCGCGCGCGCCATCGCCGAGGGGCGAAAGGTGCATCCCGAAGATGTGATTGCACCGCCCCATCACGGGCTCACCGGCCCGCGCCAAAAGGGCAAAGTGGCGATTGCGTCGCTGCGGGCAGGTTCGGTCGTGGGCGAGCATACGGCGCTTTTTGCCGGTGCGCGCGAGCGGATCGAGATTACCCACCGTGCCGAAGATCGCGCGATCTTTGCCGAAGGCGCTCTTGCCGCCGCAGCCTGGGGCCACGGCAAAAAGCCCGGCCTCTATTCCATGGAAGATGTGCTCAAGGGTTGAGCGGAGCGCAAGCCGCCCCTACTTCACGATCTGCGGTGTCGTCTTGTCCTTCACCGCAAAATAGGCGCGGGCATGGGCCACGACCTGATTGTCGGTCGGATGATCCGCGCTTTCGATGCCCATGACCCGGGCTGCAATGTCGTGATGATGCGCCGAGAGATGTTTCATCAGCGAGGTCTTGGCCTTGCCCGGCCCGGTGATGAGAATTTCCTTGGGGTGTGCCAGCGCTTCGGCCACCTCATGCAGGAATTTTGCATCTTCACCGGCATGGCCGCTGCCAAGCGTGCCTGCCCTGTGATGAACCTTGCGCTGCGCATTGTGCGCGTGGATGACCAGTTTCTCCACATCTTCGGGCGAGAACTCGAAAACGCGGGCCTCTTTGTGGTCGATCCAGACGACGGCATGGAAATGGTGCATTTGCATTCTCCTTGTGCGCCATGGTCGCGCGGATCAGCGGCCACTGTCCTTGATATGTCTCAAGCCCTCACGGAATGAGGGGAATTGCAGATTGACCCCAAGGGCTGATTTCATCAGGCGGTTCGATACAAGCTTGTTGTCGGCCCAGAAACTCTGGGCCATGGCGCTCATGGTTGCGCGCGAGGATTCAAAGTCCTCAAGCGGCGGCAAGGGCGCATTCAGAAGCCGGCACGCCTCTTCGGTCACCAGATGCGGCGGTGCGGGCGCATCGTCGCAGACATTGAACACGGCGCCCGCCGCCGGATCACGCGCGCTTGCCATGATCACGCGCGCAAGGTCATCCACATGGATGCGGCTGAAAACCTGGTCCGGCCTGATGATGCGTCGCGCCGTGCCGTCGCGCACGGCATCAAGCGCGCTTCGCCCATTCCCGTAAATCCCCGCTGCGCGAAAAAGGCAGACGGGCACTTTCAAGCGCGCGGCGAGTGTCTGCCACGCATCTTCTGCTGCGATGCGGCGGCGCCCGCGCGGTGAAACGGAGAGACGCGGGCTTTCCTCGGTCACCTCATTGCCACCGGCATCCCCATAGACACCGGTGGTCGAGACATAGCCGATCCATGAAAGATGGGGCGCCGCTGCCACGATCGCCGCTTCATGCGCCGCAAGCACGGGATCGCCCGCATCGCCCGGCGGCGCTGTCACCAGCACATGGGTGATGCCGGACAATGCCCGCGCCGGATCGGGTAGGGGGAAGTCGTAAGCGGAAAGTCCGTTTTCCGCCAACTCCCGGCGTGTAGCGGCCGACCGGCTGGTGGCAGCAATCGCGGCGCCCGGAAATGCCCGCCGCCATTCCCGCGCGACCGCTTTCCCCGTAAACCCGTAGCCGAAGATGAGGAGTTTCATGTCCAAGGTTTAAGGTGAACGGCGCCGTTTGGCGAGGTGCTGGCTTCTTTCCGGGGGCTGCAATCTTCGCTTCGCCCTTGCTAGAATGGGTCCATGCCAAAAACCCTTGCCGCCCTCCTTGCTGCTGCGATCATCACAGCGTCCGCCTTTGCACTTCCCGCCGCCGCGCAGATGGACGACGCAGCGCGTTACAATGCCTGCCTTCTCATGGCCGAGGCGGATCCCCAGCGCGGCTTTGATGATGCGGTGATGTGGGAGCGTGAGGGCGGCGGCGCACCCGCCCGCCATTGCGGTGCCGTCGCCATGACGGCGTTGGGCCGCTATGCCGATGCCGCGCGCATGCTGGAGGCGCTCGCCAATTCCACGCCTACCGATGACGCCTATCTGCGCGCCGATCTTTTTGGCCAGGCAGGAAACGCGTGGCTTCTGGAGGGTGACGCAGGCCGCGCCTCATCCGCCTTCACGGCAGCGCTTCTGCTTTCACCCGAAGATGTCGCGCTCTACATCGATCGCGCACGCGCGATGGCGATGATGGGTGAGCTTGCCTCGGCAGAGGCTGATCTGACGGCGGCCCTTTTGCGCAATCCGCAATCCTATACGGCGCTGGTGTTGCGCGCAGCGGCAAGGCGCGAGACCGGCAACAATGCGGGCGCGCTTGCGGATTGCGATTTGGCCCTTGGCCTTCTTCCCGGTGGCGCGGAAGCCTTGACCGAGCGGGGCTTGGCGCTTGCGCGCGATGGGCGCAGGGATGAGGCGCGCGCCGATTTTCTGGCCGCCATCCGGGCAGGTGGGCCTGCGGCGGATGCGGCCCGTGATGCGCTGGCAGCCCTTGATATGGCAGGCGATCAATGACCCTGACCGATGCCCAGCTTGACCGTTACGCCCGTCATATTCTCCTGCGCGAGATCGGTGGCCGCGGCCAGCAGCGCCTGCTCGCATCGCATGTGCTCGTGATCGGCGCGGGCGGCATCGGCAGTCCCGCGCTGCTTTATCTGGCAGCCGCCGGCGTCGGGCATCTCTCCATCATCGATGATGATGTGGTCGATCTCTCGAACCTGCAGCGCCAAGTGATCCACACGACGGATCGTCTGGGCACGCCCAAAGTTGAAAGCGCGGCTAAAGCGATTGCCGCTCTCAATCCGGATGTGAAGGTGACGCTGCTGAGGGATCGCATCACCCGCGAAAACGCGCGCGCCTTGGTTGCATCCTGCGATCTCGTGCTCGATGGCTCGGATAATTTCGCCACGCGCTTTGCTGTGGCGGATGCCTGCTGGTTCGAGGCAAAGCCGCTCGTTTCGGCGGCGATTGGCGAGTTTGATGCCCAGATCGGCGTCTTCCGGCGCGGCGAAAATGCACCGTGTTATCGCTGCTTCCTTCCCGAAGCGCCGCCCGATGGCGACCGCCGCTGTACCGAGATGGGCGTGGTGGGCGCGCTCGCCGGGGTTGCAGGAACCTGGGCGGCACTGGAGGCGGTGAAGGAACTGGCGGGCTTTGGCGAAACACTGGCGGGAAGGCTTGTCCTCTTTGACGGGCTCGACGCCACGGCGCGCACGATCACTTTGTCGCGAGACCCCGCCTGTCCGCTGTGCGGGGAGGCGGAAGGAAAATCCGGCTGCCGCACCTGATCCTGCAATTCCCCGTTGCAAAACATTGGCCGAAGGATCAGGGTCCGCGGCCCAGAATGTCCAAACCGGAAAAGTGTCATGACCGCTGGAAACGGCCGCGAAAACGCGGTGCTGTCCAATGGCGACGCAGGCTTTGATCCTGCCGCCCCCGAAGAACTGCCCGAGGCAGAGGCCGGCATCCGCCCGCCCGGCCGCCCCTTTGCCTTTGTCGCTTTTCTGGTCAGGCGCCATTACCGCAATCATGCGCTGCTTTATGCCGGTCTTGTTGCCGTCGCGACGCTGATCGAGGCGATGGCGCCCTATGCGCTCGGCGCCCTCATCAATGCGGTGAAGGCGGTGGGTGATACGCAAGGCGCGGATATCGGGCCCGTGATCTTCTGGCTTGTCGCCCTGGGTGTGGTCTGGTTTTCGGCCCCCATGGTCTTTCGCGTGTCGGAGGTGGTTGACCGCGCCATGGGCCCGCGCATGCGCGGCCTTGCTCAGAAATATCTTTTCGCCTGGCTGATGGGTCATTCGCCGCGGTATTTTCAGGAAAACTTTGCCGGCAAGTTGGGCCAGAAGATCAAGCAGGCGGGGCAGGCAGCGATTGCGCTCCTGAACATCATCCTTTTCGAGATGAACCGCATCCTTGTGCTGATGGTGGCGGGCGCGGTGATGCTGGCGCTTGAGAGCCCGGTCTATGCGGCAGCGCTTCTCATCTGGACGATTGTCTATCTGGTCATCGTGCAGCGTCTGGCGCGGCGCTGTGTGGAATTGTCAAAGGACTTTTCGGAGGAGGTCTCTACCTCCACCGGCCGCTTGATTGACGCGATCTCGAATGCCGATCTCGTGCGCGCCTTTGCCAAGGCCGCCTTCGAGCGCCGCCTGATCTCGGTCTTCATCGCGCGCGAGATGAACGCATCGCGGCGGCTCCGCCGCTTTCTCATCATCATGCGCGTCTTCATGTCGCTCGCCATGCTGGTGCTGCAGATGGCGCTGGTCGCCTTTGCCATCATGGATGTGGTGGCGGGCACGATCAGTGTCGGCGCCTTCACCATGGTGTTCTTCCTCGGCAACATGATCGCGCGCTCGGTGCAGGAACTGTCCTACCGCATGCTCGACTTCTTCGAGCAGGTGGGAACGCTGGGCGAGGCCCTGGCGCTGGTCACGCGCCCGCACGAGATCACGGATGCGCCCGGTGCCGTGCCCCTGGTTGTGGACAAGGGCGCCATCCGCATTGAAGGTGTCACCTTCGCCCATGCCGATGGCGCGCCGGTGTTCCGCGGCCTCTCGCTCGACATCCGCCCGGGCGAGCGCGTGGGTCTGGTCGGGCGCTCGGGTGCGGGCAAGTCAACACTGGTGAAGCTCCTGCGTCGCCAGTTTGTGCCGCAAGAGGGCCGGGTGCTGATCGACGGGCAGGATATTGCCCATGTCACCTGGGATTCGATCAATGAGGCGGTCTCCGAAGTGCCGCAGAACCCCGGCGTGTTCCACCGCCCCGTGCGCGAGAACATCCGCTACGCCGATCCCCGCGCTGCCCAGCAGCTGGTGGAACGTGCCGCGCGCGATGCCCATGCGCATGATTTCATCTCTGACCGCGAGGAAGGCTACGACACGATTGTCGGCGAGCAGGGGCTGAAGCTTTCGGGCGGCGAGCGCCAGCGGATCGCCATTGCGCGTGCGCTGGTGAAGGACGCGAAAATTCTGGTGCTGGATGAGGCAACCTCGTCGCTCGATTCGGAGTCCGAGCATCTCATTCAGGAGGCGATGCAGCGCCTGATGGCGGGCCGAACTGTAATCGCGATTGCGCACAGGCTGTCGACGATCTCGTGGCTGGACCGCATCGTCTATCTGGAGGAAGGCCGCATCGTGGAGGATGGCAGCCATGCAGAGCTTCTCGCCAAAGGCGGCGCCTATGCCCGCGCTTGGGAGCGCCAGGCCGGCGGGTTTTTGCCGGATTGAAACGCCCCCTCTTTCGCCGCCCCCTTGGGGGTGAGCGGAGAGCAAGGCGATGCTCTTGCATCTCGGGTGGGGGGCACCTTTCGCTCAGAAGGCCCCCCGCCCGGACTTGCGCTTCGCTGCGCTCACGCAAGTCCGCTTGCGCTCCGCTCACCCCGAGGGGGTAGTGAAAGTTTGGCCTGCGCCAAACTGTCTCCGCTTGCAGCTCGTGCAAAAACTTGCGATGGCCATTTTGCGACGCCAGCCAGAACAGGAGCGCCACGTGCAAGCAACCGCAACCGCCGAGAACGCTGAACTCCTCGCCATCATCAAGGAGCGCTCCTACCGCTTCGGCAGGTTCACGCTCGCCTCGGGCAAGGAGAGCCAGCATTATTTCGACCTGAAGCCCACCATGATGCATGCGCGTGGTGCCTTTCTCTGCGCCCGTGCATTGCTCCGGCTGCTCGCCCCCTTGAAGGTCGACTATGTCGGCGGGCTGGAAATGGGCGCCGTGCCGGTGATCGCCTCACTGGCTGCCTTGAGCGTCGCCGAGGGCAGGCCCGTCGAAAGTTTCTTCGTGCGCAAGGCACCAAAATCCCACGGCACCACCAAATTGATCGAGGGTCTGACCCAGAGCGAGAGCCTTGCCGGCAAGCGCGTCATCATCATTGATGACGTCATCACGACCGCCGGTTCGTCCCTGAAGGCGGTGGACGCGGTGCGCGCCGAGGGCGGCATTATCGAGGAAGCACTCTGCATCGTTGACCGGCAAGAGGGTGGCACGGAGAATTTCCGGTCCGCCGGCATCACGCTGCATGCGGTTTTCCGCAAAAGCGACTTTGCCTGATTGAACAACGTTCAATAAGCGAGGGAATGGATTCATCGCCAACGCGTTGCGCGGCACTTCTCATGTATCGCTTGCGCGAAGGGGACCGGTTGGAAACCGGCATGGTAAATGATCCGTAAACGGATGAAGTGCCGCCCGCGAATCTGATTCTCCATGAAGGGCTTGGCGCACGCTCCTCATGTGACAGTCGAGAAGCAACACTTTCTCAATACATGAATCAGTTTCTGAAGAACGCCGCGCAACATCGCGGGATGATTCAGGGAATCGCCTCAGCGGCGGATTTCGATGCGTTCTTCGACAATCAGCATCTTGTCGCCACGCAAACGCCAGATGATTTCATGCGGCGCGTCATAGCTGGGCAGCGCGAGCTCACCCAGGATCCAGCTGTTGAGGCTGACAACATGGCGGATGGCCGTCATCCTGACTCTTCCGTTCACGGCAACCGTAAAGACTTCGCTGGCGTAGAAATCAGGCAGGCCGACCGCATTGCCGGACAAGGGATCAAGCGCCGCTGCAAGCTTCTCCTTGAAGGCCTTGCCGGTCATCTCGATGATCCGGCTGCTGCCGTCGGGATCGACGATGGTGATGTGGATGCGCGCCGCATCGGCATAGAAATCGGCCAGACGCGGGTCCATGGCCTCGGCCATCGCCCCCATGCGGGTCCAGGCGTCACGCGCCTGCGTGACCAGCGGGTCCTCGGCAATGATAGTGGTGACCGCTGCGGTCTTCTCCTCGGCCTTGGCCAAGCCGCCGCCTTGCAGCAGCAGCAACAGGGCAATCAGGGGAGCATGGCCGCGCATGTCACAGCATCGCCGCCAGCACGCGGTCGGGCGGCCGGTGCCCGTCGGCAAACGTCTTGATGTTGATGATCACCTTTTCGCCCATGTCGATGCGGCCTTCGAGCGTGGCCGACCCCATATGCGGCAGGAGCACCACATTCTTGAGCTTGAGCAGGCGCGGGTTCACCGCCGGTTCGTGCTCGAACACGTCAAGGCCGGCACCGGCGATTTCACCGGCCTCCAGCATGCGGGCGAGCGCATTCTCGTCGATCACCTCGCCGCGCGCCGTATTCACGATGAAGGCATGCGGCTTCATCATCTTGAGCCGCCGCGCCGACAAAAGGTGATAGGTCGCAGGTGTGTGCGGGCAATTGACCGAGATGATGTCCATCCGCGCCAGCATCTGGTCCAGCGATTCCCAATAGGTCGCCTCCAGCGCCTGCTCGGTCTCGGCGCTGACGGGCTTGCGGTTGTGATAGTGGATCTGCAGGCCGAAGGCCTTGGCGCGCTTGGCGACCGCCCGGCCGATCCGGCCCATGCCGATAATGCCAAGGCGCTTGTTGGTGATGCGCGTGCCCAGCATCCACGAGGGCGACCAGCCCTTGAACTCGCCGGCCAGAAGCCGGTTCGCGCCGTCAACGATCCGCCGCGGCACGGCAAGGATAAGCGCCATGGTCATGTCGGCCGTGTCTTCGGTGAGGACGCCAGGCGTGTTCGTGATGGTGATGTTGCGCTGGCGGGCGCTTTCAATGTCGATGTGATCGACACCGGCGCCGAAATTGGCGATCAGCTTCAGGTTCGGACCGGCGCGGCTGATGATGCGGCTGTCAATGCGGTCGGTGATGGTGGGCACCAGCACATCGGCCTGCTCGACGGCCGCCGCAAGCTCGGCCTGCGTCATGGCATGATCGTCGGCATTGAGGCGCGCGTCGAACAATTCGCGCATGCGTGTTTCCACGGCCTCGGGCAGTTTTCTGGTGACGACGACAAGCGGCTTTTTGGCAGGCATGAGGGCAAAGGCTCCGGCTCCGCCCGTTCATTGTGGCGGCTTGGGCAGAATCTCTAACAGATGGTTTGGCCTCCCGCCTAGGACTTTGGCCCCCCAACTCATGCCCCCCGTTCATGCCCCCTGTTCATACCTGTCATTCATCATGTGCGTCATCGGCCGGCTCCGCCCCGCCCGAAGCGCCGCCCGGTTTCTGCCCGGATTGATGCGCATCTTGACCTTGGCGTCACCCCGATCAACATAGCACCCGATGACATCGACGGCCCCCGCGACGACCGCGCGCATGAAAAGATGGATCGCCTGCATGAGTGCGGCGATGCTTCTGCTTTTGTCCGGCTTGACGGGTCCGGCCATGGCCCAGGAGACACGTCCCGGCCCGTCGGGCTTTCCGGTACCGCGTTTCGTTTCCCTGAAATCGGGAACCGTCAATCTGCGCGAGGGGCCATCGGAAAATCACCGCATCCTCTGGGAATACAAGCGCCGCCATCTGCCGGTCGAGATTACCGCCGAGTTCGACAATTGGCGCCGCGTCCGCGACCGTGACGGCGTGACGGGCTGGGTCCACAAGGCGGTCCTGGACGGCGAGCGCTTCGTCATCATCACCGCCCGCAGCAATGTCGCGCTGCTGGAGGAGCCTGACGCCGGGTCAGCCGTGGTCGCATGGCTGGAGCCGGAAGTGATCGCCCGGATTGAATCCTGCCGCGGCATCTGGTGCGAGGTGGAGGTTCAGGCCTATGTCGGCTATGTGCCCCGCGCCGAGCTTTGGGGCATCTATCCCGACGAGGAAATCGACTGAATTTCAGGAACCAGTCCGAAGAACCGGTTTGAGGAAGAAGACCATGCGCAAATCCGCTGCTGCCGCTGCCATGCTGGTGTCGCTTTTGTCGGCAAATGTCCTTTTGTCCGGACACGCTCTCGCCAATGACGGCGTGGGCGGCATCACCAATACGGGTCTTGTTTTTGGTTCAACCGATGCGGTCGCGATGGAAAAGGAAAATCTTTTCCTGTCGCTCGACGAAATCCGCGTCGATTACGAGTTCCGCAACCTGACCGACCGCGACGAGACGCTGCTGGTCGCCTTTCCCATTCCGCCGGTCTCCCTGATCCTGCCCGAATATGGGGATTTCGCCATTGCCTATGACGCGATGAAGGATCCCAACTTCATGGGCTTTACCGTCACCGTAGATGGTAAGCCGGTCGCATTCGAGACCGAGGTTAAGGCCTGGATGGTGCCTGCATGGGAAAGCAGCGAGGGTGAACCGCCCGCGCGCCAGTTTGACGAGCCGGGCGAAGACATCACGGCCATTCTCGCCTCCTATGACATTCCGGTCACCTATGATCCCGTCGCCGTGATGGCGGCCCTCAATGCCTTGCCGAAAGCCAGGCGCGATGCGCTGGCGGCGCGCGGCATCATTGCGTTGGCCGATGATGGTTCGGTTCAGCCGCCAAGCTGGTCGATTGGCTGGCGCCATTACTGGACGCAGGTTTTCCCGGCCGGCAGCGTCGTGCGTATCAGCCACCGTTATGCGCCCGTCAATCCGGCCAGCATCTATGTGTGGACCGACGAGGAAGAGACGGAGTACGATATTTCCGGCCGCATGGAATATTGCGTTGACGACGGCACCGGCCGCGCCATCAAGCGCCTGCTTGAATACAGGCAGGAGGATGGAACCATCTCCCACTATGGCACCGCATTCTACCTGCACTATATCCTGCGCACGGCATCGACCTGGGCGGGCCCGATCGGCGCGTTCACCCTGACGATCGACAAGGGCAGCGCCAACCGCATCATCTCGCTCTGCCTCAATGGCATCCGCAAAATCGGCCCCACGACGTTTGAGTGGAAGGCAGAAGACTTCACACCCAATCAGGATCTCAAGGTCATGTTCGTTCAGGGCATCAATTATGAATGAGATGGCGTTGACGCTTGACGGTGTTTCCAAATCCTATGGCAGCTTTCGTGCCGTGTCGGATCTGGGCTTTTCGGTGCGCAGGGGCGAGATCTACGGCTTCCTTGGCCCCAACGGCGCGGGCAAGACGACAACGCTCAGAATGCTGCTCGACATCATCAAGCCCGACAAGGGCCGGGTGACCGTTCTGGGTCACGACACGATTGCCGACGTCAAGCAGCGCGTCGGCTATCTGCCGGAAGAGCGCGGCCTCTACCGCAAGATGCGCGCGGCCGAGACGATTGCCTATTTCGGCCAGTTGAAGGGCATGGGATCAGCACCCGCGCTGAAGCGCGCGCATGAATTGCTGGAGCGCTTCGGGCTTGGCGAATTTGCGGCCACCCGCATCGAGGGCCTGTCAAAGGGCATGGCGCAGAAGGTCCAGATCCTGGCAACGATTGTCCACGGGCCTGACCTCATCATCCTGGACGAACCTTTTTCGGGCCTTGATCCCGTCAACCAGCAGACGCTGGAGAACCTGATCGCGGGCGAGGCGAAAGCCGGGCGCACGATCCTTTTCTCGACCCATGTGATGCAGCACGCCGAACGCCTGTGCAGCCGCTTTGTGCTGATTGCGCGCGGCAAAAAATTGTTCGAGGGCACCGTGAACGAAGCACGCGCGCGCCTGCCGCGCCGCATCCACCTTGCCCTTGCCGACGGTGCAAGCGAGGAAGGCCGCATGAAATTGTCGCGCCTGCCGGGGGTCACCGCGGTTGCAGCGGCGGATGATGGCGCCTATGCGCTCAATCTTTCGCCCACGGCATCAGCTGAGGCTGCTCTCAAAGCCTGCTTTGACAGTGGCCTTGCCTTGAAGCGCTTTGACCTGTCGGAGCCCTCGTTGCACGACGTGTTTGTCTCCTTTGTCGGCGCCGCCGACAATGCTGCACGGGTGGCGGCATGAACCGCACATTCCTGATCGCCCGGCGCGAGTTTCTGGAGGCCGTCCGCTCGAAGAGCTTCTGGCTGATGATGATTGTCGTGCCGCTGCTTGCCTTTGGATCCGGCTTCCTGTCGAACTGGCTGCGCGAGAACCGCGCCCAGCAGAATGTCCTCATCATTGACCAGTCGGGCGTCGCGGCGCCCGCGCTTCTTTCAGCCCTTGAAGAGGAGACAGCCCGGCGCGGTCAGGCAACCTATGCCATTGCCCCGCTGCCGGATGCGATTGATTTTTCGGCCTCGCCCGACGCGATCGGCAACAGCCTCGTTCCCTATCTGGAAGGCATCACGAAACTTGCCGATGGCCGCCTGCTTTATGGCGCCGTTATCATACCCAGGGGCTTTGCCTTTGTGGCCGCGGGCGGCATCGCCCCGCCGCAGGTGCAGGTCTGGTCGTCGAACCCCGCCGACAATGGCTTGCAGAATTTTGTCGCAACTGCCCTGACGGAGGAGGCGCGCCGCCAGTACCTCATTTCGCTTGGCGTTGACGCGAGCCTGCTCGAGAACATCGACGCCATGGCGGTATCGGTCGCTCCCTTTGCCACCACGCGCAGCGGCGGCGTGGCGGCGGTCAGCCTTGCCGACAGATTGTCCGGCCTCTTGCCGCTCGGGCTTTCATTCCTGCTCTGGCTCTCCATCCTCATCGTCGGCAACCGGCTTCTGACCGGCGTGATCGAGGAACGTGCGTCGAAGGTGATGGAAGTGTTGCTCTCCAGCGCCACGCCCGGCGAGATCCTGTCCGGCAAGCTTATCGGCATCGGCTTGGTCGGCCTGTCGATCATCTTCGTCTGGCTTGCAAGCCTTGTGGGCGCAACCTTTGTGGCCGAGGGCGAGATTGCCGAGTTCGGCCGTCGGGCGGTCACCGAATTCGTGTCGTCGGGCCTCATTTTCGGCTTTCTGTTTTACTTCACGCTCGGCTTTGCCATGCAGGCAAGCCTCTTCCTGGGCGTCGGTGCAATCTCGAACACGCTGAACGACGCGCAATCCTACCTGACGCCCCTGATGATCATCCTGGTCGCGCCCTTTGCGGTGATCACGGAGGTGCAGCGCGATCCCGCCGGCATCCTCGCCCAGGTGATGAGCTGGATTCCCTTCTCGACGCCGGTCGTGATGATGGTGCGCGCGCCCGCAGGCGCCGCCTGGTGGGAGATTGTGGGCACGGGGCTGGTGCTGATTGTCTCGGCGATCTTCGTCATCTGGCTGATGGCGCGTTTGTTCCGCGCCGCCATGCTGCGCACGGGCCAGCCGCCGCGACTGGCAGAACTCGGCCGCCTCATCTGGCGCGGATCGGCATCGGGGTAGGGGGGGCGGGCCGCCAACGCCGCATCAGCACGCTGCGTGGTTCGACGAAGGCTCACCAAAAGGGAAGTTGGTGAACGGCATTCCCGCAGGCCACCTGCCTCCTCAGCCTGAGCCCTGGTCGAGGGACGCACTTCGCTTGTGCGGGGTGCCTGTATCGCGTCTCCGTTCGTGCGAAGCGGAGAGTGTTCGGCACCCTTACCCCAGATCCCCCGCCAGCGCCGCGCGCGTCTCCGCGGGCATCACCGCCATATGGCCATAGGCGGGATGATCAATGGCAAGGATGACCTGCCCTCCGCCACCCTTGAACGCCGCTGCCGCCGCATCGGTGAAGACAAAGCGCAGGAAGTGCACGGCAGAGGTTTTTCCGTCCGCCGTCGTACGCTCGGCATCGTCGGCAGGTTCGGCCCGCACGACATGGCCCGGCATTTGAAGCGCGATGTGGTTTTCGATGCCGCCAAGCCTTTTCAGCGCCAAAGGGCGCTGTGTCGCGTCATCAACCTCGATCATCATGGTCACCACCAGATCGCGGCCCTGCGGGATCAGGGGATTGTAGGCGGCAAGCTCGTCGGCAATTTGCTCAGCGCCGCCTTTTTCGATGAACAGCATCTCGTGCACCTGATGCCACATCGTCTCGTAGCTTTCGAAGTGGAAGGTGACGAGCGGTCCCACCTCCATGCGCCGCGTGCGCTTGTGCGCGACAAGGCGCGTGCGCCGCTCCTTGCGCTCGGCGCCATAGGCGGCAAGCGGCATGATGTCGGCAGGCGTGATCACGCGTTTGGTCATGGCAGAAGTCCATAGGCACGGGCAAAAACTTCGACGGGGTGTTCGCCACTTTTTGCAGCAACCTTCTCACCCGATCCTTCCGCGAGTTTCTCCATGCCCTGCACGATATGCTTGGCGGCAAGCGGACAGTCGCTCACGACGTGCTTCTTGTTGGCCTTGAGCGCGGCGCGGAACACGGGTTTGCCCACCTTGTTGGCGAGCGGACGGGTTTTCTTGAGGACGCCAAACGTGCCGCCATGGCCCGAGCAGCGTTCGATCACGTCAATGTCGGCGCCAGGGATGAGCTTCAGGAGTTCAACCGCCTTGGCCCCGATGTTCTGCGCGCGTGCATGGCAAGCCAGATGCACGGAGACACCGCCGTCAAGCGCCTGCAAGCCGGGCGGCAAACCCTCCTTGCGCGCGATGTCGACGATATACTGGTCGATGTCGAACGTCGCGCGCGACAGAAGATCGACATTCTCGTCTTTGGGCGCGATCAGTTTCCATTCGCTCTTGAACATGAGGCCGCATGAGGCGGTCAGCGTGATGACGTCATAGCCTTTGTCGATGAAGGGGCGGAACGCAGCCGAGATCTTCAGCGCCTTTTCGGAAACGTTTGAAAGCTCCGCCTGCTCCAGCTGCGGCATGCCGCAACAGCCGGGGTAAAAGACTTCTGTTTCGACGCCCAGATGGTTCAAGACCGCGCGTGCCGCCATGCCGGTTGCGGGCTTGTTGTAATTGACAAAGCAGGTCGCGAACAAAACCGCCTTGCGCTTGCCGAACGCAGGTGCGACCTCATTGGGGCGGATGGGATCGCCGCGATCTGCCATCACGAAAGTTCGCGTGTGGAATTTTGGCAGCTCGGCATCGCGATCAATGCCGGAAACTTTCTCGATGAGCGTGCGCACGACTTTGCGCTTGCGCGACGAGGTGGCATTGACCAGCGGCGAGACAAATCCGGCCAGACGGCCATTGCGGTCCATCTTGCCCAACTCGCGCGCCACGAAATCACTCTTGCCTGCTTTGGCCTCCGCCATGCGCGCACGCAGCATCAAATGCGGAAAGTCGAGGTTCCATTCATGCGGCGGCACGTAGGGGCACTTGGTCATGTAGCACATGTCGCACAGCGTGCAGGCCTCTGCGACCGGCGCGAAATCCGCCGACTTGATGCCGTCGATCTCGCCCGTGGGCGACACATCGAAAAGGTCAAACAGGCGCGGAAACGAGTCGCACAGATTGAAGCAGCGTCGGCAGCCATGGCAGATGTCGAAGACGCGGCGCAGTTCCGCGTCGATCTTGTCGGCGTCAAGAAAGTCGGGATGGTCCCAGCCGACAGGGTGGCGGGTGGGCGCTTCAAGACTGCCTTCGCGCATGGAATGTGTCCCAAATCCGGGAAAGCCGGGAAAGCCGGGAAAGAAAGGAAAGGCGCGGCAGGATCAAATGGCCCGCCGCGCCCGGTATCATTTCGTCACGAAACGCGCATCTCAGGAAAGCGTGTCGAGCGCCTTCTGGAAGCGGCCGGCATGGCTTTTCTCGGCCTTGGCCAGTGTCTCGAACCAGTCAGCGATCTCGTCAAAGCCTTCCGTGCGGGCGGTGCGCGCCATGCCCGGATACATGTCCGTGTATTCGTGCGTCTCGCCCGCAATTGCGGCTTTCAGATTGTCGCCCGTGGGGCCGATCTTCAGGCCCGTGGCCGGATCACCCACTTCTTCAAGGAACTGGAGATGGCCATGCGCGTGGCCTGTCTCGCCTTCCGCCGTCGAGCGGAAAACGGTGGCGACGTCGTTGTAGCCTTCAACGTCGGCCTTCTGCGCGAAATAGAGATAGCGGCGATTGGCCTGGCTTTCACCGGCAAACGCGTCTTTCAGATTCTGGTGGGTCTTGGAACTGGCAAGCTTCATGGATCATCCTCCCGCATCAGGAACAGGGGCGGATGCTAGCGTGAAGCGACACCTTGTCAATCACTTGGCGCAAAGTCTGGAATCATTTCAAGTTTTGCCACGTGTCCGGAAGGCGCCTTTGCGCGGCCTTGCCCGGACAATCACATCGACCCTTTCGATGTCGAACCCGATGGGCAATTTCGGGGTGCCCGCGATCACGACCGCGTCGGGCTCAAGGTCGCAGAGGACGCCCTTTTCCGTGTCCAGCATGTGCTGGTGCGGCGCAAGGTTGGTGTCGAATATCGTTGTGCCATCAAGCGAAAGCGTGCGCAGAAGCCCCGCCGCTGTGAACTGGTTGAGCGCGTTATAGACCGTTGCCAGCGACATGGTCTGGCCCGCTTGCCGCGTTTCGTCGTGCAGCATCTCGGCGGTCACATGGCGGTCGCCGGCAGCAAAGAGCAGCCGGGCCAGTGCAAGCCGCTGCCTTGTGGGCCTCAAGCCCGCAACGGTAAGACGGCCTGCAAGCACGGCATAAGGCCGGGAGGGCCTAAGGCCGGGTCTTGCGGCGGGTTTCGTGCTTGTGCTCATTAGTCTCATATAAGCCGAAAAAGACGGTCGGGAAAATGGCCTGATCGCCCATTGCCCCGGAAATCACCTTTCCGATAAGGGGTTGGAGAGGGGTGTAAAGCGCCTGTTTCTGCGCTATGTCTTGAATCATGACTGCGTTTCGCAAAGGCCGGAAATCGGCCCGGTGCGGCACGTCCGCCCCGCTTCCCCCGGAAGCCCCAAATGAGCAACACCACCATGGACAAGGATGTAAGCCCCGCCCCCCTCGCTGCACCGCATGACGCGGCAGCGGTCAAGCGCCGGTCGAGCTTTGACTTTCACAGCCTGATCGAATGCGCCAAGGGCAAGATGTTCGGTGTGGGCAATGCCCGCCTGCCTTTGCCGCCGATGCTGATGTTCGATCGCATCACCCACATCAATGACCTTGATGGCGAACACGGGAAAGGGATGGTCGAGGCAGAACTCGACATCAATCCCGACCTCTGGTTCTTCCGTTGCCACTTTGAAGGCGATCCGGTGATGCCCGGCTGCCTTGGCCTGGATGCGATGTGGCAGCTTGTCGGCTTCTTCCTGGGCTGGATGGGTGCACCCGGCCGTGGCCGCGCACTCGGCGTCGGCGAAGTGAAGTTTACCGGCCAGGTCCTGCCAGGTGCCAAAAAGGTCCAGTACATCATCAATCTGAAGCGCGTCATCATACGCAAGCTGGTGATGGGCATTGGCGACGGCATCATGAAGGTTGACGGCAAGACGATCTACGAGGCGAAGGATCTGCGCGTCGGCCTCTTCCAGCCGGACGCCATGCCGGCCTGAGGCCGCACGGCCCCCAATTCCCGGCGCTTGAGCATCATTCAACAGCGAGGAACCGATGAGACGAGTCGTTGTCACCGGCATGGGTATTGTGAGCTCGATCGGCAACAATGCGCAGGAAGTCGTATCGTCCCTGCGTGAGGCCCGTTCCGGCATCGGCCCTGCCGAGGTCTATGCGAAGATGGGCTTCAAGAGCCAGGTCGAAGGCGCCATCAAGATCGACCTTGATGCGGTCGTTGACCGGCGTGCGCGGCGCTTCATGGGTCCGGGCGCGTCCTATGCCTGGCTGGCGATGGAGCAGGCGATCCGGGATTCAGGCCTTGAGGAAAAGGATGTCATCAATCCGCGCACCGGCCTGATCGTGGGATCGGGTGGCGCGTCGACATCGGCCATGGTTGTGGCAGCAGATACAGCCCGCTCGGAGCCGGTCAAGGGTCCCAAGAAAGTAGGCCCCTTCGTTGTGCCGAAGGCGATGGCATCTTGCTGCTCGGCCAATCTCTCGACCTGGTACAAGATCAAGGGCTACAATTATTCAATCAGCTCGGCCTGCGCGACCAGCGCCCATTGCATCGGCAATGCGGCAGAGCTGATCCAGTGGGGCAAGCAGGACATCGTGTTTGCCGGTGGCGGCGAGGAAGTGGACTGGACGCTGTCCGTCCTTTTCGACGGCATGGGCGCGATGAGCTCGAAATACAATGACCGCCCGCAAAAGGCCTCGCGCGCCTATGACAAGAACCGCGACGGCTTCGTGATTTCAGGCGGCGGCGGCATCCTCGTGATGGAAGAGCTCGGGCACGCCAAAGCCCGCGGCGCGAAAATCTATGGCGAATTGGTGGGCTATGGCGCCACCTCCGATGGCCACGACATGGTGGCGCCCTCAGGCGAGGGTGCCGCGCGCTGCATGCGGATCGCGCTTGAAGGCGTGAAGGGTTCGATCGACTACGTGAACACCCACGGCACCTCGACACCGGTGGGCGATGAGGCGGAAGTGGGCGCGCTGCGCGAAGTGTTCGGCGACAAGATGCCCGTCTTCAGTTCGACCAAATCGCTGACCGGCCATGCGCTGGGTGCGGCGGGCGTGCACGAGGCGGTCTATTCGCTTCTGATGATGCAGAACGGCTTCATCTGCGAGAGCGCCAATATCGAGGAGCTTGATCCGCTCTTTGACGGCACGCCGGTTGCGCGCAAGCGCATCGACAACGCCAGACTCGAGCGTGTGCTCTCCAACAGCTTCGGATTTGGCGGCACCAACGCAACCCTTGTCTTCCAGCGTTATACGGCCTGACATGACCCCGGGAACCTTGATGGCGCAGGACGGCAACCTGATGAAGGGCCGTCGCGGCCTGATCATGGGCGTGGCAAACGATCATTCGATTGCCTGGGGCATTGCGCGCGCCGCAGCAGCCCAGGGCGCGGAACTGGCCTTCACCTATATGGGCGAAAGCCTCAAGCGCCGCGTGCAGCCGCTGGCCGACAGTGTGGGTGCAAAACTCGTCCTGCCGGCTGACGTGGAAGATGCAGCCTCGCTGGACGCGCTTTTTGAAAGCGTCGCGAAATTGTGGGGCCGCTTCGACTTTCTCGTCCATGCCATCGCCTACGCCGACAAGAGCGAGCTGAAGGGCCGCTATGTCGAGACGACACGCGCAAACTTTGCCCGGGCGCTCGACATTTCGTGCTTCTCCTTCACCGACATAGCACGGCGCGCATCGCCGATGATGAACCCGGGCGGCGCGCTTCTGACCCTGACCTATCTGGGTGCGGCAAAAGTCATCCCCAACTACAACGTGATGGGTGTCGCCAAGGCGGCGCTGGAAGCGAGCGTGCGCTACATCGCCGCCGATCTCGGGCGCGACGGCCTGCGGGTGAACGGGTTGTCAGCGGGACCGATGCGTACGCTGGCAAGTTCGGCCATTGCCGATGGCCGCCTGATGTTCAAATGGAACCGTCATCATGCGCCGCTCAAGCGCACGATTGATCTTGATGATGTCGGCAAGGCGGGACTTTATCTCGTGAGCCCCCTGTCATCGGGTGTGACGGGCGAGATCCACTATGTTGATGCGGGTTACAACATCATTGGGCTGCCGGCAGTTGCCGATCTGGCCGCGATGGATGCCGAGAAGGAATAGCCCATGCGGCGCATCACAAATATTCTGGCGTCAGCTGTCCTTGCCCTGACTTCGATGGGTGTGGCGATCACTTCCGTTGCCGCGGCTGACTGGCGCGAGATCGCTGCGCCGCCCGATGTGTCGCGTCTGGAGCGTTTCACCGAAAGCTGGACGCTCGCCCGCCGCGAGGCCGAGGGCGGTGACGCCGCCGATATTGCCATCGCCGACGGCCTCATGGATGCGCCCGTCGGCCTTGATGGTCCGCCGGTCACCGGCAACTGGAAATGCCGCATCATCAAGGTCGGCGGCATTTCGCCGATCGTGGTCTATGGCTGGTTCAACTGCCGCATTTCGATCGTGTCGGGCGAGCTCTTCTTTGAGAAGCTGACGGGATCCCAGCGCCTGCGCGGGCATATGTATGCCGACGGCAACGGCTTTGTGCTCCTCGCCTCCGGCTATGTGGCCGACGAGCCGCCGGGAAACTATGGTGGCCGCGGCGATCATCTGGGGTCGGATATGGCGCCGACCAACCAGGTCGCCATTGTCAGCCGCCTGGCCGATGGGCGCCTGCGCATGGGCTTTCCGTTTCCGGCCCTTGAGTCGACATTCGACATCATCGAGATGAAGCGCGCACCCTAGAAAGGGTCATTGATGCCCGGCAATTTCACGCTCTACAGCGAAAACGGCTCCGGCAGTTTCACGCCCGAGGCGCTGCTGGCGGAAGCAGGCGCCAAGGTGAAGATCGCCCGTGTGACGCTTGCCGGGCCTGGCGAAGAAACGGCGCTGGAGGAAAAACTCAATCCCATCCGCCGCGTGCCAACCCTGGTAATGCCCGATGGCGGGATCGTGACCGAGTCCGCTGCCATCGTCCTCGCCATCGCGGAAGCCTTTCCCGCAGCACAATTCCTGCCCCCGCCCGGAACGCGCGAACGAAACACGTTCTATCGCTGGCTGATGTTCATCTCGAACAATTGCTACGAGGCGACCGGGCGCTATGACTATCCCGAGCGCTTCACCACGGATCCCGCCGGCGTGGAGGGTGTGCGCAATGCCGCGCGCGAGGCGGCACGCAAATTCTGGCTGATCGTGGAAGCGTCGCTTGCCTTCAGCCCGTGGCTTCTGGGCGAGCGGTTCTCGGCGCTCGATGTCTATGCGGCCAATCTCTCGCGCTGGACGGTGGGCAAGGAATGGCGCACCGAAAACCTGCCGCGTCTTGAGACGCTGGCCTTGGCAATTGCCGCGCGCCCGAAAATCGCATCCATCTGGCAGCGCCATTTCGGCAAGGCGTGAGGCAGTAGGAGAACTTGCCACTTCGCTCACACGAAGCGCGGGTCGAACAACACATCGGCGTCAGGGCGCACAAAAGTGAAGGCGCGCAGCAGTTTCCTGCTACGCGCCCCCGTACTGTCGGATTGTCTTACTGCGCGGCGGTTTCGCCTTCGCCCGCTTCTTCCTTGATTTCCTTGCCGGTCACCTGATCGACGATCTTCATCGACAGGCGGACCTTGCCGCGGTCATCAACGCCAAGAAGCTTCACCTTCACCATGTCGCCTTCCTTCACGACATCGCCCACCTTGGCGACGCGCTTGGAGGAAAGCTGCGAGATGTGGACAAGCCCGTCGCGGCTGCCGAAGAAGTTCACGAAGGCGCCGAAGTCCATGATCTTGACGACCTTGCCTTCGTAGATTTCGCCCACTTCCGGCTCGGCAACGATACCGTGGATCCACTTGAAGGCCGCCTTGATCGACTCGGCGTCGGGCGAGGCGATCTTGATCGTGCCGTCATCCTCGATGTCGATCTTGGCGCCGGTCTTTTCCACGATCTCGCGGATGACCTTGCCGCCCGAACCGATCACTTCGCGGATCTTGTCGGTCGGGATCTTCATCACTTCGATGCGCGGGGCGGTGGCACCCAGTTCGCTGCGCGCGGTGTCGAGGGCCTTGGCCATTTCGCCCAGGATGTGGGCACGCCCGCCCGCCGCCTGATGCAGCGCGACCTTCATGATCTCCTCGGTGATGCCGGTGATCTTGATATCCATCTGCAGCGAGGTGACACCCTTCGAGGTGCCCGCCACCTTGAAGTCCATATCGCCCAGATGGTCCTCGTCACCCAGGATGTCGGAGAGCACGGCAAAGCGCTCGCCTTCCTTGATGAGGCCCATGGCGATGCCGGCGACGGGGCGCGTCAGCGGCACGCCCGCATCCATCATCGAAAGCGATGCACCGCACACGGAGGCCATGGACGATGAACCGTTCGATTCCGTGATCTCGGAAACGATGCGGATCGTGTAGGGGAACTTTTCCTTGGACGGCAGAAGCGGACGCATCGCGCGCCAGGCAAGCTTGCCGTGACCAACTTCGCGCCTTCCGGTAAAGCCCGTACGACCGACTTCACCCACTGAGTAGGGAGGGAAGTTGTAGTGCAGCATGAAGCGCTCGTCATACTTGCCTTCCAGCGCGTCGATCATCTGCTCGTCATCGCCGGTACCCAGTGTCGTGACCACAAGCGCCTGCGTTTCGCCGCGCGTGAA
This sequence comes from uncultured Flavobacteriaceae bacterium, assembly GCA_964494625.1. Lineage (GTDB taxonomy): Bacteria > Pseudomonadota > Alphaproteobacteria > Micropepsales > Micropepsaceae > UBA2784. Next base: position 401,288 of record CAZBRT010000001.1, on the reverse strand, counting down.
CAGGGCAGAGCCATGCGTGCGGGCAAGGACGCCGACTTCCGCAACGATGGGACGCACGGTCTCAAGGTCACGGCCGTCAATGCGGCGCTTGGTGTCGATGATCGCGCTGCGCACGATGTCGGCTTCGATCTTCTTGAAGGTCTTGCCGAGCGTCTGGGCGGAAGGCTTGCCTTCGCCCTCGCCACCGAATGCAGCCCCAAATGCTGCAAAGGCCTTGTCCTTGGCGGCGCTGATCTTCTCGTGGCGCTCCTGCTTCTTCAGCGTGGCATAGGCGCCACGCAGATCGGCCTCCACCATGGTGCGCATGTCGCGGGCAAGGGCGGATGTGTCGTCCAGCTTCACGTCGCGCGGCTCTTTGGCAGCCGCTTCAGCAAGGCGGATGATGGCGTCGATCACCGGCTTCATCCCGCGCTGGCCGAACATCACGGCGCCCAGCATGACTTCCTCGGAAAGCTCCTTGGCTTCCGATTCAACCATCAGGACGGCGCTTGCCGTTCCCGCGACCACGAGGTCGAGGTCGCTCTTCGCCATGTCTTCCATATAGGGGTTGAGGCGGTATTCGCCGTCGATCAGGCCGACGCGCGCGCCTGCGATCGGGCCCATGAAGGGCACGCCGGAAATGGTCAGCGCGGCGGAAGCTGCAACCATCGCCACGATGTCGGGATCGTTTTCAAGGTCGTGGCTCACGACCATCGTGATGACCTGCGTCTCGTTGTAGAAGCCCTCGACAAAGAGCGGCCGGATCGGCCGGTCGATGAGGCGCGAAACCAGGGTCTCGCGCTCGGTGGGGCGGCCTTCGCGCTTGAAAAAGCCGCCGGGAATCTTGCCGGCGGCGTAGGTCTTTTCGGTGTAGTTGACGGTCAGGGGGAAGAAGTCGATCCCGGCCTTCGGGCTGCGGGCGGCGACAACGGTCGCAAGCACGGCGGTATCGCCATAGGTGGCCAGCACAGCGCCGTCGGCCTGGCGCGCGATGCGCCCGGTTTCCAGCGTCAGCTTGCGCCCGCCCCACATGACTTCCTGCTTGTGGATCTCAAACATGTTCATTCGTCCTTTTGTATCGCCGCGAAGCCGGATTGCTGCGGCCATTCATGCAGTCATTCTGCGATGAAACTTGTTGCACGTCCGGGCACATGCCGGGTTGCGTGGTAGATGCGTGTATTGAATCGGTGAGTGGCCAAATACGCCAAAGCCCCGCCCGGTGCTTTTCGCCGGCGGGGTTCAGGCATGGCGGGCACGTCCACCTGTGTTGGTTCTCGGGCCAGCGTGTCAGCGGCGCAGATTGAGCTTGGCAACGATCGCCTCATAGCGCGAGACATCGACGCCCTTGAGATAGTCGAGAAGCTGGCGGCGGTGCGACACGAGCTTGATCAGGCCGCGGCGTGAATGGTTGTCCTTCACATGGGCCTTGAAGTGGTCGGTCAGGTTCGTGATGCGCTCCGAGATGACCGCAATCTGGACTTCGGGCGAACCCGTGTCCTCGGCCTTGCGGGCAAAGCTCTTGATGACGCTGGTCTTGCGTTCGGCACTGATCGACATCGGGGTCTCCTGTCATGAAAAGGTGAAAACGCGGACCGGATGGATCATGCCGGCTTCAAGCCGGGCAATCGCCACCGCCTCGCCCCGCAATGTGCGGATGAATACGGCGGGTGTTTCGTCACCCGCTGTTTCCATCAGCTGCCGGGCTGCGGCAAAGGTCCCCCCGCGCACCATCACCGCCATCCCGCCACGCAGGCGGAAGGCTTCTGCATCCGTCACGGCCAGAGCCGGGATGTCGTCCAGCGCGGTCTCGACGGGAAGCAGGTGCGCGAAAGCGCCGGGAATATGTCCAAATCCCTGGAGCCGGTCGAGCAAAATCGCATCCCGCTCGTCGAATCCTGCCGCCTGGGTGCGCCGGAGCGCCGTGACATGGCCATAAGTCCCTAATTTCAAAGCCAAATCCCGCGCGAAGGCCCTTACATAGACGCCCTTGCCCGTGACCATCTCGAAAGCCGCATGGTCGTCATCCGGCTGCTCGCAAAGGCTGATCCTGCCAATAAAGGCCGCCCGCGGCTCAAGTTTCACCTCGGCGCCCTCGCGCGCGAGATCATAGGCGCGCTCGCCATCGACCTTGATTGCCGAGAATGCGGGAGGCGTCTGCATGATGTCGCCGATGAAGCCGGGCAGCGCAGCAAGGATCGCCTCGCGCGTCGGCCTGATGCCGGATCGCGCGGTGACGGCGCCTTCGGTGTCATCGGTTGAGGTTGCTTCGCCAAAGCGCACCGTGAAGCGATAGGTCTTGAGCGCGTCAACCGCGTAAGGGACGGTCTTGGTCGCTTCCCCGAGCGCGATCGCAAGGACGCCGGTGGCAAGCGGATCAAGCGTGCCTGCATGCCCCGCCTTCTGGGCATTGAAGACACGCCGCACGGCCGAGACGGCCTGCGTCGATGTCATGCCCGCCGGCTTGTCCAGTACGACCCAGCCATGGACGCGGTCACCCTTCTTGCGTTTGCCCATGGAAAAGGATCAGCCGCCGCTGGCGTCGTCATCGCCGGCAATGTCACGCCTGACCGCGCGTGACTTGAGCAGGCGCTCGATGTGGTCCGCCTCGGCAAACGAGCGATCAAGTTCGAAGCGCAATTCGGGAATGTGGCGGATGCTGATCGAACGCGCGAGTTCGCCGCGCAGATAGGCGCGGCTGCGGTTCAGGGCGGCGATGATTTCTTCCTCGCGCTTGCCGCCCAGGGGCGTCGCATAGATCGTCACGTTCTTGAGGTCCGGGCTGATGCGGGCGCCCGAAATGGTGACGGTCGCGCTCACCAGGTCAGGATCGCGGAAATGCGCGCGCGCCAGGATCTCGACCATGGTGCGGCGGATTTCCTCCGCCACGCGCAATTGGCGTTGTGAGGGTCCGGCAGGGCCGGTTGCGGAACGGGCTCCGGATTTGCGGCGCATGTTGTCCCTCAATCCACCGGATAGCCGAAGGCTTCCGCCCACGGATCAAGCAGCTTGCGCGTCTCGCGCAAGGGCTTGGCATAGTTGCGCCATTTGCCGGCTGACGTTGAATAGAGGGGACGCATCACCTGCGGCGCGCTCGGCGTGCCGATGGGGCGGCTGCGCGCCGTCTCGGTGAAATTGCGCACATTCTCCGACCAGGCAAGGCCAAGGAAGCCGAGCACATCGGCAATCGTGCGGTCAAAGCGCGCGGTCACATCTTCATAGCGCACGCGCTTGACCGGGATGGGCAGGTGATTCTCGTGTACCCGCATCAGCTGCATGGTCGCGTCATAGAGCTGGGCTGCGGTTGAAAGCGACAGGAAGTGGATGGTCGCCCCTGTCATCTCGAAAGTCTGCTGGAAGCAGCTCAGGACCGCATCGCGCGGATCACGCAGCGCGAAGATGACGCGCGCCTGCGGGAAAATCGCGGCGACGGCAGCCAGAAGCGTGGCATTCATCGGCAGCTTGTCGATGAAGACGGGACGCGTCGCGTCATGGCGCCGGTTTGATCGCACGCGTTCCCAGTAGTTCTTGCGCATTGCGTCGATGTCGGCGGACGTAAGGGCTGCGATGCGTGCAAGCACGTCGGCCCCCTCCAGAAGCTTGCCCGTCACATGGCCAAGATTGTCCACCTCTTCGAGCGTGGCAATGTCGGGATGCGAGGCCAGTATCTGGTCAAGCAATGTTGTGCCCGAGCGCGGGAAGCCGACAAGGAACACGGGGTCCGGCGGCAAACCGTCGGTTTGCACACGGGCTGTCGCGGGGAAGGGCGCATCAAGCGCTTTCGCCAGCTTGGTCAGGTGATCAGTGTCGATGACATGACCGCCTTGCGCATAGCTCATCGCCAGCGGCACAAGGGCGGCATTGGCGGCCTCGAAAGCATTATAGGCGGCGTCATGGTCGCCCATTGCGTCCAGCGCCTGACCCAATAGCCCATGCACAAGCGCGCGGTTGCGGCCGGAAAGGCCGGGGCGCCTTGCCATTTCTTCAAGCCGCGTCTTTGCGGCGGCGTGAGCATCAGACTGAAGATCTGCCCGCGCGACCATCAGGCCCGCATTGAAGTGGCCGGGATCACGCTCCAGTGCCAGGTTGGCGAAAGCCCGCGCGTCTTCCAGCTTGTTGGCCGAGAGCGCGATGGAGGCAAGGGCCGCGAGCGGCTCGGCCGATTTGGGCTCGGCAATATGCGCAGCCTGGAAATGATCGATGGCGAGATTACGTTCGCCCATATCGACAAGAAGATTGCCGCAATTGCGCAAGGCGGCACCGAACGCCGGATAAATGCGGATGGCCTCCGAGAAGGCCTGCCGCGCGGCATCCAGATTGCCGAGCCTGCGCTCGACAATGCCGAGATTGTTCCACGCGTACACGTGCTCAGGATGAGCTTCGACCGCACGCCGCAGCAAAGGCTGCGCACCCGCAAAATCCGAACGCCTGAGGGCGGCCAGCGCCTTGACCATCAACGCGTTGGGTTCGTCGGGATGGCGCTTGAGGATCGCGTCCGCCATGCGGATGCCGCCGTCCAGATCGCCGCGCTCGATGGCGGCTGCCGCCATCTGCGCCTCGCGTTCAAGCTGTGCGTTCATGATCCTGTCTCCGCCAGGCGCGGGCAGGGGCAAGTGGCCCCTAACCGCCCTCATGCCTTACAGCGTGCGCTGGACGGTCTCGACATCAAAGCACTCGATGATGTCGCCGGACTGCATGTCCTGATAGGTCTCGAATGCCATGCCGCATTCAAAGCCCTTCTGCACTTCCTTGACCTCGTCCTTGAAGCGCTTGAGCGTCGAAAGCTTGCCTTCGTGGATGACGATCTTGTCGCGGATGAGGCGCACTTTCGCGCCGCGCCGCACTACGCCATCGACCACCTTGCAGCCCGCAACCTTGCCGACCTTCGAGATGTTGAAGACCTCGAGGATCTCGGCATTGCCAAGGAACGTCTCGCGGATCACCGGCGACAGGAGCCCGCCCATCGCGGCTTTGATGTCATCGATGATGTTGTAGATGATCGCGTAATAGCGGATGTCCACACCATCGCGCTTGGCACGCTCGCGGGCTTCCGCGTGCGCACGCACATTGAACGCGATGATCGTGGCCCCCGAAGCCTGCGACAGGACGACATCGGATTCGGTCACGCCGCCGACAGCTGAGTGCAGCACCTGCACGCCCACTTCGTCAGTGGTCAATTGGTGCAGGGCAGCGGCAATCGCTTCGACAGAACCCTGCACGTCGCCCTTGATGACGATGGGCAGAAGCTTGCGCTCGCCTTCCTTGCGGTCCTTGAGCAGCTGCTCCATCGTCGTGCGGGCAGCAGCCTGCGCACGGCCCTCACGGCGCTTGCGCTGGCGGTAATCGACAATTTCGCGCGCACGCGCTTCGGACGTGACGACCGCAAGGTCATCACCCGCTTCCGGCGTGCCGGTAAGGCCCAGAACCTCGACAGGCTCGGACGGACCCGCCGACGGCATGGTCTCGCCGCGATAGGAAACAAGGGCGCGCACGCGGCCCCATTCCGAACCGGCCACGACGATATCGCCGACCTTGATCGTGCCGCGCTGGATCAGCACGGTTGCAACGGGGCCACGGCCCTTGTCGAGCTTGGCTTCGACAACCGCGCCTTCGGCCGGGCGGTCAGGATTGGCTCTCAGTTCCAGCACCTCGGCCTGGAGAAGGATTGCCTCTTCCAGCTTGTCGAGGTTGATTTTCTTGATCGCCGAGACCTCAACCGAGATCACGTCGCCGCCGTTATGCTCGGTGACGATCTCGTGCGACAGCAACTCGTTGCGCACCCGGTCGGGATTGGCGTCGGGCTTGTCCATCTTGTTGATGGCAACAATGATCGGAACCTTGGCGGCGCGGGCATGCGCGATCGCCTCGATGGTCTGGGGCATCACGCCGTCATCGGCGGCAACCACCAGGACCACGATGTCTGTCACCTTGGCACCGCGCGAACGCATGGCGGTGAAGGCGGCGTGACCCGGCGTGTCAAGGAACGTGATCTTGCCACCACTTGCCATCTTCACCTGATAGGCGCCGATATGCTGGGTGATGCCGCCGGCCTCGCCTGCAGCCACGTCGGTGGCGCGCAGGGCATCAAGCAGCGACGTCTTGCCGTGATCGACATGGCCCATGATGGTGACGACCGGCGCGCGCGGACGCAGCAAACCGGCATCATCAGCAGCGCCCGACAGGCCTTCCAGCACGTCGGACTCGGCAACGCGCTTGACGGTGTGGCCGAATTCCTCGGCGACAAGCTGGGCGGTATCGGCATCCAGCGACGTATTGATGACGGCCATGATGCCGTTCTTCATCAGGACCTTGATGACATCAACCGCGCGGCGCGCCATGCGGTTGGCAAGGTCGCTGACCGTGATGGCCTCGGGAATGACGACCTCGCGCGGCGCGACGGCGGCGGCCTGCTGCGGCTGGCCATGCGCCTTCTGCACCATGCGCTGGGTATGGCGGCGGAAGGCAGCGAGCGAACGCTGACGCTCTTCATCCGAGCCAAGCGCCTTGGTGACGGTCAGCTTGCCGTCGCGGCGGCGCTCGTTCGTGCGCGCGGGCCGTACGGGTGCGACAGGCTTGGGCGGGGCTTTCGTGCCGGGCCGTCCGCGGCGGCTGCCGAAATCATCATCATCGGTCAGGGCAACCTTGCCGCCATCGGTGACGATGGCCGCGCGGCGTTCGATCTCTGTCCGGCGCGCGACTTCGACTTCCGAGCGGCGGCGTGCTTCGTCTTCGGTCGCCTTGCGCGCGTCTTCCTCGACCTTGCGCTTCTCGGAGGCTTCTTTCTCGCGGCGCATGCGCTCATCGTCTTCGACGCGGCGCTTGGCTTCTTCTTCGGCGCGCTTGCGCGCTTCGGTTTCGGCAATCTTGGCGTTGCCGAGCGCGCGGTTGCGCGCGGCCTTTTCTTCTTCGGTCAGCGTGCGCAGCACCATGCCCTGACGGCCACCGGCCGCAGGCGCGCGTGCGGGTTCACCGGCACGAAGCGGCTCGGGCCGCTTGGCGCGCGGCTCGGCAGTGCCGCGCGCGGCGGCAGGTGCGGGCGCGGCAGCGGCACTTGCCGGTGCACGCGTTGCGTTGCGGGCGGACGCAGCTGCGGGGCTGCGCAAAATGGGCGCAGCGGCATCCCTGGCCACAGGAGCAACGGGAGCTGCAACAGCTGCAGGCGGCGCCACTTCAGCTTCAGGCTCTGCGGCCTTGGCGGTTGCAGCCGCTTCACGGGCGGCTTCGTCCGCTTTCTGCTGACGCGCATCGGCTTCCACCTGCGCGGCAGCGGCAGCGGCGGCCTTTGCGGCGGCATCGGCCTCAGCCTGTGCCAGAGCTGCCTTGACGGCGGCGGCCTGTGCGGGCGTGACATTGGGATTGGCGGGCGGGGCAGCGGCAGGCTTGGCGGGAGCGGGCTCTTTGCCGGGCGTAACCACGCGCGCGCGCTTCTTTTCGACTTCGACCACTTTGGTGCGGCCGTGCGAAAAGCTCTGGCGCACCGTGCCGGCATCGGCAGGGCGCTTGAGGCTCAGCGTCTTGGTCCCTCCGACATGCAATGTCTTGCCGCCGGTATCCTTCGTATCCGTCATGCCTTCTCAACTATCTGTGGGCTTGGCCGGACAGCCGGAACCAGAGTGTCGGGCGCCCCGTCTTTGGGAACCCAGTCTTCGGGAACAAGCGCCGTAAAGCCTGATAAACGCGATGTTTCGTCAAGGATGCGGCGTACCAATCCCTTGGCATCCGCCCGCCTTGGCGCGAGGGCGGCATGTATCACATGTTCAAGCCCCAAGGCCATGGACAATTCCGCCGCCGAAAGGCACCCGATGACGGGTACGGGAAACGACATGGCGCGGGCTTTGGCCAGGATCGATTTCCGCCCGTCTTGGGCGCCGTCCCGGGCTTCGATGAGGGCGCAAATCACCGACTTTGCATTGGGTTCGGCCAGAAGGCCCTTCACCTTGTCATAGCCCTGGATCAGGGCCCCGGCCTTGCGGGCAAAGCCAAGGAGCGACAGGACCGAGCGGCGCAACAGCGCCTCGACCTGGGCCGAAAGCGCGGGGTCGGCCAGAGCTTTGGCCTTGGCCGCCCTGGCGAAAGCCTGTTTTTTGACCGCAAGATCAACCGCTTCGCGCCGCGCTGTCACCCAAAGGCCGCGGCCGGGAAGTTTTCCCGCAATGTCGGGAACGACGACATCACCCGGCCCGATGACAAAGCGCACCATTTCAGCCTGTGGCTTGGCCTCGCCGCTGGCAATGCAGCGTCGTTCCGGCCCGTCATCGGCCTTGTCGGTGGGGAGGGGTGCGTCCGTCAGGCTTCCTCTCCTGCTTCTGCATCCGCTTCAACCACTTCTTCGGTGGCTTCAATCCATCCCGCCTTGACGCGCGCGGCCATGACAATGGCTTCGGCTTCGGGGCGTGAGACAGTGATGCCGTCGAAATAGCCCGGCACGCGGGCCTTCTGGCCGTCTTTCACTTCGTCATAACCGATCAAATCATCCGACGCGCAGCCTGCAAGGTCCTCGACCGACTTGATGCCGTTCTCGCCAAGCGCTGCCAGCATCGCCGGCGTGACGCCTTCAACCTCGCCCACCTCGTCAAGTACGCCAAGCGCGCGGCGCTTTTCGGCGAACGCACGGTTGATGCGCTCCACATAATCCTGCGCGCGGCGCTGGAGCTCGTCAGCGGTATCCTCGTCAAGGCCGGAAATGCCCCTGATCTCGTCGATGGCGACAAAGGCGACTTCCTCGACGCTGGCAAAACCTTCCGAGGCCAAAAGCTGCGCCAGCACTTCGTCCACATCGAGCGCCTCGACAAACATCGCCGTGCGCGAATTGAATTCTTTCTGGCGGCGCTCGGATTCTTCCGCTTCCGTCAGGATATCGATGTTCCAGCCCGTCAGCTGCGTGGCCAGACGCACATTCTGGCCGCGGCGGCCGATGGCAAGCGACAGCTGGTCATCGGGCACGACGACATCGATGCGGCCCGCATCCTCGTCGAGCACGACCTTGGAAACTTCGGCCGGCGCCAGCGCATTGACGATGAACGTGGCCGCATCCGGCGACCACTGGATGATGTCGATCTTTTCGCCCTGCAATTCGGTCACGACCGCCTGCACGCGCGCGCCGCGCATGCCGACGCACGCGCCCACGGGATCGATCGAGCTGTCACGCGACAGGACGGCGATCTTGGCGCGGCTTCCCGGATCGCGGGCAACCGACTTGATCTCGATGATGCCGTCATAGATTTCCGGCACTTCTTGCGCGAACAGGCGGGCCATGAACTGGGGATGCGTGCGCGACAGGAAGATCTGCGGACCGCGTGCTTCGCGGCGCACGTCATAGACATAGGCGCGGATGCGGTCACCGGTGCGGAAACTCTCGCGCGGCAGCACTTCGTCGCGCCGCACGATGCCTTCGGCCCGGCCGAGATCGACAACGACATTGCCGTATTCGGCGCGCTTGACGACGCCGTGCACGATCTCGCCGATGCGGTCCTTGTATTCGTCGAACTGCCGGTCACGCTCGGCATCACGCACTTTCTGGGTGATCACCTGCTTGGCGGTCTGGGCGGCGATGCGGCCATAATCGATGGGCGGCAACTGGTCGAGGATCTGGTCACCAGCCTGTGCTGCCGGATTGCGGCGCTTGGCTTCCTCGACGGAGATCTGGGTTGAGTCATTCTCGACCGCGTCAACCACCGACAGCACGCGGTGCAGCCGCGTTTCGCCGGTCTTGGGATCGATTTCTGCCTGGATTTCCGACGATGCGCCGTAGCGCGAGCGCGCGGCCTTGGCCATCGCTTCTTCCATTGCGGCGATCACGATGCGGCGGTCGATCGACTTCTCGCGTGCGACCGCATCGGCAATCTGCAGAAGCTCAAGCTTGTTGGCGCTGACGGCCATGGCAGTCTCTCCTCAAGTACCCGGTTGGGCAGGTTTGGTGTTGCGCCGCGCAAGGCTTTCCGCGATCAGGCGATCAGTCAGGACAAGTCGTGCTTCAGCGATGGATGAAAAGGGAAAGGTGAAAAGCAGGGGCTTGCCGGATTTGCCGGCATCCAGCGTCACGCTGTCGTCGGTGGTCGATGCGATCACGCCCTTGAAGCGGCGGCGGCCGTCAAGCGGCGGATCAATTTCGACCCGCGCCATATGGCCCTGATGGGCGGCAAAATCGCGCGGGCGCGTCAGCGGCCGGTCAATGCCGGGCGACGAGACTTCAAGTGTGTACTCGCCCGCGATGGGGTCGGTGACATCAAGCATGTCCGAGATCGCGCGCGACAATCCCGCGCAATCATCAACATCCATCGTACCGTCCGCACGCTCGGCCATGATCTGCAGCGTGGCCTGCGGGCCGCCGATCATCCGCACGCGCACGAGTTCATAGCCGAGGCGCTTCACCTCGGGCTCGATCATGCGGGCAATGGCGGTGGCGTCAGCCATCTTCAGGTCTTCGGGTAACAAAAAAGGCGGCCCCGTTTCCGGCGCCACCTGATCGGACGATCAAGTTGTAACGGCGGCTGTTTAGCCGCAGGCGGGCAAGGTTTCAAGGCCCTTTGCGCCGGAATTGCAGGTAAACGGGCCTGCGCCCCGCCTGAATGGCCTTGGCCTCATAGCGCGTCTCGACCCAGCCCTCGGGCCGGTTTAGCCAATCGGATGATGTGGTTGCGATAAAACCGAAATGGCCTTCAGCCGCCGTTTCACACATTGTCCAGCGCGCGTAATCGCTGATGTCGGTAGCCACAATCAAAAGGCCGCCCGGCTTCACGATGCGGGCAAGGGCGCGAAGGTTGTCGCGCGAAATGAACCGGCGCCGGTGATGGCGCGTCTTGGGCCAGGGATCGGGAAAAAGCACAAAGACTTGCCCGACCGAGCCATCCGGCAGCCGCTCGATCACATCGCGCGCGTCATCGGCATGGATGCGCACATTGGCCAAATCCCGCGCTTTTGCTTCCTGGGCCAGCCGCACAACGCCATTGATGAAGGGCTCGCAGCCGATGAAAAGCGTGTCAGGCGAACGTGCGGCGCGCGCCGCAAGGTTCTCGCCACCACCGAACCCGACTTCCAGGACCGTCGCGCGCGCGCCTTTCATCATTTGATCAGGAAGAAGCGCGCCGGTCAGTGGCACGCTGATCGCGGGCAGAAAATCTTCCAGCAGCGTTTTCTGTGCGGGACGCAGGCGATGGCCGCTTCGCCGTCCATAGAGGATGCGGCGATTGACCTTGCTTGCGTCCGGTCCCGGGCTCACAGCGCCTTTTTCAGGGCCCCGGCGAGATCGGTCTTCTCCCACGAGAAGCCGCCGTCATTGTCCGGCGTGCGCCCGAAATGGCCATAGGCCGATGTGCGCGCATAGATCGGCTTGTTGAGGGCAAGCATCTCGCGGATGGCGCGCGGCGTCAGCCCGCCCATCATCTCGGGCAGAAGCTTTTCAAGCCTCGCCTCATCCACTTCGCCCTTTCCATGCAGATCGACATAGAAGGAAAGGGGTTTGGCAACGCCGATCGCGTAGGAAATCTGGATCGTGCATTTGGACGAGATGCCCGCAGCCACGACATTCTTGGCCAGATAGCGGCATGCATAGGCCGCCGAGCGGTCAACCTTGGTCGGGTCCTTGCCCGAGAACGCGCCGCCGCCATGCGGTGCCGCGCCACCATAGGTATCAACGATGATCTTGCGCCCGGTCAGGCCGCAATCGCCGTCCGGCCCGCCGATCACGAAATTGCCGGTGGGGTTCACAAACCATTCGGTCTCTTTGGTCACAAGGCCGGGCGGGAACACGGCTTCAACATAAGGCCGCGTCAGCGCCATCACGTCAGCGGGCGTCAGACCCTCGCGATGCTGCGTCGAGAGCACGATTTTGAGCACGCGCACCGGCTTGCCGTTTTCATAGGCGAGCGTCACCTGGCTCTTGGCGTCAGGTTCAAGCTCGGGCCGCGCGCCCGAATGGCGTGCCTTGGCCAGCGTCTGGAGGATGTTGTGTGAATATTGCAGCGTCGCCGGCATCAATTCAGGCGTCTCGTCGGTCGCATAGCCGAACATGATGCCTTGATCGCCCGCGCCGACTTCCTTATCCCCCTCAAGGTCAACGCCCTGGGCGATGTGCTCGGACTGGCCGTGCAGCAGCACCTCGACATTGGCGTTGGCGTGGTGGAAGCCTTCCTGCGCATAGCCGATGTCCTTGATCGCCTTGCGTGCGGCGTCGATGACGTCAGCGCGTGTGATGCTGGCGGGTCCGCGCGTTTCACCCGCGATCACGACGCGGTTGGTGGTCGCCAGCGTCTCGCAGGCGACCCGCACGCGGCGTGCATCCATTTTTTCTTCGGCCGCGCGGCGGAAGAACAGGTCAACGACCTCATCCGAGATGCGGTCACAGACCTTGTCGGGATGGCCTTCGGAAACGGACTCGCTGGTGAAGATATGGGTTTGCCGCGCCACGCTCTGATCCCCCACGCTGGGTGAAACCGGAATGGCGGCGGGTTTTAGGGCATTTTGCCCCCCCGTCAAGGAAAAGCGGCAACAAGCGGTCGAACGGGGCAGCTTGCCGCCTGCATGAGCCCGATTACGAAGTCTGGTCGGCGATCTCGCAGACGAGCTCAAGAATGCGCCGACGCATTTTGGAATCGGTGATCCGCGTGTATGCCCGGTTGAGCTGCATGCCTTCAGGCGTAGCAAGAAACGAGATCAGGCTCTCGGTCTCTGCACCGCCGTCTTCGGCAAGACCGCGCAGGCCTTTCTTGGGCAGATCGGCCTGCGTGAGGTCTTCGAAGAAGAACTGCACCGGCACACTGAGGATCTGGGCGATGTGGAAAAGGCGGCTCGCGCCGATGCGGTTCGCGCCCTTTTCGTATTTCTGCACTTGCTGGAATGTGAGGCCCAGCGTCTCGCCAAGCTTCTCCTGGCTCATGCCGATCAGCATGCGCCGCAGCCGCATCCGCGCACCCACATGCACGTCTATCGAGTTTGTAGATTTCTTCGCCACGAAACCGATCTTCAATCAAGCAGTTGAGCGCCCGAAAATGGTGCGCGCTGTCTGCGCGGTGCAGACTATGTGGACCACATAGAACCACACTATCCACTGGTCAATGGCTGTGAAACTTGATGTGCCTCAATCGTGCTTTCGCAGAATAATCTTGCTGAGGCGCGACACGCGCGGATGAGCGGAAAGCCATATAAGAACTGCCAGAATGAACAAAAGGATGAATACGGAGCGTCCTGCAACCACAAAGGGAGTTGCCGCGAGTGATGCAGGCAGTGATACATCCAGCACGCCTTCGCTGCCGTAAGGCAAAGACGCAAGGATGCGGCCGAACGGATCGATCAGTGCTGAAACGCCGGTGTTCGCGGCGCGCACAATCGGCAAGCCTTCCTCAACGGCACGCAAGCGCGCTTGTGCCAGATGTTGCTGCGGGCCGATCGTGTCGCCAAACCAGCTGTCGTCGGTAACATTAATCAGGAATTGCGGACGGTTAGTATCGTCCGTGACTTCCGCCGAAAAGATGACTTCATAGCAGATCAGCGGACCGGCCGACGGTGCGCCGGGAATGGCAAGTGTTGCAACACCTGCTCCTTCGGAAAAATTGCCGGCCCCGCCGATAAGCTTGGTAAGGCCGATGGCTTCAAGCCAGCCCGAAAGCGGCAGATATTCACCGAACGGAACCAGATGCGCCTTGTCATAGGTTGCGATGATTGCGCCATCACGGATGACGAAGAACGAATTGAAAAAACGCTCGCCCGAAGGCGTTTCCTCAAGCCGCGCAGCACCGGTCAAAAGGACGATATCGCCCAGAAGGTTGCGGATGACGGCAAGCGCTTCGTCTGACCGGTCAAGCAGGAACGGAGGAGCCGCCTCCGGCCAGACAACATGCGTGATGCCGTCCGCGCGCGCGTTGGCCATGGGCGCGATCAGGCGCTGCCAATTGCGCTGGCGCAAGGCAGGCACATATTTCTCGGCTTGCGGCACATTGGGCTGGACGATGCGCAGGCGCACATCCTCAACCCATAGGGTGTCATCGGGCAATCGCATGGCACCGAAGATCATCAGGGCGGCAAGCGCGCACAACGCGCCAATCGGCAAGGCCGCGCGCGCGCGCCACGCTCCGGCATCAACAAGCGCTGCAACACTTCCACCCACGACAAGCGCGATCAGATTGAGGCCATAGACGCCAAAGACCGATGCTGACTGGATAAGAAGGATGTTCTCCGAGAAAACCTGCCCCGGCATGTTCCACGGGAATCCTGTGAGCACATGCCCGCGCGCAAACTCGACAAGTGAAAGCGCGGCGGCAAAAACAAACACGCGCCTGAAACCTTGCGTCCAGAAAATGCGCGCAAGCAGAAAGGCCACGCCGGTGAAGAGGCCAAGCCCTGCCGGCAACAATGTCATGGCAAAGGGCAATAGCCAGCCATGCGTGTCGGCATCGACGAGGAACGAATTGCCGATCCAGTAAAGCCCGGAGAAATAGCCCGCAAAGCCGAACGCCCAGCCGATGCTGAACGCAGCACGCCATGGCCGCGCGGCGCTGGCGGTGGAGTCAATCAGGAGAATGGCAACCGGCCACACGATGAAAATCAGGGGCCACAGGCCGAACGGCGCCTGCATCAGCGTCGTGGCAGCGCCGCATACAAGCGCAACCAGCATCGCCCGGCGTGTTGAAAGGTTTTGCAGTCGCTGCACCAATTGGGCGGCCCGCATGCCGGCCTGTTCAAGTGCCTTCGTCATTTGCCGGGCGCGGGCGCAGCCGATCGGCGGATGCGCAGCCGCTTGATGCGGCGCGGATCGGCATCGATCACTTCAAAGCTGATGCCGCTTTCATGGGTGATGACTTCCCCGCGCTGGGGCAGGCGTCCGGCGAGTTTGGCGACAAGTCCGCCCAGCGTGTCATGCTCCTCGGCCTCCTCGGGCGTCGCCAATTCGACGCCGACCGCCTTCTCAAGGTCCCCGACCGGAACACGCGCATCAGCCTCGAACCCGCCGGGCACGGGCTTCAGTTCCGCTTCCTCGTCTGTGTCGTGCTCGTCGTCGATCTCGCCGACGATCTGCTCGACCAGATCCTCGATCGAAAGGAGGCCGTCAGTGCCGCCATATTCGTCGATCACAAGGGCCAGATGGATGCGCGTCGCCTGCATCTTGAGCAACAGGTCTTGTGCGGGCATCGACGGCGGCACGAACAGGACATCGCGCTTGATGCGCTGAAGCGAGAAGGGCTGGGGCTCGCGGCCCGGCATCAGATAGCCGACAATGTCCTTGATGTGGACCATGCCGACCGGCTCATCAAGATTGTCCTTGTAGACGGGCAGGCGCGAATGCTGGGCATCAAAGAAGATGGCCGCGATTTCGGCCAGGTTCGCGCTCATCTCCACGCCGACGATGTCGGCGCGCGGTACCATCAGGTCCACTACCTTGAGCTCACCGAACTTGAGCAGGTTCTGGAGCATGGCGCGCTCCTTCACCGACATCTGCTCGGTCATGCCGCCTTCATCGAGAATGTCCTCGATGGAGGCGCGGATCGTCGGCTCTGCCGCTCGCCGCCGCACAAAGCTGTTGATCCGGGACACGATGGCGGAAAGCCGCGCCTTGCGGGGCGCCTCGTCGGGGCTTCCCGCAGCGTCCGGGGCGGGTCCGTTCTTGTCACTCATGGTCTTGGTGTCCGGGGCGGCTTTCGCGCGCCCCGCCTTTCAGGAACCGACAGGTAAGGGTTGGAATACCCCAAGCGCAAGAGGATCGCGATTTCCAGCGTTTCCATGCGGGCTGCTTCCGGCTTTTTCATGTGGTCATGGCCGCAAAGATGCAGAAGCCCGTGCACCACAAGATGGCTGAGATGGGCGATCGGTGTCTTTCCCTGGGCGCGTGCCTCGGCCAACACGGTCTCAAGCGCCAGCGCGACGTCGCCAACGCCTTGCCCGCGCGGGAATGACAAAACGTTTGTCGGTTTCTTCCTGCCGCGGAACTGGTGATTGAGTGCCTGCAACGCCGCATCATCGGCAAGCAGGATGGTCACCTCCCCAAGAGGCGCGACCTTTGCTGTCTGGCGCGCAGCTTTGGATGTGGCGGCAAGGGCACCTTTGATCTTGCGCCAGCCGCTTGCAGTCACAATCACATCCGGCCTGAAGGTCATGCGCCGCTGTCGTGCCGCTTCTTGCGCGCTTCTTCGCGCGCCGCTTCACGCGACGCATCGTGGGCCGCATAGGCGCGCACGATGCGCCGCACCAGATGATGGCGCACCACATCGGCCTCGCCAAAATTGATGATGCCGACATCATCCATGCCGGAAAGGATGATCGCCGCCTCGTTCAGACCGGACGGCACATGGGCGGGCAGGTCGGACTGGGTGGGATCGCCCGTGATCACCATGCGTGAGTTTTCGCCAAGCCGGGTCAGGAACATGCGCATCTGCACCTGGGTCGCATTTTGTGCCTCGTCAAGGATGACAAAGGCATTGGAAAGCGTGCGCCCGCGCATGAACGCCAGCGGCGCGATCTCGACCTCGCCTTGTTCCAGCATGCGTTCCACGTCCGCGCGCGGGATCATGTCATGCAGCGCGTCATAGAGTGGCTGAAGGTAGGGATCGACTTTTTCGCGCAAATCTCCCGGCAGGAAGCCGAGCTTTTCGCCCGCTTCAACGGCAGGCCGGGACAAGACGATGCGCTCGACCATCCCGCGCGAAAGGAACGAAGCCGCCATCGCAACGGCAAGATAGGTCTTGCCTGTACCCGCAGGCCCGAGACCCAGCGTCAGTTCATGCTTTTCCATTTCGGCAAGATAGGCCGCTTGCGCCCGCGTGCGCGCCCGCACCACCAGGCGGGGCGTGCGCACCGTGCCGGGGACGGTCTTGCCGCCGTCGTCATCGCCGAAACGGATCTCGGCATCGACATCGGCCTGGGTGAGGTCGCCGTCAGCCCGCGCATAGAGTGACAGAAGGACCGTGCGCGCAGCCGCAACAGCATCCGCGTCCCCGGTCAGCGCAAGTTCATTGCCGCGCCGCGCGATGTGCACGGAAAGCTTCTGCTCGATGCGCGCCAGATGGCGGTCATGCTCGCCGACAAGATTGCGCAGGCGCGCATTGTCCTTGAACCCGAGAACGGTGCCCGCACCGCCCGGACGCGCCGTGCGGCGGGGTGCGGGTTTTTTTGGTTCAGGCCGCGCTTTGCGGGATGGCATGGGGCAATGTTCCGGCAAGCACACCGCCAAGGCTGTGCGGCAGCGTCTGGGTGATCGTGACATCGACCATTTGGCCCAACAGGTCCTGATCCGCCTTGACGCGGACCGGCACCAGATAGGGCGAAAGCCCGGCATATTCGCCGGTGCGGCGGCCAGGGCGGTCGAAGAGGACAGAAAGAGTCCGGCCCGCAAGACCATGATTGAACGCGGTTTGCTGGCTGGTCAGCAATTCCTGCAATTCGGCAAGGCGTGCGGCCTTGACGTCTTCCGCCACTTGTCCGGGTGCTGCGGCTGCCGGTGTGCCGGGGCGCTTTGAATATTTGAACGAGAAGGCTTGCGCGAAATGGACGTCGCGCACGAGCTTCATTGTCGCTGCAAAATCCGCATCCGTCTCGCCGGGAAACCCGGTAATGAAATCGGATGACAGCGCAAGATCGGGCCGTGCGGCGCGCAGGCGATCGACCAGACGGCGATAATCATCGGCACTATGGTCACGGTTCATGGCAGCAAGGATGCGGTCAGAACCTGATTGCACCGGCAAATGCAGGAAAGGTGCAAGTTTTTCATTCTCGCCATGCGCGCGGATCAGCGCATCGTCCATGTCGCGCGGATGCGAGGTCATGTAGCGGATGCGCCGGAGATTTTCGATGCGCGACAATTCACTGACAAGGCCCGCAAGCCCCGTTGCCTCGCCATGGGCATTGGCGCCGTGGAAGGCATTGACGTTCTGGCCGAGAAGCGTGATTTCGCGTGCGCCTGCATCAACAAGGCGTTTGGCCTCGTCAACGATCCGCGCGACGGGCCGCGAATATTCTGCCCCGCGCGTATAGGGCACGACGCAGAAGGTGCAGAACTTGTCGCAACCTTCCTGCACGGTCAGAAAGGCGGTAAGGCCCTGCGCGCCGGAATGTCCGGGCAGCGCGTCAAACTTGTCTTCGACCGGAAATGATGTCTCCAGCTGCGCACCCTTGCCGCGCGAAAGCCTGGCGATGAGTTCGGGCAGGCGGTGATAGGCCTGTGGGCCGACTACGATATCGACCGCCGGCGCACGCCGCACGATCTCCTCGCCCTCGGCCTGTGCAACACACCCCGCCACCGCGACTGTCATCGCGCCGCCGCTTTTGATTTTCGTGTCTTTCAGCACACGGATGCGGCCGAGTTCCGAATAGACCTTCTCGGCTGCGCGCTCGCGGATGTGGCAGGTGTTGAGGATCACCATGTCGGCATCATCGGGCGCATCGACCGTCTGATAGCCGATGGGTGCCAGAAGATCCGCCATGCGGGCGGAATCATAGACATTCATCTGGCAGCCATAGGTCTTGATGTAGAGCCGCTTGGGCAAGGATGTGCTCCGGGACCGCGAAACGCGCCCTCTTATGGTGGAAAACGCCCTGCTTTGCCAAGCGGCAAGCGGGCCACTGTCCGGCATTAATCCCGAATGTGCTGCGGAAAAAGCCTTACGCCGCCGCTGGTTGCGTCCGCCCGGCCAGTGAAGTGGCGACGCCGCGCGCGATCACCTGTTGGCAGACCTTGGCCAATTCCTTGCGGCTGGTCACATCGGCAATGGTCAGGGGCTTGTGCAGCACGACCTCGATGTCGAGCGGCCCGAGGCAGAAGGCCGTCCACAGATGGCTCAAAAGTTCCATGTCGCCATACCACGCAAAATGCGGCTTGAGCGCGCGGCCAAGTGGCATGCCATGGAGATGGGTATACGCGACGGACGCGGGCTGCACGATGACATGGCGCTCGCGGCCTTGCGCATCCTTGTAGGCACCCTCGGCCACGCTCAGAAGCGAGCTCTTGAATGTATAGACGGTGTTGCCGTCATGGCTGGTGCCTTCGGGAAAGACCACGAGATTGTCGCCCGCCTCAAGCCGCGCGCGCATGGCCTTGGCCTGGTCGCCCGCCTTGTGGCGATCCTCGCGCTTCACGAAAATCGTGCGCTGCAGGCGCGCGAGAGGACCAAAGAAGGGCCAGGTACCGACTTCCGCCTTGGCGACAAACGACGTCGGCGTAATCGCCCCGACAATCGGGATATCGAGCCATGAAATATGGTTGGCAACAACCAGCACGCCGCCGCCCTTGGGCATCTCGCCGATGATATTGAGCCGGAACCCCATCATGCGGCAGAGCCTGCGCTGATAGCGCCACGGCGCGCGCTGGCGCGACTTCATCCTCAGAATGTTCTGTATGAACTGCACGGGATAGTTCAGTGCCGTCAGGGTGAGAAACCCCATCAGCATGATGGCGCCGCGCACCTTCTGCATGAAGCCCAGTTCAATCATGGCACGCATGGATCATGGGGCCGTCACTTTTCCGGTTTGGGCGGCAAGGGGCGGCCATAAAGTTCAAGCCGGTGATCGACCAGCGAGTATCCCAGCCGCTCGGCGATCATCATCTGCAGCCGCTCGATCTCGGGGTCGGAGAACTCGATGACTTTGCCGGTCGAAAGGTCGATCAGATGGTCGTGATGGGAATCCGGCACTTCCTCATAGCGCGCGCGGCCATCGCGGAAATCATGGCGCTCAAGGATGCCTGCTTCCTCGAACAGCCGCACGGTGCGATAGACGGTGGCAATCGAAATGCGCGGGTCGATGGTGACGGCGCGGCGATGCAGCTCTTCGGCGTCGGGGTGATCCTTGGCTTCTGAAAGTACGCGCGCGATGACCCGGCGCTGGTCGGTCATGCGCATGCCCTTGTCGATGCAGGCTTTCTCGATTCGCTGGGGGGACATGGAAAATCCGGAGGACGGGGAAAATGGGGGCACAGCTCACCCGAATGTCGGTTAACTGAAAGCGCGTGGCAAGGGGTCACGTGCGGCGGCGGGTCATAGGGCGCGATCCATCAGGATCGCATCATCGCCATTGCGGTAATAGGCCTTGCGCAATCCGGTTTCGGCAAATCCTGCCTTCGCATAAAGCGCGCGTGCAGCAATGTTCTGGCGCGCGACATCCAGAAATATCCGCGTAAACGCTTGTCCGGCCAGAAGGGTCATGGCGTGTCTCATGAGCGCGAACCCGCTGCCTGCCCGCTGGCGCGTGGGGTCAACACACAAGGTCAGGATTTCCGCTTCGGGTGCGACAAGGCTGAGAAGGATGAAACCGCCAAGAACATCGCCATCAAAGATGCCGAACGCGGCTGTCGGCACGTCCGTGAAAAGACGGGCGAGATCTTCGGCTGGCCATGGATCGGGAAAGGCGCTTGCATGGATGCGCGCCGCCGCCGCCGCATCTTCCGCCCCAAGTGCCCGGATCATTGCACTCATGCGCGTGCGGCTCTTTTCGGACCGCGCGGCGGCAGGGGTTTGGGTGGCCCCGGCAATTTCGCATCGGCATCACGCAGATAAAGCGGCTCGGGCGGATTTGTTGCGGGATCGGCTCTTCCGCCCAGAAGCGCGACATGAATGGCGTTGGGCTGCAGGACGCCGCTGATGATCAGATCGGCGCGGCCAAATTCGCCACCGATGGCGGCAAACGCCGTGCCTGAAAGAATGATGGGTTGATCTGCGCCAAATGCCTGGACCCGCGCGACAAGCGCGTCATGGGACATCAGCGCCGGACCTGAGAGGGCGGAAAGCTCCGCGCCATGCACAGCAAAAATCTGCACATAGGCTTCGCCGCGCCGCGCATCGCTTGCGGCCACATGGATCGCCGTGCCCGGATGGCGCGCGCATGCTTCCGCTGCCATCGCAGCCAGCGTCGTTACACCCACACATTGAGCGCCGCAGGATTGGGCAAGGCCGCGCGCAAAGCCAAGGCCGACGCGCTGCCCGGTGAATGTGCCGGGGCCGGTCGTGACCGCAATGCGGTCGATGGCAGCGGGCAACAGGCCTGCTTCCGCCAGAACCCGCGCAGTCATCGGCGCCAGAAGTTCCGCCTGTCCGCGCGTCATCATCTCGAAGGCCGACGCAAGCACGCGGGCCTCCGCAATGACGGCAACCGAAAGCGCGCCCAGCGCCGTATCAAGGCCAAGGACGCGCATGGCCGCTAGATCACCTGACAGGCTTCATCAAAGGAAAGCCGTGGATTGCGCGGGAAGATTTTTGCGGGATCGCCCGCGCCCATCGCGCAGATGAAATTCGACTTGATGTCGGTGCCCGCAAAGAAGGTGCGGTCCACGCCCGCATTGTCAAATCCGGACATCGGCCCGCAATCAAGGCCAAGCGCGCGTGCGGCAAGCATGAAATAGCCCGCCTGCAGCGTGCCATTGCGGAACGCGGTTGTTTCGGCAAGCGGGGCATTGCCCGAAAACCATTCGCGCGCACCCGGATTGTGAGGGAAAAGCTGCGGGATCTTGTCAAAGAACTTCATGTCATGGCCGAAGATCACCGTGACCGGCGCGTCCATCACCTTGGCGACATTGGTGGGCAGAAGGAACGGCTTCAGCCTTTCCTTGGCGGCGGCGCTTGTCACGAACACGAAACGCGCGGGCGAGCAATTGGCGCTTGTCGGTCCCATGCGCGCAAGGTCATAGACCGCCTGCAGAAGCGTCTGCGGCACCGGCCTTTCCTGCCAGCCGTTCTGGGTCCGCGCGTTGCGGAATATCGTATCAAGTGCCGCGTCGTTGACGATCTGGCTCATGGGTTCCTCATATTCAGACGGCTTCGACGGCGTTTACTTCGGGGATATAGTGCTTCAGCATGTTCTCGATGCCGTTCTTCAGCGTCATGCGCGACGACGGGCATCCGGCGCAACTCCCCTGAAGCTGCAGGAAGACGGTGCCTGAGCCCTCATCAAAACTGTCAAAGACGATATCGCCACCATCCTGGGCAACGGCAGGACGCACGCGCGTGTCGATGAGCTCGATGATTTCACGCACGATGGCGCTTTCGGAGGCACCCGCTGGCGCGCGCGCGGCAGCGCCGGTGCGCTGAGCCTCGCCCATCACCGGCAGATTGCGCGAAAAATGCTCCATGATGACGCCAAGCACCGGCGCTTTCAGATGCGCCCATTCGCCCTGGGCCTTGGTCACTGTGATGAAGTCATGACCGAAGAAGACGCGCGCGACATCCTCAAGCGCAAAAAGGGCGCTGGCCAAAGGCGACGTGCCCGCCGCATCGGCATCGGCAAAGTCGGCGGTGCCGGACGCCATCACGACCCGGCCGGGCAGGAACTTCATGGTCGCCGGATTGGGGGTCGATTCGGTCTGGATGAACATGGAGGGTGATGGCCTGATGGAAGGGACAATGTTGGGCGGCGGGCGCCGTCATGCTTATATGGGGACTGTGCCATGCGTCTCAAGCGCTCCTGGTTAGGGCAAAAATGGCCGCGACGGCATTGGGGACATTTCGGGCATGAATGCAAAAGCCGATCCCGCGCCGCAAGCGTCTGTCATCGATGCGCCCCGCCAGGCCGGGCTGTGGAACAGCTTTGCCGCCTGGCTGGGCGAGTATCAGGGCCAGCGCCTCAGCTTTGTTGACTTCGCGGGCGCGCTGGCATCGCGGCTGGTGGAGGCGGGTGTGCCGCTCGCTCGTCTCTCACTCTCGCTCAATGACTGGCATCCCGAAGTGATCGGCCGGTCGTATTTCTGGGAGAAAGAGAAGGGCCTTCGCCAGCTTGATCAGGCCTATACGGCGCGTGTCACCGACACCTATCAGCTGAGCCCGATCAAGACGATCCATGATGGTGCCGGTGGATTGCGTCGCCGTCTGGAAGATGTTGCCGAAAATCTGGACTACCCGATCCTTGCCGAATTGAAGGCGCAAGGCCTGACCGACTATGCCGCCTTTCCGCTGATCTTCAGTGATGGCGCCCGCCAGTTCGTTTCATTCTCGACGGATCGCAAGGGCGGCTTTGCAGCCCCCGAACTCGCGCTGATGGAAAGCGTGTTGCCGCTTCTGTCGGCGCGTGTCGAGATTGAGCACACCCACGCGATTACCCAGCAGCTCTTGCGCACCTATCTGGGCGAGGATGCGGCAAGTCGCGTGATGAGCGGTGGCATAAGGCGCGAGATGGGCGAAGAGATCGACGCCATCGTCTTTGCCTGCGACATGCGTGGCTTTACGGGTCTCACCGATGCGTTGCCCGCCTCATCCATCATCGCATTGCTTTCGGCCTATTATGATGCCGTGGCCGCCCCCGTGCGCGCGGAAGGCGGCGATATCGTGAAGATGATTGCCGACGGCATCCTTGCGATATTTCCGATTGCGCGCGAAGCACAAATGGATGCGTGCTGCACCATGGCTGAACGCGCCGTGCGCGCGGTAAAGAAGGCCGCCGCCAATCTCGAAGCCTTGACACCGGAAGCCCTGCCGGAAGGGGCGTGGCCCCTCAAAGCAGGATTTGCCCTTCACTTCGGCAAAGTGACCTTCGGCAATGTCGGCAGCCGCGACCGCCTCGACTTCACCGTGATCGGCCCCGCCGTGAACGAAGCCTTCCGTCTGGAGGCGCTGACCAAACAATTGCAGCGCACCATTCTTGTGTCGGAACCCTTCGCCGCTTTGATCCACAAGGAAGAGGTAGAGCCGCTTGGCCCCCATGCGTTGAAAGGCGTGCGCGAAGCCAAGGAAGTATTTGCCCTGCGTTTGTGAGGATGCTGGGTGGTTCAGGCCCCGCCCGCCTCCACAATCTGGCACAGGATTCGCATGGCGGGCCACTATTCGGGCTTTTCCGCGCCGCCCGCCCATGCGAAAACCATGGGGCCTCAAGGCATTGGCAGGCTTGGATCGGCCTGAAGACGCGAAAAGGGGCATGTCATCGCTCCAATCTTTTCCGGCTCCCCCGCCCCCATGCCCGCTTCTTCCGCAAAGCATTCAAAGCCCGCCCGCACGCCGAGCGCCGGTTCCAAGGGCGCCCCGAAGGACTTGGCCAGGCCGGGCAAGGACCTTGAAGTCGCCCGCCGCGTGCTCGGGATCGAGGCCGAGGCGCTGGCCAGTCTAAGCCGCGCCCTGGGGCCAGGCTTTGTCGCCGCGGTCGGGATACTGATGGCGGTCAAGGGCCGCATCATCGTTTCCGGCATGGGCAAATCGGGCCACATCGCGCGCAAGATGGCAGCGACTTTTGCCTCCACCGGCGCGCCGTCGCATTTCGTGCACCCGGGCGAGGCAAGCCACGGCGATCTTGGCATGATCGCGCCGGGCGATGCCGTGGTGCTCCTTTCCAATTCCGGCGAGACGCGCGAATTGGGCGACCTCATCGCGCATACGCGCCGCTATGACATTCCCCTGATCGGCATCGCCAGCCGCGAGCGTTCGACGCTCATTGCCAAATCGGATGCGGGGCTTGTGCTGCCATCCGCGCCCGAGGCCTGCCCCATGGGCCTTGCCCCGACCACCTCCACCACCATGATGCTCGCGCTTGGCGATGCGCTGGCCGTCGCCCTGATGGAGCGCAAGGGTTTCTCGCAGAACGATTACCGCGTGCTGCACCCCGGCGGCGCGCTGGGCCTGCAATTGAAGCGGGTTGCCGACATCATGCATGCCGGATCGGAAATCCCGCTGGTCACGCCGAAAGCAGGAATGCCGCAGGTCCTGATCGAGATGACGGGCAAGCGCTTTGGCTGCGCGGGCGTTGTCGATGCCGGTGGATCACTTATCGGCATCATCACTGATGGCGATCTGCGCCGTCATCTGACCAAGGACCTCCTCGCCATGGAGGCAGAGGCGGTGATGACGAAAAATCCCAAGACCGTGCGGGCCGACGCGCTTGTCCAGGAGGCGCTTGCCCAGATGACGGCGCGCCCGCCGCATGTGACCGCACTCTTTGTCATGCCGGCGCGCGGCGGCAAGGCAGGCGACGCGGCAAAGCCGGTCGGCATCCTCCACATCCATGATTGCCTCAGGGCGGGCAATTGACGATGGCGGAGCGCATCACCCCCGCACCGGCAGAGCGTGCGCGCGATCAGGCGGCACGCCTGGCCCGTCGCAGCCGGCTTGTGCGGCTTCTCACCATCATGTTGCCGCTGGTTGCGGTCATCCTTGTCGGTGTCATTGTTGTCTGGTCGGGAACCGATGACAGCGCCGAGATCCCGCTCACCTTCGAGGAGGGCGATCAGGGCGATGCCAATCCGCGCATGGAGGCCCCGCGCCTCAAAGGCGTGGACGAGGACGGGCATCCCTATACCGTGACCGCTTCTTCGGCCGTGCAGATTGCAGCCAATGCCGAAAAACTTGCACTGACCGCCATCGAAGCCGACATGGTGATGGCGGATGACGGCTGGATGTTCATCGAGGCCCGGAACGGCACACTCGACCGCACGACAGAGCATCTGGCGCTTGAAGGCGGCATTGCGCTTTTCTCGGCGGACGGTTTCGAGATGCACACCGCCGCAGCCGGCATCGACCTCAAGGGCGGCATGATCGTGACCGAAGGCGCCGTCGAGCTTTTCGGCGGCATGGGCGAGGTGCGCGCGGGAAAACTTGTTTATGACCGCGAGAAACGTGAAGCGGTTTTCTCCGGCGGCGTCACCACCATCTTTGAACCCGCCTCACGTGAAAGGGCGCCCTGACATGAATTTTCTTCCTGCGGCCAAAGCGGCAATGAAAATGTCCTTGCTGACGCTCGCCCTCGTCGCGCCCCGGACCGATTTTGCCAACGCGCAAGCGGCGGCGACCGAGCCCGATCCCTTTGCCGATGTGGCCGCCGACCGCACGCAGCCGATCTCTGTCAGCGCCGATCAGGGCACGGCGAATTTCGAGACCGAGACGGCGGTCTATTCAGGCAATGTCGTGGTGACACAGGGTAATCTCATCCTGCGTGCCGATACACTCACCATCAAGGCGCCCAAGGGCGCGATTGCAACGATCGAAGCCGAAGGCGGCATCGTGCTGACTTCAGAGTCGGGCGATGCGACGGCTGCGCGCGCCACCTATGACGTCCCCGCGCGCCGCGTGACGCTGGCAGGCAGCGTTGTTCTGACGCAGGGCGATAATGTGCTGCGCGGCGGCCTGCTGACGGTCAATCTCGACAGCGGCATTGCAGAGCTTACCGCCTCAGCCGCTGATGGCCGTGTTGAAGGCCTCTTCCTGCCGCCACCTGAAACGACACCCGAGACAACACCCGCGACCGGCGCTGAAGGCACAACCCCTTCAACAAATCCTTAAGCATCGAAGCTGTTGGCGTTGCGTGCTGAATTGCTGTGGAACGAATTTTGCGAAGAAGCCTCTTGGTTTACCGATCCTTAGGTGCCATCGGGCTCTGATGGAGATCCGATGAGCGACATTCCCGCCGAAGAACCAAAGCCCAGGCCGAAGGCGAGAAACGCCCGGCGCAAGGCGAAGGGCCAGATGACTGGCCAGCCCACAGGCCCATCCGCAATGGATGGCTTGCCTGTGGCGGATGGCGTGTCTGCCGATGATGCAGGCGCATCAATGATGCCGATGCCCACGCTCCTGCCTCCGGAATGGCCGGGAGCGGCGAACGCTCAGCCTTCGACGCCGGAAACGGAACTTGCGCCTCAAGCTTCAGTGGCACCAGTTCCCGAAGCCAAACCCGAAGCCAAGCCGGCGGCAAAAGTGGAACCGGCGCCCGCTGCAGCATCCGCCGTACGTGATGCCATGCGCCTTGTGCCCGGCAGCGAAGGTCTTGTTGTCACCCGCATCGGCAAGAGTTTTCGCCAGCGCCCTGTGGTGCGGGGCGTGACCATGCGCCTGCGCCGTGGCGAGGTGGTTGGCCTGCTCGGCCCCAACGGTGCCGGCAAGACAACCTGCTTCTACATGATGACGGGGCTCATTCCTGTCGATTACGGCACGATCGAACTCGACGGCGTGGATGTGACGCATTTGCCCATGTTCCGCCGCGCGCGGCTGGGTGTCGGCTATCTGCCGCAGGAGGCGTCGATCTTCCGCGGCCTGTCGGTTGAGGAAAATGTCCGCGCCATCGTCGAGCTGCACGAGAAGAACCCCGTGCGCCGCGACCAGATCGTCAATGACCTGCTCGCCGAATTCTCGATCACCCATCTTGCCCGCACGCCGGCCGTCTCCCTGTCGGGTGGCGAGCGCCGTCGCGTGGAAATCGCCCGCGCACTGGCGTCCTCGCCCGCCTTCATGCTGCTGGACGAACCCTTTGCGGGCATCGATCCGATTGCAGTCGGCGACATCCGCGCTTTGGTGATGCAGCTGAAGGCGCGCGGCATCGGCGTACTCATCACCGATCACAATGTGCGCGAGACACTCGAAATCATCGACCGCGCCTACATCATGCATGACGGTCTGGTGATCAAGGAAGGCGGCGCGTCCGACATCGTGCGCGACAAGGATGTACGCCGCCTCTATCTCGGCGAAAAATTCAGTCTTTAGGTTGAACGGAGCAGACGATGGTCATTTCGCAGCGCATGGAGTTGAGGCAAGGGCAGACCCTTGTCATGACGCCGCAGCTGCAGCAGGCCATCAAGCTGTTGCAGATGTCGAACCTTGAACTGCAGGCCTATGTCGAGACCGAGCTTGAGAAGAACCCGCTGCTCGAGCGCGAGGAGGGTCATGACGGCCCCATCCACGAAGTCGAGGCGCCGCCCGTGTCCTCGGGCGCTGTCGAAGCGCTCGATGTCACGCTGGCCCATGGCGGTGTGGACGCGCCCGAGACCTTCGATAACGGCCTTGAGAATGTCTATGCCGACGAAGCGCGCGCCGATCTGGACAACCGCAAGGCGGCTGACGCATCCGGCGGTCCCATCGACTGGTCACGCGCCCGCAATGGCGCGCAGATGGGCGAAGATGGTGAGGGGCTGGAAGGCACGCTCACCCGCCCCATGTCGCTGCGCGATCATCTGATGCATGAAATGCCGGTCCTCTTGACCGATCCCGCCGAGCGCCTGATCGCCTCGCATCTGATTGATGAGGTCGATGACGCAGGCTACATGCGCGGCGAGATTGCCGGCATCGCGTCACGCCTGGCGGCACCGGTCGAAACAGTTGAAGCCGTGCTCCAGCGCCTCCAGAAGATGGAGCCGTCAGGCATCATGGCGCGTTCGCTGGCCGAATGCCTTGCGCTGCAGCTCAAGGACAAGAACCGCTTTGATCCGGCGATGGCCGCCCTTCTCGCCAATCTTGATCTCTTGGCCCGCCGCGATCTCATGGGGCTGATGAAGCTCTGCGGCGTGGACAGTGCCGACCTTGCCGACATGATTGCGGAGGTAAAGGCGCTCAATCCCAAGCCCGGCCTTGTCTTTGAAGCTGCCCCCATCGAAGCCGTCATTCCCGACATCTTCCTGCGCAATGACGGTCATGGCGGATTTCTGGTCGAGTTGAACGCCGACACGCTGCCGCGCGTTCTCGTCAACCAGCGCTACCATGCAGCCATCCACGGTCAGGCAAAATCGCGTGAGGCAAAGACCTATCTCTCCGAATGCATGCTGTCGGCAAACTGGCTCGTCAAAAGCCTTGACCAGCGCGCGCGCACCATCCTGAAAGTGGCAACCGAAATCGTGCGCCAGCAGGACGGTTTCTTTGTCCATGGCGTGCAGCATCTGCGTCCGCTCAACCTCAAGCACATTTCCGAGGCGATCGGCATGCATGAATCAACGGTGAGTCGCGTCACCTCGAACAAATACATGTCGACCCCGCGCGGCCTGTTCGAGCTGAAATATTTCTTCACCTCGGCCATTTCTGCATCGGATGGCGGCGATGCCCACTCGGCTGAATCGGTTCGCCACAAGATCCGCGAACTGATCTCGGGTGAGCGTCCCCGGGAAATCCTCTCCGACGACCGGATCGTGGACATCCTCAAGGAAGCCGGCATCGATATTGCCCGTCGCACGGTCGCAAAATACCGTGAGGCCCTGCGGATTCCGTCGTCCGTCGAACGCCGTCGCGCCCGGGCGATGGACGCGTAAGCGCCGATACTGCCGCAATTAATCCGCGCTGCCCCTCTGTGCAATCGGGTAAAGCCCGGGCTTTGTTGACGAGGTCCCGCTTTGTTGACAGGCCCGGAACCCGCTCATATGGTCCCCCGCCTTTCAGCCCCCCGCTTCGACAGCAGGACGGCAGGCAAGGTAAACGCGCCCTCAACCGTTTCCGGGTCAGGATATTCGGCGGACGCAAGAAGTTTTTTTGACCCTGTTGCGTCATCCGTCATGCACATTCCGGCGCAATCCGGGTTTAAGATGGCTTCACGCGTGAACAGAAAATGACAAGAAGCGGACAAGAACGCTCCATGCAGATTCAGGTCAGCGGACGACAGATCGATATCGGCGACGCGCTGCGCCACCATGTCAGCGAACGGCTCTCAGCCGGTGTGGCGAAATATTTCGACAACGTGATCGATGCGGCGGTGACCTTCTCGCGCGAGGGCCACGGCTATCGCTGCGACTGTGCCGTGCATGGCAGTGCGGGCATCAATCTTTTCGCCGAGGCATCTGCAGGCGACATCTATGCAAGTTTTGATCTGGCCGCCGAGCGCATGGAAAAGCGCCTGCGCCGCTACAAGCGCCGCCTGAAGGACCACAAGGCGCGTGGCCCCCGCGACATGGATGCGCTTTCGGGCCGCTCTTATGTGCTCGACGGTGGCAACGACGAGACCGAGGAACACGAGGGTGCCGAACCCGCCATCATCGCCGAGAGCGCCGCGGAAGTGGCTGCCATGACGGTGGGTGAAGCGGTGATGCGCCTCAATCTGTCGAACGCGCCTGTCTTCGTCTTCCGCAACGGGAAGAGTGGCGGCGTCAACATCGTCTATCGCCGCCCAGACGGGCACATTGGCTGGGTCGACCCCAGCTTTGATCCGCTGGCGGGCAAGTCCGCCGGCAGACCTTGAGCGCTTTCTCCCTGTTTTCCGGCTGAGGTAATTCGCGTCATGGATTTGTCCGATCTGGTCAGCCCGCAAGGCGTGATTGCCCCGTTGCGTGTCGCCTCCAAGAAGCAATTGCTGCAGGAGCTTGCGGCCAAAGCTTCTCCCATCGCCGGCCTGCCGGAGCGCGATATCTTCGAGACGCTGCTTGAGCGTGAGCGCCTTGGCACCACGGGCGTAGGCCATGGCATCGCCATTCCGCACGGCAAGGTTGCCGGACTCACGCGCATTCACGGGCTCTTTGCCCGCCTTGATTCGCCGATTGATTTCGAGGCGATCGATGACGAGCCCGTCGATCTCGTTTTCCTGCTGCTGGCACCCGAAGGGGCAGGCGCCGACCATCTGAAGGCACTGGCCCGCGTGTCGCGCCTGTTGCGCAACCAGACTGTCTGCGAAAAGCTGCGCGGCGCCGAAGACCGTTCGGCGATCTATGCGATCCTGACCGAACCTTCAGCCTCCAGCCGCGCCGCGTGATCCTTGCCCCTCAGGGCAGGAAGAACACGTAAGTGACCAGGGCAAAAGTGGGTATGAGGATCAGGACCGACCACACCATGTAGCCAAAGAAGCTCGGCATCGAAACGCCGCGCTCCTCGCAGATCGACTTCACCATGAAGTTGGGCGCGTTGCCGATATAGGTGTTCGCCCCCATGAAGACCGCGCCCGCCGAAATCGCCAGCAGCGTCATCGCCCCGTCATTCATCAGCATCTGCGGATCACCGCCCGCCATATTGAAGAAGACAAGATAGGTTGGCGCATTGTCGAGGAACGATGACAAGATGCCCGTCATCCAGAAATACATCGCGTTGTTGGCCGTGCCGTCGGGATTGGTGACGAGCGCGATGGCGTCCGACAGGGCACCGCTCTCGCCCGCCCGAAGGATCGCCAGCGCCGGCACGATGGTGACGAATATGCCGAGGAACAGGATTGCGACTTCCTGGATCGGTGCCCAGGTGAAGGCGTTCTCGACCCGCACCCGTTCTTTTGTTGTCCGGAGCGAGAAAAACGCGATGAGGAAAAGGGCACCCACGCGGACCATCTCCGCATAGGCGACGTGTACGCCCGCCACATCCATGCCGCCCGGCGGCGAGAACCGGTTCGACAGAAGCACCGTCATGATGATCGCGACGAGGAAGAGGATATTGTGCGCCCCCTCAATCTTGAGTGCGTCACCGCTCTCGCGCTTCTGGAAATCAGCCGTCTCGCGCCGGAACTGGATCGTCTCGATCAGGAAGAAGACCGCAAGGATGACGCCCGAGGCCAGAAGCATCGGCGCCATCATGTGCTCGAACGTCCAGAAGAAATCGACGCCCTTGAGGAAACCGAGATAGAGCGGCGGATCGCCCAAAGGCGTCAGCGAGCCGCCCACATTGGCGACAAGGAAAATGAAGAAAACGAAGATGTGCACCTTGTGCTTGCGCGTTTCGTTCGCGCGGATGAGCGGCCGGATGAGGAGCATGGCGGCCCCTGTCGTCCCCAGGGCCGACGCGGCCAGCGTGCCAAAGGCCAGAAGCCCGGCATTCACGCCGGGCCGCCCGACCAGCGTGCCCGAAACGAAGATGCCGCCCGAGACCACGAACAGCGCATAAAGAAGCACGATGAAGGGAACATATTCGTGCAGCAGCGTCGTCAGCGCCGCCTCGCCCGCATTGGCCCAGCCGAAGAGCGCACCGAAGGGCAGAAGGAACGCAAGCGCCCAGAAGATCGACGTCTTGCCGAAATGGTGATGCCAGAATTTCGGCGCAAGCAGCGGCAGGAGCGCGATCGAAAGAAGGATGCCCGCAAACGGCACAATCCAGAGAAGGCCAAGCTGCGCGCCATCAACACCATGGCCCGCCGCTGCATGGGCACTTTCCGCCATCATCGCTGCAATCATCACGCTTTACTCCCCCTGACTTCGGGTGAGTGAAGCCGATTGCCGGGTTCCCCGCAACGGGCTTGTGGATTTGCGGCTTGGTGCAGGGAGGCAATATTGCATCCACGTCTTGCGTGGTTCGACGAAAGCTCACCAAAAGGGGAGCAGTGGCTTGCACAGATGCCGTCCGCTGCGGTCCTCAGCCTGAGCCTTCGTCGAAGGCCGCATTGCAGGTGTGCCAACCTCAGCTCGACAGGCGCTCAACACGGCCCCCGCCCGCCCCTTAGCCCTTCGGGCTGAGAATATCGCGCATGCGGGCAAAGAACCCGGCGGACTCCGGCTGGTTTTCCTCGGACGCCGCTTCGTCAAACTGGCGCAAGAGTTCTTTCTGCTTCTTGGTGAGGCTGACCGGCGTCTCGACCGCGACCTCGATATAGAGATCGCCCACCGATGCACCGCGAAGTGTCGGCATGCCCTTGTGGCGGATGCGGAACTGGCGGCCGCCTTGCGTGCCCTCGGGGATCGAGACTTTCGCCTTGCCGCCATCAATGGTCGGCACTTCAAGCGCGCCGCCAAGGGCAGCCGTCGCCAGCGACACCGGAACGCGGCAGTAAAGATCGGCACCCTCGCGCCGGAAAATGTCGTGCGGCGTGACCGACAGGAAAATATAGAGATCGCCATTGGGCCCGCCGCGCTGGCCCGCTTCGCCCTCGCCCTGCAGGCGGATGCGGGTGCCGTCTTCGACACCCATCGGGATGTTGACGGAAAGCGTTCGCTCGCGCTGAACGCGGCCTTTGCCCTGGCAGGACTTGCACGGGTTTTTCACCACGCGCCCCGTGCCCGAACAATTCGGGCAGCTGCGTTCGATGGTGAAGAAGCCCTGCTGCGCCCGCACCTTGCCGACACCCGAACATGTGGGACAGGTGACCGGCTTTGATCCGGCTTCCGCGCCTGTGCCTTCGCACGTCTCGCACGCCATCGCGGAGGGCACGCGGATCTGCGCCTGCTTGCCTGCAAAGGCCTCGGCAAGCGAGACCTCGAGATTGTAGCGCATGTCCTGGCCGCGCATCGGACGCGGACCCTGACCACGCCCGCGCCCCATGAAGTCGCCGAACAGATCATCGAACACGTCGCTGAATGCAGAGCCGAAATCAAAGCCGCCGCGCGCGCCCGGGCCGCCGCCGCTGCCGTCAAACGCGCGATGGCCGAAGCGGTCATAGGCAGCGCGCTTCTGCTCGTCCTTCAGGACGTCATAGGCTTCGTTCAGTTCCTTGAAGCGCAACTCGGCGGTGGCATCACCGGGATTGCGGTCGGGATGCAGCTGCATCGCCAGCTTGCGATAGGCGGCCTTGAGCTCTTCGGGCGAAGCATCGCGCTTCGCCCCCAGAACCTCGTAATAGTCACGCTTGGCCATGGGCGGATCGCTCCCCGTGCGCTTGCACCGTCAACCAGTGCAAACTCCTCTGCCGCCGGCCTCAGCTCTGACCCTTGCGCTTTTTCTCGTCCACTTCCTCGAAGTCGGCATCGACGACGTCTTCGTCTGCGGGCTTCTGCGTGCCGCCGGCCGAACCGGCCGCATCGGGACCTGCATCGCCCTGAGCGCCATCGCCCTGTGCCTTATACATCGCCTCGCCAAGCTTCATCGACGCCTGCATCAACGCCTGCGTCTTCTGCTGGATCTCGGCAACGTCCTCGCTGTCCTTGACGGACTTGAGCGCGGTGATCGCTTCCTCGATGGCGCCGCGCTCGGCAGCCGACACCTTGTCACCGTGTTCCTTCAGGCTCTTGTCGGTCTGATGGATCATGGCTTCGGCGTGATTGCGCGCTTCCACCAATTCGCGGCGGCGCTTGTCTTCGGTTGCATGTTCCTGGGCGTCACGCACCATGCGGTCGATGTCGGCATCCGACAGGCCGCCGGACGCCTGGATGCGGATGTTCTGCGCCTTGCCGGTCGCCTTGTCCTTGGCCGAAACATTGACGATGCCGTTGGCATCGATGTCGAAGGTCACTTCGATCTGCGGAATGCCGCGCGGCGCGGGCGGAATGCCCATCAGGTCGAACTGGCCCAGCGCCTTGTTGTCGGAGGCCATCTCGCGCTCGCCCTGGAACACGCGGATGGTCACCGCATGCTGGTTGTCCTCGGCGGTCGAGAAGACCTGGCTCTTCTTGGTCGGGATCGTCGTGTTGCGGTCGATGAGGCGCGTGAACACGCCGCCCAGCGTCTCGATGCCGAGCGACAAGGGCGTCACGTCGAGGAGGAGAACGTCCTTCACTTCGCCCTTGAGCACGCCCGCCTGGATCGCCGCGCCGATGGCCACGACCTCATCCGGATTGACGCCCTTGTGCGGCTCCTTGCCGAAGAACTGCTTCACGATCTCCTGGATCTTCGGCATGCGCGTCATGCCGCCCACCAGCACCACTTCGTCGATGTCGGAGGCCGCAATACCGGCATCCTTCATCGCCTGCTTGCAGGGCGCGATGGTCTTCTGCACGAGGTCATCGACCAGCTGCTCGAACTTCGCGCGCGTCAGCTTCAGCGTGAGATGCTTGGGGCCGGATGCGTCAGCGGTGATGTAGGGCAGGTTGATTTCAGTCTGCGCGGCGGACGACAGCTCGATCTTCGCCTTTTCGGCGGCTTCCTTCAGGCGCTGGAGCGCCAGCTTGTCCTTGCGCAGGTCGATACCCTGCTCCTTGCGGAACTCGTCGGCCAGATAGCCGACCAGCCGCATGTCGAAATCCTCGCCGCCCAGGAACGTGTCGCCGTTGGTGGACTTCACCTCGAAGACGCCATCGCCGATCTCGAGGATCGACACGTCGAACGTGCCGCCGCCAAGGTCATAGACGGCAATCGTGCCGGTCGTCTTCTTGTCGAGACCATAGGCAAGGGCAGCTGCCGTCGGTTCGTTGATGATGCGCAGCACCTCAAGGCCGGCGATGCGTCCGGCATCCTTGGTGGCCTGGCGCTGGGCGTCGTTGAAATAGGCCGGAACGGTGATGACGGCCTGCGTGACCTTCTCGCCGAGATAGGCCTCGGCGGTGTCCTTCATCTTCTGCAGCGTGAAGGCCGAGACTTGTGAAGGCGAGTATTTCGTATTGTCGCGGCCCTCGACCCAGGCGTCGCCATTGTCGGCGCGGATGATCTTGTAGGGCACCATCGCGACGTCTTTCTGCGTCGTCGGGTCTTCGAACTTGCGGCCGATAAGGCGCTTGATCGCAAAATAGGTGAACAAGGGGTTGGTGACGGCTTGCCGCTTGGCGGCCTGTCCGACAAGGCGTTCGCCTTCGTCGGTGAAGGCGACGATCGAGGGCGTCGTGCGCATGCCTTCGGCGTTCTCGATGACTTTGGGCTTGCCGCCCTCCATCACTGCAACGCAGGAATTGGTGGTGCCAAGATCAATACCGATCACTTTGGCCATGGGTCGCTCAACCTTTCTTTTGCGGCAGCCGGCACGGACGGTCTTGTGTACCAAGCCCCGTCCCGGTTCCGGCCCCGGACCGCCTTTTTGGCGGGCCATGCGGGGTGTGAACAATCAACGAACGCGTGGCGGAAAACCACGCCGACGAGGGGGTATATAGGGAGGGCGCCGATACCCCGCAAGGACTCGCTGCAGCGGGAAGATTCGTTAAGGGCCAACCTTCGCCCTTGCATGCAGGGGACGTGATGGAATGGCCTTGCCAAGGGCCGCACGGGGAACGAAGCCTTGGGCAACAATGTGGTTTCAAGGGGGCTCCCATGAAGTGGCGCAACACGCGACGCAGTTCCAATGTCGAAGATCATCGTGGGCGGAGTGGCGGTGGCGCGGGCGGACCGTTTGGCGGGCTGGGCGGTGGTCTGGGCGGGGGCGGCATGGGCGGGGGACGCATTCCGCGCATTCCGATGGGGCGGGGCGGCGGTGGCCTTGTCGGCATTGTGGTTCTGGTGCTGATCGCCTGGGCGATGGGGCTCAATCCGCTCCAGCTTCTGGGGCTGGAGACTTCAACCAGCACGACATCCGGCCTCAACAACACGGGCACAAATGCCGGCCCGCGTGCCGACGATGAATTGGCCGACTTTGCAGCCCATGTGCTCGGCGACACGGAAGATATGTGGAAGGAGATTTTTGCCGCTCGCGGCACGGCCTATCGCGCGCCGGTGATGCGCCTTTACGAAGGCGGCACGGAATCGGGCTGCGGCTTTGCCCAGTCAGCGGTTGGCCCGTTTTATTGTCCGGCGGACACGCGCGTCTATATCGACCTCTCCTTCTTCCGCGATCTCGCGCAGCGTTATGGCGCAGCGGGAGACTTTGCGCAGGCCTATGTGATCGCGCATGAAGTAGCCCACCACGTCCAGAACCTCATCGGCGTGATGGATCAGGTGGCACGCGCCCGCGCGCAGATGTCGGAGCGCGAGGCGAACGCCCTCTCGGTCAAGGTCGAGTTGCAGGCCGATTGTTTTGCCGGTGTCTGGGCCTTTCACGCCGAGCGCAAGGGCCTGCTTGAGATGGGTGATGTGAACGAGGCAATCGCTGCGGCCGAAGCTGTAGGCGATGATCGCCTGCAGCGCGCCGCCACCGGCACGGTCCAGCCCGACAGTTTCACGCACGGCACCTCGGCCCAGCGCGCCCAATGGTTCATGACCGGCTATCGCGGCGGGAATATGAATGCCTGCGACACGTTTGGCGGCGGCGCGCTGACACTGCGGTGAGGCGCGGCCTGAAGCGCGCCCCATTTCACTTTGATATTCCCGATCGGGAACATTTCCTTCCTCTCGGTCGGTTTTTGGCCTGTATTTCCCGAGCGGGAAATTAGTATAGATTTTCTTCGGAAATCCATGTTAATTTCCCGGTCGGTAAATATCATGGCCAATCCAAAGCTCTCCACGACCGACATCGGCAACATTGTGCGCGCCACGCGTAAAGCGGCCGGCCTGCGCCAGGACGAACTGGCGGGCGCAGCTGGCGTCGGCCTGCGCTTCATCGTCGATCTCGAAGCGGGCAAGCCGACCGCGCAAATCGGCAAGACGCTTCGGGTCCTCGACGCGCTCGGGTGCGGTGTTGGCATCACGCCGCCGCCCGCACCCAGGGAAACGCGGAAGGCATGATGCGCACGCTGGACATCTGGTGGGACGGGCGCCTTGTGGGTCAACTGACCCAGAACCGGCATGGCGAACTCGGCTTTGCCTATACGCCGGAGTGGCTCAACGATGTGGCGGCGCAGCCTCTGTCGGCATCGTTGCCAAAGCGGGCAGGGCCATTCACGCGCCGCGAGTGCCGCCCGTTCTTCGGTGGTCTCCTGCCGGAAGAAAGCCAGCGCGATGCTGCCGCAGAGATTCTCGGCGTTTCACGCGACAATGATTTTGCCCTTCTTGATCGCCTCGGCGGCGACGTCGCAGGCGCGCTTCAGCTTTTGCCGCCAGGCGAAACACCTGCCGCTCCCACCATCGACAGACGACCAACCAAGCTGGACGATGCTGGCTTGATCGGGGTGCTGGACAAGCTGCCGGTCCGCCCTTTGCTTGCGGGCGAAGAAGGCTTGCGCCTCTCCCTCGCCGGTGCGCAATCCAAGGTGCCGGTCGTTCTGGTGGATGGGGCTGTGGCGCTGCCAGCATCGGGCCAACCCACAACGCATATTCTCAAGCCACCAATATTGCGCTTCACCGCCACGACGGAGAACGAAGTCTTTGTGATGCGTCTTGCCGCCGCCATCGGCCTCGATGTCGCGCCCGTCGAACCGCGCGTGGTTCGCGGCAGAACATTTCTGCTGGTCCAGCGCTATGACCGCGTCATTGGCGACGATGGAAGTGTACGTCGCATTCATCAGGAGGATTTCTGTCAGGCGCTCGGTATTCCGCCGGAGACCAAATACGCCAGCGAAGGTGGGCCGACCTTCAGGGATTGCTTTGCGCTTCTCCGCAGCGTCGCTGCAAGGCCCGCTGTCGAAGTGCTGAAGCTTCTCGATGCAGTGATCTTCAATGTGATCGCCGGGAACGCCGACGCGCACGGAAAGAATTTTTCAATCCTGTATGATGGTGAAGGCCCGCGCCTTTCGCCGCTCTATGATCTCCTGGCAACAACCGCCTATCCCGGTCTTTCGCCTGATTTCGCCATGAAGATCGGGAGACGCGCAAAGCTTGCCGAACTGGACGAAAGGGGTTGGGCCGCATTCGCCGTCGACACGGGTCTCGGCTTGCCCCTGATCCGCAGGCGGGTGGCGGAGATCAGTGCGGCGGTTGCGACAAGTTCAGCAGAAGTAGCCCGCAGCCTGATGCGCCCGGGGCTCGATGAAGTGGCTTTGTCGAATCTGGCCGGAATGATCGCCGGGCGGGCGGAACAATGCGCCCGCACGGCAAGAGGCTAGCGCGACAGGAGCGCGATATCGAAAGCAGCATCACTTCCCGGGCGGCATCTGCTTGGTCTGCGTGCCACTCTGATCCTCATGCCTTCGTATCAACACTTGATCCCGGCGGTGCGGTGCCGGTATCGCCGTCAGCAACCGCGACCATGGCGGGGCGCAAGAGTCGGTCGGCCAGCACGTAACCGGACTGCACCACGTCGATGACGGTACCGGCGGGGCGTCCGGTGCCCGGCACCTTGGCGATGGCCTGATGGAAATGCGGATTGAACTTTTCGCCCATGGGCGAGATGCGCTTGACCGCAAACCGCTCGAACACCGCAGCCAGCTCGCGTTCGGTAAGTTCAACACCGGTGACCAGCGCGGCCACGGCCGGATTGCCGCGCGCATCCTCCGGCACGGCTTCAAGCGCCCGGCGCAGATTGTCGGCGACGCTCAAAAGGTCGCGCGCAAAACGCGAGATGGCGAACTGGCGCTCTTCGCCAATCAGCTTCTCGCCGCGCTTGCGGATGTTCTCGCCCTCGGCAACGGCGCGCATCCATTCGTCCTTCATGCGCTGGGCTTCGCCCCGCGCCTCGTCGAGCGCTTTGAGAAGGTCATCGCTGCCCCCGTTCGAAGCCGAAGGCTCCTGGCCCGTGTCCTTGCCGTACATGTCACCGCTCATCGTTCTGTATTCCTCTGTGTCACTTTTTCTGGGGCCGCTTGGGCTCACTTGGTCAGCGCGGGCAAGGCACGGCCAAGAAGCCGCGCCGTGTAGTCCACCATCGGAATGATGCGGGCGTAATTGATGCGCGTTGGGCCGA
Organism: uncultured Flavobacteriaceae bacterium; assembly: GCA_964494625.1. Taxonomy (GTDB): domain Bacteria; phylum Pseudomonadota; class Alphaproteobacteria; order Micropepsales; family Micropepsaceae; genus UBA2784. The sequence goes on along the minus strand of CAZBRT010000001.1, from coordinate 362,480 downwards.
TGACACCGATGGCCCCGACAATCCGCCCGCCTTCGCCGCGATAGGGCGAGACGACAAGGCTCGATCCCGAAAGGCTGAAGAGCTTGGATTCCGATCCGATGAAAATGCGCACGCCCTCGGCACTTTCGACAAGATCAAGGAGGCTGAGAACGCCTTCCTTGCGCTCAAGGTCCTCGAAAAGGTGGCGGATGCGTTCGAGATCGCCATTGGCGCTCACTTCGTCGAGAAGCCGCGCCTGACCGCGCACGATGAGTGCCCGCCCGTCGAGCGCGCCCGCGCCGTTGTTACCCCAGCTCGCAAGACCCGCTTCGACGACGCGCGCCGTCAGCGCATCCAGTTCGCTGCGCCGCGACGTCAATTCGTCATGCACGCGCAGGCGGGCGTCCGAAAGGGTGAGCCCCCTGATCCGCGCATTGAGATAATTGGAGGCTTCGACCAGTGCAGAAACGGGCAGGCCGATGGGCGCATCAATGAGGCGGTTCTCGACCGCGCCGTCTTCCGTCACCATCACGACCAGCGCCTGGCCGGGTCCGGTGGCGACAAGCTCGACATGCTTGAGCTTGCGGTCAAGGCGAGGTGTTGCGACAAGCCCCGCGCAATGGCTGAGCCCCGACAGCATCGTGGTCGCGCCGGTCAAAACTTCTTCCATCGAGCGTCCGGTGCCTGCCATGCGCGCTTCGATCTCGCGCCGTTCGCCTTCGCCCAGCTCACCGACCTGCAACAGTCCGTCGATGAAAAGCCGCAAGCCCAGTTCGGTCGGTACCCGACCTGCGCTCATATGCGGCGCCGACAGGAGACCCATGTCCTCAAGGTCAGCCATCACATTGCGGATTGTGGCCGCCGACAGGCTTTGCGACAGGTTTTGCGAGAGGCGCTGCGAGAGCGTGCGCGAGCCGACAGGATCGCCATGCTCAAGATAGGAATCCACAATCGCGCGGAAAATGTCGCGCGCGCGTTCCGAAAGGCCGCTGATGGCGCCTGACGTTGTGGGGTCCATCCCTGTCCTTTTGGTCCGGCGGCAATCCTGTGCGTGTTGCACAAGCCCCGGTCGGGGGGTAGGTAACGCCTCAATCCGGTGACTTCAAGGGGAAGCACCCCCAAAGCAAAGCCCCAAAAGGGCAAACCCAAAAGGACTAGCCATGGCAAACCCGCCTGCAACCGCCCGGCCCTCGGGTCGTGCGCTCGACGCCATGCGCCAGGTGGTGCTGGAGCCCGGCTTTTCCCGCCATGCCGAAGGTTCCTGCATGACGCGCTTTGGCCACACCCATGTTCTGGTGACCGCAAGCCTTGACGAGGGCGTGCCGCCCTTCCTGCGCAATACCGGCAAAGGCTGGGTGACAGCGGAATACGGCATGCTGCCGCGCGCCACCCACGAGCGCATGCGCCGTGAAGCAGCGCAAGGCAAACAATCGGGCCGCACGCTCGAAATCCAGCGCCTCATCGGGCGCTCGTTGCGCACCATCACCGACTTGACCGCCTTTGGCGAGCGGCAGATCACCATCGATTGCGATGTGATCCAGGCCGATGGCGGCACGCGCACGGCCGCGATCACGGGCGCCTATGTGGCGTTGCACCAGTGCTTTCAGCGGATGAAGGCGCTCAATATGATCAAGACGATCCCCTTGCGCGACCAGGTGGCCGCTGTCAGCTGCGGCGTGCGCATGGGCGTGCCGATCCTTGATCTTGATTACGACGAGGATTCTTCTGCCGACACGGACGCAAATTTCGTGCTGACCGGCAAGGGCGGCATTGTCGAAATCCAGGGCACGGCCGAGCGTGAGCCGTTCTCGGAAGCAACGCTCAATGAGCTGATGATGCTGGCGCGCAAGGGCATCGGCGAATTGCTGACGGCCCAGCGCGAGGCCCTCAAGCTCTGATGGACTTCAGTCGGCTCCTCCTGCGTGGGCAAAGGATTGTGGTGGCGAGCCACAATCCCGGCAAAGTGCGCGAGATCCATGAGCTTCTCGCGCCCTTGGGCGTTGATGCTGTTTCGGCAGGCGACCTTGGCCTTGATGAACCCGAAGAAACCGGTGCGACATTCGAGGCCAATGCGCTTCTGAAATCAGAGGCAGCTTCGAGGGCAAGCGGCCTTGCGGCATTGGCCGATGACAGTGGCCTCTGCGTTGAAGCGCTTGGGGATGCGCCCGGCATTTATTCGGCCCGCTGGGCGGGACCCGCAAAAGATTTTTCGCTGGCGATGGCAAAGGTGGAAAACGAATTGCGCAAGTTGGGTCTTGTGACTTCGCCCGCGCATTTTGTCTGTGTGCTGGCGCTTTCGTTTCCCGACGTGCCGCCACGGCTCTTTCGTGGTGAAGTGCACGGGACGGTGAGTTTTCCCCCGCGCGGGCAAAACGGCTTTGGCTATGATCCGGTCTTTACCGCAACCGGCATGCGCGAGACGTTCGGCGAGATGGCGCCTGCGCGCAAACATGCGATGTCGCACCGCGCGGACGCCTTCCGCCAGTTGCTGGCGGCGCTGGCATGAGCGCGCCACCCGGCTTTGCGCTTTATGTCCATTGGCCGTTCTGCGCCGCCAAATGTCCCTATTGCGATTTCAATTCGCATGTCCGCCGCAACATTGATGCGATGGCCTATGGCACGGCCCTTGTGCGCGAGCTTGAAACACAGGCCGCCATGCTGGAAGGGCGTCCGGAGCTTTCCAGCATTTTCTTTGGTGGCGGCACGCCAAGCCTGATGCCGGCTGAAGCCGTGCGCGGCGTGATCAATGCAGCCGCACGCCTCTTCCCGATTGCGCCTGATATCGAGATCACGCTTGAGGCCAATCCCACCAGTGTCGATGCCGCACGTTTTGCAGGCTATCGCGCTGCCGGCGTCAATCGCCTGTCACTGGGCGTGCAGGCGCTGAACGACAAGGATCTGAAGGCGCTCGGCCGCTGGCACAGCGTGGATGAGGCGCTGGACGCCCTTACGCTGGCGCGCGCGACGTTCCCGCGCGTGTCATTTGATCTCATCTATGCGCGCGTCGGCCAGTCACGCGATGCGTGGGGTGAGGAATTGCGCCGAGCGCTTTCTCTCAACCCCGATCATCTCTCGCTCTATCAATTGACGATCGAGGAGGGCACGCCCTTTGCCGCGCTCCATTCACGCGGGGTGCTCAAGACCCCTGATGATGACGAGGCGGCAAGTCAGTTCGAGTTGACGCAGAGCCTGTGCAATGCGGCGGGCCTGCCCGCCTACGAAATTTCCAATCACGCAAGGCCCGGCGCGGAGTCGCGGCACAATCTCGTTTACTGGCGCTATGGCGAGTATCTCGGCGTCGGCCCCGGCGCGCATGGCCGCGTGCGCATGGGTGGTGCGTTGCGCGCGACGATGACAGAGAAGTTGCCGGAACAATGGCTCGCGCGCGTGACCAGGGAGGGTGCAGCCCTCGTCGCCGATGATCCTGTGTCGCCTGCCGATCAGGCGCGCGAAATGCTGTTGATGGGCCTGAGGCTCACCGAGGGGATTGATCCTGCGCGTTTTACTGCGCTGGCCGGGCATGATCTCGATGCGCAGCGCCTCGATGCGCTTGTGACCGACGGTCTCTTGCAGCTTCACGCCGACCGCCTTCGCGCAACCCCGCGCGGCCGCCTCGTGCTCAATGCCGTCATTGCGGCGCTGGTGAGGTAGGCTTCTAGGAAATTTCCCTCTCCCCTTACTTCAAAGGGGAGAGCGAAGATCATTTCGACAGATGCTGCCCTCAGAACCCGGCGGGTTCAAACGTGCGCGGCGCGGGGCTGACGACCGTGAAGCCGCCACTCGTCACTTCGACGACGGCAAGGCCGCGTTCCAGTGTGCCGTCCGCCTTGAAGCGGAAAATCCCGTCAACGCCGAGGAACCCGTTGGCATCGGTGATCGAGGAAAGCGTATAGCGCTCGCCTGCCGGTTCACGCGCAAGCACGGTGGCCAGCGCCATCGCATCATAGCCAAGGCTTGCCACCCGCGGCGCGCGCGCGTCATAGACGGTGCGATAGCGGTCAGCAAAGGTCTGGCGCGAGGCAGGCTCGGGGGCGGCAAACCAGCCACCCACCAGGGCTGGCTCCTTGGCGGTTGCCGCCTCATCCCACAGGCCCGTGCCGAGGAAACGCACCTGGCGCGGATCAATGTTGTTGAAGGGGAGAATGGGACCAAGCGCCCGCAAGAGCTGTCCGCCCTCGGGCAGAAGCACGGCCTGGAAACTTGCGCCCGCAATCGACTGCACGGCGGGATTCATTTCCTCGGGCCGCTGCGGATAGATCGCGGTGGCGGCGACACTCACGCCACTGGCAACGGACGCGGCGCTGAAAGCAAGGCTGACGCGGTTGCCATAGGGCGACGCGGGAAACAGGGCCGCAATGTTGGTGAGCCCTTGCGACGCGGCATAGGCAACGATGCGACGCACTTCCTCTTCCGGCGCAAAGCTCAGGAGATAGACGCCATTGCCCGCAACCGCTGTGTCGGTCGAGAAGGCGATGACCGGCACATTGCGCTGCCGGGCAAGCGGCGCCACCGCTGTTACCTGTTCGGCAAAGACGGGGCCAAGGATGATTTCCGCGCCCTGGGCCAGCGCCTGATTGGCGGCGGCGGCTGCTTCGCCGGGTGTGCCCTTGGTGTCGATGGGAATGAGTTCGATATTGGGATTGTTCGCGTCGAACAAGGCGAGCTGCGCCGCATTGAGAAGGCTGGCCGCAAGCGTGCGCGTGTCCTTCTGCGAGTGGCTGAAAGGCAGAAGGATGGCGACCTGGACTTTGGTGTCCGTCGCGGGTGATGGGTCAGTGGACGGCGAATGGATCGAGGTGGGCGGTGCAACCGGCGGGCGCACGTCGGATGTGGTCGTGCCATCGCCGCCGCCGGTGGTCGTGCAGCCGGCCAGCGCGAAGGCTGAAAAGGCAAGGGCAGCAGCAAGCGCTTTCATGGGCCTGAAACGCACGCTAGAACCGGTCATCAATGGCGCAACACTCGCGTCCGTCATCGGAAATTTCCCCTCATGCAGGCTGAGCGCAAACCTAGCGGCCCGGCACATCCAAGTAAACGCGCGACCCCAAGTCAGCGTGAGGGCGCGATCACAGCCGTCAATCAGGGCCTTTATGTGGTCGCGACACCCCTTGGCAATGCAAAAGACATCACATTGCGGGCACTTGGGATATTGGCTGGCGCGTCGCGGCTTTACGCCGAGAACACCTCGGAAACCGCAAAGCTCCTGTCCCTCCACGGCATCACCCGCCGGATCGGCTCGTTCCGCGAGGAGAACGCAAAAGCGGTCATCCCCGGCATCGTGGCCGCCATCGCGGACGGGGCATCGGTCGCTCTGGTCAGTGATGCGGGCACCCCCCTTGTCTCCGACCCCGGCCAGAATCTGGTTGAAGCGGTGATCAAGGCGGGCCTGCCCGTCATCCCTGTGCCCGGTCCCTCGGCCGGCATAGCGGCCCTGTCAGCCGCGGGCCTGCCGGTGCTTCCTGCCCTGATGCTCGGCTTCCTGCCGGAGAAAACAAGCGCCCGCCGCACCGCGCTGGAGGCGGTGAGAGACGTTTCGGCCACGCTCGTCATCTACGAGGCCCCGCACCGGCTGGCGGCAACCTTGAGCGATGCGCTGGCGGTCATGGGCAGTCGCAAGGCTTGTGTCGCGCGCGAGCTGACCAAGCATTTTGAGGAATTCCGGCGCGGTGACCTTGCCGAACTGGCCGCCCACTATGCCGACACGCCACCGCGCGGCGAGATCGTGCTCCTCATCGGACCGCCAGCGCAAGCGCAGGCGCCCGACGAAGCCTTGATTGATGCGGCGCTGGAAACGGCACTCGCCACCATGCGCGTCAAGGATGCAGCTGACGCGGTGGCCGCTTCCTTGAGCGTCCCGCGCCGCCTGGTCTATCAGCGCGCGATTGCCCTGAAGAAAGACGCATGAGCACCAACAGCCCCAAACGAGCGGCGGCCGAGCGGGCAGGCCGGCGGGCAGAACTGGCTGCTGCATTCATCCTCACCCTCAAGGGATTTCGCGTCATTGCCCGCCGCTACCGCACGCCGCAGGGCGAGATTGACCTCATTGCGCTTCGTCGATGGCCCTTCCGGAGGTCCAAGCCCCTGCTCGTCTTTGCCGAGGTGAAAAAGCGCCGAACCCGCGAAGAAGCAGCCGAAAGCGTGCAATTGCGCCAGCAAAACCGCATCGAACGTGCGGCAGGGGCTTTCCTTGCCGCAAATCCGCCGCTTAATGGGGCCGTGATGCGATTCGACGTGTTTGTGGCGGGCCGGGGATTCTGGCCGCGCCACATCACCAATGCATGGCAGCCCGGATGATCTGGTAGGGAAGCGGGCGCATGCGTGACAATTCAGCCAGCATGAGGACGCCCATGCGCAAATTACTGCTTCCCGCTGCCATCCTGTTTGCCGCTTCCAGCCTTTCCGCCTGCGCGCCTTTGATTGTCGCAGGCGTTGCAACGGGGGTTTACACGGCAACCCAGGAACGCGAGTTCGGCGATGCAATCGAGGATAGCTGGATTAAAAGCCAGCTTGAGGCGGAAATCTTCGACGCCGATCCGGGCCTCTATAGCGGCCTCTCATCGCGCGTGATCGAAGGCCGCGTCTATCTCATGGGCTCGGTGCCCTCGGATGAGGCGCGCCGTGATGCCACGCGGATCGCCTACAACATCGAGGGCGTGCGCGAAGTCCACAATGACACGGAAATATCCGATGGCCGCGGCCTTGGTGCGATTGCCGACGATGCCTGGACCGCGTCCGACATCCGCCTGTCACTGATCGGCGAAAGCAGTGTCAGCGACCAGAACTATACGATCGAGGTGATCCAGGGTGTTGCCTACATCATCGGCATCGCGCGTGATGCGGCTGAGCGCGAGACGGTGCTGGCGATCGCGCGTGAGACCGGCGGCGTCAGGCGGGTGGTTGATTATACCGTCTTCAAGGATGATCCCGTCCGCCAGACGCGCGATGATGACGACGGCGGAAACTCCTGATCTTCATGCCGCGCACGCTGAAGTCGCTGATCGCATCCCTGTCACTTTCGGTTTCCGGTGTCGGCCCGCTGGCCGAGGCAGCTCTGGCGCTCGCGCTTGCTGATCGCCCGGGCGCAAAGGCAGCGCCTTATGACGCAAAGCTGGCCGCGATGATGCGCGATGCGCAACATGCACTGGGCTCCGGCCCCGAAGCGTTTGCGCGCCCGCCGGAGGCGGTGGCGATGGCGCTCATGGCAGCCATTCATGGCAAGGCCGGATTATCGGGTGACACTGAAACCTATGACGATCCGCGCAATGCCGATCTCATTCATGTGCTGGAGCGCAAGAAGGGTCTGCCCGTTACCCTTGGCATTATCTACATCCATGTCGCGCGCGCATTGGGGATCGAGGCTTCCGGTCTCAACATGCCGAGCCATTTTCTGGTGCGGTTGGAAACGTCCATGGGCAAGGTGGTGATTGATCCCTTCGCCGGTGGCGCGCTCTTTACGCCCGAGGCGATGGCGGAATTGGTAACGCGCCTGCGCCTGCCCCCGGTGGAAGTGCAGAACGGCCTGGCGCGTGTGATGACGGATGCCGATGTGCTGATGCGGCTTCTGAACAACATCCGCAACCGGGCAAAGGATGCGGAGGATTTTCCCTTGCTGGAGAAGACCTGCGACCACATGCTGATGTTCTCGCCGGAAGCCGGTATTTTATGGTTCGACCTTGGGGCCGCCCAGGCGCGCAATGAGAAACCGGGCGCTGCCATCAAGGCGCTCGCCAAGGCCGTGGAACGCGGCGCGGGCGAGCCCTATGCGCAGGCAGCCGAAGCCCTTTACAAGGTGTTGAAGGCCCGGCTCAACTAGGGTGCCTCAACTAGGGTGCCTCAACTAGGGTGCCTCAACTAGGGCGCATCGGGGCGGCAGGGTTGCCTGCCCGTCCTGTACGCCCGATAGATCGCTTTCCCGCCGAGAGGTAATGCCCATGGGTCTTCGTGTCGCCATCCAGATGGACCCGATCGCGGCGATCAACATCGACGGGGATTCAACCTTTGCGCTGGCGCTGGAAGCCCAGAAGCGCGGCCACACGCTTTTTTACTATCAGCCGCGCCAGCTGAGTTTCCTGCATGGCGACGTCCTGGCCCATGCGGCCCCCTTGTCGGTGCGCGCGGTCAAGGGCGATCATTTCACGCTGGGCGAGGCGCGCACAACCGACCTTGCAACCATGAATGTGGTGCTGCTGCGGCAGGACCCGCCCTTCGACATGGGCTACATCACGACGACCCATGTGCTGGAGCGCATCCATCCCAAAACCCTTGTCGTCAATGATCCAGCCCATGTGCGCAATGCGCCCGAAAAGCTTTTTGTCACGCAGTTCCGCGACCTGACACCGCCGACGCTGATTACGTCCGATGCCGGTGCGATCAAGGCATTCCGCGCAGCCCATGGCGACATCATCGTAAAGCCCCTTTACGGCAATGGCGGCGCGGGCGTCTTCCGCATCAAGCCGGAGGACGAAAACCTCAACGCGCTTCTTGAACTCTTCACCCAGTTCTACCGCGAGCCGGTGATCGTGCAGCGTTATCTGCCTGAGGTACGCCAGGGCGACAAGCGCATCATCCTGGTTGACGGCGAACCGGCGGGCGCAATCAACCGCGTGCCGGCCAAGGGCGAGGCGCGCTCCAACATGCATGTCGGCGGGCGGCCGGAGGCAATCGAACTCTCCGCCCGCGACCGCGAGATCTGCGCCGCCATCGGGCCTGAGCTGAAGGCGCGCGGTCTCATCTTTACCGGCATTGACGTGATCGGCGACTGGCTGACCGAGATCAACGTGACGTCGCCGACCGGCATCCACGAGATCCGCCGCTTCGGCGGCGCCGACATTGCGGCCCTGCTCTGGGACGCGATCGAGCGCCGCCTGAAGGCCTGAGAAATGGTTTGGACAACACTTCCCGCATCGTTCTATCGCGACCCCGCCCGCTACGCATTGGAACGGGTCCGCATCTTTGCGCCAAGCTTTCACCTTGCAGCCCATGTTTCGATGTTGCCGCAGCCCGGTGATCTATATGCGCTGAATATTGCGGGCTATCCGCTCGTGATCGTACGCCAACACGACGGCACCTTGCGCGCCTTCCACAATGTCTGCCGCCACCGCGCTGGTCCGTTGGCAGGCGAGGGCGCTTCGTCTTGCGGCGATCACCTCGTCTGCAGATATCACGGCTGGAAATACACGCTGGACGGAAAACTGCGCACGGCAACAGGTTTTGGCCCGGCGGAAAATTTCGACGTGCGGCAATTCGGGCTTCATCCCGCGTCACTGGCCTTGTGGCGCGGGTTCATTTTTGTGGCACCCGATCCCGATGCGTCGGGCTTCGAAAATTTCATCGCGCCATTGGCACGTCACGCCGCGCGGCTTGATCTGGAGGCCTTCCATTTCGTGGAGCAGCGCACGCATGACATTGCCTGCAACTGGAAGACCTATGCGGAGAACTACCTTGAGGGTTATCACGTGGCTGCCGTCCATCCCGGCCTTGCCGCCGAGGTGGATGCCGCCCGCTACCGCGTGACGATGGAAGGCGCCATTGCCATCCACGAGGCGCCGCCGCTCAGTACCGCAGCCAATATCTATGACGGATTATGGGCCTGGGCGTTTCCGGTCCTGGGCGTGAATGTCTATGCCGACGGCCTGATGATGGAACGCATGTGGCCCCTGGGCCATGACCGCACGCGGCTCGATTATCTCTTCTTCTTCCGCGACGGGTTGAGCCAGGCGCGCAAGGACGAAATCCTCGCCATGTCCGAGCGCGTAACGGCGGAGGACAAGGCGATCTGCGAGGCGGTGCAGGTGAATTTGAATGCGGGCATCTATGACCGGGGCGTTCTTTCGCCGACCCATGAGAACGGCGTCCGCTGGTTCCAGGCAGAAATCTCCCGCCGCGTGGGAGAGGTGCCGGCGGCGGGTTTGGCTTGACCGGCCGGGGCTCGACCCGCCAAAACAAGCCCATGGATGATCATGCTGACGAGATGGCTGCAATTCGCGATGCGGGCCTAATCGAACGCTCCGTCGCGCGCCCCGTCGCGCGTGGCGTGCGCGATGCGCTGGCGCGTGCCGTCCGGGCGCACGAGGAGGGCAGGCTGGATGACGCGATAGCCGCCTATAATCTGGTGCTTGATCTCATCCCTCACCAGCCCGATGCGCTGCAATTGCTGGGGCTGATCGCCAAGACGCGCGGCGCCTTTGACGAGGCGGAGCGTCTGATGCGCGCGTCCCTTGCCTCCAATCCGCGCCAGCCGCATGTCAGTGACCAGCTTGCTGCCATCCACCGGCTGCGATCAACGCGCATAAGGCATGGTGGTGTGGCGTGACGGTAGCCCACGTCTATACCGTCGCCTTTGCCGGCATAGACGCGCGCGAAGTTGACGTGCAGGTGCAGATCGGCGCGGGCCTTCCCGCCTTCACCATCGTTGGCCTGCCCGACAAGGCGGTTGCCGAAAGCCGCGAACGCGTGCGCGCGGCCCTGACCGCCATCGGATTGGCGCTGCCGCCCAAGCGGGTGACCGTGAACCTTGCGCCCGCCGATCTTCCCAAGGAAGGATCACATTTTGATCTGCCGATTGCGCTTGGCCTGATCGCGGCCATGGGCGCGCTGCCGCATGCGGAACTTGCCCGCTTTGTTGCGCTCGGTGAATTGTCGCTGGATGGCGCGATCACGCCGGTCGCGGGCGTGCTGCCGGCCGCTGTTGCCGCCGCCGCCCAGAACCGCGATCTCATCTGCCCGCAAGCCTGTGGCGCGGAAGCGGCCTGGGTGGGCGGCGTGGCCGTGGTGGCGGCCCCCGCCCTTCTGCCCTTGATTCAGCATTTGCGCGGCGAAACGGTTCTGGAAGCGCCCGTCGCACGGCTTGCCGAAAATGGCGGCATGAATGTGCCCGACCTGCGCGATGTGAAGGGTCAGGAAACCGCCAAGCGCGCGTTGGAGATCGCAGCCGCCGGCGGTCACAACATGCTGATGATCGGCCCGCCGGGATCAGGCAAGTCGATGCTGGCCCAGCGCCTGCCCGGCCTGTTGCCGCCGATGGACGCGCGCGAGGCGCTGGAAGTCTCGATGATCCGCAGCCTTGCAGGTGAACTGCGTGACGGCGCGATTGACCGCAGGCGGCCCTATCGCGCGCCACACCATTCCGCCTCGATGGCAGCGTTGGTGGGTGGCGGCATGCGCGCCAAGCCGGGGGAGGTGTCGCTTGCCCATCTGGGTGTGCTTTTCCTGGACGAGTTGCCGGAGTTCCAGCGCGCCGTACTCGACAGCCTTCGCCAGCCCTTGGAAACGGGAAGCGCCGTCGTCGCCCGCGCCAATGCGCATGTGCGTTATCCTGCGCGCGTGCAATTGGTGGCGGCGATGAACCCATGCCGCTGCGGCTGGCTGTCAGACCCGGCGCAGGCCTGCAATCGCGCGCCCAAATGCGCGGGCGAATACCAGACCCGCATCTCGGGCCCGATGTTTGACCGCATCGACCTTCATGTCGATGTGCCGGCCGTCAAGGCGAGTGACTTGTCACTGCCGCCCCCGGCAGAGGGTTCGGCGCAAATTGCAGCCCGTGTCAATGTTGCGCGGGAAATCCAGCGCGCGCGCTATGAAACGCATGCGATCCGCACCAATGCGGAAGCCGATGGCACGTTGCTGGAAGAAGTAGCAGCCCCCGAAGCATCCGGCCGCGCGTTGCTGACCGAGGCTGCCGACCGCATGCGGCTTTCCGCCCGAGGCTATCATCGCATCTTGCGCGTGGCGCGGACGATTGCCGACCTTGAAGGCCGCGCCCAGGTCTCGCGCATGCATGTGGCGGAAGCGCTGTCATATCGAAGGCTGCAGCTTCAATGAAAAAGGGGCGCCCCGACAGGAGCGCCCCCGATCATCCGTAAGCGGATGTTCTTCAGTTCAGATTGACGCGCGCACCGAACGAGACATTGCTGCCCGAATGTTCCCACTCAAGCCCGCTGTCCTCGGGGTCCGAGAACGTGTCCTGGAAGCGGTATTCGCCAAAGAGGCTCCAGCGCTCGCTTACGGCCACGCGGAGACCGGCGATCAGCTGCCAGGCTGCAACAGAATCGTTCGTGTCACCTGGATCATAAGTGACGCTGGCAAGGCCAAGGCCGCCGCCCAGATACGGATCCCAATTGCCTTCGGTGGCAATGTTGTAGAGCAGATTGCCCATGAACCGGTATTCGTGCGTGTCCGACGAATAACCGCTGTAGTCCATGCGGTTATAGGAAATCTCGAACTCGCCTTCCCAATTGCCCCACAGCGTGCCGCCGATGGCGCCACCGGCGTTCCAGCCGGTGTCCATGTCGTAAGTGCCGCCGCCCCAGTCGAGCTCATCGGTAAAGGTAAAGCCGGCAAAGCCCTCAAAATACATGCCCTCGGCCAGAGCAGGGCCCGAGCCCATCGTGACGGCCAGCGCCGCCGCAGCCAGAAGTTTCTTCATCGCAAATCTCCCCAAAGCGTTTTGCGGGTCCCGAAAATGGAGCCCGGCTCAAAACGATTCAAAAAGTCTAACCCAACTGGCACGGATGCTCCAGTCAGAGCGTCACAATTGCCGGGTGGATGCAGTTAACACCATGTAATTCTTACATTATCTTAACCTGTCAGGCCGAAGATGGCTGCCTCATTCCGCCCGCTTGGGTCCCATGCGCGCTCACCGCTTCTTTGCCCTTCTGCTTGCGCTCTCCGCCATGGGTTTGGCGGCTTTGTTGCTCGTCCAGCGTTACGTGTCGGGAAAAATGCTTACGCCCGACCCCCTTCTGGTCGGTGCTTTTGCCGTCATTGGCGTGGGTGTTCTCTATTTTGCGCTCATAACGGCCCAGGCGCGCCTCAAGGCGATGGGCGATCAGGCAACGACCCTGAAGCGGTTGACGGATGTGCAGAAGCGCACCGTTGAGCGCGTGACACTTGCCAATGCCGAATTGCGCGAGAACGAGCAGCGTTATCGCGGTCTCGTTGACGCAATGGGCGACATCATCCTGCGCCGCTGGCCTGATGGCAGGCTCACCTTCGTCAATGATGCCTTCTGCGCGGCCTTTGGTGTCGATCGCCGCGACATCCTCGGCGAAGTTTTCGTGATGCAGACGCAAGAGGCCGACCTGGATACACGACACGCCCTGGTCGCAGCCAACCGCCGCGTCCGCTATGACCGCCGCGTGCGCACGCTTTCGGGCTGGCGCTGGTTTGCCTTTGAGGACCTCGCCTTTCTGGACGAGGCGGGAGCCGTCACCGAAATCCAGTGCGTGGGCCGCGACATTACCGAGGCGCGCGAGGCCGAAGCGGTCCTGAAAAATGCCCGCGACAAGGCGGAAGAAACCAACCGCGCCAAGTCGATGTTCCTGGCCACCATGAGCCATGAAATCCGCACGCCCATGAACGGTGTGATCGGCATGACGCGGCTTCTTCTCGATACGCCGCTCTCCTCCGAGCAGCGCGCCTATACGCTGGCGGTGAAGCAATCGGGCGAGGCGCTGGTTGATCTCATCAACGACATCCTCGATTTTTCCAAGATCGAGGCGGGCGGCATCAACCTGGAACAAAAGCCCTTCGCCGTGCGCGAACTGGCGGATGGCGTGGCCGAGCTCCTCTCCACAAGGGCTCACGACAAGGGCATCGACATTGCCGTCGATGTTGATCCCGCCGTGCCGGAGCGCATCACCGGTGACGATGGCCGTGTGCGCCAGATCCTCATCAATCTTGCTGGCAATGCGGTCAAGTTCACGGATGAAGGCGGCGTATCGGTCCGCATGCGTGTGGAATACTCGCCCGCCGCCGCCGGTCCTGTGTTGCTCACCGAAGTGGAAGACTCCGGCATCGGCGTACCGGAAGAGGCGCGCGCCCGCATCTTTGGCCATTTCGAGCAGGCGGATGGGTCCCACTCCCGCAAATATGGCGGTACCGGTCTTGGCTTGGCGATCACACGGCGCATCGTGCTGGCCATGGGTGGCGACATCGGCGTTTCCGCAGCAAAGACCCGCGGCTCGATCTTCTGGTTCACGCTGCCACTGGCGACAGCTTCGTCCGGTCCGCCTGCCGCAACCCCGTTGTCGTGCAGCGTCCTTCTCATCACCTCGTCTGCCGTTCTGGGCGAGGCCTTGTCCAACCGCCTGAATGCAGCAGGCGCGCAAGTGTTCCTGACGCCATCGGGCCATGAAGCGGTCGCAAGCCTCATGGCCATGCAGGCTGACATCATCCTGGTCGATCACCGGCTGGGTGATGGCGACGCGGAGGCCTTCATCAGCGGCTTTGCCCGCTTTGCACCAAATGCGCGCATCGTCGTGCTTCTGCCGCCGGGCCAGCGCAGCAGGCTCGATCATCTGCGCTCACTGGGTGTCCACGCCTATCACATCACGCCCGTGCGCCATGGCGCGCTGGAACGCCGCATTGCCGAACTGCTTGCCCGCCCCGGCAATGACGCGTTGCAGGCCGGCATGGTCGCACGCAATGCACAGGCCCTGCGGTCGATGGCGGCGCAAGCGCGCGTGGGAGATGCGATGCAAGCATCATCGCCCCCAGGCGACGGCGCGCATTCCGGCACGCTGTCGATCCTTCTGGCCGAAGACAACGAGATCAACACGCTTCTGACGGTCTCGCTGGTCAAGCGCATGGGCCATCAGGTCGATGCCGTGAAGGACGGGCTTGAGGCCGTCGCAGCCTTTGCCCGCCGCCGCTATGATGTCGTGCTGATGGATCTGCATATGCCGGGGCTCGACGGAATCGAGGCAACCAAGCGCATCCGCATGGCAGAAACCGGCAATGGCGTGCGCCGCACGCCGATCATCGCGCTCACGGCATCGGCCATGGACGACGACCGCGCCACTTGCATGGCAGCGGGCATGGACGAGTTCCTGACCAAGCCGCTTGATCCCGAGGCGCTGACCCGCGCGATTGCGGCCTTCGCGCCGACCGCGGCCTCGGCGGCGTAAGGCCTTCGCATCGGCACGCAGGTCAGCCGTACATTTGCCCAACCGCCTGTTTCAAATGGGCTTTCGTGCCTCAAGCAGATCGGCAAGCGTGATCGGCAATTTGCCCTCCGATTCTCAGGAAAACACATGCTGGTCAACAGGTTCCACCTTTGGCATGATCGGCAATATGGTCGAGAATAACACCCCCGAGACCCCAAGCCGCATCGAGCCCTGCTTCCTTGAGGAGGCGCGGGGAGAGCTTCTTGATCTCGTCGCCGAACTGCCGGCCTTGGCAAGCCGTCTGGGCGCGCGGCTTCACCCGCGGACGGCGGAGAACCTTGCCGGTCTCGTGCGGATCATGAATTGCTACTACTCGAACCTTATCGAGGGCAACAACACACGCCCCCGCGACATCGAGCGGGCGCTGGCCAATGATCTTGATACGGATGAAAGGCGGCGAAGCCTCCAGCTTGAGGCGAAGGCCCATGTCCGCGTTCAGGCAATCATCGACCGCGAATTTGCAGCGGGAACGCTCGGCGCTCCTGCAAGCGCTGCTTTCGTCAAGCGTCTGCACCGGGAATTTTATCATGATGCGCCGGAAGACACTCTCCGCATCAAGGGGGCGGGCCGCGCGTTCATGATGGTGCCCGGCTCGTTCCGCAATGATCCGGCCCATGACGTTTCGGTTGGCCGTCATGTGCCGCCCTCAAGCCCTGCGGTTGAGGCGTTCATGGCGCATTTTGAGAAGCGCTATGGCGAAAGAGCGGGAATGGCCGAGCGCCTGCTGGCATTGCCTGCTGCCCATCACCGCCTGAACTACATTCATCCTTTCCCGGACGGGAATGGTCGCGTCAGCAGGCTGATGAGCCATGCGATGGCCCTGCAGGCGGGAATCGGCGCGCATGGATTGTGGTCAATCTCGCGCGGACTTGCGCGTGGACTTGGCGGCGGCATTGAAGGCAAGGGCGAGTACAAGCGCATGATGGACCATGCCGACACGCCGCGTCAGGGTGATCTCGACGGGCGCGGCAATCTTTCGGCGCGGGCATTGACAGAATTTTCGCTCTGGTTCCTGAAACTGTGCCGCGACCAGATCATTTTTATGTCCGGCCTCTTCGACCTTGATGGACTGTCGCAGCGCTTGCGTGACTTTGCCGGCCAAATGCGCCTTCGCCCGGAAGCAGGCCGGCTGCTTGCCGAAACCCTTCATCGCGGCGAGATTGCGCGTGGCGATGTGGCCGGTGCCACCGGCCTTGGCGAACGCACGGCGCGCACGATGCTTGCGGAATTGCTCGACCGCAAAGTCCTGGGTGCACAGAGCGCAAAGGGTCCGGTCTCGCTGCGCTTCCCCGCCGATGCGCTCGATGTCCTTTTTCCGCGCCTTTTCGCCGAGTCGTGACGGTTCACCCCGCCGGGATGTCCTTGCCTGCCCGTGGCGTGCGCATCCATTCAAGGATACAGGCCGCGACCGCGATGATGCCGATCAGCGCCGTGATCTCGAAGACCGGCCCATAGCCGATCTCCTTGATCTCTTCGCCGATCCAGCCGCGCCCCAGCGTGCCGACCAGAAGCGTCAGCGACGTGAAGACCGCAAACTGCACCGCACCGTGCAGCTTGCTCGCAAGTCCCGAGAGATAGGCAACGAATGCCGCGCCCGCAAAACCCGCCGCGATGTTCTCGCCGGTGATCGCCATCATCAGCCGCGCCATGCGCAGATCAGCACCCAGCCAGCCAAACACCTGCTCAAGCCCCGTTGCGGCAAGGACCGCATCAATGCCCGGCCCGCCATAGGCAAGGTCGGCAAAGAGAAGATTGCTGGCCGCCGCAATGGCAGCGCCCAGCGTCAATGTCGCCATACGCCCCAGCCAGATAAGGCAGATGGCGCCCAGCCCCACGCCGGCAATCGTCATGATGACGCCGAACAGCTTTGAGGCAAACGCGACTTCCGAATTCGTGTAGTGCAGTTCCTGCAGGTAGAACGGGAAGGCAAACGGCCCCCAGATCGAATCCGTGATGCGGTAGGTGAGGATCAGGAACACGACCAGGATGGCCGCAAACCCGAGCCGCGCCATGATCTCGACAAAGGGCGTGACAATCGCGCCATAGAGCCGGTCAACCGCGCGATGGCCCGGCCGTGGCGCCGCATGCGGCGCAAGCCGCGCGACCCATGTTGCAAGCACGCAAGGAAAGACGACGGTGGCAACCACGATCCACGGTCCCATCTCGCGCGTGAAGAGCGAGGCTGCCGGTGGCGTGTCAGAAAGGACAGCGCGCACCATGAATTCGACAATGACGAAAATGCTGGCCGCCCACGCCGTCAGCACAAGGCCGAGCACGACGGCACGCTGGCGCGGACTGGTGCGCGTATCAACCGCATGGCTTGCCTGTTCCGCCACAAGATCGCGTGACGGTTCGGGGGCAAAGAAAGTGGCCATCGCCGCCAGCGCCATCACGAGGGCTGCGATCAGATAGACGTCGCTCCAGTCCATCTGGTCGGCAAGGAAGAGCGCACCCGCGCCGCCCGCCAGTGACGAGGTGCGATAGCCGAACTGATAGACGGCGGAAAGAAGGTCGATCGGCGCTTTGGCGTCGGCCACTTCGATGCGCCACGTGTCGATGGAAATGTCCTGTGTGGCAGAAGCAAAGGCAGCGACCGTGGCTGCGGCTGCCATCAGGCCAAGGCCGTGCGCGGGATCAGAAACGGCGATGACGGCAATGCAGCCCGTTATGACGATCTGGCAGATCAGCATCCAGCCGCGCCGCCGCCCCAGCCGCGAGAAGCCCAATGGCGGTGCAAGATTGACGGCCGGCGACCACAGGAACTTGAACGCGTAAGCCAAGCCGATCCACGACAACACGCCGATGGTTGCAAGATCGACACCCGCGGCTGACAGCCAGGCGTTCAGGGTGCCGATCAGCATCACATTGGGAAAGCCTGCGGCAAAGCCGAGCGCCAGCATCACGCTGGTCTTGCGACCGCCCAGCACATGGCGCGCGCGCGCCATCATGGTGTCGCCGGAAGTGTTCGTCACCTTGCCGCTCATGCACGCGCCTCTTGGAAGAGCACCAAACCGGAAACAGGCGGTCACGCTTGCCTGATTTGGCTTCGGGGGCAAGGGGCAAGCCGCAGTTTGCCTTAACCCTGACCCTGCATTAGGTTCGCGCCATCCCTTCCATCAGAACGCCCGGACGCCTCATGGCGGTTGATGAAGCAGCCGAACCCGAAGACGACAATCTTCTCGCCCGCTCCGGTGCGCTTGAAGCGCGCCTGACGACCGATGCGGAAGAGATCCGCGCCGCCCAGCGGCTGCGCTATGATGTCTTCTACCGCGAGATGTCAGCCACACCGACGCCGGAAATGGCGCGCGAAGGCCGCGACTTCGACCGCTATGACGATTTTGTCGATCATCTCCTGGTCTTCGACACGTCTGTGGCCGGTGATACGCCGCGCGGTGCGGTCGTTGCCTGCTATCGCCTGTTGCGCAAGGAAGTGGCCGACCTGCATGGCGGATTTTACAGCGCTGCCGAATACGACATCGGGCCGATGCTGGCCAAGGCAGCGCCGGGCGCGAAATATCTGGAGTTGGGGCGCTCGTGCGTTGCCAAGCCCTGGCGCACGTCAAACCAGACCATGCAGTTTCTCTGGCGCGGGCTTCTGGTCTATCTCCTGCGCAACGGGGTTGAGCTGATGTTCGGCTGTGCCTCGTTGCCGGGCACGGACCCGCAGGCGCTGAAACTGCCGCTTTCTTATCTCTATCACTATTACCTGACACCGGCACCCGACCGCGTGCGCGCGCTGCCATCCGTGCATGTCGAAATGAACATGATGCCGAAGGATGAGATCAATCCGGCAGAGGGCGAGTTGTCCCTGCCGCCCTTGCTCAAGGGCTATATCCGGCTGGGTGCCACCATCGGCGATGGCGCGTTTGTGGATCACCAGTTCGGCACGACGGATGTGTTCATCCACTTTCCGACGGCCACGATTGACCCGCGCTATATGTCGTTCTTCAAGCGCAAGCTGTCGCAAGCCTGACCGGCTGCGTTCAGTCAACAGGTTCCGGCGGCTTGGTGCGCGAAAGATCGATCTGGAGCGATTCAAGCAGAAGCCCCAGCCGCTCGCGCCGCATCCCTTCGTCAAGGATGGCGGCAGCATCATAGACATCGCCCAGCACCAAAGGCTCGCGCGCATGGATGCGCAGATAGGCCGCGCGCGGGTCTTGCCTGATCTGGTTGACGGCACGCATCAGGGGATCAATCCGCGCAGCACCAAGGCCCGCCGCCGTCAGGACGTTCCGGGCAGCCGGTACAAGCCCCGCGCCGATCCAGGAGGCCGTGCCCGCAAAGCTGCGGTCGGCAACCGACAAAAACCCTTGCCCGCCGCCATCATCGATGACGTCGAATGCCAGATGTTCCAGCGCCACATTGCGGAACGCGCCATCGGGCGGGGCCAGAAGCCGGGCAATGCCGCCAAGGAACGCGACGCCCGCACCGGGCCGCCACCAGGCAATGGCCCAGGGCGGTGTTGCAAGCTGGCGCCACGCATTGAGTGCATCCGCATCAATGCCCGAAAGATCAATGCGCCCCTTGAGGGTTGCGACGTTTTCAAGCGTGAGCGTGAAGCCGGCCGTGTAGGTGCCGCGCCATTCGCGCAGCCACTCATCGACGTGAAGCGTTGCATTGACCCGGCCAAAGCCCTGGGCCACCGCCTCGTCCAGGACCGGCATGATTTCGGATTTGAGCGCAAGAGCGGCTGCATCCGTGCCGGGCAGGTCACGCACCCATTGGGCAAGGGCGGGCACATCGATCACCGCGCCTTCAAGCCGCGCCTCGTAACGGATGAGATAGGTCGAGGTGTAGTCAAGTTCCGCAACCGAGAACGTGCCCAGCGGCACGCGCCCGGCGGCGGCACCAGCAATGCCGGTGTAATCGAGCGCAAAGCCCGAGGCGGAAATTTCACCCGACCAGAAATCGCCTTCGACGGCATCAAAGCGGGCCAGCGGCGCGAGCCCCGAGAATTCGAGGAACCGGCGCATGCGGTCTTCGTTGTCGGGCTGGGCAAGCGAAACCACCCATGCGGTGCCCGCTGACAGCGCCACCGCAAACAAAATGACGCCCGGAATGATGAGCCGCTTGAACACGCGTGATCTCTGTCTGCCCCAAAAGGCGCGGGGCGAAACGTTTCGCCAGCACCCGAACGCGATGTTGCGCCCAAGCTAACCCCGCCCGGCGCAAAGTCAATTCCGCGTGAAGCGCGCTCTTCGTTAATGCGCGAAAATGTCCTCTTCCGGCCAGCCCGACAGGTCAAGCGTGGCGCGCACCGGCAGGAAGTTGAAGCAGGCCTGCGCGATCTGCTGGCGCTTCTCGCGATGAAGGCGCTCGTCGAGCTTTTCCTTCAGCCGGTGCAAATGCAGCACGTCGGCGGCCGCATAACGCTGCTGCTCGGCGGAAAGTTCAGGGGCTCCCCAGTCAGAGCTTTGCTGCTCCTTGGAAAGGTCTATGCCCAAAACCTCTTTCACCAGATCCTTGAGGCCGTGCCGGTCGGTATAGGTGCGCGTGAGGCGCGAGGCGATTTTGGTGCAATAGACCGGCCCCATCATCACGCCCAGATGCTTGGCGATCATGCCCATGTCGAAACGCGCAAAGTGCAGAAGCTTGAGCACATTGCGGTCGCCGAAAAGCGCACGCAGGTTTGGCGCATCCTGGCCGGGGATGATCTGGACGAGATGCACATTCCCGTCGCCCGCCGAAAGCTGGACAAGGCACAGCCGGTCGCGCGTGGGGTTCAGGCCCATCGCCTCGGTATCGACGGCGACGATGGCACCGAAGGAAAGCCCCGCGGGCAGATCGCCCTTATGCAGCGTGACGGATTGAAGCGTGGTCATGCCTGATCCATGAAAGCAAGAATTCTCGGACCGGCTAACACCAACCGGCCCTCCGTGTCACGGATTACTTGAGGCAGCAGGCCGTGCGAGATCAAGAACATATTTGACCAGCGGCTCGATCGTCTCGGGTTCATTCTTGAGCAGCCATTTCGTCAGCATCAGGCCATGCCTGGGCTTGTTGTACTCCAGCTTGGCATCAGAGGCCTTGCTGAAAATGTCTTTCAGAAGGTTGGCGGCATGGAGTGTCTCGCCCGCATTTATTGCCTGCGTCAGCACTCCGGCAACATCCAAACCAGCATCACTGGGTGGGAAATTCTGTTCGGTAAGGACGGCGACAATTGCCCGTTCCGATAGAAGAAAATCCTCGAACATGCGCCCTGGAATGAAATGCACTTTGCCGGACGACTCGCTCTCGATCCTGGTACGATCCTCTGGACTCGAGTCCTCACGATCAAAGCTGAAGCAATAGTCTGGCGTCAGCAGGCCAGTGCTCTCTATGATCGACCGATACCTCTCGAACCAGTCATGCACACGGCTTCCCCTCCACTTCTCCGAGGGCTTTTTGGCAACTACGAAATTCGCGGCTTGGGCTCTAGCCCCTTCATTAGCCCGCAGAATGTAGTCAAAACACTCCTGCTCGGTCTCACCTTCTACGAATACAATTTTCTCAAAGCCAAATACATCAGCAAGCGAGACCCCCAGATCACGCAAGAGCGACCGCATTTCTGGCAGGCTACCCGCGTTTATTGACTTAGCAGTCGATTTGCCGCTGACAGGATCCCGATCTACTCGAATTATCCGGTCGGGCTTCAGAGCATTAATGACTTCCGGCGAATGTGTCGAGATTACGTACTGATGCTGAGGATACTGCCGAATAAAGCCAGCGAGCTTCTTAGCTGCCGCCGGATGCAGATGCGTGAATGGCTCGTCGAGAATGAGGATCGACGGCTCCGGTGAAGTGATTATTGTCAGCAGAAGCAAAACTTGCGCATAGCCAGTGCCGCAATCATTCAAGGGAAAGGAAAGGTCATCGCCATCACTATCATGAAACGCCAAGTTCACCGTGAAGGTGTTCTCTGAGCCATGAAGGCCCGAAGTGACAGTGAAACCCTTGCACTGCGGGAAAATAGACCGAAGACCTTCCTCAATGTTATCGCGACGTCGCCGCGACTTTATAGTGGTCAGATGTGCCGCGAGATTGCTTCCATCCGCCTTTAGGCGCTCCGCATATATGGAGTGTGGGCAAGCGCCAACCTTGGGCTGTGATGTGAAGAGTCCAAATACTGCCTCGCCACTACGTTGCCACGCGCCACGAGTAATGCCGTCTCTGAATGGCGCATTTGCATGACCTGCTTGCGACAAGAGCGTATCAAAACTCTGGGTAGAGATGTTTGGAGCAAGCGTAACGTGCCGCCAGTCAAGTCCATACACACCCTCACCTTCAAACCATCGAGGAGGAAAGGTAGTCGATTGCCAGCCCTCATTGTCGAAGGCATGAACTAGCTCCATACGAATATTGCTAGATAGGAGTGCTACAACGAACGAGGTCAATTCACGATCGGAGTTTGAGTGAAATGCATCGATAACTGAGAGTGAAGAGTCTCCAACCCGCACCGTCTCTTGGCGCGAGTATCGATGGACCGGAACGAATGTCTCAAATGCCCCGCCAGATCTAATTGTACATTGCCTGATCTCGTCTCCAGAAGTGAAAACGCGATAGGTCACGCTCGAGTTTGGCATCCTTACAAGGGAGACATTCGCCGGGCTGCGGTGCGGTGTGCTAGTTGCTTCTCTTGGGTTCAAAATTTCAATTAAGGCCGACTTCCCCGAGCCATTCTCCCCAACCACCACATTGATGCCGGGAGATAGATCAATCCACCCTGAATCCTCAAATGATTTGTAGTTCGTAATGCGAATGGCCTCAAAGCGCATGGGAGTTCCGCAGGTCAGGTTGCAATTTAAACGAAACCTAGCACCCTCCCAGTCTTAATTCGAGGCTTTGGGGTTTGTCCGCTTCCCGCGGAATTGGAGCAAAGTCACTAGTTATGCCGCGGCGATCACTGGTTTCTCGCTTGGAGCTTAGGTGAGTGGTATTATGAAACGTGCATGAGCATGAGCTTGATCTAGCCATGCGCAAGATGTGGGAGATGCAGTGATGCAGAAAATTCTTCTGATCCTGTTTGCGCTCGCACTCACTTCACTGAACGCCACTCCCGCGCGCGCATGCTCCGTTTCTTGCGGAGAGAATGGTGAGTATTGCGACAACTCCGCATTTGCTCAACGCAAATGGGCAAGACAGACACTCAAGAACGCCGACGCCATTATCGACGGCGAAGTGGTGCAGCCCTTCATTCGCGGCAGGCAGAACGCCATCGTGCGGGCACACCGGGTCTTCAAAGGGCCGGATCAGGAATTCTTTGAAGTCGGCGCCACAACCAGCTGCGATCAAGCACTTGTCGCGATGGGGGAACGCCTGCGCCTCATTCTCTTTCTGCGCCCCAGCGAAGAAGAAATGCGCGAGAAGTACCCCCGGCTGTTGGGACAAATGTTCGCAGGAGAGCCGGGCGTCCATTACGCCTCCATCACCACAACAGCGCCTGACGCCATCGACGATCTGCTCGACTCCGACCGCAGCGAAGATTGGCCCTACTTCCCCGGTGAAAGCGCGCCAGCCGAACCACCGCGCGATGGCGGCCCATGAAATGGGCGTCTATCTCTTCACGGTCTACGTGCCCGAAACGCGGCAGTTGACTGTCATCATGGCCTCGACAACGGATTGAGGCGGGCGCGGATGCAACGCGCAATCGTTGCGCCAATGTGCCTGGCAGCGCCGACTTTCGGCGTCGCCCTGCCTCACCTCACCGTTCCGCGCTCGCCGTGCGCTGCGTTGTCCAGCGGTCGCCTTTGCGCATCACATATTGGCGCCAGAGATAAGTCCAGGGCACCGCAGGCAGGACGACGACGATGGCGCCCACCTCGAATGCTGTCTGCACATGCGCCTCGGTCATCTTGTCCGAAAGCCACAGCGGCAGGCCATAGGCCAGCGTCCAGAACGCCTTCCAGCCGATCTCGAACATGAGCAAGGGCAGCATCTGCAAGGGATAGCGCAGGCCGAAAAGGGCAAGGATCGAAAGCGCGCCCAGCATCGACCACGCAACGCCATTCATCAATCCAATCTCGGGCCCACGCGAAATGATGAGTGGCCAGAGGGTAACGATGAGGCCGCCGCCAATCAGAAGATAGGCAGCGCGCAGAAGGTAAAGCCGGTAAAGCGGCAGGTCGGCGGTCATGGGGCAGGGATCCGGCGTTTCAGGTTGGGAGCAGATATTCGCTGAGTCGCGCGCGCGCGATATGTCCGGGCGTTTCATCGCTGTAGCATCCGGTAGCAGACCCGATCACGCTTGCGTGCGCGCTCCGGCTGGACTTACCCATTGGCGTGCCGCCGAGTTTCAAGCTTGGCCGCCTCAAGGCGCATCTGGCCCGGGCCCTTGCCCGTCCACCGCTTGAAGGCGCGCGAGAAGGCGGCGCGGTCCGAAAATCCGGTAAGATAGGCGGCCTCGCTCACCGAAACGCGCCGCCCGCGCATGTAATGAAGCGCTGTGCGCTGGCGCAGATCATCCACGATCCGGGCAAAGCTTGCGCCCTCATCACGCAATTTGCGGAAAAGCGTCTGGCGGCTGAAGCCCAGCATCGTCGCGGTTTTGTCGGCGCTGATGCCGCCTTTGTGCAGCGTGGGCAGGATAATCGCCTCGATGCGCGCACGCAGCGTCTGCGTTTGATCCAGCGACTGGATCAGCTGGTCGGCCTTCTCCGCCAGAATGCCGAAGACATAGCGCGGGTGAAGCGCAACGCGCCAGCTGCCGGTTTCGGGATCAAGGCGCATCGCATTCCAGTTGCTGGAGAATGAAACCTTGCACTGGAAGACGTTGTCATAGGCATCACGCCATGGCGGCGCGGCATGGGTGAAATGCACTTCAAGGACATGCGGACGCGAAAGGAAGCGGCGCGGCCCGCACGCAAGCCGCGCAAAGGCGGTTTCGGTCAGTTCGGGAAATGCATGGGGCAGCGGCCGTCGGTCAACGATCCATGGCTGGCCGTCCCGGACGTCGATTTCAAAGCGCGGCCCCGCGCCGCCGGTTTCCACGGCCAGCCGTCCATAGCGCTGCAGCTGGGCAAAGGCATCGGCCATGGTTTCCGATGCATTCATGATGAGGCCGACAATGGAGATCTCGGCCATGTCCACGCTCGCACCATAATGAAGCGCAAGCGCAGGATCGCCGCATTGACCCTTGGCGGCGCCCATCAGGGCTTCATAGGTCGCGAAGGCAAAACGCGCGTCGGGATCATCAAGGCGCGCCAGATCAATGCCCGCGGCAGCAGCAAGCGCCGCGCGGTCGGCGCCGCGCGATGCGGCGTAATCAACAAGACCGCAGATCAACCCGGCCGAGACTTGCCCGCTCGCCACCTTTTCCTGCTCCTTTTCCCGATCAGCCGCCACGGGGCCGACATGGCATTGCTCCCACAAGCGCATTTCTTTGCGCGGTAGAAAACTATGCCAACCCGCAAACATCGTCGATATACGATAATGTGTTTTCTGTTTGACAGCAATAGTAATATCGTTTAACGATAATATCAGGTCGGCCCGCGCCCGCACGCAATTGCAAGGAGATATACCATGTCCCGTGCCCCCATCCTTTCTGCA
This sequence comes from uncultured Flavobacteriaceae bacterium, assembly GCA_964494625.1. Taxonomy (GTDB): domain Bacteria; phylum Pseudomonadota; class Alphaproteobacteria; order Micropepsales; family Micropepsaceae; genus UBA2784. The sequence goes on along the minus strand of CAZBRT010000001.1, from coordinate 337,035 downwards.
TCGTCCGCGCCTGCAACCGCCCAGCACGCAACCACCCGGCCTTCGACCGCGATCCTCGCGATCCTGCGGTTCCTTTTGAAGTTTTCGCGCGTCTTCAATTTTGTTGCCTGTCTCATGATCGCGCTGGCGATTCCCGCCAGCCTTTTCTTCGAGGCGGAGTTTGTCGCGTTTTTCACCAAGCGCCCGCCGAGCATTGATCCCGCCTGGCTGATGCCGGTTCTCCGGCTTTGGCTCGTGCTTGCCATTCCGCTCGCGGCCAGCGTGCATGTGCTGCTCACCCGCGCCCTCGAAATGGTTGCAACCGTCAGTTCGGGTGATCCCTTCGTTCCGGCCAACGCCGCACGTCTCAAGACGATTGCGTGGTGCCTCCTCATCATCCAGCTTCTCGGGCTTTCGTTCGGCGTCATGGCGGGGCTGATGAACGCGGCGGGATCCAGCATCGACTGGGAGTTCTCGCTGACCGGCTGGATTTCTGTCCTTCTCGTTTTCGTGCTGGCGCGCGTCTTTGAAGAAGGCGCGCGCATGCGTGAAGAAGTGAACGAGATGATCTGAAAGGACAGCACCGGTCATGGCCATCATCGTCAAACTGGACGACATGCTTCACGCCCGCCGCATGACGCTGACCGAGCTCCAGGGCAAGGTCGGCATCACCCTGGCAAATCTCTCCATCCTGAAAACGGGCAAGGCGCGCGGCATCCGCTTCAACACGCTTGAAGCGATCTGTGCAGCCCTCAACTGCCAGCCGGGCGACATTCTGGCCTACGCGCCCGGCGTTCCGGGGGCGGCGCCGGAGGAAAGCGCGCACGGCGCAGAGGTCGATCCATGACGCCCGCCTTGACGCGCCACATCACTGCTCCAGCCGGATATCATCCCGCCTGAAACCGGAAACGCCTGACCTCATGTCTGCCCACACAAAAAGAGAAGACCCTGCCATGCCCGCCCTCGCCCCAACCCCCGTCGCCCGCTGGCGGATTGAAGTCCTGCGCGCCATGTTTCTCGTCTGGGCCTGTGCCGGCTTTTTCATGGTCTTGCCGGTGCTTGTTGATGCGGAATTGTCGCAGCGGGGGATGTCGCAGAGCATGCTGGCCGGATTGTGGGTTTGCAGCTTCTTCGGTGTGCGCCGTCCGCTGCTGATGCTGCCGCTATTCCTGTTTGAATTTTTCTGGAAGTCGATCTGGCTCTGCATCTATGGCCTGCCGCAATGGCTTGCCGGAGAAATGCGGCCACAGCTTTCGGAGGATTTGCTTGCAATCGGAAGCGGGCCGTTCCTGTTCGCGGCCATCATTCCATGGGGCCATGTCTGGCGCAGTTTTGTGGAGCGCATTGGCCGTCGCCCCCTGCCGAACATCAGCGGCTGAAGCTGCGCGGAGATGAAATGCAGCGGCGCCCGAACAGCGCCCGGAAAATGGTGCCCAGAAGAGGACTCGAACCTCCACACCTTGCGGCGCTAGTACCTGAAACTAGTGCGTCTACCAATTCCGCCATCTGGGCCCGCGTGTTTCAGCGGAAGGCGGCTTCGATAGAGGAGGCGGTGCTCCCCGTCAAGAACTGTCGGGAAAGAACCGGCCCCCCCGCGCCATCCTGCCCCCTTAACCCGTGGGGCCGCTTGGGCTATTGAGGGTGTATTCGGCACCATGCAGCACGGGGAATTTCATGCGCGGCCAGATCGTCACTGTCTTTGGCGGCTCCGGGTTCATCGGGCGTCATCTGATGCGAAAGCTCGCCCGCACCGGTGCGCGCGTGCGTGTGGCGGTCCGCCATCCCGAAACCGCCCACTTCCTGCGGCCGATGGGCGATGTCGGCCAGATCCAGCTCTTCAAGGTGAACGTCAACGATGCCGACAGCGTCGCACGCGTGATGGAAGGTGCCGATGCCGCGATCAATCTGACGGGCGTGCTTCATCAATCCGGCGGCGGCCAGAAATTCGACGCGCTCCACGGCATCGCCCCCGGCACCATCGGCGAGGAAGCAGCAAAGGCAGGCGCCAAGCGCGTCGTGCATCTGTCGGCCATCGGTGCGGATGCCTCCTCGCCGTCGCATTATGCGCGCTCAAAGGCGCATGGTGAGGATGCTTTGTCCCGCGCGTTTGAGGGGGCAACGATCCTTCGCCCGTCGCTTGTGTTCGGACCCGATGACGGATTTTTCAGCCGCTTTGCAGCCTATGCACGGTTCATCCCCGCATTGCCGCTTTACGGCGGCGGCAAGACGCGCTTCCAGCCAGTTTATGTGGGCGATGTCGCCGATGCGGTGGTAACGGCGCTTGCGCGTGACGCAACGCGCGGCAAAACCTATGAGCTCGGCGGCCCGCAGGTCTTCACGTTCCGCGAATTGATGGAGCTGATCCTGAAGGAAACGGGGCGCAAGCGCCTGCTTGTACCGCTGCCCTTCTTTGTCGGCACGCTCAATGCGGCGGTCATGGGCATCCTGCCCAACCCCATTGTCACGATGGACCAGATCCGTCTCCTGAAGTCCGACAATGTGGTGGGCGAGGGCGCGCTCACGTTGCGCGATCTCGGACTGACGCCTGCGGCCCTGGAACTCTATCTGCCGGAATATCTCTGGCGCTTCCGCCGCACGGGCCAGTTTGCCCGCGCCTGAAACGCTGCCTGAATGGCTCTGGATCGCGCTCACCATCATGGCGGCGCTGATGCTGGCGCTGCGCACGGCCGCCCAGCGCCATCTCGGCCGCACGCTCTCGACCGACGCGGCGACTTACGTGCGCTACCTCTTTGCGCTGCCGTTGGCCGTTGCATGGATGTTCCTGCTGCACGGCACCTTTGATCGCGCCTTTCTGCCGCTCACGGGCGAGGCGATGATCTTCATCAGCCTGATTGCGGCGGGCCAGATTTTCGGCACGCGGTTTCTTCTCCTTGCGCTCGCGGCGCGCAATTTTGCGGTCGGCGTCGCCTGGTCAAAGACCGATGTCGTGCAGGCGGCCATGTTTGAACTTCTCGTGCTCGGCAGCGCCATTTCATGGGGTGGGGCGGCGGCGATTGCGCTGGCGACCTTGGGCGTTCTGATGATGAGCATGCGGGGCGAAGGTCATCCAATGCGGCTCATGCTGGCGGGCATGCGCGAGAAGAGCGCGCTCTATGGTCTTCTGTCGGGCGCGTCGTTTGCGGTTGCGGGCGTGGCGGTGCGCGGCGCCAATCTTTCGCTGGGCGGGCAGGAACCCTTGATGCCGGCGGCCGAGGCGCTGGTCGCAACGCTTGCCATTCAGGTCGTGATGCTGGGCGCCTGGCTTTTATGGCGCGAGCGGGGATCATTTGCAGCGATCATGCGCGCCTGGCGCGTGGGATTGTTTGCCGGTGCCACGGGCACGCTCGCCTCGATCGGCTGGTTTGTGGCGATGGCGATTGAAAGTGTTGCCCATGTCCGCACGCTTGGTCTTGTGGAGCTTGTTTTCAGTTTCCTGATCGCGCGGCTTTTCTTCCAGGAACGCGCCACGCAGCGCGAAATTGCGGGCGTGGCCGTGCTGGCTTCCGGCATTGCGGTGTTGATGCTGGGCAGGTGAGGGGACCTCAAGCGATCCACTTTCGCCTCCCCCTTGGGGGAGGCAGATTTGCGCTCTCGCGCAAATCGGTCGGGGGCACCATCACCAAGCTCAGCATAGCGTCCCGCAACCCCGCCGGACTTGAGCTTCACAAACGCTTACTCAAGTCCTTGCGCTCCGCTCACCCCTTTTATCAAAGGGGAGGCACAAGAGAACGTTCTCCCCCCTACCTCACCGGCGGCAAGGTCACGCGGTCGCGACGGCAGGCGGCGCGCGTGACAGAGGCCGAGCACGTCACTGGCGAAAGATCACGCGAGAGACAGATGCGCACTTCGTCAAGTTGCCGGTCGCTGCAGGTAACCGTCAGCATCGCATTGCTCATGCCGGGATTGGCATCCACGAAAGCGCGCCTGATTTCGGCAGGCGAAAGCGTCAGATGATCCGTCACCACATGAAAGGGCGGGGGAATGGCGATGCTGTCATAGGCGCGCCGCACCAGTGCGAAATAGCCGGGCTGGTCAAGGCCCGTGCAGGTGCCGTGCTTGCGCCATTGATGGCCGATGAGCCCCGGGCTCGGCATGATGTCGAGCATGGTGTCGATGGTTGCATTGTCCACGCGCTCGGGCTCGGATGACGGGCAGAACTCCGGCCAGTCGGATGTGCGCTGCGGCCAGAGTCCGTGCACGACAAAGGCAAAGGGCCGCCCTGCTTTGCATTGCATGTGGTCGCGCGCGCCTTCCGGACTGCCGCAGTAGGTCGGCGACCAGGAAAGCGAAAGCACATAGAAGGTGAAATCGCCGCTTGCCTCATCCGGTGGGGCAGGAGCGGGACCGGCTGGCGGCACATCGGCCCGGATGGTTTCTGCGACTGGCGGCGTCGCGTCATCGCTGGCGCCGTCTTCCGGCCCGACGCCCAGCAATTGCAGCGTGCCCAGAAGGGCCGCAAGCCCGACCAGCGCCAGCGTCGTCCATTGATTGCGGTCAGGCATGGATCACGCGCTCCACAACACGGCCAGCATCGCGCCACCGATGATGATGCGGTACCACGCAAACGGGGCAAAGCCGTGGCGCGAAACAAAGCCGAGCAGCGCGCGCACGACGATCCATGCCGAAATGAAGGCCATCACGAAGCCCGCAGCAATGAGGCCCAGCGAGTCCGTCGTGAATTCTCCCCAGCCTTTATAAAGGTCATAGGAAAACGCAGCGAGCATGGTCGGGATCGCAAGGAAGAAAGAGAACTCCGCCGCCGCCCGGCGCTCCACCCCGATCAGAAGCGCGCCCATGATGGTCGCACCCGACCGCGACACGCCGGGAATGAGCGCCAAGGCCTGGAAAACGCCGATGCCCAGCGTCGTGCGCAACGGCAGATGGTCGGCGGAAAGATGGCGCGGCGTTTTCACGACGCGTTCGATCACAAGGATCGCGACGCCGCCAACGATCAGCATGATGGCGACAAGCACGGGATCATAAAGCACGCTCTTGATGACATCGTGCAGCAGAAGCCCCGCGATCGCGGCCGGCACGAATGCAAGGATGAGGCCGAGTGCAAACCGCCGCGAGGCCGGATCGCTCGGCAGCGTCACCGTCACCTTCCACAATTTCTCGAAATAGATGACGACGACAGCCAGGATCGACCCCAGCTGGATCATCACCTCGAAGGCGTGATTGGGCGTGCCGGTAAAGCCGAGAATGTCGGCGAAGAAAATGAGATGCCCGGTCGATGATACCGGAATGAATTCGGTAAGCCCCTGGATGAGTCCAAGGATCAGCGCAAGAAAATATTGCTCAAGCACAAAAGCCCCGCTTGGATGTCGTCACGGCTGGAAGGCAAGGCGCGATCCTTGCCCCATTCGCGGTAAAATGCCAATTGCGGATCTCTGGCGCGGCGCAGGCGGGAGGATTGCATGTCGGAGAACCTGTTTGATCCCCGGCTCATTGAAGCGGGCGGTGCACGACTGCACGTCCAGCACGGCGGCGCATCGGGCGTGCCGGTCCTTTTCCTTCATGCCGGCGTTTGCGACAGCCGCATGTGGCGCGAGACCATGCGCCTGCTTGCGCCCACCCATCATGTTGCCGCCTTTGACCGGCGCGGCTTCGGACTGACGCAATCGCCGGACGAGCCGTTTGACGCCATCAGCGACACGCTTTCCGTCATGGAAGGTCTGGGCATGGAAAGGGCCGTGCTGGTGGGCTGTTCCATGGGCGGCATGGTGGCACTCGATGTGTCGGTCACGCATCCCGCGCGCGTTGCGGGGCTTGTGCTCATCAATGCGGCGGTCAGCGGCGTAGCCAAACCCGATGATAGCGCGCATCGGCCAGTGGCGTTGATGGCGGCGATGGAAGAGGCTTCAAGGGCCGGAGACATCGCGCGCCTCAATGAACTGGAAGCGCAGCTCTGGCTCGATGGCCCGTTTGAGAAGCCGGGCAGGGTGGGCGGTGCTGCGCGCGCGCTTTTTCTCGACATGAATGGACGGGCGCTGGTGCATCCGCCGCTCCGCCATGAGCGCCCGCCCCCGGGCGCCTATCCGCATCTGGGCGGACTGAAAATGCCTGCCCTTGTTGTCACTTCGCCGCTTGATCTCTGGGTCAAGCATCGGATCAGCGAGATGATTGCCGCAGCCATTCCCGGAGCTGAGCTGAAGCAGATTCCCGGAACCGCCCATCTCCCCAGTCTGGAGGCGCCGGACCGCCTTCACCTCATGATTGAAAATTTCCTCAGCAAGATCAGGCGATTGAGAGATAGTCTCATTTCGGACATAAATAGAGTTCGCCGACGCCTTTTCGCGCAGACCGCTTGGCTAACGACGCGTAAATGAGACAATATATCTGTCCTAAGCGACGGATTACGGCTTTTCGGATCATTTTCTTTCGCATATACCGATCATCCGCAATTTTATTGCAGAATCGGGATGCTCCCCATGGCTGGCGAGAAAATGCTGAAATTCACGGGCCTCGCCCGGGTCATGCCCGACAAGCGCGAGGCGTCGTCGCGCAAGGGCGACTTCCATGAAATCTATGGCGAGTTCATTGCAGCCAAGGCCGAGGCGCAGGCGAGTCGCTGCTCGCAATGCGGCGTTCCCTTTTGTCAGGTCCATTGTCCGCTCCACAACAACATCCCGGACTGGTTGAAGCTGACAGCAGAAGGCCGCCTTGAAGAGGCCTATGAGCTTTCATCCGCCACCAACAACATGCCGGAGATTTGCGGCCGCATCTGTCCGCAGGATCGTCTGTGCGAAGGCAATTGCGTCATCGAACAATCCGGCCACGGCACTGTGACGATCGGTGCGGTCGAAAAATACATCACCGAAACCGCATGGACGAAGGGTTGGGTAAAGCCCGTCGCGGCGGGCAAACCCACCGGCCGCTCTGTCGGCATCATCGGCGCTGGCCCCGCCGGGCTTGCCGCCGCCGAAGAACTTCGCCGCAAGGGCCACGAGGTTCATGTCTATGACCGCTATGACCGCGCGGGCGGACTGCTGATCTACGGCATTCCGAACTTCAAACTGGAAAAGGACGTGGTCCAGCGCCGCACAAGGCGTCTGGAGGCGGCCGGCATCCACTTCCATCGCAATGCCGAGATCGGCCGCACCCACGCTTTCGCTGATCTGCGCAGCCGACACGATGCGATGCTGATCGCAACCGGCGTCTACAAGGCGCGTGCGCTCGACCTGCCCGGCAGCAATTTGCCGCAAATCGTGCCGGCCATGCGCTATCTCACCGCGTCCAACCGTGCAGGCCTTGGCGATGCCGTGCCTGATCTTGCCAATGGCCTTCTCGATGCCGGCGGCAAGCGGGTTGTCGTCATCGGCGGCGGCGATACGGCGATGGATTGTGTGCGCACGGCGGTGCGGCAGGGAGCGTCATCCGTCTCGTGCCTTTATCGCCGCGACCGTGCCAACATGCCGGGCTCGCTGCGTGAAGTCGCCAATGCCGAGGAGGAGGGCGTCGAATTCATCTGGCTCTCCGCGCCGCGCGAGATCATGGGCAAAGGAAAGGTCGAGGCCGTGCGCGCCCACCGCATGCGGTTGGGCCTGGCCGACGCCAGCATGCGCCAGACGCCTGAGGAAGTTCCCAACTCCGACTTCACCCTTGCCGCCGATCTTGTCATCGAGGCGCTGGGCTTCGAGCCGGAAGATGCGACCGCGATGTTCGGCATGGAAGCCCTTGCTCTTTCGCCTTCAGGCACCATCAAGGCCGATCCGCGCAGCAAGGAGACGACACTGCCGGGCGTCTATGCGGCTGGCGATATCGTACGCGGCGCCTCGCTTGTTGTCTGGGCGATCCGCGACGGGCGCGATGCCGCCCGCGCCATCGACAAGGCGTTGGCCCGGCAAAGTGCCGCGAAACTGGCGGCGGAGTAGGACCATGAGCAGAAAGCCCGGAAATGCCGGCGAGGCCGAGATCGCGCGCTTCCTTGAGAACCGCGAATTGCTCGAAACCTCGCATGCCTATGATCCGCGCGACGAGCACGATGCCTGCGGCGTCGGTCTTGTCGCTTCGCTCGACGGCAAGCCGCGTCGCGATGTGGTCGAAGCCGCCATCAACGCGCTGAAATGCGTGTGGCACCGGGGTGCCGTCGATGCCGACGGCAAGACCGGCGACGGTGCGGGCATCCATGTGCAGGTGCCGCGCGAATTCTTCGAGGAGCAGGTCGCCCGCGCCGGTCACCGCCTGCGGACGGGAAGGCTTGCGATCGGCATGATCTTCCTGCCGCGCACCGATTCAGCCGCCCAGGAAGCCTGCCGCACCATTGTCGAAAGCGAGCTTCTGCGTTTCGGCTATTACATCTATGGCTGGCGTCAGGTGCCGGTGGATATTTCCATCATCGGTGACAAGGCCAATGCGACCCGCCCCGAGATCGAACAGATCATGTTCGACAATCCGCAGAAGGCGGATGTGGAGGAGATCGAGCGCGAACTCCTGATCGTCCGCCGCACGATTGAAAAACGCGTGCGCGAGGCCGCGATCCGCGATTTCTACATCTGTTCGTTCTCGACCCGCTCGGTCATCTACAAGGGCATGTTCCTCGCCGAGCAGCTCTCGACCTTCTATCCCGATCTCGCCGACAAGCGCTTTGTCTCGCCCATGGCGATTTTCCACCAGCGTTATTCGACCAATACGTTTCCGACCTGGTGGCTGGCGCATCCTTTCCGCATGCTCGCGCATAATGGCGAGATCAACACGATCCGCGGCAACACCAACTGGATGAAGAGCCACGAGATCAAGATGGCGTCGGCTGCCTTTGGCGCCCATGGCGATGCGATCAAGCCGATCATCCAGCCCGGCTCGTCGGATTCGGCAGCACTTGATGCCGTGTTCGAGACGCTGGTGCGGGCGGGCCGCTCTGCGCCGATGGCCAAGATCGTGCTGATGCCGGAAGCCTGGTCCAAGAACCAGGCGTCGATGCCGCCCGCCCACCGCGCGATGTATGCCTATGCCAACGCGGTGATGGAGCCGTGGGATGGCCCGGCCGCTGTCTGCGCAACCGACGGGCGCTTCGTGATCGCCGGCATGGACCGCAACGGCCTTCGCCCGATGCGCTATGCGGTAACCGAGGATGGTCTTCTGCTGGTGGGATCGGAAGCAGGTCTCGTGCCCGTGCCCGAGGACCGCATCCTGAGGAAAGGCCGTGTCGGTCCCGGCCAGATGATCGCGGTCGATCTTGCGGAAGGCCGCTTCTATGACGAGCGCGGCATCAAGGACAAGCTCGCCGCCGAGCATCCTTACGAGCAATGGATCGAGAATGTTGTCGAGCTGGACGACATCATCGGCCCCGGCCCCGAGCCGCGCATGTTTGAACGCGGAGATCTGCGCCGCCGTCAGCTTGCCGCCGGCATGAGCATGGAAGACCTTGAGCTCATCCTCCAGCCGATGGCGGATGAAGCCAAGGAAGCCATCGGTTCAATGGGCGACGACACGCCGCTGGCGGTGCTCTCCGACAAGTATCGCCCGCTCTCGCATTATTTCCGGCAGAACTTTTCGCAAGTGACCAATCCGCCGATTGACAGCCTGCGCGAGGCCCGCGTGATGAGCCTGCGCACGCGCTTCCGCAATCTCGGCAATGTGCTCGCGCAGGACGAGTCACAGACAGAGGTCTTCACCCTTGAAGGCCCCGTCATCTCGACCGGCATGTATGACCGGATGAAGCAGCATCTGGAGGGCCGCTTCTACGAGATCGACTGCGTGTTCGATCTGGAGGGGCCGGGCAAGGCTGATCCCAATGCCATGCGCGATGCGCTGAACCGCATCCGCAGCGAGGCGGCCGACGCGGTAAGCCAGGGCTATACGCATCTCATCCTGACGGATGAACGCATCGGTCCCACCAAGGCGGGATTGCCGATGATCCTGGCAACCGGCGGCGTCCATGCGCATCTCGTGGCCAAAGGCTTGCGCACATTCACCTCGCTCAATGTGCGTTCGGCTGAATGCATGGACACGCATTATTTCGCCTGCCTGATCGGCGCGGGTGCGACGACCGTCAACGCCTATCTCTCGCAGGAAGCGATTGCCGACCGACAGGAGCGCGGGCTCTTTGGCGAAAAGGCGCTGGGTCCTTGCGTCAAATCCTATCTTGATGCCGCTCATGCGGGGCTTCTCAAGATCATTTCCAAGATGGGCATCTCGGTCATCTCGTCCTATCGCGGCGGCTGCAATTTCGAGGCGGTGGGCTTGAGCCGCGCGATGGTGGCGGAATTTTTCCCGGGCATGCAGAGCCGCATCTCGGGCCTTGGCCTTCAGGGCCTGCAGGAAAAGATCGTGCGCCAGCACGCACGCGCCTTTGGCGAGGATATTGTGACATTGCCGGTGGGCGGGCTCTATCGCCAGCGCCACAACGGCGAGACCCACGCGCATTCGGCCGATCTCATCCACACTTTGCAGCAGGCAGTCGCAACCGACAGCTTCACGACCTACAAGCGCTACGCCAAAGGCGTGTGGGAGATGCGCCCCGTCAGCCTGCGCCATCTCATGGATTTCCGCAGCACATCGGCACCTGTTGCGATCGAGGAAGTGGAATCGATCACCGAGATCAGGAAGCGCTTCGTCACGCCCGGCATGTCACTCGGTGCGCTTTCACCCGAAGCCCATGGCGCGCTCAACATTGCGATGAACCGCATCGGCGCCAAGTCCGACTCGGGCGAGGGGGGTGAAGATCCTGCCCGCTTCAAGCCGCAGCCCAATGGCGACAACATGAATTCGGCGATCAAGCAGATCGCCTCGGGCCGTTTCGGCGTAACCGCGGAGTACCTGAACCAGTGCCGCGAGATCGAGATCAAGGTGGCGCAGGGCGCAAAGCCGGGCGAAGGCGGCCAATTGCCCGGCTTCAAGGTGACAGAGATGATCGCGCGCCTGCGCCATGCGACGCCGGGCGTCACCCTCATCTCGCCGCCGCCGCATCACGACATCTATTCGATCGAGGACCTCGCCCAGCTCATCTATGACCTGAAGCAGATCAATCCGGTCGCGCGTGTCTGCGTGAAGCTGGTTGCCTCTTCCGGCATTGGCACGATTGCTGCGGGCGTCGCCAAGGCCAAGGCCGATGTGATCCTCATTTCCGGCCATGTCGGCGGCACGGGCGCAAGCCCGCAGACCTCCATCAAATATGCAGGCGTGCCGTGGGAGATGGGGCTGACCGAGGCCAATCAGGTCTTGACCCTCAACAATCTGCGTCACCGCGTGACCCTGCGCACCGATGGCGGCATCCGCACCGGCCGCGATGTCGTGATGGCGGCGATGATGGGGGCAGAGGAGTTCGGCATCGGCACCGCATCCCTGATTGCGATGGGCTGCATCATGGTGCGGCAGTGCCATTCCAACACCTGTCCGGTCGGCATCTGTACGCAGGACGCCGCCTTGCGCGGAAAATTCACCGGCACGCCTGAGAAGGTCGTCAACCTCTTCTCGTTCATTGCCGAGGAAGTGCGCGAAATCCTGGCAGCGCTTGGTGTGCGCACGCTGAACGAAGTGATCGGCCGCACCGATCTGTTGCAGCAGGTATCGCGCGGTGCCGAAAGCCTTGATGACCTCGACCTCAATCCGCTGCTGGTGCGCGCGGACGCAGGTCCCCACCCGCGCCACTCGACCCTGACGGGCCGCAACGAAGTGCCTGACACGCTCGACGCAAAGATCGTCGTGGACGCCAAAAGCTTCCTCGAGGATGGCGAGAAGATGCAGCTTACCTATTCCATCCGCAATACGGACCGGGCCATCGGTGCACGCACCTCCTCGCATGTCGTGCGGCGCTACGGCATGACGGGACTTGCCCCCGACCATCTCACCATCCGCCTGCGCGGATCGGCGGGCCAGTCGCTGGGCGCCTTTGCCGTGCAGGGCCTGAAGCTCGAAGTGTTTGGCGAGGCCAACGACTATGTCGGCAAGGGCCTCTCGGGTGCGACCATCGTCGTGCGCCCGATGACAAGTTCAAAGCTGGAGACGAACAGGAACACGATCATCGGCAACACGGTTCTCTACGGCGCGACGGCGGGCAAGCTCTATGCAGCGGGCCAGGCGGGCGAGCGTTTCGGCGTGCGCAATTCCGGCGCGCTGGCGGTCGTTGAAGGTTGTGGCGCCAATGGCTGCGAATACATGACGGGCGGCCTGGCCGTGATCCTGGGCGATGTCGGCGACAATTTTGCCGCCGGCATGACGGGCGGCATGGCTTTCGTGTTCGACGCTGGCGAAAATTTCGCCGCGCGCGTCAATGCGGACACGGTCGTCGTCCGGCGCGTCGCTTCCGCCCATTGGGAGCATGTGCTGCGCACCGCGATTGCAGATCATGCACGCGAGACAGGCTCACGCCATTCCGCGCGCATCCTGGCCGGTTTCGAGATGGAGCTTGGCCGGTTCTGGCAGATCTGCCCGAAGGAGATGCTCGCGCGTCTTGAGCATCCCCTGTCAGACCGGGCGATGGCAGCGGAGTGATTGCCCGCCTTCAGCCGTTCGCCTTGATGAACTTTGTGACCTTGGGCGCGATCTCGGTCCGCCAGCGCGAGCCGTTGAAGACGCCATAGTGGCCGACAGATTTCTGGATGTGGTCGACCTTGCGCGACTTGGGCACATTCACGCAGAGATCATGTGCGGCCTGCGTCTGGCCGATGCCGGAAATATCGTCCTTCTCGCCTTCAATGGTCATCAGGCCCATGTCGCTGATGGCTTTGGGGTCAACCGGCCTGCCGCGGAATGTGAAACGGCCCAGCGCCAGATCATGTTTCTGGAAAACGCGGTCAACGGTTTCGAGATAGAAATCGGCATCGATGTCCATGACGGAAAGATATTCGTCATAGAATTCGCGGTGGCGCGCGGCGCTGTCGCCGTCGCCTTTCACCAGATTGCGGTATTGGTCGTATTGCGCGTTGAGATGACGGTCGCGGTTCATCTCGATGAAGGCGGTGAGTTGCAGGAAGCCCGGATAGACGAGCCGCCCGGCACCCGCGTAGGTGAAAGGCACGCGATGCACCATGTGGTCGCGGAACCATGACAGCTTGCGCGTTTCCGACAGCCTGTTGGGCTCGGTCGGGCTTTTGCGCGCGTCAATGGGTGAACCCATGATGGTAAGCGACGCGGGCGCGCAAGGATCATTGTCCTCGTGCATCAGCGAAGCGGCCGCAAGACAGGCAGGCCCCGGCTGGCAGACCGCCATCAGATGCGTGCCCGGCCCGATGATGCGCAGCGCGTCGCTGACATGCTCGATATATTCATCAAGCCCGAAGCGGCCTTCTTCCTTGGGAATGTCGCGCGCGTCAATCCAGTCGGTGATGCAGACGTCGTGATCTTCCAGCATCCGCGCGACCGTGCCGCGCAACAGCGTCGCAAAATGGCCCGACATCGGCGCCACGATCAAAAGCCGCTGCTCGTGGCGCTTGGGCGCACCGGTCTTGACGAAATGGCGCAGCTCCATGAAGGGCGTCGCCCACGTCAGTTCTTCGCGCACATGAACACGGGCGCCGGCGACCTGCACTTGGTCGATGCCGAATTCAGGCTTGTGATAGCGCCGTGTGTTCTGTTCGATCAGGTCGCACGTCGCTGCCAGCGAGCGACCGGCGACCGTATGTGTCAGGGGATTCAACGGGTTGCGGAAGAAATGGGCGCCGAACCCGGCAGCTGCCCTGAGCGGCATGGTGCTCGTGCGGCCAGCCTCGACCGCCGCATAGAAGAGTGATCGATACACGAAGCGGCGAGCCCCCCGGCAGACAATGTTGCAATGCACAAGGCTGCGCTGATTTGGCGAGAAGGTGCAAGCCCTATTGGCGGCAAGCGTGCTTAACGGGCGAGGGCGGCCTTCAGGGCCTCTGCCATGGCCGTAGCGTCACCATCCGGTGACAAGACGGTGATGAAGGCGCCGTCCGCTCCCATCACATAGACATAGCTCGAATGATCAACCGTGTATTCAAGCGCCGAATCCGGCAGGTCAACGCGGCGTGCGTAAACACGATAGGCCGCGACCACCTGATCGACTTCCTCTTGCGTGCCGGTCAGGCCGACAAACGCATCACCGAATGACGAGACATAGGCATCCATCATCGCGACATTGTCGCGCGCGGGATCAACCGAGATGAGGATGGGAACCGGTGCCGGCGACAGGGGCCCGACGATTTGAAGCGCATCCGCAAGCTTCTGAAGGGTGAGCGGGCAAACGTCGGGACATGACGTGAAGCCGAAGAAAATCAGCATCGGCCGTCCGCGATAGGTCTCGTCGGTGACGCGCACGCCTTTGTTGTCCGTGAGCGTGAAGGGTCCGCCCGGCACGCCGACGCTTGCCTCCAGCATCGGCGTGGCGCGTGGCTCGGCCAGGATCCAGAGAAGCGTCGCACCCGCACCTCCCAGAAGCAGGGCCGCGACGATGATGAGCCAGCGCAGGCGGTCGCTCATGATGCTTGTGTTCCCGGAATCCGTGTTCGTTGCTGCTTCGGCAATGCCCGCCTGATATAAGGTCCGTGCGCCAAAGACCAACGGACAAATCGCCGCCGCTGATGACCGAACCGGAAAAATCCGATCCGCAGTCCATGCATCCGCAACGCGGCTCCTTCTGGATTTCACTCTTTGCGGGCGATGCGGGGCGGGTGCGGCTGGGCACGCTCACGCTGTTGCGCTGGCTGGCCGTCGCAGGGCAGGTGGCGGCCATCGTCATTGTCCATTTCGGGCTCGACTACAATCTTCCCTTGCTCGCCTGCCTTGGCGCTGTCGGCGCCAGCATCATCCTCAATATCTTGGTTGTGCTGATCTGGCCGCAAAGCCGCCGCCTCACGGATGCCGAGACGACGCTCTATATCGCCTTTGACCAGTTGCAGCTGGCAGCCCTGCTTTACTTCACGGGCGGACTGGAAAATCCCTTCGCCATCCTGTTCATCGCGCCCGCAACCATTGCAGCCTCAAGCCTGAACCTGCGCAACACGCTGGCACTCGGCTTTTTCACATTCTCGCTGATTACTCTTTTGGCCGTCTTTCATTATCCGTTGCCGTGGGACGGCGACGTGGTGTTCGCGCTGCCGCCGCTTTATCTGGCGGGGCTCTGGATTGCGCTGGTCTTCGGCCTTGGATTCACCACCATTGTCGCCTTCCGTGTCGCGTCCGAGGCAACGCGCATGTCGGCGGCACTGGCTGCAACCCAGATCGTGCTCGCGCGTGAGGAAAAACTGGCGGCATTGGGATCGCTCGCCGCCGCTGCCGCGCATGAGCTGGGAACGCCGCTCGGCACGATTGCGGTCGTTGCGCGCGAATTGGCCCGCGAATTGCCGCCAAACGGTGCCATGTCGGATGATGCGCGCCTCCTGATCGCGGAAGTCGAGCGTTGCCGCAAAATCCTCTCGGAGATTGCCCATCATGATGAGGCAAGCGACGAAGGACCGCTGTCGCGCTCGGCGCTTCCTGTGCTGCTCGATGATCTTGCCCAGCCTTTCCGGGGTGCATCAGTCGCCGTGCGCGTGATTGCCGATGGCGACAGGGCACCCATCGTGCGGCGCAGCCCGGAACTGCGCCATGCGCTGACCTCGCTGATCGAGAATGCCTGCGACTTTGCCCAAAGCGATGTCGAGATCCGGGCCGACTGGGATACCGGGCAGATCCGCATCGCGATTGTTGATGATGGTCCCGGCTTTGCGCCCGGCATCATCCAGCGTCTGGGTGAGCCCTATGTCACCACACGACCGGGCATCTCGGCACCGCGCGACGAGGATCTGGGGCCTGCTGAACCGCACGCCACGCACGAGGGCATGGGGCTTGGCTTCTTCATCGCCAAGACCTTGCTTGAGCGCACGGGCGCGTCATTGGCCTGTTTCAATCGCGGCCAGGGGGGCGCGGCCGTGCATCTTTCCTGGCCGCGGGGCCGGATTGACCCGGAGTGATCCGGGGTGCCCCAAAAAACCCGATGCACACCAAGGCCTTGTATTGTTTGCCCACGGCGCACCGCGTGACGATTTTTATGCCGCAATGGGGTGACGAATCCACAGCATTGGGATAAACCCGCACCCATCCTTGCGGCTGGCTTTCCAGGTCTGGTGTACCCGCACATGAACGAGCTTTCCGGCAAACCCGGCACCATCGAAGCCCGCGGCGAGGACCCCGCGATTCTCGCCCTTGCCGACCGCACGATCCTGGTCGCCGACGATGACGCGGCCTTCCGCCAGCGTCTGGGGCGGGCGCTGGAAACACGCGGCTTTCTGGTGACGATGGCTGAAAGCGTGGCGGCGTCACTCGCTGCGGTGCGCAAGGCGCCGCCGGCTTTTGCGGTGATTGACCTCCGGCTGGGCGATGGCAACGGCGTCGATCTGGTGGAAGCAATCCACCGCGAGCGCGCCGACGCGCGCGTGATCATCCTCACCGGATACGGCAATATCGCAACGGCGGTTTCTGCCGTGAAGCATGGCGCGATTGATTATCTCTCCAAGCCCGCCGACGCCGACGATGTGATCCGCGCGCTGCTGGCCTCAGCCGGCAAGCGGCCGGAGCCGCCGGAAAATCCGATGTCGGCAGATCGCGTGCGCTGGGAACACATCCAGCGAGTCTATGAGCTTTGCGGTCAGAACGTGTCGGAGACGGCCCGCCGCCTCAACATGCACCGCCGCACGCTCCAGCGTATTCTGGCGAAACGCTCACCGCGCTGAGTTTAAGCCTTGCGCAGCAATTGCGCGCCACCCGCGACAAAGCCAAGCGCGAACAGGGTGCCGGTGACCTGCGCGTGCCAGGGCACGCCGGGAACAAACTGAGCAGCCACCCCAAGCGCGAAGGCACCCAGAAAGAAATGCGCGCCCGCGAAAGGCACACGGGCAAAAAGTGCAGCCCCCGACTGGATCGCCATGCCGACCGCAAAAAGCGTTGAGCCAAGCGCGTAAAGATCAACGCCCATGAACGGCACATCCGGCCCCAGGATCAGTGCCACGCCGAAAAGGGCGGGAACAAATCCCGCAAGGCCCAAAAGCCCCAATGCTTCCGCCTGTCGCATGTAAAGCCCGACCGTGCCGAACAGGAACGCGGCGTCGATGATGAAATAGAAGAGGTCAGGCCCGACAGCTTCGCTCACGCCAAGCGGCCACGCGGCGGCGATCCGCAAAATGCCGGCCAGCACGGCAGCAATCCCCGCAAGGATGAACCCGATCCGCAAGGTCATGTGCTTGTCCCCCGCAACGCGCGCGCGCATTGCGCCACGCCGTCTTCCAGCGATGTGAACTTGTGCGGATAGCCTTGCGCGATCAGGCGATCCATCCGCGCTTGCGTAAAATACTGGTATTGCGCGCGCAAGGTTTCCGGCATGTCGATGAAGTCGATCTTCTCCTTGATGCCGAGCGCTGCAAAACATGCGCGCGCGAGATCAAGGAATGTGCGTGCCTTGCCGGTTCCGACATTGAAAATGCCGCTGGCGTTCGCCGACAGGAGCCAGGTTATCACGCCAACGCAGTCACCCACATGCACGAAGTCGCGCAACTGGGCGCCATCGGCAAATCCCTCGCGATGCGAACGGAAAAGGCGCGCCGCTTCGCCACGCGCGAGTTTCGGCAGGAGTTGCGACACGACCGAACTTTGCGGTCCCTTGTGCGCCTCATGCGTGCCATAGGCATTGAAGAAGCGCAGCCCCGCCCATTGCGGGGGCACGGGGGCCTTCTCGCGCACGGATTTTTCGACCATCCGGTCAAACACAAGCTTTGACCAGCCATAGATGTTGAGCGGGCGAAGCTGCGCCATCGCCCTTTCATCAAACGCATCATCAAACCCTTGGGCGCCATCGCCGTAGGTTGCCGCCGACGACGCATAGATGAAGGGCACGCAAGCGCGCGCCGCAAAATTCCAAAGGTCGCGTGACAGCGTGATGTTGTTTTCGATGATGCGCGGCACACGCGTTTCGGTCGTCGCCGAAATTGCGCCCATATGCACAATGGCACCAATATGGTTTTTCTCGGCTTCCAGAAATCCGCCGAGTTTTTCGGGTGGCACTTCGGCTGCGATTGTCACGCCGGCAAGATTGTGTTCGGCAACCGGTCCCGTCACAGGGTCGCTGACCACGATGCGCTCGCCCGCCCGGCAAAGCGCGCGCGCGACATGGCTGCCGATGAAACCGGCGGCCCCTGTCACCAGCACGGCGCCGCGATTGGCAAGCGGTCTGGAATGGGCGCCCGTCAACGCTGCATCCTGAGGATCGTTGCACTTGTCGAGTGCCCGTCACGGATGTCGGCCAGATGCACCCGCCCGCCCCATTGGGCCATCTCGGCAGCGCCGACAACCTTGTCAATCGTGTAGTCCTTGCCCTTCACCAGCACATCCGGCTTCAGCGATGTGATGAGCGAAAGCGGCGTGTCGCTGTCGAACACGACGACCGCATCGACGCTCTCCAGCGAGGCGAGAACCACGGCGCGGGACAATTCGGAATTGACGGGACGCTCCGGCCCCTTGAGGCGGCGCACACTCGCATCGCTGTTGAGCCCGACAATCAGCCGGTCGCCCTGCGCGCGTGCCTCGGCCAGAAGCCCGACATGACCGGGATGGAGAATGTCGAAGCAGCCATTGGTAAAGACGATTCTGGCACCCCGCGCGCGCCACGCCGCCACACGTTCACCCATGCTTTCGGCGGAAAGGAGCTTTTCCTCGGCCCGGTGCAGCCGCTCCGTCAGGATATGGTCGATCAATTCGCTCCGGCGCACGACCGCCGTACCTGCTTTGCCCACGGCGATGCCGGCGGCAAGATTGGCCAGCGCGCAGGCATCCTCAAGCGATGCACCGGCAGCGATGGCAAGGCCAAGGGCGGCCAATGCCGTGTCGCCCGCGCCCGACACATCGCACACTTCGCGCGCCTGCGGCCGCACATGAAAGGGCGTGCCTGTGCGCGGCACCAATGTCATGCCGCGTTCAGAACGCGTGACAAGCATCCCCGCCATCGGGGCGTTTGAAAGCACGGCGCGCGCGGCTGTCACCACCTCGTCGTCGGTTCCGGCATTCATGCCGCTGGCGGCGGCAAGTTCACGCGCATTGGGTGTCACCAGATAAGCGCCGGCATAGCGCGCGAAATCGCGCGACTTGGGATCGGCGATGATCTTCTTGCCCATGCGCGCGGCCATGGCACTGATGCCCTGCAGCATGTCATCGGTCAGCATGCCCTTGGCATAGTCTGACACGAGGACGACACCCACATCCGCCATCTCGTCCTCGATCATGGCAAGCAGGCGCTGGCTGGTGCGCGCATCAATGGCGGAAGTGACCTCACTGTCGGCGCGCAGCAATTGCTGCGTGCCCGCGATATAGCGCGTCTTGACCGTGGTCGGCCGCCCGGCAACGGTCACAAGGTTCGAGACGATTCCGCTTTCGGCCTCCAGCAGCCGCACAAGTTCCCGCCCCGCCTCGTCGTCACCGGCAGCACCCACCAGAACGACCCGCGCCCCCAGCGCCACGGCATTGCGTGCCACATTGCCGGCGCCGCCCAGCATCGAACTCTCGCGCGTGACCGCCAGAACCGGGATCGGCGCTTCCGGCGAGATGCGCTCGACCGTGCCATAGACAAAACGGTCGAGCATGATGTCACCGATGACAAGCACGCTTTGTGCGGCAAACCGTTCGGCAATGGCGGCGCGTGTCTCGGTCATGTGAAGCATCTGGCGGGCGTCATGGTTTGCAGTTCTTAACGGTCTTTGCGCGGATTTGCACGGGGGGGAGCGGCCTTATGGCGGCAATCGCTGGCGAAACTTGGGTCCAAAGTTAAGCCAGCAGTTAACGCATTCGGCTTAAGCTTGCTTCTGGACAAGGTCTCAAGGTTTCCGCCATGACGGCGATCGGTACATTGACAGCCATTGCGGGCCGGATGCTGCATCGCGCACCGCGCGCGGTGCGGTCACCTGTCCATGCACCGTTGTTTGTGCCGGTCACAGGCGTGGTGCCGGACAGCGGCCTTTCTTTTGTCAACCTGTGCGCGCCGTCATTGGTGCGGGAGTGCCTGAGGGGTGTGGACCCCAAGGACAACCCGCATATGGAGATGCCCGCGCGTATCGAGGCAGAAAGCCGCATGTTGCGGATGCTTGCCGATGACGCCGCACCCTTGAAGGCGCAAGGCGGTGGATTGATCCTGCGCCTGCACCTCAAATCGCTGGTGAGTGCGGGGTTCATTTCATTCGAGCGCGCCCATGGCCTCGACTTCCGGGACCGCCTCACAATTTCCGTGCCGATGGCGGATGCCGTCGGCGACTCGGATTCGGCAGCCTTTGCGGTCAATTATCTCGGCTCGCGCGGGCACGGCTTTGCTGTCCATGGCTTTGGCCTTGGCGCTGCAGTGGCGATGCCGGAACCGGTTGTGGAATTTCTCAAGCCTGCGCGCTACCTGACGGTCAAATTCACGCGCGCTGACCTTTCCCTGGGTGACAGGGAACGCACTGCCGCGTCACAGGCCATTCTGCGGCTCAGCCGCACGCGCCTGATCGCGTCAACCGGCAGTGACGGAAAACTCGCCGCCATCGCGCGCGAGTGCGGCGCATTGATGTTTGAGGGCGCTGCCGCCTGACTATTTCCCTGCCTGGGCTTTGAGGAGATCGCGGATCTCCATCAGGAGGAACAGGGTCCCGAACAAGATGGTGGCAATGATGAACCCGCCCAGCGCGCCCAGCAGCAGTCCTGCCGGATCAATGTCACCATCGAGGCTGCGCCGGCCGCCCATCATCATGCCACCCATCATGCCGCCGCCCTTGGCACCCATCACGGCGCCGCCGATGATGATCAGGAAATAGAGAATGAACGACATCGCCTCGAGCGAGCGTGTGATGAATGCCTTCATGGCTTCCCCCTTGAAGAATGGCCCAGTCGCAACGGCAGCCTGCGCGAGTGGATTCTTGGGGGTTTGCCTTGTCAAACGAAGTTGATTCGGTTGCGGAATCCGTCGCCGTTCGGTCGAAACGTTGACGCAACGCGTCATATCTCGAACCCGCCCGCCGACAATTCGGGATCAAGCGCATGGGCAAAGCGCAATGCCGCGATCTGGGCAAAGCGCAATGTGGTGGCCTTCCGGCGTGCGGCAACAACGCTTGCGGCAGGCGCGGGGCGCACGATCTCGCCCCCGCGCGCATCGGCGATGATGAGCCCGGTTGAGGCAGGAACGAGGTCATTTGGAAAATTCGGCGGCACCGCAAAGGCAAACCCGTCGCAATAGTCGAGATATTCCGGCCATTTCGCGTCGCCCTTGAGGTCGGCAATGGCAACCTTGATCTCGACGCCATAGAGGAGGCCTTTGGCATCGAGCCCCAGCACGTCAAAGCGCCGTCCATTGCCGATCGTCACTTCACGCAAAGGCGCATAGCCCATGCGCACGAGGAGGCGCATGACGCCCCGCGCCACATCATCGGCAGTCCATTCCTGAAGATAGGCGGGCATGACGGGCTGAACCTTGCCCTCTCGCGCGTCAAAGAAAAAGGGCGATGCCTTCCGGCACCGCCCCTGAACCGGAAAATTCTGCCGGAATCATTCGGCGGCGAGCAGCGCCTTGCCGCTGGTCTTGCCGAAATTGATGGTCTGGAGGAAGCGGATGCCGTCCTCGGCGATGTCGTCGCCGACCATGTGGTCGCCTTCCGACTTGAGCTCTTCCATGTCCACATACATGGCATAGAACTGCTTGGTGCGGTCGGTGATGATGCCGGCCTTGAGCAGCGTCTTGATGAGCACGCGGAAAATGTCGGTTGATTCGCGCATGCGCTTGCGGCGCTCGTCATCCGTGATCGCCTCAAGCATGGCGGCCTGCGCGTCTTTCCAGTCGATGCCGAACCTGGCATGGACTTCCTTCATCTGCTCGGGGTTCACAAGGTTGAAGAGCAGCGTCTGGAAGCAGCTGGCAGCCCAGTTTTCGATGATTTCCTGCTCGGCGGCCGAGAGCTTGGGGATCGTGCGGTCGGCCCAGATCTTGCCGAACTTGTGGTGGAACGCCTCGTCCGTCATCACAAGCTGCGTGAGCTTCACGAGGAGTGGATCCTTCGACTTCATGTAGAGCGTTGCAAACGCGCCCATCGCGAGGCCCTCGACCAGCATCTGCATGCCGACGACCTTCTTGTAGACTTCCGGCGCATTGACGAGTTCGGTCAGAAGGCCGCCCAGCGTCGGGCCGACGGGCAAAGGCTTGCCCCAGCGCGCCTGGATATAGCGCGAGAAGGCGGCCACGTGGCGCGCTTCCTCGCGGGCCTGGTTGGCGGCATATTCCTGGGCGCCCGGATCGCGCAGGATGTGGCAGAGCGATGCCGAAAGCGACAACGCGCCCTGCTCGCCATGCAGGATCGAGGAGAGCATCCAGCGCACGCTTTCATTGATGAAGGCAACGCGCGTCTTGCCTGTCAGCTTCTCGCCGACGCGGGTGTGGAAGATCGGAAACATCTCTTCCGGCAGGATGGCCTCGTTCTCCATGTCGAACGGCTCGGAGAAGTCGATGTACTTCTTGTCGAGCGGGTCCCAGAAATGGTCATGGGTCGCCGAGATGATCTTGTCGAAAGCGGTTGAGCGCGCATTGTAGCGGTCAACTTCCATCATCGCGGGAAAATCATCCGGGCGGACGGCATCATAGGCGTCGTCTTTGGTGATCTGCGTCATCGTCTCTGACCGTTCTTGGGCAAGGGGAGAGGTGCCGGGGAGGCGGAAGGAGCGCAAGATTGCCGCAGAATTCTTGATTGTCAATTAAAAATGACGCATGCGTCATCTTTAACGAATGGTTTCCGTGAATTTCGGGTGGTCGGCTTCCGTAACGTTCGCGTCATTCACCACAATTCTGCATCACATGACCCAAAACCCTTTGGAATTTAGGGCAAAAAGCCGCGGCGCAATTGACCTTTGACGGCAAATCCCGTGACTATGGGTGCGCATGCGCAAGCCGGAAGCGGTGGCGCATCCGCCTGATTGCGGGCGGACGACAAGGGAGCTCGTGCGAAGTGGCGCTGGGGGGCGTTCGGTGTCTGCAAATTTGGCAGGCAGGACAATGTCCATCGTCATCGGGGGTGCTGTGTGTGCGCGTCACGCACAACGCCATGAGTAGAGGCGCCAACAGCGGCGGACAATCCGCCAGTTCGGGTATCAAGCGATGATCAAGTTTCTCGAAAATCTGGTGTTTGCGATCAAGCCGTTGATCCTGACGCTGCTCGCGATCTTCACCGCGATCATGTTCTATTTCGCGATCAACCTGCGGATCGACGCAGGCTTCGAGAAGCAATTGCCCGTCGGCCACGAATATATCGAGACCTTCCAGGAATACCGCGACAAGAGTTTTGGCGCGAACCGCATCATCGTCGTCCTGCGCAACACGCAGGGCGACATCTGGAATCCTGAAACACTCGCCATGCTCAATGGCGTGACGCAGGACATCTTCTTCCTGCCCGGCATTGACCGCCGCACGGTGCAGTCACTCTGGACACCCAACACGCGCTTCTTTGAAATCACCGAAGAGGGTCTGCGCGCCGATGACGTGATCGGCGGCACCACCACCCCCTCGAACCTGACGCCGCAGCTGATCGACAAGATCCGCTCGAATGTCGTGCGCGGCGGTCTTGTCGGCCGCCTCGTATCGAATGATTTTTCGGCCGCGATGGTCGTCACCGAAATCAACGAGTGGGACCAGCGCGCCAACAAGCGCACCGACTATTTCGAGTTGGGCACCAAGCTTGAGGCGGCGATCCGCTCGCGCTTTGAAGGCGCAGGCGGCCCGGCTTTGTCCTATTTCCGCTACCGGCTGGACGAGCTGGTGCGCTTGGCCGGCGAGAAATGCCCGTCGGACGACGGCATGTTCGGCGGCGTTGTCCGGTTTGTGGGCAATCTGACGGGTGGCGCCCCCGCCGTGCCGGAATGCGCGACGCTCACCAAAGACCTTGTCTCCGACCTCATCAAGATTTCGCAGACCTATGGCCCGACCGTGGGCAGTTGGTTTGGTGACTTTGAGACGAAGCTGCGCGCCATCGACGCCCAGAACCTTGATCCGGCCGGCCAGTACAGCGCCGTTTCCTCGCTCCTCGACGAGTGGACCGCGGCAAGCCCTGCGGTCTCCACCCACGAGGTCCATATCATCGGTTTTGCCAAGGCGATGGCCGACATCGCTTCGGGCGCGCGCGAGGTCATCAAGTTCTTTGCGATTGCCTTCGTCCTCACCCTTTTGTCGGTCTTCTATTACTGCCGTTCGTGGCAGCTCACCTTCCTGACGGTCGGCTGCTCGCTTACTTCGGTCGTCTGGCAGTTCGGCCTTTTGACCATGCTCGGCTTTGGCCTTGATCCGCTGGCGATCCTCGTGCCGTTCCTGGTCTTTGCCATCGGCGTCAGTCACGGCGTCCAGCAGCTCAACCTTATTTCGGAGGGTCTGGCCGAGGGTCTCGATTCCGAAGGCGCGGCGCGCAAGAGCTTCTCGGGCCTTCTCGTGCCCGGCACGATGGCGCTTGTGACCGACATGGTCGGCTTTGCAACGCTCTATCTCGTGCCGATCACGATGATCCAGGAGCTGGCGATCACCGCGTCCATCGGCGTCGCGCTCAAGATCATCACCAACCTCATCATGCTTCCGGTGGTGGCGAGCTATCTGAAATTCGACGAAGGCTACAAGCACCGGGTCGAGAAGGCGCGCACGAGCCGCCTGGGCGCGGTCAAGTTGCTCGGCGTCGTGGCCGAACCCAAAGTCTCGGTGCCGCTCTTCCTCATTTACACGCTGATCTTCGGCTATGCCGTTTTCCAGAGCACAACGCGGCACATCGGCAATCTCCACGCCGGCATGCCGGAACTGAAGGCCGAGCACCGCTACAATCTGGACGCCGAAGTGGTGGCCCAGAAATTCTCCATCGGTCTTGAACTTTTGACTGTGGTGATCGAGACGCCGCCGTTGTCCTGCGTCAATTACCACTACATGAGCTATATCGACCGCTTCTCCTGGTACATGCAGAATCAGGAGGGCGTGGTCAGCGTCATCAGCCTTGCCTATGTGTCCAAGCAGCTGAACGCGGGCTGGTATGAGGGCAACCTCAAATGGCGTGCCATGCCGCGTATCGAACCGTCTTTGGTCCAGGCGACAACGCCGGTCGGCGTGTCGTCGGGCCTTCTCGATACTGATTGCACCTATCTGCCCGTGCAGGTCTTCCTGCGCGACGGCAAGGCCGAGACGATCAAGCATGTCGTCGAGGCGGTGGAGGCGTGGAACGCGCGCGAAACCCTTACGCCCGCGCTCTCGGCCGGCTACGACAACCGCAATGGCGTGTGGACACTTCCTGTGCCCGCGCTCGACAACCTCGTCTTCACGCCGCAATTCCCCGATACCAAGAATGTGTTCGCGACCGATTACACGTTTGACGTGACCGGCTTTGCGACGCGTCTTGATGCGGCCGGCGGCGCAACCGTTCCGGTTGCCGATCTCGGCAAGGTCTATATCGAATCGACGCGACCCTTCCAGCCGGAGGAGGAGCCGCCGAAGGCAACCCTGATCGTGACGGTCAAGGGCGCCAATGGCCAGATCTTCTCAGGCCCCATTGAAGTGACCCATCCCAAGCGGCGCACCAGTGAGCGTCTGGATCTCAAGCGCCTTCTGCCGGATGTTGCCTGGGCCGATGCGACCGAAGTGACGATCTCGGGTGTGCCCGCCGATATCAAGCTGCGCCGCGAGGTTTTCGGCGGCACAATACGCGTCAGTGGTGCCGAGGAATTCAAACCCATGCCGCTCGATGTAAAGGCGGCACTGGGCAATGCGGACCTCACACTTGCCGACGAGGTGGATATCGGCAACGTGCCCTATTCGATCTATGTGCGTCTGGCCTCGGGCAACTCGGGCGTTGCGGCAGCCGTCAACCAGGAGATCGAGGAGCAGGAATTGCCGATGACCATCATCGTCTATGTGGTCATCATCATCCTCGTGATCTTCACCTTCTTCGACTGGCGGGCGACGGTGTGCTGCACCGTGCCGCTCACCTTTGCGACTTTCTTCGGCTACTGGTTCATGAACGAGCTGGAGATCGGCCTCAAGGTTTCCACCCTGCCGGTGATGGTGCTGGCGGTTGGTATCGGCGTTGACTACGCCTTCTACATCTACAACCGCCTGCAATATCACCTCGCCCACGGCATGACCGTAACCGAAGCCTACAAGGAAGCGGTTCTGGAAACCGGCAACGCGGTGATCTTCACGGCGGTCACACTGGCGATCGGCGTGTCCACCTGGGCCTTCTCGGACCTGAAGTTCCAGGCCGATATGGGCCTTCTCCTCACCTTCATGTTTGTCATCAACATGTTCAATGCCGTGACCTTGCTGCCGGCCATGGCGGTGGTGGTCGAGCAGGTCTTCCCGCGCAAAAGGCGCCCGCGTCTGGTGGCCCCCTCGCATTGAGGGCAGCGGGTTGAACAAAGGGGAGATGATCCCCAACTGACAGGGGGCCGGCCGCAAGGACCGGCCCCTTTGCTGTGAAGCAGGCGGAAGAAACCGGGGGAAGCAACCATGCTCACGCGGATCATCAGCATCATTGCGGGCGGCGCGCAGGACGAAAACCCCCTTGAGGGTCGGCATGTGAAGCGCGAGATGCTGGCGGCAGCCTGTCTCTATGCCGGGATGGTGCGCATGGCGGGCAATGAGCTTGTGGCCGAACGCCGTACCGCGATCGCGGCACTTGGCGACCGCTTCTTTCTCTCGCCGGAAGACGCCGCAACGCTCCA
This sequence comes from uncultured Flavobacteriaceae bacterium, assembly GCA_964494625.1. Taxonomy (GTDB): domain Bacteria; phylum Pseudomonadota; class Alphaproteobacteria; order Micropepsales; family Micropepsaceae; genus UBA2784. Next base: position 310,440 of record CAZBRT010000001.1, on the reverse strand, counting down.
CGCCATTGCCGAGCGGCGCGAGTCAGAGGTCTATTCCGATTTCCTGTTCATCGAGGCCGTGCGCAACGGCTTTGACAGTGGCGCGCGCGCCGAAATCTTTGCCGATCTCGTGCGTATCGCCTTTGCTGATGGCGTGCTGACGGGCGGCGAGGCGGGATTGTTGTCACGCCTGGCCCGTGAACTGGAGATTGATGCGGGCGCTGCAGCCCGCATCCTCTCAACCCCGGGCGGGTGAGGCGGCGCTTTCTCCCCTTACCCTCGCCCCGCGGTCACGCCATCTCGGCGACAATCGCCTCGGCAGCTGCAAGTGGATCGCGTGCCGCCACGATGGGGCGGCCAACCACAATGTAATCCGCGCCGCCGGAAACGGCCTGCCGTGGTGTCACCACGCGCTTCTGGTCGCCCGCGGCATCATCGGCGCGCCGCACGCCGGGCGTCACGATGCATAACTGGTTGCCCGCATAGGCGCGGATGATCGGTGCCTCGGAACCGGCCGCCACCACGCCATCAATGCCGCTCTCGATGGCGATCTTCACGCGGTCGCGCACGAGTTCGGCGGTCGAGCCGCCCCAGCCGAACTCGGCAAGGTCGCTCGCATCGAGCGAGGTCAGGACAGTCACGCCCAGAACCGCAAGGTCGGTCCCTTCCGCGGCCTTCGCCGCAGCGCGGAGTGTCTGGCGATGCTGTGCGTGAACCGTGACGAAATGGGCACCCATGGCCGCAATCGAAGCAACCCCGTTTGAGACGGTTTCCGCAATATCGAGAAGCTTCGCATCGACAAAGAGGCGCTTGCCGGCGTCCACGATGCGCGCGGCAAGCTCAAGCCCGCCGGGCCGGTAGATCAGCTGATAGCCGATTTTGTAGAAGCTGACCGCATCGCCCAGAGTTTCGATCAGTGCATTGGCGCGTGCGATTTCAGGCACATCCAGCGCGACAATCAGGCGGTCACGGGCGGTTTCTGGGCGCATCGATGATCTCCGCAAGGCGCCGCTTTGTGGGGAGGGTGCCCCCCGCTTGTCAAGACCAGGTCAACGCCGCTTCAATGCACCGCGACCGGCAGGAGCCCGTGCGCGCGGGCGGCCCTGAAAGCCCCGTCGCGGTCGTCATGCACGGCAGCACATTGGCCGTTGGCAAGATGCACGGCAAAGAACCGTGTGCCGCGCCTGGCTTTCATGCCTTGCGGCAGGATGCCCTCGGCCCGGAGCGTGGCCGCATCGACTTCGCGGACATAGGCAAGATGCGGCGCGCCCAGTTCGGCAAGCGCCTCCTTGCTCATGGAAATCACCTGATCGCCTATGCTCATGACAAGGACCCTCTCTGGGCGCTTTTGGGGACCGGGGCTTCGCCGCCACCCTCGGCCGTGATCTCGATCCGGCGCACCAGCGGCGCCTGCACTTTGCGCTTGAGGGAGATGGTCAGCAATCCGTTGGCCACATCAGCGCCTGTCACCTCGATCCCGTCGGCCAGCACGAAACTGCGCTGGAACGGGCGCGCCGCAATGCCGCGATGAAGGAATGCGCGCTGTTTCTCGTCGCCCTGCCGCCCCTTGATCTGGAGGTGGTTGTCCTCGACCGTCACGTCGAGATCGCCCGGCCCAAAGCCCGCAACCGCCAGGGTGATGGCGTAGTCATGCTCGCCGGTCTGTTCGATATTGAAGGGCGGATAGCCGTCCTGCCCGTTGCGCGCGAGACGATCAAGCGTGCGCTCAATCTGGTCGAAGCCCAGAAGAAGCGGGTTTGAAAAGACGCCCGTGCGTGACATTTGAACACCCCTGAAGCAGGCAGTGGCTGAAAAACGACCCCGCGCCGGGCAAGACCCGCCCGCACTGAGGCCACAACGCGCCCACCAGTCCCGGTTTCCGGCAAATGGCAGGTCTTTTCTAATCTGGGAAAAGCGCCTCTCCGGTTCAAGAGGCCGGTTCAAGGGGCCGGTTCAAAAGGCCGGTTCAAAAGGCCGATCAGCAAACAGCCATTGCAACGATTGCGTGATGGCACCACAAACCTTCATTCTTTGCCATGAGTCTGCCCTAATCGCGGGGCGCCATGGTCCCCGCGAAAAATGGCGGGCACGTGCACGTCTGGGGGCACGCTGGGATGACATCTGCCGAACCTTCAGGTGAGGAAGGCTGGATCGGTCGACGGCCGCGCCGGCCGTTCGGCCGTACGCTGGCTGCTGCCCAGGACAAGAAGGAATACCGCCATCTCGCCCGCGCCTTCCGGGGCGAAGAGCGCACGGGCCTGATGCTGGGTGCGCTGGTGCGCGTGGCCATCACGCTTGCCATGACGATCTCGGCAGCCCTTGCCCAGAATCTGTCGGGCGAGGCATACGCTTGGGCGGTCGGATCCTATGCCCTGCTGGCGGTTCTGGGCGGCATCCAGTTCATGGTGGCGCGCCTCGGCTGGAACCCGCCTGCACTCAAATATATCTGGGTGCTGGTCGACTGCGCCTATCTCGCCATCATCATCGCGATGCGCAATCCCTATCTGACCGAGGGACCGCCCCCTTCGGCGATCCTGCGCGAAGGCACGGTGCTCTATTTCTTCGTGTTCCTGGTGCAGGCAAGTTTTGCGTTCTCGCCCCGCCTCGTCCTGTGGTGCGGCTTCTGCATGGTGGCGGCGTGGACAGGCGTGATGCTCTATGTGCTGAACGAGCCGGGCATTTTCTATGACATCGGAACGCCCGGCCAGGCGGATTTGCGCGTCTATGCCGCAAAATATGCCAATCCGTTTTATGTGCCTTTGTCGAAATGGATCATCGAGGCGGCGGTCGTGATCCTCTTGTCCGGGGCCCTTTCGGTATCGGTGTCGCGCTCACGCAGGCTCGTGGGCATTTTGAGCCGTGCCGAGCGCGCACGCACAAATCTTGCCCGCCACTTCTCGCCCAATCTTGTCGAGACCCTGTCGGAGCGCGACGAACCTTTCGGCGCCGTGCGACGCCAGAATGCGGCCGTGCTCTTTGCCGACATCCGCGGCTTCACGAGCTTTGCCGAATCCGCCGAGCCCGAGGAAGTCGTCAATCTCCTGCGCGGTTTCCATGCGCGGGCCGAGCACGAGATATTCGAGGCGGGCGGCACGCTCGACAAGATCATCGGCGACGGGCTGATGGCAACTTTCGGTGCCCCCACCATCGGCGTGCGTGATTGCGCGCGCGCGCTCGCCTGTGCCCGCAATCTCATCAATGTGGTGGACCGCTGGAACATCGTGCGCGGCGAGGAAGGCCTGCCGCCCGTCAATATCGGGGTCGGCATCCATTATGGGCCGGTCGTTCTGGGTGACGTCGGCAGCGAGCGGCGGCTTTCGTTTGAGGTGATCGGCGATACGGTCAATACGGCCAGCAGGCTCCAGACCATGTGCAAGGAAAAGGGCGCGCGCCTTGTCGTGTCGGCGGCCCTGATCAACCACATCCACCTGGAAGGCGGCGAAAACTTCGCCCATCTTTTCGAAAACCTGGTGCACGAACAGGATCAGAGCGTGCGCGGCCGTGGCGCCACGCTCGACATCCACTATCTTGTGTGATGACGGCATTTGGCGACCTTCTGCTCGATGATGCCCGGGCGTGGCCCGGCCACGGGCTTCTGTTCACGAATGCCAAGGCCCGCATTACCGCCAGCAGCGCGCAAGACGTGCCGGCAGCCCTGACGGCGATTGACCGCGCGGTTGCCGCCGGCAATTTTGTCGCGGGCGCCTTTGCCTTTGAGCTCGCCTATGCGCTGGAGCAGCGCCTTGCGCCCCTGATGCCGCGCAACCTGTCACCATTGATCGATGTCTTTGTGCATGACGCGCCCATCTCGTTGACGGGCGCACAAGTGCTCGCACTTTTTCCCAAGGGTGATGCGCGCCTTAAGGACATGGCGCCTGCCATGGATCGCGCCGCCTATGCGCGCGCCTTTGCCCGCGTGAAGGCGTTGATCGCGGCGGGTGACATCTATCAGGCAAACCTCACCTTCCCCATGGAGGGGCGGATTGAGGGTGATCCCATGGCGCTCTATCCCGCCTTGCGCTTTGGCGCGCGCGCAGGATTTGGCGCCGTGATGCGCACGAAGGAGCGCACGATCCTGTCCCTTTCGCCCGAACTCTTCCTCGATGGCGCGGGCGGCACGCTCAAGGCCCGCCCGATGAAGGGCACCTGCGCCCGCAATCCCGATCCCGCGCTGGACGCAGCCCTTGCATCAGACCTTGCGCGTGACGAAAAACAGCGTGCCGAAAACCTGATGATCGTTGATCTCCTGCGCAATGATCTCTCGCGCATTGCCGAGGGCGGCAGCGTGCGCGTGACCGACCTTTTCACGGTCGAGACCTATCCCGCGCTGCACACGATGACATCCGGCATCGCCGCCGGCATTGATCCTGCCACGCCGCCGTCGCGCATCCTGCAAGCGCTCTTTCCCTGCGGCTCGGTGACGGGTGCCCCGAAAATCCGCGCCATCGAAATCATCCGGGAGGTTGAACCCGCGCCGCGTGAAAATTATTGCGGGGCGCTGGGCGCGTTCGGGCCGGGCGGCTTTGTGAAACTCAACGTCGCGATCCGCACGCTGGTCGTGGCGGAAGATGGCGCAGCGCGGCTCTGCGTGGGTTCGGGCGTGGTGGCGGATTCAGGCGAGGCTGCCGAATATGACGAATGCCTCCTGAAGGCCCGCTTTGCGCTCGCACCGGTTGAACCCTTCGCGCTGATCGAGACGATGCGCCTTGCGCGCGGCCGCGGCGTTGTGCTCATCAACCGCCATCTGGCACGGATGCAGGCGGCTGCCAGATGGTTCAACTTTGCCTTTGATCCCGACGCGCTGGTGCGCGCGCTTCATGCAATCAGGGTAACGGGGGCAGATCAGCGCGTGCGTGTGGCGCTTGGCGCCGATGGCGCACTTCATTTGTCGCATGAAGACTTGCCCGCCTGCGACTGGGTGGACGGCCTGCCGCGCGAGCCGGGCAGCATGAAGGTGGCGCTTGCGCCCGAAAGGCTTGTTGCCCGCGATCCCTTTGTGCGCTGGAAGACCAGTCGCCGCGATCACTATGAAGGGCCCTTGCAGCGCGCAAGAGAAGCAGGCGCCGATGAGGTGATCTTCCTCAACGCGCAAGGAGACGTGTGCGAGGCCGCGCGCATGAGCGTCTTTGTCCCGCGCGATGGCGTGCTGGTGACGCCGCCGCTTGATACGCCGTGCCTTGATGGCGTGTTGCGTGCGGAGCTTCTTTCACGCGGCCTTGCGCGTGAAGCGGTTGTGAGGCCGGAAGATCTGGCAGGCGGATTTTATCTCGGCAACGCGGTGCGCGGGCTCAAATCAGCGCAATGGCTTTGACCGGAATTTGGTGGAGCCAAGCGGGATCGAACCGCTGACCTCTTGCATGCCATGCAAGCGCTCTCCCAGCTGAGCTATGGCCCCATCCATGTGCCGCCGGTTGGGCGCCCCTTTCCGCGTGAACTTTCGCGTGAAAGGAGCCGGTGGCATCGGGCGGGGAACCTAAGGTCTTGGACCCCGCCGATCAATCAGTTTCATACGCGTCACGCTTCTCTCTCCCCGACGAAGCTCGGGGAGAGCGAGAGAACCTTGTCGCCTTACTCGCGTTCCTTTTCCGGCTTGTCGTCCACTTCGATGTCGGAGAGATCGTCTTCGTCGTCAGTGACCGGCACCAGCGTATCGTCATCCTCGTCGGCATCGGTTTCGATCTCGTCGTCGCCGAATTCCTCAAGGTCGGGATCAACCTGTTCGGTCGTGCCGCGGCGGCCCTTGACGGGCTTCTCGGCGGGCGTGACGGGATCGTCGGTCTCTTCCTCGATGGCGTCGTCGCCGACCTTGGGCTTGGTGAGGTCGATCGCTTCGACTTCGGCTTCCTCGGCTTCCTCTTCGGCCTCGACTTCTGTCTCTTCGACTTCCTCTGCCTCCTCCACCATCACGGGGGCGGCTTCGGCACGGGGCTTTTCCTGCACGCGGGCCTTGCGCGGCTTCAAAAGCACTTCAGGCTCGAACTTGAAGCCGCATTTCGGGCACACGATGGGCCGCTTGGCGAGGTCATAGAACCGCGCCGCACAGCTCGGGCACTGCCGTTTCAAGCCAAGATCGATTTGGGCCAAGTGACGTCTCGCCAGTCCGTGGAAGGCCTGCCGCCGCCGATTGAAGCCGGGGATTGAAGCCGGGGCGGGGCAGTCCGAAGGGCGCTCCCATTGCCACGATCAATTGCGGCTGTCAAAAGGGGAAAACAGCCATTGGTGCAATTCGGAAGAGGCCAAGTCCCGTCATGGGCCGCCCGCATGCGAAAAGCCGGCCCCTGACGGCCCGGAAATCGGCGAATCTCGCCGGTGAAGTGACCGTTCCCGGCGACAAATCCGTGTCCCACAGGGCCCTCATCCTGGGGGCGCTGGCGGTGGGCCAGACCCGCGTCACCGGCCTTCTGGAGGGCGAGGACGTCCTCAATACGGCGGCGGCGGTCAATGCCCTGGGCGCCCGGGCCAGCCGCCTGGGTGATGGTCACTGGACCATTGATGGCGTGGGCGTGGGCGGCTTTGGCGAACCGGCGTCAATCCTCGATTTCGGCAATTCCGGCACCGGCGTGCGCCTGATGATGGGCGCGATGGCGACAACCCCGATCACGGCGACATTGACGGGTGATGCCTCGCTTTGCCGCCGCCCCATGGGCCGCGTCCTCGATCCTTTGCGGCTCTTCGGCATGACGGCATTGGCGCGCGAGGGCTTGCGCCTGCCTTTGACGCTGCGTGGCGCGTCGAACCCGATGCCGGTGACTTACCGCCTGCCGGTGCCAAGCGCGCAGGTGAAGTCGGCGATCCTTCTGGCCGGGCTGAATGCGCCGGGCCTGACCCAAGTGATCGAGAAGGAAAGAACACGCGACCACACCGAGCGCATGCTCGCAGGGTTTGGTGCGGAGATATCCGTCACGCAGGACGACAATGGCGACAGTGTCATCAGCCTTATGGGCGAAGCGGAGCTGAAGCCGATGGTGATCGCCGTGCCGGGCGATCCTTCTTCGGCAGCCTTTCCCGTTGCCGCTGCCCTGATCGTGCCCGGCAGCCGCATCACCATCCGCAACATGATGATGAATGAAACCCGCATCGGCCTCTATGCGACCTTGCTGGAGATGGGCGCGAGCCTCACTTTCCGCAATCAGCGCGTGGAAGGCGGCGAGCCCGTTGCCGACCTTGAAGTGGCGGCAAGCGGGCTCAAGGGCGTCGATGTGCCCGCCGCGCGCGCACCCTCGATGATCGACGAATATCCGATCCTTGCGGTCTTGGCGTCCTTTGCGGAAGGCACGACAATTTTGCGCGGCCTTGGTGAATTGCGGGTCAAGGAAAGTGATCGTCTCGCTGCCATCGCGGCAGGTCTTGCTGCCAACGGCGTTGACCACGAGATGGGCGAGGATTGGCTCGTCATCCATGGGCGCGGGGCCGATGGCGTCAAGGGCGGCGGCATGGTTGCAACGCACATGGATCACCGCATCGCGATGTCGTTTTTGGTGATGGGCCTTGCTGCCGGCAAACCGGTCAGTGTTGATGACACCGCCATGATCGCCACATCCTTCCCCGGCTTTGAGGACATGATGGCGCGTCTTGGCGCTGATTTTTCGGAACAAGCGGGATGAACCGGCGTTTGACTGTGATTGCGGTCGATGGACCTGCGGCATCGGGCAAGGGCACGATTGCGCGTGCGCTCGCACGCCAATTCGGTTTTGACCATCTCGATACCGGCCTGCAATACCGCGCGGTGGGATTTCTGGTCGTCGATGCGGGGCATGATCCCGCCGATGAAGCAGCGGCGATCCATGCGGCAAAAAAGTTCCGTCCCGGCCTTGTGCCCGAGGATCGCCTGCGCCGTGATGTCGTGATCGGACAGGCGGCCTCCAAAGTTGCGGCAATTGCCGAGGTACGCCGCATCCTGCAGGCCTATCAGCGTGACTTTGCCCGCCACCCGCCCCATGGCGCAGGTGCGGTGCTTGACGGGCGCGACATCGGCACCGTCATTTGCCCGGATGCCGGGTTCAAGATTTACGTGACCGCCGATGTGGAGGTGCGGGCCCGCCGCCGGACCCTGGAACTCAAGTCCTATGGCATGGACGTGACCGAACCCCAAATTCTGGGGGAGCTGAAGGAGCGGGATTTGCGTGACTCTTCAAGGGCGACCGACCCCCTCCACCCGGCTGCGGACGCAACCTTGCTCGACACCACTCATTTGAGTATAGACGCCGCCGTCGCCTCAGCCCTTGCGGCTGCGCGGCAGGCACTCGCGCATTAGCCTTTTTCCTGGATCGCGCATGCCGGACGCCCCCTGAATTCCTGGGGGTGGGCGGTTTGGCGCGTTCAGGGCGTTCGAAAGGAAGACCGCCGGAGAAAACCGGCCGGCCCGGAAACAAAGACTGATTGGAGAATTCTTCTTTATGGCTCGTCCCAACACCCAAACCCGCAGCAAGGCGCAGACAGCGCGTGTTGCATCCCAGGACCAACTTGGCGCCGGCATGACCCCGACCCGCGATGATTTCGCGGCGATGCTCGACGAGAGCTTCAAGGCAAGCGGCAGCTTCGAAGGCAACGTGCTCAAGGGCACGGTTGTTTCCGTCACCAATGACATTGTGATCGTCGATGTTGGCCTCAAGACCGAAGGCCGCATTCCGCTCAAGGAATTCACGGGCCATGGCGGCGATGTCGTCATCCGTCCCGGCGACACGGTTGAAGTCTTCCTCGACCGCATCGAGAACGCCGCCGGCGAAGCCGTGCTGTCGCGCGAGAAAGCGCGTCGCGAGGAAAGCTGGACCAATCTCGAAAAGTCGCATGCCGACAACCAGCGCGTGACCGGCGTGATCTTCGGACGCGTCAAGGGCGGCTTTACTGTTGATCTTGCCGGCGCCGTGGCGTTCCTGCCGGGCAGCCAGGTGGACATCCGTCCCATCCGCGACATCGGCCCCCTGATGAACGTGCCGCAGCCCTTCCAGATCCTGAAGATGGACAAGCGCCGCGGCAACATCGTTGTCTCGCGTCGTGCGGTCCTCGAAGAGACCCGCGCCGAACAGCGCAACGAGATCGTCGCCAACCTCAAGGAAGGCCAGATCATCGAAGGCGATGTGAAGAACATCACCGATTACGGCGCCTTCGTCGATCTCGGCGGTGTGGACGGCCTCCTCCATGTCACCGACATGGCGTGGCGCCGCGTCAATCATCCGTCGGAAATCCTCCAGATCGGCCAGCGCGTGCGGGTTCAGATCATCAAGGTCAACCACGACACCCAGCGCATCAGCCTCGGCATGAAGCAGCTTGAGGCCGATCCGTGGGAGGGCGCGCAGGCGAAATATCCCGCCGGTGCGAAGCTCTCGGGCCGCGTCACCAACATCACCGACTACGGCGCCTTTGTGGAGCTGGAGCCGGGCGTTGAAGGCCTCGTGCATGTCAGCGAAATGTCGTGGGTGAAGAAGAACGTCCACCCCGGCAAGATCGTCTCGACCAGCCAGGAAGTCGAAGTGATGGTGCTCGAAGTTGATCCGGTGAAGCGCCGCATCAGCCTTGGCCTCAAGCAGTGCATGGAAAATCCGTGGACCCAGTTCCGCGAGACCCATGTCGCCGGTACGGTCATCGAGGGCGAAGTCCGCAACATCACCGAGTTCGGCCTCTTCATCGGCCTTGAGGGCGATGTGGACGGCATGGTGCACCTCTCCGATCTCGACTGGTCGCGTCCGGGCGAGGAGGCGATTGCCGACTACAAGAAGGGCGACATGGTCAAGGCCGTCGTTCTCGACGTCGATGTCGAGAAGGAGCGCATCAGCCTTGGCATCAAGCAGCTTTCCAAGTCGGCTGAAACGGGTGCGCCCGCACCGGCGCCTGCCGGCGGCGGCGTCAAGAAGGGCGACGTGATCACCGTGACGGTGGTGGCGGTCAATGATGGCGGCGTCGAGGTCGAACTCGATGACGGCAGCAAGTCCTTCGTGCGTCGCGCTGATCTTGCGCGTGACCGCTCCGAGCAGCGCCCCGAGCGCTTCTCGGCGGGCGACAAGATCGACGTCAAGGTGACGAATGTCGACAAGGCCAAGCGCCAGGTCGCCGTTTCCATCAAGGCCCGCGAGATCGCCGAAGAGAAGGAAGCCGTTGCCCAGTATGGCTCGTCCGATTCGGGCGCGTCGTTGGGCGACATCCTGGGTGCGGCACTTTCCAAGGCCCAGAAGAAGCAGGACGGCGACAGCTGATTCGGCCAAAGCCGGACGCATCACAGTCAAAGGCGGCCCCCAATGGGGCCGCCTTTTTCGTGGAGGCGAGGGCTGATTCTGGCGGCAAGCCTGAAAAATACGTGTCAAACGAAAGACTTAAGTGAAACCAATCTTGACGCGGGGGCTTTTCATGGGGCAGCCTTGGCCGGACTTGGAGTTGGGAGTCGCCAAGGCGTTCGTTTTCGGATCGTGCGTTGTCGCCCCTCACGCCGGATTAACCATTTGGCCGCCGGGGTGTCGTCCCCTTGGCGCTTCCGGATGAAGCGTCCCCGAGGGGAACGCCGGTCAGTCGCCTTGCAATTCCCGTCAAGCAGGCTGCGCAGGACTGCGGGGGCAGATGCGTGATGGCGGCTGCGTTGGACTTCAAGCGGGACCCAAGGGGGGACAACGGAGCCATGATCAAGTCAGAGCTGGTGGCCAAACTCGCAGAGAGCCACCCCAACCTCTTGCACAAGGATGCCGAGCGCATCGTCTCGACCATTTTCGACGAGATCGCGCTCGCTTTGTCGCGCGGTGATCGCGTGGAATTGCGCGGCTTTGGCGCCTTTTCGGTCAAAGTGAGGCCGTCACGCACCGGCCGCAATCCGCGCACGGGCGAGCCCGTTCCGGTTGACGAGAAGCGCGTGCCCTATTTCAAGACCGGCAAGGAGCTGCGTGAGCGCCTGAATACCGGCGGTGGCAGCAGTTCTTGATCGAAGGCCGTCACTTGGGCTCTATGCCGGGGTAACGCCTGAAAAGGATGTCATCCCGTGCGCCTGACAAGCTGGCTTTTTATGATTCCCCTGATGCTGATGGGCGTGGTGGCAGCGATCGCCAATCGCGGGCCTGTGCGCCTTTCGCTCGATCCCTTCTCCGCCGGAAATCCCGCCGTCGTTTTTGACGTACCGCTCTGGCTCGTCATTTTCGGTTGCGTGTTCCTCGGTGTGCTCCTGGGCGGATTTGGCGTCTGGACGGCACAGGGCCGCTTCCGCCGTGAGGCCCGTCACCAGCGCCGCCGCGCTGCCCGGCTCGAGCGCGAACTCCTGGTGCGTCCGGCAGCCCAAAGCCTTCCCGAAAAGCAATGAACGCGATCAAGATCTGCGGCCTGACTTCGCCCGGCGCGGTGATGGCGGCAGCTGATGCAGGCGCAACCCATGGCGGCTTTGTCTTCTTTGCGAAGAGCCCACGCAATCTTGCCCACGATCAGGCGCGCGCGCTTGCCGCCATCACGCCCCCGTCGCTCAAGCGGGTGATCCTTGTCGTTGATGCTGATGACGCTGCCATCGCGGCAGCGGTTGATGCGGTAAATCCCGGCTTCATCCAGCTGCATGGGCGCGAGACACCGGCGCGCGTGGCCGATATCCGCAAACGCTTCGGGCTTCCCGTGATCAAGGTCGCCGGTGTCGCCGGCCCCGACGACATCACGACCTTTCTGCGCGACCATGAAGCAAATGCCGACTGGCTGATGTTCGATGCCAAGCCGCCAAAAGGGTCCGACCGGCCGGGTGGTCTGGGGGAAAGCTTTGATTGGCGGTTGCTTTCGGGTCTCAAGATTGCAAAACCGTGGTTTCTGGCAGGCGGGCTTTCACCGGCAAATGTCGCGGACGCGATTGCGCAAAGCGGCGCGCACGCCGTTGATGCGTCAACATCCCTTGAAAGCGCGCCTGGCCAGAAGGATGAAACGCTGATCGCCGGATTTGTGGCGTCAGCACGAAGGGCATTTGAAGCAAGAGCATGAACACGCATCGCCCCAATTCCCTTCGCGACGGCCCCGACGCATCAGGCCATTTCGGCGCCTATGGCGGGCGCTTTGTTGCCGAGACACTGATGCCGCTGCTTTTCGTGCTTGAGACGGAATATGCGGCCGCCAAAGCCGATCCCGCCTTTCACGCCGAATTCGACTGGCTGATGGAGCATTATGTCGGACGCCCGAGCCCGCTTTATTTTGCCGAACGCCTGACGAACCATCTTGGCGGCGCGCAGATCTGCTTCAAGCGTGACGAGCTGAACCACACCGGCGCCCACAAGATCAACAATTGCATCGGCCAGATCCTTCTTGCCCGCCGCATGGGCAAGACCCGCATCATCGCCGAGACCGGCGCGGGCCAGCATGGTGTCGCGACCGCAACGGTTGCCGCGCGCTTTGGCCTGCCTTGCGTTGTCTTCATGGGTGAGACGGATATCGAGCGCCAGAAGCCCAATGTCTTCCGGATGAAACTTCTCGGCGCCGAATTGGTGCCGGTCAGATCCGGCGCGCGCACATTGAAGGACGCGATGAACGAGGCGTTGCGCGACTGGGTCGCCAATGTCCACGACACATTCTACTGCATCGGCACGGCGGCAGGCCCGCATCCCTATCCGATGATGGTGCGTGACTTCCAGTCGATCATCGGCCGCGAGGCGCGCGAGCAAATCCAGAAGCTGATGGGTCGCCTGCCCGATACGCTGGTCGCCTGCATCGGTGGCGGATCGAACGCCATCGGCCTCTTTCATCCTTTCCTCGATGACGCAAGCGTTGCCATGCATGGCGTCGAGGCAGCGGGACACGGGATTGATACGCCCGAGCACGCCGCCTCGCTGTCGCGCGGCACGCCGGGCATCCTCCATGGCAACCGCACCTATCTCTTGCAGGATGGCGACGGCCAGATCACCGAGGCGCATTCGATATCCGCAGGCCTCGATTATCCCGGCGTCGGGCCCGAGCATGCCTGGTTGCGCGACATCGGCCGCGTGCAATATGTCTCGGCGACCGACACGGAGGCGCTTGACGCCTTCAAGCTTTGCGCACGGCTGGAGGGCATTCTGCCGGCGCTTGAACCAGCGCACGCGCTGGCGCACGTCATCCGCATCGCGCCGACCTTGCCGAAGGATCACATCATCTGCATGAACATGTGCGGTCGTGGCGACAAGGACATTTTCACGATTGCCGAAGCAATCGGCACCTTCATCTGAGGAGGCGGATATGTCACGCATCGCTGCCCGCTTTGCCGGATTGCGCCGCAAGAACCGCGCTGCCCTGATCGCTTATGTGAGCGCGGGCGATCCTGATCACGAAACCTCGAAGGAGATTGTGCTCGGCCTTCCCGGCGCGGGCGCCGATCTGATCGAGCTCGGCATGCCGTTCACCGATCCGATGGCCGATGGCCCCGCCGTCCAGGCCGCAGGCTTGCGCGCGCTTCATGCCGGCGCGTCGATGGACAAGACCTTCGCCATCGCGCGCGCCTTGCGGGCGGTGGATGACACGACGCCGATCGTGCTCATGGGCTATGCCAATCCGGTTCATGCACGTGGGGCCGAACGCTTTGCCCGCGAAGCACACGCAGCGGGCGTCGATGGCCTCATCATCGTTGATCTGCCGCCCGAGGAGGACCGCGAGTGGCGTCGTCATTTCGGGGCTGCGGGCCTTGATCTCATCCGGCTGGCGACCCCCACCACCACGGATGCCCGCCTGCCTGCCGTGCTCGATGGCGCCGGTGGTTTTCTCTATTACGTTTCAATCACAGGCGTGACCGGTACGAAATCTTTTGTCGCAGAAAGTGTCCAACGCGACATCTTAAGGATAAGGGCTTGCACGGACTTGCCGATTGCCGTCGGTTTCGGCATCAAGAATGCGGAAGACGCCGCCACGATTGCGCGGATTGCCGACGCGGCGGTTGTCGGGTCTGCTATAGTCGACCGTGTGGCTGCCGGGCTGGATGCCGGGGGAAGGGCAAAGCCGGGACTGGTGGCCGATGTTCTCTCTCTCGTCCGCGACTTGCGCGGCGGCGTAGCGAGGGGACGCGCGTAAATGTCGGGTAGCGTGTCGTCCTGCCGGACCCGGCAGGAAGATCGTCTTGTGCAACAGCAACGGATGCCATTCCCGCGATGAACTGGATCAACAATTTCGTCCGTCCCAAGATCAAAGGCCTGTTCACGGCGCGCGCCGACACGCCGGACAATCTTTGGCGCAAATGCCCCAATTGCGGCGAGATGGTTTTCCATCGCGATCTCGCGCAGGCGCAGAATGTCTGCACCCATTGCGACTACCACATGAAGGTCCTGCCGAAGGAGCGCTTCGAGGGCCTTTTCGACGGCGCTGTCTATGACCTCCTGGTCGCACCGCAGGCGCCCGCCGACCCGCTGCGCTTCCGCGACGAGAAGAAATACGTTGATCGCCTGAAGGACGCGCGCGCCAAGACCGGCCAGACCGATGCGGTTGTCTCCGCCAAGGGTCTCATCGGTGGCGTGCCCAGCGTGGTTGCGGTCCAGAATTTTGCCTTCATGGGCGGTTCGCTCGGCATGGCCGCGGGCGAGGCAATCATCACCGCGGCCGAAGAGGCGCTGGCCAACCACGCACCCCTGATCGTCTTTGCAGCGGCTGGCGGCGCACGCATGCAGGAGGGCATCCTGTCGCTCATGCAGATGCCGCGCACGACCGTTGCGGTGCAGATGCTGCGCGAGGCGCGCCTGCCTTACATCGTCGTCCTGACCGATCCGACCACCGGCGGCGTGACAGCGTCCTATGCGATGCTCGGCGATGTCCACATTGCCGAACCGGGCGCGCTCATCGGCTTTGCCGGCCCCCGCGTGATCGAGCAGACCATCCGCGAGCGCCTGCCCGACGGTTTCCAGCGCGCCGAATATCTGCGTGACCACGGCATGGTCGATATCGTTGTCCATCGTCATGCCATGAAGGAAACGCTGGCACGCATCCTGCGCATCCTGATGGAAGGCACGGCCCACGGCGCAGACGGCGCGATGGTGGACGCGGCTGCACTCTTGCCGGTGCCACCCGCAACGGCCATGACCATCGGCCGCGCGCCGCAGACTTGAGCGCGATGGCGTCCCGACCCGCGCCGCAGATGGAAAGCGGCGCAACCCTTGAGCGCCTGAAATCGCTTCACCCGAAGCTGATTGACCTGTCGCTGGAGCGCATCGAGGCGCTCCTCGAAAAACTCGGCAATCCGCATCTCGCCCTGCCGCCCGTCATCCATGTCGCGGGCACCAACGGCAAGGGATCAACCTGCGCCTATCTGCGCGCCATGCTGGAAGCGGGCGGACGCAAGGTCCACGTCTATACCTCGCCGCATCTCGTTCGCTTTCACGAGCGCATCCGTCTGGCGGGACGCCTGATCGGCGAGGACATGCTGGCCGCCATCCTGGACGAAGTGGAGCGCGTCAATGACGGCGCACCGATCACGATTTTCGAAGTGACAACGGCGGCGGCCTTCGTTGCCTTTGCGCGCGTGCCGGCCGATGCCCTGGTCCTGGAAGTGGGGCTGGGCGGACGGCTTGATGCGACCAACGTGATTGCGGCACCGGATATGGCGATCATCACGCCCATCGGTCTTGATCATCAGGCGTGGCTTGGCAACACGCTGGGCGAGATCGCCCGCGAAAAGGCCGGCATCATCAAGAAGGGCGGCCGCGTCATCATCGGCCCGCAACCCGACGAGGCGCGCAGCGTATTTGAGGAATTGGTTGCATCCCGCGGGGCGACGGCGCGCTTCTTCGGTCAGGATTTCCGTGCGCATGAAGAGCATGGCCGTTTCATTTTCGAGGACAACGACACGCTCCTTGATCTGCCGCTGCCCGCCTTGGCCGGGCGCCACCAGCTTGGCAATGCGGCAATGGCGATTGCGGCACTGCGCTTCTGGCCGGGACCGCGCGTGGACGAGCGCGCCATCGAGACGGGGTTGGCGAATGTCTTCTGGCCCGCGCGTCTCCAGCGCCTGCCCAAGGGACCGATCTTTGAGGATACGCCCTCGGGCACCGAGATCTGGCTTGATGGCGGGCACAATCCGCACGCGGCCGAAGCCCTGGCGCAGGCCATGGCGGATCTTGAGGAAAAATCGCCGCGTCCGCTCTTCATGGTCACCGGCATGCTGACGACCAAGGACGCGCAGGCGTTTTTTGCCCAGTTCCGCGGCCTCGTCACCCATGTCTGCACGATCGCGGTGCCGGGCGAGGAGGCAAGCTTTGGCGCAGGCGCCCTCTACGATGCGGCCCGCGCGGCTGGGCTCGATGCTGCACCCGCCGATGATCTGGAAGATGCGCTGCTCCAGATCGAGGCGCGCGCCTCCGTCCTTGAGCCTGACGCGCCGCCGCCGCGCATCCTGATCTGCGGCTCGCTCTATCTGGCGGGTCATGTGCTTGCCGCCAATGGCATGGCTTGACGCTCGTTTTGCAGCCTGTCCCCGTCGTTCGCTGACCCGACAAGAATGCTGGAAACGAAACGCGTGTGACATGCCGCCTGTCGGCGAGCCTCTGCTCACGCAAACAGAATTCAAGGAGGCGCACATCCCATGTTCACCCTCACCGAATCCGATCTTGCCTATCTGGCCAGTCAGAACGCGTTTCCTGTGCCTGCGGGTGTCATGGTCTTTGCGGGCCTGCGCGGCTGCCTGCCGGTTGCCGCAGGCAGTGACATGATGAAGCGCGAGCATGTCCTGGAGGCGAGGCCGATCAATCACACCCATCTGCGCTGCACGCTCATCCAGTGGAAGAAGGGTGAGGGCTTTGCCTGCTTCCCCGGTTCGACCGTGCCAAGCCAGAAATCGGTGAAGGCGGCGGTCCTGAAGAATGGCTCGGGCGCCAACATGCAATTGACCGGCTTCTTTACCGGTTATCACAAGGGCGAGCATCGCAAGGGCAAGCCGACCGGCCATGTCGCCTTCCGCAATGAGGGGAAATTGCCCGTGCGGCGCACCGTGAAGGCGGATGGCTATGGCAATGACGATCGCGTTGACACGGGCTCGACGCCCTTCAACAACATTCACGCCGCCTGGGCGATGAGCACCAACATGCCGGGTTTCTCCTCGGCGGGCTGTCAGGTGATCGAAGGATATCCGCGTTGCACCAGACGCGGCGATCAGTCCGACACCGGGGCGTGGAAAACCTTCCGTGCGCGTGCCTATGCGGAGGGACAGGCGGATTTCAGCTACATGCTGCTCTCAGGCAGTGACGCCCAGCGCCGCGCCGCCGGCAGGTCTGCACCGCAGGCAATGCGGCTGCGTTACGGATCGCAGGGCGATATTGTGGCCGCAGCGCAATCCGCGCTCACCTTGCTGGGCTGGTATGGCGGCACGATCGACGGCAAGTTCGGCATGGAGACGCTGAAATCCCTGCTCGCCTTCCAGACGGATGCGTTCGGCAAGGATGGCGATGACGGCATCATCGGCCCGCAGACGGCGGACGCGATGGGGATCAGCCTGCCGGTGGTGTGAGGGCTTGCGCGGAAAATTCAGTGCTGGCTTTTCGGCATGCGCACGACAAGGCCGTCAAGCGCTGCCGACACCTTGATCTGGCATGACAGGCGCGAGTTCTCGTGCACGTCATTGGCGAAGTCGAGCATGGTCTGTTCCATGTCCTGCTTGACCGGCATTTTGGGAAGCCATTTCTCGTCCACATAGACATGGCAGGTGGCGCATGCGCATGCGCCGCCGCAATCGGCGTCGATGCCGGGCACGAGGTTTTTGACCGCGCCTTCCATCACCGAAAGGCCGTCGGCCACCTCAACGACATGCTCTTTGCCGTTGCTTTCAACGTAGGTGATCTTGGCCATGCGACAGGGCTTTCCGGGGATCAGGTGGCAGGACGAAGGGCAGGGCGGATTATCGCCGCGCCGGGAGGCTAAAAACCATGGGGGCCACCACATTTCAAGCGCCCAGAACTCCCGTTCTTTCCCAAGGTTACGCTGCGACATTCTTCATCGGAATGGCGGGATCGGCCAGCCGGGCGGGGTCTGGCCTCGCGCCTTTGGCGATCAGGAGCTTGCCCATCATGAATTCGGGCGCCGCATTGATGGCGTCAACGGCCGCCAAAACCCCGTCGCGCAGATAGAAGGCCGCGAACTTGGCACTGGCGGGATCGCCGCGCAGCACCACCTGATCGGTGGGCGAGAAAAGCCCGGCCGTCTGCAGCTTGAGATCATACTGGTCCGACCAGAACCAGGGCACTTCGGCGTAGGGTTTGGGCTTGCCAGCAATGGCCGAGGCGACGGCCTTTGCCTGGTCGATGGCGTTCTGCACCGATTCCAGCCGCACCTTGCGTTGGGCAAAGACGTTGAAATGGACAGCGCAGTCACCCGCTGCATAGATCGATGGATCCGACGTGCGTCCCGACGCATCGACCAATATGCCGTTCTCGACATCGAGCCCCGCCTCACGCGCAAGGCTGTCGCTCGGCAAAATGCCGATCCCCGCGATCACGAAATCGGCTTCTAGCAATTGGCCGTTGACGGAAACATCTTCCACCCGGTCGTGCCCCTCGATGATCTCAAGCCGCGCGCCGTAGTGGAAATTGACGCCCGCCTTGCGATGGACGCCGTCAAAGAAGGATGAAATGACCGGCGAAGTGACGCGCGCAAGGCAGCGGCTGGCCAATTCGACGACGCTCACCTTGAGGCCGCGCGTTGCAGCAACGGCAGCGACTTCAAGCCCGATATAGCCCGCGCCGATGATGACCAGATGCTTGCCCGCCACAAAATGCGGACGGATGAGGTCCACATCCGCGATCGACCTCAGGTAGAAGACATTGGCGAGATTGGCGCCCTTGAGGTTGAGGCGGCGCACATGCGAGCCCGTGGCAATCACCAGATGGTCATAGGGCACGTCGCCTTGCGGCGTTGCCACGCGCTTGCCTGCTTTGTCGATGGCGGTTGCGGTCACGCCCAGCTTCAAGGTGATGTGGGACGCTTCGTAAAATTCGGCGGGTTTGATGAAAAGCCGGTCCTCGGCAAGCTCGCCCGCGAGGTATTTCTTGGACAAAGGCGGGCGCTGATAGGGTGGGTGCTTCTCCTCCCCGATGATGGTGATCGACCCGCCAAAGCCTTCGCCGCGCAGCGATGCCGCCACTTGCGAGGCTGCCTGCCCCCCGCCCACAATCACTACACGTTCCGTCATGTCCGCCGATCCGATCAAGCTCAATTCACGCCAGGCGCGTTGTTCATGGCCAAAGTGCCCAACTGGGCGGACGCAATCAAGGCAAGTGCGTTAACGTGTTTCGGGTGCGGCTGCTTGAAGCATGCGGCGAATTTGGGCAAAACGCCGCCATGACGCACTCGGACGCCCTTGTTCTCGACCTTGCCGATGAAGGCTGCACAAGGGCGCTTGGCCGCGCCCTGGCGCCGCATCTCGGCATAGGCGATGTGGTGGCCCTGAGCGGCACTTTGGGCGTCGGGAAAACGACGCTCGCCCGTGCGATCCTTGAGGCGTTGGGCGCCACCGGCAAAATCGCAAGCCCGACATTCACGCTCGTTCAGACCTATCCCTTGGCGGTGCCCATCTGGCATTTCGACCTTTATCGCGTCAAGCGCGCTGCCGAGATCGCCGAACTCGGCCTCGACGAGGCGCTGGATACCGCCATCAGCCTGATCGAATGGCCGGAATTGGTGCTGGACCTGTTGCCGCCCGACGCATTGCACATCAGGCTCGAAAGCAGCGGCACCGCATCGCGCAAGGCAAGCCTTGAAGGCCCGCCCCGTTTTCTGGCCGCCATCCGCGCAGCGCTCGGTCCGGGAGTAGTTGCGGCATGACCGACCGGAAAGCCGCCATCGACGCATTCCTTTCGGCGCATGGCTTTGGCATGTGGACACGAACGCCATTGCCGGGGGACGCTTCCACGCGGCGCTATCTGCGGCTTGCTCACGGGCATGAAAAAATCATGCTGATGGACCAGCCCCAGCTGGCCGAGGCACCCAAATGTCCGCCCGATGCGACAAGAGATGAACGCGTGAAACTCGGCTACAACGCACTCGCACGCCTTGCCGGCGCTGATGTGCGGCCCTTTGCGGCCTTGTCGGATTTTCTGTGTTCGCAGGGCCTCTCCGCACCAAAGATCCTTGCCGCCGATCCGGCGCAAGGTTTTCTGCTGCACGAAGATCTGGGCGATGACCTGATTGCGCGCCTTGCCGAACAGGGGAGGGACGTGCGACCCTTTTATGAGGCAGCGATCGACGCCCTTGTACGGCTGCATCATGTCGCGGCACCCGCCGCCCTGCCGCTCGCCGGTGCGCAAAGCGTGCCATTGCTTGCCTATGACACGCTGGCCTTGGCAACCGAGACGATGCTTTTGCCGGAATGGTTCCTGCCATTGGCAACCGGTCGCGCCGCCGATCCTTCCGCAATTGCCGAGTATCAGGCGCTGTGGGCAGAAATCCTGCCATTGGCCGTACCCGAACGCGCCATTGTGACCTTGCGCGACTATCACGCCGAGAACATCTTCTGGCTGCCGAACCGGACGGGTGCAGCCCGCGCCGGACTGATCGACTTCCAGGATGCCCTGGCCGGACATCCCGCCTATGACCTCATCTCGCTCCTGGAGGATGCGCGGCGCGATGTTGATCCCGCCCTCGCCGCCGCCATGACCGCACGTTATATCGCGCGCGCGCGGGCCGAAGGTGTACTGGCGGGAGAAGATGATTTCCGTCAGGCCGCGGCCATTCTGGCGGCCCAACGCAATGCCAAGATCGTCGGCATTTTCGCGCGGCTCTTTGTGCGTGACGGCAAGCCGCGTTATCTCGCCTTCCTGCCGCGCATGTGGACCTATCTGGCGCGCGATCTCTCGCACCCGGCTTTGGCGCGCCTGAGACACTGGT
Source organism: uncultured Flavobacteriaceae bacterium (assembly GCA_964494625.1). GTDB lineage: Bacteria > Pseudomonadota > Alphaproteobacteria > Micropepsales > Micropepsaceae > UBA2784. The sequence goes on along the minus strand of CAZBRT010000001.1, from coordinate 289,695 downwards.
TTGATACGCATGTGCCGCCGCATCTGCGTGGCATTCCCTCCGCGGAGAAAATGCCATGAGTGCGCCAGATACCATGCCGGACACCGCAATGGTGATGGCGGCGGGCCTTGGCAAGCGCATGCAGCCTTTGACCCTGTCACGCCCCAAGCCGCTGGTGCCGGTGCTCGGCAAACCGCTCATCGACCACGTGCTTGACCGTCTGGTTGCTCAGCGCGTGAAGCGTGCCGTCGTCAATGTGCACTACAAGGGCGACATGCTGATTGCGCATCTGGCGCGCCGCACGGATATCGAGATCGTCATTTCAGACGAGCGCGGAGAATTGCTCGACACCGGCGGCGGCACGAAGCGGGCGCTGCCGCTTCTCGGCAACAAGCCATTCTTCTATGTGAACAGTGATTCGATCTGGGTCGAAGGCACGGCCCATGCGCTCGACCGGCTGGCCGAAGGCTTTGACCCCATGCGCCACGACGCCTTTCTGATGATGGCGCCTTCCGTGCGGGCCATCGGCTATGACGGGCTGGGCGATTTCACCATGGACCCGTGGGGCGCACTTGCCCGCCGCAAGCCGCCCCGCCTCGCCCCTTTTGTCTGGATGGGCATCCAGATCATGACGCCGCAGCTTTTCGCCGATACGCCTGACGGTGCCTTTTCAACCAACCTGTTGTGGGACAAGGCCGCCGCCAAAGACCGCCTCTTCGGCATGCGCTTTGACGGCACCTGGCTTCATGTCGGCACCCCCGAGGGCGTCAGCGACGCCGAGGCCTTCCTTCGCGATGGCCTGCGCGCATAGACTGCGCGCCATGAATCTCTACACGATCTCGCCCGGCACGCCGTTCCTGCCGGCGCTGGTGGATGGCGTACTGTCGCGCCATTACGATCCGCACGCGCCCGAGTTGCTGGCGCGTGTCACCATCCTTGTGCCGACACGCCGGGCTGCGCGGGCGCTTGTCGCCGCTTTCGCCGCCAAGGCGGGACCGGGCGCCGCCTTCCTTCTGCCGCGCATCATGCCCATCGGCGACACCGATGAGGAGGCGCTCGCCTTTGATCCCGCCGGTCCGGATGATGAAGCCATCGCGCCCGCCATGCCGCCCTTGCGCCGCCAATTGCTTCTGGCGCGCGAGATCGCGAATTTTGACGAGGTGCATGGGGGCGAAGCCAATGGGGCCATCCACATGGCGCTGGCGGGCGAATTGGCCCAGCTCATCGACAATTTCCATGCCGAAGGAACCGACACATCCCTGCTCGCGGGGCTTGTCGAAAATGATCTTGCCACCCACTGGCAGAAGACGCTCGACTTCCTTGCGATTGCACTCAAGCACTGGCCGCAGATTCTTGACGACGCGCGCATGATCGATGCCGGGCGGCGGCGCGATCTTCTTCTCGCCCGCATGGCAGAGCGCATCGCGCAGGGGAAAATGCCGGGGCCTGTCATCGCTGCAGGCTCGACCGGCACCCAGCCTGCAACCGCCGCTTTGCTGAAGGCAGTCGCTGAGGCGGGCGCGGGAGCAGTTGTCCTGCCGGGGCTGGATCTTGCCCTTGACGCCGAAAGCTTTGACGCTGTCCCGCCCACCCATCCGCAATATGCGCTGAAGGCGCTGCTCGCGCGGCTGGGCGCGACACGCAAGGCAGTGGCTATCTGGGCTGGGACACCCGAACCCGCACGCGAGGCGGCTCGCGCCGCGCGCGAACGCCTGATCGCCGAAGCTTTGCGCCCGCCCGAGACAACGCATCTCTGGCACGAGGAGACATCACGCTATGCCGAACGGTTGAGAGACGGCTTTGCGTCCTTGAGCCTGATCGAGGCGGCCCACGCCCGCGAAGAGTCTGCGATCATCGCGCTTTCCATGCGCGAGATGCTCGAGACCGAAGGGGCAACTGCAGCACTTGTGACCGCCGACCGCATGCTCGCGCGCCGCGTGGCCGCCGAATTGCGCCGCTGGAATGTCGCGGTAGATGATTCCGCTGGCTTGCCTCTCATCAAGACACCACCCGGTGCGTTGGCGATGCTCGCGCTTGAAGCAATTGGCGCCGACCTTTCGCCGGTGCGCCTGTTGGCGTTGCTCAAGAACCGGCTGGTGCAATTGTCGATGCCGCCCGGAAAATATGCGGGACTGGTGCGCCTCATTGACCGCAAGGTGATGCGCGGTATCCGGCCCGCGCCGGGAATGACCGGCTTGCGCGAAGCGGTCATGCAGCGCGTGACAGATGTTGGGCAGCGGGCTGACCTCCTGGCCTTTGCCACAACACTGGAAGCAGCACTTGCGCCACTTGCGGCGGTGGCAAGCGGTGCGCATGACGTCGCTGCCTTTGCGACCGCCCTTGCGTCAACCGTTGAGGCCTTGACCCGCAGCGAGGCGGGCGAAGTTTCAGGCTTTGCGCGTGAATCCGGTGAAGCGCTCCAGTCGCTTCTGACCGGTCTGGCCGACGAGGGTGCACGCACGATGACGCTTACCCTTGCCGGGTTCATGCCGCTTCTTGGTCATCTCGCCCGGACGGAGGCGGTGCGGCCGCGCGGCGGCCTGCATCCGCGTCTTTCAATATGGGGACCGCTGGAAGCACGATTGCTCACGGCCGATCTCGTCATCATTGGCGGGTTGAACGAGGGCGTCTGGCCGCGCATGGCAGAGCCGGACGCGTTTCTCTCGCGCCCCATGCGCGAGAAATTGGGCCTCCCGCAGCCCGAGCGGCGCATCGGACAATCCGCGCATGATTTTGCGATGCTGGCCAATGCCGGACGCGTCCTGATGACGCGCGCGCGGCGCGATGGCGATGGCCCCGCCAATCCATCGCGCTTTGTGCTGCGGCTGAAGGCGATTGCCGATTGTCTCGGCAAGGATCAAAATTCGCCGCTGCATAACGCGTATTACACTGCATGGGCCAATATGCAGGATGCCCCGGCGCGCGTGGTGCCCGAGGCGCCGCCACGCCCGCGCCCGCCACTGGCTGCGCGTCCGCGTCGTTTCAGTGTCACGGAAATCGAAACCCATCTGCGCGACCCCTATGCGATCTATGCGCGGCACGTCTTGTCGCTTTCACCGCTCGATGACATCGAGATGGCATTTGATGCGCGGCTGAAGGGCAATGCGCTCCACAACGCCATCGAGGAATTCACCCGCCGCCATGACGCGCTCAAACCGGATGAACGGGGGGATTTCTTGAGGGACGAGGTGCGAAAGGCGCTGGGCGCGGCGCACCATGACCCGGCCATTGCCCGCTTCTGGTTGCCGCGCCTCGACCGCGCCATCGGCTTTTTCCTCGCGTGGGATCAAGCCCGCCGCGCCAAGGGCGTGCGTGTCATCGCAGAGGTGAAGGGCAGTTTTGAAATTGCGCCCAAAGATCACCAGCCGGTCGAAATCCGTGGCCGCGCCGACCGCATCGAGCTCGCGGGCGGAAAGTTTGCGATCTTCGACTACAAATCCGGCAGCTCGCCAACCGTAAAAGTCGCGCGGGCCTTCCAGCCGCAGGTGCAGCTTCTCGCGCTCATGGCCATGCGCGACGGCATGGCGGGGATCGCCGGCACGCCCGTTGAGCTGGGCTATCTTGAACTGAAAGGTGGCAAGACGCCGGGCGAGGAGAAAATCCTCTTCGGTGGGGAAAAATCCGACATCGCCACAGAGATCACGCGCGTCACCGCCGAATTGTTGCGCCTCATCGCAAGATTTGATGACCCTCTGACGCCCTATCTATCGCGACGCCGGGTGCGCAGGCTTGATGTGCAGGGCGACTTTGATCACCTCGCCCGCGCTTCCGCCTTTGCCGATGGTGCGGAGGGCGGCGAATGACGGCGCCAATCATGCCACCCGTCCCCGAAGATGTGCTGGCGGCACAGGCGCGCGCGTCCGATCCCGCGAACTCGGTCTTTGTTGCCGCCAATGCGGGCGCTGGAAAAACACATGTGTTGGCGTCGCGCGTCATCCGGCTTCTTCTTGCCGGTGTTGATCCCCAGCGCATCCTCTGCCTTACCTACACGCGTGCGGCCGCCGCCGAGATGAAGTCGCGCGTCTTTGCGACGCTGGGCGAATGGGCGTTGATGGAAAAATCCGCCCTTGAAAAAGCGGTGCGTGTGCTTGACGGCACCAAGCCGGACCGGGCGATGATCGCGCGTGCGCGCCAGCTTTTTGCCCGCGCGCTTGAGACGCCGGGCGGCCTGAAAGTCGAGACGATCCACGCATTCTGCGAGCGCGTGCTGCAGCGCTTTCCCCTCGAAGCAGGCCTGTCACCCGGTTTCTCGCTGATCGACGAGACAGAGCAGGCGGAATTGTTCCGCGAGGCGCTGACCCATGTGCTGGCCGATCCGCAAACAGGCGCGCGTGCCGAGAAGATCGCCCTTCATCTTGATGAGGACGGATTATCGTACCTGCTTTCTGCCCTGTCGGGCCGTGATCCGCATCGGCGCAGATTGCTGACCGATCAGGCGGACGACATGCGCGCGGCGCGTGTCATGCACGCACTCGCGCTGGAAGGAAAAGAATGGCCTTCCGACCAGATCGCAACCTTCCTTTCCAAGGGCGGCGCGCATGATGGCGTGCGCCGCGCGATGGCGGTGCGGCTGGCGGACAGCGGTAAGAAGACCCTTGCCCGCGTGGCCGATGGCATTGCGGTGATGCTTGCCTCATCGCGCGATCGCGATGCCTTCGATGCCTATAGTGATGCGTGGTTGACCGGTGAGGGAAAGCCGCGCGTCCTGAAGACCGATGATCCCGAATCGGCGTCATTCATCGCCAACGAGCAGGACGCGATCCTCGCCATTCTGGATGCTGAGGCGCGCCATGCGGTGGCCGATTTCAGCATCGACATGGGTGTGATCGCGCGGGCGGTCCTCAAGCGCTACGATGCCCTGAAATCCGCCCGCCAGCTTCTCGATTTTCAGGACCTCGTGCTTCACATGTGCGCGCTCCTGACCGGGCGCAGCGAGGCACAATGGGTGCTCTACAAACTTGATGGCGGGCTTGAGCACATCCTCATCGACGAGGCGCAGGACACAAGTCCCGAGCAATGGGACATCGTGCACGCACTTGCCGAGGAATTCTTTGCGGGGCTGGGCCGCGAGCAGCGCGATGGCTTGGAGCGTCCGCCGCGCTCGGTCTTTGCCGTGGGTGACGAGAAACAGTCGATTTACAGTTTTCAGGGCGCCGATCCGCAAGGCTTTGGCGAAAGTCGGAAAAAGCTCGGCGCACGCGCGCAAGGGGCCGACATGCCGTTTGCCGATGTGCGGCTCATCTGGTCGTTCCGCTCCTCGCCGGTGATCCTGCAAGCGGTCGATGCGGTCTTCGCGCAGCCAAAGGCGTCGCGAGGATTGAGCTTTACGGGCGATAACGTCGCCCATGATGCTATCCGCCATGATCTGCCCGGCAGCGTTGAATTGTGGGAACTGACCGAGCCGCCCAAGGGTGAGGATGACGAGCCGCCATGGGACGCGCCGCTCGACGCGCTGGCCGAAGATTCAGCGCCGCTCAAACTTGCCCGCCGGATCGCCGATCACATTGCGGCCCTGTGCGCCAGCGGCATTGTGTTGGCGTCCACGAAGAAGCCCGTCGCGCCCGGCGACATCATGATCCTGGTCCAGCGACGCAATGCCTTTGTCGATGCGCTGATCCGCGTACTCAAGGCCAAGGATTTGCCGGTCGCGGGTGCCGACCGTCTGAAACTCGCCTCCCACATGGCGGTGCAGGATTTGATGGCGCTTGGCGCCTTTGTGCTGCAGCCGGGCGATGACCTTGCCCTTGCGGGCCTTCTGAAATCACCCCTTGTCGGTGTGACCGAGGACGAGCTCTTCAGCCTGGCCCACGGCAGGGGCGCAAAGCGCCTGCGCCATGTGATCGCAGAACGCGCGGAAAAGGGCGACGGGAACGCCGTGGCATGGCAGGCGCGGCTGGAACTTTTCCGTGCTGAAGGCACGCGCCTTGCGCCTTTTGATTTCTATGCCCGCGTGCTTGGACCCATGGGCGGGCGCAAGGCGTTTCTCGCGCGCATGGGGTCGGAAGCCAACGATCCCCTTGACGCATTTCTTGACGAGACCGCGCGGCACGAGGAAGCAAACGCGCCCTCGTTGCAGCGGTTCCTTGCGGCGTTCACGCGCGGTGAGGGCGAGATCAAGCGCGACCTTGATGCGGGAAGCAGCGCCATCCGCATCATGACCGTGCATGGCGCCAAGGGGCTCGAAGCGCCCATTGTCATCCTGCCCGACACGATGCGCGAGCCCGTCAACAGCCGCCATGATCCGATGTTCCATGTCGTCGATGGTGCCGTGCTCTTCAAGCCGCGGGGCGTTTCCTGTGCACCGCTTGACGCGGCGATTGAGGCACAGCGCGCGGCGCGGCGTGAGGAATCCCATCGCGCGCTCTATGTGGCGATGACGCGCGCCAAGGAGCATCTCGTGATCTGCGGGCCGGGGCGGACCAGGAAGATGTCTGAAGGCTGCTGGTACGACCTGACGGCCGCATCCCTTGTTCCGGGTGCAGCCGAAGATGTCTCGCGTGGCTACAAGGTCTGGCGCCATGTGCATGCGCCGGTTGGCGCGCCGGAAATGGTGGCAACTCCCGGTCCCGCAGAGGTGTCACTGCCGCTGCCCGCATGGGCGTCTGAAATGCGCGCCGGGGAAAGACCGCACGAGATCATCGCCCCCTCCCGCGTGCTGGAACGCCGCGAAGGTGCCGCTGCAACGCCTGCCGCCGATGCGATGGCGGCCCTGAAACGCGGACGCATCATCCACAAACTGCTTGAGCATCTGCCGGGCCTTTCACCCGCCGCACGCGCTGAAGCCGCCCGGCGCTATGTCGCGTTGCCCATGCATGGTCTTGCCAAAGACGCGCAAGCCGAAATGGCGGATGCCGCCTTGCGCGTGTTCGATGATCCCGATCTTGCCGAGCTGTTCGCAGCAGGCCTTGCCGAAGCACCCATTGCCGGCAAGATCGCGCTGGGCGGGCGCATGATGCAGGCGGGCGGCACGATTGACCGCCTTCTGGTGACCAAGAACCGCGTCGTGATTCTCGATTTCAAAACGAATCGCATCGCGCCCGGCGACGCCGCTGACGTGGGCGAAGGCTATATCGTCCAGATGGGCCTCTATCGCGAGCTCACGCGCGCGCTTTATCCGTCGCGCCTTGTGCAATGCGTGCTCCTCTATACCGCTGCGCCCAAAGCGATATTCCTTGCCGACGCGGCGATGGACCGCGCCATCGCGGCAGCCTTCGGCGCTCTGTAATGCGTTTCCTTGACCTTGCGGATGCGCGTTCCTATCTTCAATCCACACGCGACCAGACACCCCACCGCACAAAGGCAAAAAAGCCATGACTTCCCAGAAGGTTACCGATCAATCGTTCCAGCGCGACGTGCTGGAATCAGGCAAGCCCGTGCTGGTGGATTTCTGGGCGGAATGGTGCGGCCCCTGCCGCCAGATTTCGCCTGCCCTTGAAGAACTGGCGAACGAGCTTGGCGCGAAGATCACGGTTGCCAAGATCAACATCGACGAAAATCCCGGCGTGCCCAACCGCTATGGCGTGAAAGGCATTCCGACGCTGATGATTTTCCGCGACGGTCAGGTGGCGGCGACCAAGATGGGCGCGCTGCCCAAGACCAAGATCAAGGAATGGATTGAGTCGTCGATTTGATTTTTTTCTGGCGTCCCGATTACGAAGCCGCCCTTGCCTCTCGCAGGGCGGTTTTGTTTAACCCGCAACCTCGGCGGACGGCAGCGCCGCTGCAAGCGTCTGCGGGCGCGGCACGAAGCACGACACATGCGTGCCCTTGCCCGGTTGGGACTCAAGGGCCACGAAGCCGCCATGCAGCTTGATGATGCTCTCGACCAAAGGCAGGCCAAGCCCCGTGCCGCGCGAAGTGGTGCCGATACGCTCGCTTGAGAACCGCTCGAACGCGTAAGGCTGCCTGTCGGGGGGAATGCCCGGCCCCGTATCAATGACAAAGAACCGCACGACCTGACCCGCGCCACCGGCGCCATTTTCCGCGCCAAGCGTCACCGTGCCGCCGCCCGGCGTGAACTTGATCGCATTGTCGAGCAGGTTGAACAGCACCTGCTTCATGCGCGTCGCATCGGCCATCACCAGCCCCGGCTCCTCTGGCAGAAGGACATTGAGGACAAGCCCGGCCTTGTCGCACCGCCCTTGCATCAGGTCGCGGGCCGTCAGGATGATCTTTTCCACCTCAACCGGCTTCAGCGCCAATTGCATGGCGCCGGCATCAATCGCGGCAAGGTCAACGATATTGTCCACCATCGCATTGAGCTGGCTTGAAGCGGTGAACATGTCGGCAAGATATTCTTTTGCACGCGCGGGCAATTCGCCGCCAATGCCGAGCTGGAGCGTCTGCACAAAACCGTGGACCGTGTTGAGGGGCGTACGCAACAGGTCCGAGACCTGCCTGATGAAACTTGTCTTGAGGTTGCTCGCCTCTTCGGCAGCGGCGATGCGCGCGGCAAGATTGCGTTCTGATTCCACCCGGTCGGTCACATCAAGGAACGAGACCAGATTGGCGCCATCAGGCAACGGCATCGTGTTCCAGGCAATCACCTTGCCGTCGATGCGCTGGATCTCGCCCGATTCCACGCGCCGCTCGCCTGCGCCCGTTGCGGCATTGCGCAGCGCGACAAGGCTTGCCGCACCGCCTGACAGCGCCGCCAAAGTTTCGATGACGCGCTCTGCATGAGGCTCACCCGAAAGCGTGTCATCCGCCAGCGCCCAGATATTGCCGAATGACGGATTGCAGAGCTTGAGCCGCCCGTCCGTTCCAAACAGGGCAACACCTTCCGCCAGATTGTCGAGCGTCGAACGCTGCACATGGATGAGTGAATTATAGTTCGCCTCCAGCGTCATCACGCCGGTGACATCCTCGAACATCTGGAGCAACCCGCCGAACGGATGCGGCTGCACGACGACACGCAGCGTCGTTGAATCGGGCAGGTGCCAGGTTTCCTCGACCGGCTCGGTGGCCTGCGTATATAGTTCGGCGCGGTCGCGTTTCCATTTGGCAAAGTCGCGCTGCTCGGGCAGGCGGCGCTGGGCACGCAGCCGTTCGAAAATCTCGCCCTCATCGGGCTTTTCCGCAAGGAAGCGCTCGTCAAGGCGCCACAATTCGGCATAGGCGTGGTTGTGATAGATCACGCGCCGGTCCGGGCCGAAAATCACGACAGCGGTCTTGAGGCGGTCCAGCGTCTCGTCATGTGCGGTGATATGGCGTTGCAGGCGCGACAGCGCCTCATCGAGTTCGGTTGCATCAATGAGCGTGACCAGGGCGCCGCCCTGCGCCGGACTTGTCGTCACGTTGAACGCGCGGCGCTGGCCCCTGACAATGGCATAGCGTTTTTCGCGCAGGCACGTTGTGTTTTCGGCTGCTTCGATTGCAAGGCGCGGCTCATCGCGGATCAGCGGCGGCGCGTTCTCGATCTCGCTTACGCCCTCAAGGCCAAGCGCTGAAAAATAGGCGGCATTGGCAAGGCGCAATTTTCCCTGCCAGTCGCGCAAGGCCGCCGCCACCGGCAGCGCGTCGATCATCGCTTCAAGGTCATCGCGGCGGGCAACCGGCCGTGACGGCTCTTCGGCAACCGGCCAGACAACGACCGTGGGTTCGCGCCCCACAATGCGTCCCAGCACGCGAAAGGCGATGCCGCCATCGTCACGCACTTCCAAAGTGAAGGGCTCGCCCTCCTCGCGCAGCCTGGCAAGGGCGAGCGCAAGCGGTGCCGCGTCGCTGCCATCGAGGATGCGGCTGAGAAGGCCGGGCTCCGGCCCGTGGACGGCGGGCACGGGCGTTTCCAGCGGCCACACATAGAGCGTCGCACCCTGCGCAATCAGGGCCTGCTCGCGCTGGGCGGCTGCACGCAAGGCCACAAGATATTTGTCATGCAGCCGGCGCTCGCGCGCCCGCGTGCGTTCAAGCAGGGCAACGGTGAGAAGAACCGCAGCAATGCCGAGCGCCAATATGCCGCCCGTCACGATGTCGGGCATCAAGGCGCTCGCGCCCTCGGCCCGGGCGATGGGCGCAGGCACGAAGGCGAGCAAGGCAGGCGCCGCCAGCCGCACGGCCACAGGAGCGGGGTTGCGCGCCTTCAAGAACCTGATGATGCCTTGCGCGATCCGCGCCATCTTGCCAATGCCCCGCCTGCGGCCTTGCGCTGCCGGGTCTTCTGGCCCTGCTGGCACATGCCGCCTTCCGGCCCCCAAGAAGGGCCGAATCATCCCCCCCACGATAGGCCGCAAGGGACCCGGCGCGCGAGGGGGTGAATGGGATCGGACGCGGACTTGTTTGCCGCCGAACGTCTTCAATACCGGTAATGTTCCGGCTTGAAGGGCTTCTCGTCGGTGACGCCGATATATTCCGCCTGCTTGGGGCTGAGCTTGGTCAGCCTGGCGCCGACCTTGGCCAGATGCAGTTCGGCCACCTTCTCATCAAGCTTCTTGGGCAGCGTATAGACTTGGCGCTCGTACTTCGCGCCGTTCTGCCACAGTTCAAGCTGCGCCAGTGTCTGGTTCGAGAAGGACGCCGACATGACAAAGCTCGGATGTCCCATGGCATTGCCGAGATTGACGAGGCGGCCTTCCGACAAAAGGATGATCCGCTTGCCATCGGGGAACGCGATCTCGTCCACCTGCGGCTTGATGTTGGTCCAGCGGAAATTGCGCAGGCCGGCCACCTGGATCTCGCTGTCGAAATGGCCGATGTTGCACACGATGGCGCGGTCCTTCATCGCCCGCATGTGGTCAACCGTGATGACATCCACATTGCCGGTGGCGGTCACGAAAATGTCGGCGCGCGGCGCTGCATCTTCCATGGTGACGACTTCATAGCCCTCCATCGCCGCCTGCAGCGCGCAGATGGGATCGATTTCGGTCACCATCACGCGGCAGCCCGCCTGGCGAAGGCTTGCAGCCGAACCCTTGCCCACGTCGCCATAGCCCGCGACCAGCGCGACCTTGCCCGCCATCATCACGTCGGTGCCGCGGCGGATGCCATCCACCAGCGATTCACGGCAGCCATAGAGATTGTCGAATTTCGACTTCGTCACGCTGTCATTGACGTTGATGGCGGGGAACAGGAGACGGCCCTCGCGCGCCATGATGTAGAGGCGGTGGACGCCGGTGGTTGTTTCCTCCGACACGCCCTTGATGTTGGCGGCGCATTGCGCAAACCAGCCCGGGCGCTGCTTGAGCAGCTTCTTGATGAGAGCGAAGAACGCTTCCTCTTCCTCGTTGCCCGGCTTGTCGAGAAACGCGGCATCACCGTTTTCAGCGCGAAGCCCGTGATGCACGAGCATGGTCGCGTCGCCGCCATCATCAAGGATGAGGTTGGGCGTACCGCCATCGTGCCATTCAAAGATGCGCGCGACATAATCCCAGTATTCTTCCAGCGTCTCGCCCTTGACGGCAAAGACGGGAACCTTGGCCGCCGCAATCGCGGCCGCCGCATGATCCTGCGTCGAGAAAATATTGCACGAGCTCCAGCGCACTTCGGCGCCCAGCGCCGTCAGCGTCTCGATGAGGACGGCGGTCTGGATCGTCATGTGCAGGCAGCCTGCGATGCGGGCGCCCTTGAGCGGCTTGCTGCCGGCATGTTCGGCACGGATGGCCATAAGGCCGGGCATCTCGGTCTCGGCCAGCGAGATTTCCTTGCGGCCAAATTCGGCCAGCGACATGTCGGCCACGCGGAAGTCGGAAAAATGGGTCATGGGGAAACTGCCCTGGGGCGGCATGCCGCAAGGGCGGCACCGCAAGTGGAAGAGGGCCAAGCCTTTAGCAGGCCGCCCCGCACCCGGGCAAGCGCCATATAAAGAAATCTTTATGTGACTTCGGGGGTAGTTGAAGGCCCGGCTACAGCCTGCCTCAGCCTGCCTTTGCCTGCGTGGCCGGGGCCGGTTTGGCGTCACCTTCGACGGCCGCCAGCGCCGTATTGAGGAGCGACAGGGCAGCGGCATCGCCTTTGCCTTTGCCGGAAGCGGCAGAACCCCCCAGATGTTTTTCGGCAAAGGCGCGCGCGCGCTGCGACATGACCCCGTCCGTCAAAGCGCCATCGGCCAGGAGCTTGACGATCATCAGCGCATTGGGCTTCGCATCACGCGCAAGCATGTCGAACCACTTGCCACCCTCCGCGATTTTCAGCGAAAGCCGGTCCAGAACCTCGGCGAGCTGGCGCTTCTGCAGATCGGGCAGGTTGGATTTGAGGATGCGGCGCTGGTGAAGCGCAAGCCGCTTCAGGCGCACATCCATGCCATGGCGCGGATCAAGGAAGGCCGTCTCCATCTGTGGTGACGAAATCTGTCCCATCATCACGGCGGCCAGCGCGCGCTTGTTCTCGGGGCCGACCACGTTTTCCTCAAGCGCGATCAGGCGCTCGATTCGCGCGTCAGGCCCTTGCGCGGGCTTGAGCCATGCCTCCAGCGTGTCGGATGCGACATAGCGTTTGGAGCGGATGGTGACGGCGGCGACGATGTCTTCCTGCTGCAGCCACGCGCCCGCACCGATCACAAGGCGCGTGACGATCTGCTTGAGATGTTTCAGCTCGGTTTCAAGGTCAGCCGCCAGCTTGCGGCCCGAGCGGACTTCGGCCACCACGCGCTTGCCGACCGCGATCCGTGCTTCGTCAAAGCGGCCCGCCGCGAATTCGGCAGCAAGGATGGCAAAACCGGGTGACGCCCCCTCGACCCTGCGGCCGCAGAAAAGATCGGCAAGCACGATCATCGCGCTGCCAAGGTCCTGCTGGCTGCCGATCAGTTCCTGCAAAGCGGCGGCACCGTTCAGAAGCTCGGCAATGATGCTGCCGGCGGAAGCGATTACAATGGGCCGCTCACGCGCATCAGCGGGAATCTCGTGCACGATGTCGGCGACGCGCTGAAGTTTTTCGCTCCACGTCCTGGCAGGCGCAAGGAATTTCGCCAGCGCCGCACAGAAAAGATAGGCCGCATCCGGTTCGCCCGCCACCTTGCGCGCGTGCGCGGCAAGGGAGGCGGCATCGCTGCAATCAACAAGGCGTCCGGCCTTCTCGTCCTTGTAGACGCGCTTGATCGCACGGTCGGTGAGATCAAGGAGCGCCTTCATGATTTTGGCGACACCGGCATCGGTGGTGCTTGCCTGTGCGATGGCGACTTTCTGGACCGCATGCTGGAAGATGGTGCCGGTTGCTTCCAGCCGATCCAGCGCATCGGCGCGGTGGATGAGTTCAATGACCGTCAGTTTCCAGCGCGACAGCGAGTCGGCCAGAAGCCGGCCGATGGTTGCACGCGAATGGACCGAGTAAAGGTCTTCCGGCGTGAAGCAGGGAATGGCATTCGGCGCCTCTTCGGCTTCCGGGGCCACGCGCACCTTGTCGGCGCCGTCCTCGAAAATCTTGAGGCTCATGAAATCGCCGGTCGCCTCGTTATAGGTCTCCTTCATGACCTTGACGGCGCCCGCCTCATTGGCGGCCATGATGGCCTCCGCCATCTTGATCGCATTGCTGCGGCTGGAAATGGCATCATGCAGTGCCCAGCCCGATTTCGGACCTTTGCGCACGAAGACTTCGTAGTGGATCTGCGCGGCCATAGGCGGGTTCGTGTCCGGGAGTATGGTGTCCGAAGCGCCGATCATCGCTTCCGTGCCGTTAAGTACGCGTGAAAAGGCCCGCCGCGACTTTCGCCGGGGCGGGCCTTAACAGGTCGTAAAGATCGGACGCCGCGCCTACTCCGCAGCCTTCGACACGCCCGGTGCGGCGGCGCGGACTTCCGGTGTCACATGCGCCTCGAACTTCTCGAAGTTCTTGACGAACATTTGCACCAGCTTGCCCGCCTGCGCGTCATAGGCGCCTTTGTCGCTCCAGGTCTCGCGCGGATTGAGGATGCGCGGCTCGACGCCCGGCACGCTGACCGGCACCTGGAAGCCGAACCAAGGATCAATCCGCATCTCGGCTTTGGCGAGACTGCCATCAAGTGCCGCATTGAGAAGCGCGCGCGTCGCCTTGATCGGCATGCGCGAACCCTGCCCGTAGGCGCCGCCCGTCCAGCCCGTGTTGACGAGCCAGCAGCTGACCTTGTGTTCGGCGATCAGCTCCTTGAGGAGATTGCCATAGACCGAAGGGTGCCGCGGCATGAAGGGCGCGCCAAAGCAGGTGGAAAATGTAGGTTGCGGCTCCTTGCCAAGGCCCTTCTCGGTACCCGCAACCTTCGCCGTGAAGCCCGAAAGGAAATGGTACATCGCCTGGCTGGGTGTGAGCTTGGCGATCGGCGGCAGCACGCCGAACGCATCTGCCGTCAGCATGATGACATTCGACGGATGGCCCGCCCGGCCCGTGGCCGATGCATTGGGAATGAAATCGATCGGATAGGCACCGCGCGAATTTTCGGCGAGCGTTGCATCGTCAAGGTCAAGCACGCGGGTTGCCGGGTCCATCACCACGTTCTCAAGCACCGTGCCGAAACGCCGTGTGGTGGCGAAAATCTCCGGCTCGGCTTCGGGCGAAAGCCGGATCATCTTGGCATAGCAGCCGCCCTCGAAATTGAAGACGCCTGCTTCCGACCAGCCATGCTCGTCATCACCGATCAGCGTACGTGATGCATCTGCCGAAAGCGTTGTCTTGCCGGTGCCAGAGAGGCCGAAGAAGATCGCCGACTTGCCGTCCTTGCCGACATTGGCCGAGCAATGCATCGGCATCACGCGCTTTTCCGGCAAAAGGAAATTGAGGATCGTAAAGACCGACTTCTTCATCTCGCCCGCATATGACGTGCCGCCGATGAGGATGAGCTTTTTGGTGAAATTGACGCCGATGACAGTCGGCGAAACCGTGCCGTGGCGCTTGGGATCGGCGACAAAGCCCGGGAAGTCGATGATCGTGAACGCGGGCAGGAAATTCGCAAGCTCGGCAACATCGGGGCGGATGAGGAGGTTGCGGATGAAAAGCGAGTGCCAGGCGTATTCGGTGATGACGCGCACCTTGAGGCGGTGGGTCAGGTCCGCGCCGCCATGCAGGTCCTGCACGAACAACTCGCGGCCCTGCGCATAGGCGATGAAGGCTTCTTCCAGCGCCTCGAAATGGGCGGGGCTCATCGGCTTGTTGTTGTCCCACCAGAGCGCATTCTCGGTGAGGCTGTCGCGCACGGTGAACTTGTCGCCGGCCGAGCGGCCCGTGTGCTGTCCGGTCTTCACGACGAGCGGGCCATCCTTGGCAAGCTCGCCTTCGCCGCGGCGGATCGCTTCCTGATAAAGTGCCGCCGGTCCAAGGTTCCAGTGGGCGGCTGCGACATTGCGCAGGCCGTGAAGGCCAAGCCCGTGACTGGAAATGATCGTGCCCGTCTCTTTCACCTGGATGCTCCCTTGAACTTGAACGCGCATGGCAAGGGGCGCCGGCATTTCCGCACGGGACATCCACCCCACCGTTCATCCCGTCCGGACCGGCCATGCGCCATTTACGTGGGGCGCCGGAATTTCTCGTGCCCGGACAGAACGTCATAACTGCCCGAACGCCCGCCCGGAATGCAAGGGCGGCAAAGGGACAGCGCCCGTTTGCGTTGCGGAACCCGGTTTTCAGGTTAATCAATTGATTTTGCGGAATATTTCTGCCGAGGAAGGGCAATACATTGCTGCGCGCCCGGTCCTTGGGCTGATTGCGGCCTTTCTTTTGCCCCCGAATCTGGCAACGGTTGCGCCAACTTTCCCCGCACACCCAAGACCTTGCGCCCAAGGTCATGGGCGCGCGCAAGCCACGGCGTCAGCTTTCCCGACGCCTCCGAACCGGGGTTTTTCTGCCCATGCCGACCATTGCCCTCGTTGATGACGACCGCAACATCCTGACCTCGGTCTCGATTGCCCTCGAACAGGAGGGCTATCATGTGCGCACGTATAATGACGGCGCGTCGGCCCTGACGGCGCTGACGGCAACGCCGCCCGACCTTGCGATCCTCGACATCAAGATGCCGCGCATGGACGGCATGGAAGTGCTGCGGCGCCTGCGCCAGAAAAGCGACATGCCGGTCATCTTCCTCACGTCCAAGGACGAGGAGATCGACGAGGTGGTGGGGCTTTCGATGGGCGCTGATGATTTCATCCGCAAGCCCTTCTCGCAGCGCCTGTTGCTGGAGCGCGTGCGCGCCGTCCTGCGCCGTGCCGAAGCGCGCGCCCGCGACAAAAGCGGCGAGGCCCAGAAAATTGTCGAAGGTGTCGAACCCGCCCTGACGCGCGGCAAGCTGATGCTCGATCCGCAGCGCCATGCCTGCACATGGGATGGCCGCGACGTGACGCTGACCGTCACCGAATTCCTGATCCTTCATGCGCTGGCCCAGCGCCCGGGCTTTGTCAAAAGCCGCGACAATCTGATGGACGCGGCCTATGACGACCAGGTCTATGTCGATGACCGCACCATCGACAGCCACATCAAGCGCCTGCGCAAGAAGTTCAAGCATGTCGATGACAATTTCGACGCCATCGAGACGCTCTATGGCGTGGGTTACCGCTACAAGGAATGAGCGCGTCTGACCGCCCGGGACCCTCGCGTGATACGCCGCCGGATGATGGCGGCCCGGATGCAGGATTGGCGGCACGCATCGCCGGGCTTGCTGCGCGGGGACTGAGGCGCGCGCGTGCGCGCCTGCGCATCTTCCGGCGCAAGCGCCGCTTCTCGCCGCTGACGCTGCGCATCATCCTTCTCAATCTCGTGGCGCTGGTCTTGCTGATCGGCGGCGTCCTTTATGTGAATGTCTCGCGCGTCAGCCTGATCGAGGAACGCATCCTTTCCCTGAAGACACAGGGCGCGATCATGGCGGCGGCCCTTGCTGAGGGTGCAACCGAAGGCCCCGAAGCGACGACCATCAATCGGGAATCGGCCATCCCCCTGTTGCGGCGACTGGCCGGCCCCACCGCAACCCGCAGCCGGGTGTTCGATGCGCGCGGCGTCTTGATGCTCGACACCCGCCAGCTTCTGCCGTCAGCCGGTGTTGAATCGTTCCAGCTGCCGCCGCCGGATGGCGGCTGGCTTTCACTGGAGTTTTTCGACCGCATCTATGACTGGCTGGCGGACTTCGTGCCGGGCGGCCGCTATCCGCCCTATATCGAACTCGATGGCCGCGACGGCGCGGCCTACGAGGAAGTGCGCCTCGCTTTGGGGGCCGAGGAGGCAAGCGCCGTACGCATCAACTCGTCGGGCGAGCTGGTGATTTCGGTTGCCGTGCCGGTGCAGCGCTTCCAGCTGGTGCTGGGCGTTCTCATGCTCTCGACCGAAGGTGACGACATCTCGCGCATCGTGCGCTCGGAGCGTCTGGCGATTTTCCAGGTCGCTCTGGTTGCGCTCTTTGCCATGATCTTTGCATCCATCGCGCTTTCGCGTTTCATCGCGCGGCCGGTCAAGGCGCTGGCCGAGGCTGCCGATCAGGTGCGCCATCTTGCAACGGACCGCGTCGCCATTCCCGATTTCACCCATCGCCATGACGAGATCGGCGAATTGTCGGGCTCCCTGCGCGACATGACGGACGCGCTCTATGACCGCATCGATGCGATCGAGCAATTTGCGGCCGACGTCGCCCACGAGATCAAGAACCCGCTGACCTCGCTGCGCAGCGCAGTCGAGACCATGCGCATCGCCCGTGACGAAAAATCCCGCGCCCGCCTCATGGAGGTGATCGAGGCGGATGTAAGCCGCGTCAACCGCCTTGTGAGCGACATCTCCGACGCCTCGCGGCTGGATGCGGAACTCTCGCGCGCCAAGGCGGCCCCCGTCGATCTGGCGCTTCTCGCAAACACGATGGCCGATCTCTTCAACAACCGCGGCGGCAAGGTCGGCGTGCGCGCCGATGTTCCGGAAGCGCAGGGCGATCTCGTCGTGCCGGGCCTTGCGGGGTCATTGGGGCAGGTCCTGTCGAACCTTGTTGAAAACGCGGTCTCCTTCAGTCCGGAAGGTGCGGAGGTCCTGCTCAGTGTCCGCAGGCAGGATGGCCATGTCGTCATCATTGTCGAGGATAGGGGGCCGGGCATCCCGCCCGAAAATCTCGAGACGATCTTCCGGCGTTTTTATACGTCACGCCCCGAAGAGCACGGCTTTGGCCGCAATTCAGGGCTGGGGCTGTCGATCTCGCGCCAGATCGTCGAAGTGCATGGCGGCACCATCCGTGCGGAGAACCGGCGCGATCCTGAAACCGGCGCCATCGCGGGCGCGCGTTTCATCGTGACACTGCCCGCATGACACCGCACAAATCGGGAAAGACGATCCACGCGGCCCTGGTTGCGATCAAGGGCGCGGGCGTCCTCATCATCGGGCCGCCGGGCGCGGGAAAATCCGATCTTGCGCTTCGCCTCATTGACGGTGGCGCAAGGCTTGTCGCCGATGACCGGGTGGAGCCCTTTGTGAAGTCGGGTACGCTCTGCGGTCGCGCACCGGAAAAACTCGCAGGACTTCTGGAGGTGCGCGGGGCGGGCATTGCCCGCCTGCCATTCCTGCGTGTGGCGCCTGTCCGGCTGGTCGTCATGCTGGTGGCGGAAAGGAAACGCATTGAGCGCTTGCCTGACGCGCGGCCCCACCATTTGGCGGGCTTTGAAGCATTCGGATTGCCTGTGCTTTCCCTCTCTGCCTTCGATGCCTCGGCGCCTGCCCGCATCCGCCTGGCGCTTTCACAGCTGCTGCTGCCGGGCAAGGGCAAAAATATGGGCCGGGGGCCTGCCGGTATTTGGGACTTTCCGTCCGATGCTGTTATGGTCCGCGCCCGCACCAAAGCCGCAAGGCGCGGCAAGCGGGCGGACAAAAAGCCGGCATAGTCCGGCCCCGATGGCCGGGCCCCAATCGCCGGGAAGGCCGAGAAAGATAGAATCCAGAGTGCCATGATCGGACTTGTCATTGTCACCCACGGACGGCTTGCCAGCGAATTCATTGCCGCGATGGAGCATGTCGTCGGCCCACAGACCCATATCATGGGGATCGCCATCGGGCCTGACGACAACATGGAAAAGCGCCGCGCCGACATTCTGGCCGCCGCTGTCGAAGTGAATGTGGGCGATGGCGTCATCATCCTGACCGACATGTTCGGCGGCACGCCGTCGAACCTCGCGATCTCCGTGATGGACAAGGCCAAGGCGGAAGTGATCGCGGGCGTGAACCTGCCGATGCTCATCAAGCTCGCCTCGGTGCGCAAGACGGGCAAACTTGCCGAGGTCGCGCTGACCGCGCAGGAAGCGGCGCGCAAATACGTGATCGTTGCCAGTCAGGAATTGGCGGGCTGATCCTCGTGCCGAAACTTTCAGCCGACCTCTCCATCGTCAATGCGCGGGGCCTGCACGCGCGTGCATCCGCCAAATTCGTGAAGCTGGCCGCAGGCTTTGCCGCAAAGATCTCCGTCACCCGCGACGACCAGACTGTGCCCGGCACCTCGATCATGGGGCTGATGATGCTGGGGGCAGGCCCCGGCGCCACCATTCTGGTCGAGGCCGAGGGCAGTGATGCCGAAGCGGCGCTGGCAGCCATTTCTGCCTTGGTCGCTGCCAAATTCAATGAAGAGTGATGAAGCAGCCCTTGCAGCCACATTTGTATTGCCGCAATTCGTGCCTAAATGACTGGTTCGCGCAGGCCGCGCTTCGCTTCTTTGGGGAGATTGCTCATGTTTGAGATGTTGAAACGCCATGCCCGCATGGCGCTTGCCGGAGCGGCCGCCATCGGCTTGCTGGTGACGCCCGCTTGGGGCGAAAGCGCACCAACCGATGCCGGTGCGGCGCCCCCGGCCCCGGCAACTGCAGAAAAAGTTGAGTTGCCGACAACGGCTACGCCCGCCATTTGGAAGATCACCAAGGCGAACGGCGCGACCATCACCTTCATGGGGTCGATCCACCTCCTGCCTCCTGCGCTCACTTTCATGACGCCGGAACTTGAGGCAGCGATTGCCGGCGCCGATGTGACCGTCACCGAAGTGTTGTCCACTGAACTCCAGTCGCCGGAACTCAATGCGGTGGTGATGGCGGAGGGCATGTACCCGACCGGCACGACCCTTCAGTCGAAAATGAGCGCGGAAGACTGGGCTGAGTTTGAGAAGGCCTGCGCGATTGTCGGTGTTCCCGCTGTGGCGTTGAACCAGATGAAGCCGTGGCTTGCCTCGGTGACACTGTCATTGCTTCTGGCTGCCAAGGATGGCTATGCACCAACGTCCGGCGTTGAGTATGTGCTCGACGGCGCGATGGGCGGGGACGGCAAGACCCGCCTTGCCTTCGAGACTGCCATCGAACAGATCGGCTTCTTCACGGACATCGAGGAAAGCGTCGCACTTGCTGGTCTGGTTGAGGGCGCACGGCAGCTGCAGACGGACACGCAGATGCTCAATCGGATGGTGGTCGCCTGGGCCGCCGCAGATGTCGCGGCGCTTGAGGAGCTTCTCGTGTCAGCCATGGATGCGACACCCGAGATGCGCAAGGTGCTGCTGGATGACCGCAACGCCCGTTGGGTCACGCGCATCCAGGCCGAGTTCATGGCCGACGACAAGGATTACTTCATTCTGGTCGGCGCCGGTCATCTGGTCGGTGAGGGAAGCGTGATCGACCTTCTGCGCAAGGCCGGCATCACGGTCGAAGGTCCGTAACACCTGTTTTCCTGCGAGAGACGACAGAGGGGCGCCCCATCATGCGGCGCCCCTTTTTTGCTCCGGCAGCTGCTTTCCCTTTTCCTGCGAGAGACGACAGAGGGGCGCCCGACCGGCGCCCCTTTTTTGTTCCAGGATGACCACATGCTATGACGGCGATCTGAATCCGGGTTGCATTCTATATCCGAACAGGTATAACAATGGCGGAGGCCCGAAGGCCGTTTTTTTGGGAAGGCTCATCAAAGAGGGACTTCATGGCATTTCCTGCGCCTGTCCAGAAAGACATGGGCGTTGCGCTTTACGTTGTGCAGCTGGGCGAGATGCCGCGTTCGGCTAAGCCGCTGAAGGGCTTTGGTTCAGGCGTCTATGAGCTTGTAGAGAATGACCGGGCTGGGACATTTCGTGCCGTATTTGCCCTGCAGATTGGCAATGCCGTGCATGTGCTGCATGCATTCCAGAAGAAGTCAAAGTCCGGAATTGCGACGCCGAAGGCGGAACTTGATCTGGCAAGGGCGCGTCTGAAAGCATTGCTTGCCCGGCACAAGGAAGGTTAGAAAAAAAATGAAACGCCCGAAGATTCCTCCGCCCAAAGGCACATCAAATGTTCTGGAAGATCTGGGATTTGCCGATGCCGAAGAGCTGTCGGCCAAGGCTGCCCTCGCCCTCAGGCTGAACAAGCTGGTGGAAAAGCGCGGTCTGAGCCAGACAGAGGCAGCCCGGATTACCGGCATGACCCAGCCGAAAATCTCGCAAGTCCGCGGCTACAAATTGCAGAACATTTCACTGGAACGCTTGATGCAGGCACTTGTCGCACTGGATCAACGTGTCGAGATTACCGTCCGTCCGGCCCGCAATGTTCAGTCAGCCAGGATAAGGGTAGCTGCCTGACGGCTGCCCCGCCCACCTAATGCGCCCCACCCAATGCGCCTCGTCCCAGTTCTGGTCCGCGTACATGTGATTTCTGAAATTCCGCACTCTCAATCAATGGCAAATTCGCAACGTGAACGGACAGCATCCTCCCGCGTTTTGCTCCGCTTTCTGGTGCCGCGGAGCCACACAGCCAAGCTCGAGGCGGCCTGCCCAGTCGGCCGCTTAGCTCGTCGGATGCTTGACCCCAAACACCTCGACTTGCCACCGTAACCACGAGGTAAAACCTCACCACTAGTTAGATGCCGTAAGAGAGCGTGATACAATCATCAGGTTGATTTTACCTTTGACCCACGCGGGCAGAAGTTGAGAGGTTTTCAAACGTACGGTGCTGAAGAAAGTTTATCCGCCCCAAGGGGCCTGCATTTACTGCGGCGCTCGTGCATACTCCCAAAAGAGGCGAACTCCACTTGGGTCTGAGCACATAATACCTGAGTCGCTTGGAGGTCTGTTGATTCTGCCCGAAGCGTCGTGTCATGCGTGCGAAGCCGCTGTGAACTGGGCAGAGCAGTTTTGCCTAAGAACCACATTTCATGTGGTTCGGCATAAGCTCCGAGTACCTACAAAACGTCCAAGAAATCGCCCAACAAAAATCTCTTTCACCTATGTCCGTGATGGAGTGCGCGCCAATGCGATATCTCCTATAAGCGACTATCCTGCGGAGTGGCTCCTTCCAAGCTATGGGCCGCCTGAGTTGCTGCTTCCAAGTCCACCTCAGCGATCTAGATTGCTCACTTTCAATACGTCCCCTTTGTTGGGAGACCTTTTAGATCAGCATCAGGTAGAGGTGCTGGGAGACGACCGTACTCAACAGGTCTCAGCTCTCTCGGCATCAGTAACGGACCGCTTCGAAGTTCCAAAAACAGACATTTATCGATTTGCAGTTATGCTTGCCAAGATTGCTCACTCTTATGCAGTAGCCGAGCTTGGAACAGGCGCGTTTCATCCATATCTGAGAGATAGCATTCGAAGTAAAGGCCAGCATCCGCTGCATTTGCTAGTGGGTGGAGGCGTTGCACCAAGCGAAGGGACCGACGACCTGCATAACCTCAAATTGGAGAGATGCGAGATTTCGGGGCGCAAATCTTATAAAGTGGATATTGCATTGTTCAGTCGATTTAGGTTTCCGAAGTATACGGTTTTGGTTGGCGCAGACACCTGTGAGCGGCGCAATCTTCCGTTGCCAATGCTTCGGGCAGGATCGGGGGCGAGGGCCGCATTTGCAACCGTGGTTGGGTTGGCCGAGTCAATCAAACCTGAGGACGGCCCGTTTGACTACTTGTGCAGCCTCTGCCGTAGCGTGATCGTAGCAGGTCCAAAACTGAGAGAAGATTTGATATTCAGATGCGGTCGCTGCGGAACAGAAAATGTTACGGTTCCCGATCAACAGCCTTGGGGGTTGCCATACGGCAGCAAAGACAGTCGGCCCCCGTTCGAAATGTCACCGAGAGAAATCTGGATTCGTGACGATCCATTCATACGACAATAGTTCTCGTTGAGATCAAACTTGTCGGTGTCGACGCTTTTCGTCCGCACTTCATGTCAGCTCCTCCCCAACAGCTTGTCTTGCAAGCGCACCGAGCCGTCGCCAAAAGCGATCCCCGGGGTGAGTCACGGATTGAAGCATACCGCCCCCTAATGCGCTTCGTCCCAGTTCATGCCCGCGCGCGCGTCAACCGTGAGCCTGACATCAAGATTGACGAGCGGCGCGCAGGCATTCTCCATTACGCGCCGGACCAGTGCGGATGTTTCGTCGATCTCGGCATCATCGACTTCGAAGATAAGTTCGTCATGCACCTGCAGCAGCATCTTGGCCGAAAGGCGCGCCGCCTTGAGCGCGTCAGGCAATTGCACCATCGCACGGCGGATGACATCGGCCGCTGATCCCTGGATCGGCGCATTGATGCTGGCGCGCTCCTGGAAGGCGCGCATGGCGGGCACCTTGGCATTGATCTCGGGAAAATGGATGCGCCGCCCGAACACGGTCGAGACGTGACCGTCTTTGCGCGCCGCTGCCTTGGTGCGCTCCATATAGTCGCGGATGCCGGGAAAGCGCTCGAAATAGGTCTTGATATAGGCCTCCGCCTCGCCGCGCGGAATGGAGAGCTGGTTGGCAAGGCCGAAAGCCGAAATGCCGTAGATGATGCCGAAATTGATCGCCTTGGCGCGCCGCCGCACATCCGGCGGCATGTCCTTGACGGGCACGCCGAACATTTCCGATGCCGTCATCGCATGGATATCGAGCCCCTCGGCAAACGCCTTCTTGAGCGCGCCGATGTCAGCGATATGCGCAAGCAGCCGCAATTCGATCTGGCTGTAATCCGCGCTGATCAGCTTCTTGCCCTTGGGCGCGATGAAGGCGGTGCGGATCTGGCGGCCTTCCTCCGTGCGCACGGGGATGTTCTGCAGGTTGGGATCGCTCGATGACAACCGCCCCGTATTGGTGGACGCCATCGCATATGACGTGTGCACGCGGCCCGTCTGCGCATTGATGTGCTCGGGCAGCGCGTCGGTATAGGTGCCGCGCAGCTTCTGCAATTGCCGCCAATCCATCAGCCTGCGCGGGATCTCGTGGCCCTGGGCCGCCAATTCCTCCAGCACATCGCTGTCGGTTGACCATGCGCCGGTGGCAGTACGCCGCCCGCCGGGCAGCGACATGCGGTCAAAGAGGATTTCACCCAGTTGCTTGGGCGAGCCGAGATTGAAAGTCGAACCTGCAAACTTGTGGATGTCGGTTTCCAGCACCGCCATGCGTTCGGCAAAGCGCGCCGAAAGCCGCGCCAGCGTTGCACGGTCAACCAGCACGCCCGCCCGCTCCATCGCCATCAGCACGGGTGCCAGCGGCCGCTCGAGATATTCATAGACGCTTGTCAGGCGTTCGGGCGCGAGCCTTGGTTTCAGCACATGGAAGAGGCGCAGCGTTACGTCAGCGTCTTCCGCGGCATATTCGGTGGCGCGGGGCAACTCGACCGCGCCAAAGCTGATGCGCTTTTTGCCGGTGCCGGTCACCTCGTCGAAGGTGACGGTCGTGTGCTCAAGATGCCGCTTGGACAAGGCATCCATGCCATGCCCGCCGCGCCCGGCATCCAGCACGTAGGACATCAGCATCGTGTCATCAAAGGGCGCAATCTGCACACCCAGCTGCGCCATCACGGCCATATCGAACTTGATATTGTGCCCGATCTTGAGCACATGCCTGTCTTCCAGAAGCGGTTTCAGTGCGGCCAATGCATCGGCGACCGCAATCTGCGTGGGCTTGCCGCCGCCCATCAGGTCGCCATCCGCGCCATGTGCCAGCGGCACATAGCAGGCCTGGCCCGGCGCATGTGCAAGCGAGAAGCCGACCAGCGTGTCCTTCATGGGATCAAGGCCGGTTGTTTCCGTGTCAAACGCGGCGATGCCCGCTGCCCTGCAAGCGACGACGAATTTTTCAAGGTCCGCCAGTTTCGTGATGCAGGCATATTCCTTCACATCAAAGGGTGCCCGCACGGCGGGATCGATCGCAGCATCACCCACTCTGCCGACAAAACCGGCGTCACGCGACACCGCGTCATCCTTCGCGCTGTCGGACGTCTTGTCTTCAAGGACGCGTGGCGCTGCAGCGAATGCCGCTGCAGGCGCGATGTCATCGACATGGGTGATGTCATACTCCGCCGCCACCTTGCGGGTCAGCGAATTGAACTCCATCGCGCGCAGGAAGGCGATGAGCGGCTGGGGCTCGATCTCGTGCAGCGCCAGCTCGTCCAGCTTCACGTCGAGCTTCACCTGTGTGTCCAGCGTGACAAGGCGCTTGGAAAGCCGCGCCAGTTCCGCGTTGGCCAGAAGGGATTCGCGCCTTTTGGGCTGCTTGATCTCGCCCGCGCGCGACAAGAGCGTTTCAAGATCACCATAGAGATTGATGAGCTCGGCCGCGGTTTTTACGCCAATGCCCGGCACGCCCGGCACATTGTCCACGCTGTCGCCCGCCAGCGCCTGCACGTCGATCACCTTGTCGGGCGTTACGCCGAATTTTTCCATGACCGCTTCAAGCCCCATGGGCTTCAGCTTCATGGGATCGAAGAGTTCGATCGCCTCGCCCGAGATCAGCTGCATCAGATCCTTGTCGGACGAAACGATGGTGGCCTTGCCGCCGCGTGTCTGCGCCTCGCGTGCGTAGGTTGCGATCAGGTCATCCGCCTCGAAGCCGGGCATCTCGATGGACGACACGTTGAAGGCGCGCGTGGCATCGCGCACCAGCGGGAATTGCGGCACCAGATCTTCCGGCGGCGGCGGGCGCTGGGCCTTGTATTGCGGATAGAAATCGTGGCGGAACGTCTTGTGCTTGGTATCGAAAATGACGGCAAAATGCGTGGGGCGGTCGGCACCGCGCATTTCCTTGAGGAGCCGATGCAGCATGTTGCAGAAGCCCGAGACTGCGCCCACAGGCAGCCCGTCGGACTTGCGCGTCAATGGTGGCAGTGCGTGATAGGCGCGGAAGATGAAGCCCGAGCCGTCAATCAGGTAAAGATGCGACCCCTTGCCGAATTTTGCAGGCGCGCGGTTGTGGGAAGGCGCCGTCAATGGGCGTGGTCTTCGTGGTCACACAGGCGGAATTCCCGCCCGCAATAGGGGCAGGTGGCGCTCATGCCGCCCGTGGCATCATGAGCGAGTTCCAGGAACACGCGCGGATGACCCAAAGCGCCATCGCCGCCGTCGCAGGCGATGCGGTGCTCGTGAACGCGGATGATTTCGGGCGGCTGGCGCATGGGGCTCTGGTCGGTTGGCATGTGGCGTGGCGTCGGCGAAGCGGCGCGGATGATAGGGGCGGGGCCGCCGCTTGCCAAGGATGGCAAAGGCGGCGGGCGGCGCGTGGCATGCGGGCAGGGTGGGCCGCCATCAATCCTTTTGCATCGTAAGGGCGGTAAGGCTAGATTGCGCGCCCGCGTCAGGGCGTTTGCATCAAAGGTGCAGCGCTCCTTCAGGGCACCCGTAGCTCAGCTGGATAGAGTGCTGCCCTCCGAAGGCAGAGGTCACAGGTTCGAATCCTGTCGGGTGCGCCAGAATTCCAAATCACGCACAAAGAAACAGTGCACAGGCATGCTGCGCGCGGGCTCTCCTATGCCAAATCGGACTTGCCGTCATGCCCTGATGGCGGATCAGCTGGCTGGCCAGATTCTTGTTCAGCTTTGGGCATCGGCTTCGGCTGCCGAGGCGTCAAAAAAATTTCGATTTCGGTGACAGTGCACTTAATTCGCCCAGTTAAGTGCACTGTCACCGAAATTATGCCCGCGTCAGCAGCTTCATCATGGCGCGGATCACACGGCCCGGCGCGCTGGCATCGCTTTGCGGCCGCTGCAGGGCAAGCCCGTGCGAAACAGCAATCAGCGTTCCGGCCAGATCAACGGCGTTGATCGGCATCGCCGTGCCTGATGCCCTGAAAAAGCGTTTGAGATTGTTGGCCAGTGCGCGGGTCTGCTCTTCCTGCAGCGCGTAATAGCTGGCGGCGAAAGCCGGGCTGCGCCGTGCCTGCAGCTGCAACTCGGTCACCAGAAGCAGGCAATCCTGATCGGTCTGGAAACTGGCCAGCCACTGGTTCAGCGCATCGGCAAGCTGGTCGGGCGGAACATCCAGCGCCTTCTCAAGGTCCGCCATGCTGCGCGCCATATAGAGACGCGTCAGCGCAAGGAAGATCGCCTCCTTGCTCTCGAAATTGGAATAGATCGCGCCCTTGGAATAGCCGGCCTCTGCTGAAATCAGGTCGATCGACGCACCCTCATAGCCGTGGCGCGCAAACACGCGCTCGGCGGCTGAAAGCAGTTTCTCGCGGGTCTGCACCTGTTGTTCGGCGCGGGTCAGGCGTGCGGGCCGCATGGGTTTTCGTCTCCTGCCGCATCTCATGCCAGAGCGCAGAAGAAATAACAATTGATTTTCGGATACCAAATGGTATGTAAAGTGGAAATGGACGGTTTGGCGCCCGGAGGTTCTCGTGAAAATCGCTCTTTTCGGTTCAACCGGCATGTTGGGCAAGGCCGTGCTGTCGACAGCGCGCGCGCGCGGGCATGACGTCTCGATCCTGCTCAGGTCGCCAAAGGCCGCAAGCGCGGGCACGAATGTCATCGTTGGGGATGCGCTTGATCCCAAGGCAATCGGCGAAACGATCAAGGGCGCCGATGCGATCATCCAGTGCCTGGGCGTCGGCGGCATGGGTGACGGCAAGCCCAACGACCTTGTGCCACAAGCAACAAGCCTGATCGTTGAGGGCATGAAGGCGCAAGGAATCCAGCGCCTCGTCTGCGCCAGCAACATCGGCGTGCCCGGCTCCGGCGCATTTCTCTTTCGCCGGGTTCTGGTGCCGCTTCTTGCACGCAAACTGCTGCCGATCCTTGATGCGAAAATCAGGATGGAAGCGATATTGCGCGCATCCAGTCTGAACTGGACCGCTGTGCGCCTCGCCGCCCTCAACGAAAAGCCCGCACGCAACAAATTGAAGGTTTCGCCCGAGGGTCGGACCACCGGCTACACGATCACAACCGGCGACGCCGCCGCCTTCATGCTCGACATCATCGAGAAAAACCAGTTCGCCGCATCGGCCGTCGCCATCTCAAACTGATCCTGCCAACCGGAAAAAGCACATGACGACGCCTGCAACCATTCTGAGCGCACCTTTGGCCCTGCCTTGCGGCGCCGTCCTGCCGAACCGTCTCGTCAAGGCCGCGATGACGGAATTGCTTGCCGACAGCCGCAATCGCGCGACACCGGCGCATGTGGCGCTCTACAATGCCTGGGCCAAGGATGGCCCCGGCCTGATGCTGACCGGCAATGTGCAGGTTGACTATCGCAACCTTGAGCATCCAGGCAACGTTGTCATCCAGGGCAAGCAGAGCGCCGAACAATTGACCGCTTTGCGCAACTGGTCGGCCGCAGCGAAATCGCGCGGCAATCATGTCTGGATGCAGCTTGCGCATGCGGGCCGCCAAACCCATCGTTACGTCAATTCATCGCCCAAAGCGCCTTCGCCCATCGCCCTTTCCATCCCTGGCATCAAGTTCGGAACGCCGGTTGCGCTCACAGATGCGGAGATCGTCGATCTGATCGCGCGCTTCGCCGATGCGGCGGCCGTCGCACGTGACACTGGTTTCGACGGCGTGCAGTTGCACGGCGCGCACGGCTATCTGTTTTCGCAGTTTCTTTCGCCTCTATCCAACCGCCGCGACGATGACTGGGGCGGCGATCTTGCCCACCGTGCGCGCTTCTTGCTGGAGACTGTCAAAGCCGTCCGCTCCAAGGTGGGGGCGGATTTTCCCATTGGCATCAAACTCAATTCCGCGGATTTTCAGCGCGGCGGCTTCAGCTTCGAAGACAGCCAGATCGTCGCCGGCTGGCTCGATGACGCAAGTATCGATCTGCTCGAGATTTCCGGGGGCACCTACGAACAGCCCAAGATGGCCAACGTCGAAGGCGCGGGCGAAGCCGCGCACGATCCCTATGCCGGCAAGGCCTCGCGCGCGCGCGAGTCCTACTTTGCCCGTTTCGGACTGGAGATGCGCAAGCACCTGAAGCGCGCGAGGTTGATGGTGACCGGCGGCTTCCGCACGGCGCAAGGCATGGCCGACGCCATCACCAATGACGGTTTTGATCTTGTCGGTCTCGCCCGGCCGCTCTGTCTTGCCCCCGATGCGCCAGCACGCTTGCTGCGCGGTGATCCGGTTGATCTCACGCAGCCGGAGCTGCGCTTTGGCCCCGGTGTCTTTGGACCCAAATCACCGGTCAAGTTGATCCGTACACTCACCGGCGCGGGCGGCGCCACCTGGTACAATGAACAGATCATACGGGTCGTCAACGGCAAACGCCCGGATCCAAAGCTGGGATTCTTCCGGGCATTCCTCAGCACCCAGATGCGCGACAGCCGGATGGCCCGCGCGCTTGATCCGTCGCGCTAGCTCGCAGGCAGATTCGGTTCCCCGAACCCGTCATGCAGCGCGGGCAGGAAGGTTGAAAGGTGCTGCATCTCCTCCGCGCAATGGACCAGAAGCGCGCGCGCGTCGCTCTCGCGCATCCGCAAGGTGCGGCGCGCCAGCATCGCCGGGAGTGTGCCCAGCGCGTTGCGTGCCGCGATGTGCCGGCCGCCCATGTAAAAGCGTGAGCGCATCTCGCTGCCGCCTGGCACCGCGCGCACATGGTGCAGCAGAACGCCCGCATTGACCGGCGCTTCGTACACACCAAGCCGCGCCGCAATCAGCGTGGCGCTGCCGTTCTCAAGGCTTTCATGCTCAAGGCCGAGAGTGGCAGGCGGTGCAAATTGAATGAGCCCGCGCACGAAATCGCTGCCGATATATTCGTCCACGATGGAGACATGGCCGACATAGGCCGCCCGTCCGCGCGCGCCTTTCGGCGGGTCGGCCCGCCACTGCACATGCACATGCGCCTTTGGATGCCAGAGCTTGTATTTCGCGGCATGATCGCCGTGCCAGCCGAACCACCAATCGATCATGGCGGGGGTCACGCCCGGCATGTCGGTCCGGATGAAAACGCGCATGCCGCCATCGGGCAAAAGCACATAGCCGTCTTCGTAACCGGGACCGCTGCCGAAAAGATCATCGCGCGCATGATCCAGCGGCGGCAGCATTTCCGCCGCCACGCCACCGCGCAAGAGTGCCGCAACTGCCTGCGGCTGCAGCGCCTTCATTTCCGGATTGAAAAAGCGTGCATAGGGCAGGGCGCGATCAGCGTCGCGGTGCGAGAGATGGCGCCCCGCAATCCTGCGGCTTTGTCTCATGACACGCGTCCCATCCATGGATGAAAGAGGCCTTGTGGATCATAGGCGGCGCGCACGGCGTCAAGCCGCGCCATGCTGGTCGCCGATGCGAAGGCAAAGGGCCGTTCGGCCAGGTTCTCGTCGGCAAGCTGGATTCCGGCGCTGTGCGCCTCCAGCCTGCGCATGTGCGAGACGGCCCAGTCCGCGCCGGCGGCATCCGCCTTGCCGCGCAATCCGCCATAAAGGGCGAGATAGGTTCGCCCCTCCATCGAGAATGCCATGTCGGTACGCGCCGCCGGCGCATTCCAGTTGAGCCACAGCGCATGGCTGGGTGCGGCGGGCTGCGTATCGGCGATGCGGCGCAAGTCGGGCAACAGCGGCGCGATCGGCCCGTTCATCCACATGCTGTCGGCGTGCCAGCGCGTGTTGGGCAGGAAAAGCGTGCGCTCGCCCGTCTTCATCATGAAGCCGCGCGACATGGGCACCAGCGGAAGCGTCAGGCTGGCTTTGCGGCGCAGCGGGCTTTCCGCGATGAAGGCAACATCGTCCCGCGCTGCGCGGTAACTGCCGGCCATCACCGGTGCCATCACCTCGATGCCGAAATCGCGGATACCGAATGCCTTGCGGTTCAGCACCATCTGGAACTCGACATTGTGTGCAACCGAAGGGCCTGTCGCGTCTGCCCAAAGGAACAGCTCTTCCAGATGGCGGATGCGGAAGACCTGCAGCTTCAGGCCGCAGAATTTCGGGCGCGCATGAAGCCGGAGGTGGAACGCCACCACGGCGGCAAAAAATCCGGGCCCTGCGCCGCGCGCCGCCCAGAAGAGGTCGGCATTCTCGGATTCACTTGCATGCACGCGGCGGCCATCCGCCAGCACCACGTCGATGCCGGTCACATTCTCGCAGCCCAGCCCGAACTTGCGGGCGCCCCAGCCGAACCCGCCCTGCAGCAGGAAGCCGCCCATGCCGACGGTGTAGGCATGCGCCACCGGAAAGAAAAGGTTCTGGCGCGCAAGCGCCGCATTGAGGTCGCCGCCGGTGCAGCCCGGCCCGACAATGGCGGTGCGCTTGCGCGCGTCGATCCCGATGCTGTTGAGCCGCGAAAGGTCCAGCATCATGCCGCCCTCGCGGATATGATTCTGCGCCCAGCTGTGTCCGCCCGAGACGATACTGAGTTTCAAGCCCTCTGCGCGCGCGCGTTTGACAGTGGCGATCACATCTTCCGCATCCTTCGCTTCAATCATCATCGCGGGGCGGCGCCCCGGCTCTGCCGCATTGAAGCTGGTGGCAAGAATGGCCGCGTCAAACCCGTTCTCGCCGCGATTCCATGTGCGGGCAGTGGTGTTGTGCGGTTTCATGTGCGGCTCCGTCTCCCTTGCACAGGCGGGGTCTTGGCCGACGCCCTGATGCTGAGCCATCCCAGCGGCAGCGCGGGCAATGCAGGGATTGCAATCTTTTCGGCCGCCAGTTTCCCCGCACGCGCGGGCGGAACACCCAGAAAGGCCAGTAGGGCTGCAACCGATCCATCAATCGCCGTGCGCGGAACGGTTCCGCGATAAAGATCAACCGCGACGCCGCTGATCGCGCCTGCCACCATGCTGGCGGCGAGCGCCGCATTGCCGGTGCGGAAAGTTTTTCGCGCGATGCCGTCCTCGATGTCGGCAGCAAGACGCGCGCGCAGGCCGCGGCCAAGACCATCCGTGGGAAGGCCGGCGTCAAACATCAGCCGCCCGATTTCCGGCCGCGCCGCAATGGCGCCCAGCGCAAACCGCGTGATACGGGCAAAGCGCAGGGCAGGATCGTCAACACCGGCAATCAGGGGCGCGATGGCGGAGGCGTGGGCGGCGGTGATCAGCTTCTCGATTTCAACAAGAAGCGCAGGCACGTCATCGAAGTAGTTGTAGAAGGTGCCGTGCACCACCCCGGCGCGCGCCGCAATCGCACTGATGGCAAGCTGGGCCCCGTTGCCATCAAGCAGAATGGTCTGCGCCGCCGCCAGAATCTGGTCGCGGGTGCGGTCGCGCTTGGAGCCGGGAAGGGAGGAGGGCATGTTCATAAAAATGACAATACGTCAAAAATGACGATATGTCAAATAATGGCCACAAGGGCAGGGACGCAACGCAGATGGCAGGCTCACGCCCATGAAACGGCTCGTTCCCCCCGACCCCGCCTGGCCGGAACTGTTTGAGCGTGAGGCCGCGCGCCTCGCCGCGGCCGCGCGCGGCGCGCTCATACGCCTGCACCACATCGGCTCGACATCCGTGCCGGGGCTCTGCGCGAAAAACATCATCGACATTCTGGGCGAAGCGCCATCGCTTGCGTCTGTCGATTACGCGTCAGGCGCTTTTGTTGCCCTGGGCTATGAGGCGCGCGGTGAATACGGCATTGCGGGGCGGCGGTATTTTTCAAGGCCGCCCGCAGCCGTTGCGCCCGGCTTTCATCTTCATGTTTTTCAAATGGGGTCGCCCGAGATCACGCGTCATCTGGCGTTGCGCGACTTCGTGCGTCGGCATGGCGATGCGCGGGACGGATACGCGGCCCTCAAGCACAGCCTGAGTGGCGCGGATGGTTCGCTTGCCCCCGACTATCAGGAACGCAAGGCGGCTTTTGTGGCAGAGCTGGAGCTGAGGGCGCTGGCACATTCAATACGCGCGCAGGAAAGAACCTGAGGCAAACCCGCATCATCAACGCCAACCGTGCCTTGCGTGCCGGACATTTGCTCCCCCCGCGTATTCGTCGCATCGCGCCCTGAAAACCCTTGTGCCACCGTGCCATGTCTTCGCGGCCTTTTCGATTCCTGTCCTTCATGGCGTTGCGGCGCATCCTCATAATCGGCGGCTATGGCGGCTTTGGCGGCAGGCTGGCCAAGCTCCTGCGCGACGACGCGCGCCTTGCGCTTCTTGTCGCCGGGCGCGACCTGAAAAAGGCGCGGGCGTTTTGTGATGCGCAAGCCGGTGCCCCTGCAAGTTTCATCCCGGTTGCCTTCACACGCGGGCGCGATCATCGCGCGGCTTTGGGATCGCTTCATGCCGACCTCGTTGTTGATGCGAGCGGTCCCTTTCAGGATTATGGCGATGATCCCCAAGCACTGGCGCGCGACGCCGTGGCATCGGGCATTCCCTGCATCGATCTGACAGACAGCGCGGACTATGTGGAGGCCATCAGCGCGCTTGATGACGCAGCCCGCGCGCAAGGCGTCTTCGTTTTGTCCGGTCTTTCAACCTGTCCAGCCCTGACTTCTGCCGTCGTGCGCGACCTGGCAAAGGGCATGGCCCGTGTCACATCGATCACCGGCGGCATTGCGCCGTCGCCCTTTCTCGATATGGGTGAGAGCGTTCTTCGCGCCATTGCGTCCTATGCGGGCAAAGCCGTGCCCGTGTGGGGGCAGGGAAAAGTGGGAATGGACCGCGCCCTTCTCTCCCATCGCCACTTGCACATCGCGCCGCCGGGCGCAGTCCCGCTCGGGCGCCGGTTTTTTTCCCTGGTCGAGGTGCCCGACCTTCGCCTCATGCCGAAAGTGGCGACGGGCCTTCGCGACGTGTGGTTTGGCGCCAGCATCCGGCCGCGCCTTCAGCATTGGGCGGTCATCGCACTTGCCATGCTGGTGCGCGTGCGCGTGTTTGGGTCGCTCCGTCCCTTCGTGCGGATGATGGGCTTTTGGCAAAAGCGGCTGCGTTGGGGCGCCCATCGCGGCGGCATGGTGGTGGAGGTACGCGGCGAGGATGCGACTTCACAAACGATCACGCGCAGTTTTCATCTCCTGGCAGAGGGCGACACTGGCCCCTTTGTGCCGGTGATGGCTGCTGCTGCTGTCATAAAGCGATGGTGCGAGGGAATAGTTCCTGCACAAGGCGCGCGGCCCGCATTGTCGGAACTTGAACTGGCGGATTTTGCTCCCTTCTTCACGCGGCTGAAAATGGCAACGGGAACGCGCGAGAGGATGGCAGCAACCGCGCCGCTCTATCAGCGACTTCTCGGCAGTAAATGGCGCGATCTTCCTGAAGAGATCCGTGCCATGCACGATGTGGCATCATCTTGCCGTGTGGCAGGGCGGGCAAAAGTGCATCGCGGTCGCAATCCGCTCGCGCGCCTTACCGCCTTCATCGTGCGGTTTCCGCCGACCAGCGATGATGTGGCTGTCAATGTGCAGTTTGACGCGAAAGACGGTATTGAAACCTGGACGCGCGATTTTGGCGGCAAGCGCTTTGCCAGCCGGCAGGAGGAGGGTTGCGGCGCCCGCGCGCATTTGATGATCGAGCGTTTTGGTCCCCTGGCGTTTGCGATGGCGGTGGTGTTGGAACCCGGCCGCATGTCATTGGTGCATGTCGGCTGGCGCATCTTCGGCATTCCCATGCCGCGTTTCCTCGCACCGCGTGTTGTGGCGTATGAGGAGGTGCGCGATGGAAAGTTCAATTTTCATGTGCGCGTCACGCACCCGCTTTGCGGCCTGATCGTACAATATGACGGCTGGTTGGCGCGAGAAAACGAGTGCATGCCGTCATGAGACTGGCGTCGGGTACTCACCCCAGCCATCGACGATCATGGTTCAAGCGTCCTTGTGGGGATTGATCAGGAACTTCTCGCCGGTCGCGCGCTTGTTGTAAGCGATGATCATTTCCGGCTGCAGCGCTTCGGTGAGCGAAATCGTGCGCGTATAGTGGCTGGCGAAAGTTGTCTTGATCTCGTCGGCCACGCGCTGGCGCAAGCGCTGGATCTCCGCGCCGCCGATCTTCATCAGGAA
Source organism: uncultured Flavobacteriaceae bacterium (assembly GCA_964494625.1). Taxonomy (GTDB): domain Bacteria; phylum Pseudomonadota; class Alphaproteobacteria; order Micropepsales; family Micropepsaceae; genus UBA2784. The sequence continues at coordinate 254,772 of CAZBRT010000001.1, read as the reverse complement.
CGGCGTCAACAGCCAGCCGCCGACGCCCCACGCCATGCCGAATGACCGCGTCAGTTCCGTCGGCCCCGTGTCGAGCCCGCCGTAAATATAGACCTGCTTGTAGGTGGTCGAACCGTAACGGCTGTACCCGGCGGCAGTCTGGTTCGCCGCCGCCTCCATGCAAGTCAGGATCTGGCTGGCGAGCTTTCCGCCGCCGATCGCGTCGAAGGCAAGCGTAGCCCCCGTCTCGGCGAGTGCCCGCGTCAACGCTTCCATGAAACCCGGTGCCTGCGAATTGAGAACGATCTTCGCACCCGCGTCGCGCAAAATCTTTTCCTGCTCGGCACTGCGCACGATGTTGACGAGGCCAATGCCGTCGGCGAGACAAATCTTGTTGAGCATCTGGCCCAAATTCGACGCCGCCGCCGTATGCACCAGCGCCTTGTGGTTCTCGCGCCGCATCGTCTCGACCATGCCAAGCGCCGTCAGCGGATTGACGAAACACGACGCGCCTTCTGCGGCGCTCGTACCCGCATGAAGCAGCAACACATCGGCAGCCTTGATGGTGCGGTATTGTGCGTACATTGCCCCGCCGATGATCGCGACCGTCTTGCCCAGCAACGCTTGCGCCGCGGGCGAAGCGCCGGCCTTTACGACCACGCCCGCACCTTCATTGCCCACCGGCATCGATTGGCCGAGGCGCGGCGCCATCATGCGCATGAATTGCGGCGCGATCGGCGCCGAAACCACCGTCTCAGCGCCCTTGCCCGCGACGCGCGCGGCCTTCATGTCCGCAGGCCCGATCAACAGCCCGAGATCCGACGGATTGATCGGCGTCCCCTCAATCCGCACCAGAACCTCATCAGCCCCCGGCGCCTCAACCGCAACGCGGGCAAGCGACAATTGCAACTCGCCGTCTTTGGTCACGAGCGAACGAAGCTGAAGCGCGGTCGTTGGAACCTGAAAATTCATGAGAGCCTCCCAATGTTGGCGGCCAACATGCACCGCACGGGGGCGCGACGCTAGGCCCGCGAATTGCCAACGGACCGAGCACCTGCGATTTTGATGATCGCGTTTCGACCCTCTGGCGTTTGTTATACCGCCGTCAGGCCGCCGCCGGATCGGGCGCGCCGATGGAGCCGCGACAGGCGCAGCTTGACGCCGTTGGATGCGGACGAACCGCGCGGGATCAAGCTGCGTGAAGAACATCGTTGACATTCCGGGCGAAGCGCCATCGCCTGCTTCTGTCGAACACGCGTCAGACTCTTTCGTTGCCTTGGGCTATGAGGCGCGCGACGCGACCGGTCAGGTTTAGGCGTCCTGGTCACGCCGATTGGCAGTGCAAATGGCCGGTGCTGGAGGCAAGACATGCGAAGCTCCCCTCGCGCAGAACAAGGTGTCGTCGCAGTCGCGATCCTGGCGGTTGGCGCCGCCGCGTTTGCCGGGCCGCATTTGGCACCGTGGTTTGCCCGCTTCTTCGGACCTGCCGAACCGGCACTCTGTATCGCCGCGCTGGGCATCGTGGCTTTGGTGTTGGCCCCGCTGCTGAAGCGGCGTGGTTGGTGGGGCGCCCCGCTACCGGAGACGTTGCGCATCGTCCCCATGCTGGTAGCTGGTTTCGCCTTGATCGTCGTCATCGTGGACCAGCTGGCGGGCTTTCCACCCGGCATGAATGCACCCTTGCCGTGGTCGCTCGCGTTTTATCCCGCCATGGGTTTTGCCGCGCAGGTCGGCCTGCATCTCCTTCCCCTTGCCGCAATCGTGTCGTGGGCACCGGATTTTGCCCGATCGCGGCCGTGGATGACCATGATGGCGGCCTCGGTGCCGGAAGCGGCGCTGCAGGTGATGGGTGCCGAGGGCGATCTTTCGGCCTTCGTGGCCGCGCATCTTCTTCTCTTCGGCATGGCCGAACTCTTTCTCCTGCGCCGGTATGGCTTTGTGGTGATGTATTCGCTCCGGCTGGGCTACTATCTCTGCTGGCACATTTTGTGGCCCGCATGGCTTGCAGGCTGACAGCATTTGTCAGCGCAGCCGCCGTGTGAGAAATCCCGCCATCAGCGGAACCAGGGAGGGCGCCGCATGAAATATCGCACCCTGTTGGCGCCCGCCTTCCTCTATTTTGCCATCGTGTTTGCGGCGGGATTTCTGCTCGGCACCTTGCGCGTCATGGTGATCGCGCCAGCGACAGGTGACGAGAACGCCATCCTCATCGAACTGCCGGTGATGCTGGCGATTGCGTATGCTGCCGCGATGCTCTGTGTACGGCGCTTTCAGGTACCGTCACGGATTGGGGCGCGCATCGCCATCATGCGCATGAATTGCGGCGCGATCGGCGCCGAAACCACCGTCTCGGCGCCCTTGCCCGCGACGCGCGCGGCCTTCATGTCAGCAGGCCCGATCAACAGCCCGAGATCCGACGGATTGATCGGCGCCCCCTCAATTCGCACCAGAACCTCATCAGCCCCCGGCGCCTCAACCGCAACGCGGGCAAGCGACAATTGCAACTCGCCATCCTTGGTTACGAGCGAATGAAGCTGAAGCGCAGTCGTTGGAACCTGAAAATTCATGAGAGCCTCCCGTTATTTGCGGCCAACATGCACCGCACGGGGGCGCAACGCTAGGCCCGCGAATTGCCAACGGACCGAGCACCTGCGATTTTGATAATCGCGTTTCGACCCTCTGGCGTTTGTGATGCCGCCATCAGGCCGCCGCCGGATCGGGCGCGCCAAGCCCCTCACGCAAAGCCCGCCGGTAGAGGCGCGACAGGCGCAACTGAACGCCGTTGGATAGCGTGACAACACCATCGCCGTTGCCCACTGCGTCCATCTTCCGGACATGGGCCAAGGCGACGATGTAGCGCCGGTGGATGCGGACGAACCGCGCCGGGTCAAGTTGCGCAGACAGCCGCTCTGATGTTTCGCGCAAAAGATGCGCGCCAATTTGCGTGTGCAGCGCCTGATAATTCCCCTGGGTTTCGATCCACATCACATCGGAAAGATTGACGACACTGACCCGGCCTCGCTCGCTGATGGTCAGGCGGTCAATCCATTGACCGTCCTGCGTGACGGGCGCACGCCGGATCCGCGCCACGATCTGGATGATGGCCGAAAGCAGCGTCAGACAGAACGCCAGCAGCAGGAAATCCGCCCATAGCTGCGCCACGATCTGCCGTGATGCCGGAAGGGCTTGCCCTTCGAAAACCCACGCGGCCAGAAAACAGGAAACGACGATCAACAGCGGAGCAAGGACAAGGATTGCCGCCGCATGAATGACGAGGTTGCGCCAAGCCTCTCCTCTCGAGACGGGCGCCCTGTCGGCAAGGACAAGCAGCAGCGGCGTCACGGATGCGCCAAGGATTCCCGCTCCGGCCAGACGCACAATTTCGGATATCCAGTCCGGCTCAATGCCCGCGCTGATGGCATTGCGGATATTCCCGGGCGTCAGCGCCGCCATCAGGACGAACCAATAGACGAAGGAGAGACCTGTCCATTGCAGGGTCGAAAGGGTTGAACCTTGGGAGGCGGGGGCAGGCGCTGTCTGGGTCATGGCCAAATCATCTTGGAGGGACCAATTCGGGCCGTCCATAGCGCTGGGCGCTGACCCGAGCCTCCAAAGTGACGTGCAGAGGTCCGCCTGGGACGACCTGATCTGGCCAGACATCGCTGCAAACGGCCATTTTCTCCACGCGAATTTGGCGATGGCGGGCGCATGGGTGCTCCGCGGAAATTGAGGTCATGTCATGCAGTTTCAACGATACGTCCCGTTACTCGGCTTTTGGATTGCTTTGGTCACAGGCTCAGCCTGCGCTGCTGCAACTTCGGCAACGACCGTCGAAACAAGCGAGGGCCGCATTGAGGGGACGCTGGGTGACGGCTTCTTGTCGTTCCTCGGCATACCCTATGCAGCCCCGCCGATTGCCGACCTGCGTTGGCGACCGCCTGCGCTCCCGGCCCCTTGGAGCGGCGTGCGGCAGGCGACGGCGTTTGCGCCCGCCTGCATGCAGACAGGGGTCTCGATTCCCGGCGAGCCGGCGCCGCAAACCGGCGAGGATTGCCTCTACCTCAATGTCTGGACTCCCGAAGACCGGCCGCGTGACTCGGCGCGAGCCCCAAGACCGGTCATGGTCTGGATCCACGGCGGCGGTTACACCAATGGTTCGACGGCACTGCCGCTTTATTGGGGTGATCAATTGGCACGACGCGGCGTCGTGGTTGTCACGCTTGCCTATCGGCTTGGCCCCTTCGGATTTCTGGCCCATCCGGAACTCAGCGCGGAATCCGGCAAGGCCACTTCAGGCAATTACGGGTTGATGGACCAGGTCGCAGCCCTTGAATGGGTGAAGCGCAACATCGCAGCCTTCGGTGGTGATCCCGGCAATGTGACCATCTTTGGCCAATCGGCTGGCGCGATGTCGGTGAGCCTTCTCATCGCCTCGCCGCGTGCAGCAGGATTGTTTCATCGGGCGATTGCACAAAGTGGCGGCGTCTTTGAGCCGGTTCAATTGGCACCGCACTATTTGCTGGCAAACGCAGAGGCCGATGGTGTCGCCTACGCCCGATCGCTCGGGGCAAGTTCCATCGATGCCTTGCGCGCCATGCCCGCAGACGCGCTCATGCAGGGATTGGCGGCGCGTGTGAGCCATCCCGTGATCGAGCCGGTCCTGCTCCCGCTTTCACCGTACGATGCCTATGTGTCGGGCCGCCTGAACAATGTGCCTGTCCTTATTGGATCAAATGCGGAAGAAGCCAATGCGCTGGTTGATCTGAAAAATGTCAGCGCTGCATCGTTTGGCGATGACATTGCCCGGGCCTGGGGCGCATTGCCGCCGCCACTGATAAGTGCCTATCCCTTCAGCGATGATGCCGGCGCGCGCAATGCCCGCGCTGCCTTCGAGCGCGACCTGCGCTTCGGGTGGGATATGTGGGCGTGGGCGCGTCTTGCCGCGCGCATTCCTGCGGACGGCGGGCCTGAGAGCAACGTATTCTACTACCGCTTCTCGCAGCGCCCCCCGTTTCCGGCAGACAGTGTGCGCGTGGAGTGGGGCGCCAGCCACTTTGCAGAGCTTTGGTACATGTTTGACCATCTCGGCCAGGAGCCTTGGGGATGGAGCGCCGCTGACCGGCGTCTGGCAGACACGATGACCCGCTACTGGATCAATTTTGCGACAACCGGAGATCCCAACGGACCGGATCTGCCGCTTTGGCCCTCTTTCATGGGCGATAATGGTGACGTGCTTGAGCTCGGCGAGGTAATCTCCGTGCGCAAGGCGCCGGTTGATCCGCAGCTTGCGGTGTTTGATGCAGTCTATGATGCTGTGCGCGGTGCACCTTTCGGTTCAGCCCTGCCGGAATGAGGAAATTCCCGCTGTCCGCTTCATGAGGGAGGGCGCCACATGAAATTTCGCAGCCTGTTGGCGCCCGCCTTCCTCTATTTTGCCATTGTGTTTGCGGCGGGATTTCTGCTCGGCACCTTGCGCGTCATGGTGATCGCGCCAGCGACAGGTGACGAGAACGCCATCCTCATCGAACTGCCGGTGATGCTGGCGATTGCGTATGCTGCCGCGATGTTCTGTGTACGGCGCTTTCAGGTACCGTCACGGATTGGGGCGCGCATCGCCATGGGGTCACTGGCGTTCCTCCTGCTGATGACAGCCGAGATCGTGTTGGGCGTTCTCTTGGTTGACCGGACGGTCATGGATCAGCTGGCCTTTGTCGTGTCGGGCGAAAACAGGTTCGGCTTTGCCGCACAGATCGTCTTTGCGCTGATGCCGCTGATCCTGTTGCGCCAGGAAACGGTCCGCAGGCGCCTCAGCGGAACTTGACGCCTCAGTCACGGATCAATCGCTTTGCCCCCCCATTCTTGATTCCAGGCGAAGCGGTCAGGTGGGGTTTGCCCGGGCCTTGGGGCATGGCGGTCATTTACCACGTATGGGCTACGCGCGGATTGATAACGCCTCTCAATGAGTCGTAACATATTGAAAAATAAGGTCTTTAATCAATGGCGGCGCGTCATCGCCAGCCGCAAAGTCCGTGGCACAAGTGCAACAAGCTGGTGCCAATCCGCACCCAATGCCCATGTTGCGCAGGAGTTTAGGTTTCGTGGGGCCAAAGCCTTGTGCTATCGACTCCCTCGATCGCGGGGGAACACGCTCACGGGGGGCGTGACCAGCGGATTTTCGGGGGCGGATTGCCCCTTCTTTAGAGGGACAAGAAAATGGCTTTGAAGCAGATCTTGCTGGCCAGCGCTTTCGCCGCTGCGCTTGGTGGAGTTGCCACCGCCGACTCGACGCGCGGCTGGTACCTTGATGGCACGCTTGGTGCCAATTGGGTTGAAGACGACCAGGGTCAGGGCATGGAGACCGGTTGGGCCGCCACGATGGCGCTCGGCTATGCGTTCCAGGAGCGTTGGCGCCTTGAAGTTGAGGCCGGCTATCGCCTCAACGATTTCGAAAACAACGGTTTCGTGACCGGCGACCAGGCTGAAGCGCTGTCGGGCATGCTCAACCTTTATTACGACTTCGACGTCGCTCCCAAGTGGGACCTCTCGCTCGGCGCCGGCATCGGTGGCACGCGCATCAAGACGGACGTTGAACTGTTCGGCTTCTTCACCGCTGTGAACGACAGCGATACGACCGCCGCATGGCAGCTGCTTGCCGAGGCTTCGTACCAGCTGAACGACCACTGGTCGGTCCAGGCGAACTACACCTACTTCGCCGCCGTGAACCCCGAGTTCGACACGACCTTCGGCTCCACGGTTGAAGGCGACTATGACGCCCACACCGCGATGCTCGGCCTGCGCTACCACTTCGGCGCCCCTGCGGCTGAAGTTGTGGATGACCAGCCGACGACCTGCGAGCAGCGTGGCGATTGCCCCGCGCCGATCGTGGACACCTACATCGTGTTCTTCGACTTCAACAAGTCGAACCTGTCGGCTGAAGCCCAGGCCGTTGTGGCGGAAGCCGCTGCGACCTACCAGTCGACCGGCAAGGTCAACATCGACGTCGTCGGTCATACCGACACCGTTGGTTCGGCCTCCTACAACCAGAGCCTGTCGGAGCGTCGCGCTGGTGCGGTTGCTTCCGAACTGGTCAGCCTCGGCGTTCCCGCCGACAAGATCATGACCTCGGGTCGTGGCTTTGCTGACCCGCTGGTGCCGACCGGCCCCGGCGTGCGTGAGCCGCAGAACCGCCGCGCAGTCATCAACCTGCAGTAATCTGCAGATCTGACTTCAAGGCCAGAACATCAGGGCCGTCCGGGAAACCGGGCGGCCCTTTTGCTTGGGGCATCTGCGCCCCAAGGTGATGCGGATCACAGGTCATCAAAGGATAATTGTTTTGCAGGAATGGGTTAGCCGCGAACTTGCGCCGTCGATTCACCTTGCCATGGCCGGAATGCCACATGACCGCAACATGGGCCGTGTGTTATGAGTCGCGCGATAGGCGTGGCCCACAACAGGGCCATGTCACGAAGGCTTGCGTTCGGGCTTGCGACAACAAGGGGGTACCCATGAAATTCAAAGGTCTTTTGCTTGCCAGCGCTGTTGCGCTCGCGCTGCCCGGCGTTGCCGCGGCCGAAGCGCCGCATGGCTGGTATGTCGATGGCGGCGTTGGCGCCGTCTTCGTTGACAACAATGACGAAATGACGGGCGTGTTCGGCGTCGATATTCCGGTTGACTATGATGTCGGCGTCGCCGTGACCGGTTCGCTTGGCTACAAGTGGATGGGCGGCTTCCGCCTTGAGGGTGAACTCGGATATCGCGCTTCCGACGTGACCGAGGAAACCATGTTCTTCGGCACCGTGAACGGCGACGTCACGGCGTTCAGCGGCATGCTGAACCTGCTCTATGACTGGCAGCTCAATGACAACTGGCAGCTCTCGCTCGGCGGCGGCATCGGTTATGCCACTGTCGATCATGAGTACAAGATCAATACGGCCGGCACCATCATCGATGATGACGCCAGCGGCATGGCCTGGCAGGGCATCGCCGAGCTGCACTATCAGTGGACGTCGATGACCGACGTTTACGTCGGCTACAATTACTTCTCGACCCAGGACGACAATTTCACCAACGTCTTCATCTTCCCCAACCCCATCGAGAACCTCGACTATGACGCGCATGCGATCATGCTCGGCGTGCGTATGTTCTTCGGTGCGGCACCGGAAGCTGTCGTGGAAGAGCCGCCGATGACCTGCGAGCAGCGTGGCGATTGCCCCGCGCCGATCGTGGACACCTACATCGTGTTCTTCGACTTCAACAAGTCGAACCTGTCGGCTGAAGCCCAGGCCGTTGTGGCGGAAGCCGCTGCGACCTACCAGTCGACCGGCAAGGTCAACATCGACGTCGTCGGTCATACCGACACCGTTGGTTCGGCCTCCTACAACCAGAGCCTGTCGGAGCGTCGCGCTGGTGCGGTTGCTTCCGAACTGGTCAGCCTCGGCGTTCCCGCCGACAAGATCATGACCTCGGGTCGTGGCTTTGCTGACCCGCTGGTGCCGACCGGCCCCGGCGTGCGTGAGCCGCAGAACCGCCGTGCAGTCATCAACCTGCAGTAATCTGCAGATCTGACTTCAAGGCCGGAACATCAGGGCCGTCCGGGAAACCGGGCGGCCCTTTTGACTGGGGTGTCCGCTTACTGGGCGATCCGCAGATTGGACAAGTCCTGCGCAATGGCGCGGAACACGGTCTGCAGCTGCGCCGTGGTCGGTGAGTTGAAATAGAGGCTCGGCTGTGTCGCGCAGGTCCGGAACAGGTCAACCAGCGTGGCATCCGTGATCATGAAGAGGATCGTGTAGACTCGCACACCGGCGTTCTTGATGCGTGTACACATGCGGCCCGTCTGCGCATTCTGCTCGGTGACGGCCTCTGCCACGGTGTCGATCGTGGCACCCATCCTCTTCTGCGAGAGGTAACCCCACGCAGTATAGGTCGAGAGATTGATGTTGTTCTCGCCATCGACCGTGTTCAATCCGTCGGTCAGGAGGATGAGTGCCTTGTTCCAGTCGGGGTCATTGAAGGCGATACCCTCGGTGAAGGGCTCGGTAGGCGAGAGCACGCGCCAGCCCCAGGCAAGGCCGATGGGAATGTGCGTCAGGCCGTCAGCTGTCAAGGACGTGATCTTGGCAAGGATCGTCGCCTTGACATTGGTGAGCGGCAGAAGCTCGACCAGGCTGCATCCACGATGTGGTCCTGTCGAGTTCCTGTTCACGTACTTCGCATTGTTGATCTGGCGTGTCAGCTGCGCAGTCGACAGGGAAAGCCCGTCGCTGATGTAGGTGTTGGGAAAGCGCGGCTGGCCGGCAGAGTCATTGTTGTCGGGCTCATCGGGAAGGAAATAGGCAACCCAGCGTGTATCCGGCACGGATGCGCTCGGCGCGGTATCAAGCTCCTCAAGCCCGCCCGGCCGCGCTTCCACACAGCCGCGCCACGTCTGGCTGCGCATGCGCGGATAGGTCGTATAGCCGTGATAACCGCCATCAAAATTGAGGCGTGCGACGCTAGATGTCCCCGTTGTGTCGATCCATCCGCGCGCCACGGCGGTCGTCGGATTGAGCCGCACTGTCTGGCTGAACGGCACGATTCCCATGCGCAGCTTGGTGGGTGCCGCCTGATCACCGAAAAGGATGTTTACAAGATCGGTTGCTGCCTGCCGAAGCGAGGTGATCTTGCCGTTGTCGTCCATCGAGCCCGTGTTGTCGGCAACGAGCACGACTTCAAGCCCCTTGGATTCACGCACGATGGTCGACGACGTGGCAACGTCAATGTACTCGATGCCGACGAGCCCGAGGAGTGTGGTCTCGACGCGTGCTGACGCCGAAATCGTGATCTGGTCACCGACAGCGGAAAGCGTCAGGTTGGAGGTCGCGCCGATCTCGTCTTCCGGGTAGTTCGCGTTGAAGTACTTTGTGGCGATATCCAGCATCTGCGCCTGCGACGTGCCGACCGACGCACCGACCGCAAGGCCCGAAGCATCCAGCGCATTGGAGAGGCGCGACTTCACCGCCATGGCACGCGAAAAATCAAGCGCGGTGCCACCTGCAGCGATGATGGGAATGATTGACAGCCCGAACATGACCGCAACATTCGCCCGCGTGGAGCGCAGGAAGCGGCGGAAAAAGCTGCACATGAAGAACCCTCGCACCTGACAACTGCATAGCAGTCACATGATGCGGTCAATGCGGTAAACCAGTCATGAAAGTTGGGATTCTCCTGATCATGGTTTCGCACGGGTAAAAATGCGCTTCAAAATTTCCGCTTCGCATTATCGCTTCATTGATCGTTAATCCGCGTTCCGTCTTCCCTTTTGTACCCCGTAGCCGCGACACTGCATGAGCCCGGAAAGAGGGGTTGTGTATGGTTGCGTTGACTGATCCTTGTGGAACCCGTTGCGTGCAGAAGCGCGCGCCTCGTGTCCGCACCCGCATCGGGAGGTTCCTCACCCGCTTTGCGCGCGACCGCGAGGCGGCGGCGGCCATCGAGTTTGCCATTGTCGCCCTGCCGTTCAGCGCGCTTCTTTTTGCCCTGATCGAGACGACGACCGTATTCTTTGCCAATGGCGTGCTCGACAATGCCGTGCAGGAGACGGCCCGCCTGATCCGCACCGGCAATGTGCAGGCAAATGGCTTGACCGAACAGCAGTTCCGCACAGCGGTCTGCGACCGCATCAACGTGATTCTTGCCTGTGACGCGCGTCTCCAGATCGACGTGCGCACGTTCAGCCAGTTCAACAATGTCGCGTTCTCGCCGCCCCTCGACGCCAACGGGAACTTTGCCGGATCCTTCCAGTTCAGTCCGGGCTTGCCGGGCGACGTCGTGCTGGTGCGCGTGTTCTATGCCTGGGACGTGATGACGCCCGGCCTTGGCACGTTCCTCGAGAACATGTCGGGCGGCAAGCGCCTGTTGCAGTCAAGTGCTGCCTTCCGCAACGAGCCCTTCGGGGCGCTTCTGGCGGGTTAAGACATGGGCATCCCGCTTCTTCACCGGCTTCGGCGCTTTGCCCGCGACACCAAAGGCGTGTCGGCGATCGAATTTGCGCTCATCCTGCCGGTGATGGTGACGCTCTATCTGGGCGGCGTCGAGCTCTCGAACATGGCGATTGTCCACCGCAAGGCGGTGCAGGTGGCTTCAACCGCTGCTGACCTGGTCGCGCAGGATTCGCAGATCAGCAATGCCGAGATGGCGGATGTGTTCACGGCGTTGAATGCGATCCTCTCCCCCTTTAGCCCCACCCGCGCGACCATCCGGATCACCAGCCTGACAGCGGATTCTTCCAACATCGCGCGCGTGGACTGGTCTGATGCGCAAGGAACGTCAACGCGCGGCATTGGGTCAACCGTGACCTTGCCGGTTGGCCTCATCACATCGGGTCTCTCGGTCGTGATGGCCGAAGTGACTTATTCCTATGAGGCGGACTACGGCATTTTCACTTCGGAGCCGTCGGTCATTTCCGAGACATTTTACCTGAAGCCGCGTCGCGTGCTCAGGGTCGAGCGCATTCCGTAAGCGCACCAGTCATCCCGGCATCATGCACAACCGGCGGCGGCCGGACCGTGAGGTCCGGCCCGTCATGCAGTCATCGGGGGGAATGAGGCTGCAACCGCCGTCGTGCCGGCCATGAATCACGGGGGGAGCGTCTTCTGGCGGCACTCTGCCTGGCGCATGGATAGGGGGAAGCGCCAAGCATGAGGCATCATGCGGTCGGAGCGCTTAAGCCTGCCTGAAGAAACCTGGTAAACAGGCGATGATCGCAACGCGATCAGTTCATGACCGGCTGCGTCTCGGGCGTTGCGATATCGTCGGGATCAACCAACCCCCAGTCAGCCTTGGCCGCAGCCTTCTGGATCATGTGGCGGAAGCGCAGCATGTTCTCGCGCGTCAGCACCATGCGCGCGCCCTTGCCACGCCCGTCGGCAAGAATGAGCGCCCAGGCTTTTGCCGAGGAGACATCACCGCCCTCCGGAATGATCGGCTGCAATCCCCCGCGCCGGACGAGAAGCGCGTCAATGCGTCCATCCGGTCCTGCGGGAATGCTGACTTGCCCGCTGCGCACACTCTGGTTGGCCAGCGCCGCACTCTCCTGAAATTCAAGCACGGTGCGGGCGACCGATGCACCGGCGGACCCCACAGCGCTTACCGAACGGGTCAGCTGCGTGCTGGTCACGCCCAGCAGGGAATGCGTCAGCTTCCGGGTGAGCCAGAAGCGCTGCTCGTTATCGTCGCTCATGCTGCAGGAGAAGAGCAGGCGGTCTTCATCCGGCACATAGGCCATGCGCACTTCCTTGAGGCGCAACTGGGGAAGGTCGGCCTGCGGCTGCGTTGGGGCGGTAGGGTCAGGAATATCGCTCATGTCGCGCTTCTATCATGGCGTCCTGACCCTGCCAGCCAATATTGCACAAGGTTAATTTGTTCCGATTCTGTTCAAGGCAGTTCCGCCTTGCGTCCCGCTGTGGGCAATTGGACTCGGCACGGTTTCTGCTAATGTCTTTGGCGGAAATGGGGCGCTGGACGCTTGGCGCGCCAAAACCGCACAGATCATCGGAACGACGAGTGCCGGAACATACCGCCGGAACAAGGCGGATCGGCTGTCACAGGACGAAGGGGTGGGTCATATGACGTTGGGCCGTTCACAGCGGAAGGGAAGAAATTTGCTCGCGGGGCTGATGGCCCTGGGCCTTGCGGCGTTGACGCCGCTCGCCCACGCCAAGGCGCCGCCTTGCGTGAAGGGTGAGGACGAGACGGCACTTCAGGTGCGTGTGGTGCAGACCGAATTGATGGTGGCGGCACTCTCCTGCAACGCCTCGCCGCGCTACAACTCCTTCGTGCAGCTCTACCAGAAGGATTTGATGGCGGCCCACAATCAGCTGCGCAAACTCTTCAAGCGCATCTATGGCGGTTCGGCGAACACCGAGCTGAACACGTTCATCACGCGCCTGGCGAATGATTCATCCAAGCGCTCGATCGCCAACATCACGATCTTCTGCCGCAACGCGACGACCATGTATGACAGCGCGCTCGCCATCGAGACGCCGCAGCTGGCAAGTTTTGTTCCGGCCCAGCCGGTCGCCCAGCTGCATGGCTTCCAGTCCTGCGCCGCGGTCCAGACCGCAAGCCTTGACATGGAAGATGTGCCGCTGCCGCGTCCCAAGCCCGCCAACTGATCCAGTTGACAGGCTGGCGGTAAAGCTTCGCCAAACAGAAAGGCCGGGGACATGCCCCGGCCTTTTCGTGTCCGGCGTGCCGTGATGTCAGTTCGTCTGGCCGTTGGAGGCAACGGCTGCCGCTTCTGTCGCGGTCTTCGCCTTCACCGTGATCTGGCCAGTGACGGTTTCAAACGTCGCCTGCGCGTCACCCTGTGTGGGGATCGGATTGCAGACCGGCGCACAGGCATAGGATGCCTGCGCATTCCCGCGCATCACCACGACCGTGCGGCCCAGCTGGTTGTTCACGGTCACGCGGATATTCGCGATCTCGCGGCCCGCATCATCAAGGGCGATCAGGTTCGTGGTGCCGAAGCTCTTGCCCAGGACAAAGATCGAGTCATTGTCGATGATCGTGATGTCGGCAATTGACGTGTTGCCGACGACGACAGTGACCGCCGGGCTTTCCAGATCAACAAGCGTCGTCTGGTCCACCTGCACCGTCACATCGGCCGCGGCAAGCGCAGGACCGGAGAAAAGCACGGCAAGGGCCGAAGCGGCGGCAAAGAGTTTCATGCGCATGGATCACCCGATGGAATGCCCGGTGGCGTGGCGGAGGCGGTATTGCCGCTGCCGCACCAACGGCCCCACTTTAGGCCTTGCCCCTTGATGAAAGCTGAATGCGAAGCAGGACATTTGCTCCATTCACGGCCCCGGACGCGCGCGTTTACGCAAAATCAACCACAAGGAACGAAACAGTCTTTACACGGATCATCCGGGCGGCGCGCTCCTGCCGCTTGCCTAAGTGTCGCAGGCGGACGAGGGGCCTTTACCTGATCTTTACCTTCCCCCTTAAACGCACGGTAAGTCTTCCTGCCTTAGCTTCGCGTGCAGTTCGCAGAGTGCATGGTGATTTTGGGCATCCCGCGGACTTTTGCTGTGGTGAAACGAGAGACTGAGGAGATTTCCATGAACAAGTTCCTTTCCCGCTTTCTGACGGACGAGTCGGGTGCGACGGCCATCGAGTATGGCCTGATTGCCGCCGGCATCGCCGTTGCGATCATCGTCGTTGTCGGTTCGGTTGGTGACCAGCTGGTCACGAACTTTGAATCGGTTGAGTCGGGCTTGCAGTAAGCCTGCCTTTCCTGGCTGCGGCCCGCGCCGCACCAGGCTTCAGTATCGAGAGGCCGGAGGCCGCCGCAATTTGCCGGCGGCCTTCGCATTTTCCGGCACGTCATCAGCATGCGGATCATGCGCTGCCATCACCGAATTGGACGATTTTGCTTAATCCTGCAGTAAGGGGTCCCCCGTTAAGTTTCTGGCGTGCTGGAACCTTTCCGTGCCGCGCGGCGCGCAGGGACCGGAGAGACAGGCGTCATGTGGACGCGAATGCGGGCGTGAGGCAATTGACGTGACAAGTTTCATTGCAACGATGGCTGTTCCGTTTCTTTTCATCGCCGCAGCGGTGTCGGACGCGCTTACCTTCCGCATCCCCAATCTCATTCCCGGCCTTCTGGTGCTGCTCTATGCGGCTGTCGCGATCACTGTGCCGCTGCCGCTGGAAGCGATCCTCATTCACACCGGCGTCTTTGCGGCAACGCTTGTCCTGGGCATGACGCTCTTTGCCTTCAACATCATCGGCGGTGGTGATGCGAAGTTCTTCGCAGCCTGCGGCCTCTGGGTCGGCCTCTCGGGATTGGGCGGCTTTCTGCTTTCCTTCTCGATTGCAGGTGGCGCGCTGGCGATTGCGCTTCTGGCGCTGCGTCGTCTGCCGATGCCGGCCGCTGCCGCGCGGGCGCCCTGGGCGATGCGCCTGTGGTCACCCAAGGCCGGTGTGCCCTATGGCGTCGCACTCGGCGCGGGTGCCCTTTTCATCCATTCCAAGACAGCGCTCTTTGCCGCGCTGACGACGCTGTGAGGTTGACACCATGAGCCCCGCCCGCATCACCGTCCTCAT
This sequence comes from uncultured Flavobacteriaceae bacterium, assembly GCA_964494625.1. Taxonomy (GTDB): domain Bacteria; phylum Pseudomonadota; class Alphaproteobacteria; order Micropepsales; family Micropepsaceae; genus UBA2784. The sequence continues at coordinate 239,703 of CAZBRT010000001.1, read as the reverse complement.
TGTTGCCATCGGCGCAGCGGCGCTTGCCGTGTTCATGTCGCGCGGCCTTTTCGGATCAGGTAGCAGCGATGCGGTGGCTGCGCCGCCGCCTGCTGTCCATCTTGCCGAAGTGCTGGTTGCCGCGATCAACGTGGAACCCGGCCATGTGATGACGCCCGCCGACTACCGCTGGCAGAAATGGCCTGAAGGCGATGTCTCGGCCAACCTCATCACGCGTGCCGCCATGCCCACGGCCGCCGAAGACATGGCGGGCCGCGTGGCGCGCGCGCCGCTCGTGCCCGGGGAACCGATTTCGCCGGAAAAAGTCATCAGTGCCGACAATGGCAGCTACATGGCCGCCATCATCAAGCCAGGCATGCGCGCGATTGCCGTGTCGATCTCGGCCGAGACAGGCGCCGGCGGCTTCATCCTGCCCAATGACCGCGTGGATGTGATCGTCACCTTTGCCGTGCGCAATGACCGCGGCGAACAGGCCTATGCCGCCGAAACGGTGCTCACCAACATCCGGGTCCTGGCCATCGACCAGGCCGAGCGCGAGGAAGGCGATGCCAACGCGATTGTCGGCAAGACCGCAACACTGGAGCTGACCGCGCAGGAATCCGAAGTGCTCGCCCTTTCGGCGGCATCGGGCACCGTATCGCTCACTTTGCGCAGTCTCACACCCGCCGAAGTGGCCGCCGCCGACAACGGCGCTGCGGACGGATCGCGCATCGCCGATCCGCGTTTCGGCATGGATGGCGCGCCCAAAGGCGCCATGACCGTCATCCGCTACGGCCTGTCCACCACCACAGCCGCCGGCGGGCGTTGAGAAGGCTTGCAGGAACCATGACCATGATCGCCAATCACAAGAACATCTCCCGCAAGTTCGCGATGGTGCTGGGCATGTGCCTGGCCCTTGCTCCCTTCACACTGACCGCGCGCGCCGATGGTGGACCCGGCTCGGCCGCCGAACCGATTGCGGTGCGCATCGGCGAAAGCACGGATGGCCCGGTTGTCGAGCGTCTTGTCCTTGGCCTCAACAAGGCAACCATCATCGAATTGCCCGCTGATGCCGCTGATGTGCTCGTCTCCAATCCCGCCATCGTTGATGCGATCGTGCGCACGCCGCGCCGCGTCTATGTGCTGGGCATGCAGGTGGGCCAGACCAACGCCTTCTTCTTCTCGGAATCGGGCCGCCAGATCCTCAACCTCGAAATCCGCGTCGAGCGCGACCTTGTGGATCTCCACGACGCGCTTTCCCGCCATCTGCCCAATGCCAACATCTCGGTCGAAGCCATCAATGACAATATCGTGCTCTCCGGCACGGTTGCCAATGCGGCTGAATCCGACCGCGCCCGCGACATTGCTGCCCGCTATGTCGGCCGGCCCGAGCAGGTGATGAACATGCTTTCCATCGCCGGACGCGAGCAGGTGATGCTGAAGGTGCGCGTCGCCGAAATGCAGCGCACCGTGGCCAAGCAGCTTGGCATCGACCTCAACGCGCTGGTGAGTGCGGGCGGCGTCCCGATCGCGCTGTCCACATCCAATCCCTTCAGCCTCATCGGCAATGCGCTGTCCGAAGACAGTTTCTTCAACAGCGGCAGTATCGACGGCGGCAACAATATCGAGGGATCACTGCGGGCGCTGGAACGCGCCGGGGTGATGCGCACGCTGGCCGAACCAAACCTGACAGCGATCTCGGGCGAATCCGCCAACTTCCTCGCGGGCGGTGAGTTCCCCGTGCCCACCTCGCGCGACAGTGACGGCAATGTGCAGGTGACGTTCAAGCCCTTCGGCGTCGGTCTCGGCTTCACGCCGGTCGTCTTGTCGGAGGGCCGCATTTCGCTGCGCATCTCGACCGAGGTCAGCGAATTGTCCAGCGAAGGTGCCTATGTGCAGGAAGGCGCGACCTATACGGATGCCGACGGCAACATCGTGTCGGTGCCCGGCCTCACCATTCCGGCCCTGCGCGTCCGCCGTGCGGAAACGACGGTTGAGCTGCCCTCGGGCGGCAGCCTTGTGATGGCGGGCCTTCTGCAGGAATCGCTGCGCCAGAACATCGACGGCTTTCCGGGCCTCAAGGACACGCCGGTCCTGGGCGCGCTCTTCCGCAGCCGCGACTACCAGAATTACGAGACCGAGCTTGTGATCATCGTGACGCCCTATCTGGTCGATCCGGTGCACATGTCCGAACTCACACTGCCGACAACGGGCTTTGTGCCCGCCAGCGACGCCGAAACGATCCTCATGGGCCGCCTGAACGAAGTCTATGGCCCCAAGGACCGTCCGGCCGAGGGCGGCATTGAAGGCCCCGTCGGCTACATCATGGAGTAGGGAGAAAAATCATGTTCACTTCGAAATCATCCCTGCTTGCGCTTCTGGTCGGCGCATTCCTTCTGGGCGCCTGCTCGACGACGGAAGCCGACATCACCGCGTCCTATCCGGTCGAATACCGCTTCCCCATCACGGTCGAGCCGCAGATCGCGGAAATCGAACTCGCGCCTGATGCCGCCGAAGGTGTCAGCCCGCGCGACCGCGCCGTGCTGGTGACCTTCCTGCGGGCCTTCCGCGAGAACGGCAATGGGCGGCTGACGGTGTCCTCACCTGCCGATGGCCGTGACCTGCGCGCCGCATCAAAGACGATGGGCTATGTGCTTGAAGCCGCCGCCGCCGAAGGCATCACGCGCGACCGCATCGCGCTGGGCTCCTATGTCGCCGCTGGCGGCGTTGGCCTCGTCAAGCTTTCCTATACTGCCTATGTCGCGCGCGGGCCGTCCTGCGGGGATTTCTCGACCGACCTCGCCTCGACCTCGGCCAACAGCACTTCGCCGAATTTCGGCTGCGCCAGCCAGGCGAACCTTGCAGCGATGATCGGTGATCCGCGTGATCTGATTGATCCGCGCAGTCTGGATCCGGCCGACGCCCAGCGCCGCGATCAGGTTCTTGAGGATTACCGCAAGGGTGAATCAACCACCTCTGACCGCACCGAGGCGGAATCCGGCCAGGTGAGCGAAGTCGGTGGCGGCGGTGAGTGACACAGCTACAGGCATTGTGGAGTGCATGATCCCATGACAATGAACCCTCCTCCCGGCGCCGGCGACATGGGCGCACCCGTGCGGGACCGCCCGGTGCCGCGCATTTCCATCCACGCCTTCTGTGACCAGCCCGAAACCGGTGCAGTCATCCAGCGCGCGGCCATGGATCGGCGTCTTGCCCGCGCTCACGTCACTGTCCACATGGGCGGCATGACGGGCGCGATCGAGCATTTCTCCGAGACGCCGACACCCAATCTGGTGATGGTCGAGACCCGCGACCGCGGCAAGGACGTATTGGCGCGGATTGGCGAACTCGCCGGCGTGTGCGATCCCACGACCAAGGTCATCGTCATTGGCGGTGCCAATGACATCTCGCTCTACCGCGAGCTGATCCGCCAGGGCGTCAGCGAATATCTGGTTGCCCCCCTGCATCCCTTGCAGGTGATCGAGGCGATTGCAGCCCTCTATGTCGGTCCCGAGACACAGGCGGTCGGGCGCATCTATGCTTTTGTCGGCGCCAAGGGTGGCACGGGTTCGTCCACCATCGCCCATAACGCGGCCTGGTGCTTTGCCGAGCGCCTGCAGATCTCCACGACCATCGTGGACCTCGACCTGCCTTTCGGCACAGCGGGTCTCGATTTCAATCAGGACCCGTCGCAGGGCGTTGCCGATGCGCTGGGATCGCCCGAGCGTCTTGACGATGTGCTGCTTGAGCGGCTTCTCGTGAAATGCGGCGAACGCCTCAATCTCTTTGCGGCGCCGGCCGTCCTTGATCGTGACTACGAGATCGACGCGGCGGCCTTCGAGTCCGTGCTGGAAGTCGTGCGCCATTCCGCGCCCGCCGTCGTGGTGGACGTGCCCCATGTGTGGACGGCATGGGCCCGCCAATTGCTGTCATCGGCTGACGAAGTGATCATCACGGCGTCGCCCGATCTGGCCAGCCTGCGCAATGCCAAGAACATTGCCGACCTCGCGCTTGCCGGGCGTCCCAATGACGCGCCCCCGCGTCTGGTGATGAATCAGGTGGGCGTTGCCAAGCGTCCGGAAATTCCGGTGAAGGATTTTGCCGAGGCGATGAATCTCACGCCATCCTTGATCCTTCCTTTTGATCCGCAGCTCTTTGGCACCGCAGCCAATAACGGCCAGATGATCCCCGAACTCAATCCGGGATCGCGCGCCGCCGAAGGTCTCCTGAACCTCTGCAAGATCCTGACCGGCCGCGAGCCCGCGGCGGCTATGAAGCCGAAAGGCAGCTCGCTGCTCGGCTTCCTCAAGGCACGCAAGGCAGGCTGATAGATGTTCGGCAAGCGGCCAGGCAGTGGAGGAGAGGGGCCGGCGCTGCGCGCGCCGCAACCCGCCCGCACGTCCCAGCCGCCCGCGCCGCCCAAGGTCGCGTCCACAACCCTGCCCCCCAAGCCGGGTCAGTCATCGCGCACGGCACCACCGCCGGTCGTGCCGGTTGATACGCGTTCGGACGAGTATTATCAGGTCAAGACGACGATCTTCAACGCGCTGATCGACACGATTGACCTCGCCCAGCTGGCCCAGCTCGACGCGCAGTCCGCGCGCGAGGAAATCCGCGACATCGTCAACGAGATCATCTCCATCAAGGCGGTGGTGATGTCGATTGCCGAGCAGGAACAGTTGCTGCAGGACATCTGCAACGACGTGCTCGGCTATGGTCCGCTGGAACCGTTGCTGGCGCGCGACGACATTGCCGACATCATGGTCAATGGCGCCGAGCGCGTCTTCATCGAAGTCGCCGGCAAGGTGCAGCTGACCAACATCCGCTTCCGTGACAACGGGCAGCTGATGAACATCTGCCAGCGCATCGTCAGCCAGATCGGCCGCCGCGTGGACGAAAGCTCGCCCATCTGCGACGCGCGCCTGCCGGACGGAAGCCGCGTCAACGTCATTGCGCCGCCGCTCGCCATTGACGGCCCGACGCTGACGATCCGCAAGTTCAAGAAAGACAAGCTGAAGATGGACGACCTTGTCCGCTTCGGCTCGATCTCCAAGGAAGGCGCGAAGGTCCTTGAGATCGTTGGCCACTCGCGCTGCAACGTGCTCATCTCCGGCGGTACCGGCTCGGGCAAGACGACGCTCCTGAACTGCATGACCGGATTCATCGAGGCGACCGAGCGCGTCATCACCTGCGAAGACGCCGCCGAACTCCAGCTCCAGCAGCCCCATGTCGTGCGTCTCGAAACGCGCCCGCCCAACCTTGAGGGGTCAGGCGAGATCACCATGCGCGACCTCGTGAAGAACTGCCTGCGCATGCGGCCCGAACGCATCATCGTGGGCGAAGTCCGCGGACCTGAAGCCTTCGACCTCCTTCAGGCCATGAATACCGGCCACGACGGCTCGATGGGCACGCTCCACTCGAACTCGCCGCGCGAGGCACTTCAGCGCCTTGAGTCCATGATCACGATGGGCGGCTTCTCGCTCCCCTCCAAAACCATCCGCGAGATGGTTGTGGGCTCGATCGACGTCGTGATCCAGGCCGCCCGCTTGCGCGACGGCTCGCGCCGTATCACCCACATCACCGAAGTGTTGGGGATGGAAGGCGAAGTGATCGTGACTCAGGACCTTTTCCTCTACGAAATGGACGGCGAGGACGAGACCGGGAGAATCCGCGGACGGCATAAATCGACCGGCATCGCGCGCCCCGCCTTCTGGGACCGTGCCCGCTATTACGGCCGCGAGCGCGAGTTGCTGGATGCGCTTGAAGCGTCAGCTGATTGAAGGGGATAATCCATGGATGACACGACCCTTCTGATGATCGCGGTGACGGTCCTGGGGCTTGGCGGCATCGGCGGCCTTGCCTTTGCCTTTGCCAGCAAGGGCGCCAGCGCCACCGGCAAGCGTGTAGCCGCAATCGCGCGCGAGCATGCAGTCGGGCGCAACCTCAAGGGCGTGGCGGCGGACACGAACAGCCTGCAGCGCCGCAAGGTCGCCGATACATTGAAGGAGCTTGAGCGCAAGCAGAAGGCCCAGCGGCGGCGTCTCACCATTTCCCAGCGCATCGAGCAGGCGGGCCTCGAAGTCGAAGTGCGCAAGTTCTGGATTGCCTCGGGCATTGTCGGCGTGGTCGCCATGGTGATCGCCTGGGTGATGGGCCAGCCGGTCTATATCGCGGCAGGCATCGGCTTTGCTGCCTCCTTCGGCGTTCCGCGCTGGGTGCTCAATTTTCTCAAGAACCGCCGCATCAAGGCCTTCGTCGCCGAATTTGCCAACGGTGTGGACGTGATTGTGCGCGGCGTGAAATCCGGCCTGCCGCTCAATGATTGTTTGCGCATCATCGCGCAGGAATTGCCCGATCCCGTAGGCGCCGAGTTCCGTCAGCTCACCGAAAGCCTCAAGATCGGCGTGCCGCTTGAGCAGGGGCTGAAGCGGCTGTTTGAACGCATGCCGGTGCCCGAAGTGAACTTCTTCGTCATCGTGCTCACCATCCAGGCCAAGACCGGCGGCAATCTGTCGGAAGCGCTCGGCAACCTGTCGAACGTGCTGCGCGACCGCAAGCGCATGCAGGGCAAGATCCGCGCGATGTCGTCAGAGGCCAAGGCATCGGCTGCCATCATCGGTTCGCTGCCACCCGCCGTGATGCTGCTCGTCTATATCAGCAGCCCGGACTACATGACGACCTTGTTCACCGAGCGGGCCGGCAACGTGATGCTGGTCTGCTCGCTCATCTGGATGTCACTGGGCGTGCTCGTGATGAAGAAGATGATCAACTTCAAGTTCTAGAACGGGTCCGGCCATGAACTTCCTCGACAATCTTGCCGATCCCGAATTCATGACCATGGCGCTGGTCGCCATCGCCGTGTTTGCGACCGTGATGACGCTGGCCCTGCCTTTCTTCGAGGGTGACAAGCTGGGCGCGCGCATGAAGGCCGTTTCGGTCGCGCGCGAGGAGCTGCGCCGCAGGCAGCGGGAGGAGCTTGCCAAGAAGGGTACGCTGCGCTCGACCCCTGTCGGCTTCATGAAGCGCACGGTGGACCAGTTCCGCTTTGCGCGTCTCCTCGAAAGCGCCAATACGCGCGAAAAGCTTCAGGCGGCAGGCTTCCGCGGCCAGGGCCCGCTTGTCACTTTCATGTTCTTCCGCTTCGTGATGCCGATCATCGTTTTCTTTGCGGCGCTGGTCTATCTCTTCTTCTTCTCGAAATACCATGTGCCCGGAATGGCCAAGCTCGCCATGTCGCTGGGCGCGGCGTTCCTTGGTTATTACCTGCCCGACGTCTTTGTCTCGAACCTCATCTCGCGCCGCCTGACCTCGGTGATGAAGGCCTTTCCCGACGCGCTTGACCTTCTCCTGATCTGTGTCGAGTCGGGCATGTCGATCGAGGCCGCCTTCAACCGCGTTGCTTCCGAGATCGGAACCCAGTCCATCGAATTGGCCGAGGAATTGTCGCTGACGACGGCGGAGCTCTCTTATTTGCCGGACCGCAAGATGGCGTATGAGAATCTCGCCAAGCGCTGTGGCCATCCCGGCGTGAAAGCGGTCTCGACTTCGCTTGTCCAGGCTGAGCGTTACGGCACGCCCCTGGGCACTGCCTTGCGCGTGATGGCGCAGGAAAACCGCGACATGCGCATGTCGGAAGCCGAGCGTCGCGCCGCCTCATTGCCCGCAAAGCTGACGGTGCCGATGATCGTGTTCTTCCTGCCGGTGCTCTTTGTGGTCATTCTCGGCCCGGCGATCCTGAAGGTGCAGGCGCTCTGAGATGCGATTGACCAGGTAATGCGATTGCATTACCATGGCTGGCAAGGAGAATGCCATGCCATCGGCTCGTCGTCCGGCCCCGCGCCGGGAAATTGAAGCAGAATCAACACTGACCGACCGCTACCAAACCACGGTGCCGGAAACCGTGCGCCGGGCTTTGCGCCTGAAGAAGCGCGACCGGATACGCTTTCTCATCGGACCGGGCGGCGATGTGGTGCTGAGCAGGTTGGGCGGAATGCCGGAAGAAGACCCGGTGCTGTCGGCATTTCTCGGGTTCCTGTCCCGTGACATGATCCGGAATCCCGGCAGGTTGCGTGGCGTTGACCCGGAATTGCCTAAACGCCTCTCGCGGTTGGTGGGACGCGTCAAGATCAAGCTTGATGAGCCGATCAACAAAACCGGCAAGGCGTAAGCCTGCCATGCGCGCGCTTGTCGTCAATGGCTGGACGATCTATGCGCATCCGCTCTTCCTCGAACAGGTTGCAGCACTGGAGAAAGAGGTTGCGCGGCTGAAGCGCAAGGCCCCTAGGGCTTGGACTGCGGCACCGGCGGCCAAGCGCCTTGCGGCCATCAACCGGCTTGCCTTTGACATCATTCCGCAGGATCCGGCCAGACCCGAATACAGGTTGGGCGGCACATTGGGCGAAGCCCATCGTCATTGGTTCCGCGCGAAATTCTTCCAGCAATACCGGCTGTTCTTCCGCTGGCATGAGCAAAGCCGCATCATCGTTCTGGCATGGGTAAACGACGAGACGACAAAGCGCGCCTATGAAAGCAGTGACGATGCCTATCGCACCTTTACCCGCATGCTTCGCCGGGGCAGACCGCCCGACAAATGGGAGGCGCTTCTCAAGGAAGCAGCCCCCGATGAGTGATGGAGATGAGTGACGCGATGGGTATGTCCTGAAGCGACTTCAGTTCTGCGCCGCCGTGCGCAACAGAGGGCCGTCACCTTCTGCGGGACTTTCGGCATTGGCCGTATCCTGCGGCTCGCCTTCTGAACCGGGCTGAGGCTTGGGCGCAGGCAGTGGCGGCTCGCTTTCAGCGGGCACATATTCCGGTTCGGCCGAGACGGTCACGGGCGCCAATTCGGGTGCCTGTTCGGACTCTGGCGCGGTCATTTCCGTCATCACTGCATCAGCCGCACGGGCTTCATCCGTTTCCGCCGCAGGTTCAGCGCCGCCTGAAAGCGTTGTCGGCGGGGCATCGGCGAGCTGGCGGATGTAAGAGAGATTGCGCGCCGCGACATCAGGCGGCAGGTCGGCGGTCGCAAGCACTTGCGCCTCGGCAAAGTCGCCGCGAATGCCGGTCGCAAGGGCAAGGTTCTGGCGGATTTTCGCGGTCGCACCCGGCGCGGTTGCGGCCATCCGCAGATATTTCTCCGCGTTCACGCTGTCACCGGAAAGGAGATAGCTCACGCCCAGATTGTTCAGGATGGCCGGGTTGTTGGGGGAAAGTTTCAGTGCCGCCTCAAAGCGCGCGCGGGCGCCTTCATGGTCGCCGGTCTGGTCGCGCACCACCGCTTCAGCGGACAGCATGCGCCAGTCGGTCGGCTTCATCTGGGCAGCGCGTGAAAGGAAGGGCAGGGCGTCGCCCGTGCGTCCGTTCTCGGCCAATGCCTTGCCGTATTCGCCCAGAATGTCGGGATTGTCGGGAAAGCGCACCAGCGCCTCGCGCATGAACGTAATGGCCTGGGCAGCCTTGCCCATCCCCCGCAAGGCGCGGGACATCTCCACATGGGCATCCGCATTGCCCGGATCGGTTTCGACTACCCGGGCCCAATGGGCGGCAACCGCCAAAGGCTCGTCGGATGCAGGTGCCGCGACCGGTGCCACATCGCCCCCGCCAGCATCGGCGCGAGGTCCACCGGCTGTCGCGCAGGCCGAAAGGGCTGTTGCCGAAAGCAGGGCCAGCGAAAGATGGCGCAGGGTTCTGAAACGGGCCATGGGGAAGCACTCGCGTGGGAAAAATGGGGGGGGGATGAAGAAGGGGGCTTTCACCGACCATCATCCATCGCCGCCATCACCAAAGCCTTAAGCATATCCGGCAGGTTTTCACGGGGCGGGAAGAAGTCGTGACGGGCAGGCATCAGCTGCCCTTTTTCGGCCCGATTGGGGGCGTTTTCTCTTTCTTGCGGCAAGACTTTGTTTACCGTCCGCATCACGCCGGAATGTCCGTCTGCTTCCCAACCTGTCTGCCTGATGATGCGACTTTTCACCCGTACCCTTGCTGTTGTTGCGCTGGCCTTGTCCGCGGCGGCAGGTGTGTGGGCCATGGGTTCAACCCCGCCGGGCGAACCTGCGCGCATTTCCTTCCAGATCATGACCGGCTCCTCGGCCGGCACCTATTACCCGGTCGGCCAGATGCTGGCCTCGATCATCAGCCACCCGCCGGGCGTCGCAAGATGCGAGGCTGAAGGGCGCTGCGGACCTGCCGGCCTTTTTGCGGCGGCCCGCGCGTCGGAGGGATCGGTCGCCAATCTGCGCGCGGTGGCCGAGGGACGTGTCGAATCCGCATTGGCCCAGGCCGATCTTGCCGCTGATGCCCTGGCCGGGCGGGGCGAGTTTTCGGCGTCAGGCCCGCTCACCAATCTGCGCGCGATCGCAGCGCTCTTTCCCGAAACCGTGCATGTCGTGGTTGCGGCATCGGGTGACCTTTTGACGATGGCCGACCTCAAGGGCAAGCGCATCTCGATCGATGTTCCCGGCTCCGGCACGCACGCAACCGCGCGCGCGATCCTCAAGGCCTTCAGGATTGCCGAGCGCCGCGTGACGCTCTCGACAGACAATGTCGAAGTCGCGATGCAGAAATTGTTGGCGGGCGAGCTTGACGCCTTCTTCTTTGTCGGTGGCGCGCCATTGGGTGTGCTGCAGGAGGCGGCCCAGAATGGCGCGGTGCGGCTTTTGCCGGTGAACGGCAAGGGCGCCGAAACGCTGCTGGCCGAAAAGGAAACCATGCAGCGCGCCGTGATCCCACAGGGCACCTATGCGGGTATGGGCGACATTGAAACCGTTTCCGTGCCCGCCGTCTGGGTCGTCAGCGAAAGCGCGTCGCCCGATCTCATTTTCGCGATCACGCGCGCTTTGTGGAACCCCGACAACCGCCCCTTGATCGATTCCGGCCATCCGATGGGCCGCCTCATCCGCATTGATACGGCCCGCGCCGGCCTGCCGGTGCCGCTGCACGAAGGCGCGTTGCGCTTTTATCTCGACGAAAAAGTGCCGGTACTGGCACCCTGGCGCTAGCCGCCTTTGGCCATTGCAGTGAGTCCCGCCTCGACCGTGAACGGCGGTTGGTAGCCGAGTTCTCGGCGCGCTTTGTCGTCTTTCAGGGTGCAATGGCGTGACATGATCGCCGCCGTAAAGCGTGTGATTGGCGGCTTTGATTTCACGCGGAAGAACCGCCACAGGGGCTCGCTCACGCGGGCAAGGCCGCGCACCACAAATCCCGGCACATTCTTGTCCGGCAAGGTGACGCCAGCCGCCTTCATCATGCTTGTGACGAATTCGCGGAACACGACCGGCGGCCCATCCAGCACGAAATAGGCCTCTCCGCTGCGTCCCCTGGTCAGCGCGCATTCCAGCGCATGGACAAGATTGCCGATATAGGTGGTGGAGGTCCTGGCTTGGCCCCCGTCGATCCAGGCAAATTGGCCTTGCGCGGCCATCTCGGTGATGACGGGAACCAGCGTCACATCGCCCGGCCCCCAGACAAAGCGCGGCCGCACGACAATCGTCGTAAAGCCACGGGAAGGATCATGGGCCTCACGCACCGATTTTTCCGCATGCGCCTTGGAGCGCGAATAGGGAAAGGGTGAGCGGAGCGACAAGGGCGCCGTCTCGTCCACATCGACCATGTCCTGGCCGTGGAACAAAGCCGCCTCTGTGCCCACATGCACAAAGCGCTTCACGCCGGCCTTCTTGGCTGCTTCCAGCAATTGCTGCGTGCCGATGACATTGGCCTGCCAATAGGCCGACCATGGCCCCCATTCCTCCACGTAGGCTGCGCAATGGACGATGGCATCCATGCCCGCCAGCAAATCGGCGGAGACTTTGCCGAGCTCACACCGCACCGGCACGGCGCCGAGCGCGGATATGGCCGCGTCGGACTTTGCCGAACGCGACATGGCATGAAGAATGTGTTTGTCGCGCATCGCGCGCACGAAAGCGCCGCCCACGAAGCCCGATGCACCGGTGACAAAGATCTTCATGATGCCTGTGCCTCCACATCGGCCATGAAACGGGTCATGTGGGCGACAAGATGCGGCACGAAGGGCGGCGGCATGTCGTGCCCCCAACCTTCGATCAGCGTCAGCCGGGCACCCTCAATGCACTTGGCCGTGTGCACGCCCGCTTCGGGCGGGATGAGCACGTCGGCCGTGCCGTGCAGCACCAGCGTCGGGACTTTCAATGCCTTGAGCGCCTCGGTGCGTGGCGGCGTTGCCACGATCGCCGCCCATTGGCGCGCCTGACCCTCGGGAAAATAGGAGCGGTCGAAATTGCCCGAAACATTTGTGCGCCAGAACGCCTCATCGAATTTCCACGCGGTGGATGCATACACGCGCCGGTTCTTGAGCGTATGCGTCACGACATCTTCTTTGGATTGCGATGGTGGTGGTGCCATCAGCGCCGCCTGCGCCTCGGGCGAGGAGCGCGGCAGGGAGGGGTCGCTTGTCGTCGAAAAGATCGAGATCAGGCTGCGCACGCGGGTCGGATGCCGAAGCGCAACAAGCTGCGCAATCATGCCGCCCATGGACCCACCCGCCACATGGGCGGATGCAACGCCCAGATGATCCATGAGTGCCGCCACATCATCGGCCATATCGGCAAGAATATAGGGCACGTCGGGCTTCTTGCCCTCCGCCAGAGCCTTGGCCGCCGTACGCGCATCCGGAATGCCGGAGAATTTCTGGCTCAGGCCCACATCGCGGTTGTCGAAGCGGATGACGAAGTGTCCCGCTGCCGACAGTCCTTCATGGAGGGCCGAGGGCCACGAAGTCATCTGCGAGCCGAAACCCTGGATGACGACCACGGGCACGCCGCCGGGGGCACCCTGCGTTTCGTAGTGCAGGGCGATGTTGTTGATCCTGGCTTCCGGCATGGCGCTCAGGCGGCCTTGGCGCGCGCTTCAGCGTCTTTCAGGAAGGCCGCCAGGTGCTTGATGTAAACCGGCACCAGCGCATTCGGGAAGTCATGGCCCATGCCCGGCACTTCGACGAGGCGGCAGCCGGGAATGGAGGCCGCCGTGTCACGCCCGGCTTCCACCCGCACGAGGGGATCATCAATGCCGTGCAGCACCATGGCAGGCATGCGCAAGCTTCGCAGCATCGCATTGCGCGGCGGCGAGGCAAGGATCGCGCAGAGCTGGCGCGAAATCCCTTCGGGGTGATAGGGCGCGCGGTCAACCTGTGCCGTCACCGTGCTGCGAAGTTCCTCTTCCGTCGATGGAAAGCCGGGGCTGCCAATGGCGCGGATCATCTTCATGCCATGATTGATGCGCGTTTCGCGCGAAATGTCGGCCGGCGGCGTGAGGAGGGCTGTCATCGCCTCGGGCGTTGCCTGCGGCATGGCGGGATTGCCGGTTGTCGACATGATGGAGGTCAACGAGCGCGTGGACTGCGGATGATTGATGGCGACCAGCTGGGCGATCATGCCACCCATCGATGCGCCGACGATGTGCGCATTGCGGATATTGAGGGCGGCAAGCAGCAACGCGGCATCCGTCGCCATGTCGTTGAGCGTGTAGGACGCACCGCCAAACGGGATGCCGGTCATCAGCGAGCCCATCGCCGCCATCACATCGGGCACGCCCAGATGGTCGAGATATTGCGATTTGCCGATGTCACGGTTGTCGAACCGGATGACGTGGAACCCCTCACCTGCAATCGCCTTCAATAGCGCCTCGGGCCAGGCCGTCATCTGGGCGGCAAAGCCCATGATGAAAAGGACGGCGGGATCACCTGCCTTGCCGAATGTGTCGTACTCAAAGGAAAGGCCATTGGCTTTGATCTGCGGCATCGCGTCGGTTCCGTCATTTCCGGTGAAAACATGTGGGCGGAGCCTAGCAGCCGGACGGCATTCCCGTAAATCGCCAGGGGGCACGAGGTGCCTGCCTTGGCGTCATGGCGGGTTGACAAGCAGGCGCTGGACCTGAAGCCTTGAGGGATTCCGGCCTTTGCCGGGCCTGCGGCACCTGACAAGGGGGTGATGGTGCCGAAAGGTGACGCGATGCTCCCCGGCGCCATCCAGAATGTCCCTGCCTGCCTTCCGCCTGACGCGTGACCTTGAAGCCATGACGCGGGGGGTCTTCGACCTTGTCATCATCGGCGGGGGCATCACCGGCAGCTGCATCGCCCGCGATGCGGCGCTCAGGGGATTGTCCGTCGCACTGGTCGAGAAGAACGATTTCAGCCACGCCACCAGCTCGGCCACGTCGAAGCTTGTCCATGGGGGCCTGCGTTATCTCAAGAATTTCGAATTCGGTCTCATCCGCGAGTCCTTGAGGGAGCGCCGCATCTGGGAACGCATCGCGCCGCACCTTGTCTATCCGCTGCCCTTCATCGTGCCGGTCACGCGCGGGAACAGCGCAACCAAAATGCTCGGCATGGGGCTGACGCTTTATGACCTTCTCAGTTTCGACCGTGGCTGGCTTGAGGACGCCGATCAGCGCTTGCCGCGCCACCGCCGCCTCAGCAGCGCGGAGGCGGCAGGGGTGGAACCCGTGCTCGCGGGCGAGGGACTGGAAGGCGCCTATCTCTATTACGATTGCCAGATGTATGCGCCCGAGCGTCTGGGTCTCGCCTGTCTCGTCGATGCGGCCCGCGCCGGTGCCAGGATTGCCAACCACACCGAAGTCTCCTCGTTCCTGCGCGATGGCCATGCAATCAAGGGCGTGCGCGTCACCGACCGCATCACGGGCAAGACCCACGATATTTCCGGCGCGGTCACCATCAATGCCGCCGGTCCCTGGGCCGATATCGTGATGGGCGCAGCCGAGGGCGGCGAAGCCTCGCATGGCCTTATCCGTTCCAAGGGCATCCACATCATCACGCGCAAACTTGTGTCCACGCACGCCTTGGCGCTTGTTGCGCCCAAGAGCCATCTCTTCGTGCTGCCGTGGCGCGGCTTCACCATCATCGGCACGACCGACACGGTTTTCACCGGGCCGCCGGAATCCGTTCGCCCGACCGAGGCTGATATCGCGGGCCTTATCGCGACAACCAATGCGCTTTTGCCCAATGCGGGACTTACGCGCGCCGATGTGAAGGCGGCCTATGCCGGCCTGCGCCCCTTGGTCGATGACGGCTCGAAGGACAGCTATGGCGCCAGCCGCAAATCGGAAGTCTTCGATCATGAGGCGGAAGAGGGCCTGAAGGGCCTGATCTCCGCCGTCGGCGGCAAATGGACAACCTCGCGCAATCTGGCGGAGAAAGTGCTGGGCGTCGCATCAAAGCGTCTGGGGCGAAAGCTCCCGCGTGGCCGCACCGCATCCCTGCCGCTGGGCGGTGCCGGTACGGGCAATTTCAGGACATTTCTGGCGGAAGCACAAAAGCGCCACCCCGCGCTTGCACCGGCGACAATCAATGTGCTCGCCCGCAATTATGGTGCGGCGATGGATGAGGTGCTGGCACCTGTTGTCGACGCACCAGACCTTGCCCGCAGCCTTTCCAATGAACTGCCCGACATCGCTGCCGAAATCGCTTATGCCGCGACCCATGAAATGGCGATGACGCTGGAAGATGCTCTTTTCCGCCGCACCGGCATTGCAACTTTGGGCCACCCCGGCAAATCAGCACTGGAAACTGCAGCCGCAATCATGGCGCGCCATCACCACTGGACGGTAGAGCGGACACGCGCTGAAATCGCTGCCGTCGAGGCGCGCCTTCACATTCCCGACGAGGCTGTCGCCGCATGACGCGCGTTGCCATCATCAATCCGCGTTCGGGCGGCGGCCGCACGCGGTCGCGCATTGGCGAGATTGCGGCAAGGCTCAACGCGGCATTGGGCGAGACGGATCTGCTGATGACCGATGCGCCGCTGGCAGCCGAGCGCCTGACCCGCGAGGCCCTGAAGCGCGGCGCCACGCACATCATCGCCGTTGGTGGCGACGGCACGATCAGCGAATGCGTGAATGGATTCTTCGAGAATGGCCGCGCTGTCAGCCCGGCAGCAAGCTTCTCGCCTTTGATGTCGGGCACGGGTGGCGACTTCAAGCGCACCTTCGGACTTGACGATGATCTGGAAAAGACGATCGCCCGCATCGCCACTGCCAAGTCGCGGCCCATTGACGTTGCCCATGTGACGCTGATGTCGAAGGACGGCAAGACGATCAACCGCCACTTCATCAATATCGGCAGCTTTGGTCTTTCCGGCCAGGTGGTGCAGGCGGTCAACCGCGCGCGCCTGTCGAAACTGTTCGGCGGACGCTTTGCCTATTTATACAATTCGCTTGTGGCCACGCTGCGCTACCGCAACAAGCGCGTCCGCCTGAAGATTGACGCAAGCTTCGACGGCGAGCTGGATGTCTCGACCATTGCCATCTGCAACGGGCGCTTCTTTGGCGGCGGGATGATGGTGGCGCCCGATGCCGATCCGGCTGACGGCGCCTTCGACATCATTGTGCTGGCCGGCGGCGCCAAGCGCGACGTGCTGCGCGAATTGGGCACGATCTATACGGGCGAGCATGTCAAAAACCCGCGCGTGAAAGTCATGCGTGGCCAGCGTGTCATCGCAGCACCTTTGGGCGGCAATGACGGCCCGGTGCTGATCGAACTGGATGGCGAGCAGCCCGGCACCCTGCCTGCCACTTTCACCATCATGCCCGGCGCCATCCAGTTGCGCGTCTGAGCGGAGGAACCCATGACCATCAATCGCGACCGCCTGCGCTGGAACGGATGGGGCCTTCTGGCGGTGGAAGATCATCTCTCCCAACGCCCGGAAGTGTGGCGCTGGCTGGAGGGGGAGCTTGCGATGCCCGCCTTGACCGCAACGCCCGCGGTGAAGCTGGAGCGCATCGAGCTGCCGCCCTCGCGCCTGTCGGCCGCGGCGATGGATGCGCTGGTTGCAGCACTGGGATCGGAAAATGTGGTGACCGCAAAGGCGGACCGCGCCTTTCATGCGCGCGGCCGCTCTTATGCTGACCTTCTGGCCATGCGCGCAGGCGCGATTGAGGATGCGCCCGACGCGATCCTCTATCCGCGCAACGCAGGCGACATTGCGACGATCCTGAAAATTGCGGGCGAAAGCGCCATCGCCGTCATTCCCTGCGGCGGCGTCACGTCCGTCGTGGGCGGTATCACGCCAATCCGCGCGCCGGGGCAGACCGCGCTTGTTGCGCTCGATACCACGCGCATGAACCGCCTTCTCGCCATCGACCGCGTGTCGATGACGGCAACGGCAGAGGCCGGCATTTATGGTCCTGACCTTGAGCGCGGCCTTCAGGCGCAGGGCGTAACGCTTGGCCATTATCCGCAATCATTCGAGTATTCGACGCTTGGCGGCTGGATTGCCGCGCGCGGTGCGGGCCAGCAATCAAACCGCTACGGCAAGGCGGAACATTGGCTGGTTTCGGCGCGCATGGTGACGCCCGTGGGGCCGTGGGAGACCGAGGAGTTCCCCGCATCCGCCGCAGGCCCGCGCCTGACCGATCTGGTGGCGGGTTCCGAGGGCACGCTGGGCGTGATCGCCGACGCCACATTCCGCGTGCGGCCCGCGCCTGCGCATCGTGATCTGCGCGCCTGGCTCTTCCGCAGTTTTGCCGAAGGCGCACTTGCGGTGCGCACACTTGTCCAAAGCGGCATCGACATCGCCTCCATGCGTCTGTCAGACGAGGAGGAGACGCGCTTCTATCAGGCGTTTGCGCGCGTGGGTGAGGCGCCCTCGTTCAAGCGTCGCATCGAGACGGCATATCTGCGCCGCCATGGCCTTGACGAAAGGCGCTGCGCGCTCATCCTCGGAACCGAGGGCGAGCGTGACGAGGCCCCGCGCGCCGCAGACGAGGCGCGCCGCATCATCAAGCGCCTCAACGGCCTTTATGTGGGGCGCAAGCCGGCGGAAAGCTGGTATGCGGGCCGCTTCCACGGGCCTTATATGCGCGATCCCCTGATGGATCATGGCGTGGGCGTGGACACGCTGGAAACAGCAACGCGCTGGTCGAACGTTGAAAATCTGCACGAGAAGATCCGTGCGGCCCTATCAGGCGCGATGCAGGCGCAAGCGCCCATGGCCGGCGCGCGCGGGATCGTGATGGGCCATATCAGCCATTCTTATCCCGATGGCGCGAGCCTCTATTTCACTTTCATCTTCCCGCGCCGGGCGGAGAATGAACTGGCCCAATGGCAGGCGATCAAGAAGGCGGCGTCTGATGCGATTGCGGCAAATGGCGGCACGATCTCGCACCATCACGGCGCGGGCCTTGATCACGTACCCTGGCTCGTGCGCGAGAAGGGCGAGACGGGAATGAAACTTCTCAAGGCCCTCAAATCAACCCTCGACCCCAAGGGCATCATGAACCCGGGGAAGCTGGGGGTGTGAGGTGTCTATGAGTTGGCGAGGGCGCTGCGCCAGATGAGGTCCTTCGTTATCAAATACAAAGGCGCTATGACCAGCTTGTGAACATCGTTACCAGCCTCATCTTTCGCATCCTGGAGGGCTGGCCAAGACGGCAGCCCCGGGCAAGAAGCTTCAAGTCTCTCAATAGACTGATCCGCAGCAGGAATCTCGCCCCACTTCCCAACTATCGGCTCCCCGCGTTTTCCACGCTGAGCTTTTGTTGAGCTCTCGTCGATCGCCGCAGCATGAATCAGCGGATGTCGAAAGTGAACCCATAGTGCGTACACACCACAACACTTTGTCACCAAACGTCCACTATCGTGTGCCCAAGCGAGTTGTTTCCATAGAAAAGTGTGAAAATTCTTGCCATGCTCGCCCATACCCTTCGCCAATTTCTCTTTGCATATTTCGCATGGCATTACCTCGAAAGCATAGCTCCGGGCTAAGGGATCAGCCAGTCTGCCTACGCCAACAATGCCCTTGAGATGAAAATTGGAAAACGCATTCAATAATGACAACAACGCGGTCGCCGCGACAAAGGTGCCCCCGCCACCGTCGCCGCCTGCAGGTGGCAGCCCTCGCATGATCCCGTACACATCATGCAGGTACATGTTGGCGTGCTCGAACGTCTTCTTGTGTTCGGGCTTTACGGCCTCAAAGGGAATCGGGCGATACGTCATTTACACACTCTGCCTCGGCTATGCCGCCGCCCTTCTTGCAGGCGCCTTATACCGCTGCACTTTGATCGAGGCCGCCCGCTTGCGCGCAGCGGCGATATCAAAGCTCCCCTGCATCCGCATCAGCGTTTCCATGGAAACGCCGAATGCCTTTTCGATGCGCACCGCCATGTCAGGCGACAGGCTCGCGCGCGCATTGAGGAGCGCCGACAAAGCCGCCCGTGTCACGCCGAGCGCCGATGCCGCATCCGTCACCGAAAGCCCCAAGGGTGCGATGATCTCGTGCTTCACAAAATGCCCGGGATGGGCGGGTGACTTCAGGCGGATATCTCCGCTCATGTTGATACAGACTCCTAATGGTAGTCCTCGAAATTGAGGTCGATGATGACGATCTCCTGCCTGTCGATCCGGAAGGTCAGCCGCCAGTTGCGTGTCACCGAAAGGCTCCATGTGCCTTTGCGGTCACCCGTCAGAAGATGCGCCCGCCAACCGGGAACCGCGCGCAACTCATCTTCCCGTCCCATCTCCTGCAGGAACGAGACGATGCGGCGGATTTTCTCGACCGAGGCAGCGGGCAGGCCACTTGAGTCATCGTCTTCAACGAAGCGCCGCAGCCCCTTATGAAGAATGCTTCGGATCTTCATGCCGCATCATGCAACACAAAGCGTATAGTGTCAAGTGTCACAATACGGCCCCCCCTCACTCCCGCCCCGCCTTCGCTCCCCATTCCCGCATGAAGGGATGCGCCCACATCGCCGCCTGATAGGCCGCGGCTGCGCCGGTCAGTGAAACGCCATAGGTGTGGAACCGGCTCACGACCGGCGCATAGAACGCGTCCGCAATACCGAACGCGCCAAACAGAAAGTCTCCGCCCGCACCAAAATTCTTGCGCGTCTCGTTCCAGATTGTTGTGATGCGCGCAATCGCAGCCTGTGTGCCCTCGCTGGGTGCGATGCCTTGGATGACTTTCAGAAACTCCATCGGATATTGCCGCCGCAATTCGGCAAAGCCCGCATGCATCTCGGCAGAGATGGCGCGCGCATGGGCGCGGGCTGCCGCATCGCGCGGCCAAAGTCCCGCGTTGGGAGCCAGTTCGGCAATTGTCTCGGCAATGGCGAGCGAATCCCACACCGTAAAGCGTCGTCCGCCGTCATCAATCGTGAGCGCTGGCACAAGGCCGGAGGGCGAAGCCGCGCGCGCCGCCGCCGATGTGCCGATATCCCGCAAGGGCACCAGAACCTCGTCGAAAGGAAGCCCGGACGCCTTGAGTGCGGCCCATGCCCGCAACGACCAGCTGGACCAGCGGCGCGTGCCTATCGCCAAAGTGAGCGTCATGCCCATGGCCTTCCTGCCTTTCCCTGCGCTAGAAGGAATCGTGATGTTGTGGGGCAAAGCCTCGCGTGCCCCTGGAAAACTGGCAAGCCAATTGCCGCCCCCCAAATTGCCATCCCGAAGTGGCAACCCGAAGTCGCAGCAAGGAACGAAGATGTCCTTTTCCGTCTATGACCATTTTGCGCCCGCAAGTACGGTCGATGCCATCCCGATCCATGCGGTCGCACCCGATCAATTTGCAGCGTTTGTGAAGGCGCAAACTCCGGAAGTGAAAAACTGGCTTGCCGCCACCGGCTTCAAGGGCGAGGCCAACCGCCTGCAACTCGTGCCCCGCGCCGATGGCACGCTCGCCATGGTGGTGCTGGGCCTCGGCAAGCACGAGGACCTCTTGGCCTTTGGCACCTGCAGCGAGCGTCTGCCGGCCGGCACCTATCGCGTCGTGTCCGCGCCGCCGCGCTACAATGATGCGTCGATTGCGCTGGGCTGGGCCCTGGGCGCCTACACCTACCGCGTGTTCAAACCGCGCAAGGATGATGCGGCCCCCGGGCGTCCCTTGCTCGCCATGGAAGATGGCGCAGGTGCCGCCGAAGCCATGATCATTGCCGATGCGATTGCGCTGGCGCGTGATCTTGTGAATGCGCCGGCCAATCACATGGGGCCGGGCGATCTTGAAGACCAGATGCTGAAATTGTCGGAACGCGGCGGCGCGCGCTTCCGCGTGGTCGAGGGTGAGGACCTTCTGGGCCAGAACTATCCCTTGATCCATGCCGTGGGTGCGGCCGCCAGTCCCGAGCGCGCACCGCGCCTGATCGAGCTTGTCTGGGGCGACGCGAACGCGCCCAAGGTGACGCTGGTCGGCAAGGGCGTGTGCTTTGATTCGGGCGGCCTCGACATCAAGTCGGCAACCGGCATGGCGTCGATGAAGAAGGACATGGGCGGTGCTGCCGCCGTGATCGCCCTTGCCCGCATGGTGATGGATACGCGGCTCAATGTGCGCTTGCGCCTGCTTGTGCCAGCGGTTGAGAATGCGATTTCTGATCGCGCCTATCGCCCCGGTGACGTCTTCACCAGCCGCAAGGGCCTGACGGTCGAAATCGGCAACACCGATGCCGAAGGCCGCCTTGTCCTGGCGGATGCGCTGGCCGATGGCGATGATGAAACGCCCGAGCTGATGGTCTGCATGGCAACGCTGACGGGTGCTGCGCGCACCGCGACCGGCTTTGAACTGCCGCCCTTCTTCACCCATGACGAGGCGCTGGCCGCCGACCTTGCGCGCCTTGCGGTCACCGAGCAGGACCCGATGTGGCGGTTGCCACTGTGGAAGGGTTATGAAAGCTGGATTGAAGGCAAAGTGGGCCAGCTCACCAATTCCGCCACCTCGCCCTATGCGGGAGCCATCACGGCGGCGCTCTTCCTCAACCGCTTTGTCACGCGCACGCGGTCGTTTGTGCATTTCGATGTGGCGGCCTGGATCGAGCATGCCAAGCCTGGTCGACCGGTGGGGGGCGAGGCGCTGGCAGTGCGCGCGCTCTTCCGTCTCCTGAAAGAACGTTTCGGATCAAAAACGACTTGATTGTGGTTCCCGATGGGGATCACATGCGGGGCAAGGGGAGCGTGCGGGCGGGGAAGGTCTTGCGTCAATGCCGGTTGAGTTGAAACCCATTCACGCGCTCGCGCTCTGGCATGATGTGGTGCTGAAGACGGTGCGCACCGATGGCCCCGACCTTTCCCAGCGCCAGATGGCAATCATGACGCAGGTTTATCTCACCCCGCCGCCGCATACGGTGCGGGGCCTTGCCGCCATCCTCAATGTTTCCAAGCCTGCCATCACGCGTGCGCTCGATACGCTTGGCCAATTAGGCCTCCTGAAACGCCGCCGCGACGAGCAGGACCGGCGCAATGTGCTTATCCAGCGCACGGTCAAGGGATCGGTCTTCCTGACGGATCTGGGCGAACTCATCGCCAAATCCGCCGCCAACCTCAATCCGTGAGATCATGGAATTCGACCGCCGCATTACGCCCGCCCGCGAAGACCTGGCTGCCCTTGCGCTGAAGGGCAAGATCGAGGCTCAAGCCTATGTGGAGGGCGTGGCGAAGCGCGCGATCCTTGGCCGCGTTGCGCTGCGCCGCGCACCATCACCCACCGCCAGCCTCGAGACTGAACTACTCTACGGCGAGGGATTTATCGCCTTCGAGGAAAAGAACGGCTGGGTCTGGGGCCAATGCGGATTTGATTCTTATGTCGGCTATGTCGCTGCCGAGGCGTTTGGGCCCGCGGCGGCCGCCCCGACCCACCGCGTCACCGCCGCGCGCAGCTTCGTGTTTCCGGCCGCCGACCTGAAGCGCCCGCCGCGCGATGTCCTGCCCTTCAACGCGCGCCTCGTGGTCACGGGGATGGAGGGCGATTACGCGAAGCTCGATGATGGTGGGTTCGTCTATGCGCGCCATCTCGCGCCCCAAGACGCAAGGCAGACGGATTTTGTCGGCGTTGCCGAACGCTTCGCGGGCGTGCCCTATCTCTGGGGTGGAAAGACGCCCGATGGTTTTGATTGCTCCGGCCTCATCCAGTCGGCACTGGACGCCTGCGGCATCTTTGCGCCGCGCGATACCGACATGCAGGAAAAATCGTTGGGCGTGTCCGTGGCGATCCGCGCCGGTTTTCAGGGCTTGAAGCGTGGCGACCTTGTCTTCTGGAAGGGCCATGTCGGCGTGATGGTCGATGCGGGCACGCTGCTCCACGCCAATGCGCACCACATGGCGGTGGCACGGGAACCTTTGGGCGAGGCGGCGGCCCGCATCGCCGCCAAGGGTTCTCCGGTTACGTCGGTAAGGCGTCTAGTAGCCGCGTGAAAGATCAACGACGTTGAGCGGCGCTTCGCCCCGCTCGATGCGCGCAATGCTCTCACCGATCAGGGCGGCGATGGTCTTCGGATTGGACTGGCTCGCCACATGAGGCGTGACTGTCACGTGGGGGTGAGACCACAATCGGCTGGTGACGGGCAAGGGTTCGACCGCGAATACGTCGAGCGTTGCACCGACAAGATGTCCGCTGTCGAGCGCGGCCAGTAGGTCATCTTCCACCACATGTGCGCCGCGCGCGGCATTGATGAAGAAGGCGCCCCTGGGCAGGTGACGCAATGTCTCCGCGCGAACGATGTGGCGCGTCGCCTCCGTCAGCGGCAGAAGGCACACAAGAATGTCGGTGCGCGCAAGGAAATCGGGCAATTCATCATTGCCCGCCAAGAAGGTGACGCCTGGCTCCGACTTGCGCGAGGCGTTCCAGCCCGCGACGGCATAGCCAAGGTCGCGCAGCTTGCGCGCCGCATCCATGCCAAGGATGCCCGTGCCCATGATGCCCACGCGGATGTTTTCGGCAGGTCCCGCCGTCAGGGGCTTCCACACGCTCTCGCGCTGGAACGCATCGAACGCGCGCTGCTTGCGGTGATGCATCAGCACATGCAACACGACATATTGCGTCATGCCGATGGTCAGATCGGGATCAACCACGCGCGACAGCGTGACGTGGCGGGGAAAACCGGGGTCGGAAAGAATGCCGTCCACGCCCGCGCCCAGCGAAAAGATGCAGGCAAGGTTGGGAAACGCGGCCAGCTCGCCCGGCGGCGGGTTCCATGCGATCGCATAGCGCACAAGGGTTGGATCGCCGAAACCTTCGATCCGGTTGCGGAAGATCACATGCGGCGCGACCTCAGCCATCGCGGCACGCCAGCTCTCGCCGGCAAATTTCGGAACACAGAAGGCAAGAACGGGCTTTTCCATTGCGTATTCCGGCAAGAGGAAAGGGCGGTCCGCTTGAGACCGCCCTTTCGATTATCGCGTCAAGCCGGTGCTGCGATCAACCGCCATGGCCCTCGGTCGGGACTGGCGCAGGCGTTTCGGCAGGCGCTTCCTCAACGGGTGCGCCTTCAACGGGCGCACCTTCAACGGGCGCACCTTCTACCGGAACAGCGCCTTCAGTCGGCGGTGCGACCGGATTGGGAGCCGGCAGCGGGAAAGGCGAGGTCGACCACGTGCGCATGTAGGCGATCAGCGCGATCCGCTCTTCCGATTTGCGCAGGCCCGCAAAGGCCATCTTCGTGCCCGGCATGTACTTCTTGGGGTTCTCAAGGAAGCGGTAGAGACCTTCATAGTCCCACGAGCCGGGCATGGCGAGCATGGCAGCCGAATAGGCGAAGCCCGCGCCCAGATGGGCGTGCGGCGCGCCGACCACATTGAACAGATTGGGGCCGATCTTGTTGGCGCCACCCTCGGTCCATGTATGGCACTGCGCGCATTTGGCAGCGACGCGCTCGCCCAGCGCCAGATCGGCACTGGCAAGCACCGTGCCGAAATCGGGCAGCGTCTCGACAACAGGAACGTCCGTATTGCCGCCATTTTCGTTGGCAGGTTCATCCACGCCTTCGACGACGTAGCCCTTCTGGGCCGGCGTCTCGACATGATAGAGGATTTTGGCAACCTCATTGATTCCCAGCACAACCAGCACCGCTCCAAAAAGCGCGCCCAGTATCTTGTTGATCTCAAAACCGTCCATGTGTGGACCTTCTCCCGTCAGCCCCTTGGGGTGGACCCCAAGAAGTGGAACCGTGATGTGGCGGGCAGCTATAACCGCCCCGATGCCCGCCTTGAAGGGGAAATGCGGATTGCCTGACCTGCGGCAATTTTGCGAGCGGAATCATAGGGCCAAGGGCCTTTTCCGAATTGCGGCGAACCGTCGCATTTGCTGATTTGGCCCCCGTCCCTCCGTCTGGCAGTCTCTTTGGCCCCATGAACACGATCAATCCGATTATCCTGATTCCCGCGCGCCTCGCGGCAACCCGGCTCCCCCGCAAGCCGCTGGCCGACATCGGCGGCGTTCCCATGATCGTGCAGGTCTGGCGCCGGGCCATGGAATCGGGGCTTGGCCGGGTGGTCGTGGCCGCCGGTGAGGCCGAGATCGCCGATGCGGTGATCGCGGCAGGCGGCGAGGCGGTTCTGACCGATCCTGGTCACCCGTCGGGCTCTGACCGCATATTCGAGGCGCTGGCCAAAATTGATCCCGCGGGCCACCACAATGTAATCGTCAACATGCAGGGTGACCTGCCCACGCTCGACCCCGCATTGCTGCGTGCAGTCTGCGCGCCGCTTGCCGATCCGGCGATCGCCATGGCGACATTGGCAGCCGAAATCACGCGCGAAGACGAGCGCACCAATCCCAATGTGGTGAAAGCAGTCTTTGCGCTGGCGCCCGGCGCGATGCGCGGCCGCGCACTCTATTTCACGCGCGCCAGCGCGCCCGCCAATGACGGACCGCTCTGGCACCATATCGGCCTTTACGCGTGGACACGCGCGGCCCTCACGCGCTTTGTCGCGCTGCCGCCATCGCCCTTGGAAAAGCGCGAGAAGCTGGAACAATTGCGCGCGCTTGAAGACGGCATGCGCGTTGAAGTCGTCATCGTTGACACGGTTCCCCTGGGTGTTGACACTCATGATGATCTTGAACGGGCACGGCAGATCCTCGGGCGTGCGCGCTGATCGCATACCGATGCACAGGCCGGTTCACAGGAATAAAGGCGCCGCCCCCCCGTGACGAAATCAGACGCTTCCGGCACCATCGCCTTCCAGGGTGAATTGGGGGCCAACGCGCATCTCGCCTGCCGCGAGGTGTTTGCGGGGCTGACCGTGCTCCCTTGCGCGACGTTCGAGGACACCTTCGCCGCCGTCTCCGAGGGCCGTGCGCGCCTTGCGATGATTCCGTTCGAGAACTCGCTCTATGGCCGCGTCACCGACATTCATCACCTTCTGCCCGAAACCGGCCTCTATATTGTCGGCGAGCACTTTCTGCGCATCCATCACCAGCTTCTGGGTGTGAAGGGCGCAAATCTCGCCGACATCAAAAGCGTGATGAGCCAGGCCCCCGCTCTGGGCCAGTGCCGCAACATCATCCGCGACCTGAAGCTCAAGGTGATTGTCGGTGCCGATACCGCAGGCTCTGCCAAGCGCGTGGCCGAGGCGGGTGACAAGTCGGCGGCGGCCCTCGCCTCAAGCCTTGCTGCCGAAATCCACGGCCTCGATATCCTGAAAGCCAATGTCGAGGATGCTGAACACAACACGACGCGCTTTGTCGTGATGGCGGCTGAACCTGATGATGCCGAACCGGAGGACGCGCCGGTCGTGACCAGTTTTGTCTTCCGCGTGCGCAACGTGCCCGCGGCCCTCTATAAGGCGCTGGGCGGTTTTGCGACCAACGGCGTCAACATGACCAAGCTGGAATCCTACCAGATCGGCGGTTCATTCAGCGCGACGCAATTCTATGCCGACATCGAGGGCCATCCGACCGAACGCAAGGTGCGCCTCGCGATGGAGGAATTGCAGTTCTTCACAACCCAGATGCGCGTGCTCGGCATCTATAAGGCGCACCCCTACCGCCAACTCATGGCCGGCAAAGCCGGGGGTTGATCAGCCTTCAGCTGCCCCCGTCTTCAGCTGCCCCCGTCTTCCGCTGCCCAGGTTTTGATGAGCTGGTGGGCGATCGCAAAGGACGGCGGCACGAAAAATCCCTTGCCGCGTCCGCCCGCAGACAGGGCGGCCCTGATCTCGTCGCGCGAGAACCAGCGCGCATCGGCCATTTCACTCTCGTCAATCGTGATCGTCGTGTCGGTCGCCTGCGCCAGGCATCCGATCATCAGGGACGAGGGGAACGGCCAAGGCTGCGTTGAGTGATAGCGCACGCTTTCAAGCGCGATGGTCACGCCGGTCTCTTCCTTGATCTCGCGCGCAACCGCCTCCTCGATGCTTTCGCCCGGTTCGATGAAGCCTGCCAGCGCCGAATACATGCCGGGCGGAAACTGCTTGCCGCGTCCCAGAAGACAATTGTCGCCATGCGCCGCCAGCATGATCGCAACGGGATCGGTGCGCGGAAAATGTTCGGCCTTGCAGGCAGGGCACACGCGCTTCCACCCCGCATCCGCCAATTGTGTCGGCGAACCGCATTGGGCGCAGAACCCGTGCCGCTGATGCCAGTCAACAAGCGCTTTGGCGGTGCCGGCAATCGCGGCGTCAGCGGGCGATAATTCCATCGCCGCCGCGCGCATGTCCTTGAAGAAACCAAGACCTGCAAGCGGGCCTTGATTCTCGGGGTCCGGGGCCGCGGAAATGTCACAGGCAAACCAGGCACCACCCTTGTCGCAGCCAAGGAATACGACGGGCGCCCCCTCCGCCATCAGTCCTTCGGCCAGGCCGGGCCGCATCACCATCAGCTCGGTCTGGCCCGAAGGGGCTTTGGCCAGCATCGGCTTCTGCCGCCAGATGGGAAGGATGAGGGTCTTGGCGTCGGCGCGTCGGGCCGACAGCCAGGCCGCGTCGGTGCGCTGGTTGCTGGCGCGGTCGAGCGGATAGAGCGCAAAAACATTGGGATTGGGAAAGACAAGAGCCATATGGCCAGCCTCCCACGCGCCCCCGCCTCCGGGCAAGGGGTGCAAGCTCTTGCCGGAATGGGCGGAATCGGACGCTTGCATTTGCGAGGCGGGGTTCTGGTATAATGCGCGCGGGAGGTTGGCGGCGGACGGGCTCCTTGCCAACCCGGTCAGATCCGGAAGGAAGCAGCCGTAACGAGATTGGCCCGGGTCGATTGTCCAGCCTCCCGCCTTCCCTCCCCTGCAGGAATCCGGCGGCGAATGACCGACGAGCGCGACGAACCGTCATTCGATCTTGCCGCGGGGAAGAAACCGCCGCGCCGCAAGGCCGCCGCCCGGCCAGCGAACGATTCTCCGGCCAAGCCACTCCAAGCTGAATCATCTGAAGAGGCAGAAGACGCGCCGGTGTCGCAGACGGCTGCCACCGCATCGGGTCATGGCGTCGGGCCTGCCGCCTATCGCGTGCTGGCCCGCAAATACCGGCCGCAGACCTTTGAGGCGCTGATCGGTCAAGAAGCGCTGGTGCGCACGCTCGCCAATGCCTTTGCCTCGGGCCGCATCGCCCATGCCTTCATGCTGACCGGCGTGCGCGGCGTCGGCAAGACAACGACCGCCCGCATCATTGCCCGCGCGCTCAATTGCACCGGCCCCGATGGCAGCCGCAAGGAGCCGACCATCACGCCCTGCGGCGTATGCGATGCCTGCGTCTCGATTGCCGAATCGCGCAATGTCGATGTGCAGGAAATGGATGCGGCCTCCCGCACCGGCATCGACGACATCCGCGAGATCATCGAGGGCGTGCGCTATAGCCCCGCCTCGGCGCGCTATAAAGTCTATATCATCGACGAAGTGCACATGCTCTCGCGTCAGGCCTTCAACGGCCTCTTGAAGACGCTGGAAGAGCCACCGCCGCACGTGAAGTTCATTTTTGCCACGACCGAAATCCGCAAGGTGCCGGTAACCGTGCTCTCGCGCTGCCAGCGCTTTGACCTGAAGCGCATTCCGGCTCTGGAACTTTCAGCCCATCTCGGCACGATCGCTGCCTCGGAAAATATTGCGATTGACGAGGCTGCGCTGGCGCTGATCGCGCGCGCGGCGGATGGATCGGTCCGTGACGGCCTCTCCATCCTTGATCAGGCGATTGCCCATGCCGACGAGGCCGAGGGTGCGCCGATTTCAGCATCCGCCCTTCGCGCCATGCTGGGTCTGGCGGATCGCGCCCGCATCATCGACCTCTTCGAGGCGGTGATGGGCGGGCGCATTGCTGACGCCCTTGCCGACCTTGCAAGCCAGTATGACCATGGCGCCGAACCGCTGACGCTGATGCAGGATCTGGCATCATTCTGCCATGTGCTGACACGCGCCCGTGTCTCGCCGCAGGCCACGGCAGAAGCGCTGGCGAGCGAAGAGGAAGCCGCCCGCGCGCTGGCCTTGGCCGGACGTCTGTCGATGGCTGCATTGACTCGTGCCTGGTCCTTGCTGCTCAAGGGCATTGAGGAAACCCGCGATGCCGAGCGGCCATTGGCTGCCGCTGAAATGGCGTTAATCCGTCTTGCCTATGCAGCCGACCTGCCGCCCGTCGATCGCCTGATTGCAGCGGCGCGCGACGGCATCAAATCGGCCCCCGCGCCTTCGCCCTCAACGTCGCCCTCATCCTCTCCCGTGGGAACTTCAGGCCCGTCGCTGCAGGCGGCATCATCGGGCGGACGTGCCCGCACGCTGGCCGCGCCGGAAAGGCAGGCAGCGCCCGAAGCCGCACCGCGCGCAATGGCCAAACCCGAAACATCTGTGGCGCAAGCCGCGGTCACTTTTGAGGGGTTCCTGCGCTGGCTTGATGAAAAGCGCGAGTCGATCCTCAAGCGCAGCATCGAGCGCTTTGTGCATCTGATCGCGTTTGAGCCCGGCCGCATCTCGTTGCGCCTCGCCGATGGTGCGCCCGCTGACCTGCCCAACCAGATGCGGGTCCAGCTGATCGCCATGACCGGCCTCACCTGGAATCCGCTCATTGAGAAAACCGGCGGCGCGCCGACTGTCGAAGAACAGCGCAATGCTGCCCGTCACGAGAAAGAGCGCGCGGCCATGACACTGCCGCTGGTGCGCGCGGTCTTTGAAGCGTGGCCCAAGGCGCGCATCATCGCCGTGCGCGAGCGTGCCGATTTGATCGCGCCCCCGGTGATGATTGGTGAGGTTGAGGCGATGGACCCTGCAGAAGCAGCCCTTCCCGTTTCCGAAGAAGGCGAGTGATGAAAAACCTCAACGAGATCATGAAAAAGGCGGAAGAGATGCAGCGCCGCCTCGCCGAGCGCCAGGCAGAGCTGGAACGCGCCGAGATCGAAGGCCAGAGCGGCGGCGGTCTCGTGCGCGTGGTGCTGACCGGCAAGGGCGCGCTGCGCCGATTGTCGGTTGATCCCTCGCTGCTGTCGCCGTCCGAAAAGGAAATGGTCGAAGACCTGATCGTTGCCGCCCATGCCGACGCCCGCAGCAACCTCGAACGCCAGCTCGCCGATGAAATGGGCAATATGGCAGCGGGCCTTGGCCTGCCGCCCGGCATGAAACTTCCCTTCTGACATGCACTCGCCCACAGCCGGTCCCGAGATCGAGCGTCTGATCACGCTGCTGGCGCGCATGCCGGGGCTTGGCCCCCGCTCGGCGCGGCGCATCGCGCTGATGCTGATGAAGCGCAAGGAGGCGGTGCTCGATCCGCTCGTGCAGGCGCTCAGCGAAGTGGGCCGTGTCATCCGCACCTGCTCGGTCTGCGGCCATGTCGATACGTCGGACCCCTGCACGATCTGCGGCGATCCCAAACGTGATCCGGCAATCATCTGTGTGGTCGAGGATATCGGCGATGTATGGGCGCTGGAGCGTGCGGGCGTATTCCGCGGCCGTTATCATGTGCTCGGCGGCCTGTTGTCAGCACTGGACGGGCGTGGCCCCGAAACGCTGGGCCTGCCGCGTCTGGTGGCGCGTCTGGGTGACGGCAAGGTGGCCGAAGTGATCCTCGCACTGGCCGCAACGGTCGATGGTCAGGCGACGGCTTTTTACATCAGTGGCGAACTCGCGGCCCAGGGCGTGAAGGTAACGCGACTGGGTCAGGGCATGCCCTTTGGCGGCGAGCTGGGCTGGATGGATGACGGCACGTTGACAGCCGCCTTCCGCGCCCGTCAGAGCGTGGGGTAGCGCCCTCAGTTTTCCGGGGGCATGAAGCCGTCGGCTTCGACGATAGCGACGATGGTCTCCTCGCCAGCCGGAATAGACGCTGGAACTAACGGGGCGGCCGACGGGGCGGCCAATGGGGCGGACTGGGCGGGTACATCCGCCGCTGCCAGACCGCCCTCGCTCACGCCCGCTACCGTGCTGCTGCCTTCGGCAGTGGCCGAAGCCACCGCCAGAAGGGCAAGCAACACCGCAGCGACGATCCACGATCCCGTCATGCGGTCAGCCGCAGAACTGATCTTGGTCAGCATGGCACGTCTCTCCTTTGCGACCGGCGGAGTGAAGGGGGGGGAGCCCCGCCGATGACGAGGGGGTGTATGGCGCATCATCCGTGCCGATGCAGTGACGCACATCACATCAACGACCAACATCATCCTTGCCATCGCGCAACCATGACAAAATTACATCATCAAAACAATAAGTTAATGAACTCTCGATCACGCGCCGATCAAGCCAACGTGATCGCCATCAATTTGTCACGATCCGCACCTCCTTCGTTCCAGCGCGGCCCCCAAGCCCCGGAAATCCTTGACCTTGGCCCCCCGCCTTCCTTATTTCGCCTCCATGGCCCTGCTTCCGATCCTGACCGCGCCCGATCCGCGCCTTGCCGAGAACTCGCTGCCGGTTGATGCCGTCACCGACGAGTTGCGCAAGCTCATGGATGACATGCTGGAGACGATGTATGCGGCGCCCGGCATCGGCTTGGCCGCCATCCAGGTCGGCGTGCCCAAGCGTGTGCTGGTGATGGATCTGGCTCGCGACGACGAGGAGCCCGCGCCGCGCTATTTCGTCAATCCGGAAATCGTCTGGAAGTCGGATGAGTTTGCGGTCGCCGAAGAAGGCTGCCTCTCGGTTCCCGAAATCTATGACGAGGTGGAACGCCCCGCGCGCGTGCGGGTGAAGTTCCTTGGTTATGACGGCAACCCGCAGGAGATCGAAGCCGACGGATTGCTGGCAACCTGCCTGCAGCACGAGATGGACCATCTCGACGGCGTGCTCTTCATCGACCATTTTTCGAAACTGAAGCGCGACATGATCGTGCGGAAGCTCGTCAAGGCGCGCCGCCGCGCGGCGATGTGACGATGGCGCCCCTTCGCATTGTTTTCATGGGCACGCCCGGATTTGCCGTGCCCGCCCTTGCCGCGTTGTCGGCGGCGGGACACGACATTGCGGCAGTCTATACGCAGCCGCCGCGTGCGGCCGGACGCGGCCAGGCCGAGCGCAAATCCGAAGTCCATCTCCTGGCCGAAAAACTGCGCCTGCATGTCGAAACGCCTGCCCGCCTGAAGGAGAAGGAGGCGCAGGATCGCTTCGCCGCGTGGGGCGCCGACATTGGCGTGGTTGCCGCCTATGGCCTTATCCTGCCGCGTGCGGTCCTGAATGCGCCGCGTCTTGGCTGCCTCAACATCCATGCATCCTTGCTGCCGCGCTGGCGCGGTGCGGCCCCCATCCAGCGCGCGATCATCGCTGGCGACCGGGAAACCGGCATCACCATCATGCAGATGGACGAGGGGCTGGATACCGGTGCCATCCTGATGACGGAGAAAGTCGCCATCACGCCTGCGACCACCGGCGGCATGCTGCATGACGCGCTGTCGATCCTGGGTGCCGACATGATTGTGCGTGCGGTCGCTGCCCATGCGCGCGGGGGCATCGTACCCCGCCCCCAGCCCGATCTTGGCGCAAGCTATGCGGCGAAAATCACCCGCGGCGAAACCCGCATCGACTGGCAGGAAGACGCCGCCCTGATTGCCCGCAAGGTGCGTGCCTTTGCGCCCGCGCCCGGCGTCTGGTTCAATCTGCAGGGCGAGCGCATCAAGCTTTTGGCAGCAAGTCCCATTGCCCGTGCATCGGAGG
This sequence comes from uncultured Flavobacteriaceae bacterium, assembly GCA_964494625.1. Taxonomy (GTDB): domain Bacteria; phylum Pseudomonadota; class Alphaproteobacteria; order Micropepsales; family Micropepsaceae; genus UBA2784. Next base: position 206,931 of record CAZBRT010000001.1, on the reverse strand, counting down.
ATGTGCCCGGCAAGATTACGCCGCCCTTGTCGGTTGCCTGCGGCACAGGCTCTCTCGTGCTGGAGCGTGTGCAGCGCGAGGGTCGCGCGGCGATGCGGGCGGACGAATTCCTGCGCGGCTTTGATCTTGCGCCTGACGCGCGCGCGACATGACCCGTTTTCTCCTGACGATTGAATATGACGGCAGCGCCTTTTGCGGCTGGCAGCGTCAGTTGAACGGCTATGGCGTTCAGCAGGCGATCGAAGAGGCGGTCACCGGCTTTTGCGGCGAGGTGACGGATGCAACCGGCGCCGGCCGCACCGATGCGGGCGTCCATGCGCGTGGCCAATGCGCCCATGTCGATATCGCCAAGCCGGTCGATACGCGCACGCTGGTGAACGCGCTCAACGCCCATCTGCGCCCGCATCCCGTAGCTGTCATTGCAGCGCGCGAAGTGCCGGACGGATTTCATGCGCGCTTTGACGCGACCGCGCGCCACTATGCCTACCGCATCGAAAATCGCCGTGCGCCGCTCACGCTCGACAAGGGGCAAGCTTGGGCAGTCAGCCACGAACTCGACGAAACGGCGATGAACGCCGCAGCGCGCCAGTTACTGGGTCGGCATGACTTTACGACCTTTCGTGCGGCAGGATGCCAGGCGAAATCGCCCATCCGCACGCTCGATCATCTGGCGGTGGCGCGTGCGGGAACGACGCTGACGATCACGACCAGCGCCCGATCGTTTCTTTACAGCCAGGTCCGCGCGATGGTGGGCACGCTGAAGATGGTGGGCGAAGGCAAATGGACGCCTGATGATGCAGGCAAGGCGCTTGCCGCCTGCGACCGCGCCGCCTGCGGCCCCGTGGCGCCTGCCGAGGGGCTTTATCTCATGCGCGTGGACTACGCCGACAGATCAACCAGCGTCACCTGATCCCCCGGGATCCGCGCTGACAGGAAAAGGCCCCCGATCCGCGCAAAGCGTTCGGCTGCGTCGGTTGCCAGAAAGAGCGGCGCGCCCGGCTTGCCCTCATGCAAAAGGCCGCGGACGGAAAGTACGCGCGCCAGATCCGCCGCTGCCGTTTCGGCACTGTCCACAAGCGTGACACCCGGTCCGGCAACCTCGGCAATCATGTCGGCCAGCACCGGAAAATGCGTGCAGCCCAGAACCAGCGTGTCGGGCCGCTCGCCGCCCGCATTGAAAACCGGATCAAGATAGCGCTTGGCGACAAGGCGCACGATCTCGCGAGCCGCGGAACCTTCCGCGCTCAATCCCTCTTCGGCAAGTGCCACAAAAAGCGGGCAGGCGATTTCGGTGACAAGTGCCTGCGGCGCGCGCGCCATGATCGCCTTGCGATAGGCACCGCCACGAACCGTTCCCTCGGTTGCGATGACGGCGATGCGGGAATTGCGCGTGGCCTTGACTGCGGCATCCGCCCCCGGCTCGACCACACCGATGACCGGCAAGGGATCAAAGGCGCGGGCAAGGGCGGGCAGGGCAGTGGCCGACGCCGTATTGCAGGCGACAAGGATCGCCTTCACGTCGCGCGCAAGCAGGTGTTCGGCGGCTTGCAGCGCATAGCGCGTCACCGTATCGGCGCTCTTGGTGCCATAGGGAAGCCGCGCCGTGTCGCCGAGATAAATGACACGCTCGCGCGGCAGTGCATGCGTGACGGCGCGCATCACGGTAAGCCCGCCCATGCCGGAATCAAAAATCCCCAGCGCACGCGCGTCGCTCATACGGCGCCCGCCTCGGGTATCGACGGGGCAAAGAGAATCCCGGTGATGATGCCCAGAAGCACGTCAAGAAGGACGATGCCCGCCGCATTCATGCCCCCCGCCTGAAGCACATGGCGCGCCACGAACCAGCGCACGGCAAAGGACCAGACGAGGATCACCCAATAGGCAAGGACAATTGCCTCCGGCCCGACAAAGCCCGCGAACACGAGCGCAAAGGGCGCCGTCAGGAACACGGTCAGGATCAGGGATGTCCAGTTATAGGCGATGATGTAGGCGGCATAATTCCGCGACAGCATGAGCGTGCGCGCAATCGGGATCATGGCAACCGGAAACACGAGCCACGCGGCGGCATGGGCGCCGGTGTATTGCAGCAACGCAAACCCGTCGATCACCATGTCGGGGCGTACTATCCCTTCCATGCGGTCAAACAACTTCTGGAGGAGAAGGTTGCTGAACAGGAGAAGATAGGCGAAGGGCAGCGAAAAGATGATCGCAAGGAACGAGCGGGCAAAGCCTGTTGTCGACACGTCGTAACCGGCAATGCCCGACGTGTCGCGGCGCATCAGGCGCCACGAGGCGGCCAAAGCTCTGGCGATGGAAGCAAGAAGGCTCATTCAGATCCCGAAATACCGTTCCAGCGTGCGCTCATAGATGGTGGCCAATGACCTGATGTCGGCAACCGATGCGCGTTCATCGGCCTTGTGCATGCTCTCGCCGATGAGGCCAAGCTCGGCCACCGGGCAGTAATTCTTGATGAAGCGCGCATCCGACGTACCGCCACCCGTCGAAAGCGCAGGCGCCGTGCCGGTCACATCAACGACGGCCTGCGACACCAGATCCGTAAAGGCGCCCGGCTGCGTCAGGAAGCAGTCGCCGCCGACGGTCCATTGCAGCTCGTACCGCCCGCCGCGTTCCTGTATCACCTGATTGCAGGTCTGGCGCACAAAGGCCTCAAGACCCGCCGCAGTCTGCAGGTCATTGTGGCGGATGTTGAAGGTCGCGCGTGCCGCCGCCGGGATGACATTGGTTGCGGGATTGCCGACATCAACCGTGGTGATCTCGAAATTGGATGGCTCGAAAAGTTTCGTGCCTTCATCCAGCCGCCGTGCGGCCAGCCGGTCGAGCATCGCGACAAGCCGCGGGATCGGATTTTCGGCGCGCTGCGGATAGGCGACATGGCCCTGCACGCCGAAGACACCAAGCCGCCCCGTCACACTGCCGCGCCGGCCGATCTTCAGCGTGTCGCCGACTTTATGCTGCGACGTCGGCTCGCCGACAAGGCAATGGTCGAGCTTCTCGCCATGCGCCGTGATGTGCTGGAGAAGCTTGACCGTGCCGTTGACCGCCGGACCTTCCTCGTCACCCGTGATGAGGAGACTGATCGAACCCTTGCCGGAACGCATCAGGCGCGGGGCCACACGCGCCGCCGCCGAGACAAAGGCGGCAATCGCGCTTTTCATGTCGGCGGCGCCGCGGCCATAGAGCATGCCGTTGGTGACAAGCCCCTCAAAGGGATCAACGCTCCACCCGGCAAGGTCGCCCGTCGGCACGACATCGGTATGGCCCGCAAAGCAGAAATTGGGACCACTCGTTCCCAGTCTGGCGTAGAGATTGTCAACCGTCGCCGTGCCTTCGTCGTGGAATTTGTGGCGATGGACGTGAAACCCCAACGCCACCAGCGCAAGCGACAGCGTGTCGAGCGCGCCGGCATCATCCGGCGTCACGCTCGGGCACTGGATCAGCGCCTGGGCCAGCGCGACAGGATCATCATCAAGATTGGCGTGGCTCATGTCGGGCGTATCCTGTCAGTCGCGCAGGAGTTCATTGATCGAGGTCTTTGCCCGCGTGCGCGCATCAACCGTCTTGACGATGACCGCACATGAAAGGGCGGGTACGTTTGGACCGCCGCCCAATGTCCCGGGCACCACGACAGAAAAGGGCGGCACATGTCCTTGATGGATCTCGCCGGTCGCGCGGTCAACGATCCGCGTTGATGCGCCCAGGAACACGCCCATGGAAATCACGCTGCCTTCGCCCACGATCACGCCTTCCGCCACTTCGGACCGCGCACCGATGAAGCAGCCATCCTCGATGATGACGGGATTGGCCTGCAAGGGCTCCAGCACGCCGCCGATGCCCGTGCCGCCCGAAATGTGGCAATTCTTCCCGATCTGTGCGCAGGAACCGACAGTTGCCCATGTGTCAACCATCGTGCCCTCACCCACATGGGCGCCGACATTGACGAAGGACGGCATCAGGACCGCATTGCGCCCGATGTAGGCAGAGCGGCGCACGATCGCGCCGGGCACCGCACGAAACCCGGCGGCAGTAAACTCGGCCTTTCCCCAGCCGGCGAATTTGGAGGGCACCTTGTCCCACCATTGGGCATCGCCCGGCCCGCCGCTGATCGCCACCATGTCGTTGAGGCGGAAGGAAAGAAGGACGGCCTTTTTCAGCCATTGATGCGTGACCCAGGTGTTGCCGGCCTTTTCGGCCACGCGCAATTCACCCCGGTCAAGACACGCAAGGGCCGAGTCGACCGCCGCGCGGAAAGGGCCCTGATAGGCACCGTTCAGTGTCTCGCGCGCTTCCCACGCCTCATCAATGGTTGAACGCATGGCCTCAATCGTCATGGGGATCCGTCGCAAGTTTCAGGGAAGCAAGGAAGGGTGAAAGGTCTTCGGCCACGTGGTCAACATGGGAAAGATCATGGGCCGGAAAAAGCGGCCCCTGCTTGCTCCACGGGCTGTCATTGCGCACCCACACGGTCGTCATGCCAAGGGCACGCGCCGGGGCAAGATTGCGCACGATGTCCTCGAACAGGGCCGCCCGCGCAGGGAGAACGCCGTGGCGCGCCAGCAGCCGGTCATAGGACAAGGGGTTCGGCTTGGGCGTGAATGAAGACGCCCTGATGTCAAAGACATCCTCGAAATGATGCGCGATGCCCAGCCGCTCCATCACGCGGCCGGCATGCTCGGTCGATCCGTTGGTGTGGACAAGTTTGCGCCCCGGCAGGCGCGCAAGGGCCGCATCAAGGGCATGGTCGCGCGGCAGCACCGAAAGGTCGATGTCGTGGACAAAGGCCAGATAGGGCTCGGGGTCGTCGCCGTGCACATTGATGAGGCCGTTCAGCGTCGTGCCATGGTCGCGGTAATAGTCCTTCTGGATGCGCCGCGCTTCGTCGCTGCCGACGCCGAATTTTTCGGCCAGAAACGCCGTCATCCGCCGGTCAATCTGGGAGAAGAGGTCCGAGCTTGCCGGATAAAGCGTATTGTCGAGGTCGAAAATCCAGACATCGACATGCGCGAAATCGGGACGGCCCCCTTCTTTCGCTCCAGTCTCCTGCGTCTCTTCGTGCCTCTTCGGCATGCGTTCCCGTGCGTGATCAAAGGCCCTGCGGCAACACTTTCTTTACCCTGACAGCGCTGCCGGACCTATCAGGTTTAAGCCGCCTTTAACAGCGCGCGCCGCATTCTCCTTAATTGCAGACAGGAGAGCCCGAGACCGGCATGTCGAGGCAGGCTGACAGGAATTCCGGGGCCGCGTTGGCGCCCTCACAAGCACCGGCGCAGGCCAAGCCTGCGGCGGGGCCTGCACCTGTGTCCCATCATCCCTTCGCGCCCCTGATCGCTGCTGCACCTTTCCCCGCCTTCCTTCTCGTGGGCAATCGTGTTGCGGCAGCCAATGCGCTGGCCCAGCCGATTCTTGCAGCCTTTGCCGCCGATGCGACCTGGGGTGACACCCCGATCGCCCGCATCGCGCAACTGGCCGCCGGCGGGCGCCCCGCACAGACGCGCATTGGCGTGCGCAAATCGTCTGACCCCATGGCGCCGCCGCTCTCCTATGATGTGACCATGCTGCCGGTCGGCGATGCAGCCTTCGTGACCGCACGCGATGTCACCTTCGATGTGAATCTGGCCAAGGCGCTCACCCAGTCGCGCAGCCTCTATCGCGATCTCATCGACTGTTCCGCCGATTTTGCCTTCGAGACCGACACGACCGGCGCCTTCAGTTTTGTTTCGCCGCGTGGCGCCCTTGGGTTTGCGGCCTCTGCCCTGCATGGGCGGCGGGCCGCTGACCTCACTTGCCATGACGGCAAGCCGTCGCCCTTTGCGGCGTCTGCCCCGCAGGACAATGTTGAAGTCATCGTCGCCGATGCGGGCGGTGAAAAGCGCACGCTTGTCATTACCAGCCGCCCGGTGCGTGACGAGGCTGGCGTGTTGCGCCATGTGCGTGGCGTTGCCCGCGACGTGACCGCCGAGCGTGCGCAATTGCAGGCCCTGGAAGCAGCCCACGCCGGGCTTGCAGGCTTGCTGGAACGCGAAACGCGGACGGACACGCAGACCGGATTGTTCAACGCGCGTGGTTTCGGCGAGGAAGTTGATCGCCGTCTGGATCATCTGCGCCGCATGCACGGCACCGCCGCACTCCTTTGTCTTGAATGCAATCTTGACGGCGACAAAGGCGGATTGCCGGACCCGGAGGCGACAAGCCGCTTGGCCACGGCCATCGGCGGCATGCTGCGCGGCACAGGTCGCCCGGCGGATATCGCGGTTCATGCCGGCGGTGGTGCCTTTGCCCTGTTCCTGGAGGGCGCGGATGCGTCGGGCGCGCTCATGCGTGCGGGCCGCATCGGCCCCGGCATGATGGCCCACCTTGCGCTGCCTGACACAGTAACCGTCCGCACTGCCATCGGCATTGCCATCTTCGACGGCCGTCATCCCGAAACCCGCGATGCGCTGACAGCCCGCGCCCAGGATGCGCTTCGCGAGGCGAAGTCGCTGGGGCAGGACCGGATTGCGCTTGCTGAACCCTTTGGTCCGCATGAACCGTGCAAGGACGTGCCATGCTGAGAAACCTCATCCGCCGCCTTCTGGGCAAGTCGCTGCCCGAAACGCTCTCCTACGAGGAGTCACGCAAGATCCTCGAGTCGCGCGCCAATGAGCTGAAGGCCGAGCTGTGCATCCGGGAGGATGTCGCCCCCGAGATCCTCTATTATCTCGCGACCGATCCCGATCCGAAGATCCGCAAGGCGATTGCCGCCAACACCGGCACGCCCGCACAGGCCAATGTGATCCTGGCGAGCGACGACAACACCGACGTGCGTTGCGAGCTTTCGCGCAAGATCGGCCGCATCCTGCCGGGTCTGGATGCAGAAGAGGAAAGCCGTACCCGCGAGCTTCTGGTCGCTGCCCTCGAAAAGCTCGCGCGTGACGCCCTCCCGCGTGTGCGCGCAATCCTGGCCGAGGAAATCAAGTCCGCGCCAAACGTTCCCGCCCACATCGTCAAGCGCCTCGCACGCGATCTTGAGACGATTGTCGCCGCCCCCATTCTCCAGTATTCGCCGCTGCTCTCGGACGATGACCTCATCGAGATCATTGCGGGCGCGAAGGCCGATGGCGCACTGGAGGCGATTGCCCGCCGCAATGGCGTGTCGCCGCGCCTCTCTGATGCCATCATCTCAGCCTTTGACGTGCCGGCCATCGCCGCCTTGCTGGTCAACCGCTCCGCCCAGATCCGCGAAGAGGCCCTCGACCGGCTGGTGGAAGAGGCGGAAGCCATCGAGACATGGCAAAGCGGCATCGTCATGCGCGCCGAGCTCAGCCTGCGGGCGGTACGCCGCATAGCGGGATTTGTCGGTGCCTCGCTCCTTCAGGCCCTGTCAGCGCGCGCGGGCCTGGATGCGGAAACGTCAAACCTGATCGGCAAGCGCATGCGCCAGCGCCTGCTGGATGATCCGGGTGACGTCGCAAAGACGGAAGATGCCGAAGCCGAAGTCGAAAGCGCGGCAAAGCGTGGCGTGCTGGATGACGGCTTTGTCGCCGCTGCCGCCGAAGCGGGCAATCGCGCAACCGTGATCTCTGCCATGGCACGCCTGAACCGCCTGCCTGTGTCTTCCATCGAGCGCATCTTTGCGGCGCGCAGCGCCAAGGCGATCACCGCGCTCGCCTGGCGCGCGGGCCTGCCGATGCGCGTGTCGCTGAAAATCCAGACCTTCCTGCTCAAGCTCACGCAGCGCGAGATGGTCTTTGCCCGTGCGGGCGTCGGCTTCCCGTTGAGCGAGGACGAGATGCGCTGGCACCTCTCCTATTTCGGGATCAGCGGGTAGGGCGAAAATGCGATCGCCGCCTTGCGCTTCCCCCTTGGGGGAGGCAAGCGATGCCTTCGCATCGCGGGTGGGGGGAACCACTTCCAAATTCAGCACAGCTTCCCGCAACCCCACCGGGCTTGGCGTTCGCTTCGCTCCGCCAAGCCCCGCCTCCCCTTATAGGTAAGGGGAGGCTGAAGAACGGACCCGCCCTCAACCCCGCCGGATCATCGTGCCCGCGCCATGCGCGGTGAACAACTCGATCAGCATCACGTGCGGGATGCGCCCGTCAAGAATGACGACCGCCTCGACACCGGCCTCCAGCGCGTCGATGCAGGTCTGCACCTTGGGGATCATGCCGCCCGAGATGGTGCCGTCCTTCATCAGCTTGCGCGCGTCATCGACCGTCAGTTGCGGAATGACAAAGCCGTCCTTGCCGATGACACCGGGAACATCCGTGAGGAGCAGCATGCGCTCGGCACCCATCGCGCCTGCAACCGCGCCTGCAACCGTGTCCGCATTGATGTTGTAGGTCTCGCCGTTGCGGCCCACGCCAATCGGCGCGATCACGGGGATGATGTCGGAGCTCAGGATCGGCTCCAGCACTTCCGGATTGATTTCCTCGGGCTCGCCGACAAAGCCGAGATCAACGGACTCCATCACGCCCGTTTCCGGGTTGCGCTTCTGGGGCGTCAGCTTGTGCGCGACGATCAGATTGCCGTCCTTGCCCGAAAGGCCGATGGCACGTCCGCCCGCGCTGTTGATGGCGGAGACGATCTGCTTGTTGATCGAGCCGGTCAGCACCATTTCCACGACGTCGATCGCGCTGCGGTCAGTGACGCGCAGGCCGTCGATGAACCTCGACTTGATCTGCAGGCGGTCCAGCATGGCACCGATCTGCGGGCCGCCGCCATGGACGACGACCGGCGCGATGCCGGTCTGCTTCATCAGTACGATGGACTGTGCGAAATCCTCGCTCACGCCCGATTCACCCATGGCATGACCGCCATATTTGACGACGATGGTGCGCCCGTCATAGCGAAGGATATAGGGCAGCGCCTCCACCAATGTGCGTGCCGTACCGCGCCACTTGGCGAGCTGGCGCATGGTGAAAGGCAGGTCCTTGGCGGTAATGTCGTCTGAAGCCATCGCGTACCGTCATCAAGGGCGGCCGGGATGAAACGCCCCCGCAAGGTGCGGGGTTCAGGATGCGGCGCCGCGCGCCTTATAGCCCAGGAAGGGCGACGAGACCAACTGTCCTGCCCGGCGCGGCTCAGGCCATGGGCACGAGCCGGGCGATGGATGCCTTGACGCTGGCCAGTCCCTCGCCGGTCTCGCTCGAGGTAACCAGGATCTCGGGATGTGCGGCAGCATGACGCTGGGCGAGCGCCCTGGTCGCCGCGATCATGGCAGCAAGCTCTGTGCGCTTGGGCTTGTCGGATTTGGTCAACACGAGCTGGTAGGAGACCGCAGCCTCATCCAGCGCCGTCATCGCCTCAATGTCGTTTTCCTTGGGACCGTGGCGGCTGTCGACGAGCAGCATGACGCGGCGCAAGGTCGTCCGCCCGCGCAGATACGAGAAGATGAGCTTGGTCCACTGCGCAACCAGCTTCTTGGGCGCGCGCGCGTAACCATAACCGGGCAGGTCGGTGAGCACGAGCGCCCCGCCCAGATTGAAGAAATTGATTTCCTTCGTGCGCCCCGGCGTGTCGGAGACGCGTGCCAGCGTATTGCGGCCGGTCAGTGCATTCACAAGGCTCGACTTGCCGACATTCGAGCGCCCGGCAAACGCGACTTCGATCATTTCCTCGGCCGGAAGGTTTGATGTGGCGGTCGCCCCCGCCACAAAGTCGCATGGCCCGGCAAAGAGGAGCCGCCCGCGCTCCTCCCACAGAAGGCGTTCTTCTTCCGCTTCCCTTTCGGCCGGTGTCATCAATTCTTGCCGTCGCCCGGATCAGGCTTGCGCCCGACGCGCCCGGTGACCAGCCGGACAAGGAAGCTGTTCTTCAGATTGTCGAACAGGTGCACTTCGACCTTCATGCGCCGCATGATGAAATATTGCTGCAGCACCGACAGCGTGTTGTTCCACGCCCAGTAGATGACAAGCCCTGCCGGGAAACTGGCCATCAGGAACATGAAGAACCACGGCATCAGGCCGAAGATGCGTTGCTGCACCGGATCGGTTGCCGGCGGGTTCATCTTCATCTGCACCCACATGGAGACGCCCATGACCAAAGGCCAGATGCCGATATGCAGGAAGGACCAGGGCTCATAGGGCAGAAGGCCGAAAAGCGTGAACACGTTTGTCGGATCAATGGCCGAAAGGTCCTGCACCCAGCCGAAGAACGGCTTGTGCCGCATCTCCAGCGACACGTAGAGCACCTTGTAGAGCGAGAAGAACACGGGGATCTGCAGGAGGATGGGCAGACAGCCCGAAACGGGGTTCACTTTCTCGCGCTTGTAGAGGCCCATCATCTCGGCCTGCAGCCGCTGCGGATCCTCCTTGTGGCGCTCGCGCAGCTTGAGCATCTCCGGCTGGATCTTCTTCATCTTGCTCATCGACTCATAGCTCTTGTTCGCCAGGGGGAAGAACAGGAGCTTGATGAGGACGGTCAGAAGCAGGATCGCGATGCCGAAATTGCCGACCAGCGACTGGATGAAGTCGAGCAACAGGAAAATCGGCTTGGTCAGGAAGAAGAACCAGCCCCAGTCAATTGCGAGGTCAAAGCGCTTGATGCCGAGATTTTCCTCATAGCCGTCCACGACCGCAACCGACTTGGCGCCTGCAAAGAGATGATGGGTGACGGAAATAGTCTGGCCCGCCGCCGCGATGCGCGCCGATGTGTAGCGGAAATCGGTCTGATAGATGTTCTTGCCGTCGCGCGCGTCGCGTGTGAAGCGGGCCACGACCGCCTCGTTTTGGTCTGGCGCAAGGGCGGCCATCCAGTAATGGTCCGTGATGCCAAGCCAGCCGCCCGAGGTCTCGAATGACTGGACGGGCTCGTCCTGCATGTCGCTGAATGTCTGCTGCTCCAGCGTGCCGTTGAAGACGCCGAGCAAGCCTTCGTGTATCACCCAGATCGACATCTGCGGTTCGCCGCCGTGGCGCGCGATCAGGCCATAGGGATAAAGCGCGACATCACCGGCCGAGCGGTTCTCGACCGCGTCCGTGATCGTGAACATGTAATTGTCGTCAAGCGCGATGGTACGCTTGAAGAGGAAACCCTGTCCGTTGTCCCACTCAAGCGTAACGGGCGATGAAGGCGAAAGCGTTGCCCCCGCAGCCACCCGCCAGACCGTCTCCGCGTTGGGAAGCGTGATCGTGCCGCCGGGCGCGGCCGCCCAGCCGAACTCGGCAAAATAGGTGAAGTCCGGCCAGGTAACGCTCTTGGGGCTGAAGAGCGTGATTTCCTCAGACTGCGGATCAACCTGTGTGCGGTAGCGACGAAGATTGAGATCGTCAAATCGCGCGCCGGTCAGAAGGATCGAGCCATCAACCGCATCCGACATGATGGCCAGACGCGCGCCGCTGGCACCCAGCGCCTCGGCGCGGGGCAGGCTGACGCCGGCCTGGGGTGTGGCTGGCGCGCTGATCGAACCCGCGACATCGGTGACGGGCGGCGTTACACCTCCTGTCGCGCTGCCGTCAGGCGTGATGGTCGTCTGTTCCTGCGGCGGCGGCGTCATCGGACCAACGATGAACTCCTGCCACAGGATCACGACCGCCAGCGACAGGGCGATGACCAGAAAGAGGTTGCGGTTCTCACTCATGGCGTCTCTTTTCCTTCCGCCACGCGGGATGTCCGGGCGGTGATGTGCGAATGGTCATGGCCGCAGGGAGTGGCCAACTCATGGGAAAGCGCTTGCGTGCGCCGCGGCGGCACCGGATCAAAACCCTCGCCACCGCCCAGCCACTTGACCGGATGACAGCGAAGAATGCGCCGTGCGGCGAAATAGCTGCCCTTGACCGGCCCGTGAATGTCGAGCGCCTGCAGCGCATAGGCCGAGCAGGTGGGATCATACCGGCAATTCCGCCCCAGAAGCGGCGAGATGAAATAGCGGTAAAAGCGGATGGGCAGCGCCAGCGCAAACGCGAACGCGCGCGACAGCGCGTGCAGGGTTCCGGTGATGGCACTTGCGATTGTCATTCCCCGCTTGCCTTTGCGCCTTCGTCTCTTGTCTTGGGTTTGCGCGGCGGTTTGGCCGTATGTGCGCGCGCGAGCGCCTGTTTAAGGTCCGCGATCAGGCTTGGAAAGGGCAGGCTTGCCGCGTCCAGCCGCCCGACCAGCACATAATCCATGCCGGCCAATCCTGTTTGAGCACCAGTTTGTGCAAATGAGATACGGGCTGCTTCCTTCAACCGCCGCCGTACCCGGTTGCGCATGACGGCATTGCCGACTTTCTTGGTCACGGTGAAACCAAGCCGCACGCCGTCACCAGCATTTTTCAGGAACTGCAGCGAGAAACCCCGCATATGCACGCGGCCGCCGGATGCCACGCGCAGGAAATCGGCGCGGTCTTTCAGGCGCACGACGCACAAAGGCCCGGCGGCACTTTTGTCGTGCTTGGCGCCGGGCTTTTCGAGGTCACGCAAAGGTGGAACGCCCCTGGTGGAGGGCGAAGGCTCAAGCCGACAGCGACTTGCGGCCCGCAGCGCGACGGCGCGACAGGATCTTGCGGCCATTCTTCGTCGCCATGCGGCTGCGGAAACCGTGGCGCCGCTTGCGGACGAGCTTGGACGGTTGATAGGTGCGCTTCATCGGAACAACCCGGAAAACTGGAAAGGCGGCAAGGCGGGACTGCCACGCGCCCGAAGGCGAGGCTTCTAGCCATCCTTGACCCCAAAAGTCAACGAAGCCGGGCAATTTTCCTGTTAACCGGCTGAACCGGCTCAATCCCGGTAAGCTTTTAGCCCGCCTAGGCTTTTTGCCTCAAACACGCCGCGCGCCACGGCCCGGGCCATGGTATCGGCCGCAATTGCCCCCAGTCTTGAGAGGAAAAGGGGCCTCGGCTCGGGCAATTCCATGTCCCCGCCCGCCAGCACAAAGACCACGTCACCGTCGCCCATGGTGTGGATGGGGCGGATCGCCCGCGCATAGCCATCCTGCGCCATGATCGCGATGCGCCGCGCCTCGGCGACGCTGATCCGTGCATTGACGGCCACAACCCCGATGGTCGTGTTCTCGCCCGGTCGGGGCACGCGCGCCTTGATGTCATCGGGAAAGTCGAGATGGGCAAGGGAGCCCGTCGGGGGCGCCTGCCCGCCAAGCTCACGATTCTGCTCGAAAGGCCAGGCCCAGAATGTGCGCGTGCCGGGCACAAGGACTGATCCGAACGGATTGACGGCTGCAAGCGCACCCACAACGAAACCATCGGCGGTAAGTGTCGATGCGCTGCCAAGACCGCCCTTCAATTGTCCGGCCTGTGCGCCCATGCCGGCGCCTGCATTGCCGAGCGCAAAGTCGGTGCTGGCAGCCTCGCACGCCGCGCGACCAAGGTCCGCATAGGGTGGCGTCTCGCCCCAATCCTTGTCGCCGCCATTCATCAAGTCAAAAAGGATTGCGGCCGGAACGACGGGCGCGACCATGCGCGAGGTGCCGAGTTTGTAGCCGCGACCGCGCGCGCCCAGCCACGCCGTGGCACCGCCCGCCGCATCAAGTCCATAGACCGAGCCGCCCGACAGCACGATGGCATCGACCGCCTCGACAAGCGTCTCGGGCAAAAGCGCATCCGTCTCGCGCGTGCCGGGCGCGCCGCCGCGCATGTCAACACTTGCGACCATGCGTTGATCGCACAGGATGATCGTTGCCCCCGTCATCGCACGCGCATCTTCCGCATTGCCGACGCGGATGCCCGGCACATCGGTGATGAGATTGCGCGGTCCGGGACGTGTCGGGTTCATGGCGTGTGATCCGCAAGTAGGACGCGCATGCCGCAAAAAAGTTCGGCCAACCCGATCATGGCCGCATCCGGCGCCGTGACAAGATGCGTCGGCACGCGCGAAAGCCATGCGCCCATGCGGCCCTTGGCTTCCATCCGGTGACGGAAAAGCGCGCGATCAAAAAGATCGCCCCAGCGCGGCAGGATGCCGCCTGCAAGGTAAAGCCCGCCGGTCGCACCGATGGTGAGAACCACATTGCCGGCGGCAGCACCCATAAGCCCCGTAAAGACATGGATGGTCTCAACGGCCACGGGGTCGGTCTTCGCGCGCGCGCGGGTTGCGATTTCTGCCGGTGTGGGCCTGGGCGCAACCGCCACACCATCAAGGGCGGCAATCGCACCATAAAGCGTCTCAAGGCCGGACCCCGACAGCACGCGCTCGCAACTGACATGGCCGAATTGCTGCTGCAACTGCCAGATGATCGCAAGCTCGCGCGGATTGCCGGGTGCCAGATCCACGTGCCCGCCTTCGGCTGCCAGGGGAACAAAGCGCCCGCCCCCGGCAGGCACAAGCGCCGACACGCCAAAGCCGGTGCCCGGTCCCACAACCGCGCGCGGTGCGTAAGGATCACCTGCCCCGCCGCCAAAACTGTCGAGATCATCGGGCGCGAGAGCCGCAAGCGCGGCCGCCTGCGCGGTGAAATCATTGACGATCAGGGGATGTTGCACGCCGGTTGCCGAAGCAATGATCGACGCGTCAATCCGCCATCCCGCATTGGTGAGATTGATCGCGCCGTCGATGACCGGCCCCGCGCCTGCAATCGCGACACCTGCAAGCGGCGCCGTGATGCCTTCCGCGCGCATCGCTTCGCTGACCGCTTCGCCAAGCCCCGGCAGCATCTGCGTGGAAAGGACGCTGGACACATGCGGCCGCACGCCGGGTGGCGCAAAAGCAAAGCGCGCAAACGTGCCGCCGATGTCGGCATAGAGAATGCGATTGCTCATGGGCCGCCGGAAAGCGTTGTCTGCGCGGGCAAGACGATGCGGAAAATCGTGCCTTGTGCGTCAGACTTCAGAAGCAACAGATGACCACCATGCCCCGTCACCAGCTCATGCGCGATTGCCAGGCCAAGCCCCGTGCCGCGCGTGCGCGCGCCCCCCGCGAAGGGCTCGAACAGATGGGCCTTCACGGCATCCGGCAGACCGGGACCATTATCCGCGATGTCGATGAGGCAATTGTCATTCTCCTGCCGCGCTGAAATGATCAGCGTGCCACCGGCATGCTCACCAAGGGCCTGCGCCCCGTTGCGGATGAGGTTGAGAAGAACGCGGAACAACTGGTCGCCATCGGCAAAGACCTGAAAATCTTCCGCCACATCGGAGCTGGCCTTGATCGCTGCCGTCTCGGCGACTGCGGCCAACGCCTCGTGGACCATGGGCAGCAGCCTGTGACTGCGCAATTGGGGCGGCAACTCATCGGCGCGGCCATAGCGCAGCGTGTTGGTGGCAAGATCGATGGCGCGGTCAAGCGCACGCACAAGCTTGGGCGCCGCGCGCTTCACCGCCGGGTCATCGCTTTGGGCCAGCCGGTCCGAAGCCAATTGCGCGCTGGAGAGGATGTTGCGCAGATCGTGATTGATTTTGGCAACGGCGGTGCCAAGGGCGGCCAGATGCGCGCGTTGGCGGAGCGCACCGCGCACCTGCGTCTGCATGTCGGCAAGTGCTGTTTCCGCGTCACCGATCTCGCCATGGCGCCCTAGCGGCTGGATAATGCGCTTTTCATCCTCCGGTTGCTCGCGGAACGAGGTCATCGATGTGGTGATGCGCCGGATCGGCCGCACGATCACGTAATGAAGGGACACGAAAACAAGCGCGCCCGTGACCAGCGAGATGACCAGCGACAGGACCAGCACGCGCTGCGCATAGGCGAAAAGTTCAGCCCGGATCGGCCCTTCATCCGCCAGCGCCTCGATCGATTGTCCGCCGCCAAAGCGCGGCAGGCCGATGATGCGCAGGATGCGCCCCTCGCGCGCCAGCAATGTCGAGAGCGCCCCCGATGCACTGGCAAAGAACGGCTGCTCGCGCAGGTCGAAGACTTCATCGATCTGGTTGGGCATGTCATCGGCCAGGAACAATTGCCGTGTCTCGTTGCGCTTCAGCGATACCGCGCGTACACCCGCATTCGTCAGCAACTCGCGCCGCAATTCGGGCGAAACCTGGTTGCCCTCGGTTTCCTCCAGCGCCAGAACGGCCAATTGCGCAGCCGCCAGCTTCTCCTCCAGAAGGTTGCGGTGGAAGCTGGCAACAGTCGGCACGTAAACGAGGACACCGCTGACCATCACATAAAGAATGGTCAGCATCAGCAACCGGCCCGAAAGGCTGCGCGGCCACAGGCGCACACGCGCGGGCAGGCGGTCGGGAAGACCCCTTGCCGCGTTGCGAATCCGTTCCTTGAGGACTGCACGCATGGACGCCATGGCGGGCACATGTCTAGCAGCGTCTTGGCTGTCCTGTCAGCCCGGCCGCTCAGCCGAAACGTGAAAGAAAGGAAACCAGCCGCTTGACGCCCGGCGAAAAGAGGGTGCTGGAGAAATAGGCACCCGCCGCGCGCTTGGAAATCTCGGAGAGCGTGGGGTAGGGCGCAACAAATCCCGACATGTCGCGCATCGTGAGTTTCTTCTGGACCGCGATCACCCAGGGCATGATGAGGTCGCCCGCATGGGGTGCAGCAATCGTGCAGCCCAGCACCCGGCCGCCTTTGCCGGCCACGACCTTGATGAGCCCGTCATGATGATGTTCGGCATGGGCGCGGTCGTTCTCCTCGACCTTCCAGCGCGAAACCTTCATGGGGCCAAGCTTGGCCGCTTCCGTTTCATTGAGGCCCACATGGGCAAGTTCAGGGTCGGTATAGGTCGCCCACGGGATCGCGCTGGCGGCATACGCGCCGCCAAACCGGAAAAGCGCCGAGCGGATGACAAGCCCCGCCTGATAGCCCGCCACATGCGTGAACTGGAGCCCGCCTGCCACGTCGCCGATCGCATAAATGCGCTTGTTGGAGCTGCGCAATTTTGCATCAACGCCGATGCCTTTTTTTGTGTAGGCGACATTGGCGGCTTCAAGCCCGAGCCCTTCCACATTGGGCGCACGACCGGCAGCGACCAGAAGATGCGAGGCCTGAAGAACCTCGCCATCGCCCAGCGTGATGGAGAATGCGCCCGTTGTGCCGCCGACCTTGTTGATCTTCACACCTTCGCGGATGTCGACGCCTTCGCGCCGCAGCACGGCAAGGACAGCACCCGCACATTCTGCATCGTCGCGGGCAAAGGCCTTGAAGGCTTCAAGCACCGTTACTTTGGCACCCAGCCTGCGATGCGCCTGCGCCATCTCAAGCCCGATGGGCCCCGCACCGATCACCACCAGATGTTCGGGCAGCGTGCGGTTGTCCCACAGCGTTTCGTTGGTGAGAAAAGCCACGTCCGCAAGGCCGGGAATGGGCGGCGCGACCGCGCGCGATCCGGTGGCGATCACAAAACGCCGGGCGCGGATGCGGTTGCCGCCCGCTTCCAGTTCGGTCGGCGATAAAAACCGCCCCTCCGCCTGAATGACTTTCACGCCAAGCCCGGTGAAGCGTTCCACACTGTCCATCGGCGCGATGGAAGCGATCACGCCATGCACATGGTCCATCACCTTGGCGTAGTCGACGGCGGGATCAACGGACGCGATGCCGAATGGCCCCGCCTCGCGCATCCCTTGCGCGCGCGAAGCTGCGGCGATCAGCGCCTTTGACGGTACGCAGCCTGTATTGAGGCAGTCGCCGCCCATCTTGTGCTTCTCGACCAGCACGGTCTTGCGCCCCAGCATGGCGGCACCGGCGGCAACCGAAAGTCCGCCCGACCCCGCACCGATGATGCAGATGTCGCAGTCAATGCGCGTTGCGGCCATTTGGTTCAGTCCTGACGTTTGACAAGGCCAAGCCGCCGCGCCGCAATCGGCAACAGCGAAAGGACGATGAGCCCGCCAATGGGCAGCAGGATGTCGGGCTTGAGAAAGATCGAAAGCCCCAGCTCCGGCGTCTGGCCCGCATCGAAAAGCGCGCCCAGGCCATTGCCGATGGAGATGTAGACAAACGTGCCGGGAATGATGCCGATGAAAGTGGCGATCACATAGGGCAGAAGCCGCATGCCCAGAAGGGCGGGGGCAAGATTGACAAGGAAGAACGGAAAGGCCGGGATGAGGCGCAGCGTCAGAAGATAGAAGAATGCATCGCGCCTGAAACCTTCTTCCAGCTTGCGAAGGGTTGCACCGGCGCGCCGCGCAAAGCTCTCGCGGAAGGCGCCGCGTGCGGCAAGGAAGAGCGCGGTTGCCCCAAGCGTGGCGCCGCACACGACCGTGATCGTGCCGGTGACAAGCCCGAAAAGGAGCCCGCCCGCCAGTGTCATCACCGCACCCAAAGGCAGCGAGAATGCGACAACCAGCGCATAGATGCCGCCAAACGCCATAGGCGCGATGAGCGGGTTCTGCAGGACGAATTCGGCCAGCATCACGCGATTGGCGCGCAACGCCTCCAGTGTGAAATATTTCTGCAGGTCGAGGGCGAAAAAGACGACCAGCCCCGCGATCAGAAGCACAAAGGGCAGCGCGCGGTTGAGCCGTGTCACGGGGTTTTCCCCGCCGCCTGCGTCATTGTCATTCTGTGTCATCAATCGGCCTGTCAGCGTGAGCCATCGTTGAGCGACCAGTCATAGAACGTGCCGCGGATGGATGAAACCCCGTCCAGCCTTGCTGCAAGTTCCGGTGCTGCAAAAAGTTTCAGATGCGCGATCACGCCTTCATCGCTGCCGCCGAAATCACCCTGATACCATTCATAGATGCGCGATACTTTGAGCCGGCCCGACGAAAGATCAACCCCGCGCGCATTGTTGACATAGGCGCGCGCAGCCGCATCCAGCTGGGCTGAAAGCGTTGGCCCGCGATAGGGCTCAGTCGCAAGATTGGGGCAGCCGACGGACGCGCAATTGACGGCATAATGGATGCGGTTGTCGCCAAACGCAGCCAGAAGCCGCGTATGCTCGATGTCATCCAGCGACAGCATCTCGCCTTCGATGGAAAGCAGCTTCTTCTTCCACGGGCCGACGGAAAAAAGCCCCGGCGAAATCGAAATCTCGCGGATCGAGCCGACGGGATAATGGTCCAGCACCACTTTCAGCGTCAGCGCGTTGTACGCGTTGATGTAGAACGCCATGCGCGCCGCATCGTCCATGGCGGTGGGGCGGGCAGAAGACAGCGCATCAAGATAGGCGGCAAGCGCGCCCATGTCGGCGGCACTTGCCTTCCAGCCCGCATAATTGACGCGCGCCAATCCTGCATGGCTTCCGCTGCCATCGACCGCGACATAGCGCTGGAGCAGCGTCCC
The DNA here is from genome assembly GCA_964494625.1 of uncultured Flavobacteriaceae bacterium. Lineage (GTDB taxonomy): Bacteria > Pseudomonadota > Alphaproteobacteria > Micropepsales > Micropepsaceae > UBA2784. The sequence continues at coordinate 187,834 of CAZBRT010000001.1, read as the reverse complement.
GAAGGGCGCATGAAGATCAGATCCCTGGGCACGTGCTTTCATGGGGGCGATGGCGAGAATGAGAAGGAGGGAAAAAAGGGCACGGCACACGGCTTGGCGCGCTCGCGCGCCCGGCCAGAAACCCGGCCAAGGTAAAGCCTGCATTGTTTGGTCCCAAGGCCCCGGCGCGTGTGGCGGGGGCCCGCCAAGAAGGGTCTGCCCGCAGCCAAACTAGGGGGACCGCCCTGGTTTGGCCAGTACCCTAAAGCCTTGCCCCCGGTTCTGGCCCCCCGGCTCCCATCACACGACCCCCAACCATCTTGCGCTTGCCGGAAAACCCTGCTTTACGTTCGCACCCCCGTGACACCCCCCTTGGGATAGCCCCAAGGGAGTGCAAGGGGACCAAAGCGGCGGCGGCACATTTGGCCACCGCCCGGCATGCGCCCGTAGCTCAGCTGGATAGAGCACCAGACTACGAATCTGGGGGTCAGAGGTTCGAATCCTTTCGGGCGCGCCAGTTTTTGCCGATTTTCGGGCTGATCCGTTCCTGCTAGGCTTCGGCCATGCGCAGGCAGGAAGCGATCATGCTCTTACAGGCGCGCCGCAAGGACCTTGAGGCCCTGGGCGTGGTGCACGCTTGGCTGTTTGGCTCTGTGGCCAAAGACGCGGCGGGCCCATCGAGCGACATCGACATCATGGTGGAGCTTGACGGAGGCCCCGCCGGGCGCACACCGCTTTTCAGCGCATTTGAGCTCGGCGGCATTGTTACCGAGCTGCACGAAATTCTTGGCCGCCCGGTTGATCTCGTCGTGCGCAATGACGTGATGAAACCCGGGCGCCGCCTTTCGCGCATCGCGGCTTCGGATCAGCTTGTCAGTGCATTCTGAAAAGAGAGGCGGGACAGCACTTGCGGCGCTGGAGGCGCAGGAAAATGTGCGCCTCATCATGGATTGGGCACGCGGCCTTGATCTGCCCGGCCTGAAGTCGGACCGCAAGACGCGATACGCGATCGAGCGCGCCTTCATATGCATCGATGCCGCCTTGCGTGATATCTCGTCTGATGTGTTGGCCAAACACGGAATTCCAGCCCGCATGATCGCAGGCTTCAGAAACATACTCGCGTATACCTATGATGATGTTCTCGATGATCGCGTGATTTTGACGATCCAGCGGGATTTGCCTCTGCTGGATACTGCACTCGGGCACCTGCTCAGCGGTGATCCGGAAGACCACGTTCAATGATGAAGCCTGTCCCGCATTCTCCCAACTAGCGATCACCCCATGCCCTCCCTCCCCACCGCCCGCATTGAAACCGTCAAGCGCCACATGGCGCTGGAGATCGTGCATGATTGGGATGGCGTGATCGCAACCTTTGCCCATCCGCGTTACGAGCTTCTGGGCCCCGGCGCCGTGTTCGATGGCGAGGAGGCGGTGCGCAAATATTTTCATCTCTCGCGCGTGCCCTTTCCCGATCAGGGCAACGAGATCATCGCCATCGCGCATGCGGGCGACAGCGTGCTGGTCGAATTCTGGCTGACGGGCACACACAAGGGGCCGCTGACGCTCAACGGCAAAACAATTGCGCCGACCGGCAAATCATTCCGCGTGCGCATGGCGGCAAGTTTTGAATTCGCCCCCGGCAGTGACAAAATCATCTGCGAGCGACCTTATTACGATCAAGGTGCCGTCTTGCGCGCGCTGGGGCTGGCGTGAGAGCCTCTGTGCGCAACACCCGGCAAAGGCGAAATTCATGGCGATCCCCAAAAACACCATCTGCCTCTGGTTCGACAAGGATGCAGAGGAGGCCGCGCGTTTTTATGCGGCCACCATTCCCGACAGTTCTGTTGGCGCGGTGCGCCGCGCGCCGGGTGATTTTCCGTCGGGCAAGTCGGGCGATGTGCTGACGGTCGATTTCATCGTCGCGGGCATTCCCTGCCTTGGCCTGAATGGCGGGCCGGTTTTCAAACACAACGAGGCTTTCTCGTTCCAGATCGCAACCGATGATCAGGCCGAAACGGATCGCCTGTGGAACGCGATCATCGGCAATGGTGGCACGCCGAGCGCTTGCGGCTGGTGCAGGGACAAATGGGGCATTTCCTGGCAGATCACGCCGCGCGCACTGACCGAGGGCATGGCCGCAGGCGGCGCAGAGGCCAAACGCGTCTTTGAGGCGATGATGCAGATGACCAAAATCGATGTTGCTGCGATTGAGGCGGCGCGGCGCGGCAAATAATGCGCGCGCAGCGTTGCGCAGGAACCCGGAAACGCAGAGGTGATGACACCGTGACCGAACACATTTCCCGCCGCACGATCATTGGCGTGATCGCGGCAGCGCCCTTGGCTGCGGCGACAAGCGTATTGGCCGACACGCCTGCTGCGCCCGCCTCTCAAGTCGCGCGAGAGAAAGTGCTGGGCATTGGCGGCTTCTTCTTCCGCGCGAAGGATCCCGCAGCGCTGGCGCAATGGTATCGCCTTCATCTGGGCATTGATCCTGCTCCGCAGGCCGAGGGTGAATTGCCCTGGCACACGCTGGCGGGGCCGACTGTCTTTGCCCCGTTCGAGGAGAAGACGGACTATTTCGGCAATCCCGAAAAGCAGTTCATGCTGAACTTCCGCGTGCGTGATCTTGATGTGATGATGGTGCAATTGGCGGCCGACGGCATCGATGTGACGCCCGACCCCACGCCCTATCCCTATGGCCGCTTTGCGCGTATCCATGATCCGGAAGGCAACGCCATCGAACTCTGGCAGCCGATGTGATGCGGGGCGTGATGCATTCGGCCTTGCCGCGCGGGGCGGACACGCTAGCTTGAGCGCCGCAAACATCTCGCGCGCAACCGGGCACAAATGACCGCCATTACCACAGATTACCTGATCACCGGCGCGGGTGCGTTGGGTCTTGCCTTTGCCGATACGCTTCTGGCCGAAACGGATGCGCACATCACCATCGTCGACCGCCACGCACGGCCCGGCGGCCACTGGAACGATGCCTATCCCTTTGTCGCGCTGCATCAGCCTTCGGCGTCCTATGGCGTCGCCTCGCGCATGCTGGGCAGCGGCGCCAAGGATGCGGTTGGCCTCAATGCGGGTCTCTACGAGCTGGCAACAGGTCCCGAAGTCGCCGCCTATTTTGATGCGGTGATGCGCCAGCATCTGCTGCCATCGGGCCGCGTTGCCTATCTGCCGATGTCTTCGCATGACGGTGATGGCCGCATCGTCTCGCTTCTTTCGGGCAATGAAATGCGCGTGAACGTGCGCCGCCGCTTTGTGGATGCGACGTTCATCGGCACGGTTGTTCCCGCAACCCATCGCCCCGCCTTCGATGTGGCCGAGGGGGTGGAGCTTGTGCCGCCCAACGCGCTGCCCGCCTTGTGGATGCGTGAGGGCGCCATGCCGAAGCCCTTCGTGGTGATCGGCGCGGGCAAAACGTCAATGGATACGATTGTGTTCCTGCTTCAGTCAGGCGCCGCACCAGACGACATCATCTGGATAAAGCCGCGCGAGACCTGGTTGTGGAACCGCAGGCACACGCAGCCCGGCGTCGAGTTCTTCACTGAAACCGTGGGCGGCTTTGCGACCATGATGGAGGCATCTGCGACCGCCCCTACGGCCCACGACCTCTGCCTCACGCTGGAAAAGGCGGGCATCTTCCTGCGCGTTGATCATTCGGTGAAGGCGGAAATGTTCCACTATCCGACCATATCGGAGGGCGAGGTGGCAGAACTTCGCCGCGTCAGGCGCGTGGTGCGCAAGGGCCATGTGCGCGCGGTGACGGGCCGGGGCCTGCGCTTTGACGAAGGCCTGCATGAGATTGCGGGCAACCCGCTTTACATCAACTGCACAGCCAAGGCGTTTACGTCGCGCCCGCCCGAGCCGGTTTTTGCGGGCAACCGCATCCTGCTGCAGATGGTGCGCGTGCCCAATGTGGTCTTGAGCGGAGCCATGGCCGCCTGGGTCGAGGCGCATGGCAAAGATGAGGCTGAAAAGAACCGCCTGTGCCCGCCGGTGCCCTTTCCTGATCGGGTGGAGGATTGGCCCGCAACACTTCTGGGCAATCTGATGAGTGAGGGCGCGGCCCTGTCGCATCCTGCTCTTGTGGCGTGGCAGACGGCGACACGTCTCAATCCCGCAGGCAAACTTGCAGGCAATGTGGCGCCCGATGACGCGGAGAAACAGGCGATCCTCAAACGCGTGAACGCCGCCATCATGCCCGCAATCGCCAATCTGCAGAAATTGGTGAAGCAGGCAGGGTAGGGAAGCGCTCACCGAGCGGCGTGCCGCATCAGCGCGATGCATCCTTCGACGAAGGCTCAGGACGAGGAGGCCTGTGAGCTGCATTCATGCAGATCACGGCGTCCCTCACGGTGAGCCTTCGTCGAACCGCGCAATGAGTTTGTGCCTCTTGACCCGGTTCTCGGCTTATGCCGGCGCCGGATCATTTCCCGCGCGTGTGCTGGGCGCCATTGTCAGCGCCGCGACATTCCTGATGATCCTTGCCTCCACGCGCGGCGATAATCTGATGCTGCGCCGTTCATTGCGGCAAGGCGGGTTCAACCAACAGTGACGTACAGCCATCCGTCGCTATTCACGATCACGGGATTCGGTCCGGTTGAAAATTCCCACCATGCGCCGACATTCGAATGTCTCTCGTCATCAGTCCGGCAAAGCCGCAATTCGCCGGTAGGCAGTTCGATCCAGCGTTCAATCCTTGTTTCAGCGCTGCCCGGAGGCTGCCCCGTCGCATCTGCAAGAAGCCGAAGCGCGGGCGCGTTCGGCGGCGGCTCGTCAAGCCGCCGCCAAGGACGTGAGTCATCATACGCTATGCAGCGCTCCGCCGTGTTGCCCATGCCTTTGTAGCACCCAGGCAGGGCAAGCGTCAGAGCAAGCAGGAAAAGCGCGAGCGCAACCCTCACCGCCCCCGCCTCACCGCATCGGCAGAGCTTCGATCTTCGCAAAGTCGAGGGCAGCGATATAAATGTCGATGTCCTCGCGCGTTGTCGTGTGCGAACCAAGACGGCCGACCGACACGAAAAGGCCCGACGCCATGCGGAACACGATCCGCTCGTCGCCGCCTTCCGTCTGGATCAGTGCGGGCCTGCCCGCCACTTCGCCCAGAACGGCGCTGCGTGACGCGCGATAGGCCTCATCCTCCCACATCCGCTGGGTGGTGCCGTGCGGCGTGCCGTCCGGCGCATTGCTGATCTCGATGAAGATGTCCGACTGCATGCCGCCACCTTCCTTGTAGGTGCGCGTGCCGGAAACATGCTTGCCCGTCATGTCGGAATTTTCCCACATGGCATTGCGCGAGGTTGCTTCCCAGCCCGCCAGCGGTTCGGGAAGGGCGGCCGCATAAAGTTCGGCGCGCGCCTGCCATTCGGCGGGACCATCATTGGCGCCTTGTGCGGGCGGGGCATCGACTGCGGGTGCAGGCGCAGTCGGCGTGGTTGAGCCCACAACCGGCGGTGTCACCTCTGCCGCACATTCCGGAAGCGGCGAAGCAAACCCGAATGTAATGGGGAAAGACGACCAGTTCCGCGTGGTCACGTTGTTGGCGGTCGACCCTGTAAAGCTGCCGCAGCCATTGCCGAGGTAAAGCGTCACCGCGCCGCCGGCTGCCGCATCCACAGCGCCTGCGTGAAGAGCAGCGGTGCAGATGTTGGAGTCGTTCGTATAGCGGCCCGAGCCATAGACAGCACCCAAAGTCGAAACATTGGGCGCACACGAGCAGGCAAAGCTGCCATCCGCGCCGGCCGCCACATTCATGGCATTTTCCGGGCACCACACGGTGCCGTCCGTGGGCGCCGCCACTGTCGTTGCAAGACCGCATGCAGGCAGCGGCCAGGTAAAGCCGTACGTGCCGGGATAGGCTGACCACGCACTCGACGTCACGCCATTCTGCGACGAAGCTTTGAAGTCGTCGCATGCCGCGCCGAGATAGACCGAGACCTCGCCGCCCGCTGGCGTCACGGCGCCTGCATGGATGGCAGCGGTGCAGATTTTTGAATCGCGCGTATAGCGCCCCGTGCCGTAGAGCGCGCCCGTGCTGTCATTGGCAGGGCAGCTGCAGACGAGTGCTTCGCCATCCCCCGCAACCACGCCTTGCGCGTCATAGGGGCAATCAGCCGCCATGGCAGAAGGCGCGAACAGAAGAACAGCCGCCACCGCAGCAGCGGCAGCAGAAAGACGCGCAAAAAGGAACATGGAACTCTCCCCGATTCTTGGAGCCCAGATGGGCCTCGGGGTGAGGCTGATCCCGCCCGGGCGAGACGTCAAGCGGGCCGTGGCCGCAGCCGGTCCGGATTTCAGACTTGCCGGGGCTCGCCTTGCGCGCCAGTTTTGTGACGCAAGCCATGCCGGGAAAGGTACTTGCGTGGGGTCAAGGCGCGGTGAACGGGAGTATGAACATGAAACTGGCGCGTTGGATTTATCTGGTGGCCGGGCTCTATGGGCTGGTGGTTCTCACGCCCATGCTTTTTGCGGGACCAACAATGCCCGATGGCGACCCTGCCGCGCCCTATGCGGCATTCTTCTATGGCTTTGCGGGCACGGCCCTTGTCTGGCAATTGGCGTTTCTCCTGATCGCGACCGACCCAGCGCGCTACCGCCTCCTGATGCTGGTGACGATTGGCGAAAAGATCGCCTTCTTCGCCCCGGGTCTGGCGCTTTATCTGGCGGGGCGCATGAGCCAAGGCCCGCTTTTCTATGGCAGCCTGATTGACGGCGCGCTGATGATCGCCTTCGCGATTGCCTGGTGGAGCACGCGGGCGCGCTAAGCGATTGCCTGCAACCGCAGGAGTTCCGCTGCCATGTTGGCGCGCGCCTGCGCTTCGAACGCACCGGCAAAGATCTGCGTGCGGAACAAACGGGGCCGCAAGAGCGCGCCCTTCAGAAAGGCACTGCGCCCTGCGCCAAAGGTCGTGTCGTCAAGATGCGCATATTCGGCACGCACGGCGGCTGTATAGCGCTGATAGGTGGCCGGAGATGCGCCCAGAATGGCAATGTCCGCGTCCAGAAAAAAGTCACCATCTCCCATGGGCGCACCCTCCCAATGGTTGCGCGTCGCCAGGATAAGCTCGCACACATGGGCAGTCAGCGCAGGCTCGGCCCCCATCGCCTCAAGATGCAGCCGGGCAAGCGCGGCACTCTTTTCCTCATTGTCCCGTAAGCCCGGATCATGGATCGCATCATGCCACCACACAGCAAAGTGGAGCGGCGTGCGATCAACAGATTGGGGCACATGGGTGTCAAGAAGTGCGAACAGCGCCTGCAAATGCCCAATCCCGTGATAGCGGCGGCGGCTCTCACCATAAAGCGCCATGATTTCGCCGAAAGCGGCAGCACACGCAATGTCGCCGCGCGGCAAGCCCGCGATATCACGCTTCCAGCGGCTTGCGAGGTCGTCGCCCTTCGTCATCATCTTTGCTCAATGACCGCCACGGAAATGACATGAACCCCTTACTACCATCAAGGGAGCGGACTGAACAATCCATGGGCGAAGCGGGGCGTCGCCATGAGAGCCATCGGATATTCCCTTTTGGTCCTTGCAGCGTGGCTGCAGGGAGGAATGCTGCCGGTCGCGGCAGGTGAACCCGGGACCCGTTCCGAACTTCTTCGGGCATGCGAAAATGATCCGCCCCTCCAGGCAATTGCCGCGTGCGACACGCTGCTTGAGTTGGGTGTGTTCGACAGCACGCGCCAGCAATCCATGGTGCTGGTATGGCGGGGTGGTGCCTATCAGATGATCGGCGCTTTCCCTCAGGCCGTGGCAAATTTTGACAGGGCAACAGCGGTCGATCAAACAAATGCCGAAGCCTATGTGGCGCGCGCGCTCTGGCGAGACGAGGCCGGTCTTCCCACGTACGAAACCACTTCCGCCCAGTATGCCGATCTTGAGGCTGCCATGCGGCACAATCCGGATCACGTGATTGCGTTGCTGTTATATGCGATGCTTCTGGAACAGGAATGGGCATCCGAAGTCGGGGATGATTACCTGCCCCGCGCCCGAAGAGTTGCTCCTGAGCATCCATGGCTATACTTCACACTCGCCCGCATCGAAGCAATGGACGAAAATGGAGATTGGAGCTTGGGCCAGGCCCAGCTGAATGAGGCAATCACTCGCGCCCCCAACAATCATCTCTTTCGACTTTATCGGGGTGATACCCGTCGTTACAGGGGCGATCCGGCTGGCTCGCTTGCCGATTTTGACGTCGTACTGCTGCAGCGACCGTGGAATTTTGACGCGCATTTCGGCAGAGCCAGAACCCTTGACGACCTTCGCCGCTACGACGAGGCGATTGACGAGTATTCCGCCGCGCTATTGTGGCGTGAGGACGCCGAGGCGCTGGGCAACCGCTGTCTCTCGCGCATCAGCGTTGGCATGGAGTTTCATCTTGCACGGCAAGATTGCGAGAGGGCGGCGAGGATTCACCCAGATCGTTCGCGCGTTCTTGGCAATTTGGCGCTTGCCTTGCTGTTCACAGGCGATGCGAACGGCGCCCAGATCATTGCAAGCCGTGCCATAGCAGTGGATGGATCGTCGCGCTCTCGTTACGTTCGGTACCTGATCTACAAGGCGCTGGGACGTGAAAATTTGGCACGGGAAGATTTCGAGATGGCAATCAGCCATGACGCAGACATCGCAAGGCAAATGGCCGACATAGAAAGGTGGGTGCCGGTGGCACCGACGCCTTGAGAGAATTCATTGATTATCATTCGCGTCATCCTGGCCGCGAAACACGTCAACAATCTCTCCGTCAAATATGATCTCGCCTTCCGCGTTCACCGCAATGTTGTGGGTCTCTGGCGGGCACTTGCCGCCACACGCATAGCGCCACGTTTTGAAGGAGAGTGTCGCCGCACTCGTTTCTCCCGAAACGCGCAGTGAATAGCCGGGGTCGAGTACAAGGATGTACTCTCGGCTCGACCACATGCGGAAGACTTTCGCCGAGCCGGGGTCATCCTTGCGTGCAACAACCACAAACCCCGCCGCCCAATTTTCACGACTCTCGTCGAGCTTGTTTTCCTCATAATGCGTTTCATGGAATGTCATTTCAAATCCATGATCCGTGACCAGTGGCTTTGCGATTGAAAGTTGGGCGAATTCGTCTCCGGGAATGCAATCAACTGCCTCGGCACGGACCTCAGTTGGCGGCATATCGAGTTCCGCAGGGCTTGCCGCGTCCACTTGAAGTGGTGTCGCCGCAAGGGCGAAAGCGAGCAGGGCAGAAGGCAGTCGCGCCATGTCAGCCTCGCCACACGTCTATGCGGTAGATCTCGACACCATTCAGCTTCACGCGGCGATCCTCACCGATCTCGAGCAGGAACTGGCGCTTGATGCAGTGTGGATAGCAGTCTTCCTCGAATGACGAGAAATAGATGACGCTGGCGCCCTCAGCCTTCGAGTACTTCCTGGATAGTTCCGCATCAAAACTGAGTGTGTATCCGTCACGCACATGCATCCAGAAGACTTGAATGTCCCCGCCCATAAAATACCCGCCAACCAGCAAGAGATAGGGGACCCGATAGCCCTCAAGAGCGGGGGCAGGCCGACCTTCGGGATCGTAGACGTAGACGGAAATGCCGTATTCTGAACCTCTGGCAAGGATGAGGCTGTCATCATTCACCGGCACCACGGCAAACCCATCGGGTGGCACGCAGGGCATGTGCTGGGCAATGGCGATTGGCGCATCGACTGCAATGTCAACGATTTGGCCGCTGGTTTCTGCGGCGCTCAGAATGACGGCACAGGAAAGAATGATGAAAGCCAGCATGACGTCCCCCGGTTGACCAGCAGAACGTTTGGCCTGCATTTGAGCAGGATTGTGGCATCAGCCAAATCTCTATGAATCTGCGCGCGGCTGTTGCTGCAAAGCGACATGGGCGGCTGACGCCAGATTCTGATGCGCCGCACCGATCATCACCTCCACCGCCATCTCACCCGCAAAAACGCGGAACGCATCAAGGTTGCGGGCGGGAACGCCGATGACAACCGGAATGCCGCGCATCACGGCATCCGCCAGCACGGGGCGAAAGCCGCTGCCTTCGGCTTCCATCTTGCCGAATTTGTTAATGATGAGAATGTCGGCGCCTGCCTCAAGGGCGGCTTGCGTCAGACTGACCGCCCGCATCAGCGCGTCCGTATCAAGCCTGCAACCGCGCGCGCCGCGCCCGCGTGAAGCCGAAAGCGCGATGGCATTGCCGGCGCCAATCCTGGCCCCCAGCACTTCCAGCCGCACGTCGCACGGACCATCGGGATTGTCCTCAAGATGCTCGATCACACCGGCAACGCGCAGCCCGCGCTGGCAGAGACTTTCCGCAAGCCGGGAGAGGAGGGGCGCTGCACCCGGCTCAGCAACGCCGTCGGCGCGATAGACGAGCGCGGTCAATGCGGCATCGGGTACTTTGTCCATGGCGAGAAGGTTCATGACGCACCTCCACATTTGCCGCCGCAGCATGCTGCGTCCGTCGCACGGGCTGATCCGGCAAAGGCTGCCAGCGCCTGTTTGCGCAGGCCACTCAGCGGTTCGGCGGGCGCATGCACGCAGTCATCCAGCGCCCGCAGGCTGTCGCGCTCGGCGATGGCGGAAAGATGCGGCCCCAGATCACGGATCAAGCCGTCTTCGATCGTGTAGATCCAGCCATGCAGATGAAGCTCCTGGCCCCGCGTCCACGCATTCTCGATGATGGGCGTTGCGGCGAGCCGACGCACCTGCATCTCGATATTGAGTTCGCACAATCGGCTGAACCGCGCATCAGCCGGCATCGCGTCGAACACCGCGCGGTGTTTTCGGTAAAGCATGGTGACGGGTTGCAGCCAGTGGTCCAGCATCGCGCCGCGCTCCTCGCTGAGCGCACGCGCAATGCCGCCGCAGCCATAATGGCCGCACACGATCACGTGCTTCACTTGCAGATGCTCGACCGCAAAGGAAAGGACGGAAAGAAGGTTGAGATCGCTTGTGTGGACGATATTGGCGATGTTGCGGTGGACAAAGACTTCGCCGGGGTCGAGGCCCAGAACGTCATTGGCGGTGACGCGGCTGTCGGAGCAGCCGATCCACAGATAATGCGGTGTCTGCTGCTCGGCCATGCGGCGGAAGAATTCCGGGTCCGCCCGCGTCTTGCCGTCGGCCCAGGCGACATTGCGGTCAAGCAGATGATCAAGTGTGCGGCTCATGGCGTCGCAATCCCGCGCCGGGCGCGCATCTGGCGCGACAATGTGGCGATGTCCTTGCGCGTCAGCCGCACCCGCGCGATGGGCAGGATGACGCCATTCTCAAAGGCAAGATGCCGGTATTCTTGCGCGGCGAAATTGGCAAAAAGGCTGGCGTCAGTTACGCTGATATGACCGCCCGCCTGAAGCAGGATGTCGGCAATGCGCAGCAATTGCGGCCGTGCTTTCCTGTGGTCGAGTGAAAGGCGCGACAGATCGGCTTCCAGCCTGTCGTCATGGTCGCAGCGTTTGCCGAGCAGCGGAAAGAGCGATTCCTCCTCGTCCGCGTGGTGAATGATCATGTCGCGCTCAAGAAAGGCGGCAAGAATTTTTGCCTCGTCCTCTTCCACATGGCCTGCAGCAGCAAGGCGGCGCAGCACCGCACACACGCCGCGCTGGCGCAGATGATCGGCATAGAGATACTCAAGCGGCGTTGAAAGAAGATGCGGCGGCAGGGCCGCGGGCACGACTTCGCCGCGCCCGTTGCGCAGTTTCATGCCTTCACCCTGACCGGTCACCTCAATCATCGCCGCACGAATGCCCCTTTCCGCACGCGCATGCGGATGGCTCTTCCGCGCCTGCCCGGTCGGCGGCAACCGACCAGCGCAGCATGAAGGAAAGGGCGGCACGCGCGGGATCATCGCTGCGCTGGATGGCAGGGATGAGCGACAACCAGTCTTCGTCCTTTGCCGCATTGGCAAAGCGGTGGACGGCGCCGGCCGCATATTGTCCCGGTGTTTCGGCGTGAACGCTGCGCATCTCTTCGATCCCGGCCTTCAGCACAAGATCGTCAAGCGTCATCAGCACCGCTTCGGCTTCGCTCTCGTCCTTCAGTTGGGCAAGCAGGGTTGAAAGAAGCATGGTCGCCTCACTGCACAAGCGGCGAATTGGCGCCGGAAAGGGCGATGCCTTCGATGGCGGCCTTGCCCGCAAGGATGGAGATGTATTGGCCTTCTGCCGCCATGCGCGACCGCGCCGGAAGCCAGGCGGCAATCCGGTCGCGCACGTTGTCGAAGGGCATGACCTGCGGCTCAACGCGGTGGTGCACCTCGACCACATGAAAGCCGTAACGGCTTTCGACAGGCGCTTGCGCCACACGGCCGACCGGCAATGCCTCAAGGGCTTCCTCGAATTCCGGCACAGTGTCGCCTTCGCTGATCTGGCCAAGCGATCCACCTACTTTGGCCGACGGGCAGGCCGAGTGGCTTGCAGCCAGCGCGGCAAAATCTGCGCCCGCGTGAAGGTCTGCGATCAGCGCTTCCGCTAATTCCCGTGCGGCCGCCGCATCCTCACCGCGCGGCACCAGGATGTGACGCACCTCGTAAAGAAGCGGTGACGCAAATCGCGCACGGTTGGCCTCGTAGTAGCGGCGGCAGGCCGCCTCATCGGCTTCCGGCACGCGCACTTCATGGGCCAGCAGCGCGCGGATCAGCGCTTCGTCCATCGTCTCGCGCCGGCCTTCGCCATCGCTTTCCGGCGTGGCGGTGATTTCAAGCCGCTTGGCTTCCTGCAGCAGCAATTCGCGCACACAAAGCGCACGCGCCGCCGCCGTCCAGGATTCAAAGGGACGCGCGGCCGGATGGTTCTGGGCCTCGCGCGAGATGGCGTCTCGCGCGATCTCGACACCATTGACCCGGATCTTCGTGCGGTTCTGCGGCAGGGCAGGGCGTACGGCACAGGAGGCGGTAGTTGTTTGCGTCATGGGCCTACTCCGCTGCGATCTTCGGTGCAGCGACGGGGGCAGCAACCGGCGCAACCGGATGCTTGCGTGTGCGTACGACCTGATAGCCCTTGCGACCCAGATACCAGACCGGCGCCGACCAGATATGGACCAGGCGCGAGAACGGGAAGATGAGGAAGATCGTCATGCCGAGCACGAGATGGACGAGGTAAGGCCAGTCAAGCCCCTGCAGCGTGCTGGCATCGACAGGCTGCACGGTCACAATGCCCTGCGCCCAATGCGACAGGGTGAGCATCACCGATGCATCCTCATGTGCGAAGGAATAGGGCAGCGTGCCAAGGCCCAGCACCAGCTGGCACCAGAGGATGATGAGGATCGAGAGGTCCATGTAGGTCGAGGTCTGGCGGATGCGGACGTCGAAAAGCCGCCGGTGCAAAAGCAGCGTCAGCCCGATGAAGCACATGGCGCCTGCGATGCCGCCCGCGGTGACCGCAACCAGCTGCTTCTGCTCGGGCGTGATGACGAGCGTGTAAAGCGACGTCGGCGTCAAAAGTCCGACCGTATGGCCGAGGAATAGGAACAGGATGCCGAAGTGGAAAAGGTTGGAGCCCCATTTCAGCTGCCGCTTGCGCAACAGTTGGCTCGAATGGGCCTTCCATGTGTACTGCTCGCGGTCAAAGCGGATCAGTGACCCGAACACGAACGCCGAGATGCAGACGTAAGGATACCAGACGAAAAGGATGTGGAAGATCATGTCCTTCATGGCACGCTCCTAACCGCGTGTGGCAGCTGAATGGGTGACTTCGACGCGGGGGCGTGCGGGCTTTGGTGCCGCCCCGTCGGCTGGCCGCCGCGCCTGACGCAGCCGGGCCGCCAGCGTGTCGCGCCCGCAATCGTCTGCAGCGGCACCGGGGCCGAACAGGACTTCCTGCTCTTCCCATTCGGCGTCGAGCGCCTCAAGATCATCGGGTGCAGGGTCCGGTTCCGCCATCAACCGCGCCAGCATGTCGGCATCGGTTTCAACTTTGGCCAGTGCCAGCATGGCCTCCATCACGGCGGCATAGGGCGACTGGCGGCGCTTCAACCGCTCATGCAGGGCGGCAATCACATGCGCGGGCTGGCCAATGAGTTCCAGCGCATCAGCAGGCGCGCGTGTCGAGGCGAACTCGAGGAAAAGCGGCAGATAGTCGGGCAGCTCGCTCGCACTCACGTCAAAGCCTGCCTCTTCATAGAGGTGCATCAGGTCAACCATGGCCTGCCCGCGATCCCGGCTCTCGCCGTGCACATGCTCGAAGAGATGCAGCGACAGGGCCCGGCTGCGGTCGAACAGATCGACATAGGCTTCCTGCGCCGCAACAAGATCGGTCGCGGCAAGATCAGTGATCAGCGCCTGGACACGCCCCCGCACGTCGGGCGAGAGCAATGCCTCGCGGACGAGGATGCCGGAAAGCTCGTCCCCTGCCGCGATCAATTCGGGCGTGGGATAGGAGAGGAGCGCCGAGAATACCTTGAGCGTCTTCATCAATAGGCTCCCATCTTCGGCTTGTCGTTTTTCACCTTCACGCCACCGAACAGGTTGGTGCGTGTGTCCGAAGGCATGCAGCCATCCCCGAACGAGAAGCCGCACTGGCCGCGCATCTCGTAGGCGTCCTCGGCCAGCTCGCGGTGCGCGGTCGGAATGACGAAGCGGTCCTCGTAATTGGCAATCGCCATCAGCTGGTACATTTCTTCGATGGCGGCTGGCGAAAGCCCGACGCGGCTTGCCAGCCCCTCGTCAATCACGCCGTCAATCGTCTTGGCGCGCATGTAGCCACGCATGGCCAGCATCCGCTCAAGGCCGGTCACGATGGGCGCTTCGTCGCCCGCGGTCAGAAGGTTGGCGAGATAACGCACGGGGATGCGCAAGCTGCGCACGTCCGGCATCGCACCATCAACGCCCATCTTGCCGGCGTCCGCTGCTGCCGTGATCGGCGAAAGCGGCGGCACGTACCAGACCATCGGCAGCGTGCGGTATTCCGGATGAAGCGGGAAGGCTACCTTCCATTCCATCGCCATCTTCCAGATGGGCGACACGCGCGCGGCTTCCAGCCAATTGTCCGGCACGCCGTCGACGCGCGCTTGCGCGATCACCTTGGGGTCGTTCGGATCAAGGAAGACGGAGAGCTGCGCCTGATAGAGCGCTTTCTCGTCTTTCACCGATGCCGCTTCGCCGATGCGGTCCGCGTCATAGAGCATCACGCCGAGATAACGGATGCGCCCCACACAGGTTTCCGAACACACGGTCGGCTGGCCGGCCTCGATACGCGGATAGCAGAAGATGCACTTCTCCGACTTGCCGCTCGACCAGTTGAAGTAGATTTTCTTGTAGGGGCAGCCCGACACGCACATGCGCCAGCCGCGACACTTCTCCTGGTCGATGAGGACAATGCCGTCCTCCTCGCGCTTGTAGATGGCGCCCGACGGGCAGGCGGCCGCGCAGGCGGGATTGAGGCAATGCTCGCACAGCCGGGGCAGGTACATCATGAAGGTGTTTTCAAACTGCCCGTAGATTTCCTTCTGGATGCCCTCGAAATTGGCATCAGCCGAGCGCTTGGAGAATTCGCCGCCCAGGATTTCCTCCCAGTTCGGTCCCCAATGGATTTTTTCCATCCGCTGGCCCGTGATCAGCGAGCGCGGCCGCGCGGTCGGGAAGGCTTCCAGCTCCGGCGCCTTCTGCAGATGCTCGTAGTCGAAAGTGAAGGGTTCGTAGTAGTCGTCGATCTCCGGCATGTCGGGATTGGCGAAGATTTTTGAGAGGATCCGCCACTTGCCGCCGATGCGCGGCTGGATGGCGCCGCTCATCGTGCGCTTCCATCCGCCCTTCCACTTCTTCTGGTTCTCCCAGTCCTTGGGATAGCCGATGCCGGGCTTGGTCTCGACATTGTTGAACCACGCGTATTCCATGCCCTCGCGGTTCGTCCACACATTCTTGCAGGTGACCGAACAGGTGTGGCACCCGATGCATTTGTCGAGGTTGAGCACCATCGCGATCTGTGCGCGGATTTTCATGTGTGGACCCTCCCCTTGGTAGCCTTCTCGGGATATGGCCGCTCCAGCCAGTCCACCTTTTTCACCTTGCGCAGGATCACGAACTCGTCGCGGTTCGTGCCGATCGTGCCGTAATAGTTGAAGTCATAGGCAAGCTGGACATAGCCGCCGATCATGTGCGTCGGCTTCAAGACCGTGCGCGTGACGGAGTTGTGGATACCGCCGCGCTGGCCGGTCATCTCGCTGCCCGGCACGTTCACGATCTTCTCCTGGGCGTGGTACATGAAGAGGGTGCCCTCCTTCATGCGCTGCGAGACAACCGCACGCGCGACCAGCGCGCCGTTGGCGTTGTAGGCCTCCACCCAGTCATTGTCGGCGATGCCCGCCTTCTTGGCATCGACTTCCGACAGCCACACGATCGGCCCGCCGCGCGAAAGCGTGAGCATCAGGAGATTGTCGGTATAGGTCGAATGGATGCCCCATTTCTGGTGCGGCGTGATGAAGTTGAGGACGATCTCCTTCTCGCCATTGGGTTTGAGGCCCGTGACCGGCTTGATGGTCTTGAGATCGACAGGCGGGCGATAGACGCACAGTCCCTCGCCGAACGCGCGCATCCACAGATGATCCTGGTAGAGCTGCTGGCGCCCGGTCAGTGTGCGCCACGGGATCAGCTCGTGCACATTCGTGTAGCCGGCGTTGTAGCAGACCTTCTCGCTCTCAAGGCCCGACCAGGTGGGCGCGGAGATGATCTTGCGCGGCTGGGCCACCACGTCGCGGAAGCGGATTTTTTCGTCTTCCTTGGGCAGCGCCAGATGGTCATGCGCACGCCCCGTGGTCTTCGACAGGGTCTGCCAAGCGCGCACCGCGACTTCGCCATTCGTTTCGGGCGCCATCATCAGGATGACTTCGGCCGCATCAATGTCGCTGACGATGCGCGCAAGGCCCTTATTTGCGCCGCTCTGGTGCACGCCATTCAGTTCCTTGAGATGCTGGACCTCGTGGCCCGTCTTCCAGGCAATTCCCTTGATGCCGTTGCCCACGGAATCCATCAGCGGTCCAAGCGAGGTGAAGCGCTCATAGACATGGGGGTAGTCACGTTCGATCACGGTGACAACCGGCATGGTCTTGCCTGCGACCGGCTCGCACTCGCCGCGCTTCCAGTCTTTGGGATCAAAGGGCTGCGCGATTTCCATCGGCGTATCGTGCTTGATGGGCGTCAGCACCACGTCCTTTTCGACGCCGAGCACTTCCGGCGCCACGCGCGAGAAGGCCTTGGCAATGCCCTTGTAGATTTCCCAGTCGGAACGCGCGCCCCACACGGGGTCCACCGCGCTCGTCAGCGGATGGATGAAGGGATGCATGTCGGAGGTGTTGAGATCGTTCTTCTCGTACCAGGTCGCTGTCGGCAGCACGATGTCGGAATAGACGCAGGTCGTGGACATGCGGAAGTCGAGCGTGACGAGAAGGTCAAGCTTGCCCTGCGGTGCCTCCTTCTCCCACACCACTTCCTTGGGCTTCCTGCGCCCCTCGGGGCCAAGGTCCTTGCCGAGCACGCCATGCGACGTGCCAAGCAGGTGCTTGAGGAAATATTCATGACCCTTGCCCGATGAACCAAGCAGGTTCGAACGCCACACAAACATGTTGCGCGGCCAGCACTTGGGGTCGTCCGGCTTTTCCCACGCAAAGGAAAGTTCGCCACGCTTGAGCGCGGCCTGCACATAGTCCTTCACGTCCTGTCCCGCTTCGGCTGCTTTCTTTGCGATCGTCAGCGGATTGTCGGAAAGCGTCGGATAGCCGGGCAGCCAGCCCATGCGCACCGCGCGGATATTGTAGTCGATGATCGCGCCATCCCAAGGGCCGGGCGGTGCGGTGGGTGAAATGATTTCGTCCGCCGACAGGGTTTCATAACGCCACTGGTCAGTGTGCACATAGAAGGCGGAGGTCGAGTTCTGCTGGCGGGGCGGACGGCCCCAATCAAGTGCGAAGGCCAAAGGCGCCCAGCCCGCCTGCGGGCGAAGCTTCTCCTGGCCGACATAATGCGCCCAGCCGCCGCCCGACTGGCCGACGCAACCGCACATGACCAGCATGTTGATGACGCCGCGATAATTCATGTCGGCGTGATACCAGTGGTTCATCGCCGCCCCGATGATGATCATCGAGCGGCCATTGGTCTTCTCGGCGTTCGTTGCAAACTCGCGCGCGACCTGGATGATCTTGTCGCGCGAGACGCCGGTGATCTTCTCGGCCCAGGCGGGCGTATAGGGCACGTCCTCATCGAACGATTTGCCGGTGTTGGCGCCGCCAAAACCGCGATCAACGCCGTAATTGGCGAGGAAAAGGTCGTGCACGGTTGCAACCAGCGCTTCGCCGTCGGCGAGCTTCACGGTCTTGACCGGCACCGCGCGGGTCAGGATGCTGGCATGGCCGGTATGCGTGAAATGCGGCGTCTCGATATTGCCGAAATAGGGGAACGCCACATCGGCATAGCGGTCCTTGATGGCATCCAGCGACAGGCGCAGTTTCGTCTCGCGGCCGCCGCCTTCTTTTTCTTCCAGATTCCATTTGCCGCTTTCGCCCCAGCGGAAACCCGAGGTGCCGCGCGGCGCGACCAGATCGCCACTCATCTCGTCAAAGGCGACGGTCTTCCAGTCGGTGTTGTTGGTCTCCCCCATGGCGCCCGCAAAATCGGAGGTGCGCAGGAACCGGTCGGGCACAAGCTTGCCGTCCTGCTGCACAAGGCGCACCAGCATCGGCATGTCGGTGTATTTCCGCACATAATCCTGGAAGTAGGGAACGGTGCGCTTGACGTGATATTCGGTCAGGATGACATGGCCCATCGCCATGGCGAGCGCACTATCGGTTCCCTGTTTCACCGGCAGCCAGATGTCACCGAACTTCGAGGCTTCCGAGTAATCCGGGCAGATGACAGCGGACTTCGCGCCGCGATAGCGCGCCTCGGTGTAGAAATGGGCGTCGGGCGTGCGCGTCTGCGGCACGTTCGAGCCCCAGAGGATCAGGAAGCCCGCATTGTACCAGTCGGCACTTTCAGGAACGTCGGTCTGCTCGCCCCAAGTTTGCGGCGAGGCAGGCGGCAGGTCGCAATACCAGTCATAGAATGACATGCACACGCCGCCGATCAGCGACAGATAGCGCGAACCGGCCGCATAAGAGACCATCGACATCGCCGGAATGGGCGAGAAGCCGAAAATGCGGTCAGGACCATGCGTCTTTGCGGTATAGGCGTTGGCGGCCGCGATCAGTTCGTTGATCTCGTCCCACTCGGCACGCACGAAGCCGCCATGGCCGCGCTTCTTGGTATAGGACGCGCGCTTCTCGGGGTTCTCGACGATGCTCGCCCAGGCGGCCACCGGCGTCAGCGTTGCGCGCGCCTCGCGCCACAATTTGACGAGCCGCGAGCGCACCAGCGGATATTTCACCCGGTTGCCGGAATAGAGATACCAGCTGTAGCTCGCACCGCGCGAACAGCCGCGCGGCTCATGGTTGGGCAGTTCAGGCCGCGTGCGCGGATAATCCGTCTGCTGCGTCTCCCACGTGACGATGCCGCCCTTCACATAGATTTTCCACGAGCACGAGCCGGTGCAGTTCGCCCCATGTGTGGAGCGCACGATCTTGTCGTGCTGCCAGCGATGGCGATAGCCGTCTTCCCAGTCACGGCCCTCGTCCGTGGTGACGCCATGGCCCTTGGCAAAGGGCTCGCGCATTTTCTTGAAGAAGGTCAGGCGGTCGATGAAATGGCTCATGGCTCGTATCTCTCTTCTGGATCAGCACGGGTTCGGCGCGCCGCGCCGTGCGTAAAGCCGCCAGTTCAGGAACACGTTGGCGGCAAAGAAGGCGGCAAGGCCAAAGAAGATGATGTCGGGGCTGCCATAGGCACCGAACGCCCATCCGAACATCATGCCGAACAGGAAGGGACCATAGGCAGCGATGGCCGCGGTAAAGCCGATCACGCCACCCGCCTGGCGCGGCGGGAAGATCATGGGCATCTGCTTGAAGGTGGAGGCATTGCCGACACCCGCAAAGAAGAAGAGCGCCAGCATCGCCGTGACGAACCAGGGAAACATGTCGAGTGAGGATGGCGCGGTGAAGAACGGCACGGTTGCTGCACAGATCACCATGCCGATGCCCGCCCAGTGCGTCACCCGCGCGCCGCCAAACTTGTCGGCAACGGGACCGGCGAGCACACGCGAGATCGAACCGACAAGCGGTCCGTAGAATGCAAAGGCGAGCGGATCAGGTGCGCCCTCAAGCCCGCCATAACACTGCTTGATCAGCAGCGGGAATGTCGCCGCAAGGCCCGAGAACGCACCGAACGTCATGATGTAGAGCGACGTCATCGTCCAGGTGTGCTTCGAGCGGAAAATGTCGAACTGCTCGCGGAAATTGGCGGTAATCGGCACCGATTTCAGGAAGATGATGGCGGTGATGCCAAGGACCGCAATGAAGGGCACATAGATGACCGCCGCATTCTGCAGCCATACATTCGAGGTGACGCCCGCCTTGGTCATCACCTGCGAGTCGCCGATGAAGCTGACGCTGCCCAGAAGCGCAAAGCCGATGATCCAGGGCGTGACGAATTGCACGACCGACACGCCGAAATTGCCGATACCGGCCTGGATCGCCAAAGCCGTGCCCTGAAGCCGCTTGGGAAAGAAGAGACTGGTGGACGGCATGAAGGACGAGAAATTGCCGCCGCCCAAGCCCGCCGCAAACGCCAGCAGCATCAGGGCCCAGAAAGGCGTCGTCGGGTCCTGCACCGCATAGAACCAGCCGATCGCCGGAATGAGCAGTGACAGGGTGGAAAGCCCCACCACATGCCGCGTGCCATAGAGCGGCGTGAGGAACATGTGGATAAGGCGCAGCGTGCCGCCCGCAAGCCCCGGCATGGCTGTCAGCCAGAAGAGTTCGTCCGTCGAAAGCTTGAACCCGATCTGCGGCAGGCGCACGACGAGGGCTGACACGACGAACCACACGATGAAGGCGAGCATCAGATTGGCGGTCGTGATCGCCAGCGTGCGATAGGCGACGCGCTTGCCCGTGCTTTCCCAGAACGCGGGATTTTCCGGTTCCCATTGTTTGAGCCAGGTGTTGCCGGTTTTGGCCCCGGACGCCGGCGCAGGTGAGTTTGCCATGATGTTTCTCCGGCTTGTGGGTTAATGGCGCACAGGGGCTGTCGGCAGAACCGGGCCCAGCATGTCGTGGGATGGAAAGTCCTTGGGCCCGGCGAGTTCGGGATGCTCAAGCCGGTTCATGCGCACGATGGCGGCATGCATCCACAGAAGGCTTGCGCTGACGATGACGAAGAGCAGCATGAAGCAGCTCGTCCATACGCCG
Organism: uncultured Flavobacteriaceae bacterium; assembly: GCA_964494625.1. Taxonomy (GTDB): domain Bacteria; phylum Pseudomonadota; class Alphaproteobacteria; order Micropepsales; family Micropepsaceae; genus UBA2784. Next base: position 166,586 of record CAZBRT010000001.1, on the reverse strand, counting down.
ATGTAGTCGTTGAGTGCGCCGAACGCGATGGGCAGCACAAACCCGCCCAATCCGCCGATCAGGCCGACAACACCGCCCACCGAACCGACATGGCCGGGATAATAGACGGGGATGTGCTTGTAGACGGCTGCCTTGCCGAGGCTCATGAAGAAGCCCAGTGCAAATGTCAGCACGGTAAAGGGGATGAAGCCGATCGCGATGGTGAAGTCGATCTGTCCGCGGATGCCGGTGACCGAATACTGCGTCGCGGGATAGGAAAGCAGGAAGGTGCAGATGACCGAGCCGATGAAGGTCCAGTACATCACCTTGCGCGCGCCCAGCTTGTCGGACAGCGTGCCGCCCAGAATGCGGAAGACCGAGCCGGGGATCGAATAGGCAGCGCCCAGAAGGCCGGCCGTCACGATGTCGAGGCCATAGACACCGACATAGTAGCGCGGCAGCCACAGCGCGAGCGCCACAAACCCGCCGAACACGAAGAAATAGTAGAGCGAGAAGCGCCAGACCTGGAGGTTCTTGAGCGGCACCAGCATGGCGCGCATCGGTTCCGGCTTTACACCGGACTTGCGCCGCGCGGCGAGGTCAGGGTCATCCTTTGTCGCAACGAAATAGATGACCGCCATGACGGCGAGTGCGATGGCCCAGACAATCGCTACCATCTTCCATCCGGCAGCAACCATGATGACGGGCGCCAGGAACTTGGTGACGGCTGCACCGACATTGCCGGCGCCGAAAATTCCGAGCGCCGTTCCCTGCTTTTCTTTCGGGAACCATTTCGATGTGTAGGCGATGCCGACCGCGAATGATCCGCCCGCAATGCCGACGCCCAGCGCGGCGAGCAGGAAAGTCGGATAGTCATAGGCAAAGGTGAGCAGGAATGTCGCAACCGACGCTGACAGCATCACCAGTGTGAAAACGATGCGGCCGCCATACTGGTCGGTCCAGATGCCCAGCATCAGGCGGATGACCGAGCCGGTCAGGATCGGCGTGCCGACCAGAAGCCCGAATTGCGTGTCGGAAAGACCAAGCTCGCCTTTGATCTGTACGCCGATGATGGAAAAAATCGTCCACACCGCAAAGCAGACAGTGAAGGAGATGGTGGAAAGCCACAGCGCCCGTTGCTGGTCGCCGCTGCTGATGTGAGTCTGTGCCATGGGCCGCCCCTGCCGGCTTGTTGGAAGTGCGGGGAGGAGGCTGCCGCCGGGGGCGCAGGCGGGCTTGATCCCGGTCAATCATTCCGGAAAACACCAATGTTTCAAGGCAGTTAGGAACATTCATCATGTGCCGGAGTCGAGGATATCAAGTGATTTAAAGCTACCTTGCAAAGCCGTAAGTGACAAAAATCAAGACAGCGCGTGCTTGCCTCGCTAGAGTGAAGTGAGGGGTCGGTGAGGGGCGTGGCGGATTCGCCAGGGTGAGTGGCGCCATGCGCCGATCTTAGAGCGCGGGAAAAAGTGCGGGTTGCAAGAGGGGGCGATGCCATGCGGCCGGAAGATGTGACCGAGATGCGTGCGCTGCCGCTTTTTGCCGGCGTGGCCGACAGCCACGCCAATGCGATGCTGAAACACTCCTTCCTTCAGCGGTTTCCCGCCCATGTCGAACTGGTGCGCGAGGGTGATCCGCCGGATTTTCTTCACGTGATTGTCGATGGCGCGGTCGAGGTCTATTCGGCCTGGCGTGATCGCGAGACGACGATTGCGGTGCTGGGCGCGGGCCACAGTTTCATCGTGGCAGCGGTTCTGCTCGACAAGATCTATCTGAAATCGGTGCGCGCCTTGACACCCTGCCGCATCCTGATGGTGCCTGCCGATGCGGTGCGCCGTTATTTCGCCGAGGACGCAGCCTTTGCGCGCGCGCTGGCGCAGGAGATCGCGCTTGCCTATCGCACTGTCGTGAAGGAGCTGAAGAACCAGAAGCTGCGCTCAAGCCTTGAACGTCTGGCAAACTGGCTGATCCTGCGCGATGCGGAAACGGGAGACAAAGGCCAATTCGATCTGCCTTTTGACAAGAAGACATTGGCGTCGCGGCTCGGCATGGTGCCGGAAGTACTCTCGCGCTCCTTTGCGGCGCTGGGTGCCTATGGCGTTGTGGTGAAGGGTCCGGCGATCACGCTTGCGCCATCAAAGCGGGAGGCGTTGCGCAATCTCGCGCGCCCCTCGATCACGATTGACGATCCCCTTTCGTGAAGCGCATCAATCCGGCAGCACCCGCCCCGGATTGAGGATGTTGTTGGGGTCAAACACCTGCTTGATCTGCCGCATCAGCGAAATCTCGTGTGGTCCGCGCGTGGCCGAAAGCCAGTCGCGCTTCTCAAGCCCGATGCCGTGTTCGGCCGAGACGGACCCGCGCAGGGCCTTGAGCGGCTGATAGACAAGCGCCTCCACTTTCGCCCGCGCCGCTGCATCGCCGACGCCGGGCGCGACGATCAGGTGCAGGTTGCCGTCACCCAGATGGCCGAAAACGAAAAGCCTGCCGCCCGGAAATGCGGCATCCAGCGCCGTGCGCAATTGGGCGATATAGGTCTCCATCGCACCGATCGGCAACGACACGTCAAAGGTGAAGATCGGCCAGTGCGCGGCAAAGGAAAACACATTGTCGCGGATACCCCAGATCGCGTGCACCTCGCTGTCGCTTTTGGCGATGACCGCGTCGCTGATCATGCCCGCTTCAAGCGCGCCCTCAAGCGCTGCCTCAAACTGTTCCTGGTCGCGCGCTGCATCCGGTCCCATCGCCTCGATCAGGACCGTATAAGGGGCAGGCGCCAGTTTGGGTGCGCGGCTCATCTCGGGCGAGCCGGTCAGAACCTCGTATGATTCCCGCCACATCACTTCAAAGGCAGACAATTGCCCGCCCAGCGCCTGATCCACGCGGCGAAGAAGGCTGGTCACATCGCCGAACGAACCGGCGCTGACAAGCGCCACGCACTGGCTCACCGGTTTTTCCGAAAGGCGCAGCACGGCAGCCGTGATCACGGCCAGCGTTCCCTCGCTGCCGATCAGGAGGTTCTTGAGGTCATAGCCCGCATTGTTCTTGATGAGGCTGGAAAGATTGTCGATCACCGTGCCATCGGCCAGCACGGCCTCGATGCCCAAAACCCGGTCGCGCGTCATGCCAAAGCGGATGACGCGGTTGCCGCCTGCATTCGTCGCCAATGATCCGCCCAGCATGGCCGAACCGCGTGCACCCCAATCGACGGGATAGAGAAGGCCTTGAGCCTCGGCGGCTTCCTGCAACGTCTGGATGATGACGCCGGCCTCCGCGATCATGGTGCGGTTGGCCAGATCAATGCTGCGGATGCGGTTCATGCGCTCCAGCGACAGGATGATGTCGCCCGCGCCTGAATCCGCGCCATGCACAAGTCCGGTGAGGCCGCCTGCCATGATGACGCGTTGTCCCGCCGCATTGCAGTGTTTCAGCACGCGCGAGACTTCTTCCGTGCTCGCGGGCCGCACAATGGCAAGGGCCGCGCGCTTGGGCGCGTTGGGAAATGGCGGCACGCGCCAATCGCGTGCGACGTCACCGTCAAGAAAGCCGGCGGCGCCCACGATGGCTTTCAGCTCTTCGGCAAGAGAGCGGTCAGGCATGGCCAATCCTCCGGTGTGTCGAGATCCTGGAAACTGTCGCCGATCCCGCAGGCAACATCAACAAACTGTCCGCCCAATTGCCGCGCCGCCCCGGCCACGGATTGTTCGCCGTCTGCCGCAATTTCCGAGAGGCGCAGCATTGTCCCGGTTGGCCAAAGGCCAAAGACCGGCATGATCTGGCCGTCCACGCGGGCAAGCAGGATGCCGGTGCCGCCTTGCTGCAGTTGTGCGCCAAGATCACGCGGCACCAAGGGCGTGTCGCCCGCAAAGGTGAGGATCGCATCGAACCCATGTGCCCCGGCATGGGCCAGTGACGCCAGAATGCCGCCAAGCGGACCATGGCGCGCCTCAAGAGCCACGGGCAGCGCGCCCGGTTGATCGGCAAGAAGGCTCACGTCCGACGGCAGGCCGGGCAGGGAATCGTTGGCACTGACAAGGATCGCATCGGCCTGGCCGCGCGCGCGCGCAATCACATGATCGATCAGGCGAAGACCGCCCAGCCTCTCCAGTGTCTTGATCCGTCCGCCCAGACGCGTGCCCCTGCCGCCCGCAAGGATGACGGCAAGGATGCGCGGCTTGTGCATCAGGCAGCCAGGCGCGAAAGCCGCTTGGCGATGATGTCGTGGGCTTCCTTCATGATGCGGTCGATCAGTTCCTTGCAGGTTGGAATGTCATGGATGAGGCCGACCACCATGCCGCACGACCACGCGCCCGCGTCCATCTCGCCACCCTGCATGATGCGCGGATAGACGCCCGCGACTTCTTCGATGATGTCCTCGAACTTGAGATTGGCGCCCAGCGTCTTTTCCTTCTCAAGAAGGCGCTCGACGGCGGAATTTTTCAGGACGCGCTCGGTATTGCGCAAGGGCCGCATGACAAGCCGTGTGTCGAGTTCACTTGCCGCCACGATGGCCTGTTTCACGTTCTCATGCACGGGCGCCTCTTTGGTCGCGATGAAGCGCGTGCCCATGTTCATGCCCTCGGCGCCCAGCGCCAACGCCGCCACCAGTGAGCGGCCATCGGCCATGCCGCCGGAAGCAACGAACGGTATCTTCAGTTCTTCGGCGGCGCGCGGCAAGAGGATGAAATTGGGAATGTCGTCCTCTCCCGGATGGCCGCCACATTCAAACCCGTCCACGCTCACCGCGTCGCAGCCGATGGCCTCGGCTTTGAGCGAGTGGCGCACGGACGTGCATTTGTGGATGACCTTGATCCCCGCCTCTTTCAGTGCGGGCAGGTACTTCTGCGGATTGTTGCCCGCCGTCTCCACAGATTTCACCCCGCCGTCGATGATGGCACGGATGTAGCCGGGATAGTCCGGCGGCGTCAGCGAGGGCAGGAAGGTGAGGTTCACGCCGAAGGGCTTCTTTGTCAGCGTGCGGCACTTGGCGATTTCGGCAGCCAATGCTTCCGGTGTGCGCTGGGTCAAGCCTGTAATGATGCCAAGCCCGCCGGCGTTCGAGACGGCTGCCGCCATCTCGGCATAACCGACATGATGCATGCCCCCCTGGATGATCGGGTGCTCAATGCCGAAAAGTTCGGTGATCCGGGTTTTCATGGGGGTTGCGGCCTCGCTGGGGATGGGAAAGTTGCTGATCCTGACAAGGCGGCGGCGCGTTTTCAACGCCCGTGGCAAACCCGACTATTGACCAAACGGTCAGAATTGACTATACGGTCAATTATGAGCCCGCCCACCGCCCGCACCCGGATTATCCGCAAGCGCGAACGCACGCGCGGCGGGCTGGTCGCTGCCGCCGAACGGCTTGTGGCTGCACACGGGCTTGATGCGATCTCGATTGACGACATCACCCACGAGGCCGATGTCGCCAAGGGCACTTTCTATACCCACTTTGAAGACAAGGATGATCTGGCCGCCGCCATCGGCGGGCGCATCCGCAATGAGCTTGAGGCCGCGATTGACGCGACCAATGTCTCCGTCACTGATCCGGCCCTGCGCATGGCCAACGGCCTTTCAACCGTGCTGGCCTATGCGATGGCCCAGCCGGTCAGCGCACGCGCATTGCTCAAACTGCGCCCCGGCACGGTTGATCCGGATGCGGCGATCAATGCCGGAATACGCAATGACGTGTTGATGGGCGCAAAGGCCAAGCGCTTCTGGACGGCATCAGCCCACGCTTCTGTCGTGGTCATCATCGGGGCGGCGGTATCCGGCATGATGCGCCTGTCGGATCCCGCTCACCGGCCGGCAGAGCCGCACGGCTTTGCCGCCGATGTGATTGCCACCTGCCTTGTCGCCCTTGGTCTGAGACCCGTCGAGGCGACGCGCATCGCAGCAGCCGCCATCGCAAACCGCCGCAAGGAAAGCCGCCTCCCATGAGCAACCAGATGACCAGTCCCCGCGCCAAAGACATTGCCTATGTGCGCTTTCAGGTGCCCGACCTTGATATGATCGAGGCATGGCTTTCTGATTTCGGGTTGGCACGCGCGGCGCGCACGGCCGACACGCTTTACATGAAGGGCGGCAACGGCGCTCCCTTTGCCTATGTTGCCCACAAGGGAGAGCCGCGCTTTCTCGGGCTTGGCTTTGACATGGGCGAGGATGCGATGCTTGGCGTGCTGGCAGCGATGACCGGCGTCACGCCCGCAACAAACGCAGAGCCTGGTGGCGGAAAAATCCTCCGCCTCACCGATCCTGACGGCTTCGCCATGGAGGCGGTTGTTCGGCCGCATGCTGCGCCCGAAACCCTGCCGTCACGCCAGAAGCTGAATGACGCCCGCGACAAGGCGCGCCTCAATGCGCAATCATGCCCGCAAGGCGGCCCCGCGCGCGTCTGGCGTCTGGGCCATGCCGTCGTCAATGTGACCGACTTCCGCAAGAGCGAGGTCTGGTACAAGGCGCATTTTGGTTTCCTCACGTCGGACGAAATCGAACTGGCGCCGGACATGCCGCTTGGCGCGTTCCTGCGCTGCAATCAGGGCACGCGCCCCGTCGATCATCACACGCTCTTTCTGGTGGGAACCGGCAAGCCCGGCTTCAACCACGCAGCCTTTGAAGTCATCGACGCCGATGCGCTTCTGTCGGGTCATCATGTGATGAAGGAAAAAGGCTACAATCACGCTTGGGGCATTGGCCGGCACATTCTGGGCAGCCAGATATTCGACTATTGGCGTGACCCCTTCGGCTTTGCGCTGGAACACTGGACCGACGGCGACCTCTTCAACGAGGCGCATGGCTCGCACAAGGCAAAGCTCGACGACCTGATCGGAACCCATTGGGGCCCGACGGCCCCCGCCCACATGGCTTGAGGAGAAAAACATGCAATTGGTCACTTTTACGCACAAGGGTCGCACGGAAGCCGGATTACTGTCGGGCAGTCACGTCCACGCCATCACCGCGCTTGTCGCCGGCGCACCGGCGCAGGCGATTGATGTGATCGCCCAATGGGACAATCTGCGCGCGAAGCTTGGCCCCGCCCTTGCTGCGGCCAAAGGCGGTCACGCGCTTTCGGCCGTCACGCTGGAAGCCCCCATTCCGCGCCCCGGGAAAGTTCTCGCCATTGGCCTCAACTATGCTGACCACATTGCCGAGAGCGGCGTGGAAACGCCCCAGGAGCAGGTATGGTTCTGCAAAATGCCGACCTCAATCAATCCGCCCTTTGCACCCGTGCAGATGCCCAAGGCCTCGCATGTCTTGGACTATGAGGCGGAGCTCGTCGCCGTCATCGGCAAACGCTGCAAGCACGTGTCCAAGGAACGCGCGCATGAAGTGGTGTTCGGCTATGCCTGCGGCAATGACGTGACCGCCCGCGACTGGCAGTTCAAGACGCCGCAATGGATGGTGGGCAAAAGCTTTGACACCCATGCCCCCTTCGGTCCCGCCATCGTGACCGCAGACGAATTGGGCGACCCCCACACGCTCGGCATTCGCTGCTTCATCAATGGCGAGAAGCGGCAGGATTCAAACACCAGGCACCTCGTCTTCAACATCTGGGACCAGATCGCCTGCATCTCGCAGGCCATGACGCTGGAACCGGGCGACATCATTTTCACGGGCACGCCCGGAGGTGTAGGCATGGGCATGAAGCCGCCCCGCTTGCTCAATTTGGGTGACGTCATGCGCGTCGAGATCGACCGCCTGGGCGCCATCGAGGCGCGGATCGAAGCGGAGTAGGCACGCATGAGCCCGGATGTTCTCATCATCGGCTATGGACCAACGGGCGCGACGCTGGCGGCACGCTTGGGCCAGTTGGGCGTCAAGACGCTCATCATCGACCGGGAACACGAGATCTATCCGCTGCCGCGCGCCGCGCATTTTGATCACGAGATCATGCGTGTCTGGCAGCGTCTGGGCATTGCTGCTGCCGTCGAACCGCAGACCCGCGCCATCTCGACCTATGATTTCGTGAATGCGCAGGGCCAGTCGCTGATGCGGTTTGAATCACCCGCCCGCACGCTGTCGGGCTGGCAGGCGAGCTACATGTTCCACCAGCCCGGCATTGAAGCCGCCTTGCGCAATGTGGTCGCGCAAAGCGCCGACGTGCAGGTTGAAACTGGCGTGACCTTTCTCGATGTCATCAGCAATGACGAGACGGGCGCAACCGTTTCGGTGATGGACGGGAACGGCACGCGGAACATCAGGACGAGATACGTGATCGCCTGCGACGGCGCCTCAAGCCCCGTGCGCAAGGCGCTCGGCATTCCGCAATTCGACTATGGCTTTGACGAGCCATGGCTTGTCGTTGATGTCATGACCAAAGGTGACGACAGCAGATTGCCGCAACACGGCATCCAGCATTGTGTGCCCGCGCGCCCCACGACCTATATGCCCATGAGCCCCGGCCGCTATCGCTGGGAGTTCATGCTGAAGCGCGGCGAAGTGCCTGCCGACATGATGGACGATTCGCGCGTCATGGCGCTGCTGGCGCCCTGGCACGGTCTTGCCGAATTCACGCTGGGTCGCAAGGCGGTCTATCGCTTCCACGGTCTGGTCGCGCGGGAATGGCGCAAGGGCAACGTGCTTCTGGCGGGTGACGCCGCCCACCAGACGCCGCCATTCATGGGGCAGGGCCTCTGCTCGGGTGTGCGGGACGCAGAAAATCTCGGCTGGAAACTCGCCGAAATATTCGCGGGCCGTGCGGCGGATACGCTGCTCGGCACCTATCAGCCCGAGCGCGAACCCCATGTGCGCGCCATGATCGAGACCGCGATCTTCATGGGGCGCGTCGTCTGCATCCAGGATGAAGCCGAAGCCGCAAAGCGCGACCGCGACATGCTGGCCGCACCTGTGGCGAAGGGCAGTACCCCCACCATTCCACCGGCACCTGCCCTGAAGGGCGGCCAGTTCACCGAAACCCCGCTTGCGGGCACGCTCGCGGCCCAGACCGTGCGTCACGAAGGCGGCGCCACGCAACGCAGCGACGACCACTGGCCGCAGGGATTTGTCTACGCAGGCTTTGGCGACGCTGCCCGCAAGGCGCGTGCGCATCTTCCCGCCCATGTCGCGATCATGGACCTTGAAGTGGATCCCTGGGGCGCTGCCCTTGCCGCGCAGTTGAGTGAGGCCGGTGTGCAGGGCGCACTCATCCGCCCCGACCGCTACATTCTGGGTACAGGTCCTGCCGCAAATCTCTGGCCAGCCAGGACAACGGAGGCAGCATGAAAGTCCTCGTTTTGGGAGCAGGCGGCAACACGGGCCTGCGCCTCGTCCGTACGGCGTTGGCTCAACACCACGAAGTCACGGCACTCGCGCGCGATGAGGCAAAGCTGCGCGCAGCGCTGGCCGTATCCGATGGCGCGCGCCTGACCGTCCGCTCCGGCGACGTGACCGACACAAAAATGTTGACCGCCGCGATGGAAGGACAGGATGCAGTGATCAACGCGGCAGGCACCCTCACCAAATCGGAAGGCTATGTTGCGTTGATTGCAGGCGTCATCCGCGCGGCAGATCAGGTGCTGGGCAAAGACGGGCGCTTCTGGTTCTTTGGCGGGGCAGGCGTGCTGGATGTGCCCGGCACATCGCGCATGACGGTTGATCTTCCCCTCATCCCCAAAATCTTCCGGGCGCATCGCGAGAATTTTGAAACCGTGCGCAAGACCGCGCTTGATTGGTCGATGCTGTGTCCGGGACCGATGGTCGATGCGCGCGATGGCCGGCCGCACGAAGGCCTGCGCATTTCAGCCGATGTCTGGCCGGTCAGCCGGCCTGCGGCCACCCGCTTTCTTCCGGCGATGGCAACCGCAATTGCCTTTGCCCGCAAGTTGGGCGAGATGACCATCACCTATGAGGATGCGGCCCACGTGATCGTATCGCATCTGGCGCGTGGCGGGCCTTTTGCCCGGCACCGCGTTGGTGTTGCACTGCCGCCCGGGATGCGGGGCAAGAAGGCAACCCCCTTCTGACCCTTGACCGTGATAGTCCACGCGCCCATGATTTTGGCATGAACAATGCCACATCATAGGTCCCCACATGCCGCCCGCCACGCCAGATGCCATCCGCTTCAAAGGTGCGCCCGGTTCACCCTATACGCGCAAGATGATGGCTTATCTGCGCTATCGCCACATTCCCTACCGGTTTCTCCTGGGGTCTCACGGACAATTGGGCGATCTGCCCAAGCCGAAGGTGGAGCTTCTGCCCACCTTCTATCTTCCCGATGCAAAGGGCGACATAGAGGCAGTGGTGGATTCAACCCCGATCATCCGGCGGCTGGAGCGCGAGATTCACGGCCGCCATGTGCTGCCGGCCGATCCCGCGCTCGCTTTCATTGATGCCCTGATCGAGGACTATGCCGATGAATGGTTGACCAAAGCGATGTTCCATTATCGCTGGGTCTATCCGGCCGACATCGACAAGGCGGGCGACATTCTTCCCCTCTGGCGCAACGTGTCAGCCCCGCATGGCGAATGGCAGGCGATGAAGAAGCTCTTCTGCGAGCGCCAGATCGGCCGCCTGCGTTATGTCGGCTCGAATGAAACGACGGGACATGTGATTGAGGAAAGCTACAAGCGCTTCATCACGCTCCTTGAAAATCATCTGGCAACCGCACCCTTCCTGATGGGCCATCGTCCGGGCGCATCGGATTTCGGCGTCTATGGCCAATTGACCCAGCTGACCCATTTTGACCCGACGCCCATGGCGCTCACGCTGTCGCTCGCACCCCGCAGCTATGCCTGGATCGACGTGATGGACGATTTGTCCGGGCTTGAGGTTGCGGATGCTGGCTTTGCTGACGCACCCACGCTTGCCCCCACGCTGAAAGCAATCCTGGGCGAGATCGGCCGTGTCTATGCGCCGCTCCTCATCGCCAATGCCAAGGCGGCGATGGCGAAGGCCGAAACGGTCGAAACCACGATTGATGGCGCAACATGGGTTCAGCAGACATTTCCCTATCAGGCAAAATGCCTTGCCGAACTGCGTGCGCAATATGCGGCGCTGGGTAGGGATCAACGCAGATCGGTGGATCGCGCCCTGTCAGGAACCGGCTGCGAGGTTCTTGTCGCGGGCGCCTGACCGCCACGCCCAGACGAGAAAAATCGTGATCAGCGGAATGGCAATCAAAGTGCCATAAACGCCGGGCGGCTTGTCGCCGCCATCTCCGGGTTTGAGCCACCATTCATTGGCGGCCATCAACACCCGCTCGAAAAGTGCGAGCGACAAGACCGGCACCAGAAGCGCGCGATGGCGCAAGGCCACCAGCATCATAAGAAGCCCCCAGGCGATCTGTGTTGCCCCCGCCCAGGCAAAGACGCTGATGATCACAGCGCCATAGGCTGAAAGATCAAGCCCCGCGATCACGCCAGCCCCGCCATCGGGCAGGAACACATGGATCGCGCCGGGTACGGCAGTCAGGAGCCCCAGCAGGAAAAGGAAAATCGTAGGCCCGCGTGGTTCACCCATGTGGTGCCTCGTCAGGATGCGGATGCGCCAGTGCCCTGCGCTGGCGCGGCACCAGAATGTCGAGCGTGACCGCCCATGCCGGCATCACGATCACCGCCATCACCATGTTGGTGATGAACATGAAGCTCATCAGGAGCCCCATGTCGGCCTGGAATTTCAGCGGCGAGAACGCCCAGGTGGCAACGCCTGCCGCCAGCACGACGCCAGTGATCGCAACCGCAACGCCTGTTTCCAGGACTGCGCGCTGATAGGCATGGGTGACCGTGCGTCCATGCGCGAAATGATGCTCGATCCGGCTGTAGATATAGAAGGCATAGTCAACCCCGATGCCGACCGCGATCACGAGCACCGGCAGCGTGGTGATCTTGAGCCCGATCCCCATGAACGCCATGAAGCTGTAACCGAGCCACGTCGCCAGCGTCAGCGGCACAAGGCAGATCAGCGCCGCACGCCAGTCGAAATAGGTGAGGAACACGAATATGACGACAGCGAGATAAACAACGATCATCGACGGCAGTTCTGACCGCGCGATCACCTCGTTCACACCGGCCGCCACGCCGGCATTGCCGCTGGCCAGCCGGAAATGGGTGGAGAGCGGCACGTCGGTCACGCGGATTTCGGCAGCCTCACCCGGCGCCACGCCTGCTGCCTTCATCGCCCCGGCGATATCAAGCGGCAAGACCTCGCCCGGCTTGCCTTCCGGCAGGGCCATCGAAAAGGACCAGAGGGCTGCGCGCGTATCCCGTGTTTCGGGCTTGGTGATTTCCTCGGCAAAGGGGCACGCTTCGGGCGATATGCCCGCCCACACGGCAGGCCGCCGCATCATCTGCGCGCGGGAAGCTGCCGGATCAACAGGCGCAGCCGCATAGCCGCTGATCGTGATCTCGACCGGCAATCCATCGCTGAGGGGCGACGCAGGCTGCACCACATGCGAAAGCCCGGCGAGTTCAGAGGGCAGAAGCCGCCATGTGCCGCTGCGGTCATCGCGCGCACGCCAGCACGCATCCGCCGCCGCCTCGCCAAGGCCAAGCGCCGGTGTGGCCGAAGGCACAAGCGAAAGCTGCATCGCATTGTCCTTCCGCCAGCGCACGACGGCATCTGTCACACGGCGCAGCGTCTCGTCGTAGGAATTCTCGAGAAACACATAGACAGGCAGGACCTTGCAGTCGGCGTCAAAGAAGCCGTCAGAAGGCGTGAGCGGGCTGATGGATTCCGCCAGCGCACCGGAATCGCCCGAGATCACGAGATATTTGGGATTGCCGCCATTGAAAAGCGCGTTGAGCCGGACCACCAGCGAGGAGAGACTGCTCACCGAGCGCACGCCGGGCACGCCTTCAAGGAAGGCGCCAAGGCGTCGCTGCAGCTTGATCGTCGCGGGGGAGAGACACGCCTGATCCGGCGTTTCCATCACCACCATCAGGATATCGGTGCCGAAGATGAAATTGTCGGCAAGGAACGCCGTGTCGCGGTTGTAGCGGGAATCCGCATGAAGTTCCGGCACGCCCGGTGTCGTATCGCCGACCGGCAGTTTCATGGCCTGCCAGATGGAAAGAGCCAGGACAACAAGGCTGCCGGCAAAGATGAACCGCGCCGCAACCGGATGCGCAACGCTGGCAACCGCATGCATGATCGCATGGGGCCATTGGCGCGCCCGCTCGATCCGCGTGCGATAATGCTGGCTCGGCCGGTAATAGGACGCGATCAAGGGCAGCATGATGAGGTTGGAGACGACCTTCAGTGCCACGCCGATCGAGGCGGCAATGGCCACCTCCTGGATCATCGGGATGGGAATGAGGATGAGCGTTGCAAACCCGACAAGGTCGGTCAGCAGGGCGCCGATGCCCGGTGCAAACAACGCGGAGAACGACGTGCGCGCAGCCGCCACGCTGCTGGCCCCGTGTTGCAGCTCGCGGCTGAAGCGGTTGATCTGCTGCACGCCGTGGCTTGCACCGATGGCAAAGATGAGGAACGGAATGAGGATGGCGAACGGATCCAGCCCGAAGCCCAGCATGGTGATGATGCCGTATTGCCAGATGACCGAAGCAAGCGAGCACCCGACCGTGATCGCCGCCAGCGTCAGCGACTGCACATAAAGAAGGACGGCGATGTAGGTGATGACAAAGGCGATGGCAAAGAAGACGGGAACGGATTCGCTGCCCTGATTGGCAATGTCGGCAACCGCCTGCGCAAAGCCGATGATGTGCACCTCGTGCGCTTCATCCGTGTATTTTGTCCTGATCTCGTTTTCCAGCCGCGCACCCAGCGCGAAATAATCCAGCCGCTCGCGCGTCTTCATGTCGGTGTCGAGGAGTTCGCCGACAATCAGCGACGAGCGCCCGTCTTCGGAAACCAGAAGCCCCTCATAGCCGCCCCGCTTGATGTCGGCGCGCAGCTGGTCGATGACGGCCTCGTCGATCGTGTCATCCGTGACGGTCGAGGGGATGAGGTTCCGCCCCTCAAAACCTTCCTCGGTCACTTCATAGAAGCGTGTGTTGGGGGTCCAGATGCCGGTGACGCCCGCCGAGCCGCCCACCGAAATGAAGCCAAGGTCATCCGTCAGTTTGCGCAAGCTGGCGAGGTAACCGGCCTCGTAAATCGTGCCGTTCTTGTTCTCGAGGATGATGGCGATCCGGTTCGTGCCGGTCAGCCGCTCCTGGTATTTCAGGAATGTCTGCACATAGGGGTGGTCCTGGGGCAGGACCTTCAGGAAGCCTGCATCCATGTGAAGGTCGAGCGCGGCATAGGCCGCCGCCCCCGTTACCAGTGCCAAAAGCACCAGAATGCCCGCACGCAGCCGGAACAACACTCGCTCGAGAAAATGGACCATGAAAGCCTCCCCCCAGAGGTTGCATGTCGCCGCCCGCCACCCCTTGCAAGGCGGAACGGCTCATGCGAGTCGGAAACATAACCCGGATTCCGGCCGCAAGAGGAACAGGAAATGACCTCCATTGTCAGTCCAAGCGAGGCTTTGGGGCTTGCCGGGGCGGCACTCGACAACCGTGTCCTTCGGGCGACATCCCACGTGTCGGACCGCCGTTTTTCCCGCATTTCCCGCCGCCTGCACGAGGACGCCCTGGCCAACGAGCTGGTCTATGAGCGCGACGGCAAGTTTGAGGCCATCCCCATCAAACTCCGCCCGCTCCTGGCGATGAAGGAACAGCTGGCCTATGTTCACCATGTCTGCCTGCAGCTGACCGAGAGCCTGAAGCGCCTGCCCGGCCTTTACCTGGCCGATCAGGAGGTGCGCCGCATCCTTGCAATAACTCCGGGCGAGGACGAATGGCTGCGCACACACTGGTCGCCGCTCCACCAGCGCATCAATCCCGTCTATGGGCGGCTCGATGCCGTGTGTGATTTTGCCGCCTCGTCCTGGCAGGAATCGCTCCACTTCATGGAGGCCAATCTCTCGGGCGTGGGCGGCATTTCCTATTCGCCGCTCTGCGAGCAATTGGTGATGCGCGACATCGTCCCGACGCTGGTGAGCCACGACCCCGAACTCGAGATCGAATTGCCGCGCGACCAGCGCGATCTTTTCCTGCAGGCCCTGATCGATCATTGCCGCGCGCTGGGCCGCCCGCAATGCCGCCTCGCCTTTGTCGAGCCCAAATACGCCGAAGACGGCATCAACGAGCAGGCCGTGCTGGCAAAGCTCCTGGCTGCCCGCCACGGCATCACCATCGTTCATGCCGATCCGGCAGAGCTCCGCGTGAAGGATGGTGCCGTCTTCTACGAGGATCAGGAGCTCGACGTCGCCTACCGAGACTATGAAACCCGCGACCTGATTGAGCTTGAGGCGGAGACCGGCAGGAAACTCGACGCCATGCGGATGCTCTTCCGCGAGAACCGCATCATCTCGTCCATGACCGGCGATTTCGACCACAAGAGCTGCTGGGAAGTTTTGACCGATCCCGAAATTGCAGGCGCCCATTTCAGCGCGGAAGAATGCCGCATGTTCCGCCGCCATGTGCTCTGGACGCGCACGATCCGCGGCTGCAACACCACCTTGCCGCACAATGTCTCCGGCGACTTGCCGGAATTCGTTCGCACGCATCGCGAGGAACTGGTGCTGAAACCCAACCGTTCCTATGGCGGTGAGGGTGTCACCATCGGCAGCGCCACCAGCGCGGCAGATTGGGACCGCGTGATCAACGAGGCATTGGCCAATGCAGCTGACCCGGACCTTTCATGGGTGGTGCAGAAGGCGACCCGCCTGCCGGTTGCTGAATTTCCGGTTGCCGGGGAAAATGGCCGCGTCTTCCACGAACCCTATTATGTGGTCATGGGCTTTGCGCCGACCGACAACGGCCTTGGCATCATGTGCCGCGTTTCGCAGAAGCAGGTCGTCAATGTCGCCCAGCATGGCGGCATGGCGGCGGTGCTGGTCTCAAGCGCGCCAACCGGCCTCAAGGCACCCAAACGTTCGCGGGAGCGGCCTGAAGGTAACCTCGTCGCCTTGCGCGGAAAAATCGCGCAATTGCAGAACCTCGATTACGCGCTGGCCGTGCTGGAGTGGGACGAGGAAACCGTGCTCCCCGATGAAGGCCGGGACGAACGCGGTGCCCAGCGCGCCGCCCTTGAAACGCTTCGTCATGCCCTCCTGACCGCCGATGCGATGGGCGACCTCATCGAGGATGCCGCAGCCGAAGTGCCGGAGGATGACGCAAACCTCACCCGCGAGATCGGATTGCTGCGCGACCTGCGCAACGGCGAGATGGCGCTGCCGGAGGAACTGGTGCGTGACTTCGCGCATGCCTGCTCGCTGTCGCAAGGCGCATGGGAGGAGGCGCGTGAGGCCGATGATGCAAGCCTCCTCGTCGCCTCGCTCACTGAAACCGTGCGGCTTGCGCGTGAACTTGCCCGCGCAGCTGATCCCGATGCGCACCCCTATGATGTGATGATGGAGGAATACGAGCCGGGCCTGACCCGCCACCGCCTGGAGCCCCTGCGCGAGCAGATCATCGCGAGGCTCGCGCCTGCCGTGCGCGAGGCGGCAGCCCGCTGTGCACGCGAGGGCGAGACCGACATCTTTGCTGGCCGCGATTTTCCGGTTCACGCCCAATGGAACCTTGCCCGCGAGCTTCTGGAGAAGATCGGCTTTGACTTCACCCGCGGGCGCCTTGACCGCGCCACCCACCCCGGCACTTCGGCGCTGGGTCATGATGACGTGCGCATGTCCATCCGCACCTCGGCGCATGATCCCGCGCGCACCATGCTCCTTACGCTGCACGAGGGTGGTCATGCGCTCTATGACCAGGGCTATGCCATGGCCGATCGCGGCACGCTTCTGGCCGGGGCGCCCGGCATGGCGCTGCACGAAGGTCTGGCGCGGCTCTACGAGAACCATATCGGCCGCTCCCTGGGCTTCTGGCACTTCGCCTTTCCCTTGATGGAGAAGCACTTTGGCGCCGCCATGCGCGGCCTGTCGCCGGAGATGATCCATGCCCGCGTCAACCGCGTGCGGCCAGGCCTTGTGCGCAGCCATGCTGATGAACTCAGCTATCACCTGCACATCGCCCTTCGCGTTGAGATTGAGAGCGCCCTGATGACCGGTGCCCTCGCGGTCAAGGACCTTGAAGGGCTCTTTGCCGAGCGCATGAACGATTATCTGGGTCTCATGCCCGACAATCCGCGTGACGGCGTCCTGCAGGACGGTCATTGGGCGTCGGGCATGTTTGGCTACTTCCCGACCTATACGGTCGGCAGCATTTTTGCGGCCCAGCTGGCAGAGACCTATGCGCGCACAGCCAATCTCGATAGCGAGATCGCGGGCGGAAATTTTGCGGGCATTCTCGATTTCCTCCGCAAGAATGTGCACGAGGTCGGCGACCGCATGACGTCGCGTGCGATCATGGCCAGGGTGACAGGCAGCGAGCTGGATGTGGGTGCATTCCTGCGCCATCTCGCCGCACGAAAGCTGTTCTGAGTGCCGGCCTTTGTTTATGTGCTGGCGTCTTCGGGCAAAGGCGGACCGCGCACCTATGTGGGCTGGACGCTGGATATCGACGCGCGGCTGGCGGCCCATAATGCCGGGCGCGGCGCGCGTTCAACCCGCGGGCGGCAATGGCAGGTCGTGCACACGGAAAAATTCCGCACCCGCAATCTCGCCATGCGCCGGGAATGGCACCTGAAGCGCGACCGTAAATTGAGGAAGCAATTGCTTGCCAAATTTCTGGCCAACTGGTTTCTGGCCGGCTAGTCGGCGGCGGCGCGCACCGGTTCGGGCAATTTCATACGCGCGGCGACAAAGTCGAAATATTTCATCTCGACGCCGTCCACGATGTAGCGGGATTTTGTCCAGTCGCGCGCCGGGTTCTCTTCCGTGCCGTAGAATTGCTCGGCCGAAAAATCCGCAATCTCCGTGTTGCGCGCAAGTTCAAAGCGCCCGCCCACCAGCGTGCCGCCCGGCCCGGCGGCATAGTCGACCAGCCGGATCGGCCGGAAATTCATGAAGCCCGCACCCAGCCAGGGCGCATTGTGCGGTACATGCCGCCCGAACACGGTGCGCGTCACGCGCCGGTCCGGATTGGAATCGAGCAGGTGGATTTTCCCGTCCGGCGTCACCTTGTAGACGTAATAGACGTGGCCATTGATGTCATAGACGATTGTTCCGGCCCTTATGCCGGTGCGGTCGATGCGCGGCGAATAGAAGTCGCTGGCATTGAAGCCGTGGTCATATTCCGGCGCGGTGCGGAACATGGCCGTTGAAACCGTGTGCCGGATCGACTTGAAAAGCTGCACCGGATCGGTCGAGCTTTGCCACTGGATCTGCAGGCGCCCGATCACCATGTTGCCGGATTTGGTGAAGCGCCGGTCTTCCAGCCACGCGCTTTGCCCGCCCAAAGGCATCATGTAGATCGCGAAGGAAAAGGGCAGGCCGTTCTTCCACGAATAATAGGCGCGCAGCTGATAGATGAAATCAGCGCAATCGCCATCGACCGAGAAGTTCGGCGGATCGGTGTGGCGCCAGGGATTGGCGGCGCTTTCAAAACAGGCGCCGGGATCAGCGCAACTGCTTTCGCCGATGGCGGCAACAAACCGGCCAAAGCCTTCTTCGTCGCTTGCGTCCCAGTGATCCTTGCGGATGACCCAGCTGGCACTCGTGGGGCGGGTAGCGCCAGGAGCGGGCTCTGCATGTGCAGGCGCGCCAGCCAACAGGATGGCGGAAGCCGCCGCACCGATCGCGGTCAGGATACGCAAGAGCCGCATGTCACCCCCAAAGGAGCCGGTCGCCCGGATCACAAGGGCCATGCAAGCACCCGACGCCCCCCAACTCAAGAGCCGGCTGCTTAACCCTGTTGCTTCACGAACACCTCGACCGGGCCGGAAAGCCTGATGGTAATGGGATTTCCCTTGCGGTCCATGGCGTTGCCGGCAACCAGCCGCACCCAGCCTTCGCTGACGCAATATTCGTGGACATTGGTTTTCTCGACGCCCTTGAAGAGGACGCCGACGCCGCGCTCCAGAAGCTTCTCGTTGTAGAAGGGGCTCTTGGGATCGGTGCACAGCCGGTCGGGCAGCGCTTCGGGCGCGTCGGTTTGCGGGGCAGCTTGCGGCGTGTCGGTCATCTCGGAATCCATTGCGGACATGAAAAGGCGGCGGCAAGGATAACCTCCCGCCGCCGCCCCGTCAGTACCCAAAAAAACGTCAGTCCCGAAAACCGTGCCCGATGGGTCTCAGTTCTCGAAGAAGACGTAGTCGGTCACCGAGCAGACGTCGATGCCGTAATTGATGACTTCGTCGCCATCCTCGAACACGCCGCGGAAGTCGAAGATGCACGCGCCCGTGCCGTCATCGATGTTGATCATGGCCTGTTCGCCCGGATAGAGCATGTCAACGCCGAGAATGTCTTCTTCCCAGCTCAGCATGCCCGCGTTGGACGCGTAGAAATTGACCAGCGTGTAGGACGTGCCGTTCGTCACCATCACATGGCGGTTTTCGGCCGAAGCCGTGCCCGCAAGGAAAAGCGCCGAAGCAGCGAAGGCAAGCGTGGCCGCAGCGCGGCCGAATGACTTGAGCATGTAACTCCCCGAAGTTGATGGGCTGCCGGAGCCGCCTTGGCTCGCCGCAGCATGATCCCCCGCAATGGAAATGCAGACCATCCGCATCCCGCCCGGCCTTATAGAGGAAACGTCGCCCCGGCACAATGGGATCAAGCCGCCACTCTCCCGTAACGGCATGATTCATAATGGTAATTCAGGTACAACCGCGCTTCGCCATGAATGGTACATGAACGGGGTTTGCAACCAAAGCCACTGCCAGTCTAATGAGGGTATCCACATCCCTGCCTTAACCACGGAAGCGCTCCTCGTGACTGCACAAAAGCCGACCTTCCCCGCGCTGTCGATTGCCGACTGCACCGCCTTCATGACGGCCAAGGGCCAGATGTTCGAGATGGAAGAAAAATCCGTGCTCGGCATCACCATGCGCACATGGAAGGCGGCACCGCCCACCTTGCGCGAATTGTTCGAAGCAGGGCAGCTCCACGCCACCAAGGATTACATCGTGCTCGACGACGAGCGCGTGACCTATGGCGCACACCGCAAGGCGGCATTGGCCCTTGCAAGTCATCTGATGGCGCAAGGCGTGAAGAAGGGTGATCGCATCGCCATCGTGATGCGCAACATTCCCGAGTGGTCGGCGGCGTTCTGGGCTGCGGCCCTGATCGGCGCGATCGCCACTCCGCTCAATGCCTGGTGGACGGGGCCGGAACTGGAATACGGCATGACGGACTCGGGCGCCTCGATCCTTGTGGCGGACGCCGAGCGTTTTGAGCGCATGCGCGAACATCTCGATGCCTGCAAGGATCTGCGCAAGGTCTATGTCTGCCGGGCGACCACAGAGATCAATGATCCCCGCGTCGCCACGCTGGAAAGCGTGATCGGCGCGCCCAGAACATGGGGCGCCCTTCCGCCGGGCGCCTTGCCGGATGTGAAGCTCGATCCCGATGACGATCTGACGATTTTTTATACGTCGGGCACGACCGGCAAGCCGAAAGGCGCCGTCGGCACCCACCGCAACCTCATCTCGAACATTTTCAACTCGATCTCGGCACAGGTGCGCGCCTTCCTGCGGCGGGGCGAAATGCCGCCCATGCCCGATCCCTCGCTGCCGCAGAAAGTCGTGCTCCTCTCGGTGCCGTTCTTTCATGCGACCGGCTGCTTTGCCGTGATGGTGCCCTCCATGATCACCGGCCACCGGCTGGTGTTGCAGCGCCGCTTCGATGCCGAGAAGGCGCTGGAACTGATCGCCCGCGAGCGTGTGACCAATTTCGGCGGCGTGCCGACGATTGCCTGGCAGATCATGGAACATCCGCGCTTCAAGGAGTTCGACACGTCGTCCGTTGAAGGCGTGTCCTATGGTGGCGCACCGTCGGCTCCCGAACTGGTCAAGCGCATCAAGGAGGAGTTTCCAAAAGCGTTGCCCGGCCAGGGCTGGGGCATGACGGAAACTTCTGCAACCGCCGTCTCCAACACGGCGGAAGATTACGAGCGCAAGCCCACCAGCTGCGGCGTGCCTGCTGCCGTGATGGACGCAAAAATTGTCGATGCCACAGGCAAGACTTTGCCGCCGGATACGGTCGGCGAGTTGATGGTGAAAGGCCCCATCGTCGTGCGCGGATACTGGAACAAGCCGCAGGCATCGGCCGAAACCTTCATTGATGGCTGGGTGAAGACAGGCGATCTGGCCCGCATCGACGATGAAGGCTTCGTCTATATCGTTGACCGCGCCAAGGACATGCTGATCCGCGGCGGCGAGAACATCTACTGCGTCGAGGTCGAGAACGCCCTCTATGACCACAAGGCGGTGATGGATGCCGCAGTCATCGGCATTCCCCACAAGACATTGGGTGAGGAGCCGGGCGCGGTCGTGCACCTGAAGCCTGGCATGCAGGCGACCGAGGATGAATTGCGCCACCACGTTGCCCAGCGCATCGCGGGCTTCAAGGTGCCGGTCAGGATCGTCTTCTGGCCAGAGACATTGCCGCGCAATGCGAACGGCAAGATCGTCAAGCGTGACCTGAAGGATGTCTTTGCTCCAAAACCATAAGGCCCCCTGATGAATCCGTTGAACGTGCCGCCCGATGCGGTCACCGTCTTGGGCGCCGGTTCGTTTGGCACGGCGCTGGCCATCCAGTTCGCCCGGCGCGGCGCCCGCACGCTGCTCTGGGGCCGTGATGCGGCGCGCATCGACGCCATGCAGGCAGCGCGCGAGAACAGCTTCTATCTGCCGGACTGCCCTTTTCCCGAACTGATGGCGGCGACAAGCGACATCGGGGCTGCCGTGCGTGCCGCGCCTGTCATTGTCATCGGCACGCCGTCATCGGCCTTGCGCCAGACCCTGACGGCAATAAAGCCCTTTCTCGTCGATGGTCAGGGCATTGTGTGTGCCTGCAAGGGCTTCGAACCCGGCACCGGGCTTCTGTCGCACGAAGTCGTCGCGGGCGAGTTGGGCCGTTTCTATTCGGTCGGGGTAATCTCGGGCCCGACCTTTGCAAAGGAAATCGGGCGCGGCCTGCCTACAGCCGTAACCGTGGCCTCAACCGATACGCCCTTTGCCGAGGCGATTGCCCATCGCCTCAATGGCGGCGGCTTCCGTGCCTTTACCGCAACCGACATTGCGGGCGTCGAAATCGGCGGCGCCGTCAAAAACGTGATTGCGATTGCGGCGGGCATTTCCGACGGCCTGGGCTTTGGTGCGAATTCGCGGGCGATGCTGGTGTGCCGCGGCCTTGCTGAAATCCGCAGGCTTGCCGAAAAATTCGGCGCGCGGCCCGAAACCTTGATGGGTCTGGCGGGTTTGGGCGACCTCATGCTCACCTGCACCGACAACCAGTCGCGCAACCGGCGCATGGGACTGTTGCTGGGGCAGGGCAAGTCTGTGGCCGAGGCGCTGGCCGAAATCCAGCAGGTGGTCGAGGGCGTGAAAGCGGCCCCCGAAGCCTGGCGTCTGGCCAAACGCTTCAACATCGACATGCCGCTGACCGAAACGGTGGTCGCGGTGCTTGAGGGAAAGATCACACCGCGCGAAGCCGCCGAGCTCCTGGCCGCCCGTCCCGTTCGTGCGGAGCTGGAGTAGGGCGGCAGCACGAATGCACGCCGCCGCTGCCTGTGACGATTGCCGCGTCCGCAATTCGTCGCGAAACGCGTCCTTATTTCAGGGCATCAAGAACGATGGATTCGGTCAGGATCTGCGGCAGCACGTCCGGCTCCTGTTCACCGGGCCGATAGACAAGATAGAGCGGCACGCCCGCGCGTCCATGCCGGGCGAGTACCCGCGTGATGACGGGATCGCGGTTGGTCCAGTCGCCCTTGAGATAGGCGATGTTGCGGTTGCGGAAATGTGCGGCAATCGCATCGCTTGAAAGCGCCATTTCCTCGTTCACAAGGCAGGTGATGCACCAGGCCGCCGTCAGATTGACGAACACGATTCGGCCCTCGGCGCGAAGCGCGGCCAGCCGTTCCTCGGAAAACGCTTCGGAGGGAATTTTTTCGTCTGCGCCCATGCTGATGCCGGCGCCCGCCCCTGCGGGTATGGCGGCAATCGCAAAGACGCCGCCCCCGGCTGCAACCAGCGCCAGCAGGGCGAAAGTCCGTCGCGCCGCACCCTGCTGCACAAGGCCCCACAGCCATGCCGCAAAGCCGAACGCCACGCAGGCGACCAGCACGGCCAGCACGCCCGAGGATCCCGCCTGCACCGACAAGACCCAGATGAGCCACACCGCCGAACCGAACATGGGGAACGCAAGCACCTGCTTGAAGCGCTCCATCCACGCGCCCGGCTTGGGCAGGCGGCGCACCAGAGCGGGCGACAGCGTAAGCAGAAGGTAAGGCAGCGCCATGCCGAGTCCCAGCGCGGCAAAGATCGCAAGCGCAATGGCGGCGGGTTGCGTCATGGCAAAGCCGATGGCGGCGGCCATGAAGGGGGCGGTACACGGCGTTGCCACGAGGGCGGCCAGAACGCCGGTGAAGAATGATCCCGAAAGCCCGCTGCGTGCGGAAAGCGTCGCTCCCGCACCTTGAAACGTGCCCGCGATCTCGAAGACGCCCATCAGATTGAGCCCGATGAGGAAGAAAAGAACGCCAAGGGCAGCGACCAGTTCCGGCGATTGCAGCTGGAAACCCCAGCCCAGCTCGTCACCCGCGGACCGGAGCGCGATCAGGGCACCTGCGATTGCCACAAAGCTGAGAACCACGCCGGCTGTGTAGGCGATGCCCCCCGCAGCGGCATGTTCCGGCGCATGCGCGCCTTTCCTGGCGAGCGCCAGCGCCTTCATCGACAAAATTGGAAAGACGCAAGGCATCAGATTGAGAATGAGCCCGCCGACGAGTGCATAGAGAAAGACCTGCCAGAGCGGCATGGCGTTGGTTGCGACCGAGGATGCAGGCGACGCTGCCGCATGCGCGGGCAGGACGCCCGGCACGGCATTGATGTCGAAGGAGAGCGTGGCACCCGCAATGTCGGTGATGACGAGAAGGCCGGGAATGGCCGTCACCAGCGCTGCCTTGTCAGGCGTCGCAAAACGCCGTCCGGCAGTAATGCGAAGGCTGATTCCGTCCGCGCCGTGGGTTGCCTTTTGCGCCGCGGCATTGACCACATAGCCGCCGTCACGCTGGAAAAAAATGATCTCGCGCGGCGGTGCGCGGCCCAGCTCCGGTGCTGCAAGTGTGATGACGACATCGCCGCCATCGCTGGCAAAGCTGGCAGGCCAGGGCGACGCTTGCGGCAGCTTCGTGCGCGCGGCCGCAATCTCGCTCGCAAAAAGCCCGTTGGGTGAAGGTGCCGCCACAATGGGCACGTCAATGGCAAAGCTCGCCTCTTCGGGAATGCAGATCGCCTCGCACACCAGCCAATGCGCATTGGCGCGCAGGCGCACGGACGTGCCCGGCACGGCGTCCGCTGGCGCGCTCAAAGTTGCGAGCAGAAGAACCGTACCCTCATAACCGTAATTGACCAGGGGGCCGACGGGAATGCGCGCGGGGTAGGGGAATTCAAGCTCGCTTGCCTGCCAGCCTTCGGGCAGGAACCAGTCAATACCGGTTGCCTCGCCGCTGTCGCCCGCATAGGTCCAGTAAGTATGCCACTTTGGCCGGATGTTCTGGCGAAGCGCGATGGTGATCGAACCGCCGGGCGCAACGCCAGTGGTTGCAGGCAACAGCCGCGCCTGAACATTGTCGGTCGCAAAACTGTCCGAAAGGGGTGGACCCTCTTGCGCCAGCGAAGGGGTCGCCGCCAGGAAAAGCCCGAGGGCAGCAGCCAGAAGGGAGCGGTGGATAGAGGTCATGACGCTTTACCTAGCGCACCTCCCCGGCTACTCAAATGTCAATTCAATGTGATGCACCCCGGCCGGAGCAACCCCATGCGCAATGCCAACCGCCAATGGCGCCTGAAATCCCGCCCGGTGGGCGAAATCAGGCCGGGCGACCTGGAACTGATCGAAAGCCCCAAGCCGGTGCCCGGCAAGGGCGAATTCCTGGTCCGCAACATCTACCTGTCGCTGGATCCTACCAACCGCATCTGGATGAGCGATCAGGAGCAATATATGCCCCCGGTCGCCATCGGCGATGTCATGCGCGGCGGCACGCTGGGCGTGGTCGAGCAATCGAACGATCCGGGCTTTGCCGTCGGCGACATCGTGCTGCCCGGTCTGGGTGGCTGGCAGGATTACACGATCGGCAGCGCGTCCGGCCCCATGCCGGCGCAGAAATTGCCGCGCATACCCGGCCTGCCGCTGACCGCCTTCATGAGTGCGCTCGGCTTTACCGGCGCGACCGCCTATTTCGGCCTGCTCGACATCGGCCAGCCCAAGGCGGGCGAGACGATTGTGGTGTCGGCGGCTGCAGGCGCGGTGGGCCAGATCGTCGGCCAGATCGGCAAGATCAAAGGCTGCCGCGTCGTCGGCATCGCCGGTTCGGACGACAAATGCCGCTATGTGGTGAAGGAACTGGGGTTCGACGCCTGCATCAACTACAAAACCGAGAACGTGGCCAAGGCGCTTAAGCAGCATTGCCCCAACGGGATCGATGTGAACTTCGAGAATGTCGGCGGCAGCATCATGGATGCCGTCATCGCCAACATGAATTTGAATGGTCGCATGGCCCTTTGCGGGCTCATCTCGAGCTATAATGCCAAGAGCCCAGTACCCGGTCCCTACTCCTTCCCGTTGATCCTGATGAAGCGCCTGACGATCAAGGGCTTCATCATTCTGGACTTCCTGCCGCGCATGGGCGAGTTCGCGGGTGCGATGGGCGGCTGGATGATGGAAGGCAAGATCAAGGACCGCGTGGACGTGGCGGATGGGCTTGAGAATGCGGTCGATACGCTGGGCAGGCTCTTTACCGGCGGCAATACCGGCAAGCTTCTGGTCAGGATCGGGCCAGAACCGTGAGCCGAGCCGTGAGTGTACGCAAGTCGCCTGCACCAAGGCTGAAAATCAGTCTTGAGCCAAAGCCATTGGCAAAGGCGAAGAAGGTGATCGGCAATCTGCTTGATGCCTATAACAAGAAGTTCGAGAAATATGACGACAGCGACTTCGTCATCTCGCTGCGCGATGGCGCGGGCAAAGTGCGCGGCGGCTTTTATGTGGTCTGCTATTACGATGCCGCCTTCCTCAAATGGGCGGCCATTGACGAAAGCTTTCGCGGCAAGGGATTGGGCCGCAGGCTGATGGCCGCAGCCGAGAAGGAAGCGCGCAAGCGCGGCGCCAGGATGATCTGGCTCGATACGTTCAGCTATCAGGCCAAACCCTTCTATGAAAAGCTGGGCTTCAAGACATTTGGCACGCTCAAATATCCGCGGAAAGGTTTGAGCCGCGCCTTCATGGCGAAAAAACTCGCATGACAGCGTCTTCCTTTCACATCCGCCTCAGCGCTGACGTGGAAGCGGACGGCGCACGCATCGCAGCCGCGCTCAAGGAAGACAACCGCCGCGCCGTCAATCGCCCTGACCGCAACTATTTTTCCTTCGTGGCAGAGGATGGCGCGGGTGCATTCCTCGGCGGTGTGCACGCCTATGTGCAATGGGACATGCTCTATATTGATGACCTCTGGCTCGATCCGGCCGCGCGCGGTAAGGGGCTCGGCCGTCGGCTGATGCTGCTCGCCGAGAACGAGGGCCTGGCGCGCGGCGCAAACATGTGCGTCCTCGACACCAATGATTGGCAGGCACGGCCGTTCTACGAAAAGCTCGGCTATCGTGTGATCTCGTCCTTCAGGTTCAATCAGGGCCGCCACGAGCATTTTGCCATGATCAAGGATGTGCTGGTCCATCATCCCGAAGAGACGTGAACTTTGCGCCTCACTTCGCTCTCCCCTGAGAAGGGGAGAGCAGAGATTTGCGTTTCAGCAAATCTCGTGAGGGGGCGTTGAAGCGGCAATGCACAACAAGACCCCTCACCCGGATCGCAAGTGCGACCCGCCCTCTCCCCATTCAAGCATGGGGAAAGGGAATAGCCGCATTGACGCATTGTGTGGTTCGACGAAGGCCCACCGCGAAGATGTGTCTGCCCGGCACAAAATGCGCCCCCCCGCAAACAAGAAGGGCGGCCTTTGGGGCCGCCCTTCCAGCATCAAATCAGCCAATCCCGTAAGGGATCAGAGCTCCCAGCGCAGGCCGGCGAACCAGCGGCGGCCCAGACCATCATACACGGCAGGAGCAGTCGCCCAGCCGGTCGGGACGGGGTCACCGACGCTCTGGCCGATGAACACGAACTCATCGGTCAGGTTGCGAACGCCGAAGATGGCCGTCACGCCTTCCATGAACTCATACCGCACGCCAGCGTCAAAGAACCACTGGGCGTCGATGACTTCCGGATCGTAGTCATGCGCATCCGACATATACTCCGCGTCGAAGCTGAACAGCCAGTTGTCGAGGCGATAGATCAGGCTCGTATTCGCACGATGACGGAACGAACCCATCACGCCGACCGAACCGGTAACAGTCTCAAAGGGCGTACCCGGGAAGACCGTCGTATCGTACTTCTCAAGCCACGTGTAGTTGATCGTCAGGTTCAGTGAGCCAAGGTCGCCCAGTTCACCGTCCGAGTTGAACCACTCGTTCAGGTCCTGGCCCCAGTTGAACTGGACGTCAAGGCCCGACGTCTTGAACTCATTGATGTTTGCCTGTCCGGTGTTGACTTCAACGAGCGCACCGTTCACGTCGCGGACGAGGTTGCCGCAAAGCGGGCTCGAGAGGCCAGCGCTGCTGTAGCAGATCGCCAACGTGTTGTTGCGGCTGACAGCTGCAATCGCGTCCGTGACCTCGATGTCATAATAGTCAACCGAGAGCGAGACGCGGCCGATCCAGTCCATGAAGGTCGGGGTGAACACGAAACCAAAGGTCACCGTGTCGCCCGTTTCCTGAACCAGGTTCGGGTTGCCCTGCTGGAAACCGCCCGTGCCCTGCAACTCGGCCTGCGTCAGCACGAAGCCGCCAGGAAGGGCTGCGCGTGCCGCGATGGCCGGGTTGAGCAAGCAGTTCGCGACAACTGTCGGATCGGTCGGGCCGCCAACGCCGCCCAAATTGTTGCAGGGGTCAACCACAACACCGAACGTCTCCGACGGACCGGTGAACAACTCACCGATATTCGGCGCACGCACGGCGCGGGCCAACTGGCCACGGAAGCGGATGTCATCCACCGGCTGCCAGGTGGCCGAAGCCGCCCAGGCCCAAGTCTGACCAACCGAGGAATACTCGGAGTAACGGCCCGACAGGTTGACAGTCAGTTCCTTGGCGAACTCAACGTCTGTCAGAAGCGGGATCTGGACTTCGCCAAAGACTTCATAGACGTCAAACTGACCTTCCGTGTTCGGGCTGACGTTGCCGCCGTTCTGTCCGGAGTTGGACAGCGGATCCCAGTTTTCCGTGGACGATTCCTGGCGATATTCCAGACCCAAGGCCACTTGCACGTCGCCGCCCGGAATTTCGAACAGCGAACCCGTCACGTTACCGGAGATGACCTCCTGCTTGATGACGACAGAGCGGAAAGGACGGGCCAGAAGCCAATTGATCTGGGCCTGCGTCCAGTTGCCGGCAACGCCTGCCTGTGTTGCAAACAGATTGACGGGCTCGCAACCATCGGCCCGCGCGACGAGATCACGGCACGCAATGACGCCACCGCCAAGATCGACCGCGTCAAGCGATTGACGCAGATTGGCCGTATTGACCTGGCCGCCGCCGATTTGGTCATCCTTCGTGTAGCCATTGTTGTACGAGACTTCGTACTCCCAGCCATCACCGATCGAGCCCTGCATGCCGATCACGAAGCGCGCAGTGTAACGGTCAGCGTCCGAACCACGATTGCCGAGCTCCGTCATGCGGCGGGCAAACCCGATCGCCGCATCCGGCGTGGCCATCAGCGCATTGACAAGGTCAGTGCGCGAAAGCAGATGCGGGTCCACGACGCCATAACGGGTACCAAGCAAATCGAGCATGGAGCGCGGAATGTAGGGATTGTCCGGGGCAATGCCCGAACGACGGTTGTTGATGGAGCCAACCTGAACGGTTTCGCCATAGACGTCTGCCGAGTCGAGCGGGAACGGCTCGAGGTCGGAGCTGGTGCTCGTGCGGCCATAGGCTGCTTCGAAGAACAGATTGTGCCCCTCGAACAAATCATAGTTCGCAAACGCATTGAACGTATAACGATCAATCGGAACCAGGTTCAGACGCTGCCCCTGGCGGTTGAAGCCGTGAACAGCCGTGACGTACGGGGTGATGGTGGTCAAATCAGCATTCAGCGCACGATTGGTAACGGCAGCACCGGCCGAAGTCGAGAACTGGAAGCGGCCGCCTTCGCCAAAGGAGCTGTAGAACGGGCAGGTTTGGCTAAAGAAGCTTCCACCAAAGAATGCGTCGGCCAAGCAGTCCAGGGCTGTCTCCGGGCGCGAACGCGCGTAGGCGGCGCCGGAATAGTCCCAGCCCACGTTGACAACGGCATTGCCGCGGTCATCGGCGAAGTTCGAACCGAACGTCGCATTGGCGCGCAGCGTGTTCATCGTGTCGTAAACTTCGCTCTGGCCGCCTTGCACAGCAAAGACGGCGCCTTCGAAGCTGTCGTTCAGGATGATGTTCACAACGCCGGCAAGGGCGTCCGAACCGTAAACGGCGGATGCACCGCCGGTCACGACGTCGATGCGCTTGATCAGCGCCGTCGGGATCATGTTGAAGTCAACAGCCTGCGAACCGGCGTTGCCCGAAACGAAGCGGCGGCCGTTCACGAGAACGAGCGTGCGGTCGTCGCCAAGGTTGCGCAGGTTGACGGTGTTGATGCCGCTTGATGCGGTGAAGAAGTTCGAGTTCGTCGCGGTCAGCGAGGTGACGGCGTTGATCTGCGGCAGTTCGCGCAGAACGTCGGCCGAGTTCGCTTCACCCGTCAGCTGAACGCGCAGCGAGTCAACCGACACGGTTGCCGTCGTCGACGTGGCGTTGGGAATGCGCGAACCGGTGACATACACGGTTTCGTCGGCAGAGCCTGACTCTTCCGTGGTTGCCTCTTCAGTCGTTTCCGCGTCCTGGGCATAGGCGAACGGCGCGACGGCGAACAACGCCGCAGCACCAACGCCCGCCATCAGGGCGGATTTGAGCTTGCGCTCGAGAATGCTTGTTGCCACTTGTAAACCCCCTTCAGGTTTGAACAGTTTTCTCAAAACACCGGGCGACTATGTGGGCGAAATCTTCCGACCACGTTTTGCCCAAATCCGGAACGGCCGGAACTCAAGCCCCCCGCCCGGTGCGACCAAAAAGCCGGGACCACGCCTTTGCGCGGACTCGTCCCCCTGATCCTGAGGCGGGACGCTAAATGCCAAGGGAGGGGGGGTCAAACAGAAATGCCCTCGAATCGCCATGTGGCTGACACAAACCGTCCCCCTGTTGCATTTTTGTAAGCAGTCTCAACATGATGAATCGGGGTGAGGCACATCCCGAAATTGTGTCCGCGATGTAAGTTCCGGAAACCCCGGAAATCCGCTAGTCTCCACGTAAACCATGCTTGACCAATCCTTAACGGAGGATTTGCTGATGGCACACGCTTCACGCTTCGCGCTGGTCTTCGGTGTGGCTCTTGTTGCCTTTTTGCCGAGCAACGTTTCGGCAGCAGAACAATGCTTGGAAACAAGCCGTCTTGACCAGTTCAGCTTCCTCGAACCCACGATCGTCAAGGCGAGTGTCCGCGGTGGCGCCGCCTACACCGTGACCATGAACGAATCCTGCCCCCGGCTGAACAGTGATGATTTTCCCATTATGGAAAAATGGCATTTCGGTCGGTGTATTGACGCAGGGGACGTTGTGGTTCTCAGTAATGGCGGCGTTTGTCGTGTGGAATCTGTGGAAGAGATCGCCGCCACCCCCGCCTCTTGACGGGCCAGCCTCCTGAAGGGAGCAAAATTCATTGCATCCCCTTGCGTCGGGGCCTTGATCCCTGCACCCATTCGCCGCTGACCGGCACGGATGCCTGGTCGCGAGCGGGGGATCATCCATGTTTGAACGCGTAGAGGGACTGTTCCGCGAACTTGCCCCTTCGGTGGATCATTGCGCCATCCGGATCGAGCGACGGCAGGAGGAGCGTCTGTGCGTGGAGCGCGACGTCGCCCAACCCGCCCGCAATCTCGACAGTTTTGGCGCGATGGTGACGATCCGCCACAAAGGCGGGCTGGGCTATGCAGCCACCAGCGATCTGTCGCGCGAGGGCATCAGTCGCGCCATCGCGTCGGCCCGGGAATGGGCCAAAGCCGCTCAAGGCCGCATGGTTCCCGGCTTTGCCGAACCGGCGATGCAGCCGGTGAGCACCGATTGGAAAGGCCCCGAAGAAAAATCGTGGCGCGCTCTGGCCCACAGCCAGAAGATGGATCGCTTGATGGCGGCCAGCCGCGCGATGAAGATCGATCCGCGCATCCTCGATTGGTCGGCGGTCTTCTGGTCGGTCGCCAAGGAGCAGCTTTATTTGACCGCGCAAGGCACGCGCATCGCCCAGCGCTTCCACTACCTGCGCCCGACGCTTTCAGCCTCGGCCAATGCAGGCGGTGAAACCCAGACGCGCACCTTCGGCGACAGCATGATGCGGCTGGGTGGCGGAGAAGTGCTTGACCATCTCGGCTTTGACCTGGCCCCCGCGCGTGTCGCGCGCGAAGCCATTGAACTCATCGAAGCGGAAAATTGTCCCGAAGGCCGCATGGACCTTGTGCTCGCGCCCGACCAGATGGTGCTGCAGATCCATGAATCCATCGGCCATCCGCTCGAACTCGACCGCATTCTGGGCGACGAACGCAATTATGCCGGCACGTCTTTCGTGACGCAGGACATGTTCGGCGCCTATCGCTATGGCTCGGAACTCCTGAACATCACTTTTGATCCCGGCATCGCCAATGAGGTGGCCAGCTATGGCCATGACGACGAAGGCACCAAAGCCACGCGCGAATACGTGATCCGCAACGGCATTCTGGAGCGGCCCTTGGGCGGCGCGACAAGCCAGAGCCGCGCCAACATGGAAGGTGTCGCCAACGAGCGCGCCAGTGCCTGGAACCGCCCGCCCATCGACCGCATGTCGAACCTCAATCTCGAACCCGGCGACAGGACACTGGGCGAATTGATCGGCGCAGTCGAGAGCGGGGTCTACATGGAAACCAACCGCTCCTGGTCGATTGATGACAGCCGCAACAAGTTCCAGTTCGGCTGCGAGCGCGCCCGCGTCATCAAGAATGGTATGCTGGGCGCTGTTGTCCGCAATCCGAACTATCGCGGCATATCGGCAAATTTCTGGCGCAACCTTGATGGTGTGGGCCGCGCCGACACGGTCGAAGTGATGGGCACGCCCTTCTGCGGCAAGGGCGAACCCAATCAGGTTGTGAAGGTCGGCCACGCCACGCCGCCATGCCTCTTCCGGCACATTGACGTATTCGGCGGTCATTGAGGAACGTCCATGAAAGAGCATTTTGACGCCGTTGCCGGTGCGCTGGAAGCGCTTGCAAAGCCCGGCGAAGTCTTCCTCGCCAACTACCGCGCGGAACATTCCGACTTCGTGCGCTTCAACAAGAGCGCCCTGCGCCAGCCCGGCCGTGTGGAGGAGGTCGAGCTTTCCGTCGAACTCATCCTCGGCAAACGCCACGCCGAGACGACGCTGTCGCTGTCGGGCCGCATGGCGGACGATCAGGCTCGCCTCGCCGAAACCATGGCGCATCTGCGCGAGGTCACGCGTCTCGCGCCCGAAGACCCCTATCTTCTGGTGAATGAGAAGCCGTCGCCCACCGCACGCACGCGGGAGGGAAAAATCCTCTCCCCGCGCGAGGCCGCCGACGCGATCCTCGCCGCCGGTCATGCGCGTGACATGGTGGGCATCTATGCGGCGGGGCCGGTTTACACGGGCTTTGCCAATAATCTCGGCCAGCGCAATTTTGATGCGACATCGAGCTTCAATCTCGACTGGAGTTTTTATCACGCCGGCGACAAGGCGGTGAAATCGTCTTATGCCGGCTTCGACTGGAGCGGGAAGGAATTCGGTCAGGCCGTCGCGGGCGCGTCGCAAAAGCTGAAGGGCCTCTATCACGAGCCGCGCACGGTGCCCCCCGGCGCCTACCGCGCCTATCTGGCGCCTGCCGCCTTGAACGAGATCATGAACATGCTCGCCTGGGGCGGCTATGGCCTTGCCGCGCAGAAGACGCGTTCGACCATTTTCCTGCGCATGATCGAGGGCAATGCGCGCCTCTCACCGATGGTGACGATCCGCGAGAACACGGACGAGGGCGCAAGCCCCGCCTTCCAGCGCGAAGGTTTCATCAAGCCCGCCTGCGTGACAATGGTCGAAGGCGGGCTTTATCGCGATGCGCTGGTCAGCCCGCGTTCAGCGGTTGAGTATGGTGCGTCAACCAATGCGGCCAATGGCGCAGAACGTCCGTTGTCCGTTGAAATGCTCCCTGGCGATCTTGATGAAGCCGATGTGCTGAAGCGGCTTGGCACCGGCGTTTACGTGTCAAATCTCTGGTATCTCAATTTCTCGGATCGCAGCGCGGGCAGGCTCACCGGCATGACGCGCTTTGGCACCTTCTGGGTGGAGAATGGCGAGATCGTCGCGCCGCTCAACGTCATGCGCTTTGACGATACGATCTACAGCATGCTGGGGGACAATCTCGAGGCGCTGACGCGCACGCGCGAGTTTCTGCTTGATCCCTCGACCTACGAGGGACGTTCGACGGAAAGTGCGCATCTGCCGGGCGCACTGCTCTCGGCATTCCGCTTGACCTTGTAGCTTCCATCCGCCGTGATGGGCTGGGGCATATGCCCCGGCTCATACCAGAGGGGAATGGCATGCTGCGCAATTTCGTGTCCAAGATGTTCGAGGCGCTTGCCTGGATCATCTTCTTCGGAATCATTGTTGTCGGGTTCCTGACCGGACCTGTGAACGAGACGGTCATCACCGTCATGAACCTTCTCGACATCAGTCTCGTCAGCAATTCTGCCGTGATCATCGCGCGTGTGATTGGCGGCGCGCTCGGATTTCTGTCTGCCGTGCTTGTCATGGGGCTGATCTTTGCCGTGCTCGACATCAGGGCATCGAACGACAGGATTGCAAATCTGCTCGAGACGCGGCGCTGATCTGCGCACGGAGAAATGAATGGGCCGGAGGACACCTCCGGCCCGCTTCTTCTTTCAAGAAAGCCGTGTCAGGCCTGCGGGCAGGCGACGCCGAACCAGCCGCACAGAAGGCCAAGGAACCAGTTCCAGGCCGAGACCATCCATCCCCAGATCGTGCTGAAGAAGCCGCCACCCTCATCAGCACTTGCCTCAGCCTGCGGTTCCGTTGCCGCGCCGCTGCCACGGGCCACGCGTGCGCCCTCGTCGATCGACAGGAAACGCGAGCGGTGGACATTGGTGATGTTGTCAACAAAGCCGCGCACATGCTGGCCGACCAGATTACGGCTGACACCGAAATAAATGGGCGTGAGTGGCGCTGCATCCAGCATGTACTGTTCGGCATCGCGCATAAGGACCGCACGCGCCGCTGCATCCGTCATCTGGTCGCTGTCGGCGATCATCCGCTCGAATGCCATATCGTCCCAGCGGCTCATGTTCATGTCGCCGGATGTGGGCTGCGCGAGGAACAAGAAGTTCTTGGGATCGTCGAAATCGGCAATCCAGTTTGCTTCCGCCACTTCATAGTCGCGCGAACGCACACTGTTGTAGTGGACCTTCTTCTCGCTCACGACGAGCTCAGCCTCTGCGCCGACCGCTTTCCACATTTCCTGGAGCGCGGCAGCAACACGCCGCGAATCCGGATCAGCGATGTAGCTGTAGCGGAAGCGCAAGGGATTGCCCGGCCCGAAGCCTGCCTCGGCCAAAAGCGCCTTGGCTGCCTCCTGCCGCTGGGCGAGCGTCATCGTAGCAAAATCATGCTGCGCCCCGGCGGTGTAGTTCGACATGCCCGGCGGCACCAGGGACCAGGCCGGCAACTCGCCCGCGCCCATGATCCTGGCGGCAATCGTCTCGCGGTCGATGGCCATCGACAGGGCGCGCCGCACGCGCAGATCATCAAAGGGTGCGCGCTCGGTCAGGAAAACCATGTAGCGCGTGTTGATGAAGGTCGCAAAACGCGTCGCGGCGGAAAGATTTTCCCGCAGCCACTGCACCTGCTGCGAAGGAAAGCCCGCGTTCATGTCCAACTCGCCAGCGCGAAAGCGCTTGATCGCGGCGGCCCCGTCGTCGGTCGGGTAGAAGATCACCGCGTCGAGCGCGACGTTGGCCGCATCATGGAAGCGCGGATTGCGCACGATCCGCACGTGATCGTTGGGCGTCCATTCCGCCAGCATGAAGGCGCCATTGGTGACCATGTGCGCGGGATCGGTCCAGTCGGCGCCGAATTGCTCCACAACATGGCGCGGCACGGGATAGGCCGTTTGGTGCATCAAGAGCTGCGGCAGGTAGGCGGCCGGATGCTCCAGCGTGATCTCGACAGTGCGCGGATCAAGTGCGCGCACGCCAAGTTCTTCGGCTTGGGCATCGCCTGCATTCACGGGAAACGCATTCTTGATGACGTAGAGGATCGACGCATATTCGGCAGCAAGCTTGGGATCAAGCAGGCGCCGGATCGAGAACACAAAATCGTCGGCCACGACCGGCGTGCCGTCGGACCACACGCCATCGGCGCGCAGCGTGAACGTATAGACGAGGCCGTCGGGCGACACCGTCCAGCTCTCGGCTGCACCGGGAATGGCCGAGCCGTCAGCGGCTTCCGTCGTCAGGCCAAGGAACAAATCACCCAGGATGTTGTTCTCCCAGCTTCCCGTGGCGCGGTGCGGGTCTAGCGAATCCGGCTCATTCATGTTGCCGCGGTGAAGCGTTGCGGCGGCAGCGCTGCTGCTGATGGCGGCAAGCGCGATCATCACGGCAAGGGCCGTGCGGCGGAAGAGGGTCATGCGGAGCAACTCCCTGAAGTAACGCGGTCAGCTGCAGGCGATTCCGAACCAGTTGCACAGGAGGCCGAGGAACCAGTTCCACGCACCGACGATCCATCCCCAGATGGTGGCAAAGAAGCCGCCGGATTCTTCGGGGGCAGCCGCATCGGGTGAAGCGGTGCCGCCGGCATCCGCGACACTGTCGGCGCTGCCGGAAGGCCGCTCGATGTCGAGCCAGCGCGCGCGATAGGTGTCACGCTGATTGGCGACAAAGCCCTTTACCCAGTCCTGCACGATGTAGCGCGTGAAGGGGAACCGCGACGGCAGGATGGCCTGGTCATCCAGAAGGACCTGCTCGGCCTCATTGAGCATCCGGCCGCGCTCGACGATGTCCGTCAGTGTGCGCGAGCGCGCCATCAGGTCGTCATAGACGGGGCTTGAATAGCGGCCGTAATTGAACCCCTCGTTGCGTGTCTCGAACATGAAGAGGAAATTCTCGGCGTCGTTGAAGTCGCCAACCCATCCGGCGGCGGCAACATCAAAGTTGCCGGTCTGGAGATATGAGGTGTAATGCACGCGTGCTTCACTCGCGCGCAATTCGACGGTGACACCGATCTCGGCCCAGAATTGCTGGATGGCAGCGGCCGCCCGGCGGGTATCGGGATCATTGATGTAGTTATAGGCGAAGGCGAGGGGGCGGTCTGGCCCGAAACCGGCCTCGGCCAGGAGTTGCTTGGCCCGCGCGATGCGTTCCGCGCGCGGCATGTCGGCGAAGGAAAGCCGTGCCGTCCCCGGATAATTGGCAATGCCCGGCGGCACCAGCCCATAGGCGGGTGGTTCCCCCAGCCGGTAGATGCGGTTCGCCAGCGTCTCGCGGTCAAAGGCAAGTGACAGCGCTTCGCGCACCCGCACATCATTGAACGGCGCGCGCGTGTGATTGAAAACGGTGTAGCTCACAACGAGGTAAGGCGAGAGCTTGATCGCGCTTGGCATGTTCTCACGCAGCCAGTCGATCTTGGACATCGGGAATCCGTCCTGCATATCGAGGTCGCCGGCACGGAACCGGTTGAGCGCGGACTCACTGTCAGCCGTCGGATAGAAGAAGATCTCGTCGATCTTCACATTCGCATTGTCATAGAACGTGGGATTGCGCACGAGATGCACAAAGTCCTGTGGCGACCATTCCACGAGCATGTAAGGCCCGTTGCCGACAGCGTTGCCCGGACGCACCCAGGCATCTCCCAGGGCCTCGACCTTGTGCTTGGGCACAGGGAACGTCGCCTGATGTGCCAGCACTTCCGGAAGATAGGGCGCCGGGTTTTCCAGCGTGACTTCGAATGTTCCCGCATCCACGGCGCGAACGCCCAGATCGGCCGGCGGCAGAATGTTGCCGTTGATGGCACGGCCGTTCTTCACGATGTAGAGCAGCGATGCATATTGTGCGGTTGTTGCGGGGTCCATCAGGCGCCGCCAGGCAAAGACGAAATCATCCGCTGTTACCGGCACGCCGTCTGACCAGGTTGCCCCCTCGCGCAGCTTGAACGTCCACACCAGCCCGTCGTCGGACACTGTCCAAGACGTGGCCGCGCCGGGAATGGGCTTGGCATCCGGCCCCTCTGTCGTCAGGCCCATGATGAACTCGCCGATGATATGGGCTTCCCACTGGCCTTGCGCCTTGTGCGGATCAAGCGAATCCGGTTCCGCGCCATTGCCGCGATGGAGGATCTTTGGGGCATCGGCCAGGGCCGGGCTGACTGCAACTCCCGCAAGCGCGAAAAGGGAAAGGGCGGCAGCGGAAGCAAGCCGGGTCAGGGATTTGAACATGCGCGTGTCCTTGCCAAGACAAAGGGTGCCGGTTGGGGCGGCGGGTGGAGTTTAGGGCAAAAAGCTGAAGGGCGGCAGGTCATCCCCGCCGCCCTTTGCATCTTACGAACAGGCGATGCCGAACCAGCTGCACAGAAGGCTAAGGAACCAGTTCCAAGCGCCGACAATCCAGCCCCAGATGGTGCCGAAAAAGCCTTTGCCGGAATCCTCTCCGGGCACATCGACACTGGCACCCGGATCGCCTGCCGTGGCGACTTCCGTCTGGCCCGGCGGTGTGCGGGGGCCTTCGATCCGCATGTAGCGCGTACGATGGATGTTGGTGAGATTGTCCTCGAAACCCTTCACGTAGGAGTTCACGAGGTTGCGCGATACGCTGAACAGGACGGGCGCCATCGGAGCGTCATCAATCAGCATCTGCTCAGCCTGACGCAGCAACTCGCCGCGCTTGGCGACATCAGCCTCGTTGTCGGACGCCAGCACCAGATCGTTGAACGCCACGCTGTCGTATTTGGAATAGTTCATCTCGCCCGAACGTGATTCAGCAAGATAAAGGAAGTTCTTTGCGTCCGGGAAATCGGCGATCCAGCCGGCCCAGCCTACATCGAAATTCTGCGAGCGCAGATTGTTGTAGGTGACGCGCACTTCGCCGGGAATGAGTTCCACTTCAACGCCGCCCGCGCGCCACATCTGTTGCAGCGCCGTGGCGATGCGCTTGGCATCGGTTGACGAGGGGTGGCTGAACTGGAAGCGCAGCGGATTGGCGGGGCCAAAACCGGCCTCGGCAAGCAGGGCCTTGGCGCGCTCGATGCGCTCGGCCATCGGCATTTCAGACCAGGCAAGACGCGCCTTGACCGGATAATTGGGGATCGATGCCGGCACGATCGAATAGGCCGGCGTCTCGCCCGCCTTCATGATGCGGTCGGTGATCGTCTCGCGGTCGATCAGCATCGAGATCGCGGTGCGCACGCGCACGTCCTGGAAGGTCGGGCGTGTCAGGTTGAAGACGATGTAGTTGACGGTCACATACTCGGCGATGCGCAGATAGTCGCCAAGCTCGGCCCGGATGAAGTCGATCTGCTGGGCCGGAATGCCCGCATTCAGGTCGAACTCGCCCGCGCGGAAGCGCTTGAGCGATGCCACCTGGTCTTCCGACGAGTAATAGTAGACCTCGTCGATCTGGACATTCGCATTGTCGTAGAAATTCGGATTGCGCACGACGTGCACAAACGAGTTGGGCTGCCATTCGGCGAGCATATAGGGGCCGTTGGAGACATAATTGCCCGCTTTGACCCAATCATTGCCATGCGCCATCACCGCGTGCTTGGGCACCGGGAAGAACGTGTAGTGCGTCAGGAGCTCCGTCAGATAGGGAGCCGGATGCTCCAGCGTGATCTGGACCGTCATCGGATCGAGCGCGCGGATGCCGATGTCGGTCACTGGAACGTCGCCCGCAAGGGCCGCCGCGGCATTCTTGACCACATGGGTGAGCGACGCGTATTGCGCGTTGGTCTCCGGCGAATTGATGCGCTGGAGCGCGAAGACGAAGTCTTCGGCCGTGACCGGCACGCCATCTGACCACAACATGCCTTCGCGCAGCTTGAACGTCCAGACGAGGCCGTCAGCGCTCGTTTCCCAGGAAACGGCAGCACCCGGAACCGGACGCGCCATCGCATCATCGGTCAAGAGACCGATGAGCATGTCGCCGACGATGTTGTTTTCCCAGGAGCCGGTTGCTTTGTGGGGATCAAGCGAGTCAGGTTCGGCACCGTTGCCGCGGTGAAGCACAATCGGTTCGGCGGCGTTGGCGAGAGGCGTTGCTGCCACCATTGAACCCGCCGCAATGCCCACCGCAACGAATGCCGCGGCGAGGCCGCGCATCCATGACTTGATCCCCATTTTGTTCCTCCCTGAACGTGTCTGCCCCGTCGCACGACGCGAAGGGACGGCGCCGAGCCTGCGTGCTCGCATGACTGGGCTGAATAGTCGCTGAACCGGCTGAAGTCCACCTTGGGCCGCCGTCGCTCCTGCTGGCATATTACGGAACTGTCAGGCAAAATGGGTTTGAAAACATGCGGTTGACGCATCACAATCCGGTGGATTATGGGCGTCGCCTATGGGGCGGAATATCGCCGGTGGACGCTGAATGGCAAGGAAAGTCAAAGAGATGAAGACCCGTTTATGGTTTACGGCCGCAAGCGCCGTCGTGGTCGCCATGGCCTGTACCTCCGCCAGCGCAGCCACGCGCTCGGAACAGGCGGTCCTGGAGGAAATGGCTCTCTGCGCGGACATCGCCACCGAAGCCGAACGGCTCACCTGTTTCGACAATGTGATGCCGAAAGTCCGTGCGGCCCTGGGGCGCGCAGCAGAGGAGGGTGACGGCGTTTCACTCTTCGGTCTGACGTTGTGGGAAGACAGTGACGGCGACGGCGCGGCAGACGTTGACGAAGGCGAGCCGACACGGCCCGAGGATTTCGGGATCGAGCGGGTTCCCGAAGAGAACCGCCCCGATGCGCCCGTCGCTGAAGAGGAGGACGCAAGGCCGGAAGTCATTACCTCGATCACGGCGGGTATTGTCGAAACGCTGACAGCACCTGACGGGGCTTATGTCTTTGTCCTCGACAACGGGCAGATATGGCGCCAGACCGACGCGGATCGCGTGTTCAAGTCGCGCCGCGACACGGTTGCCATCATCGAGACAGGATTGCTCGGCAGCTACCGCATGCACTTTGAAGGCAAGAACCAGACATTCACGGTCCGCCGCGTCAAATAGGCGGTTGGCATTGCGACATGAGAAAGGGCGCGGATGACATCCGCGCCCTTCGTGTTTTGGCAATCGCGTGCCGGTTCAATCCGGGAAATGGCAGGCGACGAAATGCTCCGGCCCCTTGGCTTCCAGGGTGGGCACATCGGTTGAACAGATGGCCTGCACCTTTGGGCAACGCGTGCGGAACACGCAGCCTGACGGCGGATTGAGCGGCGAGGGCATGTCGTCGCGGATCAGCTTGTGCTGCTTGTTCTTCTCGATCTCGGGATCGGGAATGGGGGCAGCCGACCACAGCGCCTGCGTGTAAGGATGGCGCGGCGCACGCGCCAGCGACTGGCCTTCGGCCAGTTCCATGATCTTGCCGAGATAGAGCACCAGGATGCGGTGGCTCACATGGCGGATGACCGAAAGGTCGTGGCTGATGAAGATCAGCGACATGCCGAATTCGCGCTGCAGGTCACGCAACAAATTGACGATCTGCGCGCGGATCGAAACGTCGAGCGACGACACCGGCTCGTCGCAGACGATGAGCTTGGGTTGCAGGATCATCGCGCGCGCAATGCCGATGCGCTGGCACTGGCCGCCCGAGAATTCGTGCGGATAGCGGTTGATCATCTGCGGCAGGAGGCCGACCTTCTTCATCATGTCGCCGACTTTGGCGCGCCGCTCGGCCTTGCCCATGCGCGGATTGAAGCTGACCAGCGGCTCGGCGATGATGTCGCCGATGGTCATGCGCGGATTGAGGCTGGCCAGGGGATCCTGGAAGATGATCTGCAGTTCCTTGCGCTTGTTGCGCATTTTTGCGGCGGGAAGCTTGGTGATATCCTCGCCCATCCACACGACCTTGCCTTCGGTCGATTCAATGAGGCGCAGGATCGCGCGGCCCAGCGTTGACTTGCCGCAGCCCGATTCACCGACGATGCCGAGCGTCTCGCCCTGCTTGACCTCGAAGCTCACGCCATCGACCGCCTTCAGCGGAATGGGTTTGGCGAAAAAACCGGACTGCGCGATCGGGAAGTGGACCTTGAGGTCTTCAACCTTGAGCAATGTGCCTTGCGTGTTGGTCATGATGTCAGCCCCGCACGGCGTTGCCTGAAGGATCAAAGCCCTTCAGGTGGCATGATTTGGTGCGGCCCGGTGCGACCTCGCGCAAGGCGGGTCGGCTGGCCACACACTGGTCGAACTTGTGGGTACAGCGTTCCTGGAACGTGCAGCCCTTGGGCAGCCGCTGGAGATTGGGCGGCTGGCCCGGCACGGCTTCAAGCCGCTCGGTCTCCGCCTGGTCAAGCCGCGGCACCGAGCGCAGGAGTCCGCGCGTATAGGGATGCTGCGGATCATAGAAGATGTCGCGCACGCCGCCCTGTTCGCAGAACGAACCGGCATACATGACCATCACGCGGTCGCACAGGCCCGCGACAATGCCGAGGTCATGCGTGATGAGCACGATGGATGTGCCCAGCCGCGTCTTGAGGTCGGCGAGCACTTCCAGCACCTGCGCCTGCACCGTCACATCGAGCGCGGTTGTCGGCTCGTCGGCGATCAGGAGTTCCGGCTCGCAAAGGATCGCCATGGCGATCATCACGCGCTGGCGCATGCCGCCCGAGAATTCGTGCGGATACATGTCGATGCGTGACTTGGCGTCGGGAATGCGCACCATGTCGAGGGCTTCCAGCGAGCGCTTGCGGGCCTTCTGCTCGCTCATGCCCTTGTGGATCATCAGGACTTCGGTGAGCTGGCGGCTGATGCGCAAATGCGGCGTCAGCGACGTCATCGGATCCTGGAAGATCATTGCAAGCCGGTTGCCGCGCACCTTGTTGAGCTGCTCGCGCTTCATGGCAAGCAGGTCAACGTCGTGAAAACTGGCCTTGCCGGTTGCCTTGCCGTTCTTGGCCAGAAGGCCCATCACAGCCATGAAGGTCTGGCTCTTGCCCGAACCGGACTCGCCCACGATGCCGAGACACTCGCCCTTGTGGATGTCGAAGGAAACGTTCGACACGGCCTCGACCTCGCCTTCCGGCGTGGCAAAGCGCACATTGAGGTTTTCGACACCAAGAACCGGCAGGCCGGCACGCGCGGTGGGTACTCTGAACTTGTTGTTCGCCATGGGATCGTCAGCGGTCTTTCGGGTCGAGGGCGTCACGCAGCCCGTCGCCGATGAAGTTGAAGCAGAAAAGCGTGATCGCCATGAAAAGCGCCGGGAAGATGAGCATCCAGGGCTGGGTTTCCATCTGGTTGGCGCCTTCGGAAATCAGGACGCCCCAGGATGTCAGCGGCTCCTGAACGCCAAGGCCGAGGAACGACAGGAAGCTCTCGGCCAGGATCACGGCGGGGATCGTCAGCGTCACATAGACAATGACAGGCCCGACCACGTTGGGAATGACGTGGCGGCGGATGATCGTCATCTGCGACACGCCCGAGGCATAGGCAGCCTCGATGAACTCCTTGCGGCGGATCGACAATGTCTGCCCGCGCACGATGCGCGCCATGGTCAGCCACTCGACCGCGCCGATGGCAACGAACATCAGGATGATGTTCCGGTCGAACATGACCATGAGCAGGATGACGAAGAAGATGAAGGGCAGTGAATAGAGCACGTCGACAAAACGCATCATCACCGAATCGACGCGGCCGCCGAAGAAGCCGGATGTCGCGCCATAGAAGACGCCGATCATCAGGCTGACCATGGTGGCGATCACGCCAACGGCCAGGGAAATGCGCGCGCCATAGAGCGTGCGGACCCAGAGATCGCGTCCATTGGTGTCGGTACCAAGAAGATAGGTGTCCGGCGCCATGCAGACATCGACTTCGCCCGGCCACCAATAGGGTGCGCAGGCAACATAGTCGTAGTTCTGCGTCTCGTAGGAATGGACCGACATCGCCGGCGCGAAAACCGCAAGCGTGGCGACAATCGCCAGAATCACCATCGACACCACGGCGGCGCGGTTGGCGAACAGGCGGCGGCGCGCATCCTGCCAGAGGCTGCGGCCTTTCACTTCGCCCTGGGCCATTTCGGGGCCGGGGGCGGCGTCAACCGTGATGGTCATTTGCCGAACCTCACTTTGGGATCAAGCAGGCGGTAGAACACGTCTGCCAGCATGTTGAGGAGGATGATGAGCGTGGAAGAAAGGATGACCACGCCCAGAACCAGTGTGTAGTCGCGGTTGATGCCGCCTTGCACGAAATAGCGGCCGATGCCCGGAAGCTGGAAAATCTGCTCCACAACCAGTGAGCCGGTCAGGAGGCCCGCAATCGCAGGCCCGAGATAGGAGACGAGCGGCATCATGGCCGAGCGCAGCACATGGCGGCGCACCACAAGGCCCTCCGGCAGGCCCTTGGCGCGGGCCGTGCGCACGAAATTCGAGCGCAGCACTTCGATCATCGAACCGCGCGTCAGGCGCGCGATGACGGCGATCTGGGGCAGCGCCAGCACTGTGACCGGCAGGATCATGTTGATGAAATTGCCCCCGTCCCACCCCGCAACGGGCAGCCATTCCGCATAAACACCGAGAAAGAGCGTGAGCAAGGGCGCAACTACGAAGGTTGGAACAGTGATCCCGACCATCGCGACCGTCATCACGGAATAATCAAGGGGCGTGTTTTGTCGCAGCGAAGCAAAGACACCCAAGGACACGCCAACAAGGATCGCGATGGTGATGGCTGAAAGGCCAAGCCGTGCCGAAACGGGTGCACCCTCCGCGATCAGCTCGTTGACGGTGAAATCCTTGCTTTTGAAGGAGGGGCCGAAATCGCCTTGCAGCACATTGCCAAGATAGATGGCGAACTGCGTCACCAGCGGCTTGTCGAGATTGTAGGCGGCCTTGATGTTGGCCTCGATCTCCGGCGGCAGGCGGCGCTCACCATCGAAGGGGCCGCCGGGCGCTGCGCGCATCATGAAGAAGCAGACTGCGACAATTACAAGCAACGTGGGTATCGCACCCAGAAGCCGGCGGATGATGTAACTCGCCATATGCGCGTGGACCCTTGACTTCGAAGCCGCAAAACCGCCATGCGCGGCGGCATGTTATTGTCATCTTGCCGGGATAGGGAGCAGGCCAACTATCCGAAGCCTTTGGCCCATGCCTTTGGTTTCAGGGGCTTAAGTGCCCCCTTGCCCCAAAGGCATCCACCCCCGCTCCGCCGGACCGGACCACAACAGCTTGGCCCAAGTCAATCCGCGACACGTCGCCACTGTTAACACAGATGTGATCGGCCCCCGGGGCCGGATCGGCATCCAGGGATGCAGAGCGAACATGGATGCAATGCCCCGCACTAACGCTTGGGCTTCCGCGGCTTTTTGTTGGCCGCTTTCGCCTTCGCACCTGCACGCGCCGCCTGGCCCCGCTTCGTTCCGGCGACCATTTCGAAATGCGGGAACATGGATTCGGCTTCGGCC
Source organism: uncultured Flavobacteriaceae bacterium (assembly GCA_964494625.1). Classification (GTDB taxonomy): domain Bacteria; phylum Pseudomonadota; class Alphaproteobacteria; order Micropepsales; family Micropepsaceae; genus UBA2784. The sequence continues at coordinate 121,795 of CAZBRT010000001.1, read as the reverse complement.
AGCCCGGCAGGCGTGCCGTAGTCGCAGACTTTGGCGAAAGCCCCCCACAGCCGCATGATGGCGGGGTCCTTGTGCGCGCGTGCGACATGCGCATCGCTGCGCCACGCGAAAATCTCAAGCAGCGTTCCGTCTTTGGGAGAGCGCAGGACGAGCGCGTCACCCGGTGCCGCATAACCCAGCGCCACAAGTCGCGCATGATGCGACCGAACGAGCGCAAGCAATGCCGCGGCCTTGCCCTTCTTCGGCCGATAGATGGCGATGACATGGTTGGCAGGCATGGATCACCTCGAATGCCAGAGCGTGATGGCATAAACCGGCGGCAGGCGCGCGGGCAAAGCGTGCCAGTTCTCGCCGCCATCTGTGCTCGCAAAGACGCCGCCGGACGTGGAGCCGATGACCAGCCGCTCACCGTTTTCATCGACAGCGCCGCCATGCCGGTAGAAAAGGTCATAGGCATGTGACTGTGGCAGGCCTGCGCGCTTGGCTGAAAAGCTTTTGCCGCCGTCAATCGTCTTGTTGACGCAAAGGGCGCCATCGACCGCATGGCGTTTCTCGTCGCTTGTCGCCGGCACGAACCAGGCAGTGCCGGGATCACGTGGATGGGCGAGCACCAGGAACCCGAAATCGGACACTGGCGCATTCTTGATGTGCTGCCAGCTGGCGGCGCCATCAACCGAGTGGAAAATGCCATTGTGATGCTGCATCCAGAGGACGCGGCGATCGGCAGCGCATGCGGCGATGATATGCGGGTCCTGTATCGCCCCGTCATCGGCCTGCTCGGGCGGGACATAGGTGGCAAAGAGCCCCTTGGTGCGCATCTGCCAGTTCAATCCGCCATCATGCGTGTCCCACACCCCGCCGCAGGATATCGCGATCATGATCCGGTTGCTGTCTTTGGGATCAACCAAGAGCGTGTGGATGCCGGGATGGTCGTAACCGCCGCCCTGCCACTTCTCGCGTCCCGGCACGCGATCAAGGGCAGCCAGGTGCCGCCAATTGGTGCCGCGATCATCGGATACGAAAAGCCCCGCCGGAATTGTCCCGCAGTAAAGGCGTCCCGGCGCATCGCGCCCGGCTTCTGCCAGTGCCCACAGCGTATCGACGCCGGGCACTTTGGCGTCGTCTGATTTGGGCAGGGCAGGTGAAGCGATTTCGGCAAATGTCTTGCCGCCATCCGTTGAGCGGTGAAGTTTCGGTCCGAAATGACCAAGCCGCAGGGCAGCGTAAATGCTCCCGTCGCGCGGATCAGAGAGGGCCTGCGTTACCGGCTCGCCCAAAAAGTGGCTGGAGACGACTTGAAGCTTGCCGCCCGTATCGAAGGCAAGGCCAAAAAGACCTTTGCGGGTGGCGGCGAGGAAACGGCTCATGCTCAACCTCCGGAAAGGGCCTGCAGCACGTGAATGTCCGTATACGGATTTATCGCCGCGTCAAGGCCATCCGGCAGGATGCGCTGACCGTCCACAAAAATGGACACATGCTTGCGCAAACTGCCGTGCTCATCGACCACATAGGAACGCAAAGGCGCATGGGACGCAAACACGGCTTCAAGCGCCTCACGAAGCGTTGAAGCAGAAATCTCCGTCACGCCCGGCGGCGCAACGTGGCGCAATCTTGAGGCAAAGTGGATGCGGGCCATGGCTTATACTATACTAGCACACTTCCTCAGCCTCCCCCAAGAACAGGGGGAGGCGAAAGGCAATCCAGCGTCATCATACGTTACAACCCGAGTGACGCCATCGTCACAGCGCGCTTCTCGCGGGCAGAAACTTCGGCGGCGATGCCCATGGCAACGGCCCGCATGCCGTCATCGGCGCTCACCTCCGCCTTGCCGTTGGCAAGCGCAGCGGCGACGAAATGGCTGAGCTGGTAGAAGGTTGCACCGTGATGCGTTCCCGCCGCCAGCACGTTCGTGTCAACCGCGACGGTCTCCCGCGTAACACCCTTGGGCGCGCGCGGGCTGAAGATGATCGTGCCATCAGGGATGAAGACTTCCAGCTTTGCTTGGTCACCGGTCGCAGCGATCTCTTCCTGATTGGCAGAGCCCTCCGCGAACATGCAGAGGTCAAGCGACGCGCGCACCCCGTTGGCAAAATCAACGACCGCAAAGGCATTGTCGATGATGTCGGGTGTCCGGCCGCCATAGGTCTCGTCGCGGTGGTTCACGTCCATCGCCCCTGAGCAGAACACGCGCACGGGTTCCGCGCGCACGATATGGCGCATGAGATCAAAGAAGTGGCAGCACTTCTCGACCATCGTGCCGCCGGTATTGGCGCCAAAGCGGTTCCAGTCGCCGACCTTCTTCAGGAACGGAAAGCGGTGTTCGCGGATCGCCAGCATTTTGAGGGTGCCGATGCGGCCATTGTGGATATCGGTGATGAAGCGCGTCACCGGCGGCATGTAGCGATACTCCATGCCCACCCAGAAGACGGGTGCATAGGCACGCGCCGCCGCTGCCACGCGTAGCGCATCCTCGGCGGTCGTGCACAGGGGCTTCTCGCAGAGGATGTGCTTTCCGGCCGCCATCACGTCGCCGAGCACGTCACGATGCGTGTGATTGGGGCTGGCGATCAGGACGGCATCAAGGTCGGCCTTTGTGAGCATCTCGCGATGATCGGCAAAGCCGTGCGCGGTCGCCCATTCTTTCCGGCTGCCGTGCTCAAGCGTAAAGCGCGCCCCAGTGCGTGATGCCTCATGCGGGTCGGCAAAGGCAACTACCTCAACCTGCGGCAGGAGAGCGAGGTTGCGCAGATGCTCAAGCCCCATCATGCCCGTGCCGATAAGGCCCACACGCAATTGGCGTCCCATTGCCCAAAACTCCCCGGTCGATAGACTGCGCGGGCATTAGCAGTGCCCGGCGGGCCATGGCAACCGCCTGGATTGCCGGGACCGGACAAGGCAGTGACCGGCACAGGACAGGAGACGACATGAACCCCGCCATCTTTGCAGTACCAGCAATGGTCTTGTTCCTCTTTGCGGTCTGGCAGGCCAACGGCATGCTGGCGCACCGCGACAAGAAAGTGTCGTGGTTCTGGTTCATGACGCACGGGATCGCGTTCTACACCGGACAGAACTTCCTGCCTGAGGCAGCGCCATTCCGCCGCCGTTTCGTGATCGCAGTCGTCGGGTTTTTCCTCTGCCTGCTGGGCGGTATCGTTGCCGGCATCATCCGGGCGCAACCATGACAGGACCGCTTTCAGGCATACGCATCATTGATCTTTCAGCCATTGTCGCAGGTCCCATGGCGGCGATGCTTCTGGGCGATCAGGGTGCCGATGTCATCAAGGTCGAACCCGTGGGCATCGGCGACCTCGTGCGGTGGCTCGGACCGCAATGCAATGGCGTGGGCGCGCTCTTTGCAGGTTGCAACCGGTCGAAACGCTCGCTTGCGCTCAACCTCAAGGATGAGGCGGGCAAGGCAATCCTGCGTGACCTCCTCAAGGACGCCGATGTCCTGATCCAGAACTTCCGGCCGGGCGCGATGGCACGGCTGGGCTTTGGCTACGAGGAGATGGCCAGGCTCAATCCCGGCCTCATCTATGTGTCGATGTCGGGCTTTGGCCAGAGCGGACCTTATGTGAAACGCCGCGTCTATGATCCCGTCATTCAGGCAATCTCGGGCTTTGCCGACAGCCAGTCCGATGCCGCTGCCAACGAGCCGCATCTCATCCAGTCGATTGTCTGCGACAAGGTAACGGCGCTGACGGCAGCCCAGGCGATCACGGCAGCGCTTTTCGCGCGCGCGACCGGTAATTCGAAAGGCGGCCAGCATCTCGAACTCAGCATGCTCGATGCCGCCGTGCAGTTTCTTTTTCCCGAGGTCTTTTACAATCACGCTTTTCTGGCGGAGGGCGCAACCACCTCGCCGGATTTCGCGCGCTTCTATGACATCCTGAAAACGAAAGACGGCTTTGTCACCTCGATCACCTTGTCGGATGACGAGTTCGGCGATTTCTGCCGTGCGATCGATCAGCCTGAACTCGCCAACGACCCGCGCTTCAGGACCATCACCAGCCGCATGGCCCACGCTGAATTCATGCGCGAGAAAATGCGCGGTCATGTTGCAGGCTTTGAGACAGCCGAACTGCTGCGCCGCTTCGAGGCTGAAGATGTGCCGCACGCAAGGGTGAACCGCCGTGCGGAGGTTCCGGCCGACCCGCAGATCCGCCACAACGGCACGATTGTCGAACTGGACCATCCCAAAGCCGGGCGGATGCGCGTGGCCCGCCATGCGGCAAATTTCTCGGAAACCCCGGCTGCCATCGCGCGTCATGCGCCGTCACTGGGTGAGCATACGGACGCGATTCTGGCCGAGCTTGGCCGCAGCGCGTCTGACATCGCATCTCTGCGCGCCGCAAAGACAGTGGGCTGAGACACTTGCCGCAGCGGCACGGGGTTGTATTGCGCTCGCTCTGCCGCAAGGATGCGCACCAGGCCACAATCGGTGCTGCAAGCCGATGACTTCCTCATGGTGAGCCTTCGTCGATCCACGCACTGCATCTGTGCCCTGCGTTCTTCGACGAATGCTCAGAATGAGGGACGAGAGGGACTGCATTGTCGTGAAGAATCTGCCTCCCCACGGAGAACACCCATGACCGAGCATGTGATCGTCACGGTTGAAAAACGCGTCCAGACCATCCGCTTCAACCGGCCTGAAAAGAAAAATGCGCTGACGCCGGCGATGTATGCCGCCGCTGCGGATGCGCTGGAAAACGCCATTGTGCGCGACGACATCGGCGCGACCATCATTCTGGGCAGTGGCGGTTCCTTCACGGCGGGAAACGACCTCGGTGACTTCGCCAGATCCGGCACGCGCGAAGCGCCCAAGCCGGGTGATCCGCTGCCGCCGGTCGGCCGCTTCCTGCGCGCCATTGCCCTTCATCCCAAACCGCTGCTGGCGGGCGTCGATGGCCTGGCCATCGGCGTTGGTGTCACCATGCTTCTGCATTGCGACTTTGTGGTCGCTGCCGAGAGCGCAAAGTTCCAGACACCATTCGTCAATCTTGGCCTTGTGCCCGAGGCGGCCTCGTCACTTCTCCTGCCGCGTATCGCCGGTTACCAGCGCGCCGCCGAGATATTGCTTTTCGCCGACATGTTCGGGCCAAAACTCGGGGTCGAGGCGGGCTTTGTGAACCGCGTCGTGGCCGTCGCTGATCTGGAGCCAACGGTTCTGAAGCACGCGCAGGCCATTGCCGCCAAGCCACCCGAGGCGATCCGGCTCGCCAAATCATTCATGAAGGGCGATCTGACCGCCGTGGTCCGGCAGATGGACGCCGAAAGCGAAGTCTTCGGTCAGCGGCTCGGCTCTGCCGAGGCGAAGGAGGCGTTCGCCGCCTTCTTCGAGAAGCGCCCGCCGGACTTCGCCAAGCTCAAAACTGCCTGAACCCGCCAAACACCGGATAAAAAAATGGCCATTCCCGCATTGCTCAACGGGCGCCTTGCCCTGCCTGTCGTCGGCGCGCCGCTCTTCATCGTCTCAGGCCCCGAGCTTGTCATTGCCCAGTGCAAGGCCGGCATTGTCGGTTCCTTTCCCGCATTGAACGCGCGGCCGCAGCATGTGCTCGGCGAATGGCTGACGCGCATTGCAGGTGAATTGGGCGAGTGGGAGGCCAAGACCGGAAAGAAGGCCGCGCCCTATGCGGTCAACCAGATCTGCCATGTCTCGAATGACCGCCTGATGGCCGACGTTGAAACCTGTGTGAAGCACAAGGTGCCGATCACCATCACCTCGCTCAGGGCGCCCAAGGCGGTCGTCGATGCGGTCCATTCCCATGGCGGTCTTCTCTGGCACGATGTCATCAACATCCGCCATGCGCGCAAAGCGGTGGAGGAGGGTGTGGACGGCCTCATCCTTGTTTGCGCCGGTGCGGGTGGCCACGCGGGAACGCTTTCGCCCTTCGCATTGGTGCCGGAAGTGCGCCAATGGTTCAACGGCACGGTGCTCTTGTCGGGTTCCATCGCGCATGGCCGTTCGGTCTTTGCGGCGCAAGCGCTGGGTGCGGATCTCGCCTATCTCGGCACGCGTTTCATTGCGACGAAGGAAGCCAACGCCGACGAGGGCTACAAGCGCACCATCATCGAGGCGGCGGCCAAGGACATTGTCTACTCAAACCTCTTTACCGGCGTGCACGGCAATTACCTTGGGCCATCGATTGCAGCCGCGGGTCTTGATCCCGACAATCTGCCGGAATCCGACAAGTCAAAAATGAATTTCGGCTCTGGCGGCAACATGGCGAAAAAGGCGTGGAAGGATATCTGGGGCGCGGGTCAGGGCGTCGGCCAGATCGACAGCGCGCCTTCTGTTGCCGATGTGGTTGCGCGCATGAAGCAGGAATATGACGACGCGCGCCACGCGATGATGGCGCGTCCGGCCTAGGCGGTCTTGTGCTTCTCGCCGCGCCGCCGCAGGAGTTCGACGGCAAAAAGCATCAGGGCTGAAATCACGATCAGGCAGGTCGCGACTGCAAGGATCGTGGGGCTGATCTGCTCGCGGATGCCCGACCACATCTGGCGGGGCAGCGTGCGCTGTTCGGGGCCACCCAGAAAAAGAACGGCCACCACTTCATCAAACGAGGTGATGAATGCAAACAACGCGCCCGAGGCAACGCCCGGCGCGATCAAGGGCAATGTCACCCTGAAGAAAGTGGTGGCAGGCGTGGCCCCCAGACTGGCCGCCGCGCGATCAAGCGTCCGGTCATAGCCGGCAAGCGTCGCCGTCACCGTGATGACGACAAAGGGCATGCCGAAAGCCGCGTGCGCGACAATGAGCCCGAGATCCGTCTGCGCAAGGCCGATGTCTGAATAGAAGAAATACATGCCCGCCGCTGCGATCACCACGGGCGTGATGAGCGGCGAGATGACAAGCGCCATCACAACATCGCGCAACGGTGTGTCAGGCCGCGAGAGGGCAAGGGCCGCCAGCGTGCCGAGCGACGTGGCGAGAACAGTTGCCGCAAGCGCAATGCGGATGGAATTGCCGACCGCCTCCATCCACTGCGGATTGTCGAACATGTCCTCGTACCAGCGCAGCGAGTAGCCTTGCGGATCAAGCTCCAGCATCCGGTCAGTGAAGGTGAAATAGGGTTCCGCATTGAATGACAGCGGAATGACGATGAGGACGGGCGCGATCAGGAGCACGAGGACGATGCCCGCAAGAATGCGGCCAAAGCGCCCCCACCGCCGGTCAGCCCCCAAGGAATCGTTCATCGCCATGGCGCTTACCCGAAACGCAGCCGGTCATGCCCGGCCGCGCGCTGGAAGATGAAGTAGAGAAGAATCACGGCCGCAAGCAGGAGGCCGCCGATCGCCGCCGCCAATCCCCAATTGAGCGATTGCTGCATGTGGAAGGCGATCTGGTTCGAGATCAATTGCCCCGTTCGCCCGCCAACAAGTGTCGGCGTGATGTAATAGCCAGCCGCCAGGATGAAGACGAGAATGGCGCCCGCCCCGATGCCGGGCAGCGTCAGCGGCAGATAGATTTTCACAAACGCCGTTACCGGTCCGGCACCCAGCGAGCGAGCCGCGCGCACATAAGTGGGCGGGATCGTTTTCATCACGCTGTAAAGCGGCAGGATCATGAAGGGCAAGAGCACATGCGTCATCGCAACGAGCGTGCCCGTCATGTTGTACATCATCTCAAGCCGCCCATCATCGGCAACGACGCCAGCCCATACCAGCATGTCATTGACGACACCCTGCTGCTGCAGGAGGGCGATCCACGCCGTTGTGCGCACCAGAATCGAGGTCCAGAAGGGCAGGAGCACCAGGACCATCAGCATGTCGGACACATGCGGCCTTGCGTGGGCAAGAAGCCATGCCACCGGAAAGCCCAGCACCAGCGCCAGCAATGTCACCGTCAGCGACACCCACGCCGTGCGCACGAAAAGAAGGACATAGATGCGCTGGCCTTCCACCTCGGAAACAACGGCGAGCGTATCGTCATAGCGAAGGTCCAGCGCCTGCACATAGAATGCGATGGACCATGGCCTGCCTGAAATCGCGAGCGCGGCCCAGGGCGCATTCGTTTCCCATTGACTGTCGATGGCGGCAAGCATTGCGCGCGCGTCACCCGCCGGTGCCGCCGCAACCTGGCGCGCTGTCTTCACGATCAAGGCGCGCATGCCCGCACGCTCATATTTGAGCCGCCCGGCCACGCGGTTGACTGTGCCTTGGGCTGACGCCTCAATGAGATCGGCGATCAGCGCCTCATAGGCTGCATCGCCCGGAAGCCCTGTGGCGGCATCCCAGTCCGCAAGTGCCGCAACGGTGCGCGGCATGATCGCTGCAACTTCCGGCGCATAGACGGAACGCACCAGCATCGTCACCAAAGGCGCAATAAAGAAGAGCGCGAGAAAAAGCGCCAGCGGCAGCGCCAGCGCCAGCCCCTTGAGCCGCCGCCGGCGGTTTGCCCGTTCAAGGGCGGCTGCAAGGGTTGCGGGCGCTGCCATGACGCTTGTGCCGATGCGCGGCGTCAGTTCGCCAGCCACGCGCTCCAGCGCTCATTGATGTCGTCCTGATGGTCGGCCCACCAGCGATTGTCGATCATCAACTCGCGGCCCACGGTGTTTTCCGGCGCCGTCGGCATGTGCGGCATCATCGCAAAACCGCGCTCGGCATGATTGCCGACAAGCGGCAGCGACGAACGGCGCGCAGGCGCATAGGCAATCCAGCTGGCTTGCGCGGCAAGGGGGCCGGTTGAGGTCGCAAAGGCAAGGAACGCCTTGGCGGCATCCATGTTCGGCGCGCCCTTGACGATGGAGAGAACGTCAAGCTCCTGGATCTGGCCATCCCACATGATCTTGAACGGCTTGCCGTCCATCGCCATGGCATTGAAGATGCGGCCGTTATAGGCGGTCGTCATCACCACTTCGCCATCCGCCAGCAATTGTGCGGGCTGCGAACCCGGCTCCCACCACACAACGCTGTCCTTGATCGTGTCGAGACGGGCAAAGGCGCGTGCCAGGCCCTCCTCTGTTGCGAGCGTCGCATAGACATCTTCCGGCGCCACGCCGTCGGCCATCAGCGCCATCTCGAGCGTCGCCTTCGGGTTCTGTCGGCGGAGGCCGCGCTTGCCGGGGAAATTCTCAATGTCGAAGAAATCCTCGATCCGCGTCGGCGGATGGTCACCATATTTGTCGGCATCATAGGCAACGATGGTGGAGAACAGGATGGTCGCGACCCAGCACGGGGTTGCGGCATCCGGCATGAAATCGTCGGCAGCTGCCGTGCCATCGGGCGCGGCTGGAAGGGTTGCTACATCGATGGGCTCAAGCAGGCCCTCGTCGCAGGCGCGCAAGGCATCGGCAGCTTCGAAGTCCACCACGTCCCACACGACATTGCCGCTATCCACCTGTGCCTTCACCTCGGCGATGCCGCCATTATAGTCGACCGAGTTGATGGTGATGGGGTTCGCCGCTTCGAACGGCTTGTGATAGGCCTCGATCTGGCTCTTGGTGAAAGCGCCGCCCCACGAGACGACGGTCAATGCCCCGCGATCAGTGGCAAAGGATGCACCGGTGACCGCAACAAGCGCGGTTGCACCGGCCAAAAATGAAATCATGCGCAGTTTCATGGCAGTCCCCGTTTGGTTACGCATTCTGACCAGAATTGGTTCGTCGTCTCGCTTGTTCGACTCTCTTGTTTGACTCAGGCGTCTTGCGGCTGGAAGGCGCGCCCCGCCGTTTCACTCCAGCCAAGGCTGATCTTCTCGCCCGGCCTGTACTGACCGCGCCCGCCTTGCGGATCGCGCGCCACCAGCTGGATTCCTGGCGCGATTTCCGTGACAAGCCGCAGATGATCACCGAGGTAATAGATTTCCCTGATTGTGGCTGATATCGGGCCTTGGCCCAGCTGCACGCGCTCCGGCCGCACCGAAAGGATACATGCCGTGCCCGGCCCGCCGCAATCAGCCGCCTGGGCAGACAAGGAAACACTGTCCGAAAGGGTGACGCGCACGAAATCGCCGCGCCGTTCGGTCACTTTTGCAGGAAGGGCGTTATTCTCGCCGATGAACCCGGCCACGAAGGCAGATGAAGGCCGTTCATAAAGCCCGTCCGGCGTGTCCAGTTGCACGATCCGCCCGCGATGGAAGACGGCGATGCGGTCCGACATGGTCAATGCCTCGCCCTGGTCGTGCGTGACATAGACGACGGTCAGGCCCAGCTCCTCGTGCAGGCGGCGGATCTCGAACTGCATCTGCTCGCGCAATTGCTTGTCGAGCGCGCCCAAAGGCTCATCCATCAGCACAAGCCTTGGTTCAAAGACCAGCGCGCGCGCAAGGGCAACGCGTTGCTGCTGCCCACCGGAAAGTTCATGCGGCCGCCGGCCACCTAAACCCTCAAGCCGCACCATGGCGAGCGCGCGCGCAACGCGCGTTGCGATGGATGGCTTGTCCACGCCGCGCACTTTCAGCGGAAAGGCAAGATTGTCGGCCACGCTCATATGCGGGAACAGCGCGTAATTCTGGAACACCATGCCGATGCCGCGCTTGTGCGGCGGCGTTCGCGTCACCGGCTCGCCCGCGATCAGGATGTCGCCGCCGGTGGCGACTTCAAATCCTGCCAGCATCATCAGCGTCGTCGTCTTGCCTGATCCTGATGGGCCAAGCAGCGTCAGGAATTCGCCCGGCGCGATGTCGAGATCAAGGTCGCTGACGACATTCGTGTGTCCGTCATAGGTCTTTGAGACACCGCGAAAGGCGACAAGGGGCACCGCACTGTTTGTGGGCGAGCTCCCGTCAATAACGGCAGCAGGTGAGTTGGTCGTGGCCGTCATTGAACACCACTTCGCGCTTCATCCACTCGCAAGCTCCCGCACCCTTTTCCCATTTTATGCATGGGGCGACGGTTGCAGAAATCAGCCCGCACAGAAATCATTCTCAAACTTCCTCGTGCCGGGCGCTTGGCGCCGCTGGAACATCCCGCCCGCATGTAAACCGCCTTGCACATCGCGCGCAATCAGGGCGCGCAATCAGGGCGCGCAATCAGGCGGCCCATGCATGATGAATGGCGCGAAAAGTCAAGGATGGCCCCCATTCACTCTGATGGCGTTTCTGGCGCGGGCGCTTCCTCTGCGCCGCAGATCGGCAGCGCCGCGATCTCCGGCGGCAAGGCGATCTCGGGCGCATCTTCGACCGGGGCCGGACGACAATCGACGGCTTGTGCATCCGCGCCGCCCCGATCACGGCCACCACGATCACGTCCCCCGCGACCACGCCCGGGTCCCGGCGTTGGCGTTTCCGGCGCAGGAATTGCCTCGGGCGCGGGGACGGGTTCAGGCGCCACTTCCGGAACAACTTCAGCGGGAGGCGCAACTTCAGGAGCCGCTTCCGGAACGACTTCCGGCGCGGGAGTCTCTACCGGCGCAGTTTCGATGACAGGTGCGTCTGCGGGTGGCACCTCAACAGGCGGCGCCACCGCCGGAACTTCCACCGGAACTTCCACCGGCACTTCCGCTGGGATCGTCGGCAGGGGCGCGGGCGGTGCCACATTCGGCACTACTTCCGGCACAACCGCTTCAGGAACCACCTGCGGCACAAAATCCGGATTGTCCGAAGGCGCCGTCATGTTGGGTACATCGGGCACAGGTGGCGCTACGGGCACCGCATCGGGAATGAAATCGGGAATGTCCGAGAGCGAGCCGAAATCATCCGTTGACGGAAGATCAGGCAGGACCTCGTCTTCCGTTGACGGGAAAAATGCGCCAAGCGGATTGTCGTCGCCGCCATCATCACCGCCCAGAAGGTCGCCCCAAAGTCCGGTACCCTGGCCCCCACCCTGGCTGCCTTCGCTGCCCGGCAGGAAACCGCCAAGGCCGGGAATGGCCTCAAGCCCCGCCAGTGAAGGGATATCGCCCTGCAGGCTCTGCAACACATTGCTGGGCAAATTGGCAAAGCGTGACGGATCAAGCCCGCCATCGAGAAGGCCCTGCAGGCTGTCCAGGCTGATTGCTCCGCTCTGGATCAGCGAACCCATGCGCTCCCAGTCAACATCGATCGTGGGATCATCCCAGCTCCCGCGCACGATGAAGGGCACGGCAAGGCCCCCCAGACTCTCATCGCCGGTCAAAGCGGCAAGGGTCGGCATGAAGCGGTAGTTGATCGTGCGCGCCCCAAGCCCGACCTCGCCATTGCCTGCAATGGAGACTAGCGCATTGAGGAGCTTGAAGTCCGTGTTGGTGACAACGCCGCGCGCGACACTGAACGAGCCACCCATCTCGACGAATTCGGTTCTGGCGCCGCTGCCCAGTGCATCGCCGGAAAGCGCGTTGAGGACCGAGCGCGCAATTGCCTCGAGATCGACACCGACAATGGCCCCGTCGTCAAAGGCAAAGCGTCCGTCGCCCGCAAGGCTGCTCATCAAGGCGCGCTGGCTGCGTCCCGAACCATGCAGGTCGAATTTGAGCGCGCCGATGCCTTCAACGTCATCAAACCCTGCCGCATCGGCAAGGAAGCTGACCGCCTTGACGCCCTCGACATCCATCGCCGCGCGGATGGAAGGCGTGGAACGCGATCCGTCGGCCACCAGCGATCCGCTCGCACGCCCGTCATAAAGCTGCAATTCCTCCAGCACCGCATTGAGCACGCCGTTGCGCAGCGAGAGCTTCAGCGTTGACTGGCCCGCACGGATCTTGCGGAAGGAAAGGGCACCCGCGCTGATCGTGAATTCCGCATTGACGCCTTTGAGCCCGGTAAGGTCGATGGGCTCATCGCTCCAGCCGCCTTGCGTATCGCCGGCCGCTGCGCGATTGCTGCTTTCAGGTTTGAGATAGCGGTTGAGATCAAGCTGGTTGAGATTGAGCTTGCCCTTGATGGTGGGCGTCGCCCCCAATGTCAGCAGGATATCGCCTTCGCCCACCATGTCGTCGAGCGAAAGCTTGGCGCGTTTGAAGCCGACCTGGCCTTGTCCGTAGGTGAGGTTGCCCGACAGGGAAAAACCATTGAGCCCGTCACCCGCCGGCAATTCGCTGCCTGCAAAGCGCATGAACCGGCGCAGGGATGATGTCTGGATGGTGAGCGCGCCCTGGGCCGCACTTTTTCCGGGATTATAGCTGCCGTCAAAAGTTGCGTCGGCAACATCGGAATCAAGCTTGAGCGTGACGGCAGACGCCGCGCCATCCATAAGCGCGCGCGGCGATGCAATCACCGCATCCATGGACAGGCGCTCATTATTCCAGGTAACTGCGCCATCAATCGAAAGCGGTGCATCAAGTCCGGCAAGCGCAATGCCGATGGAAATGTCATCCAGCCGCTCGACGGTTCCAGCCTTGCCATCGCGGAAAGTGATGGTGCCGCCCTCAAGGCTGACATCTGAAAGCTTGATGTCACCGCTGCCAAAACCGGCATCACTTGCGCCCGCTTCTGGCGGCGCTGCATCATCTTGCGCAAAGGTCCAGTTATTGCCGCCGCCCTTGAATGTCTCGAGATTGAGCACGGGTTCGTTGAGCGTCAGGCGGTTGACTTTGATGTCGCCGGAAAAGAGCGGCATCAACTCGACGCCGAGCACGAGGCTCTTCATCGACGCCATCATGGGATCATGTGCGCCGTCGGCATTCGAAAAGGTGACGTCGCGGACTTCAATCCCGATCTCCGGCCAGACCGACAGGGAGATATCGCCATTGATGACGAGGTCCCGGCCGGTCGCCTCGCGGGCAAGGCGGGTGATTTCGCCTTTATAGCTCTCGAGCGGCACGAGATAGATCGCGAGCGCAGCCCCTGCCACGACAAGAAAGATCAATCCGGCCAATATCTTGAAGAACTTCCCCATCGGACTTTCCTCACCTGTTTTGCAAAGCACCAAGGCGCCGCCATGCTAGCAGACAAGAGGCGGGCGACATGCGGCATTTATGATCTTGATAATCAATCGCAAAAGAACCACATTGAAATCACGCCGCCTTTGAGATGGCGCAAAGCAAGCAAGCGGGCCGCGTGGCCCGTAGCCCCCACTGGTGATCAAGAGCCTTCAAAAAATTGGTGTTCTGGAAACCCCACGCCCTCTCCAACCTTGCCGGACCTCGTACTGTCATGAATCTTCGCAGCCTCCTCGCCGCATCCGCCCTTCTTGTTGCGGGCGCTGGTGCCTTTGTTTTTTCTCAGACTGGTGTCTTTGCCCAGGATGGCGCGACAACCGCGCCAACCGCCGACGCGATTGCCGAAGTGAATGTCTATTCCGGCCGTCACTACCCAAGTGACCAGGCCATCTATGACGCCTTCACCGCCGAGACCGGCATCAAGGTGAACATCCTTGAAGGCAAGACGGACGAAATCCTCCAGCGCATCGAGCTTGAAGGCGCGGCAAGCCCCGCGGACCTGTTCATCACGGCGGACGCCGGCAATCTCTGGCGCGCGGAATCAAAGGGCCTGCTGCAGCCGGTCGAATCGGAGACGCTGGCCGCGCGCATTCCCGAAGCCCTGCGTGATCCCGCCAATCGCTGGTTTGGTCTGACAACACGCGCCCGTGTCATTCTGGTCGCAACCCGCGCGACCGATCTTGGCTTTGTGGCATCTTACGCCGATCTGGCCGATCCGCGCCTCAAAGGTCGCCTGTGCATGCGTTCGGGATCGAACATCTACAATCTCTCGCTGACCGGCGCGCTGATCGCCCATTGGGGTGAGGAGAAGACGGCGGCTTGGGCGTCCGGCATCGTTGCCAATCTGGCCCAGACACCGACCGGCGGCGACACCGATCAGATCAAGGCGATTGCCGCCAGCATCTGTGATGTGACGATTGCGAACACCTATTATCTCGCGCGCCTGACCGCATCAGAGAACGCCGACGAACGCGCAGTCGCTGCTTCCGTCAGCATCATCTATCCCGATCAGGATGGCGAGGGCACGCATGTGAACATCTCGGGCGCGGGCGTGACCGCCCATGCGCCCAACCGCGATGCAGCCGTGCGGCTTCTGGAATATCTTGCAAGTGATGCCGCCCAGTCGGCCTTCGCCAACGGCAACAATGAATATCCGGTGGTGCCCGGCAATCTTGCCAATCCGGTTCTGGAGGGCTTTGGCACCTTCAAGGCAGACGCGCTGCCCGTTGCGACCTTTGGTGCCAATCAGGCGGCGGCCCAGGCGATTATGGACCGCGTGGGCTGGAAGTAGGTCTCACGCGATCTTGAGGCTGGTGCCTGCCGTTCCTGCACGTGCACCAGCCGATCCGCGCATCAGGAGGATCACCGGCAACAGTCCCGCCGCCACGATCGCAAGGGCGGGCCACGCTGCATCCGCCAGCCGCTCGTCCGACGCAAAAGTATAGGTCACGACCGCCAGCGTATCGAGATTGAACGGCCGCATGATGAGTGTGGCTGGAAGCTCCTTCATCACATCGACAAAGACCATCAACCCTGCCGTGAGTAGGGCAGGGGCGATCAGCGGCGCATGGACGCGTGTCAGCGCATGGAAGGGATGGCGCGAAAGCACCTGTGCCGCCGCTTCCATGCTTGGCGTGATGCGCTGCAGCCCCGCATCGACCCCGCGCAATGCCACCGCCAGAAACCGCACGAGATAGGCATAGACGAGCCCGAACGCGCTGCCCGTCAGCACCAAAGATGAGGTTGATCCGTCGGCCCCCGCGCTCAGCATGCGGTCGACGCCGATCAGCGGCACCAGAATCCCGACAGCAATGACAGGCCCCGGCACGGCATAGCCAAGCTCGCCGATCCGCGCCGCCGCGCGGGCAGCAAAAGACCGCCCGCCACGCGCCGCAAACGCAATCACCAGCGCGCCAGCGACCGCCAGCACCGACGCACCGGCCGCGAGCAGAAGCGAATGTCCCGCAGCCTCGGCAAAGCGTGGCGAGAGGGGCGAGATCGATGATTCCATGGCAAGCCGCACAAGTGCAGCGCAGGGAATGAAGAAGCCAAAGACGCCCGGCAGCGCGCAAAGGGCAGCAGCACAAACGCCGCGCACGCCCGAAAGCGTATCGTGCGGCAAAGGCCGGTAGCGGTTGGTCGCATGGAAGTGGCGCGCGCGGCCCCGGCTGATCCGCTCCAGCGCGTGCAACAGAAGCACAAAGGCAAGAAGCCCCGTCGCCAATTGCTGGGCGGCAACCGGATCACCCCAGCTGAACCACGCGCGATAGATGCCGGTCGTGAATGTCTGAACGCCGAAATAAAAGACTGCACCAAAATCTGCGAGCGTCTCCATCAGCGCAAGGGCAGTGCCCGCGACAATCGCAGGCCGCGCCAGAGGCAGGCCGACGCGCCAGAACGTGGCGAACTTGCCCTGTCCCAGCGTGCGTGACGCCTCCAGCACGCATACCGATTGTTCAAGAAAACTCGCCCGCGCGAGGAGATAGACATAAGGGTAAAGGACGGCGGTGAAGATGATCGCCGCCCCCGGCAGCGAACGGATTTCCGGCAAGACGATGGTGCCGGGTGCCAACGCGAAAAGATCGCGCAGGAAAATCTGGACCGGTCCTGCCGGTTGCAGCAGATCGGTATAGGCGTAGGCAATCACATAAGCCGGCATGGCCAGAGGCAGCACCAGCACGATCTCAAGCAGCCGGCGTCCGGGAAATTCGTGCATGGTGACAAACCATGCGGCAGGCACGCCGACCGCAATCGTGCCGATGGCGACAAGCGCGCTCAGAAGAACAGAATTGGTGATGTGCTCGACAAGGACGGTGTCGATCAGATGGGCAACAACAGGACTTGCCCCCTCGCCAAGCGAGAAGACGACCGCGACAATGGGCAAGGCGAGGAGCGCGGCAAGAAGCGCTGCCCCGACGGAGAGGGCAAGCCGGGCAGGTGATCGAAAAAGGTCAGACGAAAGGCGCATGGCCCAATCTCGCACAGGCGCGCGCTATTCTGCCAGCACCAAGGCGTTGGGAAAGACCATCCGGACGACCGTGCCTTTGCCCGGCGCTGTCTCGATGGCAAATTGCGCCTTGTTGGCTTCGATCAGCGCGCGGGCCAGCGGCAGGCCAAGCCCGGTGCCCTCCTGGTTGCGCGAGGCGCCCTTGGCGCGTTGATAGGGTTGGAGCGCGCGGGTCAGATCGTCGCTGCTCATGCCGGGCCCGTCATCGCTGACGGCCAGCGAAAGCGAGCCCTCTTTGGCAAGCGCCGCACTGACAATCACCTTGCCGCCCTTGCGGTTGTACTTGATCGCATTGGAAAGAAGATTGAGCAGGATCTGCTTGAGGCTGCGCTCATCGGCAACGACAGGCGGCAGTCCGGGGGCAATGGCCGAGGCAACCGCGATCCCCGCCTTTTCTGCCTGTGGCGCGATGATGGCGACGCACGAGGCCACAAGCGGTGCAAGGTCCACGCTGTCGGGATCAAGTTCAATGCGTCCGGCCTCGACCTTGGAAAGGTCAAGCAGGTCATTGATGAGGCTGAGCAGCAATTGTCCGCTCTCACGGATGTCCTTGGCGTATTCGGCATAACGCGCCGTGCCGATCGGGCCAAGCCGCTGCTGCTCCATGATCTCGGCAAAGCCGATCACGGCATTGAGCGGCGTGCGCAATTCATGACCGATGCGGGCAAGAAAGTCCGACTTCGCGTCATTGGCGCTTTCGGCTGCAGCACGCGCTTCGGTCAATTGCGCTTCGGTGGCCTTGGCAGATGAAAGATCCTTGAGCGTCACCAGGACACCCAAGGGTGCAGGCGCGACAATGAGCCGGACCGGCCGCTCATGCTTGCCATCGCTGAGAAGCGTCTCGCGCCCGTCTTCGAGCAGGCGGGAGAGACCGGCCCGGGCACCGCTGCGCTGCGTCTGGAGATATTCGACGAGATCATCGCGCAGCGGCGCAGGCGCCAGCGCGACAAAGGAAGTGCCCGACGAAAGCGCGCCGCCCAGCAATTGGTTGGCTTGCGCGTTCCACGCACACACCATGCCCTCAAGATCGATCAGCAACGCGCCATCCGCCATCGCCGCGATGAGACGCGAGAGATAAGGCAGCGGATCGGCGGGAGCCGGAACGACAGGTGCGGAAACAACCGGCACCTGAGCGACGGGCGCAGCAGCTTGCGGCAGCCAGGCGCGGCTGCTCACATCGGTAAAGAGGCTGAGCACCAGCGCGCGCGCCGAAGACGGATCGGCCGCCCGCACGCAATCAATCCGCATCTGCACTTCGCCATGCGTACTGAAAATTGGCGTGACGCGGCTTGTCCCGCCTTGCGCCATCACCGCCGCACAAAATGCATCCGCAGCGTAAGGGGAACCGATGAGTTCCGGCAGCGACTGCGCAAGCCCCTGCGCCATTGCTTCAGCATTCGCTGCGATCAACGCGCCGTCGGTTCCGTGCAGTGTCAACGCGGCCGGCGCTTCGGCAAAGGCATGCGCCAGCCGCCGCGCCTCGCCACCGGTCTCGTCCGCGGAAAGGATGGCGATGCCGGCAAGGACGCGGCCTCCCTCATCCGTCACCTGCTCGATGTCGGCAGCACAGTCGCGCGGGTTGTCGATGGGTGAAAAATGCAGCGTCTCGCTCACCACGCCATCGCGGCGCAGGCGGGACGAAATCTCGCGCGCCGCCACGCACAACGCATCTTCGCGCGCAAAATGGCGCTCGATCAGGTCAAGCGCCGATGCCGCGCCGAAAAATGCGGCAGAAGCAGCATTCCCCCACACGATGCGCCGCCGCACCGGGTCGAACGCAAAGACCGGCTCGCGGCGCGAACCGTTGCGGTCGATGAACTGGGCGAGCGTCTGCGGCAAGGATGACCTGGGCGGAAGGGCGAGGGTGGAAGCGTCACTTCCACCTTAGTTGCGTCCGCGCAATGGCGCCAAGATGGCGGCGCCGTCATTTGCTCCACCGGATGAAAGAGTCTTGTGGATTAACCTTAAGCCCCCGCAACAAGCCTCGGCGAATTCGCTTCAGGAACCGGCTTTCCCGCAAGCCACGCAGCGATCATGTCGTTGACCGTCTCGGGCGCCTCCTGCTGGACCCAGTGCGAGACATCCGGAATGAAGCGCGTGGTGAGCTGCTTGACATAGGCGTCCGTGCCCAGCGCCGTTGCCTTCGACAGCGCGCTGTCCGCCTCACCCCAGATCAGCAATGTCGGCACATCGACATTGACCGGTGCGTTTTCCCGCGCCTTGCGGTCATAGCGCACGATGGCGCGGTAATAGTTGAGCATCGCGGTCAGCGCGCCGGGAATGAGCGCGTTGGCGCGATAATGATCGGTCACTTCTTCCGGAAAGCGCGACTTGTCGATGGCCATGTCCACGAAGGCGCGGCGGATCGGGGCCGCATTCTTCCGGCGAAGCAGGAATTCGGGAAGCCAGGGTATCTGGAAGAATTTGACGTACCAGCTGCGCTTGCGCTGGTCCTTGGCCTTCTCATAGACATCGCGGAAGCGCTGCGGGTGCGGGCAATTGCAGACTATGAGTTTTGACAAAGTGCGGATTTTCCGGATCGCGCATTGCCAGGCGATGATCCCGCCCCAGTCATGCGACAGGAGAATGGTCTCGCGCGCACCCGATGCGGCAATGAGCCCCTCTACATCCTCGATCAGCCGGTCGACACGGTAATTCTTCACGCCCTTGGGTCGCGCGCTCTGGCCATAGCCGCGCAGATTGGGCGCCCACACGCGGTATCCCGAAGCTGCCAGCATCGGCAACTGGAAGCGCCACGAGAATTTCGATTCCGGAAAGCCGTGCAGGCAAAGCACCAGCACGTCACCTGCGCCGCACTGATCGACCTCGAATGCAAGGCCGTTCGCCAGCGTGACAAACTTCGTTTCGATATTGGTCGACATGGGCGGCCCTGGATGTTGTCGGGCCGCCAGATTGTCACACGCTCATGACGCTGCAAATCCTGCCGTCACGGCACCTTGCGCTTGCGCGGTGCCCGCTTCGGCTTTTGGGAAGCGCCTTCGCCGCGCGCCAGCGCTTGCGCCAAGCGCCATTCGCCAATTGACGCGACATAGATATCGCGCAGTTTGGCGACATGCGCGTCCATCGTTTCCGCAGTCCAGGACGATACGTCGATGGGCGGCAGCACGGCCACGTCGATTGTGCCTGCATTGGCGAACATCGCATCGCGCCACATGATCTCGCCCGCATTGCGGATGATGATGGGCACGATGGGCACGCCCGCCTGCAGCGCCATGTGGAAGGCGCCCTTTTTGAAGGGGCCGGGCGTGGGTGTAGGCGAGCGCGTGCCCTCCGGCGAAATGATGATCGAGGTGCCGCTTTTGAGCTTTTCGACCACAGGCGCAAGCGCCTTCTTCGCCTGATCGGTATTGCCGCGTTCAACAAAGGCAGCACCCATCAGATAGCCTGCAGGTCCGATCAAGGGGTTGCTCAAGAGCTCTTTCTTGGCAACGCCGGTGAAGTCACGCTTCAGGATGGCGCCGACGACCATCGGATCAATGCCGCTCTGGTGATTGAAGATGAAGACGGCGGGCCGCTGGGCCCAGACGTTCTCCTCGCCCACGATGTTGAGCTGTACGCCCGCCAGCGCCAGCGACAATTCGGGACCAATGCTTGTAACCGTATTGGCGGCATCGCGCCGGTTGCGGTTGAGGAGGCCAACACCCACACCCAGTCCCATGATTGCACCAGCCCCCATGATGGCCGCCGTCGTGCGCGCAACCGAAGTCAGGCTGGGGATGCCGCCGCGCTTTTCAAACCGGCGGATCGGCCATTCATGCTCGCGCGCGTGGCGTGCGAGGGCAGATGCCGGATTGACCGGCCGCGGCTTGCCCACAATGTCGAGGAAGAAAACATCCTCATCGCCATTGGCGTAACCAAAGCATTCATTCAGGTCGAGCTTCTTCCTGTGGCAGAACTTGTCCACCGCATTCGCCTTGCCTTCGCCCCACAGGACATCGCCCTTGATTGCGCCGGTAAGCAAGCCGTCCTTCACCTGAAGCTCCGTGCAGAGAATATGCTCGATGCCGAGATCGCGTGCGAGCGGTGCAATCTGGAACCGGGTGGCCGACGACGCAATCACCACAAGATGCCCCATCTTCTGGTGGGCAGCGACAAGCGCGCGCGCTTCGGGAAAGACCGTCGCGGCAATGGATTTGCGGAAAAGTTTCTCGCCAAGCGCGATCAGGTCGGCCTCGCTCTTCCCCTTCCACATATTGGCGGCCTCGCCGATCACGCTGGCCATGTCCTTGCGGCCAAGGCCTGCGTCAAGTCCGGCAAAGAAAAGGGCTGAGATTTCAGCGGGCGTCACTTCCATGCGGCGGATGCGGTCGCGCACGAATGTCGAGGCCGAAAATCCCGAGATCAGCGTGCCGTCAAAGTCGAAGAACGCGACAACCTTCGGCCCCTTGCGCGCGGCAAGGATCTCGGCATCAAGTTCGGCATGGGGGGAGGGGCGCATGAACGCTCTTTCGCGATGGGTCAGGAGGCGGGCTTCTTTGGCACGGGCAGAAGTGCGGTGTCACGCATGGCAAGATCACGGATGACATTGATGCGCCTTATGGTCTCGGCGATTTCGGCGGCAAAGTCGGCGCGCCGCGCGGCAAGATCGGGCGTTCCCGGCTTGATGAGGTTGCGCGTGGCGGCAAGTTGCAGCGCGTTGCCGAACAATTCCTTCGACACCGACTCGCCCGAGAACAGCCGCTGCTGCAGCCGGTACTGGTTGGCAACGCCGAGCGCGCGGTTGAGGAACGACTTCTCGTCAATGGGCTTTGCCGGATCATGCGCGGCCAGAAGGTCGGCGACCACCTGATAGGCCTCGAAGAACGAGCGCAGCACGCGATGCGCGATGAACAGGCTGGAGCGTTTGAAGTTCCCGAACGCCTCGCCGATGTTTTGCGCGGTCAGCGTCCAGTCCTTGTCGAAGATCGCAAGCTCCTCCTCCAGTTCGCCCGCAAAGGCGCGCTTGGTGGGGAAGAAGAACTCGAATTTGAGAAGGTCGCGCAGCGACAAGGCCGCCTTGAACGATTTGGCGGGATCGAATGTCTCCTGCTCCGACGCGCGCACGACCAGGATTTCGGTGATCGCACGGTTGACAAAGAAGTGGATGGCCGTGTTGCGGTAATAGGCGGCAACCAGATGCTGGCCCGCGTCGATCGCATAGACGGGCTCGATGCCCTCGCTGAAGACTTTGACCACGCCCTCGCGCTTCAGAAGGTTGAGTGTCGCGGCCACCGAATGCTCGCCGCTCGCCGTCACGTCAGCCGTCAGCGGCAGATTGCGCCGCTTCACATAGGCAACGAGCGGCACAAGGATTTTCTCGATCTCGCCGATGGTGAGCGCCCGGTCCTCGACCCCCAGAAGCGCCATGGTGACAAGGGCGGTCGGCGTGATCGGCGTTGCGCGGTTGATGCGGTGGCAGATTTCAAAGGCGGTCTTCTGCACGGCAAGTTCGGCCGCCTTCGGCGTGGCAGCCGGTTGATCGGCGCCCACTTCCGTCAGCGCGGCACGCAAGGACAACGGCTCGCCGAATGAGAGCCATGCCTTCGAGCGCACGCGCCGTTGCGAGCGCGCATAGCGCAACAGCCAGCCAAGGCTCTCGGCCTTCTTCTTGCCGCCGCGCGATTCCTCGACCATCGCGCCGATCTCGGCCAGCTGGTCAAAGGCGATCGAGGCGGGCACGAGGAAGACGTCCTCGATGCCGCTCTGCCGGAACCCGTCAATAATATAGGAAAGCAGGCCATAGCGCGGCGGCCGCAACTTGCCCGACCGGCTCCGCCCACCCTCGATATACCATTCAAGGTTGAAGCGCTTCTTGACGAGGAACGCCATGTACTGGCGCAGCGACATTTTATAGACGGGATTGTCCTTGAAGCTGCGCCGGATGAAGACGATGCCTGCCCGCCGCGCGATGGCGCCCATCGGCCAGAAGGCAAGGTTGATCCCGCCCAGAAGGTGGTTGGCCGGAAACCCCTGCGCATGCAGCGTGCGGCCCATAAGGATCGGATCAAGATAGGATTTGTGCGTGGGCAGGAAGACAAGCCCATAGTGCTTGTTGAGTGCCTTCAGATCGGCCATGCGCCGCGCATCGACCTGCACGTCATAGGCGCGCGCGAAGAAGCCGCCGATCTGCCCGAACAAGACGTCAATCGCATAGCGCGAATGGTCGGTCGCCATCTCCTTGAGATAGCGCAGCGCCTCATCGACAATGCGGCGCGGCTTTTTCCTTGTGGATTTCGCGATGTCATCGACCGCGCGCTGGAACTCGGCGCTGGCCTTGATCTCGTCAATCGCCTCGCGCGACACCTTGTAGCGGTCACCGATGATCGAGCGCTCTGCGCGCTCCAGCGCCAGCGTCGCCTGTCGCAGCACGAACGCGCCAAAGCTGCTGCCTTCCGCCGCCGTCGCATGGCGGGACTTGAGGTCCTGGATCGTGGCCGGCGTGCCTGCGACCACCGACCAGCGGTCAGGCTCGTTGCGCGCGATGCGGTCCTGCAGATAAGGCGGCGGCCGCCACGGATCGCGGAACATGTCGCCCAGCCGCGCGCGGCGTTCGCCGTCACGCTCCCGCGGCCGCCACGAGATGCGCACGGGGCACACTAGCGTGCCGGCCGACAGGGCTGCGATGGCAGCGTCAGCCTTGACGCCATCGCCATCAATGACATTGACCACGACCGCGCGCGTCATCGCCGCTTTTTCGTGCGCGAGCCAGACATCGATCAGCTTGCGTTCGGTCTGGCTCGCCGTTCCTGTCAGGACCGCGATGGCAGCACCTTCGGGCAGCCCTGCAGCCATGGCGGAAAGCGACTGGATGGGCTTTGCCCCGCCATCATCTTCAGCGGTGCCGATACCCGGCGGCGGCTTTACAGCCTCCATGCAGACCCCGTCGCGTTGGAATTCAGGACCACGAGTCCGCCTGTGACCGCGCGTGAAGTCAACTCCCTTGGCGCTTGGGCCTATGCCGCAGTGCGGCAGGGGGCCATTTTAGGGGCATTCGGGGCTGCTTCAATCGTGCTAGGAAGGCGGCCCTTTTGAGAGCCGCTATTTCCCGCATGTCCGAAGAAAATCTCCTTCCCCAGCAGCCCGAGAATGCGCCGGCAGAGGCGACCCCCATCAAGGGGCGCCGCGCGGCGGTCTCCTTTATCCTTATCACCGTCGTGCTCGACGTGATGGCGATGGGGATGATCGTTCCCGTCACGCCGCATCTCGTCGAGATCATGACCGGCGGCGATACGGCAGCCGCCGCATTCTATGTCGGCATGTTCAGCGCGGCATGGGCGCTGATGCAGTTTCTTGCGTCGCCCATCATGGGGGCATTGTCGGACCGGTTCGGACGCCGCCGGGTCATCCTCATATCCAATGTGGGCCTTGCCTTTGCCTATGTGATGAGTGCGCTGGCGCCCAATCTTCTGATCCTTTTCCTCTCGCGCATCCTCAACGGCATCATGGCTGCGAGTATTTCAACCGCGAGCGCCTATATCGCCGACGTGACGCCGCCCGAACGCCGAGCCCAGGCATTCGGCCTGATCGGTGCGGCCTTCGGCACGGGCTTTGTGCTGGGTCCGGCCTTTGGCGGCACGCTGGGCGACATTGATATCCAGCTTCCTTTCTGGATCGCGGCCGGCCTCAGCCTTGCCAATGCAGCCTATGGCGTTTTCGTGCTGCCGGAATCGCTGCCGGTGGAAAACCGGTCGCCCCGCTTTTCGTGGAAGCGCGCCAATCCTGTGGGATCGCTCGTCCTTCTGCGCCGCCATCGTGAGCTTCTGGGTTTGGCCGCGGTCCACTTCCTCAACAATCTGGCCCATACCGTCTTGCCCGCGATCTTCGTGCTCTATGCAAGCTTCCGTTATGGCTGGTCGATGCAGATGGTGGGCATCAGCCTGGGTGCGGTCGGCATCGCCAACATGATCGTGCAGGGCGGTTTGGTGCGTCCCGCTGTGCGGCTGTTGGGCGAGCGTCGCCTTCTTCTGACCGGCCTGTGTGCCGCGGCGACCGGCATTGCGATCTATGGCTTGGCCCCCGTCGGCTGGATGTTCTGGCTCGGCCTGCCATTTGGCGCGATGTGGGGATTCTATGGGGCCGGTGCCCAAAGCTTGATGACGCGCCACGTCGCGCCATCTGAACAGGGCCAATTGCAGGGAGCCTTGGGAGCGATCATCGGGATTGCGGGCATGATCGGGCCCGCGATGTTCTCAACCGTCTTTGCTCAATCCCTCTATGTGGCGCCGGGTGCCGCATTCCTGCTCGCCTCGGCGATCATGGTGATCGCAGCCACATTGGCTTGGCGCGTGACGCGCAGGGAGCGGTGAGGGCGTCGTTGTCGGTCCTGCCCGGAAGGCCGCTTTGCATCTTGGCAATGCGGCCCTCGACGAAGGCTCGGGATGAGGAGCGCTGTTGGTGGCAGAACTGCCGGGCACATACCCCCTTTTGGTGCGCCTTCGTCGAACCACGCACAATGCTGATGCGATCCTGTTTTGTTGGCGCCTTCTCACCCACCCAACTTGCCATCATGTGACAACAAGACCGCGATGGGTCGCGTGGGTGCAAATCCCGCCAGCACGATGGCGGTGGCCGCCGTCATCGGTATGGCCAGGAAAAGCCCGACCGAACCCCAGATCAGCCCCCACACCGACAGCGACATGATGACGGCGAGCGGCGACAGATTGAGCGAATTCGACATCATACGGGGCTCGATCACATTGCCCATGGTGATCTGAAGCACCGCCAGCACGCCTGCCGTGATCAGCGCCGGCTCGACTTCCGGAAAGGCGGCAAGCGAGGCGATCGTCGAAAGAACGATGGCCGCCAGCGATCCGAAGGTCGGAACATAATTGAGCAGGAAAATCACGAAGGCAAAAAATGCGGCATTGGGCACGCCCGCAACCTCGAGAATGAGATAGCTGCCGATCGCCGTGATCGCTGCAACGAGCGTCTTGGCGGCAAGATAGCGTGAAGCGCCTTCCTTGATCCGCGACAGGGTTTCCGAGATGGCGCGCCGTGCCGCCTCCGTGTTGCCCAACGCGGAGATCTTGAGCGGGAAGACCTGCTGCTCGAGGAAAAGGAAAATCGTATAGATGATGACGATGCCCAGCGTGCCCGCGAGATCCGTGACAAGGCCGATCACCCAGCCGATCACGCGTGCCAAGTCATATTCGGCCAGCGCCGACTTCACGGTGTCGGTCACCGAAATGCCAAGCGCCGCATCAAGCCCGGAAAATGCCGCCAGAAGCCGTTCGCCATAAAGCGGCGCATCAGCCGCAACACCGGCGATACTGGCGCCCACGAAGATGACGGCAAGCGCAAGCACGCCGGAAATGAGAGCGAGCGCCAGAAGGATGCGCAGGTTCTGCGGCAGTGCCCTGCTGCCCACTCTCAGGAACGAAAGCCGTGATGCCACCGCATTGATGACAAGCCAGAGGCCAAGCGCGATCACGAACGGGATCAGCACATCGCGCGCTTCCACGAGGAGGAAGAGCGCGGCGCCAAGGGCTGCGAGCGCCGCGATCAGGCGCACGGCGCCTGCATAGGAGGGATCGGGCGCGGAAGTGGGGTCAGGGCTCATCAATTCTATCCGCCAAAGAACGCCTCTTGCCTTTGCACCATAGCCGTCCTTTCCTTGGGATCAAGAAAGCCGCATCTTTGTCGGCGAATGGGGGGAAGATCATGGCAACCGCCAAAGTACGCCGTACCATCGGCCAACGCCTGCTTGATGGCATCGAGCGCGCGGGCAACCGCCTGCCGGATCCTGCCACGCTCTTCTTTTACGGCATCCTGATTGTGCTCGCTTTGTCGGTTGGGCTTTCCTATGCCGGTGTCACCGCTTGGCACCCCGGCAAGAATGCGGAGATCACCGTCACCAATCTGCTCTCGGCGGAATCGCTGAAGAACATTCTGGTGAACATGGCGAAGACCTTCACGGATTTTCCGCCGCTGGGCCTCGTGCTGATGATGATTCTCGGCGTGGGTGTGGCCGAACGCTCCGGCCTGATCGGCGTGGCGCTGGGCGGGCTGGTGCGCGCCGTGCCCAAGCGGTTGCTGTCACTGACAGTCGTCTTCGCCGGCGTGAATGCCTCGATTGCAGCCGATGCGGGTTATGTCGTTCTCCTGCCGCTGGCAGCAGCGGTCTATGCAGGCGTCGGGCGTCATCCCTTGGCGGGATTGGCAGCGGCCTTTGCCGGCGTGGCAGGCGGCTTTTCGGCCAATCTCGTCATCACGCCGCTGGATCCCCTGCTCGCGGGCCTGACGCAAGCGGCCGCCCAGATCATTGATCCCGCGCGCACGGTGGCGGTGACGGCCAATTACTTCCTGATGATCGCGCTCGTGCCGCTTTTTTCCATCATTGGCGCCTGGGTGACCGACCGGATTGTGGAGCCGCGCCTCAACGCGTCGCCGCTCAAGCTTGCCGAAATCGCCGAACCGCCCGCGCAGGATGAGGCCGCGCGCCGCCGGGAAAAACGCGGGCTTCGCCATGCCGGCCTTGTGCTTCTCCTGATTGTGGTAGGCGTGGGGTTTCTGGTCGTGCCCGAGGGGGCAGCCCTGCGCGGCGAGGACGGGTCGATTGAACCCTTCCTGAAATCGCTGGTGGCGATCCTGTTCATGACCTTCCTTGCCTGCGGCATTGCCTATGGCAAGGCTGCGGGCACGATCAGGAAGGATACGGATACGGTCCGCATGATGACGGCCTCGATTGCCGACATGGCGGGCTACATCGTGCTCGCCTTCGTGGTGGCGCAGTTTCTGGGTCTCTTCAACCAGTCGAATCTCGGCGCGATCCTCGCCATCAATGGGGCGGATGTGCTGAAGGGTGCGGGCTATACCGGCCTGCCGCTCCTCCTCTCCTTTGTCGTGCTCGCGATGCTGATCAACCTCATGATCGCCAGCGCTTCGGCGAAATGGGCGATCCTGGCGCCGATCTTTGTGCCGATGCTGATGCTGCTCGGCATTTCGCCCGAGGCGACGCAAGCGGCCTTCCGCATCGGCGACAGCGCGACCAACCCGATCACGCCGCTGATGGTCTATTTTCCGCTCATCCTCATCATGGCGCGGCGCTATGTGCCGGAATTCGGCATCGGCTCGCTGGTCGCAACGATGATGCCCTATGCCGTGTGGTTCTCGATTTTCTCGACAGCCCTGCTCGGCCTTTGGTTCTGGCTCGACATTCCCTATTGGCCCGGCATCGGCTCGCGGATGTGAAGTCTGCCGTGATCGAAGGAGGCGCACATGGATGAAGTGCCGGAGAAAAAAGGCCTGCATCCCGCGACGCTCTATCTGATCTGGGCGGCGCTTTTTACTGTCATTGTTACAGTCGCGCTGGTGCTCGAGTTCCCGGCCTTGAGCGAGTACTTCGGGCGCTACCTGCACCTTTCGGACGGATGGGCCGAGATCGCAGCCATCGACCGTGCCTTCACCCTGCTACAGTACGCAGCTGCTTTGATCGGGGGCTTGGGCGTTGAGCAAGTGGCAGCGGCGATCACGTTCATTCTTCTGCTTGCGGTCGCGCGCCATATTGGCCTGCTTGCTGCCATTGCCAATGGTTGGTGCCGACGCGTCTCCGTCCCACTGATCCCTGCCTCAGTCGCGCTTGTGGGCGTGACCGGCGGCATTGTGGGAATCTATTGGCAACTGTTTTTCATCCCGGTCGCCGCACTCGTCTTTCAAAAAGCACGGCTTCACCCCGTTGCCGGAATTGTGACGGCCTATGCATCGGGTTGCGCGTCACATGCTGCGAATTTGATTTTGCCAGGGGGAGCCAGGCAGTTCCTGCCAGAGTGGTTTGGCATCAGCTCACCAGACACTTCCCTTCTGATATTCAACCCAGCCTACGCGATCAGTGCGTTCCTTGTGCCGCTGACGGTGATCGGATTTGCCTGGATGTGCTGGCGGGTGACAGAGCCAGCCCTCATACGGCTCTCTGGCGGAATGCTGCCGCCAGTGGAGGTGCTGCCTTCGGCAAATTCAGCAAAGTCCCGCCGGGGAGCAAGCAGTGCAGCCCTCTTGGTGTTTCTGATCATTGTTGTACTTGTCGCGCTCGTCCTCTTGGCCAGCGCGGGCTTTCTCTTGGAAGACAGCGGAAGCATTCAGCCCATTCTCAATCTAATTCCGGCCGTTTTCATGGGCGGATTTGTCGCCGTGATTATTGTCTTTGGTATCCGGGCGGGCACGTTGCGCAGCGACGAAGATGTCTGGTCCCCGATGGTTGCGGCAGCCCCCGAGCTTGGGCGATTTGTCGTGATGGCCTTTGCAGTTGGTGCACTCATCAGCGCGACCAGTCTTGTGAACTGGAGCTGGCTTGTACAGTCCGTGATCGAAGGCGCGTCTGAGGCGGCCGATGGTGGCCTCTATGGCCTGGCCTTCCTGCTCTATTTTAGCATCTTCTGCGTCGCATTCATTGCGCCCACTTGGGCGCTCTCGGGCATGTTCGCCGTTTCGGTAATGAAGGTCTTCACCCAGCTCGGCGCAACAACAATGGTGCCGCAAGCCATCATCCTGATGGCAGAGGCAGCCGCCTATATGGTGTCACCAGCATCATTGGCGCTGGTCTATGCCTGGCTGGTCGCCCGGCAATATTTGCCTGACCTGAAACTGGGTCAGTTCATTGCGGGCCTCATCCCCTACGCGGCTTTTTTCGGGGTCGGCTCATTGGGACTGGCAGTGCTGTGGCATGTGCTCGGCCTGCCCGTTCTGGCGGGGGTGCCCTTCCGCTGACACTGCCGCAATCCTGCCTTTTCCTGCATTCAGTCTGGGTTCAGGCGGTCGGGTGATCCATACCTCATGAGCGAACGGACCAATTCTTCCTTTCAACCGCCCTCAAAAACGGGGGAGGCAAAAGCGCGTGCGCTGATATCTGCGCTGTTCGCCGCACTCGCATTCACGGCACCCGCAGCCCACGCCCAATCCGTGCCTGATGGCGCCTATGTCGCCACCTGCCGCGACATCTATGTGGACCGCACGGGCGCCCTCATCGCCGAATGCCGCGACCGCGAGGGGCGGTGGCGTCAATCCATTCTGCCGGATGCGGGCGATTGCCGGGGCGAGATCGTCAATGACGATGGCGACCTTGTCTGCGAGGCCGCGCGGCGCGAGCCTGAGCCGCGCCGCCCCCCGCCGGACACGCGCAGCGATCTGCCGCCGGGACCTTGGCAGCGCAGCTGCCGCAACATCGAGGTCTCGGGCGATTTTCTGGTGGCGGATTGCCGCGCCGATGACGGGCGTTGGCGCGAGACCGCCATCGAATGGCGCGGTTGCGATGGCGATATCGCGGTTGATGACGGAAGGCTCTATTGCGAGGAGGCATCCACGCGCGACGCGTTTCCGCAAGGCACATGGGTATCCACCTGCCGTGACTTTGCCTATGAGGCGGGCTGGCTCTATGCCGAATGCCGCAGACGCGACGGTTCCTGGCGCGACGCGCAGATTTTCGCGGATGATTGTGCGAGCACGATCTCCAACAGCGATGGGCGTCTTGTCTGCGATGCCGAGTTGTTTGCGCCGCGCACGCCGACAGAGATCACCGGCAATTTCCGCGACACCTGCCGCAACGTGAAAATGGAGGATGGCGTGATCGCCGCCGAATGCCGCCGCACCAACGGCGGCTGGCGCTATACCGAGCTTGAGCTTTCCGAATGCCCCTCGGGCAATGCCGCCAATATTGACGGCCGGTTGACGTGCCAGTAGGCGCGCCGCTTTAAGTGGGCGCCAAAAGCCTTTATGACCGGGCGTACCGACACCACCAGCGAGCATCCCATGACCACCATGACCCGCCGCAGCTTCAATGCCGCCGCCGCTTCCGCCGGATTTGCGCTGGCGGTCCGCCCCGTCAGCGCGGAAACGATCTCGACGCCCGACGCCGGACTTGTGGCCGGGATGGTGACAATACCGGCAAGCGGAATCGCCATGAACGCGTATCGCGCCGTGCCGGAAGGCAAGGCGGACGCGCCGGTCATTCTGGTGGTGCAGGAAATTTTCGGCCTGCACGAACACATCCGCGATGTCTGCCGCCGCTTTGCCCGCGAGGGGTTCTGTGCGATCGCGCCTGACCTCTATCAGCGTCAGGGGGATGCAACCGCGATTGCCGACATCAATACGCTGGTCGAGACGATTGTCGCCAAAGTGCCCGACGCGCAGGTGATGGCTGATCTCGACGCCACCCTTGAATGGGCGCGCGGCCAGGGCGCCGATGCGGATCGCGCGGGCGTGACAGGCTTCTGCTGGGGCGGGCGTGCCACATGGCTTTACGCGCATCACCGCCCCGCCTTGAAGGCAGGCGTTGCCTGGTATGGACGCCTTGTCGGTGATGCCAATGATTTGCGCCCGAAGCATCCCGTTGACATCGGCGCCGCGCTGACTGTGCCGGTGCTCGGGCTCTATGGTGGTGCGGATCGCGGCATTCCCGTTGAAACGGTTGATCAGATGCGCGCCGAAATTGCCAAATCGGCAAGCGGCTCCGACATTGTGCTCTATCCCGATGCGCCGCACGGTTTCTTTGCCGATTACCGCGAGACGTTCCGCGCCGAAGTGGCGGTGGATGCGTGGCAACGTTGCCTCGCCTGGTTCCGCGATCACGGCCTTGCCTGATGCGTGACGGCGGCGGGCCTGACCCGCGATTGCACGACTCGGTTCTGGACGAGGCTGCAGCGAGCGAACGCCGCCATGCGCGCAACCTTGGCTTCATGGCGGCGGCCGGGATTGTCACGGCCATTGCCATCGGCATCGCCACGGCGGCGCCACTGGCGGCAGGATTGTCCGGGGCGCTCGCCATTCTTGCAGCCTTGGGATTGGTGATGCGTTATGGCGAACACGCGCCACGCGGCCTTGGCCGCGCACCCGCGGCCGAGACCGGACGTCCCGATCCATTTGTGGCGCTTGCGGCACTTCCAGATCCTGTCTTTGTGGTCGATGCGTCGCGACGCGTCGTCTTTGTCTCGCGCGCGGTCGAAGGCTTGATCGGTGCCGACGCAGGCAGGCCGCTTTCGTCTGCCTTGCGCGAGCCGGCCTTGCGCGATGCGATCGAAGAGGTTCTGGCAACCGGCAAATCGCGTTCGCTTGAGATCACCGTGCCCGTGCCGGTCGAGCGGCGCTATGGCCTGCATCTGGGTCCGGTCGCTGCCGGTGCAGGCGGGATGCTGGTCATTGCCGAGATCCGCGACCTGACCGCGCAGCGGGCACTCGAACGCATGCGGGCGGATTTTGTCGCCAATGCGAGCCACGAATTGCGGACACCGCTCGCCTCGCTGTCGGGCTTCATCGACACGCTGGCCGGTCACGCCAAAGATGATCCCGAAGCGCGCGAGAAATTCCTCGGCATCATGCAACAGCAGGCCCAGCGCATGCGCCGCCTGATTGATGATCTTCTCTCGCTGTCGCGGGTCGAGATGAATGAGCATATCGCGCCGGGTGCCAATTGCGATCTGGCGGCGCTGGTCGCAGAGGTTCTGGCAACGCTTACCCCGCAACTGGCGCAGGCGCGCATCCGCATCGTGCAGGAATTGGCGGAGGAACCCGTCGAGGTACGCGGCGAGGCAGCCGAACTTGCGCAAGTGATCCTGAACCTGATCGACAACGCCATCCGCTATGGCGGCGACGGCAAGACCATAACCATCCGCCTACGGACGAATGGACCCATGGCCGCATTGACCGTACGCGACGAAGGCCCCGGCATCGCCCGTGAGCATCTGCCGCGCCTGACCGAGCGATTCTACCGCGTGAATGACAAGGAGAGCCGCGACAAGGGCGGCACCGGCCTGGGCTTGGCCATCGTCAAGCACATCCTCAACCGCCATCGCGGCCAATTGGTGATCGAATCGCGCCCCGGCGAGGGCGCCGCCTTCACCATGATGGTGCCCCTCGTTTCCTGATTAAGCCTTTGAAATGAGCGGGTTGGGGCGTCGGCGCCACCGGCGCCAAACGCTGTCATGCAACTGTCACATGACCGTTACAAATGATTGGCTGACACCGCCTAGAAGCGCGCCCGTAAGCAAGTCGCAAGCGGGTCGCACGCCCAAGGCATCAGCGGCACCTGCATCAGACCAAAGACGATGCCGACAGGAGAGAATGCAATGAGGGGTTTTCCGGGCAAGGCGCTGCTTCTGGGCACGGCTGCCATGCTGCTGGCGGCATCGCCGGCTTTCGCGCGCGACCAGATCAAGATCGTCGGCTCTTCGACGGTGTTTCCGTTCTCGTCGGCAGCGGCCGAGCAGTTCGGCGCGCAGGGCCAGTTTCCCGCCCCAGTCGTTGAATCGACCGGCACCGGCGGCGGCATGAAGATTTTCTGCGAGGGCACCTCGATCAACACGCCCGACATCACCAACGCGTCGCGCCGCATGAAGATCGACGAGTTCCGCAATTGCCAGTACAACGGCGTCACCGAAATCACCGAAGTGAAGATCGGTTATGACGGCATCGTGCTGGCGAATTCGAAGGCGCACAACCGCTTCAATCTTACCTTCGGCCAGGTTTTCCTTGCACTGGCCGCGAAAATTCCGACGGCTGAGGGCCTGATCGAAAATCCCCACAAGCTCTGGAGCGACATTGATCCGTCGCTGCCGGGCGAACCGATCGCCATCATGGGCCCGCCCCCGACCTCGGGCACGCGTGACAGCTTCAACGAGATGGTGATGGAGCAGGGTTGCGCCGAGGCCTTTGCGGCTTTCCCGACCCTGTCGGCGCCCAAGGGCAAGGATTGTCACCCGATCCGCCAGGACGGCATGTTCATCGAAGCCGGCGAGAACGACAATCTGATCGTCCAGAAACTCGAATCCGACCCGAACCTGCTGGGCGCGTTCGGCTTCTCGTTCCTTGAGGAAAACCTGGACAAGCTCCAGGCCACGATCCTTGGCGGTGTCGAACCGACGGCAGAATCGATTGCCTCCGGCGAATACAAGGTTTCGCGTTCGATGTATTTCTACGTGAAGAACGCCCATGTCGGCACCGTGCCGGGCCTGCAGGAATTCGTGCAGTTCTTCGTGCAGGACGGCTCGTTCGGCCCCGACGGCTTCCTTGTTGACAAGGGCCTCATCCCCTTGCCGGATGACGAGCGCGCCTCCGTCGCTGCGGCCGCCGCCGCGCTGACGCCGATGGACATGTAAGACTTGTTTGTATGTGTTGCGTGAGATTGCCGGGGCGGTGGTTGCGTATCAGGCCCCGCCCCGGCAGGTTTTCCGGTTGATGGCGGGGGTCTAGGTCGCAAATCATGGGCTCGGCAACGCTCATCCTGGTGATTGCAGCCATCGCCGCTGCGGCTTTTGTCGCCGCGCGCGCGCGCGCCCACGGCCTTGCCGTGCGGGGCGCCGACCTTCACTCGCGTCCCGTCAATCATGGCGCGATGGCTTTCATCCTCGCGGGCATGCCTGCCTTGTTCCTTTTGTGCGGCTGGCTCGCGGCAGAGGGGATGATCGGCACGGCGGCCATTGAATCGCGCCTGACCTCAGCCGAGCTGGAATTGCCGCCGGCGGAAAAAGGTCTTCTCATCGAGCGGATCTACAACATCGCTGCCGGCATCGACGCCGGCGCCGGGACGAGCGAAGCGCACCGTGAAGCTGCCGACGCGTTTACCGATGCCATGGCGGCATCGCGCCTCTGGATGATGATTGCTGTCATCGGGCTTGCTTCTGGCGGCGCCTTCCTTGGCCTCCAGCGTGTGAGTGCGGATCGCCGCGCCCGCAATGAGGCGGAGCGTGTCGCGCGGGGCATCATGATTGCCGCCTCCATGGTCGCGATCCTCACGACCATC
This sequence comes from uncultured Flavobacteriaceae bacterium, assembly GCA_964494625.1. GTDB lineage: Bacteria > Pseudomonadota > Alphaproteobacteria > Micropepsales > Micropepsaceae > UBA2784. Next base: position 87,260 of record CAZBRT010000001.1, on the reverse strand, counting down.
GGCATATTCATGTCGCTGATCTTTGAGTCGGTGCGCTTCTTCGGCAAGGTGCCGCTCACCGATTTCCTGTTCGGAACCGAGTGGTCGCCCCAGACGGCAATCCGCGCCGATCAGGTGGGTTCCTCGGGCGCCTTCGGTGCCGTGCCGCTCTTCCTTGGCACCACGCTCATCATGCTGATTGCCATGGTGGTGGCGGTCCCGGTCGGCCTCTTTGCTGCAATCTATCTCTCGGAATATGCGGGTGCACGCACGCGGGCCATGGTGAAGCCGCTGCTCGAGATTCTCGCAGGCATTCCGACGGTCGTTTACGGGTTTTTTGCAGCCCTTACCGTGGCGCCGTTCCTGCGCGAAATTGGGGCGTCCTTCGGCCTTGATGTGGCATCCGAGTCGGCGCTGGCCGCAGGCCTCGTCATGGGCATCATGATTATACCCTTCGTGTCGTCCCTCTCCGACGATGTGATCAATGCGGTCCCCCAGACCTTGCGCGACGGCTCCTATGCCATGGGCGCGACAAAGTCGGAGACGATCCGCAAGGTGGTCCTGCCTGCGGCCCTTCCGGGCATTGTGGGCGCCGTGCTCCTTGCCGTGTCGCGCGCGATCGGCGAGACCATGATCGTCGTGATGGCAGCGGGCCTTGCGGGCAATCTGTCGTTCAATCCGCTGGACGCCGTAACGACCGTGACCGTCCAGATCAAGACCTTGCTTGTGGGCGACCAGGAGTTTGACAGCGCCAAGACTCTCTCGGCCTTTGCGCTCGGGCTTGTGCTCTTCCTGATCACGCTGGTCCTCAACATCATCGCACTCCGCACGGTGCAGAAATACCGTGAGAAATATGACTGAGCCCGCTCCCCACACCGCAGAAGAACGCCTCTTCGAGGATACGAAGCTCCATCTTTTCCGGCGCTATGCGGCGGAGCGGCGCTTCCGCCTCTATGGCCAGATCGCGATCATCATCGCGCTCGGCATGCTGGGCGTGATGCTCTTCACGATTGTCGGCAATGGCTGGAAGGGCTTCCTGCAGACTTATGTTGCGCTCGACATTTATCTCGATCCGGCAAAAATCGACCCCGCGGGCACGCGCGACGAGGCGAAACTGCGCGGTGCGGATTACCTCCCGCTCGTCAAGGACGCGCTGGACGAGGCAATCCCCGGTGTGACGGAGCGCGCCGAGCGCCGCATGCTGACGGGCTTCCTGCGCAACAATCCGACGGTCCCGGTGCGCGACTTTGTGCTCGCCAACCCCGACCTGATCGGCACCACCCAGCGCATCTGGATATCGACCTCCGATGACATCGATGTCTTCGCCAAAGGTGGCTACGACCGTGCCATGACAGAGGGCGACCGGCGCATCAAGGACATCGAAATCGCCTGGTACGACATGCTGTGGAATGCGGGCCGCATCGAGACGCGCTTTTCGGACGTGCTCTTTACTGCCGGCGACAGCCGCGAACCTGAAAACGCGGGCCTCCTGGGCGCGATCATGGGTTCGGTCCTCACGCTCCTCGTCTGCCTTGTCATCACCCTGCCCATTGGTGTGCTGGCGGCGATCTATCTTGAGGAATTCGCGCCCAAGAACCGCATCTCGGATTTCATCGAGGTGAACATCAACAACCTTGCCGCTGTGCCCTCCATCGTGTTCGGCCTTCTGGGCCTTGCGATCTTCCTCCAGTTTTTCGGCATGCCCCGGTCGGCGCCGGTTGTGGGCGGCACGGTGCTGGCGCTCCTTGTCCTGCCGACGATCATCATTTCAGCCCGTGCGGCGCTCAAGGCAGTGCCGCCGTCGATCCGCGAGGCGGCCCGCGGTGTCGGGGCGTCCGAGCTTCAGGTGGTGACCCACCATGTATTGCCGCTGGCCATGCCCGGGATCATGACCGGCACCATCATCGGCATGGCACATGCGCTGGGCGAAACGGCCCCGCTCCTGATGATCGGCATGGTCGCCTTCATCGTGAATGTGCCGGAGGGCTTCACGGACTCGGCAACCGTCCTGCCGGTCCAGATTTTCCTGTGGTCCGACAGCCCCGAACGGGCCTTTATTGCCAAGACATCGGCTGCCATCATGGTGCTCTTGGGCTTCCTGATCCTGATGAACCTGGCAGCGATCCTGATCCGCCGCCGCTTTGAACGCAGGTGGTAGATCATGGCCTTTGACATGCAGCGTGCAAAAGAGGGTGAGACGATGAGCACTGCCGAAGCCGCCCCGATGCTGGCGCGTGTCACCCTGCGGTCGCGCGAAGGCAGCCCGCAGCCGCGTGCCGAAGCGGTCGTGAAAATCCGCACGGCGGGCGTCAATGTGTTTTATGGCGCCAAGCAGGCGCTCTTTGATGTGTCCCTCAACATCCGCGACAAGGGCGTGACCGCACTCATCGGCCCGTCGGGCTGCGGCAAGTCCACCTTCCTGCGCTGCATCAACCGCATGAATGATACGGTCGCCGGCGCGCGCGTGACCGGCACGATCGAACTCGACGCCCGCGACATCTATGACCGTCACATCGACCCCGTCCAGTTGCGCGCGCGCGTCGGGATGGTGTTCCAGAAACCCAACCCGTTCCCCAAGTCGATCTTCGAGAATGTCGCCTACGGCCCGCGCATCCATGGCCACGCGCGCTCGAAGGCGGAATTGTCGGCGATTGTCGAGCGAAGCCTCGTGCGCGCCGGATTGTGGAACGAGGTGAAGGACCGCCTGGACGAGCCCGGCACCAGCCTTTCGGGCGGCCAGCAGCAGCGCCTGTGCATCGCCCGCGCCATTGCGGTTGAGCCTGAAGTCATCCTGATGGATGAACCCTGCTCGGCGCTTGATCCCATCGCGACCGCGCGCATCGAGGAACTGATCGACGAACTGCGCACCCGCTTCTGCATCATCATCGTCACCCACTCGATGCAGCAGGCCGCCCGCGTCTCGCAGGAGACGGCATTCTTCCACATGGGTGTTCTCGTGGAAGCGGGCGCGACCGAAAATGTATTCACCAATCCTGTCGACCAGCGCACGCAGGATTACATCACCGGCCGCTTCGGCTGAGGACCAACATGACCGAACATACTGTCAAGGCCTTCGCCGAGGAGCTTGAGCAGCTCTCGGCCTCCATCGCCGAAATGGGCGGTCTGGTGGAGAGGGAGCTGTCGGATGCAATCTCCGCCCTCACGCGGCGCGATGCCGCTCTGGCCGAAGCCACGATCTCGACCGATGCGCGCATTGACGAGATGGAGCGTGAGATCGAGACCCGCGTGGTTCGCCTTCTGGCGCTCCGCCAGCCGATGGGCGTGGACCTGCGCGATACGATCAGCGCCATGAAAATTGCCGGCGAGCTGGAGCGTGCGGGCGATCTTGCCAAAAATCTTGCAAAACGCTCGCTGGTGCTGGCGCGGGAGCAGCCCAACCGCCTGACCAAGGGGCTGGAGCGGATCGGGCGCCTCGCGCTCAGCCAGTTGAAGGCGGTCCTGGACGCCTATGTCGCACGCGATGCCAAGGCGGCCATTGAAGTGTGGCGCCGCGACGAGGAGATCGACGAACTCTACAACTCGCTCTTCCGCGAGTTCCTCACCTACATGATGGAAGACCCGCGCACGATCTCGGTCTGCACGCATCTTCTTTTCATCGCCAAGAACATGGAGCGCATCGGCGACCACGCGACCAACATCGCCGAAAACCTCCACTTCATCGTGACCGGCAGCTACATTTCGCGCGAGCGGCCCAAGGGCGATACGACGTCGACAACGACGGTCGCCTTCGGCGGAAAGGCGGGCGCATGACATCAAAGCCGCTGGTGCTGGTGGTGGAGGACGAGGCAGCCCTCGTCACCCTGCTGAAATACAATCTGGAGCGCGAGAATTACCGCGTGCGCGGCGTGCGCGACGGCGAGGAAGCCCTCATTGCCGCCGACGAGGAAGCGCCTGATCTGGTGATCCTCGACTGGTCCCTGCCGTCCTTGTCCGGCATCGAAGTCTGCCGCCGTCTGCGCCAGCGTGCCGCCACGCGCAACGTGCCGATCCTGATGCTGACGGCGCGCGGCGAGGAGACCGACCGCATCCGCGGCCTCGATACCGGCGCCGATGACTATATCGTCAAGCCCTTCTCGATGACGGAGCTTCTGGCGCGCATCCGCGCTGTGCTGCGCCGCATCCGCCCGGCCCTTGCGGGCGAGACGGTGACCTTCGGTGACATCGAGCTGGATCGCGCCGCCCACCGCGTCCGCCGCGCGGGCCAGGACATCCATCTGGGGCCGACTGAATACAAATTGCTCGACCATCTGATCCAGCACCCCGGCCGCGTCTTCAGCCGCGAGCAATTGCTGAATGCCGTCTGGGGCAATGATGTCTATGTCGAGTTGCGTACCGTCGATGTGCATGTGGGCCGTCTGCGCAAGGCCTTGACCCGCTTCGGCGGCGCCGATCCGGTGCGCACCGTGCGTGCGGCCGGCTATGCGCTGGATGAGCAGATGAAGGTCCGGGCTGTTGCAGAAGGCTGAGCGCCTGCGCGCCGATCAGGCTGCAGACTCAAGGTCCGGATAAAGTCGGCGCAATTGCGTATGCGCAAGGCTTGCCTGCCGGGCAAGACGTCCGGCCTGCGCACCGGTGTCGGTGCCTTCGCCATCGCCACGTGCAGCAGCCGCCAGTGCACGCGCAGCAAGCGTGAGAGAGGTAAATCCAAGGTCCCCGGCAGCACCGGCGAGATCGCGTGCGGCCTGCGCCAGCGAGGGACTGTCGCCCGCCTGCGCCGCTGTTTCGATGCGGCCTGCTAGATCACTCGCTGTCTCGAGATAGGAACGCAAAACGCCCAGCAGCGCATCGCGGCCAAGCGAGCGCTCAAGCTCCTCGATCGCGTTCACGTCGATGACGCTTTCTTCGGGCGCGCTCGCGCCGCCCTGCGCCGCATCGCCGCCTTTCGAAAGCGCCTGGGCAATGGCCGAAAGAAGGTCGCGCACGGCAAAAGGCTTGGTGACGACGCCCTGCATGTGCTCGGCAAGGCGGCCCTCGCGCACCCGCTCGCGGCTGTGGGCGGTGAGCGCAATGATGGGCGTTGCCGCGGAAGGGCCGGGCAGGTTTCGGATCATGTTGGTCGCCTGTGTGCCGTCAACACCGGGCATGTGCAGGTCCATCAGGATGATATCAAAGCTGTTGCGCTGGACTTCCTCATAGGCCTGCAAACCGTCTTCGGCGGTTGCAACGTTGTGCCCCAGCGCTGAAAGCATGTTCGAAAGGAGCCGCCGGTTGATGGCGTTGTCATCGACAGCGAGGATTTTGAGCGCATGGCCCGGCACCAGCTCCGGCGCGCGCGAGGCCAAGGGCGCGGGCTTGTCGTCGCTCACCACATCGGCGGGTACGGTGAACCAGAAGGTCGAGCCGACCCCCAATTCCGATGTCACCCCGATCTCGCCGCCCATCAGGGCCGCAAGCTTGCGCGAAATGGCAAGACCAAGCCCTGTACCGTTGAATCTGCGCGCGTAGGATTGGTCAACCTGGCTGAAATTCTGGAACAGGCGGCCGAAGGCTTCTTTGGGAATGCCGATGCCGGTGTCGGTGACATTGAAGCGCAGCATCGGGCGTTCGGCGCTGTCGGTCACGGGCTCGACCGAAATCGTCACACCGCCCTTGTCGGTGAACTTGATCGCATTGCCGGTGAGGTTGATGAGCACCTGCCGCAGGCGTCCCGCATCGGCGCGGATGGCGGCGGGCGTGCGCTCGTCCACCACGACTTCAATGTCGAGGTTCTTCTCCCACGCCCGTGCCTGGAACATGCGCGCAACCGACTCGGCCACGCGTTTGGGTCCCATGGGTGCGGGCTCCAGCGAGAACTTGCCGGCCTCAAGCTTCGAGAGGTCAAGGATATCGTTGAGGATGAGGCAGAGCCCGTCGGCCGCATCCCTGATGTCGGAGACGGCACTGCGCTGCTGCGGCGTCAGCGCGCTTTCGGCCAGAAGATTGGCCATGCCCAGGATGCCGTTGAGCGGCGTACGGATCTCATGGCTGACGGTTGCCAGAAACTCGGACTTCGTGCGGTTGCCGGCTTCCGCCGCGTCACGCGCCGTTTCGGCCGCAATGCGCGCGGCCTCGGCAGAACCCTGCTCGCGGCGCAGTTCGCAAAGGAGGTTCTCATTGTCACGCTCAAGATGCGAGCGCACGCGGGTCGTGTCCGAGATGCGCTGGGCCCATGACATCAGCATGAAGATGTAGATGCATGTGAGGATTGCGGTAGTAATCGGCAGCGTTTCGCCCTCGGCGAAAAAGAAGCCGATCAACGTCACCATCATCGGTCCCAGCGTCGCCCACATCGAAGGCGCATGGCTTGCGCGCTCGATCATCGCGCCCGAGGCAATGCCGATGATGACGATCGTGAGAACGGCCTGCGCCCCGAAATTTCCGGGAACGAAGAAGACGGCAATCGCTGTCGCCCAGGAGAGCGAAAGCATGATGGCGGGCCGGAAGCTGACGAGCGACCAGTATTTGGCGTGCACATCCCGGTCGGGATCACGTCGCCACCTTCGGTTGGTCGACAGGAGATCGATCTTGGCGATTGCGTGGAACAGGAGGGGCCAGATCACGGTGAGGGGGTCGATCTCATGACGCAGGACAATGGCAAGGATCACAAAGATCGCAAAAGGCAGCGGCCAGCCCGCGCTTGAGTTCTGATAGATGGCGCTGATATCACTGGCGAACGCAGCATCGTGCGCCTGGGCTTGCGCGCGCCTGTCCGCATCCGGCGCGTATGGCGTCGGGCGGTCATCTTCGGTGCTGGTGTCGGTTGCGCTCACACTCACACGTGCCTTGCCATCGGGCCAAAGAGATTGACGCCGGGGTCTGGCCAAGCCTAACTTGCCCCGGATTTCCAAAGACTTAAGCGCAATGATGACACTCGACCGCAAGGACATGGCGCTGGCCGCACGGGCCTGGCCCTTTGAAGAAGCCAAGAAACTGCTCGCCCGTGTCGAGCGGCAGAAAAAGGCCGGGAATTTCAAGGGTCATGTCCTCTTCGAGACGGGCTATGGCCCCTCGGGACTGCCCCATATCGGGACATTCGGCGAAGTCGTGCGCACGACCATGGTGCGCCGCGCCTTCATGGTGATGTCGGATGTGCCGACCCGGCTGCTCGCCTTTTCGGACGACATGGACGGCCTGCGCAAGGTGCCGCCCAATGTGCCCAATGGCGAGATGCTGAAGGCGCATCTGAAAAAGCCGCTGACCCGCGTGCCGGACCCCTTCGGCAAATTCGAGAGCTTTGGCCATCACAACAACGCCATGCTGCGTTCGTTTCTTGATGCCTTCGGCTTCGAATACGAATTCGCCAGCGCCAGCGACTATTACAACACGGGCCGTTTCGATGCCGCATTGCTGACGGTGCTTGAGCGCTATGAGGCTGTCATCAACCTGGTCCTGCCGACATTGGGGCCGGAACGGCGCGGGACTTACAGTCCGTTCCTTCCCCTTTCGCCGTCATCCGGCCGCGTGCTGGAAGTGCCGCTGATCGCGCGCGATACGCAAAAGGGCACGATTACTTTTGCCGATGAGGACGGCTCGATCATCGAGCAGAAGGTGACAGGTGGTCTCGCCAAGCTGCAATGGAAGGCGGATTGGGCAATGCGCTGGCTGGCGCTGGGCATTGACTACGAGATGTCCGGCAAGGACCTCATCCCCTCGGTCGAACTCTCCTCGAAAATCGTGCGCGCGCTCGGCGCCGAACCGCCCGACGGGTTCAATTACGAGCTTTTTCTTGATGATCAAGGCCAGAAAGTATCGAAAACCAAAGGCAACGGCCTGACGGTTGACGAGTGGCTGCGTTACGCAAGTCCCGAAAGCCTCTCGCTTTTCATGTTCCAGAAGCCGCGCACGGCCAAGCGTCTTTATTTCGACGTCATCCCGCGCGCGGTTGATGACTATGCGCATCTCCTCGAAAAATTCGGCAATGAAAGCGCGGCTGAGCGCCTCGAAAATCCCGTCTGGCACATCCATGGCGACAACGTGCCCGCCGAGACCTTTCCGGTCTCGTTCGGCCTTCTGCTCAATCTGGTGAGCGCGTCGGGCGCTTCGGACCGCGGTGTGCTTTGGGGCTTCATCCGGACCTATGCGAAGGATGCATCGCCGGAACGCAATCCGGCGCTTGATCGTCTGGTCGGCTATGCGCTGGCCTATTACGAGGATTTCGTCCGGCCGAAGAAGAAATACCGGGCCGCAACGCCGGAGGAGCGCACGGCGATGGAAGCTCTGGCAGCACGTTACGCAGCGCTGGATGGCACAACCGACGGCGACCTTCTCCAGAACATCGCCTTCGAGACCGGCAAGACCCATGGCTATGCCGACCGGCTGCGTGACTGGTTCCGCGTGCTCTATGAAGTGTGTTTCGGTGAAGAGCAGGGCCCGCGCTTTGGCTCGTTTGCGGCCTTGTTCGGCGCGGCACGCACGGCGGACCTCATCCACAGTGCGCTCAATGGCGATTTCCTGCCCAGGGTCTGACTGCTCTACTGGCTCGCCCACACGATGCGGGCGATCCAGGCGATGTCGCGCATCTCAAGCTGGCGCATGGGGTAAGCGGGATTGAGCGACGTGAGCTCGATCCGCCGCGTCGTGCGCTTCGACAAAACCTTGACCATCACTTCGCCCGAAAGCGTCTTGACGACGACGCGGTCACCGACGCGCACCTGGGCGGCGGGCGAGACGACAACGATGTCGCCGGCGCGATAGACCGGCTCCATCGAATTGCCGGAGACCTGCAGCGCATAGGCATTGCGGTCGGCGGGCGGCGCGAAGGGAACCTCGTCCCATCCCTGGCCCGCAGGAAAGCCGCCATCATCGAAGAAGCCCTGATTGCCGGCTTCGGCAAATCCGATCACCGGCACATGCGGCGCGGGCAAGGGCGCGGTGCGGTCGCGCGCCAACGCAAGGAACATGTCGAGCGTCGCGCCGGTCGCCTCAAGAATCTTGGAGAGGCTCTCGGTCGAGGGCCAGCGCAATTTGTTGCCGCCTGCCGAACGCTTGGAAGGATTGAAGGTCGTGGGATCAAGCCCGGCCGCCTTGGCCAGACCCGATGCGGTCATGCCGTGACGCGCCGCCAGGGCATCGATCGCCGACCAGATTTGCTTGTGTGACAGCATGGCAGCGGCAATTATCCCCGCATCTCTCCCCGATGGGAAGAAATACCTATTCCGCCCCACACCCACGCGCAAGCCCATGCAGACCGGATTTATCTACAAGATTGCCGATGTCGCCGAATGGGCACAGGCGAAGGCCGGGCCCGGCTGGATCGGCAGCAAAGATGACCAACGCGATGGATTCATTCATTTTTCGACCGCAGCCCAGCTGCAAGCGACACTTGCGCGACACTTCGCCGGCAAGGAGCGGTTGATCCTGGCGCGGTTCAAGGCAGCCTGGTTCGGGGCGGCCCTGCGGTTTGAGCCTTCACGCGGAAATGATCATTTTCCCCATCTCTATGCCCGCCTTGATCCCGCAAGTGCGGATCGCGAGGCCGAAATTGTCCTTGGGCCCGATGGCCGCCACCTTCTTCCCGATTGGGCTGATGAATGACCCTGTTTGACACGCTGCGGCGCGGCCTCTTCCTGCTTGAGCCGGAACGCGCGCATCGCCTGACAATCGCGGCTCTCAAGACGGGGTTGCTGCGCGGCAAGAAGGACGATGCGCCGGCCCTTGCGGTAAGCGCCCTGGGTCAGACATTGCCGAACCCCATCGGCCTTGCCGCTGGTTTCGACAAGAACGCCGAAGTGCCGGATGCGATGCTTCGGCTGGGATTTGGCTTTGTCGAATGCGGCACGGTCACGCCGCGCGCACAGGCAGGCAACCCGAAGCCGCGCATCTTCCGCCTGCCCGAAGATGATGCTGTCATCAACCGCCTCGGCTTCAACAATGAGGGCATGGAGGCGGCACGCGCGCGCCTCATCCGCCGCAGGGGCAAGGGCGTGGTCGGGATCAATATCGGCGCCAACAAGGATTCAGCTGACCGCATCCGCGACTACGCGACAGCCTTTCGCGCTTTGGCGCCGCATGCTTCCTATGTGACCGTCAATATCTCGTCGCCCAACACGCCGGGACTGCGCGGGCTGCAGGCATCGGGTGAATTGTCTGCCCTCCTCGATGCAGTCAATGAAGCGCGCGCGGAAACGACGCGCGACATGCCTGTTTTGGTCAAGATCGCGCCTGACCTTGATGACGAGGCCATTGGCGGCATTGTCGAAGCGGCGCTGGCGGCCCGCATCACCGGGCTCATCATCTCGAACACGACGATTGGCGGGCGCGAGGCGTTGCGATCACCTCATCGCAACGAAGCGGGCGGCCTCTCGGGCGCGCCCTTGCGCCTCATCGCGACACGCAAATTGGCGGTCGCAGCTGTTGCGGCCAAAGGGCGGTTGCTGCTGGTCGGCGCGGGCGGAATATCAACGGGTGCCCATGCGATGGAAAAAATCCGCGCCGGCGCCACGCTGGTCCAGCTCTATACCGGCCTTATCTATGGCGGGCCCGGCCTTGTCACCCGCATCAAGCAGGAGCTTTCGGAAATTCTGGCGCGTGACGGCTTTGCCGGAATCAGTGACGCGGTCGGGATTGATGCTGCGCGCCTCGCATCCTGAAGCAGGTCTGGGCGAAAGAAAACAGGCGCTGCCCTCAGGCGGCCCTCGCCGGCGCAGCCGCGCGATCAGCTTCCGGCGCGGCAGGAAATGTCAGCGTGACACATGTGCCGTGACCGACCGCGCTCTCGATGGCAAGCATGCCGCCCATGCGTTCGGTCAGGATGCGCGTGATCGAAAGCCCAAGACCCGTGCCGCCATTGCGGCGCTGATAGACGTCTTCCACCTGGAAAAAGGGTTGCGTCAGGAACGGCATCTTGTCGGCGGGAATGCCGGGGCCGGTGTCCTCGACGCGGATGCGCACGGCTCCCGCACCATCGGAGTCGATCATGATCGTGACCGCGCCAGCATCCGTGAACTTGACCGCATTGCCGACCAGATTGATGAGGATCTGGCGCAACGCGGTTTCATCGCCAAGCAGGAACGCGGGCGTGCGCGGCCCCAGAAGGCTCAGGACAAGGCCCTTCTTCGTGGCCAGCACGTCGAGCATGGACCGGGCCTCGGCGGCGATGGCTTCCGGATCAATGACCGCAACGTTGAGCGAACCCTGCCCGGACTCGAGTTTCGAGAGTGACAGCACGTCGTTGATGACGCTGAGCAGATGCTGGCCGGACTCACGGATATTGCCGATATATTCCTTGTACTTCGCATTGCCGATGGCGCCGAACATCTCGTGCTCGATCACTTCGGAAAATCCGATAATGGCATTGAGCGGCGTGCGCAGCTCGTGGCTCATGTTCGCAAGGAACATCGACTTGGCGCGGCTGGCCTCGCGCGCCGCATCGACCTGGATGCGGCTCACATTGAGGCGGCGCTGCATGCGGCTCCAATTGCCGCCCAGAATGGCAAAGCCGAAGAGGACACCCAGCGCAGCCGCTACGACGAACGGCCAGATCGCGGATGCCATTTGCGCTCCCGGCGCGCTGGTAGTCCAGTAAAAATATCCTGCAACTTCGCCATCGACACCCATGAGCGGCAAGAAGGCACTCGACGCTACTTCGGATTTCGAGAAGGCAAATCCCTCAAGCTGGTAGCGCTCCGCAAACCCCGCCATGGCTTCGCCATCCAGCAGGCGCGCCCATACAAGGACGATGGGCGGCCGCCCATTGGCTTCACCGGTCCGGCCAAGCGTATGCGGCTGCACGCGCGCCCCCACGACGAGATAGATTTTCCCGTAAGCCGCAAGAAATCCGCCTTGGCCTGGGCTGGCCTCTTCGGTCACCGGCATCCCGCCCAGCCTGTCAACAAACCGTATGAAGCTGGCCGTTTGGGCAAGGCCGCGGGGGACTTCAGTGGCAAGGAACGGGGCGATAAGCAGGCGGTTATCCCGGAAGACGAAGGAAGCCGAGACGCCGAAGGCCTCATTGAGCGAAGCGCTGATATTGTCCGCGATCCATGTCTCATCAGGTGCATCCGCGCGCAGCGTTTCGAATGCATCATCCCAATAGGCGTAGTCGCCGATGGTCCGCGTCATTTCGGCGGAAAGACTGTCTGTCACGGTCTCGGCAAGCGCCCGCTCGTTCTCGAGGGCCAGCGCATCCAGATCATCGGCCGCGCGTTCGACAACGCCCTGGATCATGATGGCGGCAAACACGAGGATCAGGAAAGAAGGCAGATAAAAGCTGACGAGCGGGCGCTGCCAGAACGGCATCGCCACGACACGATTCCGCCGCGCCTCCACTTCCTTGCCCATGCGCGGGAAGATAGCCGCGAAGGCGTAAATACAGCGTCAAACCGGGAGATTGCGCACTCAGCGCGCTGCAGCAGCCGGGTTTGTGGTTAACAGGAAGTGACCGCGCAACGTCGTGACCGGCTTCTCGTGGTGGTCCTGCCAGGCTTCCGCGTGGACATTGACGACCCGCCGTCCCAGCTTGGTGATCCACGCGCGGCCCCAGGTTTCGACAGGCTTTCCCGAGCGCAGATAGTCGATGTTGATATCAACCGGCTTGGGCAGTTCGGTTGAAGGCACATCAAAGGCAACCTGCAGGATGGATGTGATCTCGAGAAACGCGCCCAGCACCCCGCCGTGGATCGCCGGCAGGAGCGGATTGCCGATGAGATGCGGCGAATAGCGCAGGACAGTCGTGAGCTCCGTCCCCCGCATTTCCGCTTCGACCCCGAGATAGCGCGCATAGGGTAGGGCTGCGACAAGCGCGCGAATGTCGGGCTTCGTGTTGCGGGCAAAGGCTTCGCGTAAAATATCCATCGCGTTCACGCCCCTGCCTTGGGCGGGGCCATCACGCCCTGCTCATTGGCATCCAGCATGAAGGAGGCAACGCAGGTCGCAACGGGATCGGCCTTGTCGTCGTGATAAGCGGTGCCGCGCACGAACGCGATGGATCGCGTCAGCTTGAAACATTCGGCATGCGCAAACAGCGTCTCATGGGGCACGGCCGCGCGCATATAGTCGATGCGCAGGTCAAGGGTTGCAATCGACCGGAACGTGCCAAGGGCTGCGGCAACCGCAATGCCGCACACATTGTCGAGGAGCGCGGTCACGACGCCGCCATGGAGCACGCCCGTTTCGGGATTGCCGGCCAGATGCGCCGCATAGGGAATGAATGCGGTCGCGCCTTCTTTGGTGGCGGATTGCAGGTGCAGGCCAAGGCTCTTGGCGTGCGGCACATGGCCAAGGATGTGCCCTTCGGGATTGCGGTTGCTCATGTGTCCTCGCTGGCAAGGATGTGAGGCCATTCGCGCAATTCTTGCAAGGCCGCAGCCTCTTTTCCGCTGACAGGTTTGACGGGGCAGGGCATGATCGGCAAATGATCCGGCTCCTTCTCCTGGCCATGATGCTGACCGCGCTTTCCGCATGCGGCAGTGGCGGCAATTGCATGGGTTCGCCGGGATCGCAGCTGGGTTGCCCCGAGAGTGACCCGGCCACAGCGGCAATCATTCTGGGCGCGGCCGCGATTGCGGGTGACGGCAATGGCCTTACCGCCGCCGAAGAGCGCGAGATGAACGAGCGCCAGCGCGACTATGCCGCAACGATGAATCGCATCTGTGGAACACTGGAATCGCGGCTTGGCAACATGGCCTCGCTTGCAGCCGATGCGCCCGCCGTTCTGGCCGCGGCAAAGGGCATGGGCGCTGACACGCTGGAGAAGCGCAACATGGCTTGTGCCGGATTTCATGCCGAGGCGACGGGTGATTTCGAATTTGCCTGGCGGATGTATTTTTATGCGGCCATGAACTCGCTCTTCCAGCGCGAGGGCGAAGCGGAGCGCGGTGAGGACCCCGAAGGTGATCTGGGCGACCGCCTGCATTATGCCGTGCTTGATGCGATCCTGCGCCTGCGTGCGGCAGGCCATGACGGCAATCTCTATTATGTCGGCAAGGAGCGGCTGGACAATCTCACCTGCGCACAGCTTCGCCGCGAGGCCCCCCAATTCACCCATTGCCGCTGACACTAACGCCAGGCAAAACCACGCATTTCAGAAAAGTTGACGCTTCGTCACATTTCCCGTAAAGCCGCCCGATGACAACGGAATCGGATATGGGGCCGGCGGGAACAGGGATCGTTCTCCCGAAGGGCAAGCGCGAACGCACCAAGCTCGCCAACCGCGAAGCCATTCTGGCTGCGGCCCGCGATGTGTTCGCGCGGCTCGGCTATGGTGCAACCACAGTGCGCGATATCATCCGCGCGACCGATCTCGCCTCGGGCACGTTCTACAATTACTTCAAGAGCAAGGAAGAGGTCTTCGAGGCGATCCAGGACGAGAGCGCTGTGCGCGTCCGCCCGCGCCTGCGCGCCGAACGCATCCGCGCAAAAAGCGTGGAGGAATTCATTGCCGGTTCCTTCCGCACGTTCTTTGACTATGTCGCAACCGATCGCGGCACCTTCGCAGTGATGCGCCGCAATGCCGACACTGTACGCGTGCGCATGGACACGCCGGAAATCATCGCGGGCTTTGACGAATTGAAGGCCGACATCATCCGTGCGATGGACGAAGGTCTGCTGCCCACGGCCGACGCAGACTTCCTGATGGCCTCGATGGTGGGCGTCGCCTTTGAATGTGCCGAGCGCATGCTCTCGCGCGATCCGGTCGATCCGGTAGCGGCGGCCGATTTCGCCACCGCACTTTTTCTGGGCGGCATCCGCGCACTGCCCAAACCCGCTAACGGGTGAGTGCGACACGCGTGCCGTGCATTTGCGCCATGGTTGAAGAACGTGATCGCACCAATGCAGTGCGTGCTTCGACAAGGGCTCAGCATGAGGGACACATGCGCGCTGCACACATGCCACTCACAGCATCCCTCATCCCGAGCTTTCGTCGAGGGACGCAACGCACAAATGCAGTCACGTGCCTTGATGAACACCTTGCATGAGTAAGCCCGACACCCCCCGTCCTGCCGCTCACCTTCCGCCGCGCACCAGCTTCCCCGGCAGTGCTTTCGTCGGCGCACCGTCGCGATAGATCACTTCGCCTGAAACCATCGTCGCGCGATAGCCCTTGGCCCGTTGAAACAGGCGCCGCCCGCCCGCTGGCAAATCATGCACCACATCGGGGCGATAGAGCGTGAGGCCATCAAGGTCGATCACGTTGAGATCGGCTTTCATCCCGGGCGCAATCAACCCGCGATCAGGAAAACCCATGGCTTGCGCGGTCTTGCGCGTCTGCGCGTGGATCACCCACTCGAGTGGAAGTTTTTCGCCGCGTGTGCGGTCGCGCACCCAGTGGGTCAGCATCGAGGTCGGAAAACTGCCATCCGAGATCATGCCGACATGCGCGCCGCCATCGGAAAGGCCCAACAACGTATGCGGATGGCGCATCATGGCCAGCGACGGCTCAAGATCATTGCCGGAATAATTGAGGAACGGAAAAAGGATGAGCGCCTTGCCCTCATCCGCCAGCATCCATTCATAAGCGAGCTCTTCGGGCTTAAGGCCACGCGCTTTCGCCTGCGCGCCAAGGTTCATTTGCGCCTCGGGCTCATAGTCCGGAATGGCGCCCAACGGGAACATGCGCGCAAAATTGCGCAACACCGCCTTGACGAAAGGATGATCGCTTTCGGGATGATCGGCCAGAAGACGTGCCCGCCATTCGGGTGTGCGCAACAACCGCACGCGCTCGCTGAGCGGCAGATGCGCAATCTCCGCATAATGGGGATGCGCGGAAAAGGGATTGATGGTGATCGAAAGGCCAAGCAGCAAGCCCACGGGCCGCCCGCATACTTGCCCCTTCACATCAAGCCCGCGCGCCTGACAGCGCTCGATCCATGAAAGCTGATGCTGCCATGCGTCTGGCGCCCGGTCGCTTTGCAGAAGCGAGAACATCATCGGCCGGCCGGACGCCTCCATCACGCGTGCCAGCATGTCTTCTTCGGCGGCGAGATCGGCAAAGTCGGAAACCACCTGCAAAATGCCGCGCCCGGCATCGGTAAGTCCCAAGGCAATGCCGGTGAGTTCATTTTCGGCGGCATTGAGCGTCGGCGTAGGATCGCCTTTGCTGTTGCGATGATTGAGCGTGCGCGAGGTTGAAAAGCCCATGGCCCCCGCACGCATGGCGTCGCACGCGATCACGCGCATGGCGGCGATATCGGCATCATTGGCCGGTTCGCGATTGGCGCCGCGCGCCCCCATCACATTCACGCGCAAGGCGGCATGCGGCAGATAGGCGGCAAAGTCGATGTCATGCGGCAGCGATTCCAGATGGTCGAGAAATTCGGGAAATGATTGCCATTTCCAGGGCAGGCCCTCCGCCAGCACGGGATGGGGAATGTCTTCCACGCCCTCCATCAGGCTGATGAGAAGGTCGTGGTCGGAAGGGCGACAGGGCGCAAAGCCGACCCCGCAATTGCCCATCACGACGGTCGTAACGCCGTGGATGGACGAGGGCGAAAGCCGGCTGTCCCACGTCGCCTGCCCGTCATAATGCGTGTGGATATCGACAAAGCCGGGCGTCACGATCTGGTGGTGCGCGTCGATCTCTTCCGCGCCGCTGCCGTCAAACGTGCCGACAGCAGCGATCCTGCCGTCATGCACGGCGACATCGCCGGAGCGCTTCGGCCCGCCGGTTCCGTCAACAATCGTGCCGCCGCGGATGACGAGATCAAAGCGTGCGGGCATGATGCGGGTTCCTTCAAAGGAGTGCGCCGAGCCTAGCATTCCTGCCGCTGGGGCATCCAAGACCTCTTGAAAAGACCTGATACGAGTGCTATTAGAAGCACCAATAAGGAGTATCAGGAATGCCCCACAAAATTCACGCATCGACCAGCGCCAGCGTCTCGGAGCTGAAGAAAAATCCGATGGGAACCGTTGCCGCAGGCGAGGGCTTTCCGGTTGCCATCCTCAACCGCAACGAGCCCGCCTTCTATTGTGTGCCCGCCAAGGCCTATGAGGCAATGCTCGACCGGCTTGAGGACATTGAGCTTAACGCCATTGCCGATGCGCGCGAGGGCCAGCGTATCCATCGCGTGAAGCTTGATGACCTATAGCCTTGCTTTTCTCGACGCGGCACTGAAGGAGTGGCGAAAGCTCGACGAAAACACGCGGAGCCAGTTCAAGGCAAAGCTTGCAGAGCGGCTCGAAAATCCGAAAGTGCCCTCGGCCCGGCTGCATGGCGCCAAAGAGCGCTACAAGATCAAGCTTCGCAACGCAGGCTTCCGGCTTGTCTACGAAGTGCGCGACAGGGAGCTTCTGGTTCTGGTTGTCGCGGTCGGCAAGCGCGAGCGCAACGAAGTCTATAAGACTGCTGCCCGGCGTGAGACGGATTGATCACCTTGCGTCATGCCTTGCACTTTGGGTACGCCCGGGCAAAGTCATCTCCTCGCCATCGCTGAAGACCCGAATTCACCCACCAAGGACATCCGCATGAGCATCGGAACCGTATTGCAGGGCATTGTCGCCCGCACGCTTCTCAAATTGCCGGACAGCGTTCTGGTGAGGATGAGCGGCGGCGCGCCTGTCGTCACCGGCGGACGCACGCTGGATGCGCGCTTCCAGTTTCTCGCCCATCAGGCGCGCAACCAGCCGAAGTTTGAAACCCTGCCGCCGGCATTGGTGCGGGTGGGTTTTGAGAACATGGGAAAACTCCTCGACGAGCACGGACGCAAGGGCGTCAGCGTGCGCGAGGTCGGGATCGATTGTGCACCAGATATCAAGCTCAAAGCGCGGCATTATCTGCCGCCCAATCCCGGCCATGCGATGCCGATGATCGTCTGGTTTCATCAGGGCGGCTGCGTGATCGGTTCGCTTGATGCGGCCAATGGCTTCTGCCAGATGCTGGCGGACGAAGCCCATGTCGGCGTGCTGTCAGTCGATTACCGCATGGCGCCCGAAAACCGCTTCCCGGCGGCCGTCGATGACGCGCTGGCCGCTTTCCGCTGGGCGCGCGCGCACGCAGGCGAACTTCATGCTGATCCGGCACGCATTGCCGTGGGTGGTGACAGTGCGGGCGGGTACCTGGCGGCAACTGTGTGCCAGGGTTTGAAGCAGGCGGGCGAGAAGCAGCCAGCCCTCCAGCTGCTCATCTACCCCAATGTCGATGCGACCATGAAGGGCGGTTCGCTCGATATTTATGCAGAGGCCTTTCCGCTCACCAGCGCCGTGATGGACTGGTTCTACAGCCACTACCTCAACGATCAAAAGGAATGCAGCGATTGGCGCGTGTCGCCCGCACTGAATCCCGATCTTGCAGGCCTTGCGCCCGCGCGCATTTATGCGGCGGGCTTTGATCCGCTGCTCGATCAGGGCGCGGCTTACGCGGAGAAACTGAAGCAGGCGGGCGTCGCGGTGAGCTATCATTGCTTTGACGCGCTGGCGCACGCCTTCACCATGATGGGCGGCGCCATCTCGACTGCGGCCACGGCCAATCACCGCATCGCGCATGAAACCGGCCATGCGCTGCGATCAATCGTATGAAGGCACTTGTTTGCCGCACGCTGTCGGATGATCTCGGCAATCTGACGCTGGAAGATTTGGCCGTGCCCGCGCCCGGCCCCGGCCAGGTGCTGATTGAAATGCGCGCGGCCTCGGTCAATTTTCCTGATCTGCTGATGGTCGCTGGCAAATATCAGTTCAAGCCGCCAATGCCCTTTTCGCCGGGTATGGAGGGTGCTGGAATTGTCGCGAGCATTGGCGCAGGCGTGGAAGGTTTTCGCGTGGGCGACGCCGTGATGGCGGGTCTGCGTTTTGGCGGCTTTGCCGAATATGCGATTGCTGACACGCGCGCGCTGCGCCACAAGCCCGAAAACTTCTCGTTTGCAGAAGCGGCGGCGTTTCCTGCCGCCTATCTCACGGCCCATGTCGCGCTTCATCATCGTGGGTCACTGCAACCGGGCGAGACGCTGCTGGTGCATGGCGCCTCGGGCGGCGTCGGGATGGCGGCGATTGATCTGGGATTGATGATGGGTGCAAGTGTGATTGCCACCTCCGCCTCGCCGGAAAAGCGCGCGATCATCAAGGCGCGTGGCGCGCATTATGTGCTCGATGCCATGGGCTTCAGGGATGAGGTGAAGCGGCTGACCGGTGGCGCAGGCGCCGATGTGATCTATGATCCGGTCGGCGGCGACGTATTTGACGAAAGCCTGCGCTGCATCGCCTGGGGCGGACGCCTCCTGGTGATCGGCTTTGCTTCGGGCCGCATTCCCTCGGTTCCAGCCAACCTGCCGCTCATCAAGGGATTTTCCGTGATTGGCGTGCGGGCAGGCGAGTTCGGAAGGCGCGATCCTGAAAAAGGCGCGGCCAATCTCGTCCACATCGACGCACTCGCCGCATCGGGAAAAATCCGGCCGCATGTCTGCGCCGAACTGCCGCTCTCGCGTGGCGTCGAAGCGATGCAGATGCTCAAGGACCGCAAGGCGATCGGCAAAATCGTGGTGACGATGCCCTGAACGCCGCCGTCACACCGTGCGCTTGGCCTTGTCCTGTTCGTTGGCCGAGCGGATCTGGTTGCGGATCGCGTCCCACTCCGTGTCGCCAAGACGTGAGAGCTGCGAGAAATTGCCGCCGCCCGCAAGATAGGATGCGCCATCAATCGCGATGGTCTCGCCCGAGAGATAGTCAACGCCATCCGCCATCAGGAAGACGGCAAGGTTGCGCAATTCCTCCATGCGGCCGACGCGGCCCATCGGATTGCCCGCCTGGGCCGGGTCTTCCGTTGAACCCATGGTGCGCGCATTGCCGGGGCTCAGGCGCTCCCACGCGCCTTTGGTCGGGAAGGGACCGGGCGCAATCGCATTGAGGCGGATGCCGTGCGGCGCCCACTCCACCGCCAGCGACTTCGTCATGATGTTGATGCCTGCCTTCGACATGGCCGACGGCACCGTGAACGGTCCACCGTTCCACACCCATGTCGTCAGGATGGAAATGACATTCGCCCTGGCCTTCATGTCGATCCAGCGTTTGCCGCAGGCAAGCGTCGTATAGAACGTGCCGCGGAACACGATATCGGAAATGGCATTGAAGCCGCGCGGCGAAAGGTCTTTCGTGCGGCTGATGAAATTGCCCGCCGCGTTGTTGACAAGGCCGTGGACCGGTCCTTCATTGAAGGCGCGCGTCACCATGTCGTCCACCGCTTCCGGCACGCGGATATCGCACACAAGCGGCGTTACTTTGACATTGCGCTTCTTCGAGATCTCGCTGGCGGTCTCCTCAAGAACCGGCCCGCGTCGCCCGCAGATATAGACCTCCGCACCCAGCATCGCGTATTCGTCGGCCATTTCCTTGCCAAGCCCGGTGCCGCCGCCGGTCACGATGATGCGTTTGCCCTTGAGAAGATCGCTGCGGAACATGGTCATGGCATCTGGCCTTTGCTGGGGAGCGGAAAGCATCGTTCCTAGCACGCGCGCCCAATTTCCGGAAAGCGTGACGCTGGTGTTTTGTCCCCGTGCGCGCGGTCCATGCCTATCGTCGGCGCATGACGGAAACAAGGGACGGCGCTGATGCCCCAGACCAATGCCGATTTTGATGCAGCCTTTGCCTTTCAGGATGCCGATGGCGCACCGCTTGACCTGACCGCAAGTTCGGTGCGCATGGACGTGCGCAAGGCGCCGGGTGCCGCTGATGCGGTACTCTCGCTCTGGCCCGGCGCGGGCATAGACTTGGCGGAGGCGGCGCAAGGCCGCGTGCGCATCCATGTGCCGCACGCAACCATGGGTGCCATCGCCCCCGGCGTCTATGCCTTTGACATGATCCGCATCATCGGCACGGCGCGCAGTCTTCTGTGCGCCGGGGCACTCACCATCCGCGCGGGAGTGACGGCATGACGACAATCAGCGTTGTCGCGCCCGACGACATTTCGGTCATTGTCCATCCCGAAGACATTGCCGTCGCGTTGATCGCCAATGGCATTCAGGGTCCGCCCGGCGTGGCCGGCGCACCGGGCGCTGCCGGTCCCGCGGGACCATCGGGTGGACCCATTCCCGCCGGCGGCACCTTCGGCCAGATTCCCCTGAAGACAAGCGATGCCGCCAACGCGGCGGCCTGGGCTGCACGCAGCGCCATCACGGCGCAACCGGTTTTGCCCATCGACTGGAACGACCTGTCGCTGGCGCAAGTGCAGGCGTCGAACTTCACCAATCTCTCCAGCCGCTACGCGACGGCCTATGTCGCGCCCGAACGCCAGTTCACCAGCGTCCTCAACGCGGTCTGGTATGTCGGCGTGCTGTTTCCGGTGCGCCTGCGGGCAGGGCTTGTGGTGCGCACGAAATACCGCGCGACGGCAGTAACGAATATCTCCAATTGCGGTGCTGCCATCGGTTTTTCGCCTGTGGTGCCGACGGGTGGCGCTGCCGTGACCGCGCTGGATGCGGCGTTTGCCAGCATCTGCTGGCGCGGCAACGGGGCTGTCGTGGCCTATCAGCGTGATGGCACCACGGTGGCATCGGGCATTGCGATTTCGGGTACGTCTTCCATGCCCTTCGCAATCGGCCAGGTCGCGGAAATGGTCCTCGCCGTCGATGACACGGGCACCGGCGGTGCCCTCACATTCCTGCTGGATGGCGAGATGGTGGGGCGTGGCACGGTGACGGGCCTTGCCGCCAATGCTCATGTATGGATCGGCCCGCGCATTTCGGGCTCATCCGACATTGTCTGGCTCGGCACCAGTGAGTGGCGTGATGCCAGCGCCGATACGGTCAAGCGCATCCATCTTGATCCCAACAATGCGGGTGCTGCCATCGGCACCGAGCGCAACCCCTATGTGACCTTGCGCGATGCGATTGCCGATGTGAGCTATGATGCCGCCCGGCGCAGCGTGGACATTTTCCTCCGCCGCGGCATCTATCGCGGCACGCTCGCCTTTCCCGCGACGAACTGGCGCGAGGTGCGCGTGCGCTCGGTCGCGGGGCACGGCGCACAAATCTGGGCGAGCGAACAGATTGCGCCCGGCGGCTGGACCAAAGTCGCGGGCCGCACCAATCTCTGGCACCGCCCGCACAAATGGGGCCAGTCCCCCAACAGCGTTGCAACCGCGGGCGGGCTGGTGGAGGTCACCGCAGGCGCAACGCAAGTCGCAGGCCGCACCGGCAGCGTGACACTGCCCTTTGTCATCTATTCGCGTGCGACACCGAATTTGTCGTTTGCAACCCTCGATGCCACGCCCGCGCGCTTCTGCGTGGTAACCAGTGCAGCCGAAGGCGTGCCCGCCGGTTCCATCGTGGTTCATGCGCGCGGCAGCATTGATCCCAATACGCTGACCTTCGAGCGGTCGCTTTACGACGCCTGCATTGCCATGAATTTCGTGAGCGACAATGACTGGAACAATGGCGTCTTGACCGTTGAAGGCATCGAGACGCGCTATGGCTATGCGGCCAATGTTCAGGTGCAGCGCGCCCGCGCGCGCCTTGAACGCGTCATCGCGCGCGGCACGACCGCCGGCTATGGCTTCCAGTTCAACCAGTCTGACGTGACGGGCCACGCGCTTCTGGCGGAAGGCTGCGCCGCGGACGGCTTCAACCTTTTCGGTGGCGGCTTTGCCGGCGCTGCTTCCGACATTGCCGACAAGTTCGAAGTGACGCTGTTTGATTCGGTCGCCCGCGGCCTGCCGACCCTGGCCGACTGGGTGGGCGACGGCTTTTCCAACCATGCGGGCCAGCGACTCAATCTCCACAATTGCCGGGCCGAAGGCGTGGCGAAGGACGGGCTCTCGGCAGTGGACAGTTTCCGTCTTGCCGATTTCGTGGCATGCGATTGTGCCGACACCGGCGTAAAGCTGGGGCCGCTCAACAATGCGACCGTAACGGGCGATATGCATGGTGGCCTGATCGATGGCTGCAATTGGGGCGCTGCCATCATCACGTCGGCCAATACGGCAAACGTCGCGCGTCTGGAGCTTGCACGTGTGCATTTCTCCGGCAATGCCAGCCGTTCAGTGGCAACATCGGCAAATCCGGGCCTCAATGTCGCGATCATTGCCCGCAATTGTACGACCAGCGGTGCCGTGCCATCGACGGGCCATGTCGTGGCAACGCCGGCGGGAACAGTCACCATCGTCAATGGCGACAGTTTGGCTTGACGTCTTGGTGTGAAGGGTCAGATCACCGCAAGGACAAGAAAGGGCACGCCCCCCGCCGCAATCGCCATGCCCGTGCGCGGCAGGACAAGCCCGCGCAGCCACAATGCGCCGAACTGGACCGCGACATAGAGGCCGGTGACGAGGGCCATCGCCGCCACAAGATGGATCGGTGACGCAAGCCCTGCACGGTCAAGCAGGAAAAGACCCCCCGCAGCAAGAAGCGTCACAACCGCATTGACCGGGATGATCCGGCCCGCCAACCGCGCGCGATTGACGCGGAACTCAAGCGTCGCAAAGCTGATCCACAGGAAAACCTGGAGCGCGATCAAAGGCAGCCACGACACAAGCGCATCCTGCCGGTCCACCGTCAGCGCCTTGAATCCGAGTGCAGGCAGCATCTCGGGTGCGAAAAGGCAAAGGACGCATCCTGTGGCCGCAACCGCCAGAAGATAGAAGGGCGCCATGCGGTCGAATGCGCGTGTGCGCGCGCCATAGGCGCGGGCAAAGAACGCGGTCACCATCAATTGATGGACGCCCAGCATCAGGCCCGCAACGCGAAAGCCGATGGCATAGGCCGCCAGATCCCATGGCTGCGTGAAGAGCCCGAATGCGATCCGCCCGCCGCTGGCAACCACCATGCCGAAAAGCCCGTTGATCACCATGGGAAGGCCGATGGCGAAGGCGTGGCGCAGCCGCAATCGCGCGTGGGGCCCGCGCCAGCTTCGGGAGAGCTGGAGGAGGACAAATGCAAGCGGCACGCAGATGATGGCCCAGGCAATCGCCGCCGCTTGTGCGTCAAACCAGCTGCCGAACACAAACCACGCAAGACCTGCTGCGAGAAACATTGAGAGTGCGGCGATGCCGTCTGCCCAGGCCGCCAGATGGCGCCGCGACATGGTGCGAGACAGGACGGACGCCGCACCCTGTGCGGCGACACAGGCCGCCGCAAAGGCAACCATCGCGGGCTTCGGTCCGGCGAAAAGAAGCAGGAGCAATCCGGCGGGAAGCATCAGCGCCGCTGTGACTGCCGCAACCATGGCCGCAAGGTCGCGCACGTTCCGGTCGCCGCGCACGAGATAAAGCTGCGGAATGGCGGCAAGCACGGGCGAACCGGGAAACATGGCGATGAGGGGAGCAAGCGCGAACGCAAACTCCATCGCCGCATAGGTTTCCGGGATGGCCATGGCGGCAATGACCAGCGGCAGGAAATAGATAAGGCCCTTGGCCACACCGAAATTGGCCAGGAAGGCTGCGGTCCGCTTCATGCGCCGGGGTTCCGCCGCAGCCGTTTGAAGATGCTGCGCTCGGCCACCAGCATGACCAGCGTCATTGCGATGATGGTCAGGTCAAGCCAGACCGACCAGTGGCGGATATAATGCAGGTCGTAATCGACCGTTTCGCGCAGCTTTTCCACGCTGTCCATGGCGCCGGTGCAGCCATTGACAATAGCCCAGCTGGTAAGCCCCGGCCGCACATTGTGGCGCGTGAGATAGCGCGTTTCATGCGTCTCAAGGCTGAGACCCTCAAGGTTGGTTTTTGTTGCATGTGCGCGCGGACCGACCAGTGACATGTCGCCTTTGAGCACATTCACAAGTTGGGGCAGTTCGTCGATCTTCAGGCGGCGGATGAGGCGGCCGACGCGCGTAACCCGCGGATCATCATGGCCAGCCTGCACGACGGCGCCTGCTGCTGCCTCTGCCCGCATGCTGCGCAGCTTGAGGATGGTGAAGGCGCGATTGTTGTAGCCATAGCGCGTCTGGCGGAAAATGGCCGGGCCCCGGCTTTCAAGCCGGATCGCGAGCATGGCAAGCAACAAAACCGGTGAAGAGAGCAAGAGCCCGAACGTGGCGGCCACCACATCAAGCACGCGCTTCTGCAGCGCGCCCCAGCCCGAAATCGCCTCGCGCGATGTCTGCAACAATATGTGCGAGCCCTCGTCGAGCGCTCTCAAGACCTCACCGGGAAAGTCACTGTGGGGCATCGCGATGTAGCACGAAAGCGGCGACCGCTGGGCAAGCGAAAAGAGCGGGTGACCGTCAATCCTGTCGCCGGGCCGCGCGAGAAAGACGATGGCTTCCACATCAAGCGCCTTGATGTGTCCGCGCAGGTAATCTTCCGCGTGCGGCTCATCCGGGCGCAAAAGCGACGTCACCTGCATGCGGTTGGCGGAACCGACCGCAATGGCACTGGTGAAGCGGGCGGCGTCCTCGCGGAAGCTCACGACCAAAAGCCGCTCGACGGCATGGCCCCCCGCCAGCATATAGGCGATCATCGCCGACATGATGATGCGCACGGTGACAAGCGCGACAATGCCGCCGAAGAAGAGCACAAGGAACGCCAGCCGCGAGAAAGTCAGCGGCACCTGCCCGATATAGAAGGCGGCAAACAGGACAAAACCGACCACGATCATCGTGTTGATGATGAGCGGCGTCGCGCGGCGCACGTCAAAGGCGCGCTGCGTATTGTAAAGGCCGCTGGCGGCGGCAAAGACGATGAAACCGGCAATGGAAAGGATAAGGCCGTCGAGATGCACGGGCAGGCGCTCGGGCGTGATCTTCGGGCTGAGCGCGATGACACCCGCACCCAGGACGGCAAACACCACAAGGTCAGAAAGCACCAGCGCCAGCACTAGTCCCATGACCGGCAAGCGACGGATCGGCTTTGCCCCTGCCCGCGAAGGAAGCGCGGATATGGCAGCGGAGGCGGGGCGTTTGTCAGGCACGGGGGCGTTCACGCAGCACCTCCGCTGGCTTGCCGCCGATCAATGTGTGAGCGGGAACATGCCTGACGACAAGCGCATGCGCGCCGATGACGGCACCTTCGCCGATGGTGACACCGCCAAGGATGACGGCCCGTGTGCCGATCCACGCGCCCTTGCCGATCCTGATGGGCGCGCCACGATGTGGATAAGGCGGCGAACCGGTGAAGTCGAGACCTGCCGTCTCGATCACAACGCCATCCGAAATGCGGACATCATCTTCAAGAACGATGCCGTCGCGTGCGCCGATGACGCAATTGGTGCCGATGACGACACGCGCACCCAGCTGCAGGTTCTCGCGGTATTTGACCTTGCTCGTCCAGTGCATGACAAGGGTTGCATTGCCGGGAAAAAGCGCTGCCGTGCGCAAGGCCGATGCCGCGCGCCCGGATAGGCCCGCGATGCCGAGCACAGCGCGGGTTACCCCCGCAACAGGCTGGTGACGCAAGACCGCTTTGACGATACCCTTGAGCGCCCCCACCGGACCCCGCAACTCTGAAGCAAGATTGGCGATGCCCCTGAAACTGGCACATC
Source organism: uncultured Flavobacteriaceae bacterium (assembly GCA_964494625.1). Taxonomy (GTDB): domain Bacteria; phylum Pseudomonadota; class Alphaproteobacteria; order Micropepsales; family Micropepsaceae; genus UBA2784. The sequence continues at coordinate 60,945 of CAZBRT010000001.1, read as the reverse complement.
TGCGGACTTTGTATCATACGGTCACCGATGGCCGCTACCGCCGCCATTTCATCCAGCGCCGCACCGGTGATCCGGCATTGCGTGCGGCAAAGGCTGCGTCCTTTGCGGCTTCGATGCCCAAAGCAGACCTGACCGTGACGCCGGACACGCAGGCCATGGCCGATGCGCTGGCGCGCGACGGCTTTGTGATGACGCCCGGCATCGCGGGCGCCAATGTCGTCGGCGACATGCGCGCCTATTTTTCGGTCGAGAGATGCGCTGATCCCTATCGGCCCGAACTTGGCAATTTTGTCGCTCCCGCAGATGCACCGAAGGGAACGCACGTCGCGTTTTTTCCGCTCGAAACCGTGGCGCGCGCGCCGCACGCGCTGACGATTGCAAACCATCCGCAACTGCTCGCCTTGGCCGCGCGCGATCTGGGTGCCAAGCCGCTGATCAGTGCCATGAGCGCATGGTGGTCATTGCCTGCGGGCGACGGCACGGCGCAGCACGCGGAAAATTACCATCGCGATGTCGATGATCTCGATTGGGTGAAATATTTCCTCTATCTCACCGATGTTGACGAGACGGCGGGTCCGCATCTTTTCATCCGCGGCTCGCACCGCGATGGCCGCCTGACAAATATCCGCCGTTACCAGGACAATGAAGTGCATGAAGTATTCGGTACGGAGCGCGAAATGCGCTTCGTCGGCCCGGCAGGTACATCATTCTTGGAAAAGACCTATGGTCTCCACCGGGGCCTGCCCGTTGCCACGACCCCGCGGCTCATCTTCCAGGTCTTCTACTCGCTCCGGCCCGTGATCTACGGTCCCAAACGCCCCATTCTGCCAAGGCAGGCCTTGCCGTCAGGTGCTGATCCCTACTGCAACCGCATCTATGTCGCATGAGAAACAGCAAAACCATGATGGCGCTCATCGCGCTCTCTGCGATCACGATGGCGACGGGGTTCGTCCGGCTGACGGGGCTTGCCGGCACCAATCGCGTGGCAGCCGCCGAATGCGGGGCTGCGGATGTGACCATTCCCGGCGGCCTGTTCCGCGTCGCCCGTGGCCGGGCATTCGGGGCTTTGAACGCGGCGGCCGAGGCCCAGGATGAAGTCGCCTACCGCAATGCCGCGTGTGTGCTGGCCGCCCTTGCCCGCCACGAGATCGCCCGCAACCCGATCAATGCCGATGGCTGGATGACATTGGCCGATGCCGTCGCGCGCCGGAACCGCATCGACCGCCTGCCGCCCCTTGATGACGAGGTGAAGAAGGCGTTTGCCCATGCGCGCGCCTTTGGACGGCTGGAATATCCGATCATCTCGCGCCGCGTGGAGTTCCTGGCCTTCTACAGCGGCGAAGGTCCGTCTTATGGGCAATTGCTGGACGAGGAAGTGAACCTCTTTTTGCAATACACGTCACCCGGGCAGGCGATGAACTATCTCTGTTACATGGTGATGGAGATGGATGAGGCCGAAACGGCGCGCGTGCGGGGCGCGGTCGAACGCATGCGGCCCGATGCGCTGCCGACCTTCGACAATGTGCTTTGGCGGATGCGCGAGGGCACTTTCCCGCATATGCCGCGGGGCTGAACCACCTTATTGACCGGTCAAGAGGGCCGCCTTTACCCGGCATTAACTACGCTGGGAAAGGATGGGGAGCCCCTCCCTGACCCTATGTCCGGGCGGGCCACTTTCGGGATCGCCATTTCCTGCCTGCAGCCTTGATCCACAACCCCTTGGGGCAGGGTGGTTTTCCTTGCACAAGATTTGATGGCATATAACGTCTTTTGGGGCCTTAACCATTGTGATTCGCATGAGATCCGGCGTGCCGTGGAGCGTGGCAGGGCTTTCGCCCGAAGCCCGCGAAGCAGCTCGAATCGCAGCGCAACGTGCAGGCATGTCCTTGCACGAATGGTTGAGCCATATCGTTTTTGAGAACGTGCCCGCCGACGCCATGGCGGAAGCCCAGAACGCCGACCAATTCGCTGCTGAGCGGCCCGACCGCATGGAATCCGGTTGGAACCGCGTGCGACCTGCCAATGCGCAGCCCGAGTTCAGGGGCGAGATGCGACCGATGACCGCCGAATATGGCGACATCGGCAGCAAGCTCTCGAATGCCGAAAACCGCACCCACGATGCGATTGCCAAGATCGACCGGGCCATGGCGGCGCTGGCACACCGGCTTGATTCATCCGAGCGCATGAAGGCGCTCTCGGAGACCGCGATGAACGCGGCAGCCGAGGCCATGAACGCGACCAGCCGCGAGCAGGCAGGTGCCATCGGCAATATCGACAAGACGGTCAAGGCGCTGTCCGACCGGCTGGCGCAGGTTGAAACAGGCCTGACCAACGGCTCAAGCCGCGAAGCGGTCAAGGCGCTGGAACACACGCTGACCGCACAGATCGCCGCCATCCAGGCGCAGGTCGAGCGGGCCGAGCGCCGCAGCGCTGAAGCCGCCGGTGCGGTGTCGTTCTCGATCTCGGGGCTGTCCGAGCGCCTCAATGCCTTTGATGACCGCAAGCTCAAGGACATCGAGGGCAAGGTTTCGGCCCTTGAAGCGCGCGAGCGCGAGACGCAGGGCGGCATCAAGGAAGCGATCCAGCGCATCGCCCAGCGGATCGAGGCAGACAAGCGCAACAACGATGCGCGTACCACCAAGGCTGATGCCGACGCGACCCGCATCGATGCTGACCTCAAACGTCTCGACCATGATCTGCGTCAGGCGATGCGTGAACTCGGCGCCCGCATGGATGGCGCCGCCCAGCGCGATGCCGATGGCCGCGCCCGCCTTGATGAGCAGCTGGCAACGCTGAATGCGCGCCTTGATGTGGCAGCCCGTCCGGCCGAAGCGCCCGCAGGCCGCTTTGAAGCCATCGAAGAACAGGTCGAACTCCTCAGCCAGCAATTTGCCTCGGCTGAAAAGAAGCAGGGCGACAACAGCGCCGCCGCCGAACAGGCGCTGCGCGGGCTGGGAACGCGGATCGAGACGTCCGACAAGCGCACGCGTGATGCGCTCCAGCAACTGCAGGCAACGGTTGAATCGATCCTGAAGCGGATGGAAACGATCGAGGCCGCGCCCCGCGCTCCCGGCTTTGCCAACGCAATTCCTCACGGCGTTCCTGCGGATCTTTCGCGGTCCGAACCGCCGCGCATGGAAATGGCGCGCGGTGAGTTGGCGCCCCCCCCTCCCGGTCCCGGATCACGTGAACCCGGATTGCGCGAACAGGGCCCGCCGCGTTCGCCCAATGCCTATCCAAGCCCGTTCCCGCCAGCAGGGCCATCGCCCTTTGATCCCCCGCCGCCGCGTGGCGATCTGCCGCCCGCCTTTGGTCCCCAAATGGGGCCGCAGCCTGGCAACATGGGCTATCCGGGACAGCAGGAGCCCGACGGCATCATCCTGCCGGACCCCGAGCCCGAGCCCCAGCCGCGCCGCACCGACGATTTCATCGCGGCTGCCCGTCGCGCCGCACAGGCCGCAGCGCAGGGTGACGCACAGATCGCCGCCAAGGCGCTGCAGGATCGCGCCGCGACTGCAGGTGCCGTGCGCGAAAAATCCGGCACGCTGCGCATTGCACTGATCGCCGCCGGACTCGTCGTTTTCATTGGTGGGCTTTATGTCCTCCTCAATCTCAACGGCGGGGATGGCAATCGCCCGGCACCCGGTACCAGCATCGGTGATCTGATCGAAGGCGCACCGGGTACAGGGACAACCAGCAGCGATGCGCCCTTCAGTGAGTTGCCGCCGCCCGTCACAACCGGCGCGCCCGTCACTGTGCCGCCACCCGAATCGACAGAAGCTCCGGTCACGTCCTTGCCGCCGCGCGAGCCGGAAGAAACTGTTGCGACGCTGCCCGAGATGGAACCCGGCCCCACGCCGCTCGTTCCGCCCGTCACCGCGCCGCCCGTTACCACGCCGCCCGCTGCTGAGTTGCCCGTCAGTGAGGCACCCCCGCCGGTCGTCGCGCCAAGCGTGCTTGAGGCGCTGATCCGCGCCGCCGAGCGCGGCGACGCCAAGGCGCAATATCTCTACGGCCTGCGTTTTGCCGAAGGCGAGGGCGTGCCGCAGGACGACGTGAAGGCGGCCGAATGGATTGCCAAATCGGCTGACCAGGGCCTGCCGATCGCGCAATACCGCATGGGCGTGCTCTTCGAGCGCGGCAAGGGCGTCTCGCGCGATCTGGGCACAGCCATGGAGTGGTACGAGCGTGCCGCCCGCGCCGGCAACCGCAAGGCCATGCACAACCTCGCCGTCATCTATGCCGACGGGTCGTCCGGCCAGCCGGACTACGCCCAGGCCGCCCGCTGGTTCCAGGCCGGCGCCGAATTGGGCCTGAAGGACAGCCAGTTCAACCTGGCCATCCTGTTCGAGCGCGGCCTCGGCATTCAGCCTGACCTGATCGAGGCCTATCGCTGGTATGCCGCCGCCGCCGCCCAGGGCGATGCCGATGCCCGCGCCCGCGTGGCTGCAATCGAGCAGAAGCTTTCCGCCGACGATCTCACCAAGGCCCGCGCTTTGGCCGAACGCTTCCGGCCCAAGCCCATGAACCCGGCGGCCAACGAGGCACCCGTTTTCACCAGCTGATCGCCTTGACGGACTGATCGGGTTGTCGCGGAGAAGGAGGCGGGGGAGGCGAGCCTGCTAACCATCTTCAGACCCAGATAGCTTCTGGACCCCGCGCTTGAACGCCTTATGGCTTTTCAGGGCGTTGCGGGAGTAGAAACGCACCACCCGCTTCTTTGGCTGTCAGCCGCATCGATGCAGATCTATCTTCCCATCGCTGAAATTTCGGTGGACGTGCTGCTCATCATCGCGATGGGCGGCGCCGTGGGATTCTTGTCAGGCATGTTCGGCGTGGGCGGCGGCTTCCTGATGACGCCATTCCTGATCTTTACCGGCATTCCGCCCGCCGTTGCCGTTGCAACCGGCTCAAGCCACGTGCTGGCCTCGTCCGTTTCCGGTGTGATGGCACAATTGCGGCGCGGCGCGGTTGATCTGCGCATGGCCGGTGTGATGGTGATCGGCGGCTTTGCGGGCTCGGGCGTCGGCGTTGTCATCTTCCGCATCCTTCAGGATTACGGCCAGATCGATCTTGTCGTCTCGCTCTCTTATGTCGTGCTTCTGGGGTCGATCGGCGCCCTGATGCTGAGTGAAAGCATCCGCACGCTTTCGCGCCAGCGCCGGGGTCTTGCACCGCGCGCGCGCGCAAAGTCGCATCATTCATGGCTGCATGGGTTGCCGTTCAAGATGCGGTTCTATGTCTCCAGGCTCTATGTCAGCGCATTGCCGCCGATGGCGCTCGGCTTCTTTACCGGCATTCTGGCGGCGGTGCTTGGCGTCGGCGGCGGCTTCATCATGGTGCCCGCCATGATCTATCTCCTGCGCATGCCTGCAGGTGTGGTGACAGGCACGAGCCATGCCCAGATCCTCTTCACCGTCGCACTGACGACATTCCTTCATGCCGTCAACAACCAGACGGTTGATCTTCTGCTGGCAGCACTCTTGATGACCAGCGGCGCCATCGGCGTGCAGTTCGGTTCGCAGATGGGCGCGCGCCTGCGCAACGAGGAATTGCGGTTGTTGCTCGCACTTCTGGTCGTCGGCGTGGCGCTGCGCCTTGCCTTTGATCTTTTCGTGCCGCCTGATGACCCCTTCTCGCTCATCATGGGGGCACCCCCATGAGGCGGCTTCTCCCCTTCCTGTTTGCAGGGATGCTTTCAGCATCCGCGCCTGTCCTGGCGGCTGAATCGCTGATCGTCGGGCTCTCGAGCGACTATGTGCGCATCTCGTCGAGCTTCACCGGAACCGAGCTTGTGCTCTTTGGCGCGGTCGAAGCGACCGACGATGTGTTGACCGCCGAGGGGCGCGACATCGTGATCGTGGTGCGCGGCCCTGGTGCTGCCATGACCGTGCGTGAGAAAGCATCGGTCGTGGGCCTGTGGGTGAACACGGACGCCGTGACCTTTTCAGCCATGCCGGCCTTCTATCACGTCGCAAGCACCCGGCCCCTGAACGAGATCGCGGCACCCGCCGTCCTTCAGCGCTACCAGATCGGCCCCGGCAATCTTCCCTTCAAGGCCGTTGATGAAAGGACCGATGCCGCCGGGATATCCAGATATGCCGCAGCTGCGATCCGCCTGGCCACCAGCGAAGGTCTATATGCCGCAACGACGAATGACATCATCCTGACCGGCGGCTCCTTGTTTCAGACACGCGTGGCCATGCCCGCTTCGGTTCCCATCGGCAATTACCGCGCCGAGGTTTATCTCTTCCGCAACGGTCAGGTGATCAGCGCCTACTCCGCGCCGATCTATGTGGACAAATCCGGCCTTGAGCGCTGGCTCTTCGAGTTCGCGCATGAAAACACGATCCTCTACGGGCTTGCCGCCGTCCTGATGGCGATTGCAATCGGCTGGATGGCCGCAACACTCTTCCGCGAGCGGTGATCAGACCGCCTGCCGCGCCAATTGCGTGGCGCCAAAGCGGTGAAGGGCGCGCTCGCCCATCATCACCACGTCGAATGGCCCGGGAAAAAGTCCCGCAAACGCTTCATCGAACACGCTGAGTCCGCCCGCATAGGCGCCAAAGGCGGGAAGCACGAGCCTGACGCCGTCACTCACAAAACACCGCCGCCTGAGCCGCCGCCCGCGCACATCAACTGACGCGCAAGGATGAAGGTGCCCGGCAATCTCGCCATGCGCAGCCATGAACTGCGGCTCATGGCGGATCACCAATGCGCCCGAACGCCACTCTTCCAGAATTGCTGCGCCAACGCCAAGCGACGCCTCGGGATCATGATTGCCCGCAATGAAAGTAAAGCGCGGTCCCGACAGCAGTAGCGCCTTCAGCGCATCGGCGGTCTCGGGCGCCATACGCGAAAGCGCCTTGCCATCATGGAAACTGTCACCGGCAAGGATCATGTGGGCAGGCTTGCGGCGCGCGATCGCCTCCTGGAGCCGTTTGAGTGTCGCAACACTATCATAGGGCGGCAGAAGCGTGCCGCGCGCGGCAAAGGCTGATCCTTTTTCGAGATGCAGGTCAGAGGCAATCAGCGTTTGGGCATCGGGCCACCACAACGCCCCCGAGATGTCGGGCACGAGTGTTTCGCCGTTCACTTGAAGCGCGATGCCGCTCACACCCCTGCCTCCGCCATCAGGCCCTTGGCCGCCTCAGCCAGAAGCGCATCATCGGTTGAACCATGGATCGGCACCTTGCCGATTTCGAGCAGCATCGGCACGGCCAGCGGGGACACCTGATCGAGATGCTTCGTCACGATGCGCCCCTTCGTGCGCTTCAGCATGGCTGCGAGGCGCGGCAGGTCCAGCATGGTCCGCGTGGCATCATTGTAGGCTGCCTTGAGCAGAAGATGTCCCGGATCATGTTCGTTGAGCACATTGAAGATGAGATCGGACGAGAAATTCACCTGCCGCCCGGATTTTTCCAGGCCGGGATGCTTGCGCTCGATCAGCCCCGCAATCACCGCACAATTGCGGAACTGGCGGCGCACCATGGCGCTGTCGGCAATCCAGGCTTCCAGATCATCACCCAGCATGTCTTCGTCGAACAGCCTGTCCATTGAAAGCCCGGACATGTCGCGCAACCCCCAGACGCAGAGCGCATATTCGCTGGCGACAAAACCCATGGGCCGCATGGAGAGCCGCTCCAGCCGCCGTGTCAGGAGCATGCCCAGCGTCTGGTGCGCAAGCCGCCCCTCAAACGGATAGCAGGTAAGATAGGATTTGGCGCCGCGTGGAAAAGTCTCGACCAGAAGTTCGTCAGCCTTGGGCAGCACGGATTTCCATTGCTGGATCGAAAGCCAATGCGACACCTGATCCGGCAATTTCTTCCAGCTGGCCGGATCAGCCAGCATCGCGCGCACGCGGGCCGCAAGATAGGTCGAGAGCGGAAACTTGCCGCCCTGCCACATCGGCACTTTGGGTGCTTCCGCCGTGGCGCGGGTCACGAACGCTTCCGTGCCTTCCACACCCTCAAAGCGCAGCACTTCGCCCGAGAACAGGAACGTGTCGCCCGGCGCCAGCTGATCGACATAGAATTCCTCGATCTTGCCCATGGGCCGCCCGCCATGGGCCCGGGTACGGCTGCGCGATCCGCGCATCATCCGCACGGTCAGAAGCGGTGCCTCGATGATCGTGCCGATGTTCAGGCGATAGCGTTCGGCCACTTTCGGATTGGCAATGCGCCAGCGCCCGTCCGGCATCTGGCGCAGGCGCGCGAACCGCTCATAGGCGCGCAGCGCATAGCCGCCTGTTGCCACGAAATCGAGCACGCGGCCAAACTCCTCCCGCAAGAGCCGGCGATAGGGTTCGGTTGAGATGATGCCCGCGTAAAGCGCTTCCGCATCAAAGGGTGCAGCAACCGCTGCCCCAAGCACATGCTGCGCCAGCACATCCAGCGCGCCCTCATGCGCGGTTTCGCCATCAAGTGCGCCTTCGCCGACCGCATCGCGCGCCGCAATGCACTCGAGCACTTCCAGCCGGTTGGACGGCACTAGAAGCGCCTCCGACGGCGTATCAAGACGGTGATTGGAGCGGCCGATGCGCTGGGTAAGGCGGCTTGCCCCCTTGGGCGCACCCACCTGGATGACAAGATCGACATCACCCCAGTCAATCCCGAGTTCCAGCGTGGAGGTTGCGACAACGGCACGCAGCGCGCCGCGTGCCATCGCCGCCTCGACCTTGCGCCGCTGCGCCACATCCAGCGAGCCGTGATGGAGCGCGATGGCGAGCCCCTTGTCGTTGGCGCGCCAGAGCTCCTGAAAAATGAATTCGGCCTGCGACCGCGTATTGACGAAGACGAGCGAGAGCTTTGCTCCGGCAATCGCCTCCATGATGGCGCCCACCGCATGGCGGGTCGAATGGCCGCTCCAGGGAATGCGCTCGTCGGAGGCAAGCACCTTCACCTGCGGCCGTGTGCCTTGCGGTCCGGTTACCCACGCCGCCATGGCGTCGTCCTTGCCGCTTTGCGGCTGCAGCCAGCGCCGCAGATGGCCGGGATCAGCAACGGTTGCCGAAAGGCCGATGCGGCGGCTTTGCGGGGCAAGGGCAAGAAGCCGGGCAAGATCAAGGGCAAGGAGATCGCCGCGCTTGGTGCCGGCCAGCGCATGAAGCTCGTCAATGACAACAAGCGAAAGCCCGGCAAAAAGATCTGCTGCCTCGCGCGAAGCCAGAAGCAGCGACAATTGCTCCGGCGTGGTCAGGAGAATGTCGGGGGGATCGCGCCGCTGGCGCGCCCGACGGCTGGCCGGCGTGTCGCCGGTCCGGGATTCGATGCGGACGGAAAGCCCCATCTCGGCAACCGGGGCTTCAAGATTGCGGGCGATGTCAACCGCAAGCGCCTTCAAGGGCGAGATGTAGAGCGTATGCAGCGATTTTCCGGCGTTGCGCCGCCAAGTGGCCAGATCGCGCGTCGCTTTGGGGAAATTGCGCGTGCGTGCCTGATCAAGCGCAATCAGGCTGGGCAGGAAACCTGCCAAAGTCTTGCCGCCGCCGGTAGGGGCGGTGACCAGAACATGCTGACCCATCGCCACGGCCTCCAGCACGCCTGCCTGATGCGGGCGCAAGGACCAGCCACGCCCCGCAAACCACGCCTGAAAGCGGGGAGGGAGAATGAAATCGCGTGAGCCCGGCGACGTTGTCGGCATGGGCGCAAGCCTACTGAAACCGTCGCTCTCAAGGAACTCTCAGTGCATGGAAAGCTGCCTGCAGGACGCAAGGATCAAATATGCCCACCTGCTCCGACCGGGCTGCTCTGGCCCGCCTGCTTTAGCCAAACGACACGGAAATGCCCCGTGATGGTCATCAGGAAACAGTCTGCTGCCTTGCATTGTCTGACCCCCGAACCGAACATGGCCGGTGATTCGACGTTGGTGTCTATCTGGGCTGCCCGATTGGCCGTGGTTCCAATTGGATTGGCCGTCGCGGTCTCAAGCAGGTGCAATTTATGGCAGCCTTGGACGGAAAAGTCGTTCTGATCACGGGCGGCACCGGGTCATTTGGCACGCGGTTCGTTGAGATTGCCCTCAAAGAGCACAATCCGAGGAAGCTGATTGTCTTCTCGCGGGACGAATTCAAGCATTTTACGATGGGGCAGCGGGTCACCGATCCGCGCGTGCGCTTTTTCATTGGCGACGTTCGGGACTTGCAGCGGCTTCATCTCGCGATGCGCGAAGTGGACATCGTAGTCCACGCGGCAGCGATGAAGCATGTGCCGCTGTCAGAGTACAATCCGATGGAGTGTGTGCGCACGAACATTCTCGGTGCGGAAAACGTGGTCCGGGCGGCACTTGATTGCAAGGTGGGGAAGGTCATCGCGCTGTCAACCGACAAGGCAACCAACCCGATAAACCTCTATGGTGCGACCAAGCTGGCATCCGACAAGATCTTCATCGCGTCGAACTCGCTCTCGGGAACGCTCGGCACGCGTTTTTCTGTTGTGCGCTATGGCAATGTGGTCGGGTCACGCGGCTCGGTCATCCCGTTCTTCCAGGAACTCATGGCCCGCGGCACCGACCACCTGCCGATTACAGATGCCCGCATGACGCGCTTCTGGATCACGCTTGATCATGGCGTCCGCTTTGTGATTTCGGCACTCGAAGGCATGCAGGGCGGTGAACTCTATGTGCCGAAACTCTCGTCCATGCGCATGACAGATCTGGCCCGCGTCATGGCCCCTCATCTGCCGCAGAAGATCATCGGAATTCGTCCCGGCGAGAAGCTGCATGAGGTGATGATCACCGAGGATGATGCCCGCAATACGGTCGAGCTCACTGATCGATACATCATCTATCCCTCCATGCCTTTCTGGACATTGCCGGAAAAGCCCGCGGGCGCATCACCCGTCCCGGAAGGCTTTCGCTACAGCAGTGACAACAACAGCGAGTGGCTGGATGACGCGCAGTTGAAAACGATGATGGCCAGCTGACATGGCCCCGATCCCCTATGCCAGGCAGGAAATTGATGACACCGATATAGAAGCTGTCGTCCGCGCGTTAAGTTCTGACTGGCTGACGACCGGTCCGCAGGTCGATGCCTTTGAAAATGAATTTGCGGCCGCCGTCGGCGCGAAAGAGGCAGTTGCCCTGAACAGCGGGACTGCAGCCCTTCATGCCGCAATGCATGCTCTTGGCATCGGACCGGGCGATGAGGTCATTGTGCCAGCGCTGACTTTCGCGGCGACGGCGAACGCCGTACTCTATGTCGGCGCGCGACCGGTCTTCGCAGATGTTGATGGCGCAACGCTTTTGCTTGATCCCGCATCTGTCCGTTCCCGGATGACGGATCGCACGCGTGCCGTCATCGGGGTCGATTACGCCGGCCAGCCCTGCAATTATGATCTGCTTCGGGCGCTCTGTGCCGAGCGCGGCGTGCATCTTGTCAGTGACGCGTGCCACGCCTTGGGGGCATTCTACCGGGATGAGCGCGTCGGGAGCATTGCAGAAATCAGCACTTTTTCCTTTCATCCGGCAAAGCACATAACTTCAGGCGAAGGGGGCATGTGCACAACGCATGATGCAGCGCTCGCTTCCCGGATGAGGCGGTTCCGCAATCATGGAATCGACTCCGATCACCGCAGCCGCAGTGAAAGTGGTCGGCACACCTATGATCTGGTCGAACTCGGTTACAACTACCGGCTTACCGATTTCCAGAGTGCGCTTGGTCGATCCCAATTGCGGCGGTTGCCCGGGTTTCTCGCGCGTCGCAGGGCCATTGCCTCAAGCTACATAGACGCCTTCGCCGGATTGCGCGCCATAAGGCCCCTGGCCAGTCTTGAAGGCCATGTGCATGCCTGGCATCTCTTCGTTGTGCGCATTGACGAAACAAAGCTTGGTTTGACGCGGGACGCAGCCTTTGCCCGCCTGCGTGACGCAGGCATCGGCGTGAATGTGCATTATGGACCTGTCCATCTCCTCAGCCTTTACAGACGCCAATTCGGATATGGTCCGGGGCTATGCCCCGAGGCGGAGAGGGCGGCGCGGGAGATCATCACTCTGCCGCTCTATCCCGGCATGACTGACGAAGATGTTCAGCTTGTCATAGCCGCCGTCCAGGACCTGGATTGAGGGCCAGGTGTTTGACCTCAAGCTTTGATGGTGCATTATTTCCCATGGCATGGAAGGACGCACTATGGGCCGTGTTCTTCACGGCAGCGCCACCACGACAGCGGCGGTCCGTCGAGCGATACAGCATAGTCAAGAGAGCCTGAGGGCGCTGGCGAAGCGCTACGGCATCAACCAGAAGACCGTGGCGAAGTGGAAGAAGCGGACCTCGGTTGCCGACGTGCCGACCGGGCCGAAGGATGCCAGGTCAACCGTGCTGTCGGTCGAGGTGGAGGCGATCATCGTTGCCTTCCGCAAGCACACGCTGCTGCCGCTGGATCACTGCCTCTATGCCTTGCAGGTGACCATTGCGCACCTGACCCGCTCGTCACTGCATCGCTGCCTGGTAAGACACGGCATCAGCCGATTACCCGAGGTCGGAGGCGACAAACCGGCCAAGCAGAAGTTCAAGCGCTACCCGATCGGCTATTTCCATATCGACCTCGCCGAGGTGCAGACGGCCGAGGGCAAACTCTACTGTTCGCCGCCATCGATCGGACCTCCAAGTTCGCCTATGTCGAACTGCATCCGCTGGCCACCAAGCTGATTGCCACGGCGTTCCTGCGCCAGCTCGTCGCGGTCGTTCCCTACGCTATCCATATCGTGCTCACCGACAATGGCATCCAGTTCAAGAACCGTGAGCAGGATCACACGGCCATGGAGCACATCTTCGGGCGCACCTGCCGGGAAAACGGCATCGAGCATCGCGCCACCAAGGTGAAGCACCCCTGGACCAACGGCCAAGTCGAACGGATGAACCGCACCATCAAGGAAGCGACCGTCAAGCGCTTCCACTACGATGACCACGCCCAGTTCGCCGCGCACCTCGCTGACTTCATGGCAGCCTACAACTTCGGCCGGCGCCTCAAGACCATCAAGGGTCTCACCCCTTACGAACACATCTGCAAAATCTGGGCTGCCGAACCCGAAAGGTTCACCCTAAATCCTATCCACCAAATGCCGGGACTGAACACCTAGAGGAAAATGCAGACACATCTTTTCTTCGAGGTGATAGTGTCTCATTGTTTATATTAAGTCATCAAGACGTTTTTTATTTAAGTAAAACTTGTACTTACTATTATAAAATCTTGTTGTAAAAAGCTTTTTCCAGTTCTTCAGGCGATAAATCTGCCGACCAATACGTTTTATCCGGCCGTAGGTCCGGTCGAATGAGGGCGACTCAATGCGTCGCCACATTCGGTTGGCAGTGCGGATTTCGGAGGCAGTCAATGGCCCCGACTGGAAATGAGCCGAGAAGACCCTGCGGGACAGTGTAGCCGAGATTCTTATCGCAGACGCAATTCTGGGGTGCACAGCACCCGCGTCAATGGCGACAGGCGAATTGCATTGTGAATGCCAGAGCCTGCCCAGACGATAAAAATCCAGCAACTGCCGAAATGCGAGACGCTCACCATTTGTAATCATGCCACGGAAACAATGGTGGGCCGCATTGTGCTGTATCCGGTCATAAGCAGTTGGGACGCGGAAATCCAACCCATGGGAATGCATGGACAATGCCTTATGAAGCATTTTGGCAGTCAGTTGGCGCTCAGGCTCGGTTGATCCAAGCCTTTCGTGTAATTCCACATACTGATGCACTTCGCCATGCCACAGCGGTGGACAGTGATGCGCGTGCCGCAGGTGCGTTGATAAATCCTCGCCAAGATCCAGAGGGTCACGCCGAAAGCCAGCCTTGAGCAGCGAGCGGAACACCAAGTCAACTGCCGATGCCTCGACCATGAGATCAAGGTCACTGACCATGCGTGACCGATTGATGGACCACTCTGGGACGATCACATCTATCCCGCCCTTCAGGATGATCGGAGAGGCTCCTGCGCCATTTGCCACCGCGCACGCATCTCTGAACATCCGCATCAGATCCGCTTGGACCAATTGATTGAGTTCAAACGCCCCCTCGAGTGCATCAAAGACGCAGGGCGGAACCGCTGACGCAATATCTGCGGCCAGAAGTCGTTGGTAAAGCTCTGGAGCTACAAGTTGCCGGAGGGAGAATGCCGCCACCTGCTCCCAGTCAGTCGCAGATATGTCAACGATTGATGAGGTGGCGGGTGCGGGGTCTTCTGAGAAAATCTTGCCCAGCGTCAGCCAGAACCAGTCTTCAGTCCTTGCCATGAGATATCCAGTCGTCGATCAGCCGCGCAGCGTCTCTAAAGTCGCTGTAACGCAATTCAGCGCTGTCAGTTGACGTGATCCAGTCAAACAGTCCGGCCAGGCGCTCCGGACGATGACGTGGAATGACGGCCTCTTCGCAAACGATCCGCCGAAATGTCTCCAGCGGACTGACGGGGGTCAGAGACGATGTGGCGTTTGGGACGTAGTGAACAAACAGGAAGCGCCGGCCCTTGCCTGCGGGCCACTCCTTAAGGCGGGTAATGGCCTGATAGCGAACTTGTCGGCCCAGGCGGGTGAACTCATCATTTTGAATTTGAAGGCCTGATTGCTCCAGAACGTTCCAGCTTCCCTCTTTGAGTATGGACGGCGTCAGGACCTGGACGAGATCCCCGTTGGGTCTGACTGGAAGGCAATCATCGTGGACCAACGCGTAACCGATGGTGGTAAGAAGCCATGCCAGCGTGGTCTTGCCCGACCCACTCGGATTGATGAGTATCAGGACTTGGTCATCCCGAACCAAGGTGGCGGCATGAAGCACGGCCATGTGCGCCGGATAATTGCACGCCAGTTCCGTGATCGCGCGAGAAACTTCCACGAAGCAGGCCGCCGTATTCTCCTGGCTTGAATGCAGGTCGCTTACATCCGGGGAGGCCACAACGGAATAGGAGCCGTCATTATTCCTTGTTATGCAAAGGTGGCCTATCGTGGAATGGGCATCAATGTCATGCGATACGTCGTAATAGTCCCTCAGAGACTGGAGAATGGAAGGATCATGCAGATCGTTCCAACAGATGCTGACATGGCCCGATCCACAGAATATCGTCATCTTATTGGGTTGGCGATGAGCACATTGCGGCAACGTGTCCTGCAGTCTTGAAGCAATTTCCACTGAGACTTGATCGCGCCGAGGTGCATTGAATTCGTGCAATAACGACGACAGTCCGGGCAACTCATCGTCCAGGTGAGGGTGAAGTTCGTCGGCGGTTGCGTCTTTGATATCTCGAATGGACGAGCCGGCCTGGAGCGCCTCGAGTGTGGCATAAGCCATCTCACTTAAAATCATGAATCTGTGCATCCGAGGACTATAAAAAACCTCATCTATTCCGATTTTTCCAATATTTATGAAGTCAAGCATCTTTCATTATTTTATGATTATTGAGAAAAATGTCATGCGTAGTCAGGGGCGCGAGACCAAGGCGGAAAATCGGGCGTCCCAAGGCGCGGAAGAGCCGGAACAAGCCTGCCGTGTGCCTGATGATGAACCAATGGCAGCTCGTCTCGACACGTGGGATCTTGCGTCACCGGCAGCCGCTGAGCCGCGAAGCACTTCGCCGACGCCAGGCGACAAAAGTTCAGGCCATGAATGCATGGGCCAGATCATTCCAAAACGCGGGTACTCCCACGACCTCTACTTCAGACTATTCTACAATGGGGCCACCGCCGCCGCCGCCGCCCGACGCTGCAGCCTTTCGCGCCGGGACGAGGAGTGACATAGACACAACCGCGCCGGCCGCGCCCAATTTGGCGAGCTTCCGAAGTGCTGCACGTCGCTTCTCGTCTACCCGTAACTCGGCCGGGTTCTTGGCCGTTTCATCTTCTGACACTTCAGACATTTCATCCTCTCGCGATAAGCTACCGAAACTTGCAAGGCAGGCCGTTCATCACTTGACTTACGTTTACGCCACTTGCCCAAGTGTGGGCAAATTTGTGCCGCGACTGGAGCTCACATCATTTCCCGTGCTGACATTGCATCAACCGTACCCGCAGCGCCAAGCTTGGACTCATCCTCTAGCTTAATTCCCAGCGTGTCGTCGACAGGCCCACTCTCCGCCAACCGTTCGGAGTGGTGTCACCCTCGGATCGCATTGCCACCCAGCTGCGGCAGGCGACTATGTGCAGTCGTGGCGAGTAGGTCAAGAGACGGGGGAGATACTGTGTGCCTGAGACTTAATGATCCTCGTTCAATGAATAGAGCCAGCGCCCTCCTTTGCCCCAGATACGGGCGTGAGAAGCGTAATGCCAGCTACCTTGTGGGTTAACACTGACTCGGCAAGTCGACTGGTCGGGCTGCGATTTCAGCCTGTCCCATGTCGCCCAGGCTCTAGTGTAACCCTCGGGACTTGCAATTACCCAACGAGTGTAACGGCGCGTTCAGCGCCCGAATTTGAGGATGTGCGGCAAGAAACGCCTTCACGTCCCGCCATGAGAACTCCGGATTGGACGGATAAAGGGCGCGGTACACTTCTTCCACCATGCTGAAGTCGTCGCGCGTATCCACTGTCCAGCGCATGGCCGAGTCGTCATCGGTCTGACGCTCGGAAGCTGTCCTGAATTTCTCTGGGTGGCGATAGATGTGGAGCGTGACATGCTCGCGTTCGTCTGCAGCCACAACCTCACGGCCAAGGCCGCGCAGCGTCTCAATTGTCATGATCTCGGCATCGAGCCCCTTAGGGTAGCTGCGCTCGAAACAGTTGGATGTGTAGTCAGCCTGGGCGCTGAGATGCAGGCGGATGCACGCATCAATGACTTCCGGGTCCGCCAGAGGGCAGTCGGCCGTCAGCCGCACCACATGGCGCGCCTCAGGATAGGCGTCGACCACCTGAATGAAACGCGACAGGACATCATGATGCGCGCCGCGGACAACCGGCAATCCGTGGTGGAGGCAAAAGGCTTCGGTGATGTCGTCGTCGGCGGTGTCAGACGTCGCCACGACAAAGGATGAGATCATCTTGCTGCGCGTGATCCGTCGCCATTGCTGGAGCAGCATGGGCGCATCAAGCAGCGGGCGCAGGATTTTGCCGGGCAGGCGTGTCGACGCCATTCTTGCCTGAAGCACTGCGAGGATCATGCGCTCCGCCTGTTGGGCCCCCGATGTCCAAGACTCACGCCATTGGTATGGCTGGTTTTATCCTTGCGCACCCATGATGAAAACACCCACCGGCATAAATCGCCGCGCGTGGACGCCCCGGCCTCAGGCGCGTTGACCTGTGCGCAGCGCCATTATCACCCTTCCCGGGGAAGGGGGTTGTCTTCGGCAACGCGCATACCCACCTCGTTGGCCGGGATATTTCAGCCCGAACTGCCTATTTGCATCTTTGTTTGGAGAATTTGCCCATGGATCGCGGCCAGCGCTTTGACACTCACTCTCATCCTGTCTGTGCTGCACCTGAGGAGGTCGATGAAGCCCGAGAGGTCGCATCTGCGGCGCAAGGGGCCGGCGCCCGCACGTCTGATGCCAGAGGTCAGCCCAACATGGGAACGCAAGATGCGCGGCACGTCAGCCTTGCCGATGCCTGCGCCTGGATGATGGATGGGCGTCACTTTGGTAGCGGCGCAAATGCGCGCAACATCGCCTCAAAACTCCGCTATTGGCGCAAGAGCCCGTTCGCCAATTGGCCGCTTTCCGAGATCCACGATTGGGATTTGATCATCTGGCAGCGCGAGTTGCTCGAAGCGGAGCATGGCGTGCGTGGGAAACCTCCCTTGGGACAGGAGGCTTGCGGCGCGCAGACGGTCATCCACCGGTTGAACGCGCTCTCCAAGCTCATCTCAACCTGGTCGCGCGCAAAGCGTGTGCCGCTCGAGAACCCCGTCAAACCCGGCGTGCGGCCGGCAATGCCCGAAGGACGAACCCGCCGCATTTTTGCAGACGAAGAACAGCGATTGCTGGCCTGTGCATCCTCCTCCTCGCGGCCCTGGCTGGTTGAGGCGATCATCATTGCGATCGAAACAGCCTTGCGTCAGGCGGAACTGGCCGGTCTTGTCTGGTCACGTGTTCACATTGATGGCGCGCGGCCGCATCTCGACCTGCCGCGGACCAAGAACGATCGACCGCGTCGCGTGCCGCTTTCGATCAGGGCAGTCAGCGCCTTGAGGGCCTTGCGAGACCGCCGCGGCATCATGACCCCGGGATCGCGCGTGCTGCCGGTTGCAACGCCGCGCGGCATCCTCCACGCATTTAGGGCGGTTGCCCAGAAGGGCGAATTTTCAGACCTGCGCTGGCATGACCTTCGCCATGAAGCCATTTCGCGCCTCTTCGAGCTTACGGACTTGCGCGACAACGAGATCATGGCGATCACAGGCCACCTGACCCCTTCCATGTTGACCCGCTATGCCCATCTGCGGACGGACCGGCTGGTTGACCGGCTGCCGGGAGGCAGGCTGAACCAGACACCAGCAGCCCTCTAGGCAACACAAGAGGCTTGGACCCGCGACAGGGCAGCAATCCGGCGACAGGACGCTGACGGCTCTGTCTGCAGGTAGGGGAGGCTGATGACGCAACGCCGAAGGAGAGGGGACCGCGGGCTGTCGCCAGGACCATTGTCTTGGTCGCAACGGCTCAGGACGCTAGGTTGCTTAACCGGCATAAAGGGATTGTCGGCCAGAATGACGCAAACCGACGCCAACTGAACTGCGGCATGTCCAGAACGCCTCACATTATTTTTCGGGCTGACGCATCGCGCGCCATTGGCGGCGGTCATGTCATGCGCTGCCTGACGCTGGCAGATGCGCTTCTCGCTTCTGGCTGCCGGATAAGTTTCGTGACGCGCCCCGAAACACTTGCTGTCGTCCCCCGGATTGAGGCGTCCCCTTATGGCGTCATGGCGCTTGCGGGCACCGAAAGCGAAATCAGAGCCGCAGCGCTCGATCGCAGACTGAATGCTGATTGGCTGGTCATCGATCATTACGGCCTCGAGGCTGCCGATGAGACAGACTGGCGCGCAGCCGCGCCTCGCATCATGGTTCTCGATGACCTTGCCAATCGCCCTCATGACTGCGATCTCCTGGTGGACTCGAGTTTCGGGCGCACCAAGTCGGCTTATCGTCGGCTCCTCGCGTCGCCCGTACCGATTCTCGCCGGCCCGGATTTCGCACTGATCCGCCCCGCCTTCCGGGAAAAGCGCAAAGAGGTACTTGAGCGCCGCAAGGCGCCTCCCGCCGGCCTGCCGCGGCTTTTTGTTTCGCTGGGGCTCACGGATGTCGGCGGCATCACCGCCACTGTGATTGAGAAATTGCTGGCCGCCCGCATCAATGCGGTGATCGATTGCCTTGTTCCGGTTTGGGCCCCGAGTGCAGGCCCTTTACAAGCGCTCGCATCGCGTCACCCGAACCTGAAGGTCCATAAGGGCATCAAGGATCCGGCGCCGCTGATGGCCGAGGCAACATTGGCGATTGGCGGGGGAGGGCAGACAAGCTTTGAACGCTGTGTGCTTGGTCTGCCATCACTCGTGATGATCCTTGCCGACAATCAGGAGCGCGCGACCCGGATCCTTGCTGAGAGCGGCGCGGCTATCATTGGCGAACGCGACAGCCTGGCCGAACAGGTGCGCGAGCTCCTCGATGCACCTGAACGTTTGCACGCGATGTCGGCAATGGCCGCGTCACTCGTGGATGGTGAAGGAACCCGGCGTGTTCTCAAGCCTCTCCTGACGCCGCGTGTGACGTTTCGCAAGGCTGACGCGCGCGACGGTGAGCTTGTGCTTTCATGGCGCAACGATCCCGAGACGCGCCGCCAATCGCGTGAGACCGCACAAATCTCCGCGACCGCGCACGCCGCCTGGTACGCAGCAAGACTGGCCGACCCCGACACGCTTCTCCTCATCGTCGAAGCCGATGCAAAGCCGGTCGGCGCAGTCAGGTTTGAGCGGAAAAATCCGGCGCTTGCACAGGTGAGCGCCAATCTGGCGCCGGAAGTGCGCGGCCAGGGCATGGCCGTCCCCATGCTCTCAGGGGCCATGATGCAGGCAAACAGAAGCGGCTTCTGCCGAAAGGTAGAGGTCGAGGTACGGGAGGAAAACATCGCGTCCCTGAGGCTCGTCGAGGCCTGTAACTTCCGGCGCATAGGCGCGAGCAGCGGTTGGGAAGCCTTTGAACTTGATCTTGACCCTCTGCCGGAACTTGCTTGGCGAAACGCGGGATTGGCCGATGGCTGACACCATTACCATTGCCGGCCGCCTGGTTGGCAGAGGCTGCCCCCCTTTCATGGTGGCAGAACTCTCCAGCAATCATCTGGGTGACATCGCGCGGGCACGCGCACTGATCAGCGCTGCGGCCAGGGCCGGCGCCGATGCCGTGAAAATCCAGCTCTATGCACCCGAGGACATGACACGCGACTCCCGATCCGCGGGATTTGTCGTGGAGAGCGGTCCCTGGGCTGGCCGCACGCTTTTTGATCTCTATCGGGAAGCCCAGACGCCGACCGAGTGGCTGCCTGACCTGCTTGCCGCGGCACACGCATCCGGCATCGCGCTCTTTGCAACCCCTTTCGCACCGGCTGCAGCACGGCGCATGGCTGAGCTTTCAGTCCCGGCATTCAAGATTTCGTCTTTTGAGGCGGTCGACATCGCGCTGATCCGGGAAGTATCGCGACACGGCAAGCCTGTGATCATCTCGACGGGCATGTGCGACCACGACGAGATCACACGTGCCGTGGATGCAGCGCGCAGCGCGGGTGCGAAAGAACTCGCCCTCCTGCATTGCACGAGTGCCTATCCCGCACCCATTGCCGAAGCTGATCTCTGCTCGATCCCGGCCATGCAGGCGTCATACGGCGTTCCGGTCGGCTATTCCGATCATACGATTGGCACGATCGCTGCCGTCGCGTCTGCCGCGCTGGGGGCTGCAATCATCGAGAAGCATTTCACATTGGCCCGCGCCGATGGCGGCACGGATGCCGCCTTTTCGCTCGAGCCCGAAGAGTTTTCAGTGCTCGTCCAGAACTGCCGCCAGGCCCAGGCGGCGCGCGGCCAGCCGCGAACGGGTCCTTCGGCCTCGGAACAGGCCTATCGGCTCTATCGCCGCTCGCTCTTTGCGGCGACAGACATTCCGCGTGGCGCGATCATCGCGCCCTCGATGGTCCGGACGTTTCGTCCGGCCCTCGGGCTTGCCCCCCACCTGCTGCCCGAGATCATCGGCCGAAAGGCGATGCGTGACATAGCCGCCGGTGAACCGCTTGCCTGGGAGATGTTTGGTGGACGGCCTCTGTCGTAGTGGCGCTGTCGTGTAGAACCTGGCCCATAGTGCGTCCGTCCATGCCAACGAAAGAGGATGCACCAGAGATAAAAATATTTGGTCACCGGCACCAGCACCAGCAAGTTCTTCTGCTTGAGATACCCGACATAGATTCTTGATCTCATAACCTCCGTCATCGGGATGACGTCACAATCCGGATCGGGACGACGCAATGCGGCAGCGATCCGAGCAATATTTCACGCTTTCCCAGTCCCGCGCCCATTTCTTGCGCCAGACGAAGGGTCGACCGCAAACCATACAGAGCTTCGTCGGCAGCTCATCCTTGCGGCGCATTCGAGCCATGCGTTCACCAGGATACAGGCTGGCCGCGCCAGTCGAAAAAGCCTCCGTTGGCGTCCGCTTTCAGCCGATCGACGACGGCGAGCAGATGTCCAGCGGCTGCCGCTGGCGTAAGAACCTCGAGCCCGGCCGCCGAGAACGGAGCGGATAACGCCGTGGCCACCGTGCCGGGATGCAACGCGACACAAATTGCGTCTGGGGAGCGACGGTTCAATTCGACAGCAGCTGTCCGAACCAATTGATTGAGGGCGGCTTTGGAAGCCCGGTAGGAATACCAGCCGCCCAGCCGATTGTCGCCGATGCTTCCGACCCTGGCCGACAGCGTTGCGAAGACGGCTTTGCCCGGCCGTGGGAACCGCGGCAGCACATGCTTCATGATCAGCGCCGGTCCGATAGCGTTCAGCGCAAATGACCGCGCCAAGCTGACCGCATCAAGTTGGCGCCAGCTCTTTTCGGGTTCCTGTCGATCGTCGTGCAGAAACCCCGTCGCATCAATCACAAGGCGCAGTTCGCCCTGATCGGCGGCGAAGCTCGCGGCACGTGCGAGACTGGCTTCGTCCAGAAGGTCGATTGCTGGCGAAGTGCTTCGACTGAACGCAACAATTTTCTTGAACCCTTTGGCAGTCTGGAGCGCCTCGACCAGTGCTCTGCCAATACCACCGCTGGCGCCGAAAACAATCGCCACGCCGGCCGGAGGAAACGATCCAAGGTCAACTCCGGGAGAGGTTGCGCCATCTGGTTCACCTTGTCCGGTCACAGGCGTTTGGCTCCAACGATAACGTCCTTAAGTCGGAGCGCTCGCGCAAACAAACGGGAGATCAGCGGTCGGACCGGAAGAAAAATCCTGTAGCCCCACTCCAGGACGGTCAAGGCCTTCGGCCGCGACGCGGTGCGCGCTACCCGGCGCCATCCGGGCAAACGGGTCCAGATCTCGACGAATGCCGCCGCACCAGAAAGAACGCGCCCATCGCTCGCGCGAACATGGAAGCGCTTCATTGCGCGCTCTCGGGTAACTCCTTCCGGAGGTGCGGCGCCTGGTTCAGAGATGTCGACGAAGCAAAGAGCGCGGTCCAGATCCCTGCGCTGATAATATCCGATCTCCGTCCGGCACAGGGAACACGAGCCATCAAAATAGACTGTTGATTTGGCGCGCTCTGATTCCACGCTGACCTCCCAGGAGTCCAATCGTCAGTTGATTTGCGCCGCGTGAAAGCTGCCTTCCGCCAACGCCTCGTGCATGGCAAGCATGCCATCAGCTCCACGCATCAGTTTCTCAAGCGTAACTGACATTCAGGAGGCCCCCTGCCGGCATGGCTGGGGGACGCCACCCGCGACCATCGCTGTCACCGATTTTTGGGGCCTTCAGTGTCTTTCCGGACAGAAGCTCTGACAAACAAGTCGGGCTTCGTGGTTGCGGCTGTCCAGGTTGCTACCGTGATAGCCGCGGCCGCAATCAAGACGGTATGGCCGATAATGCTGGCGGCCAAGAACGTGTAGCTGCCAGCCGCCAGGGCAAAGGCGACGGCCCAGACAAGGCCCAGCGCTTGCAGAACGTAGTGACGGATGGCCACATCCGGAATGTTACGAAGCGGGCTTACTTCGTGGTTGAACACAAAGTTCCAACAAAAGACGACGAACTTTCTGATTGGCGCAAACATGGTCGGCATTCTCCAATGATCGGAAATGTAACTTGTATAAGCGGGCCACCTGCGTTGACGGCAGGCGGCCCGCCACTTTTCACGGTACTGATCGTTCCGCCGCTTGCGGAGTGACGGCGCTGTCAAGCACGTTGGTGACGCCATTTGCGATCATGCTGTTTGCCAAGATGGCTTTCGCAACATTGATCATGACGTCACTCCCGTTCGCCTCTTTCGAAGTGGTCATGGCGATTGACCTTATCTTCGTGTTGCTATCGGATCGCCTCGAGCGTGTGGCTGACCAGCTTGGCTGACCGCACCATCACATGGGTTGAGGCGATCCGCCTTTTTCCTTCGCTGCGCGAATTAGTTCGCCGGCGGCAGCAATACGGTGTCGATCACGTGGATGACGCCGTTCGACGCTTCGATATCCACGCTGGTGACATTGGCGTCATTGATCATCACGTTGCCGCCATCGACAGTCACGGTGACCACCGCGCCGTTCACGGTCGCGGCTTCCGTCAGCTTGACGACATCGGCGGCCATGACCTGGCCGGGCACGACATGGTAGGTAAGGATCGCTGTCAGCTGAGCCCTGTTCTCAGGCTTCAAAAGGTCCTCAACCGTGCCCGCCGGGAGTTTGGCGAAAGCGGCGTCGGTGGGGGCAAACACCGTGAACGGGCCAGGGCCCTTCAGGGTATCGACCAGACCTGCGGCGGTCAGGGCCTGAGCGAGCGTGTTGAACTCACCGGCGGCAACTGCGGTGTCGACGATGTCCTTCTTGGCCGCAGACGCGATTGCGCCGCCAGCGGTAACAGCGATCACGGTCGCCGCAGCTACGGCAAGTCTCTTAAATCCGAACAGCATGGCAATTTTCCTTGGGTTGTTGGGGGGGCTTCAGTCGGCTGTCTCGAGCGCGGCCTCATGCCGTCGGCTCGGAATTTCATATAGGGCAAACCAGTTTGACTTTCAAGCACATTATCGTATCAAGAATATCTATTTTCATTATGGGAAAAGCTCGGTATGGTTTCTTGATCCTCAGGAAAGAAGGAGTGTGATCCATGCTCTCGCAAACCCTGGCCACCGGTCTTGAGAGCTATCAGATCGGCCAGAAAATCAGGGCGCTTCGCCTCAAGAAGAACCTCGGGCTTGTGCAACTCGGTGAGCACACCCGTCTGTCATCAGGCATGTTGTCGAAGATCGAGCGTGGGCAGCTTTTCCCGACGCTTCCGACGCTTCTCAAGATCGCCATGGTGTTCGGCGTCGGCCTCGAACATTTTTTCGTTGATTTGCAGGACCAGCCGACTCTCGCCGTCGTCAGGAAGAAGGACCGGCTGCGCATGCCCAACCTTCCGGGCGTCGAGAATCCCTCCTTTTTCTTCGAAAGCCTCGACTTCCCTGTCAGCGATCGAAAGATGGAGGCCTACTACGCGGAGTTTGAACCGCAATCAGGAGCGACAGAGCCCCACAAGCATCCAGGCGCGGAAATCATCTACGTGATCAGGGGGCAGCTTGCCGTGAACGTCGACGGCCAGGACACGCTCCTCGCCGAAGGTGATTCTATGTATTTCGATTGTGCATTCCCGCACAGCTATCGTCGGCAAGGAAAGGGCACCTGCTCGGCAATCGTTGTGGTCACGAGTTAGGTGGTGTGCGGAAAGGGCTATCTGAGGGAAGACATCTTTGATCGTTGCCCACGCATCCTTCATCTCTGTCCTTTTCCGCGTGGCAAAAGTGGGCGCCATGTTCCAGCCTGGAGAGCGGGATGACTGGCAGGCGCTTCGGCCAGCACGATCATTGCTGCAGCCAATTGTGCTGCTGCAAGCGCACCGATCAATGTGTGGACGGACCCAGCGCGCGCAAGACCGCGCCTTGGTGGCAGCAATCATTGAAAAGCACTTTACGCTCTCACGCGCGGACGGCGGACCGGATGCCGGGTTCTCGCTTGAGCCCGACGAACTGCGCCTGCTTGTGCAGGATTGCCGGGAAGCGCACGCGGCACTTGGCAAAGCCGCAGAGGGTCCACAGGAGGTGGAACTTCCCAATGTCGCGTTGCGCCGCTCGCTCTATGTTGTCAGGGCGGTCTCAAGGGGTGATCGCATCACCAGCGAAATGGTGAGCTCAATCCGCCCCGCCGGTGGCCTTGCGCCCAAACATCTGGAGAAGGTGCTGTCGATGTATGCCGCACGCGACATTTCGGCGGGTGAGCCACTTGATTTCGGGATGCTTGAAGAGCGTTGAGACGGCGCGATTGAGCTGAGACGGCGCGATTGAAAAGGGGCGTCACCGCAGCGGGCACCTATCTTTCAGCGGCCTCAATCTCGATTTCCCGCACGAAAATGCGCCCTGCGGTATCATAATCTGTCGGCGCTTTTCCGATGATGGCAAGTTCAACCCACAAAGCCGAGCATTGCTCCGGATTGACCTCGAATGTGTCGGCAACATCCTGCCACGGGGTTTCACCTGACACACCTTCAGTCTCGAACAGGATCTTTCCAGAATCCTCAAGGCAGCGGCCGCGCACCCCGAAACCAAGCCGCGCATCCAGGCCGTCGATACGGACGGATAGTTGAACACGCCAGAGCCCGCCCGTAAGCGGAACCAATTGTCTTGCAAGGGCAGATTGGTGACGCGCTCGGGCAAGTTCGATGCGCAGGACGTTGTCCGCCGCCCCGGTGCCGGTCGGGTTGGGCATGGTAAAGCGCACCACGCCTTGCTTTATGAATGCCCAGTCGAATGGCGAACCATCGACCTCGCGCATGAACGCGCCATTGTTGGGGCGCGCATTCTCCTCCTGGCCGGCGCTGCCAGCTTCAGTTTCGCGCCATAGGGCATGGGCCCAGTTGACCTCATATAAATTGACAGCGCGAAGAAGTGTGAAGTTGCGCTCGGCCGCGGTGAGTTCTGAGCCGACTGCCTTGAGATCAGCAACAAGAGCCGAGAGTTCGCCGAAATCTGCCTTGGCCCTGACAAATCGCTGGAAAAAGGCTTCCCGCCAGGGTGGCCTTGTCGCGAGCTTGCTTACAAATGCAGAGCGGAATTCAGACAGGGTGAAGCCGAGCTTGACAAGGGAGTCGGCAACGTCGGCGCCGCGATCACGAAAAAGCAGGTCGATCATCTCGACCGCGCGCGCGGGATTGCCGTCGAGGATGGCCGCCAACCCTTCATTCGCCTGTGCCGTGCCGTTGTGGCGGGAGAGCTCGTTGGCCAATGAAAGGAGAAGGCTGGCTCTGGGAGCATCGCCGGACCGACGGATAATCGTGGCATAGAGTTCAACGGCTACGGAGTTGAGCGGATCCTTTTTGAGGACATCTTCGACCAATGTGCGGGCCAACGCTGTGTCGGACTGTGCTCCCGAAAGGAGTAGATCCGAGGCCCGCATCAGCGGGCCTTCTGTGAGGTAGAGAAAGTCTCCGCCCTCATATTCTACACCGGATGTATCTCGCGAGATGATCGCTTGCAGGAGGGCGGTCGCACCGGCCACTGCGAAAAGCAGAAAACACAAGGAAAGCCAAAAGCCGTTCGCGCCCCCCCGGGGATTTGTTGTGTCAGGCAGCTTCGGGCTGATCCCGATCATGGCTTGGGGCGCGGCCGACGGGATGGGTTCTCCGTTGTATCAGCATTTCCTGTGTCAGATCCGCCCTTGTCTGAACCGAAGAGGGACGGGTCCTTGCCGGATTGCGTACCGCGACTGCCCTGCTCACGGAGAAGGCGCTTTGCGAGCATGCGGCGCGCATAGGCCTCGTCACCTTCTTCAACGACGCCATATTTGAAGGGGCTGTCATAGGTCTCGGTCCTGCCTGACCCCTGACCATACCCATAGGCACTGCCGCCATAACCATAGCCATAGCCATACTCGCCGTACCCGAAAGTGCGGCGCTCAAGATCAACCCAATTGAGCACCAGCCCAAGTGCCTGGGCATTGGCCTGTGCCATGCGTCGCAGGACACCGCGAATGCTGCGCTTGGATGTCCGCCCCGCTCCCGCCACAAGGATGTAGCTCTCGACGCAGGATCCGATAAGCGGGGCATCGGCAAGGCCGATGACGGGCGGAGAATCGATGCAGATAAAGTCAAATTCCGTTTCAAGGGCGGCAATCAGTTTCTGGAAGGCCTCACTCCCGAGGAGTTCAGCCGGATTGCCGGGGTAAGGCCCGGCGGTGATTGCGTAGAGATTGGGGATCGCAGTCGCAGCCAGATGGGTGTGCCACTCGCCGACTGAGGTCAGGGCTGACGAAAGGCCGCCTGTGTTGGGCAGGTTGAGCGAAGTGTGCAGGGTTGGCTTGCGCATGTCCGCATCAACGATAACGGACCTGACCCCCATTTCCGCAAATGAGCGGCTGATCGCAAGGGCTGCTGTGGACTTGCCGTCGCCGGGACGCGCACTGGTAACTGAAATCACCTTCGGCATGCCGTTCTCGACCGAGAACTGGATTGCGGTACGGATCGATCGGACAGCCTCTGAGAAGCTTGATCGCGGGTTCCCGATGGCACTGTCGAGTGTTTCGGGCGCCTTGATCAAGGGCAGGAGGCCAAGCGGAACAAGGCGAAGATTGCTCTCGACCTCATCGAGGGACTGGAGGGTGTCATCCATTTGCTCAAGCGCGATCACGACGAGTACGGCCGTGCCGCATCCAAGCAGCAGCGCAATCAAAAGGTTCAGGGGCAAGGACGGCGACGAGGCGCTCGTGGGAACCCCAGCCCTGTCGACGACGGAGACATTGCTGATGCCGATTGCACCGGCAGTGCCGATCTCCTTGTAGCGCTGCAGGAGGCCCTCATAGAGCGTCCGGTTGGTGTCCGCCTCACGGCGCAGGATGGAATACTGGATCCCGCGATCCCGCAGCGCGAAGAGTTCCGCGTTGACGGTGTCGATTTCCGCCCGGATAGCTTCTTCACGACCAAGCAATGCCTGCACGGAATTGCCCAGCGTGGCCTGGATCCTGCCGACTTCGGCAGCGATCTGCCGGTTGACCGAATCGATACGCGCCGCCAGTTCCATGACCTCGGGATGTTCGGGCAGGAAAATCCGCAGCTTGTCATTGTACTGGATCTCCAGCTGCGCGAGTTGCTGGCGCAGGATCTGGATCTCGGGGCTGCTCATTACGGCTTCAGTCGTGTTGGCATTGCCCTGGGCGACACGCCGGTCCTCTTCGGCCGTGATCCTTGCGGCTGTGGTCTCGCTCAATTGCAGTCCCAGCTGTGCAAGGCGTGCCTCAAGCGTCGACGTGACGTTGATGATATCGGTGATTTGCTCGCGCTGGGCATATTCGACGGCAGCGCGCTCGCTTTCTTCGAGCTTTGCCTTGGTCAGGGCCAATTGCTCTTCAAGGAACCGGCGGGCATAGCCGGTTGCTTCGACTTTTCGGGCAAGATTATAGCGGATGAAGGAATCGGCATAGCCATTGGCGATCTTTGCCGCCATTTCGGGATCGGGCGCGGCAAAGGAGATCGCAACGATCTGGGAGAGGGCGACCGGCTCGATATCAATGTTGGAGAAAAGCAACCCCGCAAGTCCCTCAGCTTCTTTCTGTGGTCCGTCTGCATCGGCCTGACCGGACTCGCCCGACTCACTCTTGAAGATGCTGCCAATCGCCGAGAGTGTCGCGCTCAGGAGCGAGCGGGATGTCAGAAGGGAGGGGTCGATGCCGACAAGCGAGAGGTTCGACACGACCTGATCGGCAAGGGCCCGGCTCCGCAAGAGTTCATACTGGGTACGATAGAACTCCGGCCGCGCGCCCTCCTGGGTATCGAGCCCTTCGAAGCTCGTCACGTTCGCCTGTTCGCGCTCGATCTGGATCGTCGATGTTGCACGATACATGGGCGTCGACAGCAAAGTGTAGAGTACGGCAATGGCAAGGCTTGCCGAAACGATGAGGGCGACAAGCAAGCGGTGCTTCAAAAGGGCCGAAAGCAGCCGCAGCAGGACGCTCACGATTTGGGGGCCAGCCGGCTCGCCTTCAGGCTGGTAGGCAACGGGATAGGACGGCAGGAAAGCGTCGCTGCTTCGCGCAACGGGAAGCCGTCCACCGGACCTGCGCCCGGTGTTCGACATTGGCAGGTTTCTTCCTTCCTGGTTCATGAATTTCAATTACCGCCGTGCCGTATGGATCAAATGCCGGGAACGACACTGATGATGGGTGCGACCTGTTTGAGGTCTTCGAGCAAGGCCCGCATCGCGGACTCGCCGACCACGACAGTGTCGCCTGCATAGATCTTCGGGTCAGCTACCGCGCCTGATTCCAGATCATCAAGATCAAACCGCATCCCGACGCGCCGCCCGCCTTGGATACGCATGATGACGACCGAACTGCGATCGGCAGTTGCCGTAAGCCCGCGGGTAAGGGCGAGTGCCTCCAGGAGGCGTGTCTCACCCGTCAGTGGGAACACGCCGGGCTGAATGACCTCTCCCATGACCGTCACGCGCTGACTGTTGTACTCCTTGATGAAAATGGTGACCTGAGGGTTTCGGACAAAGCGTTCGCCATAGAGGGCCTCGAGCTTGGCCTGGGTCTCGCTTGTTGTAAGGCTTCCGATCCGGACTGTGCCGACCAGTGAAAGCGGTACCTGACCGTTGCCGTCCACGCGGACGATCTGCGTCAGGCGTTCGTCCTGAAGCACCCGCACCTCGATTACATCGCCCGGCCCCAGCGTATAGTCGACCGGCGCTTCGGTGGTCGCATCCGGCGGGCCGAACTCCCCCCCTTCCACCATAGCAGCACTCGGCCCGCCCGAGGCACAGCCGGCAAGCGCGATCAGGCAGACGAGCGCAATGCCGCGTCGCACGCGGGACAACGGCATGAATCGCAGCTTGGTGCTTGATTCCTGGATGGCCTGGATTTCCGCGTTCTGCTTCATGAAAGTGCTGCCCGGGAGACGAAATGGCGTTCGACGCTGCGATTGGAGAGAATGCAGGCGGGTGTTTCAACAAAGAGCTTTCGGGAAAGTTCAGGCCCGAAACGGGATTCGACAAGGCGGCGCGCGTGCGAAAGGACGGGGCGTCGGCGACCTGCACTGTGGGCATCGCTGGCAACAACATCAACGAGACCCTCGTCGATCATCCGCCAGGAAACATGCTCGGCACGCGCACCGAATTGCCCCAGAAGCGCGCCAGCCGTCAACTGCATGAGACATCCATAATGGGCAAGCTTCTGGAACACGGGGTAGTGCGGTTCGATCCACGCCAGACGCTCGGGATGGGTGATGACGGGAATGAACCCGCTGTCCTTTATCTTGGTGACAGCCCCGAAGAATCCCGGCGGTGGGGTGATGTGGGGTGGTTCAAGCAGGAAATAGAGCGTGTCGTTCAGGGTAAGGGCATGGCCGGACTTGATTTCCGAAACCGTATGGGGCGTCAGATGGACGTCGGCCCCTGTCGTGATCTGCAGGGGGATGCCCGCCTCGACCAATTGCTCCTTGAAGTCGATGATCATACGGCGGACAGCCGGTCCTGGATTGTCAAAAAGACCAGGCAACAGATGCGGCGTGCACGCGGTCACGCTAATTCCGTCATCAACCGCAATGCGGGCCATCTCCAGGGCAACGTCAAGCGAACGCGCGCCATCGTCAATTCCAGGGAGCATATGGCAGTGAAGGTCGATCACGGCAGCGGTTCACATCAAAGGCAGGGGCGGGGGTCTCTGACTTTAATGTTATAGCCTATCTGAAGTGTCCAGCGTTGCGAAAGGCGGAATTGTGATCGCGACCACTGAAACGCCATTGCAAACGCCATTCCGCTGGAGCCTGGAGAATTTCCGGCCCGGCCCCGGCTTCAACCTTGACCTGATTGCTGGCGCGGGGTGGTGTGCGGTCCGCGATCCCGGATTGCGAACCCGCCATCTGTGACGGGGACGCTCGCTGTGACGGGGACGCTCGCTGTGTCGCTAGGCGTTCGGATTTGGGGTGCTTGGGGTTCTTGGGTGGATGGAGAGGGCAAATGCTTCGCGCCAAAGCTGATCGCCTGATCGCTGCCATGGCAAGGGCCGACGGAACGCCACTGGCCTTGATGGGTGGCGCATTCGCGTTTTTCGCCGTTCTCTATGGCGGCTACACGGGAAAATGGCTTGAGCGGGATGCGGTCCATGCCCTCTTGGCCGCGCTGTTGATAGCTGGTGTCGCGCTGAGGTTTTACCGATTGCGACCGCCCGTCATTGGCGCCGCATGGGGATTGGCCTCACTTTTTGTGGCAGTACCCCTCTTGCAGCTTGTACCTTTGCCACCGTGGCTTTGGACGTCTCTGCCCGGTCATGGACCCGTGCAAGCCGTGTTCGAGACTTCTGGTCTCGACGTCCCGTGGTTTCCGGTCAGTACAGTCCCCTTGGCAACGTGGCTGTCTGCCGCCGCGATGGGCTTTCCCCTGGCTTTCTTTGTTCTCGGCCTTGTCTTGCCTCCCCGTGGAACCATCCGGTTTCTTCAGGTGGCAAGCTTGGGGCTTGCTTCAAGTCTTTTGCTTGGAGCCCTGCAAAGCCTTTTTCCGGCGTCTGAGGGGCTTCGCGTACTCGGCCAGGAGCTTGGCATCTCTTCCGGGTTTTTCGAGAACCCCAATCATTTTGGTTTTGCCAGTGCGCTCCTGATCATGCTCCTGCCGGCAGTACTTGGACGCCTTGGCGTTGATGGTCATTCAGTGCAGGCAATGTTCATGCGCAATGCCCTCATCGCCATAATTGTCACGATTGTGGTGGTTATCGGGATCAGTTCCGGCTCGCGCGCGGCCATCATCCTCAGTGTCATGGCCCTGATTTTTCTTGCGCTTGAAGCGCGTCAGCAATTTGAAAGTCGGCTCGCCGGGCGGATGTTCATGGTGCTGAGCGCCGGGATTGCGCTTCTCTATTTTTCGGCAGAGCTCACGGGAACCCTGAAAGACACTTTCTTCCAGAGTGAGCACCGCCCGATCATGTGGGTCGCGGGTCTCGACCTTGCCTGGGCACATTTTCCGTTCGGCACGGGAGTTGGCACGTTCGAATTGGCTTACCTCGTCCACGAGCCAGTGGAAGCAATGACCCCGTTCATCATCAATGAAGCGCACAATCTTTATATTCAGATCTTGGTTGAATGGGGGTTCGCCGGCGCAGTTCTGATGGCGCTTGCAGCCTATGGTCTCGTCTTGGGCTATCGTCAGGGCTTTGGCCAGAATGCGCGCGATGCGGCGCTGAAGGTGTGGACTGAGAACACTTCTCCCAAGTTTGATTCGGGACAGCGTCAGTTGAAGCGTGTCTGTGTCGCTGGTCTGGTTCTTGTGATGGTCCATGGCCTTGTGGACTATCCCGAACGCACAATGGCGCTTTCCGGCCTTTTGGCTTTCATGCTGGGTTATGTCTTTAACGTGTGTCCGCTGCCGGCGGCCAGAATGGTCCGCAATGTGGCCCAAAAAATTGGGACGGGGCGTTCGCGGCCAGCTCCCGTGCGTACCCCGCACCGGCCCCGATCGTGACTTTCATCACTTCTGAAGAGCTGTCGACGGCACACGCAAGCAACCGCTCCAAGAGTTTTGACGCCGAGGGGTAATGGGCTGGGGGGAGGTAGGATCGCCTCGTCACCAAAGCGGATTTTCACTAGCGATTTTCAGTTACTTAGCCAGAACCTTCGGCCTTGCGAATGCGCTGCGCGGACAAACAGCCTCAGGCGCTGTTGACACAATTCGCACTCGGGTAGCTAGCACTCGGGTCGTCAAAGAAATAAAAAACACAAAAAGGCGTGAAATTGGAAGTTCCGGAAACATTGTGCTTCACGTCACCTGTTTCGGCCTGCGCAGAAAATCTCTTGTGGAGCAGGCCCTTATGATCAATTTCCCCTGATAAGGCCTTGGCAAGGTTGGTCTGTGCATGATACAAACTAACCGCGGCCGGGATTTTCGGGCCGGTGAAATTTTGGAGCTGCGGTATGGCCAGCTTTTCGGCAAAACTGATTTTGGGATTGGGCGCACTTGCGCTCTCGGCCGGCGTTGGACTTTCGGCGCAGCCAGGCGCTCAAAACCGGATTTCTCAGAGCGCCGCCTTTGCCGCAAATTTCAGCGCAACGGCAATCACTGCGCAGGGACCTTTTCTCCCTAATCGGTTCCCTTGTTTCACATTGCCCAGGGAAGACCGGAAAGAGTGCAGGATCAGCAACCGTGCTAATCGCCCCGGCCCCGGCCCAAGCTGATTGAGGTTCCCGGCTGCACTTCACTTCGGTGATATTGCGTCTCGGCTCAGCATCCGCATATTCCCTGAATGATTGAGATTGCATCTGGCTGTTCGCGGCTGGCGCGGGTTCGCTTTACCGGACGCCAAATTGTCAGCATTTTTGTGTGTGCATTCGTCGTCGCAGGGGTCGCCATGAGCGCGCCGCTTCGTCCTTGGGATGCACGATTGATCGGCAGCAGCGCAATGTAAGCACGCCCGGTCTGAAGCCTCCCGTCGCAATCACGTGACGTCGCCATAGCGAGACAATGACATTCGTGGACATTCGTGGACAACAACACTTGCCATCCGCCATTGGTAGACCGCATCCGGCGTCATATCGCCGTGACGGCGCATTCCCTTGCCATATAGGCTCACACGCAGCACCTTTCGAAACTGCTCCTGAAGTCAATCGGATCGGGCAAGCGCGGCCAGCGATTTGATTGGCAGTAGGGCAGGGGCCTCGCGCCGTCCGCCATCTTGGGGAAACATGAAATGCCCGGTGATCGTCGCTGGTATCTGGTTCAAGCCAAGACCGGCCTCGAGACCCGTGCGCGCGCCCATCTTGAACGGCAGCAATTCGAGGTCTTTCTCCCCACCATCCTGCGGACCGTCCGCCATGCCCGCCGGAGTGAGACAAAGAAAGTCCCGCTCTTTCCAGGCTACCTCTTTGTTGCACTCGATCTTCACGAGGATCATTGGGGTGCCGTTTCAAACACGGTCGGCGTGATCAGGCTTGTGATCGCGGATGGCAGGCCACTGCCGGTTCCACGCGGAATTGTCGAGTGCTTGCTCGAACGGGACACGGATAAAGGCCTCGATCTCGCAAAGGGAAATCTGGTTGCGGGTTCAAAGGTGCGCGTCTTGAGCGGTCCCTTTGCTGACCAATTGGCTCACGTAGAGCGCATGGCGGGTCCGGAGCGTGTGCGCATTCTGCTTGATCTGATGGGAAATCACGTGCCGATCGAAGTTGAGGTACCTCACCTTCTCCCCATCGCGCCGGCTCGCTGAAGCTCTTTCCATTTTGCGTGATCAAATCTCACCGGATGAGAGTGTGAGCCCGTTTTGCATTGAAGCCGGACGCATCCGCTTGATAGCCTTGGCGCGAACAGAACAACGCGCTTGGGCTGGGTGGTGATGCCAATTCACCCGGCCTGCGGTAGCGTGCCGGCAAGGAAAAATCACCGTTGCACCGCAAGCCACGCCCAACCTCAGATAGGAGCCAATGACTCAGCAATCGCTCAACTCAAAGGGCAAACCTTGGCTGCATGACAAGCGGGTTCTGCTGACCGGGGCAGCTGGCTTCATCGGGTTCCACACCGCCCGTCGCCTTCTCCGCGAGGGCGCGATCGTCTTGGGGTTTGACAATCTCTCTCCATACTACGATGTCAGTTTGAAGACGGATCGCCTGAATCTACTTCATGGGTTGCCGGGCTTCTCATTCACCCTGATGGATATCGCAGATGAGAAGGGGCTGACCCGGTCGTTTGAAGAATTTCGCCCGGAAATAGTTGTTCATCTCGCGGCTCAGGCAGGGGTCCGGTACAGCATCGAAAACCCGCGCGCTTACATCAACTCCAACATAGTAGGTACCTTCAACATCCTGGAATGTTGTCGAGAGAGACAGGTTCAGCATCTACTCGCTGCGTCGACAAGCTCTGTCTATGGCGGCAATGAAAAAATGCCGTTTCATGAAAATGACCGAACAGCCCTCCCCCTGACACTCTATGCTGCCTCAAAGGGAAGTACTGAACTGATGGCGCATGCATATGCGCACGGGTTCGGCACGCCGATCACGATCTTTCGGTTCTTCAACGTTTATGGAACCTGGGGGAGGCCGGATATGGCGCTCTTCAAGTTCGCCCGCGCAATGCTGGCTGGCGATGAAATTGAAATTTACAACAACGGGGAAATGAAACGGGACTTCACCTATGTTGATGACCTTGTCGAAGCAGTAGTCCGTCTCTGCTGCATCATCCCGCGGGACCCCGTCATCAAAGGTGACTCAATGTCGCCGGTTGCACCTTTCCGCATTGTCAACATCGGCAAGGGACTACCCGTCCCGCTGATGGACTATGTAGCGGCTCTTGAGCGCGCAATGGGCTTCACAGCACGAAAGAAGTTCGTGCCCATGCAAATGGGTGATGTGCCGGCTACGGAAGCATCGCCAGACTTGTTGCGCGCACTCATTGGCTATGTGCCACAGACGTCGCTCGATGAGGGAGTCCGGGCTTTCGTTGATTGGTTTCGCGGTTACGCCCTGCAAAAAGGTTGGAACAAATGAGCTCGGTGACGGCAGGCGGTTCTCAGCAATCAGACACCGCAGCGGCAAAGCTGCTTGACAGGATTGCCATCAAGTCCGCGACGGTCGGAATCATCGGGATGGGCTATGTTGGCCTTCCCCTTGCGATGGCGTTTTCAGCTGCAGGCTTTTCGGTTCTTGGGTTTGACATCGACCCTGAGAAAGTGGATCTGCTGAATAGTGGAAAAAGCTACATCAAGCATGTCGCGGAAGCCGATCTGGCTGGTCTGACTGCCACCGGGCGGCTGAGGGCAACGCACGATTTTGGTCGGCTCAACGAGCCCGATGCGGTTCTGATCTGCGTCCCCACCCCATTGACGCGGCACCATGAGCCGGACCTCAGCTATGTCCGCCGCTCCGCTGAAGCCATTGCTGCATGCGCACGGATTGGGCAACTCATAGTCTTGGAATCGACAACTTACCCAGGGACGACGCGAGAGGTTCTTGCCCCAATTCTCGAGGGCGTGGGGCTGGTGGTCGGCAGGGACATTTTTCTCGCTTACTCCCCGGAGCGGGAAGATCCCGGAAATCCCGACTATACAACTGCCAAAATTCCCAAAATCATCGGAGCCGATGATCCCTTGTCGCGCACGATTGCAGATGCGCTCTATCGCGGCGTTGTTGCAAAGACAGTGCCTGTCTCATCAGCCGCGGTAGCTGAGGCAGTGAAGATCACCGAGAACATCTTCCGGTCCGTCAACATCGCGCTCGTGAACGAATTGAAGTTGGTCTATGGCGCGATGGGGATTGATGTCTGGGAGGTGATCGACGCAGCAAAGACAAAGCCATTCGGTTTCATGCCATTTTACCCGGGCCCAGGTTTGGGGGGGCACTGCATACCGATTGATCCATTCTACCTGACCTGGAAAGCAAGAGAATTCAATCAGCATACCCGCTTCATTGAGCTTGCTGGCCAGATCAATTCGGCAATGCCCGAGCATGTGGTGAGGGTTCTCGCGGAGGCAGTTGACCGTCACAAGGCAAAGGGACTTTGTGGCGCCAGAATCTTGATAGTCGGGATTGCATACAAGAAGAATGTTGATGACATTCGCGAGAGCCCGGCCTTGAGGCTGATTGAACTTATCGAGGCCCGCGGTGCCCGCGTCGACTTCTATGATCCTCATGTGTCTGAAATCAACGCAACACGGGAGCACCCGACGCTGAATGGAAGGAAGCGCACTTCCTGGGAACGGTTGATGAGTGACGCCTATGACGCGGCTTTGATCGTTACCGATCATGATGAGTGTGACTACGCCGCTCTCGCGCAGGCATTTGATTTGATCGTTGATACAAGGAATTGTTACGGCAAAGGCCATGTCCGGCCAAAATTTCTGGTGAGCGCCTAGGATATCAATGTCGCTGCGCGCCATGCTCATCGGGAAATTTCGGACGGCAAAGCCCCTGCTCTTTCTTTACCGTGCGGCAAGGAATGCCCTGTCAGCACTACCTTGGGCGCGAAGAATGCTGTTTCCCCAGCAGGTCCTGGCGGCTCGTTTTGGTCCCGACGACTTGATGTATGGCATCGGGGTGTTCGAGCGGCATCTGAGTCGGCTGAAGAAGGCAGGAGCTTCAAGCGCAACGGACATACTGGAGATTGGCCCAGGCAGGAACCTGGCGACAGGGATTCTGATGCTGTGTGAATTTCAGGAGCGCGCGACAAGCAGCGCCGTGAAACTCACTTATTGGGATGTCTTCGCTAATGTCGAGGTATCTCCTGAGATCATACGCGAAGTGGCCTCAAGCCTCGCGAATGGCATTGTGGCGGATCGCTTGCGGGCATCGCCGTTTGACGGTTGGAAAACGCTTGGAAGGGTGGCAAGCGGATCGTTTCTGCCAGAAGTCCGTTATGTCGTTGCACCAATGGAAAAGTTCTTTCATGGCCGGAATCCGCCATCGTGTTTTGATCTCGTCTATTCTCAGGCCGCGATTGAGCATATCTGGAAGATCAGACGATTCTGGCAGCTGATAATGCAATCGACTTGCCCGGGTGGCTGGCACAGTCACCGAATTGATCTTGCAGACCACGGAAAGCGCCACACAAACTACATTGAGATGCTTGAGTGGTCGGACTTTGCCCATTGGATGACGCAGCGCTTCATCCCCGGCGCAATCAATCGGTTTCGGTATCTGATCATCTCGAAGCTGTCCGCAAGGGTGGTGGACATTTCCTGGACATTTAGAGGTCAGTGAATGTGTCGCTGCCAACAAAGAAATCGGCATTGGCGCGGAGATTCCAAGTCTTTGACGAGGCCGACCTTTGTTGCGTAGCGGTCGATTTCGTCGCGCGCAAGCAAGCATAGGTGAACCTTATGCCGCTGCCCGCTGGGTACTCAATGACCGCAACTGTCGTGATGATGGGGATAGATTGTGATTGTGCGATGACGGGAGCATTTTTGCCAGCCAGCGCTTTTTCGCCGGTAGGCGGCTGCCATGAAATCTGTGGTCAAACTGATGTCTGTTTCTGAGCCATGCGCACACTAACCGGCACGATTCTGGGCGGCGCTGCCCTGGTTTCCGGCTCCGCAATTGTGGGAAGAGTGCTTGGCTTCGTCAGCGCGCCTATTCTCACCCATGCACTGGGGCCTGCTCCCTACGGCGAAATCGCCTTGGCAGGCACGGTAATTGGCTTGCTCGCGACCATTGCCTTGATGGGTCGGGAATTGGGTTACATGCGACTGGCGATGGAGACCGACCAAGTGCGTCGCCGGTCAATCGAAGCCTATCTGTGGCGATCCGTCGGCCTCTCGGCTTTGCTTTTCGCTTCAGTCGCCTATCTCTTGTGGCAGCCATTCTGCCGGCTGGTGGGAGCAGAATTGGACGGCTTGTGGCCTTTCGTGGCGATTTCTATCGCACTGAATCCTCTCCTCGCCATGAGTACCGTTCGCCGACGTCTGCTTGGCGGTTATGGGCGTATCGCACTGGCTTCCTTGATCGGTTCGGTGGCTGGTGTCGCAACCTCAATATCCTGGGCTCTGCTGATCTTCGCCGATGTTTGGGCGCTCGCAGCAGGTGGCTTAGTAACGCTGGTAGTCACATTGGCAATCCAGGGGGGCATTTCGCCCCAAGAGCTTTTCCGTGGCTCAGGACTTGCGTGGACGCAGAAGCGTGATGTCTTTTTGACCGGCTTTGCTAGTATCGTTACCGCTCCAATCTACTGGGCGATCATGTCTCTTGACCGCTGGTTCTTGGGCGCGAATGCGACAACAGATGCCGTAGGCATCTACACGTTCGCCACGCAGTTTGCGCTTGTCGGTCTTCTCGTAAACAATGGTGTCTCCTCGGCGTGGCTGCCAGAGGTCACCCGGCTCTATGCTGCGGTTGGCGATGGCGCAAAACAGGAGATCGCAAAAATTGCTACCCGGTGTTGTTTGGCTATTTTGTTGACATGGATGGCTGTAAGCGCGGCGGGGGGAGACCTTGTCCGCCTCTTGTCAGCTGAACCGTTTCACGCAGGCACCGTAATTGTTCCCTGGATTGCAGCAAGTATGGCGTTTTATGGCCTCACGAGTCTGATGAGCTTCGCCCTTCTCGCCAACAGAAAAATGGACCTTTTGGCATGTGCTTGGGTCATGGGAGGGGTGATCGCACTCGCACTATATGCACTCCTGGCACCAATCCTCGGTCTCCTCGGTGTCGCGATCGGCCACATGTCGGGGTTCATAACAATCGCGGTTGCAACCCTAATTTTCTCACAACGAGTCTTACCTCTCCCTCTGCAATGGGTCCGGCTAGCCGCTGGTATGATCGCGGCCTTTTTTACCGTTCTCTTGTTTTCGACTAACTGGGCCACAGCGCCGGTGGTTAGCCTTGCCCTCAAACTGCCCGCTGGTTTGCTGGCGGCAATTCTCGTGACCCATCTAATGTGTCCCGATCTCGTCAGGCATGCCGTAGATGGAATGAAGAGTCGCTTGAAAGGTAAGAACTGAGATGTGCGGCATCGCAGGATCCGTGGGTTTTGCGACACTTCCCGACGTCCGCCAGACCGCGCAGATGACACGCGGCCTTCAGCACAGGGGGCCCGATGACGAGGGTATTTGGGTTTCGGATGGCGGGACCTGCGTCCTTGGTCATCGGCGTTTGAGCGTGATTGACCTGAGCCAGGGCGGCCATCAACCCATGGTTGATCCGGTAAGTGGCAATGCGATCACATTCAATGGGGAGATCTACAATTATCGTGAGTTGCGTACGGAGTGCGAGGCAAAGGGCGAAAAATTTCTATCCACTTCTGACACCGAGGTAATCTTGGTCCTCTACCGCAGACTGGGGGCTGATTGCCTCGCGCGCTTGAGGGGCATGTTTGCATTCGCAATTTGGGACGAGAAGAAAAAATCCCTGTTCTTGGCCCGTGACCGGGTGGGCAAAAAGCCTCTGAACTATGCAGTTAGCGGCAAATCGATTGCATTCGCATCCGAGCTGAGACCGCTTTCAAAGTTTCCCGGCATTAATGTGTCCTTGGATGCCGGGGCCCTTGGCCTATATCTGCAGCACCAATCGGTGCCGGCGCCCCATACGATTTATGCCGGAATCAAAAAGCTTCCGCCCGCACACTTTGCAATTTTCAATGCGGAGGGGATATCGATCTCGAAATATTGGGACGTGAGCTACCGGGAAAAGGTCCGGTTTAAGGACGACAGTGAAGCAGTCGATGCACTTGAAGAAAAATTGACTGATGCAATCCGTCTTCGGATGATTTCGGATGTTCCTTTGGGTGCATTGCTCAGCGGGGGAGTGGACAGCAGCGTCATTGTCGCGATCATGAGCAAATTGTCAGCGCGTCCCGTGAAGACCTTCAGCATCGGTTTCGACGAAAGCTCCCACAATGAATTGCCGTTTGCTGACTTCGTCGCACGTACTTGCGCGACAGAGCATTTTTCAAAGGTCGCTGACGGCAATTTGGGCGCACTGATACCACAGATTGTAAGGCAATATGGTGAACCGTTTGCCGATTCATCAGCCCTCCCCTCATTTCTCGTTTCCCGGATAGCGCGCGAGCATGTGACGGTCGTTCTGAACGGTGATGGCGGCGACGAGCTGCTTGGCGGATATCAGAGATACGGGTTCTCGAGAATTGAAGGTGTATTGGGAGGGATTGGAACCCGTGCGCCAATCTGGCTCAAGGAAACCCTTGCCAATCTGATTTTGGGCAAATCGCTGTCGGCAAGGATTGCCAGACGCATTGCAACCCGCCTTCTTGCGCCGGAGCTGCGGTCGGTACTGATGTACTCCGCATATTGGGATGACGGAGAACGTGCCGAGTTGCTAGTCACGAAATCTCTACCAAACTTGTCTTCAGACTGGCGTCAGAAAATGCTCAAAGGCGCAGCGGAAGCCGCAAGCCACTTCTTGGATCGGATGTTGTGGATCGACAACCAATCCTACTTGCCCGACACGCTTCTGGTGAAGATGGACATCGCGTCGATGCATGTCGGACTGGAAGCGCGGTCGCCGCTTCTCGATCACCAATTGATTGAATTCTGCGCACGATTGCCGGTCCATCTGAAATCGCATCAGGGCCACGGAAAATACTTGTTGAAAATGCTGGCGCAGCGATACTTCCCGAAGGACTTTGTGTTCCGGAAGAAAATGGGATTTGCGATCCCGCAGGCGAAATGGCTCCTTGGCCCTCTCCGTCCTCTTCTGCGTGCAACCCTGAACGATGGGTCCCTCATGGCCCCACTCAACTTGCCCCGGGTCTCGCGGGAACTCGAGGAGTTTGAGCGCGGAAAGACCGCAAATCAATCTCGCCTGTGGGCTCTGCTGATGTATGGCCAGTGGCGTGCTTCGGAGCAGGCAGGTTGAACAACCCCGCCAATCCCATATCGGTTCTGATGTTTTGTCCCCAGTTCGCGCCTCTGGTAGGCGGCACCGAGCGCCAGGCCGGAAAACTCGCTATCGCCCTTGCCGAACGGGGGCATCGTGTCCGGGTGCTCACCCCCCTTCTTGATCCCCGTTCAGCGCGATTGGAAACCATGGCAGGCGTCGAGATACATCGGTTTCCGCTCTGGGACCTATCAAGCTCTCTGCCTCTCAGGGGAATAGGATTGCTGAACATTCCGTTTCTGTCGTGGCAGCTTGGTCGTACCTTGGTGCCATTCCTTCGCGAAGCCGACATCTTGCATGCGCACAGCGGCGGGCTCCTATCTGCCCTTGCTATACGCCATGCGGCCAAGGCCCTATGTTCCACAGTTTGCAAGGTTGCAATCGCTTCGCCGACAGAAGTCGAGCTCCTGTCGCACTTGCCGCTGCGCGGGGGGCGAATGCTCACCTCACTTGCGAGAGACACTTCCGCTTGGATTGCTATTTCGCAGCAGATCGCCACCGAACTGCTGGGCTTGGGCATTCCGCAAGGTCGTATCAACCTAATCCCCAATGGCGTCGAGTTACCCGAGCCCCGAGAGAGATGCAGACCAGTTCGCCGCCTTCTTCATGTTGGCAGGCTCTCTTCGAACATCAATCGTGATGTCCCGACGCTGCTCCGTGCCTTTGATCGTGTCGCCCACCTCTATCCCGACGCGGAATTGACATTGGTCGGAGGTGGGGACCTTCTCGAGCAAACGCGCGCCATCACCGCAGGGCTTGAGACGGCCGCAAAGATCAAGATCATGGGGTGGTCAGACGCCACGCCATGGTACGAATGGGCTGACGCATACATACAGCCATCCCGCCAGGAGGGCCTGTCTAACGCGCTGCTCGAAGCCATGTCCCATGGCTTGCCCTGCATCGCAAACGACATTCCTGCCAACCGGGAGGTCCTGAATAACTGCGATGCCGGAATGCTGGCGCCAATTGGGGATGTAAATGCGCTTTCACGTCAGCTTGCAGAACTGATGGCTTCGCCTGCGCTTGCAGCAGAATTGGGCAAACGTGCGAGAGCCTCAGCTAAAGCGCGATACGCGATTGATGTGGTTGCAGAACAGACCGAGGAAACATATCGCCAAGTGCTTCGGTACAAGCACGAGGTTCGCTCTTGAGACTTCAATCCAGAGATCCACGATCACGAGATC
Organism: uncultured Flavobacteriaceae bacterium; assembly: GCA_964494625.1. Taxonomy (GTDB): domain Bacteria; phylum Pseudomonadota; class Alphaproteobacteria; order Micropepsales; family Micropepsaceae; genus UBA2784. The sequence continues at coordinate 18,306 of CAZBRT010000001.1, read as the reverse complement.
AGCAATCACCATCGCTGAAGTGGCCATCAAGGGAAAGAGGAAATTCCTCTCGAGGGGGACAATCGCAGCGGGATCGCCACCCTTACATTCGCTCTCTGATCGGCGGGGAGCATCTTCTGGCGATAGTGCTTTCATTCGCTACAGTTACAAATCTCGTCGGGGTGCCCGCTCTTTGGGCCTTGTTGGGCGTCCAGTTTGTCGCGCCGTCGTTGACCCTTGCAATAATATTATCATCAGTTTTTATTACGTTGTATAGTACTTATACATGGAGTCTGCGAAATGTTTCAAAGGAGTCATTGGTATTTTCATTATTCTTGCTCATCGAGCTGATTAGCAGATTTATTGACCCTGGAGAAGGCGAGCGCGGCCACACCACCTCTGCCGCTGTCTCCCTGATCGCGTTTTTCGGAATTGCAGTTGCCATGACTTCCTCAGGGGGGAGATCGGGAATCCTGAGGGGAATCAAACTCTCGGTGCTGGTTTCTTTTGGAATCTTTACGATTGAGATAGTTTTCCTACCAGAGTTTTTTAGTTCAGCTCCAGGGCGCGTGTCCGGCCTCTTTGGTAACCCAAACTTTGCGGCGGCCGTCATGACCGGCTGCCTCGCATTGCTCCTTTCCGCACGCCGTGGTCGCCTTTCGCGCTTTGATTGGATGTTGGTTGTCTTGGTAACTTTGGCAGTACTGCTCACTGCCAGCCGTGCAGGAATTGTGGCCATAGCATTGATAGTGATCTGGTGGGCTTCCTCGCGATACAGCGCCAGGTCTGTCGTGCTTGGGACTCTTGCTGCAGCCTTTTCGGCGCTTGGAATCGCATTGCTACTCATCGCTCTTGATCAGTCGAACTCGCTTGAGTTTGAAGCGGCGTATCGTATCCGGTCGATTTTGACAGGCTTTGAAAGCGGCGATGACTCCACAGCGGCACGCGTCGATGCCGCACAATATTCGTGGATCCTCATTACCGAGAACCCCTCTGGGCTGGGTGCTGGTGCATCAAAATCGTCGCTTATGTTTCAGGGTCCTCATAACATGTTTCTCGCATTTACCTTGGACTTCGGTTGGGGTTGGGGCGGTGCTTACGTGCTCTTCTGGGCCCTACTTGGAGCATTGGCCTTCTTCTCACGCAGCAGGAGTCTAAGGCGCCAGCTCCTGTGGATTTGGATGACAGTAGCGTTCCTCTCAAGTCACAATATGCACGACGCTGCACCGGTCGCCGTCGTTGCAGTGGGCCTCGCGGTAGCCAGACAAAATGAAATGTTCCGTGGGTAGCAGGGTGGCGAGCGCCGATACACTTCGCGTCCTTCTGATCAGCCATCAGTTCCACCCGCATATCGGCGGCTATGAGAAGGCAGCCGCCAGCCTGGCAGTATCTCTGGTGCACCGTGGTGTCTATGTCGAAGTGGTGACCTTTACGCCAAATAGGTCGGATCAGTCCGACAAGGAGCGGCCTTACCGGGTCCATAGGCTCCCCAGTGCTAACACCAGATTCCTCAGCACACTTACCGCTACCGTTGCCTTGCTGATCTTCCTCTTGCGCAATCGGCATAGGTTTGACGTCTGGCACTGCTTCTCCTTGTCTCCCGCCTGCTTGGTAGCAATGTCCTTGGTCAGATCGCTACGAGTAGCAAAGGTCGTAAGACTGCAAAGCACAGGGGAGGAAGGGATAGGCAATCTTGCGCGAGCAGGCTTCTTCGGAAAAATAGGCCTACTCAAGAGAGCAGTCTCATCATTTGGTCGGATCGTGGCTCTGACCACAATCGGTCGCGATGAGGCACTCGCGTTTGGCGTTCCGGCGCAGAGAATCAGCATAGTCCCAAACAGCGTCGACACGGAGAAGTTCAAACCTGCCGGAAAGGCTGAGCGCGATCAGGCCCGCAGAGTATTGGGTCTCCCCCTAGATCGTACGATTGCCCTGCAGGTGTGCAGGCTCGACCCCGCCAAAGATCTGCCACACCTCCTTGCCGTCTGGCGCACGCTTCAGTCTAGCTGCGGCGAGCAGCCACTCTTGGTCATAGTTGGTGACGGGCCGCTCAAGCAGGCCTTGCATGGTATTGTCCAGGATCATGGCCTGGCCCACTCAGTCAGGCTTGTCGGGCATTATCCCGACACTTCGATCTGGTATCAGGCCGCCGATTTCTACGTCCTCTCATCGCTTCATGAAGGCATGTCAAATAGCCTGCTGGAAGCAATGGCTTCCGCACTGCCAATCGTCAGCACCGATGTCTCGGGCAGCGAAATTGTCTTGACCAAGCCTGGCGCCGGCATTGTCGTGCCCGCAGGAGATGGAGAGGAAATGAAACAGGCATTGGAACAAATTATCGTCGACCCTACTATGCGGGCGAGATGCGGGGCAGCCGGCAGAGACCGCATGATCATGGGCTACTCGCTGCGCCAGATATGCGAACAGCATCTCGAGATCTACCGGGAGGTAACAGGCGACAGAGTTGGAACTGAGAGTAAAGGACGAAGGCAATCTTGACGAAACCTCTCTCGGTCAATCCCGGAATACTGATGGTTGTTCCGCGATTTCCGCCACCAGTAGTAGGAGGGCTCGAACGCCAGGCGTTCGAACTCAGCATGCAGTTGCCGAAATTTGGTCACAAAGTGACAGTGCTGAGCTATCGCTTTGCGAAGTCGCACGAGCAAGACCCGCTCGTGAGTGGTGTAACTGTCATCCGAATCCAGGAAAGCAAGCTGCCACTGGTTGGCCTGCTGCTTACTGCTTGGTCCTTGGCTAGGCAGGTGGTTGGACTGAGGTTGACCTTTGAAATTGTTCACGTGCATACGCTTAGCTGGTTCAGTGCCATCGCGGTCATGCTGGCAAAAATCATGCGCAAGAAATGCGTTGTCAAGCTTGCAAACACTGGAGAGCGTGGCATTCCAGGAGCCCGCGGCACTTTCTTGGGTCGTTTGAGAATCCGCATTCTTCTTTGTGCCGACTGTTTTGTGGCCATGAACGAAGCGAGCGTTGGGGAACTTCGAACCATAGGCGTCGCAGAAACGCGCGTCCTTTTTCGGCCGAACGGCATTCGCATTCAGCCGGGAAAAGAAGAGTTCGCGGTGGATGAGTCGCGGTCGATGGCGCGCGTTGTGTTCTTGAGTCGGCTAGTTAAGCAGAAGCGTTGCTACGACTTGCTTGAGGCGTGGAAAAGCCTCACCGCCGATGGGGTGAATGCGGAGCTTTTGATTGCAGGCACAGGCCCAGAGGGTGTTGCCTTGCAAGTCTCTGCGCAACGATTGGGACTCCGAAATGTCCACTTTGTTGGTCACATAGATGATGTCGAGAGTTTCTTGGGTTCTGCTGACATTCTGGTCTTGCCTTCCGCGCACGAAGGAAATTCTAATTCTGTCCTCGAGGGAATGAGGGCGTCACTTCCTATTGTAGCGACAGATATCCCCGGTACGCGCCTCCAAGTCGGATCTGAAGGCAAAACCTTGCTCTATTCAGTCGGAGACACAAAGAGGCTCGCGGAACTCATTTCAAATTTGGTACGCAACCGCGACCTACGTCGTGCTATCGGCGTTGCAATGCGCCTTCGTGTCCTGAAAAAGTTTGACATGTCGAAAGTCACTGCCGACTACGCGGCTGCCTATGAAGTCCTAATTAAATGCCGTGAAGCGGATATGTCAAAGATTGGCTCCGTTCGGAGGTGGGGCATGTCCGACGCATGAGTCAGATCAGAAGTTGTCAGGGAAAATGTAGCTCCCGTGAAATTGTTGCCACACGGGTAATGGCAGGGTCGCGCTACACCGCCTCGAAGGCGATGATTATTGATCAAACAGGTGTGTGCTTGGCCAGAGGAGGAGGCAGGTGCATCCTCTTGCCTTCGCGTCGGGAGCGTAAATGAATGTGCGGCCTTGTCCCTGAACTTCCAAAAAAATGGCTGATGGGCGCAAGGCAGGGCCGTGATCAGGTTTCAACCTTATACACGTGGGCAAGGCGTGTTCACGAGTTGCTGAGGTTGAATTGACCCACTTCCCGGTGTCGCCGGGAGCCTCGATGGCCCTTCCGGTTGCCCGTTTCAGACCAGCGCTGCTCAGGCGCCACTGATACAGTCTTCCAACCACCACATGGAAAAATGCCCTTAGGAAACCGCAAACTGAAAGTGCTCACTTTTGTTCCCGCCTATCTTCCCGGGTTCAAGGCTGGTGGGCCGATTCGCAGCGTGGCAACTCTGGTGGAAGCCTTGGGTGATGAAATTGACTTCCGGGTTGTCACGGCTGACCGGGATCTTGGCGATGACGTGCCCTACCCGGATATCATCACTGGATGCTGGCGTGACGTAGGTAAGGCAGGCGTGATCTACCGCGCGCCACATCAGTTGAGGCTCTTGCCAATGGCCAGCCTGATCCGCCGTACACCGCACGATGCAATCTACCTCAACAGCTTCTTTTCGCCGCGTTTCACGATCGGCCCCCTGATGGCAATGCGGCTTGGCCTCGTGCGGCGAAAGCCGGTCATCCTCGCGCCGCGGGGAGAATTTTCAGCGGGCGCGCTCGCCCTCAAGCAGGCCAAGAAGCGGCTGTTCCTGGCAGCCGCCAGGACACTCGGCCTCTACCGGAAAATCACCTTTCAGGTTTCGAGTGCCTTTGAACAGGACGATATCATTCGCGCGCTTCCCGGCATTGCAACGATGAGCAACGTCCGTATCGCCGCCAACGTGCCGCGAAAGCCCGATGAGGCAGGCACTCGTGCGCCCCGGCGCCCCGGCGAACCCTTGCGCATCGTCTTTCTGTCGCGCATCTCGCCGATGAAAAATCTTGCATTCGCGCTGGAAGTCTTGCGGGAGGTCAAGGTTCCCGTTCGGTTCACCATCCATGGCCCGCGCGAGGATCAGGCCTATTGGCGGCAATGCCAAAAGATCATGGAAAGTCTACCCCCCCACATCCAGATCAGAGTTGAGGGTGCGGTAAAACCGGATGGCGTCATTGCCGCCCTGGCTGCGCACGATCTCTTCTTTCTTCCCTCGCGCGGCGAGAACTTCGGACAGGCGATTGCGGAGGCGCTTCAGGCCGGGCTCCGGCTCCTGATCTCCGATGTGACGCCTTGGCGGTCTCTGGCAGAAGCCGACGTCGGGCACGATCTGCCCTTGAGCAACTTGAAGTCCTTTGCCGCTGCTATCGAGGCCGAGTCGGGCAGGCCAAGTGACCATCGTCAGGCAGAAATCAATAAAGCCTTTCTCGCAAGCCAATGGGCAGTCGATGAGACAATCCGGCAATCACGAGAGCTGTTCTCACTGCGCGGCTGGCCCGCGGAAGGCACACCTTCTTGAGTTGCCACAAGGTCGATTGGAGATAGAAAATGTCGACGCAGGACTACTTTTCACGAGACGTTTTCTTCAAAGTGAGAAAGGTCGTGCGCTATTTCGAACTCTATGGCTTCTCGCGCACGATCAGCAAGATCCGCGGACAATACCATCTGAAGGCAGAGGAGAGTTTCCCGGGTAAACGGTGGGACAATCCCTCATGCCGGGATCCGGAGCACAAGGACAGAACCATCGGCATCGTCGGCTGTGGCAGCTTCAGCTATAGCAACATTGCCCACTATCTATCGCGCCAGAAGCGGACATTCCTTCGTGGTGCCATGGATATATCGCGCCCGCGCGCCCGCTCTCTGGTCAAGCGATATGGTGGCGCATACGCGACCACGGATTTCGCGGAGATCCGCAATGATCATTCAATAGGCCTCGTTTACGTCGCGTCCAATCATGCAAGCCACGCAGAATATGCAATTCAATGCATAGAGGCAGGCAAACATGTGCATATCGAGAAGCCACATGTCGTCTCGCAGGATCAGCTGGCCAGATTGGCAGCCGCGATGCAGGCACACCCTTCCGCCAAAGTCTTTCTTGGCTTCAACCGGCCTCGCTCGCCCTTGTTCAGACGCCTCAAAGAGCTGCTTGCGGCAGAGAGTGGGCCCGTCATGATCAATTGGTTTGTCGCTGGTCACCAGATTGACGATGACCACTGGTATTTTAGTCCCGAGGAGGGAGGAAGAATTCTGGGGAATCTGTGCCATTGGACTGACTTGAGCCTCGAGACCGTCGCGCCCGAGGGGCGTTGGCCCCTGTCAGTAACAACGGTTGCCCCTGCCGGCTCTCGATCAGATTATGTTACGACGATTGCGTTTGGCGACGGATCCATGGCGGCGATCACTTTCTCCGCCAAGGGGCATACGTTTGAGGGGGTCAGGGAAGTCGTGAATCTCCATCGAGGCAATCTCCTGGCCGAGATCAAGGACTTCAAGTCTCTGGCCTTCGCGCGTGGAGAAAAGCGAAAGACCGCCGGGGGCTGGCACCGGGATCACGGTCATGCAGAGAATGTTGTGGCGAGCCTGCATGCCAGCAGTAACAGCGCCCCGCAACCGGCCGGCGAGCGCCAGCATGTGATCGACACCGCGCGCCTCTTTCTTGCGGTCAAACAATCCCATGAGCAGGGGCGCGCCATTGCCCTGGCCTTTCAGGATGGAATGGTGATGTGAAGCAGCTGCTCCAATCCATCAAAAACGGCACGACAACTGTGGCTGATGTTCCGGCTCCGCTATGTGGCCAAGGTCATGTTCTGCTGCAGACATCGGTGAGCCTGGTCTCTGCGGGCACCGAGCGGATGCTGGTCGAGTTTGGCAAGGGAAATCTCATCCAGAAGGCGCTGCAGCAGCCAGAGCGTGTAAAGCAGGTGCTGGAAAAGGCCCGCACCGACGGCATCGCGGCGACCCTTGATGCCGTCCGCTCAAAGCTCGATCAGCCGCTCGCGCTTGGCTATTGCAATGCCGGCCGCGTGATTGAATCACGCACCGATGGCTTTGCGCCGGGCGACCGTGTTGCTTCCAACGGCAGACATGCCGAAATCGCTTCAGTGTCGCGCAATCTCTGCGCCCGCATCCCGGAAAATGTCAGCGACGAAGCTGCAAGCTTCACCGTGCTTGCGGCCATCGGGCTCCAGGGCATCCGCTTGGTCCAGCCGCAGTTAGGTGAGTGTGTCGTCGTCACCGGTCTGGGGATGATCGGCCTGTTGACCGTACAGATGCTCCGCGCCCAGGGTTGCCGGGTGATGGGGATAGACCTTGATCCCGCGCGGCTTGAACTTGCGCGCCGTTTCGGGGCCGAGGTCGTAAACCCCGCCGCGGGCGAAGATGTTCTGGCGCGCGCCACGGCCTTCTCGCGCGGCGCAGGTGTTGATGCCGTCATCATCACCGCGTCAACCAAAAGCAGCGATCCGGTTTCACAGGCCGCCCGCATGTGCCGCAAGCGCGGGCGCATTGTGCTGGTCGGTGTGGTGGGGTTGGAGCTCAATCGCGCCGATTTCTATGAAAAGGAGCTCACGTTTCAGGTGTCCTGTTCCTATGGGCCGGGGCGGTATGATCCTGCTTACGAGGAAGGTGGGCATGACTATCCCATTGGCTTTGTGCGCTGGACCGAGCAGCGCAATTTCGAAGCCGTGCTCGATCTGATGGCGCAGGGCGCCCTAGATGTCGCGCCCCTCATTTCCCACCGTTTCGCGATCACGGAGGGGGAAAGGGCGATGGCCCTTCTGGCGTCAGATACGCCGTCATTGGGCATTCTGCTCACCTACACTCCACCACTTTCGGATGCGCCGCCATCGCGTCGCGTGACGCTCGGCGCAGCACCTGGGAAAGGCAAGGGGGTTGTTGGCTTTCTGGGCGCCGGAAACTATGCCAGCCGCGTGCTGATGCCTGCGTTCAAGGCCGCGGGCGCAAGCCTGCACACAGTCGTCAGCGGCGGCGGCGTCAGCGCTGTCCATTTTGGCAAGAAATTCGGCTTTGCAAATGCGGCGACCGATGAAAACGCCGTGTTGAATGATCCCGGGATTGACACGGTCGTCATCGCCACGCGCCATAACGCGCATGCGCGCCAGGTGATCGCGGCCCTGCGGGCAGGCAAGCATGTCTTCTGCGAAAAGCCGCTCTGCTTGACGCAGGATGAGCTCACGGCGATCAAAGCTGAGGCATCCGGAAGGCCAAACCAGCATTTGATGGTGGGCTTCAATCGGCGCTTTGCACCGCAGATCATCCGGATGAAAGAACTTCTTGCCAGGCTCGACATACCCAAAAGCATCATCATCACGGTCAATGCGGGCGACATTGCCACTGATCATTGGACGCAGGACCCCGCAATCGGTGGCGGGCGCATCATTGGTGAGGCTTGCCACTTCATTGATCTGGCGCGCCACCTTGCCGGCCATCCGGTTACGGCGCATCAGGCAATGGCCTTGGGGCGGCATCCGTCGATTTCGGTCAGGGACGACAATGCCATGCTGGCATTGAAATTCGCCGATGGCTCGACAGCGGCCATCCATTATCTGGCCAATGGCTACAAAGGGTTTCCCAAGGAGCGCATAGAGGTCTTTGCTGGTGGCAAGGTTTTGCAGCTTGAGAATTTTTTCAAACTGCGCGGCTGGGGCTGGGGCAGCTTCTCCCGGATGAACCTCTGGCGACAGGACAAGGGCCAAAAAGCCTGCGCGCGCAGCTTTGTCGATGCAGTGCGGAATGGTGGAATGTCACCCATTCCGCAGGAGGAGATATTCGAGGTCAGTCGATCCACGATAGAGATCGCGCGTAGTCTTGCATGACGCACCTCATTGACATCATCGCAGGTGCACGACCGAACTTCATGAAGATCGCGCCCCTTATCCGCGCACTCGAGACGAATGCCGGACCAGAAAGCGATACGCATCTTCCCTGGCGCCTTGTCCACACGGGCCAGCACTATGACACTGCCATGTCTGGCGCGTTTTTTCGGCAATTGGGCATTCGCGAACCACACGTCAATCTTGAAGCAGGGTCGGGCACGCAGGCCGAACAAACGGCTGCAATCATGGTGCGCTACGAGCAATTGCTCCGCAATCACCCGGCAAGCCTCTGCCTCGTAGTCGGCGATGTCACGTCAACCATGGCCTGCGCGATCACGGCACAGAAAATGGGCGTCGCTGTTGGTCACATTGAAGCAGGCATTCGGTCAGGCGACTGGACAATGCCCGAAGAGATCAACCGTCTTGTGACCGACGCAATCACAAACTGGTTCTTCACGACCAGCAGGCAGGCTGGGAGCAATCTGATGGCAAGCGGCATACCCGAGAAGAGAATCTATTTCGTCGGCAACACCATGATCGATACGCTCCGGCATCATCAGCGGGAGTTTCTGCCACCGCACTTCTTTTCGGAAATGGGCCTGAGAACGGGTGAGTACTTCGTACTGACGCTCCATCGGCCCGCAAATGTTGACGACCCCAACCATCTCAGCGCCCTACTGAGGGCCATCGATGCGAATGCGCGCAACCTGCCGGTAATTTTCCCTGTCCATCCACGAACAGCCAAGATCCTGAGTTCTCTTCCGAAGCTTCCGCCGAGCATTCATCCGGTCACGGCACAACCGTACCTGGAGTTCAACTTCCTCGTTTCGAATGCGCGATGCGTGATCACGGATTCAGGTGGAATTACCGAGGAGACGACCGTCTTGGGCGTACCTTGCATGACGCTCAGAGAGAACACCGAGCGGCCTGAGACCGTTTCAATGGGCACAAACGAATTGGTTGGCACCGATCCGGCGGCATTGGCGCCATGGTTTGATCGGCTGTTTGCAGGGAAGTGGAAAGTCGGAACAATCCCTGAGTTCTGGGATGGAAAAGCAGCAGAGCGCATTGTGATGGCTTTAAAACATATTTGGAGCGAGCGGATTGAGCAGGCCATGCTCGGCGGGCAAGCGCGGCGATGAGCCTCGTCAGCGCAATTGACCGCATATTTTATCCCCGATTTCAATCGAACTGGGATGATGAAATCTTCCGGCAGAAAATTCTGGGCGTTCTCAAAACGGATGCCACTGTTCTCGATTTGGGGGCAGGCGCAGGGTATGTTCAGGCAATGAACTTTCGCGGTCTCGCCCGCAAAGTCTGTGGTGTCGATTTGGACCCGCGCGTCACGGCAAATCCATTTCTCGACGAGGGGATCGTTTCCGACGTAGGCGCAATCCCCTATCCGGACGGCAGCTTTGATATTGTTTTCGCCGACAATGTCATGGAACACCTTGCCCGGCCGGATGAGGTCTTTAGCGAGATCAGGCGTGTGCTGCGCCCCGGCGGCAGACTTCTTTTCAAGACGCCAAACCGAAATCACTATATGCCGCTGATTGCGCGCCTGACGCCGCATTCATTCCATCAATGGTTCAACCGCAGGCGCGGCCGCAATGAGGCCGACACGTTCCCCACCTGCTATCGCTGTAATTCTCGCGCCCAGGTGCGGACACTGGCAACGAGGGCGGGGTTACAGATCGAAGCGATAGATCTGATTGAGGGGCGTCCGGAGTACCTCAGGATCACTGGCCTAACCTACATCTTTGGCATGCTCTATGAGCGCCTGGTCAATGCGACCTCCATGTTGGCGGGCTTGCGCATCCTGATAATCGCAACACTGACAAAGCCTAGAGTGCCTTGACCGCATCTGCACTGCGCTTGTGGCATACACTGCGCCACCTGCGACCGATCCAGATTTATGGTCGGATTTGGCACCGCCTGGCAAAGCCCAAGCCCGATCTGGCGCCGCCCCCGCCGCGCCGGGTCATTGCCGCAAACTGGCACGCACCGGCGCAACGCACCCCCAGCCTCACAGGTCCCCAAACATTTCTTCTTCTGAACGAGGAAGGAACCCTTGCAGAGCATGGCTGGGCCGGGCCTTCAAAGTCCGCGCTCTGGCGCTACAACCAGCACTATTTTGATGATCTCTCTGCGGTCGCCGCACATGAAAGGTCGCAATGGCAACGCGATCTCATTACGCGGTGGATTGAAGATAATCCGCCCGGCAAGGGCACGGGATGGGATCCCTATCCCACATCACTCAGGATCGTGAACTGGGTGAAGTGGGCATTGGCGGGTCATGAGCTGTCGGAGGCAGCCCACCACAGCCTGGCCATCCAGGCGCGCTGGCTCATGCAGCGGCTCGAGTGGCATCTCCTCGGCAATCATCTGTTCGCAAATGCCAAGGCGCTCGTCTTCGCCGGTCTTCTTTTCGAGGGGCCTGAAGCGACACACTGGCTGAAACAAGGCCAGGACATTCTTGCGCAGCAAATTCCCAAACAAATTCTGGCTGACGGCGCGCAGTTCGAACTCAGCCCGATGTATCACGCGCTGGCGGTTGAAGACATGCTCGATCTCGTCAACATCGCGCGCGCCTCTGGCCAGGACGCCATGGCAGACGATTTCTCGCGCCGCGTGCCCGCCATGCTTGAGTGGCTTGCCGCCATGAGCCATCCCGATGGCGGCATTGCGCATTTCAATGATGCAGCATCCGGCGTAGCGCCTTCAAACCAGCAGCTTTTCGACTATGCAGCTCTCTTGGGTTTTAGGCTGCCCGAAACGCCGCAGGGTTGCCGTCATTTGCAGGCATCGGGCTACATCCGCAACGAAGCAGGGTCCGGCGTATTGATTGCCGATGTGGCAGCGATTGGGCCGGACTACCTGCCGGGCCATGCCCATGCCGATACGCTGAGCTTCGAGGTCTCGATCCAGCGCCAACGCGTCTTGGTCAATTCGGGCACATCGCTTTATGGCACCGGGGCCGAACGCCTGCGCCAGCGTGGCACACCAGCCCACAACACGGTCTCGGTCGCGGAAGAAAACTCGTCCGATGTCTGGGCCGGCTTTCGCGTCGGTCGTCGTGCACGCGTGCTGGGGCTGAATATCGCAAGCGGCGATGGTCAAACCCGCATCTTGGCCAGCCATGATGGCTACCGTTATCTCAAGGGGCATCCCGTCCATCGGCGCGAATGGCTCATGCGGCCGGATGGATTGGAGATCATCGATCAGATTTCCAATCGCGATCTTGAGGCGCATGCACGTTTTCATGTTCATCCGGAATGTACGGTCACTCACGATGGCGATGGGTCGGGCCGCCTCACCTTGCCAGATGGCAAAATTGTCCATTGGCGCGCAGAAGGTCACTCACTCACGGTCGAGGGCACGACCTATCACCCACAGTTCGGCCGCGCGGTGCCCAACAAATGTCTGGTGGTAAAGCTGGCCGATGGCGCATGCCGCTTCACGCTCAATTGGGCCTGATGGCGGCAGACCCCCATGCACATTCTCTTCCTCACAGACAATTTCCCCCCCGAAGTGAATGCGCCGGCCAGCCGCACATTCGAGCATGCGCGCGAGTGGGTCAGGGCAGGGCATCAGGTGACAGTCGTAACCGGCGCACCAAACTTCCCAACGGGTAAGCTGCTTGCCGGTTACCGCAATCGTCTCCGGCAGTCGGAGATGATGGATGGCATCCGCGTCATCCGCGTGTGGACATACATCACGGCCAATGAAGGGTTTTTCCGGCGCTCGCTCGATTATCTGAGCTTCATGGTGATGGGTGGCATTGCAGCCCTCTTTGTCCGGAAGGCTGATGTTGTGGTTGGAACATCGCCGCAGCTTTTCACCGCTCTGGCGGCCTTCATCGTTGCCTTTGTCAAGCGCAGGCCCTTCGTATTCGAGCTGCGCGATATCTGGCCAGCCTCCATCAAGGCTGTCGGCGCATTGAAGGATGGGTGGCTCCTCAGGCGCCTTGAGGCGCTGGAGCTCTTTCTCTACCGGCGGGCGAAGACCGTCATAGCCGTTACGCATGCCTTCAAGGATGAGCTTGTGCGTCGCGGTATCGATGGCACGAAGATTCACGTCGTCACCAATGGCGCAGACCTTTCGCGCTTTTCTTCGCGGCGTAAGCCGGATGAACTGACAGAGAAGCTGGGCCTGAATGGGAAATTCGTGGCGGGCTATGTCGGCACGCACGGCATGGCGCACGGGCTCGAGACGCTTCTTGAGGCCGCGCAAATTCTCGGCAATGCGCCGGGTGGTCAGGACATCCGCATTGTCCTGCTGGGTGACGGCGCAAGAAAGACCCAATTGCGCGCACAGGCGGATGCGATGAACCTCCGGAATGTCCTCTTTCTCGATACGGTCCCGAAAGAGGAGGTCGCCGACTATTGGGCGCTCCTTGATGTCTCCATCATTCACCTTAAACGCGATCCGCTCTTCAAGACGGTCATTCCATCAAAATTGTTCGAATGCATGGCCATGGGCATCCCCGTGCTTCATGGCGTTGAGGGGGAATCGGCCACAATCGTCGGACAGTCCCAGTGCGGCGCCTGCTTCCCGCCAGAAGACGCCAAGGATCTTGCGGAGAAATTGATCTCGCTCTCGCGCGAACCCACACGCATGGCGCATTTCCGGCAGCACGCCCTCCGTTCCGCTCCTGAATATGACCGCACCGTCCTCGCGCGTCGAATGCTGGTGCACATGCAATCTGTCGCGAGAAAATCTTGATCGGCAAGGAGAAGCTGGCCAAAGATGTTCCGATCAGATCATGTTTCTGTGTATGAAAAAGTGGGTCGGTGATGAATGATGCAGATCGCGGGTCCTTGCATCTCCTATTTTTCGCCGAGCGCAAGGTTGTTGTCGTTTACAATGACGAAATTTATCGGGCGCACCTGCGTGGATCTGCTTCTCGACGCTGGGCTGGGTCTCACAATTTCACGCACTGCGCTCAGCCCGATTGAAGGCGCAGCGCTTGCGGACATCGCGTGAGCCCATCCCGGTGACCAATGTGACCCGTATCCGGCTGCTCCGTTTTGCCTTCTATGCCTCGCTTCTCATTGCTCTTGTGGCGGCCATACTTCCGTCGTTGCCGCTGTCCGCCGCGGCGTCCGGCGAGCTGCAGCATATTTCAGCATTTGTCGTACTCAGTGTGCTGGCGTGGACCGCATTCCCAAGCACAAGTGCATGGCAACTAGCCGCCGTGCTCTGCGGATTTGGGGCACTGATTGAGCTTGTTCAGGCGATACCCGCATTGCAGCGTGACGCCAGCCTCTATGACTGGGCGATAGACTGCATGACCGTCGGCGTGTGCTTCGTGCTGCTGGGCCTGAAGGCCAGGATCAGAAGCGCGAGAGAGAATGGAGCCGGAGGAAAGTAGCAGAGAGACGAGCGCTCGCGCGGAAAGACGGGGATTTCCAATGCTCGTGTGGCCTTCGTATTTTTTTGTGACTGTGCGCGCTGCTTCCGGCCCGATTGCTTTGCGCCCTCCGATATTGGGGCAAGGCGCCGAACGCAAGCTCTCGATAAAGACGCGGGAGAATTTTCGGGGCTCTTAGTTGCCCGGCGCTACCCGTCAGTCAGAATCGCCCATGCCGCGCCAATGAGCCAGGCCCCTGACACGGCAAGGACAGGCCAGAGTGACCAGCTCGAAAACTCAAGGGCTGCCATTGCCGCTGCAATGCCGATCCCGGCAGCACTCAAGGCCAGCCGGCGACCCGCGACTTTGCCCCAACTGCTCATGACGCTCCTGATCTGCCCCCTTGGCTCTGACGGTCATTCTCAAACGCACTTCAGCGTCATGGATTGGCAGGCGTCGCCGCACGGCGACCAATCGGTTTCTCCCAAGAGTCTAACGAGCAGCAATTGACTGCACAATCATCTGGCAGGAGTCTCCGGGGGCGGGCAACGACAAAAGAGGAGGGGCAGTGCTGACATGCCAAGCAACAGAGGGGCAATGATCCACGTCCTCAATGTCATGTTCCTGACTGCATGCGGCAGTGCCTTGCACTTCGCCTACGCCTTCTCCGGAAATTCAGCGTGGGTCGCTCCTTTTGTCGCGATCGACGAGAGTGTCTGGGAACACGGGAAGCTGCTGTTTTGGCCTTTGGTTCTTCTGGCTCTGCTGTATGCAGCCCTCTGGGCCCTTCCCCTTCGGAGTTTGATGCAGGGCGTTGCCACTGGCGCTGCCACGGCGATCGGCGTGATGATCACCGGTTTCTACGCGTACACCGCCTGGTTGGGATACAACCTGCTGGTCATCGACCTCTTGCTTTTCGTGGCCTCCGTGATCAGCGGATACACCGTTGGCTGGGCTGCCTTTCGCAGTGAGTTCGCAGCGCGCCATCCGGTTCCCGGCTACGTGCTGCTGGCCATATTGGGGGTCGGCTTTTGTGCCTTCAGTTTCTGGAAACCGCCAATGGCGCTCTTCCACGAAGGCGCCGGGACGCTATCCGCATCCTGCCATCATGACGCGCATTGTGGTACGGGTTCGATCCACCTGTTGGTAGCAAATATAGGGGAGCGCACGCGGCGCCTTGCTTGATCGGCCGATGCCATCCCCCAACCCTTCTCTCCACCTCGACGGCGTTGGTATGGCGTGCAGGCCCTCAAGGCACGCATGCGAACCAACGTGGCGCGGATGTGCGTTTGACCAGAAAAAAGGCGGGCATGATTCACAAGTGGCCCCCCCCTGCGCACACCATGGCGGCTTTGGCCGCCGCTATCGTCCCTCTCTCATTTGTCCCCGAATCTCGCCCAGTAGGGCATAGCAATCCCTCAGCCATTGCCTCAACTGTCTGCGGCGCGCCTTTGCTTCGCGGGTGTAGAATCCCGTCTTCAAGGCATTCTTGTTTCCGCGCGGTGCCCCACTGCCCGCCGCGCCGCCATGCATGCGGCAACGGCGCTTGCCTTTGACCGCCGGTGAGCGGCATGACGCGCCGCTACGTGTCTTTGCTCCACATCGCGGCGCACCCGGGCCAATAGTCATGCTGCCCGTCAACGGGTTGATTTGGTTGGCTCAATGTCAGTCGAGGGGGGAATACCAAGGCTGCCCCCCATGATCGTCGGAGGCTTCAGTTTTTGCGGCCCTAGGGTCACCTGATCAGGGTTCGTCAGCGCCGAACTCCTTCTTGTAGAACGCCCGCACTTCCTCTTGATTCAGCTCATCCTCAGGCAAGCCCTTCACCAGTGACATGTGCCGGCGTACCAAATCCCAATTCCTTCTCCGGCGCAGCTGCGTGTCGCTCATGTCCTTCATCATTGAGAGCAACAACTTTGTCGTGTCGCCGTCAGCATAGAAGTCCTTCCTGAATTTCCTGTGTGCGATTTGTGTGCTGAGGACATCGCGCCTGAGGTGCATGAACTGCCCCATGATAACTGCCTCCTGCCTCCGCGCGCGCGGATCGTCGGCAAGAAAATACCGCTCTGCCGCATCGGCAGTCACGGTGTTGCAGAGCAAGTCCTGCAGCGCGAACTGGGCATCAATCGTCGTGACGATGGAATATGCGAGAAGACAGGAGAGCGCATCGTCTCGCGCGGCGTTCCAGTCATCGTCGCCAACGGGAAGAATTCCCTTTCGACGAATCTTGATGGCAGTGACCACGATCCCCTTGGCTTCCGCATAATCGTATGCGCCGGTCGCCTTGATGTGTTCCACCGACAATTCGAAGTTCGGGACCTCGGGGAAAGAGGCAGCTGGTTGGAATGCGGGGTGCTCTGATCGCACACGGGATGAATTCGCCAATGCATCGCGTTCAGGAGTGGCAGGAGCTTCAGAACCATGCTCTCGGCGGGCAGTCTCCGAGGCGGTTTCGCTAAGCGCGTCCTGCTCCGGGCACGATGCCTGCGATACGGTGGATATGGCTTCCGCGCTGCCCCCGGCTGCCGAGAGTGCTGCACGCTTGCGACGTGCGTTAATGCGTCGGATGCTGTAAGCCATAGGCGGGTCCTCCGTAGAAAGACGGAAACGATTCGCCCGCAGCTGAACGTAATCTACAGTGATTGGCTGAAAATGCAAGAGCGCTACAGCATGCTGTGCTTGGACGCCATTTCCGCTCTACATCTATGCAGATCGTATGGCCATCATGGGCTTGCGAGAAATTGGTCCCAGGCCACCAGCAGTGCTTCAACCTCTTTACCCATCCGCATCTCAGCCCTCTGCTGCAGTGGCACGGCGCTATCAGTAGCCGCCAGATAGCGCGCCGCCGCGATGCCGAAGTCATGGCCCATCGCCGCCGCCCACTCGCCGAAGAGCCGTCTGAACGAGTTGATGTGGATATTCCCTATTCCCGACTTTGTGAGCACCGGCTGGTAGATCGTGGCGCCGCTTCGGTCCCGGCGGCTGCCGAAAAGCCAGTGGTCAGGGGAACGACGCTTCAGCCACCAGATGATCTTCATTGGCCTTTCACCAAGGGGGACATCAAGACTGCCAGCGGACCCATGGGGCGTGAAGGAGAGGCACCTCCGCATATAGCTGAGGTCGCTCCACTTCAGGGCCAGTACATCCCGCGGATGGAGCGCCGTGAGCACAGCGAACTCAAGGGACCTCGCAAGCGTGGTCCTCTGGAGGCGAAGGCGCTCAACAAACTTGCGCAGTTCCATCACCTGCGGCGATACCGAGCCGCCTCGTGCTTCGGCTTCGGCTTGCCCCAACTTTCCGGGAACGGAAGTGCTTTTGCCGGAAGATGGATCAGGCTCGGCTGAAGTCTCGAAGTCCTTCCTGGGAAAAAACCGCGTTACATTGCGGAGCGCGCGCGCGGGGTTTGGTCGCTTGACGCCAAGGTCTTCATAGGCGGCATTGAGAACTTCCTCCAGGGCTGAGCGAACGTGTTCGGCGCGCGACGTGTCGCCACGCGAAAGGCTGCGCACAACGCGCAACACATCGGCCGAGTTGACTTCCGTTACTGGCTTCCGGGACAGCAGATCGCGCGAGATCTGGCGCATCTGGCGGAACCACTGGTTGGATTGCGGGAGGTGATTCCGCCAGGGTGCGCGAGCCTTGGCGTAGTAACGGGCGTATGCCGCAAAGGTAGGAATAGGTTTGTCGCCTTCCTTGCCAACGCGAGTTTCGCGCATGCGTTGGCGAGCGTCACGCGGCAAGACGGGACTTCGACCTGCCTTGAGTTTTTCGCGCAGGCGATCAGCTGCATGGCGCGCGTCGGCAAGCGGGACCGGATGCTCGCCGTCCGGGCTGCCCAGGCCGGCTTCACGTTCCCTGCCGTTCCGGGAAAACCGGAAGGCCCATCGGCGATAGCCGTTCTGCTGGACGATCAGATAGAGCCGGTCCCCGTCGCAATACCGCCCCGGAATCCGCTGGGTTCTGACGACGTCATCACTGAGGAGGTTGTATCCCTTGACGGGCATGACCGGCTTCCCGAATTGGCCGCTGCACCCGGCTCGCATTTTTGCGGATATGGCCAATCATTGGCCAGTGCAACTCGCCCCCGTGACGCAGGTCGGCGACTTTCCCGTCTCGGCGTTGACCAGGGCGCTTGCGACCCAGGACGTCGCCGCGATGTCGCGGAGAAGTGCAGGTTGGCGCAGTCAGGCTCAAGGCTGAAATCCACCCCTTCGCCCAAAGACCTCCCCTTTGCATGGGGTTGTTTTTCGTTTTTGCCACGCGATCCGAATCCGCGGCGGCAAATGGGACCGGTGCAGGGGTGCAAGGAGTTGGAGCGGGTGAAGGGAATCGAACCCTCGTCGTAAGCTTGGGAAGCTTCTGCTC